>NZ_PIPN01000009.1 GCF_003986955.1 Aliidiomarina sedimenti | reverse complement strand
CAAATCATCAAGGCCATCAAAGAGCACGAGGCTGGAGCCAAGGTCGAGGACATTTGCCGTCGCCTAGGCATATCCAATGGCACTTTTTACAACTGGCGCAGTAAATACGCTGGTATGGAAGTCAACGAAGCAAAGCGTCTACGCGAGCTCGAAGCCGAAAACACTAAACTGAAGAAGCTCTTAGCGGAGAAAATGCTTGAGACAGAAGCCCTGAAGGATGTCGTCTCAAAAAAGTGGTAAAGCCCACCAGCAAGAAGCATGTGGTTACGCATTTAGTGACCACGTTTAAGCTTAGTGAGCGCCTTGCGTGCAAGTTGGTCGGGCTGAGTCGAACCGCTTATCGATATCAGCCAAAGAAGCGCCAGGACGAGCCTGTCATGGCTCGTTTAAAGGAGCTGGCGGTCGAGTATCCGCGTTACGGGTATTTAATGCTGCATGGCCTTTTGAAGCGTGAAGGACTAGTTAAAAACAAGAAGCGAACGTATCGGCTTTATACGGAGCAAGGGCTCCAAGTTCGCACGAAGAAACGGAAGAAACTGACTCGACCACGTGTCGTTATGGATGCACCAACCGGCGTTAACCAGCGCTGGTCCATGGATTTTGTTTCAGACCAACTAGCCAATGGACGCCGCTTTCGAGTGTTAAACATCGTTGATGACTTTAGCCGCGAAGTCGTTGGCCAACTGGTTTCAGTGTCGATCTCAGGCCAACAAGTCGCACGGTTTTTATCTCAGATAATAGAGACTCGCGACAGACCAGATTCAATTGTCTGCGACAACGGCACCGAGTTTACCAGCAAGGCGATGTTTTTCTGGAGTAAAACCAAAGGCGTGCGCCTGAGCTTTATTCAGCCAGGAAAGCCGACACAGAATGCGTTTGTGGAAAGCCTGAACGGCAAATTCAGGAACGAGTGTTTGAATCAGCACTGGTTCCGCACTTTGGACGAAGCTCGTTACGACATTAAGCAGTGGCAGCGTCATTACAACGAGGAAAGACCTCACAGTTCACTGAATTATTTACCGCCAGCTGAGTACGCAAAACAGGTGGCATAAAAACTGAAATCTCATTGAAAATGTGGTGTTATTTCAGGGGAAAGGTCA
>NZ_PIPN01000008.1 GCF_003986955.1 Aliidiomarina sedimenti | reverse complement strand
AACGTTCTTTAACAATCTATCAAAGCCAAGCAATCTGTGTGGGCACTTACATTGATTGAGCAACTTAAAAAGCTACTTCGGTAGCAGATCTCAACCACAGGCTTGTCCTGCAGGTAGGGTCAAAATTTGCTCTTGAAATGCTGGTGACCATAAGATTCAAGTAATTAATTACTTCTATTTTAGAAGAACCAACGATTCATTGAGCACTTGCAAAAATCAAAATCTTTAATTGAAGAGTTTGATCATGGCTCAGATTGAACGCTGGCGGCAGGCCTAACACATGCAAGTCGAGCGGTAACATGTCTAGCTTGCTAGATGATGACGAGCGGCGGACGGGTGAGTAATACTTGGGGATCTGCCTGATGGCGGGGGACAACCACTGGAAACGGTGGCTAATACCGCATAATGCCTACGGGCCAAAGTGTGGGACCTTCGGGCCACATGCCATCAGATGAACCCAAGCGAGATTAGCTTGTTGGTGAGGTAACGGCTCACCAAGGCGACGATCTCTAGCTGGTCTGAGAGGATGATCAGCCACACTGGGACTGAGACACGGCCCAGACTCCTACGGGAGGCAGCAGTGGGGAATATTGGACAATGGGCGCAAGCCTGATCCAGCCATGCCGCGTGTGTGAAGAAGGCCTTCGGGTTGTAAAGCACTTTCAGTGGTGAGGAAGGGGTGCTAGTTAATAGCTAGTACCATTGACGTTAGCCACAGAAGAAGCACCGGCTAACTCCGTGCCAGCAGCCGCGGTAATACGGAGGGTGCGAGCGTTAATCGGAATTACTGGGCGTAAAGCGCACGTAGGCGGTTTGTTAAGCAAGATGTGAAAGCCCAGGGCTCAACCTTGGAATTGCATTTTGAACTGGCAAGCTAGAGTTTTGAAGAGGGTGGTAGAATTTCCAGTGTAGCGGTGAAATGCGTAGATATTGGAAGGAATACCAGTGGCGAAGGCGGCCACCTGGTCAAAAACTGACGCTGAGGAGCGAAAGCGTGGGGAGCAAACAGGATTAGATACCCTGGTAGTCCACGCCGTAAACGATGTCAACTAGTTGTTCGTGTCTTAAGACGTGAGTAACGCAGCTAACGCACTAAGTTGACCGCCTGGGGAGTACGGCCGCAAGGTTAAAACTCAAATGAATTGACGGGGGCCCGCACAAGCGGTGGAGCATGTGGTTTAATTCGATGCAACGCGAAGAACCTTACCATCCCTTGACATCCAGAGAATTTTCCAGAGATGGATTAGTGCCTTCGGGAACTCTGAGACAGGTGCTGCATGGCTGTCGTCAGCTCGTGTTGTGAGATGTTGGGTTAAGTCCCGCAACGAGCGCAACCCTTATCCTTAGTTGCCAGCACGTAATGGTGGGAACTCTAGGGAGACTGCCGGTGATAAACCGGAGGAAGGTGGGGACGACGTCAAGTCATCATGGCCCTTACGGGATGGGCTACACACGTGCTACAATGGCGCGCACAAAGGGCAGCAAGCATGCGAATGCAAGCGAATCTCAAAAAGCGCGTCGTAGTCCGGATTGGAGTCTGCAACTCGACTCCATGAAGTCGGAATCGCTAGTAATCGTGGATCAGAATGCCACGGTGAATACGTTCCCGGGCCTTGTACACACCGCCCGTCACACCATGGGAGTGGGCTGCACCAGAAGTAGATAGCTTAACCCTCGGGAGAGCGTTTACCACGGTGTGGTTCATGACTGGGGTGAAGTCGTAACAAGGTAGCCGTAGGGGAACCTGCGGCTGGATCACCTCCTTAACGATAGCTCAAAAGATGTGAGTGCTCACACAGATTGAATTGGCTTTGATAATGGTATGAATACAAATCGCTGACATGCAGTGCATGTCGCGCGTAATTGCGTGTGCGATAGTAAAAGGATACTGGGTCTGTAGCTCAGCTGGTTAGAGCGCACCCCTGATAAGGGTGAGGTCGGTAGTTCAAGTCTACTCAGACCCACCATTTTGTCGCGCTGGACTGCGTTGGTTCCCCCTTATACGTTTTTGGGTTGTATGGTTAAGTGACTAAGCGTACACGGTGGATGCCTAGGCAGTTGGAGGCGATGAAGGACGTACTAACTTGCGATAAGCCATGATAAGCCAGTAAGAGGCATTTGAATCATGGATTTCCGAATGGGGAAACCCACTGAGCTTGCTCAGTATCGTTAACTGAATTCATAGGTTAACGAAGCGAACCCGGAGAACTGAAACATCTAAGTACCCGGAGGAAAAGAAATCAATTGAGATTCCGTTAGTAGCGGCGAGCGAACGCGGATCAGCCCTTAAGCTCATTAAGGTTTAGTGGAAGGCTCTGGAAAGTGCCGCGATACAGGGTGATAGCCCCGTACACGAAGAACCTTAGTAAGTGAAAACGAGTAGGTCGGGACACGTGTTATCTTGACTGAATATGGGGGGACCATCCTCCAAGGCTAAATACTCCCAACTGACCGATAGTGAACCAGTACCGTGAGGGAAAGGCGAAAAGAACCCCTGTGAGGGGAGTGAAATAGAACCTGAAACCGTGTACGTACAAGCAGTAGGAGCACCTTCGTGGTGTGACTGCGTACCTTTTGTATAATGGGTCAGCGACTTACATTTTGTAGCGAGGTTAACCGTATAGGGTAGCCGTAGGGAAACCGAGTCTTAACTGGGCGTCGAGTTGCAAGGTGTAGACCCGAAACCGGGCGATCTATCCATGGGCAGGTTGAAGGTTGAGTAACATCAACTGGAGGACCGAACTCACTAATGTTGAAAAATTAGGAGATGACCTGTGGCTAGGAGTGAAAGGCTAATCAAGCCCGGAGATAGCTGGTTCTCCCCGAAATCTATTTAGGTAGAGCCTCGGATGAATACCACTGGGGGTAGAGCACTGTTTGGGCTAGGGGGTCATCCCGACTTACCAACCCCATGCAAACTCCGAATACCAGTGAGTACTATCCGGGAGACACACGGCGGGTGCTAACGTTCGTCGTGGAGAGGGAAACAACCCAGACCGCCAGCTAAGGTCCCCAAGTCATGGTTAAGTGGGAAACGATGTGGGAAGGCACAGACAGCTAGGAGGTTGGCTTAGAAGCAGCCATCCTTTAAAGAAAGCGTAATAGCTCACTAGTCGAGTCGGCCTGCGCGGAAGATGTAACGGGGCTAAACCATGCACCGAAGCTGCGGATGTATCCGCATCACCAAAGACTATTCGCTTACGTTCACGCAGTGAACGAAAGCGTCCCCTGAAATAGTCAGGGAGCACACTGGTTAATTAGACCACTGAGCGAGTAGGTTTTGGGATGCGGATACGTGGTAGGGGAGCGTTGTGTAAGCCGTTGAAGGTGAATCGAGAGGTTTGCTGGAGGTATCACAAGTGCGAATGCTGACATGAGTAACGATAAGGGGAGTGAAAAACTCCCCCGCCGGAAGACCAAGGGTTCCTATCCCATGCTAATCAGGGTAGGGTAAGTCGGCCCCTAAGGCGAGGCGGAAACGCGTAGTCGATGGGAAACGGGTTAATATTCCCGTACTGCTGCATACTGCGATGGGGTGACGGAGAAGGCTAGGCAAGCGCGGCGTTGGTAGTCCGCGTGAAAGTGAGTAGGTTGGGCGTTTAGGTAAATCCGGATGCCCGTTAAGACTGAGACACGAGACGAGACTCTAAGGAGTCGAAGTTGTTGATGCCATACTTCCAGGAAAACCCTCTAAGCTTCAGGTATGCAGAACCGTACCCGAAACCGACACAGGTGGTCAGGTAGAGAATACTAAGGCGCTTGAGAGAACTCGGGTGAAGGAACTAGGCAAAATAGTACCGTAACTTCGGGAGAAGGTACGCCACTGTTGGTGACGAGCTTCGCGCTCAGAGCTGATAGTGGTCGCAGTGACCAGGTGGCTGGGACTGTTTATTAAAAACACAGCACTCTGCTAAAACGAAAGTTGACGTATAGGGTGTGACACCTGCCCGGTGCCGGAAGGTTAATTGATGGGGTTATCTTCGGAGAAGCTCTTGATCGAAGCCCCGGTAAACGGCGGCCGTAACTATAACGGTCCTAAGGTAGCGAAATTCCTTGTCGGGTAAGTTCCGACCTGCACGAATGGTGTAACCATGGCCACGCTGTCTCCACCCGAGACTCAGTGAAATTGAAATCGCAGTGAAGATGCTGTGTACCCGCGGCTAGACGGAAAGACCCCGTGAACCTTTACTACAGCTTGGCACTGAACATTGAACCTACATGTGTAGGATAGGTGGGAGGCTTTGAAGCATTGGCGCTAGTTGATGTGGAGCCATCCTTGAAATACCACCCTTGTACGTTTGATGTTCTAACGTTGGTCCCTTATCGGGATTGCGGACAGTGCCTGGTGGGTAGTTTGACTGGGGCGGTCTCCTCCCAAAGAGTAACGGAGGAGCACGAAGGTTGGCTAAGTACGGTCGGACATCGTACGGTTAGTGCAATGGCATAAGCCAGCTTAACTGCGAGACAGACACGTCGAGCAGGTGCGAAAGCAGGTCATAGTGATCCGGTGGTTCTGAATGGAAGGGCCATCGCTCAACGGATAAAAGGTACTCCGGGGATAACAGGCTGATACCGCCCAAGAGTTCATATCGACGGCGGTGTTTGGCACCTCGATGTCGGCTCATCACATCCTGGGGCTGAAGTCGGTCCCAAGGGTATGGCTGTTCGCCATTTAAAGTGGTACGCGAGCTGGGTTTAGAACGTCGTGAGACAGTTCGGTCCCTATCTGCCGTGGGCGTTTGAGAATTGAAAGGGGTTGCTCCTAGTACGAGAGGACCGGAGTGAACGAACCGCTGGTGTTCGGGTTGTCATGCCAATGGCACTGCCCGGTAGCTACGTTCGGAATCGATAACCGCTGAAAGCATCTAAGCGGGAAGCGAGCCTTGAGATGAGTTCTCACTGGAGTGTAATCTCCCTAAAGGGTTGTTGAAGACTACGACGTTGATAGGCAGGGTGTGGAAGCGCAGTAATGTGTTGAGCTAACCTGTACTAATTGCCCGTGAGGCTTAACCATACAACACCAAAGACGTATGACTCTGCACGAGTGCGTGTTGAGGGTATTACTGACAGAGATTTTTTAACGCAGCGTCTATCGAGACGATGACGTTGATGTTGCAGCAGCTTGTTGAAGTTGAACCAAATTTGTCTGGCGGCCATAGCGACGTGGAACCACCTGAATCCATTCCGAACTCAGTAGTGAAACATGTCAGCGCCGATGGTAGTGTGGGGCCTCCCCATGTGAGAGTAGGACACCGCCAGGCATCCA
>NZ_PIPN01000007.1 GCF_003986955.1 Aliidiomarina sedimenti | reverse complement strand
AATTTGTCTGGCGGCCATAGCGACGTGGAACCACCTGAATCCATTCCGAACTCAGTAGTGAAACATGTCAGCGCCGATGGTAGTGTGGGGCCTCCCCATGTGAGAGTAGGACACCGCCAGGCATCCAAACGAAAGAAACCCCAGCCATCCGGCTGGGGTTTTTTCGTTTGCGTAGCACTACAGCAGGCGCGGGGCTTGAATCTTGAATGGGTCTGCAGGTGCCAGCAACGTTCACCATCTCGTTCCCATTCAAGATTCAAGCCCCGCGCCTGGGTTGCCCATCGACCATCTCGTTCCCATTCAAGATTCAAGCCCCGCGCCTGATCTACCCATCTACCACCGACAGCCATCCCCACACCGAGCACCATCCACGCACCGGCAGCCAATCCACCACCAATGTAAAAATCAGCAAATCCCCCCCTCCTCCGCTAACCTTGAATAACCACCTAGATCCGCTTTCAAAACAAACCAAAAATTCCCCCAGGCGAACGGAGGACAGTATGAGCCAGCAAAAGACACCACCTGCCCAGCAACAGTCTGAACAGCCAGGCAAAGAGCACAACATGCACCCCGAACCCCAGTACTTTTCTGAGGATTACAAACCAGCTGGTAAGCTGGTCGGTAAGGTCGCTGTGGTCACCGGTGGCGACAGCGGGATCGGCCGCGCGGTGGCCGTACATTACGCCCAGGAGGGCGCAAAAGTAGTATTAGTTTATTTAGAGGAACATAAAGACGCCAAAGAAACAGCACAAGCAGTTAAAGACCTCGGCGGCGAAGTAATGACTTACTCAGGTGACCTTGCCAGCAAAGAAGTTTGCAATGATCTGATCAACAAAGTCATCCAGCGTTACTCACAAATAGATGTTCTGGTTAACAATGCGGGCGAGCAGCACCCTAAAGAGAACATTGAGGATATCGCTCAGGAACAACTTGAACAGACCTTTGGCACCAATGTATTTGCGATGTTTTATTTAACTCAGCTCGCGGTCGCACATATGCCGAAAGGAAGCTCAATCATTAACACCACCTCAGTGACAGCATACAAAGGCAATCCAATCTTACTCGACTATTCATCGTCGAAAGGGGCGATAACGTCCCTGACCCGTTCGCTGGCAATCAATCTCGCAGCAAAAGGGATACGGGTAAATGGGGTCGCACCGGGACCGATCTGGACGCCTCTAATCCCCTCTACTTTTGATCAAGAAACGGTAGCTGAATTTGGTGCTAACACGCCTATGGGCCGTCCCGGTCAGCCCTGCGAAGTGGCTCCAGCCTACGTTTATCTTGCCTGTCGGGATTCATCCTATGTCAGCGGGCAGGTTATTCATGTAAATGGCGGAACCCCGGTGAACGGTTAGTCGAATTCACTATTTATTAGTCGACTTCGCCTGTGGTTTATCGACAGTGCTAGCCCGGAATTTTTATTCCATTTAAAATCAACAAGATAGTTTTGGCACGCCTTTTGTACTCTTAGTAACTAATCTATATCGTTATTTGCTTTGAGAGGCTTTATGCGTGGTTTTATCTTGTTCTGTCTATTACTTGCGGCACTGTTCTGGCTGGCACCCGGCGTATTGAGTGCGATTTTTGCGGGCGCTATCAGTATTACGGTTTCAGGGCTTACAGCACTGATTATTGTCGGGGTCGTTATGCTGGTCGTCGGCACAGTTTTTGGCAGCCTGTTGCTGGCCGGTATTGCCGGCGCTATAGCCTTACTATTTGTTGGCTTCAGCCTGCTCTGGCCATTGTTACTGGTCTTCCTTTTAATCTGGTTGTTGACGCGGGATCGTACCCAACACGCATAATCTCAGGTAAAGTAGCCTACTAACAAGTCTACCCTACGCCAATGAGGAATTTATGCGTCACTATTTTAATCGAATGATTCAACGCGTTTTATCGTCTGCAGCCTTGCTACTGGTTATAGTAATGGGAATGCTGGGTCCCGTGCAGGCCGCTGAAACGATTGAGGTTGAAAGCTTTTGGTTGCGGGAGTCTGTCCCCGGAGCTGAGAATGGAGCTGGCTTCGGCGAGATTCGAAATACTGGCAGCGAGGACGTTTCAATTGTCGCGGCGGAGTCGCCCATCGCATCCTCTCTCGAGTTGCATCAACATGTACACCGTCACAATGGGCAGATGGCAATGGAGCAGCTGGATGCGCTGGTTATCCCTGCCGGAGGCTCGGTTACTCTGCAGCCAGGCGGTTATCACTTAATGCTGATGCAGCTGAAATCCCCGCTGCGGGTTGGTCAGTCACATACCCTTGAGCTGCGCTTATCTACAGGCGAAACGTTAACCGTCGAGGCTGAGGTTCACCCTTTAGTCCGATGAAATTTGTTTAACCTACTTCACCATACGTATACAATGGACTTTGCATACATTTAACACTATGCGATTGAGAAGTAGTCTGCGTCAGGCAGTCGGGAATAAAAAAATAGTTAATAAAGGATGACCAATGAAAAATTTAATAGTCGGCTCAATCGTCGCGCTCTCAGCAGCGATGGCAAGTCAACCAGCCAATGCCGCATTGTTATTCGATGTGTATGGGGAAGCACAATATTGGATGACAGATGTTTCCGGTGGTTACGGCAATGATGAAAACTTTAATGATTTCCAATTGAGCGATGAAAACCAGACTCGCCTGTCGTTGGCATTTCAGCATCCATTACCTTTGATTCCGAATATCCGTATCGAAACCCAGGATATGAGTTCTTACGAGGAATTCGATGGCACCGAAGACGCTGCCAGCTCGCCTGCTGAACTCGACTTATCACACGATACAGTGACACTGTACTACACCTTCCTCGATAATACCCTGGTTCGCCTGCATGCGGGTGTTGCCGCCAAGCGTTTCAACGGTTTTGTAACGGATCGTGATGGTAACTCGTGGGATTTAGAAGAAACCATACCAACTGCTTATGCAATGGTAGGCGCCGGTTTACCGTTCAGTGGTTTGAGTGTATACGCACGCGGCCACTTATTAGCAATCGACGACAGTTCGTTGCGTGACATTGAAGCGGGTATTCAGTATCGCCTGTTCAGTGCGGGTGGCTTGTTGGATGGAAACATCCAGGTCGGTTACCGTTCGTTCAGCGTTGAGTTTGATGATGTAGCAGGCCTGTACAGTGACGTTGAGTTCAAAGGGCCGTTCGTAGGCTTTCAACTGCATTTCTAAGCCCTGTGTGACCTTCACTGAGCGTGCGAGGATTAGCGTACGCTCAGTGAAAAGTCGCGGCTAAAATGGTCTTCAACCAGGCCCAGGTAAGGGGTTTGCGGAGCACTGGGAATGAGTTTTAGCAGCTCTTCACCTTGCGCAGTAAATTTATGGTAGGTCATCACCAACCCCCGACGCTGAGCGGTTAGCTCCAGTACTTTCTCACCGTAATTAAGCTTAATGCTCTGTCCTTTAGTCAATTCTCCGCTCTCAATAGTGCTCGGATACATAATGTCGAGTTGACTTAGTGTCAGCAGATCCGGATAGCTTAACCCTGCGCGAGCGATATTCAGCTGCACTGGCTTATCCAGCGTGAGGTACGTAAATAAACTGGGTCGTCGATAATAGCCGGTTATTATTTTATAGCTTAAATGCAGAGGGTCGTAAGCCGTCAGCCCCTGAGCCCGACGTAATACATCGGCTTCGCGACTGGTAAGCTGGCGTAAGGTAGTAATGGAACGCAGCGAAAAACTACCAGGACGCGCACTTTCGGACGCCAGGATCTTTGCCCAGAGCTTTTGCATCGACGGATTGGAAATATCCTCTGCCTGGGCGACGAAGCTTTGTAGCCAGTCAAGGTCGAGTTCGTCTCCGCTCATTTTGTCAGGCGCAAAATCCAGCGCCTGCTTGAAAATACGCTCTAAATTATCCTGGCGTCGGCGCTCGCGCTGTTGCAGTCGGCTTTTCAAACGCGACTGCACCGTCGTCTCGCTGGACATCCCCAGCTCCTGATAATTGATCCCAAGGCAGCGGAAGCTGCGAACCAGTTGGTCGCGACTTGAACCAATCGCTTTTCGCGTTTCAGAGCGTTTGCCTGCCGGTATGGCTTTGCTCTCCTGATTTGCTTTACTGGCTTTCACGCCCCGCACTTTTGGAACCGTTGTCGCGCGCTCAAGTCTGGATACTCGTGTCATTCGTTCCTCGGGAATTTACCTGGATCATCCGTATTGTATCGGCTGGTTTGGACAAATCCTTGAGTGAATTTTGTGCAAAGACAGACCGGCCATTTTTACTATCTATAATGCGACTTTTGGTTTACATTGAAAATCAAACATATTATTTACAAATGCGGTGGTGCTGTTGAAAAAGCACTGGGGTGATCGTAGATGAACGACACGGATGAAAAACTAGTTTTTGCCCAAGAGCATAGCGTGTCAGCCCAAAGCACGCAGCACAAACAGCCTTGGATAGTATTGATAGTCGATGATGATGACGAAATCCACTCGGTGACCAAACTGGCATTGTCCGGTGTGACGCTGGATAATAAGCCCCTTCGCTTTGTGCATGCCTATAGCGCAGCAGAAGCCCTGCAATGTTTGCAGTCAACGCCTGATATCGCCATGGTTTTACTTGATGTGGTGATGGAGACCGATGATGCCGGTTTACGGGCGGCAAAAGCGATTCGTGAAGATCTCGAAAATGATGAGGTACGAATTGTTCTTCGTACCGGTCAGCCAGGGTATGCCCCGGAAGAACGGGTTATTCTTCAGTACGATATTAACGACTATAAAACGAAAACCGATCTGACCAGGGCTAAATTGCTGACCACGGTCATCTCATCGCTGCGTTCCTACCAGCAGATCCGCACTATTAATGAAAGCCGCCGGGGCCTTGAGAAGATAGTCAACGCTGCTGCCAATTTGATGGAACGGCATTCGATTTATAACTTTTCCGAAGGTGTAGTGACACAACTGGCGTCGTTGTTAGGTTTAAAACCCGAAGGTCTGCTGTGTGTACGGCAGCTGGATGCACAGAACGATATTCTCGTCCTCGGTGCAGCCGGGCATTTTGCAAAGGGCATTCAGCAACCACTCGAGTCCATCGAGAGCCCCTTCATTGTGAACGCAGTACGCCGCTGCCTGGAGCGCAGAGAACATTTATTCCTGGATGACGCCAGCGTATTTTATATTGACGCAAAAGGGATTCAGGCCGCTGCTTTTATCGAAAGCAGTGAGCAGCTAAGCGACGTCAACCAAAAGTTAATCCAGTTGTTTCTGGCAAATATTGCCATCGGTTTTGAAAACGTAAAGCTATTTGAAGACCTGCGCACCGCGGCATACAAAGATAGTCTTACCGGACTGGCAAACCGCGCTGAGTTTATCCGTCAGCTCGACAGTGCGCTCGTGGATGGCAAGGACTTTGTGGTCGCAATTACTGATATAAACCACTTTTCAGATGTAAACGACGCACTGGGGCAGGATGTTGGCAATAAGCTGATCCAGGCTGTTGGTAACCACCTCGCTGTGCAATTTCCACCTCCTTCACTAGTGGCAAGAATTAGTGCCGATGTATTTGGCATTTTAAGTCGCCCCCAGGGCGTAACCCCGGATAGCATGCGCGACTCCTTTGTGGAACCTTTCACCGTCGATGAGCATCGCATTCCGGTGTTAATGACCACTGGGTTTTCTAACAAACATCAGGCCCTGGACGGGCTGGACGCGCTGAAACAGGCATATATTGCGTTGAAGAATGCGAAAAATCATCGTATCGAAGCGAATGCCTTTTATCATCCGAGTATGCAGGCGGAAACAGAGCGCAGGCTGGATCTGGTACGCAATCTGCGCAGCGATTTCCTTCAGCGTCGTTTGCAGCTATGGTTCCAGCCTCAGATTGAACTAGGGACGGGGCGGCTGGTTGGGGTCGAAGCGTTGTTGCGCTGGCCGCAGGCAGATGGAAGCTTTATAGCGCCAGATATTTTCATTCCACTGGCTGAGTACTCAGGTTTGATTCTGGATATAGGGCACTGGGTGCTCGAACAGGCCTGCCAGGCGATGAACGAGATAGCGGGTGACGTTTGCGATGACTTTCGAATGGCAGTCAATGTCTCTGTGCCGCAGTTCAGACAGAATAACTTTGCGGGTGAGGTGGCCGACGTGCTGGCCAGACATCAGGTGCCGGCACAACGGCTGGAGGTCGAGATTACCGAATCCATCGTTATGGATGACCCGAACCTGGTTGCCCGGGTACTGCAACAACTGAAGGCACAGGGTGTGCGCATTGCAATTGACGATTTTGGAGTCGGCTTTTCGTCGTTAAGTTACGTCCAGCGGCTGCCTTTGGATAAGCTTAAAATTGACCGCGAATTTGTGCGTTCTGCGCATACCCATAGTGGTGCGGTCATAATCGAGACGATTATTAATATGGGTCATCGGCTTGGTCTGCAAACGCTTGCGGAAGGTATTGAAACCGAGGCTCAGGCTGATTACTTCCGTCAGTTGCAGGTCCAGCAGGCGCAGGGGTATCTCTACGCCAAGGCGATGAACCTGGAAGCGTTGAAAGCCTATGTAGCGGAGAACCCATGCGTGTAGTCCCCCTGTGCAGGAGTGACCACGGGTCGAGGCGCTAGAAGTAAGAGACTACTTCGGTAGCGTCGATGACGTAGCCGGTAACAGCAATATCACTTTCGCTACGATCAACCTTGATAGTACCTTCTACCCAGACGGCGTCATAGGTGGTCGCGTAGGGTACACCTTCGGGAAAACGAACGTGGATAATCTGGTTCGGCGGTGGCGGCGGGACATGAATACAGGCGCCAAAATACGGGACCAACAGGAACTCAGTCACACTCCGATCATCGCCTTCCAGTTGCACTACATAGCCAGGAATACGCACAGTCTGGCCATCCAGCTCTTCTACCACCGGGGCATCTAAATTGGTTTGCACCTGAGCGTCAGGATTCTGTTCGTAGAATGCCCGGCTGCGCACGGCTGGCGGCTGCCAATCGTCCGGTTTCAGTTCGTCCCACTCGAGGGTTCGGGCGTCACTGGCCAGTGTGGCGTGACTGAATGCAGCCAACACGGTTGCCAGTGTTAACGTAAACAGGGTCGAAGTGGACGCGAGTTTTATCATAATTTAATAGTTAATCCGTCTGCCAAAGAATTACGGTAGGCTCGCCATGCAGGCAAGCAGCTAATAACGGTGCCAGCAACTAATACGATAGCCATCCGTTGCCACTCTACCACAGAGGGCCAACTGATGTGGATAACGACCCCAAAACTGTATTCGATCCAGGGCGCGAGTGCGTACAGGGCAGCATACAGCAAGGCCACGCCGACGCCGATGCCTGTCACAGTGAGAACAAAAGCTTCACTGACCAGAAGACTGAATATGGTACCGGGGCCTGCACCCAATGAGCGTAAGACAGCCATTTCGCGGCGGCGTTCCTGCAGGCTCGCTAACAGGGTAGCCAGCATGCCAATCAGTCCGGTCAACAAGACGAAGCCAGAGACAATGGCCAGCACTCGTTCAAACATGTTGAGCGTACGCCAGAGTTCCTGCAGGGTGGCGCCGGGCATGAGTGCGGTCAGCGGCTCCTGGCCCCAGGTGTTTATCATCCGTTGCATAAAAATGGCGCGTGGTTGACTGTGAAGGCCAACAAAAAATGCACTTAAACTGTCAATCGGTTGCTCCGAATCGAGAGCGACCTCATGCTCGTGCTCGTGCTCGTGCTCGTGCTCTTCGTCTTCCTGAGGAACGGATTGTTGACTGAATGAAGGGGGGCTTTGTGGTTCTTCTGCCTGGTGTTCCCCGTGCATTGTCGCCAGCCCAACCAGCGGAATAAAAACGGCGTTATCAAGCGGCGTTCCGGTTGGTGCCAGTACGCCACTGATCTGAACCGGATCCTCGTCGTGCTGATGAAAACTAACGCTGCCCGTGCCATGCGAAATGACGACCTCATCGGATGGCCGCAGGCCTTGTTCTTTTGCTACCCGGGCACCGAGCACTGCCTCTGCGGAATGTTCGAAGGGGTGGCCCTCTGCGAACTGGACGGATTGTCGCTGGCCATACTGAAAATGGTCGAAAAAGTTGTGGTCGGTTGCAATCACAGGATGGCCGCGGAAGCTATCGCCTAACGCGATCGGAATAGACCACGCCACCTGTTCATGCTCCCGCCAATGTGCATACGCGTCCCAGCTGACATTGCTGCTCGGGTAGCCGATGTGAAAAACCGAGAACAGCAACAGGTTCACCGGGCCACTACGGGCGCCAACAATCAGGTCGGTACCGGAAATAGTATTGGCAAAGCCTGCCCGTGTTTGCTGGCTGACCCGGTCTACACCGAGCAGCAACATGACACTAATTGCAATGGCGACCACAGTTAGCAGCGCATTGGCTTTGCGGCTTAACAGGCTGGCCCAGGCTAATTTAAATAGTTTCATTAAGCCTCCGCTGACTGGTTGAGTGCTGACAGCGACAGGCTGCGGTCAAACTGACTTGCCAGTTCGGCATCGTGTGAAACAAACAACAAGGTACTGCCGGCGCGCTCGCACTCTGCAAACAATAGTTTGAGAAAACTCAGGCGGCTGTCAGCGTCCAGTGCGGAGGTCGGCTCATCGGCGATAATCAATTCCGGACTGCCGATTAAGGCACGGGCTGCGGCAACCCGTTGTTGCTGACCCACACTAAGCTCGCTGGCCCGGCGAGAATGCATCTCATGGCTTATGCCAAGCTGATTGAGCAAACGGGCTGCTTCGTCTTCCGGGCTTATATTGCGTTGTTGCAGACGTTGACGGCGAACGTTGGAAAACTCACAGGCCAGGGCCACATTGTGAATGCAGTCGAGATAAGGCAACAAATTGAATTGCTGAAAAATATAGCCAATGTGATGGGCGCGGAAATGGTCCCGTTGGCGTGCGGTTAAGGCGGTGATATCGGTGTCTTCGATGGCGACAGTGCCGCTTTGAGGACGATGGATGCCAGCTAACACCGACAATAAGGTCGATTTACCGCTGCCGCTAGGCCCATACAGAAATACGCGTTCGCCGCGGGCTATTTCAAGTTGGCCTATATCCAGTGTTGGTTCAGTTTGCGCTGGGTAGTGAAAGCGGAGGCCATTAACAACAATGCTGTTCATCACAACTCCGGTGGTAAACGAACAAACCCACCCGCAGTGCCGGTGGGTTTGCTCAACTGGGATTACTTACGAGCGCGGGCAAATGAAGACTTTAATTCTTCTTTTGCTGCTGCGGCATCACTCCAGCCATTTACTTTAACCCACTTGCCTTTTTCCAGCAGTTTGTAGTGCTCAAAGAAATGCTGCACCTGAGCTTTGAACATGTCGTCCAGGTCATCGATATCATGGATATCGTCGTAGGCTTTGCTTAATTTACTGATTGGTACCGCGATAACTTTCGCATCCTCACCAGACTCGTCGCTCATATTAAGTACGCCTACCGGGCGACAGGTAATGACTGAACCAGCCTGAAGCGGGAATGGCGTAGGTACCAGTACGTCAACCGGGTCCCCATCGAGAGACAAGGTGTCATTCACATAGCCATAGTTAGCAGGGTAGAACATCGGGGCTGTCATGAAACGGTCAACCCAAAGCGCACCTGTGTCTTTGTCGACTTCGTATTTGATCGGATCCGCATTGGCTGGGATTTCGATGATCACGTTCACTTCTTCTGGCAGCTTGTCGCCGGCTGGAACATTCTTCAGGCTCATATCGATTCCTTGTTTGGCAGCAACAGGTCACTGTTCTGCATTATTTATCAAAAGGCATTTCACGGCCGCCTAGTATAACGGTTTGGCGCTTTAGATGGAAAGTTCGACCTTGGTGTTAGAAGGTAATTTCCACCTCAACCCTGTGCTAGCCATCAAAGCGCTCACAGGGGATGTCTTTGTGGTACTGCAGGCAGGTTGAAACCTCATTCGCAGACCCCATAATGACGGACACCCGCTGGTGAATATCGGTTGGCTGCAGCGACATAATACGCTCATAGCCTGTGCTGCTGCGTCCCCCCGCCTGTTCTACCAGAAAGCTCATCGGCATGGCTTCGTAGAGCAAGCGCAACTTACACGGTTTCGCAGGGTTGCGGCAGTCGGCTGGGTAGGTAAAAATCCCGCCACGGCATAACAGGCGGTGAACATCTGCAACCATGGCAGCATTCCAGCGCATGTTGAAACGCTTTCCCCGGGGGCCCTCTTCGCCAGCGATTAAATCGCCAATATACTGGCTCATCGGCTTGCTCCAGAAACGCTGATTTGCCATGTTGATGCCAAATTCCTGAGTGTCTTTAACAATGGATACGTCTTCCACTGTTAACAGAAACTCACCCACTGTGTGGTCCAGCGTATACATCCGCACACCGTTACCAGTGGTCATCACCAGCATGGTCGACGGACCATACAAAATATAACCGGCGGCGACTTGCTCATCACCAGTCTGCAGGAAAAGCTCTTTGCCTTCAGCGGGGTGGTCTGGCACTTCCAGAATGGTAAAAATGGTGCCGACGGAGCCGTTGATATCAATATTGGAACTACCATCAAGCGGATCGTAAGCAACCAGATATTTAGCGTCTGGGTTGCCTTCAACAATGTCGTCCTCTTCTTCTGAGGCGACCGCACGGACCAGCTGGGTTTCCAGCAGCATGTTCTTGATCAGCTGGTTCGAAACAATATCGAGTTTCTTCTGGGTTTCGCCCTGAATGTTTTCGTCCAGGGTCGAGCCGAGCGTACCGGCCAGACTACCTTGATGTAGACGGTGAGAAATTTCTTTGGCGGCAGTCAGTAAGGTGTTGATCACGGATATCAGGTGAAGTGACACGTGATCTTTATTAAGCACCGGGATGAGACGTTGCATGGTAGTCCTCTGTGTTCGGATGTCATGGGTCTTTGGCGCGCGATAGTGTACCGCAATCGGAGCTGAGATGCTTCTTTTGTCTCCATTGAGGCGGCAAATATATCTATCTCTTTGGCGGTAGCAGGGCGGAAAGTGGTACACTACCCGCGACTTTTTTAGCATACGGTTGAGCCACTTATGCATATTCACATTCTGGGTATCTGCGGAACGTTTATGGGCGGGATCGCTGCGATAGCGCGTCAGCTCGGTCATCGGGTGACAGGTTCGGATGCCCACGTGTATCCGCCTATGAGCACCATGCTGGAACAAATGGGCATTGTGATTGGGAGCCTGGACGATGTCGGCCAACTGGATCCCGCTCCGGACCTGGTGATTATCGGTAATGCGCTGAGCCGTGGTAATCCTCAGGTTGAAACCATACTCAACCAGAACATCGCGTACACGTCGGGCCCGCAATGGCTGGGCGAGAATGTGTTGCGCGAAAAATGGGTGCTGGCAGTCGCGGGCACCCATGGCAAAACCACCACCACCAGCATGTTGACTCACATTCTGGAAGAAGCAGGCATGCAGCCAGGCTTTTTAATTGGTGGTGTGGTTGAACGTTTTCAGGCCTCGGCACGTTTAACCGACAGTATCTTTTTTGTGATCGAAGCGGATGAGTATGACACCGCGTTCTTTGACAAGCGTTCTAAGTTTGTTCATTACCATCCGAATACGCTCGCTCTTAACAACCTTGAGTTTGACCATGCCGATATTTTTCCGGATTTGGCAGCGATTCAACGTCAGTTTCACCATGTAGTGCGCACCGTGCCTGGTAAAGGGCAGGTGATTAGTCCGCAGGATTCAGCCAGCCTGAATGAGGTTCTGGCGCAGGGCTGCTGGAGCGAACAGCAGTACCTCAATGCTCCGGACGGCTGGCAGATCCGTGACCTGGTCGGGGACGGCAGTGAATTTGAAGTCAGTCTGGCCGGGCAAGCAGTCGGGCAGGTGCATTGGCACCTGCTGGGCGAACACAACCTGCAAAATGCGCTGATGGCGATCGCGGCGGCGCGTCATGCCGGGGTAGAACCTGCTCAGGCTATCGCTTCCCTGGCCAGCTTTACCTCACCGAAGCGCAGGCTGGAGCGGATTTATCAGGACCATCGGGTGACTGTGTTTGATGACTTCGCTCATCACCCCACGGCGATTGCCACAACATTGCAGGGTATGCGCGCGCATAGTCAGGCTCAGCATAGCGAGAGCAGGCTGATAGCGGTGGTCGAGCCGCGCTCGAACACCATGCGTGCAGGTGTTCACAAGCACGAGCTGGCGCAGGCACTGAGCCTTGCGGACGAGGTATTCATGTATGATAACGGCCAGTTGCAATGGTCAACCGAGGAACTGGCGGCCAACACAGGTGCAAAGTGGCAGATAGAGAGAGATATCGGGGTGTTGGTGACGCAGTTATGTCAACAGCGCACTGGGCATGTCCATATTGTGTTGATGAGCAACGGCAGCTTCGGTGGCCTGCGTGAAGCCTTATTAAAGGAATTAAAGCATGACTGAATCGTATTCTTATACCAGCCGCCCGGTTGATAACCGGGTGACCCTGGCCATTACCGGTGCGTCCGGAGCGCCTTATGCATTGCGTCTGCTGGAAAACCTGCTGGCGCAGCAGCAACAGGTCCTGTTGTTGATGTCGAGTGCGGCCCGTGTAGTGTTCGCCACAGAAGAAGACATGCAGCTGTCAGCTAACCCGAAAACCATGGCAACCCAGTTGTGTGAGCATTTTAAGGTGAGCCAGGAGCAACTCAGCGTCTACGGCAAAGAAGAATGGTTTTCGCCGGTGGCATCGGGCTCGGCGGCACCCAAACGCATGGTGGTGTGTCCTTGCTCCACCGGGACCTTAGCGGCTATCGCGCATGGCAACAGCGACAACCTGATTGAACGGGCCGCCGATGTGGTGTTAAAAGAGCGAGGCCAGTTGTTGCTGGTGCCACGTGAAATGCCATTCAGCACCATTCATCTGCAAAATATGTTAACGCTGAGTCAGGCTGGAGCCACTATAATGCCCGCCGCCCCTGGCTTTTATCATCAGCCGCAGAGTATTGCCGATCTGATCGACTTTGTGGTGGCGCGTATTCTCGATCATTTACAACTGGAACAGACACTGGTGCCGCGCTGGGGCTATACGCGCAACACTCAACAGGATTCAAAAGGGGAGTAACTGAATGACCAAAGCACTTGAAATCAGTGGCTTGAAAAAGACCTACCGCGGTGGGTTACAAGCGCTCAAGGGCCTCGATCTAACCGTCAATGAAGGCGATTTTTATGCCTTACTGGGACCAAATGGCGCCGGCAAGTCGACCACCATTGGTGTGGTCTCCTCGCTGGTTAATAAAACCGAAGGGTCAGTGAAAGTCTTTGGTTATGATCTTGATAGCCAGCTTGCCGACGTAAAACGCTGTATTGGCCTGGTACCGCAGGAATTTAATTTTAATCAGTTCGAGACGGTGCTGCAGATTGTGGTTAACCAGGCAGGCTACTACGGTGTGTCCCGCACCCTGGCTAAAGAGCGCGCTGAAAAATACCTGACTCAGTTAGGGCTATGGGAAAAGCGTAATGATCCGGCGCGGACGTTATCCGGCGGCATGAAGCGTCGTCTGATGATTGCCCGGGCTCTGCTGCATGAACCGAAACTGTTGATTCTGGACGAGCCTACAGCAGGGGTTGATATTGAACTGCGCCGCTCGATGTGGGACTACCTGACGCAGATTAATGGCCAGGGTATTACCATTATTCTCACCACCCATTACCTCGAAGAGGCGGAAACACTGTGCCGTAACATCGGCATCATCGATAAAGGGCGCATTATCGAGAATACCAGTATGAAAGCCCTGTTGAGCAAACTGAATATCGAAACCTTTGTCCTTGATCTCGACCCCTATGACGGGCATCCAACGCTGGACGGCTTTACCATGCGCGAACTAGATAACCATACGCTGGAGGTTGATGTGCCAAAAGAGCGCGGGCTGAATAGAGTATTCGAACAGTTATCGGCGCAAGGATTGAAAGTCCTGTCGATGCGCAATAAGGCCAACCGGCTGGAAGAGTTATTCGTCGATTTAGTTGAACAGGGCCGCAATCAGAAGGAGTCGGTAGAATGAGCAACCCAATGAATCTGACTGCGTTACGCACTATCTGGATTAAAGAATGCACCCGTTTCCTGCGTATTTGGGTGCAGACCCTGGTGCCGCCCGCGATTACTATGACCCTCTATTTCATCATCTTCGGTAACCTGATTGGTCAACGCATCGGTGAAATGGATGGCGTCAGTTACATGGAGTTTATTGTGCCCGGGCTGATCATGATGTCGGTGATCACCAATGCCTACTCCAACGTCGCATCCTCGTTCTTCAGTGCTAAGTTTCAGCGCAATATTGAAGAGATGCTGGTCGCACCGGTGTCAACGCTGACCATTATCCTTGGTTATGTCGGCGGCGGGGTGGCCCGGTCGCTTATCGTCGCTGTGGTGGTGACTATTGTCGCCAGTTTCTTTGTGCCGTTAAATATTCAGCATTTCTGGCTGATCGTCGTCACGGTGGTGCTGACCGCGACGTTATTCGCCTTAGCCGGTTTGATAAATGCGGTGTTTGCTAAAACCTTTGATGATATTTCGATTATCCCGACTTTCGTATTGACCCCTTTGACATATCTCGGTGGTGTCTTTTATTCGATTAGCCTGTTGCCAGAGTTCTGGCAGGTGGTATCTAAGGCAAACCCGATCATTTATATGGTCAATGCGTTTCGTTATGGTTTCATCGGCGTCTCTGACATCAACGCTTACGTCGCGCTGGGTGTACTGGTGTTGTTCAACATCGCCTTTGGTGCACTAGCCTGGCTCCTGCTGAACCGCGGTATTGGTATCCGTAGCTGATGGAGTACCAGTCACGCGGTATTGATACCAATCAGACGGGTATTCATGAGGATCTGGATAAGACCGTCCGCAAATACCTCAGCACTGAGTTTCAGAAGCCGGTTGCTGAGCATAGCAAAGCCACTTTTGAGCAGGTACAGACAGTGGTAGACCGCTGGCAGGGGCCTTTGATCCTTGACTCCTGCTGCGGTGTTGGCGAGAGCACGCTGGCTCTGAGTCAGCGTCATCCGGAGGCGCTCGTGGTTGGTATTGACAAGTCGGCCCACCGGCTGGGGAAAAACACTGCTTACGGCGACAGCAATGAGCGTTGCCTGTTAGTGCGTGCGGATCTGAATGACTTCTGGCGCCAGGCAGTCGATGCTAAGTGGCAGTTGAGTCGTCACTATATTCTGTATCCGAACCCCTGGCCGAAGCAAAAACACCTGCAGCGTCGCTGGCACGGCGGGCCGTTATTCCCGTCAATTATCGCCCTTGGCGGGCAACTTGAGCTGCGCAGCAACTGGCGCCTGTATCTTGAAGAATTCGCCCGCGCGCTGGAGATCTCCGGCCATGCCAGCAGTGTCACTGAACTGGCCGCGGATTCGGTTCCCATTACGCCTTTTGAACGCAAATATCAGGCGACTCAGCAAGCACTCTGGCAGTTACAAAGCAAGTTGTGCTAAAGTCTGCGCCCACAATATTGTGCTAGGAAAGTGCAAGGAGAATGCATTTGAGCAAGCAGCCCACGGCTGACGTCAGTCTCGACGCCTTGTATCGGATTTTTACAATCCCTGAGGCACCGGAATCGACACTCGGTAAAATTGAACGTCACCTGTCAGAAAATCTGGCGGGCTTTTTGAGTGCGCACATTGTTGCCAAAGAAAAGCCGTTGCACGAGATTGAAGAGGACTTCGCCGATAGCGCAATTCCGGAGCAACCGAGCTTTGTCTCAGACCACACTGACGAACTGCTGAATAAGCTGGTCGCGCATTCGGTGCACACTGCGTCACCACGCTTTATTGGTCATATGACCTCGGCATTACCCTATTTCCTGTTGCCTTTGGCCAAGCTGATGGTCGGTTTAAACCAGAATCTGGTGAAAATCGAAACCTCAAAAGCATTTACGCCGCTGGAGCGTCAGGTGTTAGGGATGATGCACCACCTGGTCTATGGTCAGGAAGGCGAGTTTTATCAGCACTGGATGCATAGTGCTGAGCATTCCTTAGGTGCTTTCTGTTCCGGTGGTACGGTGGCTAATATCACTGCGCTCTGGGTCGCACGGAATAAATTATTTGCCGCCACAGATGGTTTCGCCGGCGTTGCCAGCGAAGGGCTTGCCGCGGGCTTAGCACATTACGGCTATAAGCGTGCTTGTGTGCTGGTCTCAGAACGCGGCCATTATTCACTGGCAAAAGCAGCCGATGTGCTGGGTATTGGACGTTCTAATCTGGTCGCTGTGGCCACTGACCATAACAACCGTATTCGGGTCGATGCGTTGCGTGAACAGTGCGCCAAAGTGGCCGCTGAGGGCGGTCGCGTGATGGCCATTGTCGGCATCGCGGGTACCACTGAAACCGGCCATATTGACCCCCTGGCAGACATTGCTGAGGTTGCCGCCGAAGTGGACGCCCACTTTCATGTCGATGCGGCCTGGGGTGGTGCGACCTTATTGTCGGACACTCATCGCCACCTGCTGCAGGGCATCGAGCAAGCGGACAGTGTTACTATTGATGCGCACAAACAGATGTATGTCCCGATGGGCGCCGGTATGGTGCTGTTTAAAGATCCGTCTCTGGTGCACGCCATTGAACATCATGCGGAATACGTGATTCGCCGTGGCTCAAAAGATTTAGGTAGTCATACCATGGAAGGCTCGCGGCCGGGTATGGCGATGCTGGTATATTCAGCACTGCATGTGATGGGGCGTAAGGGCTATCAGCTATTAATCGACCAGAGTATCGATAAAGCGAACAACTTCGCCGGTCTGATTAGCCAGCAGGACGACTTTGAAGTCATTACCGAACCGCAGTTGTGCCTGCTTACCTATCGCTACGTGCCAGCGCCGATCAAAGCGGCGTTAGTGAACGCTGACGAAGCGCAGAAACGTCGTATTACGCCGCTACTGAATCAGTTAACCAAACACATTCAGAAAAGTCAGCGTGAAAGCGGTAACAGTTTTGTCTCGCGAACCAAGTTAACGCCGATGCAGTACGCCAAGGAGCCGACCACTGTGTTTCGAACTGTACTGGCAAACCCGTTAACGACCATGGATATGCTGGCTGAGATCCTGCAGGAGCAGCGTGAAATCGCGAACAGCGCCATCCACACGCAGCGCGCCCTGTTTGCTGAAGCACGAGCCTGTGGATTACTGAACGACTAACCTGGCTGGCATGGCCGGGCAGGTGTGCTGTCCGGGCTACGCGCGATCGACTTCAAGATTATCGATCAGGCGCGTAGTACCGAGCGAGGCTGCGGCCAGGATCACCAGGCTGTCTGCGGCGTCCTCTGCCTGGGCCGGGGTCAGATCAGCCTGACGGCGAATACTGAAGTATTCCGGCTCCAGGCCAGCCGCAGCTATCCGGCCTAGCGCCTCCTGCTCTACCTGGGTAATTCCCGCACCGTTCTGCAACTGCCCGGCGGCCGACTGAAGCTGCTGGTAAATAACGGCCGCAGCTTGCTTTTGCTGGTCACTTAAATAGCCATTACGCGAGCTTTTCGCCAGCCCAGACGCTTCACGTTCAGTGTCGACGCCAATCACGTCGACCGCCAGCGATAAGTCCTCAACCATGGTCCGGATGACGCGTAGTTGCTGATAGTCTTTTTTACCAAACACCGCGATGTCCGGCTGCACCATATTAAAAAGCTTGCAGACGATAGTGGCTACACCACGAAAATGGCCGGGTCTTTTTTTACCACACAGCATATCTGAAAGCTGGGGCACTTCGACATAGGTTTGAGCGTTCAGGCCGCGCGGATAAATAGTCCCGGTCGATGGGGTAAAAACCGCATCCACGCCCAGTTCGGCAAGTGCCTGCAAGTCAGCCGCCAGGGTTCTGGGATAACTATCCAGATCTTCATTGGCGCCAAACTGCATTGGGTTCACGTAAATGCTCACAATCACTGCATCCGCGTGCTGCTGGGCTTCCCGCACCAGCTTGAGATGGCCGCTGTGGAGGTTGCCCATGGTCGGAACCAGGGCAACTTTGTGCTGTTGTTGCCGCCGTTGCTGACGCCAGTCGCGTAATTCAGGCAGGGCAGTGATTTGAAGGATCGGGGCAGGCTCAGGCATAGAAAATTCGCTTAGTCGAAACTGTGTTCAGGCCCGGGAAAGGCGCCAGTGGATACATCGTCAATAAAGGTCTGTACAGCACCTTCAATACTGCCGCTGTCGGCGAGAAAGTTCTTTACAAATTTCGGCAGGTAGTCGCTGTTGAGACCAAGCATGTCGTGCATAACCAGGATTTGGCCATCGGTATTTTTGCCCGCACCAATGCCAATCACTGGCATCTCAACCGCCTGCGCTACGCGTTCGCCAAGTGCGGTCGGAATGCATTCTACCACCAATAACTGCGCGCCCGCGTGCTCTAAGCCCTTGGCGTGGCTAATCAGTGTGTTTGCCTGCTCCTCATCGCGGCCCTGAACTTTGTAACCGCCTAGAACATTTACTGACTGGGGCAACAGGCCAAGATGTGCGCAGACAGGTACACCACGGGTGGTCAGGGCGTTAACCGTATCGAACAACCATTCACCGCCCTCCAGTTTGACCATGTTGGCGCCAGCCTGCATCAGCACTGCTGCATGCTCACAGGCTTGCTCCGGGCTGCTATAGGTCATGAACGGCATATCGGCAATGATAAAAGATTCAGGCGCACCACGGCGGACACAGCGCGTGTGATAGGCAATATCATCGTTGGTGACGGGCACCGTACTGTCGTGACCTTGCAACACATTGCCCAGGGAGTCGCCAACCAGCATGACATCGACGCCTAGTTTGGCAAAAAGGCGGGCAAAGGTCGCATCATAGGCGGTCAGTGCGGTGATTTTCTGCTGGTTGAGTTTTTTCTTACGCAGTTGTGCAATAGATATGTTGGCCATGGGCTTACCTGTTTATCCGAAACGGAGATCAGCTTTGCATTGTAACGGGTGGCGCAATTTTATCTAGTCCATTGAGCGGGATTTGCTGAGCCAAGGCGGCAACCTGTTTGCCATTTGGCAACACCAACTGAGGGGCGATTTCAGCCAGCGGCACCAGCACAAATTCACGCGACTCAAGACCTGGATGGGGGATACTCAGATCCGGTGCTGTGATACATAGCGTGTCATAGAGCAGGATATCAATATCCAGCGTACGCGGGCCCCAGTGCTGACCACGGACGCGGCCTGCCGCGTTTTCGATGGACTGGGTGGCACTCAGTAATTGAGTCGGGGTGAGAGTCGTTTCCACGGCTACCACGGCATTGACGTAGTCGGGTTGGTCCTGTGGGCCCATCGGCTTACTGGCGTACAGAGACGAACAGACAATACCGTTCATCTCGCTGTGCCGGGTCAGCTGTTGCAGTGCAAAGTGCAGCTGTGCCTGAGGATCATTGAGATTGGCCCCCAGGCCCAGGTAGGCCAGCGCCATGCTTAACTATCCTGAGGTTTGTCTGCAGGCTTACGGCGGCGCGGACGACGGCGGCGCTTAGGCGCGTCTTCGGCATTCCTTGCACCAGGCCCACGAGCCTGCCGTGTCGGTGCGCCACCGACCTCTTTACCTTTCTGAAACTCAGTCCAGAACTGACCCAGCGAGGCAAGTTCCGCGTCCCCTTCGATATGGCTACGCAGTAACAGGAAGTCGTACCCCGCGCGGAATTTGGGGTGGGTAAGCAGCCGCTCGGCTTTGCGAGGCTGCGTTTGTTGCAATCGATGTTGCAACGCCCAGATGTCGCGAGCGGGCAAACTAAAACGTTTCGGGATGGCAATACTGCGCGACTGCTTCGCAACGACGTCCGCTGCGGCGATTTGTAAGGCGTCGTATTCTGCCAGACCACCTTCCTGAGCAAGCTGTTCCGCATGGGCATTGACCGGGTACCACAAAAGCGCAGCAAAGAGGTACGCCGGGGTGACCCCTTTGCCTCCGTTGATGCGCGTATCGGTGTCCTTGAACAGCTGATGGACCATACGGTACTCGAAGCTGTCCGCATTTTTCAGCGCGCTTTTTAGTTGCGGGACGAAGTATCCGAACAAACCGTATTCATACAGACCGAGGAAGTTCGCTTCCGCTTTTCCATGCAGAAATAGTTTAAGAAATTCTTCAAACAAACGAGCCGGCGGAATGTTGTCGAGCAAGTGAGCCAGTTTGGCAATAGGCACGCGGCTGCTGTCTTCGATACGAAGGCCAAGCTTAGTCGCGAAGCGAATTGCCCGGAGCATGCGCACCGGGTCTTCACGATAGCGGGTCTCAGGATCACCGATCAGCCGTAACACGCCTGCTTCCAGGTCTTTTACCCCGTTGGCGAAATCGTAAATTGCAAAATCGGCGATGGAGTAATACATGGCATTGACGGTGAAATCACGGCGCTGGGCATCTTCTTCAATGCTTCCGTAGACGTTATCACGCAGCAACAAACCTTCTTTACTTTGTTTACTATGCCCTTTGGGATTGCCTGCATCTTCGTCCGGGTGATGGCCACGGAAAGTAGCAACTTCGATGACATCGCGGCCAAAGACGACATGGGCGAGGCGGAAGCGACGACCGATCAGGCGGCAGTTGCTGAACAGGGATTTGATCTGCTCCGGACTGGCGTTGGTGGCGACGTCGAAATCTTTAGGCTCAAGGCCCAGTAATAAGTCGCGCACACAGCCACCTACCAGGTAGGCATCAAAACCACCCTTGTGCAGTCGATACAGCACTTTCAGCGCGTTCTCTGAGACCTGAGCGCGGGAAATATTGTGCTTATCACGAGGAATCACAATGGGTTGGCTTAATGTTGAACGGCCTGGAGCCGATGCTTGGGAAGGCAGTACCTGACGAGCAAACTGCACGATTCGCTTAATAATGGCTGAACTCCGGATCATACTAAGTTAGGAAATTGGCGCCGATGATATACCAAGTTGACAAAAATGAGAATCAAACGGTGAAATTTTCAACATGGGACGGCCATTTCGCTTGCGCCCAGTCCAGTTGTAATTCGACAGCTGCGCCCGCTAAATCGGTTGGTAAGTGCATACCCAGAAAGCCAATGGCACGGGTCAGGTTGGCTGCGGCCTGGTTATTGTCAATGGCTGGCGCGTAATTCTGTTTACTAAGTTTACGCCCGTCCGGACCTAGCACCAATGGCAGGTGAGCAAGCCGTGGCAGCCTTACTGTACGTTGCTGAACCTGGTTTAACGCTTGCCACAGGGTCAGCTGCCAGGCGGTCGGGGTGAGCAGGTCGCTTCCCCGCACGATGTCGGTGATCCCTTGTTCGCGGTCGTCACTGACCACGGCTAGCTGATAGGCCCAGAGTCCATCGCGCCGGCGCAGGATGAAGTCTTCTCCTGCCCAGTCCGCTTGCACCGTGACGGAACCATGAAAACGGTCGTGCAAGGTGGTAACCGGATTTTGGTTGAAAAAGCGCAACGCGTTCTGCTCGAAGGCTAAGCCGCGACTACGGCAAAAGCCAGTGTAGTAGGGCGCGCGGGCTTTAATTTGTTTGCGGGTGCAGTCACAGGCGTAGAGCAGACCTGCACGATGCAAGTCATCCAGATGGCGTTGGTAGAGGTCATGTTGCTGGCTTTGGTAGCGAACGGGACCGTCCCAGTGCAGGCCGTGAGCCTCCAGCTGGGAGAGGATCACAGCATCCGCTCCGGGCACTTCCCGCGGCGGGTCTATGTCTTCGATTCGAACCAGCCACTGTCCGTCAGCGGCGCGAGCGTCCAGGTAACTGCCCAGAGCAGCAATTAAAGAGCCCGCATGAAGCGGGCCCGAAGGCGAGGGCGCAAAACGACCCCGATAGTTGGTATCACTGTTTGAAGAGACCATAGTGGCAGTCTCCACGCTGCTCGCTTTAGAAAAACGTGGCTTATGCGCCTCTCATTTGCTTCTCGCGAATTTCGGCCAGGCTTTTGCAGTCAATACAAAGGTCGGCAGTCGGTCGAGCTTCCAAACGCTGAATACCGATTTCGATGCCGCATGAATCACAATAGCCGAAATCGTCACGCTCAATGGCTTCCAGTGTCTTTTCAATTTTCTTAATCAATTTGCGCTCGCGGTCGCGGGTACGCAACTCGATTGCAAACTCTTCTTCCTGCGCTGCACGATCGACAGGGTCCGCGTGGTTATTCGCTTCTTCCTTCAGATGACCAACGGTGCGGTCGACTTCTTCCCGTAACTGATTACGCCATGTTTCCAGAATCTTACGGAAATGGTTGCGTTGCGCCTCATTCATGTACTCTTCACCAGTTTCTTCCTGGTAAGGCTGTAAGCCCGCTTGCGCAATAATACCGTGCGCTTTTCGTTCCTTTGTGGCGGCCATAGTGTTCTCCTCTGTGAGGCAATGCATCTGTGCTAAAAAAAGTCGGACATGTATACCAGAATACCAAATCGGGTGCAATTGAAAGCACCACTCCCTTATATAGGTCCGATTTGTGGCAATTCAACTGTCATGGGTTCACCAGGTTCGATTCCTTGCGCACTGATTTGACAACTAAGTGCATACAGTTCAACGCCATGTTGTTGGGCTTGAATACAGAGTTGTGCATAAAGAGGATCAATATGTGCTGCCGGCTTTACTTTGTTAATGCCACTGTGGCCAACCACAAAAAGCAGGGCGGCACGATACCCGGCTGCAACCATGGCTTGTAATTCGCGCAGGTGTTTTTGTCCGCGGGTGGTCACCGCATCCGGAAAATACCCGCATCCGTGCTCGTTCAGGGTGACGCTCTTTACTTCGATAAAGCACTCCGCTTTGCCGCCTTGGTGCTGCTCGAGAAATAAATCAACACGACTACGCTCTTCCCCATAGCGAACTTCACGGCGCAAACTCTGATAGCCGGTTAATTTAGGAAGACAGTTCTGTTGAATCGCTTGCTCAGCGATCTGGTTTGCACGTTGCGTATTAATAACGATGAAGTCGTGGTCTGGGGTCCGGCTTAGTTCCCAGGTGTTGGGGTACTTTCGTTTGGCATTATCCGATGTGCTGTACCAGACTTCATAACCAGGTTCAGCACAGCCCGTCATTGCACCGGTATTGGGGCAGTGGATGGTCAGCCGTTGACCGTCTTCAGTTATCACATCGGCAAGAAACCGTTTATAACGGCGCTCAAGCGTTGCGCGTTGCAGGGCGGGTTGAAATTGCATTATCGGTCACTTTGTAGTGTAGTGTTGAGTTATTTCGTTGCCTCATGCCAGTTTCGGATCGACGATGAGGCCAAAGCAACATACTTGGAGAACAAAATTATGTCTAGCGCAGTACAAGTACGTTTAACCACAGAGGGTTTGCCTGCCGCGTATAAAGGGCAGGGTGGCAGCTTTTTTAATGAACAGGGTTTTGCGATTGTCGCCGAGCAGGACGAAGGCCAGATGCTGCGTAGTATTCAGCAGGCTGGGCGCAAATTAGATCAGGCCGGCGTAGGCACCATTGAAGCGACCGGGCAAGGCTGGACGCTGGAGCGTCAGTGGGCGCTGGCTCAAGGGTTTGTCGACCCGAAAAAGCGCAATGAAATTCGCTGGTCGACGGATGACGTGGGCGTCGCCGAGCAACTTCAGGCGATGTATGACACGGTGGCCTGGGCCCGCGAACTGGTCAATTTACCGCCGCAGGATATTTACCCTGAATCACTGTGTACCCGGGTTATTGATAAATTGAAAAGCATCGGTGGCGACGCGGTCAGCTATCGCTTGCTGCGCGAAGAAGAATTGCTGGCCGATGGCTGGATGGGAATTCACACGGTTGGCCGTGCCAGCATGCACAGACCGACCATGCTTCAGCTTGATTTCAACCCAACGGGTGATGCCGATGCTGAAGTGGATACTGCTTTGATTGGTAAAGGTATTACCTTTGATAGCGGCGGTTATAGCATCAAGCCAAGCGAAGGTATGATCGCGATGAAATGCGACATGGGTGGAGCGGCGACGGTTGCTGGCGCACTGGCACTGGCGATTCAACGAGGCCTGAAAAAGCGGGTTACATTGATTTTGTGCTGTGCAGAAAACCTGATTGACGGTACCGCGTATAAGCTAGGCGATATTATCACCTATAAAAATGGCCAAACCGTCGAAATTTTCAATACCGATGCCGAAGGGCGACTGGTGTTAGCGGACGGCCTGCTGGCAGCGGGTGAGATGGGCGCGAAACGCATTATTGATGCGGCGACCTTGACCGGGGCGGCGCAGGTCGCGGTCGGTCAGGAATACAATGCCTTGTTTGCCGTAGATGACGCCTATGCCAATCGGGCACTGCAGGCGGCCAGCGCGGAGAACGAACTGCTTTGGCGCTTACCATTAGCGCCGTGGCATAAAGACCAGTGCCCGTCGAACTTTGCCGATACTGCGAACAGCCGTCCGGTCAAGGGCGGTGGTGCAGGTGGCGCCAGTAATGCAGCCGGTTTCCTGCTGCGTTTTGCGCCGAACGACGGAGCCAACTGGTTGCACTTTGATTTAGCAGCGGCGTACCGCAAAGAAGGCGAAAAACTGTTCAACGCCGGCGCCACTGGTCTGGGCATACGTACCATTGCCCGCACCCTGCTGGATGACTGAATAGCTCAGTAACTTACAAAATATTTAAGCAAACGCCACGCTGGAACCATCCTCCGTGGCGTTTTTTATGGCAAAATAGCGCTATGCAACAAGCCCCGTTACCTGTGTTATCAATTCTTCCCCAACTGAGCACTCTGTTGAGTGAACAGGCCGTTGTGCTGCAGGCTCCACCGGGTGCCGGTAAGTCGACCGCACTGCCGTTGCATCTGTTGCAGCACCACCCGCAACAGCGCTGGTTACTGGTGCAGCCAAGACGAATAGCAGCGCTTAGTATTGCGACCTATCTTGCCGCTCAGTTGGGTGAGCCAGTAGGGCAACAAATCGGTTACCAGATCCGGCAGCAGGGCAAGCACAGTAAAGCGACCCGGTTACTGGTGGTGACTGAAGGCATACTGACCCGCATGTTACAGCAGGACCCGACGCTTGACGCATACCACGGGGTTATCTTCGATGAGTTTCACGAACGCAACCTGCAAAGTGATCTGGGGCTGGCACTGCTTCTTGAAAGCCGGCAATTACGACCTGCCTTAAATTTGTTGGTGATGTCTGCGACCTTGCCCGCACAGGCATTGGCGGACTGGCTGGCTGAGCATGAAACCCCGGCCGCCGTGCTGCAAAGCGATGGTCGACAGTACGATATTTCGATCAGTTACCAGGCGCCGTCGCGGGAGCAGAACTACCTTGATAAAACAGCACAGGTCATTCGTCAGGTGGTTGCACAAGGTGCGCAGGGTACACTGGTCTTTGTGCCGGGGCAGGGTGAGATCCGTCATTTGCAGAACCTGCTCGGTGACCTCAATGGGGCCAGTGTGGTGCCATTGCACGGTGCGCTCAATGTGCAGCAGCAACAAGCGGCACTAGCAGCTGAGGGCCAGCCGAGGGTTATCTTGGCGACCAATATTGCCGAGACAAGTTTGACCATTGAGGGGATTGATACGGTCATCGATACTGGCCGCGAACGGCAGGCGGTGTATCGGCCCAAATACCAGGCTACTGAATTAGTGACCAAACGAATTGCCCGCGCCGCTGCAGTGCAACGCGCGGGACGTGCCGGGCGTACTGGCCCGGGGCAGTGTATTCGTATTTATCAGCCGAGTGACTTGCAAGCGATGGCCGAGTATCGGCCGGCCGATATAGAGCAACAGGATCTGAGCGATCTGGTATTGCAGATTGCGGTGTGGGGAAGCCAGGTCGACGACATGGCATGGTTTACCGCGCCGAACCAGGGACACCTGGACAGCGCTCGTCAACAGCTGCAACGGCAGGGATTATTATGCGGGCAACAAGCAACAGCTGAAGGCCATGCGGTGGCTGAATTCGCGACCGATACGGCCAATGCCAGTCTGTTGTTTAAGGTTCAGAACCAGGCGGATGCAACGCGCAGTACCGCCGTTCTTTTGGTAGCGAACCAGGAAGAGCAGGAGGCGAGCAGCCTTAATCTGGTTGATGCACTCGAAACCATTCTGCAAAAGCCAGCCAATTACCCGCGCACTCATCGTCGCTATGCTAAATGGTGCCGCAGTTTAAATACAAAGCCCATCCAGCATATTGATGCAGCGGTGTTAGCGGAGTGTGTGTTTGCGTATCAACCGCTCGGGCTGGCGCGACGTCGGCCGGACAGCGATCTGTTCCAGCTGGCCAGTGGCGCTGGAGTGGAATGGGCTGAACCACGTCAGGCGACCAGTTTTAAAGAGGTCGACTGGCTGTTGGTTACTGACGTCTCGTTTCACCAGGCACGCAATAATGGCGTTATCCGCCAATGCCTGCCGCTGACGCAAACTCAGCTCGACGGGTTTTTGCGCGGCGCTGGTGACAAAGCAACTGAAACAGCCACGGAACTGAGCTGGCGCGGTGAACGGGGCGGCTTGTATTTAGAGCAAGTCACCCGCTTTGGCGCATTGGAACTAGAGCGTAAAGCGCTCCGAGAGTCACCGTCTGCGCAACAATGGCTCAATGCGTTGCTGGATCAGGTAAGAAACCAGGGGCTCGAGTATCTGAACTGGAACGATGCCAGCCAGCAAACCTTGCGTCGGTTGCAGTTATTCGCCGGTTTGCAGGGCGACAGCAATGCATATAGCGGTGTGGAGTTGCTGGCAACCCTCGAGGTTTGGGCGGCGCCGTACTGGAATGCCATACGCAGTCGCCAGCAGTTGCAGGCCTGGGTGCCGGCGCAGGCCTTGTTAAACACACTCGACTACGCCGCCCAGCAACGTTTACAGACCCAGTTACCAACCGACTGGCAGGCGCCAAGTGGCCGCCGTCACCGGATTTCCTATCAAGCCGATGGCAGTGCCCTGGTCAGCCTCAAATTACAGGAGGTCTTCGGACTCTCCGAATCGCCTCAACTGGCGGATGGCAGCATTCCCCTTTGTTTTGATTTATTGTCGCCTGCGGCCCGCCCGTTAGCCAGAACCACGGATCTGACTGCCTTCTGGCAGGGAGCATACCAGCAAGTGCGCAAAGAAATGCGCGGGCGTTATCCAAAACATCCATGGCCAGAAAATCCAGCGGTTGCCACCGCTACTCACCTCACAAAAAAGGCTCTGCATGGCAGCTAAAGGTAATACGAAAAAGGCACCCAAATGGCAACTGTCAATGCGTACCGTAGCCTGGCTACTGGTTAAGCTGGCACTGGCGGGCTCGATTCTGTTGCTGTTTTATGCGGTGTATCTGGATGGCGTGGTCAGTGAACGCTTTGAGCAAAATCGCTACCAGGCGCCGGCGCTATTGTATAGCCGGGCGCTGAATCTTACCCCGGGTAGTCTGACCCGCCAACGCGTGGAAGCCGAGCTGCGTGCCCTGGAATACACCAGCTCGCCGGGAGCGCGTGACCAAGGTGAATACAACGCCCGCGACAACGCAATTTTACTCCATCGTCGCGCATTTGACTTTGCTGATGGCTTTGAACCTAGTCAGCGTTTGTTGCTGCAGTTCGAGGGTTCCCGGCTGACCGATGTGTTGGCCTGGCCGTCACAGCAGCCACTTGAACAAGCCCGTCTGGAGCCCCAGTTGATTGGTCGTTTTGCCGCTGACAGTGGTGAAGACAGATTGCTGGTTAGCCTCGAGGAAGTACCGCAGTTAATGCAGGACACCTTGCTCCTGGTTGAGGATCAGGACTTTTATTCCCACCTCGGCGTCAAACCCACCGCCATTATCCGTGCTGCCATGGCGAACCTGGCTGCAGGGCGGACGGTGCAGGGAGGCAGTACCCTGACCCAGCAACTGGTCAAAAACATGTACTTAAGCCGGGCTCAGAACCTCAGTCGAAAGTTCAAGGAAGCCTTGATGGCGTTGAGCCTGGACTACCGCTTTAGCAAAGACGAAATCCTCGAAGCCTACTTTAACGAGGTCTACTTTGGCCAGGATCGGGGGCATGCTATTCATGGTGTGGGGCTGGCTTCGCAGTACTTTTTCGGCAAAGCGGTTGAGGATTTGAGCGCTGCTGAAATTGCGTTGCTGGTCGGAATGGTCAAAGGACCAAGTCTGTATGACCCGCGACGCCAGCCCGAGAATGCAATAAAGCGACGCGAAGTCGTATTGCGACTGATGTACGAGAAACAGTTAATTTCCCAGGTCCACTATCTGGCTGCACTGGATGCTCCGCTCTTGCGTCGTGAAAGTTCGCGCCTGGTACTCGGCGACCGACCTGATTATGTCGACCTGGTGCAACGCGAGCTGCGTCAGCTGGTTCCCGGTCGCGAGTGGCAGCAAACCGGTTTGCGAGTGTTTACTCACCTCGACCCTTATTTGCAGGCACAGGCAGAGCAAGCACTTCAGCGTCGTGGCGGGCGGGTTGATGTCGCCGAGTTGGAAGGCGCTATTGTGGTCAGTGACCATCAGCAAGGCGTGATACGGGCATTGGCAGGGACTGCAGGTGACACCACTGGCGGTTTCAACCGTGCGCTTGACGCCAAGCGACCGATTGGCTCATTGATTAAACCTTTTACCTACACCCTGGCGTTGGAAGATCCCGCTTCTTATCGGCTCGAAACGCTGATCGATGACAGTCCGTTAACCTTGATAGATGAACGTGATCGGGAATGGACGCCACGCAACTTTGATGGCGAGTTCAAAGGGCCGGTGACACTGTATCAGAGTTATATAGAGTCACGTAATGTGCCGGCTATCCGTGTTGGCATGGATATAGGTGTCGGGCAAGTGCGAGAGCGGCTGTACAATGCAGGCTTTGCCACCGGCACTCACGCGTATCCGTCGCTGCTGTTAGGTGCGGTGGACATGTCCCCTGTCGAGGTTAGCCAGATCTACAGTGTGCTGGCGAATCGCGGTGAACAACAGCGATTAACCAGTATTGAAGCCGTTTCTACTCACTGGGGCCAACAGCTATACCGACAGCAACGACGTGCACAGCGGGTTTTTACCGAAACCAGCGCCTACCTGAATACCTTTGCGTTACAAGGGGTGGTGCAGGAAGGCACCGCCCGCGCGTTAACCACCATGGTCGGTGAAACAGGACTTGCAGGCAAAACGGGTTCGACCAATGAGCTGCGTGACAGCTGGTTTGTTTCCTTCGACGACCGTTTATTAACCACGGTCTGGTTAGGCCGGGATGACAATCAACCGATAGGCTTGACTGGCAGTAATGGTGCCTTGCTGGTCGCTGCTGATTTGTGGAACCAGACCGGTGTTGAGCCATTGCAGAGAACCCTGCCGGCGACACTTAGCACAGGTGCATTCGACCGTCTTAGCGGCCTGCCAGTGGGCCTGGAATGCGGCGGAGCGTTACGTCTGCCTAGTCATCAGTACCGTGAGCCGGCTAATGGGCGCTGCGCAGGTAATGAAGACGATGAAGAGGATGACGATGAACCGAACTGGCTGCAGCGCCTGTTCGGTGGCTAATTGACAGGTATTAAAAAAAGGGCCGCTTTATGCGGCCCTTGCTGTGTATGACGTGCTTACCATCAGATACTAACCCGTTTGTATTCACGGTACGCAGGGCGCCAGAAATTTGCATCGATGCGTTCCTGGAGCAGCTCATCAGGCACTTCAAGAGCATGACCCTGCTCCTGCGCAACTTTGCCAACAGCAAAAGCAATACGCTTGCTGAGGTCACTGATGCTGGTAATCGGCGGCAGTAAATCGGTTCCGGTTTCCTGCACCGCGGGTGACGATTCGGCCAGCATCTGACTCGCTGCCATCAGCATCTCATTGGTGATGCGGTTGGCACGCGCAGCCAGAACGCCAAGGCCAATACCAGGGAAAATATAGCTGTTGTTGCACTGAGCTATGGGGTAATAACGGTCTTCATACACGACGGGTGCAAAGGGACTACCGGTGGCGACAATGGCCTCGCCACGAGTCCATTCGATGACCTGCTCCGGTGTCGCTTCGACATTACGTGACGGATTCGATAATGGGAAAATAATCGGTCGCGCGCAGCTTTGATGCATCGCCTGAATCACTTGTTCAGTGAATAACCCCCGCTGACCAGAAACGCCAATCAGGACGGTCGGTTCAGCGCAGTACATCACATCCAGCAACGACGGATAGTCGCCGGCAAACTGCCACTCACCAATGGTTTTGTCGGATTGAACCAGCGCCTGCTGGAAGTCGCGCAACCCCTGCATGCCATTCACCAGCAAGCCATAGCGATCGACCATGTACACTTGTGAACGCGCCTGAGCATCGCTGATACCTTCTGCGATCATCTGATCAATAATCTGTTCGGCGATACCGCAGCCAGCGGAACCTGCGCCGACAAAAACGATCTTTTGCTCACTAAGCTTTTGATTCTTAACTTTGCAGGCGGCCAGCAAGGTGCCAACGGTAACCGCCGCAGTGCCCTGAATATCGTCGTTAAAACAACAGATCTCATCACGATAGCGGTTTAGAATCGGCATTGCATTGGGTTGGGCGAAATCCTCAAACTGGATCATGGCGTCTGGCCAGCGCCGTTGCAGTGAGCGAATAAAGGTCTCGACGAACTCATCATACTCTTTGCCGCGAATACGTTTATGCCGGGCCCCCATGTACATGGGGTCATTGAGTAGCTTCTCGTTGTCGGTGCCCACATCGAGCATGATAGGTAAGGTGTAAGCCGGGCTGATGCCGCCACAGGCGGTATACAGCGAGAGCTTACCAATCGGGATGCCCATCCCGCCGATGCCCTGGTCACCCAGCCCCAGAATACGTTCGCCGTCGGTCACGACAATGACTTTAACCCGGCGTTTGGTTGCGTTGCGCAGAATATCATCCATCTGCTCGCGTTCAGCATAGGACAGGAATAAGCCCCGTGAACTGCGGTAAATATCAGAGAACTGCTCACAGGCATCGCCAACTGTCGGGGTGTATATTATCGGCATCATCTCTTCGAGGTGATCGACCAGCAAACGATAAAATACGGTTTCGTTATTATCCTGAATAGCGCGCAAATAAATATGCTTATTCATCGGCGTTTCAAAGCTTGAGTACTGCATGTACGCTCGCCGAACCTGTTCTTCGATGGTTTCATAGCGCGGCGGCAATAAGCCGGTCAGGTTAAAAGCAATTCGCTCTTCACGGCTAAAGGCACTGCCTTTATTCAATAAAGGCGTCTCCAGCAAAGAAGGACCAGCATGGGGGATATACAGTGGGTGTTCGACTTTCTTTTCGGCCATGAAATACCTTTCGACGACTAAAACAAGGGTAGAATATGCCGCCCGATGATAGGTCGCCCGTGCGCAGGACGCAAGCAGACCAGTCGGGCGGGCACTAACGCCAGGCTTATTTATTCAGCGCGGCGAAGGACTCACGAGCAGCCTGAATGGTTTGTTCGATGTCAGCATCGCTGTGCAGCATCGACATAAAACCGGTTTCAAAGGCGCTTGGCGCGAGATACACACCACGTTTCAGCATTTGGTGATAAAAGGCTTTAAAATGATCCATGTTGCAGGCTGTCGCGTCTGCAAAGCTGGTCACCTTGTCTTTGTCGGTGAAGAAAAAGCCGAACATACCACCGACATGGTTAATGCTTAATGGAATACCGGCTTCGTCGGCAGCATCCTGGAGGCCCTTGACCAGCATTTCCACCGAGCGATTCATTTGTTCGTAACGACCGGGCTCCTGCAGTGCGTTTAGTGCCGCCAGGCCCGCGGCCATAGCGACCGGGTTACCGGACAGAGTGCCTGCCTGATAAACCGGACCGGTTGGAGCGATATGGTCCATGATTTCGCGTTTACCACCGAAAGCACCCACTGGCATGCCGCCGCCAATAACCTTACCTAAGCAGGTTAAGTCCGGGGTAATCGCATAGTATTGCTGAGCCCCGCCCGGTGCGACCCGGAAACCGGTCATGACTTCGTCAAAGATCAGCACTGAACCATTGTCGTCACAGACTTTGCGTAAGCCTTCTAAGAACCCGGGCTGAGGCGGGATGCAGTTCATATTGCCAGCCACGGGTTCAACGATAATACAGGCAATCTGGTCACCGTACTGCTCAAATACCTCGTTCACTTCCTCAAGGTTATTAAAGCTCACTGTCAGCGTGTGCTGTGCCAGGTCGGCAGGAATACCCGGTGAGTTTGGTGTACCTAAGGTGAGGGCGCCGGAACCGGCTTTAACCAGCAGTGAATCCACATGACCGTGGTAGCAGCCTTCAAACTTGAGGATCTTATCTCGTTTGGTGTAGCCGCGAGCCAGGCGAATCGCACTCATGGTGGCTTCGGTGCCTGAGTTGACCATGCGCACCTTTTCTATCGATGGGACGATTTCAATGATCTTTTCAGCCATGGTAATTTCAATCGCGGTTGGGGTGCCGAAACTGAGACCGCGTTCCGCAGCTTCAATCGCCGCATCGCGAATAGCCGGAAAGTTATGACCTAAAATCATCGGGCCCCAGGAGCCGACGTAGTCAATGTAACGGTTACCGTCTACATCGAACATGTAGGGGCCGTTCGCACGCTCGAAGAATATCGGGTCGCCGCCGACGCCGGTAAAGGCGCGTACTGGCGAATTCACGCCACCTGGAATACTGTGTTGAGCTTTACTAAAAAGTTCGCTTGAACGTGACATGAGTACCTCTTAAAGATTGGCTTTGGCACTGTGCCAAACAACGTCGGTTTCGTATTTTTGCAGCAAATTTTCTACGCCCAAGGTGAGCGCGAAAAGTGCCATTCGAATCAGCACACCGTTATCGGCCTGGCGGAAAATGGCCAGGTTCGGATTTTGATTCAAATCGTTGTCGAGCTCATTGGCTTCGGCACGCGAATCACGTGGTAACGGATGCATAATGACGGTATTTGGCTTGTAGTGCCGGGTATAGATTTCATGATTTAAACGGAATTTTCCGCGGTATTGATCAGCGTCCTGCAAATTAGCAAAACGCTCCTGCTGAATGCGGGTCTGGTAGACGATGTCGGCATCCAGCGAGCCTTCAATTTTTTCGGTGACGGTGACCCGGTGACCAGCGCTATCCAGAATACTCAGGATGTCGTCTGGCATAGACAGTTCGCGCGGCGAAATCAGGGTGAAACGGACGTTCTTATACATCGACAACAGCTTCGACAGCGAGTGCACCGTGCGTCCGTATTTGAGGTCACCCACCATACAGATATGCATCCCGTCTACCGTCAGCTGATTGTGTAGCAGCTCTTTTTGAATGGTATATAAGTCTAATAAGGCCTGAGTGGGGTGCTCGTTGGCACCGTCCCCGCCATTGATCACAGGGACCCGGCTACCATCGGCAAACTCTGCTACAGAGCCGGCTTTTGGATGACGCATAGCGATAATATCGCTATAACTCGAAAGCACCCGGGCGGTGTCGTAGAGTGACTCGCCCTTGGCAATGGCCGAGCTTTCCATGCCTGTGGTTTCGCGGACTTCGCCGCCGAGCAGGTTGAAAGCGGTACCAAAACTGACCCGGGTCCGGGTGGATGGCTCGAAAAACAGGTTGCCCAGAATCGCACCATCCAGCACTTTGGTCCGTTTTCTCCGGTGTGCATAGGGCTGCATCTGATCTGCAATAGAAAATACTTGTTGAATGGCTTCAGCATCAAATTGTTTGACCGAAAGGATATTGGCGCCGGTGAAATGCATCGTATGGAGTCCCCAACTGGTTAAAAGCATGCTGGCACTGCATGATAGCAGATCACCAGGGCTTGATCACCGCTAATAACACCACTGCAAAGAGGATGAGTACCGGAACCTCATTAAACACACGGTACCACTTGCCGCTGCGGGTATTGGCGTCATTAGCAAAGGTGCGAAGCAAGCGGAAACAGTAGCCATGGTAGATATACAGCAACGCTACCAGGGCAAATTTAATGTGCAGCCACACTGGCAGACTGCTGACAGTGGCCAGGGCGTACGTCATCAGCAAGCCAAATATAAGGGTGAGAAGTGCAAAAGGGGTCACAAAGAAGAGCAGACGTCGCTGCATCACCTTTAATTGTGCCTGAACAGACGTATCAGTCGTCTCAGCGTGGTAGACAAAGATCCGTGGCAGATAAAAAATACCCGCGAACCAGGCGACCATAAAAATAATATGCAGCGCTTTAAGCCAATCGTAATGCTGAAGTAAAAAGTGGTTCATGTTACTATTTCGGTCATTTCTTAGTTTGGGTATTAGCATACCACAGGTGGTCGTAAGGTGAGTTTTTCGAATTGGCGACAACGTCTTGGACGCTTTCGCTTTACAATAGTAGTCGTTGTCCTGGCAGGTTTATGCGCCTGGGGCGGGTATGAAATTGGCAATGCCAGACTGAAATTTCTTGAACAAGAGCGGGAACGCCTCGAAAACCGTATCACCCGATTGCAGAGTACTATTGAAGATCTGGAGTATCAGACCAATATACTAAAGGTGGAACGTGATGTAGACCGGGTCGCCATCGAGAACTTGCAGGGTGAGTTACGTAGTGCTCAGGACCACACCTCTGAAGTACGCCGCGAACTGTCTTTCTATCAGCGGGTGATGGCCCCTGAACTGGATGCGGATGGGGTTAAAATTGACTCGCTGCAGATTACCGGAGATGGCGGTGACGTGTTCCGCTTCCGCTTGATTCTGGTCCAGCTGGATCGGGCCCAGCAGCAACTGGCACAGGGGTCTTACTCGATTATCCTGCGAGGTCGTCGCAATGGACGTGGGGTTGAGTACAATGTGCTGGAACTGGCCCAGCTCGCAGAGGGCACAGGCAGTTTTGCGATGAATTATTTCACCCGGGTCAATGGCAGTTTTAAAATGCCCGAAGGGTTAAGTCCTGAAACGGTGCAGGTTAACGTGCGCACCCGGGGCGGGCAGCGCACCAGTCAGCAATATAACTGGAATGACCTTGCAAATGCGGGCGCCGCAATGCAAGGCGAATCAAATTAAAGGTCAGGAGGTAGAAGCCATGAGTGGTGTTGAACAGGCATTGCCGATTGAATTTAGTCAGGCCGCGGCGAAACGGGTGAAAACCCTGATCGAGGAAGAAGAAAACGAGACTCTGAAGCTTCGTGTTTTTGTTACCGGCGGAGGCTGTTCGGGCTTTCAGTATGGCTTTACCTTTGCTGAAGAGGTCAACCCGGACGACATGTCGATTGAACGCGAAGGCGTAACCCTGGTGGTTGATCCTATGAGCCTGCAGTATCTGGTGGGTGGAGTGGTCGACTATGAAGAGGGGTTGCAGGGCGCGCGCTTCTTTGTCAATAACCCCAATGCGACCACAACCTGCGGATGTGGAGCTTCATTCGCGGTTTAAAGTGTGTTCGTCATGAACGCGCTCAGTGAATGCTATTAATAGAAAAAATAATCTACTCAACAGACCAGTCGGAATGTTTAGCTGGTTAACAAAATCCTGCACAACGCCAGCCTGTACAAGGGCTGGCGCGGTTGTTTTAAGGCGAGAAAAGTTAACAAAACCTGCTCATAAATCCAGCAGTCATTTAACAATAAAAGTACACGAAATTGCTTGCCTTTTAATCTGTCTGCGGCAAAATTGCGCAAAATTTAACGCACGTCAGATAGGAGTTTGTGGATGAAAAAGTTAGCGTTAGCAACAATCGTTTGTGGTTTAGTGATGGGTACGTCGATTCAAACTGCCTCAGCCAATCAGGTAGCCGAAGGTATTTGTACCGCAATCAGTGCTGATGACCGTCAGCGCCTGCGTACCATTCTTAGCAACCACAATATGCGTTTGCGCAATATCTACTCTGGCGTACGTTGCAATGGCTACAGCATGCTGCAGTTTGCGATTACCGCTGAAGCTGCTCAGGTTGGTGAAATGATCACTCGTCAGTTACCAGCCAGCGCGATTGAAGAAGATACCGTGAATGGTGAAACCATGCTGAACTGGGCAGAATCATCAGGTTATGGCTCTTCCGCGGTGGTTGATGCGGTGCGTTCACGTCTGGGTGAATAAGCCAGCAAACGAATAAACAGAAAAAGGGCGACCATGCAGGTCGCCCTTTTTTTTGTTAAACTCTGGGCTCTTTTTGATCGTAATTGAGGTGATTATGGGTAGTTATGCGAACCACATCAGCACGGTGCAGTCCCGCTTTGACGAAGCGCTGCAGGCCACAGGTTTTGACAGTGTGCTGATCTATTCAGGTCAATCGCAGATAGCCTTTCTGGACGACAATCCGTACCCGTTCCGGGTCAACCCGTTGTTTAAATACTGGCTCCCTGTCACTGAAAGTCCGAAGAGTTTTATCTTTTATAAAGCTGGCTGCAAGCCAGTGGTGTATCTGTATAAAGCGAAGGATTTCTGGCATGCACCCGTCAACATTGCGCCGGCCGAATGGCAGGATCATATGGAGCTGAAAGTCGTCGATAATCTGGCTCAGGTGCGTTCAGATTTGGGCGACGAGCTGGCGAAAACGGCGTATTTGGGCGAGCAGTTCGAACCCATGACCAGTTGGCAGCTGGGTCAGATAAACCCCAAGGCATTGATTGATCATCTGCATTATCAGCGGGCGGAAAAAACTGAATGGGAACTGGAAAACCTGCGCAAAGCAAATGGCCTCGCAGCGCAAGCGCATGTCGCTGCACGTGATGCATTTTATGCCGGCGCGAGTGAAATTGAGATCCAGCATGCGTATCTGAGCGCCATTAATTTCCGTGAGCAGGAAGTGCCCTATAACTCGATTATTGCCTTGAATGAGCACTCGGCCATTTTGCATTATGATGTGTACGACCGCAGCGCTCCCTCCGAGTCGCGTTCCTTTCTGATTGATGCTGGCGCTCTGTACAACGGCTATTGTGCCGATATCACCCGTACCTATGCGGCGCAGAAAAGTGGTTTCTACCAGGAACTGGTGGAGGCAATGGATAAAGCCGAGCAGGCCATTATTGAGGCCATCCGTCCTGGTGTTTCGTATTACGATCTGCATGTTCGCATGCATCACATGGTTGCAACTATTCTGGTCGACTTTGGCTTCTTTAAGATTAGCCCCGAGGAAGTGTACGAGCGCGGCTACACCAATGCATTTTTCCCGCACGGCTTAGGCCACTACATTGGCCTCCAGGTGCATGATGTTGGTGGTTTCCTCAAGTCCGCTCAGGGTGATGCTTATGAGCGTGACGGGCGCCATCCATTCCTGCGTTTGTTGCGTAACATTGAACCGGGTCAGGTCTTTACCATTGAACCTGGCTTGTATGTGGTTGATCAGTTGCTGGAAGAGTTTGACGGCAATGATGACTTCAACTGGGCGCGGATCGCTGAACTGCGGCCTTATGGTGGTGTTCGTATCGAAGACAGTGTGCACGTTACAAATGACGGGGTGGAGAATATCACCCGTGATGCATTTGCTAAGGTAAGTAAATTTTAATTCGCTGGGAAATAGCCGCCGAGTATGGCGGCTCGTGTAGCGCCCGTCACTTCCGGTAGGTTGGACGGGCGTTTCTCGATGTGGCTCCAGGCTAACCAGGCAAACGCCATGGCTTCCACCCAGTCTGGTTCAATTCCAAGCTCTGCAGTGGAGGCAAACGTCACCTCGGGACTAAGCGCTTTAAGCCGATCCAGCAATGCACTGTTGTGCACGCCGCCGCCACAAACGAAACATTCGCGTAGCGCGTAATTGCGCAATGGGTCACCAATCGTAACCGCGGTCAATTCAAGCAGGGTTCGCTGTATGTCGGCCGGGTCGAGATCCTCTGCGGCAAGGTTCTGCTCTACCCAGTCGAGGTGGAAGTACTCTCTGCCGGTGCTTTTTGGGGCTGGCTGGCGAAAGTAAGGGTCTTCCAGCATACGTTCAAGGAATGCCTGATTAATCTGTCCTGACTGAGCAAAGTCACCCTCTTGGTCAAAATAGCGCCCCTGCAGCGGGTGCTGCCTGGTGTACCAGGCGTCGAGCAGGCAATTGCCCGGGCCGGTGTCAAAACCAAGCGTTTGCTTATCCTCAGTAAATAACGTCAAATTGGCAATGCCACCAATATTGAGCACCGCCCGCGAGAGAGCATCACCACCCAGCATGGCCTTATGAAAGGCTGGCGCCAGAGGCGCTCCCTGGCCCCCCAGTGCTATATCCTTACGTCTGAAGTCCGCTACCACATCAATACCTGTTAAGCTCGCCAGCGTCGACGCACAGCCCAGCTGAAGGGTATAGGCCGGGGTTGCTACTGGCATATGGCGAACGGTCTGGCCATGACTACCAATCGCGCGGATACGGGAAGCAGGGACGTCAGCCTGACGAAGGAAATGAAGAATATGCTGGGCGCAGAAAGCAGCGAACTCGCGGTCACAGGAGGCGTAGATATTAAGTTCGTCAGTGGCGGGCTGGGTCAATGCCTGGAGGTGTGTTCTTAGCGTTAAAGGGAGCGGGGCTGAATGGCTCTTGACCAGTCTGGTATGGCCATTTTCATCGATTTCACACAAGGCTATGTCGAGTCCATCCAGACTGGTGCCCGACATCAGGCCAAGGTAAAAATCTGACATCGTTTGCTATAGCTCGTCGTTGTCGTTCATCGCCACCATGACGCGGCGTTGGCTTTCCAGTTGTGCCAGGCGTTCCTCAACGATTACGTTGAACTGGGCCATTTCGCTGCGCGGCAGTGATTCGGCGGCTGGCAGGTCGACCGTACGCGGGTTGCGATGGACACCATTGACTAAGAATTCATAATGCAGGTGGGCACCAGTTACCCGTCCGGTAGCGCCAACTGTACCGATACGCTGTCCCTGGCGAACCCGGGCTCCGCGCTGTACATCACGACGGTTAAGGTGAAGGTATTTGGTGACGTAGCGTTCGCCATGCTGAATGAAAACGTAGTTACCATTGAGGTTATTGTAACCACTTTCAACGACGCGACCATCGCCGGCTGCCATAACGGGGGTGCCTGTGGCTGCGGCATAATCAATACCATTGTGCGGACGAACCTGACCAGTTACCGGATGCACGCGGCGAGGATTAAAATCTGAACTTACCCGATTGAATGCGACGGGTGCGCGGAGGAATGCCTGGCGCATATTGCGGCCGTCAGGCTTGTAGTAATTACCATTGTCATGGCGAATCGCCTGGAAGGAGTCGCCCTGGTTGGAGAATTCAGCGGCGACGATACTGCCGGTGCCAATGAATTCACCATCTATAAAACGCTCTTCAAAAATGACGCTGAAATGATCGCCGGGGCGGATATCCATGACGAAATCCACGTCCCAGCCGAATAGCTCTGCAAGGTTCATGATCTGAGCCTGGGTTAAACCTGCCTGAACCCCTGCATTCCAGAAACTGCTGGAAATCGTTGCATTGGCAAAACCGTAGCGGACTTCGACCTCTCTCAGGTCACGTTGACTCGCGTAGCTGCCGTCTTCCATCAAGGTAATCAGCAGTGTTTCCATGTCATTCAGTTCGTACGTTAGCTGAACTAATTCGCCGTCTGAGTTACGACCAACATGCAGGGCATCGCCCGGGTGAATACGCTGCAACAGGCTGGCATCTTCTGCCTGCGTTACGCGGTGCAGCTGTTGGGCGGAAAAATCGAGGCGCTGGAAAATGCGCGCCAGGCTATCGCCGGAGCGAACCTGGTAGCTCTGCCATTCAAGGTTATCCAGTAATTCATTATCTTCAGCTTCAAGGGCCGCCACATGCAATTCAAGAGCGTAACGCTTACCGAGCTCAAGCTCTTCTGCACTGGAGGTGTTACGCGATGCGCTCGCCTTTTCAGACGGCAGCAAGGCAAGCAACAGCAACGCACCCAGGATGAGCGCGATGACCACTTTATGTTGTCGCGGCAGATGATGAATAAATTGTGTCATGAGATGACCCTTGAACTACCTGTATTTAGCGCACTTAATTATCGTTAGCATTATTGTCAGCCTGAACACTACAGAAGACTGTCCGTATCAGGCCGAACTTGTCAGACTGCACGAGGCATGCAAAGTTGCATTGTAACATTGTAACTGTGCAAACATCGAGCAGTATCTGTATATGCTTGCCAGAATGCTTAAAAGCTCAACAAAAATCAAGTAGAATGCGACCTTCAAACGAATTTCAGGGCGAGGAAAGTAAATGAACGGTAAGCCAGGAGTCGCGGAATTACTGCGCGGAGTAGATGAAGTTCTATTGGCGGATGAGCTTGAGAAGAAGCTCAGCAGCGGTAAGACATTGACCGTCAAAGCTGGCTTCGACCCCACCGCGCCGGACCTGCATTTGGGCCACACTGTATTGATTAATAAGCTAAAAATACTTCAGGACATGGGCCATAACGTGGTCTTTCTGATCGGTGATTTTACCGGCATGATAGGTGATCCGACGGGCAAAAATGTGACCCGGAAACCACTCTCCCGGGATGATGTGCTGGCCAATGCGCAGACCTATAAAGAGCAAATATTTAAAATTCTCGATGCAGAAAAAACTGAAGTTCGTTTCAATAGTGAATGGATGAATGAGCTTGGCGCCGCAGGACTGATTAAACTGGCAGCCAGTTCCACGGTCGCCCGTATGCTCGAACGCGACGACTTTAAGAAGCGTTATCAGGGTGGTCAGCCGATTGCCATTCACGAGTTTCTGTACCCACTTATCCAGGGCTGGGATTCGGTTGCGCTGAAAGCTGACATTGAGATGGGTGGTACTGACCAGCGCTTCAATTTATTGATGGGCCGTGAGCTGCAAAAAGAAAACGGTCAAACGCCACAAACGGTGATTACAGTACCGTTGCTTGAAGGACTCGATGGCGTGCAAAAAATGTCTAAGTCACTGGGCAACTACATAGGTATTACCGATGCGCCAAACGATATGTTTGGTAAGGTGATGTCGGTCTCAGACGAACTGATGTGGCGTTATTTTGAGTTATTGAGCTTCCGCTCAGAGGATGATTTAGCCCAGCTAAAAGCGCGGGTAGAAAACGGCGAGAACCCACGTGATATCAAAATCGAACTGGCTAAAGAGCTAATCGAGCGGTTTCATGATAAGGCCGCTGCCGACGGTGCCGAGCAGGATTTTATTCAGCGCTTCCAGAAGAATGCGATCCCGGATGAAATGCCGGAACACAGCCTGCAGCTGGACGACGCCCAACTTGGTATCGCAAGCGTACTGAAGGAAGCCGGCCTGGTATCTTCAACCTCAGAAGCGATGCGTATGGTTAAGCAGGGCGCGGTAAAACTGGACGGTGACAAGGTGACTGACAGTAAACATCAATGCCAGCGTGGTAGTACTGCAGTGTATCAGGTAGGAAAACGTAAGTTCGCCCGCATCACACTGAACTAACTAGCTTGGTGTAGGGCAATAAAAAAGGCGTCTGATATATTCAGACGCCTTTTTTGATCGTGTTTACGTAGCTTACAAGCGGAAGCTCTTCACGCTGTCCTGCATTTCGGCAGACAGTTTAGCCACTTCGTCACTGGCTTCGGCCGTCTGGCGAGCGCCAGATTCAGCCTGCTCAGCAATAGCCACAATGGCTTCCAGCTTCTCGCTGATATCCTGCGCAGTAGCACTTTGTTGTTCTGCTGCGGTGGCAATGGCGGTACTGCTGTCAGATGCCTGGTGCACTGACTCAGTAATGGCCTGCAGCGCAACAGAGGCTTCGTCAGCCTGGGTTACACAGGTCTCAGCCTGGGCTCGACCACGTTCCATCACGGTAACCGCACGGTTTGAATCGTTCTGCAGACGTTCAATCATATCCTGAATTTCTTCAGTTGACTGCTGGGTCCGGCTGGCCAGGGTGCGAACTTCATCGGCTACAACGGCGAAGCCGCGACCTTGTTCGCCCGCCCGGGCTGCTTCGATCGCTGCGTTCAGAGCCAGTAGGTTGGTCTGTTCGGCGATACCGCGAATCACGTCAAGAATGCCGCCAATGTTGGAGCTGTTTTCCGACAATTGGTTGATGACGTCCGAGGCGTTCTGGATTTCGCGCGCTAACTCTTCGATGGTGCGTTTGTTTTCATCCGAGATAACACGGACACGTTTCGCTTCTTCATCCGAATGCTGGATTTCATTCAGTGCCTGAGTTGCGCCGTTCGCCATTTCTGTCGAGGTGCTGCTCATTTCCTGAGTCGCGGTTGCTACCTGTTCAACCTGACTGCGCTGCTCCTGAATCGAGTTCCGTGAATCGGCAGAAACACTGGAGGACTCTTCAGCTGCGGTTGCCAGTTGTGTAGCACGGTCTGCAATGCCTTCAATCAGCTCACGCAGGTTAAAGATAAGTTTATTGATGTTACCGGAAAGCTCACCAAACTCGTCATTTGCACTGTCATCGAGACGTCCGGTCAGGTCACCGTTGGCCAGTGTATTGAGCATGTCATTAACCCGGCCCAGTGGGCGGCTAATTGAGCGCACTGTGACAAACGCAATGATCACCGCAAGTGCGATCGACAGAATAGTTAGCACAGCATTCAGCCAGCCACTGCGGGTAATCGCGTTGCCTGCGTCCATTTGAGCGCTATCAGCGACCTGTTGTACCTGGCCCTGTAGATCGGCCATTTCGGTCAGGATCACATCCATCAGCTGATTATTGGTCCCTAGCAACGCTTGCGCGTCTTCGCGGGCCTGCAGTCGCTCGAACACGACGGCAACCAATGAATCATCGCTGTCGCTCAGACTGTTGGCTGCGGTGTCAATGTAATCACCCACGTCAGCTAGCAGGGCATGATCAGAAAGCCCGGTAAGTGTTTCGTAACGCTCGCGGGTTGAATCAACCGCCACTTCAATCTCACTGCGAATAATCTCGGCGCGACCCTGTTCTTCAACGGCTACCAGGTCGTAGGCCAGAGTCACAAGGCTATTAAGACTGTTCTCAAGCTGGCCTGCCTGAGTGCGAAGCTCGTTGCTAAGGCCCTGGACATCGGTCAGGTCAAGCAATGACATCGCCGCATCGTCAGCAGAAAACTCAATGTCGCCCAACAGGCTGTCACGGGTATTAGCAAGTCGCAGGTAGCGGGTCTGGTAGTCGAAGATTTGCCCGACCTGAGAGGTGAAGCTTTGAATATCCGCTTCCAGAATTTCGATCTCATCACGTTGGTCAGTTGCATTCAAACGTTGAGCGAGCTCTTCGAGTTGAGTGTCAACGGCCGTCGATGCCTCGGTAAATTCACCTTGCAGGGTTTCCACCGTTGCCAGACGCTGACTGTGAAATGCTTCCAGCTGGCTGTTCGAGAGTTGTAGTAATTCCGTTTGCAGATTTGCCACACCAATTAAGGAGGGAATCGCAACGTCACTTACTTCTTCAGATGACTCGCCAATGCCTTTCAAACTAAAGAAGGAACTTAAACTTATAATAAGCAGTAACAGGGTAATGATGGCAAAGCCACCGATAACCCGCGCCGCAACGGTTAACCTCATGGTATTCTCCTACCGACAACCTGATAATTTATAGTTATAACGAATGCACTATATCGAAATTTTGAGCAATTTGAAATTGCATTCACCGCAGCCCGGCTACTTTACATCCGTGAACGCTGCTTGAGTGACGAAACTTTGCTGGTCGATATTCAGCAGTGTGAGCTTGTTTCCCCATACACAGCCCGTGTCGAGCGCAATAATGTCCTCTCGTCCGGTTTTTCCGTTTAGTGCTGCCCAGTGGCCGAACATTATTTGTATCGGCGAGGGTGGATAAAAGTTGAACCAGGGTAATAAGTCGGCATCAGCCTGTTGCGGCGACAGTTTTGAGGTCAGATCTAAATGCAGCCCATCGTCTTCCTGGCGACAGAAGCGCATGCGGGTGAAAGCGTTGACAATGAAACGGAAGCGTTCGATACCAGTGAGCTTGTCGCACCAGCGCGTTGGTTCGTTGTGATACATCTGTTGCAGGTAATCTTGATAATCATCACCCTGCAATTGAGCACTTACCTCATCGGCGAGGGTCTGGGCCTGGGCAAGTGACCACTCCGGGTAGACCCCGGCATGAACGATAACAGAGTCTGAAGCGGGTAGATGCAGCATGAGAGGCTGTTGGCGTAACCACTCAATCCAGAACTCAGTTTCTTTACCCTGGTGAATCATGTCGGTATTGTCTTTAGGATGGGCCTGGCGCACACCACACAACACCGCCAGCAAATGCAGATCGTGATTGCCCAGCACGCAGCCAAAGGCATCGCCTAATTCCACGGCAAACTGTAAAACCTGCTGTGAATGAAGTCCACGCCCGACCAGGTCGCCGACACTCCAGAGCTTGTCAGTGACAGGGTCGAAGGCCACTTTATCAAGCAGCGCTTTTAGTTCATCAATACATCCATGGATGTCGCCAACCGCGTAGTGAGCCATAGCTGTGTCTTTTGGTTAGTAGAACGTGTCTGTTAGTCGGGCTTTCTGGTCGATGTTCTAGTGGAGTATGTGCGGTACCGCAAGACGAAACGCGGGAATAGCCACCTGGTGCAGTTCACCCTGCTGGTCACAGATCCCGTAGTGGCCATGCATGCTGCCAATCGGAGTGGTCAGCACGGTGCCACTGGTATAGCTGAACGCTTCGCCCGGCTGGATGACCGGCTGTTTGCCCACCACCCCATCTCCGGCTACCTGTGTCACTTTGCCGTCTGCATCGTTGATTGTCCACTCCCGGGTTAACAGCTGAATCGCTTCGCTGCCGTCGTTGGTAATCGTAATGGTATAGGAAAAGACAAATTGCTTTTGCTCCGGGTCAGATTGCGACTGTAGATATCGGGTCTCTACATTGACCAATACGTTGGAACTTAACATTGCTTTATTCACGCTCCGCAAGCCAGTTTGCCAGTCGGCAGAAATCATCAACACTGAGAGTTTCCGGCCGTGCCGCGGGGTTGATCCCCAGACTTTCTAAGTCGGCCTCGGTCATCAGTTCTTTAAAGTTATTGCGAATTGTTTTACGCCGTTGGTTGAAGCCTGTCAGGCAAACCTGGTTAAGTAATTTACGATCTTTTACTTCAACTCTGGGGGTGGTTAAAGGGCGTAACCGAACCACCGCCGAATTGACTTTAGGTGGCGGGGTGAAGGCACCTGGCGGCACATCCAGCACCGGCGTGACTTCGCAGGCTTGTTGGATCATCACCGTGAGGCGGCCAAAGGCTTTGCTTCCCGGCTCCGCTCCCATCCGGTCGACCACTTCTTTCTGCAACATAAAATGCATGTCTTCGACCACATCCAGTTGTTGCAACAAGTGGAAAATCAACGGGGTTGAGATGTTATAGGGCAGGTTGCCGAACACCCGCAGCGGTTTACCCAGCTCTTTGCTGAGCGCCGCAAAGTCAAATTTCAGCGCATCAGCGCGGTGCACAGTCAGCTTGTCTTTTAAAAACGGGTGGCTCTCCAGGCGGTCAGCCAAATCTCTGTCCAGCTCGACCACATGCAGGTGACCACAGGCATCGGCAGCCGGTTCAGTCAGTGCCGCCAGGCCGGGGCCTATTTCAACTAACGCCTGACCCGGTTGCGGGTGGATAGCGCCAACGATGGAATCGATCACCCCCCCGTCATGGAGGAAGTTCTGACCGAAACGTTTACGGGCTCTGTGCCCTTGATGAACTTTACTCATAATGCTTTGGTTGCCATGCTAATAGCTTGTTCGAGGGCAAGCTTGAAACTGCCGGGATGGGCGTTACCTCGACCCGCTAAATCAAGAGCTGTGCCATGGTCGACTGAGGTGCGGATAAATGGCAAGCCCAGGGTAATGTTAACTGCGGCGCCGAAACCTTTGTACTTCAGTACCGGCAAACCCTGGTCATGGTACATCGCAAGCACTGCATCTGCCTGTTCCAGGTATTTTGGCTGAAAAATGGTGTCTGCAGGTAACGGACCCTGAAGCTGGTAACCGTGCTCCTGCCGTAATTGTTCCAGGCATGGCTCAATAACAGCCTGTTCCTCGCTTCCCAGATGGCCGTTTTCGCCGGCGTGAGGGTTGAGACCGCACACCAGAATACGCGGTGCGGGGAGGTTAAACTTACTCACCAAGTCCTGATGCAGGATATGAATCACTTTTTCCAGGCGTTGTGTGGTAATCGCTTTCGCCACATACGCGAGCGGAATATGGGTAGTGACCAGTGCAACGCGTAACCCCTCAGTGGCCAGCATCATCACGACATCGTTGCAACCTGCCTGGTGAGCAAAGAATTCGGTATGGCCGCTGAAGGGGATACCCGCTTCGTTAATAATACCTTTGTGCACAGGGCCGGTGACCACTGCCGCAAACTCGCCGCTAAGATTACCTTCACAGGCTAAGCGCAGGGTTTCAATCACATAACTACCGTTGGCGTCATCAAGCTGGCCGGCTACTGTGGGTTTGGCGCTGGCGACATGGCGAATGCACAGTTCACCCGCAGCAGTGGGCTGCGCTGGCTGGTCTGGTTCATAACTGCGCAGGTGCAGTGGTAACTGAAGTAAACTGGCTCGTGCCAGCAGCAGTTCACGGTCGGCAAAAACAACCAGCTCAGCAGGCCATGCCTGCTGAGCTAACTGAATAATTAAATCAGGACCGATGCCAGCGGGCTCCCCCGCTGTTACAGCTAAGCGAAGGGTCACTCTTCAAGCACCTCGACATAAGCACGGTCGCGTAGCTCTTGTAACCAGATATCCAGTTCTTCGCGGTACTTACGGGAAAACAGCATGTTACCCGCCTGGTCCTGCTTGCGCTGTTCAGTCACGTCCTGGGTACGGCGATCCTGAACTTCAAGGATGTGCCAACCATGGGTGGTACGGAACGGCTCACTGATATAGCCAATCTCCTGATTCTCCGCTTTCTCACGGAATTCAGGGACATACATTGAGGGGTCTGCCCAGCCGAGGTCTCCGCCGGCGCGTGCTGAACCGGTATCAGCCGAGTGCTCCTCAGCCAGTTCGGAAAACTCCTTTTCGCCACTCATAATCTGTTCGCGGAATTCGGCTAACATTGAGCGGGCACGGGCGTCAGACAAAATAACCGAGGGTTGAATCAGAATATGGCGCGCTTTCACTTCTTCCGCCGTAAACACTTCGGCACCGCGAACATCGTTGACCCGTAAGATATGGAAACCGATCCCGGAACGCAGTGGACCGACGATATCACCTGCCTGGGCGCCTTCTACAGCATCTGCAAATAGCGTTGGCATGGTATTGATGGTCATCCAGTCCATTTCGCCACCATCCAGTGCGTTAGACGCAGAGGAGGCAGTCACTGCAAGTTCAGCAAAGTCATCACCTTCTGAAAGACGGTTAAGCACCGCACTCGCTCGCTGCTCGGCTGCGCTTTCATCGTTTTCTCCGCTGTCGTCCTGAAAACTGATCAGTATATGGCTCAAATTGTACTCGGTAGTGGAGTCACCCTGTTCATCAATGATCTCTACCAGGTTATTAATTTCCTGTGGACTGATATAAACCCGCCGCTGAACGGTTGCACGCTGCACTTCGTTGGTTACGATCTGCTCACGGACGTTCTCCCGGTATTGACGCCAGGACTCGCCGTCCGCCTCAATCTGCGTCCGCATCATATCGACTGTCATCTCGTTGTCGGAGGCAATAGAAGCGATGGTCTGGTCGAGTTGAGCATCACTGATGCGAATACCCATGCGCTCGGCTAACTGCATTTGCAGTTTCTGAGAGATGAGGCGTTCACTGGCCTGAGTGCGTAACACATCGTCACTTGGAAGTGAGCGGTTAGCACTGCGGCTGTCACGTTTAACCTGCTGAATAAGACTCTGAATTTCGCTTTCCAGAACGACCGTGTTATCAACAATAATAGCGACGCGGTCTAGCGACTGTTGTGCCAGGCTTGATGCCGATACTAGCAGCATGCTCAGAGCTATGATCCAGGATGTTACTACTCTCATAAAATATCCATTAATTGTGTACATTAATCACTTAAGTAAAATGGGCGACGATAGCCAAAAATGCCTTGTTGCAGCATGCCCGCGAGGCTAGAGCGGTCACTACTTAGGCCTGTAATAACAAATTGCAGACTGAGACCGTTGTCAAATTCAGCTGGTGACAGGCTCTGTTGCGACTGGATACCTTCGAAGTTGCGGTCGATCCGCCGATAGGCACTTAAGCGCACTGCCCAGCAGCAGCTTTCATATTGGACGCCGAAATTTGCATCCAGGGTCCGGCTATTGCCGAGGTCCCGGTAATAGTGCCCAGCTACCGACCACTGTGAGCGAAGCTGCCAGGAACCCAGCATACCAACCTGTTCAACGTCAGTTTCCGTACCAATAAGACCGCGAACCTGACGGAAGTTCAACTGTATCAAATTGCTATTATCTTTACGATATTCAACAGCAGACCGGCTTTTCTGCATTTGGTTCAGTTCACTGTCGTACTGAGCACTGGCGCTGAAGAACCAGCGACTGCTAATACGAAAATCGACTTCTGCAGCCAATTCTGACGAGGTATCAGTAATTTGAGTCGAGTTATCAAACAACTGAGTTTCGCTGTCATCAAAGTAAAATATCTGACCGATGCTAAAGCGCATAAGTTCTTCGGCACTCTGATTAAAAATACTGGTGGTAGCGCCGACCGTTACCTGGTTGGCATCAGCTATCCGATCCAGTCCGGAGAAACGACGTTTGCGAAACAGTCCATTGTAATCGTCCTGCAACGGCACTGAGTCATACACCCCAATATTGCGTTGGTCGCGATAGGGGGTGTAAAGAAACTGCACCTGAGGTTGCAGAGTCTGAATTCCGGTCTGATCAGAGAACGAAAACGGGCGTTCAAAGTTCAGTTGGCCGTGCAGTCGCAATTCAGGTAACGCCCGGGTAATCGAACGGTCTACCAGTTCACCGTTTTCAATCAGGGTTTGTTCATAATGGGTTAGCAGCATGCGTCCTTCTGAACTCCACTCCCAGCCAGGGCGTCGCATGAGGTAGCTAACGCCTGTCTCGGTGTGAAAGCGCGAGGCTTTTTCCGGTGAGCCGCTTTGGCGCTCGAAGTGCGTCAGTTCGTTCTGCCAGTCCAGACGCAGGCCCTGCCTTACTGGCTGGCCGGTGTCGTAGTCGACGCTTAGCCGGGGAAGGGTGCGGAACGCGCTTTGGTAGGGCCCCAGTAACTGAAAATCTTCAATCTGTAATTGGCCCTGCCAGCGATTATTGGAGTAATCTGCCTGCCCGCGGCGATAGATATGCGAGTCCGCCCGGTTAGCAAAGTCGCTGCCGAAATCATTAAAGTAATTTACATCACTGACCGAGCTGGCATCGATGTAGGTGCTCCAGTTGTCACTGATATGAGCAAGATGTTCAACCCGCCAGTAGGAGCGAGAGCCTTCATCCTGACGATCATTATCCTGGTCGAGAAACTCCAGATTGACCTGAGCGAGTTGGCGCTGGTCCATATAGCGCCCTTCCGCCATGCCCATAATCCCCCGCTGAGACATGTAGCGTGGGGTTATGGTGGCGTCGTAGTTGGGCGCCAGGCTAAAATAGTAAGGCTGCGCGAGTTCAATTCCGTTGCGACCTGATGACGTTATTGTGGGGTGCAAGAAGCCGGATTTGCGCTCGTCGGTAAGCGGAAAAGAGAAACTTGGCACATACAGTACCGGAATATTGAACAAGCGCACCTGAGCCCCACGCGCCCGGCCCCAGCCTTCGCCTTCGTTCATTTCGATACTGCGGGCGCGGATTTCCCACGGGGGGCGGTCGCCGGGGCAGGTAGTAAAGCTGGAACGGTTGAAATTGAGAGAACGGGTGTTGTCGACATTGGTGATGTGGAGTCCGCGGGCCGCTCCTCTGGCTGAGGTGCCCACCAGATAATAATCAAGCTGATGAATAGACGCCGTCTGCGCCCGGGTGTTTGCTTCAATACTCTCGCCGCGTACCGCGACATAGCCGTCCGTGTAGACCAGCCCACCAGTGGCGCTCAAAGACCCTTCAGCCTGATTAAACTGCGCCTGCTCCGTTTGAATATACTGGTTCAGATGGCGGATCTCGACATTGCCACTAAACGAAGCCTGATTATTGCGCCGCATATCGAATTCATCTGCATTGACTTCAAGGCGTTCGCTGCCGTCTGCACGCACCGAGGCATCCATGCCTGTGTTGATCACGGCATTCTTCATCACGGCATTGTGCAGCACCGGATTAACCCCTTCGCCGACGTGTGTGACTGGGTCTGGTAACCACTCGGGAGGAGCAGAACACTGCTCGGTCAGCGATGGCGGATTAGAATTTGCCTGTACTGGGGCTGCCAAAAGCAGCGGTAACAAGATAACAGTTGGCAGATGCCCGGGATAATGCACCGTGACTGGCTCCGTCAGTTAGAATGAATAGGTGTCGCAAAAGGCGTTTATGATAAAGCAATTTCCTTCGCGCGGCTATTTGATAAGATAGACCTTTTATACAGATTGACGAATAGGAGCGCCATATAGTGACTGACATTCGGCAGCAGCAGTTAGCCAGTTGGCTGGAGACTCAGCCTGAGTGCCCAGCGGGAGCGCTACAGAGTGTTTCCGGTGACGCCAGTTTTCGGCGTTATTTTCGATACCCGTATGCGGGTAGCTGGCGCATAGCCGTTGATGCACCCCCGCCGCATGAGTCGTTGCAGCCGTTTATGGCGATAGCACAACGTTACGCTGACGAAGGCGTACCAGTGCCACTGGTGCATGCATTTGACGAAAAACAGGGCTTTATGGTGCTCGATGACCTTGGCGATACTTTGCTTTACAGCCAACTGACCGATGAAGCCGCCGCGGCAACCAATTATCAGCAGGCGCTAGCCATGCTGCCGAAGATAATGCGCGTCGCCAGCACCGACCAGGGACCACTGCCAGCCTACTCAGAGCCGCTGCTGCAACGTGAGCTGGATCTCTTTCATGACTGGCTCCTGGAAACCCACTTTGGGCTGACCCTGACCCCGGCGCAACACCAGGTGTGGCTTGAGGCCTGCGATCTGCTGAAAGACAACGCACTGTCTCAACCACAGGTCGGGGTCCATCGGGACTATCATTCGCGCAACATCATGCAAACCGACGAGGGCTTGGCAGTTATCGACTTTCAGGATGCGGTACTCGGGCCTGTTACCTATGATGGAGTCTCTTTGTTGCGTGACTGCTACGTACGCTGGCCGGATCAATTTGTCGCCACTCAGCGTGCATTCCTATACCAGCGGCTCCGCACTGAAAAGCTTCTGGACAGTGAGGTCAGCGAAGAGACTTTTACCCGCTGGTTTGACTTAATGGGGATTCAGCGTCATCTCAAGGCGGCTGGCATATTCGCCAGACTGAACCATCGTGATGGTAAACCCGGCTACATGGCCGATGTGCCGCGCACCTTAGGCTACATCAAGGATGTCAGCCAAGGGTACCCGGACCTAGCAGAGTTTTATGCGCTGTTAACGGATATTTTGCCAGGAGCCTCGTTTTCATGCGAGCGATGATCCTGGCGGCTGGCCGTGGCAGCAGAATGCGTCCATTGACCGACCAGTTACCAAAGCCATTACTGACTGCTGCAGGTACGCCGTTAATTGACTACCATTTGCATAAGCTGGCGAAGGCTGGGGTCACCCATGTGGTGATTAATCATGCCTGGCTTGGTCAACAGCTTGAGGCGCATATCGGTGACGGCAGTCGGTTTGGGGTCAGCGTTGCGTGGTCTCCTGAGCCAGCAGGGGGGCTGGAAACCGCTGGTGGCATTATTCGCGCCTTGCCCATGCTCGGCGATGAGCCATTTATCGTGGTCAATGGTGATGTCTGGAGTGACATTGATTACCATGAATTGCCGGCTCAGCTTGGCGACGCCCATGGTCACCTGGTGCTGGTTGAAAACCCGCCTCACCATAGCGAGGGCGACTTTGCTCTCAACCACGGTCGAATTAGCCTCGAAACAACGCCACGCTACACCTTTAGTGGCGTAAGCGTTATCAGCCCGCAGCTTTTTGCCGGGTTCGATGAGGGTTTTCTTAAACTGCGTCCTGTCTTTGAACAGGCAATTCACGGCGGCTTGCTAACCGGCCGACTGCACCAGGGCTACTGGTGCGACGTAGGGACGCCACAACGTTTAGCTGAGCTCGATCGATATTTACGCATCGACCTCGACCATTAGTGAGGAAAAAGTAGCAGGCTTATGTGGGGAAAAATTGTTGGTACAGTGCTTGGCCTTTTACTGGCGCGCCTTCCGGGCGCAATTTTGGGGTTTTTAATCGGTCATTGGTTTGATCATGCGTATCGTCAGCAGGTAAACGAAGGGGGTGGTTTTGCCAGCTTATTTAAAGATCAGCGGTTAAACTCAAAACAGGCGACGTTTTTCTACGCCATGTTTGCGACCCTGGGTCACCTGGCGAAGAGCAAGGGCCGTGTCACCGAAGTGGATATTGCTCAGGCTCAGCAGCTTATGAGGGAGCTTGAGTTACATGGCGACATGATGCGTGAGGCACAGGAGGCGTTTCGCGAAGGCAAGCAGGCGAATTTCCCGTTAGAGAAAACGTTAAAGCAGTTTCGCCAGGATAGTCGTGGCCGCTTTGATCTTTTACAGCTCTTTATGGAACAACTAGTGGTTGCGGCGTTGAATGACCGCCGTCTGCAGCGCAGTGAATACGATGTCCTGTTGCGCGCTGCCCGGGCATTGGGGTTCAATAAGTTTCAGCTGGATAAATGGCTGCTCATGACCGGGGCGAGCGCTCGTTTCGCCCAGTCTTCAGGTTCACAGCAGCGCACCCACCATCGCCAGCAGTCCCGTAGCGGCGGCGAACAGTACCGGCGGCAACAGCAGGCAGGCTCGCTGGAAGATGCCTATCAGGCACTCGGGGTTGAAGCCTCGGTTAGTGACGAACAGGTTAAAAAGACCTATCGCAGTCTGATGCGGCAATATCATCCGGATAAACTGGCTGCTCAGGGGGTGCCGGATCAAATGATGAAAAAGGCGACCCAGCGCTCACAGGAAATTCAGGCAGCGTATGAAAAGATTAAGCGCGCACGGCGGGCCGCCTGATCAGAAGTCTTCGCTTTGCAGCCAGCCATACACATGGTGTTGTAAATAGCGCGGCTGCTCAGCATGACGACCAGCGGGGAGTATACGCTGACGATAACTGAGGTGATTGTGGCGTCGTGCCTGCTGCTGTCGTCTGGAATTTGTGTCAGTGGCCCAGCTATTGCCGTCACCGGGTGCTAAGTCAAGCAGCGGGATCCGCAGTTCAGCCAGGGTGGTCGCCAGCGCCTGGTTCAGTTGCCACTGTGGGTAATACACACCATGCACAATCAACGCATCGATTTGAGCAAATTCACCCTCCGCCATTAAATCTGCAAGCAGTGCTGCACTGACTCCTTCTGCGACGACGACCAGGGCACCCGTGTGCTCAGCGGTATGGGTAAGTGCGGCGTTCATACGCAGCCGTAACGCGTCTTTCAGGGGCTCCACCGTAGCAGGTTCAGGATAGCGCTCGTACGCATCTTCTGCTTGCCAGGTAAAACTACCAATGTCGGTGGTGGGAGGCTGCAAGGCGAAGGTATACCAGCCATAGCCAATCATACTTTGATACAAAGCCCGTATCGCCGACGACTGCAGCGGATGGGTGCCGACATCCGGCAGCAGGATCATGCGCCCGCGGTCATAGGCCTGTTCATTTTCTTTTTCCAGCAGTAAATACCGATCGTCGTCGTCTTCAAGCCAGACCACCTCGCCAGGCGGCAGGTAGTACTCAAAGTCGTTCTGACTGGCGAAGCTGGCTGAGGAGGCTAGCAAGGCAGCGCCGACTAAAGCAATGCCAAAGGGCTTACCACCAACGAGCGACCATCGCGGATACTGGAAATTTGTTTTCATGCCTCAGGTATCGGCCAGGTTCACCGTTTGCTTTAGTCTGGCGGGTTAAAAAGGTGCCGCCAGGGTGAACGCCTGGGGCTGTCCTGTTATCGGGTGGATGAAACCGATTGACTGCGCATGCAAAAGCAACCGTCGAGCCGCCCGTTGCGATGTCTCAGTGCCATACAGCCGGTCGCCTAAAATTGGGCAACCGAGCGCGTTCATATGCACCCTGAGCTGATGTGAACGCCCCGTAACCGGACTCAGGATAACGTCTGATACATTCTGTCCGGCGTTATAGTTGAGTACCTCATAACCGGTCAATGAAGGTTTACCCTGGTCAGTACACACCATTTGTTTGGGCCGGTTCGGCCAGTCGCAGCGTAACGGCAGGTCGACCTCGCCCTGAGGCTGGGGCAACTGACCTTCCACGCGGGCATAGTAACGCTTGGTTACGGTCCGTCGTTGAAACTGTTTACTCAGCTCACTTTGTGCTTTTTTGTGTAAAGCAAACAGGATCAGTCCTGAGGTGGCCATGTCGAGCCGGTGAACCACGCGAATTTCTGGCCATACCCGACGCAGACGGCGTTCAAGACTGTCCTGATGAGCAGGGGCTTTGCCGGGGACTGACAGTAAACCGCTGGTCTTATCGGCAACCACAATGTCGTCATCGTAATAGACCAGGCTAAGATACGGATTCTGTGGAGGCTGATAGACGAAATCATCCGTAGCCCGCGACACATGCCCGGTGGTTCGCATCATCCGCCTTCGGTTCCTGCGTTAACAATAACCCGTATGCTATCGATGCTGATCTGTGGCGCCGCGAAGGCTTTTTTCCAGCTCGCCTGTTGCAACTGCAGGGCTTCAATTTCTTCGTCGCGAATGCTGGGGTTGCGGGTTTGCAAATGTTGCAGCCGCTCAATTTCGTTTTCGAGGCCTTGCAAGCGACGTGCTGCAGCGTCTGCACACTGCTGTTGCAGTACTGACTCGGCCTCGGGCAGGGTTTGTTTGACCACTGCCTGTAACGGTTTGCGTAGCGCCTTGATCATTTGCGCGGCCGATTTCTTATTGACGAAGTGGAGTTGCTTGTTGAGTGTATCGGCAGTTATTTTCTGGTTCAGATTGCGGCCCTGGCTATCCAGTAGCAGGCGCACAGGCGCACAAGGGTAGAGCTTTTCAAGTCCCAGCGCGGGGGCTTGCGGTAAGCTGGCCCGGACATGCATTTCTATGAACCAGTGCCCTGCAGGTAGCGCTTTGTTTTTCAGAATGCCGACACAGGCGCTGCCATGGTTATCACAGATCACCAGATCCAGTGCGGTTAGCACCTGTGGATGCTCCCAGGTAAGAAACTGAGCATCATCGTAACGCAGCGCGGTGACACGATCGAAGGTCACCACGCTGCCTTCTTCATCCAGTCCAGGCAAGCCATTGGCGGCAAAATTTTGTCCCGGTTTAATAATTAACCGCTGGTCATCTTTGTCTTCAACCTGAACCCCGAACTGGTCCCAGAAAGCGAACATGAAACTGGCTAGCTCAGTTCTGTGTTCACTTTCTTCAATCGCCTGACACAAAGCCTGAGCGGGCTGCATACGACATGAGTTTAACTCCAGCAAGCGGTCACGACCTGCGGCAAGGTGCGAGCGAATCGCTGCGACTTCGTTGGCGGTACGGGAAATAAAGGCATCGAAGGTTGCGGTATCTGCAGCCAGCGCCGTTTCAAGGTCGTCGCCAAGTTGCTGCATTAAACGGTGGCCAGTGGCATTGGGTTGGGTAAACGCCTGCATTCCTTCGTCGTACCAGCGAGCCAGCCTGGCTTCGCGTGACTCCGGGCTGGCTGCCAGATGAATATCAAATGCCTGCAACTGGCCAATCCGATCCAGTCGGCCTATGCGCTGTTCTAACTTGTCCGGGTGCGTCGGCAAGTCCAGCATGACCAGGTGGCGGGCAAACTGGAAATTGCGTCCTTCGCCGCCAATTTCGGAACTTAACAGCAGTTGTGCGCCGTCTTCGTCGTCGGCAAAAAAAGCGGCCGAGCGATCTCGCTCCAATAACGACATCCCTTCATGAAAGAGTGCGCTATGGCGGCCATAATGGATGCGCAGCAGCGCCGCCACTTCTTCGACATCGGCCTGGGTCTGCATAATCACTAATATTTTATCGTTACTATGGCTGCGCGCCAGATTGTGCAGCCATTCAACTTTGCGTTGCAAACCATCGTCGTCCCCGCTAGTAAGGGGATAGAACTGATAGCGACGCTGCGGGAAACCGGTGATGTTCGCCCGGGTGTTGCGCATTAACACGCGGCCGGTGCCATGTTCGTCGAGCAGCTCGTTCAGCGCCTCGCTATTCTCGTCGAGGTCGGCCGCCTGGTCAGCCACCTGCTGATACTTCTCCTGCTCGGCAACAAAGGCCTCAAGCGAGTGAAAGCGATCCGGGTCAAGCAGGTGAAGCTGTTCAAAATGACTGTCTGCTCCGCCTTGATCAGGCGTCGCCGTAAGTAGTAGCAGACCCGCTTCATGACTCAGTTGCTGAACAACGCTTCGTTGCGGCGCGGTGAGCTGGTGGGCTTCGTCCACTACCACTAAATCCCAGCCAGCCTCCTGCGCAGCTGCCACGTGCTTGTCCTGTTCCAACAGGGACGCCGGGCAAAGCGCCAGCTGAACCTGATTAAACGGGTTTTCTTCGCTCTCCGCTGCGGCCTCACAGAAACTCTGGTCGACAATGGTAAACATCAGATTAAAGCGGCGGCGTAACTCTATCATCCACTGGTGCAGTAACGGGTCGGGGACTCGCACCAGGACGCGTTGGGCCTGAGCATTGAGTAGCTGACTTTGCATAATGAGCCCGGCTTCAATGGTCTTACCCAGACCGACTTCATCGGCTAACAGCACGCGGGGAAACGCGCGCCCACCGACGGTGTGGCCGATATATATTTGATGAGGCAGTAATTCGATACGGGCGCCCAGCAACCCTCTGGCTGGGTGTTCGAGCCAGTCACGCATCGACGCACTGGCTTGCTGGCGCAAATTAAAGTGGCTGACACGGTCAAACTGGCCAGCTAACAGTCGGTTTAGCGGACTACTCAGCTGAACCTGGAAGTGCAATTGAGTTTCAGGAACTTGAACAGGTTGACCGTCTTTCTCGCCATGATAAACCAAAACGCCGGACTGTTCGTCGACCTTACGGACGGTAAAACTCCAGCCATCGGCATGCTGTGCTTCTTCGTCAAGATCCAGACTATGACGGGTCAAAGGCGCTTGCTGGGCCGCGTAAGCCCTTTCTTCGCCGTTGGCTGGGAACAACAGACTGACCTGGCGGCCACTGATCCCGGTCACAATACCCAAACCTAACTCTATTTCTGTTTCACTTAACCAGCGTTGGCCAATTGCAAAGTCGCTCAAAGGGATGCCTTTTTGTCGTTTAACGAATGAACGGAACCGACCGCTATGGTAACAAAGGAGCGTCCGCCTTGGGGTAAAAAAAATGTTAGTAAAAACTCATAGCCAGCACCGGTTAAACTATGCTAATAAATTAACAACCAGCCCCATTTGAGGTACGTTCTATGTCCGAAACTGGCGTCAAGCACTATGTACTGGATACCAACATCCTTCTGCACGAGCCACTTGCCTTTCTTAACTTTCAGGAACACAACGTCATCATCCCGATGGTTGTTCTCGAAGAACTGGATAACATCAAAGACCGCAACAAAGATGTCAGCCGCGATGCCCGTGTAGCCATTCGCGCACTTGAAGATGCGCTGCACGAAGCGACACCTGAGCAAATTACCGCAGGCGTCCCCTTAACCCGGGTCAGTGGTGAGCATCAGGCGCAGGGGCACCTGTCGATCTTCCCGGATTTCCAGTTGCGCCAGAATGAGTCGGAAATGCTGTTGAATGAAAACGACCATCGCATTATTCAGACAGCACTGGAGTTACAAAAACAACGCAGTGGGCCTGTGGTGCTGGTCACCAAAGACATTAACATGCGGCTTAAAGCAAAAGGGGCGGGGGTGAAACGGGTTGAAGACTACCGTACCGATCAGCTGATTGACGATATCAAATTCCTCGCCAAAGGGTTTTACCAGTTTCCGGGTGACTTCTGGAGTCAGGTAACGGATGTTAAAAGTGAACAGGACGGTCGCGACACCTACCACTATATTCCTCGTGATCTGTTCCCGGGGGCGTACCCAAATGAATATCTGATTGACGAAACCGACAGCTTTGCGGCCCGGATTGAAAGCTATACGGAGACCCTGGTCAAAATTCAGGATCTCAGCAGGGAACGGCTGATGAGTCAGCGGGCCTGGGGGATTTCAGCCAAGAACATTTATCAGGCGATGGGGCTCAATGCCTTGCTTGACCCGACCATCGATCTGGTCATTTTAACCGGACCGGCTGGCTGTGGTAAGACCTTGCTGGCACTCGCCACTGCACTCGAGCAGGTGGTTGAAAAGGGCATGTACGAAAAAATAATTGTCACCCGTAGCACCCCGGAAATTGGTGAGTCGATAGGCTTTTTGCCGGGCACCGAAGAAGAAAAAATGGCGCCCTGGCTGGCAGCCATTACGGACAGCCTTGAGGTGCTGCACAAGTCCGACGAACACGCCGAATCAAGCCTGGATTACACCATGAGAAAAGCCAACATTCAGTTTAAGTCGATTAATTTCATGCGTGGGCGCAGTATCCAGAATGCCATCGTCATTTTGGATGAAGCTCAGAACCTGACTGCGTCTCAGCTGAAAACCATTATTACCCGCTGTGGTGCAGGGACCAAAATTATCTGTTCCGGCAACCTGGCGCAAATCGACAGCTATTACCTGACGGCTTTAACTTCCGGGCTTACCTACCTGGTTGAGCGTTTTAAAAACTACCATGGGAGTGCCACGGTTAACCTCAATGGGGTGGTACGCAGTAGTCTGGCGCAGTATGCAGAAGAGAACCTGTAGTCAGAAGTCTTTAATCGTCACTGCACCGCTGTGCAACGCGCTGCGGTAGTGGCGGGCGACCTCGCCGACTTTCATTGCTGCCGGCCCGGTAGGGTCGGCGACGACCAGTCGCTGCCCTGCATAGGGAACCGAGATATCGCCGTCTTCCAGCTCAAGTTCCACCGCGAAGACGGCATGTCCCGGCAGGTAAACAATGTGACTGTTGACCTCAGGGTGCAAGTTGGCAAAGAGCGCAGCGAGTAAGGTCACCTTGCTATCGCAGTCGCCATGGTTTTCATAGAGTAAGCGGGTGGGGGTAATGAACCCTGCACCCGGGCTTTGCAAGCGGTTGCTCATGTCATCGTAGGGAATTTGCTGCAGCCAGCGGAGCAAGAACTGCAGGGTTTCACGCGCCGACGTTTGCTCCAGATGTGCAGCCACTGCATCGCTGAAGGGGGTTAATGCCGCCTGCGATTCAATGGCAATGCGGGGATGGTCGGGTGTATAACCGTCAGGACCCGCGTGCAGCTGTATGGAGGCGTAATAATAACGCGCCAGAACCTGCTGCATGGCCTCTTGCTGGTGCGCCTGGATTGCGTTTATTCGCTCGCGTTGTTGTTCGGCCGGGCCTTGATGGGCGATGACCTGAAGCGACTGACCCTGGCGTTGAATTTCGATATCATGCCAGCCCTGTTGGTGGGCAAAGTCGAGCAACTGGCGGTGCACTTCACGCTGCAATCGCGCTGAGCTTAATGGACGAAAATTGGTTGGGGTGCCGATGAATGACTGACGTTCGGTGCGAACGTTGAGTTCAACCGGCGTGCCGTTATGGTCGGAAAAACGGTAGTTTAGTTGCAGTCCCTGGTCGTCAGCATAGCGCTGGAACTCAAGTTCGGCGCTCGCGCTGGCTGAGACGAGGCACAGCAGCAGAGCGCAAAGCAGGCTGACGTTTGTTAACAAACGGTCAGCGTACATCGGATCAGAATTTAACTTCGGAAATCGGGCTGGCTACGTACTTCAGGTCGATTTGGTACTCGACGCCGCCGGCACGAATAAAGAAAAAGGTTTTATCGCGTTTAAATAATTCGCTTAATACCACGTTCTTGACGTTAGCACGACGCACAGGCTCAAGGTCCGTTAGCTCGACGCCGTAGCGGCTGACCAGAATATTGTCATAGCGAGCAGGAGTAACCAGCAACAATGACTTGTTATCGTCAGTGAGTGAAATGGTGTTACCGGTGACTGTAAATGGGTCTTCTTTTCCGAACAAGGCGTTGCCCTCAAAATACGAGAAGGAATTAACGAGACGTAAATATATCGAAAAGAGAACCTTTAGCCAAGTAAAGATTCCCAGTCGCTGCCGTCAGCGTTGAAAATAGTCTTGTAGAATAAGGCAAGCTGACGCGCTGTCAATGCTGTCCTTATCCAAATTACGATAACCACCCTCTGCAAATAGCAATTCTTTTGCACTGACTGTGGTTAATCGTTCGTCCTGCAGTTCAACTTTCACGCCAAAGCGGCCATGTAAGCGATTGGCGAATTTTCGTGCACGAACCGTGATCGGTTGTTCGCTGCCATCCATATTAAGCGGTAACCCTACCACACAGACATCGGGTTGCCATTCTTTAAGTAAACGCTCGAGCTGCTCCCAATTGGGGATCCCATCATTCGCTTTTAGTGCTTTTAACGGGGTGGCCGTCGCCGTCACTGACTGACCCACGGCGACTCCAATATTACCTGTCCCGTAATCGAAAGCGAGGTAGCTTGCCATCAGGCGTGTCCTGAACCGGGGGCGAGTTGCCAGATATCAATACCAAGCTTCTCTGCTGCTTTCTGCCAGCGTTCAGAACTTGGCGTTTCGAACAGGATACTGGCGTCAGCCGGGATGGTTAGCCAGTGGTTACTGGCCAGTTCCTGCTCCAGTTGCCCTGCGTCCCAGCCTGCATAACCAAGGGTAAGCAAAAATTTATCGGGTGCGTCGGCAGAACCAAAGGCCTGTAAAATATCCTTCGAGGTGGTGACCATAATCTCATCGCTTAACTGCAGACTGCTGCGCCAGGTGTCCTGCGGCGCGTGGATCACAAACCCACGGTCAGTACCAACCGGGCCGCCGGAATAGACCAGCGAGCGTTCAAGAATATTCTCTCCTGGCACCTGAATTTCGATCTGTTCGAGTAATTTAGAGACGCTCATTTCAGCCGGCTGATTCACTATCAGCCCCATCGCCCCGTCTTCATTATGCTCGCAAATATAGGTGACTGTCCGTTCAAAAAACGGGTCATCGAGATCCGGCATCGCTATCAAAAAATGATTCTGTAAGCTTTCCATACACGACTACCTCACCGTAAAACACTCTATTACTATGGGGGCTGTGGTCCTCTTTTTAAACCCTGTTCAGCCCCCGCGCTGTGTAAAGTACGCTGGCTATTAGCGTTTAATTTTTGCTCTGCATGTCGCTGGCAATGGCATCGAACAGCATTTTCGCAATATTAATGTCGTAATGATCTTCAATTTCGCGCATGCAGGTTGGGCTGGTTACGTTGATCTCGGTAATACGGTCACCAATCACATCGAGGCCGACCAGGTAGAGGCCTTTTTCTTTCAGGGTCGGGCCGATACGCCGTGCCAGCGCCCAGTCGCTGTCACTGAGTGGTTGCGGACGGCCACTGCCACCAGCAGCCAGGTTACCCCGGGTTTCACCGGCGGAAGGAACCCGTGCCAGGCAATAGGGTACCGCCTCGCCGTTGATCAGAAGAATACGTTTGTCGCCATCTTTAATCGCTGGCAGATATTCCTGCACCATGGCGAAGCGTTCGCCGTGGGCGGTTAAGGTTTCGATAATAACACCAAGGTTATTGCCGTCTGCCTTAATGCGAAAAATCGAGGCGCCGCCCATCCCATCCAGTGGTTTTATAATAATGTCTTTATGGGTCTGGTGAAACTCACGGATGCGGTCAGAGTCGCGGGTTACCAGGGTTGCGCTGATGGCATCGGGGAACCAGGCGGTAAACAGTTTTTCACTGCAGTCGCGTAAACTTTGTGGACGGTTGACCACTTTCGCGCCGCTCTGCTCAGCCAGCTCGAGAATATGGGTGGCATAGATAAACTCGGTATCGAAGGGCGGGTCTTTGCGCATCAGGATGACATCCAGTTCACCCATATGAATATCACAGCCATCGCCGAGGGTGTAAAAGTCCTCGTGCTGGTCGCGCACCGTCAGTGGTCGAACGAACGCCATCGGGTTGCCACCGTCAATGAACAAATCTTTCATTTCCATATACAGCACATCATCACCACGTGCCTGCGCCTCAAGTGCCAGGCGGAAACTGGTGTCTTTGTAGGTTTTGACCGTTTCAATAGGGTCCATGATAATGCCGACTTTCATGCCAACCTCAGCTGTAAATTAGAAGATAGAAAGGAACCTCGAGTGTAGCACGAGGGATTAAATCAGATCACCGTGATTTGCCTGTAACGCAGCCAGCGCCGCGAGGGCAGCAGTTTCTGTGCGCAATACCCGCGGACCGAGCCGTACTGGCAGGCATTTTGCCTGATGGGTGGCCGCCACTTCGTCTGCTGAAAACCCGCCTTCAGGCCCCACCAGTAAGCTCACTTCATCCGGAATCGTTGCACTTTTCAATGACTCCTCTGCGCTGGGTTCCAGGGTCAGGGTAAGTGGTCGTTCAGCCGACTCAAGGTACTGTTGCAAGGTGATCGCGGGGTTGACCCTGGGGACTGTATTCCGGCCACTTTGCTCGCACGCCGCAATGACAATTTTCTGCCATTGCAGCAGCTTTTTATCGAGCCTTTCACCCTGCAGTTTAACCCCGCAGCGGGCAGTGAAAATTGGAGTAATGCTGGCAACGCCGAGCTCCACCGATTTTTGCAAGGTAAAGTCCATGCGGTCACCGCGGGAGATACCCTGAATAAGATGGATCTTCAGCGGCGACTCGACATCGGCCGTCTCCTGCGTCAGCACCTTAGCGCTGACATGTTTTTTGCTGGCGCTTTCAATCACCGCCTGGTAACGACAATTGTCACCGCAAAAAAGCTCCAGTTCAGCACCTGTACCTAAACGCAAAACGCGGCCAACATGGTTGGCCGCATCTGCTTCCAGTTCGACGAGTTCACCGCAGCGCAGGGGCTGCGGGTGGTAAATTCGAGGTACACGCATCGGTCAGGCAACCGCATCCTGCAGCAACGGCGCTTTGTCGGTACGTTCCCAGGGGAACTCATCGCGACCAAAGTGACCATAGGCAGCGGTCTGTAAATAGATAGGACGTTCCAGATCAAGCATCTGAATCAGGCCGTAAGGGCGTAAATCAAAGTGCTCGCGAACAGCACGGATAAGACTCGCTTCATCATGCTGGCTGGTGCCGAAGGTTTCAATACTGATAGAGGTGGGTTCGGCGACACCAATCGCGTACGACAGCTGCACTTCACAGCGCGCTGCCAGACCGGCCGCGACAATATTTTTCGCGACATAGCGTGCGGCATAGGCCGCACTGCGATCCACTTTGGACGGATCTTTACCCGAGAAAGCACCGCCGCCATGGCGAGCCATGCCACCATAGGTATCGACAATAATTTTACGGCCAGTCAGGCCGCAATCGCCCATCGGCCCGCCAATCACGAACTTGCCGGTTGGGTTAATATGGAATTTGGTTTGCTTAGTGACCCATTCCGTTGGCAAAACAGGTTTGATGATATGTTCCATCACTGCTTCCTGAACGTCCTTCAGGCTGTATTCGGCTGCATGCTGGGTCGACAGTACGACCGCATCGATGCCGACTGGTTTGCCGTCTTCATAGACAAAGGTCAGCTGGCTTTTAGCATCCGGACGTAACCAGGGTAGCTCACTACGGCGCATGTCGGCCTGGCGTTGCATCAGCTTATGGGCATAGGTAATCGGAGCCGGCATAAGTACATCTGTTTCATTCGATGCATAGCCAAACATCAGGCCCTGATCGCCGGCACCCTGTTCTTCCGGGGCGCCACGGTCAACACCCTGGTTGATATCGGCAGACTGCTTACCAATCGCATTAAGGACGGCACAGCTACCGGCATCAAAGCCCATATCTGAATGGGTGTAGCCAATTTTCTCGACTGTGTTACGAACCAGGCTCTCAACATCCACCCATGCGTGAGTATTGATCTCACCACCGACCAGAACCATGCCGGTTTTAACATAGGTTTCGCAGGCCACACGCGCTTTCGGATCATCGCGCAGAATCGCATCCAGCACTGCGTCAGAAATCTGATCAGCAATTTTATCAGGATGTCCTTCAGAAACGGATTCAGAGGTAAACAGGTGTTGTGCCATAGTTCGTAATTCTCTCTTCATTTTGAAACGGCGCTACTGTAGCCGTTTTTAGCGGTGAAATCCAGTTTTAGACGTCTATAAGTCCGAACGCTATGCTAAATTTGCGTGCGCGGTCTGAATTGTGGACAATACGCGCGCAGGCCATTGCTGCACACCCTTTACGTAACCTACCCGGGGAAAAGTTCATTTCCCGGGTGGAGTAAATGCTAGTCTTAAATCTCAGGAGTGTTCCATGTCCCAACGTCGTCACCTCGCCAATGCCATTCGTGCCCTTAGTATGGATGCGGTTCAGCAAGCAAATTCTGGTCACCCTGGGGCCCCGATGGGCATGGCAGACATTGCTGAAGTTTTATGGCGAGACTACATGCAGCATAACCCGGCAAACCCTGAATGGGCCAACCGGGATCGCTTCGTGCTGTCAAATGGCCATGGCTCGATGCTGATTTATTCGTTACTGCACCTGACTGGCTACGATCTCGACATGAGCGAACTGAAAAACTTCCGTCAGTTACACTCCAAAACACCAGGGCACCCTGAGTATGGCTACACCCCGGGCGTAGAGACAACCACCGGACCCCTGGGTCAGGGGCTGAGCAACGCCGTGGGCATGGCACTGGCAGAAAAAGTGCTGGCCGCACAGTTTAATAAGCCAGGCCATGATGTGGTTGACCATTATACCTACACCTTTCTCGGTGATGGCTGCCTGATGGAAGGTATTTCCCATGAAGTTTGCTCGCTGGCCGGAACCCTTGGGCTGGGCAAACTGATCGCATTCTATGATGACAATGGCATATCTATCGATGGCGAGGTTGAAGGCTGGTTTACCGACGACACAGTACAGCGTTTCGAGAGCTACGGCTGGCACGTCATTGGCGGCGTCGACGGACATGACAGCGAGGCGGTTAATACCGCGATTGAAGCGGCGCGACGGGAAACCGGTAAACCGACCTTAATTTGCTGCCGCACCGTGATTGGCTTTGGCTCACCGAACAAACAAGGTAAAGAAAGCTGCCACGGCGCCCCACTGGGGGATGATGAAATTGCTTTGGCACGCAAGGAACTGGGCTGGAACTATGGCCCCTTTGAAGTGCCAGCTGATATTTATCAGGCGTGGGACGCAAAGGCACGTGGTGCCGAAGCAGAAGCAGCCTGGAACGAGACATTTGCAGCGTATCGCGCGGCACACCCTGAACTGGCGGCTGAATTAGAGCGACGTCTGGCGGGTGAATTACCGGCTGACTTTGCTGACCAGGCGCAGGCCTACATTGAGACACTTCAGGCCAACCCTGAGAAAGTAGCAACCCGTAAAGCATCGCAGCAAGCGTTGAATGCGTTTGGCCCGTTATTACCTGAGTTGCTCGGCGGCTCAGCGGATCTGGCGGGTTCTAACCTGACTAAATGGGATCAGTCCAAGCCACTGACACAGCAGGACGCCAGCGGCAACTACATTTATTACGGGGTGCGTGAATTTGGCATGTCGGCGATTATGAACGGTATTGCGTTGCATGGTGGCTTCATTCCTTATGGCGCGACCTTCCTGATGTTTATGGAATATGCGCGCAACGCGGTGCGCATGGCCGCCCTGATGAAGCAGCCGGCTATTTTTGTCTATACCCATGACTCCATTGGTTTAGGTGAAGACGGCCCGACTCACCAGGCAGTCGAACAACTGGCGAGTATGCGGGTGACTCCGAACCTGACCACCTGGCGCCCTTGTGATCAGGTTGAGTCAGCGGTCAGCTGGCGTGCAGCGATTGAACGTCGCGATGGCCCCACTGCGTTGGTATTCACCCGTCAGGGCGTAGCGCCGCAACCACGCAACGCCGAGCAACTGGCTGATATTCGCCGCGGTGGCTATGTATTGAAAGATTTTGCTGAGAACCCTGAGCTTATTCTGATCGCCACCGGTTCTGAAGTAGAACTGGCAATGCAGGCGGCTGAGAAACTGAGCGGGCAAGGAGAGAAGGTGCGTGTGGTATCAATGCCAAGCACCGATGAATTTGATGCGCAAAGTGACGACTACAAAGAGCGTGTACTGCCGAAAGCAGTGCGTCGCCGTGTCGCTATTGAAGCAAGCATCGCGGACTACTGGCTGAAGTATGTTGGCCTGGATGGCGCCGTGGTTGGCATGACCACCTTTGGTGAGTCAGCGCCAGCCGACCAGTTATTCGAATTCTTTGGCTTTACCGTGGACAATATCGTTAAAACGGCACAGGCGGTCTAAATGAGCGCACCGCGCAAAATATGCATTGCAATCAACGGGCTCGGACGGATAGGCCGCAGCGTGCTGCGTGCCCTGTACGAGTCGGGCTACCGCGACCGTATTGAAGTGGTGGCGGTTAACGAGCTGGCCGCTGCCAGTTCGGTGGCTCATTTGCTTAAGTATGACAGTACTCACGGCCGTTTTGCGCTCCCTGTGAGCGCAGCAGATGGCTACTTGCAGATTGCAGAGGATCGTATCCAGCTGGTTCGCGAAGCAGAGTTAGCGAAGCTGCCGTGGCAGGGTCTTGGCATCGATGTAGTGCTCGATTGCACTGGCGTTTTTGGGAGTCGGGCGGATGCGCAAAAGCATCTCGATGCGGGGGCGGGCAAAGTGCTCTTTTCGCACCCGGCAGCCAATGATGTTGATATCACAGTGATTCAGGGGATTAACCAGCACGAGCTGGAACCAGGGCATCGCATTGTCTCCAACGGCTCCTGCACCACCAACTGCATCGTGCCGGTGATTAAAGTGCTAGACGATGCCTTTGGCGTGGACAGTGGCACCATCACCACCATTCACTCTGCGATGAATGACCAGCAGGTGATCGACGCGCACCACGATAATCTGCGCCTGGCACGGGCGGCGTCGCAGTCGATCATTCCAGTTGATACCCGTTTGGCACGTGGTATCGAGCGTATTTTACCGAAGTTTGCTGGCCGCTTTGAAGCCATAGCAGTAAGGGTTCCGACGACCAATGTGTCGGTCATGGACCTCAGTGTGACCCTGCAAAGCCGGGTTGATATCAACAAGGTCAATGACGCACTGGCCACTGTTGCAGAAGGGAGTTTACAGGGCCTGCTTGGGTTTACCATGGAGCCTCTGGTGTCTGCTGATTTTAATCATGATCCACGCTCGAGCATTGTGGATGGCACCCAAACACGGGTCAGTCATGGTCATTTGGTTAAGGTATTAACCTGGTGTGACAACGAGTGGGGCTTTGCCAACCGGATGCTGGATACCACCCTGAATCTGGCGTGAGATCGGCTGGCGCCATAGCGTGAAGCGACTTAAAGTATAAACTGATTTTTTGATTATTGATGGCTAACCTGACTGGATAGCCCGACAAGACAAGGACAAAGGACAAGCTATGAGCGTTCTGGCAATGACTGACTTTGATCTGCGCGGTAAGCGCGTGTTAATTCGTGAAGATCTCAATGTTCCGATCAAAGATGGCAAAGTAACCTCGGACGCGCGCCTCAAAGCGGCGCTGCCCACTTTGCAGAAAGCGCTTGAGCAAGGGGCTAAAGTGATGGTGATGTCGCATTTGGGCCGTCCAGAGGAAGGCGAGTACGATGAAGCCTACTCCATGGCGCCCGTGGCTCGCTATCTGGAAGAAGCGCTGAAATTTCCGGTACGCATTGAAAGCAACTATTTAAACGGGGTTGATGTTGCCGGCGGTGAACTGGTTGTGTTTGAAAACGTTCGTTTTAACCAGGGTGAGAAAAAGAACGACCCTGAATTAGCGAAGAAGCTGGCGGCGTTGTGCGAGATCTTTGTGATGGACGCATTCGGCACCGCGCATCGTGCCCAGGCTTCAACCTATGGTGTTGCACAGTATGCGCCCATCGCATGTGCGGGGCCGCTACTGTCGGCCGAACTGGAAGCATTGGGTAAGGCGCTGAAAGAGCCGAAACGACCTCTGGTTGCCATTGTCGGTGGCTCTAAAGTGTCAACCAAGCTCACGGTGCTCAATTCGCTGGTACGTAAAGTGGACCAGCTAATTGTTGGCGGCGGCATTGCCAACACCTTTATCAAAGCAGCCGGACATAACATTGGTAAGTCGCTGTGCGAAGACGAGCTGGTGCGCGAAGCCAAACGCCTTGCGGATTCAGCGAAAACCCGCGGTGCGGATATTCCGGTACCCACCGATGTAGTAACCGGTAAAGAGTTTGCTGAAAACGCAGCGGCTGAAACCAAAGCCGTCACCGATGTGGCTGATGACGATATGATTTTTGATATCGGGCCGGAAACTTCAGAAGCGCTGGCTGAGATACTGAAAAGCGCTGGCACCATCGTCTGGAACGGGCCTGTCGGTGTGTTTGAGTTTGAACAGTTTGGCGCCGGCACGCAGGCGCTGGCGCAGGCAATAGCGGCCAGTGATGCATTTTCAATTGCAGGTGGTGGTGATACGCTGGCAGCCATTGATAAATATGGCATTGCCGACAAGATTTCATACATTTCGACCGGCGGCGGCGCGTTTTTAGAGTTTTTAGAAGGTAAAACCTTACCAGCGGTTGCCATTCTCGAAGCTCGCTGCAAAGACCACTAAGGTCACGCAGGATCATAAATTTTAGTTTAAGGAGTATTTTTTCATGGCATTAATTTCATTGCGTCAGTTGCTGGATCACGCAGCAGAGCATAGTTACGGCGTCCCTGCCTACAACGTTAATAATTTAGAGCAGATGCGCGCTATTATGCGTGCTGCCGACGACACCAACAGCCCTGTGATTGTGCAGGCCTCTGCCGGTGCGCGTAGCTACGCGGGTGCACCTTTCCTGCGCCACTTAATTCTGGCTGCGATCGAAGAATGGCCACATATTCCGGTGGTAATGCACCAGGACCACGGCACCTCTCCAGCGGTCTGTCAGCGTTCGATTCAACTCGGCTTCAGCTCAGTGATGATGGACGGTTCGTTGAAAGACGACGGCAAAACCCCGGCTGACTACGACTACAATGTCGATGTGACTCGTCGCACGGTAGAAATGGCACATGCCTGTGGGGTCTCGGTCGAAGGTGAACTGGGTGTGCTTGGCTCGCTGGAAACCGGCGAAGCGGGTGAAGAAGACGGCGTCGGTGCAGAGGGCAAACTGACCCACGACCAGCTACTGACCGATCCGGAAGAAGCCGCGGCGTTTGTTAAAGCGACTCAGGTCGATGCACTGGCAATTGCCTGTGGTACGTCACATGGGGCGTACAAATTTACCCGTCCACCAACTGGTGACATTCTGGCTATCGAGCGGATTAAAGAAATCCACGCGCGTATTCCGGATACCCATTTGGTCATGCACGGTTCGTCGTCAGTGCCGCAGGACTGGTTGGCGGTGATTAATGAGTTTGGTGGCGAGATCCCTGAAACCTATGGTGTGCCAGTTGAGCAAATTCAGGAAGGCATCCGCCATGGTGTGCGTAAGGTTAATATCGATACCGATCTGCGCTTAGCCTCGACGGGTGCGATCCGTCGTCACCTGGCGCAGAACACCAGCAACTTTGACCCGCGTAAATACTTTCAGGCAGCCACTGAGGCGATGTACGATATCTGTAAAGCTCGCTATGAAGCCTTTGGTACAGCAGGAAATGCAGACAAAATTAAACCAATTTCGCTGGAAGATATGTATAAGCGTTATGAAAGTGGTGCATTAAAAGCCACCGTTAAATAAGGCATACAATTGTCTGTAAGGAGTGAGTTGTGTCTAAAGCAATCTCAACAGGAACCTTGGCAACCTTCCTGGTTGCCGCCCTCCCGGGGTTTGTTCTGAGCTCAGCTGCGCTGGCTCAGGAAAACCAGGCCGAGGCAGAAGACCAGGCCTGGAAAATTGAAACCGAAGTGGGTTTATTAATCCGCACCGGCAATACCGAGTCACAGTCCTGGAAAGGTAAGTTAAACCTTGCGCGCGATGTCGAGCGCTGGCGCCACCAGGCAGAATTCGACTATTACCGTCAGGAAACCGAAAATGAAGCGGGTGAAGATGTTATCGACGCCGACCGTTTCTTTGCCGCTGCGCAGACCAACCGTAAGTTTTCTGACGACAGTCGGTCGTCGCTGTTTTTGTATGGTTCATACGAAGACGATCGCCTGAATAGCTATGATTTCCAGTCTACGATTGCTGCCGGTTATGGTAATCGCTATACCTGGAACGAAGGTCTGTATGCGGACTTCGAAATTGGTCCTGGTTATTCATACGATAAACGCATCGACACTGGTGAAACCAGTGGTGAATGGATTCTGCGCCTGGCGGGTAAACTGAACTGGGATATTACGGCGAACTCGCGGTTCACCCAGAGTATGTCGACCGAAGTGGGTAACGATAATACCCGTACCCGCTCAGTCTCAGCGCTGACAGCGAATATCAATTCGTCGCTGGCGATGCGGGTGTCGTTGACACTGACTCACAACGATACCGTGTACCCAATTGAAGATGGCTCGCTGCCAGAAAAACTGGATACCGAAACAGCCGTTACTTTGGTGTACAGCTTTTAACCAGCGTTTGCGGAACGTTTAGCAGTGGTTCAGGCGTGGCTTACTTTCAGGTAGGGCACGCTTTTTTCGCTCATGGAGGTCCTATGCGTCTTATTCAGTCGGTTTCCCGGCTTAAGTTGCTGGAAATTATGAATCGTCTCGACTTTTTCATTGAGTTAAGCGGGGAAGAGCGTCGCCTTTTGGTCGACGATAAGTTGCAGGTATACAGCTGTCGTGAAGGCCAGCCTATTACTAAGCAGGGCGACCATGACACCGCATTTTATCTGCTGCTGTCCGGCGAAGCGCGCATAGAAAAAGATGGTCAGCAGCTTGGCCGGGTCAGCACCGGCGAATTTATCGGTGAAGGGTCTTTTGTGACCCGAAACCCACGCAGTGCATCCGCCATTGCTACGCGGGACAGTATTTTATTTCGGATTGATAACAAAGCGTTGCGCTCGTTAGGCGCAGTTATTCGGGAGAAGGTGAAAGACGCAATTATTCGCGGCATGGCGCGACGGATCGTGCACTTGAACGAACGTCTTGAGCTCACACGGGTGTAAGCAGGAATAATGAAAGTAGCTGATTTTAGTTTTGAATTACCGGACGAGCTAATTGCCCGTTATCCACAGGCTGAACGCAGTGCCAGCCGAATGCTTGACGTAAATGCCAGTAGCGGCGAACTGACGCACCGTCAGTTCAAAGACATTGTTGACCTTTTACAGCGTGGCGATTTGCTGGTTTTTAACGATACCCGGGTCATTCCGGCACGTTTACTGGGGCAGAAGGTCTCCGGCGGCAAAGTTGAAGTGCTGGTTGAACGGGTTCTGGATGAGCATCACGTGCTGGCGCATGTACGTGCCAACCGGGCGCCGAAAGCGGGTGTCCGGGTGCTGCTGGAAGAGGCCTTCGAAGCTGAAGTGCTGGGGCGCGAAGGGGCCTTATTTAAACTCCATTTTGATAGCCAGCAGACCGTCCTTGAGCTGCTCGAAGCCCATGGGCATATGCCTTTACCGCCTTACATTGACCGCCCTGATGAAGACAGTGACCGCGAGCGTTACCAGACCGTTTATAATCGCAAGCCGGGTGCGGTGGCGGCGCCGACTGCGGGGCTGCATTTTGATGATGCTATTTTGCAGCAGCTGCAGGACAAGGGCGTTGAATTTGCCTACGTAACTTTACATGTCGGCGCGGGTACCTTCCAGCCGGTGCGGGTTGAGTCGATCGAAGAGCACGTCATGCACAGCGAATATGCAGAGGTAGGTGAAGATACCATTGCTGCCATTCAGGCCGCCAAAGCACGCGGCGGGCGAGTGGTTGCTGTGGGCACAACCTCAGTGCGTTCGCTGGAATCAATGGCCAAAGCCAGCGCGGCAGACCAGTTGCAGCCATTCTTTGCGGAAACGGATATTTTTATCTATCCGGGCTATCAGTTTGCGGTGGTCGATGCCATGGTCACTAATTTCCATTTACCGGAATCGACCTTGTTGATGCTGGTCTCGGCGTTCGCCAGCCGCGATAGTATGCTCAACGCCTACCAATCAGCGGTTGAGCATAACTATCGTTTCTTCAGCTATGGCGATGCCATGTTTTTGCACTCACGACCTTAGTCGTTGAGTGCTGGAACCGGCAGGCTGCGTTTTGCGTAGAAGTTTTCGACAAAGTCATCGAAGGTGCCATTGTCGAGCGCATCACGCATGCCCTGCATAACCACCTGATAGAAGCGCAGATTATGAATGGTGTTTAAGCGCGCCCCTAAAATCTCGTTACAGCGATCAAGGTGATGCAGGTAAGCGCGTGAGTAATTCTTGCAGGTATAACAGTCACAGGTTTCATCCAGCGGGCCAGGGTCGGTGCGGTGTCTGGCGTTGCGGATCTTAAGCACGCCGTCACTGACGAACAGGTGGCCATTGCGCGCATTGCGCGTTGGCATTACGCAGTCAAACATATCCACACCACGGCGCACGGCTTCAACCAGATCCTCCGGCTTACCGACACCCATCAGATAACGCGGCTTATCCGCTGGCATCTGTGGCGCGGTATGGCTGAGGATGCGCATCATGTCTTCTTTTGGCTCACCGACCGACAAGCCACCGATAGCGTAGCCATCGAAACCTATATCAGTCAGGCCATTGAGCGATACGTCACGCAGATCTTCATACATGCCGCCTTGAATAATACCGAATAACGCCGCCGGGTTGCCCTCGTGGGCGTCTTTTGAACGTTGTGCCCAGCGTAACGACAGCTCCATCGAGCTTTTCGCCTGCTCTTCAGTCGCAGGATGTGGGGTGCACTCGTCAAAAATCATGACAATATCCGAACCCAGTTCGCGCTGCACCTGAATTGATTTTTCCGGGGTCAGGAGGATTTTTTCACCGTTTATCGGAGAACGGAAGGTGGCGCCTTCTTCGCTGACTTTGCGTAGCTCGCCGAGACTGAACACCTGGAATCCACCCGAGTCGGTGAGGATAGGACCATCCCAGTGCATAAAGTCGTGCAGATCACCATGTTGCTGAATAATTTGGGTACCAGGGCGCAGCATCAGGTGAAAGGTGTTGCCGAGGCAAATCTGGGCGCCGGTTTCACGCACTTCTTCCGGGGTCATACCTTTGACCGTCCCTAAGGTGCCGACCGGCATAAAGGCAGGGGTTTCCACCGTCCCGCGCTGAAAAATCATTCGTCCGCGGCGCGCCTGGCCGCTGGTTGTATCCAGTTCAAACTTCATAGTCACCACATGTCCTGTTCCTGATCAGGCGCGATTATACACAAAAATGGCGCACGATTGGCAGCAGCGGCAGAATTCCCTTGGTGTGCTAGATTTAACTAACTGTTTGGACAATGCATTTGTAACGTCTCAGGAGATCCTATGAGCGATAAAAAATCGGTGTTAGTACGGGCCACTATTGGTGACAACATGACTGTGTCCTTTCCTGACGGCAACGTTGTTGCATCGATGAAGGGGCGGGTTCGCTTTGAAAACTTTACCAACCTCAAAGTTGAGGTGCGCTTTGAGGACCTCGAACGGCGCTTCCATGTCACCCATGACGAAGCGGTGGAGTTCAAGGTGGAAGAGCTGAAGACCTCCGGCAAGCACGAATTTACCCTGCATGAAGTAACCAGCGAGGGCCATACTGACGACACCGTCTATGGCGAAGGCGCTATTGTGGTTGAGGGTGGATAAAGCCTTTTTAAAGGAAAATCAAATCACGCCGCGAGGTGTGGCGGCAGGGCAGATCAAAGAGTTCCTCAACCGCCAGTGCGAGGCGCTCGATGCGCTGCCAGATCTCTAGCATGTAGCGTTGTGACGGGTCCTGCGCCCGGTTAGCTTCACATTGAGCGATAAGGCCGGGGCTCACATCGTCTCCGTTTAGACTGACCACAATTTCCTGCAATATCAGGTTGGCCGGGTTCTTCGCCAGTTCGATCTGGGTACCTGGCAGGTTCTTCACCATTTCAATAAGTTCGGGACGAAGTTCGCTGAGCAGCGGCTCACCAGCCCAGACGATAGCACTGCTGGCATGCAGGTAGGCCCGGTTGTAGTGCTCGCTGGTGGTTTTTTCCAGGGTTTCGCGTAAAGAGCGTAAGTCCGCAGCGTCTTCGGTCAGGCGCCAGCGTTGATAGTCGATGACGAGTTGCCGCGCATGGTTCAGCGCTGCGACTTTTGACGGCGACTCATCGAGCACGTGCTGTGCTCGTTCAAGCTGTTGCAAAGGCGGCAGTTGGCGCAGCTCAGCGGGCGGGGCAAACAGTTTCAAATCTATCAGCAACAAGCTAAAGAACCCGATATGGGGGAAGGTGTCGCGGCCCTCGACGATTTGTTGATAGGTGCGCTGTTGCCACTGCGTGTATGCCGGGTCGTCCTCGGACAGACGATAAAGCATATGAGCTAAGGTTTGCGCATAGTTGTAGGCAATCACACCATGGTTTGGAATTGCCTGGTGGCTTTGCGCCAGATACTCGATGGCGTCCTGTAAACGCAGGCGGGCCTGCTGGTTCTCGAGGTATGAAGCCCGATGACGTAGGTTTGCGCCCACGTTCGCAGCCACCGTGGGAAGGTTTGGCGCAATGCTATAAGCCATCTGCAGAGCGTCTTCATTGCGTTGCCAGTAGTGTTCGCTGCGCTCACCTGAAGTCAGCTCCGCCATATTCCGATGCTGACTAGCCAGGTTCAGATAGAACGACGGCCCGCGGTGCGCCTCGGGAATGCGCTCAGCGATAACCTGAGCACGCTGCAATAAGGGTTCGATGCTGCGTCCCAGGTTCGCCAGCGTGGTTTGTTGGGTGCGGATCTGGTTGAGATAACTTAAATGAATGGCGGTGGTTATACGGGACTCCGTGCCTCGCTCCTTTGCATAACGAAGGGCAAGTTCATAATGGCGGGTGATCTGACGAATAGCTGTTAATGCTTCCTCAGTCGACTGACTGGTGTGTCGGCTCAGCAACGAACCCTGATGATGGTGATACATGGGGTGCTCGCTGTCTACTTCTCTGGCGTAGCGCAGCTGCTGTGCCGCCAGCTGATGCCAGCGTTCAAGGTTTTCACCGCCAGGCCCGGGGTAATAGTGAACCAGCTCCAGGTAGGCCGAGGCGAGTCGAATATAGCTGCCTATCGACGATGGAGTCTGGGCTGCAAGGTTGTCTCCATAGTATTGCATGCTCTCAATCAGGGCGTCGGTATCGCCAGGCACCTGGCGTACCAGGGTATTGAATAATGCTTCAATCGCTAATGAAAGGCCTAACTCGTAGCGGGGGTAAAACCAGCTTGGGAACTCACCGTTTTTCAGGATCGAATCTGCCGCCACTTCATCACCGTTGAGGTAGGCTCGCATGGCGCGCAGGTAATCGGCGGGCAGGTCACTGCGTTCTACACTGTCGAGGTAATGCAAGGCAGGTAAGCGGTGAGTGCTATGGGCCAGGGCTAAGGCGTCTTCCCGCGAGCTGGCTGACGGCAGATTAAATGCCTGTGAACGGGCAACGGTGTAGAGCCGCTGATGCACAATTGCCAACGCCATCGCGGTGCTGTCGGAACGCTCTCCGAGTTGCCAGGCCTGGGTCAATGCACTTTGCGCTTCCGTATTATTACCCAGTTGAACAAAGAGGCGGCCAGCAGAGGCGTAATGATCAGCGCTAAGCCATTTGGGCAAGTCGTGGGCGCGCTCAACCCATTGTCGCGCCGCGTTTCGCAGTTGCTGCAATTCATCCCGCGAGGCATGTCGGGGCGATCGGTATATCGCATCGATCTGGCTTTCCAGACGGGTGACCTGTTCGTGCATGCGCACCTGTTCTAACTGGCGGTCTCGCATATGGCTTTGGTAAAAGCCGGCAGCAAGGATTAATAACAGCCCTATGATGGTGGCTACCAGAACGGTACCGCGCAACCAACGGTTGCGCTGCCACAGGCGCTGGCCGCGGTACCACGGGTTGCGTCGCAGTGAGATGGGTCGCGACTGCAGAAACGCGCGTAAGTCAGCCGCTAATAAAGCGGCATTCGCGTAGCGTTGGGTCGGGTCGGGTTGTAAACAATGGCGAATAATACATTGTAAATCGCGCGGCAGAGTTTCCAGTCCCTGATCACTGTGCTGGCCGGTTAAGACCATGCGCAGAGTGGCGCCAAGGGCGTAAATATCGATACTGGAGGTTAAGCGCGCGCCCTCAGTAAAGCGTTCCGGGGCCATGTAATGCTCGGTTCCGACACCCGACGCTGAGGAATGATGGTGACTATCGGCGATGCCGAAGTCGACCAGTACCGCGGTTAACGGATTACTGTCCTCCTGGAGGACGATATTGCCGGGTTTAATATCGCAGTGCACAATGCCTTTTCGGTGCGCTTCTGCGATCGCATCACAGACTTGTGCAATAAGTTCGACGCGCTGACTGATACTGAAATGTTCACGCCAGTGATTGAGGTGCTGGCCTTTAACCAGTGACATCACCAGATAGACCGCGTCACCTTCTTCGGCTACTTCATAGACCCTGCATATGTTGGGGTGGTCGAGTTGCGCCAGCACACGGCCTTCGGCCAACAGACGTTTGCGTTCCTGCAGGTCACTGCGGTGAATAAACTTGATAGCGACGTCGCGATGGAGCTGATTGTCGTGGGCTTTAAAGACCGAGCCGGAGCTGCCATGGCCAATTTGTTCGAGGCAGCGATAACGCGTGTTAATCGGGTACGGAAAGGTGCGGCGCGGGGCATCCGTTGCCGAAGGCGAATCCGATGGTTGTGAACCGGGAAGATAAGTGTCCTGGTCGTCATAGGATGACGTCATTGAAGTTCCTTTCCTTATGCCATGCACCGATTGTATCAATCTTTTAACGTAAATTAAGTATATTCACGGCAATTGACGTCAATTATCGATGCTGTAAAGGTGCTCGAACGACTAATGTTAGCACTCACTCTGAACCTGTTAGTTGCGCTGTATCAGCATAGGGTTATCGGGCAAACCTGGTCTGCGCCTTGCACTCTTTACGTAAGTGGGGGCGGTGGTGACTTTCGCGTTCGAATATACCAGCCTTTGACGTGCCACCGCTGCCCTCACTCCTGCCTCTGAAAATTTTTTAACCCCCTTCTTTTTTGTTTTCGATAAGGTGCTTGATATAGACAACAATCGCACCGACAATAGGGCTCTATTGCAGGTAGTACAGGGAAAGGAATGACCGAGTTAAATATGTCCGTGGCAATGAAATCTATCCCCGTCGATCTCGAGGTTGTAATGGGGATGCAAAGCCACCGGATTAGAGCCACCTGGGTTGGACAGCGGGAAGGTGAATACCTGGTTATCGATTTACCACGCAAGTATACCTGGCGTGATATGCAGGAATGGTTCTATAACGCGACATCGGTAGTGGTACGTGGAGTGCTGGCAACGGGCCAGGTCTTCGCCGCTGAAAGCCGGGTGCTGGGAATGGTGGCGAAACCTTACCGACAGCTTTACTTGTCGGCGCCTGACAAGCTGGAAGAGCGTTCACTGCGCAAAGTGCCACGCATTCAGGTCGATATTGACGCCAAGCTGAGTTTCGCCGCGGAGCTTCCAAAACCGTCGGGCGTGCCCGCAGACTTTACTGGCATGCGAGGCCGGGTGACCGACCTGTCACGCACCGGAATTGCGTTTGAAAGCTCAGAAAAGCTGCCCTTTGTGCGCGAGCTTTTTATGAATAAGCTGGTTGATCTTGAATTATTTGACGAAGGCCAGTCGTTAAACAGCGTATTGGGTGAAGCAAAAAGTTGCCGGGTGACCGACAGTGGCTTGCTTAATTTTGGTATTGCAGTTGATACCCGTAACCGTGATTACGCGCAGGCATTGGGTCAGCTGATCCTTGCATCCCGTCATATTAAAGCCGTATTACGCGGTGAATAGCACAGAATTTTGAGCAACTTAATGCCAACCCAGATCGAATTCTGATCTTGGGGTTTACAGCACAGGGTTATTTGTTTAAAATTCAGCACCAATTTTATTCGTAGTGGTTAAAAGTTAACCAGCAGCCAAAGTATCTTGAGGTGAGATTTTAATGCCAGTAATTAAAGTGAAAGAAAACGAACCGTTTGACGTAGCATTGCGTCGCTTCAAGCGTTCATGCGAAAAAGCAGGTGTGTTGTCAGAAGTTCGCAGCCGTGAATTTTTTGAAAAACCAACTGCAGAGCGCAAGCGTAAGAAAGCAGCTGCGGTAAAGCGTCACGCTAAGAAGTTGTCGCGCGAAAACGCTCGCCGTACGCGTTTGTACTAAGGTTTTCTTTCTGGGGTCTTTCTGGCGTCCTGCTCTGGCGCTGAAAAAGCCGCCAGGCAGACAGAAAAACCGTGCTCCAGGCACGGTTTTTTTATGCTTAGGAAATGCCTTAGAGAGTGTCTTAAAAGATGCCTCGAAGGATGCGTTAGCAAAGCGGTTGGCTGAGAATAGCAACGCTAGGTTTCATCGAATGAAGCGAGTAAAGTAAGGGTATGGCTGGACTCATTCCAAAAGACTTTATTCAGGATCTAATCGCCCGCGCTGATGTTGTCGAGGTGGTAGATTCGCGTGTCCGTTTGAAAAAAGCAGGCCGCAACTACCAGGCCTGCTGCCCGTTCCATAATGAAAAATCCCCCAGCTTCACCGTCGCCCCTGACAAGCAGTTCTATCACTGCTTCGGGTGTGGGGCCCACGGTAATGCGATTGATTTCATCATGGAGTACGACGGCCTCGACTTTCCGGATGCGGTTGAAGAGCTGGCGTCGATGATGGGGGTTGAAGTGCCCCGTGAACAAGGTGGTGGAGCTGGCAAACCGGTTGATAAACAGCAACAGGCCGACGACTACGCACTGATGGAAAGCTGTGCCCGGTTTTTTGCCCAACAGTTGCGTAACCACCCGCAAAAAGACCGGGTTATTAACTACCTGAAAGGCCGTGGGCTCAGTGGCGAAACCGTGAAAGCCTTCGATATCGGCTATGCGCCGGATGACTGGGACGCGGTGCTAAAGCAATTTGGTGGCAACAAAAGTGTTCAGCAGCAGTTGCTGTCGCTGAAACTAATCACAGAGAATGACCGCGGGCGGCGTTATGACTTTTTCCGTGACCGGATCATGTTTCCGATCCGTGATCGACGTGGCCGGGTAGTCGGCTTCGGGGGCCGGGTGCTTGATCAGGGCGAACCCAAATACCTGAATTCGCCGGAAACCCGGATCTTTCACAAAGGTCGTGAGCTCTATGGCTTCTGGCAGGTCAAACAGGCCCATAAGCAAATCGAGAGTGTGGTGCTGGTGGAAGGCTACATGGATGTGGTGGCGCTGGCTCAGTATGGCGTTACCAATGCGGTGGCGTCGCTGGGGACGGCGGCGACCTCCGATCATTTGCAGCTGCTGTTCCGCCACAGCCCGGTGGTGGTGTGTTGTTTTGACGGCGACCGTGCTGGCCGCGATGCCGCATGGCGAGCCATGGAAAACGCACTGCCGTTGTTAAAAGACGGCGTCGACATGCGCTTCTTGTTTTTGCCGGACGGGGAAGATCCGGATTCTTTGGTTCAGCGCGAAGGTCAGGCCGGATTTGAAAAACAGTTAAAGAATGCTCGTCCGCTGACCGATTACTTTTTCGACCATTTAAAAACGTTGCATGATATTGGCACTTCAGCTGGCCGTACCGGGCTTGCAGGGCAGGCGGAGAGTCTGATTGAGCGGGTTTTGAGCGATAATTTTAAAGCAGAATTACGCACTCAGCTGAATACATTACTTGGCCGCAACGCAGAAGTTGAGAGTCTAAGCTTGAAAAAAGCGGTCACCGGCTCCACTAAACGTACAGCGGCGAGCACATCAAAACAGATGACGCCGGTATTGCGTGCGATGGGGCTGCTGGTGCAATACCCCTATTTGGGGAAAACAGTGGCGGTCCACGACGAATTAGTCGACCTGAATATGGAAGGCGCCAAAATATTCGTCGCGTTGCACAAGCAGTGCCATGAAAAAGACCTGAGCACCGCGCAATTAATGGAAAGCTGGCGCGATACCCGTTACGCAGACAGTTTGCGGCGTTTAGCAAGCTGGCAGCACGGAGTGCTTGAGGAGAACGTGGAAAAGGAGTTCGGGGAAACTTATTTGTTCCTCATCGACAGTTATCTGGAACAACGGCTGCAGGTTTTGCAGTCGTTAAGCGGGGAACAACTAACCCGTGAAAAACTTACGGAAATCGAGCAGTTACTGAAGTTACTGAAAGGCCGGTAGAAAGCGCTTTTACCTAGCTTGGGTTAGGGCAAAAGTTAAACTAAAACTGGCCCGGAAACGTATATTTTGGTATAATGCTTGGTCATTCCATGAATTCTCAAGTCATTTTCTGAGGTGATCGTCTGTATGCAGACTCGGCAGTCGCAATTAAAACTTCTTATTGCTAAAGGTAAAGAGCAAGGTTACTTAACCTTTGCAGAAGTGAATGACCACTTACCACAAGATATCGTTGATTCGGATCAGATCGAAGATATTATCCGGATGATCAACGATATGGGTATCAAGGTGTTTGAAAGCGCACCTGATGCCGATGACTTGATGATGAGTGAAGACAACGCGGACGAAGATGCAGCAGAAGCTGCAGCGGCCGCTCTTGCGACTGTGGAAAGCGAAATTGGTCGTACTACGGACCCGGTACGCATGTACATGCGTGAAATGGGTACGGTAGAGCTGTTGACCCGCGAAGGCGAAATCGTCATCGCCAAACGCATCGAAGAAGGTATTAACCAGGTTCAGTGCTCTGTTGCAGAGTACCCTGAAGCGATTAACTTCCTGCTTGAACAGTGGGATGCCTACGAAGCTGAAGAAATCCGTCTGACTGAAATCATCTCTGGTTTTATTGACCCGAACGAGGTCGATGAAGCGCCTGTGAGTGCCACCCACGTGGGTTCAGAGCTGAGCAACGACCAGTTGAAAGACGAAGACGGCGACGATGACGCCGATGAGGACGATGAAGACAGCGCAGATACCGGTATTGACCCGGAATTTGCCCGCGAGCAGTTTACTGCGCTGCGTGATCAGTACGAGACCACCCGGCAGGTTATCGCTAAGCACGGCCGTGACGACAAGCGCGCCCGGGTTGAAATCGATGAACTGAGTGAGCTGTTTAAACAGTTCCGTCTGGTACCAAAACAGTTTGATCGCCTGGTGGCCGACATGCGCGCGATGATGAATCGTGTCCGTGTCCAGGAACGTTTGATCATGAAGCTCTGCATCGAGCATGCGAATGTGCCGAAGCGCACCTTTGTCCAGGCCTTTGCAGGCAATGAAAATTCAATGGCATGGTTCGAGCAGTTAGTTGATTCGAAGCAGAACTACTCGGCTGTGCTGAAAGAACAACGCTACGAAGTCGAGCGTTGCATTGGTAAGTTAGTGGCGGTGGAAGAAGAAACCGGACTGACCATTACCAAAGTGAAAGACATTAACCGTCGTATGTCGATCGGTGAAGCGAAAGCACGCCGGGCGAAGAAAGAAATGGTTGAAGCCAACCTGCGACTGGTTATTTCGATTGCGAAGAAATACACCAACCGCGGTTTGCAGTTCCTCGACCTGATCCAGGAAGGTAACATCGGCTTGATGAAAGCAGTCGATAAGTTTGAATACCGTCGTGGTTACAAGTTCTCGACCTACGCAACCTGGTGGATCCGTCAGGCAATTACCCGTTCTATTGCTGACCAGGCACGGACCATTCGTATTCCGGTGCACATGATCGAAACCATCAACAAACTGAACCGTATTTCACGGCAGATGTTGCAGGAAATGGGTCGTGAGCCATTACCGGAAGAACTGGCAGAGCGTATGCTGATGCCGGAAGACAAAATCCGCAAAGTACTGAAAATCGCGAAAGAGCCGATTTCAATGGAAACCCCAATCGGCGATGACGAAGATTCGCATTTGGGTGACTTCATTGAGGACACCACACTCGACTTACCGGTCGATGCAGCAACCTCAGAAAGTCTGATGAATGCGGTGCGTGAGGTTCTGGGTGGCTTGACCGCTCGCGAAGCGAAAGTATTACGCATGCGCTTCGGTATCGATATGAATACCGACCATACGCTGGAAGAAGTGGGCAAACAGTTTGATGTTACCCGCGAGCGTATCCGTCAGATCGAGGCCAAAGCACTACGCAAGCTACGTCACCCAAGCCGCAGTGAACAGCTGAAGAGCTTTCTCGACGAATAGCATCGAGCAAAAACAGATTTCCTGTTGAAAAATACCCGCGTTATAGCGGGTATTTTTTTGCCTTGAATCAGACGATCGTCTGATATTCATTTCTTTTATGTTAGCTATTTTTGTTTTTGACAGAATATTTACATAACAACCGTTGTGTAAATATTACTAAAATGTAACAAGTAACCTGCACGTTACGAAAATACATGGCTTTGCCACAAAAAAACAAGGATAACAAAGATGAAATCACGCTTCCGATTTTCGCTTTGTGCTGTAGCGATAACCTCTGTTCTTTCCTCACCTGCTGTTCTGGCTCAACAACAAGACACCGATGAAGAATCGGTTGAACGTATTCAGGTGACGGGTTCCCGTATCAACCGTACCGACATCGAGGGCGCGTCGCCGATAACGGTTATTGACCGCGACCTGATCGATTCCTCCGGCTACAAAAACCTCCAGCAGTTGCTTGAACGAATGCCTTCGGCAGGGGTGGGGACGTTCTCAACCCGTGGCAACAGTCAGGATTCAACCGCCAATGGGGGCGCCGCCGTCAGCTTACGGGGTCTCGGCAGTGACGCTACACTGGTGCTGATTAACGGTCGCCGTGTCGCGGTATCCTCGTTTGCCGAAGGAGTGGCCAATTCATTCGTCGACATCAACTCAATTCCGGTGGCCGCGATTGAACGGGTCGAGATCCTGAAGGACGGTGCGTCGGCGATTTACGGCTCGGACGCTGTTGCGGGTGTGGTCAATATTATCTTACGTGACGACTTTGAAGGCACTGAGCTGAGTGCAAGTTATGGTGGTACCACCGGCCCAAGCTACGACGAAACCAATGTCAGTGCCGTTTGGGGTACCGGTGACATGGACAGCAACACCACCATCATTTTTGATTACTTCAATAACAGCTCCATCATGGGTTCAGAAATGGGCCGTTTCGGAACCGCTGACCAATCTCCATGGGGCGGCAATGATTTTCGTTCCTCGCGCGGCTTCCCGGGTAACTATGTAGTAGATGGCGAAGTTGTGGTCGACCCGGACTGCCCGGAAGACAGCACCTTTGGCGTCTCATGCGTGTACGATTACGGTCCGGCTACCATGACCATTCCGGAATCAGAACGGGTCGGCGCGATGATACTGGCGCACCAGCGTCTGACCAACAACGTGGAAGCGTATCTCGAATTCAATGTGCAACATAACAGGTCCAAGGCCGGTGGTGCCGCGACACCTTTGGATGCAGACGCGGGATTAACCGTCCCCGGAGACCATCCGGATAACCCCTTTGGCGAAGATCTGCTGATTAACCGTCACCGTACTGTCGATGCCGGGCCACGGGTTTGGAGCATCGAGTCAGACACCCTGCGGTTGGTTGCGGGCTTGCGTGGTGATATTAATTTCTGGAACTGGGACCTGTCGTTCCAGAAAGGACGCAACTCTGCCCTGCAAACAGGTAGTCGGGATCAGGGTTGGGTGCGCACCGATTTACTGCAGGAAGAAATCAATGCCGGCCGTTACAACCCGTTCGGCGGTACTATCAATTCACCTGAAGTTATTGACGCCATTACCACATCGCTGGTGCGTCGTGGTAAGTCACATATTACTGCGGTAGATGGCAGCATTGCAGGTGACGCCTTCGAGCTCGGTGACCATACGGTAAAAATGGCGGCCGGTTTTGAATACCGCGAAGAAGACGTGTTTGACCAACCGGATGACCAGTTCCAGCGCGGGCTGATTTTTGGTACAGAGTCAGTGCAGGCTGAAGCCAAGCGTGATCAGTGGGCCGCCTATGCAGAGTTCCTGGTGCCGTTAAGTGATGCGTTCGAAGTGTCAGTGGCAGGTCGCTACGACGATTACAGTGATTTTGGTTCAACCTTTAATCCACAGTTCAAAGTTCAGTATCGGGCAACCGATGACCTGCGCTTTCGCGCTGCATACGGCGAAGGTTTCCGTGCGCCGTCACTGGCGCAAATTGGTCTCGGGCCATCTCAGGTATCGCAGTTCTTCGTCGACACCTATCGCTGCCCGGACGGCGATCCGAACAACCCGGCTTGTGGCTCCACGGACTACACCATTGTCTTTAGCGGCAATGATGACCTGGAAGCAGAAGAATCAGAAAGCTGGAACGTAGGGGGGGTGTGGCAGGTTAATGAAGCGTTGGATCTGACCGTAGATTACTGGTCAATTACTCAGGACAACAAAATTGACCGCAACGACTTCGAAACCGTTTACAACGAAAACTGCAACGACCAGGACAGCACCATCTGTGTGCGCCTGCCAGCAAACCCGGGTGACGAGCTGGGTGAGTTGTCTACCCTGTTCAACAGCTATGTCAATATCAGCTCTCAGGAAGCGGCGGGTGTCGACTTCTCAACCAGTTATCGGCTACCGGCAAATGACTACGGCGATTTCCGTTTTGGCTTTGACTGGTCGTGGATGACCACGTTTGAACGCAATGGCATCGATTATCTGGGTGAGTATAACTACCCGGAACATCGTTGGATCGCCAGCACCGACTGGACCCGTGATCGCTGGGGCGCCACTCTAAGCGTCAGCTACATAGGCGAATTCCAGGACTACAAGTCACCACAGGATGTCGAGACCACTACAGTACGCGACATTAGCGCACAGGCGTTACTCGACCTTCAGTTCCGTTTCGACGTGAATCAGTCGTTACGGCTTTCTGTCGGTGGGACCAACATTCTGGATGAAGATCCTCCGTTTGCAATTGGTGACGGCGACGGCGACCTCTACGGCTACGCCTCAGGTGTGCACAACCCGCGCGGGCGTTTCCTCTACGCCCGTGTGAACTACAGCTTCTAACGTTCACCAACCGATTCTACCCTCCCTGGTAGAGAAGACCCCGTTCGCGGGGTCTTTTTTTATTCGCCGGTGAAAACTAGCCCATTTTTAGCTCTTTTGGGGCGTGGATCTGTCACCTAAAAGACATAACAACGCGTTAACATCTTGAGGCTTGAATCGCTGCGAAGCTAAATCAGGGTTTTGGGGTACGACGAGTAGCTTTGCATCATGACTATAAAAATCCGGAGAATACGGATGAGAGTTTTACTCACAGTCGCTACCCTGGCGCTGAGCGCGCCTGCGTTCGCGTCACAGCCTATTGCCTACTGGGCACAGAATGACAACGAATTAGTCGACGGCGGTAACGGATTCACGCCAGCTTCATTTCCTATGCCTGCCGATGTCGGTGAAGGCAGTCTGTACCTGAACAACTTCAATGATGACGTGCAGGACGGTGCCTATCGCTTTATCCAGAGCTTTTCAGGCTCAACCAGCAATGCGTTGCCGGGCTTTGGCTCTGGCGGGTCGCTGTCGCCTCAGGGCGGCGCTGGTAACAGCAACAACGGCATGTCGGTGGTGATGGAGGTGGACACCTCTGAATTACAGGACATCCACGTAAGCTGGGCCCAGCGTGGTACCGCCACCGGCTTTGACAGTCGAGAGTTTGCCTGGTCGGTAGACGGCAGCAACTACACAGTGGTTGAAACCGATACCGGCGCCCTGGGCTCGTCTTGGTCAGTTGAGAACTATGATCTGTCCGCAGTCACAGCACTTAACGACCAGCCCAACGTCTATTTCCGCATCACTTTAGACGGTGCATCCAGCCAGAACGGCAACAACCGCTTTGACAACCTGCTTGTCAGTGCAACCAACGCGGCTGACGCCGACCGCATTACCGTGTATGACAACGATTTCAGCAGCGACCCCTTTAATCAGGGTTGGTATGAGGTCAATGTCAGTGGCAACGAACGCTGGCAGTGGGACGGCGACTTCGACAATATCAGCCTGGCACCTTATGTGGGTGGGCAGTGCCAGTCCAATGAAAACTGGCTGATATCGCCACGTTTTGACTTCTCGCGTCAGTTTGATGAGCGTCTGGCGCTTGATATTGCGCGCGGCTTCCCCGGTGATAATCCGCTGGAAATATATTACAGCGAAAGCTACGACGGTGAGGACGAGATTGACCCCGAACAGTGGCAGTTGCTCACCGTTATCGACAGCGATGACTTTAATCAGAATAACGTTCCTCAGCGGTTTGATGGCTTCGAACAGCTGCAGGATATCGAAGGCTACGGCTATATCGCCGTGCGTTTTAGCTATCAGGATGGTGACTGCGGTACCTGGCGGGTTAGCGGCATTGAGCTAACCGCCGATGTTGAACTGAATACGCCGGACGAATTTGCCTGTGGCGCGCCGGCAACACCCATTCACTATGTCCAGGGCGAAGGCTTCCAAAGCCCGCTGCAAAATGCATTTGTGCATCTTGAAGGGGTTGTGACTGGTTCGTTCCAAAGCACCGAAGATGGCGGCTTAGGTGGTTTCTTCCTGCAAACGGCGGACGCGGAGCAGGACAACAATCCGCTCACCTCAGAAGGTATTTTCATCCATGACGACAACTTTGGCCGCAGTGTCTATCGCGGTGATATTGTCCGCGTCGCCGGGGTGGTGAGCGAGCAGTTTTCCGAAACCCAGTTGGGTACGATCAGTGATGTCGAGCTCTGTGCCAGCAATCATCTTGATCAGGTCAGCCCGGCACTGGTTGAATTGCCGGTTATTGACTCGATTGAATTTGAAGCCCTTGAAGGCATGTGGGTAGAAACCGCGCAGGAACTGGTGGTCACTGATGTCTACAATGCGGTTCGTTTTGGTGAAATCCAGGTTTCCTCGCAACGCCTGTACCAGCCAACCCAATTGGTCGCCCCGGGAGAGCCGGCACAGGCACTGCAGGCCGCCAATGACCTTGACCGGTTACTCATCGACAACGCACGCAGCGGCTCAAACCGTTTACCCTTTCTGACTGGTGCCGATGGTGTCAACGAACTGTCCGCCAGCAACCCAATTCGGGCGGGATACACCCTTGAGACCGGGTTTGATGGACTGATGGGCTTTGCGTTCGACGCGTACCGGGTACGTGCATTGACCGACCCTGAATTTATAACCAGCAGCAACCCACGTCACGAAGCGCCAAGACGCCGTAGCCAACTGCGCATCGCCAGCTTTAACGTCGAAAACCTGTTTACCACCTTACAGGGGCCCGGTGTAGGTTGTGGCCCGAATGACTTGTCATGTCGAGGCGCCAACACCAGCAGCGAACTGGAGCGGCAGCTGGCGAAACTGGTGGCAGCCATTAGTGCAATGGACGCTGACATTGTGGCACTGGTTGAAGTTGAAAACGACGCCAATGACAGCACCCTGGCCACACTGGTCAGCGAATTAAATGACGCCAACCCTTACGACAACTGGCACTACCTCGCCACCGGCGAAATGGGCACCGATGCGATTAAGAATGCGTTTGTGTATCGCTCGCGCCGGGTTGAACCTGTTGGCGACTACGCCGTACTCGACTCCAGCGTTGACCCGGACTTTGACACCTCACGGCAACGTCCGGCCTTGGCGCAAAGTTTCGCCACCCGCAATGGCGGGCGCTTTACAGCGGTTAACGTACACCTGCGCTCGAAAGGGTCCTGCCCGTCGGACAACGGGCCTGATGCTGATTCGGGCGACGGGCAGGGCTGCTGGAATCAGTGGCGCACCTTGTCAGCCGCGGCATTGGCACGTTGGTTAGCGGATAATCCGACAGGTGCTGGCACAGCCAATCATCTGATTTTGGGTGACTTTAACGCCTATGCGCAGGAAGACCCGCTGACCACCTTATATGATGCCGGCTACGTTAATCTGGCAATGGCTGAGAATGAGGGTGAATCCGACTATTACAGCTACACCTATTTTGGTCAGGCAGGCAGCCTCGATTATGGGTTAGCCAGCCCGCAGTGTTGATAGTGATACAAGTGTCCGACATAGCAAAGCCGCTCGTTTGAGCGGCTTTTTTGTAGACCGAGGTTTGTGGTTCGAATTAAGCCCTTGAGCGTATGAAACGTTCACGCAGCGTTTGGTCTGAAAAAGTGGCCGGTAACTGCAGTACGTAGAAGATGACAGCAAATAAAACGCACATCACTATGAGAGACGGGTAGAACAGTATGTCGACCGTTGAGGCTGTCACCTGAAACCAGTGCCCGGCAGCAAAAAAGGCTATGGCAGAGCTTGGAAGAGCAATGACGAGGACCGTTGAGACCAAATTTTCAACGTACTTGGCGTAGCTTTGACCCAGCCCGTGCTCTTTGCGTAAGCGCCGACTACGTATGGCAAAATCAGAACCGTAGTTGAAATATATCATCAGCGAAAAACCTAAGCCCATCAGTAATGGAGCCCAGGGATAGGAGGCCAGGCCTGCGATAACCAGTGTATTGGCAAGTATCGTCAGCGCATGGCGGCGGATAAGCGCCCGTTGGATAGCCAGTGGTAGTTCGCGCATGAGATCTCCCTGTTTTTCAACTTCACATCTACGATGCACAAATAGTGACCGATTAACAGTTAAATAACAAGGTAAAAGTTGCACCAGCCGCCGCCCATCCCTTATACTCCCACCGCTTGTTTTCAAGCACCTACCTTCAGAAGTTCCGGCAACACGCCCACAACTTCACAGCATACGGCCCCTTAGCTCAGTGGTTAGAGCACCCGACTCATAATCGGTTGGTCCCCAGTTCAAATCTGGGAGGGGCCACCAATCTTTTCAATGGCTTACGTCATTTTTTTGGCTTGTCAAAATCCCCCGGCACACCCTGAGGTCAAGTATGGGGTCTAGTTAGGTTTTTGCGCTTCGAGTAACTTTACCTCATGGGGTGAGTTTAGCGTAGATGACCTTGTGGCTCTATAGTCGTTTGCTGAGTCCGTTAGCCTCGTCATCAGTGCTTAGTAGCTGAAACGCCTCAAGCAACCGCTCGTTTATGGTCACATCGCTGCGTATTTATACTTGCCCGGTTAAATTAACTTCTGTAAGGTCAATAACATAAACAGCGACGCCACGGATATGAGGCAAAGCGTACAAGCTAAACGAGCATGCTCAGTTTGTTTTCCAAGGGAAAGAGCCTCCTCTGTTATAATTCTTTGTCATTTCAATAACCTGATTCCAAATCAGGCCGATAAAACGGTTTGATAGGTTGTGATTGCACACTATTAAAATGTTCTGTCCATCAGATATAGGAACGATAAATGTTCGAAGTGCTCCATCCATATGACAATACACTTATTACTCATCCGGATTACATTAAGCTAGCATTGGATAATGGATTTCAGCGGACAAACGACTATGTAGGAGGTCGATGCCCCGTTTGTAAAAGGGAGATGAAGGTAAGAGCTGGGCACAAGAAGGATGATGGTCATTTTTATCATAACGATAGTGAATTCTGTCCTACTAAAGATCCCGCATCCCGTCCGTATTTAGGGAAGGTGGCAGCTCAAATTGACCCCCATGCCGTTAACCTAAATCGTAAATTTGTAAGGTCTAATATAGAATGTATCTGGAGCAGGTTAAGTGAGATTGTTCCCTATCTAGACCTCTTGGAATTCATCGCGATTTTGAAAGAGGCAAGGCGCCTGAATGTGTATGGCTATGTAGGGGGGGTGCCCGAACTTATTCCTTACGTTTTTGTGACATTGATAAATTTCCTGCCAAGCAAAAGCCGTGAACAGAAGAGAAAATTAAAGTTCTGCTTCTTTTATGATTCATCAGTTAAAAAGTATGAAGACCTCTGGATAGATAAAGGTATTAATAGCGACCTCGTAAGAATTTCATATAAAAACTCTGAGACCATTAGAGTCAAAATATTTGATATGGAGTATCAATACCTTTCGCGCCAGAAGTTTAGGCTTTCTGAGAAGCAAAAAAACTGGGTCTTGGATGAAGTCTAGATATAACAAATGCGTCAACGGGACTGGCTTTCCGCTGGCGCTCCAAACCGGCCCGTTACGCTGGCGTTATGTGCTTCCGCACGAATCGAATTTATAGGAGTTCTCCATGGCTGAGTGGGATGGACTTAGTGAAGATGCCCAAGACGTCTATGTAAATCTTGGGTCTAGAAATCATAAAACTATAAGCAAGATAAAAACTAGTCGTCTCGTTAATGCTATACGTGAATCACAATTCGTAGGTTACGACGACGGCTCCCCATATAAATGGCTTATGTTTGAATATGAAAGACGTAAAAGCCAAAAGAATTGGATACTAGGAGTTGGCGCCTTAATTGTTGCGGCCACGGGCGTTCTAGTAACTTACCTTGTTGCCAATTAAACACATAACCAAGCGCAGCAGTTCGCGCCTTCGGCGCCGGATGCCCTTTCCGCTGCGCTACAAGGGCCCGCTCCGCTGTGCGCTGCGTTAGAGCAACGATTCTTAAATTCGTAGAAGGTTTTCGCATGGATGTTTTTATAAGTTGGTCTGGAGACAAGAGTAGAAAAGCAGCAGAGGTGTTGAGAGATTGGCTTCCTAGCGTGATTCAAGCTGTTACGCCTTACTACACTCCTAAAGACATTGATAAAGGACAACGTTGGTCCAATGATATAGCTGGAAAGCTGAATGTCTCGCATTTTGGCGTCATATTGGTTACTCGAGAGAACCTAAATGCTCCGTGGATTTTGTTCGAAGCTGGCGCTTTATCGAAAAACGTCGGATTTTCTCACGTGTGTCCGATACTCCTCGATCTAAAACCGACTGACCTGTCGGGCCCTTTGGTCCAGTTTCAAGCAACTGCCTTTTCGAAGGATGAAATGAAGACTCTTATTGCGGCAATAAATGATGCTCTTGGAGACAATAGAATTAATGAAAAGAACTTGGACAACATTTTCGAGAAGTGGTGGCCTGACCTAGAGCAAGCGGTTGAAAAGATTATTCTCGAGGATTATTCAAAGGACGAAACTGAAGAAATTCGATCGGACAGAGATCTTCTTGAGGAAGTTTTGAGACTTGTTAGGAAACACGAATATAGGAGCTTTGACTCTGGTAACAGATTACTCGATAAGCTCAACCACAAGCACGTCAGTTACAGCGAGAGCAACAAAACTATAACCATCTGGCTTGGCGAAACATCACCCTATGAGATACATCTGGATCAAATTGGGTCTGGTTCTCAGCTTTTGGACTTCATTCTACAGGTAAATCGAAAAGGCAGATCCAAACCAGAACATATCAAAGGTTTCCTCGACTGCATCGAAGAGCTCAGCGATCGATACTTCAAAACAAATGCCCAAGGTGTTTTTTGCCCTCTTGGCACGAACAAAAGCGTTGAGTGGCCTGAAGAGTAAAGGGATCTAACAATTGGCTGTTGCCTGACGTACCTGCTCTGCCGCTCCGGAACGAAGCAAAGCCAGATGTTAGCACGAAAGGAAAATGCATGAGCACATTTAAATACAAACCGTATTATAAATTTGATGGCCAAACTCACTCAAGTCCCTCGCGTGAAGAACTATCGCCAGAAGAAGCGGAAGAACGTGTAAGGTGCTTTTTTGAAGATATTGCTCATTACTTTGAAGATAATATCGCTATCAATAAAGAGGGTGACCTCGTTTCGATTTCTGGTGACATCAAACAATCAGATTGCGATGAGTTAGTAAAGAAATGTTTAAATAGCCTAGACCTATTTGCACACAAAATATCGTGATATGTGCTAGCGAGGCTCTGCAATACGCAGTCTTCGGCTGCTGGACTCGCTATGTTCGCCTCTCTCGCGGCGTTAGACCTAAATAGGAATAAATATGCCCAAGCAAGCACTCTATAAGGAATTCATGGCCATGACCTCTCCCCCACGAATAGAACCATGACATCGATGAGATTTCCATTAAAATGGGTCAAGTGGAGATCTCAAAATGAAAAAACGTTACAGCGAAGAACAAATCATCAAGGCCATCAAAGAGCACGAGGCTGGAGCCAAGGTCGAGGACATTTGCCGTCGCCTAGGCATATCCAATGGCACTTTTTACAACTGGCGCAGTAAATACGCTGGTATGGAAGTCAACG
>NZ_PIPN01000006.1 GCF_003986955.1 Aliidiomarina sedimenti | reverse complement strand
GCGTCATTACAACGAGGAAAGACCTCACAGTTCACTGAATTATTTACCGCCAGCTGAGTACGCAAAACAGGTGGCATAAAAACTGAAATCTCATTGAAAATGTGGTGTTATTTCAGGGGAAAGGTCAGCTATTACAGCCGCTTATTGGCGACGAAAGCCTCATAAGCAAGTCAACTTACACTCTGACCAAGGCTCTCAGTATTCCAGTCGGCAGTTCAGAAAGTTGCTCGATGCATACCATATTAAACCTAGTATGAGTCGGCGCGGTAACTGTCATGATAACGCGGTTGCTGAGAGCTTCTTCAGCAATTTAAAGAAGGAAAAAATACGTCGCCGTATTTATCCAAACCGCGCTGAAGCTAAACAGGCCGTGTTTCATTATATTGAGATGGTTTACAATCCGACTCGACGACACACGAACAATGGTAGGATGTCGCCGAACAACTTCGAGCGTGAATATTTTAAGCAGGTAGAGGGTGTCTAGAAAAATCAGGCCTTACCAGACTGCGACATCGACGCCATGCAGTCTAATCTCGAGGGCTTCCACTTGCTCTGTTTGCTTGGTCACTGATTGCCTTCCTTACCAAACCAGAACTCGAGATCTTCTTTGTCATCCTCCAGTGTTCCGGGCTCACTTTGAGGGGCGGTGCTATTAGCTGGCGTACGGACCTTATTTTGTTTTGGGGTAATAGAAAGCTCCAGATTGAGCCCTTCGAGGACCCTCAATAAGGTAGACAGCTTCATATCGTTTCCAGATTCAACACGCTGATACTGCTGCTGCTTCATGCCAATGCGCATGTACATATCAGCCTGCTCCATGCCGAGCTCTTTGCGACGTTTCGCCAATAATTGAGAGATATCCTGAATTGAGGTCATGGTTTGCGCCCTGAACAACTTAACTGTTGTTTATAGTGTATATTACAACTTTAAAATTGTAAAAAACTCTATTTAACAATCCAAGTGTTGTATTACAACGAAACGGAATATGGATTGTGAGAGTCCTGACTTCAGTATTCAAAGAGGATAATTTGATTTTATACCCATGTGGGTATATATCTAATTTATACCTATTTCGGTATATCAGCTTCCCAAAGGTCGCTATGAGACTCAATACCCCACAAGACATTGGCGCAATGCTGCGAGATGCTCGCAAGGCTAAAGGCTGGACTCAGGCAGAGCTTGCCAGTCGCCTGGGCATGTATCAGAAAGATGTGTCAAAGGCGGAAACTCAGCCGGAGAAGCTCAATGTTGCTGTTCTGCTTTCTATATGTGCCATGCTTGATGTTCGCCTGAGTGTCGGCACTCAGGGCAATACCGAAAAAACTGACCTGGAGATGGATTTCTAATGGGGCGTCGTTCGCACACTGACATGTTGTACTGCGCCATGAATGGCATTCTGGTTGGCCGTCTATTTCGCCGTCATGGTCGTTTGAGCTTTCAGTATGAGTCAGAGTGGATAAGCAGGAAAGGTAGCCGGGCTATCTCGCTGAGTATTCCGCTGCAGTCGCAAGAGATTACGACTGATGCCGTGCATGCGTACTTTGAAAACCTCTTACCCGATAGCGACGTTGTTCGTAAACATATTGTCGATAAGTTGGGTGCTAAAAGTAATTCCCCGTTCGATCTGTTGGCGCAAATTGGTGGTGATTGTATCGGCGCGTTATCGCTCACCAAAGAGACAGTCATTGAGTCTACCCTGCCGACTGTCAATGTAAGCAAGCTCAGTGACTACGAGGTTGCCCAACACATCCGTCATACCCGCCAGGAAAATATGTTGGGCTTACAGGCGGATGACGGCTTTCGTATTTCACTTGCCGGGGCTCAGGAAAAGACAGCCTTAACGTTGTGGGATGGTGACTGGTGTAAGCCCCATGGGGCCACACCCACCACACATATCTTTAAGCCGCCGATTATGCACCACCCACAAATGGCGCTCGACATGTCGAATAGTGTGGAGAATGAGTGGTTTTGTTTACGCTTTCTGGGTCGCCTTGGCTTACCCGTTACTCGTGCCGACATCGCTAAATTCGAGGACCAGACGGTGCTGGTGGTGGAGCGTTTTGATCGCGTGGTTCAGCCTGAGCAGAACCGTATTGTACGATTGCCGCAGGAGGACATGTGCCAGGCGTTAGGGGTTGTGAGCGGTAGTAAGTATGAAGAATTTGGTGGCCCTGGCTCACTTGATATTATGAAGTTGTTGTCAGGCTCACTGACACCGCATGAAGACAAACTGACCTTTTTCAAAAGCCAGATCGCGTTTTGGCTGCTCGCAGCCATCGACGGGCATGCAAAAAATTTCAGTATTTACCTGCAGTCCGATGGCTATCGGCTTTGTCCGCTGTATGACGTACTGAGTGCTTATCCGTACTTTGGTCAGGGCAATATTCAGCGCCAGAAAATAAAAATGGCGATGAAGGTGCATAGTAAAAACACTCACTATCGCTGGCATGAAATCATGGGTCGGCATTGGCTTGCCCATGGCCGATACCTCGGTCTTTCGACTGAGTATATTGAAGAGGCGATACGCTCAATTGTTTCGAACACGGAGTCAGCACTTGCCCACACTTTAAACGACGCGCCGAACGATGGTGCCAGACAGGTAGGTGAGGTAATTCAGGGGCACATACTGCGTCAAGTTGAGCGACTGTGGGCTACCTTGAACTAAAAAAGGCAAAGCCGCACTCGCGAATACTGTCTTCGATTTTTTACTCAAAGGTTAAACGCCACAAGGTATATGGTGATAGGGCTCTTGGTAGTCAGCCAAAACCGACCCTAAGGAACGAAACGTTTGCTGAATAGCTCGCAGGGTTGTGCGGCGGGCAATGGTGCGTGGTATCCGGCCTTCTGGATTTGCATACCCCTGATAAGTAATTGAAAGTGAGCCATTTTCACCTTGCTGGAGCCGCCAATTTGCGGCCACCTCTGTCATCCGCACCACCCCGTGCGCTGGCGCTAATGCATCGCTGGCATTCTCAATGTTTAAATGCAAAGTTTGTGAGTCTGAGTGAAACTGCCATTCGCTGCGGGTCACCATGTCGCGGCTGCTTATTGGCCATATTGTTTTGAAGACAGTATGTACAACGTGAACATTATCCGCGGGCTGATCGAGAATCGTGGCATTACGGGTGTTGCTCGCCCAATTACTAATTTGGCTCGTATCTTCCAGTAGGTGTAAAAATGCGGCGGCACACGACTGCACATTGGTTTCCGCTTGGATTTCCAGAGTATCCCCATGGCTGTAACGATAATGAATGCGTATATCGTCAGCGCCTGAATACTTTTGCCATCCATGTAATTCTGCGTCTCCACTCGCCGGAGCGGTTCCCAACATAATAAGGTTAAGCATTAAAAGTTTCGCAATCATCGTTTGTTTTCCGCCAGCCGCGCTGGATTAAAAATTGTAGTGACGGATCTCTATAGACAACTCGAAACTAGTCTCTGCTGGAAACAAGGTTACCATTTTTCTGGGTAATGTACTTAACGTCTTTGATGCTGTCTTGGGTCAATGCTCATACGAGACGATTCGGTGTTCAAAGGACTAAAACCAGTTGTTACTTTAGCTTTCTTTGATACTATCGTTACATTGTTTTAACTATGTTAATACCGTTCAGGGAACGATTGGTACCCCGCCGTGGGTGAGTCTGACAGGCTTTATAACTGATGGTTATCTGTCTCTGCGTATTAAGTTGCACGCACTCATAGACAAGGAAGTTGCATGAAGCACGTATTTTTTCCTCTCCGTTTCACCTCGTTAGCGTTAGTTAGCTGTTTACTGTTAATCGCATGCGGCGGATCTGACTCTGCGGATGATAGCAGTGAGAACCCTGGCGGTGGTGAAGGCAGCGCTACCTCTTTTACGGTGACAACTCAGAGTTCAGAGGGTGGGCAAATCAGCCCGCAACATCGGGAGGTGGAAGAGGGCGAGCGGACGACGTTTAGTATCCAGCCGTTAACCGGGTATCAGGTTGCCGGGGTGACGGGTTGTGGTGGTGAGTTGAAAGGTGCTACTTACACTACCGGCGCCCTGAGCGCGGCCTGTGAAGTGTCGGCGAGCTTTGAACCTCGCACCTACACAGTCAGCGGTAGTATTGATGAATTGGGTGGCGAACTTGTGGAGCCCAGCATTGCGGTTGCAAGCGGCGGGATGGCAAGCTTTACCGTCGATTTATTCCCGCACTATAAGTTCGACAGACTGGATTCTGGTGAATGTCATTACGAATCGATTAAGTACATTAATGACTTTAGCGGCAGTATCCCGGTCATTGTTGGCCTGGAATTTGATATCGGACCGGTAACGGCTGATTGTGATTTTACCGTCGAGCTTATTCCACCACCGGATGATTTAGAGCTGACGGTTGCGGTAAACATTTTTGGTGCGGCAGTTGAATCTGACAGCGTGACTGCAGGTTTCGGTGAAGCCGTGACCATTCCAGTGACTTCATTGCTCGACCGCTCGCTGGTTAACTGGGAGTCGAGCTGCAAGAGTGGCGAGTGGCAGGGTACTAGTTTTCATATCAGTCGCCTGAGTGATCACTGTGAATTAAATGCTGTTTTCAACGCCGACAAAGAGGTCTACATTGCCAGCCCCGTAGTGGCGGCGCATGTAATCGACGCACTGGGGTTTGATCCTGAAACTGAACTGCTAACGCCTGAGCGGATGGGGGACCTCACTTCACTCACCATTAGCCAAAAAGATGTGAGAGATTTGACCGGTTTAGAAGCGGCCAGCAATCTTACGGACCTGAACCTGGAGTTTAATTTCAATCTGACGGGCGAGGCGTTGGTTAGTTTGCAAGGCTTGCCTTTGCAAACGCTGAACCTTGCTTATTCAAGCGTAGAAGAATTGTCACACCTGGCTGGCTTGCCCCTGAAAACTCTGGATTTGAGCTTTTCATCGATCAACGATCTTACTGGCTTAACTGAAATTCCGACGATTGAAACGCTGGCCATTAGTGGAGGCGATTACAGCGACCTCGAGGGGCTTGTAGAACTTGACCAGTTGAGCCATCTGACAATGCTCGCTAGTAAAGCCCTGGATATACGGCCCTTGTTGCAAACTGGTTTGAATATCCCGGGTGTTGGCTCACAGTTGCAGGCTGACGGTTGCATGAGCCTGCAACAGCCAGCATCCCAATTTGTCCGTGATACATTGAATGACAATGCAGTCTATGTCGCGATTAACAGTACCCCAACCAGGCGTGACTGCGATTTTAAACTGGACATCGAGGCCACGGCTGATGCCGAAGCGAATGGCGGACAGGTTGATGTCCTGCTCGACTTACCAACTGGCGCGCCGGGCGTCGAACTCACCTGCGAACTCCACTATGGCCTGACCCAACAGATGCCGCGGGTACCACTAGTAACCGAAAACGCCTGCCACGACGGTTCAGTATTGTCATTCTCTCCCGAACTGGCGGAGTATGATCTGACGATGGTGATCCGCGACGAGCTGGGGCGTCAGGAAATCCTTTCCGCCGGCAGCTATGATCATGCGGCTGGAACCGTTGCCAGAGTTGATTGGGGACAGGCGACAATCAAGACCAACCCTGAGCTTGTGCCTGCGCGTTCGGCCTTATTGCGGGCGCATATTTTGGAGCAGGGGCAGAGCACCAAACCCGTTGTAAAATTCCGGCTGACTCTGAATGGTGACAGCACCGATGTGCTGGCAACGGCTCCTGCCAGTCTTCCTGTCAGTGTGGTTCATGACAGTTTAGGCAACTCGTATCATGCCGTTATTGAGAGCGACTGGATGGAACCCGGACTCACGGTCGACGTACTGGTCGATGATACCAGTGCTTATCGGGTAGCCCCTGTATTTGCCACTCAGCATACCTTGTATTTGTCGGTATTTGCGTTTGAAATCAACGGCGTCAGGGCTACGATTCCGGGCGACGAGGTGCTCCGCGATGCCGCGCTGGCACATTGGCCGTTGGCCGACGTCGAGATTGTCCGTGAAGATCCAATTGTGATGGAGCCCAGAGCAAACAAATATTCAGTAAATGAATTGCTATATCACTTAAGCGACATGCATGAATTAGACGGTGCGCAGCAGCATTACCACGCATTTTTTCCGGCAAGCGAAGTAGAGGCAGGGCTGTTAGGGCTTGCGAATACCCCTGGTTATGCAGGCGTTACCTACGACGACACGGATATGGTGGACGTAACCTTCGCCCATGAAATAGGCCACAATTTTAGTGTTAGTCATATTGATTGCGATGTTTTCGACAGCGTTGAACTTAATTTTCCGTACCCACCGCGAACTCTGGGCAGTGTAGGCATTAACCTTGCGCTGGATGAGCTTAAAAAGCCTGAGAACTTTTCCGATGTAATGGGGTATTGCAATCCACGGGGCGTTTCTGACTGGGTTTATGAAAAAGCGCAGGATTATCTGGAAGTAGAGCCGCCGAAAGCACCGGGGGCCGCGTCAGGAGACTTGTTAGCGCAGAACTATATTGAGTCGCAATCAAATGCGCCATACAGCACATTTATTAGTGGCGTTGTTAACGCGACGAACAATGAGGCTGAGTTACTGCGTGTAGTACCACAGAATGTGTCGTCAAACCGTTCAGGTGGGGCGAACTCAGGGCAATTCGAGCTGCATGCAACGAACCGCTATGGCGAGGTGTATAAACAGCACTTTGCTGTAGCAAGAACGTCGCATTCGACCAGCCCACTGCAAGGGCACTTTCAGGTTCGGGTGCCGATGAATGATGTCGCTAGCATCCGGATCTTTTACCGCGGTCGCCTGCTGCTTGAAAAGGACGCTGCAGAGGTTCCGGACCGGCTACACTAATAACGGCTGGCGAAATCTGTGAGGCTACTCCCCACAGATTTCGCTGAGCAACTTAAGCCTTGTCCTGCTGGCGCAGGTAATCGTCATAGCTACCGGCGAAGTCGCGAATACCGTCTTCGGTGATTTCGATAATGCGGGTGGCCAGTGAGGAGACAAACTCGCGGTCGTGGCTGACAAATAGCAGGGTGCCTTTGTAGTCTTCCAGCGCCAGGTTCAATGACTCAATGGATTCCATATCAAGGTGGTTGGTTGGTTCGTCCATCACCAGGATATTAGGTGTTTGCAGGATCAGTTTGCCGAAAATCATCCGGCCTTTTTCGCCACCAGAGAGTATTTTAACAGGCTTCTTGATGTCGTCCTGCGAAAACAGCATGCGGCCGAGTACGCCACGTACGTTTTGTTCGTCGTGTTGCGGCTGCATCCACTGGCTCATCCACTCAAACACGTTGAGATCCTGGTCGAACATGTCGCCGTGATCCTGTGGGCAGTAGCCAATGTTGGCGTTTTCAGACCATTTGTATTTGCCGCCGTCGAGCTCATAGTCGCCCATCAGGCATTTTAGCAGGGTGGTCTTACCGATACCGTTGCTGCCTAAAATGGCAACTTTCTCACCGACTTCAATTTGCGTAGACAGCTGATTTAGTACTTTCTCGTCATCAAATGACTTGCTTAACTTGTCGACTTCAAGTGCCTGACGATACAGCTTTTTCTGCTGTTCAAAGCGGATGTACGGGCTCATCCGGCTGGACGCTTTCACTTCATCCAGTTTGATTTTTTCAATCTGACGCGCGCGCGATGTAGCTTGTTTGGCTTTCGACGCGTTGGCCGAGAAGCGACTGACGAAGGCCTGGAGCTCCGCTATTTTGTCTTTTTTCTTGGCATTGTCCGACAACAACTGCTCGCGAGCCTGGGTTGCCGCAAACATGTACTCGTCATAGTTGCCCGGGTACAGACGTAACTCACCATAGTCAATATCTGCCATGTGCGTGCACACGCTATTCAGAAAGTGGCGGTCATGGGAAATAATAATCATCGTGCTTTGGCGTTCAGCCAGCACGCTTTCCAGCCAGCGAATGGTGTTGATATCGAGGTTGTTGGTCGGCTCATCGAGCAACATAATGTCAGGGTCTGAAAACAACACCTGCGCCAACAGGACACGAATTTTCATGCCCGGGGCCAGTGCCGACATCGGCTGGAAGTGTTGCTCAATTGGAATGCCCAGCGCGGTCAACAATTCACCGGCGCGGGATTCCGCGGTGTAACCGTCGAGTTCGCCAAACTGAACTTCAAGATCAGCCACACGCATGCCGTCTTCTTCATTCATGTCGCCGGCGTAGATCTGGTCGCGTTCTTCTTTTACCGCCCAAAGCGTTTCATGACCCATGATCACCGTGTCGACCACGGTGAATTTTTCATAGGCGAACTGGTCCTGGCGCAATTTACCGACGCGCAGGTCAGGCCCGACAGAGACGTTACCGGACGACGGGTCCTGGTCACCGCTTAAAATACGCATAAACGTGGATTTGCCGCATCCATTCGCGCCAATCAGGCCGTATCGGTTGCCCTGGCCAAACTTGACAGAGATATTTTCGAACAGAGGTTTTGCACCAAACTGCATGGTGATATTTGAAGCTGAAATCACGTAATGGGTACTCAAAATTATAGAGGCGAATGAAGTCGCGCAGGGTACGCGATCTGGCCCGATCATTCAATCTAAAGCGGCAATCGGCAAGATTAAGCGACCGCGCGGCGCACTGATCTGATAAAGTCATGTTTATCATACAATTTGCCAGAATAAGGGCTGTACATTTCATGATTAGATTTTTCGCGGCAGCGATCGGCGCTTTAGTGTTTGTGTTTAGTAACGTGGCGTTGGCTGATGATAAAGCCTCGTTTCAAGTTGATTCAGAACGACTGGATGAAAGCGTTACCATTCGTGTCGCCTTACCGGAAAGCTATCTGCATTCAACAGACTTCGCCTACCCAGTGTTGCTGGTTATGGACGGCTCAACCCAATTCGAACATATTGCAGGTAACGTGAATTTTTTAAGTACCTTCGCGGAAATCCCGGAAATGATTGTCGTCGGCGTGAGTGCCAATAATCGGCTCAAAAATTTCACCCATACCGAGATCGAACAGTTTGCGGGGCGCTCAGGGGGCGCTGGCAGGTACACCGAATTTTTGCTCAACGAACTGCTGCCCCAGCTACGTGATGAGTATCGAGTTGCACCTTACACCGCTGTGACCGGGCATTCGTTGTCAGGTTTGTACACCACATACCTTGCCTTACACCATGCCGATGAAATCCAGGCGGTCATTTCGGTAAGCCCGAGCCTGTGGTGGGACGATTTCGCCATACTTAGTCACGTCGAGCAGCTGCAGGATGAACGCCCCGCTTCTCGCTGGTTTGCTAGCATGGCAAGTGAGCCAGGCGAGATGGCCGAAGGGTTTGCGCGGTTAACTCAACAACTCGATAGCCTGCCAACAAGCGATACTGAATGGGAGCTGCACCAGTTCCCTGATGAAACCCATGACACCACGCCGTTAATTGGCAACGTCACTGGGTTACGGTCGATATTTAACGGCTTCAACGCGGTCCCTGAAATTGAGGTTAAATCGCTGCCGGATCTTCAACGCTATTACCAGCAACACGCGGTGACATCTGGCTACAACCTGCCTATGGGTCATCAACAGTACAATGTATATGGTCTAAAAGCGGCCTATGAAGGCCAACTGCCCTGGGGCATTGCTATTCTACAGGCGGGTGTTGAAATTTTTCCTCGCTCAGAGATATTGTGGGACAGTCTGGCCACGGCGCTTCGAATGAACGACCAGATACCGGCTGCGCTTGAAGCCTCTAATAAAGCCGTTGAGTTTGCCAGAGCGCATGATTCAAAGTACCTGAGTGAAATACTCCTGCAAAATGAGGCGCTAAACTAAATTCCGACCTAACCTGAACGGTCAAAGAGCGAGAAAGGAGAACTCGATTGTTCAATCCCGATAGCTGGTCATTATTTGATGGCGTATTAGTTTTTTCGTTTTGTGTACTGGTCATTGCGATTGCCGGCACCCGGATTACGCGTGTGGTTGACCAACTGGCTGACCGTACGGGTATTGGTGAAGCGGCGGCGGGAGCGGTGTTGCTTGGCGGCAGTACCTCGATTGGCGGCTCAGTATTGTCGGTGACGGCGGCCTGGAATGGGCATCCGGAACTGGCGGTCAGTAATGCCTTAGGTGGCATTGCGGTACAGACGTTCTTTCTGGCAGTGGCGGATATGATCTACCGGCGCGCCAACCTTGAGCATGCGGCGGCGTCGGCGCCCAATATGATGCAAAACGGTCTGCTGATCCTGCTGCTGTCGGTGATATTGATGACGCCGTTACTGCCGGACGTCACGATTTGGGGTATCCACCCGGTCACACCCTTACTCTTTATTACCTATGTCTATGGTATTTACCTGGTGCAGGGGGCGCGTAACATGCCCATGTGGGCGCCGACCAAGACCCGGGAAACCCGCGAAGATACCCCGGATGACACCGCCAGCATGCCGTCGCCGGCGCGTCTGTGGGGAGAATTTACCGTGTTACTGGTAGTGCTTGGTTTTGCCGGCTGGACGCTGGAACCGTCGGCCACCGTTATCGCCGCAGAAACCGGCTTGACCCAGACGGTGGTCGGTGTCTTGCTGACCGCGGTAAGCACCTCGATACCTGAGCTGGTCACTTCAATCGCAGCGGTACGGCGTGGCGCACTGACCCTGGCGGTTGGCGGTATCATCGGTGGCAATGCGTTCGATACCCTGTTCACCGCGGCCTCGGATGTGGCCTACCGGGATGGCTCGATTTATCACACCATGACCGACGCTACTTTGTTCTGGGTATGCCTTACCCTGGTCATGTCAGCAGTACTGATGATGGGGCTGATTCGCCGAGAGCGCACCGGACCAGGCCGCATTGGCCTGGAGAGTGTGTTAATCCTGGTACTGTACCTTGGTGGAGTTTGGTTATTATTAAGTCAGCTTTGATTTGCATTGGCATATTGCTTTTGTTGCTCCAGGGGGTATAGTGGCAAAACTACTCATAGGAGCTTCCGATGCGTTTCTGGATCGTGCTAATGACAATATGTTCGCTGCTCAGTCTGCCTTTTTCAGGCAGTATGGCGGCTGATACTGTCCAGCACAGCAACGATCACAGCATCCACCACAGCAATGAAATGCACGCCGCGTCTGAGCATGAGCAGCATGGGTCTGCGTCGGCAACTGAAGACGGCGAACACTGTCCGGTGAGCATGCCTGTCACTGAAGTCGCTGATGACTGCTGTGACGATAACGCCAATGGCCCTGAGTGCGGCAGTTGCCCGCCAGACTGTGGCCATTGCGCGATGTCTGATCACGGCTCTTGCGCTGCCCTTACGATGCAGCAAACCTTTGCCCAGTCGGTTATCAACCCGGCTGTAGTAAGTACATCTTCGTTTTACCAACTCTTATCGGGGCAACCCACACCACCACCTATTATTTCCTGATTCCGACATTTAGGTTCCGGTCGTTCGTTTAGTCGCGCGCCGGTTATGTTGAGAATGCAGGAGATATTGCATGTCATTTTTTACCCGCACAGCCCGTTTAACGTTGGCTGTTGCCACGCTTACCCTGGCAGCTTGCGCTAGTTATAGTCCCAATTATGAGGCGCTGGACCAACAGGTTCGCGCTGAATCTGCACCGCTTCCGGTGGATGCGAACATTGCTGAGCTTATCCGTTATGCCCAGCGGCACCACCCTGCGGTACGTGCCGCCGAGGCTCGTCTTGAGCGCGCTCGTGCGGGTTCTGTCGCTGCTGGTGCGTTTGCTGACCCGCAGTTAAGTATTAGTCAGGGCCTGAATGACGCCGATTATCAGACCTTAGGGCTGTCCCAGGAAATTCCGGTGTTTGGGCGCCGCGGAATGAGCATTGAACAGGCCCGCACTGCTGAACGAGCTGCCCAGGCCCGCTTGGTCGAAGTCAAAGCCGACCTTGCAGCGAATGTGGTGAAGGCATTTAGTGAATATCTCTATGTTGGCGAAAATCAGCGATTGCAGGGCGATTTAGTTCAGTTACTGGAGCAATTTACCGCGGTCGCTGAACGCAGCTACGCAGCTGGCTCGGTGAGTATGCCGGACTTATTGCGGGCGCAGAATGCGCTGGATGAAGCGCGTAGTGATTACCAGAACCTTGACGCTATGTTGTTTTCGCAACGCGCGCGCCTGAATTCGGCACTTGGTCGCGATGCCCGCACAGAAATTGAGGGCGACTATTCACTCATCCAGTCACATCGTGAATTTGCCCGCTTGCCAGCACCCGCGGATGAACTCTACGCCCTGCTAAAAGAACAGAACCCTGCCTTACTGGCCAGCCGCTTTGAAGTGGAAAGCATGCTGGTGGGGCAAGATTTGGCAGACAGCGCTGGATTACCAAGACTGATGGTGGGTGCCGAGTACATGAACACCGCCATGGCGTCAGACACTATAGTCGGCATGGTCTCAGTGTCGCTGCCCATCTGGCGCTCAAACTACCGCGCCCAGCGCGATGCCGCCAAGGCCGATGTAGAAACCGGTATACAGCAGTTGCGGGCGGCAGAGCTTGAAGTACAGGCTGAACTTAGTATGGCGCTGTATCAGTGGCGGGAAGCTGAGCGGAACCGTGAACTCTACGGCGATGTGCTGGTTGCCCGCTCTGAACAGGCAGTCGCTACGACCTTAAGTAACTATCAAAACGGCAATGCCGGTTTTACTGATGTGATTACCAGCCAGCGAGAGTGGTTAAGCTTTGCGCTGGCGCATCGTCGGGCGCTTGCCAATCAGCTTGCCGCCGTTGCCACCATCCATGCACTTATCCCAGCGACTTCGTCAGAGACTGCGCCTGCCGCTACGCCAGACAACAAGGTTGAGGTTGACCATGAATAAGAAAAATCCTGTGACGGTAATTGCCGTTATTTTTGTCGTGATTGTGCTTGGCGCGACTGCGCTTGGACTGTCCTTTCAGACTCCTCACCAGGACGACCATGACCACAGTCAGGAGACCGCGGCTAGTGAGTATTTACACCAGCATGGCGAGGATCAGGAACAGGAATATACCTGCTCCATGCACCCGAACTTTCGCTCAACCGATCCGAATGAGCGCTGCCCGATTTGCGGCATGGAGCTTATTCCCGTCACCACCAGTGCAGCGCGTGACGATGATCTGACACGCATTGAGTTTACTGGCCGCAGCCTGGCACTGCTTGATCTTCAAACCTATGTGGTGCAGCGGGGAAGCGCGAACGCACAACTGCGGATGACAGGCTCACTGGAGTTTGATGAACGCTCGCTCACGGCTATTAGTGCCTGGACAGGGGGGCGGATCGAGAACCTGTATGTGAACTTCACCGGGGACTACGTTGAAGCCGGTGAGCCATTGGTTGAACTCTATAGTCCTGAATTGTACGTGGCCCAGCAGGAGTTGCTTCAGGCTTACAACCAGGCCCAACGCGACGCGCCTGGCTTTCTGGCCGACTCGAATCAAACCACGTTGCGCGCGTCACGCGAACGGTTACGTTTGCTCGGCCTTACCAGTGCACAAATCGAGAAAATTATTGAAAGCGGTGAAGCCAGCGACCGGATCACCATTTATGCACCAACAGCAGGGCTGGTGGTGACGCGCAATGTGTCGCAGGGGGATTACGTAAACACCGGCGATACTGTGCTCGAATTAGCCGACGGGGATCAGCTGTGGGCGGTGTTCGAGTTGTTTGAACGCGACCTGCAGTACATCGAGGTGGGGCAGCAGCTTGAGTTTGAACTGCGCGCTTCCAATGAGCGGATCGAGGGGGTCGTTGAATCCCTGGGTCCACGTATCGATGCCGAGCGTCGCACCCGCGAAGTTCGGGTCGCTATTAGCGGTGATGAGCATTCTCTTACCGCGGGATCTTTTGTGCGCGCGCTGGTGAATGTTGAAGTCGATGAGGTGATGACAATTCCGGCCTCTGCGCCGCTGTTAACCGGAGATCGGGCGGTTGTCTACGTACGCGTCAGTGAAGACAGTAGTGAGTTTGAAGCGCGCAATGTAGAAATAGGCCGCAAGCTTGGTGACAGTTATGAAGTGCTGAACGGGCTTGCTGAAGGCGACCATGTGGTTAGCCGCGGTGCATTCCGCATCGACAGCGAACTGCAACTACGCGGACGCCCAAGCATGATGGCGCCGCAAGGTGGCGGAGCTGGGGGCCATGATCACGGGAGCGACCAGAGTGCCGGATCAGAACAGCAAGCGACTCATGAACAACATGAAGAATCGGCAGTACCAGCAGGCGAAAATCTGCAGTTAGGCGACCTGCCGCAACACTACTTCGCGATGTGGGATGCCTTGCACAACGATGATCTGGAAGTATGGCAGAGCGCCGCTACAGAATTTTATCAGGCCGCTGATACGATTCGCTGGCCACATAACATGCATGACCTGCATGCTGAACTAAGCACTGGCGCGGGCCATGCCCAGCACGTGAGTAGTCTCGAACAGGCCCGTGAGCTGTTTCAGACCCATTCCCAGGCGATGATAGCGTTGGCGCAAGCTGACTACCTGGAAGTAAATGCCTACCTGATGTTTTGCCCGATGGCCTTTGATAACCAGGGCGCTTACTGGCTGCAGCCGGATAACCGTCTGCTGAACCCCTACTTTGGCGGCAGCATGTTGCGCTGCGGCGACCGCGTCGAGAGTTTTGAAGCGGGCCATGACAGCCACGGAGGTCACTAATTATGACCAACTGGCTGTTACAAAATAAGCTGGTCGTTGGCTTACTGGCGGTGATTGTTGTGGTCGCCGGTATTCTGGTCGCCCCCTTTAACTGGGACACTGGGATGCCGCGTTCACCGGTGGCGGTGGATGCCATTCCTAATATCGGCGAGAACCAGCAGATCGTCTATACCGAGTGGCCAGGACGCTCGCCGCAGGACGTCGATGACCAGATCAGCTACCCGTTATCGGTACAAATGATGGGGGTGCCGGGGGTAAAAGACGTGCGGACCTTGTCGATGTTCGGTTTTTCCAGCATCGCGGTCATTTTCAACGACGATGTGGAATTTTACTGGTCACGCTCACGACTGTTGGAAAAGCTCAGCAGTTTGCCTCCGGGAACTTTGCCAGATGGTGTGCAACCGGCATTGGGGCCGGATGCGACAGGCCTCGGCCAAGTATATCTATATACCCTGGAAGGGCGCGACCCGCAAGGAAACCCAATTGGTGGCTGGGACTTAGACGAATTGCGTTCGGTGCAGGACTGGTATTTGCGCTATGCGCTGCTCGCAGCAGAAGGTATTTCTGAAGTTGCCTCGGTGGGCGGCTATGTCCGCGAGTATCAGATTGATGTCGACCCCGACGCCCTGCGTTATTACGACGTGACTCTCGAACAGGTAATGACCGCCGTTCAGCAATCGAATCTCGATATAGGCGCGCGTACCACTGAGATTAATCAGGTGGAGTACATTGTGCGCGGGGTTGGTTTTATTGAGTCGCTGGAAGACATTGAACGTGCCGTGGTGCGTTTAGCCAGCGACAATTCGCCGATACTGGTATCCGATGTGGCAAAGGTTGGTTTTGGCCCGGCAGAGCGTCGCGGCGCGCTGGATGTTGCTGGCGCTGAAGCGGTTGGTGGTGTGGTCACCGTACGCGAGGGCTTTAACCCACTGGAGGCAATCGAGAATACTAAAGAACGCATCGCCGAAGTGGCGTCAAGTATGCCGGCGCGTGCAGTGATTGACTGGGACGCGGTGACTCCACAACAGGTCAGCGAATTTGCGGCCAGTCAGCAGTTGCCGGCTTACCAAACCGGCACCCTTAACTTTGATGATGAGAATCAGCGGGCCTGGTCTGAATGGTTGCAGGCGCACCCGCAGGACAGCTGGCCTGACTGGATAAATCTGAGTCAGATCAGTGTGGTGCCGTTTTATGACCGCTCGACGCTGATCATGGAAACCTTAGGTACCCTGGATGACGCGCTGGCTCAGCAGCTATTGGTGACCACCGCCGTGGTCATGATCCTGCTGTTGCATCTGCGCTCAGCCATTACCGTCGCGACCATGCTGCCGCTGGCGGTACTGATGACCTTTATTGGCATGCGGGTCCTTGGCGTGGAAGCCAATATCGTGGCGCTGGCAGGGATCGCAATTGCAATAGGCACCATTGTCGATATGGGGATTATTGTCGCCGACAATATTTTAAGGCTGCGTAAACAGTTCCCGGATACAGAAATCGGCGCCATTATTCAGCGCGGTACGAAAGAAGTGGGGCCAGCGGTGCTGACCGCGATTGCGACCACAGTGATAAGCTTCCTGCCAGTTTTCACCATGACAGGTGCTGAAGGTAAACTCTTTACCCCACTGGCTTACACCAAAACCTTAGTACTGCTGTCTGCGGTGTTGCTGGCGCTGGTGGTGGTACCTGTGATGTTGCGGCTGTTACTCAGCGACCGTCTGCGTAAGCTCGATGCCTGGCTTGAGGCGCGGCGCAAGGCTTATCAGATTGCCTATGTGGTGCTTACCCTGATGGTGCTGATGGTACTGGCTAATTTATGGGAGCCCTTAGGGCCTGCCGCCGGAGCGGTGCGCAACCTGCTGTTCGTGGTCATATTGTTTGCTGCTGTGGTGGGTAGTTTTGCGCTGATTATTCGTTTTTATGAGCCCATGTTGCGCTGGTGCCTGCGCTTTAAAGCCGCATTCTTAGCGGTGCCGGTGCTGGTGGTTGTAGCGGGGCTTGCCACGGTTCCCGGCTTAGGGCGTGAATTTATGCCCTCGCTTGATGAAGGGTCCTTTCTGCTGATGCCAACTACGATGCCACATGCATCGATAGGCGAAGCGCTGGATGTATTGAGCCAGCAGGACAAATCCATCGCAGCGATCCCGGAAGTGGACTCGGTAGTGGGGAAAATCGGCCGCGCTGAAACGGCGCTCGACCCGGCGCCAGTGTCGATGATTGAAACCATCATCAACTACAAAAGTGAGTTCCGCACCGATGAAAATGGCCGTCGACTCAACTTCAGAACCGATTCGGACGACAACTTCATTCGCGACGCGGACGGTGAGTTAATCGAAGATCGGCGCGGCAGACCATACCGTCAGTGGCGTGACCATATCCAAAGCCCGGCCGATATCTGGACTGAAATCACCGCTGCTGCGGAAGTGCCCGGGGTGACCTCAGCCCCGCGTCTGCAACCGATCGAAACCCGCCAGCTGATGTTGCAAACCGGTATGCGGGCGTCGATGGGGGTCAAAGTCCAGGCTCCGGATCTGGAAACCCTGGAGCAGGCGGCTATTGATATTGAACGGGTGCTACGCGGTTCTGATGGGGTCAATGCAGCCTCGGTAAGTGCTGAGCGTGTGGTCGGCAAGCCCTATCTGGAAATCGATCTGTTGCGCGACCAGATAGCCCGTTACGGGCTCAGTGTCGAGACGGTGCAAAACACCATTGCTGCCGCACTGGGCGGGGTTGAAGTAACCCGCAGCATTGAAGGACGTGAACGCTATCCGATTCGGGTGCGCTACCAGCGAGAGCGGCGTGACGATATCGAGGCGATGTACGAGAGCCTGATCACGGCTGCTAACGGGGCTCAGATACCCTTGTCTGAGGTGGCTGAAATTACCTACACCCGCGGCCCGCAGATGATCCGGTCAGAGAATACCTTCCTCACTGCCTATGTCACCTTTGGCTCTGTTGCAGGCTATGCGGAAGTTGAGGCGGTCGAAGCGGCCGGTGAACACCTGCGCTTAGCCCAACAGCGCGGCGAACTCAGCCTGCCTTCAGGGGTAAGCTATAGCTTCGCCGGCAGTTACCAGCAGCAGCAAAGTGCGATGCAAACGTTGCAGTTAGTGATCCCATTGTCGCTGATACTGATTTTTATTCTGTTGTATCTGCAGTTTAAAGAGGTCAGTACCGCGTTGATGGTCTTCAGTGGTATCGCAGTCGCCTGGGGCGGCGGTTTTATCATGCTTTACCTCTATGGTCAGTCATGGTTCGCAAACTTTAGTATTCCATTGATTACTCAGGGTGTCCCAGTGCGCGAGATCTTCCAGTTCGAAGTGACCAACTTGAGTGTCGCTGTGTGGGTTGGTTTCCTTGCTCTGTTTGGGATTGCAGTCGACGACGGCGTGGTGATGGCGACGTACCTGAAGCAGCGCTTCAGTGAAGGCGTCAGTGACAGCGTCGAGAGCGTGCGTAACCGCACTGTAGAGGCCGGGTTGCAGCGGGTACGCCCCTGCCTGATGACCAGCGCAACTACCATTCTGGCGCTCTTTCCGGTGCTTACAGCGACCGGGCGGGGTGCAGACTTAATGATCCCAATGGCAATTCCTACGGTCGGCGGCCTGACCTTTGTCGTGCTGTCGATGTTTGTGGTGCCAGTGCTGTATAGCTGGCGCGAAGAATTGAAACTTAAATTTAATCGTAAAGGAGTTTGAAATGTTGAAATTTAACCAGGTAATCACCGCCGTAGCAGTCACGTTTTTTGTCAATGGTGCCGCGCTGGCTCAGCAGGAGGACCATCAGCATGGCAACGCCCATACCCAGGAGCATGCTGAGATAGCATTTGTGCGTGCCGAGGTGGTGGAAGTGGACTTAGAACACAATGAATTGGTTTTGCGCCACGAGGCGATTGAACACCTGAATATGGCAGCCATGACGATGGCCTTTAGTGCCGCTGATGGTATCGATATCTCTCATTTGAGTGAAGGCGATGAAATCAAGGTCAAAGTAGAGCGTCAGGACAGGGACTTCGTGATCATCGAAATGGACACAAACCAACATACTCATTGAACATTCTTTAAACTGTTTTAACTGATGCTTACAAATTGTTATGCATTAAAAGAATATATAAATTCATGTACAACTCATCGGGCAGGAGGAAATACGACCAGTTGAAGTCGACAAGGCTAGTACGAAAGTGCTAACTTAGTTGGCTATACAACTACCCGGTTACAGGGCGATTTTGAAACTTTTATAGTTGTATAGAAACCTTTAAAAACGGGCTTTTTAAAGGAAGTGAGGAATTCCTCTAAGTTGCATATACATCTTTATAACTGGTATGAATAGGGTGTTAGAAAAACTAAATGTGCAATAAGCGGGGAAAACGACGATGAATAAAATTTCAAAAACAGCCTTAGCAGTCAGTCTCGGCTTGTTACCAGCCCAGCAGCTAGTAGCTCAGGATGACAACCAGCCTGCAGCGGCGGAGCAAAGCTACGAACGCATTACAGTAACAGGGTCACGTGTGTTGCGGGCCGAGGCAGAAAGTGCAGCCCCGGTTCAAGTCTTTACCGCCGAAGATATTGAAGCGACCGGCCTGACCTCGATGGAAATGGTGTTGCAACGTATGTCAGCCTCGGCTGGCTACGGCGGAAACCAGACCAGTGCTTACTGGAACGGTGGTGGCTGGGGTACTACGCAGGTTAACTTACGTGGCCTTGGCGCCAACCGCACACTGGTGCTGTTAAATGGCCGCCGGGTGGTCAATGGTGGTACAGGTGCGAACAGCTCAGTTGATTTAAATACCATTCCGCTGACCATGGTTGAGCGCATCGAAGTACTAAAAGATGGCGCCTCGGCGATTTATGGTGCGGATGCAGTTGCTGGCGTAGTCAACGTGATTACCCGCAAAAGTTACGATGGTTTTATGGTTGAAGGCCGGGTTGCGGGCAGTGAACACGGCGACGGTGGCGAGCGTCAGGTTAATATGATGTTCGGTGCAAGCTCAGACCGTGGCCGGATTGTAACCACAGCCAGCTACCGCAGCACTGAGGCGGTTAATATGGCTGACCGTGCCCCCTGTGCCCTTGCAGAAACGGTCCCGGGCGAACTGAATTGTGTTGGCAGCGCCTCCACACCCGGTGGCCGCGCGGTGCTCACCAGTGGTCCGAACCAGGGCGATATGATTAATTTCAATCAGCCCGGTGCTGAAGACCCTAATGGCTATTCACCCTATGACCCTAACCTGCACAATGTGAATTCGTTCCCTTCACTGAACGCAGTAAACCCGGTAACGACCTTAAGCTTCTCTAGTTTTGGTGACTACCGTCTGGGTCAGGACACCGTAGCGTTCGCAGAGCTGCTCTATAACAACCGCCGCTCCAGCCAAATCGGCGCACCGGGTACGCTGCGTAATATCGATTATGCAGCGGATCACCCTGATAACCCGGTGGGCGAAGATATCCGTGTGGTTCAGCGTCGACTGGAAGAAGCAGGCCCGCGTGGTTTTGAACAGGACATCAGTACATTCCGCGTAGTCACCGGCTTTAACGGTCTGTGGAATAATAACTGGGCCTGGGAAGTGGCGTACAACTATGGCCGCACCAGTGGTTCAGATGGATCTACTAACATCGTCAACCTGGAACGCATGGAGCGGACTATTAATCCTGACACTTGCGGCAGCGACGGCGTACCCTGCGCCAATCTATTGGGCTACGGCAATGTCAGTCAGGACGCGCTCGACTACATGCTGTTTCGTATCAGCGGTGACGGTGGTAACGAGCAACGCTCGGTCACAGCCAACATCGCGGGTGACCTGTTTTCAACCTCCCGTGGTGTCATTCCTGTCGCATTTGGTATCGAAAGCCGCACTGAGCGTGGCTGGAGTGAGCCAGATTCATCAGTGGTGGCGGGTATTATGAACACCAACCGTCGTGAGCCTTTACGCGGTCAGTATCAGGTAAACGAAGCCTACGTGGAAACTTCAGTTCCATTGCTCGATGGGCATCGTTTTGCCGATTATATGGCGCTGGATTTTGCCTATCGCTATTCCGATTACGACACCTTTGGCAGTGACGGAAACTATAAAGTCGGTCTGCACTGGAATGTGAACGAGGATCTGAAACTACGGGCTACTCAGTCTACGGCGTTTCGGGTGCCAAACATCCCTGAGCTCTTTGGTGGCATCGGTGAAGGTAACCTGACCACTACCGATCCATGCTCTGGCTGGGATCAACCGGGCGCGGATGCGACGGTGGCGGCGAACTGTCAGGCCGATGGCGTGCCAGCAGGCTACACCCAGCTCGGCTCAAGCGTACTGACTCAAACCGGTGGTAACCCTGCATTGCAGCCTGAAGATGCGAATACCTTCACTGCTGGTATGGTGTGGGACGTGCAGTATGTTGAAGGGCTCCAGGTCACCCTGGATTACTTCGATATTGAAATCGAAAACGCAATCCGTGGGGTGGCAGGCTCGACCAAACTGGCTGCCTGTTATAACTCGGAAAACCTGTCTCACCCGTTTTGTAATGACGACAGCTTTGCTCGTGACGAGTTAACCGGTGCAGTCGAATTCCTCTCCGCGCAACCGGCCAATGTGGCGACTGAAAACGTTTCGGGTATTGATGCGTCAGTTTATTATCGTACCCAGCTGGCTGGTCTTGATGCGTCTTTCAATCTGAATATGACCTATCTCAATGAGTATACGGTAGAGCCTTTTGCTGGCGCTCAACCGATAGAGTACGCAGGGCATATTACCGGTGGTAGCGGCAGTTACGCCCGTCTGCGCTCGGATGCGGCGGTCACTCTTGGTACTGATACCTGGCAGGCCAACTACAACATCCGCATGATCGGCTCGGCAGATGATATTAACGCATCACCGGGTGATATCGGAGCCGAGGCACCTGCTGTGTTTTACCACGACTTGCAGGGCGTTTATTTCATGACTGATAACTGGAGCCTGACGGTTGGCGCAAACAATCTGTTTGATAAGAAGGCGCCCTATATACAGAGCTGGACGGATGCCAATACAGATACCATGACCTATGACCTGATGGGTCGGAAGCTGTACGCAAAAGTACGTTACGAGTTTTAACCTGTACGGGCGGCCATAGTGTAGTGGCCGCCCGGTTTTTTGAGGTAAATCTATGCAATATCAATCCTCTGCGTTTCGTACCTGGCATCGCTGGTTAGGCATTATTGTCGGTGTGCAAATGGTTGTCTGGGCGATCTCAGGCGCTTATATGGTGATTGTTCAGTTACCTTTTATTCACGGGGAGCATCTGACTCAGGAAGCGAATGGTGAAATCCGCGATTCGTCACTGGTTGAACGTTTGCCGGCAGTGCTTGAGAACTATCCGCAGGTTAATCAGATCCACCTGGTAAATCGCCTGATCCAGGGCGACGATCAGGATCTGGCACAAGTACATTCCGAGAGTGAAAAGTTTTTAGTCAACCTACACACCTTAGCTCCGGTTGAACTTTCCGAAGCCGATATCCGAGGCCTGGCCGCTGCCTATTATGCCAAAGGCGAACCGACTATCAGTGGTGTTGAGTACATTGAAGAGGCGCCACCTACTGAGCTAAGCGAAAGTTACTTGCCGATTTGGCGGGTTAATTTTGATGATTTCGGCAATACAAGTTTATACCTGCATCCGCAGACTGGTGAGATGACCGTAAGACGTCACGACTTCTGGCGTGGTTTCGACATCATGTGGATGTTCCATATTATGGATTACGACGAACGCGTCGACATTACCACCTGGTGGTTACGCGCCTTTATTTTTGCCACATTTGCCTTCTTGTTTACCGGCACTGTGCTACTGCTACAAACCCTATGGGCGTCGCGGAGGAAACCAGCATGAAGTTTCTACAATGGTTACACCGCTGGACCGGTTTAATTCTGCTCATTCAGCTCATGCTGTGGACGATTAGCGGTCTGTACTTTGCGCTGGTCGATCACCACGGCATGAAAGGGCACCAGTACTTTAGTATGCAGCAACCCGAAGCATTGAACCGGGCGCAACTGGCCAACCTCTCCCCGGCCTGGTGGGACGAATTTAACGGCGTAACTAAAGTGCATAGCTACACCAATCAGGGTTTGCCGCGGGTGGAAGTGCATCATCAGGATGGTATTACCTACCTCGATGGACGTGACGGCAGTCTGTGGCAAACCGATCAGAATTTTGCGCAGCAAATTGCGCAGGCAAGTTATTCCGGCCCCGGTAGTCTGGCCCGGGTTACGCCCATTGAGCGTACCCGTGAGCTACATGACTGGAGAGGGCAAGGTTATCGGATCGATTTTGATGATGATCTGAACACCCGGGTATATGTTGACAGAGCATCGGGCACGGTTATCGACCATAGAAATACTCCCTGGGTGGTTGCTGACTGGATGTTCCGACTTCATTTTATCGATTATACCGGTGGTCGGAATTTTAATAACATGGTGGCAATTGCCGCTGCGGTGATGACTCTGTGGTTTGCGCTGTCGGGTTTTATCCTGCTGATCAAACTACTGAATAGCGGCGAAATGCGCTTCACTCTGCGCAAAGCATCACTAACGGCCGATGTCGGCGAGCGCCAATTCAAATTCAGCGACAAAGCGCACAAAACCGTACTGCAAGTTTTGCAACACAATGATATTGCAGTAGAAAGTGGCTGTGGCGGCGGGGGAACCTGTGGTTTCTGCGCGGTAAAAGCGGCGCCGGATACACCTGTCACAGTCAGTGACCGTGCTCAGTTGTCTGCAACCCAGTTAGAGCAAGGTTATCGCCTGGCCTGCCAGCACAGCATTGAAATGCTGCACAAGGTAGAGGTGCCGGAAACGGACGCCCGCAAGTATTCATTGCAGCTGAAAGAATCGAGTTTCATTACCCCTATGCTCAGAGAACTGCGTTTTGAAGTGTCCGACGGACCAGTGGAATACGCGGCAGGTCAGTATATGCAGTTCCTGATCCCGGAAGGTGCCGGGCAAAGCCGGCCCGCCGATATCCCGGAAGACTACGAGAACGAATGGCATGCTATTGAAGCCTGCGACTTTAAGCATGACGCTGTACGACGCAGTTACTCAATGGCAACTGCAGCAGGCGGCACAGAACTGGTCTTTACGGTGCGTTATCAACCACAGGCCCCAGGGGCACTTGCGCCTGGCGTTGGTTCGTCATACCTGTGTAACTTGGAGCCCGGCGCAACCATCATTGCCGAAGGTCCGTTTGGCGACTTTCAGCGCCTTGCCGGGGCAGACCGTAAGCTCTGCTTTATCGGTGGTGGCGCTGGTATGGCACCTTTGCGAGCGCTTATTCAGGAAGAGCTGACAAGCCATCAGCCGCGGCCAATGCAGTTCTTCTATGGCGCGCGGAATCGTGGTGAAGTGCTTTACATTGACGAGTTCGTTGAACTCGACAACGCCGGTAAACTGCGCTTCATACCGGTTCTTTCAGAGCCTCGCGAAACGTGCCAGTGGTGTGATGCCGAGGGGTTTGTCCATGAAACTGCCAAAACCTGGCTGCTTCAGCAGGACATCAGTGAGTACGACTTCTACATTTGTGGTCCGCCACGTATGCTTTCTGCAACCTTAGCGATGCTGAAAGAACTTAAGGTAGATCCATCGCGTGTTCGCTATGACGACTTTGGGAACTAGCTAAGCACGCAATAAAACCCTCGCATGGGAGCGCATACGTAACGTGTTATGATGCGCTCCTTTTCCCTAAGCAGAGAGTAAGTCATGGCGTTGCAGGCAACCCCCTATAAAGTCAGTCTGGATATTTCAGATATGGATCGAGGCGTCTACGAGACGGTTAAAGTGACAGTCGCACGCCATCCGTCAGAGACTGAACTGAGGCTGGTTGCGCGTATTATTGCGTACGCTATTTTTTACCACGAGCATCTGGCTTTCGGCCGTGGCCTGTCGGACACCGACGAGGCGGCGCTATGGCAGCTAAGCCTGGACGGCCAGATTGAACACTGGATAGATGTCGGTCAGCCTGATGCTGACCGCATCACCAAGTCGAGCCGTCGCGCGCCACAGATGTCAGTGCTTGCTTATGGTAATACCCGTATCTGGGCTGAAAAACTGCTACCTAAAGTAAATGACCTCAAGCAGGTCCGTATTCTCGCACTCCCGGAGCCTGAGCACGCTGAACTCGCGTCGCAGATTGGCAGAAATATCCACTGGGGCGTGATGGTCACTGACGGGGTACTCTATGTCAGCGATGGTGACAGCCAGGTTGAACTTACACTGCACGAGCTGAAAGCCGCGCAGTAGTCTAGCTTACCGGGTTAGTCTCCGCGATCGCGGCGTGCATAGCCGCTGCCGATTGCACTGAACGGTAACTGCAGGCCTAACTCCGGGACCTGAATCGCTATCCAGGCGGGCAGTGTATTACTGTTTGGTCCGGGGACTGCGCGGTATTCGCCCGTCCAGGGATAGCGTTCTACCGCCGCTTCAATTTGCGGAATTAGCTCCCTGGCTTCCTCCCCCTGCAAGGTCAGCAGCACGTCCGGGCGTGCGCCGTACCAATACCGATCAGGAATTTCTGTCTGGTAAGTGCGCAACGCTGAGCGACCTTCGTCGACCCCCCAGCCAACGACTTCATACACTGTATATTCACTTGCTTGTTCTGGTTTGATGGCAATCCAGGTATGCACGGCAAACCAACCGCGCCAGCCATAGGCATCGGCAGCATATACTTCGATCACCGCTTGCGGCGTTTCAGCTGGCGGCGGTGCAAGCCCTGCGGAATCCCGCGAAGCTGAGCGCCAGTCACCTGATGAACAGGCGCTGAGGAAGATAACAGAACATATAATAAGGGTGATTCGTACCTTTAGCATGGTGATTTAGTCCGCAAAACCAGGAAGCTGGTAAAGCATAGTACGTAACTGGATTCATTTTAGACTTCTCCGCGCTTTGTGCGGTAGCGCACATACATGCGTGACTTGGTTAAGCAGACTTAGATGCAGACGTAATTAAGCGCAGAGGTGCTTAACAACGTATAAGAGAGAGCATTTATCGACTTAAGCTGAAGGAGCCAGTCATGAAAACAGGAAATCAGGATTCACGTATTGATGATGTTATTGCTAAAGCGGCTTCTGGTGTGCGCGGAGCTGTTGATAAAACGGCGGAGGCATCTCAGCATGCCAACCAGAGTATTCGAAAAACCGCTCGTCAACTGCATAAAAAAGAGCAGCAATGGGCGAAAAGCTCAGGTGCTTACATTAACCGTCACCCGTTTTTAGTTGTCGGTTGCGCGGTGGCTGCTGGATTTTTACTGAGTAAAGTTCTGCAACGTTCAGAGTCTGACGAGTAAGTGTTTACTTTCGGTAATACGCTTGTTGTGTGGGGTAACGTACAGACGCCTTTTGGGTATCGACCATACTTATAATCCAGCGCAGCAACCAGTTGCGCTTGCTATAAGCTCCCACGAGCCCAGGAGATAACGTTATGAGTACTCAACGAAACCAAGGTCAACAAGACCAGAAACAAGCTCAGCAAGGCCAGAAGCAACAGCAGCAAGGTCAAAAGCAGCAGCAGGACCAGAATCAGAAGCAGCAGCAAGGAAAGCCTGGTCAGCATCAAAAAGCTAAATAAAACTTAGCTTTAAATAACACGCAAAGCCCGGCCTTTATGGCCGGGTTTTTTTATACTGGCTCTGCAGCGGGTGGTAACATTCGCAACTATACGTCAGCAGGAGCGGGCGATTGATATGCTCGACCTGGCCGCGATGGTAGTGCAAAGCGCCAGCCTCTTGCAGCGCACTCGCGGCGTTGCTGACCGCTTCACGGCGCACGCCGAGTCTGGCCGCCATAGCGGCGTGGGTGGTGAGAATAGGTTGATTTGGGTAGTGGTCGTCGAAGGCAAGCAACCAGCGACTGAGTTGTTGTTTGACTGAATGGTGCCGGTAGCATGCAACCACCTGACATAACTGACGCAGGGTGTCGTCGGTATAAGCCGTTAACATGGCTTGCAGCTCCGGATACGAGACAGCCAGCTGAGCGAGTACACCGCGGCTAATTTGCAGTGCCGAGCCTGCGCGCAAGACACGACCATGCAGCATGTTAATGGCGGCATTGTCCTGATGGGACGCTAGCATGCCTTCGCGCCCAATCATCATAACTTCAGTGGACGATGAGTCCATTAATGTATGTACCAGCGACAGCAACGCAGTTTGTGGAAAATACACGTAACTGGATGACTGATCCGCCAAAACAAGTTCCTGCGCCGGGCGCACCATCAGTACCTTTGCCTGAGCCTGAAGGCGAACAAGCAATGAATCTGGCAGCTGCGCCAACAGCATATTGCAACAAAGGGCAGACATAGTCGGTTCCATTGGTGAAACAAACTTAGTCTAGCAGAGCCATCGCAATGCGTTAGGCTGAAGCCCTTGCCGCATGCAGTTTTTTATAGCTTTCAATCAGGCGCATATGGCGGTCGAGACCTTCCAGTTTCATGCTGGTGGGTTCCAGACCCGCGAAACGCACGCTACCATCGACCGAGCCCACCGCCGCTTGCATGGTGGCGTCGCCGTACATGCGCTTGAAGTTATACAGGTAGTCGTCGAGTTCCAGATCGTCACTCAAGGTAACTTCAAGCACCGCCTGCATGGCCCGATACAACAGCACCCGCTCGACGGTGTTATCGTTGTACTGGAGGAACATTTCAACCAGTTCGAGGGCCTCGTCGTGTTGGCCAAGCGCTAAATAAATCAGCAGCTTAAGTTCAAGCACCGTGAGCTGACCCCAAACCGTATTTTCGTCGAATTCAATGCCGATAAAGGTAATGATGTCGGTGTAATTGTCGATCTGGCTTTCTTCCAGCCGTTCAACCAAATCAGCCAGTTGTTCATCGCTAAGGCGATGCAGGTTAAGAATGTCTTCGCGGTACTCAAGTGCAACGTTGGTGTTATCCCAAATCAGGTCATCGACCGGATAAACTTCCGAATAGCCCGGCACCAGAACTCGCACCGCTGGCGCACCAAGCTCTTCGAAAACCGCCATGTAAACCTGTTTGCCCATATCATGCAAAATACCCAACAGGGTTTCAGCTTCGTACTCGGTGGTGCCGGAAAAGTCCCAGTGCTTAAAGTCATAGTCAGACTTCGCACTGAAAAAGCGCCAGGACACCACACCAGTAGAGTCGATAAAGTGCTCAACAAAGTTATTCGGTTCGCTGACTGCCATCGAATTAAACGTTGGCAATGGAATGTCGTTGAGGCCTTCAAAACTGCGGCCCTGCAGCAACTCTGTCAGGCTGCGCTCGAGTGCCACTTTAAAACTCGGGTGGGCGCCGAAGGATGCAAATACGCCGCCCGTGCGCGGGTTCATTAAGGTCACGCAGGCAACCGGAAAACGGCCCCCTAAGGAAGCGTCTTTAACCACCAGCGGAAAGCCCTGGGCTTCCAGTGCTGCAATTCCTTCAGCAATGTCCGGATACTGCGCCAGTACCTCTTTTGGTACCTCGGGCAGGGCGATTTCATTTTCGATGATTTCGCGTTTAACCGCGCGCTCGAATATTTCAGACAAACACTGAACTTTAGCTTCCGCCAGGGTGTTGCCGGCACTCATGCCGTTGCTTAAAAACAGGTTTTCAATCAGGTTTGACGGAAAGTACACCTGCTCACCGTCGGATAAACGGGTATAGGGCAGTGAAACAATGCCACGGTCTTTGCGGCCTGAGTTGGTATCAATCAGGTGGGACCCGCGAAGTTCACCGTCCGGGTTGTAAATTTCCAGGCAATGGTCGTCTAAAATGCCTTCAGGCAAGGCGTCGTCTGCCCCCGGTTTGAACCATTTCTCGTTCGGGTAATGGACGAAATCGCTGTTGGCAATCTCTTCGCCAAAGAACTGATCGTTGTAGAAAAAATTGCAGTTCAGGCGCTCAATGAATTCGCCCAGGGCAGAGCATAACGCGCTTTCTTTGGTAGAGCCTTTGCCGTTGGTGAAACACATCGGCGAGGCGGCATCGCGTACATGCAGTGACCAGACATGAGGCACGATATTACGCCAGGAGGCGATTTCGATTTTCATCCCCAGATCGGAGAGGATCTTGCTCATGTTAGCAATGGTCTGTTCGAGCGGCAGATCTTTGCCTTCGATATAGGTGTTGGAATTCGCATCCGGGCTGCCCATGAGCAGCGCCTGAGCGTCTTCATCCAGGTTTTCAACTACTTCTATCTGGAAATCAGGTCCGGTTTGCACCACTTTCTTAACCGTACAGCGCTCAATTGAGCGCAGAATACCCTGACGGTCTTTGTCGGATATATCCTCAGGCAGCTCGACCTGAATTTTGAAAATCTGGTTGTAACGGTCTTCCGGGTCGACAATGTTGTTCTGCGACAAGCGAATGTTGTCAGTCGGAATGTCCCGTGAATTGCAGTAAACCTTCACAAAATACGCCGCGCACATCGCTGAGGACGCGAGGAAATAGTCAAAAGGGCTCGGCGCCGAACCGTCGCCTTTGTACCGGATCGGCTGATCGGTAATGACAGTGAAGTCGTCAAACTTGGCTTCAAGGCGTAAGTTATCGAGAAAGTTTACTTTGATTTCCATCTTTGATTTCCATCGTTGGCCCCAGCGCTTAATGGTCCGGGGCTATCTGAATTGCGGGCGTTTCAGTGCGAATGCTGGCCTGACGTGGCGAACACCACCACATCGGTTAAAAATAAGGCGCGTATTATCCCTGTTTAGGCACGCAATGTCTTGCTTTGCTCACCCCCGCATGAAAAAAGAGCGAACCCCGTCTTGATTTTGATACCTACAGGTTATAAGTTGAAACCTACAGGTATCAAAATGCAAGACAAAGTTTCAAGGAATGGATATGAAACACTCTGCCCGAAACCCCTACGATGCATGGACACCCGACGCTCAGGTAGAAGCGCTGAAGCGTAGCGCTTACGCAGTTTTTCTGTTTACCTTTGGTATCGCTGTTCTCAACTCAGTGTATTGGTTCGAGTTCTCAGCATTGGTAAGCATACTTTTACTCATGCTGGGGATCGGATGCCAAATTGTGGCATTCATCTGGTATGTACCGAGCGGAAGTTTACTCGATGTTGGTTTATTTAAGTCCTCGCGCATCGACGACGAGTATTGTCGTCAGGTCTTGTTTTCAGCCTACCAGCTCACGGCTTGGTTACTACTGACAACACTGGCTGTTGGCTGGCTGTTTCTGGATAAGCTATTAAGCTGGGTGGGCGTACACACCGCTGACCCAAACTATGTAGCCGGTGGCTATTTAGTCATCGGCGTGCTGACCTGGGGCTCAATAATTCTGTTTCAGCTCAGAGATACAGCCGAAGAAGAAAGCTCAGAAGAAGGGTGTGGCAAACAGGAGAAGACCAATGACTAATCCCTACGATGCATGGACACCAGACCTGCAGGTGCAGGCATTAAAGCGAGTGGCGCAGAGTATATTTGTATTGGCGGCAGGGGTCGCTGTTGTCGCGCTTTCAAGGTTACTGAATGCACCGACAATGGTGATTGTTGTGGGGTACATTGGGTTAGCGGTGGCTATCTTAATTGCTCCTATTGTTTATATGACTAGTGGTTTAACGGGGGGCGATGAGTCCAGCGGAAAAATACAACGATTTACCGATGAATTTTGTCTGCAGGCACTTGCAGCTGGTTACAGAATGGTAAGCTGGGTGCTGGTTGTGACGTCGCTGATTGTATTTTTCATAGCAGACGACATAGTGAGTCACTTGCTTTCTATAGAAGTTACGTTGACGCAACTGGGTGGTTCGTATGTATTGCTTGCGGCTCTAACCTGGGCTGTAACCATTATGCGTTTACTTAAAGATGATGGTGAAGACGCGTTGGACAGCGAGTCTATTGACTCGCGGAACCTGTAATGGAAGAAGCCTATAATCGCATTGCCATTGAGCGCAAACTGCGCGGCCTGTCACAGCAGGAGTTGGCGGATGCAATCCGGGTCTCACGTAAAACCATCAGCACCATTGAAACACGGCGCTTCACCCCGTCCGTGGTGGTGGCATTGAAACTGGCCTATTACTTTGAAATGCCGGTTGAGACTCTGTTTACCCTGACTAAAGAGTAGCCTGGCTAAATGTATCTGACTGATAACTTGCTGAATCTTGGTTGTGAACTGGGGTGAGCGGGCTACACTTTTGCTACTGACTTCGTATTGACGTGATACACATACAAAGGTGAACAGATGCCCACAACCGCCAAAGTTTTAACTGCGCTTTTAGTTCTCGGAACGCTTTTTGTTGCGATTTTTCTGGTGGTCTATTTTGCCTTGCTTGGGCTGGTTTTTATCCCGCTAGTACTGGGGCTGGCCTACCTCTTATTCAGAGGCATTAAAGCCAGCGCCAGTGACGCAAAAAGCGCGGCTAACGATAAAAGCTCTCAGTGAAATCTTTAACGTTTCCACATTGACTTCAACACCCCGTCCTGACGCAGCAGACCATGCTGCAGGGCGGCGGCAATGTGAACCACCAGCAACGCAATCAGCGCATAGGCTACCCAGCTGTGCATCTCTCGGAAGACGCCATACCAGACTAAATCCGCTGACATCAGCGGTGGCAGCATAAAGACGCCAAAGACATCCACTGCACGGCCCGCGGCACTTTGCATCAGGTAGCCGCTGATTGGCATGGCAAACAGCGCGGCATACAACAGAACATGAGAGGCTTTGGCTGCAAAGACCTGCCAGCCCGGCAGATCAGCGGGTAGCGCGGGCACCCGACTGCGCAGGCGGTTGATTAAACGCAGGAGCACCGCTACCAACGCGACCACTCCAAATGCTTTGTGCAACGCCAGCACCGTCGGCTGCCAGGTTTGTAGCGACTGCACCATGGCAAGTCCGGCAAAAATCATCGACAGCACCAATGCCGCCATCCCCCAGTGAAAAATACGCATGCTTAACGGAAAGGTCGTGACTGGCTGTGTCATTGTTGTTGCTCCTTGCCTAACCAGGTTTCCCGCGCCCGCCGACGATACGACTCAGCATAGGAGGCAGAACGGGCGCGCAGAATTGGGTCATTCGTCGCCTGCATACCGCGCGGCAGAATAAGTGGGTCAAAATTGAGGTTATTGCAGATTGCGGCGTCTTGCTCTAACTGGCGAATGACCAGTTGTCCGGCGGTTATCTGCTGACGAGACTCAGGCCAGGGCTGAGTCGGGTCATTTTCATCATCGTCACTGCTGGCCAAAGTAAAGACCAAATCAAAAACGATAGTGCCGTCCTCTAACTGGTCGCGAACATCCAGCGCCAGTGCGTTGGCAGCCTGGTCGGTATCAGCATACTGGTTCTCGTCAATCTGCACAGTAGGGACGGCGGCCCAGCGCACGGCCTGCTGTTCGCCTTGCTGGTTGATCAGGTAGAAGGCGTTGATGCTGTGATACTGCTCGCTGGAAAAACTCCCACTGGGCTGGTATTGAGCACTCCAGCGGCGAAAGTTCTCAGTTTCCGGGTGATTAGCAAAAAACTCGGCAATACGCTCGGGATTACGCTGTCCGGTTTCAGGGTCGGGCATTAAGGTTTGCAGTTGAGCATAGAAGTCTTCCGGGGTACCAACCGCCATAACTGGCGGGGTATTCATCGCCGTTCGCCATTGCTGGTCAGAGCCTGCATCGAAGCTGAGGGCGAGGCTACGCACGCCAGACTCGAGATCAGGTGCGCTTGGGTTACCGCCGCCAATCGAGAAACGGCCAATAAAAGGCGTACTGCCAATTTCAAATAGGGTAGAGCGGGTGTGGGCAGCAAGCTCGCCCGTGGCGATGAAGTCGCCGCGCACGCAAACCCCTTTGGCATGAGCACGGCGGAAGCCCAGATGCGGGTTTTCGCCTTGCTGGAAATCAACAAATTGCTGAGCCGTGACCTGCTTCTTACCAAACACACCAGCGGCATACAGGAAAGCACAGATTAAAGCGATTACTGCAAAACCTATAATCGCGATGGAGGTTACTTTGTGGCGTGGAATCATCGACATACGTTCACTCGTAGTAGTTGTACTGATTGCTTAACGTAATAAGCCATGGGCAGGATCACTGTGGCTATTATAACCTATTATCCAGCCGTTCTTTCCATTGGCGCTGCATTTCCAGAAAGGTGATCGACGCAGACCAGGTAATCAGAGTAAACCCGGTGAGTGACAAGGTACCAAAAAGAAAGCGAATACTCCCGGCGGGAAGAATATCGCCGTAGCCCAGAGTGGTGAAAGTAACCGCTGATAAGTAAACCAAATCCAAAAAGTTTACTGAGGAGCTGTACACAATGGAGCCACTGTCAGGAAGCATCAAAATGACATGAGCGGCGGAGGCGAACAGCCAGATTTGTGCAATGTGGGTCAGAATAAGCGTAAAGATAAGGTACAGCATTCTGCGGTGTCGCTGCTGGGAGGGGCTATCAAGGCGTTTGACCATCCAGGTTGAAACTTCGTGGTGCAGGGTAACGGCAATAATGACCGCAAATACCGTGATACCTACGATAGCGAAATCAGTATAGGTAAGATTCATATTCATTCCCGTTGTGGCGACTAAGAAGCTGAGTACTCAGTATAAACGAATTCATCATTCATCTTCCCATTGCATACTCACCGGCAGCCCGGGAGGCGCATTATTGATAAGGGCCAAACAATGCATGACCTCTGCTTGAGTTGTACAAAAAACACTCTATATAAATAGTTGAGGCTAGAGGCTCTGCTGTGAGTTTGCAGGCGGGCCTCTCAGTTATCAAGCACCCTTAAAACACAGATGAATATAGAGGAGGTTTACCATGAGCCAGAAGTCTTGGTCGGAATCAAAACTTGCGCCGTGGAACTGGAACAAGCATGAAGAACAAAAGCAGGCGGTCAGCGACGGTAGTGAAACCCACCCGATTGCGCGTTTTCATCGTGATATTGATCGTTTGTTTGCAGACACCTTTCGCTCGTTGAATGTGCCGGATCTGTTTGACCGTGGGGCGAAACATGAATCACTCTGGAACGGGTCGGCGCTGTTGCGACCGAACCTTGATATTCAGGAGCATGCGGATCACTACGAGCTGTCGGTGGAACTGCCTGGGGTTAGCAAGAACGATTTGAAACTGAACCTTGAGGGCAATTTATTATCCATCAGCGGTGAGAAAAAGCACGAGTCAAAGTCAGGTGAAGAGGGCAAGTACCATCGCATAGAGCGCAGCTATGGCAGCTTCGCGCGAACCTTGACCCTGCCTGATGATATTGATAGCAAGAGCATCAAAGCATCATTTAATGACGGCGTACTGAAGATCGAGATTAAACGAGTCAAAGGCAAGGAAAGCGCTGCCTCGGAAATTCCAATTGCTTAACAGTCAGTTTTTTAGAACCTGCAGAGACCAGAACTGAAAACGCCGCTTCCTGAAATGGAAGCGGCGTTTTAGCGTTGAGGGCGTTATTTGATTTCAGTAAATCGCAAGTAAGGGCGCACTTCATCCCAGCCCTGCGGGAACAGTTTAGCAGCGTCATCGTTGCTGACCGTGGGTTTAATAATAACCTTGTCACCCGGGCGCCAGTCAGCCGGGCATGCCACATTGTGCTCATCAGAAAATTGCAGCGCGTCGATAACCCGCAGAATTTCATCGAAGTTACGGCCAATCGCCATCGGGTAGGTCATGGTCAGGCGAATCTTGTGGTTTGGGTCAATAATAAAGACTGAACGTACGGTGGCGGTTTCGCTTTCACCCGGGTGGATCATGTCGTAAAGCTCGGCTACTCGCTTGCCTTTGTCGGCCACAATCGGAAATTCCAGATCGGTATTCTGGGTATCGTTGATGTCACTGATCCAGCCTAAGTGCTCATCGACGGTGTCGGTCGATAAGCCAAGAGGCAGCACGCCACGCTTGGCAAATTCATTGGCCAGCTGGGAGGTGCGGCCCATTTCTGTGGTGCAGACTGGGGTGTAGTCGGCGGGGTGGCTAAAGAAAAAGACCCATTTGCCTTTTGCCCAGTCGTGAAAGTCGATCTTGCCTTTAGTGGTTTCAATCTCGAAGTTGGGGGCGGTATCGCCAATACGTAAACTCATAAGGGTTACCTCGGTATGGTTATTTATGATGGTCTCAAAGTCGCCTCACGGTTTGCATTGCAAAACTCCGTAAGGCCGCTTAATCTTTATGGTTATAACTATATTCTTTTTTGAACTATGCGAAAATGAATCTAATCGATTACCAAAGTCGCAAATACCGATTAGGTTGCTTATAGGACTTTAGTAGCTAAGTGTAGATGACAAGTACCGGGCTGCGAGAGATAAGAATCGAATAACTTAGTACGCTCTGCTATTAGGAGGAAAGGCCGACATGAACAAATGGGACGAACGTTACGACAAGGGTGAATACCATTACGGGACTGAGCCCAATGAATTCCTGCGAGCCCAGGCTGAGCGTTTACTCGCCACCGCGAACCCACAGAAGCCAGCGCATGTGTTATGCCTTGCCGATGGTGAAGGCCGCAACAGCGTTTATCTGGCGCAGTTGGGTGCGCATGTGACAGCGGTCGATATTTCTCAGATCGGGCTGGATAAAGCCCAGCGTCTGGCTGAAGAGCGCGGCGTGACGATTCAGACTCAGCTCGCTGATCTGACCGAGTGTGAGCTTCCGGAGAACCAGTACGATGGTGTGGTGATGATTTTTTGCCACTTACCGGGTGACGCGCGACCTCGCTTGTACCAGCAGATTAAAAAGTCGCTCAAACCCGGCGGCTGGCTACTGGCTGAGTGTTATACCGAAGATCAGCTGGGTCGCGGTACAGGCGGACCTCCGTCTGCCGACCTCATGCTCAGTCTGAATGAGCTGAAAGACGCCTTTAATCAGTTCCAGCTCGATCACGGCAGCGAACTGGTGCGCCCAGTGCTGGAAGGAGAAGGCCATAGCGGCGATGGTGCTGTGTGCCAGTACATTGGCTTCAAACCACCCGCCCGCGACAGTATTTATCAGGTCTCCAGCACACGCAGCAAATCCTCGCGCAAAATCCGCTACGTCGAAAGCTCAGCCCCCGCCGTCGGCGAATGCAAATTCTGCCTCGGCTCGCTGGCGGATAAAGACGATTAAGGAGCAGTCGCAGGGACCATTAGGAGGGCAAAGACGCCTTTCATCGTTCCTGTGCGAAATATATACATTTACAGAGGCCCGCTGTACATTGGAAGAGCAACACAACAAGACATAGGGATATTCCATGAAGCTGAACCAAGTTCTCGCCTCGCTAAACCAAATAGAAAAATCTAAATTCATTAATTGTCTGGACAAACTTTGCAGCTCAGTAGAGCGCGGTGACGAGCGTCTCACCGAGCGACTAGATAAAATGAATCGCCAAATAAAAGATGCTTCGGGTAGTGAAATTACGCAGCTATTTCATGTGATTAAACCGCATTATAAAGAGTTTGTGCGTGAGCAACTGGAGATGTCAGGAGCTTCGTTAGCTTTAATGCTAAACATCCTCACTAGAGACGGTAACAGCATCGCGCGAGTAGCATGGCTTGAACAGCTTTACTCTCGTGAGCGGGAAGCCACTGAGCATTTGGCACAAAATATTAAAGCGCTACTTGCCGACAATGGTGAGCATGATGATTTTGGAAAAGAGCATAGGTTAAAGATATTCAAGGATTGTTTTGAAGTGGCCTTTACTAACGATCTGCGCGTTAACCGAGAAGCAAAGATCTCTGATGATGAGCGAACAATACTTAATCAATTGGCTAAACATCTTAAGATTTCTCGTGACGAAGTTATTGCTGTCGAGCACCTCTTTGAACCTGTGAGAGCTGAAGCAAACACAGTGGATGATTGTTTGCAGACATTACGTGAAATGGGGCTCGTATTCATCAATCGAAAGCGCTCCGAGGTGTTAATAGCGGATGAACTAGTGGCTTTGCTGAACGAACTACAAGGTAAAACCCTGGCGGATAAGCATATGTTGAGGGTCTTACGCTGTTTTAGTGATGCGGAATTATCAAATATTCTAAAAGCTTACGGCAAGCGTATTCGCGGCGTTTCGCGAGTCGAAAAGATTCATACTATTCAACAGTCAGGCATCGATATTAGAAGTATTTTAGCGACAGATCTGTTTGATAATGACGAGGGCCTGAACAAGCGCAAAGAGCGTTTAAAGCAGTTGATGGACGATTTGGATATGGATGTCGACCGTCTTGGAACCACGCTTGATGATCGTATTAATATTCTGATCCACGAATTGCAGGGTGCCAGCGAGCGAGAGTTTGTAGCCTTAAGTGCGAGTGGGTACAAAGAAATGTTTGATACGTTGGAAACCAATTTTGAAGGTGTTTCTCCTGACGGCAAATCGGAAAGTCTGACTCAGCGGATAAGACGTGAATTTGAGTTGGAGGATATTGAAGATATCAACACAGAACGATTGCGCGCGTTGTCTATCACACCGCATGACGTCCTTTATTTGCTTAGTAATGATGAAGTGAAGCGTGTACGTGATGTGCTTAAACTGTCTAAACGGGGTAATCCAAGAGCCTTGGTTTTAGAAGCATTTGCCAGTGCGAATGATAAATTAATTGAGAATTTTGCACTATTGGCATGTCGAGACTTGGCAGGCTTGAAGCAGGCCGGTATTGATATCGCTGAGTCAGATATCGGTAGTAAGTTTGAAGAAGCTGCGAAAACGATTCTGGAAGAGCTTGATCTCAATATTGATGAAGAACTCCGAAAGTCGATAAATACCGCGAAAGATAAGGCCGACATCATTATTTCTATTAGTGATGATGATGTAATTATCGGTGAGGCCAAAACCTTTAAAAACGGCGATTTTGCTAAATACTCGACGACCTCCCGTCAGGTAAAGGCTTACGCCAAGCGCTGTGAGAACCAGGGAAGACGCGTCGCGCAAGTATTGATTATCGCGCCGACTTTTTCAAAAGACTTTATTGAGTCCGCAGAAATGGATACGGAAGTAAACATCTCGTTGCTAACCGCTGATGGCCTGAAGCAAATTCACAACGCTTACACGACGAAACGAAAGCCCAATTTTTCTCCTAAGCTTTTTACCAAAGGCGGCTTGCTGAAAGCGGAGTTAATTGCAAAAAATTTGTAGGTTATGTCTCTGTCCGCGAATCCTTCTTTTTAAACTCCGCGATGTTGGTGGCGGTTAGCTCGACGATGCGCTGGCGTGCTTCGGGGGCGAGCCAGGCACTGTGCGGAGTGACGATCAGGTTGAGGCGCTCATTCATGGCGTCGAGTAGTGGGTTGCCGTGGCGCGGTGGTTCTTCGCTTAAGACGTCAACAGCGAGCCCGCCGATTTGACCGTTACGCAGAGCGTCGATGGCGTCCTTTTCATTCACGATGCCACCACGGGCCGCGTTGAGAACCAGCAACGAGGGTTTGCAGCGGGCGAACCTTTGTTTGTTGAGAAGATCACGCGTAACGTCGGTGAGCGGGCAATGAAAGGAGATAACATCAGCCTGGGGGAGCAAGTCGTCCAGGCTTGGTCGCGGGTCGTCACTGCGGCCCGGGCGGGCAGCTACTTCTATTTGCATACCAAAAGCTTCGGCAAGCCGGGCGACGGCCTGACCGAGTTCGCCGTGACCGACAATGACCAGAGTTTTGCCCTGCAGCTGTATCACCGGGTAGTCCATCAGACAAAACATTTTCGCTTTTTGCCATTCACCTGCGGCAACGGCACTCTGGTATTGAGGCTGACGGGTCGTCAGGCTAAGCATCATCATTAATGTGTGCTGAGCGACGCTGGCGGTGCCGTAGGCGGCAACGTTACGTACAGCAATGCCAAGCTCGTCAGCAGCGTCGAGGTCGATATTGTTGGTACCGGTAGCGAGCACACAGATAAGCCTTAGTTTAGGAGCCTGCTGTAATAATTCCCGGGTTAGCTGCACTTTGTTGGTGATTACCACCTCAGCGTCCTCAATACGCTCAGCGGCCTCATCGGGGGTAGTGGCTGGCCAGGTTACCAGTTCGGTTAGTTGGTCTTCCAGCGAGCTGAAATCGACATCTGTGCCCAGGCTGGCGGCATCAAGGATTACACCTTTCATAGTTTGGCTCCGTGTGATTTATACTGGGGCGTTTTTGTTTTGCAAATGGAGTGCAAATGCAGTGCAAATGCGGTGTAAGTTCTGTGCAAGCAGCTTGCAAAAACGCGCGCTGACTTAGGATAACGCACATCGGCAAAGACCAGCCAGCGCTTCGTATTAGGTTGAAAGTAATAAAAGTTCGATTTCATTGATCCAAATATGCTGTATTGTCCTATTACATGACGTTAATACACTTCAGGAGAATTACATGGAAATCGTTCAATTTGGTAGTGGCGACATTGAAAACACACTCGCTAACATGGATAAGAACCAACTGGATAACGTCGCATTTGGCGCGATTCAACTCGACGCTAATGGCTTGATTCAGCAGTACAACGCGGCAGAGGGTGACATCACCGGTCGTGACCCGTCTAAGGTTATCGGCAAAAGCTTCTTCCGTGACATCGCACCTTGCACCAACAGCCCTGAGTTTAAAGGACGCTTTGATGAAGGCGTTAAAAGCGGCTCACTTAACACCATGTTCGAATACACCTTCGATTATGAAATGAAGCCAACCAAAGTAAAAGTTCATATGAAAAAAGCGTTGGCCGGCGACTCATACTGGGTCTTCGTGAAACGCCTGTAAGCGGACCGCCAATGAACCAGCAGACCTTATCGAAAAGCGCCGTCATTGCAGTGCTCGGCGCACTTATTGCCGATGAACTGGCGCAGCTTCGCAAGGGCGATGCTGGTTTACTGAAGGGTGCTCAATGGCAGGCTGAGACGATTATTACCCTGCCAGACCGGCGCCCTGACGATGGCAGCGCGAATGAATTACTTGAAGTGGTCGTCGACTCATTCGAGTGGATGGCCCTAGCTACCCGCGTGGTCAGTTTCTTCCAGCTGCAAAGCAGTGGTCTGGAAGACTACCTGTTGCGGGTACACACCCTCGGCGATTGGGCCGATGTGGTGCTAAAAAGCCGGGATGTAGCGGCTTGCGACATTTGCTTTACCACCTCGGGTTCCACCGGAAGCCCCAAACCGTTTATTCATAGCTGGCAGACACTGACCGCAGAAGCGCAGTTTTTCGCCGACTATGTACAGAGCTTACCAACCAAACCAAAACGCCTGTTAAGCCTGACCCCCGCCCATCATATTTACGGGTTTTTATTCTCGGTATTGCTGCCTGAGCTACTCGACCTGCCAGTGGTTCGCGGGTTGCGCAGTTTTGCGACTGTGCACGGCGGACAGCTTGAAACCGGCGATTTGATCATCGGTTTTCCTTCTGCCTTGCAGCAAATCGAGCAACGGGTGCAGCAGTTCCCCGCTGGGGTTGCCATGGTTTGCTCCACGGGCCCGTGCCCGGCACACACCATCGACAGTCTAAAAGAGCAGGGCATCGAGCGCTTTATTGAGGTGTATGGCAGTACCGATACCTCAGGCATCGGCGTGCGCAGTTCTTCCGCGATGCCATACAAGTTATTACCTCGCTGGCGCGCGGATGGCGCTGACACCTTGTTTGACCAGCAGTTAAACCGCTCGGTCAGTTTGCTGGACCGCGTCGACTGGGCTGATCATGAATACTTTCGCCCGCAGGGGCGGGTTGATGACGCGGTGTCAGTTAACGGCGTTAATGTGTTTCCAGCCCGGATTGCCGAACAGCTGGCTCGCCACCCCCAGGTGGATGACGCCAGAGTTCGCTTGCTTGCCGACGACAACAGCCGTGGTTTAAAAGCCTTGTTGGTGGTTGGCGCCGAGGTCAGTGAGTCACAGGCAACGAATTTAGTCGCCGAGGTGCATGCCTGGGCCGGTCGTCACTTGTCAGCAAACGAGCTGCCTAAACGTTACACCCTGGCCAACCAGGTGCCGGTAAACGGCCTTGGCAAAGAAATCGACTGGGACTTAATGGATAACAATTCGTGACCGAAAACCTGAGCAATAAGTCCCAGAATAGTAAGCCCGTGGTGGTCTTCGGTGAACAGCGCTTAACCATTGAGGATGTGGTCGCTATAGCCTTTGAGCGGGCCGATGCAGTGATTAGCGAGCAAGACGAATTTGCGCAGCGAATTCACGCCGGTGAACAGTTTATTCAGCGTCTGCTGCATGACGAGGGCGCCGTTTACGGCGTAACCACAGGCTATGGCGACAGTTGCACCGTGGCGGTGCCGCAAGCGTTGACCAGCGCGTTACCAGTGAACCTGACTCGTTTTCATGGCTGTGGCTTAGGCGACATGTTCTCGGCGACCGAAACCCGCGCCATTCTGGCGGTGCGGCTTTGCTCGCTGACTCAGGGATATTCCGGGGTCAGCATGGAACTGCTTAAATACCTGGCGCTAATGCTCAAGCACAATATTTTGCCCTTGATCCCCCAGGAAGGCAGCGTGGGCGCCAGTGGTGACTTAACCCCACTGTCCTATGTCGCTGGCGCCTTGATCGGTGAACGCGAAGTCACCTTTCGCGGGCAGACCATGCTGGCAGCCGATGCCTTCGCGCAGCTGGGTGTCGATCCCTACCAGTTAAAGCCCAAAGAAGCCCTCGCCATTATGAACGGCACTGCGGTGATGACCGCCATTGCCTGTTTAGCCTGGCGTCGTGCAGACTACCTCAGCCGACTGTCGACCCGGGTTACCGCGCTGGCTTGTGTTGGTGTGGCTGGTAATCCGTACCATTTTGATGAAACTTTGTTTGCGGTTAAACCCCATGCCGGGCAACAGCAGGTAGCGGCCTGGCTGCGCGAAGACTTGCTGGATACTGAAGCGTCGCGCAACACCGCACGCCTGCAGGACAGATACTCATTGCGCTGTGCGCCACACATTATTGGCGTGTTATGCGATACCCTGCCGTTTTTACAGCACACCATTGAAAATGAGCTGAATAGTGCCAACGACAACCCGATTATCGATCCGGTTGGCGAGCGTGTGTTGCACGGCGGTCATTTTTACGGTGGCCATATCGCTATGGCGATGGACACCCTGAAAACGCTGGTCGCCAACCTGGCTGATTTGCATGACCGGCAAATGGCGCTGATGCTCGACGCCCGAACCAACAATGGGTTAGCCGCTAATTTATCGGCTGCAACCGGTGCCGAAGCGAGCATTAACCATGGCTTTAAAGCGGTGCAGATTGGGTGTTCAGCCTGGGCCGCAGAAGCGTTGAAACATACCATGCCGGCGTCAGTGTTTTCGCGCTCAACCGAGTGCCATAATCAGGACAAAGTCAGCATGGGCACCATTGCCGCCCGCGATGCTATGCGCGTACTTGAGCTGACCGAGCAGGTGGTGGTAGCGACCATGCTGGCGGCCTGGCAGGCCTCTCAGTTACGCTTGCAGTTTGAGTCAGGGGTGCCGGCGAGCGAGCAGTTGCTAAACTTCATGCAGCGCATTGACGAGGATTTTGTGTTACTTGAGTCAGACCGGCGGCTTGATCATGAGCTTCGCTTCTGGTTGCAAGAGGTACGTGCAGAAGCCCTTGATTTGTATGTTGATTAACGCCTAAGCTGGGACCTAAACTAACGATAATACCAAACACAATCAGGGTATGTTTATGGCGGTCCCCACTCAGGTACTAAATTTCTGGTTCAAAGAACTCACACCCGCAGACTGGTTTAGCAAAAGCGACAGCCTGGATGCGACCATCAAAGAACGCTTCACAGAGCTGCATCAGCAAGCCTCGCGTTGTGAGCTGTCTCACTGGCGAGCCTCAGCACAGGGGCGCTTAGCGGAAGTTATTCTGCTTGATCAGTTTTCCCGCAATATGTTCCGCGATACCCCACAGGCGTTTGCCCAGGACGCGTTAGCACTCGCGTTGGCTCAGGAAGCAGTCGCCAATGAAGCAGACCAGGCCATTCCGGCCCGTCAGCGTGCGTTTTTGTACATGCCTTATATGCACAGTGAGTCAAAGCTGATCCATGAAGAAGCGGTGCGCTTGTATAAGCAGCCGGGTCTGGAAGACAACCTTGAGTTTGAATACAAACACAAAGAAATTATCGACCGTTTTGGCCGTTACCCACACCGCAACAATGTACTCGGGCGCGAGTCTACTGCAGAAGAAATCGAGTTTCTGCAGCAGCCCGGTTCCGGTTTTTAGCTCTGCTCGTCGGATTCTGCATTACGCAGGTAGCCAGCGGCTTGGTCGTCTTCTTTCTGCGTCAGCTTAGCGTTGCCGCTGTCGCCTTCCTGGCCGCGTGACACCTGGTTCACACGCAGAATATTCTCCGCATGTTGCAGATCCTTGGTGTTGGTGAAGCCTGCGATATTTTCGCGGCCACGCAGGAAGTCACGGATCTCATCCACAATCATGTTCAGTTCGTCTTCGTTTTTATGCATCGACATCACGTAGCGTGGCATCTCAACATTGTTCTGACCACTGGTGGCGAAGGTGCTGGTAGTAATCCGTGAGCTGACAATCCATGGTGTAATGGACGATTTAACAATTACGTTTTCGCTGCGCGTGGAGTCATGAATTGACATCCCGGTGGAGATTTTCGATTCCGAGAAAGTGCCTTCAGTTTTCATGTACATCAGCAACGAGTTGAACTGAAGCTCGGCCCAGAAGACATGGGTGAAGCCTTCCAGTAAGCGGCCCATCATCGAGACCACTAAGAACGCAAACAACATCGCCACCGCGCCGACCACCACGCCTGATGCCTCTCCAAACCAGCTAATAGCCTGATTTTCGCTCATTTGGTTCAAAGCAGGTGCAGAGGCACTGAAGAACTGGTACAGCTCGCTAATTTTCCCGGTTAAGAGTAAAAATAGCAGCGCGCCGGTCACAATCAGCACCTGTGCCAGGCCGGTTGAAAGCAGACGCACCAGCGAATGAACCGGTTGCGCTTCATGCTTGGCAAAGGCTGGCTGGGTTTCAATCAGCAGCTCACCGGAGAAATCACCTTTGCCCTGGCTCTGTTCATTCAGTTTAGGGTCAAAGTTAATGTAGGTCCGGTTGGGAACCTCTTTGTAGCGGCGGTTCGCCAGTACAATGTTTTCAATGTTGATGAAAATCTCGTTCGGATGCACAGACTCCTGCAGGTTTTCACGGTACTCGGCGACTTCAGTCGCGGTGTTGACCTGTTGAGCACGCCCATTGACCAACACCATGACCAGGCCGGTAATAATGACGGCTAAGCCAAGCAATAAGAACAGCATCGGCCAGGCACTGAATAATTCAATGTTCTGCCCCATAAAGCTTAGTTCTGCCAGCGTCTGTGGTGAGTTAGTCTGTAAATAGTGGTAGCCAAGACCGATCAGCACCGGAAAGATAATCGAGAAGGCAATGATCTTGGCAACACTGGCCGCGTTTGCGCTCTGCAGCTGCTTGACCCGGTCCAGCTTGACGTTAATCGCCGCGTTGCGCCAGGTAGAAACCAGGTAAATAAGCAGCAATACCGAGAACGCCGGCAGAATAATATGCCCGGCGGTTCCGGCTAAGCCGGTGGTGGCAACAAAATAGGTTAAGCCAAAAGCGACGAAGGCAATAAGCGTGGTCACTACTGCCGAAGCCACCTGCTGAACCACATTCCGGATCGGGTAGGGCATGAAAACCAGGCGTGGAAACACCGAATGAACCAGGCGTCCCATCCAGCCTTCAGGTTCGCTGAAGGTCGAGTTTTTGCGCCCCATCAGCATCGACTCAAGCGACCCCGCGGTGTATGCCAGCGAACCCTGCTTCGCTTCAATATCGGCGTTTTCACGCTCACTCTTGGTCAGGTTACGGGTCAGGGACGACGGCACCGAACGGCCGACGAAGAATTTGAACAACTGCATCAGGCCGCTGCCACAACGGCGTAGCCCCGTAATCAGCAGTAAAAAACCGGCCGCGGCGTAGATCCAGGCAGAAATGAGTTGTTCTGCAATTAAAGAGGTCACCTGAAGCAGCGCATAAACGCCAAGTAAGGTAATCACCAGTCCCCCGACCAGACGAATTGCCCCTTCCTTTTTAAACGGGTTGGTTATCCCCAGGCTCTGTGAGCCGAAATCATAAGCCATAATGTGTCCCTGTGTTGCACATGTTATTGTAATATTCCGAGTTCGGAGAAGAAGTTAGCCTTGTTCGGTATTTCCGTTTCACTGAATTCGCATGGAAATGCTATCACAGCGTTCGAGTAGCGCCCATAAAAAACACCTGGATCTTCAGGTGGAGAAGTATTTGGAGAAGAGTCCGTGAAAGTTATTGTAGGTACGGTAAGTGTGCTCGTCATTGTTGTGTTAAGTGTGTTTATATTCAACCGACAACAGGGCCCGTGGTCACTCATTGCTGAGCAGTTGGCTGTGGCCGAGAGCGGACAGATGATCGAAATAGAAAATGACCAACTCTTCATAAGCCATTTTAGCTTTTTCACCGACAGTGACAGCTTGTGTCGGGTGTATAGCGTTGGTGGCGATGGGAGCATGAACGAGCAGCTTGCCTGCTTTGATCCGGAGCAAGGCTGGTTGACTTTTATCGAGTTTCAGCGCGTCAGGGCAGAGCGGGACGATGAATTCGAGATTACACAGCACGCCTCTGGGAGCCGTACTGTAAATCAGAAAATGGGTGAACTAGGCGCCGGCCCGACCTTGTCGCTTGAAGAGGAGCGTAATGCTTTGCGCCAATTGCAGGCAGAGTAGCGCCTTAGTCGCTGCCCGGGTAAGGCACAAAGTCGTCTTCGTCGCCGGGCACCTTAGCAAAGCGTCCGGCTTTCCAGTCCTCGCGGGCCTGTTTTAAACGTTCGGTGCTGGAGGCTGCGAAATTCCAGTCCAGGTAACGCTTGCCCACCGAACTGCCACCGAGCATAACCAAATGGCAATCGTCGCTGCACTGAAGCGACAGTCCGCTGCGGGATAATACCACCAGTTGATTGGGCTGGACTTGCTGGGTACCGACGCTTGCTGAGCCGCTAAGCAGGTAAACCCCGACTTCGTCGTACTCCGGCAACTGAATGCTATCACCGGCTGACAATCGTGCTTCGGAAAACAAGGTTGGGCTGAAGGTTTTAACTGGTGAACGCAGCCCGTTGACCTCGCCAATAAGTACCTTGATACCCTCGTCGCTGGGGAGTTCATCGGCGCTGTAGTGGTGGAACTCAGGAGCACACTGTTCGTCGGCGTCGGGCAATGCCAGCCACAGTTGAAGGCCATGCATACTGTGAGCCTGTTCTGTCAGCTCAGCCGGTTCCCGCTCTGAATGGACAATGCCGGAGCCCGCCACCATCAGATTGATCGCCCCCGGGGTAATCACCAGCTCACTGCCGAGGGAATCGCGATGCAGGATCTGACCATCAAATAAATAGGTAACCGTAGCCAGACCAATATGCGGATGCGGCGGCACGTTGACACCGTGGCCCGGCTGGAAATCGGCTGGTCCCATGTGGTCGATAAAGATCCACGGCCCCAGGCTACGCTGCTCGCGGGTCGGAATCGAACGGCGCACCACAAAGCCGCCGAGCTCAGTTTCCCGCGGCGTGATAACACGCCGCACCTCGTCGCTTCCAGACTGTGTGTCACAGGGCTGTTCAGCAGTTCGGGCCATATTGGTCATGGGGACTCCTTACGGGACTTCTACACTCATCTCGGTAAAGTGTAGTTTGCCACTTATGTAATTGCCCTGACGATAGCTGCCAATCCAAATATCATAGCGACCTTCGCCACTGGTCCCGAGATCAAGCATCGGGTTCAGGGTGGAGCCATGGGCATCGTCATTGCAGTGCCAGCTACCGTCTGGCGTATTAATAACGATAGTGGCATCTTCTGTTGGGTTGTCTGCAACGAAGTAAGCTTTCAGTCCTGCAGTAGAGCCGCTGAAATGCATACGGACGTCAGGGTTGCCAGCGGCGAACCCGGTGCAGCCAGAGCCGTCGATGGTCTCGCTGATATCGACATTACCACCTGCAACCACCTCAATAGTCTGCGGATCCGGAAGGAAAAAGGCGCTTAATTGGTGGGTTCCGTATAAGGGGTCACCATTCAAGTTGAATCCACCACTGGCCTCTGCTGTGGTTGTGTCTACACCTGCGGAATAGGCGGTCACGTTGCCGCTAAAAAAGTCACTTGGCTGATAGCCACCGACCCATACCTGGTAGTCGCCCGGCTGAGCCTGCTCAAGATAAAGTCCCGGATTCAAATTCCCTGCTTCGCGGTCATCGTTGCAGTGCCAGCGATTATCAGGCGCTCGCACAACCATGGTCGCATCTTTGGTGCTTTCGCTGGCATTAAACTCGATAGTCAGGCGTTCCGTGACTTCACTCAGGGTCAAAATGGCGTCTGGGTTTTCTGCCGCATACCCAGTGCATAGCTCGCCGAGGTAACTGGCACTGCGGCTGCCCCCTGCGGTCAATGGTAAATTCAGTTGTGAACCGGCAAGAGTGTGCTGGCCATAGGTCGGCTCACCCTCCGGATTGAGGTGATCGTCTGGGTTGTAGTAGTCATCCCAGCTGGTTAGTAAGTCATCGCTTTGCATAACCGCGAAGGCCAGTGGAATCGAAAGAATACTGCCAAGCCGGCCACCGGTGCGCTCTTCCATTGCAACCATGGTTGGGATGCCAATCACGCGGCCATCATTGGTTAATGCAATACCACCGCTGTTACCGGGCGACATTTCCGCGTTGGTCCGATACCAGGCAACCATGCGTTTTTGATTAAAATCAGTCATCTGCACAGAAGAAACGATACCAGCGGTGTAAACCAGCTCGTCACCAGCTAACCCTGGGTAGCCAAGCAAGGCGAGTGGTGTTCCGCGACTCAGCACCTCGTCGGCATCAATAAATTCGAGTTGTGGTAGCTGATATTCCCAGGGGTTATCGCTAGTATCCAGCTGCTCTGCAGTGACCGTGCGGCCCTCTATATCTTCGTTGACTTCGTAAACAGCGAGGTCGTACTCAGCTGAAAATACTCGTAGTTCACCCCTGAATGTCGGTACCGCAGGTTCGTGCACATCTTTAAGAATAGCGATTTCTACACTGTCATGGCCTTCAGTGACATGGCGGTTGGTGAACACCATCAGCCGGCCCTGGTAAACCACCATGCTGCCCGAACCGGTCGAATTTGGAGTGCGGATCTGTACCACCGCTTTCGACAACGCGTTAATGTCTTGCTCGCTCTCCGGCTCAACCAGAACCGGCGTTTTTGATGCAGGACTGGATTGTGCATACGCCGATGTCGTATAAAAGCAGACAAAAGTGGCGAAAAGAGCGCTGAGATAGATATATCGCATAAATAAACTTGGCAGGTGTAATGATAAGGTAAATGTACCGGATAACAGCCTCATAGCCAATAGCGAAATCGGTTTGTAAGACTCAAGTGGCATTCCTGTCGTATCCAGCGCGAACCAGGATTAGGAGGTTAAAATATGAAAAAAGCAGAACTGATTAAGTATTTTAAAAATCGCTATCCGGCGGTGAATGAGGGAGGAGGAGATTGGCGGTTTACCCTCAAAGATGATGACATGGGTTATGCTCATATGCGTCCCAAACTACGTGGCAGAACCCGGAAAGAAATTGTCGGTGTATCTTTAGTGATGAAGCCTCGGTGGTTTTGCCACTTAACTTCAGAAATTTACCAGAATGATGGTGGCTCTTATTTATTTGTCACCGGCGATGGCAATGTATTCATTGAGACTGAGGGTGAAATCACCGAAGCGCATCTAACGGAAATTACCCAAATGGCGCTGGACTGGTTTAATAAGTGCTGTACTGAAGAGGTTATTGCGCCGGAGTTAAAGCGTAAATACGAGATTTATAATCGCCCGGGCGGTTGGCAGTTTACTCATATTATCGCCTGTGTCCTTAAAGGCGACGTAGAGAAGCTGCAAAGCTACTTAGACGCCTTCAAACGCGGTGACCGGATGGAATTCATTCCTATTATTCAACAAGAATATTTCGAGCGAGCGATTCCGCTGGCAGAAAAGTACCGTTCAGGTGAGCTAATCTCTCCGGTTCGGTTTTAGCCCACTCCCCTTCTGCAATTGCCTCCGCTATAACGGATAGTTTTACTTAACACTTTAAAAGCGGGATCTTCCGTTGTACCGTTCATAGCTTGCACACATGTGTTCAACAGTGATGGAGCTTCTGAGCGATTTGACCTGTATTACAATACGGTCGATAACCGAGCAAACTTTTTCGGGGCTGGTCACCAATATGAGCCGAATATTGGCTTGGGGGCGGAATGGTATGGTGGAGCTGAGTTTGTGACGCGGGCGCCTTGGACGGGGCTAGGAGCAGATGGCAGTGCTTCCTGGCTAACATTTGGCGTGGGTGCACTTACATTTCCATCGACGTACAATTCGTTTACCAGCTCAGAAATATACGAATGCCAGAAACCGATCCTCAACCGTTTGAGAATGGAGACGGTTAATCATGACAAGCAAAAGGTATACCTGGAAAGCATTTTGGTTGAGGAACTTGAAAGCCTATATGCCGTTCACTTTTATGTTTCTGGGAATGTGGAACGGAGTTGAGTTAGGGAATTTCTTAAAAGAGTACATCGAGTGGTGGAGTATGGAGGGGTCCGGGCCGCCTCAGCAACGGTGGTATAGGGTTCTTGCTAGTTTCTTTTTGTTTCTAATGTTGTTTGGAAGCTTTATCGATGCAATTAGTACCTGGCACTACTTAAAGAACCCGGATGAAATCCCGAAAGAAGACGACGAAGTTAAGTGATTTTATCTGGTCCAGGTGAATAATAGTATGACAGTAATAAAGATGAAAGAGTTCATTTGGCCAGATAAGTGGATTCCCTTTAAGGTTAGGTTTTCGCTAGTTATCGTCGGTTGGGTTTTATGGATTGTTACGGGTTATTTGAAATATTTTATTTTTGATGCGGACGGATTGTTTCATGTTTTTGGGCCTATCTTAATGGTGTGGATCTATCCTTACTTATTCAATAAAAAAATTTACTTATCTCTTACTTCTGCAGCATTTGATGAGGATGACGTAGGCCTTCAGAGCGCTCGTAGTGGAGTTTTCTGGATTTCTTCTATTGCCTTTTTAGCGGTTATTTTCATTGCTGACTGGTAGATGATTAAGTGTTTCTAGACTTATCTCAGGGCAATATACTCACTTCCGTTGAAAAGCAGGGTTTTGCTAACAATGGTAGCTGAACCAGCCACACCTCGTGATTCGTTAACAGGCAGACCGTTAGATGACACAGGTCGTTATAAGGTGGGGTACAATGTGGATGGGAATATATATATAGCGTGCCACATTATTCCTGTGCGACAGCCGATTGCTTGTCTCAGCAGCTGAATGTTGATTGGAGTTCACCTGAAGGGCAGGCTTATCGCAATGCGCTTACCGCACAGGGACTTGATGACGCTACCGACGCGGCGACTGTGACCTCCATGTTTACCCCGGCAGGGGTTACTACTACAGCTCTGGGCTACTTTAGCATGGCGGCGTTATCTCTACTTGGGTTGCATGAACGGATAGGGGACGGCGCAGGTATTCTTGAAGAAAGCATGAATAACGAAGGCTTGAGAGAGGAAGACAGCGATGATTAATAAATTCATTTGGCCATCGAATACTATCCCAGTAGTATGGAGGGTTACCTTTGTTTCTTTCCTGGTTATTGTTTTTGGGGCGTTACTGTTAGTTAAATATATATATTCTGGTGCCAATAAGCAATTGAGTTTGAACTGTATTGTTTTTGCTTATACGCTAATATCAAGTTACGGTTTTTTATTCGACCGTGATATCCCGGCTCCTCCATTTACTGGTTCGTTTGATAAAAACGATATCAATTTGCAATGTGTAAGGTTAACTGCTTTTTTAGTTAGTCTATTGGCTTTGGTTTTGATTACAATTCTAATGTGATTTTTTGCTTCTACTGATCTTTCAATAGTCTCATCGCTCCAGAATTTTCGAATAATCAGTGGCTCACTTGATTATTTAAGTGAGGTTGTTTTGTGGTCACATTTGACCTTTTATTTAATCATTTTACTCCTTAGTGTTAATGTATTTAATCTTACTTTTTCGGTGATGGGTTTGACGCTGCATATATTTAGGAATGAAGTAGTCCAGACTAAGGTGCTTGGCTTCCATGTCAGGATTCTAACGGAGGATGATTGCTGAAGCGTGGCCTCTAGGATCAACAGATTAATCTCATGATGATGAATAAACTGATTTGGCCGGATAAATGGATTTCTGTTAAAGCTAGAATGATTTTTATTGCGGCGATTTTTATTTTATGGGTTTTTATATCTTACTTAAAGTATTTTGTTTTTCATGTTGATGGTGTTCTGCAGGTTGTAAGCTTTTACGCGTGGTTAATTATATGGACCTACTTATTTGACAAAGATATCCCTACAGGGACAGGAAGTATGACATTTGATGATGAGGATGAAGCGGGGCAGATAGTTAGAACACTCTTTTCTTTGATGGCGCTGGTTGTATTTTTTCTCGTTCAATTTTTTGGTGACTGGTAAATAGCCTCTAAGAAGATGCAGCGCCTTTTGAAGACTGATCACTGCAACACTTGTGCTAGAGGGTGGGGGGCGACATGTGGATTGTTGAGTCGCCTTACTCCTTGAATTGCATAAGTTTATCCGAGCAAACTAACGAGAAAAGTGATGTGATTAAGGCCCGAATTCAATTACAATGCTGACTGGTAAGCATGGCCAAAAAGCATGCGCACGTACAGTCGTATTTGCACCACGGCTTTAGTTTGGCTGCGAAGGTCGAATTGCGTTCTAAAAAAACAAAAAAGGAAAGAATAGTGAAACGTTATAATATTTTTCTGGTGATTTTTTTATCATTCCTGTTAGGTGGATGTTCAATGATGAATGTATACAGGAATGCATATGAGGCACCAGATAGAGAAGGAAAGGAAACATGGGCGTTAGTTTCAGCTGAGGAAGGACCGGTAGGTAGAATTTTAATTAGTCCACGGCCTAGAGATAATAAATTTAAGGCAGCAGTATCGGCGAATAACATGCAAGCTCGGAGCCAAATCCTACTTGAACCAGGGGTCAGAGATATAAACGTTTACGCATTTAATGGTGGTAGAAATGCAATTTTTTCCGTAAGTGACATTGCTGTAGAAGAAAATGAAGAATACGTTGTGCGATACAATGTTGACGGTAATAGAATTACTGCATGGGTTGAAAACGCTGACGGAGAAAAAGTTAGCGAGTAAAACTGGTTGTAATGAAAAGGTAAATTTGCCGCATATTAGACTTTAAGCCAATAGCGAAATTCGCGCGAAGCACGCAAACTTAGCAGTCAACGCCAGGATGAAGGAAGGAGAGCGCTGACGTGCAGTGTACTTTGGCATTTGATGTCTACGGGACTTTATTTGATCCTCAGGGGATCGAGCGGGCAGTGGCTGCGTTTGCGCCGGAGCGGGCGACCGAGGTAGCGGCGATGTGGCGGCGTAAGCAGCTTGAGTACGCGTTTCGCCGTGGCTTAATGCAGAGGTTTAAAGATTTTTCGGTGTGTACGCGGGATGCGCTTCGCTATTGCGACGAGCTGTTTGGGTTAAAGCTGACTGATACCGACGAAGCGGTGTTGATGGAAGCCTACAACCTGCTGCCGTTATTCGACGACGTGCAGCAGGCGTTGCAGATGCTTGGCAAACAGCATCGTATTTATGCGTTCTCTAATGGTTGTAAGCCGATGGTGGAGTCGCTGCTGGAAAACGCCGGTATTGCCAACGAGTTTAATGGCGTGGTCTCGGTAAGCGACGTGAAGTCGTTTAAGCCGGACCCTAAGGTCTATACGCACTTTCTGCGTGAAGCGAACAGCCACCCTGAACAGACCTGGCTGGTGTCGGCCAATGGGTTTGACATTATTGGCGCAGGGTCGGTGGGCATGCGCACGGCCTGGGTAAAACGTGATCCGGCCGCTGCATTTGACCCCTGGGGGGCTCAACCTGAGCTGGTGGTTGAGTCGCTAATCCGGTTGCCAAACCAGCTGCCTGTGCGATAATCGTGGCCAGTCATTAAGCGTCTTCCACTTAATAGAGAATTATCGTGAAACCAGGCTTCCTCCAGAAACTAGTCTTTTTTGCGCTGCTTATTGTGGCGCTTGTCTTTGGCGTCTTCGTAGCGAGCGCATTTTTGATCCTTGGGTTGCTGTTGGTGCCTGTTTTTCTGCTTCGTGTTTACCTCCAGCGTAAGGCCTTTCAAAAGGCCTGGCAGAAGCAAAAAAGACAGGCTAACGGCGCTGGTGCGGCTGACTTTAGCTCATCGGAGCAGCGCGGAAAGACCCGTGGTACAGTAATTGAGGGCGAAATCGTCGATAAAGATTAAAATTCTTCTTAAGCCCCCCCTGTTGTTCCCGATACATAGATAAACAAACCTAATAAAGGGATTAGGTTTGCTATGTTAAAGAGGAACAACCATGTCAAAACTGCTAACCAGCATCGTAGTAATTTTGCTGGCCGCTCTGAGTACTGAGCGAGCTCATGCACAAACATCTGAAGACGTAGATATAGAAATTTATGGACGGGCCCATTTGTCACTGGATCAACTCGGTGACGGTGAGAGTTCCGGCCTGAATGTGTCCAGTAACCTCAGTCACCTGGGTTTTCGCGGTGACTACGATATTAACCAGGACTATGAAGTATTTTTCCAGATTGAGCAGTTGATCCGTTACGGTCAACGCGGCTCAGAACTGGCTTCGCGCGACAGCTTCGCTGGCATTCGCAGTGACATGGGGTCGGTTCGTATTGGCTACTTTGAGCCTCCGGGAACCACCCTGCGCTCGCGCGTGGACATGTTTAACAGCCGTATTGGTGATGCCCGTAATATTGCCAGTGGCAACAATATGGCGTTCGATGTCCGTTTCCGTAACGGTATTCATTACACCAGTCCAACCCTGCAGGGTTTTACCTTTGACCTGCAGTACACCCCCCATGATGACACCGGACCGACGGTCAGCAATGACCAGGAAGGGCTTAGTGCCCGGGTAACCTACACCACCGACGCGCTTTATCTGGGTCTCGCTTATCAGGAGTACGAAGAGTTTGCGCTGACTCCGCAGGCATGGCGTCTGGGCATGGAATATAGCTTCAGTTCGAGCTGGATTATGACGGGTTACTATCAGCGTGCTGAGCAGCTCGAAGGCGGTCCCCGCGATGTTTACGGTGTGGGCCTGGCCTATCGGTTTGGCGACTATGCACTGCGTTCGCAGTGGTATACCTCTTCGGCTAACAATGACCCCAACACCGGGGCGAGCATGTGGGTGGTGGGGCTGGATAAACGCTTTACCCGTCGTTTTTCCGGGTATCTGGTGTATGGCTTAACTGATAACGAACCAGCCGCTGACTTCAGCGTCTCCGCAGGCGGCCGCGACACCGGCCTTACCCCCTTGCTCGGGGAAACAGCAACCGCGCTGTCCTTAGGTATGATTTTTAATTTCTAACTTCTGGTAACGACTTAACCCTAAGTAGCTGGTAGCTATTGGAGAGACTCATGAAAAAATTCTGGAATAATTTAGGTTTCGGGGGCCGCCTGTCAGCGATGATTATCGCGCTGGTGTTGTTCTCGGTGGTGATTGTTGCTGCGATGGTATACAACGAATACCGCAGTACCTCAAATGAAGCGGCATTGAACCGTTTGCAGGGCACCAGTGAAGGCGGCGCTCAGTCGTTTATGGACTGGTTGCTGGCGCGCCAGGACGAACTGCGCCTGTACGCGAGCCTGGATGCGTTTGTTGAGCAGGATGAAGCGCAAATGGAAAACCTGCTGGTCCGGCTTGCCGAGGAACACGGTTACTGGGATACGATTTACTTTGTTGATACCAGTGGCGTCGGTCAGTTTGCTGTGAGCTATGATGGCAGCGCTGAGGTGCTCACGCAGCAGCAGGCGAATCAGTTTGTGGTGGCTGACAGAGACTGGTTCCGCAGTGCGGTTCGCGGCAACGAAGTGTTCTCTGAGCCATTGGTATCAAGAGCCTCGGGTAATCGGGTAAGTACGGTGGTGATCCCGGTTTACCGTGACCGCGAGATAATCGGCGTGTTGCGCGGTGCCGTGATGCTGGATACGGTCACTGACCGGGTCCAACAGCTGCCGGTCAGTGACGATGCCGAGGTATTCGTACTGGCGGCGGATGGCACCGCCATTACCCGCAGTGATTCGATTCGTAATCTTGATGATGCCATCGATACCCAGGCCTCCGGCGCGATTAGCAGCAGCCAGGACGGTGCAGGTATTTACCCCAATGCGCAAGGCACTATGGTGGTGGGGGCGTACAACTACATTGACCTGCTGGGGTGGGGACTGGTAGTTGAGGAACCGCAAAGCGTTGCTCTTGCTGCGGTAAGCCGGATGTTCTGGTTACTGGTGGTGGTGGTGAGCATTATTGTTGTGATAGCGGCAGCCATCTGTATCGCGATTGCGCGCAATGTACTTAGCGTGATCGGCGGCGAACCCAGTTACGCGTCTGCAGCGGTTTCTAAAGTGGCCGAAGGCGACTTAAGCACACCTATTACCCTGAAGGCAGGGGACGACAGCAGCATTCTGGCATCTATATCCTCGATGCAGCAGCGCTTGCGTGAGGTGATCAGCGATATCAGCAGTTACTCACAGCAGGTGGCTTCGGCGTCGACCCAGTTAAGTCAGGTCAGTGACGCGACTCAGCGCGGCATTACCGAGCAGAACGCGCAGCTTAGCAATGCGGCGACGGCGATTAACGAAATGAGCTCAACCGCAGAAGAAGTTGCCCGTAACTCGCAGGACGCGGCGGATGCAGCGCAAGCGGCGAACACCGAGGCGGACAAAGGCCAGAACGTGGTGGGTGAAACTGTGGAAACGGTGCACATGCTGTCGAAAGATATCGCCCATAGCAGTGATGTGGTGGGTCACCTGAAAGAAGACAGTGACAAAATTGGTAAAGTGCTGGATGTCATTGGCCAGATTGCTGAGCAAACCAACCTGTTGGCGTTAAATGCGGCGATCGAAGCGGCCCGGGCTGGTGAAAGTGGGCGTGGCTTTAGCGTGGTAGCGGATGAAGTTCGCACGCTGGCGTCGCGTACTCAGGCCTCGACACAGGAAATTCAGCAAATTATCAGCACCCTGCAAAATCGTGCCGACAGCGCTGTCCAGGCAATGAAGGGCAGTTCTGAAGCGGTTGACCAGGCGGTTCACAAAGTCAGTTCAGCGGGTGAGTCGTTAAGCAATATCACCATGGCTGCGAATAAAATTAATGAGATGATCCAACAGATAGCCAGTGCTGCCGAAGAGCAGACTATGGCGACCCGGGAGATCAATCAGAGTATTCATTCGGTGAGTGATATCGCTGAACAGGCGAGCGGACATGTTAAAGAGTCGGTTGAGTCGAGCGAGTCACTGGCTCGACTGGCCGAACACCTGCAGGATATGGTCAAGCGCTTCCGTCTGTAAATTGCAGCAACGCTTACCAGCAAAAAGCTCAGCAAAAAAGACCAGACAGCGACCTATTCGGTCGCTGTCTGCATGTGTGGGGCAACAAAACCACTGCCACTGGCTTCGAGTACGCGGGCCAGCTCCAATAGTTGATAGTCGCTGAAGTTAGGCCCAATCAGGCTGATACCCAGCGGTAACTTATTCTCAAACCCGGCACGCAGGGTCACCGAGGGGTATCCGGATACCGCCGCAGCGGTGGACGTGCCAAAGTTAAAGCCATCGCCGTTTTCGTGGTCAATTGGCCAGGCCGGACCATAGCTTGGGATAACAATAGCGTCTGCGCCATGCTGCTCGAGTAAGTTGTCGAGAAACTCGCTGGCGAGTTGTCGCCCTGACTGCAACGCCTGCAGGTAGCTGTCTTCGCTGGCTTCAAGATCAATAGCACTGGCCTGCTCAAAATACTCCTGACCGAAGTGAATCAGCACACGGTCTGCATGTGTGTTGTTGTAAGCGATGACATCATCGATAGTTGCCGCTTGCGACGGTGCGTCGTAGTCACTTAACCACTGGTTGAGGTCGCGCTTAAATTCGTACAGCAAAACCTCCAGTTCGGCGTCGCCAAGTCCTTCCGGGAGCTGCCACTGGTCAGTACTGACCACGTCAATGCCGGCTTGCTCTAATTGCAGCTCGACACGTTCGGTCATCGCTTCCACACCTGCAAAGTGATCATCGTAGGCACGTACTAACAGGACTTTCTTCGTATCCCCTTGTTGCTGTTCCATTTGCTCGCGCGCGGCAGGCGTTAGCATGGCATTTAGCAGCAGGCGGGCGTCGTCCACATACCGCGCCATCGGGCCGGCGATATCCTGCGCCGAGGCAATCGGAATAATACCGTCGCCGGATACACTGCCGCGGGTGGATTTAACGCCGACCACTCCATTTATCGAGGCCGGGCACATAATCGAGCCATCGGTTTCCGTGCCAACGGCGAGCAAGCTAAAGTCAGCAGCAACGGCGACCGCGGAACCGGAACTTGAGCCACAAGGGGTGTGAGTTGGCAGGTATGGGTTACGCGCCTGGCCACCGAGCCCTGACCAACCGCTGGACGAACTAAAACCACGGAAATTTGCCCATTCAGAGAGGTTGGCTTTACCCAGCACGATCAACCCTTGTTGGCGTAACTGGGCGACAACCTCGGCGTCACTTGCGGTGTAATGGTCCTGCAGGACTTCAGCTCCGGCGGTGGTGGGCAGGCGGTCATGGGTGGCGATATTTGCTTTTAATACCACTGGCATTCCGTGCAGCGGTGAACGAAGGGTGCCGTTAGCCCGTTCCTGATCCAGCTGACGGGCAATTTGTAATGCGTCCGGGTTCAGGTCAATGATGGCTCTGAGCTGCATACCCGCGTCGTTATTCGCGGCAATTCGTGCCTGATAATAGCGGATGAGTTCCTCGCTGCTGAGCTGATTGCTGCTATACAGTTGCTGGATCTGCGCCACCGAGGCGAAGGCCAGTTGTTCTTCTACTGGTGGCTCTGTTGCGGCACAGGCAATTAATGAAGTGGCCGCTAACAGCGCGAAAAACTGCAGATAACACCGACGTAAGAAGGTCATGCGAAGCTCCTGAATTGAATAACGTTCATTACCATGCCTTAAACAGACCTGAGCAGACAAGAAAAAACGGTTAAAAAGGAAGCGAGGCTGTGGATAACTTATTTCTGTCATCAAAACAACACAGGAATGACGCGGCATGGTCAAATAAACGCAACAAAAATGTCAAATTGTCATTTTAGTGTCACAAAGTGTAACTATAGTATGTCTCCAGCAACCCCTTACTCGAACTTTGCTGGAGACAACACTGTGAAACTTAATCCGATATTTGCTGCATGTGCAGTAACACTTGGCCTTGCGAGCGCAATGCCAGCGCAGGCGACTGACATTGAAGTGTATGGGCGTGCTCATATCAGTACCGACATACTGGGCGATGGCAGCGACTATGGTCTCAACGTTTCAAGTAACTCGAGCCGTTTAGGTTTTCGGGCGAAACATCAGGTCGCGCCTGGTCTCGAAGCCTTTGTTCAGCTGGAACAAAACGTTCGCTTTGATCAGCGTGGCGGTGACTTCGCCACCCGTGACTCCTTTGCCGGATTGCGTGGCAGTTGGGGGCAGATGCGCTGGGGCTCGTTTGATACCCCGGGTAAAAAATTACGCGCTGATGCGGATGTCTTTAATGACCGCCTGGGTGACTTGCGCAACGTTGCCCAGGGTCCGGGGATGAACTATGACCAGACCACTGGCCTTAATAGTGACCCTAACTATGATCAGCGTTTCCGCAACAGCCTGCATTACCGCAGTCCTTCATTCAATAATATTACCTTTGACCTGCAGTATTCTCCGCACAATCAGACGGATGCAACAACCGAGAATGATTTCCAGGCAATCAGTGTGGCGCTGAACTATGAAGCCAACGGTTTGTGGCTGGCCGGCTCTTATGAAATGACCGAAGGTGCTGAGCTCGACCCGAGCGCGATGCGGCTGGCGGCAAGTTACTGGTTCACCGACCAGTGGCAGGGGATCACCTTTTATCAGAGTAGCTCTGACATGCTGTTTGGTGACCGCGATGTGTTCGGTGGTGGGTTTAAATACCTGTTCGGTGACTACGGGCTAATGGGCCAGGCCTACCAGGCTAGTGGCAACGACCTTGACGACACCGCTGCGACATTGTTTGCACTGGGTCTCGACTATTATATGCATGACGACTTTACTTTATACGCAATTTTAGGTCTGACGGACAACGACGACCAGGCGAATTTCCTCGTATCTGGTGGTGGCCGGGACGTCAAATTAACCCCTGCGGTGGGTAACCAGGCGACCGGTTTGTCACTCGGGTTTATTTACAATTTCTAACCGACGGATTGTCATATTGCTGCAACATTGGTGCGGCATTATGACAGCAATCTTACTTGCTAGACCCTAAGGGGACGTACTTATGAACATGAAACGATTTGCAACACTGGCCTGCGCCACAGCGGCTTCGCTGGTAGTTTTTTCTGCTTCAGCACAACAACGTGATGTGATTCAGATCGCTGGTTCTTCGACCGTATTGCCATTCAGTTCGATTGCGGCGGAAGAGTTCGGTAACAACTTCACCCGCTATCGCACGCCGGTGGTTGGCTCTGGTGGTTCTGGTGGTGGTTTACGTCAGTTTTGTCAGGGCGTTGGCGCTAACACCATTGATATCGCCAACTCGTCGCGGGCAATTCGGCCTAATGAACTGGAAAATTGTAAATCGAACGGTGTTGAAGAAGTCATCGAAGTGAAAATCGGTTATGACGGCATCGTATTCGCTTCCCGCGCTGGCGGTGGCCGTTTTGAGCTGGAACCAGAGCATGTATTCCTGGCCCAGGCACGACGTGTTCCACAAGACGGCGAAATGGTGATGAACCCGTATTCCAGCTGGGCTGAAATCGATTCGTCGCTGCCTGATCAGGAAATCGTGCTGGCAATCCCGGGTTCAAACCACGGCACCCGCGAAGTCTATGAAGAAAAAGTTATCATGGAAGGCTGCATGAAGTTTGAGCAAATTCAGGCGTTAGACTCAGACGCCCAGGACGATGCCTGTCTTGCCATGCGTACTGACGGCCGCGTGGTTGAAATTGCCGGTGACTACACCGAAACCCTGGCGCGACTGGAATCCAACCGCAATACCGTGGGTGTCTTTGGCCTTAGCTTTTACGAAAGCAACCGTGACCGTCTGCAAGTTGCCACGGTGTCAGGCGTGACTCCAAGCATTGATAATATCATCGCTGGTGACTACCCGGTTTCGCGTCCTTTATATTTCTATATCAAAGGCGCGCACATTGGCGTAATCCCGGGCTTGCAAGAATTTGCTCAGTTCTTTGTCAGTGACATGACCTCAGGCTTTGGCAGCATTCTTGAGTCGGCTGGATTGATCCCACTGTCAGACGAAGAGCGCGACCAGGTACTTCAGACTATTCGTGAGAAAGAGTCTCTGTAACAAGAACTTATCGACCATTCAAAGGCCACCAGTCAGTGTGGCCTTTTTTAATTTGAACGAGTGAAGCATGCACCTTTGTCATATTGCTGTCATATTTGTGTCTTAGACTCGTCATCATGATGTCATAACCCTTGTTGCCAGTTATGGAGCAAACATGAGTAACCTCACCGTAATTGCTGTACTGCTTATATTGATGGGCCTGGCGTATCAGCTGGGTACTGCCAAAAGTAGTAAGCAGGCCTCGCGTGCAGCACGCGATAAGACAACCCCATCGATGCATTCCAGGCCACACCATCATGGTGCGTTAGTTGCGTTCTGGACAGTGGCACCAGCGCTGTTGCTGGTGCTGTTGTGGAGTTGGTTTTCGCCCTGGATGATAAACCAGATGCTGATAAGCCAACTGCCGGAACCTATGGCAAGTTTCAGCGGCAGTGAGCTGGAGGCCGTTTTGCGGCGTGTGCACAATGTGGCGGGCAACTTCGTCGCGGCCGGTGTACTGGCCGACTGGGAAATGCAGGCGGCGCAATACTATCAGGAGATGCGTGCGCTGAGTCAGGCGATCATGGTAGCGGCGGTGAGCGCGACGGCGGCAGCTGGCTTGTTCCTAAGTTACCGGCAGGTCAACCCTCAGCTGCGTGCGCGTAATGCGATGGAGCGGGTGATTAAAGCGGTGCTGATTGCGTCTTCCACCGTGGCCATTCTGACCACCATCGGCATTGTGTTATCAATGGTCGGTGAAACGCTGCGTTTCTTTCAGTTTGTCAGCCCCATGGACTTCTTCTTCGGCACCACCTGGAACCCACGCTTCTCGACCGTAGGTGGCGGTGATCAGGGCGAGTTTGGCCTGTTACCGTTGTTGGTCGGTACTCTGTTAGTCGCATCGGTGGCCTTGTTGGTAGCGATTCCGCTGGGGCTGCTCACTGCTATCTATTTAGCCGAGTATGCGCCGTCGCGTTTGCGCAGCATTGCCAAGCCGGTCATTGAAATCCTTGCGGGTATTCCGACGATCGTCTATGGCTTTTTTGCTTTGGTCACCGTGGGGCCGTTCCTCGCCTCACTCGGTGCCAGCGTTGGACTGGATATCAGGGCAACCTCGGCGTTAACCGCTGGCGTGGTGATGGGCATTATGATCATTCCGTTTATCTCGTCGCTGTCCGATGACATTCTGACCCAGGTGCCAAAAGCATTGCGTGACGGTTCATTAGGTTTAGGGGCAACGAAATCAGAAACGATTCGCAAAGTGGTGCTGCCTGCGGCCTTGCCCGGTATTTCCGGAGCGGTGTTATTGGCCGCCAGCCGCGCGGTGGGTGAAACCATGATTGTGGTACTCGCAGCAGGTAACAGCCCGGTTCTGACCGCCAACCCGTTTGAAGCGGTGTCGACCATGACGGTTACTATTGTTAACCAGCTGACCGGCGATAATGACTTTTCCAGCCCGCAGTCGCTGGTAGCGTTTGCCCTAGGCTTAACGCTGTTCGCGATTACGTTGGTACTTAATATCATTGCACTTCTGATTGTTCGGAAGTTCCGTGAGCAATACGACTAAGGCGGCTTTAGTATGTCTCAGGATAATTCAAACTTAACTGTGCAGGATAAAGTAGTGGCGTCGCTAAAACGTCGCCGCCGTCAGGAGAAGCTGTTTCGCACTTTGGGGCTGGGCAGCGTGATACTTAGCCTGGCGCTGGTAGCTATTCTGTTTATCAATATTTTCTCCAAAGGTGTTCCTGCATTCTGGCAAACCAGTATGACGGTGGAGGTCTATTTTGACCCTGACGTGATCCGTATTTCTGAAAAGCCGGAGCAGCAACCCAATGAAACGTTCGAAGACTTTGACGAGCGCTTACTGGACTGGGAGACGCAGCTTGGTTTCGTTAACTTTAACCGTATTTTAAGTGATTCGATCACCCCGTTGCTGAGCGACTTTGAACGCTCACAAACCCGTTATGTGACGCAGTTGGTAACCTCGGGTGAACGGCATGCGTTACGTGATATGGTGATGGAAGACCCGTCAATTGTGGGCGAAACCCGTAGTCTGACGTTGTTAACCTCAGCCGATGTAGATGTCTGGCTGAAGGGCAATATTGACCGCTCATTGCCGGATGACCAGCTACAACTGCCAGCGGTGGTTCGTGAGTGGGCGGATGAACTGCATGCCAATGGACATATTCAGAACCGCTTTAGCACGGCGCTGTTTATGAACCCTGATTCGCGCAGTTCACTTGCATCGGCAGGTCTGGCGGGGGCGTTCGTTGGCTCGTTCTACATGCTGCTGATTGTGATTTTCCTCGCTATTCCGATGGGGGTGGCTGCGGCTATTTACCTTGAAGAGTTCGCGCCGAAGAATAAACTGACCGATATTATTGAAGTGAATATCAATAACCTGGCTGCGGTGCCTTCAATTATCTTCGGTTTGCTTGGTGCGGCTGTGTTCATTAACTGGTTTAAGCTGCCAATGTCAGCGCCTGTGGTAGGTGGCCTGGTATTGTCACTGATGACCTTGCCGACGGTGATTATTGCGACCCGCGCCACTTTGCGCGCGATTCCGCCTTCGATCCGCGCAGCAGCGCTGGGCCTGGGGGCGTCAAAAACGCAAACCGTGTTCCACCATGTGTTGCCGCTGGCGATTCCGGGTATTCTGACCGGCTCGATTTTAGGTGTGGCGCAGGCGTTAGGGGAAACGGCTCCGTTGCTGTTAATCGGAATGAAGTCATTTGTGGCCAGTATTCCGCAATCACCGATGGACCAGGCAACGGCGTTGCCAGTGCAGATTTATCTTTGGCAGGGCAATGAACTGCGTAACTTCTTTGAAGCGCGAACCTCGGCGGCAATTATTGTATTGCTGATGCTTATGATTAGCCTCAATAGCCTGGCTATCTGGCTGCGCAGAAAGCTCGAAGTGCGTTGGTAACTCATTCAATATTGATCACAAAGGTTTTAAACTATGCAGAATTCACAATCATCCCCGGATATCGCGTCTCAGCAGACCGCAATAACAGCGCGCAATGTTGAGGTGTTTTATGGCGATACCCAGGCGATCAAGGGCATTGATCTGGATGTTCGCAACAACGAAGTGCTGTCATTTATCGGCCCGTCAGGCTGTGGTAAGTCAACTTTCCTGCGCTGCCTGAACCGGATGAATGACACCATCGATTCCTGTCGTGTTACCGGCAGCATTGAACTGGATGGGCAGGATATCTATCATTCTTCAGTCGATGAAGTGCTGCTGCGGGCTAAGGTTGGCATGGTTTTCCAGAAGCCAAACCCGTTTCCTAAGTCGATCTACGACAATATTGCCTATGGCCCCAAATTGCATGGACTGGTTGAGCGCAAACCTGAACTGGACGAAATTGTGGAGTCGAGTTTACGTCGTGCCGGCCTGTGGGAAGAAGTTAAAGACCGTTTAAATGAACCCGGCACCGGTTTGTCCGGTGGGCAGCAACAGCGTTTGTGCATCGCACGGACCATTGCGGTAAGCCCGGAAGTGATTCTGATGGATGAGCCATGTTCGGCGCTGGACCCGATTGCGACGGGTATTATTGAAGAGCTGATCCACGACCTGAAAGAAAAATTTACCATTGTCATTGTGACTCACAACATGCAGCAGGCGGCGCGGGTGTCAGACCGCACGGCATTTTTCCACCTGGGTGAAGTGGTGGAAGTGAGCGAGACCGATGACTTGTTTACCAACCCGAAACATAAGCGTACCGAAGATTACATTACCGGTCGCTACGGCTAAGACGCTAAGAGGCAAAGAGACAGCTATGGAACATGTAAATAGTGGCAGACATATTTCTTCGCAGTTTGACGAAGAGCTAAAAGAGGTGCGCAACGCTGTCCTGTCAATGGGCGGCGTGGTGGAAAAGCAACTGACCGATGCGATTCAGGCTATCAAGACCAGTGATCATGAGCTGGCTGACAGAGTTCTGAGCAATGATACCCGGGTCAATGCTCTGGAGATGGATATCGACAATGCCTGTACTCAGCTTATCGCCAAACGGCAGCCGACGGCGCGTGATTTACGTCAGATTATCGCGACCTTCAAAACCATTGCCGATCTTGAGCGGATTGGCGATGAGGTGAAACGTATTGCGGCGGTAGCAAAAGAGAGCTTCAGCAGCGAACAGCAGCACTTGCTGGCGGCGCTGGAGAACCTTGGCCAGTTAGTACTGAACATGCTGCGCACGGTACTCAACGCCTTTGCCCGCATGGACGCTGAAGAAGCGCTGGAAGTGCACCGTACCGACCAGGGCATCGACCGTCAGTACGAAGGCATGCTGCGTCAGCTGATGACCTATATGATGGAAGACCCGCGTAGTATTCCGAAGATCATGGATGTGGTGTTTTCTGCCCGTTCGTTAGAGCGGATTGGCGACCGTTGTCAGAATATTGCCGAGTACGTGATTTACAACGTGCATGGCAAGGACGTCCGCCACACCAGCGATGAAGATATGGAACAGACTGTGCGCAAGAGCCGTTAACCATGCTGTTCAGCCAGCTGTCGCCAGCAATCCGCCAGTACCTGCTTGTTACCGGTAACTATTGGGCGTTTACCCTGACGGACGGCGCGCTGCGCATGCTGGTGGTGCTTCATTTCCATCAGCTTGGTTACAGTGCGCTTGAAGTGGCGATGCTGTTCCTCTTTTACGAGTTCTTCGGCATTGTCACCAACCTTTTTGGTGGCTGGCTGGGCGCTCGCTGGGGGCTAAACAGGACGATGAACATTGGCCTCGGGGTGCAGATCCTGGCGCTGGCCATGTTGCTGGTGCCGGCGGAGATGCTGACCGTGGTGTGGGTGATGGCCGCGCAGGCGCTGTCCGGCATTGCCAAAGACCTGAATAAAATGAGTGCCAAAAGCACCATCAAGCTGTTAGTGCCGGACAATCAACAGCAGCAGCTGTACAAATGGGTGGCGATTCTAACCGGTTCGAAGAACACTCTGAAAGGGGTTGGCTTTTTCCTCGGTGGCCTGTTACTTACGCTGCTTGGCTTTACCGGCGCGGTCCTGGTTATGGCGCTGATGCTCAGTGTGGTCTGGCTTTGCAGCCTGCTGTTCCTTAAAAAAGAGTCTGGCAAAGCGCAGTTTAAACCGAAATTTAACGATATCTGGTCGAAAAGCCGACCTATCAATGTGCTCTCAGCCGCGCGTTTTCTGCTTTTTGGTGCCCGCGATGTCTGGTTTGTGGTGGCCTTGCCTGTGTTTCTGGCTAGCCAGCTTGGCTGGGGCAACTGGCAGGTTGGCAGTTTTCTTGCGCTGTGGGTAATTGGCTACGGGTTCGTTCAGGGGCTTGCGCCAAGGCTTACTCAGCAAGCAGATGCCAGCCCGCGTAATCAGGCGGTGTTGTGGGGCGCGTTGCTGACCCTAAGTCCGCTATTGTTGTCGCTGGCGCTATGGCAAGGGTGGCCGGTCGCAACCAGCATTATTATTGGCCTGGCCGCTTTCGGTATTTTGTTCGCTATTAACTCGTCGCTGCACAGTTACCTGATTGTGTCCTACTCGCGCGCCGATGGTGTGTCCCTGGACGTGGGTTTTTACTATATGGCCAATGCGGCGGGCCGACTGCTTGGCACTGTGCTCTCGGGCTGGGTTTACCAGCAGTGGGGGCTGCTTGCCTGTCTGCTAATCTCTACTGCGTTGATTTTCTTCTCTACCATTGCCATCAGCGCGCTACCGCAGCGAAGTGAAGGCCCGGCCGGGCCACTGTCTGGCGAGCCAAACCAGAACGGCGTAAACTAAAGCCAGGATAAACCAGATTCGCGCAACCTGCGCGAATTTGGTATATACAATCAGGCTTTCAAAATACGTCATATAAGGTTTTGCTATGAAATCGATTACATACCTCTCGCTGGCGGTTGCGGCCGCCTTAAGCGTCGCAGCCTGCAGCGCTGAACGTAGCCCGACAGACCAACCCGGGGCCAGTCACGAGCTTGTTGCCGGCGCCGAACAACGTCTGGATATTTACCAGCCGGTTCGCTTAGATGCGGATCTGTCGCACTTGTCTGATAATCAACGGCAAATGGTAGCGACCCTGATCGAAGCCTCAGAAATTATGGATACTCTGTTCTGGCGGCAGGCCTACAGCGGTGACCGTGAGGAGTTGCTGAACGGTATTAACGACCCACAAGTGCGTCGCTTTGCCGAGATCAATTATGGGCCGTGGGACAGACTGAATAATAATCTCCCATTTTTAGCTGGTTACAGCGAAAAGCCGCTGGGCGCTAATTATTACCCGGCTGATATGAGCCGCGAAGAATTCGATGCAGCGCAGTTCGACGACAAAGACAGCCTGTATACACTGGTACGGCGCAATGACGAGGGCGAGTTGTATGCGTTGCCCTACCATGAAGTCTATCGAGACGAACTGCAACGCGCGGCGTCACTGCTGAATGAGGCCGCGGACCTGGCCGATTATGAGCCCTTTGCTGACTACCTGCGCGCCCGTGCTGAGGCGTTCCTTAGCAGTGACTATCAGCCATCGGACATGCAGTGGATGGACCTTGAAGACAATCTGGTTGATGTCATTATCGGTCCGATTGAAGTCTATGAAGACCGCCTGTTCGGCTACAAGGCAGGTTTTGAATCGTATGTATTGATTAAAGATCTGGAGTGGAGTGAACGTTTAGCGGTGTATGCAGAGCATCTGCCAGCCCTGCAGCGTGGCTTGCCGGTGCCAGAGCAGTACAAAGCGGAAGAGCCGGGCAGTGATGCGCAGTTAAACGCCTATGACATTGTGTACTACGCGGGTCATTCCAATGCCGGCAGTAAAACCATTGCGGTTAACCTGCCGAATGACGAGGAAGTCCAGCTGGCCAAAGGCACCCGACGTTCGCAGCTGAAAAATGCGATGCGGGCGAAGTTTGACGAGATCCTGCTGCCAATTGCAGATGAGCTGATTGTCCCTGAGCAGCGCGACAACATTACCTTTGATGCGTTCTTTGCCAATACCATGTTCCATGAAGTAGCCCATGGGCTGGGAATTAAAAACACCATTGATGGCCGTGGTACGGTGCGGGCGGCTCTGCGCGAGTACAGCTCACCACTGGAAGAAGGCAAAGCAGATATTCTGGGTTTGTATATGGTGACGCAGCTGCTTGAAGACGGCGTTATCAGCGAGGGTGAGCTGGAAGATTACTATGTTACCTTCCTCGCTGGTATCTTCCGTTCGGTGCGTTTTGGTGCGTCAAGCGCGCACGGGCAGGCCAATATGGTGCGCTTCAATTACTTTGCTGACGCCGATGCCTTTACCCGCAATGACGACGGCCAGTATTCAGTGAACATGGACAATATGCGTGCCGCCATGAATGACCTGTCGGCATTGATTCTGCAATTGCAGGGCGATGGCGACTATCAGGGTGTCGGTGAATTGTTTGCCGAGATGGGCCATGTTGGCGAAACGCTGCAGTTTGATTTAGACCGTCTGCAGCAAGCGCAGATCCCGGTTGATGTGCACTTTGAACAAGGAAAGTCGGTGCTGGGTCTGGATTAAACCGCCGGTTCGCGATGTTGGATATAAAAAGGCCCGGTCAGATGACCGGGCCTTTTGTTTTCAGGCTTTGTTTTTGTCGGTGTCGCTTGCTTTGTCGTCGTCACCGTCGTCGCCATCGCTACCTGCCAGTTTGTCTTCCCAGATAGCTTCCGGATCTTCCTCAATATCCAGCTCTTCATCATGCTTCGCCATATCCCAGGGCAGCGTGCTTGGGCTGATCTTAAGGAAGGCGAGGTAGTTTTCGAACTGATTGAGAACATCGTCCATCAGATCCCGCTCGTTGTAGCCGTAGACGTCGTACGCCTGGCCACCCTGGCGCAGGAAGACCTCTGCGGTTGAGTAGTGCTCTTTTTCCTTTATGTTGCGGCGCAACATCGGGTAGGCGTAGTCAGGCAATTCATGCTCGCGCAGACGCACCTCATAGAAGAAATCGAGCTGATCTTCGAGTTTAACCTCCAGGTAGACACGCTGATTTGACTCGTCCCAGGACACGTCGGCTGGCCATTTCTTTTCCACCAGCGAAGCTTTCAGCTTGTCCAGGGTTGCCTGTACGTCGTTCTCAATGTACTGCAGCACCTGGTCCTTATGCGGGAAGTCGACCAGACTGCTCAGGCGCCGCTCCCAGGACCCTTTGCCAGCGCCACTGTTGGTGCGGGCGCCTTTCATATGGCTGCGCAGGCTGCCGGACTGATGCCCTTCAATGATCAGGGCTCGCCACATACCAAAGGCTGCTATCAGCATAATGACCGCAAATGGCAGGGCACTGGCGACGGAGGCCGTCTGCAGGGCACTTAAGCCACCAGCAATCAGCAGCACCGAGGCGACCACCCCTTCCAGCGTGGCCCAGAATACACGTTGCCAGACGGGTGTGTTCATCACCCCACCTGAGGCCAGCGAGTCAACCACCAGTGAACCTGAGTCAGACGAGGTGACAAAGAAGGTGATAATCAGAATAACCGTCGCTATCGAAATCAGCGTGGTAAAGATCGGCGGATAGCCTTCCAGCAAGGCTGCGTACATTCTGAATAGGGCAACCGCTTCATCCGCCTGCACCTCTGCAATGAGCGAGGTATAGCCCTGCTGCATAATCAGGTTGAGCGCGGTGTCGCCGAATACACTGAACCAAAGGAAGGTGAACATAGTTGGCACAAACATAACACCGAACACGAACTGACGAATGGTCCGGCCGCGGCTGATTTTTGCAATAAAGAGGCCGACAAAGGGTGCCCAGGCAATGGTCCAGCCGAAAATGAACAGCGTCCAGTTACCGATCCAGTCACTGCGCTCATAAGCCTGCAGGTTAAAGGTCCGCTCCACAATATTGTTAAGATAAGAGCCGGTGTTCTGGAGGAAGGTTTCGAGCAGGAAAATACTGGGGCCGAAAATAAAGACGGCGGCCAGTAAAAACAGTACCAGAGTCATGTTAATGACTGAGAGTCGTTTAATCCCCTTGTCCATGCCGGCCGCTACGGAGGCAATAGCCGCCAGGGTAATGATGCCGATAAATATCACCTGCACCGTGGTATTGACCGGGATCCCCCATAGCTCGTTAACCCCGGCATTAATTTGTGCCACCGACAGCCCCAGGGTGGTGGCGATACCAAACATGGTGCCGAGAATGGCAAAGGTGTCGACGGTGTGACCAATAGGCCCGTAAATTTTATCGCCGATAAGCGGGTAGAGCGCTGAGCGCATCGACAGCGGTAAACCGTGGCGAAAGGCAAAGTAGGCCAGCACCAGGCCGGTCAGGCCATAAATAGCCCAGATATGAAAGCCCCAGTGGAAAAACGAAATCTGCATCGCCGCTTTGGCAGAATCGAGGGTTTCAGGTGCTCCAATGGGTGGCGTTGAATAATGCAGCACCGGCTCGGCCACGCCGAAGAACAGCAGGGCGATACCATAACCGGCTGAAAACAGCATAGCGAACCAGGCAGGGAAACTGTACTCTGCCTCCGCGTGGTCAGGGCCCAGTTTTATCCGTCCCCATTTGGTCAGTGCTATACCGACGACAAAAATCAGAAAGATCGCCACCGCCAGCATATAAAACCAGCCGAACCGGGAAGTGATTTCTGCTAACGTGGTTTCAAAGATGCTTCCGGCCAGATCAGGATTACTAATGGTACCAATAATGAGTAGAGCAATGACTATAATGGCAGGAAGGAAAACCGGTAAAAGTAGTGTGCTTTTTACCTTTGAGGACGTTGCACCCATGCAAATACTCCCTAAAATGAAGAACTTATTAGCGTAAGTTTATGTAAAGACTAGCAGCACCTGACTTGAATACAAGAAACAAGGACAACAGATGTTTCACCTCAAACTGATTGATCACCTCAAGTTTTACCTCGAGCGCCAGCTGGCAAAGGGGGCTTTCTATCAGTTGCTGGTGGCCTGGATGCTGGTGGTGCTGGTCTCGGTAACCGGCGGAGTTCTGGTAACCGCTCTGCATGGTCCGCAAGAGGTCTACGCGGAGAATATATGGTGGGCTTTTCTACGCCTGACGGACCCGGGTTACCTGGGCGATGACCAGGGTGTGATGCGCCGGGTCATTTCCACGATACTGACGGTATTAGGTTATGTGCTCTTTATGGGTACGCTGGTCGCGATTATGACCCAATGGCTGTCTGCCAAAATGCGCACCCTGGAGCAGGGCCTGACACCGGTGTCGTTGCGCCGTCATATCGCGGTGCTGGGCTGGACCTCGCGAACCATACCAATCCTACTCGACGTACTGGGCCGGGGGGCACTGCTGGATGAGCGTGATAAGCGGACCCAGACCCGTATTACGGTGCTGGCTGAAGACATTACCGAGGGTGCGACGGCGCAGTTCTACAGCAATGCTGAACTCTCCCGGCAGCGCCGTCAGGTTATTCTGCGTTCTGGTTCGATGCTTAACCCCGAGCACCTTCACCGTGTCGCGGCTGCCAATGCGCGGGTGGTCATTATTCCGTCGCCGGCGGTAACCCCGGCAGAGCTGCTGTCAGCCGATGCGGAAGCGATTAAAGTGCTGTTGTACCTCAGTGCGCAACGGCCGCCGGAGCAGTTGCCGTTGGCGATTGTTGAACTGCAAAGTGCAGAAAAAATAGCCTTAGCCCGGCATTCGTACCGCGGGCCCTTGCAACTGGTCGCGAGTGATATCGCCATTGCCCGTGCTTTTAGCCAAAGCGTACTTCAGCCCGGGGTTTCCGACATACTCGATAATCTGCTGGTCGATGCCTATGGTTGTCAGTTCTATACCAGCCCGGCCGCAGCGCTGCAGGGACAGCCCTGGCGTACGGTGAGTCAACATTATAAAGCAGCGATACCCTGCGGGCTGATCCGGCGTGAAGAGGGCCGTAGTTTTCCGGTTCTGGCGCCTGCGGATGATCTGGTGATTGGCCGCGACGACAGCCTGGTGTTACTGGCTAAAGCTGAACGGGATATCGTAATGCTGCCGCCTGACGAGGCTCAGGAACCCCGGTTACCGGCGCCGGACTGGTCTGATTATCCACCTGCAAAGGCGCAACGGTCAGTGCTACTGTTGGGGTGGAACGGACGTGTGCCTAGATTTGTTGAGCACATTGCGCAAGCGACCTCAGAGCAACTGTCGTTAACCTCGATTTCGACCATGCCAGCTACCGAACGCGCGCAACAGCTTGAGTCGTTGGTGCTGGACTGCCAACTGATAGAAGCGGATTACACCAGACCTTCTGTGCTAAGCAAACAAAGTCTGTCGGCCTATGACAGTATTGTGGTGTTCGCCAGTGACCGGCTGGAAAGTGGTGAAGAAGCGGATGCGCGCAGTATTGTTGCGAATCAGCTACTGGATCTGCTGCTCGATGACGAACAACAACGGCCCCAGGTGGTGGTTGAACTGACCGACCCGAATAATGCGGTCTATGTCAGTGCGAATAAGTACAAGTTACGCAGCGAAGTGGTACAGAGCTCAGCGATTATCAGCCATTTACTGGCGCAACTGGCGGTTTACCCTGAATTACGAGCCGTGTATGACACCCTGCTAAGCCCGAAAGGGGTTGGTTTGCAGGTGCGGCCTGTGCCGCACAAATGGCTGGGGCAGCATTATTTTCGTACCCTGCAGCAAGCGGTAGCCGCCGAAGGGGCAGTTTTGCTTGGGGTTAAACATGCAAAAGAGCGTGCTCAACTGAATCTCGCGCCCGGCTTCAGCGTAGACTGTACAGAGCAGACCAAACTGGTCGTCATGGGCTAGTAAGGTTAGCCCGTCTTTATTGCTGCAGAGCGGATCTGAGGCAAAGCAGCAGACAAAAAAAGGTCGGCATTTGCCGACCTTTTTCGTCAAAGATTCTGTGACTCCTTAGATAGGAGTGACGTTCTCAGCCTGAGGACCTTTTTGACCCTGGGTAACTGTGAAAGAAACTTTTTGGCCTTCGGCCAGTGAACGGAACCCGTCCGCATTGATCGCACTGAAGTGTACGAATACGTCTGGACCGTCTTCGCGCTCAAGGAAACCAAAACCTTTAGACTCGTTGAACCATTTAACGGTACCAGTAATTACGTCAGACATAATGTATCCTGAAATTTAACATATTAATTGCGTAGCCTTGCGGCTGATTTAGCTGGAAGCAGCTAGGACTTATTTAGAACCGGACGAGAATCTTCTGAAGGGAAATCGTACGTGTTTATAAATTCGAGCTGGTATTCAAGCTATTCTCAGTATACATCCGATAGGGCACTGGTCAAATTAAATAGCCTATTATTTCAGCACTATCGCGTAGGTTATGACGTAAAATAACGAACCTTTACAAGAGGTGATACCGGACCAACACTGCTTTATACTAAACGCCTGTTATCAGTGCATTTACCCAGCTAGGGAGTTTCATCATTATGCCCGGATTACGCCGTGCTACCAATCAGGCTGAATTAATTGGCAACACCGATTTACTGCGAATTTCATCATTATCTGAATTATCCGGCAGTGATATTTTCGTCAAGTGTGAGTATCAGAACCCGGGTGGTTCAATCAAAGATCGGGCTGCGTTGCAGATGGTGCAGGACGCTCTGGCGCGAGGTGAACTGAAACCCGGAATGACCATTGTTGAGGGCACAGCTGGGAACACAGGTATTGGCCTGGCGGTGGTAGCAAAGTCGCTGGGGCTCAACTTGCTGGTGGTGATGCCAAATGATCAGGCCGCTGAGAAAACCCGTATGATCGAATTGCACGGGGCCAAACTGATGGCGGTCGACCCGGTACCCTTCAAAAACGACAACCACTTTTACCACACAGCGCGTCGTCTGGCCGAAGAGAACCCGGACTATTGGTGGGCGAACCAGTTTGAGAACACCAGTAATATGCGCGCCCACTATTTGAATACTGGCCCTGAAATCTGGCAGCAGATGGAAGGTAAGCTGGATATTCTGGTGTCCGTGTCCGGAACCGGCGGCACTATAGCTGGCAACTCGCGTTACCTCAAAGAGCGCAATCCGCAACTGGAAGTCTGGCTGGCTGATCCGGACGGCTCAGGCAGCTACAATTTCCTCAAAACCGGCGAATACAAAGCCGAAGGCGGCTCGATGACGGAAGGCATTGGGATCATGCGTCGGGTTGAGAACTTTCGTCAGGCAGAAATCGATTACGCACTGAATCTACCGGATCAGGATTTGGTCAGCATCGCCAATTACGTGCGCGAAGAGGATGGGATTGTCCTTGGAAGCAGCTCAGCGCTGAACGTGGCAGCGGCTTACTTCGCTGCACTGCAGCGACCGCCTGGTCAGCGCATTGTCACCTTTTCCTGCGACCTTGGTGAGCGCTCCGGTTCAAAACTGTATAACCCTGAGTATCTGGTAAGTCGTGAGCTGGACCCTTCCGCCGAGCCGATAGCCAGTTTAACTGCGCGCTACCGCCAGGGGGGTGAGCGGGTATTAAAAGTTAAGCGGGACTATAAAAACTAAATAGACCGTTCTAAAAACCGAATCAAAACAGATGGTTTTTTGATGAGATACAGATAAATACCCTATACGCTATAAAATTGGTCTTAGGTTGTTTGTTTTAAGTTGCATGTAGGGACTTAAGAGCCCTTATATGCCATATTAAATGTTGATTACTTATTCAAATCCTGCTGAAACACATGGCTTTATTGGTTTGTAATATAAATTCAACCTATTCCATTCATTTCTCCGCTCTATTGCTCATAATGGTACTCTTAAGCCTTTAAGGTAATCAGGGTAAACAGTAACGTTATGCAAGCAACGACTAGCTCCTCTGCTCAACTGAACGACGACAGCGTTTTTGTATTTTCTCTTAACGTTAAAGGCTCTGTGCGAACTGCCTTGCCGTCGTTTCAGACCCTTATGGGGAGCGACCAGACTCAGTTAAAATCACGCCACCTGCACGATTTAATTGATGCAGCGCCACAGGCTGTGTTGAATGAAATAGCCAATGCCCTGGAGAGTGACCTTCCATGGCGTGGGGTTCTGTGCTTCAAAACACGGGCCTGGGGCAATGTCTGGCTGGATGTGTTTGCCCGGCCAACCTACCGTGCTGGTAAGCGTAACGGGAGTCAGTGGTTACTGACCAAAGCCACGCCAGAATTGGCGCAACGTGCCAGTCAGCTGTACCGTAAGAAAAATCCGGCGCGGATGTTCAACTGGCAAGGTTACAGCGCGCTGGCGTTAGTGCTGCTAGCGGTGCTTATTACCAGCAGTGTCGGTCCGTGGTGGCTTGGCGTGGTGCCATTACTCTGTTCCGCCATCATGCTAATGCTGTTACGGCCACATGCCTATGTACGCAAGGTGATGTCTGAGCTGGATGGGCGGCACAACGTGATTCAGCGCCAGGTATTTGCCGGTCAGGATCTGGCCGGTTCATTAATATATGAGATTGCGTTACGTGACAGTTCGATCATGGCCATCACTTCCCGTCTGGAATACGGTACGGAAGATCTTGCGTCGACCATGAACTCGACCCGTCAGCGCTCCGAGAAAATCCTCGATAAGACTCAGTTCAGCGTCGACTCCGTGACTCAAATAGCAACCGCGATGGAAGAGATGTCGACCACGGTGCAGGATATCGCCAGTAATGCGTCGGATTCGGCCCGGGTATGTGAAGAAACCACCAGCAATATTGACCGCAGTGCAGCCATTATCGCCAATACCGCGACCCGGATGAATGAGCTGGTGGATCGTGTGTCCAGTGCTGCTGATGAAACGGCCACTCTGGTAGGGCATTCCGAGCAGGTTCGTGCGGTGAGTCAGCAAATCGATGCAATTGCCGAGCAAACCAACCTGCTGGCGCTGAATGCTGCTATTGAAGCGGCTCGCGCCGGTGAGTCAGGACGTGGTTTCGCGGTGGTTGCGGACGAAGTGCGTAATCTGTCTCAACGTACCCAGCATGCGGTGAATGAAATTGAAAATACCATTTCGTCGATGAGTAACGCGATGCAGCGATGGGAGCAGGAAATGCACTCGCAGCGTGAAATGGCGACTGAATGTGGTGAGCTGAGTCGCGAATCTGAAAAGCATATGACCAGCATTACCGGTGACGTGCGGGCAATTAATGACCGCATGATTCAGATCGCAACGGCAGCTGAAGAGCATAGTTCTGCAGTGGGTGAAGTCCAGAGCAGTGTGCAGCAAATCAATGATGCCTCACAGGATACTCACCAGCTAGCGATTGAGTCGGCCAGTGACGTGGAAAGTGTCGGCAAACGTATCCAGGAATTCCGTTCACTGGTGGAAGCGTTCGAAGAAGATGATTAACAGAAAGTGACTAACAGAAAGCGACTAACGGCTAGTTCCAGCTGAGCTGCATTTTATAGCCGTCAGTACCATCTGAGTAGTAGCCGGGAAGTATATCGGTCACTTCAAAGCCCAACTGGCGGTAGAGAGCAAGCCCAGCCTGGTTGTCGCATTTGACCTCAAGGCGCATCCCCTGCGCCTGAGGTTTTGCCTGCTCAAGCAGATAACAAAGTAATGTCTTACCCAGCCCGAGGCCGCGCGCCTGGGCACTGATAGCCATCGAATACAGCCGCCAGTAATGACTGCCCCGACGGGTAAGAATAATGGCATAGCCGACAAGCTCGCCGGAGTTGCTGCCACGGGCAGGTTCAATCACATAGACCTGAGCGCTGGGGCTGCGCAGCATATGGGCAAAGCTCCGTCGACCCAGCTGATCATAGCTGAAGGTCGCCGCCTCGAGGGCACAGAGCGCGTCCAGATCAGCTGGCTGTGCCTGGCGAACTCTGTGTTCAGCGGCCATTAATGCTCCAGACGGCGCACGAAGTCGGCCATGATGATGCGATACAGCTCATCACTAAGGTGCAGGTCCTCGACCCCATGATCGATAGAGGGGTTGTCATTAACCTCGATGATAACCGGTCCACCCGGGGCTTCTTTCATGTCGACCCCATAGAGTCCGTCACCAATCAAACGGGTCGCCTGCAGTGCGACTTTAATCACTTCTTTAGGCACCTGATGCACGCCCATGCACTCAAAATCGCCGCTACGATGGCGCGAGCTTTCTGCATGGTTGTATATCTGCCAGTGGTTGCGCGCCATATAGTATTTGCATGCATAGACTGCCCGGTTGTTAAGGACACCGATACGCCAGTCGAAGTCAGTGCGCATAAATTCCTGCGCCAGCAAAATGGTCGATTTTTCAAATAACCGATTTGCGGTGGCGCGCAGTTCGTCTTCGTTACTGGCTTTTTCCACCCCAATCGAGAATGCGCCGTCTGGAATCTTTAGCACCACCGGGTAGCCAAGTTTGTCGCCAATGGCGGCATAGTCCAGATTGTCGCCGTCGATAAGTAACTCGGAACGGGGCATCGGCACTTTATTCTTTTCCAACAACTCATGTAAAAAGACTTTATTGGCGCATTTTAAAATCGCTTCCGGCGAGTCAATCACCACCAGCCCGTTGGCCTGCGCTTTTTTGGCAAAGCGATAGGTATGGTGGTTTATACGGGTGGTTTCGCGAATAAAAAGAGCGTCAAATTCGAGCAGGCGGCTGTAGTCATCGGCCGTGATCAGCTCAGAGTCCATGTCATTGTAGCGTGCGGCCTGAATAAATTTTTGCAGCGCCTTTTTATCACTGGTCGGAATTTTTTCATCCGGGTCATGCAGAATTGCCAGATCGTAGCGGTATTCTTTGCGCGCACGGGCTTTGCGCCAGACCCGCTTGTTGAAGGCATCCAGTGCATTGGCAAATAAAGTCTGCTGCTCGTCGTTAAGCTCGTTCAATGGCCGGTTGCTAAGCTTCTCGATTGTCCAGTTCTGCCCGTTACGGATAAAGGTCGCCTGCAATGTCGGGCATGGATAGGCTTCAAATAAATGGCGTGCCAGCTCAGTTAACTCGCTGGACTCTGTTTGTCCGAAACAAATCAGAATGCTGGCGCGCTCGGAGTTGCTATAGCGGTTCAACTGGCGGCTCATGTCCCGCAAAAACAGCTGGTAGTGATCCAGGTTAGCCAGGTCGTTCATTACGCCTGCCGAGGGCAGTGCACGCTGACCTCGCGCTTCGGCAAGCAGGCTGACGTAGTAGCCGGTCGAAAGGTAAGACAAATCGGCACATAAATTAATAATCGTACCGCGATGCCGTGCGCCCGCCTGTTGCATATATTCACGGGCACTCATAACGGATTGGCTCGGGTGGTAGGGCTGCCAGTCGGCCAGGTCATCAACGATGATCAACGCTGTATTACGCATGTTACTCCAAAAATATGAACCCAAAATTTTAGCTTAAAACCAGGCCAGGGGCGAAGTCTGTCAACGAACTGAACTTTAGATTAAGCTAATTCGTATAAAGCGCACTTAATGGCCAGGATTGTCGTTTATAATGGCGCAAATTTTGTAGAAAGGAAAACAGAATATGAAGTACAACGGGCGGTCTGACTTTAAACATGGCGAACGCGGCAAAATTGGCGTGCTGATTACCAACCTTGGCACACCTGAAGCGCCAACCACGTCGGCGTTACGGCGCTATCTGGGCCAGTTTCTGTCCGACCCGCGGGTGGTTGAAGTACCGCGTTTGCTGTGGAAAGTTATTTTACACGGGGTGATTTTGCGGATTCGCCCGGCCCGTTCAGCGAAAGCCTATCGGACTGTATGGACTGACAAAGGCTCGCCACTGATGTTTCACACTCAGGCGCAGCGGGACGCCTTAGCGGTTAAGCTGGCTGAAGAGTTCGGTGATGGCGTCGAAGTCGCCTTTGCCATGCGTTATGGGCAGCCGTCTATCCATAACGCCATTGAAGGACTGATGCAGGCCGGTGTGCGTAAGCTGGTGGTGCTGCCATTGTATCCGCAGTATTCGGGCTCCACCTCGGCGTCTACCTTTGATGACATTGCGGCGGACTTTACCCGTCGTCGCTGGTTACCGGATTTCCGTTTTATCAGCCATTACCCGGATTACCCGCCATACATTGCCGCCGTCGCCGAGAAAATTAAGGCGCATTGGGCCGAACACGGACGCACCGACAAGCTGCTGTTTTCCTACCATGGCGTGCCCAAACGTTACCTGCTTGAGGGCGACCCGTACCACTGCGAATGTTATAAAACCACGCGGCTGGTGGCGGAATACTTAGATTTGGGCGAAGATGAGTACATGACAACCTTCCAGTCGCGCTTTGGTCGCGAGGAATGGTTGCAGCCTTATACCGATGAAACGTTAAAGGCGTTGCCTGCAAAAGGCGTCAAGTCGGTGCAGATGGTTTGCCCGGGTTTTTCTTCCGATTGTCTTGAAACTATTGAGGAAATTGGTGAAGAGAACCGCGAGTATTTTATCGAAGCGGGCGGCGAAACCTATCAGTACATTGAATGTCTCAATGCCGACAATGCGCACATCGATATGATGGCTCAGTTGGTATTGGAAAATACACAGGGATGGCAGCCTCAGGATCCCGCGCTGACAACACAAACCGCGCAGAGGGCCAAAGAGCTTGGGGCAGCTGACTAACCAACCATTACTTTAACGAGGGTATTCTATGTTAGGAATGCTTGCCCGTTTGCTCAAAGCGCTGAACTCGGAGTCGGGGCCCTGGGCAATCGCCTGGGCCTTTGTCCTTGGCATGATCATGGGGCTGACGCCGCTATTTAGTCTGCATAATTTAGTGATTCTGTTTCTTGCCATGTCGCTGCGGGTTAATTTCAGCGGCTTCCTGCTGGCCTGGATTTTCTTTTCCGGTGTGGCCTATTTGTTTGATCCGGTCGCCGACTGGATTGGTGAGGCCTTACTTCAGGCCGATGCCTTGCAGGGCCTTTGGGTCAGTCTGTATGACAACCCGCTGGCACGGCTGCTGCAGTTTAACCACACCATCACCTTAGGATCGCTGGTTTTTGCACTGGCGTTTGCACCAGTCTGGTTGTTTATCAGTTATTATCTGATTATTAATTATCGCAAACGGGTTCAGGCCTGGTTTGTGAAACTCAAAGTTGTGCAGGCGTTGAAAGGCTCCAAATTCTGGAGTGTGTATCAGCGTGTTAACGGGCTACGGGGAGGCTAACCATGAATAAGTATATTCGCTGGCAGGGCCTGCTGACGTTCGTTGGATTTTTTGCCGTTCTTTTTCTGCTGGTGTATTTATTTGCGGCACCGCTGATGCGTTGGGGCCTGACCACCGGCCTAACCCGGGTAAATGGGGCAGAAGTTAATATTGATAAGCTCGACTTACGCTGGTCACCTTTCGCGCTGGAGCTGCAAAAGGTTCAGTTTACCGACCCTGAAACGCCTGAGCTAAACCGCTTTCAGGCTGATCGCGTCGCCTTTGAAATGCAGCTGTTGCAAGCGATGATTGGGCGTATCTATATCGATGAGCTCAATGCTGATGGCATTGTGATGGGGGTTGAGCGCGAAAGCCGGGGTAAAGTTCGTGCCGATTATATTGCTGAGCGGGAAGCTGAGGGTGACACGCCGACCTGGGGCGAGCGCTTCGCCGAGCTTGGCTTTGAATTTCCGGACGTCGATGAGTTACTTGAACGCAGTGAAATTCGCACCCCTGAAGTTATTGAAACTACCTCAACCCGCAGCCGCGAAAGCCGTGACAATGTTGAGGGTCGTCGTGACGAGCTGCCGGATAGCGAGCGTATTGAGAGCTATGAAGAACGGTTAGAGGCTTTGCGCGAAGCGCGGCCGCGCTCGATAGAAGAGTTCGAAGAATTGCGTCAGACCCTGAGTGAACTGCGTGATGACATGCGCACGGATCGCGATGCGGTACGCGAGTTTAAAAACTCGGTCGAAAGTGCGTACCAGCAGGTCAGTGAAGACGTCCAGCGTTTGCGTGATGCGCCCTCGGCAGATATTGACCGGGTCCGCAGACTGATTGCGATGGACGATGACGCTATTAGTGATATGGCTGGTATTTTATTCGGGCCGCAGGTGCAGCGATGGACCGATTATGCACTGGTCGCTTATGACTTTGTCGCGCCGATGCTGCAACGTGAAGCAGAAGACAAGCCTACTCGCTGGGAAGGGCGCCATATTGATTTCGACCGTGGCAACCGGCCGGTATTTTTGATTGCACTGGCGACGACCTCGATGCGTATCGGCGACGTTGACCTGGCGCTGCGCTGGGACAATATTACCTGGCAGCATGAGCGTATTGGCAGCCCGACCACCTATCGTCTTGAGCTTAGTGAAACCCCTTACTGGCAGAGTCTGAATGCGGACGGTAACTTCTTTATTAATGAAGCTATAGAATTCAGCGGTCAGCAGCAATGGGCGCTGCAAGGGGCTCAACTGTCGGCGCAAACGCTGCTTGAGCAGCGTGATATTCGTATTGATATGGCCGAGGCGATGATTAACAGCCGCGGTGATATCCGCATTGAAAACGGTCGCTTTAGTGGTGGCGGCAATGCTGACCTAAGTGCGGTTGAGCTGAGCACAGAAGGAGAGCGCAGCTGGACCGGGATGCTTGGCAGTGCGTTGCAACAAATCAATGCCTTTGATCTCGATATTGGCCTTGAAGGCAGCATTGGTTCACCGCGACTGCGGATTGATTCTGACCTTGATAATCAGCTCTCATCCGCCTTATCAGGCGTTGTTCAGGAGTATGCCAGTAGTCAGTTGGCTGATGTTCGGGCGCGCTTACAGGGCCAGGTGGACGAAGCGCTAGGCGATATTCAACCGCGCCTGGAGCAAATCCAGCAACTGCGTAGCCTGGCTGAAGAGCGCGAAAGCACCCTTCAGGGCATGCTTGATGAAGAGCTGGATAATCTGCGTGACAGCGCCCGGGATGAATTAGAAAACCGTTTGCGCGACGTAATCCGGGGTCGGCTCGGCGGCGGTTAAGCAGAGTTGATTGCTGACCAGGGAGTGCTTTTCAGAGGCACTCCCTGGCTCGTAGTGGTCTTAGAATAGCGTCTTGTTAGAATAAATTGAACAGTGCAATAGCCAGCGCCAGACCGACCACTGGCACCACGACGGTCACCGCAGCAACCGGCCCGTAGGCGGCGCTGTGGGTTTCGTTGCAGATGGCACGGATGGTGGTGACCACGTAACCATTGTGCGGCAGGGAGTCGAGTGCGCCTGATGATATCGAGACAATCCGGTGCAGTTCGTCAGGGTGAACGCCGGCATCCAGATAATGGGGACCGATTTCCGGCAGAGCAATTGCCTGACCACCGGATGCACTGCCGGTTAACCCGGCAATAACGCTTACCGCGATGGCCGCGCCAACCAGTTCATTGCCCGGGATTGCCGTCATCGCTACAACCGCCGCCTCAAACCCCGGTGTCACCTTAGCCACCGAACCAAAACCGACCACTGCCGCAGTGTTACCAATTGCAATCAGGGCCCCTGTGGTGGCGTCGCTTATGGCGTTCTGCATGTTGTGAAAGTAGCGCCAGTTAATCAGGGTCAGACTCAGAACACCGCCTGACAAGGCGACGATGAGCGCCATTTGCTGCAGCCGCTCGTGAAAAAAGAATGACAGTGAAAGCACCACTAACAGTGGAATAAGGCCCGTAATCGGGTGTGGACGCCGACGGTCAGCCACCTCAGGATCGCTGGCCCGCGACTGAAACTGCTCACCGCGGGCAATTGCTGCCAGAATCATATGGCGCAACCACCAGTAACCGATAATGGCCATAAATACCGCCACCACCAGACTGACTTCCCAGGCTGCGTACGGCGAGGTGCCAAGGTAGGCAATCGGGATCCAGTTCTGGATCTCCGGTGAACCCGCTGAGGTCATGGTGAAGGTGACTGAGCCAAATGCCAGCGCGGCGGGAATAAAACGGCGGGGCAGATTGGCGTCCTTGAATAAAGACAATGCCATCGGGTAAACGGAAAATGCGACGATAAACACACTGACGCCACCGTAGGTTAAAATGGCACAGGCGAGAACCACTGCCAGCACCGCGTTTTTCATTCCGATACGACCGACAATCCACTCCGCCACGCTGTCGGCAGCGCCAGTGTCTTCCATGAATTTACCGAACATAGAGCCGAGTAAAAACATAAAGAACCAGGCAGCAACAAAGCCGGCGAACCCGTCCATATAATTTTCGACGAAGTTTATCTCACCGATAAAAACCGGAATACCGCTGGTCAGAGCGACCAACAGCGCACACAGGGGAGCACTGATGAAAAGGTTCCAACCCCGCAGTGTCATTGCAATGAGCAGCCCCAGGCCGCCAACCAGTCCTATGATACTTAACATGCATTACCTCAAACTAGTGATTAGTAATTTTTATGACGTTAAGAGCCGAAGAGTGAATGCAATTCCGGTTTCGTTTAGTGCTTATCCTGTTGCTCGTTAAATACCGGCAGCGACCAGTGGTAGCGCAGTGCGCCCATCCGTAACGTGAAGGTGATAACCAATGCGACAATCATCGCCAGAGCGTCGCTGTACGGGTACAACAGGACGAAGGCGGTGGCCCCGGCAATGCAGGTCGTGGCGTAGAGCTCGCTTTTCAGTACCAGCGGTACTTCGCGGGCGACAACGTCACGCAACATACCGCCAAAGACCGCGGTCATGGTGCCAAGAATAATGGCAGTGAAACCGCTAACACCGCTGTTGAGTGCTTTCTCTGCACCGAGCACGGTGAAAAACGCAATACCCAACGCGTCCGCTAAGAGGAGCCGGTTAACCGGAATATAAGCGCGAAAACGCAGCCAGCCAATGGTCAGCATGGCCGCGCTTAGAATGACCACGAAATACGTCGCATCGTGCAACCAGAAAACGGGTGCATCGAGAATCAAATCGCGAGTGGTGCCGCCGCCAATTGCAGTTAATGACGCCAGTACGACCACGCCAAACCCGTCCATGTGCTTGCGAAACGCGAGCAGTGTGCCTGACACTGCAAAAACAGCAACGCCCAGCAGATCTGTAATATAAAACCAGTCCAGCATAAAAGTGGTGAGAACCCGGATAATGTGTTGAAAGAACAAAGTGTGCCAGCATTATATCTGGTTTCAAACGCTTTTAGTTATTAGTATGGCCATTACTTATGGAAGAATGGAGTGGAAGAATGAGCACAAGTCACTCTAAACAACTGCAATAACAAGGCGATGCCGTTTAAAAAGGAGGGCGCGTGAGTAATCATTTTGACGAGCCTACACAACAGTTCTCTAATCGCGGTCAGGCGGTATGCAAGAGCAATCGGGATGCGCTGTTACCCGTTGCAATTATTGCCTGTCACCCGGATCCGAACCGACTCGGAGAGTTTTGTGCTTTGGATGGCTTAATGCAGTTTGGCGAGCAGGAAATTAATCGCCATTGGCCGGAGTTTCATACCACTACAAGCAGTATTGGTCAGGGCTTGTCGGTACCTCAGGTCAGCCGCAAGTCGATGCGGCTGGTGCGGGAAGGTGGGTTGACGTTTATATTGCGGCGTCAGGACTATTCAGCGCCGGTTTCACTGAACGGCGAGGTATTACAGGATCAGCTTCGAATAGACCAGCAGAGCCTGGAGCAGGGGGTCGAACTTTGCCTCGGTGACCACGTGATGCTTTTCATTAAGTGCATGCCGGAACCCGCTATGCTGCAGGATGATCTGGGTCTGGTTGGGATTAGCCATGGCGTGCAGCAGGTTCGCGAGCGCATCGGTAAAGTGGCGTCGATGGATGAGCCGGTTCTTATTCGCGGGGCCACAGGTACCGGTAAAGAACTAGTGGCTCAGGCTATCCGGCGTCAGTCAAAGCGTTTTGGCAAGCCGTTTATTGTCGCAAATATTCCAGCCATGCAGCCGTCGCTGGCAGTGTCCGAGTTATTTGGCGCGGTCAAAGGTGCGTTCACCGGCGCCTCCACGGACCGCAAAGGGTACTTTCAGGCTGCTCATCAAGGGACTTTGTTTCTGGATGAAATCGGCGAGGCCTCCCAGGATGTGCAGGCGATGTTGTTGCGTGCACTGGAAAGTCAGCAAGTGGTGCCGGTAGGGTCGACTGAGGCCGACCAGGTGAATGTGCGGGTTATCGCCGCGACCGATGCCAACCTGGAAGCGCAGGGCGAGAACGAATTTAAGCAGCCCCTGTTGCACCGCCTGAGCAGTTATCAGATATTCTTACCGCCGTTAGCAGAACGACGTGAAGATATTCCGGCTTTATTACGTAATTTTCTGCGGGGGCACTGGCTAAAAGTTGAAGGCAGCGATAGTCTGCCAGTCTCATTTGAGGCGCCGTGGCTTAGTTGCGACCTGGTTCGTCAGGTGATGCAGGCTCCCTGGCCGGGAAATGTACGTCAGTTGCTGAATATAACCCGCCAGTTGGTGGTTGATAGTCGTGGCGATCAGCACCTGCAAATGGATCCGCATGTACTGGCCAGTTTAAGCCACAGCTCAGTAACGGGCGAAACCGGGCGTGTTGAAGAGCCAGCGACAATAAAACGTCGCAAACCGAGCCAGATTACTCAGGACGAGCTGCTTAAAGCACTGCAGAATCAGCGCTACGACATGCAGGCGACCGCCGATGAACTAGGTATTTCGCGGGGCTCTGTGTACGAGTTGATAAAACGTCATCCGCAGTTGCGCGCGGTCGGGGATATCCCGGACAGTGAGCTGCGGCAGGCCTATCAGGACTGTGCCGGCGATCTGGAGCAAATGACAACGCGATTGCAGGTGTCGAGAATTGGTTTACTCAGACGCTTACGAAGTATGGGGATCGACGCCTGACCGTTTAGATTTGCGCCGCTTTTAGGTAGAATGCGGCGCTATTTTAAAAATATTTTAGTCGGTAATGCTTGTGTGTCACTCCGGTGGACCCAATAACTCACTGGAATGACGCCCTAATTTATTACAATTTACAGAGGAACTACTATGGATTTTCTAATTTCAAGCGCACACGCTGCGGCACCGGGCCAGGCGGAAGGTGGCACATTTTCATTGATTATCATGCTGGCACTGTTTGGTCTGGTTTTTTACTTCATGATTTATCGCCCACAGAGCAAGCGAGTAAAAGAGCATAAAAACCTGGTTCAGGCATTGGGCAAAGGTGACGAAGTGCTGATTCAGGGTGGCCTGGTAGGGCGCATTGTGAAAGTATCAGACGACAATGATTTCATGGTAGTTGAAGTTGCAGAAGGCGTGGAAATGACAGTGCAGAAAAGTGCTGTTGCTGCGGTTCTGCCAAAAGGTACTATCAAAACTCTGTAACGCCCGCTCTGGAAGGACGTACTCGTGTTAAATTATTACCCGAAGTGGAAGTACCTGATGGTGATCGCCGTGATCCTCATCGGGGCCCTGTATGCGTTGCCTAATTTGTATGGGGAAGACCCTGCTGTTCAGATTTCGGCAACGCGCAGCGGGGAGATAAATACCACTACTCTGCAGCAGGTCGAGTCCGTATTGCGGTCTGAAAGCATTGAGCCACGTGGAATTAGCATGGAAGACGGTCAGATCCTGATCCGTCTTAACTCGGATGGTGCACAGCTTGCTGCGCAGGACGTGTTGGCGACTGAGCTTGGTCGCGATTACGTTGTTGCGCTCAATCTGGCCCCTGCTCAACCGGCCTGGCTGGCGGCCCTTGGTGGTCAGCCATTAAAACTGGGTCTGGATTTACGTGGCGGTGTTCACTTCCTGATGGAAGTGGACATGGAAGAAGCGATGAAGAAAATCCGTGAGCAAATGGTGACTGAAGTCCGCAGTAGCTTACGTGACGAAGGTATTCGCTATAGTGGGGTTGAGGAAGACGGTAACGATGTTCTGATCACCTTGCGTACCGCTGAGGATTTAGAGCAAGCCAACAATGCCTTGCGCAATACCTACCAGGGTTACACCACAGATGCCGATGGTGATTCGAATTCGCTTCGCCTGGAAATGACAGATGAGTATCTGCAGGAAACCCGGGTCAATGCGATTTCTCAGAATATTACCATTCTGCGCAACCGGGTTAACGAACTGGGCGTTGCTGAGCCGGTGATTCAACGTCAGGGGCAAGACCGTATAGTGGTTGAGCTACCGGGGGTGCAGGACACCGCACGGGCGAAAGAAATTCTTGGCGCCACGGCAACTCTGGAGTTCCGTTTTGTGGATACCGAGAATGACTTACGTGATGCACAGGAAGGACGAGTACCTTTTGGTAGCCGCCTGTATGACGTGCGCGGCGGCGGTCAGCAGTTGCTGGAAAACCGGGTTATTCTTACCGGTGACCACATTGTTAATGCAAACTCGGGTTTTGATGAAAACAATCGGGCGCAGGTGAACATCCAGCTTGATTCTGCCGGCGGTAATATGATGTCACTGGCAACCCGTGACCGCATTGGTGACCCAATGGCGACGGTTTTCATTGAATTTATTGCGACTGGTGAAACCACTGAAGACGGGCGCATTGACTTTGAGCGTGTGGAAGAGGTTGTTTCAGTTGCGACGATTCAGGCGCGTCTGGGCTCGAATTTCCGCATTACTGGTGTCGGTTCACCTGCCGATGCACAGAACCTGGCGCTCTTGCTGCGTGCCGGTGCACTGATAGCACCGATTCAGATTGTTGAAGAACGCACTGTGGGCCCAAGCTTAGGAGCACAGAATATTCGTGACGGTCTGACTGCCATTGTGTCGGGCTTTGTTCTGGTGCTGCTGTTCATGGGTATTTACTATCGCAAGTTCGGTTTAGTTGCCAACGCTGCGCTGTTTACCAACTTAATCCTGATTGTCGGCGTTATGTCGCTTATTCCGGGGGCTACTCTGACCATGCCGGGCATGGCCGGTATTCTGCTAACGGTGGGCATGGCGGTTGATGCCAATGTGCTTATTTTCGAGCGTATCAGGGAAGAGCTAAACGAGGGGCGCAGCCCGCAGCAGGCGATTAAACACGGCTATGACAACGCGTTGTCATCGATTGCGGATGGTAATATTACCACTCTGATTGCGGCCATTATCCTGTTCGCAGTGGGCACCGGACCTATTAAAGGGTTCGCAGTGACACTGGCGATAGGTATTTTGACGTCGATGTTTACCGCTATCATCGGTACCCGTGCCATCGTCAACTTCGCGTGGGGCCGTCAGAAACGCCTCAGCAAGCTATCCATTTAGGGGATTAGAATGTTTGAGATTACAAAGGTTGATGAAAACCGCCCCTTAAACTTTATGAAACTGAGCACTCCAACGGCGATTCTCAGTGTCATATTGTTACTGGTGGCGATAGTGAGTATGGCTGGCAAAGGGCTGAACTGGGGACTCGATTTCACCGGTGGTACGCTGGTAGAAGTCGGTTTCTCGCAGCCAGCAGACTTAGCCGAGCTACGTGATGTGCTGGCAGACAACGAACTGGGTGACGCCGTGGTGCAAAACTTCGGTTCGTCACGCGATATCCTGGTTCGGGTGCCGCCACGGCCAGAAATGGCGGACGCTGATTCAGTCGGCGATAACCTGTTCCAACTCCTTCGCAGCGAAGTCGACAGTGATCTGGAGATGCGCCGGGTTGAGTTTGTCGGCCCGAGTGTCGGTGAGGAGCTGGCAGAAGCCGGTGGCCTGGCGATGATAGTAGCGGCGATTTGTATCCTTATCTACGTGTCATTCCGCTTTGAATGGCGGATTGCGCTGGCGTCTGTGATCGGCTTGGTGCAGGACGTAGTGATGATCCTCGGTTTGTTCTCGATCCTGCAAATTGAAGTTGATTTGACGATTCTGGCTGCATTGCTTGCGGTAATCGGTTACTCGCTGAATGACAGTATTGTTATTTCAGACCGTATTCGTGAGAATTTCCGTAAGCTGCGCAACACGGAAGTGCCGGATGTGATCAATATTTCACTCAGTCAGTGTCTGAGCCGAACTCTGATTACCTCGTTGACTACCATTATGGTGCTCTTCACGCTGCTGTTTTTCGGCGGTCAGATGGTCAGTGGGTTTGCTCTGGCGATGCTGGTTGGTGTGGTAGTGGGTACCTACTCGTCGACATTTACCCGTACTACCATCATGGTAGCGCTGGGTATTTCGCGGGAAGATCTGATGCCACCAGAGGTGGAGAAAGAAGGCGAAGAGCAGGACAACCTGCTGTAGCGCTACGTTTACTCAATGAAGGCCAGCTTTTTAGCTGGCCTTTTTATTTTAAAACTCAACGGTCACTGTGATGGTGTCGGTATACAGGCCGGGGGTTACATTCTGTCGCGCTGGAATACGTCCGTACAGATCATGGTTCGCTGCGCCATCGGTTGTACCTGAGACCACGGTGGAAACTCCGCTGCCGTCCCCCCACACCTGGCTGTAGGCTGCATCTATATAGAGGTTATAGATAAGTGTTGACTGGTCGCCCGTTAAATAGCGTTCAGTGTAGCTACCCGTTCCTGCACTCAGCAGCACGGTATAGCTGGTTGATGGCGTACAGCTGACAGTCAGGTTACCTACGCCTTCAGTGGGCGACTCGTCAAACACGTCATACTGGCCGAAACTAAGCCCTTCAGCACTAATGGTGCAATCTGCCAGAGCAGGTGCTGAAACCAGCAGGCAGGCGAGACTGGCTAGAGCCGTGCACTGTTTCGTTGTCATAGTAGGTACCTTTATCAGAACCATTAGTGTGCCTCAGGGTGACAGGTTGCCGTGCCTAAATCGAGCAGGGCGTCATCGCTTAGCGGCACGCTGAGTACGAATGAACAGCGTTGCCGGCCCCAGCGCACATGGACTTCATTGCGCTCTTGCAGCGCGGTCATATAGGTTTCGCCGCGGTGCCCAACCATAAAGCTGTTGTCGTTGGTACTGCTTGCGGTCGCTCCGACCGGGACCGGCTCACCGTTTGGCAACAGAATGCGGAAAAAGGCACTGCGTGTCAGCCGCACCGGAAACTCAAGTTTAATCCCACTGCGATAATATGGCGCGACTTCCTGTTCCAGCGAATCAATCGTAGCGTTCATGGGTAAGTCGGCTTGCTCAATCCGGATGCGGTTGCGCTGATAGGGTCGTAAACGCGGGATCATCGCATTACCCTTGTCGTTGGTTCGTCCAACCAGCTGGTTATCTGCGTACACCCGGACATTCGGAAAGTCTGGCAACTGAACCAGCGCAAAACTTCGGTTGAGCTGGCGACTTGCTGATAATTGTCCATGCATGAGGGTAAAGGCGCCACGCAATCCGGCGCGGGTTGCGGTCATATCCTGGCGTTTTGAAATGTCCATACTGTATCGGGCATGGTCGTTTTGATACTGAATGCTCGCCAGGCTTAAATCCCGCTCACTGAGACCCTGACGCAGGCGGTAGCCGACCCCGGTGCCGCTGGGCAGACTCCGTTGCAGTTGCGCATAGCCTGACGTGTCGTCGCCACGGTTTTGCGCGGAGACGCTGGCACTGGTGCGGTTCCAGCCTAGTGGAACACTCAGGGTCAGGTTGAACCGGGTGTCCTCGTCATCCAGATAGTGCAGAGCGGAGAAGCGCAGGCTGACAAAGCGGGCGAACTGGATGCTGTAGCCCGCATTTATAAACTGGATGCCTTGCCGGGTGCGAAAATCCTGCTCAGTATAGGACAGACTTAAGGTGCCACTGCGTGCGGTCGAGTAGCTACTGAAAGCGCGCAGTTGCTGGCGCGGAACAAAAGCGAAGCGGGTACTGCCCACACGTTCGAAGTTATCGCTGGCGATTTCGGCGTCTATGCCGAAATTGAACCGGCGACGCTGGTACTGCATACCAATACTAAGCAACTGACCACGACGGCCATCACCATAACTGGTAGCAACCGCGGCGTGAACCAGGCTGTTCCAGGGCAGGGTATAGCTGGCGCCCACCCCACCAAGCTGCTGCTCTGTGGTGGCCTGAAGATGCACCTCGGAGGTGAAATTATTGGTCAGGCCAAAGCGATGCAGCCCACTAACCATCCCCGGCCCATAGTCATCGTTGCGTAAGCCGAAATTTTGCCGGATATAACCCAGCTCGATGGAGTAATCATGCAGGCCTGCCCGCAGCATACGGCGGTTGGCAAAATAGTTTTGCTGGATGACCTGCTCGCGGCCAAGAATATCGGTAACCACCATGCGTGCTTCGCCGTAGCCGGTAATAGCTGGCAGATCGTCGATACTGAAAGGCCCCGCGGGTACCTCAGTACGGAAGCGCAATGCTTCGTTGATAAAGAGATCAATCGTCGACGGCTGGCTGGCTTCGCCGACAAAACTGAGAGTTGGCATGGTCAGCATCTCGGGCTGGGTACTGAAATTGGTGCCCCATTGCACGCCGGCAAAGCGAGTGGCCCGGTTCCAACTGGCACTGCGGCTGATACTGTCGCCAACAATAAGGGTGGTCATGCGCTCGGGGTTGTCATAGCGCCATTGGGTATCGAGTCGAATGACCCCTTGTTCATGGTACTCGGATTCGTTGCGCGCGAGTACCCGGGTGGAGCCACTGCCCCAGCGGTTAAACAGGCCGAGTTCGAGTAACCCGGACGCACTTAGGTCGTCCTCGCGCTCAGTGGCATTCAGGTCGTAGTTGAAAAATGCGCCAAGACTGGATGCTGTCAGTTGAGGGCGTTCCCGCTCGTGACCGCGCAGGCGCAGGCGGGCAAACTGAGCAGCAGGTACTTCAATATTGAGCTGCAATTGCTGCGGGTTTATCTGATAGCGCACACCAAGCTGTCGCAATGAATAATAAGGCTGCTGGTAATGCGTCACGTAGGCCTCAGCGGGCAGCTCGATACGCCAGCGCTCAAGGTCACTGCCAGCCAGAAATACATCGTGGTCAAGTGTGGTAAGTGCCAGCACCGTGCCAAAGCCCCCTTTATTGTTTATGAACACATCCAGCCATTGCTCACTACTGACCTTCGCCAACTGATAGAAATCAAGCACCAGCCGGAACTGGAACCCTTCCATTGGACGCAAATCAAATATGTTGAGGCTGACAGGGCTATGGAAATGAAATCTGACGCGGGCGCTTTTACTCTGAAGATCGCTTATCTGAACGCGCTGTAACGCTGGGTGGTCGCCCGGAATGACTTGCTCTAACCAGTTTGGAAAATCGTGTTCTTCAGGGAAATAAAATAGCAGTGACAGTTCGGTGGCCGAACTACCATGCTCTATCTCTGCACTCATTCCGCTGACACCTTCCAGTACTAACCGGGTTCTGTCCTGCCAGTCACCTAACCGTACCGTGCTTATTGCACTGGCTACTGGCTGGCTAAAAAGCGGCCTGGCCACGGCTGGCGAGGTAACCAATGACAGCAAGCAACAACCAGTAAAGACAAGTATTGAAAGGAATTTAGTCCAGCTGAACGGTGCGTGACTGTTCGTTGCCATTCACTCTCGCTCTTAATTGCAGGGCGCTGCTGTCGCTTACTGCAAAGTCAGACGGCAAAACCCATGTGCGACTGGCGCCCGGTAACACATAATCGTTCAGTGACCGGCTAAAATCCTGACTTAAAGAGCTGGCTTGCAAGCGCGTTATTTGCGCATGACCGTTGCCGTGATTCACCACTGATATCACCTGCCTGCCTTGGTTATTGAGCAAGGTCTGCCATTCCAGCTGGTGGTTAGCGCTGCCGGTAGTCGGTTCGACAAATACCGGTACACCGATATTCAGCGCCATTTTGACTCCACTTGAATGGTCGTCTGCCGGCGGCAGTTCACGCAGATAGAGGCGATAGCTTAGCTCCAGCTCCGGATCCGGTGCCCGACGCAGGCCGACACGAATAGTCTGAGTCTGGTTCGCCGCCACCGTGAAAATAGGTGGGACTGCGAGAAGTTCATCGGTGTCTGTGTAGAGCTCGTGGCCGTTGGCCTGTTGCCATTGTTTAACATCAAGCTGAATCGAAACGTCGCTTGAACTGGTGTTGCGCACACGCATTGCAAACACTTGCTGATTGGCAGAAAGCTCGGCGCGAATGGGTTGCACGGTGAAGCTACTGGCGTGGGCCGGGACCAAAAGCAAAAGTACCAGCAATAATACCAGCGAGCCGCAAACCAACAGACCGGTGCGACCGGTCTGTTGTAGCTTAGTTGCAGGGGACTTCATCAGAAGTTAACGGTTACGTTTACGGTTCCAGTGTAAGCACCAACTTCCGTGGTGTTATCAATGGCCAGTTGAGCAAACACGTCGTAGCTTTGTAAAGCACCGTCACCTGTTTCGGTGCGGGTATCGGTTGTATCGTTCCAGACTGTGGTGAATGCAGCATCCTGGAACAGGCTATAGGTAACCGGTGCAGCAGTAGCGTGGGTTAGCTCTCCTGAGTGGCCTAACAGAATATCGTAACTTGCGCCGTTGGTGCAGGTTATATCGAGGGTTGCTGGTGCCGCGGCGGTCACCAGATCAATGTCGGCGAATACGTCGACATCACCAAAATCGACCCCGTTGGCAACTAAATCACAGCTGGCAACAACGTTGACATCGATATCAAAGGTTCCAACTTCCTGAGCCTGCGCAGTCATAGACATGGTGGTTGCGGCCGCAATGGCCGTCGCTAGTACGAGTTTTTTCATGGTCGTTCTCCTGGCAGGTAAAGACCTGCGTTGTGTTGCATTGTTATATATGGGACATGCCCATGGGTACTGCTTGGTTGATGAACAGTATTGAAGTAAACAACGCAAGGCTCATTGGCGTAATCCAACGGAGAAGGACAAAACATAACCGAAGTGCACTAAAATGACAGTCAAGTTAGGTATCCCCTCGATCCTGGAATGTTGCCATTCTTTAGACAGGTAGCTTTGCGTCCCCACCTTTCGATGAGTTTGCCTTTTCAATATGCGTAACCCGTTATTAAGCGCGGTTACCAGCAACTTTTAATAATTTGTAATATTGCTGTCAGGATCGACTGTAAAGTAATCAAACCAATAGAACAAGATTAATTTTTAAACAAACATTCTACTGGGTTCAGTTTAACGGGTTGAAAAATTGGTTTAATTCGAAAAATACGCTGGTACAGCAAGAGGCTAAAGCGGGTTGCGGAGGTAAATTGGGTCAACTCTTGGTAGTATACGAAAAGAAATGTCATGAAACGTTATTCAACTTCAGTGAGGCGGTTACCTATGTTATTTGTTGTTTCCCCAGCGAAAAATCTCGACTATCAAAGCCCGGCAACAACCGAGACCTATAGTCAGCCGCGGTTACTCGATGAGGCGGAACAACTGGTAAAGCGGGCGCGAACTTTATCGCCTCAGGAACTGGGTTCATTGATGAAAATCAGTGATAAATTAGCGGGTCTTAATGCTGCACGCTTTAGTGACTGGCAACGGCCGTTCACACCACAGAACGCGAAACAGGCAGTATTTGCATTTAACGGCGATGTGTATGCAGGGCTGGATGCGACTACGCTAGGCGCAGACGCGATTGACTATGCTCAAACGCACATGCGTATTCTGTCCGGCCTCTATGGTGTTTTGCGGCCACTCGATTTGATGCAGCCGTACCGGCTCGAGATGGGGACCAAACTCACTACCAGCCGGGGTAAAGATCTGTATCAGTTTTGGGGTGACCGGATTAGCGAACAACTGAATCAAGATCTGGCCAGTGCTGGCGATACAGTGTTGGTAAATCTCGCGTCCAACGAGTATTTTAAGGCTGTTAACAAGGGTAAATTGCAAGCAACGCTGGTAACACCTGTATTTAAAGACAGCAAAAATGGGCAGTTAAAGGTAATAAGCTTCTATGCTAAGAAGGCACGGGGCTTAATGGCGCGTTTTATCGCGGAAAACCAGCCAGCCGACGTGCAGGCATTAAAAGCCTTTAACAGCGCGGGATATAAATTCGATGCGGCGTTGTCTTCAGATACAGAGTTGGTATTTACCCGTCCAGAACAAATTTAAAGGATTTAGCCATGAGTGAACACGATCCTGCTCAATCGAACACGCCTAAGCGCGGCCTTATAACGCTTATTGCCCTTGCCCTGGTAATTTTATTACTGGTGGTTGTCGTTTTATGGTGGTCAGGTTCTGATGAGGAGCCGGATAGCCGCCAGTCAGTGCCGGTCGAGGTCAGTGAGCCTGAGCCATTACCGGACCCTGAGCCCGAACCTGAACCATTACCGGACTACATGCCCTTGCCTGAGCCTGATTCGACAGCAGACGTCGACCCTGAGCCAGACCCGGAGCCGGAAATTGAACTGCCAGAGCTGAATCAAAGTACGGAACCACTGTTAGCAGAGCTCGAAGAGCGCGAGCAAAATGTGCGTCCTTTGCGCAGTGAGCACCTGGTCCGTGATATGGTTATTTTTGTACATAACTTAAGCGATGGTGAGGTGATCCGGGAAAGCGCCGGTGTGAGTAGCCCTGACGCTCGTTTCACCACTCAGGAAGTCGATAACCAGTTGTATATCGACGAACGCAGCTTTGCCCGTTACGATGAGTTGGTAGACTGGTTTGTGAGCCTTGACAGCGAAGTGGTGGTCAACCTGTATGAAGCCTATCAGCCTTTGTTTGAACAGGCCTTTACTGAAATAGCCCATCCGGATGAGACATTTCAGGTACAGATTCAGGACGCCATCGATGTGCTGCTGGCGACCCCGGAACCTGAAGGACTGCTTGCCTTATCAGATGATAGTGTAATGTATACCTTTGCCGACCCGGATCTGGAGTCTTTGCCTGCGGCGCAGAAGCAAATGCTACGTTTGGGTCTTGAGAACCAGCGCAAAGTGAAGCGTAAACTGCGGGAAATTCGGGCGCGTCTCGAAGAACTCAATTAACAGGTACAGGCGCGTATGACACAACGAACGGCCGGTTTGCCAGTAAAAGCGAACCGTTTCCTTTACTGGTTGGGTGGCGTCGGGCTTCGTCTGCTCGGCGGCTGGAGAATTGAAGGGCAATTGCCAGACCTGGCGAAAGGGGTCATTCCTATCGCGCCACATACCTCCAACTGGGACTTCATGGTTGGTTTGATGGTGAAGTTTCGGTTAGGTTTGCAAGTTGCCTTTCTGGGTAAGCATTCGTTGTTTCGTTTTCCACTCAAAGGATTTTTCACTCGTATCGGTGGTATTCCGGTGGAGCGCGGGAAAGGGCAAGGGGTGGTCGACACCATGTGTGAAGCCTTTGCCAAACGTGACCAGCTAATTCTGGTAATCGCGCCGGAAGGCACCCGTAAGAAAGTAGCCGCGTGGAAAACCGGCTTTCTCCATATAGCCAGTCAGGCGAAAGTGCCTGTTATTCCAGTCGCACTTGATTATGCCCGTAAAGTGGTACGGATCGGCGACCCTATGGACGTTTGCGATAATATTCAGCTGGCGCTGGAAAAAGTGCAGGCATTTACCGGACAGGCGCAGGGCAAGAACCCGAGGAATGGTTAATGGAAAAACAGACTGAAAAGCGATCCGCCCCTATCAAGGTCAGCATGGTTGGGCCCTTGATCTTGAGCATGCTGCTATGGGCGTTCACGGCGACAGGGCAAAGCGATTTAACGCAATATGAAGCTCCCCAGGAATATCAGGACGACTGGCGCTTCGTGGTACTAAGCGAGAACGACAGTGTGGCCTATTACGGTGCCGCCCAGGCATCCCGCCGAATGTTGTATGAGACCTTAGGCTGGGGCTGGCCGACCTCGAAACAGACTCTGGAAAGCCATACCGACACCATTCAGTTCCATGTTCAGCAGCACAACGAGGGTGCAGCCTATACCTACGTCATTCTCGAACCCCAACACCGCCAGCTGCGCGGCGCATTGTTTATCAGTCGGGTGCAAGACCGCAGTGACGTACCCGGGTTTGATCCGGAAGACTATCAGTTTGAAATAACCTTTTGGTTAAATGAAGCGGGGCAATCCGCTCAACACAGCAACCGCTTAGTGGCCAACATAGCGCAGTGGGTGCGTGAAGAGTGGGACGTCGAGTCGGTCTTATTCCCGACTTCGCGGGCCAATATCTTTGCCCGCAATCAGTTTGAACAGAACAATTTCGAAATGGTTGCTGAAGATGCCGCTAGCAATGAGCTTTTGTACAGGTTTCGTGCGCGCTGATACGCAATGTGGTAAACTACGCGCCATTTTTAGACTGGGTTTGTCGCAACCGAGAGCATGAAAGCAGTCTGCGCAACCTGGTGTACTGGGTATTTTACGGTCAATGACCGTATTTAGGACATAAGATGAAGACAATTGAAGGTGGCGTTGCAGCGCCGGGTAAAAAATTTGCCATCGTGGTATCTCGTTTTAACAGCTTTATCGTCGACGCGTTACTGGAAGGTGCAGTAGGCACACTTCAGCGTATCGGCCAGGTCAACGCGGATGACATTACCGTGATTCGTGTGCCAGGGGCGTATGAGCTGCCGTTAACGGCGAAAAAAGCCGCAGAAAGTGGCCATTATGATGCCTTAATCGCGATTGGCGCGGTTATTCGCGGTGGTACACCACACTTTGACTTTGTTGCTGGTGAGGCGAACTCAGGTCTGGCTCAGGTTGCCATGCAATCCGGCATTCCGGTAGCTTTTGGTGTAATTACTACCGACACCGACGAACAGGCCATTGATCGGGCTGGCGTAAAGCACGGCAATAAAGGCTCAGAGGCTGCATTGAGCGCCCTTGAAATGGTCAACGTTCTGCAACAGTTGTAAGGATAATCATTGTGAAACCAGCAGCACGCCGTAAAGCACGTCGCTTGGCTATTCAGGCTATTTATTCATGGCAGCTTTCGAAAAACAGTATCAGTGATATTGAGGCTGAGTTTTTGACTGACAATGACGTTAGCAAGGTCGATGTTGATTACTTTCAGGATCTGATCCGGGGCGTCGCAACCCAGGCCAGTTCACTGGACGGCTCATTGTCGCCGTTTACCGACCGGCCGTTTGCGGATTTAGATCAGATCGAGCGGGCGATTTTGCGTGTCTCCGCCTACGAGCTGAAATTCCGCGTGGATGTGCCTTATAAGGTGGTCATGAACGAAGCGATTGAGTTAGCCAAAGCATTCGGCGCCGATGACAGCCACCGTTTTGTCAACGGCGTGCTCGACAAAGCGGTTGACAGTCTGCGTTCGGCGCGACAATAAAACTGGTTTGCGATATGTCTGTTCTTAGCGAGTTCGAACTAATCGAGCGTTATTTTCGTCATCATGGCCAGTCGCGCCGTGACGTTCAGCTCGCGCAGGGCGACGACTGTGCAGTGGTAAAAACCACGCCGGGCACAGAAATCGCGGTTACCACAGACACCATGGTAGCGGGCGTTCACTTTGATGACAAAGTGCCACCGCGCGCCCTTGGGCACAAACTGGTGGCGGTCAATCTGTCAGACCTGGCGGCAATGGGTGCTGAACCTGCATGGTTGTCGCTGGCGATTACCCTACCCAAAGCCGACCATACATGGCTGAGTGAATTCGCTGCAGGAATGCATGAACTGGCTGGTTATTACCATTGCCAGCTGATCGGCGGTGATACTACCCGTGGCCCGTTGACCTTAACCCTGACTGCTCAGGGCCTGCTGCCGGAAGGGCAAACCCTGGTGCGCCACGGGGCTAAACCAGGTGACTGGATATTTGTCAGTGGTACCTTAGGCGACGCCGCAGCTGCGCTTGCTGCGCAGCGTGACGATTTAGAGCTATCCAGCGCGGGTCAGAAAAAGCTCGAAGAGCGTCTCTTTTACCCCACACCGAGAGTGTCCTTAGGGCAGGCTCTACGCGGCATGGCGACCAGCTGTATTGATGTCTCGGATGGATTAGCGGCCGATCTGCAACATATTTTAAAACGTTCTGAGGTTGGCGGGCGTTTGTTTCTGACCCAACTGCCATACTCTGATACGCTCAACACATTGCCACTTGAGCAGAAACGTCACTACGCATTGCACGGTGGCGACGACTACGAACTTTGTTTTACCATTCCTGAAGAAATGCGTGGCTCGCTGGAAACCGCGCTGACCCATTCCGGGGTAGATATTACCTGTATTGGTCAGATCGACAGACAGCCAGGATTGCGTTTTTTTGATGGCGATAACGAAGTAACCGCCTCTGGATTAGGCTATCAACACTTTGGTATGGCTACACTTTAGTACCTGAAAGTAAGTCAAAACAAGTGAGAGCTGGGTAGCTTAACCCGGCTTATCTTTACTTCAGCGAACAGACGATAAGGACACCCGGATGAGTTACCGTCACCTGTTAAAAAACCCGCTTCATTTCCTTTCATTGGGGTTTGGTAGTGGCCTGTTCCCGAAGGCGCCAGGTACCATGGGGACAGTAGCCGCGATTCCGGTGGTGTGGCTGGCATCGTATCTGGGCACTACAGGCTTCATTATTGCCACGGTAGTGGCATTCCTGGTCGGAATCTACCTGTGTGGCTATACCGCTAAGGCAATGGGCGAGCATGATCACCCGTCTATTGTGTGGGACGAAATAGCGGGCTATATGGTGGCGATGATTGCAGTTCCAGTAAGCGTAAGCACCTTATTGCTGGCGTTTATTCTGTTCCGTATCTTCGATATTCTCAAACCATGGCCAATCCGTTACCTTGACCGCCATATGCATGGCGGCCTGGGCATTATGGTGGATGACATTCTGGCTGGTTTAGCGAGCCTGGCAATCATTCATGCAGTACTCGCTATGGGCTGGTTATAAGCGCTTTCGGATCGAGGCTTCAATACCTGCCGCATCAAGTTCCAGTTCAGCCCGTATTTCAGCCTGTGAACCATGTTTGATAAAGCTGTCCGGTAGGCCCAGCATAAGCAGTGGGGAAGGCTGTGGCTGAGCCATTAGCAATTCGGCGACGGCGCTACCAGCACCCCCGGCAACCGCATTTTCTTCCACTGTAACCAGCAAGTCGTGCTCAGCCGCGGCTTTTTTAACGGCCTCTGCATCCATCGGTTTGACAAAGCGCATGTCGATAACAGTGGCATCCAGCGCTTCGGCGGCCTGCATGGCTTCAGGCAGCAAGGTGCCGAAATTAAGGATCGCAACCTTACTCCCTTGGCGGCGCACGGTCGCCTTACCCAGTTCCATCGCCTGCAAAGACTCCAGTTCGCATCCTGTGCCGCTGCCGCGTGGATAGCGCACCGCAGCAGGTTGTTGCAGGTGGTAACCGGTATACAGCATCTGACGGCATTCGTTTTCATCGCTGGGTGTCATCACGACCATGTTTGGAATGCAACGCAGGAAGCTGATGTCAAAGGCGCCCTGATGGGTCGGTCCGTCGGCACCGACAATACCAGCCCGGTCAATCGCAAACAGCACCGGCAGGTTCTGCAGCGCAACGTCATGAATCAGCTGGTCATAGCCACGCTGTAAGAACGTTGAGTAGATAGCAACCACAGGTTTGCGTTTACCAATGGCAAGGCCGGCAGCCAGGGTAACCGCGTGTTGCTCGGCAATGGCCACATCGTAATATTGGTCAGGGAAACGTTGTGAAAACTCAACCATGCCAGACCCCTCGCGCATGGCGGGGGTAATAGCGACCAGCTTATCGTCCTCGCTGGCCATCTCACACAGCCAGTCACCAAAAATTTTCGAGTATGACGGCAGCCCAGGTTTACTGGCCGGCAATTGATTAATGGCGGGGTCAAACTTCGGCACACCGTGGTAGCCGATTGGGTCTTTTTCGGCTGGTTCGTAACCTTTACCTTTGCGCGTCACCACATGCAAAATTTGGGGCCCCTTCAGTGAGCGCATGTTCTCGAGGGTTTCCACCAGAGTGGTCACGTCATGGCCGTCGACTGGGCCGATATAGTTAAAGCCTAGTTCTTCAAAAATGGTGCCCGGGGTCACCATCCCTTTCATGTGTTCTTCGGCACGGCTGGCCAGTTCGCGGACTGTGGGCATACCGCGCAGCATTTTTTTCGAGCCTTCGCGCAGCGAGGTATACACCTTACCGGATAGCAAGCGGGCGAAATGATTGTTCAGTGCACCGACATTTTCCGAAATCGACATTTCGTTGTCGTTCAGGATCACCAGCATATCCGGTTTAATATCGCCGGCGTGGTTCATCGCTTCAAACGCCATCCCGGCCGTCATCGCGCCATCACCAATGACAGCGACTACCCGGCGGTTCTGACGTTCTTTCTCAGCGGCAATGGCAAGGCCTAAAGCGGCACTGATTGAGGTACTGGAATGTCCGACTGAAAGCACATCGTATTCGCTCTCATCGCGCCACGGGAAAGGGTGTAAGCCGTCTTTCTGGCGAATACTGGACAGTTCATCGCGGCGCCCGGTCAAAATTTTATGCGGATAGGCCTGATGACCGACATCCCAAACTAACTGATCAAAAGGCGTTTGATAGACTTTATGCAAGGCGACGGTCAGCTCAACCGTACCAAGACCGCTGGCCAGGTGGCCGGAACTTTGACTGACTGAACTTAGCAGGTACTGTCTTAACTCTTTACACACCTGGTCGAGCTTTTGCCGGGGCAACGCGCGCAGATCTGCAGGGGAGTCAATCAGACGTAACACAGGGTACTGTGTTGTAGAGGTGCTTTCAGTCATGAACTAACGGTCTCTTGTGATCAGGTAATGGGTGAATGCTGCTAATACCTCAGTATTGTACGGGATAGCATCCAGCGCGTGTAGCGCTTTTTGCGCTAACTCGGTGAGGTAGCTTTGGGCGCTAGCAAGCCCCATTAACGCTGGATAGGTGGATTTTTGCTGTTCGGCATCGGCGCCTTGTTGCTTGCCGAGGACCTGAGTGTCGCCGATAACATCAAGAATATCATCCTGAACCTGGAAGGCTAACCCGATCAAACGGGCCCACTGGCGCAGATGATGACTCGTCTCCAGCCAGCTCTGCTGGTCTGCCCTGGTGTTAGCTGCCACGTCACTGGCAAGCAAAAGGCCCAGTTCAACGGCAGCTTCGATGAGTGCACCAGTTTTATAGTGGTGAATACGTTCAAGGGTATCCAGGTCGACGTGGCGGTTGGTGGCCCGCAGGTCAAGCGACTGGCCGGCACACATACCCTGCGCGCCAGCTGCCTGCGCCAGCGTTCGTACCATGTTTAGCTGGACCACGGCACTGACACCCGGAAGCGGACGGCTGATTAGCTCAAAGGCGAGGCTCTGCAGTGCATCGCCGGCAAGAATGGCGGTCGCCTCGTCGAAGGCTTTATGGCAGGTTGCCTGACCGCGGCGGAGATCGTCGTCGTCCATCGCCGGTAGATCATCGTGAACCAGCGAATAGGCATGAATGCATTCAATCGCTGCCGCTGCCCCATCGAGGTTTTTCGCCTCGGCACCGAGCATTTCACCCACCGCGTAGACCAAAAATGGACGGACTCGCTTGCCACCCAGCAAGACGGCATAGCGCATGGCATCATGCAGGCGAGGGCAGACGGGATCGATGGCAGTCAGCTGGATCTGCAGGAAGTCACTGTGACGCTGGCGGTACGCCTGTAATTTGTCGCTAAGCACAGGATCCTCAGTCGTTGACGTCACGCTGTTGTCCGTCATCTGACTGGTCATGCTGACGGGGCCTCGTCATCGGACATAGGCTGCAGAGTTTCCTGTGACCCCTGGCGCACTAATACGCTGACTTTTTGCTCAGCCTGTTGCAGCTTTTGCTGACTGATACGCGACAACGCCACGGCACGTTCAAATTGCTGCAGGGACTGCTCAAGGGGCAAATCGCCTTGTTCGAGCTGGTTAACAATGTGTTCAAGCTCACTCATCGCTTGCTCGAAGGTTAACTCAGAGGTGTCTTTGCTATCAGTCATCAGATGTTCTCCACGGAATGCTGCCACATCGGTGTTGCAACACGGGCCGCCATGTTAATCTCGCAACCTTACAGAACCTGCAGGCTAAATTCAATTGCCAGCGTTGCCAGGCGTGCTCTGCACGGCTGCCAGTGGGCTTTGCGACTGAAGTAATTTGCAAAGAGTTAGTAAAGAAATAGACACGGGCGCCGATGAATTAACAGTACCGACAAAAATTGCGGTTGTTAGTGTAGCGCGGATGATGAAAAATAGCGCCTCTTCTTGAGACACACACAACGGGGAGATCTGTGTGGATATAGCAACAATAATCGGCATTATCGGGGCGCTCGCCTTCATTGCGATGGCGATGCTGTTCAACGGAGACATTGGGCTCTATGTGAATGTGCCGTCTATCTTTATCGTATTTGGCGGATCATTATTTGTCGCCCTGGCCAGCTATCCGTTAAGTCAGTTCCTTGGCGCGGGTAAAGTCGCCGTTAAGGCCTTCATTTTCCGTATTGAACAGCCCCAGGAGCTGATCGACAAAGCGGTGGAGATGGCTGATTCTGCGCGTAAGGGTGGTTTTCTGGCATTGGAAGAAACGGAAGTCCCCAACCCGTTTTTTCGCAAAGGCATTGATATGCTGGTGGATGGCCATGACGCCGAAGTCGTGCGCACTACCATGCAAAAAGACATTGATTTGACCTATGACCGACACGACCGTGGCGCCAATATTTTCCAGACTATTGGCGATGTGTCGCCAGCGATGGGGATGATAGGGACGCTGATCGGTCTGGTTGCGATGCTGGCTAACATGGATGATCCAAAAGCGATCGGCCCGGCTATGGCGGTCGCCTTGCTGACCACGCTGTACGGTACTTTCATCGCCAACATTATCTGTGTGCCGATTGTGAACAAACTTAAACTGCGTATGGAACAGGAAAAACTGAATCAGGAACTGATGCTGGATGCAGTGCTTGGTATTCAGGATGGCCAGAACCCGCGTATTATCGAATCGCTGTTAAAGAACTACCTCGCTTCGTCGAAGCGTGTGGAAGAGGAGCGTTAAGCTATGGCTCTGCCGGAACCGCAAAAAAAGTGCCCTAAGTGCCCACCGAAAGGTCTGGCGCCCTGGATGGCTACCTTCGCGGATCTGATGGCACTGCTATTATGCTTTTTCGTCCTGCTGCTGGCTTTCAGTGAAATGGATGTGCTTAAATTCAAGCAGATTGCGGGCTCGATGCAGTATGCCTTCGGTGTGCAGAATCGCATTGAAGTGGAAGACATTCCCCGCGGTACCAGCGTGATTGCCCAGGAGTTCAGTCCGGGCCGTCCGACGCCGACGCCGATTGAAACTATCCAGCAGGTCACCAGCGACATGACCGAGTCGACTCTGGACTTCCAGGACGGTGAGGACGACTATGTGGGTGGACCGCAACAGGAAGAAGGCGGTGAGGCGGAGCCTGAGGAGCAGTCTCCTGAGCAAATGGATATGATGCAGATGCAGGAGCAGACTGACCAGGCAATGAACCGCATCCGCGAAGAAATGGAACAGGAAATTGAAGACGGTGCATTAGAGCTGGAAAACCTGGGTCAGCAAATTATCATTCGGGTGCGCGAACAAGGCACGTTCCCACAAGGGTCAGCCTTCCTGCAGCCGCAGTTCCGTGGCGTGATTCGTCGCATTGGCGAAGTGCTGAATGATATTCCGGGTGAAATTACCATTTCAGGACATACAGATAATCGTCGTATTCGTTCAGAAATGCACAGTTCTAACTGGGATTTATCCAGTGCACGCGCCGTGGCGGTGGCTGAAGAAATGCTCAATGTCGAGAATTTTGAAGAGAGCCGTCTGACCGTTCGTGGTCTGGCCGATACGCGCCCATTGGTCCCTAACAACAGCGATGATAATCGTCGTCGCAACCGCCGCGTTGAAATTTCAATTCTGCAGGGCAGTGCGATGGAGTCACGACCAATCAGCACTCAACAAGGCAACTAGCCGACTCCCCCCGTTTTTTGTATAATTGCCTGCCATTGGATGGCCTTGCCGGTTTAACCGGCAGGGCCATCGTCGTTGTAGCATCTTGCTGTCCTAAGATGCCGTGCACACCCCAGGTTAGGTATTTCCATGAAGTATATTGTTCGGTTGCAGGCCGAAATTACGGTTAAAAGCAAATCAGTGCGCTCGCGTCACGGTAAACTGCTGACCGCGAATTTGCGTATTCAGCTGAAAGCGCTGGATCCGCTGATTAAAGTAAAATGGCTCTGGGATCGCATCGAAGTTGTGTTGCCCGAGCAACCCTCTGACGCCCTCTCGACCGCCGTGGTTGAGCGTTTACAGTCAACTCCGGGCGTGCTTCATTTTGAACGTGTGCAGTATCATCCACTGACGGATTTCGAGACTTTGCTCGACTGGGTTCTCAGCTTCAAGCGTGCTCAGTTAGTGGGTAAGTCATTTGCTATCCGGGTCAAACGCAAAGGGCATCATTCGTTTTCCTCCCAGGACCTGGCGCGCTATATAGGCGGCGGTGTGAAGGAACGGGTCGAAGGCACTCAGGTGAAGTTAAAAGGTGCCGAGGAAGAAGTGGTACTGATGATCGCTGAAGACGACGTATTCCTGGTTGAACGGCGTTTTGCCGGTCTCGGCGGGTTTCCGTTACCAAGTCAGGAAACTGTGCTGTCGCTGATGTCAGGCGGGTTTGATTCGACAGTCTCGAGCTATCAGATGATCAAGCGGGGGGCACGCACCCATTACTGCTTTTTTAACTTAGGCGGCGACCTGCATGAGGCAGGAGTGCGTGAAATCTCCTACTATCTGTGGAAGCGTTTTTCACCGACCCATCCAGTGAAGTTCGTAAGCATTGACTTTGCGCCACTGGTGGATGTCATTCTCACTCATGTTGACAATGGCCTGATGGGCGTCGTTTTGAAGCGCACCATGTTGCGGGCTGCTGCGCTGGCCACTCGCTATGTTAATGCCCAGGCGCTGGTCACCGGTGAAGCGATGGGGCAGGTATCGAGTCAGACCCTGAGCAACCTGGCGGTGATCGACGAAGTCACCTCGAAGCTGGTGTTACGGCCGCTGATCGCGATGGATAAGCAGGATATTGTTGATATCGCCCGCCGCATTGGCACTGAACCTTTGGCCGCCGCGATGCCAGAGTATTGTGGCGTGATTTCGAATAAGCCAACGGTCAAAGCGGATCTGGAGAGAGTGAAGCAGGCCGAGCAGGCGATCACCGACGAAATGATTGAAGCTCAGGTCTATAATGCAGAGGTCATCGATATTCGCCAACTGCATGACGCCCAGATGGAAAAAGTGTCCCTGGCGGCAGCGGTGAACGATACAAGCTTAGAAAAAGTGATTCTGGATATTCGCAGCAATGACGAAGTTGAACAGGCTCCGTTGCAGAATACCGAATACTCAGTTGAACATTTACCATTTTTTAAACTCGAATCTGCCTTTGCAGGGCTTCCAAAAGACCGTCAATATTTGCTTTACTGCGATCAGGGAATTATGAGCCGAATGCAGGTGCTGCATTTGCGCGAACTTGGCTACACCAATGTGGCGGTTTATGAACGAGCGGAGAAAACTGTTGAATAGCGTAGTAGCGCGAACTCTTTTTGTATTTACTCTTTGTCTGGTCTCGGGATTGTTTTTCTGGCAGTCGCCACCCGCAGGCCCCACATCAGTGGCTCACCTTGATAAGGTGGTTCACTTTGGGCTGTTCTTTGTGCTGGCAGCGAGCATGCAGTACGCCTTTCGTCTGCGCTACCTATGGTCATTGAGCTGGCTGTTGCTGTATGCGGTTGCGATTGAATGGATTCAGCATTATATACCGGGCCGCGGTGCCGATGGCTGGGATGTCGTGGCGGACATGGCTGGGGCATTGAGTTTCTTCATTGTTTTCAGCTGGTATAAACAAAAACGCCGCAATTAGCGGCGTTTTTGTTTGCTGGATGGCTTTTTCTTTGCCGTCGCTTTCTTCTTTTTACTCTTTCCGGGCTGTGGAAACTTGTATTGCGGGCGCAGCTCTTTAATCACCCGACGTTCGATTTTCTCGCCAAGATAACGTTCGACCCGACCCAGCATATCCGCATCATGGGCTTCTACCAGCGACACAGCGAGCCCTTTGCGACCCGCGCGACCCGTGCGGCCGATACGGTGGACAAAGACATCGGCGCGGCGCGGCAAGTCGAAGTTAACCACCAGTTGCACGTCATCAACATCAATCCCGCGCGCGGCGACATCGGTTGCGACCAGCACCGCATTCTTGCCCTGGGAAAAGTCTGCCAGCGCCTGATTGCGCGAATGCTGCGGCATGTCACCATGAAGCATGCTGACCCGGTATTTCAGAGCACGTAGCTGCTCGGTCAGTGCCAGTACCCGCTCTTTGGTTTTAACAAACACCAGCACCGACTGAGTATGTTCATTCAGCAATGCCTGCAGTAACTGGGTCTTGTGTTCGAGGGTGTCGGCCTGATGCAGCCACTGCGTGATCTTGCCACGCTCGCGCTTTGGCGGTTGGGCATCGATATAGACAGGCTCCAGCAGGGTACTTTTACTGAAGCGCTGAATAGCAGCGCCTTCCAGCGTGGCGGAGAAGAGCAGGCGCTGGCGGACATGGCGGGCTTCCGCCAGAATACTGCTGACGGCATCGGTGAAACCCATATCCAGCATACGGTCGGCTTCATCCAGAATCAGCCATTCGATATCTTCAGCGGAAAAGCGCTCCTGACCGAGGTAGTCAAGCAAACGCCCCGGTGTGGAAATGACAATATCCAGGTTGCTTTCAAACGCACTCAGGTGACTGCCGAAATTGACCCCGCCGGTCACCAGTAAGCTCTGATGGCCGGTGTGTTGACAGATAATCGCCGCCTGCTCGTGGATTTGTGCAGCCAGTTCCCGGGTCGGTGCTAACACCAGTACCCGCGCACTGCCTGGTTCGCTGCGCGGAAAATCCAGCAGGTGCTGGAACGCTGGGACCAGATAGGCCAGGGTTTTACCGGTCCCGGTCGGGGACGACGCCAGGATGTCATGCTCCGCCATCGCCTCAGGAATAACCTGTTGCTGGATGCGGGTCGGCATTTTATGGCCGAGTTGCAACATGGCTTCTATCAATTCCGGGGCGATGTCGAGATCGTGCCAGCTTGGAGTCATGGATATCAGGTGCCTTTCAATGAGTAAATTGGTGGCTATTTTATCCTGTTTTTGTGACGACGGCGATGCTTGCGTTCACAATCAATCCACGACAAACTATGCCTCTTGCGAATAGTCCAGAATACACATGGTAGCTATGCATACTTATACGGATTTATTGAACCAGGTTAGTCAGCAGTTAGAGGATGACAGCATTAAGCTGCCAGGCTTGCCCGAAATCGCGATTCAGGTGCAGCAGGCGGTCGCCGATCCCATGATGACATTACCCAAACTGTCAGCGATCATTGCACGCGATCCGGCCTTAAGTGCGCGTCTGGTGCGGATCGCAAACAGTGCCTGGCTGGGGCGCCCGGTAAAAGCAGAAAATCTGCCGCAAGCCGTTATGCGGCTGGGGTTCTGGCAAATCCGTAATGTCGCATTGGCGATGGCGCTGGAAGGGTTGTATGAAGCGCAGGATGCGATGGTCAAGGACGAACTGCGTGAGGCGTGGCGACAAAGCCTGGATCTGACCGCTGCCGCGGTCACCTTACTCAATCATTATCCGGGCGAAATGGATTTGCATAGTCATACACTTGCTCTGGCCTGCAGCTGCAGCCGGATTGGCGTGTTGCCGCTGCTCAGTGTGGTTGAACAGGACCAGCTGAGTGATATTGAGGATTATTATGCGGCGAAACAGGTCCTGGCAGTGCCTCTGGGAACTAAAGTGTTAACCAGCTGGCAATTCAGCACCGATATTATTCGTTTACACAAGCAATGGCGTGAAGGGATCGGCAGCTTACAGCCGTCGTATCTGAGTTTTATGCAGCTGGCCGGAGTTTTGACCGGGCAGATCAAGGTTACGGATGAAAAAGAGTTGCTTAAAATGTATGCCAGCAGTGGCTGTATCACCCGTCCGGGTGTCTGGCAGCAGCCTGCGGTGCAGGCTGACTACCAAAGCATTCTAAGTGCCTTACGCGACTAGCAGGACGCTGCTGCGTTAACTTTCCGTCAAAGCTTGGTCAAGGGCATCCAGTAAGGCATTGCATTCCAGTGCCATCAGACTGAAGTCTGCATCCAGCTGGTCTGCTTTATCAGCGCCCGCCATGTCGTCGTTTTTCTCTTTGACCACATCACTGAACTGCAAACGCTTAATAGCAAAGTCATCTTCGAGAACGAAATTCATGTGCTCGTCCCATATCAGGCCAAGCTTGGTCGCCACTTTGCCGTGTTGCAAATGACTTTGAATTTCTTCACTGGCCAGTTCCTGCTTTTTCAGCCGCACCACAGCAGGTTCATCGCCGCTGCCTTTCAGTTCAGCATCACCGCCCAGTTCGAACGGGGCAGGGGCACTTTGCTGTTCCAGCCAGGTGGTGAAAAAGGTCTCGGCAGCCTGCTCAGCACCCCAGGGTTTGACCGGTAACGAGCCAATGGCACCGCGCAGCAGCGCGCTAAAGTCTTCGGCTTTGTTGCTTGAGGAGGCATCCACAAAGAGCCGCTGTCCTTTCACATCAAGGTATGCCCATTGGGTACTGAAACGGCTAAACGCCTGCGGCAGCATCTGGTGGACGATGTCTTCTTTCAATGCGCTGCGTTCTTTCTTTGGCATAGGCCGGGCGTATTCCTCGGCATAGGAGCGGGCCTTTTCATCCAGCTCCGCATTAATCGCACTGGCTGGCAGCACTTTTTCTTCTTTGCGCGCACACAACAAAATATTATCGCCGATGGCGTGATGCAACACTTCACTCTGCTCGCCGAATGGGGAGACAAAGCCAAAGCTGGCCAGTTGATGGCGCTGGCACGGCTGATAAAGGTACTCAGCAAGGCTGCTGTCAAAATCAGCGGGGACGGCAAAAGGTTGGGTAAACTGGTACACGCGCAGGTTTTTAAACCACATGGGGTTACTCCGGAAACAAGGGTTAGGTTGGGGCGAGCAGGCATTGTAGCCTAGTGATCGAGCACTTCAACGGGAAAATGGAAATCATAACGTAAACCTTTGCCGGGAGCGCTATGAGCGGTGATGTCACCGTGCAGTGTCTGGCACACAAGGTTACGGATAATATGGGTGCCAAGACCGCTGCCGCCGTCATTGGGTCTGGTGGTGAAAAACGGGTCGAACAGGTGGTCAAGGTTATCCTGAGTCATGCCGTTGCCGTTGTCCTGAAAGGTGCAATTGAGGGTGTCGTTGTGGACCCGCAGGCGGATGCGGATCACGCCTTCGTCGATGCCATCAAACGCATGCAATAACGAATTCAGGATCATATTGGTCAGAATCTGTGCCAGCGAACCGGCCAGGCAGCGAATACGCACGTCGGTTTCGCATTCAACTTTGACCTCATGGCGGGTGTGCTTTAATTTCGGTCGCAACGACTGAACCACGCCGTCTACGTACTCGCATATGCCGATCTCTCGCATGGCGTCCGAGGTCTGGTCCACGGCCACCTGTTTAAAGCTTTCAATCAGGTCTTTCGCCCGGTTCAGGTTACTATCCAGTAATTGCACACTTTCACGGCCGTCGGCGATGAAGTGACCTAACTGACTTTGGGTCAGACTTTTATCATCGAGCGCAATGGCGAGCTGCTCGAGACGGTCAGCAAGGAACGAACTGGCGGTTACACCAATCCCGATCGGCGTATTAATATCATGTGCAATACCAGCAACCAGGCCCCCAAGCGAGGCCATCTTCTCTGATTCAACCAACTGGCTTTGCGCCCGTTGCAGGGTTTCGAGTGATTCTTTGAGTCGCTGGTTGGTTCGTTTTAGGGTACTTTCGGTCAGCTTCCGCTGGCGAATTTCCTGCTCCAGCTTGTACTGGCGTTGCTCCAGTTCGTGGCGTCGGTTTTCCAGGTCCATCATCAGATGGCTAAGGCGAGACGTTTTACGCGCAACCTCCTGTTCCAGCAGGTTGTTCTGTGCGTCCAGTTGCTGATTGGCGTGGCGCAGCTTTTGTTCAGTCAGGTGGAGGTCGGCCTGGTGGCTTTGCAGGTTATCGATAAGCCGGTTGTAGGCGTCTTCCACCTGGGTGAACTCGTTGTTGTGCTGGTCTTTGAGGTGAATACGCGAGTTATCCAGATCATCGATATGAAAGGTTTCAATTTGCTTGCTTAACTGCTGGAAAGGGCGGCTGAGCAGGCGGCTGAACGCGAGCGAGAAAATCAGAATAAGCAGGGTGCTTTTGATAATGGCATTGCCGATGAGGAACGCCAGACTCACTTTGAGCCGGTCAATGGCAACATTGCGGTTGGAAAAAATGGCCACATCGCCGACCCGGGTTGATTGCCCGGAGAACTCAAAAATAAGCGGGCTGAAATGGCCAAATACACCATTTTGTTCGGTCAGGTTAACCGCTTCATTCTGATCGCCGGGTAACTGGGCAGGCTCGAAGGTGGTGCCTGACTGAACCAGAATACTGCCTTCGTCGTCGCGGATAATAACGCCGCCAATCGAGGGGATATTAATTAAACCTTCGGCGATGGCATTGATTTGTGGGGAATTGAATTCCCATAAGGCACGGGTCAGGCTGCCAGCAAAGGTGTGCTGCTGGTTTTCCAGCTCTGCGACAAGGTAACGTTTGGTATTAAAGTACTCGCCTGCGATGTGCACGCAGGTAATCATGAAGGTGAGTAAAAAATATACCGACAGGACACGAGTAAGCAGTGACCGGGAAATTTGCTGATTCTGCATCACTTGGCCAACCCTGCCGTGAAAACATCTATTGTCATGCCCTAAACCCTGGCTACCTGATTAAAGTTCTTCTTATGGTCGATGCAGGTTTACTCTACCAAGCTGACCAAGGGGCGCAACTAATTTTTTTAACAATTGATGACACAAGCGTTTAACAACTCATGGCGCAACGGTTTTTTACCAAATGATGACGCAATTGCGCTGTGGTCATAAAAGTGTCATACAATACTCCCATAATGCCTGCATTAACCAAAAGAGAGGATTAGGCATGGCGCGCAAGATTCTGATCGTAGAAGACGAAGCTCCGATTCGGGAGATGTTGGCATTCGTTATGGAACAGCATGGTTATCAGCCGGTTGAGGCAGGGGACTATGACAAAGCACTGGATGCAGTGGTCGAGCCCTATCCGGATATGGTGCTGCTTGACTGGATGTTGCCCGGTGGGAGCGGTATTCAACTGGCAAAAACCCTGAAGAGCCAGGATCACACCCGACACATCCCGATTATCATGCTCACCGCGCGCAGTGAAGAAGAGGATAAAGTGAAAGGGCTTGAAGTGGGAGCCGATGATTACATCACCAAGCCTTTCTCACCCAAGGAACTGATGGCGCGGATGCGGGCCGTATTTCGCCGGGTGTCTCCGACCAGCCTCGATGAACCACTCGAAATCGAAGGGCTTAAACTGGACCCGGTGTCGCACCGTGTCAGTGCCAATGATGGCGCGATTGATATGGGCCCCACCGAGTTCCGTTTGTTGCACTTCTTTATGACCCATCAGGACCGAGTCTATTCCCGTGAACAGCTGCTTGATCACGTATGGGGCACCAATGTCTTTGTTGAAGACCGTACCGTGGATGTACACATCAGACGGCTTCGCAAAGCCATCGAAGGGGCGGGTCATGATCGCCTGGTCCAGACAGTGCGTGGTGTTGGTTATCGGTTTTCGGCGCGTTAAATGGGACGTAATTATACCTTAAGCGCTATTCTCCGTGGTTTGCTGGTTTATCTGCTGCCGTTTGTGCTGGTCGGCTGGTACCTCGATGTTGTCTGGCCGGCACTGGCGCTGGCATTGCTGCTTAAGCTCTGCTGGCACTATTACTATATTAACCGCCTGACCGGCTGGCTGTGGGACAGCCGAACCCTGTTACCGCCAATGGGCAAAGGGGTGTGGACCGATATCTTTGACGGTATCTACCGCACCCTGCGCCGCAACCAGGTACGGCAACGTTCACTGAGTACACTGATCAAGCGTTTTCGTCAGGCCTCTGAAGCGATGCCGGATGCAGCGGTGGTGCTAAAAGAAGACGGCACCGTGACCTGGGCCAACAAGTTGGCTCAGTTGTATTTCGGACTGCAGTGGCCGGGTGACAATGGCATCCGTATCACCAACCTGATCCGTCATCCGCGCTTCGTTAAATTCTTTAAAAACGGCGATTTTAGCCAGGCGGTAACCATGCATTCACCGGCACATGCGAGTATGGAAGTGGAAGTACGGGTTATGCCTTATGCTGACAACCAATTTCTGCTGATAGCCCGGGATGTAACGCAGCTGACCAAACTTGAGCGGATGCGCAAAGACTTCGTCGCCAACGTCTCGCATGAGCTGAAAACACCGCTGACGGTGATGCAGGGGTATCTGGAAATGCTGGATGAGCCGGATCTGCTGCCAGCCAAACAGCTGCACAAAGCGATTCATGACATGACTGCGCAGACGGCACGGATGCAGAATATGGTGAATCAGCTACTCGAGCTGTCGCGTATTGAGTCCAGCGGCCCTGACAGTTTTACTGAAGAAGTCGACATGGCCGCCCTGATCCGCAGTTGTGTGCATGATGTCTCGTTACTGAATAGCGAAAAGCAGCACCGCATTGAAGTGAGCCTGGACGATCACCTGAATGTGTATGGCAGTGCTGATAAATTGCGTGCTGTGGTGATGAACTTATTAACCAATGCAATTAAATACAGCCCGGCAGGCGGCACTATTAACCTGAGCTGGCAGCGCCGCCATTTAGCGGCGGCGTTTTCTATCAGCGATACCGGGCCGGGCATCGGCTCTGAACATCTAAGCCGTTTAACAGAACGTTTTTACCGCATTGACGCGGACCGCAACAGTGCCACCGGCGGCACCGGACTTGGCTTGTCCATTGTGAAACATGCCCTTGAACATCACCGTTCACGACTGCAAATTGACAGCAAGGTCGGCCAGGGCAGCCGCTTCAGCTTTGTTATACCTGCTGAATTGATAGTGCAGGCAAAAGGCAGCGCAACTTAACGTCGGCAATGGTTTGGGTAATGTTTCGTTTCGGACAACGGTTAGTGCAGTACCCGCGCCCGAATAGTGCCCTCGATGTTCTTAAGTTTTTCCAGCACGGCGTCTGCCTGGTCGCTGTCAATATCGACCACTACATAACCAATCTCGCTGTCGGTTTGCAGGTACTGCGCAGCGATGTTGATATTTAAGTCGGCAAAGGTCTGGTTTACTTCGCGCAACACCCCGGGCTGGTTTTTATGAATGTGCAGCAAACGGCTGGCATCGGCATGCAACGGCAGCGACACCTCGGGGAAGTTCACCGCGGATAAAGTCGAGCCGTTATCCGAGTACTTGGTCAGCTTACCGGCAACTTCGACGCCGATATTCTCCTGCGCTTCCTGGGTTGAACCGCCGACATGGGGAGTCAGAATCACATTATCAAAGGCTCGCAGTGGCGAGACAAACTCGTCGTCGGTGGCTTTAGGCTCAACCGGGAACACGTCGAGGGCAGCGCCACTAAGGTGTCCGCTTTGCAGCGCATCGACCAGGGCGTCGATATTGACCACGGTGCCGCGCGACGCATTAATAAGTTTACTGCCGGGTTTCATATAGGCCAGTTCACTGGCGCCGATCATCTGTTGCGTTTCGCGGGTTTCCGGTACATGCAGACTCACCACATCACTTTGTTCAAGTAAGCTCGTCAGCGCATTGATTTGCTGTGCATTACCGAGCGAGAGCTTTTCCTCAATATCGTAGTACAGCACCTGCATGCCCAGTTGTTCGGCAAGAATCCCCAGCTGGGTACCAATATGACCGTAGCCAATAATACCCAGTACTTTGCCGCGAACTTCATGCGCGCCACTGGCGGTTTTTGGCCATTCACCACGGTGGCAGGCGGCATTTTTTTCCGGAATCCGGCGCAGCAGCATAATGATATTGGCCAGAACCAGCTCAGCCACGCTGCGGGTATTCGAAAACGGCGCGTTAAAGACCGGAATGCCAAGTCGTTTCGCTGCGTCGGTGTCGACCTGGTTGGTACCAATGCAAAAGCAGCCAATGGCCGCCAGTTTCGTGGCTTTGGCCAACACCTCTGCACTGAGCTGAGTACGTGAACGGATACCAACAAAGTGGGCGTTGGCCAGTGCCTGGTCAAGCTCGTCGCCCGACAGGGCAGTCGGGTAACAGTCGATATTGTGATAGCCCTGGCGCTTGAGACAGTCAATGGCGCTTTGGTGGACCCCTTCAAGTAGTACGATACGAATGCGGCTTTTATCCAGTGAAACGGTCGGCGCCATCAGGCTATGTCCTTAATCCAGTGTAGTCAGGGTTTGGCCATCGCTGAGCAGTGCGATATCAGCACCGCGTGCAGCAAACAGCCCATTGGTTACAACCCCTGTAATTTGATTGAGCTTTTCCTCAAGCTCAATAGGGCGTCCGATATTTAGGTTATAAACGTCGAGAATGACGTTGCCGTTATCGGTGACAAAATCCTCACGTAACACCGGGTCGCCACCAAGCTTCACCAGTTGTCTGGCGACATAAGAACGTGCCATCGGAATCACTTCAACCGGCAATGGAAAGTCACCGAGTGCAGTCACCAGCTTGCTTTTATCGGCAATGCAGATAAAACGGTCGGCCACCGCAGCAATAATTTTCTCGCGGGTCAGTGCGCCGCCGCCGCCCTTGATCATTTGCCGGTGACGGTTAATTTCATCCGCACCGTCAACGTAAACGGGCAGTTCGCTGACCCCATTCAGGTCAAAGACTGCAATACCATGTTGTTTTAAGCGTTCGGTTGACGCTTTGGAGCTCGACACCGCACCGTCGATGTCATGCTTCATGCTGGCTAAGGCGTCGATGAAATAGTTGACCGTGGATCCGGTTCCAACACCGACAACAGTGCCGGGTTTGATGTACTCGAGTGCCGCTTCCGCGGCCATTTTTTTAGCGTGATCAGACATGATTGACTTCTTCTTTTGGTGAGCGCTGGATGCTGTCTAGTATACGTGGCCCCGGCAGCTTCGCCAACTTCAGGCCGGCACTGGATCACCTCGGCTTAAAAGCGCCAGATGCGACCCGGGGTGATCACGCCGTTAATCGGGACATCCCAGCTTGCTACCGGCAATTGCTCGACCTGCTGACAATCGTGGGCCAGTCCGAACACGGTTAAGCCGGGTAGCTTGCCATCCAGCCAGGGGGCCAGGGTGCGGTCGTAAAAGCCACCGCCCATTCCGAGCCGGTTGCCATGGGGGTCAAAACCAACCAAAGGGATCAGCAGGCAGTCTATCTGCGCTAATGGCACCACAGCCTGGCAGCTCAGCACCGGTTCCGGGATAGCAAAGCGGTTGGGGCGCATAGGCGTTGTTTTGCTGTAGTCGAGCATCAGCAGGTGGCCCGGGTTGAACGGATGTAAAACCGGCAGCGCCAACTGCTTGCCCTGCTCCAGCAGGGAGTCAATTAACGGCGCGGTATTCAGTTCGCCCCCGACACTATGGTAGAGGCCGATGCGCCGGGCTTGCTGCAATTCGGGTAGCGCAAGCGCCTGCCTGGTTAAGGCGCTGGCGGCGTCTTGCTGCTGCGCTGCATTCAATGCATTGCGCTGGCTAATCAGGCGTTCGCGCAACGAACTGCGAGCCTGCTCTGAGGAGGTTGTTTTCTGCGTTTGCATACCGGCTTGCCTGTGCTCCGCCATTGACTGTCCTTTCGACCCTTGCGACACTCGCAGGATAAATCGAATAACAGGACAATGCCATGTTAACCCGCCGTCTTTCCACCCTGATTGTTGTTTGCAGTATTTTAGCCGTTAGTTGGGCTGCATCGGCAGCGCCGCCGAGTGCCACTGAGCGCAGCAATGGTGAGGGCCCGTATCAGCGAATGATCCTGCGTGGTGGCACCCTGATCAATGGCGAAGGCGCGCCAGCTGTAGGGCCGGTTGATATCGTTATCGAGCAGGATCGCATTGTTGAGGTGGCCGTGGTCGGCTACCCCGGTGTACCAATTCGCAACGAAGGCCGCCCTGAGGCTGGCCCTGATGATGTCGAAGTCGACGTCAGCGGGCATTACATATTACCGGGGTTTATCGACATGCATGCACACATGGGCGGCTCGGCGGAAAATATCCCGGCTGACTATGTGCTCAAACTATGGCTTGCGCATGGTATTACCACGGTTCGCGAACCCGGTAGTTTTAACGGCTTAGACTGGACGTTGGAGCATGCACAGCGCGCCGAGCGGGGAGAGATCGCGGCACCGCGCATTATTCCGTACGTTGGCTTTGGCCAGGGCAGTGTCGAACCTATTATCACTGCAGAGCAGGCTCGTGACTGGGTGCGCCATATTAAAAGCGAAGGCGCCTCGGGGATTAAATTCTTTGGTGCACCGCCACGGGTTATTGCGGCGGCACTGGATGAAGCAGAACAGCAAGAGCTGGGCACCATGATGCACCACGCCCAGCTTAATGTAGTGCGGACCAATGTGCTGGATTCAGCGCGTATGGGCCTGGATAGTATGGAGCATTGGTACGGGCTGCCGGAAGCGCTGTTTACCGGTCAGCGTATTCAGGACTATTCACCGGACTACAACTACCAGAATGAACAGGATCGCTTTGGCGAAGCCGGACGTCTCTGGCAGCAGGCGGCAGAACCAGGGTCAGAGCGCTGGAATCAGGTGCGTGACGAACTGATCGAACTCGACTTTACCATCAACCCCACGCTGACCATTTATGAAGCCAGTCGTGACCTTGAACGGCAGCGCACCGCGGTGTGGCACGATGAATACACCTTGCCCACGTTATGGGACTTCTTTACCCCAAGTCGCTATGCCCACGGCTCCTATTGGTTTGACTGGACTACCGATGACGAGGTCGCCTGGCGCGAGAACTACCGTCTGTGGATGCGCTTTCTGAATGACTATAAAAACCACGGTGGACGGATAACGCTGGGGTCGGACGCGGGCTATATCTATAAAATTTATGGCTTCGGCTATATTCAGGAAATGGAGCTGTTACGCGAGGCTGGCTTTAATGCGCTGGAAGTGATTCAGGCGGCGACCTTGCACGGCGCCGAAGCGCTTGGCCTGGACCACGAAATTGGCAGTGTGATTGCAGGTAAAAAAGCGGATCTGGTGATTGTAGAAGAGAATCCGTTGCGCAACTTTAAAGTCTTGTATGGCACCGGCCACTATCAGCTGGATGAAAATAATCAGCCAACGCGGACCAGCGGCATAAAATATACCATTCGTGACGGAATTTTGTACGACGCCAGTGAACTGCTGGACGACGTCCGCGCTATCGTAGCGGAAGCTAAAGAGGAATCAGGCAATGGATAAGATCCATAATTCAAAAGTGGATAGCTGGCTGATGCTGCTGGTGGTCACGCTGGCGTTATTCGTGCTGTTGGCAAGTTCATTGTTGGCTATCAGCGGTTGGGCATTGCTGGCGCTGGTATTGCTACTGCTGGCGGCGGTGTTACCGATGTGGATCCTGATGTCGACCCGATACCATATCATTGGGGATGAATTGCGGGTGCGCGCCGGGCCCTTTCGCTGGCGGATTGAACTGGACCGAATTGATGGTGTCGAGCCTTGCCATAATGCAGCGCTGGCGCCGGCATTGTCGAAAGAGCGTCTGCGCCTTCAATACCGGGCAAGCGGGCGTGATAAATCCGCTGGTACAAGTCGCTATGTGTTGTTGCTGTCACCGGAAGACCGGTATCAGTTTATTTTTGATTTAGGGGTGGCGGACCCGGAAACTTTTGATCCTGAAACCGACCCGGAAACTGAGTAGAAGGGTGCTCCCCAAGGTGCCGCTGCTGCGTGGTAGCCCTTGAACCCACTGGCTCAAGGCGGGTGCTGAATTGAATGGTCGCAGGCTTCCCGGTACATGCCGGGCTTGCGCACTGACCACCAAGCAGGACCCTTAACTGAAAACATCGGCTCAGGGACATTCACCAACTGGCTAACACCCCAGGGAGCATAATTCTGGTCTACTTAGTTGTACTCGTCGCCGTCCTGGCTGGATGCTTGTTCACCCATGGCTTTCTCAATCGTTGCCTGGAGCAGGCGAACCTTGTCCTCCAGCGCAGCTGTATGCTTTGACTGCTGAGTTTTATCTTCTATCCATTCATGGCATATATTAAGCGCGGTCATGACCGCTATCTGCTCAACATTGGTCAGCTTGGTGGCGCTCTTAGTTTCATTCAGGCGCTGGTCAAGTTGGCGAGCGGCTTCGCGAAGCGCGCTTTCCTGACCATCCGGGCACATAACCCGATAATTTCTATCGAGTAATCTGATGTCCATTGCGTGACCGCTCATCTACGAATTTCCTCTTGATTCTATAGGGCGGAGCATAGCTGTACTGCTATCATTATGCAACTGGAGCCTATCTCAGTTGCAGCATTCTTAAGCGGGGGAAAGTCAGCGCGCTGGCACTTTTCTGGCTCCGTCTTGCTGCCAGTGTTAGGATAATGGCAATTCTTTTGGGCGACATTCACATGGCTTGGAAAAAATATATGTCAGAATCAATAGCACGCGCATATGATGCGCTCAATCAACATCTTGAGCGCGAAAATATGCTCCTATGTGCCGCAGAAATCCACGGCATGCTATGCGGGCTGGTCGCCAGTGGCGCGCCTCTTAAGCAAAGTGAATGGCACGGTCTGATGATCGACCTGGCGAATGAAGGTCAGGCGTTCAGTGTCGGCATGAAGTCACTGCTGAACGACGTCCACCAGCAGGTGGGTGAAGACTTGTCTGATCCGCAAATGAGCTTCCAGTTATTGCTGCCAGGCGATGAAGAGCCACTTGCTGAGCGACTAAAGGCCTTAACCGACTGGGTGCAGTCGTTTCTGGTCGGGTTTGGGGTGAATCAGCAGAATTTGGCCGAGGCTTCGGAAGATTTACGCGAGGCAATTCAGGATTTAAGCGAAATCGCACGTCTGTCTGACGATGTCGAGCCGGATGACGAAGGCGAGCGTGCGTACTACGAAGTCACTGAGTACGTACGGATTTCTGCCATTATGTGCTTCAACGAATTAGCCGGCTTGCGTCACCCGCAAGCGCCAGGCTCGGACACATTGCACTAAACACTGTCAAGCGACAGGTCATGCGACAGCGAGTTCAGGAGTAGATGGTGAAAGACGCGATTGCAGTGGAAGAACTGAAGCAACGCCGCCAGGCGCTGGCTGCCTGTTATGCACCAGGTACGGTGCTGTTAATCCGTGGTGGCCGCCTGGTTACCCGCAGCAATGATACCGAATTCCCGTTTCGTCAGCGCAGCGATTTTTTCTATCTAACCGGTCTTAACGAACCGGATGGCTGGCTGGTGCTGGTCAGCGGCGAACCGCTGGACGAGTTCCTGTTTGTGCTGCCACGCGATAGCGAGCAGGAAATCTGGCATGGGCGTCGGCTTGGCTGTGACAAGGCCGCTGAGCTGTCCGGAATAACCAAGGTTCGTGAGCTCAATGAACTCAACCGCAAGGTACTGTCGCTGCTCGGTAGTCATGATGCAGTGGCCTGGTGTTATCAGGTTGATAATGACGAACGCCAGCAACGTCAGCGCTGGCTGGACAAGCTTAGTGAATCACGCAAGCACGGCTGCCCGAGCCAAATCCACGACCTGGCACCTGCTATTCACGAACTGCGCTTATTTAAATCCAAAGCTGAAATAAACTTAATGCGGCGCTCTGCGCAGATAGCGGCGGACGCCCATCGCCGGGCGATGTCGATGTGCAAAGTGGGCCGCTATGAATACCAGCTGGCCGCCGAAATACACCACGAATTTGCCATGCGCGGCACCGCCGGGCCCGCCTACGGCACCATTTGCGGTAGTGGCGACAATGCCTGCATTTTGCATTACACCGAAAACGAGTCCCAACTCAAAAATGGCGACTTAGTCCTGATCGACGCCGGTTGCGAGTATCAGGGCTACGCCAGTGACATTACCCGCACCTTTCCGGTCAATGGCCGTTTTAGCCCAGCGCAAAAGCGTCTCTATAACTGGGTGCTGAAAGCACAACAGGCGGCGATTGCTCAGATCAAACCCGGGGTGACGCTGCCGCAACTGTACAAAGTGGCCGCCAAAATTCTGAGCGAAGGCCTGATTGATGTCGGGGTGTTAAAAGGCTCCGTGGCGGAGAACATTAAAGGCATCCATTACCGGCCTTATTTTATGCATGGCCTTGGCCACTGGCTGGGACTGGATGTGCATGATGTCGGTGCCTATAAAATCGATGGCGAACCACGCCTCCTGGAGCCGGGGATGGTGCTTACCATTGAACCGGGTCTGTATATCGATAGTGCAACCGAGTGTCCGCCTGAATACCGTGGGCTTGGTATCCGTATCGAGGACGACATCCTGGTCACCGAGGATGGCTGTGAAAACCTGACCGCCTCGGTGCCGGTGACCGTGGAAGAAATTGAAGATTTGATGACGCCCGGTGCATTTACCTAAGCCCGGGTACATGCACGGCTGAACAGCGAAGAAGAAGCAAAGATGAGCGCAAATTCTGTGGACATTACCATAAGTGGCGGCGGCGTTGTTGGCGGCTTAGCCGCGCTATTGCTGGCCAAAGCGATGCCGGACCGCTCGATACTGGTACTCGATGGCAGTGCGCCTGGCAGTAATGATCCGCGGACACTGGCGTTAGCCCATACCACGGTGATGGCAATGCAGCAGGCCGGGCTGTGGAACCCGGTTGCAGCGCTTAAAGGGAAAGGGAAAGCGAACGAAACGAATGAACCCGCCGGACAAGCCCAGCGTCTGGCGCAGGCGATTCAGCATATCCATGTATCTGAACGTGGTGCGGCCGGAAGTTCCTCCTTGCACGCTGCTGATTTCAATCTCGACGCACTTGGTCAGGTAGTCCCCGCTCAGGCACTGCAACAGGATGTTCGTCATGCCTGCCAGCAGGTAGCAAACCTGACCTGGCTGGACAATACGCCTTTGACTGCGTTCGAGCATCAGCGCGACAACGTGGTACTGAACGCTGGTCAGCAAACCCTGCACAGCCAGCTTTTAATTGCTGCCGATGGCGGCCGCTCCATGATCCGCGATCAACTTGCGATTCAGCGTCGTGAAACCGATTACCAGCAGACCGCGCTGATTGCCAATGTAACCTTTGATCGTGACCATCAGGGCGTGGCGTATGAGCGCTTTACCGAGCACGGGCCGATTGCCTTATTGCCATGTGGTCCGCGGCGAATGGCTCTGGTCTGGTGCGTCGCAGGCAGCGATGCAGAGTATTACAATGCACTGAGTGACGAAGACTTTTTGCGCGCTCTGCAGCAGGAATTTGGTTATCGGGCCGGCCGCTGTATAGGGCTCGACACCCGAGCGAGTTACCCACTGTATTTATTGCTGGCAGATCGCGCTGTGTATCATCGCACAGTGTTACTGGGCAATGCCTGTCATACGCTGCACCCGATTGCCGGGCAGGGCTATAACCTCGGCGTTCGCGACGTGCTTGATCTGGTTGAGGCACTGAGCGCCGACCATGATCCCGCGCAGCCGGGGTGGTCGCACCAAACCCTGCTTGCCTATGAGCGCAGGCGACAACAGGATTACCAGCGTATCGGTGGTTTAACCGATGGTCTGGTACGCACCTTCTCCAACCATTACCCGCCATTGCGGGCAGCACGTAATATGGGTCTGCTCGCCCTGCGCAGCTGCAAACCCCTGGCTTACCCATTGGCACGTGCTGCCATGGGCTATCGCTCTTTAACAGGAGACTGAACAGATGGCATTGCATCGTACACAGGTAGTGGTGGTTGGCGGCGGGATGATCGGCCTGAGCCTGGCATTAAGCCTGGCCAAGCGTGGTCGTCAGGTGGTAGTCGTAGAAAAACGGACCGACAAAGGCGTGATCCCGGATACCCAGCAACTGCGGGTGAGTGCTATTAGTGAAGGGTCACGCCACTGGCTGGAACAAATCGGCGTGTGGCAGGCGCTCCCGGAAGCACGGCTTGGCCCGTACACCGGCATGCAGGTTTGGGATCGCGACAATGGCGCTGAGATTGAATTTGCAGCCAGCGATGCCGGCTTCACAACGCTCGGTCATATTGTTGAAAACGCGGTACTGGAAGCGCTGCTATGGCAGCAAGCTGAGGCCGCAGGCGTGCAGCTACTCAGTGGGGTCGAGCATGAGGCGCCGGTGTTCAGTGAGCAGGACGTAACACTAAGCTTAAGTAATGGCGACATTGTACTGGCGCAGTTGCTGGTGGCCGCCGATGGGGCGCAATCCACCTTACGCAGCCAGGCAGACACGCCGATGGTGTTCAAAGACTATGAACAGCAGGGTTTAGTCGCCACCATTCGCAGTGAAAAACCGCATCAGGGCATCGCCCGACAGGCCTTTATGCCGGGTGGCCCTTTGGCGCTGTTGCCACTGGCTGATCCCCACTTGCTGTCGATTGTCTGGAGCCAGCCCAGCGTGCAGGCAGAGCAATGGTCGGTGGAAGATGAAGAGGTATTTAATCATCGCCTGACCGCCGCCAGTGATAACTGCCTTGGTTTGTTGACCGTGGAAGGGCCGCGACGTAACTTTCCGTTGCAGATGCGCTATGCCGAACAATGGTTGTACCAGCGTCAGGTGCTGATTGGTGATGCCGCCCATACCATTCACCCGCTTGCCGGGCAGGGTGCTAATCTGGGTCTGGCTGATGCGCGAGATCTGGAAGCACGGCTGGCCGCGTTAGGCACCTTAAATGGGGTCTGGGATGAAGCTGAACTGATGCGCACCCTGCGAGGCTATCAGCGCGCGCGCAAGGCCGCTGCTTTGCAGCATATTGCGGTCATGGAAGGCTTCCATCAGCTGTTCCGTGGCAGCAACCCGCTGCTGCGCTTTATTCGCGGACGCGGCCTTAACCTGGTCAACCGCCAGCCGCTGTTAAAACAGTTTTTTCTTTCTCAGGCAAGTAAGTAAGCCAGCAAATAAGCCGCGTCAGCGCAGCGCCTCTTCGATATAACGCAGCAGGCGCTCGGCTGCGTCTTCACTGCGGCCATGGCGCTCAAGGTAGATATTAATCTGGCCCAGCTCCGGCAGTGTAGGGTGTTTAACTTCATGCAGTTCGACCGGTACGCTGGAGCGAGCTAGTACAGTGACCCCCAGTCCGCTGCGCAAGGCACTGGAAATACCGGCCAGATCGCTGTTGGTGTAGCTGATTCTATAGCCATGCCCGCTGAGCATTTTTTCCGCACGGCGACGATAGACACACCCTTCCGGCGCCATCACCAATGCCAACGGCTGTGAGGGTTTAAAGTCGGGACTGCCTGCAACCCAGACTAACTGATCGGTTTTGACCAGAATGGCATTGTCCGGCGCGCTTTCGGCCACGGTCAGAATAATATCAAACTGCCGGCGGCTGGCGCCGAGACGCAAATCGCGGCTCAGCCCTGAGGTCACCTGCAGCGCCACCTGCGGGTAACTGCTGGCAAACTGACCGAGAATACTGGGTAACAAGGTCGAGGCAAATTCACTGGGTATCCCCAGGCGAACCTCACCGGACAGATTGGATTCGCTATGCAACGCGATGATCTGGTCATTTAGGTTCAGCAACTGCTGCGCCATCGGGTACAATTCGACGCCGGCATCGGTCAGCCGGATGCGGTTCTCCTGGCGCTGCAGCAACTTCGTATTAAGCATTTGCTCAAGCCGTTTTATTTGCAAACTAATCGCCGGCTGCGAGCGGCCCATGCGCTCACCCGCCAGGGTGTAGCTTTGCAGATCGTAAACGCTTAAAAATGCGCGTAAATTTTCGCTCGGAATGTGTTTCATCGGCCACCTTTCTATAACGACAGATTATTTTTACCACTTATTATTAGTTTTATAAATAGTGTCATTTGCCTTTTTAATTTGTTGCCGGGCGCTCAAACCTCTATAATCCGCGTTAAATTTAAGCGAATACGGTAAACATAATGGCTAGCAAAACTCCTTTGTACGATGCCCATGTGGCAGCAGGCGCGAAAATGGTCGACTTCCACGGCTGGGATATGCCGCTGAACTATGGTTCTCAGATAGAGGAGCACCATGCTGTACGCCAGCGCGCGGGCATGTTTGACGTCTCGCACATGACTATTGTGGATGCCACCGGCCCTGAAGCTAAGGCCTATTTGCGTTATTTACTGGCCAACGATGTGGCCAAGCTGACCCAGCCGGGTAAAGCGCTTTACACCGGTATGTTGAATGAGCAGGGCGGCGTGATTGATGACTTGATCGTGTACTACTTTGCTGATGATTCGTATCGTCTGGTGGTTAACTCAGCAACCCGTGACAAAGACATGCAGTGGCTGCAAAAGCAGGCAGGTGAGTTTGACGTGTCAGTCACTGAGCGCACCGAGTTTGCGATGATTGCCTTGCAGGGTCCGCAGGCACAGGAAAAAATTGCTATTTTGCTTGGTGACGACCAGTTCGGCCAGGTTAAAGAAATGAAACCATTCTTTGGTCTGCAGCTGGGTGATTTGTTTGTCGCCACCACTGGCTATACCGGTGAAGCTGGCTATGAGATTATCGTCCCCAATGAATTAGTCGTCTCGGTGTGGGACAAGTTGCTCGACAATGGCGTTGAGCCATGTGGCCTTGGCGCGCGTGATACCCTGCGCCTGGAAGCTGGCATGAACCTGTATGGTCAGGACATGGACGAAACCGTATCACCATTAGCCGCCAACATGGGCTGGAGCGTTGCCTTCGAACCGGCTGAGCGTAAGTTCATTGGTCGTGACGTTCTGGAAGCGCAAAAAGCAGAAGGGACTGAGAAGTTAATCGGTCTGGTGATGGAAGATAAAGGCGTATTGCGTGCCGGACTGAAAGTGAAGGTTGAAGGTGGTGAAGGCGTGATAACCTCAGGGACTTTCTCGCCAACCCTGGGTTACAGCATCGCCATGGCGCGGGTACCGACGCCAGTGGGGGACACTGCTGAGGTGGAAATGCGCAAGAAAATGGTTACAGTAAAAGTTGTGAAGCCAGGTTTCGTTCGTCACGGCGCTGCGGTGGTGAAAGCTTACTAAGGCTTCATCTGGGCCTGACTACCTTAGTTAATCAATGTTTTTAAAAAGCTATATAAAAAGGACAAGACAATGAGCAACGTTCCAACAGAATTGAAATACGCAGCGTCGCACGAATGGGTGCGTAACGAAGGCGAAGGCGTTTACACCGTCGGTATCAGTGAACACGCGCAGGAACTGTTAGGTGACATGGTGTTTGTCGAGCTGCCGGAAGAAGGCGATACCTTCTCAGTGGGTGACGACTGTGCAGTTGCAGAATCAGTTAAAGCGGCGTCTGATATTTACGCGCCAATTAGCGGCCAGATAGTGGCTGTGAACGAAGACCTCGAAGACTCACCGGAAATGGTCAATAACGACCCGTACGGTGACGGCTGGTTATTCAAAATTAAAGCAGACGATGAAAATGAATTAAACAACCTGCTGGATGCAGAAGCCTATTCTGCGTCAATCGAAGACGAATAAGCAGGTTGTCAGAATGTCAGGGCCCCGGTTATGCCGGGGCCTTGTTTTTCGCTTAGCCAACGTAAGCGACATTGCCATTAGCTAAATCAAGGTGAATCATGAGCGGTAAAACCCTGGAACAATTTGAACGTCACGACGAGTTTGTGGCCCGTCATATCGGCCCGAGTGAAGATGAGCGCGCAGCCATGCTGCAAGCCGTCGGTGCATCGTCACTGGAAGAAATGACCACGCAAACCGTACCCGGTGCGATTTTGCGCGAGCCTTTTCTGAACATTGGCACGGCCATGACAGAACGTGATGCGCTGGCAAAATTGAAAACCATCGCGAGCAAGAACCAGGTGTTTAAAAGCTACATTGGGGCAGGTTACTACGACACCCTGACGCCGAACGTGATTCTCCGTAACGTGCTGGAAAACCCGGGTTGGTACACCGCGTACACCCCGTACCAGCCAGAAATTGCTCAGGGCCGCCTGCAGGCTATTCTGAACTTCCAGCAAATGACCATGGATTTAACTGGCATGGAGCTGGCGAGTGCGTCGCTGCTGGATGAAGCCACAGCGGCAGCCGAAGCAATGGCCATGGCCAAGCGGGTAGCTAAGTCGAAGTCCAACGCATTCTTTATTGCTAACAACGTATTCCCGCAAACCATTGACGTGGTTAAAGCGCGCGCTGACATGTTCGGTTTCGATATTATCGAAGGCGACTGGACCGAAGCGGCCGACCACGAAGTCTTTGGTGCCTTGCTGCAAAGCCCGGCCGACAATGGCGATATTCTTGATTTAAGCGACGTGATTGCCGCGGTGCAGAAGCAAAAAGCAGTAGTAGCGGTCGCAACCGACCTGATGAGCCTGGTGATGTGTAAGTCGCCGGGTGAAATGGGCGCGGATATGGTCTTTGGTTCGGCGCAACGTTTTGGTGTGCCAATGGGCTATGGCGGACCACATGCGGCATTCTTTGCCACCCGTGACAAATTCAAACGTGCCTTGCCGGGCCGTATTATTGGTGTGTCTAAAGACTCACGTGGCAACCTGGCGCTGCGGATGGCGATGCAAACCCGCGAACAACATATCCGTCGCGAGAAAGCCAACTCAAACATCTGTACCGCGCAGGTCCTGCTGGCCAACATGGCCTCGTTCTACGCGGTTTACCACGGTCCTGAAGGGCTGAAGAACATTGCCGGGCGCATTCACCGCCTGACTGATATCGTTGCCGCAGGCCTGCAGGAAAAAGGTCTGACGGTCACCAACGGCAGCTGGTTCGACACCCTGACAGTGAACGTGCGCTCCAGTAAGAGCGATATCATTGAGCGTGCCCGTGCCGCTGAAGTGAACCTGCGTCTGGATCACGACGGTCAGGTTGGTATCAGCATGGATGAAAGCAAAACCGCTGCCGATGTCGCGCAACTGTTTGATATCCTGCTTGGCGAAGGCCATGGCCTGAGTGTCGGTAAACTGGATTCTGAAGTAAGTGGCGGCGACGACAGCTTGCCTCTTAACCTGCAGCGCGATACCGATTTCCTGACTCACGACGTATTTAACTCGTATCACTCAGAAACCGAGATGCTGCGTTACATTAAGTCGCTGGAAAACAAAGATCTGGCACTTAACCACTCGATGATTTCACTCGGCTCCTGCACCATGAAGCTGAATGCCACAGCTGAGATGATCCCGGTGACCTGGCCAGAATTTGGTGGTCTGCACCCGTTCTGCCCACCTGAACAGACCCGTGGCTACGCGCAAATGATTGCCAGCCTGTCAGACTGGTTGCTGGACATTACCGGCTATGACGCCATGTCAATGCAGCCAAACTCAGGGGCTCAGGGCGAATACGCTGGCCTGATGGCGATTCAGAAGTATCATCAGAGCCGTGGTGAAGGGCATCGTGATATCTGTCTGATCCCAAGTTCAGCGCATGGTACTAACCCGGCTTCAGCGCAAATGGCGAGCATGAAAGTGATCGTGGTTGACTGCGATGACCAGGGTAATATCGACGTCAGCGATTTCCGCCAGAAAGCCGAAGAAGCCGGTGACAACCTGTCCTGCGCCATGGTGACGTACCCGTCGACCCATGGTGTGTACGAAGAGAAAATTCGTGAAGTCTGCGACATCGTGCATGAATTTGGTGGCCAGGTGTACATGGACGGCGCCAACATGAATGCTCAGGTTGGGGTTACCTCGCCGGGCTTTATTGGCTCGGATGTATCGCACCTGAACCTGCATAAAACCTTCTGCATTCCACATGGCGGCGGCGGACCAGGCATGGGCCCTATCGGGGTCAAAAAACACCTGGCACCTTTCTTACCGGGCCACGTAATGATGGACGGCGAAGGGCTGGCGCATGGTAACCATGCCGTATCAGCAGCGCCATACGGTAGTGCCAGTATCCTGCCAATTTCGTGGATGTACATTGCGATGATGGGCAGCGCCGGCCTGCGTGAAGCGACCGAAACCGCCATTCTGAACGCAAACTACCTGGCGACTAAGCTGGGTGAGCACTACCCGATTCTGTACAGTGGACGCAATGGCCGCGTCGCGCATGAGTGCATCATCGATTTACGCCCGCTGAAAGACAAAGCGGATATCGCCGAAATCGATATTGCCAAGCGCCTGCAGGACTACGGCTTCCACTCGCCAACTATGTCGTTCCCGGTCGCTGGCACGCTGATGGTAGAGCCGACCGAGTCCGAGTCGAAAGCCGAGCTGGACCGCTTCATTGAAGCCATGGTCTGCATTAAAGGCGAGCTGGAGAAAGTAGCCGCCGGTGAATGGCCAGCGGACAACAACCCGCTGGTGAATGCGCCGCATACCCTGGCCGATATCGTCGATAGCAGCTGGGATCGCCCGTACGACCGCCAACTGGCCGCGTACCCGGTACCTGCCGTAGCCATCGATAAGTTCTGGCCAAGCGTGAACCGTATTGATGATGTCTATGGTGACCGCAATCTGGTGTGCAGCTGCCCGGATATTGATAGTTATCGGTAATATCTGAGTTTCTAGAACGCAGGAAATAAACCGTTTAATGCCCTCCAATTAGGAGGGCATTTTTGTTTGTGCTGATGGCAGTTTTGAGCGCATAACCGAGCTATGAGCTTGATAAACTCCCTTGCCTGATTCAGGCCGTTGCGCGCTTATACAGGAAAGATTGCTCGGTTTGTTGTTGTTTTGTGTTTTTAAGTCGTTTAATGTCAACTACATAACAAAATTCAAAGTTAGATATCGTACTCACCCAATAGGGTGACTGAGCATGCTCAAATGGCTTTTTCGTGTTCTGGAAGTTTTGCGGAAGAATGAGTTATTGGACAGCAATTTACGCATTGGTAATCATTAGCTGAACGAACTGCAAAGTGCGCAGACACACTATACAAAGGTTAGAGAGCTTTATGGATATCAGCGAAAGCGTCGCGAAAGCAAAAGAAATTGGGGCGTGGATTCATAGCAAGACAAACGACATACCCGTCCAAAACAACAGCCGCATTCACATGGGCGTGGCCTTGCTCCAGCATGCGCTGGATATCACGGACGCAATGACCCTGCTCGTAGACCGAAATCTTCCAGGCCCTGCATTTTCTCTTTTAAGACCTTTGCATGAGGCCTACACACGGGGCGTGTGGTTGCTTGACCATGCGTCGGATGAAGCCGTAGAAAAATTCGGAAAAAGAAAATATCCAGGATTTAAAGACATGCTCAAGGATATTGGTGATGATCCTGAAACAGGTGGTGCATTCATTAAAGGAATGTCTGAGCTAAATCGTGAGGACTTTCATGGCCTTACTCACGGAGGAATAGAGCACATCATCAGGCGTATTTCACCTTCGGCTATTGAGCCAAATTATCCGGTCGAAGAGATTCAAAAGCTCTTAAAGGTTCGAAATCAATATTCAAGTTTAATTGCGTGCTTTCTATTGCAGTTAGTGGGCGATGAGGGTGGCGTGAATCAATTGGCAGAGAAGCGGAACGAGTGGCGTGGCGCTCTCTAACAAGCCGATCCTGAGCGACAAAAGTATGTCGTCACGCCTTTTGCAAAAAACGCAAAAGCCACGCCAACATCTTTTCGCGCCAGATCAGGGGCGTTATGCTTCCTAAGAGATTAAGGTATCCATGAGCACACAAACTATTGACCAGATTCGAAGCCTAAGAGACGAGATTCGAAAATCCCTAAGAGCCATCAAGGTGGCTCACTATAAGGGGCAACAATTTGGGCCAGAGCAAGAGTATACGGCGAAAGGAATTAAAGGCGGTATTGACGCCATTCTCGTAGACATAACTGCTGCTCTTAAATCTGAAAATAAGTTCATTCAAGCTTCAACACACAGCGAGAGGAATTCCTTTGCTTCTCAACTTTCGAATATAAATACTCAATTAAAAAATAGAGATTTAAATTCCGTGTGTACCTACTTGGACAATATCAAACCTGTCCTGAGAGGCTGGGGTGTTCGAAAATCATTCGACCGCCAGGAAGTTTTTGAAGAACACCTTGATAGCCTTCAAAAGCGAGCGGCAGCTTTGACGGAAGAGATAGAGGCCATCTTGGAAGTTAAGAAAGAAGGTCTTGTGCTAAAAAGTGAAATCGAGAGCACGCATGCCGATTTGGGTGAAAAAATGAGTTCGCTGCAAGAAGAATTGGATGAGTTGAATATGTTATCCGATGCAACATTGCAAAAACGCACAGAATTAGAATCAATGCTTGACCAAGACGAGGAAAGGACTGAGCAAATTGAGAACTTACTTTCAGAAGCAAAAAGTCACAACGAAGTTATAGAATCTTTTAGTGAAAAAGTTTTAGAGAGGGAAACACAGCTAGAAAAACAAGAGCAAAGAACAAAGAAATACATAACAACTCTGGAGCAATATGAATCTGATCATAAGGAATATAACGAAGAAGCGGAAAGCTTAATTAAAAGCGCAAAATTAGCTCTGGAGTATAAAACTGCAGAAGGATTGAGTGCGGCCTTTACCGAACAATTCAATAGGGCTAGTAAGCCAAATTTAATCCGTGGGTGGATAATTTCTTCGGTCGTATTTGTAATTGCATCTGTACTTATGGGTATTTGGCTTGTGAGCGACCCTAATTTAGGTGCTGGAGCAATGGTTGGTAGAGTTTCATTACTTCCAATACTCATAGGTGGTGCTTGGTTTTCAGCAGCCCAGTATGTAAAGCAGAAGAATATCGCAGAAGACTATGCATATAAAAGCACTCTAGCCAAATCAATCGTCGGGTTTTCGGATCAATTGTCCTCAGAAGCTGGCAAGGGAGAAGAGTATTCACATTATGTGAGAAGTGTATTGATGCAAATTCACAATGATCCGCTTCGAAAACACGGATTAGTGAGTGACGAGCCTACTAGTCGACGCACCAAAGAGCAAAGTTTATCACCCGAATTAAAAGATATTCGAGCGACTCTTCAGAAATTGGAGAGCAAGCTAAGTAAAATGGATGCATAACAAGCCACTGAAGAATGACGCCGCAGGCGGCGCATTATGCATAAGGAGACTCTTACAACATGGGTGATATAGTTTTTATTCTAGGCGCTGGGGCTTCTAAAGATTGTGGTGCGCCTTTAATGAACGATTTCCTGGATACAGCTTCCAGGCTTCTAAGTACTAATGATGTGGCAGGGAAAAATGAAGACTTCGAGAGAGTATTCAAAGCCATATCTTCACTTCAATCTGTTCACTCAAAATCACAAATTGACCTAAACAATATTGAGTCAATATTTACTGCTTTAGAAATCGCAAATGCACTTAAAAAGTTGCCTGGATTTGAACCTGACGAAATACCGTTCGCGATAGCGTCTCTAAAAGAATTAATTGTCGTAACTCTAGAGAGGACGATAGATTTTCCGACTAGAGGACGATACATACTTGCACCAAGTAGCTACGAAAAATTTGCTGAGTTACTTAGTTATTTGAAACAAGAAGCTCACCCAGTTAAAAAACCAGCAGTAATATCGTTTAACTACGATATTGCTCTAGATGTTGCAATGCATAAATGTGGTCTAGGCCCTGTTTATGGCTTCGGCCCTTCCGTTAACGCAAGTTATCCTGTTTCGTTATTAAAGTTACACGGTTCTCTTAATTGGGCAGTGCGAGAAGATAGTGGTTCCGTTCAACCACTTACATTGCAGGAGTACTTTTCTAAATATAGTTATCAAGGATTTAGTGAAGAGCGAGGGAATTGCAAAATTCCAATTGGTAGCCAACTTCAAGAGTACTACACGAAACATACTGATGTAAAAGTGAAACCAGAGCCAGTCATAGTTCCTCCTGCGTGGAATAAAGCAGACTACCATCAATTACTCTCAACTATTTGGAGTACCACCGCTAAGGAGCTTGAGGAGGCAGAGTATATATTTATCATCGGGTATTCGCTTCCAGAAACGGATGCTTTTTTCAGACTACTATATGGTTTAGGCACTGTCGGTGATACTGTTCTTAAAAAGATTATTGTCTACAATCCTGACGAGTCTGGCGTCACGGAAGCGCGGTTCAAACACCTTATGGGGCCAGGTGCGTTAGCGCGATTTGAGTACAGGCCACTAAAATTTGATCAATCGATTTCCGAAATTAAGAATTTTTTTCCTAAGCGTAAATAATGCATAACAAATCAATCAACTACGCGCCTTCGGCGCCGGACGTAGCAAAGCTGAACCGGTTATTGAGGCGTTATGTTTTCGATAAACAAGTAGTTAAATCAAGGAGGTGGGCATGGATAACTTGGTAGGTGGTGTGTTCTCTGATATTTCGGCAAGCCTCACCGCTCTAGCGAGGCGACCAGCCACGACGGGCTCTGTCGCATCGGGTAACCAAATCCAGACGTAAGCTTCTTTATAGTCTTGCTTAGAAGTCATCTATTACTTTCCTTTTAGCCTTGCGGGCGCTTTTAGGAAGCAGAGCAAGTTTTGCTTCGACTTGTTTTAGCTGCATAGTTAGTCGGCCAGGCTCTGCTTCAAATAAGGTCACTCCTACAATTCTGGCGACCTCAAAAGTTGCGCCTATTTCGCATTTGGGATCGGCTTTCTCTATGCGAGATAGCATGCCCCTGGAGATGCCAGCACGATCTGCCAGCTCCTGAGCGCTCATCTTTTGTTCAAGCCGGGAGGCACGAATCAACTTCGCCAACAATGTTAGCGCTTCTTCAGTGTAGCGAGAGTAACTTCTTGCTGCGGACTTTGGCATTTTGTATCGCGTATAGTGCATTAAAATGTTTAATGATTCACATATAGAGCAAAACCTTCTACTCGTCAATTTCGAAATTAAATTTAATGTTATGTATATAGTTCTTAAAGATTTCTTATGTTTTATATATGGAGCATTTGCGTGTACGTTTCTAGCGCTTTCTACTGTAGGGGCAGGATAAGTTATTATCACAAAGTAGCCACTTCGAAACGTCCAAGGTTGTCGGTTTTGTTACTTGTCGAACCCCAAGCAATCTTGTAAGTTAGAGCTATAAATAAAAAACGCGCACGCCGATGGATGATGGCGAAGCGAACGCAGTTGCCAATGCAACCGCTCATGAGCGCGCTCACGTTGTTTCCTCAAGGAAGAGCCCATCTCACATTCGTTTTCGCTGCTTACGATTGCTCATTTTGCCCCTAGATTAGATTAGTGTTTGGCACGTTCATGCCAGTGGTCGTTACTAACCACAGAGGCTGCATTAGCACATTCTTGAGTTAGTGCGCATGCTCGGTTTGCTTGTTATCGCGCACGCTCAGTTTATAGGGGATAGCACGCGCGCTCACTATTAAAATGTTACGCACCAGAGTGAGGGAACCTCATGTTCGAAGATTTGATTAAAGAGTTGAAGCGAATGAACGGCCAATCCGTCTCTGTCCCAATTCACTCTGACGAAAAAGGCTATATAGACAAGCAGTGTCCGGAAGAGGCCTGTGAGTTCATATTTAAAGTGAACGAAGAAGACTGGGGTAATATCTTTAAAGATGAGGCAGTGTGGTGTCCCATGTGTAGACGCGAGGCGCCGGCGGATCAATGGTTCACTATCGATCAAGTTGAGCACGCGAAAGAGGAGGCGTTTGCAGTAGCCCAAGGAAAAATACACAACGCCATGCGGAGTGGCGCGCAGAAATTTAACCGAAAGCAGCCCAGAAACAGTTTTATTTCAATGTCGATGAAAGTGACGGGCGGACCAAAGCGCACGCATGCCATCCCTGCCAAGGCTGCAGAACTCATGCAGCTCGAAATTCAATGCGAAGAATGCCGTTCAAGATTTGCGGTTATTGGTAGTGCATATTTTTGCCCTGCTTGCGGGCACAACTCCGTAACGAGAACGTTTTCAGATTCACTGCGTAAGATCCGAGCCAAGAAAGACAATGTGGAGTTGGTTCGCACTACTCTTTCAGAATCGGTGGGAAAGGATGATGCCGAGGTAACATGCAGATCTATAATAGAAACATGTATTTCAGACGGTGTCGTAGCTTTTCAAAAGTATTGCGAGGGGATGTACGCTCGCTTCGGAAACGCTCCTTTCAATGCATTTCAGCGCTTAGATCAAGCTAGTTCTTTGTGGGAAAAAGCAGTGCAAAAGGGATTTGATGCTTGGTTGTCTCCTGATGAGCTTAAGAAGCTAGCTATCATCTATCAGAAAAGACACCTGCTCGCGCACAACGAAGGAATTGTGGACGAACGTTACATAGAAAAATCCGGTGATGCCACCTACAAGTCTGGGCAAAGGATTGTGATAAAGGATAAAGATATTGATTTTCTGCTTAGTGCTCTTCAAAAGCTAGGTTTGGGTATAGAGAGAGCTTGCGAAAATGCGTAACAAAGCGCTGCTGTCGAACAAACTTTCCGCTGTGCTACAAGTTTTCCGCAGAGCGCGGCGTTATGTGCTTAATGCTGGTATCCAGCTTCATTTCCGCATTCTCGTGTAGTAGAGTGTTAATGGTTAAATATTGAACGAGGTGGTTTATGACCATATCAGCAGAAATCCTCGAGTCTGAGGCGCTTTCTCTTCCAAAAGAGGATCGGACTCGGTTAATCGTTCACCTGCTAGAGAGTATCGATGAGCGCCCTAACGTTGATCCCCGACGAGTGGAACAAGCTTGGCTAAATGAAGCAAATCGCAGGTATCAAGCATATCTTGAGGGCGGCGAGCAAACGATCTCATCTGACGACGTATTTGCGGACCTTCGGGCTGATGATCGTTGAAACCTGTACGTTTCCTTGAAGCTGCCCGAGAGGATGTTCGGCGGGAAAAAAGCTATTATCGCAAAATCAGCCCTGATTTAGCGGTACAGTTTCAAAGTGCCTTAGAAATCGCGGTTAAAGCGATTGCTATGCGACCGTTGGCGATGCAAATTCTTGAAAATGAAATACGACGCTGGCCTCTCGATACATTTCCTCATGGAGTACTCTATCGGAATGAAGACAACTTCATCCTCGTACTTGCAGTATTTCATCCTAAACAAGCGCCGGAACGATGGCAGAATCTACCACGCACATAACAAGACGCATCAGCACGCACCTGTTGAGCTGGACAGGTTATAGCAGATATTCTATTCGAGGGCTATATGTATAAATTAAGTGGTCTTTTTTTAAGTGGCTTGGGTTTAGCAGTAATGCTCTATTTCAATCTATTTTCATTAAAAGCGCCAAACCCAATGTTTGCCCTTATAGGTTCAGTTATATTTGCGATAGGGTTAGGGAGCATTTATATAGGACGTTATAAAAACAAGCCTGATAAAAATGGCCAAGCCTAACAAGGCACATCAATCGCTCTCTTTGGTATTGGGACAGCCAAAACGCAGCCCTTATTTGGCCGCTCTTGTGAGCAGGTGTTATATACAAGTCAAGATCATTGCATGAATCAAGAAGAATACGATAGAAAAGTTGAGACAGATAATAAGGATTCTGGGCGAGTGAACAGCAAGATCGTCCGTGCCGAAAAAGCGATACACGTATCGGAGGTTCTTAATAAACTGCAGTCGTATTCGCCGGAAGTCGTTAGTACGATATTTGTTTCTCTGGATACGAGCGAAAGCGACATCGATATCGTTTGTACGTACCAGGAACAGGAAGCGTTTATCGAGGAATTTGAATCGGCATATTCTGGCTATGAAGCATACAGCCTGAGCCCACGCAACGATCACGCTTTAGGTCGGTTTCACTGTAACCAGTTTTTATTTGAAGTCTATGCGTCAAAAACCCCAGTGCAGTTGCAGGCTGCATTTCGTCATTATCAGGTAATGAAACGCCTTGTAAAGGTCGGGGGTAATGAGTTCATCGACAGAATACGCCAGCTTAAAGAAAGCGGTCTCAAAACAGAACCCGCTATTTGTCGGGTTCTGGGGATTTCTGGCGAACCCTACGCTGCAGTCCTTGAACTGGAGCGCTGGTCCGAACAGGAGCTTAAAGCGCATGTTGCAAATTGCATATAGCAACATGTTACCCAAGGCAACAAACAGGGCTTGTCCGCTCTGGAGCGACTACGAACAAGAACTCAGAGTTTTGAAGTGTCAGAGTGGTGTTAGGCCTGTGTGCACGTAGCACTCGACGAAAATATGGGCTAATTTATGACCTGAATATAGGCCTGAATAGAGGTACTTATGCGTCAAGTATTAGCTAATTTCTCTGTAAATATATCAGAATTAAAGAAAAATCCGTCGGCTTTGCTCTCCTAGACCAGTGGTTCGCCAATAGCGGTGTTGAACCGCAATAAACCTGTAGCCTATCTGATTCCTGCGGAAACTTATGAAGCGCTGATGGACATGATCGAAGACTGCGAACTTTCTAAGCTCGTTGAGGAGCGTCGCGCTGATAAAGACCAAGCGATAACGGTTTCCTTGGATGACTTATAAGCTGCGGTCTATTCCAGCCGCTTTGAAGGAATAGGAAAGCTTGGCGCTCTCATCAAAAGCCAGTTTAAAAAAAGCTAGCGGAGCGACTGGAGAATCCCAGAGTGCCTGCGGACTAGTTAAGTGACTACGATTCAGTTTATAAAATCAAACTTCCGTCCGCTGGGTACCGGTTAGCCTACGAGCGAGCGTGTCTCTCCCCGGTTTTTTCTAATAGCTGCGAAAGCCCACAAAAATTCAGGCTGGCGGCTTTGTCGGTGAGCAGGAAATTCTGCAATGCGGTCTGGGTAACCTGTGGTCGGTTGGCATCAGGCCGTGCGTCGTGCATTAATACGATATCCCCCGGTCGTACTGCAGCGAGGCGTCGGCTTACTCCGCTTAAGGTTCCCCACGTGCCCCAGTCAATAACGCTGCGGCTCCACAACACCGTACGCAACTGCAATGCGCTGGCTTGCTGCAGGGTGGCTGGCCGAATGCGCCCGTAAGCGGGGCGGAACAGGCGGGGAGGGCTTCCGGTTATGTCGGCCAGCGTATGGTAGCAGCGGCGCATTTCTTCACGGGCTTCGGTTTCGGGTAACCGCCAGGGGTGTGCGTGGGAGTAGCTGTGGATACCAATATCGTGCCCGGCCTGTGCTGCCTGACGGACCAGCGCCGGATGAGCGGCACAGGCTTCGCCGAGCACGAAGAAACTGGCTTTGATCTGATGTTGCGCGAGTGTATCCAGTATCGCTGGCGTAAACCGTGGGTCCGGGCCGTCATCGAAGGTCAGATAAACCTGCGGTTCAGACCGACGCCCCCGGCTGGTGATATTAAGAAAGCCGTTGGGCCACATAGGAGCTCTTTCCTTCGACGGTATCACGCAGCTGTGCAGGGGTTAGCCAAAACCTGTGGGGTATAAGCTGACGGTTCTGGTGCGCCTGCAACTGTGGAAAAAGGGCTAACAGCAACAGGCGGAAGTGCCAGTGCAATAGCCACCGCCGCCAGCCTTCCGGCAATGGGTGGCTTTCAAAGCCCACTTTGTCACCGTGAGTTTTAAACCAGGTGACGCCGGTGATGGCTTTTATTTCTTGTTGGGCACACTGCACCTGCAGGCTCTCATGCAGCCGCGCCATGGAGCTTATCAGCGCTTTACCAAAAAACCAGGCCACGCGACGAGACGATGTTTGCTTAGTGCGCTGGTGTAACTGTGCCATAAAGTCATTGTTAAAATGCAGCACCAGTATCGCGTCACCTGCCTTGACCTGGGTACCGTCCCGAAATACCTGAGGCTCCCCCTGATAAAGCTGCTTTTTCACCTGCAAAAAATCATCAACCGGCTCTAATTTATGCCAGCGGCGGTAGGCTCTGTCGTAGCACAGGTAGCAGGTGTTCAAAAGTCGCCAGGCATATAATCTGAACATAATCTGAATCCTTGGTTTATTGGGCAGCTAATTATTGGACAACTAGCTACTGAACAATAAGTCAGTGGGCAGTTACTTACTGAGCGACCTTGGGCTCAGCCATTGGGCTGCACGAAGCCGGCAGGCGCTCGATAACACGCATCGCTACCTGCTCTGCCGCATTGCGGTGGCCTGTGAGATAGGCACGTTCCTGCATTGCAGCGAGTACTTCAGGCTTAGCAAATAACTGCTTTAGGCGAGCCGCCAGTTGCGCGGGAGCGAGTTTATCGCCGACGCCTTGCTGCCTTAAAAATTCGACATTATGGGCTTCCTGGCCTCCCAGAGAGCAGGTCGCAAAAAAGGGCCGGCCACAAGCCAGCGCCTCGCTGACCGATAAACCGCCGGGTTTACCAACCACCACATCGGCGGCGGCAATCAGCTGCGCCATATTGTCGACCCAATCGAAAAGTATCAGCTGAGCGGGGCAGGTTTGCTGTAAACGTTGCAAAGCGGCTTGGTCGCTGCTGGCATTGCCGACAGTGACCAGTATTTGCCATTCATCGGCGGCCTTACACAGGTAGTCGACGGTTGGCAGCAGACCAATTCCGTACTGACCGCCGGTCACCAGCACCGTCGGTTTACGCGGATCCAGTTTTAATGCTGCCCGCGCCTCGCTTTGAGGCGGCGGGTTATTGAATTGCCGGTCCAGAGGAATTCCGGTTTCATGGATACTGCCCGCTGGTACGCCCCACGCCAGCAATTGATCGGCAACGCCCGATGAGGGCACGCAATAGCCATCTGTGGTGGGTTTTACCCACACTTTTTGCAGGCCGTAATCGGTCACTATGCCCAGCGAGGGGATATCGCTGAACTGTTGCTTTTGTTTCAGTCGCGAAAACAGCGCAGCCGGGTACATTTGGGTGGCCACGATAACGTCAGGTGCGATGCGTTCTATCTGTTCTTTCATGCGGTGTAACAGCACCGTTCGTATGAGCATTAATAAGCTGCGGAGTATGATCGAATAGCGGCTTCGTTCATCCTGGTTAATCAGCAAACGGAAATAACTGGTTAATAGCGCGCTATCCAGCTTATGTTGGCTCATAGGCAGCCAGCGGGTCTGGCGGGGAAACCAGTGCAACTGCTGGTCGGCGACGAATTGTTTAATGCCTTCGTCTAAAGGGGTTTCGCCGCTGAGCTGTTGCCAGACACTTTTATCCAGGTCATAAAGTTTTTGATAATAGTCCGGGTAGTCCTGGGTCATTCGAAGATAGCTGCCTTTTACCGCAGCGGCGACTTTCTCATCTACCAGCGACCACAAGTCAAGATACTCACAGCGTACGTCTGGGTAATGGTCTTGCAACGCTTGCTCCACCGCATTGGCGGCCCGTATATGACCAAAGCCTAACTGCGAGGTGAGAAATAATATTTTCATTGCTGTTCCTTAGTCGCCCAAATCACGGGAGTCCTTTGAATCATCAGAGTCACTTAAATGGCTGGCTGAGCTGGCATATTTGGTTAACGCCAGCAAAACAAGTAATAAGACGATCCCCAGCCCGACCATGGTGTATTGCCAGGGCCCGAAAGAGGCTCCGGCGCTGTAGATAACACGCCCTGTCACTCCGAAGTACACCATGACCAGGGTAAAAGGGGCGCTACCGAACAAGGTTCCCCACACATAACGCCGTAGGTCGGTGGTGGCGGCGCCGTACAGGTAATTGTGCAGGTTGAAGGGCACCAGGGGGTTCATGCGTAGTAAGGTGATAACCCTGATGTTGTTACTGGTGAGAAGGCGCATGGAGCCCGCCCGGAATGAAGTGCTGGAGCTACCGCGGCGTAGCAAATGACGTAGCGAATGGCCTAACAAATGACGGCTGATTAAGAAACTGAGTAAAGCGCCGGTATTTAAGGCGATAAGTGCGATTAGCGCGCCTTGCCAGAAACCAAACAGTAGACCTGCAGTGACCGCAAAGGGTGACAGCGGCAGCAAAACGATAACGGCCAGACTATAGATCCCGATCAGGGTCAGGCTGGCCGCCCAACCCTGGTCAGTAAGCAGGCTCTGCAGTAGAACCTGCCATTGCTGGCTGGAAACATTGAATGCCAGAGCAATTATCGCTACAACGGCAATTAACCCCACCACTAGCTGCCAGCGCGCCAGTTTGGCCGGGGATATTTTAGCGCTACGAAACGATGTTTTTTGCATAAGCTAGTGCCGGTAACAATCTGTTTTGATTGTTCAGTTAAAAAATAAGCCTCGGTTAAGCGGCCTGCGGTACTGCATAGCGTTCTACCTGAATAGATAGTACATCGCGGGGGACTCTGCCACTGCTGAGGTTATTTGTGTGCACTGCGGCGCAGAAGGTACACTGGCGAAGTTTCAGGGCCTTTTTATATTATTCTTCTAGTATGCTTACGAGGGCTTCGCGACAAATTAACCTAAGGACTATGCGTGCAGGTTGTTACCTTTACCCAGGCTCAGACCGATTTAACCCAGGCCTACGCGGGCGAGCATGCCACCTGGCTGGTTGCATTCTCTATCCTGATTGCGATGCTGGCCTCCTTTGCCAGTTTTAATCACGTTCAGCTAATCCGTCGCCGTGAGCTGACCAATAGTCGTGTGTCCTGGACTTTGCTTGGTGCGGTGGCATTGGGCTCCGGGGTCTGGGCCATGCATTTTACCGGCATGCTGTCTTATCAATTGCCGATGGATGTTAACTACCATACCGGACGCACCGCGCTGTCAGTGGTGCCAGCAGTACTGGCGGGTTACGTTACGTTAACCGTGATTAGTAAACCGACACTGCAGATCCGCGATGTGCTGGTCGGCGGGGTGCTGATGGGGGCGGGCATTGGGCTGATGCATTATATCGGCATGAGCGCGATGATATTGCCTGCCGAGCGCCTGTACCAGCCGCTTATGTTTGTGTTGTCTATTTTGATTGCCATTGTCCTTGCGACGCTGTCATTGTCAGTGCGCCCACTGCTGTCGTCGGTGCTTAAGCACCCGTTGCTGTTAAACCTGCTGGCCTCTGTTTTTATGGGTCTGGCGATCACCAGTATGCATTATGTAGCCATGCACGCGACGGTCTTTATGCCGTTAAGTGAGGCCTACCAGCGGCCTGCTGTAGCCATGCTCGACAATAGCGCGCTGGTTACCATCGCGGTGGCAGCAGCGGTGTTTATTGTGCTGATTTCATCTCTGGCGGTGGTAATGCGTTTTCGTTTACTGCATGTCGAACTGGGTCAGAAAGCCGCCGAAGCCGAAGCGAGAGCTTTGGAAGACCGCTTCCGCACCATTGCCGAACGGGTACCCGGTATGGTCTACGAGTTCAGGTTAGATGCCAGCGGTCAGATGAGCTTCCCGTACACCAGCGATGCCGTACGCGATATCTATGGTGTGACTCCGGAGGAGATACGTGACGATGCACTGATACTGGAACAGATCATACATCCCGATGACCTGCCGTTGGTTTACCAGGGGATCGAAGAATCAGCGCGGACCATGCAGCCCTGGCAATCGGAGTATCGGGTTATCCGCCGCACTGACGGCGCTGAACGCTGGCTACTGGGCAGCGCAGCACCCTTGCCTGACGCAGACGGGGCCGTTATCTGGAGTGGCGTGATAACCGACATTACCGAGCGTAAAAAGCATGACGAGATGGTCTACCAGCTGGCGTTCTACGATGCCCTGACTGAGTTGCCAAACCGCCGGCTTATCTACCGCCAGCTCGAGCAAAAAATGGCCGACGCCCAGCGCGAAGGCTGGTGTGGGGTTGTTATTTTTATCGATGTGGACAGCTTTAAGCGGCTCAATGACTCGCAAGGCCATAGTGCCGGTGATAGCTTGTTGCGCCAGATCGGCGCCAGGTTGAAAAAAGCGTCGAGTGAAAGTGCCCTGGTCGGGCGCCTTAGTAGTGACGAATTTGTGGTGGTCGAGGCTAAACTGGCAGACAGCTATCAGGCTTGTGTACCGCACGCAAAGCAGCTCGCGACTGAGCTGCTGACGACCCTGAATGGTGAGTTTGATCTTGAGGGGCATCGTTTTGCATGTGCGTTAAGCATGGGTATCTGCATGTTCCGCCATCACAAGGTTGATGCGGCCGAGATACTAAAACGCGCCGATATTGCAATGCATGAAGCGAAAAGTGCAGGGGGCAACCAGTGGCGCTTATTCGACCCTGCTATGCAATCAGGCTTAGCACACCGTTATCAACTGGAACAGGCGTTACGCAGTTTAGTTAATCATCCGGATGACCAACTGAGTCTGCATTTGCAGCCACAGGTTAACGCCACTAATAAGATTGCAGGGGCCGAGGCGTTGTTACGCTGGCACACCCTGATTTTGGGCCAATTTCGCCGGGCGAGTTTATTCCTCTGGCTGAAGAAACCGGTTTGATCGTGCCGATTGGCCAGTGGGTGATTGCGCAGGCGTGTCAGCTGCTGACTCAGTGGCAACAGTCGGCTGACCTGGCAGAGCTGACACTGTCAGTCAATGTCAGCGCTCGCCAGTTCTATCAGCCGGATTTTGTCGAGTCGGTGTTACAGCAAGTGGCTACAATTGGCCCGGTTGCAAACCATCTGGTTCTCGAATTAACCGAAAGTCTGATCCTTGAAGATATTGAGGAAGCGGTTAAACGCATGCTCGCATTAAAAGCGCATGGGGTCCGCTTTTCGATGGACGATTTCGGTACCGGGTATTCCTCATTGTCGTACTTAGCGACCTTACCTTTTGACGAAGTGAAAATTGATCAGAGTTTTATTAGCAAGGCGAACCAGGGAGATAGCTCACGCGAGTGGATAATCATTGAAGCTATTATCGGCCTGGCCGATAAGCTGCGTATGCAGGTGATTGCCGAAGGCGTGGAAAGCGAACAACAACAACAGGCTTTACTGCGCCGGAATTGCCGTGCATTCCAAGGCTTCTATTTTAGCAAGCCGCTGGCACAGGAAGCCTTTGCCAGCTTAGTTAGGACACAACGGGTATAGGATGAATGCCCACAAGGAAATTTAAATGATACGAACTATAAATATTGGGGTGCGCTCTGCACTGTTTTTTGCAGTGATGGGGCTTTTGGTGATTGTGCTTGGGGTTGTGGCCCTGGTGGGGCAATCACAGATGGAAAAAGAAAAAGAGGATATTACCGAAGTCGCTGTACCCGCGATGATGCAGGTGCAGGATATAAACCGTGAATTTTTGCGTACTCGTGTGCACACCATGAATGCCATCGCTGCAACGACCGAGGATTTTCGTCGTCAGTATATGCAGGAGCTGCAACAATCCCGTCAGATACAGGACGACTTTAAGCAGACACTACGTACCTATATGACAACTGAAGGTGGCCGGGCATTGTTGCAGGATTATGAGGACCTGGAACAAAGTTACTGGCAAGCCAATGTCGAGGTTATCAACATTGCCCGGGATCAGGGAGTGGGGCCGGGGGTCCGCGCCCGCAACCAGCAGCTGGATCCGATTGTGGCTGAGATGCGTACTCAGCTCGAAACCATGGTGGATTGGCAGCAGAATCTAGTCGATACCGCCGACGACGAAGCGAGCAGTATCGCGCAGCGAGTGCAGATATTAGTGGTGGTACTGATTGTAGCTGCGATTGCTCTGGTGGCGATTCTGGCGACCATCTTCACTCGCAGTATTGTACGTCCTCTGCGTGACGCAGTAAGTCACGCACAGACCATTGCTGACGGTGACCTGACCCGGCATATTGACAGCGATGGAAACGATGAAGCGACTCAGCTGACGGACGCCTTGCAGCGGATGCAAAGCAGTCTGCGTGATTCAATATCACTGATTGCAGATTCATCGCAGCAACTGGCGTCGACCTCTGAAGAACTGAACTCAGTAACCGAGGACTCGACCCGTGGCTTGCATCAACAAAGCGAACAGCTTGAACAAGCGGCGACGGCGGTTAATGAGTTAACCGCAGCGGTTGAAGAAGTGGCACGCAATGCACAGGCAGCCGCCGAAGAGTCTATTAATGCTGACGAGCGCGCTCAGTTTGGTCGCGAGCAGGTTAATACCACGGTGTCCAATATCGAAAACCTGGTTGCTGAACTGAAAGCATCCTCGGCGGACATAGAAACCCTGGCCAGCAAGGTAAAAGATATTACCTCAGTGTTGGATGTCATCGGTGGTATTGCTGAGCAGACCAATCTGCTGGCACTGAATGCCGCTATTGAAGCTGCCCGCGCCGGTGAGTCTGGTCGTGGTTTTGCGGTCGTCGCCGATGAAGTACGCGCGCTGGCGCATCGTACTCAGGAATCGACCAAGGAAATCGAGACCATGGTCTCTGCGGTACAGAAATCCAGTGGGGATGCAGTAAAAGGGATGCAAGTCAGTACTGAGCAGGCAACCCACACCCAGGACGTGGCGAAAGCGGCAGGCGAAGCACTGCAAACGATTGCGGTAGCGGTCTCGCAGATCTCTGAACGTAATGCCTCAATTGCCAGTGCGGCCGAAGAGCAGGCTCAGGTGGCGAAAGATGTCGATAAGAACCTGGTCGCAATTCAGGACCTGTCGAGCCAGACTGCATCAGGTGCGAACCAGACGTCCGCATCGAGTCAGGAACTGGCCCGTTTGGCGGTTAATCTGAGTGAACTGGTTGGCAATTTTAAAGTTTAAACAAAAAACTGTGTAAACAGCCTGCAAGGCCTGCCGTTATATGACGGCAGGCCTTTTTTATTGAGGGCTGTAGGCATATACTGGGAGCTACTATGCGGACCTAACCGACGACCTAACCACAGGCCTATTTGTTCATGACACAGACTCAGCCCAGGCAGGCTGGCTTCTTTTCTAACCTGCTGTTTAATATTCTCATTCCAGTCATTATCCTGATGAAGCTCAGTTCACCCGAGTATCTGGGGCCGGCACTGGGTGTGGTGGTGGCACTGGCGTTTCCGATTGGCTATGGCTTGTATGACCTGAAGCGCAGCCACAAAGTGAATGGTTTTTCGGTGCTCGGTGTGGTCAGTGTTATTTTAACCGGCGGGATCAGCCTACTGGAGCTTGATCCACAATATATCGCGATTAAAGAAGCGGCGGTGCCGGGCGTAATCGGGGTGGCGGTGTTGGTCAGTCACTTTACCCGTTTCCCATTGATTAAAAAGTTACTGATGAATGACCAGGTAATCAATGTGGCGCGTTTTGAACAGGCTGTCGATGAACGGGGTAACCGACCTGCATTTGAACGGGTGCTGCGTGTGTCAACCTACCTGGTCGCGGGCGCGTTTTTTCTTTCAGCGACTCTCAATTATATTCTGGCGCGCTGGATTGTAGTAAGCCCGGCTGGCACCACTGCCTTTAACGAGGAACTTGGGCGGATGACCGCGCTGAGTTTCCCGGTCATTGCGTTACCCACCATGCTGGTTATGTTTGCTGCTATATTTTATTTGTTTTACCAAATGAAAAAGCTGACAGGTCAGTCAGTTGAGAACTTTTTACACGCACATGACAAGGACAGCACGTCCGATTCATCTAACCACTAAGGGAGTAGCCTGAATCTGTGATTCACCTCGCACGTTACGACGAACAGAGTGTAAGACTGACCCGCGAGCTGGGTGACAAGGCTGAACACCGGCTCGATCTGTACCTGTTTATTCCGGGTGAATTAAACGTTGATTCGCAGCTGATTCCTGAGCAGGAATTTTACCTGCAGGGTATTTATGTGCGCCGTACCTATTCCAGTAGCGCGCAGCTCTCGCCTTTGGTGCAAAGCCGGCTAATTAGCCGCAGCCGTGGTCAGCAGGACCGCGCCGACCCCAAATACCGTCTCAGTGTCAGCCTTTATGCGTACCAGTATACCAATGCGCTGGAAAGTGCGGCGCGGGCATTGCTGGCCAACAGCGAGGTGAAGCGGGATGAAATAGGTGAGTTGCTCGAACTGAGCGCTACTATTTTACGCCGCTTGCGGCGCAATGTGCCAAAAGACGAGTCGCTCTCACGCTACCATGTAAACATCGATAACTACCTGTCGTGGCAGACCGAACAGCAGTTTCTGTTGCTCGCTGCACGGATGCCTTTTGCCGACGATCAGCAGGATTTAAAAGACTTGCTGATCAAAGTCGCACGGCGCGAACATAAGCACCGTGAAGAGCAGGAATACAACAGCAAAGCGGTCAATGATGACTCCACCCGGATGTCGAATAAGATGCGTCTGCTGCGCCGCCTGATAGAGTATCCGGTTACCTTTAAACGCCGTACCCAGGAGCTAGGTGTCGGCGAGCAGCGCTGGCTGAAAGCTGCGGTGGCGGCGGTGGTGATGACCTTTGTTTCATTTCTGCTGCTGGAAAGCCGTTTGTTGGTGGGAGATATCACCGCGATGTTTTTGGTTATCGCCGCATTTTTGTATGGGGTGCGCGAATTTTTCCGTGATGATATCCGCCAGAAACTATGGCTGTGGTTGCGCAAAGGGCGACCGAAATGGCGCCATACCTATCTTGATGTCAATTCCGAGCAGACCATTGGACGTTCACTGGAATGGATCGACTACCAGAGTTTTGACGATTTACCGGAGGATATTCGCATCGCGCGCCAGGGCAATACCCCGCAGCGTGGTGAGTCGATTCTGCACTACCGCAATGACTCAAAAATGCTGCCAACCCGATTTCTCAGTGGTTATGCGCAGACACGGGAAAGCATTATTCTGGATCTCGACCTCATTATGCGGGTCATGAATCCGAGTACCCACATTGTATTTCGCCTGGATAATCAAGAGATTATCGAGGACCAGGTGGAGAAACGCTATGTTCTTAACCTGGTTGCGCGCGACGTTGAAGGTGACGGCAGTGTGGTTATTCAGCGCTGGCGAATTGTCATTAACCACAATCGCATTGTCGAAGTTGAACTCTCCGCTTAGTTAACATATTGTTAACGCTCTCATTGCAAACTCTACATTTGAGATAATTCTTAAGGAGGTCCGTTTGTCAGTGACAGGTGGCTCACGCAACATTATGCGGCGCAATAATGTGGTTGTACTAGGAACCGGCTCGCAGACCATTGTGCTTGCTCATGGGCTTGGCTGTGACCAGCGGATCTGGCACAAAGTGGTGCCCCTGCTGTCGGCGGACTACCGTCTTGTGTTGTTTGATTACGTCGGTGCTGGTGAGTCTGATCTGAGTCAGTATAACGAGGCGAAGTATAAAACACTGCGTGGTTACGCGGATGACCTGCTTGATGTGGTTGAATGCCTGAACCTGGACCAGCCCTACCTGCTTTCTCACTCGGCAAGTGGCAGTATCGGCGTTCTCGCTGAACAGGCGGCACCGGGAACCTTCCGCCATTTACTGATGGTAAGTCCTTCTCCCCGTTATATAAATGACGGCGCGTATCAGGGGGGCTTTGAGCGCAGCGACATTGATGCGTTGCTGGAACTGATGGAAGAAAACTATTTTCAGTGGGCCAATGTAATGGCGGCCACGGCGATGAAGAATGAGCAGCGACCAGAGCTGGCCGAGCGCCTGGTACGCAGTTTTCAGCAGGCGCGGCCCGATATTATGCTCAACTTTGCCCGTGCCATTCTGTACTCGGACTATCGTGCTGAATACGCTGAACTTGCCTGCCCGGTGAGTGTAATGCAGGCGGCGGATGATGCGATTGTGCCACCCGCAGTGAGTGATTACCTCGTCGGCACCATGCAGAAATGCGAGCTTTACACCCTGGACGCGCAAGGGCATTATCCCCAGTTAAGTCATCCGGCGGAGGTGGTCACGTTGCTGCGGAAAATCTTAAACGCGGCACTACCTCGCCCATAATCTGAGTTCACAGGAGCCCTATGGCAACGCTGGCACCGAAACGTGAGATTTTTGCTTGGGCGATGTATGACGTTGCCAATCAAGCCTACACCACGGTTGTAATTTCGTTCATTTACTCTGCGTTTTTCGTCACTTACATCGTTCCGGACAGCTACCGCTGGCAGGATGGCTACTGGTCGATGGCGCTGATTGGATCGACCATCCTGGCTATGTTGCTGTCACCCTGGATCGGTCAGCGTATCGACGAAGGGGCGAGCAAGAAACGACTGCTGGCCTGGTCGACCCTGGTCTGTGCTGCCTTCACGTCTGCCCTGATCTGGGTTTCACCTGGCGATGTCTGGTTAGGGGTTGCGCTGATATTGGTCACCAACACCGCTTGGATGCTGGGCGAGGCCATTATTTCCTCGTTTTTGCCTGATATTGCTAAGCGCAGTCAAATGGGACTGATTTCCGGGATCGGCTGGGGTGTGGGCTACATTGGTGGCTTAATCAGCATGGTTTTGGTGACCATTGTGTTGGTTACGGCCAACCCTGAGCAGCAACCTGAGCTGTATATTAGTCAGAACCAGTGGTCGATGTTTGCGATTTCGGTTTATTTTGTCCTCTTTGCATTGCCTACCTTTATTTTGCTTAAAGACCGTCGCCGGCCGGTACTGGCCAGGCACCAGCGGCTGAGTTGGCGATCGAGCCTGAATATTCAGTTGTTGCGCCAAAACCAGCCTATTTTATGGCGCTTCTTTATGGCATTTGTGTTTTATATGGCCGGGGTGCAAACGGTCATTAAGTTTATTGGTATCTACAGTACTGGTGAACTGGGTCTGACCCAGGCGGACCTGGTCGGCGTGTTCCTGGCGACTCAGTTTAGTGCGATGGGCGGTGCGCTGGCGTTTGGTTTTGTCGAACACAGAATAGGGGCCCGGCCTACGCTTTTTGCGGTGATTGCAATCTGGCTGGTGGCCATTGTGGCAATGTATATGTTGCCGACGCTGGTCGCCTGGTCCGGTATCGATGTGGCCCACCTCTTTATGGGCGTGGCCTTATTGGCGGGCACCGGAATTGGAGCGATTCAGTCCTCCAGCCGCTCGCTGGTGGGGCAGTTAACCTCAGCCCGCTTAGGTGGCAGTGCGTTTGGCTGGTGGGGCGTGTTTAACCGGCTTGCGATGTTAATGGCGGCAAGTTTCGGTATTGTAGCTGATATCTTCAGCCGCCAGTCAGCATTGCTGATGGTGATTGGTTTCTTTCTCGCTGGCGGCGTCCTGTTGCTTCGGGTTCCTTTGCAGGAAGGGCAACGACAGGCAGAGCAAGAGGATGCACACTAATGGATGCTGAGTTTAACTGGGTCGAACAGGTACCAGCACCTTATCTGGTGATTGATAGCAGCAACTCTATTGTAGCGGTCAATGAGGCGTGTCTGACGCTGCTTGGGTATCGCAACGACGAACTTATCGGGGCGTCATTCAGCACCCTGATGAATAAAGCCAACTGGCTGGCATGGCACAATATGGTGCAGCCTGCACTGGATAGCGGAAAGCCCGCCGAACAATACAGCATGCGATTGCAGCAGCAAAGCGGCGAGCAGGTTTCATTGCTGCTGAGTGCTAAACAACAGTCTGATGTTATTCACTTGACCCTCACGCCTTATGAAACCCGGATTAATATGGAACGCAGCCTGATTGCGCAGCGCAATGAGGTTCGCGAGTCGGCCCAGGCGCTGACCCGTGAGCAAGCGTCGTTACTGGCCCGGCAATCACAGCAGGCTGAACTGATCCGTAAACTAGAAGACGTTAACAGCACCTTTGTGCAGACCGAGAAAATGGCGGCTATTGGGCAGCTGGCAGCAGGGGTGGCCCATGAGATTAATAATCCGATTGGCTATGTCTATTCGAACCTGCAAACCATGGCTGAATACGTCGCTGACCTGCGCCAGATTATCGAGGCGATTGACCATGTTGACTCTGTAGACGAACTGAAGCGGTTGAAAAAGACCCTTGATTACGACTTTATTCGCACCGATGTCAGCGCGCTGTTGCGAGAGTCGGAAGAAGGCATTGAACGGGTAAAGCATATTATTACCGCGCTCAAGGACTTTTCGCGCCAGGACGACTGTGAAATGCAGCCGGCGAATATTAATAAAGCCGTTGAAACCACCATCAGCGTGGCGTGGAATGAGCTTAAGTATAAAGCTGAAGTTCATACTGCGTTAGCCGATATACCTGATGTATGTTGCAACCTGGGGCAAATTAATCAGGTGTTTATGAACCTGTTAGTTAATGCAGCTCAGGCGATTGAAAAATTCGGCAATATTTATGTGGAGACAGCAGTCGCAGGTGATACGGTAGAAATCTCTATCCGCGATGATGGCAGCGGTATTAGTGATGAGCAAATGCCGCGCATTTTTGAGCCCTTTTACACCTCGAAACCAGTTGGTGAAGGCACCGGGCTGGGTCTCGCTCTGACCTATAACATTGTCAAAAAGCATGGTGGAACCCTTCGGGTCGACAGCGAAGTAGGGCAGGGAACTTGTTTTACCGTGGTATTACCGGTTGCTGGCATTCAACAAGCCCCAACCGAGGCTTAATCCGAAAACGAAAGGAACAGGAAAGACCATGGCGACAACGACGATTCGAGTCTTATTAGTAGATGATGAAAGCAATGTGTTGAGTTCGCTGCAGCGTCTGCTTCGCAACGAAAGCATGCAGATCCGTACGGCCGGCAGTGGCAAAGACGCGCTGGCGCTGATGGAATCTGAAGAAATTGATATTCTGGTGTCCGATTCGAAAATGCCGGAAATGGATGGCAGCGAATTGCTCTCCCTGGTGCAGAAGCGCTGGCCGCACTGTATCCGCATTCTGCTGACGGGCTATCCGGAAATGGAAAGCCTGATCAAAAGTATCAATCAGGGGCATCTCTATAGCTTTATTCAGAAGCCGTGGGATGATAACGAAGTACGCGGCGTGCTGCGCCAGGCTGCCCGTCTGGCCTACGCGGAGCGCGAACGGAGCCGGTTGACCAAGTTGATCCAGGCACGTAACCGCAAGCTACGTGACCTTAACCAGCAGCTGGAACTGAGCGTTACTAAACGCACCAATGCGCTGCGTAAAGCCATCCAGTTACGCGACAAAGCGTATAAAAAGCTGGAAAAGAGTTATATGAATTCGACTGAGGTCTTCGCTGCATTGATTAACCAGCGGTTGCCGAAGTCTCGCCAGACCAATGGTAAGGTCAGCGCTCTGGTTAAAGCCTATGCTGAAGAGGCTGGTTGGGATGCCGTCCGGATCAACGATATGACCATGGCGGCGGCCTTATATAATCTGGGGAAGGTTACCTGGAGTGACGAACACCTGATGACGCCCAGTGATACCTTTCGGGGCCGTGACCGGGACAAATTCCGGACCTATCCGGAACTGGGAGAAAGCTTATTGATGTCGCTGGAGCCATTGCAGCGGGCCGCTATTATTATCCGGCATCATCAGGAGCGCTGGGACGGCCGCGGCTTCCCGGGACAGCTGGAAGGACGCAACATCCCTGAAGAGTCACGTTTATTAAAGCTTGCAGTAGATTTTATTGAGCTGCAACGGGGCATGATCCTGGATCGGCTGATGAACCGGGATGATGCACTGGAGAACCTGGGAATTTTTGCTGACCGTGTTTATGACCCGGATATGACAGCGCGTTTTATTGCGCTGGTGCATGATAAAGCGCCGGATCTGGAACCGTTGCCGGATGGTGTTATTTCCTGTCGTCTGAACCAATTAAAAGCAGGCATGTTGGTGAAGAGCAACTTGCTGACCGACAGTGGGTTTTTATTGCTCAATGCTGGCAGCATACTGACACCGGGCATGATTGAAAAGCTGATGGTGTTTGAGCGTACCCGGCGTGAACATTATCAGGTGCATATCGATGTCTCCAGTGATGAGCATGTGACGCCGGACGATGAAGCCTCTGAATCCGCTGAGACGAGCGGTAGCCAGGACTCATGACGCAACGTCCGCAGTTGCCGATCGCCAGTATGGTAGGCGCGCTTGACGCCATGCCGGTGAGTGTCATTATCGCCGACGCAAAGGTAGCGGACATGCCCATTGTCTATACCAATCCCGCTTTTGAGGCGTTAACCGGTTACACCAGCGACGAGGTCCGGGGCAGAAACTGCCGTTTTCTGCAGGGGCCGGATACTGCGACCGAGGAGGTCACCCGGGTTCGACGAGCCTTGCAAAACGGGCAGTCGGTGCAGGCGGTTTTACGTAATTACCGCAAAGACGGCGAGGCGTTCTGGAATGAATTAACCCTGGTGCCTTTGCTGGATGCGAACGATGCGCTGGTATTTTATATGGGGGTGTCTCGCGATGCGACCCGCGAGGCGAACTTAAGCGCAGAGCTGGATCATTATACCAGCCATGACCCTTTAACTGGCCTGCCTAACCGGGCGCTACTGGAAGAACGTCTGGAGCAAAGCGTACGCCTGAGTCAGCGTTATAAACGGGAACTGGCGGTGGTGTACCTGGATCTGGATGGCTTCAAGCCGATCAACGACCACTTTGGCCATCATTTCGGCGACCGTTTATTGCAGAAAGTAGCGAAACGGCTGCAAGCGTTGATTCGACCCGGGGACACCCTGGCACGGGTTGAAGGCGATGAGTTTGCGATAGTGCTCTCCGACCTGGCGAACGCCACCGATGTCGTGATTATACTCGAACGTATTCTGGCGCAGGTAGCCGAACCGATGAACGTCAGCGGCATGGACGTGCAGCTGTCGGCGTCTATCGGGGTGACCCTGAGCTCCGACGAGGTGGAAGACCCAATGGTCCTGATCCAGCAGGCAGATTTGGCGATGTACCAGGCGAAACAACGTGGGCGTAATAACTTCCAGTGGTACAGCGGTGACCTTAACGCCTCAGTGGCGCAGTTTATTAATATTCGCAATCAACTTTCGAAGGCGATCGAAACTGACCAGTTTAGCCTGGTCTACCAGCCGAAGTTTGATTTACGCAGCGGCCAGTGTACCGGTGTGGAAGCGCTGGCGCGCTGGACTCACCCGGTGCTGGGGGAGGTATCTCCCAACGAATTTATTCCGGTAGCAGAAAAGACCGGTTTAATCGTATCCTTAAGCGAATGGGTCATTCGCCGGGCGGCCGAGGACTTTAAACGGCTGGTTTTAGCAGACCCCGATCTGCCCAGTGTGTCGGTCAATATCTCCCCATTGCATTTTCTTCGTGAACACTTTGTCGAGCGCCTGGCTGAACTGCTGACCGAATGTCAGTTGGATGCACAGTACCTTGATATTGAAGTGACCGAGTCAGTGCTGCTAAAAGACCCCGAAACGACGGTGCGCAAGATGCTGGCGCTGAAAGAGCTCGGTGTGCATCTGTCATTGGATGATTTTGGCACTGGCTTTTCAAGCCTGAACTACCTTAAACGGCTGCCCATAGACACCCTTAAAATTGACCGCAGTTTTATTGCTGACCTTGCGCACAATAAAGGCGACGCGGCGATCATTCAGGGTATTGTGTCGATGGCGCATCACCTTAATATGAAGGTGGTTGCTGAAGGCATCGAGACCAAGGCGCAGTACAGCTTTTTACGTCGCGCGTTGTGCGATGAGATGCAGGGTTACTACCGCGCTCGACCGATGCCCCTGGACGACGTCGCCCAGTTTCTCGCATTGCATGAGGGGCTGACAGAGCCGGAAGACGATGAAATACGGCCGACCCTGTTGCTGGTTGATGATGAACCAAATGTGCTGCGTTCACTGAACCGCCTGCTACGCCGTGACGGGTATCACGTACTGACGGCGGAAACCGCTGATGAGGCATTTGAATTACTGGCTCAGCACCAGGTGCAGGTGATAATTTCTGATCAGCGGATGCGCCATATGAATGGCACCGAACTGCTTAACCATGTTAAGTCAATGTACCCGGGTATTGTGCGCATTGTGTTGTCTGGCTATATGGATCTGGAGTCGGTGACGGCGGCGATTAATCAGGGACAAATCTATAAGTTCTTAACCAAGCCGTGGGACGACAAAGAATTACGCGACGTCGTGCGCAAAGCGGTACGTTTGGCTGAGGTGCCATGATGAAAAAATCTATCCTGGTGGCGCTGTTATGTGGCGTCGTGTTGAGTGGCTGCAGCGGGCAGGACGAGCCTTCTGAAGTTGATGAATCAGGCTTGCCGCGGCTGAATATCGACCCGTTGCGGGTAACCGTTTCCGGCTTGTCCTCCGGTGCCTATATGGCGCAGCAGTTTCATTTTGCTCATAGCGAACGGGTGCGCGGCGCCGCACTAGTAGCGGGCGGTCCCTATGACTGTGCTCAGGGCAGTCTGGCGACTGCGTTAAGTCAGTGTATGGGGAATGGGACTAACCCGCCGGACAGCGAACAACTGCTGGCCCTTATTCGGCAGCGTGCGGAGCAACGTACGATCCAGCCACTGGAAAACTTACGCCAGGATCAGGTCTGGCTATTTCGCGGAGAGCGCGATAACACGGTCGGCGATGCTATCTTCAACCGCGCCCATGACATCTACCAGCAGTTTGTCGAGCCAGCGAATATCGAGCAGATAACCCGTGCTGAAACCGGCCATTTGTGGCCGACGCTAACCAGTGGCGGCGATTGTGCGGGCAGCGAATCCCCGTACCTTGGTAACTGCAACTACGATGCGGCTGGCGAGTTACTGGCAGCCTTATATGGCTACTTACATGAACCGGGTTCCGGCGAGCGTGCACTGGTGACCTTTGACCAGCAAATGGCTGGCGGGCGTTTTGCTGACAGCCTGGCCGATGAAGGCTATTTGTACGTCCCGGAGGAATGCGCGCAAGGGCAAGCGTGCAGCCTGCATATTAGCTTCCATGGCTGCAACCAGCATAGCGCCGCGGTGGGCGACCGTTTTGCCCGTGAGTCAGGGCTCAACCGATGGGCAGACAGCAACCGTCTGGTTATTCTTTACCCGCAGGTGCGTCCGTCTACGACGGAGCCAATGAATCCACAAGGTTGCTGGGACTGGTGGGGTTACACCGGTGCTGATTACGCCACCCTGGATGGCCTGCAAATTGAAGCAGTACTAAAGATGATTAATCGAATGGCAGGCGTTGATGTAAACACTGATGTAGACATGCACGCAGACACAGAAACGGGTGCGCCCGAGAACTAACTCATGCTGAATGTGATGCTTTTTCACCGGCGACGCGCCGGTAATTGAGCGGCAACTGCATGCTAACGGTGAGCCCCTGGCCGGGCTGGCTGCTTAACGCCAGTTCACCTCCTAATTGCTGATGGACCAGATTGAACACAATCGACAGACCGAGCCCAGACCCACCCCCGGTGCGGTTGGTCGTAAAAAACGGCTCAAAGGCGTGTTCTAAGTTACTGCCGGACATGCCTTTCCCATTATCCCGGTAAATGCAGTAAAGCACCTGTTCATCATGCTCACAGTGGATATCGATGCGCGGTGAGCGAAGCTGGCCGGATTCTGCAAACGCATGCTCACAGGTGTTGGTAATCAGGTTGGTGAAAATTTGCGCCAGCGCACCAGGGTAGGTCGTCACTTCTAAATCACTCGGGCAGTCAATGACCACCTGAGGTGCATAACGTTTTAATAACGGGCGCAGACTGGCCACAATGGTATGCAGATAGGGCCCAAGTAAGAAGGTCGAAAGTTCAAAATGCGACTGGTCCACTGCGGTACGTTTAAAATTCTGCACTAAGGTACTGGCCCGGCGCAAATTGTTGCTTAGCAAGCCGTATGCCTGGGCTGTTTCGCTAAGGTAGTCATTGAGCTGGGTGTGGGTGAGTGCTTTGTCATCGAACGACCGCTGCAGCCGACCGCGCATTTCTTCACAGTGACTAATAGCAGTGACCGCTACGCCAAGAGGGGTGTTGACCTCATGGGCCACACCCGCAACCAGTTTACCCAGTGCCGCCATTTTTTCCGCTTCCAGCAACTTGGCGGTGCGTTCCTGCACCTGCTGTTCAAGGGCAGCATTCTGTTGAATAAGCTGACGCTCGTAAAGGTTGCGCTCGCAGGCAGACAAGGCCCGCCCGTAAAGGTCGGCGTGAGCGGCAACAAAGCGCACTTCGGGGGCGGTCCACTGGCGCCCGTCACCGGTGTGCTCAGCACAGACAATACCGACCATTTCACCACGGTGACGAATGGGGGCATCCAGCATTGAACTTATCCCTTCCGCTTGCAGGTAGTCGTCGCTGAACTCCAGAGTGGCCGGGTGATGGTGGGCATCGTCAGCAATAATAGCGCGTTCACTGTGTAACGCGGCAAAGTAGCGGGGGAACGCCTGGCGAGTGATCTCAAAGGCTCCTTTCTGGCTAAACTGACCGTGGTGGAGTGCCAGTTTGACGGTGAGAGCAGTGCCCTTGCGGTTAAAAAACCAAATGCTCACCCTCTCGATTTGCAGCCCGTCAGCCAGGCTGCTCAGCAGTAACTCGCCGGCAGCATCAAGATCGCCACTGTCGATAGTAGCGGACTGAGATACATAGAGCAGCTTATCATCCAGATGATTAAGCAAGGTCATCGACTGATTAATTCCTGATGGGTAGGCATTTGTTTAGCATACTCAATGGTGCAGCCAGTGCAACAAAAATAGCGCAGGGGTGGTGCGCTTGATGCAGCGCAAAAGGCGGTCTGTTTGCGGTTTTATTCAGCTAATTGTCGCTAACATCTGATAAAAGCATTCGATATACTGGCCTTTACAAAAAGTACGTTCAGCGGGTAGCGTAGGAAAAAACGCAGCATTGCGACTCGCTTACAAACAAAAAAATAAACCTAAAAACAATAAAAACCAGGGGATGTCATGCACGGACTTCAACAGTTAATGAAAAAGATTTCAGCGCGGATCATAGCAGGCTTCATTGCGGTCGCTATCCTGGTCGCCGCGGTGGGTCTGGCGGGTCTCCATTTTATGGACGACGTAGAACAAAACCTGGTCTATGTCAGCGATACCACAACACCGACAGTAACCACGGCGGCTCAGCTAAAAAATGCGATGTATTCAGCCAACGCGTTGGTCGGGCGGGCGCTGACCACTCACTCAATTAGCGAATTGGGTGAACTGCAACAGGATTTTGAGATTGCCAGCGAGGTTTTTGCTACCAGCTACCGGCGCCTTAGCGAGCTGGTTACTGACGAGGCACTGCAGGCATCGCTTGAAGATGCGCAGACCGCACGTGAGGCCTTTGAACAGGAAGCGATGGTGGTGTTTGCTCACCAACAAGAGCTGATAGCGGTTGAGGCCGACGTGGCGCGGCGTTTAAATGAGTTTGACCGCACGGCGGCGTTTCTGACAGGCGAGCTCGGGGACATTTCGTATCAGGCAGAGCAACTGCTGCAAGACGTCGAGCTGACCTCTGCCGCGGTCAACCTGCAAAGCCTGGTGATGGAGGTGCAGTATCTGACCCGTGACCTTCTGAGTCAGTCCCATGTGCGGGCGGCACGACCCTTGCGCGAAGAACTGGAACAGGTGTTTATGATCTTCGAGTTTCCACTCGAAACGGTGATGGCGAGCGACGATGCTGACTTGCGTGCTGTGGCAGTCTCGGTGGAGGAATTGCTGGAGGAATGGCAGCGACTGGCGTTTGCCGAGGGACTGCTGTTCGATTTATACGAAGAGCAACTGCAAATTTCAGAAACTGTTCGTCTGTCGCTCGACGATATGGTGAACGAAGTTGATGCCGTTAATTTTGCTCTCGATGACGTCGAGAGTGCGGCGGACTCGCTCAACTCATCAGCCGCGACGGATGCTCGCGAAACGGTGAACCAGGCGTTCTGGATTATTCTTACCATCGTGGTGGTTGCCTTTATTCTCGCTATTGTACTTGGCATTTGGGTCACCCATGCCGTGACGCGGCCACTTGGCGGTGAACCTTCACAGATGCAGGAAATTGCGACGCAAATTGCAGAGGGTGATTTACGGGTTGAGGCGCAAGGCGATGAGCGAGGCGTGCTGCGCGCTATGCTGGTGATGGCAGATAAACTGCGTGACTTGCTGGCCGAGATCACTGAGGCGAGCAGCTCGCTGAGTCGCTCGGCAGATAACACCACTGCTATTGCTGGCGATGCGAATGATTTGATTCAGGAGCAGGAGCAGGCGATTGAGCAAACCGTGACCGCGATTTCACAAGTGGTGTCGACGGTTCAGGGAATCGCGGATAGCGCTGCAAAAGCCTTTGAAACCACCCAACAGGTGCAGAGCCGTACGGACGAGGCCGAGCAGGCTTTTAAAGAAACAGCTCAGGCGATTCAACAGGTTGCTGATGAAGTCGAACGCGCCGCCAGTGTGGTGCAAGGCGTCGAAGCGAAGAGTCATGAAATTGGCACAGTCCTGGAAGTGATCGAAAATATTGCAGAACAAACCAACTTACTTGCGCTCAACGCGGCAATTGAAGCGGCCCGTGCTGGTGAACAGGGCAGAGGCTTCGCTGTGGTGGCAGATGAAGTGCGTTCATTAGCGCAGAAAACCCAGGACTCGACGCTTAATATTCAGAGCATTATTCAGGGTCTGCAACAGGAAACCCAAAGTGCAGTGAACGTCATGACCAGTTCACAGGCACAGGTGGTGCAAACCCTGGATAAATCAGCCCAGGCGAGTACGGCGCTGGATGTTATTCGTAGCTCGATGGGTGAGATGACGGATATTAACGATCAGGTTGCCACCGCCTCTGAAGAACTGGCTAGTGTGACTCAGGAAATCCAGACCAATATTAATGGCATCAATGATATGTCGACGCGTTCAGCGGAAGGGTCGGCGAAGATGACAGAGGCCAGTGCCGAGCTGGGCAGAGTGGCGGATAGCCTGCGCGGGCTGGCAGCACGCTTTACGGTATAAAAAGTCTGGCGGACATGCTGGGGAGCCACGGCTCCCTTAGCAGCGTGCGGCGACTTCAGCGACCAGTTGGCGGAACCAGCGATGGCCGTCGTCATGTTGCAACAGCGGGCTCCAGATCATTTTTAATTCAATTTCCGGGATAGCAAAGGGTGGTTCGCGTAATACCAGGTCAGGACTGTCTTCGTACAGCATTGCCGCTTTGCGCGGCAGGGTGGCGATGAGCCCTTCCTTGGCCAGATACATGGCAACATGGTAGTTACGGGTAAACACTTTGATCCGGCGTTGATGGCCTAAGCGATTGAGTGCTTCATCTACCCAGCCCAGCTTCTGCACGTCGTTCGGGTCCATCCCGATGCCGACCCCAAAACCCGTTTTACTGACCCAGGAGTGGCGTGCGTTGAGGTACTCATCGAGGGTGTAGTTGTTGATCAGTGGATGCTCTTTATGTAGCAGACAGGCGAAGTCATCTTTCCATAACAGCTTTTGATGGAATGACTGCGGCAGCTCGTCAAAGCGATTCACGGCGATGTCGACCTTGCCGTTTTCGACGTCGTGAAAGCTGACGTCACTGGGTGTCATCAGGTCAATAGTGACCTGCGGTGCCTGCTCACGTAAGGCACCCAGCAGCGGCGCCATCAAGGTAGAAGCGGCATAGTCTGAAATCATAATGCGGAACACACGTTCACTTTCCGCGGCGACAAAGGTGCGCGACGGCTGAATAACCTCTTCCACACTATATAGAATCTGCCGCACCTGAGACTGCATTTCCAGGGCTCGCTCAGTGGGCATCATGCCTTCGCTGGTGCGCACCAGAATAGGGTCATTAAGAAGCGTGCGCAGCCGCTTCAAGCCGTTGCTCATAGCTGGCTGAGTAATGTTGAGCTGCTCAGCCGCGCGGGTCACATTACGCTCGCGTAATAATGCGTCCAGATAGACCAGCAAATTGAGATCGATATGACGAAACTGGTTCATAGATACAATAAACTTCTTTAATGTTAAATGCTAAGTTACATAAGCAAAGTGAATTATAGGGTGCCTTAGCAAGCGCTAAAAAACAATCACAAAAAGAGGCTGACATGGCTCAGGCAAACCGCATTGCCCGTTTGATTTTACAAGGATTTCAACGCCACTACCGGATCTTCGGTGAACTGACTGATGATGCGGGTCAGCGTTTCCAGCAGGGGGACTGGCTGGGTTTACAGCATCTGTCGCGTGAACGTATTTCTTATTATGACGAACGGGTGGCTGAATGTGTCGGGGAACTAACCACCCAGTTGCCGAGCGGGTCGCCTGACAGCGAATTGTGGCAACAGGTAAAACAGGACTATATCGGGCTGTTGAGCTTTCATCCGCAGGCCGAATTAGCGGAAACCTTTTTTAATTCAGTGTTTTGTAAGTTGTTCCATCGCCGCTATTTTCACAATCAGTTTATCTTTGTTGAAACGACGATTGAGGGGCGCATTCCGGTGCCCGTCGAGGCCGAGTATCGTTCCTATTTTCCGGTCGAACATGGGGTGCCTGAGACGCTGCTGCAAATTATTCAGGACATTGGCTTTGCAGCGCCCTTTGCTGATCTGAAAGAGGATGTCGAACGATTACGCCGGGCCTTCAGCGAGCAAACGCGGCAACATAACCTGCAGGCACACCAGCTGCGCCTGGATGTGCTTAAGCACCCCTTTTACCGCAACAAAGCGGCCTATGTGATTGGCCGGATTGTCACCACCGAACGTTCTTACCCGTTCATTGTGCCTGTGCTTCGCGGCAACGACGGACATCTGCTGGTTGACGCCTTACTGACAGACCCGCAACATTTGAGCGTTATCTTCAGTTTTGCACGGGCTTATTTTATGGTCCGGGCGCAGGCGCCTTCGGCCTTGGTGCGCTTTTTACAGAGCCTGTTACCACGCAAAAGCAAAGCCGATTTGTATTCCGCCATTGGCCTGCACAAGCAGGGAAAAACCGAGTTTTACCGCGAACTGCTGCTTCACCTGCAGCGCAGTGACGATCAGATGGTAGCGGCGCCGGGTATTCGAGGCCTGGTGATGATGGTGTTTACCTTGCCGTCCTTCCCTTATGTGTTCAAAGTTATCCGTGACCGCTTTGGCAGCACCAAAGAGTTCGGGCGTGACACTGTGGTTGCGCGCTATCAGTTGGTTAAGCGCCATGACCGGGTTGGACGGATGGCGGATACCATCGAGTATTCTGATGTGGCATTGCCGCTTAACCGGATCTCTGCTGACCTGCTGGCAGAATTGGAGTCGAGTATTGGCGAGTCGATGAAAATAGAAGGGGACACTCTGATCATTCGTCATTTATATATTGAAAAACGCCTGACGCCGCTGAATATCTATCTTGAGTATGCGGATGAGGAAGAAACCCGCGCCATTCTTGATGATTACGGGCGGGCACTGAAAGATATGCTGGCGGCGAATATCTTTCCCGGTGATATGTTGTTGAAAAACTTTGGCGTTACCCGCGGGCGCCGGGTGGTGTTTTATGATTACGACGAAGTGCAGTACCTGACGAGCATGAACTTCCGTGCCATGCCAAAAGCGAAAGATCAACAGGACCTGCTAATGGATAGTGAATCAGTTTCGGTTGGCCCGCACGATGTGTTTCCACAGCAGCTGGCAACCTATGTATTTGCCAAACCTAAGCTGCGGGCGATATTCACCGAGCAGCATCCCGACTTACTTGAGGCAGAGTATTGGCAGTCGCTCCAAAGCAGTATTCGGCAGGGTGAAGTTGCCGATATCTTTCCATACCCCAGCCAGCTTCGTTTTCCGCGCTATAAGTCTGGTGAATGACGTTTATAAATTCACAGAAGAAATGGCTGTCATATAAACTATAAATTTCATTGATATAAATCTCAGCGCTATGCTCAATCCAGGTTAACAACGACGTAACAACTTGGATGAAGTTATGAGCGATACACAACTGAAGTTTACCAAACCAGCTACAGCAGCCAGCGAGCAGATATTTACCGCCAGCGCGGTTGAATTCCTCAACCAACTGGCGACGCATTTCGCCGGCGAGATACCGGCGCTGCTTGCCCAGCGGGAAGCGGATCAAGCCCGCTACGACAACGGTGAGTTACCAGACTTCGACCCCGCGACGGCGGCTATTCGGGACAGTGACTGGCGAGTGGCTGAGATCCCCCGCGACTTGCAGAAACGACGCCTCGAGATCACCGGTCCTGTCGACCGCAAGATGGTAATTAATGCCTTAAATGCGGATGTGGATGTGTTTATGGCTGACTTTGAGGATGCTCAGTCGCCGACCTGGGATGGCCTTATCGACGGGCAGCTCAATCTGCGCGACGCTAACCGCGGTGAAATCAGCTTTGAAGACACGGCCAAGGGCAAACGTTATCAGCTAAACGAGAACCCTGCGTTGCTGATTGCCCGTGTGCGTGGCCTGCATTTACCTGAAAAACATATTCTGCATCAGGGTAAACCGCTGCCTGGGGCACTACTCGACTTTGCTATGTATGTCTTTCATAACCATCAGCAGCGGCTGGCAAATGGCAGCGGCGTTTATTTCTACCTGCCGAAACTTCAACACAGCCGCGAGGCTGCCTGGTGGTCAAAGGTATTCACCTTTACTGAGGACTACTTCGAGCTTAAGCGCGGCACCATTCGTGCCACGGTGCTTATCGAAACCCTGCCTGCTGTGTTCCAGATGCATGAGATCCTGCATGCACTGAAAGAGCACATTGTCGCGCTCAACTGTGGCCGCTGGGATTACATTTTCAGTTACATCAAAACCTTGCGGGCTCATGCCGATCGAGTATTGCCTGACCGCCAGGTCGTCAGCATGGATAAACCATTTCTGAATGCCTACTCACGGTTGTTGATTCAAACTTGTCACAAGCGCGGAGCGCTGGCGATGGGAGGCATGGCGGCCTTTATTCCAAGCAAAGACGAGGCCGAAAACGAACGTATTCTGGCCAAAGTCAAAGCGGACAAAGAGCAGGAATTTGGCAACGGTCATGATGGCACCTGGATCGCTCATCCCGGTCTGGCAGCAACGGTGAAGGAGGTCTATCAGCGTTACCTCGGTGATAGCGACAACCAGTTGCAGGTGCTGCGCGAAAATGACACTGACATTGACCAGGCGTTGCTGCTGCAGCCATGTGAGGGTGAACGCACTGAGCAGGGCATGCGGGCCAATATCCGGGTCTCGGTGCAATACATTGCGGCCTGGATTTCAGGCAAAGGCTGTGTACCTATATACGGTCTGATGGAAGATGCGGCGACAGCGGAAATTTCGCGGACCTCAATCTGGCAATGGATTACTCACGCCCAGCTGCTGAGTGACGGGCGCACCGTAACGCGCGAACTGTTCGAAAGCATGCTGGCTGAGGAAGCCGAGGTGGTTCGCAACGAGGTCGGCGAAACACGCTGGGAGGCGGAGAATTTCGCCCCGGCTGTAGAGTTATTTGCCCGCCTGACAGTGGCAGACCAACTCGATGACTTCCTAACCCTGCCTGGTTATCAGTTACTTGATTAGCCAGCGCCGTTTCTACTGATAACTACTACCAACTAATAACTTTTAGTATTCGCTGCTCTGGCAGCTAACAACAACAGGACTTTTACTATGGCAACTTCAACTGATTTTCAACAAGCAGTGCGCGAACTGGAACACGAGTGGGCGACAGATCCGCGCTGGGAAGGTGTTGAGCGAACTTACAGTGCAGAGGACGTGGTTCGGCTACGCGGCTCGGTGAAGGTCGAGCATACCCTGGCCAAACGCGGTGCCAATAAACTGTGGCGCCTGGTCAACGGTGAAGCACAGGAGAAGTTCGGCAAAAACTATGTCAACGCACTGGGTGCCTTAACCGGTGGCCAGGCAGTACAGCAGGTCAAAGCAGGCATTCAGGCGATTTACTTATCAGGCTGGCAAGTTGCGGCGGACAACAATACCTCGGGCACTATGTACCCGGATCAGTCGTTGTACCCGGTCGATTCAGTACCGGAAGTGGTACGCCGGATTAATAATTCGTTCAGTCGTGCGGATCAGATCCAATGGTCGAAAGGGGTCCACGCCGAAGAGGACAACTACATCGATTACTTTGCCCCGATTGTGGCCGATGCAGAAGCGGGTTTTGGTGGCGTTCTGAATGCTTACGAGCTGATGCAGGGCATGATCAAAGCTGGCGCGTCCGGTGTTCATTTTGAAGACCAGCTGGCCTCGGTGAAAAAATGCGGCCATATGGGCGGCAAGGTTTTGGTCCCTACTCAGGAAGCGGTGCAGAAGTTAGTCGCGGCGCGTTTAGCAGCTGATGTTGCCGACGTGCCGACCCTGATTCTGGCGCGCACCGATGCCAACGCAGCGGACTTACTTACCAATGACGTTGATCCGAATGATCAGGACTTCATTACCGGTGAGCGCACCGCAGAAGGTTTCTACCGGGTTAAACCTGGCATCGAGCAGGCCATTTCTAGAGGCCTGGCCTATGCCCCGTATGCCGACCTGTTGTGGTGTGAAACTGCCAAACCAGATCTGGATGAGGCGCGTCAGTTTGCCGAAGCCATTCATGCCAAGTACCCGGGTAAACTGCTGGCATACAACTGCTCACCGTCCTTTAACTGGAAGCGCAACCTGGATGACGCCACCATTGCGAAGTTCCAGCGCGAGCTGGCCAGCATGGGCTATCGCTTCCAGTTCATTACTTTAGCGGGTGTGCATAACATGTGGTACAACATGTTCGAGCTGGCTTATGACTATGCGCGCAATGACATGACTGCCTACGTGAAGCTGCAGCAAAACGAGTTCGCGGCGGCCGAGAAAGGCTATACCTTCGTTTCTCACCAGCAGGAAGTAGGGACGGGTTACTTTGATGATCTGACCAATGTCATTCAGGGCGGCACCTCGTCAGTCACCGCCTTAACTGGTTCTACGGAAGAAGAGCAGTTTGGTTAACAAACTGCTTACTAACAGCGGATGTTGAACAGGGCAGGCCAGGATGGCCTGCCTTTTTTATGGTTTTTATAGTTCGCTGCTGACCAGGGCCGAATTATTCTTTAGGTAATCGATATCGATGGTGGCGCCAATCCAGCCAGTCACCTGATTCTGTTCGTTCCGCTCAGGTTTAGCGGTTGCCAGATACCAGGCGTAGCTGCCATCTTCATGGCGCAGGCGGTACTCCATTCGAAAAGGTTGGCCTGAGCGCAAACATTTGTTCCACTGGCTAACAGTGCGACCCTGATCCTGGGGGTGAATATAGTCAATCCATTTATCGACCACCGCGGTGCGGTCTCCCCCCACCGTTGAGGTTAAGGAGTCGTTTGCTTCATAGATTACTCCCTGGGCATTCGCCTGCCAGAGAATAATCGGCGCTTCCTCTGCAATCGTCCTGTAGCGCTCCATTTGCTGGGAAATCTGCATTTCTTTTAAACGCAGATCGGTAACGTCCTGCATAATTCCATGCACATCGCCGTCTTTTTCCTGGTGTGCGAGCAGACGGACAAAGCGTTTACGACTATTGCTATCCAAAAACACAGCTTCTATTTCGCGGTTCTCATAACTTCGTGCGTTGGGCAGGGCCTCTGCTTCTTTCATCGCTTCAAGCATGAGTCGCCCTTCGCCGAAGAAGCGGGCGGCGAACTGGGTACGGGGGATTGACTGATTATCTGCTACCCCGGTTAAACGCGCGATGGCGCCGCTCATCCGCACGCTGTCGGTAGTGCGGTTGTAATTCCACTGACTTACTTTGGCCAACTGGGTGGTGCGCCGTAACTGGCGTTGTTGCTTGTTGAGCTTTGCAAACAGACGGCTTAGCCGGGTCTGATAACGTAGCGCCAGATAGCTGAGGGCGGCCACCACCAGAATACATACCGTGGTTGCCAGGCGATTGGCTACCACATATGTCAGACTGAAACCGGCGGATGGAGAAGGCGCCCACCATAGGCCAACCCAGGTCAGCAAAATAGCGAGGCTGCTGACAAAAGCCAGATGGCGCAGCTGGTTACTGAACGCTGCGAGCAGAACCAGGGGGATATAAAGCAGCCCATGAGCGAACCCCTGCCGGGTTAACGCGTCACTGACAGCAACCAGTGTAAGAAGCACATAAACACTGGGTAAAATATAAGGGGAAAATGAAAATCGGGTGACCAGGCGGTGCATCTTGAGTCCTCTTGGCTACGAACGCCCAACCAGCACCCTACGTTCATCCAATATGTACTGCAAGCAAATTTAGCCGGGGCACAAAAAAAAGCCTGTCCAAATGGACAGGCTTCCTTAAATAGTGGTGCCCGGAGGCGGACAAAACCGCTGGGAGCGGTTTTGAACAACGCGCAGCGTTGGCCCGCAGGGCGAAATGCATGGATGCATTTCGTAATCGAAGATGACGCCGGGGCACATAAAAGAAAACCCACCAAAAGGTGGGTTTCTCATAATAATGGTGCCCGGAGGCGGAATCGAACCACCGACACGAGGATTTTCAATCCTCTGCTCTACCGACTGAGCTATCCGGGCGTGGGTGCAATTAAACGCAAAACGGCGGCGCAAGTCAAACGCTTTTTAAGGCTTTGCGTCTGATTGCTCAGGAAATGCCCGTTTTGCGACTTTTATGTGCGCAGATAGGTGCTCCCATCGAGGCACTTTTCGTAAAAATCGGTCCAGCGCACGCCCTCACGGGGAGCCAGGCCACCCTTACGAATTTGCTGATCAACCGCTTTTTTGACCACTTTTGCCATGTAATCCGTATTATATTGCATGGTTTCCAGCACACGTGCGGCGGAGTTACCCGGCACTATCTCTTCAATATAGAAGTCACCTGGCTCTTCGTCGTGGGCAAAAATATGCACTTCTGTCAGGCGGCCAAAGAGGTTATGCATGTCGCCCATTACGTCCTGATACGCACCAGTCAGGAACATACCAATATGGTAGGGTTCGTCTTTACGCAACGGATGCAACGGAATGTTCTCACTGACCTGAGTGCCTTCGATAAACTTGCTGATTTTACCGTCGCTGTCACAGGTAATGTCGGCGATAGAGGCGCGGACACTGGGTTTCTCATCCAGCCGGGTAATTGGCACTATCGGCAATAACTGGCCAATTGCCCAGGTATCGGCAGCGGATTGAAAAACTGAGAAGTTGCCCAGGTACTGGCTGGCCAGGGTATTTTCCAGTGCTTCAAGTTCCTGAATGACAAAGCTGTCACGGTCCAGTGAATGATGAATATCGGTGAGAATTTGCCAGTACATAACATCGATCTTCGCTATTTCCGGCAGATCAACGACACCGAGCTTGAACGCTTCATAGGCACTTTCTTTAAAACTGGCGGCGTCGTTATAGCGTTCCTGAGGGTGAGTCTTGTCATCACCGATCAGCTCACGCATATTGCTTACCAACACGTGCTCGCCTTCAGTCGGACTGATATCAAACTCAGTGCCGCCGGGCTTTATTTCGCCCACCACATTGGTCACCACCATACTGTGGTAGGCGGTAATAGCACGACCGCTTTCACTGACCAGGTTAGGGTGGGGCACGTCTTCCAGATCACAGATTTGTTTAACCCCATAAACCACGTCAGCAATGTACTCCTCGGTCGAGTAGTTGCGTGAGGAGTCTGTGGTTGAGCTGGTGCCGTCGTAGTCGACGCCGAGGCCTCCGCCGATGTCGAGGTACTCCATCGGCACGCCCATCTGCACCAGTTTCGCGTACAACCGCGCACCTTCGGTGACCGCTTCTTTGATTTTACGGATATCAGAAATTTGGCTACCAATATGGTAATGCAACAGCTTGGCACAGTGCAGCATATCGTGCTTTTTGAGGTAGTCGATGGCGTTGAGGATTTCAGCAATACTCAGGCCAAACTTGGCCCGTTCACCGCTGGAACTGGCCCATTTACCCTGGCTTTTCACCATCATTTTACTGCGCAGGCCTATCATCGGCTCAATATTGAGCTTCTGCGCCAGAGCGACCAGCATTTCCAGCTCAGAGAACTTTTCCACCACCACAATCATTTTCCGCCCAAGACGGCGGCCGAGTAATGCCAGGGTCAGGTAATCTTCGTCTTTATAGCCGTTGAGAACAGTCAGCGCTTCAGGGTTTTCGTTGTAGGCCATCGCCGCCATGAGTTCAGGTTTGGAACCCGCTTCAAGCCCGTAGTTGTAGGGTTCGCCGGCATCAATAATTTCTTCAACCACTTCCCGCATCTGATTAACTTTAACCGGGTAGACACCGACATATTTACCCTGATAGCTGGCCTGCTGGATGGTGTCGCGGAAGGTTTCGTTGAGTATTTCCACCTGTGAGCGGAGGACATCATGGAAGCGGATAACGGCAGGGAACTGAATGCCTTCGGCGACCATTTCGTCGATCACCTCTTTAAGATCAATTTTCACATCAGGCCGACGATGGTTGGCGCTGACATGAATGTTGCCGTTGTCCCCGATCGAAAAATAGCCGGAGCTCCAGCGGTTAACACCATACAGTTCTTCAGCCTGCTCGATGCTCCATTCATTCAGGTCAGTGGTCATGGACGGCGTCCTTTTTCTAAGGTTATTAACAGCTCGCGCACTATTTTAGCGGCGAAAACATCGGAGTTTCCGGTAGGGTCAATTTGCGGTGACAGCTCGACTACATCGCAGCCGACCAGATTGCGCTCACCTAATAGCTTGACCAGACTGACAAACGAATGAAAGTCTTCGCCACCAGGTTCGGGCGTACCTGTCCCTGGCAAAAATGAAGGGTCAAAGTAATCCAGATCCAGGGTTAAATAAATCGGTCGCTCCGGCGGAATCGCCGCCACGCTGTTGAGGAAGTCCTGGCGCGATGTCCGCACGGTTTTGTGCTCGTGCATGTAACGATACTCGTCACGGGTGCCTGAGCGGATGCCGTACTGGATTAACTGATGACCGGGGCCAAAATGGTCGAGTACGCGGCGGATAATCGAGGCGTGGGAATAATGGTAGCCTTCAAAGCCATCGCGCAAATCGGCGTGTGCATCCAGATGGAGCAGAACCAGATCGTCATACTGCTGCAGGTAGCGGACTATAGGTGCGTACGAAATAGAATGCTCACCGCCGAGGGTCATAATACGCACATCGTCAGCGGCCAGATTTACCCCGTTAAAGATACGGTTAAAGTCATCCGTGGCGTGCTGCCATTGCGCCTCAACGTCCGCTTTTTCGCCCAGCTCCAGGTTACCTAAGTCATAGAACACAAAATCGTCCAGATCAGAATCCTGATAGGGTGAGTACGACTCGATGTCTTCGGAGATAGAGCGCAACCCGTCTGGTCCATGACGGGTGCCTTTACGAAAACAGGCGGTGCCGTCGAAGCCAAAGCCGATAATATGGGTATGGCCCGGAAACACCTGTTTGGCGATGTCAGCGCCAAAATAGGCGCGAACCGGTTCACTTAGACTGACGTTAAAGTCGATAGGTTGTGACAATGCGTATTACCTTTTGGTTAGCTTCTGGTTAAGCATTCCATTGAACATCAAAATGGGGCGCAATTATGCGGATTCTTTCACCACATTTGAAGCAAAATTTAGCTGTTGCAAGCCAAGTTGCAAGTCGACCAGGCGAGAGTCCAGTTGTTTATCGCGCTCAAAGGTCAAATGCAGTGGTACCCGTACTACGTGTCCCTGCTCGACACCGATCATGTGACCGCTTATTCCGTCCAGCACAGCGTGCACCGCGGCCTGACCTAATTGCATCGACAGAATGCGGTCAGCCGCGTTAGGACGGCCGCCACGCTGTATATGGCCAAGCGGCGCGGAATGGCAGGTGGTGCCGGTTGCCTGAGTTAACTGGCGGGCTAATTCTTCAACCCCGCCAGGCCATAGATTTTCCGAAACAACGATCAGATAACTGCTGTCAGGAAACGCCTGCCGTGCGCGCCTGATGCTATCTGCCAGGTCGGCCAGTTTAGGTTGAGGTTCCAGTTCAGGTACAAGCATCGCTTCGGCGGAGCCTGCAATCGCTGCGTGCAAACCGATAAACCCGGCATGGCGGCCCATGACTTCAATCAGAAACACTCGTGCCATGGCTTCGGCGGTCTCACGAATGCGGTCAATGGCTTCCATCGCCGTGTCTACGGCGGTGGTGAAGCCAATGGTGGTGTCGGTACCGGCTAAGTCATTGTCGATGGTGCCTGGCAGGCCAAGGACCTGGCCATCCCAGTACTGATCAAGGTGATGGGCGCCACGAAAGGAACCATCGCCGCCAATCACCACCAGTGCACTAATGTCGTGCTGGTCGAGGACGGCAGCAGCCTGGCGCGCGGCATCGACTTCCTTGAACTGGGGATAGCGAGAGCTGAGTAAAATAGTGCCACCGCGCTGACTGACCAGACGCATGTCATTTGGATGCAAGGGCTGATTCAGATCCTCGACAATGCCGCGAAACCCATGCCGAAAACCAATCACTTCAATATCATGCTGGCTGGCGGTAAGTACAATAGCCCGAATACAGGCATTCATGCCGGGGGCATCACCTCCACTGGTGATGACTGCAATTCTCTTCATGGACGGTCCTTTTACTGACTTTTCCAGGATACACGTAGACCCACCAGCTTAACCAATGGAGTGCGGCTGACCAAGCGCCAATTTAAGGTTACACTGCTTTTTCAGTCAAGTTTCGCTCAATTACCGCAAAAGAGAATGACCTATGCCCCGTTTTGACGCCCAACATTTGCTTCATTTTGGCCAGTCGGTATTAACCGCCGCTGGTGCCAGCCCGGATATTGCTGCTGATACCGCCAAGTACCTGCTCGAAGGCGACCTGCTTGGCTATTCCACCCATGGCTACAAACGCCTTTATTTCAACGCCAAACTATTGGCTGAGGGGCAGGCCAGGGGCGAGGGCGATATCAGCGTACTGAAACAGCGGGCAGCGGTAGCAAGCTGGGATGCCAACTTTTTGCCAGGACCCTTCGTTGCCGCCAAAGCTGTACGCCAGGCATGTGACATGGCGCGTGATGCAGGGACTGCAACTATAGTTGTTCGCCGGGCCCAGCACGTTGCCAGCCTGGCTGCTTACTTGCAACTGGCGACTGAGCAGGGGTTATTAATTAGTTTGCTCTGTTCAACCCCAGCGCAGGCGAGCGTCGCGCCCTTTGGAGGTAAAGCGCCGGTGTTTTCGCCGAATCCGTTTGCGATTGGGGTGCCAACATCAGACAAACCTTTGCTACTTGATATGAGCTTCTCAATGACTGCGGCGGGTAAAATTCGTCAGTACTGGGAGCGTCAGCAGCCGTTACCCTGGCAGGCGATTGTACGTGCGGACGGCCAACTGTCTTCCGACCCTGCTGATTATATCGAGGGGGAGGGCGCGGCCATACTTCCTCTGGGTGGGACTGACCTTGGTTACAAAGGCTATGGCTTGTGTCTGATGAGTGAAATCTGGACCATGTCGCTTAGTAATTATGGTCGTTTAGACGGCGCCAGTGACGGCGAAAGTAACGCCCTTTTCGTTCAGGTTCTGGACCCGTCCGCTTTTGGTGAAACAGCCGATTTCCTGCGTGTGACCGATGACCTGGTTGCGCGCTGTAAGGCGTGTCCGCCACTCGATTCTGATTCTCCGGTGCGCATCCCCGGGGAGCGGGCCCTGGCTAACCGCGCCTGCCAGTTGCAACAGGGTGTCGAGTTAGATGACGCCACCTGGGGACGTCTTCAGCGCGCCGCGCAGCGATTTTCTGTTACCCCGCCGACACCGAAGGACGATTAAGGCTGCAACCGTTGCAGTGTCCAGCCGTCTTGCTGTCGTTGGTAGCTAAAACGATCGTGCAAGCGAGAGGCCCGGCCCTGCCAGAATTCAATGTAGCTGGGTTTAATGCGGATGCCGCCCCAGAAGGGCGGTAACGGAATTTCGTCGTGGCTGGCAAACTCATCTTCGCGTGCTTTGTATTGTGCATCCAGGTGGGCACGGTCACTGATTGTCTGGCTTTGTTGCGATGCCCAGGCTGCAATTTGGCTGGCGCGGGGGCGGCTGTGAAAGTAGGCAGCATTTTCTGCGTCAGATAAAAACTCAACCTGTCCCTCGATGCTAATTTGTTGCTCGAGCGGCAACCAGGCGAAATGCGCTGAGCATTGCTGGTTTTCGCTGAGTTGGCGTGCCTTTCTGCTTTGCAGGTTGGTGTAGAACACGAATCCCCGCTGGTCATATTCTTTGAGGAGAACCACCCGCTGACTGACGCGGCCGTCTGCACCACTGGTTGCCACAACCATAGCGGTCGGATCAGTGCTTAGCTCAGCCAGCTTAGCGACATCAAACCAACGCTCAAACTGCAGTAAAGGGTCTTCAGCGAGGTCTTTGCGCTGCAGCTGCTGGCGCTGATAATCGCGGCGAATGTCATCCAGTTTCATGGTTGTGATGCTCCTGACAAAAGGGAAGCGGCGCTAGCCGTCCAGATTGTGATCTTTGGCATGCTCGAAGGCAATTGCAGTATTATTCATAAATAATTCCAGCAGATGTTGATCATGCTCACTGAGTTCATCATTCGGTGCATCATCTTTGACTATCCCTTCGATAAAAAGCAGGTAAGAGCGACCGTTGCTGGTTTTATACAGACCATAGTAGTCATGCTGATGAATAACGAAAGAGACCGGTTCAGGACGTTGCACCAGGGCTTCTATTACCGAGTGTTCGACCTGCTGCTGCAGGCGTGACCCTTCGTCGCCGGCATAATGGCCAGTGGCAGCGAGGACTTCGAAGCCGTTTGATCTGCTTTTCGCTGTCAGGCCGTCCACGCTGCAGTAAGCGGCAGTATCGGCGTGGGTTACCAGCGTTACCAGTTGCGCCAGAATACCGCGGCTTAGTTCACGTACGGAGGAGGCGCTGAACAGCTCTGCTGAGGCTTTAATGATCTGCTCAAGGGACTGTCGGTTACGTTCAATGCGCAAGAGCTCGCGGTATGCACGTAAACTGCAGTACATCAAAGTGACCAGTTTACGGTAGGTGAGCTCGGTTTTTTCTTTGTAGTCGTCAATCTCGTAACGTGCGATGATTTCTTCTTCCGGCGCTTGCCCGGGTTGGCCGGTACGCAGCACAATGCGTATCAGGCGGTTTTTGAGGGTTTCACGGATCCAGCGCGCGACATCAAGACCAGCGTGGTCAGTTTCCATGACTACATCAAGCAGGACTAAGGCAATCTGCTCCTGCTCCTGCAATACCTGTTGTGCTTCCTGGCCGGAGTAAGCAGAAATAAACTCAAGACCACGGCCATTCAGCTGAAAATCACTTAATGCCATGCGGGTGATGACATGAATTTCATCATCGTCGTCGACAATTAATATTTTATACGGTGATTTACGCGGTGCTGCCGCGGAAGCGTTGTTTTCGTCAGCAAATAAAAAGGTATCAGTCATGGTCTGCATACTCAAAAAAGGCGTCTGGCAACAGACGCCTTTGCTGGTTTAGCGGGTGGTATGAAATACACGTTCACCACCGACATAGGTAGAGAGGACCTGAACTTTCCATAAGTCCTTATTACTGGTGCGGAACGGGTCACGGTCGACGACAATGAAGTCGGCATACTTGCCGACCTGCAACGACCCTGAGTACTCGTCAGCAAAGCCCGCCCAGGCACCGTCAATAGTAAAGCTACGCATGGTTTCCAGTAACGACAGCGCCTGCTCTGGATGCCAGCCTTCAACTGGCTGGTTATGACGATCCTGGCGGGTCACCGCCGCATGAATACCATAGAAGGGGTTCGCCAGTTCAACCGGAAAATCTGAGCCGCCAGCGATAATCGACCCGTTATCGATAAAGCGACGCCACGCATACGCTCCGGCAATTCGTTGCTCACCGATGCGATTCTCGGCCATATTCATGTCGCTGGTCGCATGGGTCGGTTGCATCGACGGAATAATACCCAGTTCACTAAAGCGGGGAATGTCCTCAAGCTGAACAATTTGTGCATGCTCAATACGGTGGCGATAGGCGGCAAGGCTGCCGCTCTCTTCCTCGTCCGCAAGGCGGGCAAATTCATCCAGCGCCAGACGGTTGGAATAGTCACCTATCGCATGGTAGCTGATCTGAAAACCAGCCTCATGCGCCTGCTCAAATAAACTCCGCACACGCTCTTCCGGGGTGATTAGCAACCCGTAGTTGTCGGGATCGTCGGAGTAAGGTTCGATTAAGCGCGCGCCGCGACTGCCAAGTGCACCGTCACCGTACATTTTTACGTTGCCGATGCGCAGACGGTGGTTGTCACTAAGGTAGATACCTTCGTCCAGAATTGCATACAGGTCCGGATCGGTGGCTGCAACCATGGCGTTTATCCGCAGTTTCAGCTCATCGTTTTCATTCATCGCTTTGAAGTCATCCAGCCCCTGGCGGCTGACTCCGGCGTCGAGAACCTGAGTAAGACCCAGTTCCAGTAAATGCTCCTGTGCAACTTTAAGCGCGCCCAGTCGCGTTTCCTCGGTGACTTCCGGAATGGTGTCGCCAACCAGTGCCATCGCGGTATCAATTAAAATACCGGTAGGGTTACCTTCCTCGTCGCGAATAATCTGGCCACCATCGGGATCCGGTGTATCGGCGTCGATTCCGGCCATTTCCAGCGCCATTGTATTAACCCAGGCGGCATGGGCATCTACGCGGGTCAGATACACAGGTCGGTCATTGATCAGTTCGTCAAGGTCTTGACGTGTTGGGTAATCAGTCACCGGCCAGAGTTCCTGGTTCCAACCGCGTCCGACCACCCAGTCCAGTTCCAGATTCGCATCCGCGTAGTTGGCAACTTTGGCCACCGTGGCGGTGCGGTTATTGATGCCGCGTAAGTCCACCTGAATAAGGTTTTCGCCAAGGATCTGAACATGTCCGTGCGAGTCAATCAGACCTGGCAACAGAGTTCTGCCGGCAAGGTTATGTGCTCGCGCATCAGGGAACTGCTCGCGCAATTCATCACCGCCAATAGCGGCGACCCGGCCGTCTTCAACCACCATGTGGGTGAAGCTTTGTAAATTCGTTTCCGGGCCCATTTCACCGGTGAAGGTATAACCGGTAAAATTATGGTAAAGCTGGCTTTCAGCGATGCTTAAAGGCGTATATAACGCCACCAGGAGCCCGAGCAGGGCTGTGCAATGTCGAAGTTTCATCATTAGTTTCAATATTTTGAGCCTCAGAGTGGAGAGACTATATCCTTTTTTTGCCAAACTTGCAGGTATCCGGCTGAGGTAACCCCGTACACTTTAGTGTCCGTTACATGCAGCGCAATAACCTGCCCAGTCTGTCGACCAAGACGTTGCGGGCGCGGATAACAGTGAGCGCTCGTTGTTCGTTGTAGCCTGTGCAGATACATACAATTACCGCTGCTGCCAAGCCATAGCCGTTGCCCTTCAGTCATCAGGCTGGCAACCTGACCATCGACAGCTGGATCGGCGCGGTGGTTAATTTTACCGCTATTTCTATCGATCTGTACAATTTGCTGACCACTGCCCGTGGCAAAACGGTCGCCCGGCGGTTGAGTCACCACCACGACCTGCTCCGGGGACGAGGCAATCGACTGGACGACGTGCATATTGGCGAACTGAATGGTCCACAGTGGGTCGCGGTCTGCTCCCTGCAAATAGCTTAATCTGCCACTTTCATCCGCAACCAGCAGTCCGCCGTCGTTATCGAAGTGCAACTGACTAATCCGTCCGGCAACCTCAATCGTTGTACGATGTATCGGATGGCCAGCATCATTGAAGTGCAGCCATTCCAGGACCGGCGCGTCGAAGGCCAGAGCAAGCTGGTGCTGATGAGCGTCAATCAATCGCATCCGCTGCGAACTGACCCAGGGACCGGCCAGTTTCGCCTGCTGGTAATCCCAGCTATAGACATGCTTATCATCTGTTATAGCCAACTGCCCCGCCGTGAGCCAGGTCAGATTCCAGCTACCCTCCGTTGGAGGGAGTTCAAGCAAGGCCTCTAATTCGCCGTTTTTATTGTACACCGCCACTTGCTCTAACGTCGCCACTGCAAGCGTCCCCATTGGGCTGAAGCGGGCATTCATTAAGCTCGAAGGCGATAGCTGATGGCTACGCTGTAACGCATCTGGGGGAGTGCAGGCGGTCAGTAAAAAGACGCTGAGCAGGAAAGTTGCAGCGAAAGCCCTTAACATTGGTATAGGATATTTGTTAAAGTAATAAAAATTAGCATGACCTAATCACTATGCGGAAAGTTAAACAGATAGGTTTTTACGTTATCTGTTGAGTTTGACGCGCTGGGCAGGATGCCCTAGTGGTTACAACATGTACGCTGTGACCTCTGCCAATTGCAGATAACATCAAATAACAATAGCGAAGCTTGGTTACAATGAAAATACTTATTCTAGATCCACAGTTTTTGACGCGTTCAGGGTTGATCCATCTGCTAACCAGTTATAGCGAGAAAGTCTCTATTTACGAAGCGGATAGCTTTGCTGTTGCGCAAAACTACCTCGCCAGCGGCGAAAGCTATGACATGATTTTTGCTGAGCTGGATTTGCCTGACCTTGATCACCGGGATGTTACCCAGAAGTTGTATAGTCTGGCGCCCCAGAGTCACATTGTGCTGTTTACCTGGCGACAGCACAATGCGGATATCCGTCATGCATTGGTTCAGGGGGCACGCAGTTATTTGTGCAAGGGCTCGGTAGCCGAGCAAATGAAACTGGCGATTCACGGCTTACTGCAAGGGCGGGAGTACTTACCAGCAGAAACCAGCAACACGAGCTCCGGGCATGGTGCGCGCAACGACATTGAGCGCCATTTATCACCCCGTCAGCAAGAAATCATGCAGTTGCTGGCACAGGGACTGTCGAACAAGGAAATCGCTAATATTCTGGGCATCACCGAGGGCACCATTCGGGTGCATTTATCGGCCATCTTTAAAGCGATTAAGGTTTCGAACCGTACCGAAGCAACCCTTTGGTACTTATTGCGGCAAAACAAGCTCAGTGCGTAATGGTCGATCTTAAAACCCTGCAGGGGTCGCTCAGCGATTACCAACGACCACCACTGGAAAAGTGGAATCCTCCCTTCTGTGGCGACATCGACATCTGTATTAAGCAGGATGGTCGCTGGTTTTATCAGGGCAGCGAAATCACCAGAACGGCCCTGGTCCGGCTTTTTGCCAGTGTGTTATGGAAAGAAAACGACGACTACTACCTTAAAACTCCAGCCGAAAAAGTGCGCATTGAAGTCGAGGACTTACCTTTTGTGGTGGTTGACTGGCAGGCGGGCGACACTCCGCAATCGGTTATCGAAGTAAGCACTAACACTGGGGAACGATACCAGCTTAGCGAGTCACATCCCCTAATTCTGCATAATAAACAACCGGCTATTCAAATTCGTGACGGTTTTTTGGCGCGCGTCCACAGAAACGTGTATTATCAGTGGGCTGAATTGGTGACTCCGGCACAAAAAGGGGAAGCCGACGGTTTTTATCTGCAGAGTGGAAGCTGCAGATTTTACTTTGGACCAGCGTCATAAGGCTAGTGGATGCAACATAACAAAACCATTTATTTAATCGATGAGTCGGACGAACGCTGTCAACGCCTGGCATCATTGTTCGAATTTATTGGTGAACGTCCGCGATTACTGGCTGCCAGTCAGTTAGAAAAGCAAGTTAAAGAAAATGGTTTTCCGTTCTGCATGGTCGTAGGGGCCGTGCCCGATGCCTCCGCATTGGCCAAAAAGTTACCGCGCGTTCCTGTGTTGGTCACTGAAGAAAGAGCCGGCGCAACCTTGTCGTCTGCCAATGTGGTTGGACAGATTAGTAGTTGCGTGAATTATTCCGAGCTAACCCAGTTACTCCATTATTGCCATGAATACCACCGGCAACGGCCAACTCCCGCTAATAGTATGCTGGGTGAAGGGCATCATCTCGAATTAATGCGTGCATTGGTTGGCCAGAGTCAGGGCATTGAAGAGGTCCGTACCCTGATTACTCAGGTTGCCACGACCCAGGCGAATGTACTTATTCTGGGCGAGTCAGGCACAGGTAAAGAAGTCACCGCACGCAGTATCCATGAACTGTCCTCGCGCCATGAAGGCCCTTTTGTTCCGGTTAACTGCGGTGCTATTCCAGGCGATTTGCTGGAAAGTGAATTATTTGGGCACGAGAAAGGCGCTTTCACCGGTGCTATCAGTACCCGTAAAGGGCGCTTTGAAATGGCCCAGGGCGGCACGCTGTTTCTGGATGAAATCGGCGACATGCCAATGCCGATGCAGGTAAAACTGCTGCGGGTATTACAGGAACGGGTGTTTGAACGGGTCGGCGGCTCACGTCCAATTGAGGCGGATGTCCGTATTATTGCTGCCACCCACCGCAAACTGGATAACATGATCAAGCATGGCCAGTTCCGCGAAGATCTTTATTATCGGCTCAATGTATTCCCGGTTGAAATGCCCTCGCTACGCGACCGTCAGGAAGATATCCCGCTATTAGTCACTGAGCTGCTGCGGCGGCTGCACACCAATCAGGGCTTAACGCTGAAGTTCACTGACCATGCCACGGCCTCGTTGTGTCAGCATCACTGGCCCGGTAACGTACGGGAACTGGCTAATTTAATTGAACGTATGAGCATTACTCATCCGGACGGAGTGGTCGATGTGCATGATCTGCCGGTGAAATACCGGCATGTTGATGCGCCACAGTTTGTTGCCGAATATGTCGACGGGCTCGATGAACGGGATGCTTTGAATGCGCTCTTTAGTGACGACAGCATGAGCGAAGGCCTGTCCGCGCAAGACGGACGAACCGAATTACCTGCCGAGGGTGTTGACCTTAAGGCGCTTCTGGGTGAGCTTGAAGTTGATTTAATCGAGCAGGCCCTGGACCAAACGGAATGGGTTGTGGCGCGAGCCGCAGAGCTTTTGAAAATGCGTCGAACCACGCTGGTAGAAAAAATGCGTAAGTACAGCCTGAAACGGGATGAGTAGAAGGCTGGCGTCAAAAATCAGTCCCACAAGCTGGCATAACCGTTGCATTCTCTCGTTCCCTGAGTTGTAGGGGGACATTATCATGACGCAGGCAACTGCGATTTCTTCAGAACTGCCATTAGATGCCGTTTTGGCTGCGATGCCAAATGGTGTCGTTATGCTGGATCCACGCGGCTGTATTAGTCACGCTAATCCTGCCGCCGTGCAATTGCTGGATACCCAGCTGGTGGGTCAGCTATGGCGTGAAATTATTGCGCATACCTTTGCCCCACGCGACGACGACGGGCACGAAGTGTCGTTGGTGTCCGGGCGCCGGGTACGGCTTGATATATCAGCCTTAAGTCCGCATCCCGGGCAGCTAATCGTGATTACCGATATGTCGGAAACACGTGCCTTGCAGGCTCGGGTGAGCCAGATGCAGCGTCTCTCCGCAATGGGCCGGATGGTGGCGTCGCTAGCCCATCAGATCCGTACCCCGTTGTCCGCCGCTATGCTGTATGCGCAGAATTTATGCCGCGATAATCTGCCGTTGGTACAACGAACCAAATTCTCCTCCAAGCTAAGTGCCCGGCTGCAGGATCTTGAGCAGCAGGTCAATGATATGCTGCTGTTTGCCAAAAGTGGCGAACAACTCCCGGTTGAACGACTGCAACTGAACACGGTATTAGAAACCGTGCGCGAGCAGGTCGAAGTCATCGCTGAACGCACTCAGATAAGTTTTGAAGTAGTCCCAGCTGAGCAGGATGCCACTTTTCTGGGTAACCAGTCGGCCTTGACCAGCGCGCTGCAAAATTTGATTATAAATGCATTTGAAGCGTGCAGTGCAGGCTGTAGGGTAGTGCTCTACGCACAAACAGACGACGAAGAGCTGTATATAGGCGTGAGTGACGACGGCCCTGGTATTGCCAGCGCTGATGTAGAACAGATATTTACCCCGTTTTTCACTCGCAAGTCACAGGGCACAGGCCTTGGCTTAGCGGTGGTGAAATCGGTAGCGAAAGCCCATCAGGGGGATGTACAGGTACGTAGTGAGGTAGGTCAGGGGACCACATTCAGGTTTGTCCTGCCTCGTTATCAGGGGGAACAGTAAATGACCGATGATCGTCAGATCTTGATCGTGGAAGATGATAAAAATTTGCAGGAAGCCATTGTCGATACATTGGAGCTGGAAGGGTTTAATTGCGTAACGGCTGACTCTGCGGAGCAGGCGTTACTGACCTTAAAAGACGAAGCCATTGATATGGTCATCTCCGATGTACAGATGCCCGGCCTGAGCGGTTTGCAACTGTTGCAGAGTATGCAAAGCCAGGGGTTGGTGATTCCAACTCTGATGATGACGGCGTACGCGAAAGTCGATGATGCGGTGATCGCAATGCGTGCTGGTGCGCTGGACTATCTTAGTAAACCGTTTTCAACTGAGCGCTTGCTGGAGCTGGTAAGTCGTTACTTACCACCTCGTTCTACGACCAAGGGTCAGCCGGTGGTGGGGGACAGCTACAGTGAGCAAATGCTCAAACTGGCGAAACGGGTTGCCAACACCGATGCCACTGTGATGATCACCGGACCGAGTGGCTCGGGTAAGGAAGTTCTGTCGCAGTATATTCACCAACAATCGGCACGCAGTGAAGGGCCCTTCATTGCTATCAACTGCGCGGCGATCCCGGAAAACATGTTAGAAGCGACCTTGTTCGGATACGAAAAAGGGGCCTTTACCGGCGCTGTACAGGCAATGCCCGGTAAATTCGAACAGGCCCAGGGCGGCACCTTGCTGCTCGACGAAATTACCGAAATGGATCTGGCCTTACAGTCGAAGCTGCTAAGGGTCTTGCAGGAACGCCAGGTGGAACGACTTGGCGGGCGTAAGACGATAGAACTGAATGTGCGGATTATTGCGACCAGTAACCGCGATCTCAAGGCCGCTGTGGCGGATGGCGTTTTCCGTGAAGATTTGTATTATCGGCTAAACGTATTCCCACTCAGTTGGCGTCCGCTGCAGGACCGTGCCGGCGACATCATTCCGTTGGCCGAGCATTTATTGTCACGGCACTGTGAGCGAGCGGGTCAGATTGCACCGGTATTAACCGACTGTGCGCGGCGCAAAATGCAGAATTATAGCTGGCCGGGCAACGTACGAGAACTGGAGAATGTGATTCAACGGGCGCTGATACTCTTTACCGACGGCGAGATCAAAGCGGATGACCTGCTGCTGGATGATTCCTATGCCGACGATGCCCCGGCAGCGACCACTGAAGCGCAGGAGGGGTCGGCGCAACCGGGTCTGGCAGCAGACTCGCATGCTGACCCGGTGGATAGAGCGACACCAGAGCGCCTGGGCAGTGAACTTAAACAACAAGAACAACAAATCATTCTGGATGCGCTGAATCGTTGTAATGGCAAACGCAAGGATGTTGCTGAGCAACTCGGAATTAGCGCACGGACGTTACGCTACAAACTGGCGCAGATGCGCGATCAGGGAATCGATCTTCCTTAGATCGTAAATTGATCGTAAAGTTGGCGTCTATTTTGCAGCACTTCGTCATCACAAGCGCATTACAAGCCTGGGCGACTAAAAATTGACACTACCAGGCATTAAGAATTTTTGGGGGAACCTTCCATGAACATCAAAAGCGACCACTTATACGGTGAAATGCAAAACATGCTGGCGGAAATGCAACCGCAGGCAAGTCAACTCGATCGTGTTAATGCTGGCAATCAGTCACAGACCGAGTTTGGCGGCATGCTGAAATCAGCCATTGATAATATTAACGGCTTGCAGATGGAAGCCGGTGAGTTGCGTAACCGTATGGAAATGGGTGACAGCAGTGTGTCCCTGGCAGAAGTTATGATTGCGGCACAAAAGTCCAGCATCGCCTTTGAAGCGGGTGTGCAAGTGCGTAACAAAGTAGTTGATGCGTACGAAAAAATCATGAACATGCCAGTCTAAGTGGGCCGTTTGAAGTAGGAGTTTAAAGCATGGCAGAGTCCACAGATCTGGTCGCAGGCAAGCAAGATTTCCCGGCCAATTCAGGGTCAGGCGACAGCGCGACGAGCGAAGAGCAGAAATCTGGTTTTCTCAGCGGGTTGGGTAACTTTGATGCATTGCGTCAGATCATAATTGTGGTAGCGCTGGCGATATGTGTCGCCATCGCGATCTTTATCATGCTTTGGGTACAAGAGCCGGATTACCGTCCGCTGGGTGAGCTGGAAACCGCGGAATTGGTTGAAACCCTGGATTTCATGGACGCCAACGGCCATGAATATCGGGTTGAAGGCAATACCGTGTATGTGCGCTCGGACCGCTATGCGGATATTCGTCTGCAGATGACCCGTCAGGGCATGGGTCCTGCCCATGCCAGCACGGGTGATGATTTCCTGATGCAGGATCCGGGCTTCGGTGTGTCCCAGCGTCTTGAGTCTGAACGACTGAAGCATTCCCGCGAACAGCAGTTAGCACGTACTATTGAACAAATGCAGTCGGTCGATAAGGCGCGCGTCTTATTGGCGGTTCCGCGCGAGAACGTGTTTGCGCGTCGCGAGCGGCAACCCAGTGCCAGTGTCATGCTGAACATCCGCCGCGCCCAGTTAAACCGTGAAGAGATCGACTCAGTGGTTGATCTGGTGGCGTCGGCAGTTCCTCAGTTAGAAACCAGTCAGGTAACAGTGACCGACCAGAATGGTCGCCTGTTACACTCCGGTTCGCGCAACCAGCTTTCCGCTCAGGCGCGCCGTGAATACGAAATTGCGCGGCAACGCGAACAGGAATATCTGGATAAGATCGACAACATTTTGTCACCGGTATTGGGTTATGGTAACTACACCTCGCAAGTCGACGTGACCATGGACTTTACCCAGGTTGAGCAAACTCAGCGAACCTATAACCCCGATTTACCCGCTGTTCGCTCAGAAATGATTATTGAAGACAACACAGTGGGCAGCTCGGTAGGCGGAATTCCCGGTGCATTGAGTAACCAGCCGCCCCTGGAATCGGATATTCCGGAAGAAGTAGGCCCCGGCATGGCGGGCGCCGTGGTACCGGGACGCAATCATCGCGAGCAAACCCGCAACTATGAACTTGACCAGACGATCAGCCACACGCGTCAGCAAGTGGGTGTGTTGGAGCGCCTAAGTGTCTCTGTAGCACTGGATTATCGCACCACTACCAATGCGGACGGCGAAGAAGTACGTGAACCCTTCTCAGATGCAGAGCTGGCAAATATTCGCCGCATGCTGATGGCCGGGGTGGGGTACAACATTAACCGTGGTGACAATGTTGAAGTGGTTGCCTTTCCGTTTATCAACGAACCATTATTTGCCGAGGCTGGTGAAGCCTGGTGGGAAGAAGCATGGTTCTGGCGTCTGGTTCGACTTGGCGCTGGTGTTCTGGTTATTACCGTTCTGATTATGACGGTCGTTCGTCCGATGCTGCGTAAGCTGATTTACCCAGACGAAACAGCGGACGATGGTATCGATGAGTTGCTGGCGCGGGATGAAGATCTCGGCGATGAAACCATCGATATGCTAACTGAACAATTTGACAGCGACAGTATCGGCTTCTCGCCGGATGGCACTTTACAGTTGCCGGATCTGCATAAAGATGAGGATCTGCTAAAAGCTGTTCGTGCTCTGGTGGCGAATGAGCCAGAGTTGTCCTCACAAGTGGTAAAAGCGTGGTTGAACGAAGATGTCTGAAGTTGATGTTAAAACAAAACGTCGTACGCTTGCTCGTATCGAAGAAGACGAAGCTTTTGATGTCCATAAACTGAGTGGCGTTGAGAAATCCGCTATTTTGCTACTGAGTTTGTCTGAAGAGGACGCGGCACAGATCTTAAAGCACCTGGAACCCAAACAGGTCCAGCGGGTCGGTATGGCGATGGCCAGTCTGGAAGATTTCAGTCAGGAAAAGGTTAACGCGGTACACAGCCTGTTCCTTGAACAGATTCAGGAATTCACCACCATTGGCTTCAAGAGTGAAGAGTTTGTGCGTAAAGCACTTACCGCTGCTCTGGGTGAAGACAAAGCCGGTAACCTTATTGAACAGATCGTTATGGGCAGTGGCTCGAAAGGTCTGGACTCGCTTAAATGGATGGACTCCAAGCAGGTTGCCACGCTTATTCGTAATGAGCACCCGCAGATACAAACCATTGTTTTATCCTACCTCGACCCTGAACAGTCGGCAGAAATCATGGCCCAGTTCAGTGAAAAAGTGCGCCTGGATTTGATGATGCGGATTGCCAACCTGGAAGAAGTACAACCAGCTGCATTGCAGGAGTTGAACGAGATTATGGAGAAACAGTTTGCCGGCCAGTCAGGCGCTCAGGCTGCGAAAATGGGCGGCTTGAAAGCAGCTGCAAATATCATGAACTATCTGGATACTTCAGTCGAAGGTCCGTTGATGGATTCAATTCGCGAGCAGGACGAAGAACTCAGCCAGCAGATTCAGGATCTTATGTTTGTGTTCGAGAACCTTATCGATGTCGACGATCGTGGTATTCAGACGCTGCTGCGTGAAGTTGAAGGTGAAGTACTGCAGAAAGCGCTGAAAGGTACTGACGATCGGCTTAAGGCAAAAATATTCCGCAATATGTCAAAACGTGCCGCTGAACTGCTACAGGATGATCTGGAGGCGATGGGGCCAGTACGGATCAGTGATGTCGAAGCAGCACAGAAAGATATCCTGGCGACAGCACGCCGCCTGGCAGATTCAGGCGAACTGATGCTTGGTGGTGGTAGCAACGAAGAATTCTTATTCTAATTGAGGAGCGGGTATGAGTGATTCGCGCCGCCCTCAAAAGGGCGACCAGCCTGCACGTTGGGAATATCCTGATATAACCAGCGACGAATACATTACCTCAATGCGGCGCAATGCGGTAAACAAACCGATGCGCTGGCAGTTTGAACCGCCGGAACCAGAACCGGAAGAAGAGGAAGACGAAGCTCCCCAACTGACCGCAGAGATGCTCGAAGCGATTCGTGAAGAGGCGCGCCAGGAAGGGGTCGCGGAAGGCCGTGAAGAAGGCCTGAAAAGCGGTCATGAAGAGGGCTTTAAGCAAGGGTATGACGAAGGCCTGTTAGCGGGTAAGAGTGCCGGGGAAGCGGAAGCTGCCGCGGCCGGCGAACAATTGCAGCAGGAACTGAGTCTGCGTTGGCAACAACTTTTCGAACACATGCGTCAACCTGCATTGCAAATCAATGAAGGTGTCGAACGTCAACTGGTCACTCTGACCGCGACGCTGGCGCAAGCGATCTGTATGCATGAGGTCGAGACCAACCCGAGTATTATTCAGCATGTGGTGCAACACGCGGTGGCGGATCTGAGTGAACAGGCAGGTCAGCTGAAAATCGCACTGCACCCCTTAGATGTTGAGCTCATTAAGCAGCGCTGGAATGAGCAGGAGCTGACTGACTTGGGATGGCGCATCGAACAGGACGCGAGCCTGACGCGCGGCGGATGTGTGGTGACGACCCCGGTTACACGAGTAGATGCGACCCTTGAGTCACGTATCAACGATGTATTTAAGTATTACATTAAGGGGCTGAAAGGTTCGGATGGCCAGCCCATTCGCTCTGAGCCTCAGGTCGATGCGGTTGAGCAACAGCGAAGCAAGCAACACGCCGAGGCTGAACAAAAGGCACAGGCTGAACAGGCAGCGGATGCGGAGCAAGCGGCAGACTCCGGGCAGGCCCCCCAACCAACAGAGCAGTCAGCAACGGAGCAACCACAAGGCGATAGCAATGGGCGCAATGAATGAACTGGAGCGTCGCTTAGCCGCTCGTCAGCAATATATTCGTCCAGCCCGGCTGCAAACTAGTGGCCGTTTGACCCGTGTCGTTGGTCTCACCTTCGAAGCCATTGGCTGTCGTGCCTCAATCGGCTCGCTGTGCTCGGTGGAAACCAGTCAGGGCGAGGTGATCGCCGAAGTGGTAGGTTTCGATGACGATGTCCTTTATCTGATGCCCGCGGATGACGCCCATGGTGTTATCCCGGGTGCAAAAGTGCGTCCTTTGCTCGACCAGGCCGGCATTCCGCTAGGGATTGAGCTTTTAGGGCGAGTGATTGACGGTGCTGGTAACCCGCTTGATGGACTGGGCCCGATAGAGACAGCCCGCCGTGGTTCCCGTCAACGAGAAAAGATAAACCCGTTAGCGCGCCGCCCGGTGCGTGAACCGCTGGACGTCGGTGTCACCGCTATCAATGCGTTGCTAACGGTAGGCAAAGGTCAGCGCATGGGGCTTTTTGCCGGCAGTGGTGTGGGTAAAAGTGTGCTGTTGGGGATGATGACGAGAGGGTCAACCGCTGACGTTATCGTGGTCGGCTTAATTGGTGAACGGGGCCGCGAAGTAAAAGAATTTATTGAAGACATTCTCGGTGAAGAAGGCCGCCGTCGCAGTGTTGTCATTGCCTCGCCAGCGGATCAGTCGCCGTTAATGCGCTTACGCGGGTGCGAAACCGCAGCACAGATCGCCGAGTATTTTCGTGATCAGGGCCTCAATGTACTCTTGCTGATGGATTCGTTAACCCGTTATGCGATGGCGCAACGGGAAATTGCTTTGGCAATTGGTGAGCCCCCGGCGACCAAAGGGTATCCGCCTTCGGTATTTGCCCGTCTGCCAGCGTTGGTGGAGCGAGCCGGTAATGGTGGTGAGGGGCAAGGCTCTATCACCGCGTTTTATACGGTACTTACGGAAGGCGATGATATGCAGGACCCGATTGCGGATTCTGCGCGCGCTATATTGGACGGACATGTCGTGCTTAGTCGGCGTTTGGCCGAGCAGGGCCATTATCCGGCTATCGATATAGAGGCGTCGGTGAGCCGGGTCATGCCACAGGTTATTTCGCCACAGCATTTACAGAATGCGATGGCGGTTAAGCAGATTTATTCCAGTTACCAACAAAATCGTGATCTGATTAGTATTGGTGCCTATGCGAAAGGGTCCGACCCGCGTGTTGACCAGGCGATCCAGTTAATGCCAATGGTGGAGCGATTTCTGCAACAGGGCATGCTCGATGTCTCGCCTTTTGATGACTGCGTGTCAGTTTTGGCTCAACTTGCTGAGCGGGTACGCTAGCTACCGGAGGTAAACGATGCAGGACAAGTCACTTTACCTGGTTCTCGATATGGAAAAGAAACGTGAAGACCAGGCCGCAGTTCGCTTACAGCAGGCGCGTCAGCAATGTGAAATGCAGCGCAGTCGACTGGCTGGTCTTGAGCAGTATCGTACCGAGTATCTGAACAGCGCTCTTGAGCGCGGCCAGGGTGGCCTGCAGTCAATGCGTTTCGGCCATTACCACGCGTTTATTGGCAAACTGGATGAAGGTATTGGCCAGCAGCGGATTAAATTGCAGCGACTGGAACAGGTCGTGACCGACCGTCAGCAGTATTGGGTTGAAAAGCAACAGCGACGCAAAGCCATTGAGCATTTGCTGGAGAAAAAACGACAGCAAGCGGCTTTGCGACAGAACCGACGAGAGCAGGCGACGGCTGACGAATATGCAACTCAAGGCTTTATGCGACGGTTGAAACAGCAGAAACATTAGTCAGACTCTATAACCAACGTTGGAATGGATATTGCATTTCTTTACTCAGAGATTAGTCAGGCCCTGACATGGCCGAAGAGGTAATGCAATGCAACACATGAACGTAGGACGGACGCCATCAGCAGCTACGTCGACTCAGTCGTCCGTAGACCAGCATCGTCAGCCTGGCACGCAGCAAGCCAACGACGATCGCGGCTTCTCAAGCCAGTTAAGTCAGGCCAATGCTGGCCACCAGTCCAGTGTGAAAAACACACAGGGTGAACAGGACCGTCGAACCAGCACAGGGTCCACCAACGGCGAGAATAACGGCAAAGCAACGAAAACGGATGAAGCATCCGTTGCTGGCGTTCAGCAAAAGCTGGGGGAGCTTGAGCTGAAACTTGAAGAGGGTGATACCGTATCCGATGAAAGCTGGCTTGATTTGATTAGTGAAATCAAATCGCTGGCTGAAGGTGGGGCCAGTGAAGGCCAGTTAGACGATCTCAAAGCTCAGTTGCAACAGGCTTTGGACAGCGTAGATGGCGACCTGGCTGGACTGCTTGAAAAGCTACAGCTCGACTCGTCAATGGTAAGCGGTGACGTGCTGGATATTGACCAGTTGATGGGCGAACTGGAGCAACTCGATTCAGCCGCCCTGGCTGGCTTGCAGGAGAAACTCAGCCAACTTATTGATGGCGGTAAAGAGGCCGTCACTGAGGCTGAACTGGTCGCTCAGTTAGAACAGCTTGAGAAAGAGGCTGATGGCGAATTGGCCGACTTGCTTGGTCAGTTGCGAGAGTTGCTGGCGGATGAGAATCTGGATCTGCAGGATCCTGAAACACAAAATCGTCTTGCGGGTATGCTGCAGCAGTTGTCTGACTCAGAGCAAATAAGCCTGAGTAGCATCGATAACAGTAAGCTTGCAGCCTTTATGCAGGATCTGAATGAGCATATCGAGCAACAGTTGATGCCGCAGAACCGTCGTGAAGGTCTGGCTGGCGAAAGCGGAACCTTAGGGGGCAGAAATTTGCCACCTGCGGCAATGGCAATGAGCGAAGCGGCTCAGCAGTTACGCAACCAATTACAAGCTTTAGTGCAGGCACAGACTGAGTCAGCAGATGGCGAATCCACAGACAGTCAGTTTGAAAGCTTACGCCGCATGGTCAGCGAGATGACGCCGGCGTCGAACGCAAACGATGGCCGTGGTCAGCAAGGAAATGCGAATACCGCATCCAATTTTAATCAGGCATTAAATCAGGCCGGCGCAAATCGTGATGCTCAAGCGACACAAAACAGCGAGCGCTCTAACCTGAGTGCGTTTGAAGCGGCCCGGCAAACCCAGCAGGCAGTGGATATCCTCGGTACAGGCGCGGCAAATACATTACGTGAACGCATATCCGTGATGTTCAATACCCGCACCCAGGCGGCAGAAATGCGCCTTGATCCACCGGATCTTGGGCGCTTAAGTATTCGTCTGAATATGAACCAGGAACAGGCATCGGTGAGTTTTCAGGTAACCACGCCGCAGGCGCGTGAGGCCCTTGAACAAAGTTTACCGCGCTTACGTGAGTTGCTGCAGGAACAGGGCATCCAACTGGCGGATGCCAATGTCAGTGAACAGCAGAGCGACGGACAGCAACAGGCGGGCGCCTTTAGTGACAACCAGGGGTTCGGCAATGGAGTTGGCGGTGAGTTTGCTGAGGATGCGGACGATATAGCGATTGCTCAGGTCGACGTGCCTGAACAGACTAGTAATAGTGACGGCCGGGTTGATTACTTTGTATAAGCGGCACACATCATTTACGACATTTAAGTAGGGTAGATCATGGCTGAAGAACAGGATCAGGTTCAGGAACAGGAAACTAAAAGCAAGATCGGCTTGATTGCGGGCGGCGTTGTGGTGGTGCTGCTTATTTTGGTGCTTGTCTGGTTTTTCTTTCTGCGAGGGGACGACCAGCCCTCGGTCAGTGAACAAGTCGGGCCGGAGCAGGTTGCAGCAGAGGATTCCGAAAGTGCGCGCTATGTCCCACTACCGAAAGATTTCATTTTCAATGTGGCAGGCGACCAACGTGACCGCATGGCGCAAATCAGTGTGCAATTGATGGTTCGCGGATCGCGGAATGAACGCTTAGCGCTGGAAAACATTCCGTTGATTGAAAGTACCTTACTGGATGTTTTCTCGCGAGCCAGTGCGGATCGCCTGAACTCTCCGGAAGGTAAACGCGAGTTGCGGGTGCAAACACTGGACGCGTTGCGTGAAGTCATGCGCGAGGCGACCAGTGGCAGCCCGGTGGTTGAAGAAGTGCTGTTTACCGGCATGGTTTTGCAGTAATCAAGTCAGCAACGGTAATAAAAAACCCGCGATAGAAGAGTTTGATTTAAAGTTGGAACGCTAATTGCAGAATTACTGATAATTAGTGGTAATAACGGTAATGCTAGTAGCAATTAAAACTACAGACTAGCCGCGATCGACCTTTAGTAGTGCTGACGTGCGCCGTAGTTTATAACGAATAACTGAAATAGCGAGCTGAGTATGGCTGTAAGCGATTTACTCTCACAGGATGAAATTGACGCACTATTGCATGGTGTCGATGACGTTGAAGAAGATAGTATCGAAATGTCGGGCGCTGCGTCCGATGCCCTCGATTACGACTTTTCGTCACAGGATCGCATTGTGCGTGGGCGGATGCCAACGCTTGAAATCGTTAATGAGCGCTTTGCCCGTCATATGCGGATCAGCCTCTTTAATATGATGCGTCGCAGTGCCGAAGTGTCGATTAATGGCGTGCAAATGCTCAAATTTGGCGAGTACGTGCATACCTTATTCGTCCCAACCAGTCTTAACATGGTGCGCTTTCGTCCGTTGAAAGGGACCGCGCTGATTACCATGGAAGCGCGTCTGGTCTTTATTCTGGTGGATAACTTCTTTGGTGGTGACGGGCGCTATCATGCCAAGATCGAAGGGCGTGAATTTACCCCTACCGAACGTCGTATCATCCAGATGCTGCTGAAGCTTATCTTTGAAGACTACAAAGAAGCCTGGGCACCGGTTATGGATGTCGGTTTTGAATACCTCGACTCTGAAGTTAACCCGGCGATGGCAAACATTGTTAGCCCCACCGAAGTCATAGTTATTAGCTCGTTCCATATAGAGCTCGACGGCGGCGGTGGTGACTTTCACATCGCGTTGCCTTACTCGATGCTGGAGCCAATACGCGAATTACTTGACGCGGGTGTACAGAGTGATAAAGAAGACACCGACCTGCGCTGGGGTAAGGCACTACGTGACGAGATCATGGATGTGCCAGTCGAGATTAAGGCCAAGTTACTGGATACAGAGCTGTCCTTACGTGAAGTGATGGACCTGCAGTCGGGCGATATTATTCCGGTCGATATGCCAGAGAACTTAACGGTTTATATCGAAGATCTGCCGACGTTCCGGGCCAAAATGGGCCGTTCACGCGACAATATTGCACTGAAGATTTCGAAGAAGATTCCACGACCAGAAACCGTGAAGTCGGATATCCACATGTTAACCAGAGGCGGACAACGTATCGGTGGCGATGCAGAGTTACAGCAGCTGGAAGAAGATTTTGACGTTTAATAGTAGCCGATAGGCAAGAGGCTTTTATGAGTAACGAAAACGATAACGGAAACAACGGCGAAATGGACGATTGGGAAGAAGCGATGGCTGGTCAGCAAGACCAGGCGGAAGCAGAAACAGAAGCTACAGCAGAAGGGAATGAGGGTGTTAAAACCGCTGATCTGGAAGAGCTGACGGATGAATCGGATAAAAGTCCGGAAGAGCGCCGTAAGCTGGATGCGATTCTGGATATTCCGGTTACCATTTCGATGGAAGTTGGCCGCAGCCAGATCAGTATTCGTAATCTGTTGCAGTTAAACCAGGGTTCAGTGGTTGAACTTGAACGCGTCGCTGGCGAACCGTTGGATGTTTTGGTCAACGGCACTTTAATTGCGCACGGCGAAGTGGTTGTTGTAAATGACAAATTTGGTATTCGTTTAACCGATGTCATCAGCCAGCTAGAACGGATCCGCAAACTGCGTTAAGGTATCGGCCTTGCGCCTGCTAGCGTAGCAGGCGAGGGCAACCGACGAGGCACATATGAACCAATCTGGTACTCTTACCATGGCAGATGCAGGGGCGACTTTGCTGATGTTACTGGTGGTGTTAGCGGTTATTGTCGGCCTGGCAGCATTGGTCCGTAAAATGAATATGCGCATGCCGGGTCGGAACGGGCCAGTAACGGTGCTTAGTTCAGTATCCATTGGGCCGAAAGAACGACTGGTGATAGTCGCCGTTGGTGACCAAAAGTTGTTGCTTGGGGTAACCTCACAACAAATCCAGCTCTTGCAGACCTTGCCTGATGACTTTAAGGTAAAGGACACACAACAGACAGCATCATCCTCTTTTGCTGAACAGGTACTATCGGCGCTAAGACGTGACCGCTAACCTTTACAGCCGACGGATGCGGAACATTCCATTATGAAATCATGGACACTGGCGATAGTAGTCGCCCTTCTTGCGTTAGCCGCTTTCTATACGCCTCAGGTATCGGCCCAGGACGGACTTAATGCGATTACCGTTACCACCAATGAGGACGGTAGTCAGGAGTATTCGGTAACCCTCCAAATCCTGATTATAATGACAGCGCTGAGTTTTATTCCAGCTGCGGTTATTATGATGACCTCATTTACCCGAATTATTATCGTCCTGGCAATTTTGCGTCAGGCGATCGGTCTGCAAAGCTCACCATCCAATCAGATCCTCATCGGTATCACGCTGTTCCTGACCTTTTTTATCATGACCCCGGTGCTGACAACCATTAATGAAGACGCGGTACAGCCTTATATAGCCGAGGAAATAACGCCGGTTGAGGCGGTTGAGAGGGCGCGCGATCCGATCAAAGCATTTATGCTGTCGCAAACGCGCTTGACTGATCTGGAAACCTTCATTGATATTTCCGGCTATGAAGGCATCGACGGACCAGAAGATGTGCCGATGACCATTCTGATACCGTCCTTTATCACCAGTGAATTGAAGACAGCGTTTCAGATTGGGTTTATGCTGTTTATTCCGTTTTTGATCATCGATCTGGTGGTTGCCAGTGTCCTTATGGCCATGGGTATGATGATGTTATCACCAATGATCGTGTCGCTGCCGTTCAAACTCATGTTGTTTGTGTTGGTTGACGGGTGGAGCATGGTTATGCGCACTCTGGCTGGCAGTTACGGCTTGTAGCGAGGTTCTTAATGTCACCTGAAGTCTTTCTGGATGTGTTTCGTGATGCTCTGTTTCTCATCGTTGTGCTGGTGAGCTTTATCATCGTACCCGGGCTGATTGTGGGCCTGATTGTGGCGGTCTTTCAGGCTGCTACCTCAATTAACGAACAAACTTTAAGTTTCCTCCCACGTTTGTTGGTAACCCTGACTGCAATTGGCCTCGGTGGACATTGGTTGGTGCGGATGCTGATGGATTTTACCATCGGCATGTACATGCGCATTCCTGAAGTTGTTGGCTAATGAACATCTACGAAAGCGTCATTATGGAATGGCTGGCGCAACACTACTGGCCATTTGTCCGTGTCAGCAGTATGTTTTTGACCATGGCAGTATTTAGTGGTCGCGGTTTGCCCTCACGGATTAAGATTTTCTTCGCAATGGCGATCACCATTGCGATCTCCCCGGCACTGCCACCGATAGATGTTCCCTTCGAAACCGTTTCACCTGCCGGAATGCTGACCACCATTCAGCAAATTTTGATCGGCGTCGCCCTGGGCTTTATGTCGTTACTGGCAATTAATACCTTTGCCCTTGCCGGCCAGGTGCTGGGTATGCAGATCGGTCTTGGTTTTGCCGCGATGGTCGATCCGAACAGTGGCCAGCAGGTGCCGGTTATTGCTCAGTTCTACCTGATGTTGGCGACGTTAATATTTCTTGCTGTGGATGGCCACCTGGTAATGATTCAGATGATCGCTGTTAGCTTTCAGGCGATTCCTGTGGGGCAGGTCGGGCTCGATGCAGATGCTTTCTACTACATAGCCACCTGGGCAGTGTGGATGTTTAATGTAGCCCTTGGGTTTTCCATTTCGGCAATGGTTTCGATTCTGCTGATTAACCTGTCATTTGGTGTCATGACGCGGGCGTCCCCGCAACTCAACATTTTTACGGTTGGTTTTCCGATTACCATGGTCTCTGGTTTGTTGATCTTATGGCTGACTGTGGGTAACTTTATTGTTCATTTCGAAAATCAATGGGAACGGGCAGTGAGCGGGATGTGTTTTATTCTTGGCGGCACTTGTTAGGAGACGGCAATGGCTGAAACGGATCAGGAACGCACAGAAGAGCCCACGCAGAAAAAACTCGATGACGCGAAAGAGAAAGGGCAGATAGCGCGCTCCAAAGAGATGGGCACCCTTGGCGTCCTCGCGGCAGCAGCCATTGGCCTGCTGGCGATGGGCGATGCCATGGCCGAGGCTATGTTCAGTATCTTTTATCAGTATTTTTCGGTTGAACGGGCGGTTATTTTTGATGACAACGCCACCTTGAATATCTGGTCCGGTATTTTTAATGCGTTGTTGTATCCCTTAGGTACGTTCTTTTTTATTGTCGTTTTAGGTGCTTTTATCGGCAATACAGTGGTTGGTGGCTTTAATTTCAGCTGGCAGGGAGCAGCGCCGAAACCGTCCAAGATGAGCCCCTTAAAAGGGCTTAAACGTATGCTCGGGACCCAGGCATTGATCGAGCTCCTTAAAGCGGTGGGTAAATTTACTATTGTCGCAGTGTTTGCTTACTTTCTGTTGCGCTGGCAGTTTCCTAATATCCTTCAGCTTTCCAATGGCATTATTGAACAAACGCTGGCGGACGCCCTGACCATGCTTGGTTTTATGTTCTTGCTACTAACCAGTTCAATGCTGTTTATCGTCGCTATTGATGTGCCGTTTCAACGCTACAACCATACCAAGCAATTACGCATGACTAAGCAGGAAATCAAAGACGAACGCAAAAATGCCGAAGGTAGCCCGGAAATTAAAGGTAAAATTCGTCAGATGCAGCTTTCCATGGCGATGAAGCGGATGATGCAGGACATTCCCAATGCAGACGTGGTGGTGACCAACCCGACGCATTTCGCGGTGGCTCTGACTTACGACCCGCTTTCAAAAGGCGCGCCGCGCGTAGTTGCCAAAGGCAATGACGAAGTGGCGGCGAAAATTCGCGAAGTTGCAGTGGACTCGGACGTGCCTCTGGTGCAGTCACCGGAGCTAGCGCGGGCAGTTTATTACAGCACCAAAATAGGGCAGGAAATCCCCGAAGGTTTGTTTATGGCAGTCGCTCAAATCCTCGCCTATGTGTTCCAGTTGAAGGAATACGGCAAGGGCCGTGGTAAGCGGCCAAAAGCGCCTCGTAATCCACCTATTCCGGACGAATTGCAACACGACTGATGCTATCATAGCGCGCTTTGATGGATGATAAGGTGGTAAAAGGCAACGGCATGACTAGAAAATTAAACGTCGCTCTGGCGCAAGTTAAACTGACGGTGGGCGCGATAGAAGCGAACACGGATCAGGTGGTGAACACCGTCGCCAGGCACTCAGACGCCGATATTCTGGTGTTTCCTGAACTGACTTTAACTGGTTACCCGCTAGAAGATATTGTCTATCGCGCAGATTTATATGCGGGGCTTGAGCATGCGTTAGAACGCATTAAAGCAGCCAGCACAGATGTCGCTATTATGGTTGGCTACCCGGAGACCGATGGGCAGGCCATTTTCAACGCGGTGTCGGTATTTTATCAGGGCCGTCGTATTGCCCACTACCGTAAGCAAATACTCCCGAATTACGGTGAATTTGATGAAAAGCGCTACTTCACCGCAGGTACCGGGAGCACCGTCTTCGAATTCAAAGGCCATCAGATAGGCTTGCTGATATGTGAAGATCTCTGGCAGCAGGCTCCGATAGCCGGCGCCAAGGCGGCTGGTGCGGAATTAATTCTGTCGACCAATGCATCGCCTTACGAAGAATATAAAGCGGCTCAACGACTTCAGGTCCTGCACCAGCGCTGGGTTGAAAGTGGCCTTCCAATTGTTTACGTGAATCAGGTCGGCGGCCAGGACGAATTGCTGTTTGATGGTAACTCGATGGTCGTGGATGAGCGTGGTCAGGCCGCGATTACCTTAAAGCATTGCGCTGAAGATGTGGTAACCGCCGAGTTCACTGACGGAAAGCTGGTGAACAGCGTCGACCACGGAACCGATAACGCCGATGCGGCGCTGTATCAGGCGTTGACACTGGCCCTCCATGACTATGTCAGCAAAAACGGTTTTTCCTCGGTGTTGCTTGGCTTATCGGGGGGCATTGATTCGGCACTGACGCTGGCGCTGGCGGTGGATGCGCTGGGGGCGGAGCGGGTGCGCGCCGTTATGATGCCGTATCAGTACACCGCTGATATCAGTATTGAAGATGCCAGACAACAAGCCGGGCGGATGGGTTGCCAGTTCGATGTGGTGCCAGTTGCCCCCATGGTCGACAGCTTTATGCAGGTTGTCCCGGGGCTGACAGCCGATAAGCCGCGTGATACCACAGAAGAGAACTTACAGGCCCGTTGTCGCGGTGTGTTATTGATGGCATTGTCGAATAAAGAAGGTAGCCTGCTGCTCAGCACCGGGAATAAAAGTGAACTTGCGGTGGGTTACTGCACCTTGTACGGCGATATGTGTGGCGGTTTCGCCCCGATCAAAGATGTCTATAAAGAACGCGTTTATGATCTGGCCAGATTCCGTAATACGCTAGGCGAGGTTATTCCGGAGCGGGTCATTACCCGACCGCCGTCTGCAGAGCTGGCACCGGATCAGAAAGATCAGGACTCATTGCCGCCTTATTCTGTGCTTGATGAAATTATCGCCGCCTATGTTGAGCAAGATCAGTCACTTGCTGATATGATTAATGCAGGCTATGACGCTGAAACTGTAAAGCGCGTAGTTACTCTGGTTGACCGCAATGAATATAAGCGGCGCCAGGGCGCTGTCGGGCCGAAGGTTACCCGACGTAATTTTGGTCGTGACAGACGCTACCCGATTACCAGCCGCTACTTGCAGAGTATGTTGGCGCGGACTGAAGATTAAATTGGTCGACTCAAGCAGAGCACATTAGCAGGAGCAAGCATGAAAAAGGTGGAAGCCATCATCAAACCCTTCAAACTCGATGATGTGCGCGCAGCATTATCCGATGTCGGGATTGCCGGTATGACAGTGTCTGAAGTAAAAGGGTTTGGGCGGCAAAAGGGTCATACTGAGTTATATCGCGGTGCTGAGTATATGGTCGATTTTTTGCCTAAAGTTAAGGTTGAAGTGGTGGTCAAAGACGATGAACTGGATCGCTGCATCGAGGCCATTATGGAAACGGCACAGACTGGCAAAATCGGTGACGGTAAGATATTTATTTCGGATGTTGCCCGCGTGATTCGGATCCGTACTGGTGAAGAGAATGAGGATGCGGTGTAAGATCTGGCGCTAGTAGTGCAAATACTCCGGGTTCAGTAAAAAAAAGCCAGCAATTGCTGGCTTTTTTTGTCCGCTTCTGTGGTGCTTAAACGTCCTGTTTTAGCCACCAGCAAGCCGATGCTGAGGGAAGTTCAAACGTAACACGGCCAGAGCGTCGTCACGCAGGTCTTCTAAGCCCAGCGCGTCGTAGGCGGTAATCATCATTTCCAGTGCTTGCTCAACTTCCGGCACTTGAGGGAAGCTTTCAAGAATATATTGCCCTCGACGCGCGGCAGCCATATAGGCTTCGCGGCGCATGTAATATTCGCCAGCGCTTAGTTCATACTTCGCTAAACGTGACTGGATCCCGATCATGCGTAAGCGGGCATCGGCCGCATACTGGCTTTCCGGGTGACGTTCCAGTAATTGACGAAAGTCTTCAAAAGCCTGCTCGGAATAGCTTTTATCGCGGTCTGAACGGTCAATACCAACCAGACGGTGGAAGGCATTGTCTTCCAACTGGAGGTGAACCAGGCCGCGCATATAGCGCACGTAATCCGCATCCACGTGGTTTGGATTCAAGCGCAGGAAGCGGTCAATAGCAGTCAGCGCACGGTCCTGATCAGCCAAATGGTAATAAACATAAATCAGATCGAGTTGAACCTGGTTAATATGGGCACCAAACGGATAACGGCTTTCGATGTTGCGCAAGGTTTGTGAGGCCATGGTAAAATTGCCTGAATTTAAATAGCCTTGCGCTTGTTCATACATTTGCTCAGCAGAACCCTGCATCTGGCGTTCACGCTCACGATCAGGATTTGAAGAACAGCCAGTCAGAATGAATGACATCAGGAATACGGAGAGGAGCACAACTTTCATAAGGAACCTTTGCTACCTTTTATTGCTTTTGCTTTAGTCATACCCATATAAAACAGGTACACTTGCGATTAATTCGGCATTCTACCTTAGCGACTACAGGTTTCACAGCAGATATTTATGACCCAACAGATTACTCACGAAGCAGTTATTGACGAGCATCTGACGAGCATCATTTTGGAATGCGTTTCGACCAGGTGCTGGCGGAATTGTTCCCGGATTATTCACGCTCACGTTTGAAAGACTGGATTGTTGACGGCAAAGTTACTCTGGATGGCAAGGTAGTTACCAAGCCTCGCGAGAAAGTTCTGCCTGGTATGGCAGTCCGTCTGGACGCGCAGGTAGAAAGCGAAGAACGCTTTGAAGCCCAGCCTATAGACCTGGATATTGTTTTCGAAGACGAGCACATTCTGGTACTGAACAAACCCGCCGGGCTGGTTGTCCATCCGGGCGCTGGTACCCCGGACGGAACTATCCTCAATGCCCTGTTGCACCATCATCCAGGCGCGGCTCAACTGGCCCGCGCCGGCATCGTGCATCGGCTGGATAAAGACACCACAGGTCTGATGGTGGTAGCGAAAAGCATTGCCGCTCAAACCCATTTAGTCACTGCATTGCAGGCGCGAGACATTACCCGCGAATATGAAGCTATAGTAAATGGGGTGATGACGGCGGGCGGCCAGGTTGACGAACCAGTCGGCCGGCACCCAACGAAGCGAACCCATATGGCAGTGGTGAGCAGTGGTAAACCGGCGGTAACACATTATCGGGTTGCCGAGCGTTTCCGCCTGCATACCCGACTGCGTTTGCGTTTGGAAAGTGGGCGTACTCACCAAATCCGGGTCCACATGGCGCACCTGCGGCATCCACTAGTGGGTGACCTGCAATATGGTGGCCGGCCACGTCCGCCACAGGGCGGTAGTGATGAACTTTTGACCGCGCTGCGTGGATTCAAACGGCAGGCGTTGCATGCGGTCAAGTTAGCATTGCATCACCCGATAAGTGGCGAACTGATGAGCTGGGAAGCGCCAGTGCCCGATGACATGTTAGCGATAGCCGAGTTATTGCGTAAGGATGCGCATGGAGTGGACGATGATTACAACCTTTAAAGCCGACTGGCCTGTTACCAGTGAAGTGAATGCTTTAACCACGACCCGCAGCGGCGGCGTCAGTGTGTCGCCGTTTGGCCAATTGAATGTGGCGACTCATGTTGGCGATTTACCGGCTGCGGTTCAGGAGAACCGACGTCGACTCAGTCAGCAGTTAGAATTGCCGACAGAACCTAATTGGTTGAGCCAGACCCACAGTAATGGAATGGTGCGCATCGGCGAGCAGGGGTTGCAGGATTTGCCTGACGCCGATGCAGCCTATACCGATGTTGCGGGTCAGGTCCTGGTGATTATGACCGCTGATTGTCTGCCGGTTTTTCTGGCGACAAAAGACGGTAGTGAATTGGCATTGGTTCATGCGGGCTGGCGTGGCATGGTCAATGGCATTATTGGTCGTGCATTGAAGCAATTTGAGGCTCCGGCCGACGAAATTTGTGTCTGGCTGGGCCCTGCTATCAGCCAGCAGGCATTTGAAGTGGGTGACGACGTGCGGGATTTAATTATCGGCCGTAACGCTGAACATGCCAGCGCGTTTCAGCGCTACCAGATGCACTGGAAAGCCGATTTGTATGAAATAGCCCGCCAGCAACTGGCTGGCAAAGTGGGCTTTATTGGCGGTGGTGACCACTGCACCTACACAGAAAGCAAACTGTTCTATTCCTACCGTCGTGATGGCACCACCGGCCGGATGGCTAACTTACTTTGGAAAAGTTGATCCTGAATCAACCAGTGACCTTGAAATTGGGTAAATAATACCCACATTAAAAGCAATGATGTTTTTAAGGAGAAGGTAAATGCGCCTGGACCGATTCACCAGTAAATTTCAGTTAGCGATTTCCGATGCTCAGTCGTTAGCACTCGGCCGCGACCACCAATACATAGAACCCATCCATCTGATGAGCGCATTGCTCAATCAGGACGGCGGCACAGTGCGTCAGCTATTGCAGAACACTGGAGTAAATATTCCCACCTTTCGCGCCCAGTTATCAAAGGCGTTAGATGATATTCCTCAGGTTGAAGGAACCGGCGGTGAAGTTCAGCTGAGTTCTGCCTCTGCAACGCTGCTTAATCTGTGTGACAAATATGCGCAAAAGCGTAAAGACAAATACATCTCCAGCGAGCTTTTTGTGCTGGCGGCACTGGAAGACAAAGGTAAGCTTGGTGAGTTACTGAAAAAGCAGGGTGTTGAGGCTGGCAAGGTCGACAAAGCGATTAACGATATACGCAATGGTCAGCAGATCGATGATCCGAATGCCGAAGAGCAACGCCAGGCGCTCGACAAGTACACCATTGATTTAACCGAGCGAGCAGAGCAGGGCAAGCTGGATCCGGTGATCGGCCGTGACGAAGAGATCCGCCGTACCATTCAGGTTCTCCAGCGTCGGACAAAGAATAATCCAGTGCTGATCGGTGAGCCCGGTGTCGGTAAAACAGCTATTGTGGAAGGCCTGGCGCAACGAATTATCAATGGCGAGGTGCCTGAGGGTTTAAAACACAAGCGGGTGTTGTCGCTTGATTTAGGCTCGCTGTTGGCCGGTGCAAAATACCGGGGCGAGTTTGAAGAACGCTTAAAAGCGGTGCTCAATGAGCTGCAACAGGAAGAGGGCGCCGTTATCCTCTTTATTGATGAACTCCATACCATGGTTGGCGCCGGTAAGGCGGACGGGGCCATGGATGCCGGTAATATGCTCAAGCCTGCACTAGCCCGCGGTGAGCTGCATTGTGTGGGTGCCACCACCCTCGACGAGTATCGTCAGTACATTGAAAAAGATGCCGCCTTAGAGCGACGCTTTCAAAAAGTGCTGGTTGATGAACCGTCAGTGGAAGATACCATCGCAATTTTGCGCGGACTAAAAGAAAAGTACGAACTTCATCACTCAGTCGAGATTACTGATCCCGCTATTGTTGCTGCTGCCTCCTTGTCCCATCGCTACATCAGCGATCGTCAGTTGCCTGATAAAGCGATCGATTTGATTGACGAGGCAGCCTCAAGCATCCGTATGCAGATTGACTCAAAGCCTGAGGAGCTGGACCGTCTCGAGCGCAGAATGATTCAGCTCAAACTTGAACGTGAAGCATTGCGTAAAGAGAAAGACGACGCCAGTAAAAAGCGCTTTGAATTGCTGGAAGATGAAATCGGTGAGCTTGAAATCAAGTACAAAGAGCTGGATGAAATCTGGAATACGGAGAAAGCGGCTCTGCAAGGGCACCAACATATTAAAGAACAATTGGATCAGGCGCGTCAGGATATGGAAGTGGCTCGTCGGGCTGGCGATTTAAATCGGATGTCCGAGCTGCAATACGGCCGCATTCCTGAACTTGAGCGCCAGTTAGATCTTGCACTGCAAGCTGAAATGCAGGATATGAGCCTGTTGCGAAACCGTGTTTCAGAAGAAGAGATTGCTGAAGTACTATCGCGCTGGACCGGCATTCCGGTCTCGCGCATGCTCGAAGGCGAGCGCGATAAGCTATTGAGAATGGAAGATGAGTTGCATAAGCGGGTTATCGGTCAGCATGAAGCGGTGGTCTCGGTGGCCAACGCGATTCGTCGGTCGCGAGCTGGTTTGGGCGACCCGGATCGTCCGATCGGCTCTTTTATGTTTCTTGGCCCTACCGGTGTTGGTAAGACCGAATTATGCAAAGCTTTAGCTAATTTCATGTTCGACACCGACGCCGCGATGGTGCGGATTGATATGTCTGAATTCATGGAGAAGCACTCGGTGTCACGTCTGGTCGGTGCGCCTCCTGGCTATGTTGGTTATGAAGAAGGTGGCTACCTGACCGAAGCTGTAAGACGGCGTCCCTACTCAGTCATTCTGTTGGATGAGGTCGAGAAAGCACATCCCGATGTCTTTAATATTCTGCTTCAGGTGTTGGATGATGGGCGTTTGACCGATGGCCAGGGGCGTACGGTGGACTTTAAAAACACTGTGATCATTATGACCTCGAATCTTGGTTCTGAATTGATTCAGGAAAAAGCGGGTGAAGTGGACTATCAGCAAATGAAGAATCTGATTATGCAGGTTCTGGCGGGCCACTTCCGCCCTGAGTTTTTGAACCGTGTCGATGAAACCGTGGTCTTCCACCCGCTCAGTAACACCCATATTAAGAAAATTGCGGGCATCCAGATGAAGCGGTTATTGGTGCGACTTCAGGAAAAAGGCTTTGAACTTGAGGTTAGCGACTCAGCGCTGGAACAACTGGCTAAGGTTGGGTTCGATCCTGTTTTTGGAGCACGACCGCTGAAACGAGCGATTCAGCACGAACTGGAAAACCCATTAGCGCATAAGTTGCTTGCCGGAGAGCTGCAACCTGGCAAAACCATTCATGTCGATGCAGGTGGCGATGGTTTAACCATTCACCAGTAACCATTCACCTGTAACTATCAGCACTGAAAAAAGGCTCCTGCGGGAGCCTTTTCTTCATTCGCCGGTATTTATGCACTTATTTAAGTCTATGGTATTCTTAGTGCCAGTATTCTTTATTCATTTTCTCCGACAGGACTTATGATATGTCAGAACAGCATCAGGATTCAGCAAGTCATAAACGACGCGGTATTTATTTGCTGCCAAATTTATTGACAACTGCTGGTCTTTTTTCAGGCTTTTTCGCCATCGTTTCCTCAATGAACGGCCAGTTTGAAATGGCCGCTATCGCAATTTTTATTGCCATGGTATTTGATGGTCTCGACGGACGTGTTGCACGCATGACCCACACTGAGAGTGATTTCGGTGCTGAGTATGACAGCATGGCAGATATTGTCTCATTCGGGATGGCGCCTGCCTTAGTAGCGTATAACTGGGCGCTTGCCGATTTAGGGAAGCTAGGCTGGCTGGCAGCGTTTATATTCGTAGCGGGTGGCGCCTTGCGTTTGGCTCGTTTCAATACCATGTTAGGGGTTTCCGATAAGCGTTACTTCCAGGGCCTGGCAATTCCAAGTGCTGCAGCCATTGTGTCTGGTATGGTCTGGGTTGGCGCTAAGTATGAAATTGATCCTGAAAATGTAAGCCTGCTGGTCGCACTCTTTACCATTGCGTGTGGTCTGTTGATGGTGAGTAACTTCCGCTATCACTCATTTAAGGATGTCGATTGGCGCGGTAAGGTTAACTTCCTTGTTATTTTAATGGTAGTACTGGTGTTTGTAGTGGTTGCGACTGAACCAGCTTTAGTCCTCTTCGTTCTCTTTACAGCCTATGCTATTTCAGGTCCGGTCCTGACTATCAAGAATGTGCACAAACTGAAGCTCGAACACGTGTTGGGTGACCAGCCGGATGATTCAGACGCGGACTTTAAGCCAGAACAAGAGAAGGCAGCTGCAAAAGCGAAAGCCGAAAGTAAAGAAGTGGATGATTCAGTTGACCAGGATGAGAACCAACCGAAAACCTAGTCAGCACTGCAGTTACGCTTGAGTTTATATTTAAAAAGGCCCTGAGGGGCCTTTTTTCGTATGATACATAGCCATTTCGGGCGGAAAATGAGCGCTTGGCGCGGTTTTTTCACTAAAGTTAAGAAAAGGGGTTGCGCGCAGCGAGAAGATCTCTATAATTCGCCTCCGTTGTCAGGGCACATTGAGCGCACAGACAACCCTTGAAGCTCCTGAGTTCATTATGAATTAGTCGAGCACAAGGGCTGAAGAA
>NZ_PIPN01000005.1 GCF_003986955.1 Aliidiomarina sedimenti | reverse complement strand
AATTTGTCTGGCGGCCATAGCGACGTGGAACCACCTGAATCCATTCCGAACTCAGTAGTGAAACATGTCAGCGCCGATGGTAGTGTGGGGCCTCCCCATGTGAGAGTAGGACACCGCCAGGCATCCAAACGAAAGAAACCCCAGCCATCCGGCTGGGGTTTTTTCGTTTTGCATGGTTAAAAGCAGGCGCGGGGCTTGAATCTTGAATGGGTCCACAGTGGGTGGAGAGATGAACCATATCATTCCCATTCAAGATTCAAGCCCCGCGCCAGGGTTGCCCATCCCACACCGAGCACCATCTACCACCAACCACCCACAAAAAAGGGCAGCCAAAGCCACCCTTCCAATCAACCTTCAAGAACTACTTCAGCGACTACTGCTGAATACCTTCAATCGAAAGGTAGATCTCAACCTCTTCAGCGTCCGGACCCAGTTCATAGTCAATTCCATAGTCCGCCAGCGCGAAGGTATAGCTGCCTTCAAAGCCACGACGGGTATTTCCCCATGGATCTTCACCAGCACCAACCTGATCCACTTCAAATTCAATTTCTTTAGTCACGCCGCGTAAGGTGAATTCGCCGTGCAGAACACCACCGCCGTTTCCGTCCGGTTCAAAGCCAGTGCTGACAAACGTTGACTGTGGAAAGTTTTCTACGTCGAGAAAGTCACCGCTGCGAAGATGTGTATCACGTTCGCCGTGGTTAGAATCAATACTTGCGGTGTCGATGGTCACTTCTACCGAAGCGGCTTCAGGATTGCTTTCATCGTAGCTAAATGCGCCTTCAAAGTCATTGAAACGACCTAGCAACCAGCTGTAGCCCAGGTGGTTAATTTTGAACTGGATGAATGCGTGAGCGCCTTCGGTGTCGATGACGTAATCATTCGCAGATGCCGTTGGAGCAGCTAATAGGGTGGTAAGCGCTGCTGCAAGTAACGTTTTCTTCATAGTTATTCTCCGTTTGCATAGATTTAATTGAGTTGTTGGCTTCTGGTTTACCAAGCCAATACATCAACGATATTAGACCTATAAAGTAAAAAGAAAACCGTTAATTTTAGCTTGTATCATTCGATTTAATAGATTACAGGTTTGCGCACTCTTTTCAGATCGAAGCTGCCCACTAGTTAACAAATTGCGATAGAATAAGCGATTGTACGTTACAGAACTGAATTTAGTTAAGGGCACCATGTTTTCGCTGCAGGATAAACATAGCTTTGCATTGCCAGTCTATGGCTCTGACGTCCATTTGATTTCAGAGCCTGATCACTTGTCGGATGTTCAGTGGACCGAGGATAGCGTTATCCTGGGCGAAGGAAGCAACACTATCTTCACCGCGGACTTTGCTGGCCAGCTTATTTTAAACCGCTTAATGGGACACCAGATAGAGAAGGAACCGGCTGGTTATGAGGTCACACTGGCGGCCGGAGAGAACTGGCATTACTGGGTAGAAACCTTAGTGCGGCAGGGCATCGCCGGGCTGGAAAATTTAGCCCTTATTCCCGGCAGCGTCGGTGCGACACCAGTGCAGAATATTGGTGCCTATGGGGTCGAAGTGGCGCAGTTTATTCGTAGCGTACGCGGAGTCGATTTGAGTTCGCAGCAACCTTTTGAACTGCTGGCTGACGAGTGCAGGTTTGGCTATCGGGATAGCGTATTTAAGCAGCCTGGCTACCAAAGTTACTTTATCACTGACGTAACCTTCTTTTTCCCTCACGCCTGGAAACCCTGCCTCGATTATCCGGATCTCAGTGGATTACCATCGGACTCCAGTGCAGAGCAAATATTTGAGCAGGTCGTTGAGGTTCGTCAGCGGAAATTACCTGATCCGAAAGTTTTACCAAATGCAGGAAGCTTTTTTAAGAACCCGATTGTCGAGCGCACTACGTTGCGACGTTTATTACAGCGTCATCCGGACCTTCGTTATTTTGAAGTGGATGAAAATAAGGTTAAACTCGCCGCCGCCTGGTTAATTGACCAGACTGGCCTAAAAAGCCTCCGTGTCGGTGGCGCCGGCGTTCATCAACGGCAGGCTCTGGTTCTGGTGAATGCCCGCGAAGCCAGCGGGCAGGACGTCATTGATCTGGCGGTGCAGGTGCGCAAACAGGTCTATCAGCGCTTCGGTGTTACCTTAGAACCGGAAGTTCGTTTATTAAATAGTCAGGGCTCAGTAGTATTATGACCAACGCCGCAATCAGACTTGATGACCAGTTGATCGAACTGTTAGCCGATGGCCACTTTCATTCCGGGCAAAAGCTAGCCGAACAGCTAGGGGTTAGCAGGACCGCTATCAACAAACATATGAGCTCTCTTGAGGCACTCCAGCTCGATGTGTTCAGAGTTCATGGGAAAGGTTACAAACTGTCTGAGCCGCTGCAGTTACTCGATCAGACAGCGTTACAGGCGCTTGCTGCGGATCAACAGGCTCCGCTATTGGTTAAACGTGTTACCACATCAACCAACGACGATTTGAAGCAATGGCTTGCCGATAGTGAAGAGCCACTATCAGCAGGCAGTGCGGTGATTGCGGAAATGCAGACCGCCGGGCGCGGCCGCAGGGGCAAAACCTGGATATCGCCTTTTGGTGCAAATATTTATTTGTCGGTGTACTGTCCATTGGATGATGGACTTGGAAGTGCGCTTGGGCTTAGCGTAGCGGCCGGGATTGGCCTTGCTCAGAGTCTGCAGAAGGCCGGAATTGAAGGCGTTTCGGTAAAGTGGCCAAATGATGTTTATATCAAAGGCGCCAAAGTGGCCGGAATTCTTGTGGAGTTGGAAGGGCAGGCCACCAGTGGTGGCCACGCGCTGGTAGGCATAGGCTTAAACTTGCGCATGCCGGAGCGGCTGCGGCGTAACATTGACCAGGACTATACGGATATTCAGTCTCACCTTGCTGAGCCGCTAGTCAGGCAGGAGTGGGTTGCCCTGCTGCTTAACAGCACCCGCGATGTCCTAAATAACTTTAGTCAGCACGGGCTATCCGGCATGGTCGAAACCTGGCGCACCCTCGACCATTTTTATGGTAAACCGGTACGTTTATTGCTTGGCCAACACGAACAAACAGGTGTGGCACAGGGAATTGACGAACATGGAGCATTGCTGGTGAAACAGGATAGTGGCTTAAAACGTTATTTTGGTGGTGAAGTTAGTGTCAGGGCGGGTCAATGAAATTACTCGAAGTAGGGAACACGCGCTGGAAACTGGCAGACTTTATTAATGATGACGTGCGCTTTATCGGCCACGGGATCGGGCTGCAGGATCTTTTGATGGTGCTGGAGCAATCATCGACTCAACAATTGATGTTCGCCTCCGTTGCCAGTGATGAGACCAATCATCAGCTGCAACAACGGTTAACTCAGGCGGGGATTGATTTTATTCAGGTAGTTACCCAATCTCAGTTTGCTGGAGTGCAGAATGCCTATGCTGACTATCAACGCTTAGGTGTGGACCGCTGGCTGACTTTATTGGCAGCGCGCTCGCTCACCAGCAGCCATTGCGCAATTGTTGATGCAGGTACTGCCATTACCCTGGATATCCTCGATAAAGACGGACAGCACCAGGGTGGCTGGATAGCGCCGGGGTTGCATACCATGCAAGATGCTCTGGTGGCACGCTCAGATCGCATTAAGGCGCGTTATGACGCTCCCCGTGCTGAGCTTGGGCAGTGCACCGAGGATGGTCTGTTTCTTGGCTGTCAGGCGGCGTTACGAGGGTTTGTCGAGCAAGCTCATCAGTATGTTCAGGCAAATTACCGGGAACCCGTCAGCTGGTTTTTTTCAGGTGGTGGGACCGAGCACCTTACCCTTGATTATATTCATAACGCCCAGTTACGACCGCACCTGGTGCTGGAAGGGTTGGCCGTGGTTGCGAGACAGTCAAAATAGCATTGCAGCCTGACCCTATACTGAAGTTTTATCAGTAGCCGCCGATAGCATTGGAAGAGCAGCTCCATTGGTAAGCTTTATTTATTTAGCGAGGCAGTTATGTATAAATCATTCATCACACTGATGACCTGTAGTTTCGCCCTGTACAGCACTGTGTTGTTGGCGCAGGACGTTCGGTTGCCGGTGCGCGGAGTAGAGGCCGTTCAGCTTTACTCGGATGATGAACTGGTTCGTATGATCCGTGACAATACCCACTTTCAGCGGGTTCGCGACGAAGACGATTGTCAGTTGTATCAGGATATTCGTGCCCAGGCCGAAGTTGAACGCCGACCAAGCTATCAGTTGTTGTATGGCGACATGCTGGCATACGAAGTCTGTTATGAGCGTGATGTGGAGCTGGGCGTGACCTACATGGAAGCGGCCGCCGCCCAGGGAATGCCGGAAGCAATTGAACAGATGGGTCGCTATTATCACCGTGGTCTGTTTGTACAGAAGGATGTTGACCGCGCCATCCTTTATCTGCGAGAGGCATCTGCCATGGGCAGCCTCCGCGCGCAAAAACGATTTGCAGATATCTTACTGGCAGGCCATGGAAGCCCGCTGGATTATGAAGCGGCGTACCATTACCTGCACAACTCCATAGTTGCGGACCGCAGTGAACATGCTGCGATACAGCGACGTCTTGAAGCACTGGCTGAGCTGCTTCCTCCACGCATTGTGGAGCGCGCACGTAGCCCATTGGACTCCTAGTGCGAACATAGCCGGCAGTGAATAGCAGGTAAAAAAAGCGGCTCATTGAGAGCCGTTTTTTGTTTCACCAGTTTTAGTATTAACCCCGTGCTTTATGACAGCCGATTTTTAAAGTCCTGATAGTTAAACTCGCGCACCAGTTCAAAGCGACCATTTTCACGCAGGATGCCAATGCCGGGGTGCTCTACCCCGTTAAAAAATGTGGTCTTCACCATCGTGTAGTGGATCATGTCTTCGAATATCACCCGGTCACCTGGCTTGAGCTCATTGGCGAAACTCCATTCACCAATTACATCACCAGCGAGGCATGAATTGCCACCAAGCCGATAGTTGTGAGCCAGTTCGCCTGGGTTACCAGCGTCAGTAATAACAGGCCGATAGGGCATTTCCAGCACGTCAGGCATATGCGCGGTCGCGGAAATATCAAGAATCGCAATCTTCCCAGCGTTCTCTACGATATCAACGACTTCACATACCAGGGGGCCGGTCTGCCAGGCAACGGCTGAACCTGGCTCCAGAATGACATCGACATTGTAGGTTTCACGCAGGCGTTTGAGCTGAGTGACCAGATGGTCGATGTCATAGCCTTCACGAGTCATCAGGTGGCCACCACCTAAGTTAATCCACTTCAGATTATGCAAGTACTGACCAAATTTCGCTTCGACTGCGGCCAGGGTGCGCTCCAGTGCATAGGAGTCGCACTCACATAGATTGTGCACATGGAAACCCTCAATGCCACTTAAATCCTGACCCTGCAACTGGCTGCTGAGGATACCCAGGCGTGAGCCCGGCGCCGACGGGTCGTACAATTCGGTGTCGGCCTCGGGTTGCTCGGGATTAATCCGGATCCCAATGGAGACCCCCGCAGCCGTCGCCTGGTCGCGGTAGCGTTGCAACTGCGACAAACTGTTAAACGAGATATGGTTGCAGTGGCGCAGCAACACGTCAATATCGTTGTCTTTGTACGCCGGTGAGTAGGCGTGCACTTCGCTGCCAAAGGTATCCGCTGCCAGTTCTGCTTCCCATGCCGAGCTGGCGGTACAGCCTTTGAGGTACTGGCTCACTAACGGAAATGTGCTCCACATGGCAAACCCTTTCAGGGCCAGAATAATGTCGGCGCCACTGCGCTGCTGAACCTGTTTCATCAGCTCAAGGTTTTTTCTAAGCTTTGCTTCATCCAGCACATAGCAGGGTGAAGGAATCGCTGGGTTCATGTAGGGGTTTGCCATGCTTACCATTTCCTCAGTGTTCAGTCGTAACAGGCTTACTTTTTAAACGGGCTTTGTTCTACTTCGACAACCTGCCACGGTAATCCGTATTGGTTCAGGCGATCCATAAACTCGTCCGGATCAAACTGCTCCATGTTCCATACCCCAGGCTTCATCCACTTGCCTTGCAGCATCATTGAAGCGCCGATCATCGCAGGCACGCCGGTGGTATAGGAAACCGCTTGTGCGCCGACTTCGTCGTTACATTTTGCGTGGTCACAGTTATTGTAGATAAAGACCGTTTTTTCTTTGCCGTCTTTAATCCCGGTTACGTAGGTACCAATACAGGTCATTCCTTCGTACCCTTCGGCGAGCGAGCCAGGGTTTGGCAGCACTGCTTTGAGGAATTCCAGCGGCGCAATTTGTTGCCCGTTGTACTCTATCGGTTTAATCGACGTCATGCCGACACCTTCAAGCACTCGCAGGTGGTTGAGGTAGGCATCACCAAAGGTCATCCAGAAACGAGCACGCTTGATGGTCGGGAAATGTTTAACCAACGACTCAAGCTCTTCGTGAAACAGCAGGTAAGAGGCACGAACTCCCACGCCAGGGTAGTCGAGATCTTCACGCACGCTGATAGGATCGGTTTCGTGCCACTCGCCGTTTTCCCAGAATTTACCGCGTTGAGTAATCTCACGAATATTAATCTCTGGGTTAAAATTGGTGGCAAATGCCTGGCCATGGTCGCCGCCATTGCAGTCGACGATGTCCAGATAATGGACTTCATCGAAGTAGTGTTTGGCTGCGTAAGCGGTGAAGACATTGGTTACGCCTGGATCAAAACCGCTACCGAGCAAGGCCATCAGACCCGCTTCTTTGAATTTGTCGTGATAAGCCCACTGCCAGGAGTATTCGAATTTGGCTTCGTCTTTTGGCTCGTAATTGGCTGTATCCAGGTAGTGCACGCCAGTTTCAAGACAGGCGTCCATGATCGGAAGGTCCTGATATGGCAGGGCCACGTTGATCACCAGGTCAGGCTTCACTTTAGTAATAAGTTCTACCAGCTCAGCCACGTTGTCAGCATCCACGGTGTAGACACCCACCACACGGTCTTTGCCCGATTCCTGCTGCAGCTTTTCACATTTTGAAATGGTGCGTGATGCCAGGTGAATCTCGCTAAAGTATTCTGGCAACATGGCACATTTTTTAACTACAACGCCGCTAACTCCGCCGGCGCCAATAATAAGAACTCTGGACATGATGAAACCCTTTTCTGGTTAAACGCGTGTCGCTGAATGAAAAAGTGGGCGCGATTTTGCCTGCGCCCACCTGCTTTTGCAATGCCTGTTTACTAATCTGCGTTCAAATTAGATGATTGCGATTCGCTTTGCAATTTATCAAGTAAGAAGGCCCACTGGTCGCTTACCTGGTCGATGCGCATCCAGGTCGGTGTGCCTGCGCCGTGTCCGGCGCGGGTTTCGACCCGCAGTAGTACCGGGTTATCGCAGCTTTGTGCATTCTGTAAAGCCGCGGCAAACTTATAACTATGCCAGGGCGCAACCCGATCATCGTGGTCGCCAGTGGTTATTAATGTAGCAGGGTAACAGACCCCTGTTTCGACATTGTGCACTGGTGAATACGCGAGCAGGGCGGCAAAGTCTTCGGCGTCAGTGGCCAGCCCATAGTCACTGCTCCAGGCTTTCGCGTTGGCACTTGAGGTATGATAGCGCAGCATATCCAGTACCCCAACGTCGGGTAGTGCCGCTGCAAACAAAGAAGGCTGCTGAGTCATTACCGCGCCAACTAACAGACCGCCATTGCTGGCTCCCTGAATCGCTAGCTGTTGCGGTGAGGTATATCCCTCGTCAATAAGGTAGCGGGCAGCGCTAATGAAGTCGTCAAATACATTCTGTTTGTTTAGTTTAGTACCTGCTTGATGCCAGTTGGCACCGTACTCCCCGCCGCCGCGAAGATTGGGAATCGCCAGGACTCCACCTTGCTCCAGCCATACCGTATGAGCCGGATTGTAGGAGGGGGTTAACGCAACATTAAAGCCACCGTAGCCGTACAATAAAGCAGGATTCGCAGAATCCAGCTCAATATCATGCCGGTGAACGATAAACATTGAGACTGCGGTACCATCATCACTTTCATACCAAACCTGGCGGGTCTGGTAATTGCTCAGATCTGCCGGTGATTGGGCGCGGTCGATTTCTTCCACCTGCTGCTGATCAATATCGTAGCGCAGGGTGACGCCTGGCTCAGTAAAACTGGTGTACGTGAAAAATGTTTCGAGGTGTGATGCCTGCCCGGTTATGCTGTCGACGGACCCGATACCCGGCAACTCGATACTGTCTTCATGGCGGCCATAGGCGTTGAAAATTTCAATCTGCGAGTGCGCGTCTTCCAGGTAATGGGCGAAAAACTTCCCGCCGACGTACCGTACTTCACGCAAGGTCGCATCGCGCTCTGCAATGAGTTCTTGCCAGTGCTGAGGCTGCGGTCGATTAACATCAACCGCGATGACGCGTCCATTTTCGGCTCCTGCGGTGGTACGGAAAAATAGCAGGTTGGCATCGCTGTCGATAAATTCGTACAAGCCATCCCAGTAATCAATAATACGCCGCCAGCGTGCGTCCCGGTTGGTTAAATCAAGAATGTGTACAGCATTGCTGCTAAAGCCATCAGTGATAGTAGCAATCAGAAAACGACCGTCGCGGGTTACTTCCGGGTAAGGGTTCCAGCTCGGGTACTGACTCAGGTCATAGATACGGCGGTCATTGCGCTGCGCACTGCCGATACGGTGGAAGTAAATCGCAACGGAACGTGAGTCATCAACTTCACCGGCAGGCGTTTCCGGGTAGCGGCTGTAGTAAAAGCCCGACCCATCCGGCAGCCAGCTGACATTAGAGAATTTGATCCCGGTCAGACGGTCAGCCAGGTCTTCACCACTTTGTATGTCACGTACCCGAAACTCAACCCAGTCAGAACCGCCATCAGAAATGGCGTAGGCCAGGTATTGCGCGTTCGGGCTGACCATGACCCGGGTCAGCGACACCGTGCCGTCATCGCTCAGCTGATTTGGGTCGAGCAAGGGACGAGGTGCGCCATTTAAGCCCTCACGAACATACAGAACAGACTGGTCCTGAAGGCCGTTGTTCTGAAAATGGAAATAGAAGCGACCATGACGAAACGGGGTGCTGCTGCGTTCGTAGTTCCATACCTGAGTCAGGCGGGTCTTGAGTGCGTCCCGTTGCTCAAGGTCGGCCAGGTAAGGAAGCGTGACCCGGTTTTGCGCTGTTACCCATTGTTGCGTGGTTTGAGAGTTCAGATCTTCCAGCCAGCGATATGGGTCCTGCACACTGTTGCCGTGATAATCGGTCACCTGGTCGCTGCGGGGGGAGACTGGATAGTTCAGTTCCTCATCGGCGTGCTCACTGGGGGCTTGTTCGGTCGTGGTGCAGGCGGTTAGCGCAGCACTGACCGTCATAATGGTAACCATAGAAAACAACAACTTATTCATTAGCTACTTACCTATTGGGCGCGGGGAACATTAACGCATTACTATATCTTTACACTCAACTCGAAACAAATCTGTCGCAGTGCCTTAAGCAAATCTTTACGTCCGTGAATTGCATATTGTTCCTGTATTGCCTCCGGCAGCGCCTGGTTCGCGGCGGCACAGGCTAATAAATGGCTGGCCTCCAGCCATTCGGGATTGACCAACAATGTTGGCTGCAATGAGGGGAAATCAAACTGGCCGTTAGCGAAATCAAGCAGACGCTGATGAACTAGCGTTTGATATGACGCCTGATACGGCGTAAACGAAGTCGTTGCGGAGGAGCCCAACTGCAGTTGCAATTCGTCGCTGAGCTTTAGTAGCTGAGCATAGCCGGGTAATTCATGCTGAAAAAAGGCTGCCCACTGGGCAATGGAGGGCGCCAACCTGCGGTCAGAGGCTTTCACACAAACACAGGCGTAGCGGCCTGACACTGTATCCGGGCGAGTTCCCAGACGAACACTTTGATAGCCGTTGTGGTTCCAGAAACGCACCAGTTCTGCGCTGGCACCAAAGCTGGTACCAATAAGAGCCGTCCCAGCCTCGTCAGCAAGCCGATCAACGTGACCAAGCAGGGCGCTGCCAAGTCCTTGCTGTTGCAGTGAAGGCCGGACCGCTATGCGAACCACCCGCAGCATACGTGCGCTTGCGATTGAAGGATCCCGCAGATGGCGCGCTAATAGCTGCGGCAGCAGCGAGCCTGGAGGACGACGCCGTCCGGCTACAATGTCATCGGCAAGTCCGCTAGTTAAACAGCCCTCCTCAGCCAGCCAGGCGACTCCAGTCAGCTGCTCACCAGAGTATTGCAGTAACAGGCTTTGCTTATCGTCATCCAGCAACAGCTTCAGATCGTTTGCACTGGTTTGATAATGCGCGTCCATCAGCAGGCTAAAGCAGGTTGCTAACTCCGCTTCATTCAGTGCAGCGGCTCGGGAGTGGATGTATTTCAGTGCCTGCTCGCTATACGTAGGCCCGGGAAAGTGTGCGTTCTCGCCATTTTGCAGCAACAATCGTTGTTCCAGCCATTCTTCAAGCGGGCAGCCTCTAGCATAGCGAAATGGCTCAGTCAGGGTCAGCTGTCGAGCATGGGTAAAGCGTTGCTGGAGGGTTTTCTGAAACTGGATCAGGAAGCCCCGGCCACAGCATTCATAACCCTGGGTGGTGGTCGCCATAATAACCCCGGGATAACGCTGCAGAAGCTTCTCCAGCATATGCCGGGGAAGGTTGGCGGCTTCGTCCAGCAGCAGGGTGCCCTGACAGGGTTCAGCATTATCAGCGAGCAAGGCGTCGGGGGCCACGAAACGAGGTGGAGCGGTGGTTTCAGTGATGGGTAAATGACCATGGCGCAGAACTACGTTTGCCTGGTGTCTTGACGGTGCCGAAATAATGACAGGGTGATTTGCTTCGAGCAGGTGACGGGCTAATGCGCCCAGCACCGTTGACTTCCCACGGCCACGGGGCGCACTAATTAACGCTGGCTGGTCCGGGTAGGTGCGCTGGTGTTCGAGTAATTCATTGAGCACCTCAGTTTGCTCCGCACTCAACTGGGTGCCAGGTTGAATGTCGAGCGAAGGCAAAGGCAGCCCACGTAGCTCAATCGTCTCACTGGGTTGCAGCTGCTGTTTGATGTACAGGCCAGCGGGTTGGCGCTGCAACAGGTGCTTTAGAAACTGGCTTAGCTGTTGATCGACCTGCAGCACGAGCAGACCGCCAGCGACCAAGGTTCCGGCCAATGCTGCCAGCGCGTCTGCGTGTTGCTGCTGGCGAAAGTCGAGTACCACACAGGAATACGCGCGTCCGAGGTAGGCGCGGTAGCTCTTTAACGGCACCGGGTAGTCACCACCCATACAAAGCGCTGGTTGCGGCCATTGAACCTGATACGGGGGTGCTGTGGAGTCGCCTTGCAATACCAGCAGGCCGCGCCAATGATTTGACGCGGCCTGCTGCAAGAGCTGTTCGATAGCCTGGTAAAGTTGCATCAGCTACCTGTCTGTCCTGAAGTAGCGGCTAGCAAACCTAGCCGTTTAAAAAAGCGGGCTGGCGAAGAAAATCGACGCCACGGTGTTAATAAAGACGACGGCCAGAATAACTGGAATGAAGGTTGTCAGCGAAAAGCTGATGTACTTACGAAGCAAGCTGCTGCGATAGCTTGCGTTGCCTTCTGCCAGAGCCTCGTGAAAATCCGGTCGCTTCCAACGCCAGACTACGAATAAACAGATCAGGAGCCCGTTCAGTGGTAGCACAGTGTCATAAAAAACATCATAGATGAAATCAAAGAAAGACTTGGACTTGCCACCATAGGTGAACAGTTCAGTGAACACATTGAGCATGCCAAACGAGGCAATCGCAATCAGCGTCAGGGTGCCCATGGTGAGTGCAAGCACACCGAGCGCGCGCTTGCGCGACACGTTGTACTTGCGGGTAATGGTCGCTGTAGGCACCTCGATAATTGAAACCAACGAGGTGATAGCAGCAAAAAACACCAACAGAAAGAACAGCCCGGCAACAATGCTGGCGCCGACATAGCCGATGGTTTCCTGCAGGGCGAGAAATATCTGCGGCAGGAAGGTGAAGATCATGGCGACGGACGAGTCACTGAGGCTTTCCGGATTAGTGCTCGGGTCAAATACGAATATAGCCGGAAGTACCATTAAGCCGGCAATAAAGGCGACCAGTGAGTCGGTGATTGCGACTAGTTTTGCTGACCCAACCAGGTCATCGCGCTGACGGAAGTAGGAGCCGTAAGTGATTAAAATACCCATGCCAAGCGACAGCGAAAAGAATGCCTGGGACAGGGCTCCACTAATGACGCTGCCATTCACCTGAGAAAAGTCAGGAACAAGAAAGAACTTCACCCCGGTTAAGGCATTGTCGAGTGTGAGTACAAAAATGACCAGCGCAATCAGCATCACGAATAAAGCAGGCATCAGTAAACGGGCGGCGCGCTCGATACCACCGCGTACCCCGCCGACCAGAATAAAGTGAACCAGGGCTGCCACTAAAACCAGATAGGCAAATATGGAGTAGGAATTAACGAAGGTGCCGAAATAGTCCGGGTTTGCCAGCTGGTCGAGGTTACCGAATACAGTGTTAAGGAAGTAGCCGAGAATCCACACGGTAATAACCATGTAGAAGATGCCGATCATAAAGGGGGTTAGCACGGCCAGCCAACCTGCGAAACGCCAGTTGCTTTTGCTCCCGGCAATACTCGGATAGGCACCCTGAGGATCAAGCTGTGTTTTACGGCCAAGGTTCATTTCGGCCAGCATGATCGGCAGACAAATGAACACCACAAACAAGGCATAAATGACCAGAAATGCGCCACCACCACCCTTGGTTGCTGCCACCGGGAAACCGACAATATTACCGATGCCCACGGCGGAACCAGCTGCGGCCAGAATAAACCCAAGTTTCGAGCTAAAATGCTCACGTTCGGCGTTCATAACACCCCTTTATTTTCGTTATAGTTTGCAGAAGTGGCATCGGTTATATCAGGTTTTACTGCTCGGCGGCAAATCCGAGCAGTTAAATAGCCGTGGTCCTGCGGTGTGCAGTGTAAACTGGTGCTAACATTCAGTACTGTTGCTAACGAGAGGGTTTAGCGTTGTAACAGGCTGCGCAAGACAATGCCGAGTAACGGGCAAATTGCCATAATTGAGACCATGGCGAGCGGTGAACCATCGCCAAAAAAGCCGACCAGAGCGCCAGAGATTGCTCCCAGGGTAAAGCCGCTGGCACTGATTAATGCGGTTGCGGTCGCCGCACTGTGCGGGAAAAAATCAGTTGCACTGGACATGCCGTTGGCAACGATAAAGCCTTGCATACCCACAAATAGCATCACCAGAGGCACCAGGGTAAACAAGGTTAATGGCAGCCATAGCAACGCCGCCAGCATCGTAGCACCAATCAGTAACTGGCCGTATTGAGCGGCACGCAGAATAAGTCGGGCGTCAAAATGACGTAACAAACGAATATTGATCTGGTTACTGATGGTAAGTGTCAGAATATTAGCGCCGAAGAGGAACGGGTAGAGCGCTTCACTGGCTCCGTAGTGGCCCATGTACACACCGGGCGAGCCGGTAATGAATGCAAACATACCCGCGTTTGCCATAGCGGTCGAAAATAGGAATGCCAGTGCGGGGCGGCTCTTGAGCACAGCCAGGTAACGCCGTAACGGACTGATAATAGTGACGTGCTGAGCGAGCCTGGTTTCCGGAAGATTGAGTCTGAGTACCAGAAGCAAGACGGCAGCATACGCAAACAGAAACATAAAAATGGCACGCCAATCGGCGAATAGAAGCAGGAAACTGCCAATAAAAGGTGCTGCCAGAGGGGCTATCATCAGGATGGTAACAATTTGCGACAGCACCTGCGCGCTCTCACGTCCGGAATAGCGGTCACGTACCATGGCCATGGTATTAACCACCCCCATGCCGCCGCCAAAGGCCTGTAATAACCGGCCCACCCAGAGTAGCTCAATGCGCCAGCCTATTGCGGTGAGCAGGCTACCCAGCATGAACAGCGTCAGGCCAATCAGAATTGTCAGACGTCGGCCGTGTTTATCTGACAGCGGCCCACCAAAGAGCTGACCTGCAGCGAAGCCAAGCAGGAAAAGGCTGAGGGTAATTTCAATCTGATGCAAAGAGGTGTTTAAGTCGTTGGCCATGCTCGGGATAGCCGGCAGGTAAGCGTCAATGGCCAGCGGACCGAGCGCAACCAGCGCGGCAAGCATCCAGGCAAAACCTCGAATGGGGGTGGCAATTGTGCGTTCTGTGGCGTCCGTCATGTTACTACTAAGTTCCTGCCCAGATTAAGAATTTGCAAACCAGTATATAGCATTTGTGGGCCGACCTTTATTATAGTTATGCATATTGTTATGCGGGGCCCGTGTCGAATATAGACTTCCATCAAGCCGTCTGGCATGATCCTGCGTCTTTCCGACTTCGCAAACGAATAAGGCGCGCTCATGAGTAGCTTACCGAATTGCCCTCAATGTGGCTCTGAATATACCTATGAAGATGGCAATATGCTGGTCTGTCCGGAATGTGCCCATGAATGGTCAACGCTTGCTGAAGCGGACACCTCTGAGCAGAGTGCGGGCATTCGTGATGCCAATGGTAATCCGCTGCAGGATGGCGATACCGTGACTGTGATCAAGGATCTGAAAGTCAAGGGATCGTCACTGGTGGTCAAAGTAGGGACTAAAGTGAAAAATATACGTTTGGTTGATGGCGACCATGATATCGATTGTAAAATTGACGGTATCGGGCCGATGAAACTGAAGTCAGAGTTCGTTAAGAAAGCGTAAGAGGCCAGCGTTGCATCTCGTACAGTCTTGAGCTGCAGCGTGCAAAGGGTACTGCCAGCTGTTTGGCCTGATAGAGTTCAGCCGGCATTTTTTCAGCATTGATCAAGAGCAGGCACTGGCGGTCGTAGCACTCATCAACCAGTGCAATAAAGCGGCGGGCCTCGTTGTCCCGTTTGCTGAAGTGGGTTTCCTGATGCTCGCGCTGGTACGATTCCTCGACGCCGTGAACAATCGCTTTTTCAGCCTGGTAACTGAAAGCTGGCAGCTGATTTACCGCAATCGCCCGATAGCGGCTGGCTAATTCCATATAATCGCGCTGACTGCGCGGCCCGTCACATAAATCTGCAAAATCAAAAAGAGCCACTGCTTCGTTGCTGCCACGGCATTCAAGCGGCCGGCCGAGTACCTCCAGCGTGTGCGGGGCCGACAGTTCAGCAGCAAGGTTCTCGACATGCTGACGAAAGGCCTGCTCGCTTTGCTGCAGCCAGTAGTAGGGGGGATTCTCTGTCTGTTCTGACAATCGATAGTCGCTACCACCGTCCAGATGCACCACTTCACAATGCAGTTTGATTTGCTCAATAGCGGGGAGGAACCGGTCCCGTTGTAAGCCATTGCGATACAGCTGGTCAGGGGCGGTGTTCGATGTGGTCACCAGGATCACATCGAGTGCAAACAGATGCGTCCACAAGGTTCCAAGTAGCATCGCATCGGCAATATCCTCAACCATGAACTCATCGAGGCAAAGAACCCGATAGTTGGCTGCCCAGTCGATAGCTACATGGCGCAACGGGTTTTCTTTACCCGCATGCTGTTGCAGAGCCTGATGAACCCGGCGCATAAAATGATGATAATGCAAACGGATCTTAGCGGGGCACTGCAGCTTTTGGTAAAACTGGTTCATCAGCATGCTTTTACCACGACCAACAGGCCCTTCAATATAAAGGCCCCGCTCGCATTCCTGCTGTTGTTCCAGACGCTGGCGCAGATGGTTAAGGCGCTGTGCTACCTGTTCCTGCGCGGGGTCTAATGTAAGGCTGTCTGCATTCATTGGGGCATTCTAACGCTTTCTGCTAAGCTAATGAACAACTTGAGTTTTCTTTATTAGATTAGAAGAAGAGAGGCATGCAATGGGAATTCGGATTTTTGCTTTACTGGCAGCCTGCGCTGTTATGGTCGCATGCTCGTCGACTGATATGAGTGATGCAGAGCGCGATGCGCGGATGGCGGAGTGTCAGCTCATTGATGATGACCGTGAACGGGCCGAGTGTCTGGAGCGGCTGGCACTGGGTGAAGATGCTGTTGATCCGTCAAGACAGGTAGAACCTGTTCAGTAAAGAAGCCTTGGTGTAGATCAACATCGCCTAATTCAATCCTACCTATACTGCGGTAAACCAATCGGGGGACTGCAGTATGAAAACCTTTTGTGCACAGCGACAGGCTAACCAGTGGCAAGCGCTACTTGAACACTACGACCAGCAGACACGCAGTTATGCCAATCAGGTTGCCTGTCAGTATAAAAGCGAGCTCGCCTCGTATTTTTATCAGCAAATGCTAAGTGACAATGATAGCAGTCAGTACCTCACTCATGAGGACGTTCGCACCCGCTTGCATGGTTCCATGCAGAAATGGATAGAAAACCTTTTTTCAACCGCAGAGACCCCAACCTCGGTCATTGAAGCCGTCGATGTGCAGCATCATGTGGGGGAGGTTCATGCCCGGATTGGCATCCCGGTGCACTTAGTAATGCGCGGTGCACGTGCATTGAAGAACCAGTTAGGTGAACGGCTGAACGAGCCGGGTGCGCGACATTATGTGGCGGAGCTCATCGATGTCGCCATAGAAATCATGAGTCACGCATACTGTCACTCCCACGAACGCAATGCCAGAGCAGAAGAAGCCTATCGGCTGTTCTCAGTGGCTGAGAACGTAGCGAGCGAGAAGCAGCGGCAACGAGCGGCGCTTCTGGATTGGGAAAACCAGTTTATGTTTGAAAAAGCGATGGGCGTTTCCCAGGCTCAGTTGCCACGCATTCAGGGGTCTGAGTTTGGCCTTTGGTTTCGTCATAAAGGTGCCCATGCTTTTGAAGGCATGCGTGAAACCATAATGATTCAGCAAGCAATGAAACATATTGATACTGAAATCGTCCCTGTGCTTGGTGACCTGGCGACGGCAGCTCAGGACCCGATGGCGTTACTGCGCGAGTTGCGGGAAAACTGTAAGAGTATTGCCTTTCATATTGAATACCTGTTTGATCAGAATGACGCGCTCGAGGCCGGGCGTGACGCACTAACCCGGTTACTGAACCGCAAGTTTCTACCCGTGGTCATGAGCAAGCAGGTGGCGACGGCGCAAAAAAGCAAAGAATCCTTTGCCGTACTCACCGTTGATATTGACCATTTTAAACCGGTCAATGACCGCTATGGGCATGAAGCCGGAGACATGATCCTGCAACAGGTAGCGGCGTTGTTAATGAACCATAGCAGGGCTGGGGACTACGTTTTCCGGATGGGCGGAGAAGAGTTTTTGATCGTATTGGTGGATGTAAACCATGAGCAGGCGATGAAAAAGTCGAAAGAGCTCTGCGCTCTGGTGGCGGCCGAGCCGTTTCGAATTGCGCGTGACGAAGAGGTATCGGTTTCGGTGAGTATTGGGGTTAGTGTGTTTGATGGCCATCCGGATTACCAGAAACTGCTCAGAGCATCGGATGATGCTCTGTACCAGGCTAAAAATCAGGGGCGTAATCAGGTGGTGCTGGCAGCGTGCTAATGGACTGACAGCGAGGCTGACGGTGGAGAATCCAGGGCAGGGTGGTCAGGTAACCATGCATCAAAGTTAAACCAACTGGTGTCACCGGTGACTCCGGCTGCCTGCAGCAATACCAGCAGACCTAAAACAAGGAACAGTGCGCAGGCAACCCATTTCATGGTTTGCAGCGGCAATTTATTGGCAAACCGGTAACCAAGCCAGAGTGCGGGCGTGGTGACTGCAAGAATGCCGATGGTGGAACCCAGCACCACAGGCCAGAATGCCTGGTAGCTGCCAGCCAGCGTAATCACCACCAGCTGCGTTTTATCTGCCATCTCAAGTAAGAAGAAACCCACGGCTGCAGCGAACACCAGGTGACGTGTTTTAAGATCAGTTTTGACCTCGTCGTCTTCAGGTATTAGCACCCACACCGCCATCACCAGGAAAGCAATACCCACTAGCCAGCCTTGCCAGTCAGCCTGAAGAAAGCTAAATAACCAGATCCCAAACAAGGCTGATACGACCTGATTGAGGAACAGACCGATAGCCATCCCGGCAAACACCGGCCAGGGCCGCTGGTAGCGCAAGCCAAATAATAATGCCAGAAACAGGGAGCGGTCGCCGACTTCAGCAATACCAACCGTGATGATAGATAAGAAAAAAGCATCCATGATAAGAATCCGGCCGGGCAGCGTGTCGTTTCCATGTGGTGTTACTGCGCTGCCCGGCTACAGGCACAGCCAGGCATCCGCCTGTCTGTACAGTTCCACCACAGGTCTCGTCAAGCTACTGCCGTGCATACCATGGCTCGTTTTCAGCCAATTATGTTGACATGCACCTTCTGGCTGGGGGCCAGAAGCGACTACTCCCCTGAGGGTCGGGCGTTATTATCCACAGCGATTAGTGGAAGTCAAATTCCGCTTTAATATTTGAAGCGACGGACGATAGCCTGCAGCGTCTCCGCCAACTGGTTCAGTTGTTCACTCGCTGTGGCGACTTCATTCGATTGTGTCGCTGTTTCGTAAGCGAGTTCAGAAATTGTCACCACATTGCGGTTGATGTCCTCGGCGACAGTGCTTTGCTCTTCAGAGGCGGCCGCGACCTGCGCATTCATATCGTTAATCTGATAAATCGCCTCACGAATGCGCTGCAATGCCAATCCGGTTTGCTCTGCATCGCTGACGCTTTGCGCTGCCTGCTCCTGACCGCGGTCCATGACGGCCACCGCATCATCAGAGCTTTTCTGTAGTTTGGTGATCATACTGTGGATTTCGTCGGTCGCCTCAGACACCCGAATCGCGAGCGTGCGAACTTCGTCGGCGACCACGGCAAAACCACGCCCGGCTTCACCTGCACGGGCCGCCTCAATAGCGGCATTCAGGGCCAGCAGGTTGGTTTGATCTGCAATACTTCGAATGGCATCGAGGATGCCGCTGATACTGACACTTTCTTCTTTCAGCGCGGTGATAACTTTCGCCGCCTGCTCAACTTCGTTGGCGAGGTTTCCAATTGAGCGGATGGTGGCATCGACCACGTCGTGCCCTTCATCGGTGGCACTGATTGCTGCATTGGCGCTATGCGATGCTTCCTGAGTGTTCTGGGCTACTTCATGAACCGTCGTGGTCATTTCATTCATTGCGGTGGCGACCATATCGACCTGATTATGCTGGCGGGTCAGTGCCTGCTGTGATTGCTCTGCATTGTGCATGCTTTGCTGCGCCTGACTGGCAAGGGTTTGTGAGGTACTGGCCAGCTCGCCAACGACGCTGCGCAGATTGGCAATAAAACGATTGAATGCGGCGGCGACCTGGGCGAATTCATCCTCACCGCTGACTTCCAGGTGCTGTGTCAGATCAGCGTCACCGCTGGCTATATTGGTCAGGCGCTCGAGGAGGGCATGCAAAGGGCGTAACAGTCTGCGCGCGAACGCATAACCAATCGAGAGTGCGGTAATAAATGCAATTACCCAGAGTGTCCACATCACCAGGTTGAGTTGCCTGACGGGTGCGTACAGAGCATCTTCCGGCAACAACGCCTGTACCTTCCATTGATTCAGTTGAGCAGCAGAGCCCAGAGGCACGCTGGCGACGGCATGATAGTCAGGGATCTCAGCATTGCTGGTTTCGATAAGGCGGATGCGCCCTTGCTGACCCAGGCTGGCTAACTGCATTTGTTCAGTCAGACGAGCACGGCTGTCAGCAGTAGCAAGTGCGTCGGGTGATACCTGGACCAGTTGACGGGCTCGTGTTGCGGCGTCTTCGGCAGCGAACATTAGTTGCTGCTCAAGGCTTTGTTCCATATTGGCTTTGGTCATAAAAAATGTAAAACCACCCAGAATGGATAACGGCACCGAGCCTACAATGACGACCAAGACTAATAATTTAAAGGTTAACCCATGAAAAAACTTACCCACAACGCCCCCTGATGGTTTTAGTTTGTATCGCAGCCTATCCTACTTTTGGGTTAGTTTTCATGATCCTGCGCAACGATTTCGGGTTGACCTTTGCTAAAGGTTTACATCCTGGGTGCTGTGGGGTGCCTATACTTATCTGGAAAGTTTGAAACCTACTTTAAGCAGAGGACGATATGATGAAAGCAAAAAGCATACTTGCAGGTGCAGTCGCCCTGGGACTGATGGTATCGGCCCCGGTACTGGCAGATGATCATGGTAAGGTTAATGATTGGCTGGATGATTATGGTTTTAGCCATGTCACAGAAGTTGAATGGAAATCAGGTGACCGCGTTGAAGTGGAAGGTTTTGCCCGTGACGGCATGCATAGCGAAGTAGTCTTTAACGCTGATGGCGATGTGCATCAGGAAGAGCATGAACGCTATTCGCGTGAGGCCTGGGGTCTGGACTTGTCGCAACTGCAAAAAGCGATGGAACACGGCAAGGAAGGCGGTATTCACCGCTTCGATGAAATTGCCGTCAGCTCAGATGGTGAAGTAGAGGTTGAAGGCTATGACGAAGATGGCAGCGAAGTTGATATTAAACTGCAGTTGGATGAGCTGTCGTAGCCGCTACTGATTCTCAATCTGTAAAAAACACATTCAAAGCCAGGTCTGCAAAGATCTGGCTTTTCGCGTATAGCGACGTTATCGGCGAATTTTAGACAAAAAAAGACCGGCTGAGGGAGCCGGCCTAAACTCGTTGCTAGCGACAGCAGCTAATAAAGCATGCTGTACAATTTTCTACGCGCGCTCGCGGCCAGAGGATCACCGGCCGGTAAATTATTAATGACATCGAGGGTCGTTTTCTTCGCGTCGGCAAAGTTCATATCGGTTTGCAGCACCTTGAATAATAAATCCAGTGCCTCGCCATGACGGCGAACCTGATGGTATTGAACTGCCAACTTAAGCTGCAGCTCGAGATTATCCGGTTGCGTCGCGAGTTCGTCTTCAAGCGCCTTCACTTCAGGACTGTCAGCGGCGTCTTCGGCGAGTTTGATTTTAGCCAGGATCTGTTGGTAGTAAGAATCCTGATCGGCAATGGTTAGCGCTTTTAACAGCTCTTTTGCCTGCTCAGTATGGCCAATGCTGGCGGCTGCGTCAGCCAGAATAAGCCGCGCAGCAGCATCGTCGGGGGCCAAATCAAATGCCTGCTTCGCCTGTTCGTAGGCCACTTCAAAATTTTCTTCACCAAGTGCCTGCTTGGCTAACGCCAGTGCTTCGTCCTGCGGTTGGGGCAGGTAATTGGCCAGCATTTGACGAATCGCCGATTCCGGCTGTGCTCCGCTCAACCCGTCGACGGGCTGACCATCTTTGAAAACGACCAAAGTAGGCAGGCTTTGCACACCAAACTGAGCGGCAATCGCCTGCTGCTCTTCACAGTTGATTTTGGCAAGAATCAGATCATGGGGGTAATCCGCGGCGATTTTTTCCAGCACAGGAGTCAGCTGCTTACATGGCTCGCACCAGTCCGCCCAGAAGTCGATAAGAACGACTTTCTCTTGCGAGCCCTGGATCAGCACCTGCTGTGCGTTTTGTTCGTTAATATCAATAATATTCTGTGCTTGCACCTAAGTACCTTCTCGTTTGGTGGTCCATTCTAAGGGATCTGTCTACTGTCTTAGTTTAAATAAGGGCAGTCGATCTAACTTCAAGGCTATTACATCAGCTTTTTCAGCCAGCTCAGCTTTTGTTTGTTAAACGGAGGATAACGCAGTGCGACGTCAAGCATGAAACGACGCGTCATCACCGGCTTCTGGTGGGAAAAGGTTTGCACCCCGTACTCTCCATGGTATCGCCCCATGCCGCTGTTACCGACGCCACCAAAAGGCAACTCCGGATTGAGCATAAACACCAGGGTGTCATTAAAACAAAGCGTGCCGCAGCTTATATGCTGTTCAATTCGTTGTTGTTCATTTTTATCATGGGTAAAGGCGTAACAGGCCAGCGGCTTGCTGCCATTCTGAATTTTAGCGATGGCCCGGTCGAGATTGTCAACCGCGCAGATCGGCAGCAGGGGGCCAAAGATCTCTTCCTGCATAAGCGCACTGTGCGCTGGCGGATCGTCAACCAGCATGGGTGCCATAAAACGTTCGCGGCGATCATAATCTTTATGGTTAATGACGTTGTGTTCATCTAACAGACCAAGTAAGCGGTTGAAATGACGGTCATTGACTATCCGCCCGTAGTCCTTGCTGCGTTGCGGTTCGTCGCCGTAGAACGACTGAATGGCATTGAGTAACTCAGCAACCAGCTGTTCTTTAACGCTGGCATCAACCAGCACGTAGTCAGGTGCAATACAGGTTTGCCCTGCATTAAGCCATTTGCCCCAGGCTATTCTGCGAGCGGTGGTTTTTATATCGCAATAACGACTGACCAGAACCGGACTCTTTCCCCCCAGTTCAAGCGTGACTGGGGTGAGGTGCTCAGCGGCAGCACGCATGACTATTTTACCAACCGTGCCGCCGCCAGTGTAAAAGATATGGTCGAAGCGCTGTTTGAGCAGCTCAGTTGCCACATCGGCATCCCCCTCCAGCACCTCAACCGCATTGCTGTCGAGATAGCCGGGTAGTACATCAGCCAGGACTTTACTGGTTGCAGGGCTTACTTCAGAAGGCTTTAACAGCGCACAGTTACCCGCGGCCAGGGCCGCAATTAACGGGCTCAGGCTCAACTGCAGCGGATAGTTCCAGGCTCCGAAAATGAGCACCACCCCTAAGGGCTCGAGGGTTATTTTGCTGTGTCCGGGCCGCGCCACCAAAGGGGTCGATACCCTGCGTGGTTTGAGCCATTTTCTGAGGTGCTTGCGGGTATACTGAACATCCTTAAGGGTGAAGCCAATCTCAGTAGTCCAGGCCTCCGCATTACTTTTACCTAGATCGGCTTTTAGCGCGGCGCTAAGCACGTCCGTCTGCTCTGTTAAAAAGCGCTCAATGCCCTCTAACTGACTAAAACGCCAGTCCATTGAACGGGTCACCCCGCGTGAGAAGGTGGCGCGGAGCTGTTCTATTGCTGTCATAGATTACCTTGTATTAAGGTTTTAATTTCCAGGTATTCATCAATACCATAATGTGAGCCTTCACGGCCAATACCTGATTGCTTCATGCCTCCAAAAGGGTGCAGCGCATTGGAAATCGCACCGGCGTTGATACCGACCAAACCAGCCTCAAGCGCTTCACTGACACGGTGAATGCGCTGCACGGAGGAGGCACAGAAATAGGCCGCTAATCCGTACTCGGTATCGTTGGCGAGTTGAATGCCGTCGTCTTCAGTGTCGAAACGCTGCACTGCAACCACCGGCGCAAAAATTTCTGTATTGGCAATTTTCATATCATTGCGAATGCCCGTCAGGAGTTCGGGAGCGTAAAACAGGGCTCCGATATCCGTACGCTGACCGCCCTCAAGCTCGCAGGAAGCGCCCTGTTCCAGGGCATCCCTGACCAGTTCCTGCGCTTTCTCCACGGCGTCCTGGTTAATCAGCGGCCCCATATCGACGCCGTCTTGCATACCATCGCCTATTTTCAGTTCCTTCATTGCGGCGGACAGCTTCCCGACGAATGCATCGTGAATGTCCTTCTGAACTAACACCCGGTTCGCGCTGATACAGGTTTGCCCGGCATTGCGAAATTTACAGGCTATAAACTGCTCCACAGCGACATCCAGGTCGGCATCGTCAAACACGATAAAAGGCGCATTACCACCGAGTTCCAACGATACTTTCATCACGTTTTCAGCGCACAGTCGCATCAGGTTCTGACCGACTTTGGTTGACCCGGTGAAGGATAATTTGCGCACTTTTTCATTGCTGCACAGTGTTTCGCTGAACATTTTCGCATCGTCAGTGGGAACAATATTAATCACCCCTGGCGGGATCCCAACTTTCTCAGCCAGCACCGCAAGCGCCAGCGCAGAAAGCGGCGTCAGACTGGGTGGCTTAACCACGACGGTGCAACCAGCTGCCAAAGCTGGCGCTACTTTGCGGGTAATCATTGCATTTGGAAAGTTCCACGGGGTTATGCAGCCGACCACACCAACGGGCTGCTTAATGACCCGTGTTTGCTGACCTTCGCTTAATAACGGCAGAATATCACCACGGACGCGCCGCGCCTCTTCTGCAAACCATTCGACGAAGCTGGCGCCATAGGCTATTTCGCCAGCTGCTTCGGCGACGGGTTTGCCTTGCTCCAGCGTCATAATTTCAGCCAGCGGCTGCTGGTGTTCCATAATAGCGTCGTACCATTGACGGAGCTTTTTGCCGCGCTGTTCAGCGGTGCAGCGACGCCAGCTTTGCAGTGCTTTATGTGCGGCGTCAATTGCCTGTTCAACGTTTTTCTGGCTGGCGCTCGCTACCTGGCCGACTACTTCACCAGATGCCGGGTTGCTGACGTCAAAGGTTGCGTCGCCTTGCAGCCAGTTGCCATTAATGTACATGGCCTTCGATAAAAGCTCGTCGCGGGATAATTTACTCATGGTGTTCTCCTTGTGGGGTCACACGAATTAATTCACCGTTCTGATGGTCGGTAAGCAGATATAGATAGCCATCAGCACCGGTGTAGACATAACGAATTCTACGATCCAGCTCAGTAAACAGATCTTCCTGCTCAATGACCCGGTTGCCTGCCAGCCGCACGCGCTGCACTTTTTTTGCTGCTAACGCCGAAACAAAAAAATCCCCGCGCCAGTCGCCAAAGGCGTCTCCGCGGTAGAGCGTCATCCCGGATGGGGCAATCGATGGGGTCCACTCGAGCAATGGCGATGTCATCCCCGGGAGTTGCTGGTACGGAGTGATGCGGGCGTTATTGTAGTCGATCCCACCGGTAATCAGCGGCCAGCCGTAGTTCGCGCCTGCGCGCATCAGGTTAAGTTCGTCACCGCCTTTCGGGCCGTGTTCGTTGGTATAAAGGCGGTCGCTTTGCGGATCATAAACGATCCCCTGCACGTTTCGATGACCATACGAATAGGTTCCAGGGGCGGCATGTGCGAGTCCGACAAAGGGGTTGTCGGCCGGGATACTTCCATCCATATTAAGTCGGACGACGCTGCCAATGTGATTTTCTGGATTCTGCGCCTGTTCCCGGTAATCAAACCCATCTCCGAGCCCCAGCACCAGGGTGTTATCTGCTAAAAATGTGAAACGACCGCCATAATGGGCACTGCCTTCACGGCCTGGCGACGAACGAAAAATCTCTTCGACCTGGTTCAGGGTATCGTCGGCGAATACAGCCCGGGCCAGACAGGTGCTGCTATTTTTTCGGGTGCCACAGGCATAGCTCAGGTAAATACGGTTGCTATCAGCAAAGTCAGGCGCCAGTTTGACGTCGAACAAACCGCCATGGCCTTCAACCCAGGCTTCAGGCACATTGGCTATGGGCTCTTCGACCAGTTCACCCTCTGCATTGATGATCCGCAGTGCACCGGTTTGCTCAGTCACCAGAATTCGTCCATCCGGTAACATCTCCATCCCCCAGGGGTATTCAAGTTCATCACTGATAACAGTAGTGGTGTAGTCGGCAAATGCCGGCGAGGCGCTGACCAGCAATGCGGCCATCAGAGACAGTCGGAACGGTTGCAACATAGTGCGCATATTAGGCCTTTTTGTCTTCAGTATCATTGGTCTCAGTATCCTTATTCTCAGCATCCCGGGGCTGGTCTTCAGGCGCGTTAAGTGGGCTGCTGAGTAAGGTGTAGGTGACGGCTCCAATAGCAGCCGCGAGCAGCATGATTAGGGTCCCTCCGCTGCCGCGGGTTGCGGCGATAAATGTTGGCATTGGCGCCAGGGCATCAATGACCTGAAAGCAGACCCATAGCCCAGCTACGGCGGCCAGGGTTAGCCAGACGATACGCTGGCCTGGAAAGAGGCGGGCGACGAGTTCGGCAATACTAAAAGAGACCAGAAAGGTGCAGGTAATAATAGCCAGATAGAGCGGGCCAAAGTAGCGTAAATCATGCCAGGTGTTGCTTAGTCGCATAGGAAAACTAATCGGTGGTCCAAAGTTGCCGGTCGCAGCCAGATTCAGCTGAGTTTGGAATATGGTCCCAAGTACAGCAGCCACTAGCACGGCGATAACAAAGGCCAGCAAAATGCTCATCGGTTTGTTGCTCAAGTTGTCACCTGTTTATTGAAAGTAAGCGTCGCTTTTTAAGCTAGATGAATAATCCCTTCGATGCCAGCTCTTTAGCCATTCACGCACAGACTAACTTGCCTGCCGTCGCCGTTCCCTTTAAAGTGGATGCTTTACAGGTACGACCAGAACAGGACAGAGTTATGACCACGCCATATACGCATCTTTTCCAGCCTTTAGACTTAGGTTTTACGACGCTCAAAAACCGCGTCCTTATGGGCTCCATGCACACGGGTCTCGAAGAGGCAAAGGGTGGCTTTGAGAAAATGGCGGCTTTTTATGCCGAACGGGCAAAAGGCGGTGTCGGGCTGATCGTGACCGGTGGTATCAGCCCCAACGTTCGTGGTCGGCTCACCCCTCATGGTAGTCAGATAAGCCATCCCTGGCATGTTAAAAAGCATAAAATTGTGACCGATGCGGTGCACCAGCACGATGCAAAAATTTGCCTGCAGATATTGCATGCAGGACGCTACGCGTATCACCCCTTTAGTTTAGCGCCAAGTGCTATCAAAGCGCCGATTACGCCATTTAAGCCAAGCGAGATGAGCCAGCGGCAGATTGAAAAAACTATCAGACACTATGCCCGGGCGGCGAAAAAAGCGCAGCAAGCGGGTTACGATGGCGTCGAAGTGATGGGCTCAGAAGGCTACTTAATTAATCAGTTCCTATGCCCGCGGACGAATAAACGAACAGATAAATGGGGTGGTAGTTTTGCCAACCGCATGCAGTTCCCTCTGGCAATCATCAAGGCCATTCGCGAAGCGGTGGGTGAGAAGTTTATTCTTATATATCGGCTGTCGATGATCGATCTGGTTGAAGACGGTCATAACCTGGATGAGGTGATCGAACTGGGTAAGGCCGCGGAAGCAACCGGCGCCACTATTATTAACACCGGCATCGGCTGGCACGAAGCGCGTGTTCCTACCATCGTCACCTCGGTGCCACGCGGCGCGTTTAGCTGGATTACTGCGCGTTTAAAGCAGGAGCTCAAGGTGCCTGTGGTGGCGTGCAACCGTATCAATACTCCCGAGATTGCTGAAAAAATCCTCGCCGACGGTGAAGCCGATATGGTGTCGATGGCGCGTCCGTTGCTGGCTGATCCTGAGTTTGTGAACAAAGCTGAGCAGGGCGCACCTGAACGCATTAATACCTGCATTGCCTGCAACCAGGCCTGTCTTGATCACGTATTTAAAAACAAGCGCGCGACTTGTCTGGTCAATCCATTGGCCTGTTTTGAAACCGAGCTGGAGATGAAACCGGTAGCCTCAGCTAAGCGTTTAGCTGTAGTAGGTGCCGGCCCGGCCGGCCTGGCATTTGCCTGCTATGCCGCAGAACGGGGCCATGAGGTCCATTTATACGATAAAGCCAGCGAGGTCGGTGGTCAGTTTAATTACGCGAAACAGATCCCCGGTAAAGAAGAGTTTTTTGAAACCATTCGCTACTTTAAACAGCGTCTCAAGGAAACGGGTGTGCAGGTGCATCTGGGCGAGACGAAGACAGCTGACCGCCTGGCCGATGAGAAATTCGATGAAGTCATTCTGGCGACGGGTGTTAAGCCGCGTGATTTAGCCATTGAAGGCGCCGATCTGCCGCATGTACTGGGCTACCTGGATGTCTTGCGGGACCATAAAGAGGTGGGTAAACGAGTCGCGGTCATTGGTGCTGGTGGGATTGGCTTTGATGTCTCAGAGTACCTTACGACTACGGAATCACCGACCCTGCACCCGGATGAATGGCACAAGATTTGGGGCATCGATAAGACCTATGCGAATAGAGGGGCACTGTTGACGCAGTCACTGGCTGAGCCAAACCCACGCGAGGTTTACCTGATGCAGCGTAAAGAAACCAAGGTTGGTGCCGGACTTGGCAAAACATCGGGTTGGGTGCACCGCAACACGCTTAAAAAGAAAGGGGTCAAAATGCTCAATAGCGTGACCTATAAGCGGATTGTCGCTGGCGGCATCGAGATCGAACGCGATGGAAAAAGCGAACTGCTGGAAGTAGACAATGTAGTTGTCTGCGCGGGGCAGTTGCCATTTCGTCCGTTGCAGTCAGAGCTGGAAAGCAAGGGTATTACGACCCATATCATTGGTGGTGCAGATGTTGCTGCAGAGCTGGATGCTAAACGCGCAATTCGTCAGGGAGCCGAACTGGCAGCGCGGATTTGATCAAAAACTGACTTTTTCGGCTATACCTAAACGAGTTGATTCAAAAAGCAAACGAATGAATGAGGGAAGGATATTTAATCTATGGCTGAAAATGATGTAAGCACTCCGGAAGTTCTTAAAGACGCACAAAGCCGCCTGCAGGATATTTACCAGCGGCTTGATGTGTCAGACGACGCCCGCCAGCGACTGGCACACCCGCGTCGCTCGCTGCAATTCTCAATTCCTGTGCGGATGGATAATGGTTCGCTGAAAGTATTTCAGGGCTGGCGCGTGCAATATGACGTGACCCGGGGCCCGGCCAAAGGTGGCATTCGCTTTCACCCGAATGTAAATGCAGATGAAGTCACTGCACTGAGTTTCTGGATGGCAATTAAGTGCGCGGCGGTCGACCTTCCGTATGGCGGAGGGAAAGGGGGCGTTCAATGCAACCCTAAGGAACTTTCGCGGATGGAGCTGGAGCGGTTGTCACGGGGCTATATGCGCGCGGTGTTTGATGTGGTTGGTCCCGATGTCGACATTCCGGCACCCGACGTCAATACCGATGCCACAGTGATGGGCTGGATGGATGATGAATTTGCATCGATTGCCCGCCGCCAACTGCCCGCCGTCATTACAGGTAAGCCACTTGGGCTTGGCGGATCGCAGGGACGTGTGGAAGCGACCGGTGAAGGGGCGCTGGAAGTGCTCAATATTTGGGCTGATCGCAACAAGCAAAAAGCGAAGAAGCTAAAGGTTGCGGTGCAGGGGTTTGGTAACGCCGGTTACCATTTTGCCCGTGCTGCAGCTGATCAGGGCTACAACGTGGTGGCGGTATCAGACTCTCAACGCACCGTATACAGCGCGGAAGGGCTGGATATTGACGCCGTTTACAACGCCAAGCAACAGGGTCAGCTGAAACCTTTTAGCAGCGGTAGCAAAAATAAAGGCGACACGCTGGAGCGCGATGCGGTGCTCGGGCTCGATGTTGATATTCTGGTGCTGGCAGCGTTGGAAAATGCCATCGATGACAACAATGCGAAGCAGGTTAGCGCGAAAGTCATTCTGGAAATCGCCAATGGTCCGGTGACGTCGAAAGCGGATAGCAAGCTTGAACAGGCCGGTGTCACGGTTATTCCGGATGTTCTGGCTAATACCGGCGGGGTTATCGTCAGTTATTTTGAGTGGATCCAAAACCGAACTGGCGATTACTGGACCGCTGAGGTGGTGAACCAGCGACTGCGTGAGCGCATTAACCAGCAGGCTGATTTGATTTTTAAAGTCGCCAAAGATGAAAAGGTTACCCTGCGCACTGCCACCTATATGCAGGGCATTCGACGCATAACGGAAGCCATGGACCATCGTGGTTCGCAGCGTTTCTTTAACGGTGACTGCTAACTGTGACTTATCTGACAAGCGGCGTCCTTTCCGGGGCGGTCGCTTGTCATTCCATAGCATGCTGGTTAGCATGGTTTTTTAACTTTCGTATCAGGATCCAGGGATGACTCCTCGTTTAGCCGTTCTGGCCTCTCTTCTATTCGTTTTGTCCGCGTGTTCCAGCGAACAGGCCAAGGTCTCAAATTTTCAGCCTGAACCGGGCGAACATCGCCGCTATCAGCTTGTTTCCAGCACTGAGGTGACCCGCCTTGATGCCGGTGGTGAGGATTATAGTGAGCGTATACAAAAGACTGAGCTACGAAGTTACCAGGTAACTGACTCTGGCTCGAATAGGGTCAATTTAGCCGTGCAGCCCGATTATCTGCATACTCAGGCAGATTCAGGCTATAGCTTTGGCAGCGTTATTGGGGCGATGAACGACCAGGATGCTGCATTACTCGAAGCATTGGCTGACGGTAGCATGCTGCAGGTCAGTCTGGATGACGGCCACCTAACCAGCCCGCTTAGCAGCAGCTACACCGACGCGCGACGTTCGTTAACGGGCAGTCTGGACCGGCTGCAGGAAGTTCTGACTCAGCCGGGTCTGGTGAGTGGTATGCAGTTTAAACCCGGGGCCACTCGCGATGTTGAAGATGACACTAACAGCGGGCTGGACGGCTTCACATTGCGGGTCACAGCGTTGTATGACAACCATGTACTCTTCACCATTGAAAGTGATACTGATGACTCAACACAACTCTATGGCCGAATGCTGGTGGAGCGTGAAACCGGGTGGTTAGATCGTGCTGGTGTCGTGATCAAACGCGAGCTCACGGCAGATGGTGATAAGCATGAAGTTCGCTCCGTGATGTCGTTAACGGCAGCTGACTGGCCCTATGCTGAACTGTTGCAATACAACAACCAGGAAGGCATGGATATTGACTATACCCGCCTGCCCGGGAACCTTGAGCATTTAATCGATGCTACGACGCAGCAGATCTTCCCGAATTCTACGGGGACTGTGGAGGTAAACGGGGATCGGATTACGCTTGAATACGAGCACCTTCTGAATGAAGCTGAAGAAGCAGGCCAGTTTAATTTCACGGAGATAGAGGCTTTTAACGCGCAGGGCGACGCATTGGAACTTAAGTTTCAGGCGTTAAGGCCGTTCAGCTATAAGCGCACAGATGGCCCATTAATTAGCTATGCAGAGGCATTCCCGCTGGGTTGGGACGGTATTCAGTCAGGGCTGGCCCAGGTTGACCGCATCGAGGCTACCATGCAGTGGTTCCCGCAACGGCTGCAACTGATGCCGATAGACGTGCCTACCCAGGGGACCACTGAGATAACTCACGGTGATGCCCGGGCTCGTTTGCAAGCCACCGACAACGCAGGTGAATTCGATCTGTATTTGTATCCAACACCACACCAGCTATTTGGTGTTCAGGTCTATGGCGCTGAAAGCGGTGTGCTGCACTCGCTTGCTATTGACGACGGCGCCGATTGGTTGAGCGACAACGAACGCAGCAAGCTCAACGTGATTCAGTATGGTGAATACCCGGTGCGCATTCGCTTAAGCTTCCGCGACCAGGTTCCACAGCAGCTAAAGCTAGTCGCCTTTACTATTGCGCAGGAGCCAGAGGCAGAGCAACGGCTCCAATTCAGGCTTAAGTAACCTGCCTGAACGCTTGCTGGATATCATCTAGGCTTTCTGCGTCATCAATGGTAGAGGGCACCTGGTAGCTGTCACCATCGACGATATTACGCACTATCTTGCGCAGAATTTTGCCCGAACGTGTTTTCGGTAAACGCGCTACTGTGACGACTGTTTTTAAACAGGCCAGGGCTCCGATTTGTTTGCGCACCAGTGCAACCAGCTCATCCTGCAGTTGCTGCGGGCTGATTGTTGCGCCATTCTTTACAATAACCAGTGCCACCGGCAACTGCCCTTTGAGTTGATCCTGTGCCCCAACTACACAGCATTCGGCGACCGCGGAGTGGCTTGCAACAACCTCTTCAATTTCACCGGTCGACAGCCGGTGACCGGCCACATTTATCACATCATCGGTGCGGCCCATAATAAACAGGTAACCGTCGTCGTCAATGTAACCCCCGTCGCCAGTCGCGTAATAGCCCGGGAACTGGCGCAGGTAGCCGCTTTCATAGCGCGCAGGGTTTTGCCAGATAGTGGTCAGACAGCCTGGGGGCAGCGGGAGGCGGATGGCAATATTGCCTTGCTCGCCGTTGGCTACCGGCTGACCACCGTCGTCCAGAATACAGACCTGATAGCCTGGAACCGGCACTGTCGCCGAGCCAGGTTTCACAGTGAGCGCTTCAACACCCATCAGATTGGCACACACCGGCCAACCAGTTTCAGTTTGCCACCAGTGGTCGACGACAGGTTTGTTGGTTTTCTCTCTGGTCCATTCGTAGGTCGCCGGGTCTAATCGTTCTCCAGCCATGAAAATAGTTTCGAGTTCGCTGAGGTCGTAGCTTTCTATCTGTTGACCTTCGGGGTCCTCTTTACGTTTCGCGCGAAACGCAGTGGGGGCGGCAAATAGGGCCTTTACCCGATAGTCCTCGCAAATACGCCAAAAGGCGCCTGCATTCGGGGTAAAAACGGGCTTACCTTCATAGAGAACACTACTGCACCCGGCAAGCAGTGGGCCGTAAACGATAAATGAATGGCCAACCACCCAGCCCACATCGGAGGCGGTAAATATAGTATCGCCTGCTGTGCAATTGTATACCGCACCCATGCTGTAATGCAGTGCTGTGGCGTAACCACCGTGATCACGAACGACACCTTTCGGTTTTCCGGTGGTGCCTGAGGTATACAGGATATAAAGCGGGTCATCACTGTTCACCGCTACCGCATCCGCCGGGCTGCTGGTTTTCATCAGTTCGACCCAGTCATAATCGCGCCCGTCCAGCAGGGCGTAGTTCACTTGTTTTTCGGCGGGAACATTGGTCCGGTTGAAAATAATACAGCAGTCGGGTTGATGGCTGGACTTTTCCAGGGCTTTATCGAGCAAAGGCTTGTATTCAATCAGGCGGCTGACTTCGATGCCATGTGAGGCACTGATAACCACCTTAGGCGTGGCGTCCTCAATTCGCACAGCAAGTTCATGTGCAGCGAAGCCACCGAAGACTACAGAATGCACAGCGCCAAGTCTGGCGACGGCGAGCATCGCAATAGCGGCCTGCGGGATCATTGGCATATAGATGACCACCCGGTCACCGCGCTGAACTCCCTGGTCGCGCAGTACCCCGGCAAAATGGCGGACCTCATCGAATAATTGCTGGTAGGTAATGGTGTCTTTATTGCCAGTTACAGGGGAATCATAATAGAACGCAGCCTGGTTTCCGCGACCTTCTTCAATATGGTGGTCTAATGTAGCGTGACAAATATTGATCTGACCGTCACTAAACCAGCTGTTAGACGAAGGGTCAAACGCTTGTGTTGGTGTTCTGAACCATGCCAGTTTATTGGCTTTTTCGAGCCAGAAGGCTTGCGGGTTATCACGTGCGGCTGAATATTCGTTTTGATAGGACAAAGAGGCCTCCTGCTAGCTGATAAAAAGGGGTTGCTGAATGTTTATGCTAAACCTCAGCATACCCTTTAACCAGATAGCAGGATGTTAGACTTAAGGCTAATCTGCTGAACAATTGTTGACGGTTATCTACGCGGCGGGTGGGGTAGTGACTTCGAACTCGCGGCTTTGTCTGGCGTCTTCGAGCCAGCGAAGCAGCGCCGGGAAACTGGATAAGTCCAGTCGCTGGCGGTATAGCGCCCAGTCAATAAAGCAGGCGAGTCGTATTCCTGCATCATTCCATTCCAGCCCTTGTTCCGCTTTGCTATTCAGTGCCTGCAGACACTGCTGAATGCGTTGTGCCTGGCGCTGGGTGTAGCTATTGGTGGCAATATCGACGCCGCTTTTTTCCAACAGGAACAGGTTAATAGTGCTATCCAACGCCGTGGTGACCAAGAGGTAAAGGTCGAACTCTTCAATACTTTGGCAGAACCCCTGCTCATTACGCTGGCGGATGTGTTTTAAGATGCTTGACGAGTCATGCAGCACCAGATCACCATCTTGCAGATAAGGAACCCGCATGGCAGGTGATCCCTCTGCACTCTGCGCGTAATCAGTTTCAATAAACTCAAAATCCATGCCCTGTTGCAACAGGGCTATGCGGCAGTGGCGCACGAACGGGGAGGTAAAGCTGCCGTGTAGTTTCATACCTTTTCTCTCAGTTAACCCAAGTGGGACCTTAAGTATGCCAACAGCGGGGGGAAACTGTCTATACTGGTTATTTATTGACTACTTGTAGTGCATCAGGTGCCATATGCCCGGACTCAAACCTTCGGTAAATAAAACAGCCCCGGAACCAACCGATCCCTTTCATCCAATTATCTACGTACGCGGTTACGCGATGACTGAAAACGCCATGGAAGCAACGGTGCATACGCCTTATATGGGGTTTAACCTTGGTTCGACGCGGGCCCGGCAGCAATATGACCGCTCGTTTCGTCACTATATTTTCGAATCACCGTTGATCCGGTTGATGAAAGAGTATGGTTATCAGGACTCTTACGCCGACGGTATTAACCTGGCGGAGCCGGGCGGGCCAGTCGATTTTCCTGACGCGGACAAGCGCCTGCCGAGACGTTCGATCATTATTCATCGTTACTATGAAGAGGAGCATGAACAAGGGAATGGATCGACTGACTCAGATGCTATGGGGCGCAGTCAGCGACCCTCTATTGAAGCGGCGGCAGTCCGTTTATCAAAGCTAATTGCAAGAGTGCGCGACTTTACCTGTGGTGACGATACCCAGGCGCGTGCTGAATTTAAGGTCTATCTGGTTGCGCACTCGATGGGTGGACTGATATGCCGCTGTCTGTTGCAGAACGAGGAGGCAGACCCTGAGCAAAGTCGGCGGCTGGTCGATAAGGTGTTCACCTATGGCACCCCACATAACGGCATCGAGGTGATGGGGCTGAATGTACCCCGATTTTTTTCACTGTGGGATGCGCATAATTTTAACCGCGCCGAAATGGCAGGGTATCTTAAATTGAAACCACGCAATGGACGGGTAAATTCGCTGAATGGTGCCTTTCCTAATGAACGCTTCTTCTGTTTAGTTGGTACTAACCCCCATGACTACAACCTGACCCGGCTGGTTATCGATAAAGCCAGTGATGGTCTGGTGACCATGGACAATGCGTATATTGAAGACGCGCCACGGGTGCATACCTATACCAGTCACAGTGGCCCTTATGGAATGGTGAACTCGAAAATAGGCTACGATAATCTGGTGCGGTTTTTGTTTGGTGATTACCGTCTTCGAATTACCATGCAGCCCGCTGTGTTACCCTTATCGCCACCGTTGCAACGTGCCTACGACGACGGAGCGACGATACGCGGATCGTACTTGTTTGAATGCACCCTGACCCCAAGAGGGGACGACCCGGTGCCGTTATCGAGCCGGCGAATTGACCACCATTCAGCCGTCTTTCGTAGTTTTGATGAATTATTAAATCCACACAAGGCAGGGCTTAAGCGGCCGCGATACCCGGTGTTAGCCAGTGTCTTTCTTGATTCGAAACGAATTGAAGTGGGTACTACCATGGTCATGAACCTGGAGCTGAATGTTGAAGGCACGGATTTCCGTCTCAACGGAGGCTCAGTGTTATCGCGACGGGCACCCGCGGAGCATTTATTCCGTCAAACCATAACGCTGAAGATTACCTTGCAGCCGGGCGGCTGGCGAATGCGCTATATTTTTGCCGACCAGCAATGGAGCGATAAGCGCGGAAGCGAGCTGAAAGAAGATGAGCAGGGTCACTTTATTGAACTAAAGAACAGTAAAGGCTTCGCCGCTAAACTTTATCTGCAGATGGCGGATTGGCGATAAACTAGCCGTTTGAGGTCGAAAAGGCCCGCCAATTGTTAAAATTGTTCACTATTTGCGCGTTGCTATTGCATGTTGCCGTAATCCAAGTATAGTTACGCCTCCTCAAGGTAAATGCCTGCTGTGAAGTGCCGGTTATCCTTGAATTGTCATGGGGTGACTACGCCTATCCAGTTGGCTTGCCGCGAAATACTATTCCGCGTTCCAAGCTCCAACCATAAGTGCCGGGCGATGCCCCTACATATCGTGAGTCTGCAACAGGGTTGTCGTTTGTTGTAGCGTTGAATAGTGTGAAAAAAATATATGTCTGAATTTACTACTTTCTCTGCTCTTGAGTTACCTGAACCGATCCTGCGCGGTATTACCGAGCTAGGTTATGATACGCCAACGCCTATCCAGCAACGTGCCATTGGTCCATTGCTTGAAGGGCGTGACGTGTTAGGTGAAGCGCAAACTGGTACCGGTAAAACGGCAGCTTTTGGTTTGCCTGCACTTGCCAATATCGACACCACAGTTCGTGGCGCACAGCTTCTGGTTGTCGCACCGACTCGTGAGCTGGCGATTCAGGTTGCTGAATCAATCGAGCAAATGGGCAAATTTATGCGTGGCTTAACTGTTGCAACCGTTTACGGTGGCGCAGCCTATGGTCCGCAAATTAAACTTCTTAAAGGTGGCGCACAGGTTGTTGTGGGTACCCCGGGCCGTTTGATGGACCACATCAATAAAGGCACTCTGGACCTGAGCAAGCTGAAAATGAGCGTGCTCGATGAAGCCGACGAAATGCTCAACATGGGCTTCGTTGAAGACATCGAGTTCATCATGGAAAGCGTGCCGAAAGATGCACAGCGTGCATTGTTCTCAGCCACCATGCCACAGCAAATTCGTAAAATTGCGCAAAAATTCCTGACCGATTCGGTCCATGTCGCGATCGAGAAAACCCAGGAACACAAAGCGAATATTACCCAGAAAGCCTGGAAAGTGACGGTACTGAACAAGAACACTGCGCTTGAGCGTATTCTTGAAACCACCGATTACAATCTGGCGCTGATCTTTGTGCGTACCCGTCAGGATACTATTACCCTGTCGGATCACCTGCAAAGCAAAGGCTTTAAGGCTGCTGGCCTGAACGGTGACATGAACCAGGCGCAACGCGAGGCCACTGTGTCTCAGTTGAAAGCAGGTACCGTGCGCGTTCTGGTAGCAACCGATGTGGTTGCCCGTGGTCTTGATGTCCCGGGTGTAAGCCATGTTATTAACTATGACCTGCCGAACGACGCAGAGTCGTATGTTCACCGTATCGGTCGTACCGGTCGTGCAGGCCGCTCTGGCGAGGCTATCTTGTTTGCCCGTCCACGTGAAATGCACCTTTTACGTCGTTATGAGCGCGAAACCAAAGGCACCATCGAAATGATGGAAGTGCCAACAGCGCGCGAAATGACCGCGTACCGTTTAGAAGCCTGTCAGAAGCGTTTAGCTGACGTGGTTGCTAATCAGGACCTGGACACTATGCGTGAACTGGTTGAACAAATGGCCAATGACGGCGGCGTTGACATGAAGGACCTGGCTGCGGCCTTGTTGTTCGAACAACAGCAGACGCGTCCATTGTTCGTTAAAGACGACCCTAAACCTCGTCGTGAAGCGCGTGATACGCGTGGTGACCGCAATGACCGTAACCCGCGTCAGAGCAAAGGCCGCAACGAACGCTTCGAGCGTGGCGGTGAGCGCGGTAGCAAAAGCCCTCGCGCAGCCGGTGCAGCAGCTCGTCCTGGTAAAGGCCGTGATATGAACATTGAGTTCGATACCTATCGCTTAAACGTTGGTAAAGACCACGGTGCTCGTCCAGGCGATATCGTTGGTGCGATTGCGAACGAAGGCAATATGGACAGCCGCATGATTGGTAACATTAAGTTGCACGGTGAGCACAGCTTTGTTGAGCTGCCTAAAGGCTTACCAGCCGCTATCGTTGCTAAACTACAACGTGCGCGCATTCGTCAGCAGCCGTCAGGTATGATGAAAGTCTAAACTAAGGCCCAAGCCCTGGTTTAACGCTAAGAGCCACCTTCGGGTGGCTTTTTTGTGTCTGCTGACAAATAATGAACCTGCCTGACTGGCAGGTGCACTTACAGAGGAAGGGCTGATGAAGCAACAGGGATGTCTGATTGTAATCTGTTTGTGTTGGCTGACCGCCTGCAGCAGCTTAATAGAGCGTCAAATGGCCACGCATACTGGCATGAGGGGCGCAGTTATTACTGATTTTGGTCAAACCGAGCGTCGCTTATGTCTGGACGATGACGTTTGTGTGCGGGTAACAGACTGGGGGGAGCTAAAACAGATCGAAAATGGCGAGCCCTTAACTGAACTTAAGCTGCGCGCCGATATTTATATGAACGAGGCTAAACTGGAGCTGGACGAAACGTTTGAGTTCTCCGGGTTAACGCCATCCGCACCCTTGCTCGTTATTTTTCCTGGTTATGGTATGCGCGCCGACCATATGGGAATGATGGCGCTGTTTATGCGCTCTCAGGGCGTTCAGCCTTTGGTCGTCGCTAGCCCGACTGAGCAAGACCCGTTTAATTTCGGCGTCCAGGGCGCACGCGACTTAGCCGCTATTATTGCTGAGCGCTACACTGACCGGGAGGTGTATCTGTTAGGATTTTCATTGGGGTCGCTGGCGGTTGCGGAGTTTAGCCGCATTCATCAACCTGCTGGCGCTATGGTACTGGCACCATTACTTGATTTCGACGCATCGGCACAACGCCTGATTGCTATGCACCGACGGAGTTCAGTCTTTGCGCGGGTGATCCCCCCGCAGAGCTATGCCGATGGCCTGCAAAAACTGGTTAAAAACAGCCAGGTGGACCCGGCTGCATTGACCTGGGGCTATGCGGTCGAGCACTTGCCGGATGACTCTCTGGTACTGGGCTCCACGCATGACACCTTAAGTCGTTTTGCTGAGCTGGAATACGAGGTGAGGGCGCAGGGGCGAGAGTTTACGATGATTGAATTTACGCAAACAGCTTATTTGCACCCGGTTATGGCGATGCCCTTACCTGATATTCAGGCCGCGATTAGAGACTGGCTTAATGCTCAGTCTCAATGATTTGGTCGATGTCATAACCCCATTCGTGCGCGCGGGCCAGCGTTTGGTCAATTAGCCAGCGCGGCAGGCGCGGTTCACGTGCAAGCAGCCAAAAATAGTCGGTGCTGTCACCAACAATGACCGCATACTCATAGTCATCGCCCAGTTCCGCAATGTAATAGCCGCCGCTGAAGGGCCACTGAAAGGTGACCGCAAACGAAGCCGGCATGTCGTCGATTGGTTCTGCTTTACCTATCACGGAGCTCCATTCTCCTTGTTCGCTGTTGTAACCCCGATTGGTTACTTCAAAGGTGCCGTCTTCGTTTAACCGATATTCAGCGGTAACGCGCTGCAAGTCCTTCTGGAACCGGTTAGGCATGCGTGCGATTTCATACCAGGTACCCATATAACGCCCGGCATCGAGGTTTTTAACGGGCTCCGAGACTGGTGTTTTAGCGACGGTACAGGCACTGAGTACGCCTAAGGTGGCAACGGTTAACAGCAGTGTGGAAAAACGCATAGAGGATCCTGAAAGCTTGTTGTTTTAAGTGGTCTTAATATGGCCTGTGAACCAGGGAAATACAAGCCAATAGGGGCTTGTTCAAAGGTTGTCGAGGTCAGCCAGGTAGCGTTCGGCTTGCTTTAGTATAACCTCTCGCTCACTGGCATCGCGTTGTTCCCATTGGCGGTAAATCATCCTCATTCGATGGTTATGGCGCAGCCTGTCTTTATGTCGCTCAATAAAATGCCAGTACAGCAGGTTAAAGGGGCAGGCATCTTCGCCGCTGCGCTGATTGACGTTGTAGTGGCAGCTTTTGCAGTAATGCCCCATTTTATTGAGGTAATTCCCACTCGACACATAAGGCTTTGTAGCCAGTAAACCACCATCCGCGAACTGACTCATCCCTCGTGTATTGGGCAACTCGACCCATTCAATGGCATCGATGTAGATACCTAAATACCAGGCATCCACCTGATCCGGGTGGACACCCGCCAGCAGCGCAAAGTTGCCGGTGACCATCAGACGCTGGATATGATGCGCGTAGGCGTACTCGAGTGACTGTTCAACTGCGTGTTGCATACAGGCCATTTTGGTTCGCCCGTGCCAGTAAAAATCCGGCAGCTTGCGCTGATGCTGAAGTTTGTTGTGGGCGGCGTAATCAGGCATTTTAGCCCAGTAAATAGCGCGAACATATTCACGCCAGCCGATAATCTGGCGCACGAAGCCTTCAATCTGAGCCAGTGTGATAGCACCGTCACTGTGTTGATAGGCTTCGATGGCCCGTTCTACCACTTCGCGGGGGCTGAGCATCTTGCTATTCATGCTAAAGGACAAACGGGCGTGGTACAGGCTCCAGCCGCGCTCGCTTAAAGCGTCCTGATAGCGCCCGAAATCGGGCAAACAGTGGCGGATGAAAAAGTCGAGTAGCTGACGTGACTGCTGCCGGGTGACGGGCCAGAGGAGCTCTTTTGAAGCGTTGCCCATGGTTTCAATGCCGGCATCATCGATCAGTTGCAGTAACCCGGTGACATCATTAGCGAAGGTGAGCGGGGTCGGGATGTCCTGCTTTGCGGGCAGTTTGTTGCGATTTTCATGGTCATAGTTCCACTTGCCGCCAACTGGTTTGTCACCGTCCATCAGGTAGCCGTACTGGCGGCGTACCCGTCGATAGAAGGTTTCCATCAGCAGTGCATTGTCGTTGTCAAAATGCTGCTGCAGCGCGTCGCGCGAGGTAAGAAAGTGCTCGCTATCGACCATGTGCACACTGACCTGTGGTGGTTTGAAACGGAGCAGAAGTTCATCCAGCCGCCATTCGTCAGGCGCCTGATAGCTAAATGACTCAGCCTTGATATGCTCAATAATCATGGTCAGGTTGTCAGTAAGGCTGTGAGTGTTTTGTCGGCTGTCCAAAGCCAGATACAGTATTTCGTGACGGTTACTCAGCGCATTGGCAAATGCGCGCATGGCAGCAAAAAAGGCCAGCAGCTTTTGTTTATGATGGCGCACGTAGTCAGTTTCCTGACGGATTTCCATCATCACATAGAGGGTGTCGTCGCGCTGCTGATGAAACCAGCTATGACTGACATTCAGTTGATCCCCAAGAATCAGCCGGATTTCCCTATATCGGGTCGTGTTTAGGTCCGTTAACGCGTAAAATAATGCCATTCAATATCACCCGACAGCTTCTGTAGTGCTCACCTGAGTACTTACGTTAGTAAGACACCTATACGCAGTAGCGTCACAAGAGGTTTAATAACACTATGCGCCTGGAAAAATTTGTTTCAGCTTCGACTGGTTTAAGCCGCAAAGAAGCGGGTCGGGCTATTCGCGCCGAAGAAGTATTTATCGATGGGGTTATGTGTAAGAAGGCGGCCACCGCGGTAACCGAGAAGGACTCGGTTAGCTGGCTCGGTCAGCCCCTGCAGATCATTGGGTTGCGCTATTTAATGCTGCATAAGCCAGAAGGGACGGTGTCGTCCACTGAAGATCCGGTTCATCCTTCTGTTTTTATGTTGCTTGACGAACCTAAACCGGATGCCATTCACTGTGTTGGCCGTTTAGATGTCGATACCACCGGACTATTGTTGCTCACCGATGACGGCAAATGGTCGCACCGGATTACATCGCCCAAAAAGAACTGCGCTAAAACCTATCTGGCGACGCTGGCAGACCCTCTGACCGGAGATGATTTTGAGCGGGTACGGACTCAGTTCGCCAACGGCGTCATGCTGCGTGGGGAAGAAACCCCAACCCTGGCGGCGCAACTTGAAGCGATTGATGCAAACCAGTTCCGCCTGACTCTGCATGAAGGGCGTTACCATCAGGTTAAGCGGATGTTCGCTGCGGTGGGAAATAAGGTGGTGGGCCTGCATCGTGAATCCGTCGGAAGCCTGGTCCTCGACCCCGATCTTGCGCCGGGAGAATATCGCCATTTAACGGCTGACGAGGTCGCCTCGTTCGACTGATTGCTCTATGCGGGGGCGGTCTCCCTCGAAAAGCCAGCCATTTATCTCGTTCGCGTCGAGTCAGGGTTGAGCTTTGCCGTAAAGACCCGTTTAATGGGTACCTCTTTTTGCAACACGAGATAGAAGCATGAAACTATTATTTTGCCGCGCTATTGCCGGGCTGATGCTACTTCAGCTTAGCGCGTTCAGTGCCCTGGCTCACGACAAAGACGACCATCGCCGTACGCTGGAAGCAGAGTCGGTCGTCGTCACTGACCATCGCGCAGAGATCAACGGTGAACGGGTTGACTACAAAGCGTACGCCGGGTTTTTGCCAGTTTGGGATGAAGAAGGCCACCCGATAGCAACGCTGCAGTATACCTATTACGAACGTCAGGGCGTGAGCAATCAGGAGCGCCGGCCATTAATGTTTTCCTTTAATGGCGGGCCGGGTTCGGCATCGGTCTGGATGCATATTGCATACACCGGACCGAAGTCACTGCGCGTCGATGATGAAGGCTTCCCTATCCAGCCTTATGGTGTGAAAGATAACCCCCATTCGGTGCTGGATAGCACCGATATTGTCTTTGTGAATCCGGTCAATACGGGTTACAGCCGTGTCTTGCCAGGGCCTGATGGCGAAATGCCGTCTCGCGAGCAGCAACGGGAGATGTTCTTCGGGGTGAATTCTGATGTTGAGTACCTGGCAGAATGGATGAACACCTTCGTCACCCGTTATGAGCGCTGGCGCTCGCCTAAGTTCCTGATTGGCGAAAGCTACGGCACCACTCGTGTAGCGGGTCTTGCCCATGCACTGCAAAACCAGCAATGGATGTATATCAATGGTGTTGTGCTGGTTTCACCCACCGACATGGGTATGGAACGCAACGGACCGGTCAAAGCCGCCAACCGCCTGCCGTATTTCGCAGCGGCGGCCTGGTATCATGAGCAACTGGACGAGGATCTCCAGTCCGGCGATCTGTACGATCTGTTGCCGGAAGTGGAAGACTTCGCGATTGATACCTATTTGCCTGCACTGGCGCGAGGCGCCTGGTTAGACGAGAGTGAACGTGAAGAAGTGGCACGCCAGGTGGCGCGTTACTCAGGCTTATCTGAGCAGCTAGTGCTGCAAAGTAATCTGGATATTGACACTGCATTTTTCTGGAAAGAACTGCTCCGCGATGAAGGCCTGACCATTGGCCGTCTTGACTCGCGTTATACCGGCATTGATATGAACGATGTCGGTGAACGTCCGGATTTTAACTCTGAACTGACATCTTGGTTGCACTCGTTTACCCCGGCGATTAATTATTATCTGCGTGAGGAGCTTGGCCTGCACACAGACATTAAATACAACATGTTCGGTCCGGTGCATCCCTGGGATCGCAGTGATAACAACACAGGTCGTCAGTTGCGTCAGGCAATGGCGCAGAACCCGTTCATGAATGTACTGGTGCAGTCTGGCTACTATGACGGTGCAACCAATTACTTCGATGCGAAATACAGCATGTGGCAACTTGACCCAAGTGGCAAGATGCGCGACCGCCTGTTTTTCGAAGGCTACCGCAGTGGTCACATGATGTATCTGCGCAGCGAAGATTTGCAGTTGTCGAACCAAGATTTGCGCGAGTTCATTCGTCATTCGCTACCGGATGAGGACCAGTCAGCGCGCTATTAAGCAATTGTTTCGTTAGTAAAAACCCTGCAATTTTTTGTGGGGTTTTTTCATTTTGTACTAGGCTTATTGATGTGAACTGAAGGTAAACTTTATTTCTTAAATATAAGGGTGACAAGATGCCAGAGTTTAGTGGATTTTTAGGCCTGATACTTCTTATCTTAGTAATTTACGCCGTCGTGAAAACGGTCCAAAGCGGCGCATCAACAGGCACCAAAGTACTTTGGATTGTGATTTTAATCCTGATCCCATTCATTGGCTTCATTCTGTGGCTATTGCTCGGCCCGAAAGGCGGCGCAAACACGGTTTAGTGGTTAGAGTCCGTGACTGATTGAGGAATATGTAAAGCTCCGGTGATAGACACTATCGCCGGAGCTTTTGATTAAGAGTCTACCCCCTGCGGTCAAACGAGAAGAGCTCTTTCAGATCGTGTTCTGATTGCTCGATCCAGGCTTGCAGTACGTCGCAGCCAATCACGCTATAGCTGATGCCGTTGCCTCCGTATGCCATGGCGAAGTGAATTCTTGGGCCCAGACTTGGATGGGGGCCGAAGAAAGGTAAACCGTCTTTAGTTTCCGCAAAGGTTCCGGCCCAGGCAAAAGCCTCACTGAATTCAAGGCGGGGGAACAAGGCCTGTAGTTTATCAGCGAGTTTCTTCGCTTTCTTGGCAACCTTAGTGTCCCGCCGCGCCGGAATATCAATATCATCATCTTCACCACCAATAACCAGACGGCCATCGCCGGTCGCACGCATATAAAGGTAAGGACGGGCAGATTCCCAGACCATGGTGTCCGCCAGCGGCCCCAGCGCAGCTTTCGATATAGGGTCGGTTACAAAGGCATAGCTGCTTCGGTTGTCTGCTATTTTTTCCGTAAGGTATTGTTGAGACTCATACCCCGACGCAATGATCAGGTGGTCCGCATCGATACGGTGCCCGCCTTTGGTCAGAATACTTACTCCCGACGCATCAGCATTGAAGGTCGCGATTTCAGTACGCTCATAAACCTTTCCGCCGCGTTTAAGAACTCGCTGATGCAATTTATGCGCAGTTCTGTATGGGTCGATACGGGCGGCCAGTGGGGTCAGAATAGCCGCTGGCGCATCTATGCCAAAAGCGCGCTGGAGCTCATCGTGCTCTAACCATTTGGCATCGAAGCCGTGCTTGCGGCGTAGCTGATATTCCTCGAGCATGCCTTCAACGTCCTTGTCCCGGCTGGCGAAATAGAGACTATCCTGCATTGCAAAGTCGAGATCAGAGAACGAGCGGGTTCGGCGCCGTAATGTGGTAATTGCATCGGCACAGCCCTGGTAAGCAAGATAGGCTGAATGTTCACCGAAGTCCTTTGCCAGATCACACATATGGACGTCAATTTCATATTGCAGCAAGGCGGTGCTCGCCGCACTGCTACCCCAGCCAATCTCACGCCGGTCCGCCACTGCTACCTGATACCCTTGTTCGCTAAAATGGTCAGCCAGCAGCGCGCCGGTAATCCCTCCACCCATAATGACAATCTGGGTCTTCAGATTCTCCTGCAACGTTGGGTACTGATGCATCAAACCATTCTTTATCGCCCAAAAAGGCAGGCCGCTTTTTAAATCCATGCTCGTCATCCGCTAGCTGATCATAGCTAGAGTGTAGACTAGATTGCACGGCGGCCCGGGAGTTGCCTGTTAGCAGGCGCGGTCAAAACCATGGTAATGGGCCTGAGCCACATCCGGATGCGAGCGCAGGCGGCCTTTGAGAACGTTGTCGCCAACCTGATAGAACAGCGGGTTTTGTGGATCGGCGGAAGGACCCAGGGCATCTTTTTTAAGGTGCTCCGGCAGGTCTAGCAATGGCACTTCGCTATCCAGTTTAGCCGCCATAAAGAAGGCGCAGGAATAACGAACCTGATCGGCGGCCGGGCTTTGTACTCTATGGTACGTCGCACGCAGATAGCCATCTGAAGCCAGCTCGAGCAGTTCACCGATATTGATCACGACAGCACCTTCAAGCGGCGGTACGCTGACCCAGCCTTCGTCGTCTTTCAGTACTTCAAGGCCTGACTGCTGGTCCTGAGTGACGATGGTCAGGTAGCCCGGGTCTTTATGCGCACCAACCCCCTGACGCTCACCAGGAGCGGCACTACCGGGGTAGCGAATCAGCTTCATGTGGGTGTAGGGCGGGGTAATACCCTCGTCAAAGGTGGTTGCTGGCTGCTCTAACACTTCGGCGAATGCGCGTAACAGCGCAGTGCTGACGTCAGACAGGGCCTGCTGATAACCGAGAAGGGTTTGCTCCATCTCAGGTAACGCCTGGGGCCACTGGTTGGGACCGATCAGTTTCCACCATTGCGGTTCGTTATCTGCGACCTTAACCGCCTGATCCTCGCCCATGATATCGAATTGTTCACGTAAATCTGGTTTGCCCTGAGTTAACTCGCCCTGCAGACGGGTATAGCCGCGAAAATGGGCGCTGTTTTTCATCTCTACACTCAGCTTTTCAGCGTCGGGCAGAGCAAAAAATTGTTTGCCTAACGACATAACCTCGTCCTGCAGGCAACAAAGCTGATGACCTTTGACATAGAAAAAGCCAACGGTGCGGGCAGCTTCAGCAAGCTCGGATAAAAAGGCCTGCTTTTGCTCACCACCCGCGTATAAATCACGAAGATCGAGTACGGGTAAAGCGGTCTGTTGCATAATGCGTCGTCCAGGTTATGAATCTGGACCGAGTATAGGGGCTTCGCGGCTAAATCCTAAAAACCGAATTGCTATTTGATATATGAAAAGTTGCTAATCACAGCCTGCCATCGCCAGTCAGGCTGTGCAGGGTTAGCCTTGACTGTCCTCTATCGCTTGTTCGATAAGCGCGGGCGCTTGCTGCATGCGTTCGTCGTCGGCAGCCAGCTGAGCGGCTTCGTTCGCGGCGGAGCGAGCAGCATTGAATTTGTTTTGGCGGACTAACGCCCACGCGAGGTTGAAGTAGGTGGCGGCTTGCTCAGGATTGATCTCGATGGCCTGGTAGTAGTTAAACTCAGCATCGCCATAGCGTTGTTGCTGGTAGGCAATGTTGCCTAAGCCGATAAAGCTGGTGGCTTCGCCAGGCCAGGCTTCAGCCGCTGCCTGATACGCTTCGATAGCGATGTCCCAGCGTTGCTGTTGTTCGAGTGGCGCAACCGCTTCGAAATAACGCAATGGCTCGGCACTTTCGGGCAATACTCCTGGTTCAGTCACCACCAGTGCCCAGTAATCGGCCATTTTCCAGGTTCGTTCGAAGCGCCGCAACGACATGATCTCACGTTCGGTAGTACCGGAGCGCAAGACGACTTGCTGGTCCTCAGGGTCGTAGCCAATAACCACAGCGTAATGCCACATCGGCCAGCGAGGCAAACCCAGGTTTTGTAATACCAGAACCGGGTTACCCGCATAAACTTCGGTCATTAATGCGTCCAGGGTGGGAGCCATAACATAAGGAACACGGCTGGCACGGCGGGTCGCACCTAACAACTCCATTTGCAGGCTTCCCTGACGCTCTGGCAGGTAGACCTGATCCGCCAGACGCTCCGGCGTTGCGTCGTCGACACCGCTGACCTGCAATATGGTAGCTAAGGCGGCAGGGCCGCACTGATACGCCTCTTGCGGATGAAAGGGGGTATCGAGAAGTTCGACCGCAGTGGTGTACTGATTGCTTTCAACCAGTTCGTCATACTGCAGCGGCCCGGCGGCGCATGCACTTAATAATAAAGCCCCGAAAAGCACCAGCAGGCGCATCGGGGCTCTAACAGCAAAGTTGCAAAACATTAGCGAATAAGAATCCAAATAATAAAGAGTAGAAGAATAACGGTTACTGCACTTGCACCTGCTGGCAGCTCTTCCATGTCAGCAGTTAATTCCATAATCTCTGCGTCGGTCATGGAATCAATACGGGCCAGGGCTTCTTGTGGGTCAACCCCGTAGCGTACCAATTGCTCCTGGATATCAGCACGCTCCAGTTGCTCGGTCAGTTGGGTTTTATTGATTCCCGCACGCTGTTCAGTGACGATTTCCTGAGTACTGACGATGTCCGCATGAGCGGGCGCGGTGAAGGCGGTATTAAAAACTAATGAGCCGAAGAAAAAAGTCGTGCCATATATCAGTGATTTTTTCATCTGAAATCTCCTTGTTATTGGTCAGCTCTAAATCTAGACCATAATCTCAGTTTTGTCGCCCGCACCACCTTAACTTTCTATCGCTAGGTTTCTGATTAAATTATAAAAAGGGGCCCGAAGGCCCCATACGTCGCTGTTCGACAATAACCCCATTGATGTCAATCTAATGACTTCAAGGCGGCACCCTCCTTACTCGAATGAGCTGAAACCGACTAACTGTCTCCCCGGCGCTGAGCAACGTCGGTAATCATCCAGCGCGACTTACCTTCTGCACAGTCTATGGTGGCGGTATGACCGGGGCGTAAACCGATGAGTGCAGAACCCAGTGGTGATAAAAATGAGATACGTCCCTGCGAAGGTTGACTCAGGCTCGGCTCCACGAGCTGAATTTCAAGTTGTTCAACCCAGTCTAATCGGGTCAGGGTAAGGTAGCTTCCAACTCCGGCCCTGCGTTCAAGGCGGGCGTTGGACGAATTGCTTTGTTCCAGCCGGTTCAGCAAACTGGCCAACGCAACGGGGTCAAGCAACACCTGCTGACTGGTTTCGCTGAACATAGGGTGACGGGGGCAAATTGAGGTTTTGCAATACCTGAACATACGAGCAAGCACGGTATTTCTCCAACCGAACTAACAGTTTTAATCAAGGTAAAAGTTCATAAACGGCAAGCGCCGAAGGACGCCGGATGCAAGGCTGCATCCGGCTTAATTTGGGAAGGTGAGGGCGGTACTCAAAATGGAATAATCGTACTTAAACATAGAATCCTCGCGTAGAGAGGCCATCATAGCCTCAATAATAATAAAGGCAAGCCTGTCACTGTTTAAGTGCGTAAACGTCGCGGCAATAGCGGGAATTCGATAGAATGGCTGCAATTTCAGCTTATTTGCAGGAGTCTGTGCACTGATGATCACCCTGACTAAAAGTAAACAACAACTGATGCGGGGCATGGGGATGACAATTATCGTCGTTGCCGCCCTGGCTTTTTTTATTCTTTCTGACTACCGTGAAACCGGTACTCTTGAGGGCTTCGGCTGGATTGGTTTAGCCGCAATTCTGGCCGGACTGGTGGCAATCGTCCAGCAGTATTATTACTTTAACCGTGAGCCTAAAGTTATTCAGTTGGACCTGGATAGCCGACACGTCATAAACGCTGACACTGGTAAAGTGCTGGCCGATTTTGACAAGGTGACGTTTTTTGCTTTAAGTGCCAATAAAACCAATGCGCTAATCGAGTGTTTTAAAGGCGATAAAATGGTCATGCGCCTCAAGCGTCATTACCAGCTAAACTTACGTATCGCTGATATTCTCGCTAAACACAGTGATGTTGAAGGTGTCGAGCTTAAGCATATTGGCCTCACACGCTAACGACGTTGTTGTCGATGACGCCGTGAGCATAAAAAAACACCCTCATCACTATTTGGTGATGAGGGTGTTTTTAACCAGTCTTCGGCTCGATCAATTGGTCTGTATAAGTACGTTGTTAACGCACCGCGCGCACGTTCTGGCTGACGTCGCGGCTAATCAACTTGACGAAGGGATCGATTCCGGCAAACGCTGGGCGCTCGTCGAGCTCTATCAGGATCTGGTTTTCACCGCGAGAGATTTGGTGCTTCTGTAAATACAGAACGTCATCCGCGTTGCTGATTTGATCCGGGTGCGTGCGCAGTGCTCCAATGTCGAAGCTCTGAGTGAAATCTACCGCCTCTTCCTGCCCCATGGAGTCCGCTTCCAGTTTTTGTGCATCAATAGTCAGGCTAAGTTGCCAGCGACCATTGTCGAGTTCGGTCAGTTCAGCGTCCGTGGTTTGCAGCTCAAAGAGCACGATGCGCTCAAACATATCGGTGATCAGCACCTGTTGTTCGTCCGTAGCCTGTTCACGTAGCAAACGGATCAAATCCCGCGTATTCGGATATGGCTGGTGCTCATACTGGAACTCATCAATCAGGTTACGCAGCGCGGTATTGACTGCGTCTTCACCAAGGTAGTCGCGTAGTGCATACATGACCAACGAACCTTTCTGGTAATAAATGTAAGCCTGGCTTTCTACCTGATACAGAGGCGACTCTCCGATCACATCAAAGCTTCGTGCTGACAGGTAACGGTCAAGCTCACGTTTGAGGAAGCGACGCATCGCCTCTTTACCATAGGTACGTTCCATCACCATTAAGGCGCCGTACTGAGATAAGGTTTCACTTAATACCTGACCGCCTTGCACGTTCCCCGGGGTGATTTGGTGGGCAAACCATTGGTGGGCAACTTCGTGGGCGGTCACGTAATAGGCGAAATCAATACTTTCTTCGTCCCGCAGATCGAGGGCGAAGCCCATATTTTCCGAAAACGGCACCGTGTTGGGGAACGCCTGAGCAAAACTACGATACGGGAACTCAATGATCCGCAACTGACGATGCTGATAAGGACTGAAATTGGCGTTAAAATAATCCAGTGAGTCCTTCACCCCATCAATCATACGGGGCACATTCATGTCATGACGGGCATGGTGATACACGCTAATGGCAACGCCGTTATGCTCGTCCTCAGTGATCTCCAGATCCGCAGACATCAGGTTAAAGAAGTTGAGGATTGGCGCGTCCATCGCATAGCGGAAATACGCCCGTTCACCATCCTCCCATTGCTCGGTTAAGTACCCGGGTGCAATCGCAGTCTGACCTAGATCTGTAGAGACCAGCACATTGAAATCAATGTAATGGGTATGTCCGGTAAAGGCATTGATTCTGTTTTGCGCTTCATCGTCCAGATCGGGGAGCGGATGACGGGCAGGCAGATCCCGTTTTCGTCGTTCGTGGCGGTCCTGCAATTCGGCACTGGCCTGATAGCCCAAAGCTGGGAGCAGCTGGTAGTTATTAATAAAGGTGCCGTTGTGCAGCAGGCTAAGGTCATTGCCACTGTCGACAAAGCCCTGGTTAGTGCGTTCGACTCTGAAACTCATCCGGGTTTGGTCGCCAGGGGCAAATGGTGTGTCGAACTCCACCCACTGACTGTTAAACCGTGGATCCAGATTGCCGACCTGAGCCCCGTCAACCTGTATTTCAGCGTTGCTGGCACGCGAACCATGCTGTGGAAGTTGCACTAAGAGACGTTCGATGGGCTCCTCAGTCTGGTTCTGCAGACTGTATTCACCAACTGCAACCGCGCTTCGCTGCTGTGGATAGAGTTCTACTTCAAGCTCCACCGCAGTGATCGAAGGCACTGCCATGTCATGGTAAGGGCGAAGCTCCTTTTCGTATTCAGCGCTTAGATCCATGCGCTGTTTCGATGGGGTGAACTCGTTGAGAACCCGGGTGTTATGCACAATCACTGTGCCTGCAATAACGAACGCCAGCAAGCCAGCACTGACCATAGCGCCACCAGACCAGCCCAGTTTACTTAACAGTCGTTGGCTGCGGTCTTTCAGGCTGGCCTCGGACCCGCGTCGCCATAAGGTGTAGGCGAGGACGGCAAGCACCAGTGTTAACCCACCCCAGTAGAGCATGTACCAAAGTTGCGGCGTAAGGTAATGGCCATAGCCATTAATATCACTGTACATGTGTCCCGGTGATGCGGAGAAGGAATACATATTGTGCTCTAAGCCGATTGAACTCAGGGTCATCTGCACAATGATGAACACCACCATAATGCCTATACCGGCAAACTTGTTCGGGCTCAGTACCTGGACAAAAATAGCCAGCACTGCGGTCATCAGCATTGGTAACACGTACCACAGACCTAAACGCAACGCATACTGCCCCAACTCGAGATAGGCCATGCCTTTACTCAGCTGATACAACACAGTGACCACTACGGCTGCAAGACACAAACCTACCAGCACCACCAAAAGACCGGCGAGTTTGGAGAGGAAAAACACCGAACTATGGGCCGGAGTGGCATCGACAATATCGCCCATCCCACTCTGGCGCTCGCGCCAGACACTTTCAGCACTGTAGTAAGTCACCACAACCAGAGCGAGCAGTGAGGTTGCATTCATCACCTCATCCACCATCAGTCGGGTAAACGGCCAGCTCGCGGTGCCATAGGCTGTGTTGGCTTCCAACAGTAATGCAGCCCCCAGCATGATCATAGTGATCAACAGCAAAATGATAAAAGGTGCACTTTTGGCGATTTGACTGACTTCAAAGCGAGTCTGTCGCACCAGTTGTGGCCACCAGCTGGTAAAACCGCGCTGCTGCTGCACCTGCGGGAGATCCAGTTGGACCGCTGCAGAGATACTACTGAATGAAGCTGCAGAGACGGTATTTTGTTGTAGCTGTTTTTGCCGTTTGCGTGCGCTGCGGCCAGTAAGTGGCCGGCGGGGATCAAGGGTAAACTGGCAGACGCCAATGATGAGTGCAGCCAGGCCGAGCCAAAGCAGGCGGTTGTAGAGTAAGACGCCGTCGAAGCTAACAATCTCGGTATTGCGCTCAATCGCAGTCCAGTAACGGGTCAGCTCCATGTAAGCCGAGCTGGCAAAAGGATCAACCAAGGCAGCAATAGTCCGGTGCTCGGGCTCACTGAGTAGTCCACCGGATATCAAATAGAGCACGAAAAAGGCGACTACGCCGAGATACATTCCCATCATTGAACGACTAAACATCGCCAATGCGTAAAATAAAACCGCGCAAAAGAGCAGGCTAGGGGCGACCAGAACGACAACCGGCCACACGTAATAGGCGATAACGGTTGGACCGAAGCGCTCCGCGTCGACCCACGGCATTAAACTGCCTAGCAGCAACCCCAGAGGAATGGCACAGAACACCAGCATGGTGATCAGATATGCCCCAGTCAGCCGGCCCCATAAATAGGCGCCACGAGGCACTGGGGTGGCCAGAATAATACCGTCCATACGGCAGCTGACATCACGCGTGGCGGTGTTACCAACAAAGTTTGCCACCACAAACATGCCAAACAGGCTGAATACCACCATGGCGATGGCCAGGAACCATGGCCCGTTTTGCAGGATATTCGGCCCGCCGACGGCAATTTGTACATTATCGATAGTCATCGCCAGGAAGGCGAGCAGAAAGAATAACGCGCTGACGATATAAAATGACGGCAGGCGTCTTAAGTAGCTCCATTCAGAAGCAACGAGTTTTAACCACATAGCTGTATCTCCGTATCGGTTAGTGCGCGGTTAAGCAGCGTTGCTCTGAGTGTTTGAGTTTTGCTGACGTACACGATGCAAGGTAGCAAAATAAACGTCTTCGAGATCTGGGGCCACAGCTTCGAAGCCTGCACCGGGACTCTCACTGGCCAGCACGTGAAGCACACTACGCCCGCCCTGAAGACGACTGGAGATGACCGGGAAGTTCTCCATGGTGGTTGCCATGTCTTGCTTATCTACCGTGGTGCGCCAGATTTGTCCGTTTAACTCGTTGGTTAAAACCTGCGGTTCGCCTTCTAACTGAATTCGACCCTCAGCCAATACCGCCATGCGCGGACAAAGGTCAGCGACGTCCTCAACAATATGGGTCGAGAGGATCACGACTTTATGCTGGCCAATATCAGCCAGCAGGTTATGAAAACGATTACGCTCTTCGGGGTCGAGGCCCGCCGTAGGCTCATCAACAATAATTAACTTAGGGTCACCAATCAGTGCCTGCGCTATCCCAAAGCGCTGGCGCATGCCACCAGAAAAAGTAGCGACTGCTTTTTTGCGTACCTGATGAAGGTTGGTTTGTTCCAGCAAGCGGTCGACCAGCGCTTTGCGTTCTTTATTGTTTGTCACCCCTTTTAATACCGCAATATGATCCAGCAACTGATAGGCGCTGATTCTCGGATAGACGTTAAAGTCCTGTGGCAGGTAGCCCAGGGTGGCACGAATTTGCTGGGGTTGCTCAGCCACATTGATACCATCAAATACAATCTCGCCGCTGTCAGCGCCCTGTAATGTGGCGATGGTACGCATCAGTGATGACTTACCTGCGCCGTTCGGGCCTAAAAGGCCGAACATACCAGCTGGAATATCCAGGCTGACATTGTCCAGTGCCTTGACTTGATTGCCATAGGTTTTTGATAAATTGCGAATGCTGAGCATGAGTGAGTCCCTTTGTTTAAATTATGGTTTTGCTGTTGTGTTAGGGCGAAGCCGAATTTTTAACCAACGGGAACTATGCCTTACTTGGCGTTGAGCAGGGAGAGAAAGTTGTGAAAAAATTGTAACCAGTTGTAAGGGGGCAAAGCAAAGAGTGGGGGTGAAATGCATGGATGCATTTCATAATCGAAGATGACGCCGAGGACACAAACGAAAAAGCCTGTCCAAATGGACAGGCTTCCTTAAATAATGGTGCCCGGAGGCGGAATCGAACCACCGACACGAGGATTTTCAATCCTCTGCTCTACCGACTGAGCTATCCGGGCATGCCAGGTTTCAAGCCTTTAGGGGCTAAAAACGAGGGCGTATTAAACGTTTTTTTACGCCCTCTGTCAAGGCTTGCAACCAGTTACATGGCGCGAATGCCTAGTTAATAGGCAAAACACTTACTCGCGAATTTGCCCGGTGCCAGTAACCACGAATTTTTCGGTGGTTAGTGACTGCAGACCCATAGGGCCGTAGGCATGGAGTTTTGAGGTCGAAATACCGATCTCTGCACCTAAACCTAACTGACCGCCATCTGAGAAGCGTGACGAGGTATTCCACATAGTCACGGCGGAGTCGACGATCTGAATAAAGCGTTTTGCTGTGGCTTCATTTTCGGTACAGATAACGTCGGTATGGCCGCTGGAGAATTCCTGAATATGCTCAATGGCATGGTCAAAGTCGCGCACTTCACGCACTGCGATTTCTAATGCCAGATACTCTTCACCAAAGTCGCTGTCAGCAATCGCTTCTGCACCATCAAAGTACTTGATTGAGTTGTTGCAGGCATGCACTTTTACGTTCTTCTCTGCCAGAGCTTTGGCTGCCATTGGGAAGAACTTGTCAGCCACTGCCGAATGGACCAGCAGGCCTTCAAGAGCATTGCAGACACCAGTGCGCTGGGTTTTGCCGTTAAGCAGTAACGCCAGAGCTTTATCCAGATCCGCATCTTTATCGACGTATAAGTGGCAGACCCCTTTATAGTGCTGAATGACCGGAATCTTGGAGTTATCGCTGACATAATGAATCAGGCCTTCGCCGCCACGCGGAATAACCAGATCAATGTAGTCGCTTTGCTGCAGTAGATCGGCCATTAGCTGACGATCCGGGGTCGGCACCACGGTAATCACGTCTTCCGGTAAGCCAGAATCACGCAATGCTTTATGCATGGCTGCAGCGATAACCTTTGAGCTGCCCAGTGCTTCACGACCACAACGCAGAATGACCGCGTTGCCGGATTTAAAGCATAACGCACCGGCGTCAGCCGTTACATTTGGACGGGCTTCATAGATCATGCAGATGACACCCAGTGGAATACGCATTTTGTCGATGCGCATACCGTTTGGACGCTCTTCCAGTAAGTAACTTTCACCTACCGGATCGGGCAGGGCGATAAGCTCTTCGAGTGCGGTAGCCATGCCTTCGATGCGTTCATCGTTTAGCTCAAGGCGGTCCATCATTGACTCATCGAGTCCTTTTTCGTGACCAGCCTCCAGGTCCTTTTTATTTTCGGCAAGGATTAGATCCTTGTCAGCGCGGATGGCATCAGCCATACGCTGCAATACCTGGTTCTTTTCATCAGTGGTCAGGTTAGCCACGGCGCGTGCTGCTTTCGCTGCACGTTGCGCAATTTGTTCTGCTGAAACGTTACTCATGAATGCTTCTCCATTAACATTAGGTCGTCACGGTGAATCACTTCGCTGATTGGGCTGTAACCGTATTGCTCGGCAATTTCCGAGTCGGTTTGGCCTTTAATATGCATCAGCTCGTGCGCACTGTAGCGGCATATACCTTTCGCGATGGTGTCCGTACTTTCGGCGCTACGCACCAGCACTGCATCACCGCGATCAAAGTTGCCCTGAATATCAACGATATCTGAGCTTAGTAGACAACCACCTTCTACACGAAGGTTTTCTACTGCCGCTGAGTTGATTAACAACTCGCCCTGAGCAACCAGGGTATGGCGCAACCAGTGCTTCTTGTTGGACAATGGATTTTCTTTTGCTTTCAACAAGGTTCCAGGGTTTTCATTGCGTAATAAGGTTTCAAAGGTACTCCCTTTGCGCCCGTTCACAATGTAAGTATCTATACCGTGGGTAGTGGCCTTCTCAGCGGCTTCGATTTTAGTTCGCATGCCGCCGGTGCCCACTGCACTGGCAGAACCGCCAGCCAGGGCATAGATACTTTCATCAATTTCTTCGATCACCGGGATCAAAGTTGCATCTTTATGCTTGTTCGGGTCTTTATCGTATACGCCGTTGATATCGGAACAGATAAAGTAGGCATCGGCATCAACTACGGTAGCCACCATGGCTGCCAAATTGTCGTTATCACCGACCTTCAGGTCATCGGTTCCCAGCGCATCGTTTTCGTTGGCAATCGGCAAAATGCCGTGTTCCAGGAGCGTATTAATGGTGTTGCGAACACTGACATAACGTTCGCGTTCACGCAGGTCGTCATGGGTCATCAGAACCTGGGCGCATGGAAAATCAAAAAGGCGCGACCAGCTTTCCATTACATGGTTCTGCCCGACGGCAGCCATGGCTTTCTTTACAATGACGGGAATGGGTTTTTGATCAATATTGAAGTGGTGTCGGCCTGCGGCGACTGAGCCAGAGGATACCAATACAACTTCTTGCCCGCGTTCACGCGCTTCAATAATAAAACGAGCGATTGCTAAAAGGTATTTTGAACTACAGCCGTTGCCATCTGGCGCAATAAGAGCACTACCGACTTTGATTACTGCTCTTCGCCAGCTTGGGATTTTCATAGAGACTCCCTGTTGGTTTAAGGTGACCGCATGGTACCACAGCTGACCTTACCTGACCAGCTCGGCATCCACGGAAGTCATTGCTTGTCAATAATTTTTCGACGAATTTAACGTAAATTTGACGAAGTTATGCCCAGCTTTACTTCGCTTCCGGAGGCGTATAGCCATCGATCTCGATGTCTTTGCCTTCAAATAAAAAAGCTTCCATTTCTTTGCTCAGGTAGGCCCTGGCGTCCGCATCCATCATATTCAGGCGTTTTTCATTAATTAACATAGTTTGCTTGTGCTGCCAGGCGGCCCAGGCCTCTTTTGATATATGCTGGTAAATTCGTTGTCCAAGCTCACCTGGATACATTTGAAAATCCAGACCTTCAGCATCGCGTTGCAGATACTGGCAAAATACCGTTCGGGTCAAAATGGCGTCTCCACTACTTATACGTATTTTTAGTTAGTTAACCTAGGTATGAGGCTTGTGGTGAAAAAAAGCAAGGGAAGCCAACCAAGGTTATAGTTAGTTTGTATCATCTTTGTTTAATGCTTTCATATCATTGATGAAATTACGAATCGGTGTAGGTAGCCCAACGCTGTCCAGTTGGTCCAGCGGGTACAACCGCTGCGCGTTGGCGGCTTCTGCTACCGAGTTGAGTTGGTGTGCCCAGACTTTGGCCTGTAAGCGGTAATGACTGAACTCGTGAGTGAACTCACCCACCAGACGTGCAGTGCAGGGTTGCTCCGGTAGTTGAGGGATACACCATAGTCCGCCCCAAATTCCAGGGCTCTGCCGTTTTTCCAGCATTAATTCAGTAGCTGACACGGTGTCATTAATAAGCCAGGCGAAATGCGCGTCTTTGACTGGTTTGGTTTTGCGCTTCTTCGCCGACGGCAGTTCACCAATTTTATTTTGTTGGAATGCAAAACAGGTTTCCTGCAACGGACAGCGCTGGCATTCAGGGTTACTCTTTTTGCAGAGTGTTGCACCAAGGTCAAGCACCCCCTGACTATAGCGCTCACTCTGGTTCTCCGGAGTGAGCAGTTCTGCGTGTTGCCACATCGTTTTATTAACTGCACTACTATTGGGCTCACCATAAATAGCGAACAACCGTGCATAGAGCCGTTTTACATTGCCATCGACTATGGGTCCGTAGTTGCTAAATGCAAAGGAGCGGATGGCACCCGCGGTATAGCGGCCAACCCCGGGAATATCGTTTAATGACTTAAGGTCATCAGGGTAGTGTCCAGCATGTTGCTCGATCAGGTGTTGTGCCGCTTTGCGTAAGTTTCGTGCCCGCGAGTAGTAGCCGAGGCCCTGCCAGTGGGCCATAACCTCGTCTTCACTGGCGTTGGCTAGCGCAGATAAAGTTGGGAAGTCTGCCATCCAGCGCTGAAAATATGGAATAACCGTAGTCACCTGGGTCTGTTGCAACATGATCTCGCTGACATGCACCCGGTACGGCGTTACGTCCTGTTGCCAGGGTAAGTCATGGCGACCGTGCTCAGCCTGCCAGTTGATGACTTGCTGACGAATATGGTGAACCTGAAAAGGGGTAAGAGGCATCTTGACTTGTTTTTCCCGTGCTAAACCGCATAATGACGAGCTTTTGAACAGTGTAACAGGTTTAAAAACCGCCATGAACGAGCAAACTGAGAAATTTACCCACCGTATTCGTAGCTTTGTAAAGCGGGAAGGGCGCCTGACCAAGGGCCAGGCCGCCGCGCTGGAACGTCAATGGCCAGGCAAAGGTTTACAGCACCAGGCTGACGGCATCGACTTCGACAAGGCGTTCGGTCGCCCCGCACCGCTGGTACTGGAGATCGGCTTTGGTATGGGTCATTCGTTGGTGGAAATGGCCAAGGCCGACCCGGACAGTAACTACATTGGTATTGAAGTACACGGGCCGGGAGTAGGCGCCTGCCTGATGGAAGCTGAAGCCCAGGGTGTGGAAAACCTGCGCATATTTCAGCATGACGCGGTGGAGATTCTGCAGGACTGCGTGGCAGACGAAAGTCTGGCTAAAATTCAGGTCTTCTTCCCCGATCCCTGGCACAAGAAACGCCATCATAAGCGTCGCTTGATCCGGCCTGAGTTCGTTCAGTTAATGCATGCAAAGCTGCAACATGGCGGTATTCTGCATCTGGCCACTGACTGGGAAAACTATGCCGAGCACATGCTTGAAGTGATGCAGGGCGAGCAAGGCTGGGACAACCTGTCAGCGAACGGTGATTATGTTCCGCGGCCGGATTCACGCCCGTTGACCAAATTTGAACAGCGTGGACAGCGTTTAGGCCACGGCGTTTGGGACTTGCAGTTCAAAAAGAGCTAAACCTCGACCAGTTCGGTTAATATGCTGTTCAGATAGAGGCGGCCACGCGGCGTTGTTTGCCAGTGGTCGCTTTTATTGGTCAGTAAACCCTGTTGAATCGATTTTTTAAGAACCTGATCAGCGTCTTCCAGTGACAAACCTGTGTAGTCGACAAAGCTGCTTTTCAACGCCGGTTCGAGTAAACGTAACTGATTCATAAAGAACTCGAACACGCGCTCTTTTTTTGCCACATCCCAACTGCGATATAAATACGGTCGGCTTAAATCAAGGTAGCCGCGTGGGTGTTTGACCTTTTCAGTGCGCAAAATGCGGTTTTCTGCGGGTAAGGTCACCTTGCCGTGGGCCCCGCAGCCGATTCCAAGATAGTCACCGAAGCGCCAGTAATTCAGATTATGCTGGCCGCGGTGGCCGGTTTTTCCGTACGCACTCACTTCGTACTGCTCGTAGCCGGCGGCTGCAAGCCGTTGATGGCCCTGTTCGTATATATCCCACAGGGTATCGTCATCGGGCAGTGTGGGTGGCTGGCTGGCGAACAGGGTATTGGGTTCGATGGTCAGCTGATACCAGGAAATGTGTGGGGGCTGGAGGGCAATAATGCCGTCCAGATCGCTGATTGCCTCGGCTTCGGTTTGATCAGGCAGACCATGCATCAGGTCAAGATTAAAACTACTGAGCAGACCTTGCTGACGTAGTTCACCCGCCAGTTCTGCGGCGGCACGTGCCTGAGCCGGGTCATGAATTCTGCCTAAGCGTTTTAGATGCTGTTCGATCAGGCTCTGCACACCAATCGAGAGCCGGTTAACACCGCCTTTGCTGAAACCGGCAAAACGCTCAGCTTCAAAGGTGCCCGGGTTTGCTTCAAGGGTGATTTCTATATCGTCGGCGAACGGAATTAACCCCTCAACCTCATGCAGTAAGCGCGCTATGCCATCTGCACTGAACAGGCTAGGCGTGCCGCCGCCAACAAAGATACTTTGCAACGGTCGGCCCTGAACCCATTTCAAGTCCGCGCGCAGATCATCAAGCAGGCAATTGATATAGGCTTGTTCGGGGATCACCTCTGGTTGGGCGTGTGAATTGAAATCACAGTACGGGCATTTCTGCACACACCAGGGGATGTGGATATAAAGGCTAAGCGGAGGCAGTTTAAGCATAAGGTCCTGGTTACAATAAACGGCGCAATTGCGCCAGTGCTTTGCCGCGGTGACTGAGCATACGCTTGTCTTCAGGGCTCAGTTCGGCCGCACTGCAGCCTTTTTCCGCGACAAAAAATACCGGGTCATAGCCGAAACCGCCGTCCCCGGCAGGGGTATCCAGAATTCGTCCTTCCCATTCACCCTGACAGATAATAGGGGTCGGGTCGTTTGCATGCTGCATAAAAACCAGTGCACAGATGAAACGAGCGGTACGGGCGTGCAACGCAACGCCGTCCAGTTGCTCAAGTAATTTGCTGACGTTGTCCGTGTCACTGGCCCCGACACCGGCAAAACGTGCTGAATAAATACCCGGCGCTCCGCCTAACGCATCAACGGCCAGGCCGGAGTCATCCGCTAAAGCCGGAAGCCCTGTCTGTTCACAAGCGTGGCGTGCTTTGAGAATGGCATTTTCGACGAAGGTTAAACCGGTTTCTTCAACATCACTGAAGTTCCACTCGCTTTGCGGCCGGACCTGCCACCCCATAGGGGCCAGCAAGGCATCAAGCTCTTTCACCTTTCCTTTATTGCTGGTGGCAAGTACGATGGATTTAGTTGCTGTCATATGGCTGGCTCACCCATTGGCTACACTGAAATGTGGTCAGTATACCCTGAAAGCGCAGCGGCGAAAATGGAAGCTATGGCGTATTATGCTAATATGCTATATCAAAATGAGTTATTAGACGTAAAATGCTTTAAGGCGCAAATTAAGTTCCGCAGAAATTTTAACTAGGGTGATTACCTGTTCATGGATGTTGTTAATCTTATTATCTTTGCCGCCGGGGCCATGCTGGTTGTCAGCATTCTGGCGAGTATCGTTTCGGCCCGGTCCGGGGCACCGCTGTTGTTGGTGTTCCTGGTCATTGGCATGCTCGCTGGCGAACAGGGTATTTTAGGCATCGAGTTTGATAACCCGGATATTGCGCTACTGATTGGTTCCATCGCCTTAGTCATTATTCTGTTCGACGGGGGAATGCGCACCCACCCAGAACGCTTCCGTGTCGCGCTCGCTCCTGCGGCAACCCTTGCTTCGGTCGGCGTTATCATCACCTGCGTTATTACTGGGTTGGCTGCGGCCTTTCTGTTCAATCTCAGCTGGACCGAAGGGCTTTTGCTGGGTGCTATTTTAAGTTCTACAGACGCCGCCGCGGTGTTCTCAATTTTCCAGTCGCAGGGTCTGCGGATTAAAGAGCGGGTTGCATCGACCCTCGAAATTGAATCCGGTAGTAACGACCCCATGGCGGTTATTCTAACGGTGACCCTGGTTTCCGTATTGGCCGCGCCAGATACCAAACTGGGCCCTATGGTGGTGGTGCATGTCATACAGCAAGCGGTTGTCGGCGCATTAGTGGGGTATCTCAGTGGTCGTCTGTTTGTGTATGCCTGTCGTAAACTGCCGTTAAGCTTCGCGTTTTTTCCGTTGCTGGCAGTCGGCGGTGCAATTATGGTCTACGCCATTACCGCGAAACTTGGCGGCAGTGGTTTCCTCGCAGTGTATTTGATGGGCTATCTGATCGGTAACGCGCGCCTGCCTCAGGTGATGCATATTCTGCGCGTGCATGACGGACTGGCCTGGCTGAGTCAGATTGTGATGTTCCTGATGCTTGGGATCCTGATGACTCCATCGTCAATCTTCGAAGTTGGCATTCCTGCATTGGTATTGGCCGCGGTGCTAATTCTGGTCGCCCGTCCGCTGGCGGTGTTCGTTAGCTTGCTGCCGTTCCGCTTTCCCTGGCGCGACCAGGTGTTTATCAGCTGGGTCGGCTTACGCGGCGCGGTACCCATTGTACTGGCGTTGTTCCCCTGGATGGCCGGGCTGGAAAACCAGCAACTGTATTTTGAAATTGCCTTCTTCGTGGTGCTGGTATCGCTGATGGTTCAGGGCTGGAGTATTTTGCCGGTGGCACGCTGGCTCAAGCTCGAGGTTCCGCCGGAGCCCGAACCTAATTATCGGATGCCCCTGGATATGGTGCCGGGCAATGACGTGCTCGAAGTAGCCGCGTTTAAAATTGAAGACGACACTCCGGCCTGTGATCACCACTGGGATGAAATTAGCATTTCAGTGCCGGTTGAATTTGTTGGCCTGATCCGTGACGACAGCTGGATCCGACGCCTGTCAAACCCGCTTATCAGTGCCGGGGATACTGTTCTGGTGATGGCGAAACAAACCGACCTGCGTAAGATTTCCGATGTGCTTGCATCCAGTGGCACTGCGAAAGGGGTCACCAAATCAAGCTTCTTTGGTGACTTTGTGCTAAATGCCGACGTTAAATTGCAGGACTTAACGGTGTTCTACGCGTTACCCAGTGATACACCGGAAGATTTACAGCAGAGCATTGATGATGTGATCCGCAAACGTTTCCGCCGCCGTGTGGTAGTAGGGGATAACGTGATCCTGGGCAACCTGGTGCTGACCGTACGTGATGTGGCTGAGAATGGCGATATTCTGAAAGTGGGTGTGAAGCCCACGAGTTAGTGGGCTTCATTCAATGCTTGTGGTTTCCGATGCGCGTTCACTGCACGTTAACTACACGTTAACTGCGCGTTTACTGCACGGTATGCGCGCCGTTACTGACGATAGAAAGTGTGGTTAAAGGTGAGTGTTTGCTCATCGGTGCCGCTACGGATGGTAACAAAGAAACGTAAGGTGTCTTCGCGACCGTGAGGAACCTGGGCAATGTAATAGATGGCGTCACCATCGGCATGGCGACTAAAGGTCAGATTGCGACGCTGGCCAGGCTCGTTTAGCGTATAACCGGTCACCTGAACACGCTGCGCCTGTCGCTCCTCAGACGTTGCATCTAACACCGAAATGTTCACAACCCCCTGCGAGTTACTCCGTGTCAGCTGATAACGGGTGGCGATTTCAGGCAGCAAAAAGGTGCTGGGGAAGGCGCTGTAATGCACCTCCCAGTCACCCAGTCGCTGGTAGGTCTGCCCATCATCTTCACCCTGTTGCCCATACAGCGAGGTGCTGAATAAGCTCAATACAACTAAACAGCCTAGCCAAATCTGTTTCATCGCTGTGTTACTCCTGTTTTGACGTTAACGGCTCTCACTCGAGTCCTGATCAGAAACCGATCCAGATACGGAGAAACTGGATCACCAGCAGCACCACGATCACCGACAGATCGAGCCCGCCAATCGGGGGGATAATCCGACGCACAGGGCGCAGTACGGGTTCAGTCAACTGGTGCATGACAAGTTCCAGCGGATTACTGCCGCTACTGAACCAGCTCAAAATGGCGCGAATAAAGATAATCCAGAACATCAGCTGGAGCACGGTTCCGATAAAGAACTGCACGCCTGCCACAATTAACACCATGATGTCGGCATTTACGCCCATCATGCTGGCGCGGATATAGATAGCTATCATGCTCAATACCAGGGCCAGCAGTAAAGCCGCTAAATCAAGGCGCCCCGGAGAGGGGATCAGCCGATGCAGCGGGCGCAGAATTGGGTCGGTGATTTTAACCACAAACTGACTCAATGGATTGAAGTAATCGGCGCGCGCTAGTTGCAGCCAGATGCGCATGGTAACCGCCATAATATATAGCGTGAATAGCGTCTGAATTAAAAAAAGTAAGCCTTCGTTCATGGTAAAGCCCTGTAGTGAATTAAATATCTGGTTAGGGTTGCACGGCGCACCTGTACCACTTTGTTAAAACAGTTTGGCCATTTCCTGGTTGCGTGCAACGGCCGCTTTGACTGCATCTGCTGAAATTTTATCGAGCTTCGCGTTCTGATAGACTTCAACACCTTTGGCCGTGGAACCGCCTTTACTGGTCACTTGCTTGCGCAGGTCGACGAGTGACAGTTCACTTTGGCTGGCCATTGAGGCTGCGCCCAATGCGGTCTGCTGAACCATTGCCCGGGCATCCTCGGTAGAGAAACCAAGTTCTTCGGCCACCTGTTGCAAGCCTGCCATAAATTCAAAGAAATACGCAGGACCGCTGCCGGCGACCGCGCCCAGCACGTCAATACCATCTTCGTCTGAAACCCAGATGGTTTTGCCGACGTAGTCGAAGACTTCGGTGACGAAGTCTTTGTCACTCTCAGTGACCTGGCTGTCGGCTGCTAATCCGGACACGCCTTCACCGACCAGGGACGGCGTATTTGGCATCACCCGGATCATACGAACATCGTCGCCCAAATATTGATGGTACTTTTCGATACGAATACCAGCCGCAATAGTAATCACCAGTTTCTCTGCCAGATTGGGCAAGTTCTCGCGTAAGTGAGCGCAAACATCAGCCATCAACTGAGGTTTAACTGACAACACGATGACGTCCGCTTTACTGGCAACCTCAATATTATCCTGGGAGGTCTGAATACCGTGTTTTTCTTCCAGGATGTCGAGCTTTGGACGGCTCGGGTTGCTGGCGAAAATAGAGCTGGCCGGATAGCCGCCGCGGACCATACCGCCAATGATACTTTGTGGCATGTTACCTGCGCCAATAAATGCAATAGTACGGGTGTTAGCCATGAAAAATCCTTATGCTTGTCGTTTACCGAAAATAGAAGTGCCAATACGAACCATTGTTGAGCCGTGCTCAATAGCTGGCTCAAGATCATTGCTCATGCCTAATGATAGCGTATCGACCTGAGGATAGTGGGTTTGTAACTGTTTGAATGCGTTGGCCAGAGCGTTGAAGCTTTGCTGTTGTTGTGCGTTGCTGGCATCGGCTGCAGGAATAGCCATCAGACCCCGCAGCCGGAGCCGGGGAAGCTGTGCTAGCTGAGCGGCAAAATCGGCGATGTCGTCGATGGCAATCCCGGCTTTGCTTGCTTCATTATCGATATTAACCTGAATCAGAACCTGCAAGGGTGCTTGGCCATCGCTGCGCTGGTCGTTTAACCGGCGTGCAATTTTGAGACGGTCGAGGCTTTGCATCCAGGCAAAATTGTCAGCTACCAGCTTGGTTTTATTGGACTGCAGCGGACCGATGAAATGCCAGACGATATCCGATAAGTCAGCAAGTTCAGCTATTTTATCGACCCCTTCCTGGACATAGTTTTCGCCAAAGTCCCGCTGCCCCGCCTGATAGGCGGCACGAACTGCCGAGGCTGGTTTGGTTTTACTCACCGCCAGAATACGCACTGACTGCGGCGCTCTGCAGGCCTGTTCACAAGCCGTCTGAACTCGTCGCTGCTGCTCTGCTAACGCTGTGGCAATCGCCTCTGAATCAGCCATTGTCATCGGTTTTCCTCTAGCGAATCAATTGCTTTCCACTAGGATAATAACATTAACGCGGCGATTTCTCAGGCTCATTTTTGAACCGCAATGTAGGCTCTGAATGCCCTTTACTGCGCCGAAGACTCCACCCATACAGGCGTAACCAACAACCACTTCAACAACCAAGAGACGACGAATATGGATATTCATCGATTACTGGCGCAGACGCTGACAAAGGGCGCCTCAGATCTGCACTTGTCGGTCGGCGCGAAGGCGATGTTGCGGGTCGATGGCGACATGCTCAGCGCAGGCGGCGAGGGGCTTGAGCGCAACGATCTGGAGTTAGCCTTTACTCAGTTAATGACCGCCGCGCAGCGTGCCCAGTATAAGCGCGACCAGGAGCTCGATTTCGCTTATGAGTTAGCAAACGGAGCACGCTTTCGGGTCAATGCGTTCTGTCAGCAACGGGGCCCAGCGGCCGTCTTGCGAGCCATCCCGGGGGGCGTTAAAAGTCTTGATCAGTTGCAGGCGCCGGCTGTGCTAAAGGAGATAGCGCAACTGCAACGCGGTTTGGTGCTGGTGACAGGCCCTACTGGCTCGGGCAAGTCGACGACGCTGGCAGCGATGATTGATTATATCAACGCCCACTACCCACAGCATATTCTGACCATTGAAGACCCGGTTGAGTTGGTGCACCAGAATAAGCTCAGCCTGGTTAATCAGCGCGAAGTTCACCGTGATACCAGCAGCTTCGCTGTGGCGTTGCGGGCCGCATTACGTGAAGACCCCGACGTCATTCTGGTCGGTGAGCTGCGCGATCTGGAGACCATACGCCTGGCGCTGACGGCTGCAGAGACTGGCCATTTGGTATTCGCAACCTTGCATACGACGTCGGCGCCGAAGACCATCGACCGCATTGTGGACGTGTTTCCGGGGGATGAAAAGGGCATGGTGCGGACCATGTTATCCGAATCGCTGCGTGCGGTTATTTCCCAGTTGCTAGTGAAACGGGTCGACGGTGGGCGGGTGGCGGCCTATGAGATTATGCGGGTAACCCCTGCGATCAGAAACTTGATCCGCGAGGACCGCATCGGTCAGATCGCTTCCGCTATGCAGACTGGGGCGGCGAGCGGTATGCAAACCATGCCCCAGGCGCTAATCAGTTTGCAGCAGCGCGGTGAAGTGGCTGAGGCACTGGTTCAGCAGATGCTCGACCGTGACATCGCTGGATACTCTGGCAGTGGGCGGCGCTAAACGGTAAACTAGCGGCCTATTGAAAGAGCGCAAATGACAGCCTGCGCTGATCCAACCATACAGAGGTAGCCGCGAATGCGAGTGCTGGGTATTGAAACATCCTGTGATGAAACCGGAATTGCGGTGTACGACACCGAGCGGGGCCTGTTGGCGCACCAACTGTACAGTCAGGTTAAGCTGCATGCCGACTATGGTGGCGTGGTACCGGAACTGGCCTCGCGTGACCATGTTCGCAAGACCTTGCCGTTAATTAAACGGGCGCTGGCAAAAGCGGGTCTGCAGGCGCAGGACATTGATGGAGTTGCGTATACGGCTGGCCCAGGGCTGGTTGGGGCATTAATGGTTGGTGCCTGCATTGGACGAAGTCTGGCTTACGGTTGGGGAGTGCCGGCGTTAGCGGTTCACCATATGGAAGGGCACTTGCTTGCCCCGATGCTGGAAGTAGACCAGCCAGCCTTCCCCTTTGTCGCATTGCTGGTGTCTGGTGGGCATACCATGCTGGTTCGTGTGGATGGCATTGGCCAGTATCAGCTATTGGGTGAGTCTATCGACGATGCTGCAGGCGAAGCGTTCGATAAAACGGCTAAACTAATGGGGCTGGATTATCCGGGCGGGCCGCGGCTGGCTAAACTGGCTGAACAGGGCCAGGTTAACCCGGAGTTTGTCTTTCCTCGTCCGATGACAGATCGCCCGGGTCTGGACTTTTCGTTCAGCGGACTGAAAACTGCTGCCGCCAATGCGATTAAAAAAAGTGATGGCACTGAGCAGAGCAGGGCGGACATCGCGCTGGCATTCCAGCAGGCCGTGGTCGATACCTTAGCTATTAAATGCAAACGGGCGTTGCAGCAATCAGGTTTGAAACGTTTGGTAGTAGCTGGTGGGGTCAGTGCCAATCTTGAGTTGCGCCGACAACTGGCGGATTTAACCACCCAACTTGGTGGCGAGGTATTTTATCCGCGCGCAGAATTCTGCACTGACAATGGCGCGATGATTGCGTTTGCTGGCGCTCAGCGTCTGCAGGCGGGGCAGTCTGAAGATCTTGCTGTAGTCACCCGGCCGCGCTGGCCGTTGCAGGACTTACCTGCCGTTAACGCTTCCTGAAGCCAACTTCTTCACCGCGGCAAAGCCGGACGATATTATGGCGATGGCGCCAGATAATCAGCGCTGCCAGCATAATCGCCGGTACCGTGTATTGTGGTTTAATAATGAAAGCATAGACTGGCGCCAGGCTAACGGTTATTAAAGCGGCCAATGACGAGACCCGGGTCATGCCAAACATTAACAGCCAGGTTGCGATAAGTAGCAGCGCCATTTCCCAGGCAATTGGAAACATCGCGCCAAGCGCTGTTGCAACCGCTTTGCCGCCTTTGAAATCGAAATACAATGGGTAGATGTGGCCGAGACAGGCAGCAATAGCGACCCAGGCTAAAATAAACGGATCCAGACCGAAATAATAAGCCAGCCAAACGGGTAGCATGCCTTTCAAAACGTCCATCAGCAATGTCAGCAGCGCCGGTGTCCAGCCGCCAAGACGGTAGACATTGGTCGTGCCGGGGTTGCCAGACCCGCGTAAACGAGGGTCGTCGAGTTCGAAAAGCCGACAGATAATAACCGCGCTACTGATTGAACCTAGTAGATAGGCTGAAAGAATCATAAGGAGTGCAAGCGCGGACATTTGGGTTTTGCCTTTCAGTTAGGGTAGTATTTGGCGGTTTCGGGCTGCTCGTTTTTTAAGAGGCTCAGTTTTAAGGGGCTAAGAATAAAAGGTTTGTTAGAAAAATGCTATCCGACCAGCTGTCTTTACCTGATTTTGTAATTTTCATTGCCAGTGATGGCAAATAGAACAACATAGAGACGACAACGATGACCGACCGGGTGCTGATTGAAGGTTTACGAATAGATGCCACGATAGGTATTTACGATTGGGAAAAGAAAGTTCGTCAGCCGCTGTTGCTGGATATTGAAATGGCCTGGGACAATCGACGCCCGGGGCTCAGCGATGACATCCAGGATGCACTCGACTATGAAGCTGTGAGTAACGAACTCACCGCCCTGGTGCAGCGCAAACCCTATGAACTGATTGAACGTGTCGCCGAAGAAGCGGCATCCATGGTGATGTCCACCTTTGCAGTGACCTGGCTGCGGCTTAAAGTAAGCAAACCGACAGCACTTAAAAATGCAGTGTCGGTTGCGGTGCAGATAGAACGGGGAACGCGTGACTGAGATATTTATTGGGCTCGGCAGTAATATTGACCCGCAGCGGAATATCCGTGCTGGCGTCCGTCGCCTGAATCAGTATTTTTCTTCTTTACGATTGTCTTCGGTGTACGAAAGTGAAGCGGTTGGTTTTGATGGCGATAACTTCCTCAACCTGGTTGTGCAGGCGCGTACTGACCTCGCTATCAGTCAATTGCAGCAGCTCTTCAAGGATATAGAGGTTGAGCACGGGCGGGCGCTGAACGCGGAAAAATACACCGCACGGACGCTGGATCTCGACTTGCTGCTGTATGATGACTGCGTGCAACCCGCTAAGGGCAGTGAGCAGCCGGAACTACCGCGTGGGGAAATTCTTTTTAATAGTTTTGTGTTGTTACCTCTGGCAGAGCTGGTGCCCCACTACCGCCACCCGGTAAACCAGCTTAGTTACCTCAGTTTATGGCAGTCATTGCGCGACTCCAGCGCTCAGGTTTTGTGGCCTGTTCATTTTGACTGGAGTCAGCGGAGCTGAATTCCGGTTTGCTGCACCCCCTGGCCAATGTCTTTATTGCAGAGCCCGGCACACCGCTTCATGGCGTTTTTCCTTAAGTGCCTGCCCCAGATCAGCCCCCTGTAAACCCAACTCCATCAGGGTTTGTGGGTTAACTGTCTGATAGGCAACAGCGGCCTCGCTAAGTCGCTGCCTGACGTCTGCGCTACCCCAATCGAGCAGAGCCAGTGTCGTTAACAGATCCTGCCAGCGTTCGGGGCGCCGAATGGGGTCGGCTCGCTGAATGACTTTGGTTACTGCATTTGCACAGTCTGTACTGAGACTGGTCGGCTCCAGTTCTTGCTTTAGCAAGGTCGCCAGTGCGCTTAGTTCAGCACATTCATTAGGAACACGCAGGGTTGCGGCAAGCTCCCGGTCGTCGCTTATCACCGCTTCGTGGAGTACGGCCTGAGCAAAAATAGTGTAGGCAATGTTCAATGTGTAGTCCGGTTCGCTTTGCAACGAATGGCGCAGAACCTGGAGTGACGTCCAGCTCACCGGCTGCCAGTGATTAACACCAAGCAGCTGAGGCCAGGCATTGAGATCATCCAGAATACGGCAGAACACATCCGGGGACGGGCCCAGCAGGCTGCGATTCAATTCCTGCCAAATACGCTCTTTAGCCAGGTGGCCCAGTTCCTCCGCCTCCACCATATTGAGCATCAGTTGCCAGGTTTCGTCAGCAATACTGAACCCCAGTGGTTCGAAACGGGCGGCAAACCTTGCTAGCCGCAGAATACGCAATGGATCTTCGCTAAAAGCGGCCGAGACATGGCGTAAGGTGCGGCGCTGGATATCGAGTTGCCCCTGATAAGGGTCAATCAGCGTGCCGTCGGCAGCTTTGGCAATGGCGTTGATGGTCAGATCGCGACGTTGCAGGTCATCCTCAAGCGTGACATCAGGCGCTGCATAGCAATCAAACCCGGTATAGCCTTTGCCTGATTTACGCTCAGTGCGAGCCAGTGCGTATTCTTCCTTTGAATCAGGATGGAGGAAGACGGGGAAGTCTTTGCCTACCTGAGTAAAGCCCTGCGTCAGCATCTCGTCGGGGGTCGCACCAACCACCACATAGTCTCGTTCGTGCACATCAAGGCCAAGCAACTCATCGCGGACAGCGCCGCCGACCAGGTAGATTTCCAAGACAAATTCTCCAAGTGTCAATATTTCGCAACGGGTCGATCCTAAGCAAGCACCTTAATCGCAGCATTTTGAAGTTGCAAGCAGCGAATAGCTTTGTAATGATACGCCTGAATCAAACACACGTTTGAAACTAGTGTTTTCCTAACGCCTTGCTGATCAGTCGGTAAGGGGTGTCAGCTGGTCAGGAGGTAGTTGTGAGCGACTATAAAGCATCGTTACAGGATATGAATTTCGTACTGCACGAAGTATTTGGGGTAGCAGACGATTGGGCTGTTATGCCTGAATTGCAGGAGATGATGGACGCCGACACGGCAACCGCCATTCTCGAAGAGGCCGCTAAGGTCACCGAAGGGCTGATAGCACCCAATGCACGCAATGCCGATGAACAGGGTGTCAGCTACCGTGATGCTACGGTCACCACCCCAGACGGCTACAAAGAAGCGTTCAGACAGTTGGCCGAAGGTGGCTGGGTTGGGGTGACGGCAAACCCTGAGCTGGGCGGCATGGGTCTGCCGAAAGTTATTTCCGCACAGTATGAAGAAATGATGTGTGCGGCGGATATTTCCTTTTCGCTTTATTCAGGGCTGACCGCGGGTGCCATTATTGCACTCGATTCCCATGCCAGTGACGAGATTAAGCAAACCTATATTCCGCGCATGGCGGCAGGTGAATGGACGGGGACCATGTGCCTGACCGAACCTCACGCCGGAACCGATTTGGGTATTATTCGGACCAAAGCGGAGCCTCAGGCTGATGGCAGCTTTGCCCTGAGCGGAACAAAGATCTTTATCACCGGTGGTGAGCACGACTTAACTGACAATATCATTCACCTGGTGCTGGCTAAGTTGCCGGATGCACCAGCTGGCTCTAAAGGTATTTCACTCTTTATCGTGCCTAAGTTCCTGGTCAATGAGGATGGTTCACTGGGTGAGCGCAATGCAGTCGCTGCGGGTTCAGTGGAACATAAAATGGGTATCCACGGTTCAGCAACCTGTGTGATGAACTTTGACGGCGCTAAAGGCTGGCTGGTCGGTGAACCCAACCGAGGTCTGGCTGCGATGTTCACGATGATGAACTATGAGCGGCTGGGTGTCGGTATTCAGGGACTTGGCGCAGCAGCGCGTTCCTATGGCACCGCACTCGACTATGCCAAAGACCGCCGTCAGGGCCGTGGGGCGAAGGCGACCCAGGACACCTCAGCCAGTGCTGATACCTTGCTTGTACATGGCGATATCCGCCGTATGCTATTGACGATGAAAGCTTTCATTGAAGGTGGTCGGGCGTTCTCAAGCTATGTCGGGCAACAGTTAGATCGGGCCAAATATGCACCACATGCCGAAGAGCGTGAAGCAGCGGATAAGCTGGTTGCGTTGCTGACTCCTGTGGCCAAAGCCTTTATGACGGATACCGGATTAGAAGCGACCATTCATGGTCAGCAGATCCTCGGTGGCCATGGGTATGTGCGTGAATGGGGTCAGGAGCAGTGGGTACGTGACTGTCGTATTGCGCAAATTTACGAAGGTACGAACGGGATCCAGGCGCTTGATTTGCTGGGACGTAAAGTGGCAGGTTCACGCGGCGAGCTGCTGAAACCTTTGCTCGCGGATATCGAAAAGACCTTAAACGAGGCGGGCGACAACTGGAGCAAAGAAGCGGCGCAACTGCGTGCAGCGACTGAGGCTCTGGTGAGTGTTACTGAAGGTATTCTGAAACAGGTACCTACTGATGAAAACATCATCAATAGCCTGGCCGTGGAATACTTGCAGTTAGTTGGTTACGTGGCTTACGCCTATCTGTGGCTGCGCATGGCGTTAGTGGCGGAAGCGAGTGACAGCACTGATTCCTTCTATACAGCCAAGGTTAAGACAGCACGTTTTTACTTTGCTAAGTTATTGCCTCGTATTGACGGTCTGGTGGGAGCACTGGAGTCTGGTTCAGAGAGCCTGTATCTGCATGACGAGGACGACTTTTAATCGTTAGCTGATTGCTATAAGACTGAAAAAAGCCACTTCAGGGCAGAAACCTGAGGTGGCTTTTTTAATTGTCCGGTTGATGCTTGAGGCGACTAACTCAGTAAACCGACTAAGGAAGTACCCGCCAGTGATGACAGTCCGGGTTGTGACGAATATCGTGGCGGATCTGTTTGTCGTAGGCCGGCTTGAGATGGGTGATCCAGATTTTTTTCGGTTGTTCAGCCAGCCCGTCCAGGGTTTCCAGCACCAGAGCTGGCGTCATGTGTTTTGACTGGCGTGCAATATCAAGCTTGTTGTCAGGAAAGGCACACTCGATCATCAGGGTATCAATGTGACCAAGCCGGTTTAGCTCGTCGATTAGTGTTTCGCTGACCGTGGTATCGGCACTGAAAACGAAATGGCTCTTGCTGTCTTTAATACTGAAGCCCACGGTGGGAACCGAATGTTCGACGAAGAACGGAGTGATTTCATACCCTTGAAGCTTAAAACTACGCCAGGGCTGAATGGCGACAAACTCAAGAATCGGGGCTTGCGGGGTCGGCAACTGAGTAAAGTCCGGCCAGACCTGATAATTGAAAACGCAGTCTTTCAGTATCTCAATGGTTTCCGGTAATGCGTGGACACGCACAGGCTTGTCAGTGTGGTCGAAAAGGTTGGCCAGAAAGCCGGGTAGATCACTGATATGGTCCATATGTGAATGGGTTAGCAGGACATCTTCAATTTTACGCTGCTCATCAAGCGTCAGTTTACTTAAGCCTGAGCCAGCGTCGATGAGTAAATGCTCGCCGAGGCGCAGACAGGTGGTGCCCATATTGCGAACGTTTCCACTGATCCCACCACTACAACCAAGAATATCTATATCCATACTCAGCTTCCTTTATCGACTATCCAATTAATCTAGCTCGCTAGCCTAGACTCTGTAAAGACGGATAAATTCAACATTCAAGCGCGGGGCTTGAACGTTGAATTGGTCTGACCAAATTTAGCGCTGGTGGAGCATGGCCTCGATAGCCTGCTCGTTCGGTGCACCCTGTACCATCTGAACTACATCATTTTGATCTTTAAAGAAGGTGGCTGGTGTTGAGCTTAGGTTCAGGCTGCGCATGAGTGAGTGGTTCTGCTGCAGAATCGGGTTACCTTGACGAAGCGCACTGCCTTGCATCAGGATCCCGCCATCATCAAAGGTCGACATATGTTCGCTAAGTGCTGCTGCAGGATCATCGGAACCCAGAATAGTTGCCGCAATCGAGGGGCTCGCTTCGCGAATGATGCCTACCATAATATGGCGTAACTGAACCTGACCAGACTCTATATAGGGCTTCATGCTTTCATGCATCTGTCGGCAGTAGGGACAGAATGGGTCGGTAAAGGTATACAGGGTATGCTCCGCATCGTCACTGCCTTCCTGAATCCAGTTTGCCTGCTCTAACTCGACCCAGGCATCAGCGTAACGAGGCTCGTCGATCAGGCGGCGTATATGAGCCGCGCCCATATCGCGGCCGTCACTGTCTATCCAGGTGCCAACAAAGGCATTCTGACCGTCAGCGGTGGCGTAAATTGCCAGACCCTGGCCCTGAAATTCTCCGACATAGCCGGTCATCCCATCTGGTCCTTCGAAGCTGCCTTTGATCTCGACACCCTGATTGGCGACGTTCTGTATTGGTGGAGGCAGCTCATCACTGGCATTTGCACCACAGGCACTGATTAGCAGGCTGGCAGCCAGTGTTAGTATAATTCGGGGATGGTTTACAGCCATTTAGGGCTCCTTTGCTGATATATCATAGGTTGAAGTTAAGTAATTGAGTCATTGACCTTATTCAGGCGAGCGTATTGAGTAACTCACGGGTGCGCAAGTTTTGCTCGTTATAGATGCTCAACACACGCGGGTTTACTTTGCCGCCATGGCCATGAGCAGCGTGCTCGACATTAATAACCATACTCACCAGGCCACCTAACACGCCACGTTGTTTAAGTGCGGCTTGCTGGATCTCGTCGCTGACCGTCAGTTGACTAATAAACGCCTCTTTGTCCACGCCGATCAAAATATCCACGCCAGACAACAGGGCGGCAAGAAATGCCTGTTCCGCCTTGCCTTGTAAGGCCTGGTTATTACGTGCAAGTTCCGCACAGGCCATAGCACGCGTCAGTACATGATGGACTGAGGCGGTTGAACCGCCTTCGAGGGAGGCAATCAACACCACCCAACGCTTCAGCTGTTCTAAACCAATACGCATCAGTGCTTGTTGCAGTGACGATATTTCTGACTGACCGCGGTAAAACGGACTATTGGCAATTTTCAGTAGCTTCAGCGACATGGTTGGTTCGCGTGAAACGGCTTCAGTAAGCTTCTGGATATCGACTTCTGCACTGTAAAGCAGTTGAATGATTTGCCCCAGATTGACCCCTGCCGGGTTAATTTTCTGGCCGGTGATTGTGACCGGCCGACTCAAAAAGTAGCCCTGAAAATAATCGAAGCCTAACTCTTGGTAGTATTCTAACTGAGCATGCGTTTCTACCCGTTCAGCCAGCCATTTCATCGGCTTATGACTGAGTGCATTGCGGATTTTCTGCAACTGCTCTGGCGAAGTCTGCTCGATATCAATCTTGACTACGTCGCAATATTTAAACAGCGGCTGCCAGGCCGGAGAAAGCTCGAAATCATCCAGCGCAAAGCGGAATCCCTTCTTATGCCATCGCGCGATGGCCTCAATCAGTTCAGGGGTGGGCTCAATACGCTCGACCAGCTCAACAATGACGCGAGAAGGCTCCAGCGGTAAAAACGCATCAGACAGTACAAAGTCTTTCGAGACGTTAATATACAGCGGGTGATTAAAGCCTTCAAACTGCTCAGTGATGCCGGTGCACAACTGAAAAATAAGTTCACTGGTGGCATATTCTTCACCAACATCGAGTACGCTCAGTCCGTTGTCATTGCGATACAATAGTTCACCGCCAACAATGTCCAACTGACGGTCATAAATAGGCTGGTATGCGAGTAAAGCTGAATTGTCCATAACGTTGAGTCGCTCGTGGCCCTGATAGAATGTATCCAGTATCTGGCGCCATTCTAACGTGCTAGTCGCTGCATAGATAGCAGCCTTATTGGATTCCAGATTCAAAGCCGTTGCTCGCTTAGCAGCGGTTCGGTCAGTGAATCAAGGGTTTGCATTAGCTCGGTCGCATTCACCTCGCCAATGATTCGATGATTACGGCGTTCAACTCCATCGGGATCAATAATAATCATGGTCGGTGGTCCCATTACAGACAGGTGCCGCATCAGTTCGCGATCCTCTGCATTGTTCGCTGTGACGTCAGGCTTTAATCGGACCATGGGGCTCAGCGTTTGCTGAACGTCGGCTCGGCTAAAGACGTTGCGTTCCATGGCAATACAGGAGACACACCAGTCGGCGTAGAAGTCGATAAAAATGTAACGCTCTTCCTCTTTGGCCTGACTGATATATTCATTTAGTTGTTGCACGCTTTCCAGCGGCTGAAAGCTTTGCTGGCCGACAGCGGCTGACTGAGTGGATGTCGTTGAGGCCGAGGTTGCGGATCGGTCGAAAAAAGCATATTCAGCATAGGAATTAAAAAATACCACGGCCATCGCCAGCACAGCCCAAACGCTCAGAACACTGCTGATTGTTTTTACCCAGTTGCTGCGTGTCGACAGGTAGATACTCATGGTGAACCCAAGCGCCAGCGACGCCCACAGAATTTGCCCGGCGTAGACAGGCAGAACTCGCTGCAAAAACCAAATGGCAGTGCCAAGCAAAATAAAGCCAAACAGGGCTTTGACCCTGTTCATCCAGGTTCCGGGTTTAGGTAAAAGTTGCCCACCTAAGGTACCGACAATCACTAATGGGACGCCCATTCCCATGCCTAAACTGAATAGTGCCAGGCCTCCACTGATGATGTCGCCACTTTGACCAATATAGAGCAGGGCGCCTGCTAATGGAGCTGTCATACAGGGCCCGACAAGGATAGCTGATAGCACGCCAAGTATAGCCGCACCGCGCAGATGACCTCCGTTCTGTTTCTGGTTTAAGGCATCCAGGCGCTGTCGCAACGAGTTCGGTAGCTGCATCTCAAAGGCGCCAAACATCGCAAGGGCGAACAACACAAAGAAAATGGCAAAGCTACCCAGGACCCAGGGCGACTGCATCAGCACCTGTATACTAGCTCCAGCGCTCGCCGCAACAATACCCAGCAACGCGTAGGTAAGAGCCATTGGCACCACATAAGCAAGCGAAAGCAGTAAGGCTTTTTTACCTCTAACACCACTGCCTACCACAATACTGCTAATAATCGGGATCATAGGCAGCACACACGGAGTAAAGGTAAGTAATAATCCCATCAGGAAAAAACCAGCGAGAGTCCAACCAAGCGGCGAGGAGGCCAGGCGTTGACTAATACTTAAATCAGCCGCGACAGATGGGGTGTCACGGTCCAGTGCTGAAGCCGCTGGATCGGACTCAATCGCGTCGCTCACCGGTGGGTAACACAGACCAGCTTCAGCACAACCTTGCCAGGTAAGTGTGAAGGGCGAGCCGCCGCTGCGCACCAGCATGCTAAAATCGTCTTTGTACACTTCTGATAGACCAAAGAATTCATCTTCAATGGTGGTACCATCGGGCAATTCAGATTCAGCGTCGCCGGTGTTCAGACGCTTCCGGTACAGGTAGTAGCCCGGCTCGATTTGCCAGTGGATCAGAACATCACCATCGTCAGTGTGCTCCAGCTGGTATTGAAAGGCCTGTTGTGGGGAAAGAAAGTCCTGACCGTTGCCTTCGGAGGTGCGACTTTGCCCGAAACTCAGTCCTGTAGAAGGATTAAAGCTGCTGGAGTAAGCACTTTGAGTGGCGAGTAGCGAGAGCACCAGGATAATGATGTGCAGGAAGCGGAAACGCATAGTGACCTTATCGGCTCGGTTATTGATGCCGGGGAGCATGCCAAACCAATATGAATTGAACATTAATGTTTAGCTCATCTGACCCGGGTACCATACGACCATGCATATTTTATTAGTAGAAGACGACCAACAGGTGGCAAACGCCATACGCCGGGGCCTCGAACTGCATGACTTTGCTGTTGACCAGGTTACCGGGCTGGCACAGGCGCGGGCGGCGTTACAACACTTTTCCAGTGATTTAGTGGTACTCGATCTTGGCCTGCGTGACGGCAATGGCATGACCCTGTTAGCTCAGTGGCGAGCCGAGCAGCAGCAGATCCCAGTGATAATACTAACCGCACGGGATGCGTTAGCAGATCGCGTTGCCGGTCTGCAGGCCGGTGCCGATGACTATGTCACCAAGCCGTTTGAACTAGACGAGCTAATTGCCCGCATTCATGCGCTATTACGGCGCAGTTCGGGGCGCGCATCGCCGATGATCCGGCATGGGGCATTGGAGTTTGAACCAGGCTTGCGCGAGTTGCGTTACCATGGAGAAGTGGTTTGCTTGCCGCGACGTGAGTTATTACTGATGGAGAAGTTCTTGTACGCCGGGCGTCGGGTACTTAGCGCTGATCAATTAAATGACAGTCTTTATGGGTACGGCGAGGAACCGGACTCGAATGCGCTGAATGTCCACATTTATCACTTGCGCAAAAAGCTTGGCAAAAACGTCATAGAAACGATTCGCGGGCTTGGTTTTCGACTTGGCAAAGCAGAGTAGGGCGCAGCAGCAAAAGGTACAACACATGATGAAAAGACGCCCATTAAGTATTCAAGGTCGGTTGCTAATTAGTCTGCTTGGCTCGTTCGTGCTGGTGTGGTCAGTGGTCTCAGTGTGGTTGCTACTCGATTTGCAGACCCAAATGAGACACACGCTGGATCAGAGGCTTGCAGCGACAGCCCGGGTGGTAGCGGGGGTTTTGGACCAATTGCCGGAAGGGGCGCTGAACGATAGTCAGCTGACCACCAACTACTTAACTTCACCCTTGGATGGGGTGGCCTGTCAGGTGCGCTGGCAATCCGGCGAATTGGTATTACGAACTGCCGATGATATGGCCAGCTTACTGGATACTCCGCAAAGTGGATTTTCGCAGCGCAACTTTGAAGGCACGCAATGGCGCCTTTTTACCCTTGAGCATCGCGGTATGGTGATTACCACAGCGGATCGTATGAGTGAGCGGGATGCTTTGTACCAGGGTGTTTTAATTGTAGTGGCAGGGCCCGTACTGATTGCTCTGATAGGTATGTTGCTGGCGACTTGGTGGGGCATCAAACGGGGCCTGAAACCCCTGCTTAGTATGGGGCAGGCTCTTAAGCAGCGACGTCCGGAGGCGTTAGAACCGATTCAATTAGCGCTGCCGCAAGAAATCGAACCTGTACTAAGCAGTCTTAATCAATTGCTGGAACGGGTTGCGACCTTAGTCCGGCGTGAGCAGCGTTTTACAGCTGATGCTGCGCATGAGTTACGCACGCCGCTGACCGCCATAAAAACCAACCTGCAATTGGCGACCCGCTTACCGCAGGCTGAACGCAACGAGGTTTTACTAGAAGCCAATGCAGCCGTCGAACGTATGCAGCAAGTCATCGACCAGCTGCTAGTGTTGGCGCGGTTGGATGCCGATGAAATGGCTTTTAACCAGACATCGAGCAGTGCCGGAGAGGTTATCGAGTTGGCAATCGCTGATATTGACGATCTATCCCGGCTGGAAATTGCTGGAGACCTGAGTCTGCGCTTTCCATTAGATAGTGCAACCGCCGCAATGGCACTGCGTAACCTTATCGACAATGCGCTCAGTTACGCTGTTAATGAGCAGGTTTCAAGCCCGGTTGAAGTGCGTGCTATCGAGTGTGGAGATTGCCATTGCCTGGTAGTGCGGGATTATGGGCCAGGGATGAAGGCTCGGGATATGGCTCAGGCAACAGAACGTTTCTGGCGGGCAAACCACACTCAGCAGGGAAGTGGACTAGGACTGGCTATTGTCGAGCAGATTTGTGCAGGTTCCAATGGACAGCTAGTCATCGAGGCGGCCAACCCGGGCTTGCAGGTCCGCTTGTGTTGGCCGGTGGCATAGCGGTTCAGACGATTCTGACCAAATGTGGCGGGCGCGGCTTCGATGTAGCGCAGGGATTCAATATTCAGGCCCCGTGCTCGTTTCATGAAGCGGCGGGATGGTGTAGAATTCGTGCCTATAATTGGGTAACTAGTAAATAGAGTGAGTGCATGTCTGAGTTGGCGAAGGAAGTGGCTGCTGAAGTAGCTAAACGGCGTACTTTTGCGATTATTTCGCACCCTGATGCGGGTAAAACCACGATCACCGAGAAAGTACTTTTGCATGGCCAGAAGCTGCAAAAGGCGGGTACCGTTAAAGGTAAAAAATCGGGACAACACGCCAAGTCAGACTGGATGGAGATGGAGAAGGAACGGGGTATCTCAGTGACCACCTCGGTGATGCAGTTTCCCTATCATGACGAGCTGGTCAACTTGTTAGACACGCCGGGCCATGAAGATTTCTCTGAAGATACCTACCGTACACTCACTGCGGTCGATTCCTGCCTGATGGTAATTGACAGTGCTAAAGGTGTAGAGACCAGAACCATCAAACTGATGGACGTTACACGGCTGCGCGACACGCCGATTCTGACCTTTATGAACAAGGTGGATCGGGATACACGCGACCCGTTTGAACTGCTGGATGAAGTAGAGAATGTTCTGAAAATCATGTGTGCGCCGATTACCTGGCCGATTGGGTCAGGGAAAAACTTTAAAGGCGTTTACCACCTGATCCGCGACGAAACCATTTTCTATAAGAGCGGCCAGGGTCATCGTATTCAGGAAGTCGATATCATTAAAGGGCTGGATAATCCTGAGCTGGATAAGCGCATTGGAGTGTGGGCCGAAGAGTTGCGTGAACAGATTGATCTGGTTCGCGGTGCCTCGAATGAGTTCGATCAGGAAATGTTCATGGCAGGTGAGTTAACCCCGGTGTTTTTCGGTACCGCGTTGGGCAACTTTGGTGTCGACCATATGCTGGATGGCCTGGTTGATTGGGCGCCGACCCCGCTGGGCCGGGAAACGGATAAAGCACAGACGGTGTCTGCGGATTCGCCCGATTTTTCCGGGTTCGTGTTTAAAATCCAGGCCAATATGGACCCGAAACACCGTGACCGCGTTGCGTTCATGCGCATTGTCTCGGGCAAATACGAAAAGGGCATGAAAATGAAGCACGTACGTCTTGGTAAAGATGTACGTATTGCGGATGCGCTGACCTTTCTCGCCGGTGACCGGGCCCACGTGGACGAAGCTTTTCCCGGTGATATTATCGGTTTGCATAACCACGGCACGATCCAGATTGGCGATACCTTCACTGCTGGCGATGACTTTAAATTTGCTGGCATTCCAAACTTCGCGCCGGAACTTTTCCGTCGTATCCGGTTAAAAGATCCACTCAAACAGAAGCAGTTATTAAAAGGGCTGGTGCAGTTGTCAGAAGAAGGCGCAGTGCAGGTTTTTCGTCCGTTAATCAGCAACGACTTGATTGTTGGTGCGGTCGGGGTACTGCAGTTTGACGTTGTGGTACATCGCCTTAAATCTGAATACAACGTCGATGCCATTTACGAGAATATTCAGGTAGCGACCGCACGCTGGGTGTATTCGAACGATTCGAAGAAGCTTGATGAGTTCCGTCGCAAAGCCGAGCATAACCTGGCGTTGGATGGGGGCGACAATCTGACCTATATCGCACCCACCATGGCCAACCTGAGCTTAACTCAGGAACGCTATCCGGATATTGAATTTGAGCATACGCGCGAGCACTGATCTGCTGCGCGCGATATGTTCTCTGAGTGGCCGTGCAGGCTAACGTAAGAGGGTGAGGATGCGCGACAGATCTTTCTCGTCGAGGCAGTAATCGGCAACGTCGCGCAGTATTGGTTTGGCCATAAACGCGATGCCAAAACCGGCGGCCTGTAACATGGGCAGGTCGTTCGCGCCGTCGCCGACCGCAAGCACCTGCGAACGCGGTAAGCCATATTGATTCGTCAATTGTACCAGGGTGTCCGCTTTTACCTCTGCATCGACGATCCGGCCACCGAGCGTACCCGTGAGGCAGTCGTTGTCATCAATCTCCAGGTAGTTGCTGACCACCACGTCAAAATTAAAGCGTCGCGCCAGTTCATCCGCAAACCAGGTAAAGCCACCGGACACCAGCACCGTGCGCCAGCGTCGTTCACGTAGTGTCGTTAATAACTCCGCTACCCCCGGCATCACCGGCAGCTCGTCGCGAATGGTATCGAGGACTTCAAGGTGGACTCCTTTAAGCGCGGCCACGCGTTCAGTTAAACTTGCCACAAAATCAATTTCACCGCGCATCGCGCGTTCAGTAATAGCCGCTACCTTTTCACCGCAGCCTGCTGCCGCCGCGATTGCATCAATGCATTCCATGTCAATTAAGGTGGAGTCCATATCGAACACAGCCATGCCGCGTTCGGCCAATATGGGGGCTGGCCGGGGGCGGCCTGCTGCTTGAGTACTCACGACGAATCCTTATTTTTGTTGTGTCTTGGCTCTCAGGGAACGGTCGCTTTATTAAAGCGCTAAGTACCAATTTTAGCAAAGAATAACGACGCTAAATGAACTACTTACGGGGTGGCGGGGTAAACCAGCTATCAATCTGTCAAAAGCTAGCGTGTCGGCACGCTTTATTATAGTATGACCAGCATGAAAGAGACCTTGATTGATTGGACCAAGCACTGGTTTGTGACCGGTGAACATCTATATCGACGCATTCTGCAGCTGCTGGTCGCCTTAGCGCTTATCCTTTGGATTGCGCTAACCTGGTTTGGAGCTGAGCAACGCGGCGAGGATGTGCGTATCCTGCATACCGAACAATTGGCGCGAGTGATTCTTGCTCAGGCTTCGCATGAAGCCCGGGTCTGGATTTCGGACGACAATGTGGATGCGCTGCAGGGCTTGGCTGAACATTTGCGGCGTCAGGAGGCTATTCTTGAAGTGTCGATCCAGGATGCGCAGGGTCAATCATTGATCCGGGCGGGTCACGACCTGCCCGTGCAGACTTTTCTCAACAGCCTGCCAGCCCCAATGTGGGCGGTGCCCATGGTGCAACCAATTGAAGAAGAAGGCGATGCAATTGGCTTTATGCGCATTACCTTTGACTACAATCGGATCATGTCTGACTCACGCATTTATCAGCGCGACTATCAGCAAAAGACCGGCTTCATGCTTTTCCTCGCTGTGGTTGCCGGTATGCTGTTTGCCGCCGCGCTGCTAAAACGACGTCCCCGTCAGGTTCCGCCTGTAGAGTAGTCCCATGGCTGCACTAATAGACACCCATTGCCATTTAAACTTCACTGAATTTGATGATGACCGCGCGGAGATGCTGATGCGCGCGCATCAGGTTGGGGTGACGCATCTGGTGGTGCCCGGCGTTAGCAAAGCTAGCTGGGCTCAACAACGCAATTTCGCGAGACACTATCAGAACTGGCACAACGCCTTTGGTTTGCACCCTTACTTTATTGCAGAACACCAGCAGTCAGACCTTGAGCAGCTTAGCATCGAGCTTGGTAAAGGGGGGGCGGTGGCAGTCGGTGAGATAGGTCTGGATGCCACCTGTGAGGCAATGGATAAACAACGGCAGTTATTGCAGGCGCAACTGCAAATAGCCGTGGAGTTTGACTTGCCAGTTATTTTGCATCACCGCAAAACCCTTGATGAAATTTTAAAAATGGTACGTGACAGCGGTCTTACCCGAGGGGTGGTACACGCATTCAGTGGCAGCCAGCAACAGGCTGAGGCGTGGGTTGAGCAGGGCTTCTCGCTTGGGGTCGGCGGCGTCATTACCTATACCCGCGCCCGCAAGACCCGTGCGGCTATCGGCGCGTTGCCATTACATGCTTTACTGCTGGAAACGGACAGTCCGGATATGCCGACCTGTGGCAAACAAGGGCAGCGCAACGAACCGGCTTATATCACCCGGGTATTTGATGCATTGTGCAGCCTTCGCTCTGAGCCCCCTGAGGTCTTGCGCGAGGCGCTATGGCAGAACTCACGCCGGCTGTTTAACCTCAATTGCTAAAGGTCTGCCCTCATCGCTGAATCAGATTTGCTCTAACGCGTCAGCCACCGTTTTCACGGTGATGATCTGCATGCCTGCCGGAGGCTGTTTAGGCGCGTTGGCAACCGGAACAATCGCTCGTTTAAAGCCGTGTTTTGCAGCTTCATTTAAACGTTCACTGCCATTGGTAACCGGGCGTATTTCACCTGCCAGACCGACTTCGCCAAACACAATCAGATCACGCGGCAGTTCTCTGTTCTTAAAACTGGATACAATGGCCAGCAATAACGCCAGATCAGAGCCAGTTTCGGCCACACGAACACCACCCACCACGTTCACGAATACGTCCTGATCACCCAGGGCGAGGCCACCATGGCGATGGAGCACTGCCAGTAACAGGGCCAGCCGATTTTGCTCGGTGCCGACCGCGACCCGGCGAGGATTGGCCAACTGTGAATGGTCCACCAGCGCCTGAATTTCCACCAGCAGTGGTCGCGTTCCTTCCCAGATCACCATGACCACGGAGCCGCTACCATGTTCATCGGCCCGTGAGAGGAAAATAGCGGAGGGGTTTTTGACTTCTTTCAGCCCAGCGCCGGTCATCGCAAACACACCCAGTTCGTTGACTGCCCCAAAGCGGTTTTTGGTGCCGCGTAAGGTGCGGTAACGCGAGTCGCCATCACCATCGAGGATGATTGAGCAGTCAATGCAGTGCTCAAGGACTTTTGGACCTGCCAGCGAACCGTCTTTGGTCACGTGCCCGACCATAATAATGGCCACGTTATTTTGTTTGGCGTAACGGGTCAGGTAAGCAGCTGTTTCGCGCACCTGCGAGACACTGCCGGGCGCCGACTGGATATCGCTCAGGTGCATGACCTGGATCGAGTCGATAACCATGACCGCTGGTTTTTCCTGATCAGCCAACTGACAGATGGTTTCAATCGATGTTTCTGCCAGCATGCGCAATTTGTTGGTCGGTAATTGCAGGCGCTGGGCGCGCATGGCAACCTGTTGCAAGGATTCCTCGCCGGTTACATACAACGCGTTCATTCGCTCGCCAAGGAGGCACATGGTCTGTAATAACAAGGTGCTTTTACCGGCACCGGGGGACCCACCAATCAGAATGGCCGAGCCTGGCACGACGCCACCACCCAACACCCGGTCCAGTTCAGCAAAACCAGAACTGAATCGTGGGACCTGCTGCAAGTCCACTTCACTGAGGGTTTGCACCTTAGCGTCGACCAGACCTGTAAAACCGGCTCTTCCGGCCGGGGTGCGCGTGCTCTGAGCGGCCCCCAGGCGGACTTCGGAAATGGTATTCCAGGCTTTGCATTCACTGCACTGTCCCATCCAGCGGGGATAGTCAGCGCCACAGTCGGTGCATATGTAAGCGGTTTTTTGTTTACTCTTGGCCATGCGGGTTGAGGTACCTTATAACTAGCGACGAATTGGCAATTAGTGTCAGATCTGCGTTAAAGTATCGACATTCCACGCAAGTCTTTTCATAATGGCGACAATACTTCCCGTGATAACAAATCAAAAGAGACACGCAGGATAGCGCAAAAATGGATACTGTTGCCAAGCAACAATTAATCGAACAACTCAAACCGGTTGTCAACGAACCGGAGTTTGACTCGATCTTTTCAGCCCTAACCACTGACCTGTCAGGCCCTGAGCGCTTCAAGCTGAAGGCCGAATTACGTCGGCTTGCGCGGCCGTGTCGCAAAGCAATTGATCTGCGTAAGCGTGTTGATGGCCACTGCCGCCCTTATAAACACAAGGGGTTCGTCCATTATATGGACGATGTCGCAATTAGTATCTTTGAATCCGGTTTATCCCATTACCGCGGTGTCTACACCGAAGATACCTATGAGCAGGTCCATAACGCTGAGAATAATTTCCGCATTATCGCAAAACGGGAGCGAGCACGAGCGCTCGCGGCGGCTAAACGACGCGCCATCGCGGAGGAAACCCCGCTAATTCCAGGTGAAGCCTCAGCCGGTGAAAAAACCACTGCAGAAGTCACCGTGGCGGTTGATAAAGCGCTGGAAGCGCCTTACTTTACTTTTGGTACCTACCATCACCGTAAAGAAGAACGGATGAACTTCGCCGTTCAGGTGATGATAAAAACCGGCTTAGGCGATGATATTGAAGCCATTACCACCAATATTTCAGTCAGTGGTATGCAAATCAAAATCACCCCCGAGTTAGATGTCACCGAAGGCAGTACCTTAGGCGTTCGCTTTACCGGCTTAGCGCAGGAATTTACCTTCGACCCTAATTTTGTGGTGCCCTATCAGGTGGTCGGGATCGAGAGCCGCAAAGACTTCCTTTACCTGCGTCTGGTTCGTGATGTCGATTTTGAATCCAAAGAATTTGACGAGTTTTTGGTACGCTTTATTAACGGCTATAAACGGCGCTACAAAGTCAACGTCGACAATACCTATAGTGCAGTGGTCGCGAAAGGACATGAGCAGTTCTATTTTCCGCGAATGAGTGGCGTGCCGCTTTATTTCCGTCGCCAGGAAAACCGCATGTTCAGTGCCATGGCGCTCGAAACTGAGAACAATGCAGGAGTGCTGGATGACTGGTTAAATGAAGAGAATAAGAACCAGTTGCCGGGCTTGTTTACCGGCAAGCGACTAAGTCATTTTCTACGTCACCTTAAAGACCACCCGGGCACTTATGCGCACACGGTTTTTTATACCTTCCAGATGCTACGCCAGGGGAACGTGTATTTTTACGCGGCAACTGACTTTGAACTGAACCAGAACGAGAAGTTAAAACGAATTTTTCTTGCCTACGCAAGCCGCACCAATAGCTTTAAAGTCTACAGTTTCAGTTTTGCCCGTCTCGACCTGGGTAAGGCATGGTCACCGGTGACCTTACCGCAGGAAATTCTGCAACGGGAGAAGCATCTGCAGCGCCCGCCAGCGCCGGATGTGATGCGTCAGATTAATGGCCTCACCCATGTCGGCCTGCTCAATGACATTACCCCTGACCCGGCACGTTACGAACATTACCATTGCAAGAAAGAAGAACTAGTTGGGCTGAAAAGCTTTGTCGTTTCAAGAAAGGTTCCACTGGAACTGCAGCGGGTTGCCTACAGCTTTGTCAATTTTAGATCGGAAAGTCGCTTTGGCTATCGTACCCGCGTTCGCGTGCGTGGTGGCGAGCGGACCCTGTTAGGCACAACGCGCGATATTTCGACCATGGGCATGCAGGTCGATGTTGAGGAAGCGCTGGACGTGAAAGCCGGTGACTACGTTGAAATTGATATGATCCAGCTGGCGAAACGGGCACAGGGTTTTAATTTAGGCCATTTGCGTTATGAGGTAATGCATCTGGCTAAAGATAAAACCACGTTGCACCTGCGCGCGGATGTAAAAAGCGAAACCCATGATGGTCGTGAATACATCAAAGAGATGATTAAGAATAATCAGGATGAAGTGCTGAATACCCGCCAGTCGGGAAGTCTGCATGGCTTGCAGCTGTGCTTGCGCAATTTGTATAGCCACGCCCTGATGACGCTGCCAATTTATCTGCACCGGGAAAGCAAGGGCGAATTTGGTATTGATATGCTGGGTGTGACGCCGTTGCGCCAGCCTATGAAAGAGCTTTCGCTGGGTTTAGCGCAAGGACCAGAGCAGGCCAGCCTGCGCCCGTTCCTGGATAAAGAGCAAATGGGCAGCCAGTTGAAAATGCGCTGGAATAAACTGGAACAGAACTCGCGCCCACAATTGCTGGAAATGTATGTGTTTCTTCGTTACCGGCGCGGCGTGGTGCAGGTTGAGCGGCGCTATAAGTCGCAGTTTAAGTCGGCAGAAATCGAAAAAGCCTTCATTGAAAATGCCCTCGCCAGTGGCAGTCTGATGTTACTGCGGATGGAGATCAATCGCACCGGCAAACCGGATATTGCGTTTATTTCCAAAGAGTTTAAGTACATCAACTTATACGCTGCGCATAAGGCTCAACAGCTCGAGAAAGACCTTTGGAGTGTGGTTGGCCTGGTCGATGTGATTGACTGTACGACTGAGCTAATGAACCGTCTTCCTTTAAGCAAACAACAGCGTGACGAACAGGCGCAACGTCTGGATGACTTCCTCGCCCAACTCTAGTCGCCTGAAGACGCGGAGCGCGGGGCTTTGCCTGGGCGTTTTCTTTATCCTGCTGCAGACAGCAACGGCTCATGCGGGCCAGCGAATTGTGTCGCTCAATATGTGCTTTGACCAGCTGCTTGAAGACACGGTGCCGGACGCCGCTGAGCATGTACTGCGAACCGATCAGCATGCCGGCAATCTGGAACGGATTCTGCGCTGGCAGCCTGATCTGGTGCTGGCGAATCCGTTTAGCAATCCCTTTCTGTTAGACGCATTGCGTCGACATTCGGTGACAGTTACTACACTTCCCGAACCCGACAGTTGGTCGCAGCTGGTCGAGTTTTATCAACGCTATTCTGAGGCGACAGGCTATGCTCAGCACATTGACGTAACGATGGAATGGGCGCAGCCTCTGTTTCTACCTGAAGCCGAGCGTAAACGGGTGTTGCTGTTGCAAGCCAACCATTACAGCTTTGCCGCCGACACCTTGTGGGACCAATTGCTTACCCGGCTTGGGGCGGTAAACGCAGCGCCCGGATCCGGGCTGGTGACATTGCTACCGGAACAGATAGTGCGGCTGGATCCGGATTACCTGGTGGTGGTACAGGGCGAGGGGTTTGCCCTGGCGTCGAGAAATCTGTTGCATGGTGCGCTAACCCCTTTGCTGACAGAGCCTCAGTTAACCTTACCCGCTGAGTTATTCGGCTGTATGGCGCAGCAACTGCCTGCGGTCGTCGAAGCATTGCGTACTCAGGTTGATGCACTATGAGCAGCACACCACGGATGCGCGCAGTTTATTTTGTTCCATTGGCAACATTGCTCTACCTGCTGATTGTCTCAGTGGCATTGAACACGGGCCCGGTCCCGATCGATTCGTTGTCACTTTTGCTGATGTCGATGCGCGGCGAAGCGCTCGATGCGACCGCGCAATTAGACTGGCATATTTTGCGTGATATTCGCTTACCGCGGGTGTTGCTGGCGTCCCTGGTGGGCGCGGCCTTAGCGATGGCCGGTGCAGCGATGCAGGCTTTGCTGCGCAACCCCCTGGCTGAGCCTGGTATCGTCGGGGTCTCATCCGGGGCCGCGCTGGCTGCTGTATTAGTACTCTATTTTGGTCTGGTGAGCTGGCATTCGGCGTTATTGCCGCTCAGTGCAGTGCTTGGCAGCTGTGTTGCACTCCTGCTGGTACTTAGTCTGGCCGGACGCTCTCCTGCAGTGACAACTCTGATTCTGGCCGGGGTTGCGGTGTCTGCGATGCTGGGTGGGGGCATCGCGCTGGCGCTCAACTTTGCCCCCAACCCTTTTGCGCTGCAGGAAATCAGCTTCTGGCTGATGGGGTCGGTGGCACATCGTGATCTGGCCCAGGTCGGGATGGTGTTGCCGTTTATGTTAACGGGCGCACTGTTACTTGTTATTAGTGGTCGATTTTTACGCGCGCTGACCCTTGGTGAAACCACGGCAGCATCAATGGGTTATCATTTGACCAAGCAGCGCGCGCTGGTATTACTGGGCGTGGCCTTGTTAACCGGGGCGGCGGTCGCTGTGGCTGGTGTGGTTGGCTTTGTCGGCTTAATGGTACCGCATATGGTCCGTTTTATCGGCGGGGAAGATCCACGCCGAGTGCTGTGGTGGTCAGCCTGGTTAGGAGCTGCCATGCTGCTATTGGTTGATGTACTGGTGCAGGTAGTAAGCCCGGCCACCGAACTCAAACTTGGGGTGCTCATGAGCCTGATTGGCGGCCCTTTCTTTTTGCTCTTATTAACCACTCAGCGTCGCTGGCGAAGCCTATGAAGCTTGTTTGTAACGGCCTTAGTACGGGGTATCGGCGCCATGCCGAGCTGTTAAAAGACGTCGATATTAACTTCCACAGCGGCGTTCTGTACGCCCTGATGGGGGAAAACGGCGCGGGTAAAAGCTGCTTACTGAAAACTGTGGCTGGCTTACTCAGGCCATTGGCAGGTGAGGTCCATTTGCAGCACGCAAATGACGCAGCAGCTGACGCCACGACGCTATTAGCATCGCTGCATCGGCAGCGGCCAATGCGCGAGCGCGCCCGCTGGCAGGGATACCTCGAACAGCAGGCGCGGCCTTTCTGGTCATTACCGGTGCGCGATATTGTTGCCCTGGGGGCCGATGCCCGGCGTGACTGGTCACCAGAGGAAGCTGAAAACGCCATCGAGCTGGCGCTGCGACAGTGCCAGTGTCAGTCTATTGCAGAGCGGCCTGTTTTAGAGTTATCGGCGGGCGAGCAACAACGCGTGCTGCTGGCCCGGGTACTGGCAGCGACACCTCGGGTGTTATTGGTCGATGAGCCAACTGCCGGGCTTGACCCTCGCCATCAGCAATCGGTGATGCAGTTATTAAAAGCTCAGGCAGAGCAGGGGGCACTGGTGATAGCTGTGATGCATGACATAGCCCTGGCCCGCCAGTTTTGTGACCAGGTGGTTTTACTCGGGCGTGAGCCGTCGGCGCATGTAGTCAGCGTCGGCAAACCGGACCAGGTGTTGCAGCCTGAGACCTTGTACAAGGTGTTCGGTATTAGAGGATAATCTGCTAGAATCCGCCGCTTACAATCATTGAATTCATTGCTACTGGATCCACTCAGTGCTGGGCACCGGGTGGTACAAGATGAGGACCAGCCACATTATGGCGCAATATATTTACAGCATGCTGCGAGTCAGCAAAGTGGTACCGCCTAAGCGTACTATTTTAAAAGACATTTCATTGAGCTTTTTTCCTGGCGCAAAGATTGGTGTGCTGGGTCTGAACGGTTCCGGTAAATCGACCCTGCTACGTATTATGGCCGGCGTTGACACTGAGTTTGAAGGGGAAGCACGGGCGTTGAGCGGAACCAAGATTGGTTACCTGCCGCAGGAACCAGTACTGGATGAGAATAAAACCGTTCGCGAAACCGTTGAAGAAGCTTTGGCGGATGTTAAAGATGCGTTGAGCAGGCTGGATGAGATCTATGCAGCCTACGCTGAAGAAGGCGCTGACTTCGATGCCTTGTCAAAAGAGCAGGGGCAGCTGGAAGCCTTGTTGCAGGCAAAAGACGGCCATAACCTGGACCATGCCCTGGAAAAAGCAGCCGATGCGCTTCGTCTGCCGCCATGGGATGCAAAGATAAAAGTTCTGTCTGGTGGTGAGCGACGTCGGGTCGCTATTTGTCGTCTGTTGTTAGATAAGCCAGATATGTTGTTACTCGATGAGCCGACCAACCACCTTGATGCTGAATCGGTGGCATGGCTTGAGCGTTTCCTGCATGACTACGAAGGTACCGTGGTAGCTATTACCCACGATCGCTATTTCCTTGATAACGTGGCGGGTTGGATCCTTGAGCTTGACCGTGGTTATGGTATTCCGTGGGAAGGCAATTACTCAAGCTGGCTGGAACAGAAAGAGACCCGCTTACAACAGGAAGAGAAGAGCGAAAGCGCACGTCAGAAATCCATTAAGCGCGAGCTGGAGTGGGTTCGGCAGAATCCAAAAGGCCGCGGCAGCAAGTCTAAAGCGCGGATGTCTCGTTTTGAAGAGCTGCAAAGTGGTGACTACCAGCGCCGCAACGAAACCAACGAACTCTACATTCCACCTGGCCCGCGTTTGGGCGACAAAGTGCTTGAAGTGACTAACCTGCGCAAGTCGTTTGGAGATCGCGTGCTGATTGATGACCTGACCTTTAGCATGCCGAAGGGCGCTATTGTTGGCATCATCGGCCCGAACGGGGCCGGTAAGTCGACCCTGTTTAAGATGATCTCAGGCGCCGATCAGCCGGATTCCGGCCACATTGAAGTGGGTGAAACCGTTAAGCTGGCCAGCGTGGATCAGTTCCGCGACAGCATGGATGACAAGAAAACCGTGTGGGAAGAAATCTCCGAAGGGATGGATATTCTTTCTATCGGTGGCTATGAAGTCCCCAGTCGGGCCTATTGTGGGCGTTTCAACTTTAAAGGCAACGACCAGCAAAAACGTATTGGCGAGTTGTCCGGTGGTGAACGTAACCGCGTCCACCTGGCGAAATTACTTAAAGCTGGCGGCAACTTATTGTTACTCGATGAGCCCACCAATGACCTTGACGTCGAAACCCTGCGTGCGCTTGAAAACGCGCTGCTGGAATTCCCCGGTGCCGCCATGGTGATCTCGCATGACCGTTGGTTCCTTGACCGTATCGCGACCCATATTCTGGACTACCGTGATGAAGGTCAGGTTAACTTCTACGAAGGTAACTACACCGACTACGAAGCTTACATGAAGGACAAGCTCGGCGCCGATGCAATGGAACCTCACCGCATCAAATACAAGCCAATCACCTAAATGAGGTTGTGATGTGGGCGATGCTGCTGGCGCTTGCGGCGGCGGATATTGAGCGAATCGAGGTCCACGGGCGGGCGGCGCAGCATGATGCTGTGGTGCTGAATGTGGCATCCGGGTATCGCTCCGGTGAGACGATGGCGGATATACTGCGCCATGCGCCTGGTTTGCAGGTTCGCCAAACCGGGGGCCCCGGCGGGGCTCTTAGTTTATCGATGCAGGGTAGTGGTAGTAGCCAGGTGCTGGTATTGCTCGACGGAGTGCCGTTAACCAGCACCACCCTGGGCACCCCATTGCTGCAGTTTCTCGACCCTGCCGAGGTGGCGTCGGTGGAAGTCATATCGGGCGCGGCGGCTGCCGCTTATGGCAGTGGCGCGATGAGCGGGGTGGTTCATATCCGTACCCGCGCGGATGGTGACAACGTTATCGCAGCAAGTCAGCTCAGGGGCGACGGCGACACCGCCGGTGGTCACGGGTATCTGCGTCTGTCACAGCAACTGGGGCGCAGTCAGTTCGCGGTCAGCGCCGCGTTGCGTGACGAGCGTTACGCTCTGCAGCGGCGCAGTCCGCCGCTTGTAGGGGCGTCATCGGAGCGGAGCACGGTAGCCGGCTACCAGGCTGGGACTTATAGCATTAACTTTGAGCGTTTGCTGAACAGTGGCAATGCGTTACGTGTTCGCCACCAGCGCCAGTATACAGACGCGGACTATCAGCAGGACTGCGTCGATGCAGTCACCTTTGCCCCGCTCAGATGCCAGCCGTGGCTCGACAACGAGCAGTCATTGACCCAGGTTGAGCATGTTCGTGAGCAGGGCAACCGTCAACGACGTTTGAGCCTGTCACACTTCACTGATCAAGCAATCAGCAGCGATCACCTAAGCTCAGCTGCAAGCTGGTCCGGTGCGGGCGATCTCTTCTCCACTAAACGCTGGCGCGCGGCCTATCTGACTGAGTTACAAACCACGGCTGGAAGTACCATCAGCAGAGGGTTTGAATGGCAGCGCGAGCGGGCGCAGAGCAATGTGGTGGACTACCAGCGCAGCCAACGTTCCCGGCTGGCACTGTTTAGCCAATGGCAAAGTAGTCAAGGCTCTGGTTTTGCCTGGCGAGTTGAACGAATGGGGTCAGGGAGCTGGGTGGTAACTGCTCAGGCAAAGGTCAAGGCCCAGCTTACCCAGCATTGGAGCGGTGCCGTTGCGCTGGCGAACGGCTACCGCGAACCAGGGTTTAATGACCTCTACTGGCCAGGTGCCGGGAATCCTGATTTAGCGCGTGAAAAGAGCCAGTCCGTTCAGGTCACCCTGAAAACCAGGGTAAAGCAAGGCGTTCAGTTTCGCTTACAACCCTTTTATCAACGCTGGCGCCGTTTAATTGCCTGGGCGCCGGGGGACAACGGATTATGGGCGCCACAGAACATTGACCGGGCCAGCAGCCGCGGCGTAACCGCGGCGGGTGACTGGCAACTGAGTGAGTCGGTGTCGCTGCACGGGCATTTAACCTGGCAGCGGGCACGTGACGATGACAGCAACCAGCGATTAGCCTACCGCGCAGGTCACCATGCTCAGCTTCGCCTTACTCAGCAAGGGCAGCGACTGCGCTGGTCGCTCAGCGGGCATGGCCGGAACCGCTTGTATACCAGCGAGGGGGAGGCCTTGCCGGGATACCTGAGCCTGGACGCCGAACTGGCCTGGCTGCTGAGACCGGGTGCTGAGCTTAGCCTGCACGCGAGTAACCTGGGCAACCAGCGTTATGCGGAACGACGCGACTGGTTTGAACCCGGTCGCCAGCTGCGTTTAGGTTTTACCTGGCGCTATTAACCGCTATAATGCTCGCCTGTTCATTTAGCTTACGCGGTTTCGCCTAAGGCGTAGCCGCTTCCAATGCAGCCAGGAGTAACCATGTTAAGCCGTGATTTGAATATTGCTGATTTTGATGCCGAGTTATGGGACGCCATGCAGGCTGAGGAAAAACGTCAGGAAGAGCATATCGAACTGATTGCCTCAGAAAACTATACCAGCCCTCGTGTGCTTGAAGCCCAAGGCTCTCAGCTAACCAACAAATATGCGGAAGGGTATCCGGGCAAACGCTATTATGGCGGCTGTGAATTTGTTGATATCGCTGAAAACCTGGCGATTGAACGTGCGAAAGAGCTGTTTGGCGCAACCTATGCCAACGTGCAGCCGCATGCGGGGTCGCAGGCAAATGCCGCCGCCTTCATGGCATTGTTGAATGCAGGCGATACCGTGTTAGGCATGAGCCTGGATCACGGCGGGCACCTGACGCACGGGTCGCATGTAAACTTCTCCGGTAAAACCTACAATGCTGTTCAGTACGGGCTGCATCCTGAGAGCGGTGATATTCATTACGAACAGGTTGCCGAGCTGGCGCGTGAGCACAAGCCAAAAATGATTATTGCTGGTTTCTCGGCTTTCTCAGGCGTGATCGACTGGCAGAAATTCCGCGATATCGCAGACGAAGTAGGTGCTTACCTGTTGGTTGACATGGCGCATGTGGCGGGTCTGGTAGCGGCTGGTCTGTATCCGAACCCGGTGCCTATTGCCGATGTAGTGACCACAACGACCCATAAAACGCTGGCTGGCCCACGTAGTGGTCTGATCCTGTCTGGCAAAGATGATCCGGATCTGCATAAAAAGCTTAACAGCTCAGTGTTCCCGGGGAATCAGGGCGGTCCGCTGATGCACGTGATTGCGGCTAAAGCGGTGGCGTTCAAAGAAGCATTGCAACCTGAATTCAAGGCCTACCAGCAGCAAGTACTGGATAACGCCAATGCGATGGTTGAAGTTCTCCAGCAGCGCGGCTATAAAATTGTTTCAGGTGGCACTAAGAACCACCTGTTCCTGGTTGATTTAATTGATAAAGATATCTCAGGTAAAGACGCTGATGCTGCGCTTGGACGCGCCTTCATTACCGTGAATAAAAACTCGGTGCCCAATGATCCGCGTTCACCCTTTGTTACATCAGGTCTGCGCCTGGGTACGCCAGCGATAACCCGTCGTGGTTTCAAGGTTGATGAGGCTAAGCAGGTAGCGAGCTGGATCTGTGATGTACTCGACAACCTGGGTGATGATTCGGTCGAAAACAACGTGCGCGAGCAGGTCAAAGCACTGTGCGCTAAGTTTCCGGTCTACGGTTAACTACCATCGGGCAGGCGTTGCCTGCCCGTCTTACATACAGGTTCTTACATACAGGTTCTTACATACAGGTAATGAAAGCAGCAAATGCACTGTCCATTTTGTAACACGCAGGATACTAAAGTCATTGACTCCCGGTTAGTGGGCGACGGCATGTCGGTTCGCCGACGCCGCGAGTGCAATGCCTGCAAAGAGCGTTTCACGACCTTTGAAAGTGCTGAGCTTATCATGCCGCGGGTGATCAAAAGCGATGGTGCCCGCGAGCCATTTAACGAAGAAAAGCTGCGCAACGGGTTGCTCCGTTCGCTGGAAAAGCGTCCGGTTAGTCTGGAGGCAATGGAGCAACTGATCAGCCGCGTTAAGTCCGGTCTGCGCGCAACCGGTGAGCGCGAAATCAGCAGCAATGTGATTGGCAATCTGGTTATGGAGCAACTGAAAACGCTGGATAAAGTCGCCTATATTCGTTTTGCGTCTGTGTATCGCTCGTTTGAGGATATCCGTGAGTTTGGCGAGGAGATCGCCCGCCTCGATGACTGAGACCGCTGCTGAATTCTCACCCTTTGATTATTCCTGTATGCAGGAAGCGCTGCGGCTGGCCGCCGTTGGCCGCTTTACCACCTCGCCAAATCCCAATGTCGGCTGTGTTCTTGTTGCAGCAAAGAGCGCAACAGAACACAGTAACGAAAGCGTGAATGCCAATGAACACATACTGGGTCGTGGCTTTCATGCTCAGGCCGGCACGCCCCATGCGGAGGTTCATGCCCTGGCCCAAGCTGGCTCCAGAGCCGCCGGAAGCACAGCCTATGTCACCTTAGAACCCTGCAGTCACTACGGGCGCACACCGCCCTGTGCTGATGCCTTGATCAAAGCGGGAGTCGCGCGGGTTGTGGTCGCGATGGAAGATCCCTATCACCAGGTTGCCGGAAGTGGCATTCAGCGTTTACGTGAAGCGGGCATTGCTGTCGATGTAGGCCTGATGCAGGCTGAAGCACGCGAGTTGAATTTAGGCTTTATTAAGCGCGCAGAGCAGGGCTTGCCGTATGTGCGGGTCAAGCTGGCCGCCTCGGTAGACGGACGTACCGCGCTTAGTAACGGCCACAGCCAGTGGATCACCGGCGTGGCAGCACGGCAGGATGTACAACTGGGCCGGGCGTTAAGCTCGGCAGTGTTAACCGGCGCGGGAACCGTGCTGGCCGATGACCCGTTATTAAACGTGCGTCTGACCCGGGACGAGTATCCCACCGAGCTAAGCGACGATATAGACATACGTCAGCCGGTGCGGATTGTAGTCGACAACAGCGGCGCTATCGGAGACTCATTCAAGCTCTGGTCAGCAGCCAGTCCGGTCTGGCTGGCTCGCCCTCATGGCTTGCCAAAGACGCCTTTGCCAGTTCACGGCGAGGTGCTGAGTGTCGAAGGCGATACAAAAAGCAACGCGTCACGTATAGATCTAACGGCGCTTATGAAGACGCTTGCTCAACGCGATATAAATGACGTTTGGGTGGAAGCGGGTGCGCGATTGAGTGGTGCGTTACTGCAACAAGGCCTGGTGGATGAACTGATCGTCTACCAGGCTCCGAAATTAATGGGCCCGGATGCAAAGGGCCTGATAGACCTTCCTGAGTTTACCCGGATGACAGATTTGCCGGAATGGCAGTTTCACTCGGTGCAGCAGGTAGGCGAAGACATTAAGCTGGTGCTGCGCCCACGTAAGTGAGCGGCTTGGCAACCATAGCAACGGGCAGGCGACCTAGCCTGCCGACAAACTGACAGGTAAATTATGAGCACACTGAACACGACAGAAGAAATCATTGCTGACATTCAAGCCGGCAAGATGGTGATTTTGATGGACGATGAAGACCGGGAAAACGAAGGCGACCTGATTATGGCCGCCGAATGCGTGAATCCGGATGCGATTAATTTTATGGCCCGTTATGGGCGTGGCTTGATTTGCCTGACGCTGTCTGAACAACGTTGTCAGCAATTGCGCTTACCGCTTATGGTGAATCAGAACAACGCCCCTTATGCGACCAATTTTACGGTCTCGATTGAAGCGGCCGAAGGGGTTACCACCGGCATTTCTGCTGCCGATCGCGCACGCACCGTGCAGGCAGCGGTTGCAAAAGACGCGCAACCAAGTGACCTGGTGATGCCGGGCCATATTTTCCCACTTAAGGCAAAAGATGGTGGTGTGCTGAACCGTGCTGGTCATACCGAAGCAGGCTGCGATCTGGCTCGTCTGGCAGGCTTTGAACCAGCCGCTGTGATTGTCGAGATACTTAAAGAAGACGGCAGCATGGCCCGTCGTCCGGATCTTGAAATTTTCGCCAAAGAACATGGCATCAAGATAGGCACCATCGCTGATCTAATCGAATACCGTTCAATTAAAGAACGCACCGTCGAACGTGTTGGCGAGTGTAAGTTACCGACCGCCTATGGCGACTTTGACCTGGTTACATACCAGGACACCGTGGATGGTCAGGTCCATTTTGCATTGCGTAGTGGTGAAGTGAAAGCGGATGAGCCGGTTCTGGTGCGTGTCCACCTGCAGGATACTTTTAATGATTTACTGGCCACTGAACGCGCTACACGTCGCAGCTGGCCGTTGTACCGGGCGATGCGTAAAATCGCCGACGAAGGTGGGGTACTGGTCTTGTTGGGTCGGCAGCAAACGCCACTGGACCTGATTGAACAGGTTCGCCATTTCGAACGTGAAGACAAAGGTGAGCCTAAGCCAAGTGCGATGCTTAGCCAGCAGTCGCGTAATGTCGGGGTCGGGTCACAGATCCTGGCTGATATGGGTGTGCATAAAATGCGTCTGCTGAGCTCGCCGAAACGTTATTCAGCGCTCTCTGGTTTTGGCCTTGAAGTGACTGAGTTCATTGAAGATCAGCATTAAACCTGAAGCGCTTTGACAGCACCATATAAACGCTGATTGACTGGGGTAGGAATGCCATAGGCTACACCTAACTGAACGATGTACCCGTTGAGGTAGTCGATTTCAGTTGGGTTGCCCTGCTTCAGGTCCTGTAACATCGAACAGGTGTTATTTGCCGTCGCTGTAATTACCGCATAGACCCGCGCCTCAAGTTCTGCCGCTATTAAGCGGCCCTGACCAAGTACAACGTCAGCCACCGCGGCCACCTCCGCGCAAATCGCCTGAATGTCTGCATTATATTGACTGTCTTGTAATACCTGATTGCTACTTCCGGCGAGGCTAGCCAGTGGGTTGATGGCGCAGTTGATGGCTAGTTTCTGCCACCGTCGCAGCAGGATATCCGGCTCCCAGTTTAATGGTGGAAGCGCGTTGGCGAGCGGGGTAAACCATGCTGGCGGAGCCGCGCAGGCATTATTTGTAGCGGTTTGCCGCGGGCCAATCACAGATTCCCCCTGGCCGGCATGAACCGTGTGTCTGGGGTTTTTGCGCCAGGCCCCCTGGGTAGTCACCAGATCGTATAGCGGCCATTCCGGGTGGCGCTGTACCAACGCCTCGGCGGCACCCAGGCCGTTGTGGCTAAGGATAACCGCATTGGGTCTGGCGTGACCTTGCGCTAACACATCAGCCAGCTGCTGCAGAACAGCGTCCAGTTGCCAGGCCTTGACCATGATAAGCAGCTGTGCACCTTGGAGCGTGGCGTTATCCAGTTGACCCCAGGGGGTTGTAGCGAGGCGCTGATGTTGCTGCTCGCTGTTTGTTTCGAGAACAAAGTCCTCCTCCGATGACGCCGTGTTGGGCTCCCGTGTAATAAGGCTTACGCTTTCACCGTTTGCGTGCAGGTGATGAGCCCACAGGCTGGCCAGCGCACCGTGACCGACGACTAGCCAGTTCATTGTCGGTCCCTTTTCGCCGCTGCTGCCTGGTCGCGTTCAAAGTCTGCAGTTGCCTGGCGCTGATTGTTCTCGTTTTCTAAGGCATAGATTCGATGGCGGATAGTCCAAAGCAGCAACAGGCTGGGGATAACCATCACAGTGGTCAGGAGGAAGAAAACCGCCCAGTTGCCGTTAAGCCAGTCGACCATAGCACCACTGTATGTCCCAAGCAGAGTGCGGCCCAATGTACCGAGGGAGGCCATTAACGCATACTGAGTGGCGGTAAAGGCGCGGTTGGCGAGCAGACTAATAAATGCAACGAAGGCGACCGTCGACCAGGCGGAGGTAAACCCGTCGGAAATGACCGCAACGACGAACAGCGATTTATCAGGCCCGACGACAGCAAGAGCGGCAAATAAAAGATTGCTTAAGGCCATCGCGCTGCCGCCAATGATAAGCCCTTTGATAATTCCCAGACGCATATTGACGTAACTGCCAATCAGCGCAAACAAAATGGTCACCCACCAGTTCATCAATTTGGAAAAGATCGCGATATCGGTATTGGTAAAGCCAATTTCCTGATAAAAGACGATCGACATGCGGCCGAGGAAGGCTTCGCCCACTTTGAACAAGGTAATGAATAACAGCACGGTAAGCGCCATGCGCACGCCATTGCGGTTAAAGAACTCATAAATGGGCTCGATCGTGGTTACCATAATCCAGGCGATCATACGGTGAGATCGTTTAACTGCTGGGGCAGCCCTGTTGTTAACTGAATTCGATAATGGCTCACCAGCTGGCGCCTGCTCTAAATGTAATTGAACCAACAGGCGAATAATCAGGGTCAATAATCCGAGTTGCCACAACGCCCAGGCGCTAATGGCAGAAAGAACGCCCGGCAGAAAGTTCCAGGCAAGCAATGCTGAGGTGATAAATAGCGCGCTTAGCAGGGTCAGCGCTAATGTTTTGCCGGGCCGGGCGCGGGCGATTCGCTGATATTTGTGCTCGGACTCAATCTGCAGGGCCCGCCGCGCGGTTTGCGGTTCGCGGGCAAGCCAGACACCCGCGGTTAATACCAGCATGAACGCCGCCATGCCCTGATAGATAAGGGGCCAGTCCCAGCCTGGTAGATCCGAGAGAAAAAACGGAATCGCGCCGATGGCGCCATACCCTGTCCACCAGCCGGCGGTTGCCATAGCGGCAGCAGCGGACTGCACCCGGGCCTCGTTCTCACCGATTGAATCGATACGGTAGGCATCAATGCCTATATCCTGAGTGGAAGAACAGACGGCGATAAAAAGTGCGACCATGGCGGCGTAACGCAGCCCTTCTGCTAAATCCACGCTGGCAAGGTGAAAACAGCCAAAGGCAATCCCCAGCTGACAGAGCAGAATCCAGCTGCGCCGCTGACCTAACCATTTATGCATGAAGGGCAGGCGAACGCGGTCAATTAGTGGTGACCACAGGAAGTTGACTGAATAGGCCGCAAACACAGCACCGAAGTAACCAATACTGGTACGGTTGATGCCAATTTCGTTGAGCCAGGCTGACATGGACGAACCAATCATCAGCCAGGGGTAGCCGCTGGCGACCCCGAACAGAAAGATAATAAGCAGTCGACGTTGGGTATAAAACGCCAGAGCTTCGCGCCAGCCTTTCGGTTGAGCGGAAATCATGGCGCCCTTAACGCGATGAACGGGGCAGCAACTCGACCCGTTTTAGCACCAGTGGCTGCACTGGCACGTCTTGATACCCTGTTTCCGAATGGGTGTGGGTTTCTACTGCCGCTAAGCTGCTGAGTAACTCGTCATTTTCAACAATACGACCGAACACGGCGTAACCCCACCGGCGTGCGCTTGGATTCAGGCTCTCGTTGTCGGTTACGTTAAAGTAGAACTGGCTCTTTGCTGTGTGCGGACCGCGTTCCCGGGCCATCGCAATCGTACCGAAGTCATTCGTCAGACCATTGCCAGACTCGTTGAAGATAGGCTCATCGGTGTCGATGGGCTCGAAGTCAGGCTTATAGCCACCACCCTGAACCACAAAGTCTGCCACCACTCGGTGGAACTGGGTGTTGTCGTAGGCTCCAGCGACCACATAGCGCAAAAAGTTATCAACGGTTATTGGCGCGCGCATACGGTTTAGCTCGATCACCATGTCCCCTTGATCAGTTACCATTCTGACCTGGGGAAAAAGGTTATCGGGTTGAATATCCTGGGCCTGAATGCTGGCGCTAAACAACAATGCGCAAGCAAGCATGAGGCGGGATGCCCGGCGAGCCCAGGCGCTGATTATAGGTTGCATGGCTTACTCTGCCTCACCGACAATGTGCTGATTCAGGGTGTCATCCTTGACCAGGTCATTCAGAACGCTGGCCAGTAAGGCGGCAAATTCGCCCTCGATCTTCTTCACGTCGGCGCGCAATGGCCCATTGGACTCACGACTGCCGGAAAATGTCTTTTCGACTTCACCGTCGGCAGTGGTTAATGTGGCTTGCAGACGTACACGATGTTCTGTGTCATGGCGCAGTGAACCTTGTTTCACCACAAAAACAGCTTCCTCAATGGTTACCTGCAGTTGTGTACCCGAGGCGTCGTCGAGTGCCCAGCGCTGCGCAACGCGATCACTGATCAGACTAGCCAAACTTGGGTCAGCCGTGGCAAAATCTGCGGTCTGATCACTATGTTCTAAGCGAAGAACGTGATTATGGGCTCGCTGGTCTCGTATGTTCAGTGCGATACTGGCTCCGGACGCTGTGGTATCCACCTGTGGGTTTAAAACGACAGGGTCTGGCGCACTTTGGCAGGCTGCTAAAGTAAATATAGTGCAGACAGCCAGGGTCGCAGTTCTGGTAGCATTCCTGGTAACAGTAATAAGTCGTTTAATCATTCTTTCCCTCGTTGCTTATTGTTGTACCCCAAGGTCTGTTACCCGCTGCTTAGATCAGGGCGGGGACAAAATACCTGGGTTTCAATGCTGTTAAGGTATACGATTGAGAAGTTACAGTCACCTCCTGGGTGCAAAAAGTTGCGTTGAGTGCGACGCTAAAAGCGCCGAGCCGCAAGCAGAAAAGAATATTAAGGTCTCACAGATGAAATTAGAGAAGTACGCAGAAATAACAGGTTGGGGTAAGTGCGTTCCACCAGCCGTCATGACCAATGACGATCTGGCAACGTTCCTCGATACGTCCGATGAATGGATTCAGAGTCGCACCGGCATCGCTGAACGGCGGGTGAGTGCAGTAGGGACATCGAAACTGGCTCAGATCGCGGCAGAAAATGCTTTAGCCTGTGCCGATCTGGACCCCTCTGAATTGGATTTGATTATCGTCGGCACCTGCACCGCGGATGAAATCATTCCTAACGTAGCGTCGAAAGTACAGAAAGCACTGGGTGCCACAGGCGCGGCGGCCTATGATTTAAATGCAGCATGCAGCAGTTTTTTCTATGCCATGCATAATGCGACAGCCGGTATTCGCACGGGTATGCATAAAAAAGTGCTGATTATCGGTGCTGAGCGACTGACCCGGATTCTGGACTGGACCAAACGCGAAAGCGCCGTGCTTTTTGGCGACGGTGCCGGCGCTATGGTGCTTGAAGCGAGTGATGAAGAATGTGGCTTACTGGCTTCGAAGATAAGCTGTGACTCCGACGCACGTGACGTGCTGGCGCTCGATTTTGGGTTAAGTTTTGACCGTTACAATTTTGACGGTGTGATGGACTTTAACTTCGAAGGGCAGGAAATCTTCAAACGCGCGGTGAAAGGTATGAGCGCGGCGGTGGAAGATGTCTTTCAGCAAACCGGTATGACCATGGACGATGTCGATGCATTGATTCCGCATCAGGCCAATAAACGCTTGATCGACTTCCTTGCCAAGATGTGCAAAGTGCCGGAAGGCAAGACCATGCTGAATATTCAAAAGTACGGCAATACCTCGTCTGCGACCTTGCCCATTGCTTTTGCTGAAGCAGTAGAAAATGGCATGGTCAAGCCAGGTGACACGATTGTGTCGGCGGTATTCGGTGGTGGACTTACCTGCGGCGCCGGTATTATTAAATGGGGCAAACGGGTTAAGCCCCTGCGCAATAACCAGAAAACTCTGGAAGGTAACGGTCAATCAGCACTGGACTTAATTTTGCCACTGCATAAAGGTGCAAAAGAAGCCCTGGCAAAACGTAACCGCAAGGACTGAGAAAAAAATGGCTGGTTTACCCAAGGCCATGCCGATGGCAACGCTGCTTTTAGCAGCCGTGGCATTGGTCAGCGGCTGTACGAGTACCGCAAGTAAAGGCGTTGCATGTGCAACGCCTTCGTCGTTTCAGCATGCGCTTGAATTACGCGGCAGTGACTGCAACACCTCCTTTTCGACCATGCTGACTCAGCTCGATGACGGTAGCGAAGAAACTCGTCTCCGCCTGGCCAGGCAACTGGAAGGTGTTAATGAGTATGAGCTTGCAGTGCACTGGTATGAACAAGGGTATCAGGACTCCGGGTCGCGCGAAGCACTTAACCGACTGCTGGCACTGCATAGTCCCCAGGGCGAGCTGGCGGACGATGCTGCGTATTTGCGCTATGAGATCAAACGTGCTCAGCAACAACAGAGTTTTGCTGAAGAGGTAAACTGGCCACGTGTAAACCAGGCACAACCTTTATATGTACAGTCCTCCGGGTCGGTAATCTTGGCTGAGCCTGATCTGGATGCGGCGGTACTGGAAGGGCTGAGTGAAGACGAACGGGTGTATCTGGTGGATGTGGTTATGTTGCAGGAATCCGGAGAGTACTGGGTCGAGGCCTATTTTCCGCCGACCTTACAAATTGGCTGGATCCCGGCTCAGGATCTGGCCCAGCAGACTGCATTTGTACGTCAGCAAATGGAGACGCTGGACCAGTACGAAGGCCGACACTACGCCCAGCAATTAGTGTTTGCAGCGATCATCGCCACTATGGATATGACCAGGCTTACTGCATTGAGTGAACGGGATTATTTCGCTGGGGCCAGCCGTCAGCAGACCAATACCCAGGCGCTGTTACAGGGGTTAGGTGCTGCCGCCGACAATTGTCTGGCAGAGATCGATACGCTGGAAACCGAACTGGAGCGGTATTTAATGGATGAAGGCCCGGCGCCGCAATGGCACAGAGCGCCAGTCACAGAGCAAATGAACGAAGGGCTGAGGGCATTAACCAATCGGGGCGACGACGGGCTGCGTGTAGAATTGGTTGATGAGGCGTATCAGCACTTTAGGATCAGAGTCCAGGGCCAGGTCGAACAGCGCCTTTGCACCAGCTTGCCGAATGTCGCTGGCAACCCCGACCTAAGCGAACCGGCCTGTGAAGCGACCCGCCGGGTACAGCAGTGTATCAATCGCGCCAACGCGATATTTGACTACCTCGAACAGCACTAAGCAGTATCATTGCACCCGTACAAAGCGCTGGTTTCCATAGATGCTGTTTACTGGTAGGGTTAACAGGTACAACCAGTAACCTTATAGGATTCTCATGAGCGACTTTGTTATTACCCGACGTGAGGGCGCGATCCTCCATTTGCGTCTTGACCGCGTCAACAAAAAAAATGCCCTGACTCAGGACATGTACCAGGCCTTACTCGATGGGCTTAATGACGCGGAGGCTGATGACAGTATTCATGCCGTGGTGTTCAGCGCCGAAGGTGATACATTCTGCGCTGGTAATGATCTTGGTGACTTTCTTCGTCACGGTGAGCTAACCCCCCAAGCCCCGGTTTTTCAGTTGCTGAAACGTTTACCTCAGTTAACGGTGCCCTTAGTGGCTTCGGTGCAGGGTATGGCGATAGGCATCGGGACCACGCTGTTACTCCATTGCGATCTGATTTACGCCGCCGAGGATGCTGTATTTGCCTTGCCTTTCGTCGATCTGGCGCTGGTACCGGAAGCTGGCTCGAGTCTGTTGCTGCCGCAAACCGTTGGCTACCCTAAAGCGGCGGAACTGCTGTTAATCGGCGAACCCTTCAACGCGGAACAAGCGCTGCAAATGGGCTTAGTAAATGGGGTGGTGACGAACTCCAGACTGCAGGAAGTGACTGCTGAAGTAGCCGCTAAACTGGCAGCCAAGCCGCCGCAAGCACTGCGTCGCAGCAAAGCCCTATTAAAGCAGCCGGTTGAGAGTACGTCTGCACGCATTGACCGTGAACTGGAAGTGTTTATGCAGGCATTAGCAAGCGATGAAGCGCAGCGGGTAATTGCTGAAAAAGCGGCAGGCAAGGCGACCACCAACAAAGCTCGTTAAATTGCTTGAAAAGCAAGCAAATGAAGGCATTCCGGCTGTAAACCAGGGGACTTGCCTTGCATTTGCAGGGGGCATCATAGATAATGCGCAGCGGTGGCCCCACGGGTCCCCTCGCAACACGAACTGGCGAACCCGGTCAGGCCCGGAAGGGAGCAGCCGTAGTCAGGGATGTGTGTGCCGGGGTGTGGCTGGTGGGGTCACCACCTTTTTCTTCTAGGCGCTTTTCTGCCCTTTTAACTTTTCTTTTAGTTCCCCGTACTCTCTCTCAATGGCACGCTCAACTTTGTTTTGCATATCCTGACGTTCCTGATCTGACAGATAGAATTCCATATCCACTTCATGGCGAATATAACGACTCGGTAACTGGTTCAGAACCATGCAGCAGAGGTCAGCTAAAAAGCTACTGTCGTGTCGCTTATCCAGCTCCAGTGCATCGATATGTTCTACTACCAGCTTTTCATAATAATTATGGATGTCGTCGTCCCATTTCATGATAGTTCCCCTTATATGGTTTCTGCCAGTGTGCCTGAGGCCAGGCTATGGCTGTCCTTAACCTATACTACCCCTGAGTATAGGTAAAGAAATTCAGCGCGCTACGCAGTGCCACCTTGCGAAGTGTGGGCAGGGCTGTTTAAATGTGCTGTATATACATCTGATGCGGTTAACTAACGATGAAAAAGAATAAAGACGCAGTCTATTATGGCGATTACCTGCAGCTGGACAAGCTGCTTGACGCGCAACATTTACAGAGCGAACACTACGGGCCACCCGCTCATGATGAAACCTTATTCATTATTGTGCACCAGGCATATGAGCTTTGGTTTAAGCAGGTTTTACATGAACTGCGCTCTGTACTGAGTATTTTCCGTGCCGACCATATCGCGGATGAGTCACTGATGACGGTGGTTCACCGTTTAAACCGGATTGGTAAAATCCAGCAGTTGTTGAATCAGCAGATTGGCGTAATGGAAACCATGACACCACAGGATTTTCTTGAGTTTCGTGATTATCTGGTGCCAGCGTCGGGCTTTCAGAGTATCCAGTTTAAAGAAATTGAGATCAGTCTCGGCCTCAAACGGGACAGTCGGATTAAGTTTGACCAGCAGTCATTCTACAATCGAATTAATGATGCCGATCGAGCCTACCTGACTGGGCTGGAGCAACAACCCGGACTGTTTGAATGTGTCGATGACTGGTTAGCGCGCATGCCATTTTTACGCCTCGATAACTTTGCTTTTGCGGACCATTTTAAGCAGACCATCGAAGATAATCTGGCAAAAGACGAAGCGATTCTGCGAAACAACGACTTACTTAGTGCGGATGAACTGCAGGCTGAACTGACAGAGCTGGAGGGCACGCGCGAAAATTTCGCCGCACTTTTCGACCAGACGCTGTATCAAAAAATGCAGGATGAAGGGCGGGTGCGATTGTCACAACGCGCGTTGCAGGGTGCTTTGTTTATTAATCTTTACCGCGAGGAGCCTGTATTCAACCTGCCGTTTCAGGTTCTTAATTGTCTCGCCGATATGGACGACAATATGACCATTTGGCGCTATCGCCATGCAATGATGGTGCAGCGTATGTTGGGTTCAAAGATAGGCACCGGCGGTTCCTCCGGGCATGATTATCTGCGTAAAACGACTGAACGCAATCGCATCTTTACCGACCTGCTTAACCTGGCAACCTATTTGCTGCCTAAATCCGCTTTACCGCCGCTGCCTGATGAAGTGAAGCATGCATTGCGTCGGGGCTAAGCCAGGTATCGGCTCTGCCTAGTTACTTTCTATCTTCTTTTCAATCGCGGCAATCGCCCGTTGGCAGCGCAATAAGCGCTGCTGACATTTGATAATGACGTCATGCTTGCCGGTTCCTGCGACAGCCTTTTGCTGTGCTTCGCGTAAGTTATCCTGCAGCCGGCGCTCGTACTCGTGATGTTCAGCGAGCTCCTGATGGAGCGTGCTCAGGGTCTTACGGGCGCTGTCCTGTTTAGCTGATGGGCCGCTTCGTGCAGTCGCCGGACGGGAGTTTGCGGCTGGCTTTCGGGCGCGCAGAATAGCCTGGGTATAAGCCAGTAGCTGGGCTTCTACGCGTTGGCTCAGGTAGCCGTAGCTACTTGCCTGGGGTGACAGTTTATCCAGGGTGCGGGCATTCTCTTCAATTTCACGTAAATAATCGGCGCTGTATTCACTGCGACAGTGAAAAAGCTCATCACTAAACCAGGCCCTGGGCAATGTTTTAGGTAGTTGCCGGCCTTCGTTACGAAGGCGGGTTAGCAATTGCTCAAGTACCGTTTGAAATGAATGTGCAGGTGGTGACATAAAAAACCGACGTTATTTAATCCTGGGAAGATGTCAATTTAGCATGAAAACCGCCGTTTTTTTCTAATAACTCGTTTGTTGTCGTTATAATTTTTAATATAGATAACAGGTTTAGCCATAAGTTTTCGCTCCAGCGTTGTTCATTTCTCATGCAGTTCTTATGTCAAATGCAATATTTTTTGTAAGGGTTAACCGACCCTGAACCCGCATCAATAGTGGGGTTTAGCTCTAAGCTTTTGATTAAAAACGGTTAAAATAGTTGGTTTTGTGTTAGTCAAAGGTAAAGACGTAAAGGGAACTTGTTAAAATCGTTGTTGATTTAGTCTCTAACATTAATTAGGATGGAACGAGCAGGTCAAAAATTACCTAGCTGTAATGTTGGCAAGGCTTGCTAGCTCTATCTGCAGCCAGAATAATTGGCACCAGAATGAGCGCAGGGGAAATTGCAAACATTCGAAAATTAAAACCATAAAGTTCCAGGGAGAACGACTATGTACAGAAATAATAAATTAGCCAGCTCTGTGCGCTACGCGCTGCTATTCGGCGCTTCTTCAACGGCGTTCGTAGGTTCGGCTATTGCACAAGAAGAGGGTGCAGATGTTGAGCGTATCCAGGTAACTGGTTCACGCATTCAACGTACTGATATCGAATCAGCTAACCCAATTACAGTATTCAGTGCTGAAGATCTGGCAGCTTCAGGTCACGTTACTGTAGAAGCATTTATTCACAGCATCCCATCCATGAGTGGTGGTATGAACGGTCGTGCAACCAACAACGGCTCTGCAGGTTTCGCATCTGCGTCACTGCGTGGTCTGGGTTCTTCACGTACTCTGATTCTTATTAACGGTCGTCGTTATGCATCAGGCGACTTGAACTCAATTCCAATGTCGTTCATTGAGCGTGTTGAAGTACTGCGTGACGGTGCATCAACTATCTATGGTTCTGACGCAATCGCTGGTGTGGTTAACTTCATCACCCGTCGTGATTTCGAAGGCGCTGAGGTTGTAGCTCAGTACGACGTAACTGGCGAAGGCGACGGCGAGACTTCTCGTGTTGGTTTCACCATTGGTAACTCAAGCAACCGTGGTAACACTGTGTTGTCACTTGAGTACTCTGAGCGTAAGCCAATCTGGCAGGGCGACCGTGACTTCTCACGTAACCCATTTGCTGAAGTTGCAGTGAACGATGGCTTTGAAACTGACGAAAATGGCGATCCGGTGCTGGATGATGATGGTGACCCGGTTCCTAACCGTGTAGGCACTGAGCGTATCATCGCAGGTTCAACTGCGAACCGTTATGGTAGCTGGTCTTCATTAGAAGAAGGCTCTCCGTATGCAACTGGCGGCCCATATGTAGTTGACCAAGAGACGGGTCAGGTTCGTCAGTTCAGTGCAGCTGAAGGCGATGCGTACAACTACGCACCTGCTTCGTACATGGTTACTCCACAAAAAGTATTCTCAATTAACGCCGCAGCAAACTATGACCTGACTCAGGACATTACTGCATTTTTGGAAGGTGGTTTCACTAACCGTCAGTCAGACCAGTTAATGGCAGCAGATGGTACGTTCTGGGGTGCAACCATGGTTGCTGATCACCCTGATAACCCTATCGGTGAGGACATTTCTGTAGCGCGTCGTCTGTATGAAACTGGTGGTCGTAACTTCCAGCAGGACTTCTCAGACTACCGCATGGTGATGGGCCTTGAAGGCTACCTGGACAACGGTTGGGCGTGGGATGCTTCATTCAACTACGCACGCTATGTTGACTCGCGTCTGGATATTGGCCGTGCCAACCCGAACCGTTACAACATGATGCTGGACCCTGAAGCCTGCTTAGATGACGCGGAGTGTACTACGGCAACTGGTGGCACTGGCTACTGGAACCCGCTGGAAGAAGATTCACTGACGCCAGAGATGATCGCGTTCGCATCAATTCCGAACTCGCCACTCATTAAAGGTACCACCAAACAGTTCATGGCGAACTTAACTGGTGATACCGGTAGCTTTGGCCTGCAAGCTGGTCCAATTGGCTGGGCAACTGGTTATGAGCGTCGCTGGGAAGAGTACCAAAGTACGCCAGACGGTGGTGCTACCATTGGTGAAATCTACTCAGTAGTCGCTGCGCCAAGTGAAGGCCAGTATGTGGTAGACGAGGTCTATGGTGAGTTAGCGGTTCCGTTATTAGCTGGTATGCCGGGCGTTGAACGTTTGGACCTGTCAGCTGCAGTTCGTTACACCGATTATGACTTCCTTGATTCTGACACTACGACCAAATTTGGTATCGAGTATGTGCCGGTTCAGGATATTCTGATTCGTGCTACTTATGCGGACGGTTTCCGTGCGCCAGGTATCTCAGACTTGTTTGCTCCACAGGCAGAAACCAATACTTCATACACGGATCCGTGTCTGAACTGGGGAAGCAGCTCAAACGACAATATTCGTGCGAACTGTGCTGCTGAAGGACTGGCACAGGACTTTGATTTACCGAACAACCAGTCAGCGTCTATCAGTGGTGGTAACCCGGATCTGGTACCAGAAACCTCTACCAGCTTCACAGCCGGTTTTGTCTGGTCGCCTAGCAATATTCAGAACTTCAGTTTAGCGGTTGATTACTTCAACATCGAAATTGAAGATGGTCTGGGTTCAGCTGACTCAACCACAATTGTTCAGGATTGCTATGCAAGTGAAAACTTCTCTAGCCCGTCGTGTGATCTGATTGAAGGCCCTGGCCATCCAATCATCGGTCGTCCGTCGCTTCCAGGTTCTGACTACCGTGCTAACGACGGTATCGTTTCTGGTATCCTGTTGACCACTGCTAACATCGCAACCTTCGAAACCTCTGGTATCGATTTCGATGCGAACTGGGCAACTGAACTGGCTGGCGGTCAACTGCGCTTGCGCTTTGACGGTACCTACCTGAACGAGTACAAATACCAGTCTCAAGCCGGTACTGACGTACTGGACCTGGCTGGTAAGTATGCAGCGGATCCAAACTTCGGTGGCCGTCGTGCGGCGTTCTTCGACATCCGTGCTAACTTCCACGTTGGTTATGCGATGGACAACTGGGACGCGAGCTTAATCACTCGTTATCAGTCTGGTGTTGATGACCTGCGTCCAGGTGAGTGGAACCTGTCTGACTCTGTTGGCAGCTACTTCTACCATGACCTTCAGGGTAGCTACTATGTGAACGAAGGCCTGACAGTAACTGTTGGTATTCGTAACCTGTTCGACAAGCAGCCTCCATATGTTACCGCGAACCAGGACATGAACACCCTGAACTCGTCGTATGACACTGCAGGTCGCTACATGTACGGTCGTGTAAACTACCGTTTCTAAGCAGCCTTAGGGCAAAGCTATATTTCGATGTAGTTTGCTAAGAATGAAAAGCCAGTCAGCTTGCTGACTGGCTTTTTTTTATGCATTAATGTTGGTTATTTTTAATAAAGATTGATCTTAATTAGGATGGTGGCAACGAATTTTGATACAATTTGTTAATTAAGTTTTGACTATTTGTATCGGTTTGTTGATTCGCGTGGTGCCATTCGTATGCAATTAGCTACATCTACTATTCAGCAAAGTGCACAACAGGCGTGCTATTTTCATCAGCAACAACAGTTTGCGCAGGCCTGGGCTAAATTCAGCGTTCTTACTTATGAAGAGCTGACCCGAATGAATATTACCGGTCAGGCGGCGGATTGTGCCTACCGGGTGGGTCAGTTGGAAGCGGCGGAAGAGTTATTCAATCTTGCTCTGTCGCATTTGCGTATACAAGACCCCCGGGCGCTGAGTTACCGTTTTAACCTCGCTCTGATTTATTTCCAACGCCAACAGTGGACGCCCTGTATCGATGCGTTAAGCAAGGTTCAACGGGCTCACCCGGCACATCAGCGGTCGGCTGAACTGCTAACCCAGGTAAGGCTTCTACGGGGAACCGACAAGGACATCAAGCTTGCGCTGGTTGCGTTAAAACAGCTGTTAAAGAAAGAACCTCTCAATCGCAAAGCGCTGCAACTATGGGCGGAAACTCGCTGGCTACAGAACGAAAGCGACTGGTCCGGACCTTATGATGCTGCTTTACAGGTGCCTGGGCACGAAACCATTCTGGTCGAGTATATCCAGAAATTAACCAGTCTCAACTTACTCGAACAGGCGCAACAGGTACTGACAAACTATGCCGGGCGCGGCATGGAGCACGCCTCGAGTCCTTATTATCAGTATTGTGCGGCATTGCTTTGTTATCAACAGGGCCGGCCTGTCGATGCACAGAGCTGGTTGGCCAAACTGCCACCAGCCTGGTTAGCCAGTTACGCGATTGGTGAACTGCGTATCAAGGTGTTACTGGCAAACGGAGAGACTGATACGGCGCTGACGTTAGCCCGTGACCGGGTAAAGGCGTCGCCGGGCAAGCGGGTCGAACAAGGAGACTGGGCTTTGCTGGCAACTGCGCTTAAGTTCAGTCAGTGTGACGATGAGTATCGTCGATTATATGATTTCGACCGTTTCGTGCGGGTAATGCCGATCGAATGCCCTCCCGGCTATGACTCGCTGGACGACTTTCATCAGTCATTGATTAGCCAGCTTGATAGCCTGCACCGTGATAAAAATCACCCTTTGAATCAGTCACTCCGGTCAGGATCGCAAACTCAGGGCCATCTGTTTCGCCAGGGGGTAGCGGATGTAGAAGCACTGGAAAATGCTATTCGGCAGCAACTGACGCATTACATCGAAAGCCTCGCTGATGATTCTGAGCATCCATTTTTGAGCCGTAAGGCGAAAGACATTTTGTTTACCGGGGCCTGGTCGGTGAAATTGCGTGAGCAGGGATTCCACCAGAACCATTTTCACAATGAAGGCTGGATAAGCGGGTGCTATTACGTGCAAATCCCGAATGCCGTTGAAAAAGAAGGGCAGGGCTGGATTAAATTTGGCCAGATAGAATCTGTCCAGACTATTACCGATACGGCCGACTTCATGGTTCGGCCGCGTGCAGGCCACGTGGTATTTTTCCCTTCATATATGTGGCACGGCACGCAAGCATTTACCGATAACAATTTTCGAATTACGGTCGCATTTGACCTGATCCCCGGATGATTGAATGCAGATACTTTGAATCATTAAATTCCTCCTTGCCAGGTAGTACAAGGTAACCTTATGACAACACAACAACAGCCACCCACCGAGGAAGGCCTCAAACAATTATTACATGCGAAAGACTATGCCGCTGCGCTGATGGTGACTGAGCGTTTACTGACACGAAACGCAAAAGACGAGCGGTTACTGTTAATGCTTGGGCGTTTGTACGAACTAATCGAATCGAGTATGGACCCGCAGGCGCTCTATACCCGGGTCGTTGATGAAGTTCCCTGCGCGTACAATACCCATCTGATGCTGGGACGTTATTACGACAGCCGTAAAAATGTTGAGGGCGCCTTCAAACATTATGTGTTTGCTTTACGCACGGCAAATGGCGAAGGTTTCTGGCTTAATCGTGAGTCAACCGCTCCCTGGGCCCATGCTTTGGTCGCGCGGGCGATTGACTATGCGGAGCAACATCGACGGGATGTGATGGGCGGCTGGATAAACGATCTTGAAAAGGAGTTTGGGGCCGATGAGATAGAACGCGTAAGCAAAGGTATCCGCATGTACAGCGGCGAGATCCCGAAGGTTTATGAAGATCCACGGCAACAGCCTGGCTTTCTCTATATCCCGGGCCTGCCGGCCAAGCCAGTGTTCGATCGTAGTGACCTCGATTTTATTGACTATTACGAATCTCAGTTTGAAACCATTAAAAGTGAACTGGATGCGCTTATTTCACAAAATATTCATATTGAGAATTATCGTGATGAAGACAAACACGGTTTGACCGAAGGCGGGGACTGGGATGCGAAGTTTTTCTACCGCCATGGACAACGCTATGACGATACCCATAGTCAGTGTCCGAAGACATCAGAGGTGTTAAGTAACTTACCGTTAGTTCATATAAATGATCATAGTCCTGAGGTTTGCTTTTCGGTGTTACAACCAGGTGCTCATTTGCTGCCTCATCGCGGTATTACTAACAGCCGTTCAGTCTTACATATGGGGTTACAAATCCCGCCAAATTGCGCCTTAAATGTGGTCGATATTGAGCAGTTGAATTGGCAGCCTGGTAAAGTATTTGCCTTTGATGACAATTACTTACATGAAGCATGGAACCGAAGTGACGAAAGTCGTTACGTGTTACTTGCGGATATCTGGAATCCGTTTTTGCGAGACAGCGAAAAAGCGGCTATCAGCAAGTTTGTGGAAACGGTTGGTATTTTGAATCGAAAGTACCCAGCACAGCCAATCTCTGCTATATAAAGTAGGTACACTGAAGCTGTTAAAAATAGGTTAATTATGGCTCAGGTTCGCTCTGAACGGGGCCCGAATCCCCTGTTGACAGTATTAGCATGTCATGGGAGTATTCAGTTATTGCCCTTTCGCCTAAGGGCAGCTGCAAGTGTAGAAAAACGTATATTTCATCACTCACACAAACTGGGCTTCGGATGGCTCGCAAGCACCGAACAATGGTGTTTTGCGTTTCGCTCCTGAAGCATAAAGTTAAGTCAAATTGGTTGGGAACTATGACCAAAGTAATCAATAGAAGCAAAATTGCCGCCGCCGTAGTAGGTATTATGGCAGTCGCGGGCAGCGCTACAGTTGCTGCCAACGTTGACTTGTCTCGCCTGCAAGCGGAGCAAACTGAAACTCATCGCAGCTCTGCTCAGTCTCAAGAGCGCATTGATTCGCTGTTCGAACAGAGCCGTGAGCTGCTTGCCGACTATCGCGCTGTAGTTAGCCAAACTGAAGCTTTACGTGTCTACAATGACCACGTACAGCGTTTGGTGAACGACCAGAACGAGACTATGGAGTCGTTGCAACGTCAAATCGACGGCATCGAAGAGACTCGTCGTGGCGTGGTTCCTCTGATGTACCGTATGATTGACTCACTGGACGAGTTTGTGCAACTGGATGTTCCAATTCGTAGCGAAAATCGCGCGAATCGCGTTGAACGCCTGCGTGGCATCATGACTCAGTCTAATGTGACTGACTCTGAGAAATTCCGTCAGATCATGGAAGCCTATCAGGCTGAAATGGACTACGGTGTTGCGTTGAATGCGTATCAGGGTGATCTGGAAGTTGACGGTGAAACTATATCGGTTGATTTCTTCCACCTCGGCCGTGTTACTTTCCTCGCACAGTCACTGGATCAGCGTAATGCATGGCGTTGGGACAACGACGCTCGTGAATGGGTTGAGTTAGACAGCAGTTATCTGAACCCGCTGACTCAAGCAATTCGTATGGCGCGTAACCAGACACAAGTCGACATCGTGCGCTTACCCGTACCAGCTCCGGAGAATGCAGAATGAAACAGGTAGTTAAGCAATTAGTATCCGCTGCGGCCGGTTTATCTCTGGTTGCCGGGTTTGCGTTCTCTGCAAGTGCGCAGGACGCAACTTCGTTAGACGATTTACTGCGCATTGTGCAGGAAAACCGTGCCTCAGCTCAGCAAATCGACCAAGAGCGCGAACGTCGCTTTATGGACGAGCGTGCCGACCGTCAGCAAATGCTGAGTCAGGCTGAAGCAGAGATGCAGGAAGAAGAAGAGCGCGGTCAACGTTTGCAGGAAGAATTCGCTCAAAACGAAATCGACATTGCGAACAAAGAAACTGAACTCGATAACATGGTTGGCACCTTAGGTGAAATCTTCGGTGTTATTCGTGGTGCAGCGTCTGACACCATTGGTCGTATTTCGACTTCAGTAGTGAGCGCAGAATATCGTGGTCGTGAAGATGTACTGGAAAGCCTGGCGGAAGCTCAGGAACTGCCAAACATCAGCGAACTGGAAGATCTGTGGATCGCGTTACTGACTGAAATGCGTGAATCTGGTCGCGTAAGCCGTTTTGAAGGTGAAGTTACTTTGCTTGAAGGTGGTACTGAAACACGCGAAATCGTCCGTGTTGGTGCGTTTAACCTGATTTCAGATGGTGAATACTTACTTTACAACGAAGACCTTGAGCAGATTCAACCATTGGGTCGTCAACCAGACGGCTATATCCTGGATGCTGCAAGTGATTTCGAGAATACCTCTGAAGGCTATGCTGGCGTCTATCTTGACCCTGCTCGTGGCGGTATCTTAAGCCTGTTGACGCAAAAAGCGACTCTGTCTGAGCGTTATCACGAAGGTGACACCGTTGGTTATGCGATTACTGTTGTATTAATAGTGGGTCTACTGATCGCTATCTATAAACTGGTAACCTTAACCATGGCTGGTGCACAGATTCGTTCACAGCTGAAGAACCCTCAGAACCCGGGTAACAACCCACTGGGTCGTATCCTCACGGTTTATAACGACAACAAGAATGTTGACGTCGAAACGCTTGAACTTAAGCTCGACGAAGCAATCTTACGTGAAACACCGAAGATTGATTCCGGCGTAGGCATTATTAAAGTGCTGGCGGCAATTTCACCGTTGATGGGTCTGTTGGGTACCGTTATCGGTATGATCGGAACCTTCCAGTCAATTACTCTGTTCGGTACCGGTGACCCGCGTATCATGGCAGGTGATATCTCAATGGCGTTGGTTACAACAGCCTTGGGTCTGATTGCAGCGTTGCCATTGATTGTTGTGCACAGCATTGTTGCTGGCCGCGCTAAGTCGATTGTTCAGATTCTTGATGAGCAAGCTGCTGGAATCATTGCTTCTCACGCGGAGAAGGGAGAGTAAGCATGCAATTCTACCTGATGGGGCTTTGGGAAACTGTCAGGGATTTTATTGCGACAGGTGGCGATGTTTTATACCTCGTCTTTATAGCGCTCTTAGTTATGTGGATTGTAATGATTGAGCGCTACTGGTACCTGTTTGGTGTGTTCCCGAAGGATCGGGAACGCATCATCAAGCAGTGGGATGAGCGGAAAGATACGACATCCTGGTATGCACATAAAATCCGTGAGGCCTGGGTTTCCGAGGTTTCAGTAAAACTGAACGAACGCATGCTGTTGTTGAAAACCATGATCGTAATGTGTCCGATGATCGGACTGTTAGGCACGGTAACAGGTATGATTGCAGTATTTGAAGTTATGGCGGTACAGGGAACGGGTAACCCTCGTTTGATGGCCGGCGGTATTTCAATGGCAACCATCCCAACAATGGCTGGAATGGTGGCGGCATTGTCCGGAATGTTCTTTGCTTCTCGTCTCGATGCACGTATTCGTCGCGAGCAGGACAAACTGCTAGACAGCTTGCCACATCACTAAGAGAGAAGAATTATGGCACGTAATCGTTTACGCGTTGAAGAAGAAGCCGAAGCGGATATGACTCCGATGCTGGACATCGTATTCATCATGCTGATCTTCTTTATCGTAACAACTTCGTTTGTGAAGGAAGCCGGTATTGACGTAAACCGTCCGGAAGCCTCTCAAGCTTCAGACAAACCCTCGGCAAATATCTTCATCGCTATTCGTGAGAATGGTGAAGTGTGGATGGACCGTCGAATGGTCGACGTCGAACGTGTTGCAGCTAACCTTGAGCGCCTTCTGGCGGAACAACCAACCGATATGGTGGTTATTCAGGCTGATGAAGGGGCGCGTCATGGTGTTGTAGTAGAGGTGATGGACCAAGTTAAAGAAGCTGGCATTGCTCAAATTTCGATAGCAGCGGAGAACGACTAATATGGTGCGCGTAATAGTATCAATATTACTAGGCGCCGCAGTCACGTTTGCTCTGTTTGTCTTTATGGCTTTCTTGATCAGTGGTGGGGCTCAGCGTGCTGAAGCCCCTGAGCCACCCACCCGGATCGATATTGTCTCTGAGCCACCAGAGCAGGACGTGGATACGCGTCGCCGTACTCCGCCGCCTCCTCCGGAACCGCCTGAGGCTCCACCTGAACAGCCGGACAGTGAGCCAGATACATCTGACGACTCTGTTGGGTTCAATATGGACATGGGTGGTGTAGATGTAGGTGGAACCGATACTGGCCTGCAAGGTCCAGGTGGTGGGCTAGGTCGTGATGGTGATGCACAGCCAATCGTTCGTATTGAACCTCGTTATCCAGCCGCCGCAGCGCGTGATGGTATTGAAGGTTGGGTACGCCTGCGGTTCACTATTGACGAAACCGGTGGAGTCACTGATATCGAAATCATTGAATCCGAACCACGCCGTGTGTTTGACCAGGAAGCTCGCCGGGCATTGGCTCGCTGGCGTTATGCGCCGCAAGTTGTTGACGGCGTGCCACAGCGTCAGGAAGGCATGACGGTTCAACTTGACTTCACAATGGGGGAGTAAGTAATGAATTTTAAACAGACATTACTTGCCGGGGCAGTAGCATTAAGCCTTGGCTTCGTATCCTCTGGTGCATACGCGTTGCAAGAAGGTGATGCTGAAGCAGAAGCGCAAGCAAGAGCTGAAGCACGAGCGGCTCAGGAATCTTTTATTCAGCGTCAGCGTCGAACTGATGACATTGATGTTGGTTTCCGTATTCCGTCGCCTGAGCAGGTCGAGCAAGCGCGCGACAGCCGTCGAAACCAGGCCGCAAGTGAGGCAGTTGGTCGCCGTATCATGCAGGCATTTGAACTGTATGAAGAAGAAGATATTCCAGGGGCAATAGAAATTCTGGAAGGGATAAATACCCGGACTGAATATGACACTGCCTATGTGAATCGCTTCTTGGGTAACCTTTATGCTGCTGGCGAGCGAGCTCAGGATGCAATTGATCGTCTTGAGCAGGCAATTCAGCCTGATATCCTGGGCTTTAATGACCAGGAAGCTGCGATGCTATTGGTCGCTAACTTGCACCTTCAGGAAGAGAACTTTCAGCAGGCAATAGAAAACTATCGTCGTTGGATTCAGTTCACTGGCCGTATGGATCCAGATGTGTTTGTTCGCATGGCAAATGCGCATATGCAAGTGGAGAATTACGAGCAGGTTGTTCCGTTGGCTCGTAAGGCCCGTCATTATCAGATGGAACCAAATCGTAATCCGTTCATTTTACAGTTCGCCTCTTTATATGAGCTGCAGCGTATGGACGAGTCGATAGAGGTTCTTGAAGAAGCGGTGCAGACGATACCAACTGAAGAACGCTGGTGGGCGCAGCTGGGAATGTTGTACTTCCAGCAGGAACGCTCTGACGAAGCACTTGCAACGATGGATCTGGCGTACCGCGCTGGTTTCCTGTCGCAGCAGAATGACTTTCGTGCGTTGGCACAGATGTTCAGTAACAACATGATCCCTTATCGTGCGGCGGAAGTGTTACGTCGTCATCTGGAATCTGATGATATTGAAAAGACCGCTCGTAATTACTCGATTGCGGCAAGTGCATACCACAGCGCCCGTGAGTTTGAGCAGGCGAACGAGATGTACGTGTTAGCTGCCGAGAATGCTGAGTCACGTGAAGACCGTCATGACTATCACCGTCGCCGCGGCAACTCGTTGCTGCTAGCGGATAACTATTCAGAAGCTGCGCGCGCGTTTAACGCTGCGTTGGAAACTGCTGAATCAGACGACGACGGCCTTGGTCGTATTTACATGTCGCTGGCTGAAGCTTACTTCTACACAGAGCGTTATTCTGACGCGGTTCGTGCTGCAGAACGCGCTGCACGATACGCTGATCAACGTCGCAACGCTGAAAGTTGGGCAAATTACATTCGTGAGGCTGCCGAACGCCGTGGCGTCGACATCTAACGTTTTGTAATTATACAACTATCAAAGCCCGCCATTTTGGCGGGCTTTTTTATTCCTATCCTATATTTTCCGCATTTCAGCGCATCCCTTCGATTTCCTTAATTTTGCAACTGTTTGATAAATAAATAGAATTTTATTCGTCTATGATGGTTATCATAATTCAATCAGCATAAGCCATTGATCATAGATAATGGCTTGTTATAGGATGCGTGGTTCCTTTTCATTGACTCTTTTGAGTCCATATCAGTGGTTTATCAACTGACATAATAAAAATTGTAGTTAGGAAGTATACAAGTCATGTTTAAAAATAACTCTCTTAGCAATAGTGTACGCCGCGTTTTCTTCGCGGGTAGTGCGCTAAGTATCGCGTTACCGGGGATGGCGGTTGCGCAGGACACAAATACCAATGCGGTCGCCGATGGAACTGAACGTATTCAGGTTACCGGTTCACGCATTATTCGCGAGGGTGCCGTTGCACCAGCGCCGGTTACGGTCATTTCAGGCGATGAACTGCTTGAATCCGGGGCTATGAACATTGGTGAAGTGCTGTCCCGTTTACCAGCAATGGCGAATACCTACACTCTGGCGAATTCCGGGCGTTTCATTGGTACCGCCGGTGCCAGCCTGCTCGACCTTCGTGGTATGGGTACCAGCCGTACACTGGTGTTAGTGGACGGGCGTCGTCATGTTGCAGGGTCAGCAAGCTCAGCGGCGGTTGACACCAATACCATTCCAAGTACCTGGATTGAACGTGTTGAGATTATTACCGGTGGTGCATCTGCCGTCTACGGTGCGGATGCTGTAACAGGCGTAGTTAACTTTATCCTCAAGCGTGATATCGAAGGTTTCGATGCCACAGTGACCAAAGGCCGGGCCGAAAATCACGGCTACAATAACGAACGTTTCACGCTGTCATATGGTACAAATTTCGCTGATAACCGCGGTAACGTTGCGGCCTCGCTAGAGTACAATGCGCAGGATTCATTGAATGCAATGGATCATCACTATGCCAACACCTCCTGGGCTACCATTGGGCATCAGTATATGCCGGATGGTCCACGACCAGACAGTGAAGCAACCAACCCAGATTTTCCTGACCGCTATACGGTGCCGAACGCAGGCTATTACGATATGTCAGAAGCGGGCGCGTTCTTTGTTGGTGATGCTGGTAACCCTGATAACTGGTATGTATTTGAAGACGATGGCAGCTTCCGTAAGAACACTATGGGCGGTCTGGTCGATCCGGGATATAGCTACTGTCAGGAACCCTGTGACTATATCAACCTGCGTCAATATTCCGAGTTACAACCGCAATTTGAGCGGGTTGGAGTTAATGTTAAGAGTAACTATGAAGTTAATCAGGACCTGACTGCATTTGTAGAAGCCAAGTATGTCCGCACTGAAGGGCAGAATATTGGTCAGCCGTTCTTTCACTATGGGTATAACCCGGAAGCCGGCCCTTACCGTCTCGCCCGCAACAACGCTTTCATCAATGATGAGTTGCGTGGGATGATGGACGATGCAGGGCAGCAATACCTGAACGTCAACAAGTTCCACAACGACCTGGGTCGTCGTGTTGAAGACAATACGCGTGAAACCATGCGATTTGTGGCGGCCGTTGAAGGTCACTTCACCGACGACTGGAGCTATGATGCATCTCTGGTCTGGGGTCGTACGGACATTGAACGTGTTAACGGCGCTAACGTTATCATTGAAAACTACGAAAATGCGATCGACGCAGTCTATAACGACGCCGGTGAAATTGTCTGTGCCAGTGGCGCTGAAGGCTGTGTGCCGATCAACATCATGGGCCGCGAAGGTATTTCTGAGGAAGCAGCCGACTACATCACCACCACCTCAACGGGTACCGCTGAAGTCGAACAGCGCGTCGCAACCTTTAACGTACAGAATCCGTACTTATACACCTTACCAGCAGGGTATGTTGGTTTTGCCGGTGGTGCTGAGTATCGTGAAGAAAGTGCAGTGACCAACGAAGACGCGTTCGCAGCCACGGGTGCGACCTTTTTCAATGCCTTAGGTGAAGTCGACGGTGAATTCGACGTTACTGAAGTGTACGCTGAGCTCTCCATCCCGCTGGTGGCAGACGTATTCCTGGTGCGTGATCTGCTACTGGATACTGCAGTTCGTCTGGCCGATTACTCGACTGTGGGCAATGCCACCAGTTGGAAAGTAGGTCTGGACTGGAGCATCACCGACGAGCTACGTGCGCGCTTTACTGCATCTGAAGCCTTGCGTGCCCCTAACATTAACGAGTTGTTCTCGGCCCAGAGCCAGACATTCTATAGTGTTGATGACCCGTGCAAAGCATCTGAACTTGCCAATGTAACCGCAGAAACCGCCGCTCAACGTCGCGCTGCCTGTGAGGCTCTGGGAGTACCGGAAGGGTTTGACGACAACTACGACAGTGCGCGTCTGGAAGGTCGTTCAGGTGGTAACCCTGATCTGCAACCAGAAGAGTCACGTTCGTATACGGTGGGTGTGGTGTATCAGCCAGATTGGCTGGCAGGCTTCTCTGCCACACTGGATTACTGGGAAATCGATATCACTGATACGATTTCATCGTTGGAGGCACAACGTATTCTGACTGAGTGCCTGGATGCGGGCAGCATTAACAACCAGTATTGTGCTCGTATTACCCGCGAGCAGGACGGACCAAATCAGGGCCAGATTACGCAGATTGAAAATTTATCGCTGAATATTGCGCGCAGCTTCAATCGCGGTGTTGATTTCGAATTTGGTTATGACTTTGACGCGCTGGAAGGGCGCTTCCGCACCGCATTACTGGGTACTTACCTGGTCGATGCAAAGAGCTACCCGTTCCAGAACGAGCCAGACGACTACACGGATTATGCCGGTGTGTTGGGTGACGCGGACCTGCAGTTACGTTTTACCCTGGATTATTCACGTGACAACTGGTCGGTCGGCACCCGCACTCGTTTTAGTAACGGTGTAAACCTGTATAACCCAACCCAGCTGTCACAGAACCCAAATCCAAGCAACTTCATGGATTATGGTTCGTACGCAGTAACTGATTTGACAGGCTCGTACTTTTTCAATAATGGGGTACGTCTGACATTAGGTCTGGATAACCTGTTTGACCGCGATATGCCACGCAACTCAACAGGTACTACGGCCGGAGCTGCTTATTACGATAACATCGGCCGTTTTGGTTATGTGCGTGTAGGCTACTCGTTCTAAACCAACTCTGATTTAATCTCAGAATCTAAAAAGGCGCCTCCGGGCGCCTTTTTTTGTACAAGTTTTCTGTATCCGGATAGCAACAATCTTACTTTCTGCAACAAATAGTTCAATTTGTTAATTATGGAAACATATTTATACTGATCTCAGAATAATATGACGCGTTAATGTTGCGTAAATGTTTTTTAAGTGTTAAAAATTAAACGTGAAGCGGTGCGGGTAGCGTAAACAATAATGTATACAAGTAACCCGGTTCACTTCTTACTACAACAATTATTCATACACACAAGGGAAGACTTATGAGTCGCAAATCATTCTTAGCGAGCTCTATCCGGAGCGCTTTAGTTGTGTCTTTGGGGGCAGGTTTGCTGGCTGCGCCTGCTGCATTTGCACAACAGGAAGCTGAAGAACAAGAAGCTCAAGATCGCACAGAACGAATTCAGGTCACAGGGTCGCGCATCGCTCGTCCAGAGTTGTCGCAAGCAGCACCTGTGGTGTCAATCGGTCGGGAAGAGCTGGCTAATTTTGGCTCGCCTGACTTAGGTCAGATTCTTGCTGAATTACCAGCAATTGGTGCTACTGACACATTAATCGGTAACCGCGAAAGTAATGCCTCAGCTGGTATTAGTTCGGCCGACTTACGTCGTCTGGGTGCCGCTCGTACACTGGTACTGGTAAATGGTAAGCGCCATGTAGCCGGGGATCCGGGTTCGGCGCAGGTGGATTTATCAACTATTCCGTCTGCCATGATTGAACGTATTGAAATTATGACCGGTGGTGCATCGGCCATTTATGGTTCAGACGCGGTTTCTGGTGTAATTAACGTGATTACCCGTCGTGACTTCGAAGGCGTTGAATTCAATGCCCGTGGTACCACCTCAACTGAAGGTGTTGGCGCGCGGACTCACGAATTCAGCCTGGTCGGTGGCGGCGACTTTATGAACGGCCGTGGTAACGCGACCTTCAATTTAGGCCTGAACCGTATTCAGGAAACCATGTCATCAGATATTCGCCAGTTTGATAACTGGGGAACGGTTTTGAATCCAGAGGATACTGGTCGTTTAGATGGTATTCCTGATCGCTTTTACGCTCCGGGTACAGGTACTGAATATCTTTCTGGTACTGGTGTTATTCCATTAGGGCCGTTTTACGGCTTCTTTCCGGATGGTAGCTGGCAGGAGCAGCCTGAGCGTCAGGGCAGTAACTCAGCGCTATTTGGCTGGTTCCCTGATGGCTGTGAAACCTGTGGCTACCCAGACGACTGGGTAAACTTCCAGCCAGGTCTGAACCGGGTTACTGCAGGTTCATCGTTAAACTTTGAGATGAATGACAATGCCCGTTTTTACGCCGACTTCAAATACGTTGAAGGGGACGTAACTCAGCAGTTCCAGCCGATGTTTGAACAGGGCATGGTCATCAACGTCGACGACAACCCATATTTGCCAGAAGACCTGCGCGCGGTATTCCAGGGTGCAGGCATTGAAGAAGTGCCGCTGTGGAAGTGGTTTGACGACTGGGGTCCTCGTACTGCAGACAACCGCCGCCAGACGTTCCGTACGGTAATGGGTGTTGATGGTATTTTTGATCTGAATCGTAGCTTCCTTCAGTACGATGTGTATTACGGCTATGGCGAGACTCGTAACAGCCGTACCACGCAAAACGAAATTATCCGTAACGCAGCGGGTGTCAGCAACGTTAACGCGGCTATCGATACTATTCGCGATGGTGACGGTAATATCGTATGTCGTGACCCGGACGCCGGTCTGGTCAACGCAGGTGGCGAATGTGTACCTTATAACCCATTTGGTGATAATGCGACCCCAGAAGCTATTGCGTTCATTTCGCATGACTCAAACCGTCAGGACGTAATTACCCAAGAATACGTTGGTGCCAGCTTTGTAACCGACACCGCCAACTTCTTTGAATTACAAGGCGGTGCTATCGACCTGGCATTTGGTGCTGAATGGCGCGAAGAGACCTCTGCGACTACCACTGACGCCTTTACCAAAGCAGGCTTGAGCGGCAGTGCTGCGACACCTGATGCATTTGGTAGTTATGACGTGACGGAAGGTTTTGTCGAAGTTAACTTGCCAATTCTTGCCGGAATACGGGGCGTTGAAGAGCTGACTGTGGATCTTGCATATCGTGCTGCGGATTACTCGCATGCTGGTTCTGCTGATGCGTGGAAAGTCGGATTTATGTATGCGCCGATTCCGGATGTACGTCTGCGTGGTACCATCGGTCAAGCGGTTCGTGCTCCGAATATCACCGAAGCATTCGATCCGCAATCACCAGGTTTTGTTAACGTAACAGACCCATGTGACCAAACGCGTCAGGATATGAACCCGAACCGTCCGGCCAACTGTGCCGAGCTGGGTATTCCTGCTGATTTCGAGTCAGTTACCAATGCGAGTATCGACCTGGTATCAGGTGGTAACCCTGACCTGACTGTTGAAACTTCTGACTCATGGACCGCAGGTGTTGTCTGGACACCGTCCTACGTCGAAGGTCTGAGCCTGACACTGGACATCTATGATATTCAGATTGAAGACGCGATTACCTTCATTCAGCCGCAGGACATTATCAATAACTGCGTGGACTCAGAAGGTGGTTTATCGACTGACTTCTGTCCTCAGGTTACCCGTGGCGATGACTTGCAGTTAACTGCAGTAACCTCGGGTTATCTGAACGCAGCGGCAATCGAAACCCGTGGTATTGAGTTAGACGTAAGATACCGCACCGATCTGGCGCGCTGGGACTTACCTGGTTCACTTTCAAGCTCACTGTTTGTTAACCATCTGGACAAGTGGGTACGTTATGACTTCCAGGACCAACCAGAGCTGGATAACGTCAACGACGGTCAGGTGGGTGATCCAAGCTGGCAGTTCCGTTTGACCAATACCTATCGTTTAGACGACTGGTCAGCAAACTGGACGATGCGCTTTATTGACCGCTCAGCGTTGTTTAACGTGACCCCACGTCTCGAAAGCTATGAGAACGTCAGTCCGGCTTACATCGGGTCAATTACCACGCATGATATTTCAGGCACCTACTACTTCGGTGAAAACCTGACATTTAATGCTGGTATCCGTAACGTGCTGGATAAGGTTCCACCAGGCTTTACAGGCAACGCGCTGTATGACCTTGTTGGTCGCCGCGTCTTCGCTGGAGTTACTTTCAACTTCTAAGCTATCCCTCCCTGGATAATTTGGTAGGACAAGCCCCGCATCAGCGGGGCTTTTTTTGTCCTATCGCAAAGAGGTGGGAAAGATGCCTTTTCAGTTGCTGGTGGATGCAGTAAAATCCATCCAACTAAAGTGACTGAGCAAAGGAGTTAGCCATGGCTGACAACGAAAATTATCGTGAAGAAAGCACTAACTGGCATTTGCTGCTGGGAGCGGGTGCATTTGTACTGGTTGCATTGTTGCCGGTAGTGATTGCCGTTCTTCAGTTCTTCGTTTAAAGCGATCAGTACCATACTGATAAGTTCTGGTGCGCTGCACCTGACGTTTTTTGCTTAAAAAGCCTGGGAAAATCCCGGGCTTTTGCGTTTTTACAATTCGTTGGCAGAGAGCTGGTCTAAACTGAGTTCGATTGCTTTTAAGTTGCGTCTGGATCTTGTAAGATCTGCGTCGAATTTTTTACCCGAGGTATGCATGGCCCTGCAAATTTTATTGGTTGAAGATAACGACCGCACTGCTCAGCAGATCACGGAGATCCTCGCCGATACGCCATTTCAGGTGACGCGGGCGAAAGATGGTCTGGGCGGGCTGACAGATGCTAAGAAGAGCACCTATGATATTGTTCTGCTTGACCATAAGATGCCGCTGATGGACGGATTAAGTCTGCTGCGTAACCTGCGGGAGCTGGATGCTTATGGGCAAACTCCATTGCTGTTTATGACCACTGAAGATCCCCGTCAGGTAGCTGAAAAAGCATCCCGGTTAGGGGCAACCCGTGTACTGGCGAAACCGCTGAGTCGTGAAACCCTGCTCGAAGAACTCAAACGTCTGGCACCTCGTTATGTCGCTTGAACCTCGGATTGCGTATATTCGCGACACAGTAACCAGTATTCAGGATTACCCGAAGCCCGGTATTATTTTTCGTGATATCACTAGTACTCTGGCTGATGCAAAGGCGTTGCATCTGATCCTTGATCTACTGACGGAACGTTATCAGGACAAAGGACTAACGCAAATTGCCGGCATTGAAGCGCGCGGGTTTATTTTTGCAGCGGCACTGGCTGATCGACTCAATTGTGGAGTGACTTTGGTGCGTAAACAGGGCAAATTGCCTCGCGCCGTGCATTCACAGGCCTATAGCCTGGAATATGGCAATGACACCCTTGAGTTGCATAAGGACGCACTCAGCAGCACTGACAAGGTGCTGCTGGTGGATGACCTGCTTGCTACCGGCGGCACCATGTGTGCTGCCGCTGAGTTGGTACAACGTACTCAGGCTGAGGTCATCGAGGCTGCCTTTCTGATTGAACTGACAGGCTTGCCGGGTCGCCAGCGAATTGAGCAATCAGGTGTTCCATGCTACGCCATTTGCGCGTACGATTAGACTACTAGCGCATCCGGAAACGACGATTTAGCAAGCGCAGGGGCACATTCATGAACTATCAGGTACTGGCTCGAAAATGGCGACCACACAGCTTTGCTCAGGTGGTCGGGCAGCAGCATGTATTGCAGGCTCTGAGCAACGCGCTGACCAATCAGCGTTTGCACCATGCTTACTTGCTGACCGGTACCCGAGGGGTAGGTAAAACAACCATCGCAAGGATTCTGGCAAAGAGCCTGAATTGCGAGCAGGGCATCAGTGCAACGCCCTGTGGCGAATGTGATACCTGTCAGGAAATCGATCAGGGGCGCTACGTCGATCTGCTTGAAATCGATGCGGCATCACGGACTAAAGTGGAAGACACCCGGGAACTGCTCGATAACGTGCAGTATCGTCCTACCCGCGGCCGTTATAAAGTGTACCTGATTGACGAAGTCCATATGCTGTCTCGTCATTCCTTTAATGCTCTTTTGAAAACCCTTGAAGAGCCGCCTGAACACGTCAAATTTTTACTGGCTACCACAGATCCTGAGAAGCTGCCGGTCACGGTGTTATCACGCTGTCTTCAGTTTCATCTGCGGGCGCTAACCCGTGAAGAAATTTCTGCTCAATTGATCCATATCTTGCAGGCTGAGTCGTTGTCGTTCGACGCCGAAGCGATTCAGCTTCTGGCACGTGCTGCCCGCGGCAGTATGCGTGATGCGTTGAGTTTAACCGATCAGGCGATTGCTCAGGGCAACCAGAGCGTGGAGCTCGATTCAGTGCGGGCCATGCTCGGTCATATCGAAGGGCAGCGGATCGTACAATTGCTTCAGCTTATCGTAAGCGGCGACCACGCGAGAGTATTGCAAACACTGCGCGAAATGCAGGATAAAGTGCCGGATATTGCAGTGGTATTGCCTGAACTGCAAAATTTACTGCACCAGCTGGCATTGCTGCAGATTAGCCCGGCTTTTGCCGAGGTCGAGCTGTTTCGTGACCAGCAAAGTATTCAGTCGCTGTCAGCGACACTATCACCAGAGTTGGTTCAGGTCATGTATCGCATCGTCCTCGAAGGGCGCCGTGAATTGCCTCATGCGGTGGACGCATTTAGTGCTGTCGAAATGACGCTGTTACGGCTGCTCGCGTTTCGCCCTGCAACTATGCAGGAGATGCCGCTTGCAGAGGCCAGTGTTGCAAGCCTCAATGCGGCACAGGCCAATCCGGCGCAAGCGATAGTGGCTGAGCCTGCTGCGACCCAAACGTCTGCTGATAAGCAGGCGACGCGGCACGATACCTCAGACTATGAGCCTCAGCTGGCTGACGATGACGCGGACGAAGACTTTCTGAGCCCCGATGAAGCGTCTGCGCTGGCTCAGGAACAGGCGTCTGTTATGCAGCAAGCGGCGCAGCAGGGTTTGAACCCGGGAGCGGCAGAGATTCACCCGGAGCCCGATCCGGATCCGGAACCTGAGCATCAGATAGAACCAGAGCCGGAACCAGAGCCCAGACAAGCGCCGGTGCCAGAGCCACAGCCGAATCCAGACAGTGGAATCGCAAGTTTAATGGCAACGCGCGAGCAGTTGTTAGCAAAAAAAAAAGCGCCAGAAGTAACCGCTGACGTTCGCACTGCTGCTGAGATCGACGCCTGGAGTGCGTCGGTGGATGGAATGCAGGCGACAGGGCGGCTGCGCCAGGTATTATTGCATTCAGTCCTTGAAAAACAGGGTGACGGCTACCAACTTATTGTTGATAGCCAGCAACAAGTGCTCTGTTCGCAGCAGCTATTAAGCGAACTTGAAAGCCGACTGCGTCAGTTGGTCGGCGATGTGGCGTTGAGCATTGACTACGCGACACCCGAGGCGACGCCATTTTTGATTCAGCAGTTGATAGATACACAACGCGCTCAGGCAGCGCTGGATCTGGTTCGCAATGACGAACGTATCCAGGACCTGGTGCAACGTTTTAATGCCGAGCTGGATGAAAGCTCGGTAAAACCAGTTTAATTTAGCAAAGAGAGAGATACCCCATGCTTAAAGGCGGTTTAGGAAACATGATGAAGCAGGCGCAGCAGATGCAGGAAAAGATGCAGCAGATGCAGGAAGAGCTTGCGAAAATGGAAGTGGTCGGCGAAGCCGGCGCTGGCATGGTAAAAGTCACCATGTATGGTAATCACAATGTGAAACGGGTTGAGATTGATCCGTCGCTGGTGGGTGATGAAGAAGAAAAGGAAATGCTCGAAGATCTGATTGCGGCAGCGACCAATGATGCCGTGCGCCGGGTCGAAGAAGCCAACAAAGAGCACATGTCTGGTTTGGCTGGCGGTATGGGTTTACCGCCGGGCATGAAGCTGCCTTTCTAAGCCAGCAGATAAGCCAGCAGATACTTTATGCAACTTAGTCCCGCTATCGCGAATTTGATTCGCGCGCTGAAAGTGTTGCCCGGCGTTGGCCAGAAATCGGCTCAGCGCATGGCCTTTCAGTTATTGGAGCAAAAACGCGATGGCGCCAGTCAGCTTGCTGAGGCGCTCACCCATGCGGTTGAGGTGGTTGGCCGCTGCGATACCTGTCGCACGCTGACTGAAGGGGTACGCTGTCAAATATGCAGTGACCCGCAACGAATTGAAAGCGGTATTCTCTGCATTGTCGAGTCGCCAGCCGATGTGATCGCGGTCGAGCAGACGTCGCAGTATCAAGGTCAGTATTTTGTCTTAATGGGCCATTTGTCACCCCTGGATGGAATTGGACCGAATGATATCGGCTTAGATAAACTGGCTACCCGGTTTGCCGCAGGTGGTATAGAAGAAGTCATTCTTGCTACCAATCCGACGGTGGAAGGCGATGCAACCGCGCACTATATTGCCGACCTTGCCCGTAGTAACAACGTCAGGGCTTCGCGTATTGCTCATGGTGTCCCGGTCGGTGGTGAACTTGAGTACGTCGACCATACCACCCTTAGTCATGCCTTCTCTGGCCGTAAACAGGTCTAAGGCTGGCCCTACCTGACGCAGGAAAATCCTCATTTGCCCTTGAAATTGGTATGGGTATCCCCATCTCTTGGTTAACCTTTTATTTTGCGTATAACTGATAAGAGTTGGGAGAACACCGATGTCTGACACTACCCAGGCTGAAAAGCATGGCTTTCAAACTGAAGTGAAGCAACTGCTTCATTTGATGATCCATTCTTTGTATTCAAACAAGGAAATTTTTCTCCGCGAGCTGGTTTCCAACGCCTCAGATGCAGCCGATAAACTGCGTTTTAAAGCACTGGAAGACAATGCGTTATTCGAAAACGATGCGGACCTGCACGTTCGGGTTAGTGTAAACAAGGACGCTAATACCATCACTGTCAGCGACAATGGTATTGGTATGACCCGTGACGAAGTGATGGCCAACCTGGGCACCATTGCGAAATCAGGCACCAAAGAATTTATCAGCCAGTTATCAGGTGATCAGAGTAAAGATTCTAAACTGATTGGCCAGTTTGGTGTTGGTTTTTATTCAGCCTTTATCGTTGCTGACTCCGTGACCGTGCGCACCCGCGCAGCAGGTGCAGATACCACTCACGGCGTCGAATGGAAGTCAGATGGTGACGGTGAGTTCACCGTTGCGGATATCGAGAAAACGACCCGTGGAAGCGACATTATTCTGCATTTGAAAGACGATGCAAAAGAATACGCAGACGAGTGGAAGTTGCGTCAAATTATTAATACCTATTCGGACCACCTGAGTATTCCGGTACAGATGTGGAAAGAGCCGACTGAAGAAAGTGAAGGTCCGGACGGCGAGAAAGTGGAAGCGCAACCAGGTCAGTGGGAAACCATTAATTCGGGTCAGGCGCTCTGGACCCGCGATAAAGACAGTATTAGTGACGAGGACTACAAAGAGTTTTACAAAACCGTCGCGCATGACTTTGAAGATCCATTGCTGTGGAGCCACAACAAAGTTGAAGGTAAGCACGAATACACCAGCCTGCTTTATATCCCGAAACGCGCGCCGTGGGATTTATGGAACCGGGATAGCCAGAAAGGCATTAAGCTCTATGTTCAGCGCGTCTTCATTATGGATGATGCTGAGCAATTCATGCCGACTTACCTGCGTTTTGTAAAAGGCCTGATTGACTCCAATGATCTGCCTCTCAATGTCTCGCGTGAAATCCTGCAGGACAACCGGGTCACCCGTTCAATGCGCTCTGCAAGCACCAAGAAAGTGCTAAGCATGCTGTCGAAACTGGCGAAACGTGATGCGGACCAATACGGAGAGTTCTGGGATAACTTTGGTCAGGTGCTGAAAGAAGGCCCGGCGGAAGACCAGGGCAACGGTGAAAAAGTTGCGTCCTTGCTGCGCTTTACGTCTACTCATGAAGACAGCGCCAAGCAGCGGGTGGGTCTGGATGACTACATTGGCCGCATGGCTGAGAATCAGGAAAAAATTTACTACATCGTGGCGGACAGCTACGAAGCAGCGAAGAACAACCCTGCGCTGGAAATTTTCCGCAAGAAAGGGATCGAAGTGCTGCTGATGTCCGATCGTATTGATGAGTGGTTGATGAACCATTTACACGAGTATGAAGGCAAGAGCTTCCAGTCAGTGACCCGTGGCGACCTTGATTTAGGCGACATGGATAACGAGGAAGCGAAGAAAGCACAGGAAGAGTCGGAAAAGGCATTTGCTGGTACCGTAGAACGGTTCGAGAAGGCGTTGGGCGAGCAGGTTAAGAACGTGCGTGTTACCCATCGTCTGACTGATTCACCAGCCTGTATTGTGACCGATGAGAACGATATGAGCACGCAGATGGCTAAGCTGATGGAAGCAGCGGGACAGAAAGTGCCGGAAACCAAGTATATTTTTGAGGTTAATCCGGAGCATGCTTTGGTTAAACGCATTGCCGAAGAAAGCGACGAACAGCGCTTTAGCGACTGGGCTGATCTGTTATTGCAGCAGGCCACACTGGCTGAACGCGGTAGTCTTAAAGATCCTGGCACCTACGTGCGCAAGCTCAATGAGATGATGTTAGCGCTGACTAACAAGTAACCTCAACTACGACTATGGTACAAGGCTCGCATCGCGAGCCTTGTATCTTTTCGGCCTGAGAGGTAAAGTTTGTCCCATTCGTATTACATTTTTTAAAAAAGTCATTGAGGACACGACATGCGGATTATTCTGCTAGGCGCTCCAGGGGCTGGTAAAGGCACCCAGGCGCAATTTCTGATGAACACCTTCAATATCCCGCAAATCTCCACCGGCGACATGCTACGTGCGGCGATCAAAGAAGGTACCGAACTTGGCAAGCAGGCCAAGCAAGTCATGGACGAAGGCAAACTGGTTTCTGACGATATCATGATCGGCCTGGTGCAGGAGCGTGTTGCTCAGGAAGACTGCAAGAACGGTTTCTTGCTGGACGGGTTTCCACGGACAATCCCTCAGGCAGACGCGATGCAGGAAGCGGGCATAGAAATTGACTATGTGCTTGAGTTCGATGTACCGGACGACGTTATTGTCGAGCGTATGGCGGGCCGTCGTGTGCACCCCGGGTCTGGCCGTGTTTATCACGTTAGTTATAATCCGCCAAAAGAAGATGGTAAAGACGATGTCACCGGTGAAGATCTTATCGTTCGGAATGACGATAAAGAAGAAACCGTTCGTCACCGTCTCAGTGTTTATCATGAGCAGACAGAACCACTGGTGAGCTATTACCAGAATCTGGCAGAACAAGGTGTTGTTAAATACCATAGTGTTGACGGTACCCGCGATGTGAATGAAATCAGTAATGAATTGAAGGACGTTTTATCGTGAATACCTTGCCATTAACCAGCCTGTTCGCAGCGCTGTTAACGCTGTTGTACATTGTTCTGGCGATCCGGATTATTCGTTTACGCTGGAAAGAGCGGGTCGGTCTTGGCACGGGCGAGAGTCTGCCGTTGAAAGCTGCGGTCCGTGTACATGGCAATTTTGCAGAGTACGTACCGCTGGGTCTTATCCTGCTTGCTTTAATGGAACTGAATAACGCATCCGAAGGCCTCATGTTTGCCCTCGGTGGCCTTTTGTTTGTGGCGCGTATATTCCATGCAATCGGATTGACCAAGAGTATCGGGGTCAGCATTTACCGTACCATTGGCGTGCTCGGAACCTTTGCGATGCTGATTATCAGCGCGGGCTTTTTACTCGGTAGCGTACTCGCAAGCCTGTAAGGCGCGACAGATAAAATCTGCTAATCTCATGCATATCATTTGTTTACACAGCTCACAAAGCAGCGGCGCCCAATGGCGCCCGCTGACTAAGCAGCTCACTGAATTCCTTCCTGACGCCCATCTTCATACGCCTGATTTAATTGGTTATGGTGCTAACCCTTTACCTACGGGGGCTCCCTCTGCATTTTGTTTTGACCATGAACTGGTTGCATTGGAACCCTTGTTGGCGACGCTTGAGAACGGACCGGTTCATTTGGTCGGTCACTCGTACGGCGGGGCTCTCGCGCTTCGCCTCGGCCGCGAGTTACAACAGCGGGGGATACGGCTTAGTAGTATTGCGTTGTATGAACCAGTCGCCTTTCACCTGTTACCCGCCGCAGACCCTGCGCGGGCCGAAATTATCGCGATTGCTGAGCAGATGGACACCACATCTGAAGCCGAAGCCGCACAGGCGTTTGTCGACTACTGGAATCACCCGGGGTATTTTGCGGCTTTACCTGCGCGGGTACAGGCTGGGATGGTACAAAAGCAGCCGAAGGTTGAGGCTGATTTCGCGGCCTTACTGGGTGAACCAGCTCAGCTCGATGACTATGCCACTCTGAATTGCCCGATCTTTTTGATGCATGGTCAACAGTCGCCTGCCTCAAGCCGTCGGGTTGCTGAAATTCTGGCTGGTTTGCCCCAGGTTGAATCACAATCTGTTGATGCCGGCCACATGGCACCTCTGACTGCACCCGATCTCATTACCCCAGGTTTGGTTAAATTTTTACAGCAACAAGTGCGCTAAAGGCTTTATTCGATTTCATTATAAGTTATATTGGTATCTTCTAAGTGGTTTGGGTACCAGCAGCTGATGCTACCCCCTGATGCAAACAAATAATGAGGTGATTATGAGCCAGTGGCGCGAGCAGTTTAGCGTATTCAGACAACGTCCCGACTGGGCCTATTTTGACAATGCCGCCTCCTGTCAGGTGCCGGATGTTGTGCTTGAGGCCATTTGCGACTATCAACACCATTATCACGCCAACGTACACCGCGGCAGTTATGAGCAAAGTCAGCATGCCACCGCACTGTATGAAAGCTGGCGGGCCAAGGTGGCCGGCTTTGTTGGCGCGACCAGCGACAGTTTGATTTTTACCCGTGGTACCACCGAAAGTATGAATCTCCTCGCTGAGTCACTGTTGCGTCCCCGTATACAGCGCGGTGACAATGTGGTGGTGACCTTATCTGAACATCATGCCAACTGGTTGCCCTGGCAGCGGGTCTGCGAACAGGTCGGCGCGGAGTTTCGTGTCGCTGACCTGAAAGATGACGGAACAGTCGACAACCTGATGCAGTTGGTTGATGAAAGAACCTGTCTGGTATCGTTAAATCACGCATCCAATGTACTAGGGGTTATTAACCCGATCGCGGAAATCTGTCATCAGTTGCGTGAGCAAGGCGTACTGAGTGTGGTCGATGCCGCGCAAAGCGCTGCTCATATGTCGATTGATGTGAACCAGCTGGGCTGTGACGCACTGGCATTTTCCGGCCATAAATTATATGGGCCAACGGGTATTGGTGCCTTGTATGTGCGCCCCGACGTGCTTGCTGCGATGCCTCCTTATCAGGTGGGCGGCGGTATGGTAGATAAGGTGTATCAGCAGGATTCCACCTTTCACAGTGGCGTACAGGGCTTTGAAGCGGGTACTCCAAACCTGGTCGGGGCGGCGGGCCTTGCCACCGCGGTGGAGTTTCTTCAGGACGCACGGGCGAATGGTAGCAGTGCATACCTGAGAGGTCTGTTTAAGCAGCTGGAAGCGGTGCTGGCCGATGTCAGTTGGTTGACCGTGTTGCCGCACAGCGGTGGCCGGATCCCGGTTATTAGTGTTCACAACCCGGCGGTTCACCCGCGTGAGCTGGCGATATGTCTGGATCAGGACGGCGTCTCGGCGCGGGCTGGTCGACACTGTGCGCAGCCATTAACGGACAAACTGACCAGCAATGGGTGTTTACGTTTTTCGCTCGGTCTGCACTCCAATGAGGCTGATATTGAACGGCTGGCACGCGGGCTGCGTGAGTGTAAGTTGAAGCCCTGACGAATTTTGATCATGCCCCTGATCAGTGACAATGTGCTATGATGCGCGCGCCTATTACTTTGGAGCTGATTGGAGCTGCGCTGTGTCTGAAACGTCCGGGAATCTGCCCGCTGCATCCGCAGGGGTGTGGTCTGAAGTTCGCAAATTATCGCTGCTAACCGGACCGATCCTGATCGCCCAGTTAACCCAGATGCTGATGAGTGTCGTCGATACGTTGATGGCTGGACGGGTCGGTGCAACTGATTTAGCTGCAGTTGCTGTGGGTGGTTCAATCTGGACCCCTGCGACCCTGTTAGTGTTTGGCTTCGCGCTGGCTCTGGCACCGGTTATTTCACACGCGCATGGTGCTGGTGAATATAAGCGCATGGCCAACATGCTGCAGCAGGGCTTTTATACCTGCGCCATCAGCGCCTTGCTGGTGGTGGGTTTAGTTTACCTGGCGCCGCTGTTCCTCAACATGATGGACGTCGAAGAAGACTTCCGTCGTAAAACCTTTGATTACCTTACCTATATTCTCTGGGGCACCCCGGGGCTTGTGCTCTACATGGTGCTGCGCAACTTTTGCGAAGGTCTCTCGCATACCATGCCGTCACTGGTAATCGGCGTTATCGGGCTGCTGATCAATATTCCCGCCAACTATATCTTTATCTACGGCAGTTTTGGCGCTCCAGCGCTGGGCGGGGCAGGCGCTGGTGTGGCTTCCGCTCTGGTTTACTGGGGCATGGGGCTGTCACTGCTTGGCTATGTACTGGTGGCGAAGCGCTATCGCAAACTGATGCTATTAAGTCAGATTTACCTGCCTAGTTGGGATGATATCTGGCATTTTGTGCGGCTTGGCTTTCCCATTTCGATGTCGTTGTTCTTCGAAGTTAGCCTGTTCGCAGCAGTGGCGATTTTAATCGCGCCACTTGGCTCAATTATGGTGTCGAGCCATCAGATTGCGTTGAATATTTCATCGCTGGTGTATATGTTTCCGCTCAGTCTGAGCATGGCGGTGACCTTGCGGGTTGGTTTTGCGCTTGGCTCTGCTCAGGTCATGGACGCGATGCGAAGCTACAAAGTCGCATTGGTGCTTGGGGTTGGCTTTGCGGTGGTGAATGGCCTTGGGATGTGGCTGGGTGGCCGTTATTTAGCTGGTTTCTATACTGAGGACAACGCGATTATCGAGCTTGCCGGCACCTTACTTGGTTTAGCCGCGATCTTTACCGTCTCTGACACGTTCCAGGCGATTTCCATCGGGGCGTTGCGTGGCTACAAAGACACCCGGGCTGCAATGGTGGTGACTCTGGTCTCCTACTGGCCGTTTGGCCTGACCGTGGGCGTGGTGCTGGGCCGCACCGACCTGCTGGTCCCGGCGATGGGTCCGGCGGGCTTCTGGATAGGCTTTATTAGTGGCCTTAGCGTTGCAGCCGTGCTCTTAACCATCCGACTATTCCGTGTCCACCGGCAAACACTGAACGCGCAATGAATGCGAGCGCGGGGCTTGAACATTGAATTCAATGAATGCAAGCGCGGGGCTTGAATATTGAATTCAATGGATGCAAGCGGCCGCTGGGGATTAGCCCTTACGTTGCTGCAACACTTTGCACACGTCATCAATGCTGAGATCGCGCGCACTTAGCACCACCATCAGGTGATACATTAAGTCAGCACTTTCATTCAGCAGCGCGTCATCGTCCTGAGCGACGGCGGCCAGTGCCACTTCAACCCCTTCTTCACCGACCTTTTGTGCACAGCGCCGAATGCCGGATTCAAGCAGTTGGGCGGTATAACTTTGACTGCCGTCGGCCTGCTGTTTGCGTTGCTCTATAGTGCGCTGTAACTCGCTGAGTTCGCTAATCATCGGCTGCTGCTGTGGTACCCAGCAACTCTCAGTACCAAGGTGGCAGGTAGGCCCCTGCGGATGAGCCAGGGCTAGAATGGCGTCGTTGTCACAGTCAGCCACTAATTCAACCAGTTGCAGTGTGTTGCCACTTTCTTCGCCCTTGCGCCAAAGACGCTGTTTACTGCGGCTAAAGAAAGTGACTTGCTGGCTTTGCAGGGTCGCGGCGAGGGCGTCCTGATTCATATACCCCTGCATTAACAAACGGCCACTGCTGGCGTCCTGCACCATGCATGGGATCAGATCGTTCATTTTTTGCCAGTCGAGCGAATTCAGATTATCTGTGGTTAGTTGCATGAAATATCCTTGTTTTCCAGAGTCGTTTTGGCCACGGATGTCTTAGCGACGAATAATAATGCCATTGTCGCCTAAGGTCGCTTTCAGTTCATCCATGTCGATAATGCCTTTGTGAAAGACCGACGCGGCTAAGGCGCCATCGACGTTCGCCTGCTGAAAAACCTCAATAAAGTGCTCAATCGCGCCGGCACCGCCTGAGGCGATCAGAGGAACAGAACATTGTTCGCGTATCGCTTTGAGCTGGGCCACGTCATAGCCCTGACGTACGCCGTCCTGATTCATGCAGTTAAGAACAATTTCACCGGCGCCACGGCGAATCACTTCCTGCACCCAGTCACTGGTGTGCCAGGCAGTTTTACCACTGCGTTTTTCATCACCAGTAAACTGATGTACTTCGTAGTGACCACTGGTTTCGTTATAAAAACTGTCGATACCAATTACAATACACTGCTGGCCGAACTCATCGACCATCCGGTTAATCAGATCAGGATCACGCAGGGCGGGGGTGTTAATTGATATTTTATCGGCCCCCATCGACAGGATTTCACGTGCCTGGTCGACTGATTTAATTCCGCCAGCCACTGCAAACGGGATATTGATCACTTCTGCGACCCGGGCCACCCAGGATTTGTCCACCACACGCTCATCGGAGGACGCGGTAATGTCATAGAAGACCAGTTCATCGGCACCTTCGGCTGCATAGCGTTTGGCGAGCGGCACAATATCACCGATGACTTCATGGTTACGAAACTGAACCCCTTTGACTACCTGTCCGTCGCGTACATCGAGACAGGGGATTATGCGTTTTGCCAGCATTCGGTTGCCTCCGCCAGGGTAAATTGTCCGGTTAACAGCGCTTTGCCTAAAATGACACTGTCACAGTTTACCGCACGTAAGTCTTTCAGATCATGCAAGCTGGAAACCCCCCCGGATGCCTGCCAGACCACCTCCGGGAAATCGATTTTTAAGTCGCGGTATAAATGCACGTTGGGGCCGGAGAGCATGCCGTCACGACTAATGTCGGTGCACAGCACATGTTTACAGCCTGCAGGAATTAAGTCGCCGAGCAGTGTTTCAATGCGCACATCGCTTTGTTCCTGCCAGCCGTGTGTCGCTAACCAGCGTTGGCCGTCGGCATCAATGTTGATATCTAACGCCAGCACAATGGCCTCTGAACCAAACTCATTCAGCCACTGCGCCGCCAGGGCCGGGTCCTTGACTGCGGTCGAACCGACTACCACGCGCTCAACGCCGGTGGCGAGTAAGCTACGGATGTCCTCAGTGGTGCGAATGCCTCCTCCGGTTTGAGTGGGCAAACCGCTTTCCTGCTGCATCCGGTTAATCAGCGTTAGCTGCCGTTTGGCGGGGTCACGGGCTCCATCAAGATCAACAATATGAAGATACTCAGCACCGGCTTGCGCATAGTCACAGGCCACCTCAATCGGGTCAGAATGGTAGGTGGTCTGGCGTGCGAAATCGCCTTGTTTCAGGCGCACCACCTGACCGTCAATAATATCCAGCGCTGGAATTAACATGTGATCTCCAGAAAGTTTTGTAGTACCCGTGCGCCGGCGTCGCCGGAGCGTTCCGGGTGAAACTGTACGCCCATAAAGTTGCCCTGGGCAATAGCCGCCGCAAAAGGCTGAGTGTATTCACAGCGGGCAATGCAGTGCGGCTCAGCTGGTGCTGCATAGGTATGGACATAGTAAAAATAAGGTTGTTCACCAGCAAAGCCTTTGAACAGTGGGTGATCGGTCACTTCGGTTGCGTTCCAGCCCATATGGGGCAGTGGCAGATTGTCTTTGTTGTGCAGCCGTTCAACCTGGGTATCAATCACGCCCAGGCAGGGTAAAGGGGCGCTCCCTTTTTGTAGACTGGACTGTTGACTGTACTGTTCGGAGGAACTGTTGGTGAGCATCTGCATGCCTAAGCAGATCCCCAGCACCGGCTGAGTGAGTTCGCGCAGTACGTCAATCAGTTGCAACTCTGTAAGCGAACGCATCGCCGCGCTGGCGGTACCAACCCCAGGCAATACAACATGGCTGGCGCTACGGATGACGTCCGGGTCGGAGCTCACTACCGCTTCAACTCCCAGTCGTTTGAATGCAAAGTTGACGGAGGCGAGGTTGGCAACGCCAGTATTGACGATAACCAGCTTCATGCCAGCACCCCTTTACTGGAGGGCATCTCATTGCCCTGTTTAGTAATCGCCTGGCGCAACGCGCGACCAAATACTTTAAACAGGCTTTCCACCTGGTGGTGGGCGTTGCCTTCGGTGGTGCTCAGGTGCAGGCTAATTTTCATGGTGTCACATAGCGAACGGAAGAAATGCTCAACCATCTGAGTCGACAAGGTTCCTACCGTGCTATCCGTAAACTCGGCATTAAAAACCAGGAAAGGTCGGCCGGAGACATCCAGTATTGCCTCGGCGCGGCATTCATCCATGGGCAACACAAAGCCAAAACGGCCGATGCCACGTTTGTCTGCCAGGGCTTTGTGCAGCGCTTCACCGAGTGCCAGCGCGGTGTCTTCCACACTGTGGTGATCATCAATGTGTAAATCGCCGGAAACCTTTACGCTTAGGGAAAAACCACCGTGGGTGGCAATTTGCTCCAGCATATGGTCGAAAAAGCCAATGCCGGTGGCAATCGAAACCGGCGCTTTTTCATCCAGGTTAACTTTCACTTCAATGTCGGTCTCGCGGGTGGTGCGCACGACAGTGGCCTGACGTGGCTTCAGGGTCAGGGCCTTCACAATATCGCTCCAGCCGTTGCTGTCGCGGTCATAGCGAATGCCCTGAATGCCCATCGCGGCAGCGAGCTGAAGATCGGTTTCACGGTCGCCGATCACCGCGCTTTGGCTGAAATCAACCAAACCCTGTTGCAGGAATTCCTGCACCAGGCCCAGCTTTGGTTTACGGCAACTGCAGTTATCACTTTCAAAATGCGGGCAGATAAGGACGTCACTAAATTTAATGCCCTGGCTTTGCAATAACTGCATCATTGCCTGGTGCGGGGCGTCAAAGTCTGCCTGGGGGAAACTGTCAGTGCCCAGACCATCCTGGTTACTCACCATGACCAGGCGGTAACCGGCTTCTTGCAATGCCAGCAGCGCACTCACCATACCCGGCTCGTAGACCAGTTTATCCAGACGATCGAGCTGTTTATCTACTGCTGGCTCTTCCACTAAGGTGCCGTCACGGTCGATAAAAAGAATTTTTTGTTGCGAAAGCATCTGTCTACTCCTTAGCGCGAGGTGTTGGCAAATTCAGCCAACACCTCGATCAGTTGTTCATTTTCAGCCGGTGCACCGACCGTCACCCGCAGGCAATTGGACAGCCCGGGCTGGCTTGACTGGTTGCGCAGTAAAATACCGGCATCGACGCAAAACTGCATCACCGCGTCTGCGTCTGCAACCCTGAACAGAATAAAGTTGGTCGCACTTGGCAGCACGCTGCGCACATACGGCAGTTCAGTCAATGCAGCACTGAGCCTTTCACGTTCACCCTGCGCCTCAATCACGTTCTGACGAACCTCGATTAGGTTGTCCGGGCTCAGCGCCTGAGTGGCAATCTGGATACTGACGTCAGGCAGCGGGTAGGGGGCAAGCACTGGCACCAGCGCATTGATTACCTCACTATTAGCCAGCGTAAAACCGACCCGGATACCTGCCAGGCCAAAGGCTTTTGACAGGGTGCGCATTACCACCAGGTTATCGAACCGCGTCAGCAAGGTGGCGAAAGACGCTGCATCGGCATATTCGATGTAGGCTTCATCGACTACCACCAGGGCACGGCCAGCAAAGTACTCAAGCAAGTGTTCTATATCTGCGCTGCGTAACTGGTTACCAATCGGGTTCGATGGATTGCAGAGAAAGACCAGCTTAACCTGTTCGCTTTGTTGTTTAATGCCTTCAATGTCGAGCTGCCAGTCGTCGCTGGGATCAACTGTATCGGCTTGCTGCAATGGCACTTTGATGACAGGCGTATTATTCAGCCCGGCCGAAATGCTGTACATGCCGTAGGTCGGTGGGCAAATAAGGATTTTGTCCTGCCCCGGCTCGCAAAAGCTGCGGATCAGAAGCTCGATGCTTTCATCGCTGCCACGGTGACTAAGCAGTTGGTCAGGTGATATGCCCGCATAGCGCGCGTAGGCTTGATTAAGCTCCGCCGACTGGAAATTCGGATACCGGTTCAGGTTTGCAGTATCGACGTTGTAATCGGCGCTATAGGGTGACTCATTGGCATTTAGCCAGATACGGCCGCCACTCATGCTACGGCGGGCCGAGGCGTAGGGCTGTACGTCGCGCAGGTGAGGGCGTAGTAATTGTTGAGCCAGGTTCATTGACGCTCTCCTTCGGTACTTGCTGTAGCAGTTTGCAGATCTGCTTGCATACGCGCACTGTCCAGACGTCGGGTGACGGCGAGGCGGTGTGCGTCGAGCTTTTCTTCGGCAGCCAGCGCCGTGATCGCTGGTGCCAACAGACGTAGCCCTTGTGGGGTTAGCTGTTGCACCGTATAACGGCGATAGAAATCGGCTAAACCAAGGCTGCTGTAGTTACGCGCATAACCGTAAGTGGGCAGCACGTGGTTGGTGCCGGTTGCGTAATCGCCACCTGACTCCGGCGCATAGTGGCCAACAAAAATGGAGCCTGCCTGATCGGTTTGCTCAATCCAGTCCTCGGCGTCTTTGATTTGCAGACTCAAGTGTTCCGGCGCGTAGCGCTGTGAAATGGCAGCGGCTTCGGTTAAATCCTCGGTCACGATAAAGCTGCTTGATGCCAGCGCCTGCGCAGTGATTTCAGCGCGTGGTAGCTCGGCTAGCTGACGTTGCAGCGCGGCGCGGGTTGCTTCCACCACCTTCGCTGAAGGACTGAGCAGGATAACCTGAGAGTCCGGCCCGTGTTCCGCCTGCGACAACAGATCAGCGGCAATGAATTCAGCATCCGCAGTGTCATCTGCAATAATCAGCAACTCAGAGGGGCCTGCGGGCAGATCGATAGCAGGGCCACCGGCGAGCTGGCTGACGTATTGCTTCGCCGCCGTGACGTAACTGTTGCCAGGACCGAAAATTTTATCCACCGCATTGATACGTTGAGTACCTAAAGCGAGTGCTGCAATGGCCTGCGCACCGCCTGCCAGAACCACCTGAGTGACGCCGCATTTGAGCGCTGCATAGCAAATAGCCGGACTTAACAGGCCATTTTTGTCTGGTGGGCTGACCAGAATACGCTCATTGCATTGAGCCAGCTGAGCCGGTACGCCGCACATCAGCACTGTACTTGGCAAACTGGCACTGCCGCCTGGGATATACAGGCCAACCTTGCGTAATGGCGCGATGCGTTGCTGACAACGCACACCGGGCATGGTTTCGATGTCCACGGTTTGCGGTCGCTGCTCAGCATGGAAACGGCGAATATTGTCGTAGGCCAGATCTATGGCCTGCTTGACCTTTTGCTCGGTCCGTCCGGCGAGAGCTTCAACCTGATCCATAGCTAACACAGGCGAGTCGAGGCTGACATTGTCGAAACGCTGAGTCAGTTCAAGCAGGGCAGAGTCGCCTTGCTGCTCAACCTGCTCAATGATCTCGCGAACCTGTCTCATCAGTTGCGCGCTGGCGCGCTGTGCCGGGCGTTGAAGACGGCGGCGCCGTTCTTCTTCGCTCAAGGATTGCCAGCGCACAGCGCCGGCGATTGTATAACTTGCCATTGTCACTACCCCAGCATTTTTTCAATCGGCAGTACCAGAATCGAACTGCAACCCAGTGTTTTCAGTTGTTCCATAGTTTCCCAGAATAACGTCTCGGTGCTCACCACGTGAACGGCAACCACGTCGTCGCTGTGCGATAACGGCAGGACAGTCGGACGCTCGGCGCCGGGTAGTATATCTTCCACTTGCTGCAGCTTGTCTTTCGGCGCGTGCAGCATAATGTACTTGCTTTCTTTTGCTAACTGGACGCCGTCAATACGTGCCAGCAGCTTATCCATCATTTGTTGTTTAGATGGATCGAGGGCTTCGGCGCGCTGGATCAGTTGCACCTGAGAGCGGAAAATAACCTGCTGCTCACGCAGACCATTGGCTTCTAAGGTCGCGCCAGTGGAAACCAGATCACAGACCGCATTGGCCAGTCCCGCCCGCGGTGCAACTTCAACCGAACCAGTCAGCATCACTGGTTTCGCGTTGACCCCCTGATCTTTGAGGTAGCGTTCCAGCAAACGAGGGTAGGTCGTCGCAATTTTAAGGCCTTCCAGATCCGCAATACCGTTAAAATTTTGCTCGGTTGGTAAGGCAATACTTAGGCGGCAGTGGCCGAAATCGAGTCGGCGCAGAGAACGAAACTGATTGCTCTGTTGTCTCATTTCGCGCTCAAGTGATTCTTCTTCCAGCACGTTTTCGCCAACCAGCCCGAGATCAACAACCCCATCCATGACCAAACCGGGAATATCATCGTCACGCACCCGCAATAAGTCGATAGGGTGGCTGGTGCTGTGCACCATTAAGCGGGCTTCATGCATGTTGAATTTGACGCCACAGGCGCTGAGCAGCTTGATTGATTCTTTGCTGAGGCGGCCGGACTTTTGCACGGCGATGGTTAGACGTTGTTTGCTCATAACATTTCCTTAGTGTCTGCTGGGCGTAGCGCGAGGCGCGTACCAAATACAATTAAAAAGCCCCCGAAAGGTACGCTTCCGGGGGCTTTTTTAGATTCCTGGAAGGTACCGGTATAACGGACCTTCCACACTCTGAAGGCCGTCAGTCAGAATGATGGTGGTGATGTACAGAAATAGAGTTGTATAGACTATTCATGCTAAAAACCTATGGTTGACGGCAGTAAAGTGATTAAGTTGTCTAAATTCTACTGACTAGTACGCAAAATGCAACCCTAAAGACTAAAATTGGTCAGAGAAACTACTCGACGAATGTGTAACGTGGCCGATACAGAACCTATGTGGCACTGTGCTGGGGGGCACCTATGGCAAATCAGGATATTTTGTTTCCGTTTTTACCGCGCAATACGCAGATTGATGTGCGTGACCCAAACTTGCGGGTAAAGCGGGTTGAAAGCGCACCAGCTGGCTCGGCGGTGCAGGATGATGAAGACTTTGATGATACTCAGGGTGCCCGGGTATTGGAGCGTTATCGTCACCCCCAGCAGCAACGGGGACAGCACCACCAGCAACAGCCGGAACAGCAGGCGAGTGGTGATAATCATGCCAGCCATCAGCCGCCCGAAGAGCCTCCGGTGGCTGAAGACCCACGTAAAAAGTTAGCGGACCACGATGACGATACCCATAAAGGTATTCATCTGGATACCTTTATCTGATTAGGTGGCGTTATGCCGACAGCCTAGTTTATCCGCACCCGGCGGGGTAACAGCAGCTCAAAACATGTACCTTGTCCTGGTGTACTGCTGACTGTGATATCGCCTTTCAATTGCTGGCGCACTAAGTTGTAGACGATGGGCATCCCCAGTCCGGTACCACCCTGGTTGCGTTTGGTGGTAAAGAACGGCTCAAAGATTTTCTGCAGGGTTGCGTCATCCATGCCATTGCCATCGTCGCAAAAGCTCAGCCGTACATAGTCTGCATCTGCCCGCGCCGCACGAATAGTAATAGTGCCACGAATATCGCTGTCACCGGCCTCCTGGGTCGAGGTGGCAGCATAGCCGTGACGTATGCTGTTGGTAACCAGGTTGGTGAGGATTTGCGCCATCGCACCGGGGATGGTGTCCATTTCGATTTCGCCATCGACATCAATCTGGAAGTCTATGTGGGCACGTTTTAATTCAATGGATAGCGCTGACATGATTTCTTCAATGTAGTTGCCGAGATCAATCGTGCGTCGTTCGGTCACCATCTGATCCACAGCAACCTGTTTGAAGTTACTGATTAACCGCGCTACCCGGCTCAGATTTTTCTCGGTCAGGCTGAGAGACTCCTCTGACTGGCCGAGGAAGCGATCCAGTTGCTCCCGCGTAAGCCGCCCTTCACGCACATTCTGCTGCAGAATTTCGCGGCGATCGTTCAACATCGAGGTGGCGGTTAATGCAACACCCAGCGGCGTGTTGACTTCATGGGCAACACCAGCGACCAGGTTACCAAGCGCGGCCATTTTTTCTGACTCTACCAGCTTGTCCTGAGCGTTATGCAGCTCGGTAAGGGCATCCATGAGTTGTGTCGCGGTGCGTCGTTTTTTGACGTACAAGCTTAAGCTGAGGACACCTAATATTGAGGCCGCCGCTAATGCAATCAGGATATAAATCAGGTATTCCCGCTGTCGGTCGATAGTGCGTTCGCGATTCTCGATGAGTGCAGCCTGCTCCGTCAGGGCACTGCGTTGATCACGCAACTGCTGCTGTTGGGCAGCAAGAATGTCGCGATTGGCCGTAATACGCTGAGCCAGCTCATTGCCTTCCTGCTCTTTAGCCGCCAGTTGCGCCTCTTTGGTTTCCAGCAAGCGTTCCTGCTCACGTAAGGTTCGTTCACTGTCATCAAGTAAGTTTTGAATCCGGTTAAGTTGTTCCTCACGGTTAAACAATAATTCGCGTTGTTGTTCCAGTTCTGACAACAAGTTGTTCAGGGTAGCCTGCTGCGAGTCCATCACTTCCTGCTTTTCTTCGATGGTTCCTTCCTGCACGCGGAGTACCTGATCACGTTCACTGAGCGCCTGCTCGAGGCTGGAAATGCGCTCCTGCAACTGACGGAGTTCCTCGCGGAGCAGGTTATTCTGTTCACTCAGCTCCTGACGGCTGCTTTGAATACTGGCAATCTCAAGCATCGACCTGTGGTGTGCAGCAAGGGTATTCAGCTCCTGCCCACTGATTTGCAGTAGCCCTGAGTTCACCTCAAGGCCGGCAGAATTAATCCGCTGGTCATTGATTTGGTAACTGATTGCACCGGCATTGTCTGCACTGATATTGATCATCATGTTCTGGCGAACCAGGCGGTCTTCAGTGATCACCAGCACATTGTTGCGCATGGCCTGGTTGAGAATCAGTTCGCTGGCACCGCTATGGCGTGGTCCGACGTAGACTAAGTCGACCTGAGCCACCTGAGAATTACGGGTCAGTAGTTGAACCTGAATGGGTTTATCACGCATCTCTCCAAGCGGAATAGAAGCGAGCAGCTCAAAAACATTTTCATCCCCCAGCACCCCAATGGTCAGTTCGGAGCGCTGCTCTTCATTGGGCCAGTTGACATAGCGCATAACACTTATTAAATAGGCCGCCCGGATCTCGGCCAGGCTGTAGCTGTCATCATTCGTTGGCAATGGCTCAGGCTGCACGGCCTGCACTGAATGGCTGACCACGAGCATACTAAGCGACAAAAGCCACGCTGTAAGGGACTGACGAACAACCTGCACCAAAACTTCTTCCTATGCCAAACGTTAGCGCTGCATTGTATCTGAAATCTACGGTTGTTGGAAAGTTAGCCAGCTGAATGAAACGGATGAAGCAAATCAAATGCTGTGAAATAATGCAGCTTCAACTAGCTGGGGTACACAATGGTAACGATGGATCAGGGAGCAGCATGGCAAACATAAGTAATGTTTTTGCCAATGACGGGCTACTCAGTAAGGCGATTGAGGGCTTTCAGCCTCGCCCTGCACAAATGCAGATGGCTGAAGCGATTGCATCAATGGCGGATGCCCACCCTGTATTAATTGTGGAAGCTGAAACCGGAACCGGTAAGACCTTCGCTTACCTGGCGCCTGCGTTAATGGCGAAAGGAGAGGACGGCAGGCGGCCAAAAGTGATCGTGTCGACTGGCACCAAGAATCTGCAGGAGCAGTTGTTTCATCGTGACTTACCCAAAGTTCGCGATGTACTGGCGGCCGATGCGGTGGTGGCGCTATTGAAAGGGCGTAACAACTACCTGTGTATTCAGCGAATGGAGCAGTTCGTGCAGCAGCCTTCTCGCTTTGACCCCCAATACCTGGCCCAGATGCAGCAGCAGGCGAGGGTGGTAAAACAATGGTCCAATCAAACCCGTAGCGGCGACCTTGGAGAACTTACTGAGCTGCCCGAAGATGCGATTATTTTACCGCAAATTACCAGCACCGCTGACAACTGTCTGGGTCGCGAATGCCCGGCTTACGACGACTGCTATGTAGTCAAAGCCAGACAAAAGGCGCTGGAAGCCGATGTAGTGGTGGTCAATCACCATCTCTTTTTTGCCGATGCGGTGCTGAAAGACACGGGGTTTGGCGAGCTAATTCCGCAAGCGGACATGGTTATTTTTGATGAGGCCCATCAGGTGCCTGATATTGCCAGCAACTATTTTAGCGAGTCATTGAGTACCCGTCAGCTTGCCGAGCTTGGCCAGGATCTGCGGATGCTCTATCGCACTGAATTGAAAGATCTTAAGCAACTGGAGAGTATTGCTGACCAACTGGAGAAAGGTGGTCTTGACCTGCGTTTGCAGTTTGCCCGCGACCCCGAACGAGGCAACTGGCGCGATGCGCATAAGCAAACCGCTGTGGCGTCGGATAGTGAGCGCTTAACCACGACATTGCAGCGAGCCTATGACATTGTTAAAGCGTCGCTGGGGCGCAACAAAGTCCTCGACCAGTGTTACGAGCGCATTCTGGCCCTGAAAACACGCTGGCAGCAATTAACAAATACTGCTCGCACCGGGTATAGCTTTTGGTATGAAACGACCAGTCGCCATTTAACTGTGCATCAGACTCCGCTGAGCGTCGCAGATAAGTTTGCTGAATTTATCCAGCGTCAGCAAGCGCGTTGGGTGTTTACCTCGGCTACTCTGGCAGTGGACGGAGACTTCAGTCACTTTAGTGGTCGGCTGGGCCTGCAGGACGCACAAACCTTAGTATTATCGAGCCCGTTCGATTTCTCCCGTCAGGCGATGCTGTACATGCCAAGGTACTTGCCGCAACCGAGTGATCCGGCGATGGCGCAGCACATTTTGCAGCTGGCCCGTGAGTTGATTGCGGTCAATCATGGCGGCACCTTCTTATTGTTTACCAGTTATCGCATGCTGAATCAGGTCGCAGCGGTGCTGCAGGTCGAACTGGACCGCACCGTACTCGTACAGGGCCAAACTAGTAAACGGGAGTTGCTTGATCAATTTGTCGCCGCCGGGGATGCGGTATTGCTCGGCACCAGTTCATTTTGGGAGGGTGTAGACGTACGCGGAGATGCCTTGCGCCTGGTCATTATTGATAAATTACCGTTTGCAGCGCCGGATGACCCATTATTGCAGGCTCGGATTGAAGACTGTAAATTGCGCGGTCAGAACCCGTTCAATCAGGTTCAGCTGCCACAGGCGGTAATTAGTCTCAAGCAGGGTGCAGGGCGGTTAATACGTGATGCATATGATTATGGCGCCCTGGTGGTTTGTGACAATCGCCTGGTAACTAAGCAGTATGGACGGATTTTTTTAAATAGTTTGCCTGCAATGGCGCGGACACGATCATTACCGGTGGTAAAAGAATTTTTGGCTCGTGAGTCTGACGATGCGCGAGCTGAACAGCAGGAAGATAATCAATAATGAAACCTTTTTTAGCAATTGATAGTGCGACCGAGTATTGCTCGGTGGCCTTAGGTCAGGGCTCTGACGTGATTAGCCGTGGGGCAGAGCTCCCACGCCAGCATTCACAGGCCTTACTGCCTTATGTGGATGAGGTACTGGCAGAAGCCGGGCTCAGCCTGGATCAGTTGAGTGCTATTGTGGTCAGTCAGGGGCCGGGGAGTTTCACCGGCGTGCGCATCGGCGCTAGCATGGCTCAGGGTCTGGCGTTTAGTCAGGACTTACCTCTGGTCCAGGTGTCGACCCTGGCGGCGATGGCACAGGCGAGCTACCGACTGCACCAGGCAAACCAGGTTTTGGCGGCTATCGATGCGCGCATGGGCGAGGTGTACTGGGGAACCTACGGTCTGCAAAATGGTCTTATGCAGGCAATAGATGAAGAACGGGTATGTGCGCCCGAGCAGGTCAGCTTGCCCGCCTCCGCGACACAGAATGACCTCTGGTTTAGCTGTGGAACTGGCTGGGAAACCTATCCTCAAGTGCTTAGTGACCGCATCAAAGCACAGTGCGCTGATATTGATTTACGACCAGCGAACGGTGTTCGCCTGCCTCACGCAATAGACATGCTAAGCTTAGGTGAGGTCTATTTTGCTCAGGGGCGAGCAATCGCTGCGGAGGATCTTTCACCGCATTACTTACGTAATGAAGTAACCTGGCAAAAGTTGCCGGGACGCTGATATGGGAGGTGCTCATGCGCCTGATAATGCAAACAGTTTTGGGTTTAGTTGTATCGCTGGTTATAGCGGGGTGTGCATCGCGCTACCCGGAACCAATTCGAACTGAGGCGACTGATCTGGTGCCATTTAGCCAGGCTCTGCGAAGCACAGCAGAGCTTGAAGGGCGCACAGCGCGGTGGGGAGGCGTTATCGCGAACATTGAAAATAGCGCAGACGCTACCCGTATTGAGCTGGTTCATTTTCGCCTCAACGGCTACGGCAGGCCGCAGATTGAAGACGACAGTGAAGGGCGTTTTATTGTCTACCTGGACCGCTTTGTAGACCCGGAAATATACAAAGAAGGTCGCTCACTGACTGCTCTGGGCCAGATCAGCGCCAGTGAAGAGGGTAAAATCGGCGAATTTAATTACCTTTACCCGGTCCTGCAGGCCACTGGTGTAGAGTTGTGGCGGCCGCAACAACAACGCGACCAGATAGGGGTTGGCTATTACTACTATGACCCCTATTCGTTATGGTATCGGCATTCGCTGTATGGCGTAGGTCCTTACCGCTATCATCCTTATTACTATCCTTACGGCGAAAGTCGCCCGCAGCGCTCCCAGCAACAGCCGCAACAGATGCAGCGCCCGCTGAGTTCGCGGGAACCACATATAGAACGCCCGCAAAGTGTGCAGCAACGCATAATAAAAGAACAGTAAACCAGAGGTTGGCTTGACGACAAAGAACGAGGTTAGCGAGGTAAGCTTTGAATTACCTCATATCAGCTTAAAAGGTCTGCGTGGAGGTACCCCGGGCGGGCCTTTTTTATTGTTGCTGCATGGCTGGCTGGATAACTGCCGCAGCTTCGAACCCATGTTTCCCTATCTGGATGCCTTTGACTGGGTAGCCATCGACTTTCCTGGTCATGGTTATTCAGGCCATCGACCTGCAGGCGGCGCTTATTATTTTGTCGACTGGGTGGCTGATATCGAGGCGCTTATCAGAATCCAAAAGTGGCAGAATATCCATCTGGTCGGGCACAGCATGGGCGGTTATGTGGCGCAGACACTGGCGGCGGTATTTCCGCAACCGATTAAAAAACTGGTCACTCTGGAAGCCTTTGGTATGGTGGTTAGCCCGGCATCCGACTCGCTGCAGCAGTTACGTAAGGGGCTGCAGGCTCGCTTAAAGCAGGGCAAACGGCGTGACCCTGTCTACGCCGATATTAACAGCCTGGTTAAAGCGCGAGCTGAAATCAGTGAGTTCTCCGAAGACCTGGCGCTGTTGTTGCTGCAGCGGAATCTGCAGCCGGTCGAAGGGGGCTATCGCTGGCGTACCGACCCGCGCGTTCGGGCGCCTTCGCCGTTTCGCTTTTGTGCTCAACAGGTGCCGCCAATTCTGCAGGGCATCGAAGCTCCAATGCACGTGATCCTCGGCGACCAGGGTCACAATGACTTGCCGCAAGCAGTTGAAAAATGGGCTACAGATGTACGCCGAATTAGCTTTGAAACCCTCCCCGGAGGGCATCACTTTCACATGCAAAACCCTGCCAGGGTAGTAAATGCCTTGACTTGCCAGTTCATCGAACAAGTGTAAAATCCGCTAGGATCTACTGGTCGGATATGCGAATATATTGGGCTACAGATTTGACAAGCGCCCCGTTGGGGCGCTTTGCTATGTACAATAATGTTCTTTAAACGGCCCGTCATCAGAAGGTCGGACGCATCATTTGGATGGGTTAGAAATAACAGAAAGCAGGAGCGACACGGTGGAAAGAATTTGGCAGAAGCGCTATCCCAAAGGTGTTCCAAACGAGATTGATCCGGACCATTTTGGCTCGTTGGTTGAAATTTTTAACGACAGTGTAAGCAAATACCAGGGTAAAAGTGCTTATGTAAACATGGATCAGGAACTGTCCTTTGACGAGTTAGATAAGCAAACTCGTGACTTTGCCGCCTACTTACAAAGTATCGGGCTGAAAAAGGGCGACCCTGTGGCCGTGATGATGCCGAATTTGCTGCAGTATCCGATTGCTCTTTTCGGCATTTTGCGGGCAGGGATGGTAGTAGTGAATGTTAACCCGCTCTACACCGCTCGCGAACTTAAGCACCAGCTTAGTGATTCTGGCGCCAAAGTATTGGTTATCCTGAAAAATTTCGCTCATACCTTTGATAAAATCAAAGACGATGTGAAGCTGGATAAGGTGGTTCTGACGGGTATTGGGGATGCATTACCAGCTCCGAAGCGCTGGATTGTAAACTTCGTCGTGAAGTACGTTAAAAAGATGGTTCCCGCCTACAGCCTTAATAACAGCATTGATTTTAACAGCGCGCTTAGCAAAGGCAGCGCGGCCAGCTTTAAAGAAATCGACCTGAATGGCGACGATCTGGCCTTTTTACAGTATACCGGTGGTACTACCGGGCCGTCTAAAGGCGCTATGCTGACGCACCGCAATATGGTGGCCAACCTGGAACAGGTATCTTCTGTCATTACGCCAATGATGAATGATGGTGAAGAAGTAATTATTACTGCCTTGCCGCTTTATCATATCTTTGCGTTGACGGCGAATTGCCTGACGTTCCTCAAGCATGGCGGCAAAAACATTTTAATTACCAACCCGCGTGACATGCCTGGCTTCGTTAAAGAGCTATCCAAACATCAGTTCTCGATGATTTCAGGCGTTAATACGCTGTTCAATGGCTTGTTAAACACCCCAGGCTTTAAAGATCTTGATTTCAGTAAACTGAAAATAGCGCTGGGTGGCGGCATGGCGGTGCAACGCGCGGTCGCTGAGCATTGGGAAAAGGTCACTAAAGCGCCTTTACTGGAAGGTTATGGCCTGACGGAGTGCGCGCCGGTGGTGACAGTTAATCCTTATGACATCGAACATTACACTGGCAGCATTGGTATTCCGGTTCCTTCCACAGATATCATGATCGTCGATGAAGAAGGTAACGAGCTACCGTTGGGAGAGCCTGGCGAGATGTGGGTCAAGGGTCCGCAGGTGATGGCTGGTTATCTGGGACGTCCGGATGCAACCGCTGAGTCTATCAAAGACGGCTGGTTCGCGACTGGCGACATGGCAGTGGCAGATGATGATGGCTTCTTCCGCATTGTAGACCGGAAGAAAGATATGATTCTGGTGTCCGGCTTCAATGTCTATCCAAATGAGATCGAAGAAGTGGTGGCGAGCCATCCGAAGGTCCTTGAAGTTGCCGCGATTGGTGTACCGAATGACGCATCAGGTGAGGCAGTCAAAGTCGTATTGGTGAAGAAAGATGACTCGCTGACTGAGAAAGAAGTCGTTGAATATTGTCGCGAAAATCTGACTGCGTACAAGGTTCCTAAATTGGTTGAGTTCCGCGAGGAACTACCGAAAACCAATGTCGGGAAAATCCTTCGTCGTGAACTAAGAGACGACGAATGAGCGAAGTGAATTATCGCTTTATAGACGCCACCAAGGAATTGGTGGCGTTTTGCGATCAGGCAAAAACGGCTGGATGGCTGGCGCTGGATACCGAGTTTGTTCGTGAGCGGACCTTTTATGCTCAGCTTGGTTTGCTGCAGCTGGCCGTGGCGGATGACATTGTATTGGTTGATCCATTAGCCGGATTCGAGCTGGAGCCTTTCTGGCAACTGCTTGCCGACGAAAATGTGACCAAGGTGCTGCATTCGGGCGGCGAAGATCTTGAATTACTTTATCAATGCGCGCAACGGATGCCACAGAATGTGTTCGATAGCCAGATAGCGGCATCGGTATTAGGGTATGGCGATTCCCTTGGCTATGCGGCCATGGTGCAGCAGTTTTGTGATGTTGAACTGGATAAATCACAATCGCGCACAGATTGGCTGGCACGACCACTGAGTGATGACCAACGCTATTATGCGGCGGCTGATGTGTTTTATTTAGCGCGCATTTATCCACGTTTACTGACCGAACTTCAGCAGGCCGACAAGCTGGCACTGGTGGCTGATGAATGTGCCTTGCAGATCGTCAAACGCACGCGTCAGCTGAACCCTGATTTAGCCTGGCGCGAGATTGGCAACGCCTGGCAAACTTCGCCGCAGCAGCGTGCGGTGTTGCAAGCGTTAGCGGCCTGGCGTTTAAACACTGCACGACGCAAAGATAAGCCGGTAGGATTTATTGTTAAAGACGCTACTTTAATCGAAATTGCGCGGAAAGAAGCACAATCGATGGCACAACTTGCTGCGATTGATAGCATGCATCCGCAGGCAGTTCGGCGCTGGGGCGACGAAATTATTGCTGCAGTCAAAACTGGCCTGGCCTGCCCGGAGGAAAACATTCCAGCGGAAATGCCACGCCTCGATTTTGTCGATGGCTATAAAGGTATGTTTAAAAAAGCCAAAGCCCTGATACAGCGGAAAGCTGAGGAATTACAAGTGCCTGCGTCGTTGATCGGTTCCCGTAAGCAAATCAACGAAGTGTTTCACTGGCTTTGGTTCTGTAATGATGCGCTCAGGCAGCAGCTCAACCCGCCGGATTTACTGGTCGGCTGGCGCGGGGAACTGCTGAAAAGCGAGCTCGAAGCGTTGTTGCTGCCACGGCCTTAAGGTAGACTGAGTGCAGACATGAAAGTGGAGTAAACCATGTTTTGCATAGTGCTAAGGTCACATAAAAAAGCAGATACATATCTGTATATTGCCAAAGACGCCTCTTTTGAAGAGCTGCCGGAGCCACTCCAGCAGCTCTTCACCCCGCATACCCACGTAATGACCTTACTCCTCCAGGGGGAGCGAAAAATTGCGCGTCTCAGTGCATCAAAACTTAAGCAACACATAGAAGCTGAAGGGTTTTACCTGCAGTTACCCGCCACCACGGAAGACTGGCTTAAAGAGCACACCGCTCAAAACCCTGTTGATTAGGAGATACCCTGATGATGCATGTTGTTAAAGTAGCCTGCACAGCAATGCTAGCCGTCGCGCTGGCGAATCCAGCCGTCTATGCCGAAGAACAAGCTGAAGATGAGCGACCCGATTACGAGCGCTATGTAGAACAGTTAAAAAATGAAGCCATCGAGCATGGCATTGGTGAAGACACCGTTGCCCGTGCTTTTGAAGGAATTGAGTTTTATCAGCGTTCGGTCTCTGCTGACCGTAATCAACCAGAACGGGTGCTGACTCTGGATACCTACCTGCCGCGAGCAGTGCCTGACTGGAAGGTTAACCAGGGCATTGAAAAATTTGCAGAGCACAAAGAGTTGCTGGAACGCGTGGGCGCGGAATTTGGCGTCCAGCCACGCTTTATTGTTGCGTTATGGGGTGTTGAAACCAATTACGGCAGTTACACCGGTAATTTCAAAGTTGTTTCGGCGCTGGCAACGATGGCCTGGGAAGGCCGTCGTGAAGCATTCTTTAAAGGCCAGCTGATGCAGGCCCTGGAAATCATTGATGCGGGCCATATAGACCCAGACGAGATGCGTGGCTCCTGGGCTGGTGCTATGGGCCAAACGCAGTTTATGCCGAGTTCCTTTTTAAGTTATGCGATTGACTTCAATCAGGACGGTAAAATCGATATCTGGAACAGCTATGAGGATGTTTTTGCATCGGCAGCCAACTACCTGAGCCAGGTCGGCTGGCAGGATGATGTGACCTGGGGACGCCAGGTACGCATTCCGGATAATTTCGATACTGAATTAGCCGGGTTGTCGACCAAGAAGCCTTTAGCTGAGTGGCAGGCGCTGGGTGTGCGCCGCTATGACGGTTCAGACTTGCCGGTACGCGATGATATTGAAGCGTCCGTGATTATCCCTGATGATGAACAGGGTCGTATTTATCTTGCGTATACCAACTGGGATTCCCTGATGCGCTGGAACCGCTCAAACTATTTCGTCGTCGCGGTCGGTCACCTTGCCGATCGCATACAATTAGGTCGCTAAAAATCAATGAGTTATCAACATAAAGATATTTACGGACGGGTATTACCTTTTACCCCGGGGAAGGTTGTCTGTGCGGGGCGTAACTATCGCGCTCACGTAGAAGAGCTTGGCAATCAGGTCCCCAAGCACCCTTTGTTGTTTATTAAACCTGCCAGTGCACTGCAGCCGATGACGCAGCCAATTCAGTGGCCGCAGGTGCTGGGAAGCTGCCATCATGAAATCGAGCTTAGCCTTTTGATTGGGCGCAGCCTGAGCGATCCGAACCCGACCGCGAAACAGGCAATGAGTTCGGTGTGGGGCTACTCGTTAGGTTTGGATCTAACCTTACGTGATGAACAGGAAAAGCTTAAAATACAGGGGCATCCGTGGGAACGCGCAAAGGCCTTTGCCGGCAGCGCGCCGATGGGAAGCTTTATTCCGGCTAGTGAAATTGGCTCAGTCCGTGATCTGCAACTGGAATTGCAGATCAACGGCGGTGTGCGCCAGGCGGCAGAGACAAAATCAATGATGTTTAATGTCCTTGAGTTGCTCTGCGAAGCGGCGACGATCTTCACCTTACAGCCGGGCGATATCCTGATGACAGGGACGCCTGCGGGCGTCGGTGCCTTGCGTCGTGGCGATGAGTTGCACTTGCAACTGCAGGGCGCAGAGAAGCACTGGTCGTGGAAAACCCGGGTGGCAGGCTAACCTCCGGGCTCGGTTATGAATGAATTCTGGCAGAGTAAAACATTGCATGAAATGACGCCCAGTGAATGGGAGTCATTGTGCGATGGCTGCGGCAAGTGTTGCCTGCAGAAATTACTTGATGCGGATGCTGAGGCGCCTGACCAGGACAGCGACAGTCTCTATATGCACGCCGATGAACAGGTTTTCTATACGGATGTTCGCTGCCAGCATCTGGACCCGGTCACGGCGCAATGTGACTGTTACCCGACACGTCTTGAGAAAGTGCCAAACTGCGTCAACATCACCCTGCAGGATCTACCCAATATTCACTTTATGCCGCCCAGCTGCGCCTACCGTCGCTTGCATGAAGGAAAAGGGCTGCCTGCATGGCACCCTTTGTTACACCAGGGGTCAAAAGTACCCATGCAGAAGGCTGGTATGAGCATTACCACGCAGACTACGATTTCAGACGGGGAAATGGATGAGCAGGACTACGACCTGCGTATTGTTACCTGGCCATTAAACGAAGCCTAGCGCTTATTTCTCGCAGCGCTTAACAGACGGGCTGCGACAACAATCAGCGCGAGGACAGTGAATGTGGTAAAGATAATGAATAACCACTGGGGCATGGAAAGTCCCAACCACTGCCAGTCGATGTCACCACACATACCACCCGCATCGAAGACCTGCGGCAACCACTGATGCAACGGTGCCCAGCCGGGGAAATCAGGATGTGGCTGACAGGGAGCGAACAGTGGGTTAATGGCGGATTGAATCCAGCTGTGGTAGTAAGCACTATAGGCGCCGGCTAAGGCACTTAGTAACCAGCCACTCAGCGCTATCCAGCGAGCCAGCGCTGAGCGGGTCGCGGTGAAGAACCCGAACCAGGCGAACAAGGCGACGCCTATCATTGCAGTGCGTTGATAAATACATTGCACGCAGGGCCAAAGTTGTTGTGGTCCGTGTTGAGTGTAGAGCGCATAGCTGACCAGGGTAGAGGCGGTCAGGGCGAGTAAGAGCCAGGGCCAGCGCAGGGTTGGCCAGCATGCTATGCTATATGATATGTTAGTTAAGTTCGATTGCTTCAAGGGTGTCACACTCAGTGAAGTGATGATAACAATGTAAAACGTGGTGGCAGAGTAGCACAGGTCAAAAGGAAAATGACAGGATACTTGTCCGACCAATGCCGGCGCGTTAGAATCAGCGCATTCCTTCTCCTGTTTCATTGTAAAAAGCAGGGCTGACCAAAGGTTTCTGAATGATTATTAAAGCACAAAGTCCGGCGGGATTTGCCGAAGAGTACATTGTTAAATCGATTTGGAACGGCCACTTTGCGCCCGGTTCAATCTTGCCTGCAGAGCGCGAGCTGTCTGAGCTAATCGGGGTGACCCGGACGACCCTGCGTGAAGTTTTGCAGCGACTGGCGCGTGATGGCTGGTTGACGATTCAGCATGGTAAGCCGACCAAGGTAAACAACTTTTGGGAAACCTCTGGTTTGAATATCCTGGAGACATTGGCGCGACTGGATGAAGAGGGTATGCCAGAACTGGTTGATCAACTTCTCTCAGCCCGCACCAATATCAGTACCATTTATATTCGTGCCGCTATTCGTAAGAACCCAGAGAAAGCGGTACTTGCGCTAGCCAAAGCCGAGGCCTTAGAAGATACGCCAAAAGCGTTTGCGGATTTTGATTACACGCTCAATCACGAGTTGGCGATGGCGTCGGAGAATCCGATTTATATTCTGGTGCTGAATGGCTTTAAAGGGCTGTACGCGCGCATCGGTCAGTTTTATTTTTCTTCAGACGAAGCTCGTCCGCTGGCGCGTAAATATTACAGTGAGCTGCGTGCGCTGGCTGAGCAGGGGAATTATGAAGAGTCAGTGACCCTGGTGCGTAAGTACGGCTACGAGTCGGCTAAGATTTGGTTTAGTTTGCGCGAGCGGATTCCGGCTAATTTGGTGGATTGAGGTAAATGAGAGCTTAGCCGATCTGACAGATCAATAGGTCGGGTCTAAGGCTTGGGCTTTGAATTGAGACCGATAGAGCGAGCGCGGGGCTTGAAGATTGAATTGGTGGGGCTAATTCAATCTTCAAGCCCCGCGCTCTATACATAGAGAGTCTTGGTTAATAAGCAGATATAAAAAAACCGCGCCGGAGCGCGGTTTTTTTATATCTGCTTATTAACCGAAGTTCTTAGCAACAAACTCCCAGTTCACCAGGTTCCAGAATGCTTCCAGGTACTTAGGACGGGCATTGCGGTAGTCGATGTAGTAGGCGTGTTCCCATACGTCGACGGTCAGGATTGGGGTAACGCTGTCGTCGGTTAGTGGGGTTTCTGCATCGTCAGTGTTGACGATATCCACGCCACCATCAGCTGTTTTCACCAGCCAGGTCCAGCCTGATGCGAAGTTACCAATTGCTTGATTGGTGAATTCTTCTTTAAATTTATCGAAAGAACCAAATTTCTTGCTGATTGCATCCGCAACAGCGCCAGTTGGCTCACCGCCGCCATTTGGGCTCAGGCAGTTCCAGTAGAAAGTGTGGTTCCAGACTTGTGCCGCGTTGTTAAACAGGCCACCGCTTGAAGACTTGATGATGTCTTCCAGTGATTTGCCCGCATACTCAGAACCTTCAACCTGAGCGTTCAACTTATCTACGTAAGTCTGATGATGCTTACCGTAGTGAAACTCAAGAGTTTCAGCTGAAATATGCGGCTCGAGGGCGTTTTTTTCGTAAGGTAGTGCGGGTAGTTCAAAAGCCATAATGTGCTCTCCGTTCTTTTTTTTAACAATGCATGTCATCTAGCGCAAATCCATTCGCATGTAGGCGCTAAACTTCATTAAAATGAGTATTAGCAGTATAGTCGAAAGCTATGCGAGCGGAAGTTCCGCCTGTCCCAGAATCAATACATGATGCCGAATGATTCAGATCTCAAGGGCTTAGCAAAAAAAAGTCCGGGTGTTATACTAGGTTTTTACCTTTAAGCAGTGATTGAGGTGGACTCGATGCAAGAGAACCAACAAGCACCACAACAGGAACAGGACGTTCACGACCGCATTCGTCAACAGATCGCGGAAAACCCTGTATTACTTTATATGAAAGGCTCACCGAAATTACCGAGCTGTGGTTTTTCAGCGCAGGCTTCGCAGGCTTTAATGAGCTGTGGTAAGCCCTTCGCATACGTGGATATCTTGCAGAATCCGGATATTCGTGCGGAACTGCCCAAAATTGCCAACTGGCCAACCTTTCCACAGCTTTGGATTAGTGGCGAACTGGTAGGTGGCTGTGACATCATTCTGGAAATGTTCCAGCAGGGTGAACTGCAACCTATGGTGGAAGAGGCTGCGCCGGCACAACCGGAAGACTAAGCCCTTGAATTCGGACTAAACGCCCTCATATTGCTGAGGTCTATATTTTTATTCACGACTATTAAATGGAGAATATACAAATGGCTGTACTAGTTGGACGTCAAGCCCCTGATTTTACTGCGGCAGCAGTGTTAGGTAATGGTGAAATCGTTGAAGATTTTAACTTTGCGGATCACATCAAAGGCTCAAAAGCTGTTCTGTTTTTCTATCCACTGGACTTCACCTTTGTTTGTCCTTCTGAGCTGATCGCGTTTGACAAGCGTTTGGCTGAGTTTGAAAAACGTGGTGTGAAAGTAATCGGTTGTTCAATCGATTCTCAGTTCTCGCACAACGCATGGCGTAACACCAATGTGGATAACGGCGGTATTGGCCAGGTTAAATATCCATTGGTTGCTGACGTTAAACACGAAGTCGTTAAAGCATACGACATCGAGCATCCGGAAGCTGGTGTAGCGTTCCGTGCATCTTTCCTGATTGACGAAGAAGGTCAGGTTCGCCATCAGGTCGTCAATGACCTGCCATTGGGCCGTAACGTTGACGAGATGCTGCGCATGGTTGACGCTCTGAACTTCCACGAGAAGCACGGTGAAGTATGCCCTGCGGGCTGGAACGAAGGCGATGAAGGTATGAAAGCTGACGCCGCTGGTGTATCTGCTTACCTGTCGAAAAACTCTGACAAGCTATAACGTTTAAGCTGTCTGCAAAAAAACCGCGCTTCGGCGCGGTTTTTTTGTGGGTAACGAAGATAGCTAAGGTGAGGGCCAGCCACCGAGCGCCTTCCAGCGATTCACCATCCAGCAGAATAGCTCAGCGGTGCGTTCGGTGTCGTAGATAGCACTATGGGCTTCATTGCCATCAAACGGAATGTCCGCCGCTTTACAGGCTTTGGCTAATACAGTCTGACCCAGTGTCAGAGCCGCCAGCGCAGCCGTGTCGAAGGTCACGAACGGGTGAAACGGATTACGTTTGAGCGCCTGGCGTTCGGCCGCCTGCATGACGAAGCCATGGTCGAAGGTTGCATTGTGTCCAACCAGAACGGAACGCTGGCACCCCAGCGCTTTCTGGTGCTTACGAATGGCTTTGAAAATGTCCTTCATCCCGTCCGCCTCTGCCACCGCACCGCGTAAAGGGTTGGCCGGGTCAATGCCATGGAAATCAATAGCGGACTGCTCAATATTGGCGCCTTCGAACGGTTCGATATGAGCGTGATGGGTAGCGACCGGGTACAGTTCACCTGCATCATTAAAGTCCAGCAGCACCGCTGCTATCTCCAGCAATGCGTCGGTCTTGCAATTGAAGCCAGCGGTTTCGACATCAATAACCACCGGCAAGTAGCCACGAAACCGTCCTTTCATCATACTGTCCTGGCTTTGCTGAGCACTTTGTGAACTGCTGCTCTGCTCGTCGCCGGAGGTGTTGCTTTGGACAGGTTTAGGCATCGCTTGACTGGTTGATGTCTGGTTGGAATCTGACATGTAACTCCCGTAGACTAACTGCATCGGTACTGGCTCGGAGCCGACCACTCTGATGGCGCTCAGTATGCCAGAAAGGGATTTTAAAAGCTAAAGGTACCATGGTTTGCGCCGATACCTTTAACAGACGCTGAACCTGACATTGGATGTAGTTTTATGTATAAGACACTGCTCACCTCACTGCTACTGACCAGCCTGATTGCTGCTACACCAGCGCAAAGCTCGGTGCGCACCTATGGTGCCAGTCTGGACAACTCGGAGTGGCGGGTAAGCGAATACTCACCCTTGCAGTGTACACTCGAACACGATATTCCGCGCTACGGCAATGTCCGCTTTGTTAGCCAGGCCAGCCGTGATATGAATCTGCGCCTGCAGCTTGATATGCTGCGTCTGCCGGATACCTATGATGTGGCCAGCATTAAGTCGGTCGCCCCCCAGTGGCGCCCGGGCGTTGCGTCGCAGGAACTTGGCAATCTCGACATGTATCGCCAGTTCAGCAGTGAATTAAATAGAGAAATGGCATGGACGGTGCTGACCGAGCTGGAAAAGGGCATGATGCCGACTTTTTTCTATCGCGACTGGCATAATCAGCGTGACCAGGTGGCAGTGAGTATTTCCGCGGTCAATTTTCATTCCCGTTACGATGATTTCTTAGACTGTGTGGCCAACTTACTACCCTATAGCTTTGAAGACATTGCGTTTACTGTGTTGCAGTATCATGAACAAACCGAAGATCTGACCAACCCGTCGAAACGGCGTCTGATGCAAATTGGTCAGTATCTCAGTCATGACCGCGAAATCGAGCTGGTGCTAGTGGACGCATATACCGACTCCTATGGACCCTTCGAAGAAAACGAGTCGTTATCTGAACAGCGTGCTGAGGTAGTGAAAACCTTCCTCCTTGAGCATGGCGTTAACGAATCACAAATTCGCATTACCGCGCATGGCGAACGTCGTCATGCAGCGCCGAACGACACCGAACTGGAACGGGCGCAAAACCGCCGGGTGGTATTGCAGCTGCAACGACCATTCAATCCTAACCTGTTGAGTGCTCAAGCCGATTAAACAAAATCGGTCGGACAAAAAACGGCAGCTTCGGGCTGCCGTTTTTTATTGTTGCTGTGCGCGCTGAGCGGACTAGATTTCAGTTTTGTCTTTAAATTCGCACAAGTCTTCAATCATACAGGAACCACAGCGTGGTTTACGGGCGATACAGGTGTATCGGCCATGCAAAATAAGCCAGTGGTGAACATCCACTTTAAACTCGGCAGGTACCACCTTCAGCAGCTTTTGCTCGACCTCGTTGACGTTCTTCCCGGGGGCCAGCTTAGTGCGGTTGCTAACCCTGAAAATATGGGTGTCGACGGCAATCGTCGGCCAGCCAAAGGCGGTGTTGAGGACCACATTGGCGGTTTTGCGGCCAACGCCGGGCAGAGCCTCAAGGGCTTCCCGATCCTGCGGGATTTCACCGCTGTGATTTTCGACCAGAATGCGACAGGTTTTGATCACATTCTCGGCCTTGGTGTTAAACAGGCCGATGGTTTTAATATAGTCTTTAACCCCATCCACCCCTAAGGCGAGCATATCAGCCGGGTTATCGGCTACTTTGAACAGTGGCCCGGTCGCTTTATTGACCCCAACATCAGTTGCCTGCGCTGATAACAGCACCGCAATCAGCAACTCAAACGGGTTGCTAAAGTTGAGTTCGGTGGTGGGGTTGGGGTTGTTATCCCGTAGCCGGCTGAGAATTTGGTAGCGTTTTTGTTTATTCATAATCTAAGCAGAGGTCACCCGGGCCCGTTCAACTTTTCTGACTGAGTCTGTTTGACTGCGTTGTTCGCGTTTATGGTCGATCCAATTCTTACCGGCGATGATAAAACCCATACCGATAAAAGCACCGGGTGGTAAGACTGCGAGCAAGAGCGGGTAGTCAACGGCGAACAATTCGATTCGCAATACGGTGGCCCAGTCACCTAACAGCAGCTCGGCACCGTCGAACAGCGTACCCTGACCGATAATTTCCCGCATCGCACCCAGTAAAACCAACACCAGGGTAAACCCGAGGCCCATCATAAAGCCGTCAATTGCGGACAGCTGCCAGTTATTTTTTGATGCATAGGCTTCCGCACGTCCGATAATGGCGCAGTTAGTCACGATCAGTGGAATAAATATCCCCAGCGCCATAAAAAGACCGTAGGTGAAGGCATTCATGAACAATTCGATGAGTGTCACGAAGGTTGCTATGACCATGACAAAGACCGGAATACGAATTTCAGAAGGGACAAAATTGCGCACCAGCGAAACCGTAACGTTTGAACCGATCAACACCAGCATGGTGGCGATGCCAAGCCCCAATGCATTGGTGACGGTGCCGCTGACGGCAAGTAAAGGGCAAAGCCCGAGTAGTTGCACCAACGCGGGGTTGTTGCTCCACAGGCCATTTTGAGTCAGTGTTCTGATTTCGTCAAAGCGCCCGTTCGTCGTTTCTGTGCTGGCTTCGCCGGCGACGCCGGTGTCGGCGATGCTTTCACTCATTGCATATCTCCTGACTGACTGCAGTTTGCGTTCGCATTAAACAGCTGCTGCTGATGTTCGGTTGCATAGAGCACGGTACGTTGCACGGCATTTACGACGGCGCGGGGCGTAATAGTAGCACCGGCAAAGGCATCGAACATACCGCCATTACGCTGCACATCCCAGCGAGGGTCATCCGCACCCCGTACTTGTTGCCCCTGAAAACTGTGGATCCAGTCACTGCGGCGCACTTCAATTTTATCACCAAGACCTGGTGTTTCCCGGTGGGACAGGGCGCGCACACCGAGCAGGGTACCGCTGTCATTCAGCGCTACCAATAAATGGATATTGCCGCTGTATCCATCTGGCGCGGTAGTACGCAATGCCAGCGCAGTTGGTTGTCCCTCGCGGCGGCTTCGATAGACCGGCTGAGGTTCACTTAGGCCAAGCTCGTCGGCAGTGACTAAGGTGCAATCTGCATATAAATCATTGTCGTGCAGCGCGGGCGGGATCAGGCTATTGAGCGTTGTCATCAGTTCGCTGCGTTGTTGCTCAGCGATACGGTCCTCAGTCAGCCATTGGGTGGTCATAACCAGTATCGTCGAAACCAGTGCGAAGGCGGCCAGGATAAGCCCGTTACGGCGCATTTGCGTCATCATTGTAGCTTCCTCCGCGGGTGGCCATAGGTCGTCGGACGGGTGTATTTATCGATAATAGGCACACACATATTGGCCAGCAAAACCGCAAACGCGATGGCGTCGGGGTAACCACCAAAGCTGCGAATAAGGTAGATAATGAGGCCAATGAGTGCGGCATAAACCAGGCGTCCGCGGTTCGATGTAGCGGCCGAGACCGGGTCGGTAGCGATAAAAAATGCAGCCAGCATAGTCCCGCCACTGAATAAGTGAATGTCTATTCCGGGCAGCTGATCCGGCGCCAACAGGGTACCCAATGCGGCCAGCAATGCTAATGAAGCCAGCAGTGCTGCAGGGATATGCCACTGAATGACCCGCTGTTGCAGCAAAAACAGGCCGCCAAGTAAATAGGCCAGATTGACCCATTGCCAGCCAAGTCCGGCAAGGCCACTAAATAGCGGAGCCTGCAGGCTTTCGCTAAGGGTCAGGCCCTGACTGAGATCGGTACGAATATGGTCAAGTGGCGTCGCCATGGCGACGGCATCCAGGCCAGTACCGCTGGCAACCATACGCATTTGTTCGACGCTATAGCCTTCACTGGTGTACTGAAAGAGCATTAAATGAATGCTTTCGAACAGGCTTAAATGCTGGCCGGTCAGCTCCACGGGAGCAACCCAGCTGCTCATTTGTAACGGAAAGGAAATTAACAATACTACGTACCCGGCCATCGCAGGGTTAAAAAGGTTTTGCCCGACGCCACCGTATAAATGTTTAACCACGATGATAGAAAACGCGACACCGATAACAATCACCCACCAAGGGGCCAGCGGTGGAATACTGACAGCCAGCAGCATCGCAGTCACCAGTGCGGTATTGTCACGCAATGCGCTTAGTGAACTGCGTTCGCGGGCATGCAGACATAGCGATTCGGCGACATAGGCTGTAGTAATCGCTAACAGCAGTTGCAGGAGCACGCCCCAGCCAAAGAAATACCACTGAGCAAGAATTCCCGGGATCAGCGCCACAATGACCAATTGCATCAGTCTGGCGGTCGTGCGGCGCTGTCGAGTATGAGGGGAGGAGGCGATATAAAAACTCATCAATCAGATCCTTGCTGGGCGGCTTTCTTCGCTTTAGCACGTGCTACTGCAGCGGCAATCCGGGCTTTTTTGTCATTCTCAGGGTCACTTCCAGGAGCGGTTTGAGACACGTCATCTGGGCTGGCTTTCAGCGCCTCTGCACTATTACTTGATTCAGTTTGCGCTTCGGGCTTGGCATTTGCCTGACCTTCGGGGTTTTCGGTGGCTTGTGCAGCCTTCTGTTGCTCGGCTTTCTTTGCTTTGGCCCGGGCAATGGCTGCTGCTACCCGGTCATTAGCCGGCTTGCTTGGCTCGCCAGTCGTTTCGGTGCCTGAGGCTGGTGCAGTCTCGGCGGCTTTGGCTTCGCGCTCAGCAAGCGCCCGCTTACGAGCTTCAGCTGCGCGCTCATGGCGTTCAAGACGTTCCTGCTTTTCACGTTCGAGGCGAGCCTTGCGTGCTTCAAAACGCTCTTTAGCAATTTCGGCTTTTTGTTTCTCAATGTATTGTTCGCGCATATCCGCTTTAGCCTGGCGGTAATAATGGACCAACGGAATTTCGCTGGGGCAGACGTAGGCACAGGCACCGCATTCGATGCAGTCCGCCAGATGATGCTCACGCAGGCCGTCATGGTCATGATCCCGGGCCAGCCAGTAAAGTTGTTGCGGCAACAATGACGCCGGGCAGACATCGGCACAGGCGCCACAGCGGATACAGGCCATCTCGGTAGTGGATGCAGGCAACTCGCGTTTGGCCGGAGCCAGAATGCAGTTACTGCCCTTGACGATAGGAACGTCCAGGGTAGGCAGGGTAAAGCCCATCATTGGACCGCCCATAATCACCCGGGCATTGGGGTAGGGCACATAGCCGGCCTGTTTTAATAGCGTGTCGACCGGGGTACCCAGCATCGCCCAAACGGTTCCAGGCTGCTGCAGTGCTTCTCCGGTCAGGGTAATAACCCGTTCCAGCAAAGGCTCGCCGAGTATAATCGCGCGATACACCGCATACGCCGTGCCTACATTCTGCATTAACAGACCAACGTCTTTGGGTAAACCGTTGGCCGGGACTTCGCGCCCTGTTAATAACTGAATTAACTGCCGCTCGCCGCCGGACGGATAACGGGTTGGTACGATACGAACCGCCAGGCTTTCAGTGCCGGAGCAGGCGTCCTGCATCGCTCTGATAGCTTCTGGTTTATTATCTTCGATAGCAATAAGGACGTTTTTGACGCCGCTGATATGCTGCAAAATGCGAATGCCACGGACAATACCAGCGGCATGCTCACGCATGAGACGGTCGTCGGAGACAATGTAAGGTTCACATTCAACGCCGTTTATAATTAAGTAATCGAGCTGACCATCAGCGGCGAGCTTTTGCGCCGTTGGAAAGGCTGCGCCGCCTAAACCGGCAATCCCAGCCTCGGCAATCAGCGCGATAAGTTCGCTGCTACTCAGGGCGGTGTAATCAGCAATGGGGTGTTTTTCAGTCCACTCATCTTCGCCGTCACTGAGTAATTCAATAGTTGAAACCGGCAACGCGGACGGGTGCGCGCTTGGGTGCTCCCCAATCCGCTTGATGCGACCGGAGGTTGGCGCATGCACCGGCAAACCCGAATTCGGTCCTGGTGCGGTCAGGGGCTGGCCTTTTAAAACATGGTCACCCTCTTGCACAAGGACAGTGCCGGGCTGACCAATATGTTGCTTAAACGGGATCAACAAACGGGGTGGTGGCGGGAGTCGACGGATAGCCGTTTTATTGGCCAGTTCTTTGCGCTGCGGCGGATGAATGCCGCCAGGGAACTGCCACAATTTGCCAGCAGCTATATCATCCCGGTTACGCAGCAGGTCCTCGTGACTAAATTGATGGACTAATGAACTCACGATTTCACCTCAGTTGCTAATTGTGTGACCGGAATTTGTTCAAGATCCCACTTCCACCGTTCTGGTCCCTGCTGTAACTCGATCATGTCAATGCAATCAACCGGGCAGGGCTCCACACAGAGGTCACACCCGGTGCATTCGTCGGCGATAACCGTGTGCATTTGTTTCGTTGCACCGAGAATGGCATCCACCGGACAGGCCTGGATACACTTGGTGCAGCCAATGCATTCGTCTTCGCGTATGTAGGCCACTTTTTTGACATCTTCGACGCCATGGGCGTCGTCCAGCGGCTTGGCTTCGCGGCCCATTAAATCCGCTAACTGCTCGATGGTGCTTTGCCCGCCTGGAGGGCATTTATTTATATCGTCCCCATTCGCAATCGCCTCCGCATAAGGGCGACACCCAGGATACCCGCACTGACCACACTGGGTTTGTGGTAACAGGCTGTCAATTTGCTCGACAATGGGATCTTTCTCAACCCGAAAACGAACGGCAGCGAAACCAAGCAATAAGCCAAAGGCTAATGCCAGTACTGCTAATGCGATAATACCTGCAACCATACTCATGAAACCGAGACCAATCCGCTGAAGCCCATAAACGCGAGTGACATCAGGCCCGCTGTAATCATACCAATAGCGGCCCCTTTAAAGGGTAAAGGTACGTCTGCAGCAGCTACTCGTTCGCGCAGAGCAGAGAAAACAATAAGAACCAGTGAGAAACCGATGGCGGCGCCAAAGCCGAAGACTATCGACTGCATAAAACTGTGCTGCTCATTGATGTTCAGCAAAGCGACCCCAAGCACCGCGCAGTTGGTGGTAATTAAGGGCAGGAATATACCGAGCAATCGATAGAGCGTTGGGCTGGTCTTGTGTACTACCATTTCTGTAAACTGGACAACAACAGCAATGACTAATATAAAGCTTAAGGTGCGCAACGCCATTAAATCGAACGGCTGTAATATATAGGCATTGACCAGATAGCTGCAGACTGACGCCAGGGTCAGCACAAATGTCGTGGCAGCGGACATACCTATGGCGGTTTCAAGGCGGTTGGAAACCCCCATAAACGGGCACAGGCCGAGAAACTGGACCAGAACAAAGTTGTTCACCAGCACGGTGGCAATTAGCAATACTAAGTAATCAGTCATTGAAGCTCGCGTTGTTATGATGGCAAAGGGTACACAGGGTAAAAACGCCTGCCAGAATCCCGCAAGAAAATTAACGGCCTATATTATCGGGGTTTAAGGCGTCATAAACAACACTTTGCAAGCGACTCTCGTAAAGGAGCGGTCTTTTCGGCTATTATGACGTTTCTGCAGTGGTCGCAGATGACCATGTTCAGGGCTATGCAAGCCTTCAGTCAGACCGGTCTAAACGCTGGTAAGTCGTTGCTAATTAAGTAATGGGAGAGTGAATGACCAACATTTGGGAAGGTATTCGTCGGGTCGACGAATTTACTTTTTACTGGTTGTTCCGCCTGACACGCTGGGGGCGAGACAGTCGACTCGCGATCTGGATTTCCCGCTCCGGGGATGGGCCCTATTATGCTGCTCTTGCCAGTTTGTTTATTGTTGCGGCGGTTGAAGGCAGTGTTCTGTTCCTGCAGCGTGCTCTGATTGCTTTTGCTATCGAGCTGCCATTGTACTGGTGGTTAAAGAATACCTTACGAAGGGCGCGCCCTGCACTCGAGCGGCTATCATTTCGCCCGGTAATCACCCCGGCCGACCGCTTTAGCTTTCCCTCTGGGCATGCCACAGCTGCTTTTCTATTTGCCGGGTTGGCCGCGATTAGTTTCCCGGCCTGGGCGCTGATCTACTATGTATGGGCTTGCCTGGTCGGGCTTTCCAGGATTGCCTTAGGGGTTCACTTTCCGTCTGATATTTTGGCCGGCGCTTTGCTTGGGACTGGTATTGCCTATTTCGTGTTACAACTGCCGATTAATTAGCGGTTTTCGAATTCCAGATACAAAAAAACGACCTTGAGGTCGTCGCGGGATGTTTCTATTTAATTGATGGAAGCTACTTGCTTGAATGGCTCCCCAGGTTGGATTCGAACCAACGACACATGGATTAACAGTCCACCGCTCTAACCAACTGAGCTACTGGGGAATTGACAAGTATTACAAATGTTGCGGCAGCGAATTGGCTCCCCAGGTTGGATTCGAACCAACGACACATGGATTAACAGTCCACCGCTCTAACCAACTGAGCTACTGGGGAACTGCCGTCAACGGGGCGAAATATTAATGCCGTTACCTGACCCTGTCAACATGGAAAACAACAAAAAGCCCTTAAAAGATTCTGTTTGCCTGATTTTTGCTCTTCTTGGCCAAGAATCAGCCCCTAAGGCCTGAATTCATACGTTTTGCATCCTTATTTTAAATTAGCTATATCAAAAGATATAAATGGCTGTTGATTTTTTATCCACAGCTTCTGCGATCGCCCACACCGTCAGCGATTGCGGATCTTATCCACTTTTTCTGTGGATAACTTTGTGGTTAAGTCTGTGGGCTATAAGCAGTGGTGGGCGCTGTAGCGATTTTGTAAGCATGGTTAAATATTGGCATGGTTTTTAAAAATACATAAAAATCAACAACTTAAAAATATCGGCGAGGTTTTAGCCGAGATGCGGAATTCCTGAACGATTTGCTTTTTTTCCATTCACCACCTGTGTATTTTATTTCCAGTCAAGTGATTTTTTATATCTTTTTTGCTTGCATTTCTTAGAATGGTCGTTCCAGAGTCGTGTTTTCAAAAGCAGTTCCGTTATAACTTTGTAATAAATGCAAACTCAACGTTTTACAATAAAAAGTTATTACAATTGGCCTTAATACTACGACTTAAGTACCGAAAGGGCACAAAAAAGCCCGCCTGAGCGAGTCAAAGCGGGCTTATTCTCAATGCAAGTAACTAACTATAAAGATTCCGCAAAGGCTCTGATGCGTTTCACGGCTTCTTCAAGCACATCCATGCTGGTCGCAAAAGACAGACGGAAATAGCCTTGAGTACCGAAGGCCGAGCCCGGTACCAGGGCAACATTGGCTTCTTCCAGAAGCCGCTCGCATAGCGCGACATCAGTATCTACCCCTGCTTTACGCATTAAACCCGTGACATTGGGGAAGGTGTAAAAGGTGCCATGTCCCGGTAAGCACTGGATTCCCGGGATCTCGTGCAGCGCTTTAACCAGGTAGTCGTGACGTTTCTTAAACTCTGTGACCATGGTTTGAATGCAGCTCTGGTCGCCCTCTAATGCGGCTAACGCGGCGTGTTGTGACACGGCGGCAGGGTTCGAGGTACTTTGCGACTGAACTTTTTTCATCGCTGCGATAATCGCTTTGGGGCCAGCTGCATAGCCAATCCGCCAACCAGTCATCGCATAGGCTTTAGAAACCCCGGATAGAATAACGGTACGCTCAACCAAATCCGGCGCTACCATTGGCAGGTTTACGAAAGGTTCGTCACCCCACAGAATATGTTCATACATATCATCGGTAGCAATCAGAATATTCGGATAATCTCGGAGGACTTCTGCAAGCGCTTTCAGTTCATCAGCACTATAGGCCATTCCAGTTGGATTGGATGGGCTGTTGAGGAACAGCAATCGTGTTTTCTCGGTGATCGCGGAGCGCAGTTGATCAGCAGTAATCTTATACTCCTGCTCAATAGTGGCCTGTACAATGACAGGTTTGGCGCCCACCAGTAACGTCATATCGGGATACGACACCCAGTAAGGGGCGGGAATAACGACTTCATCGCCTTCGTCCAGCCATGCCGTCAGCAGGTTGAAAATACTGTGTTTACCGCCACTGGAAATAAGCACCTGGTCGGGCGTGTAGCTGAGCTGATTATCCCGTTTGAATTTGTCACAAACAGCTTGTTTTAGCGCAGGAATGCCATCTACGGCGGTGTAACGTGTATGCCCTTCGTCGATAGCTCGTTTGGCCGCCTCACGGATAAACTCAGGGGTATCAAAATCGGGCTCACCGACACCCAACCCAATGACATCTTTACCTGCGGCTTTAAGTTCGGCAGCTTTTTGACTGACGGCTAACGTTGGAGAAGGCTTTATTGCGTTGACGCGACGGGACAGTTTGTAATCCACCAGAGCACCTTTTTACGTACACTAAAAATGAAATATGCAGAGCCTGCATGCGTGTTTGTTGCGCTGCTTATACTAAGCGGGGCGACACATAAAGTCCAGTAGCGGCTGGTCTAGTCAGTGTTGGCCAGGTGTCTTAAAGCGCCCGCCATACGTGGCCAAAGGGCGATTATTAAGATATGCTATGGTCTTTCTTTGATTGCCCCGAAAAACCTCTTCAGGAGTCCCATGAGTCAGACCAGACCAGCACGGGTTATGCTCGACGCGCCAATTACGAAAACGTTGTGGCAAATGACCTGGCCGATGGTTTTTGGTGTCGCTACTCTGATTAGTTTCAACGTTGTTGATACCTTCTTTATCAGCTTACTCGGCACTGAAGCACTTGCCGCGATAGGTTTTACTTTTCCGGTGACCTTTACCGTCATTAGCCTGACTATTGGTTTAGGCATTGGGACTTCAGCAGTCATTGCCCGTAAGTTAGGCGCAGAGAAAACCCGGCAAGCGCGCCATGTCGGAAGTTCGGCACTGTATCTTGCGGCGTTGCTGGTCGCCTTGCTGTCATTAGCCGGCTGGTTACTGGCCCGGCCAATTTTCAGTGTGCTTGGCGCTACCGATGAGTTAATGCCACTTATCATGAGCTACATGAACTGGTGGTTTTTAGGTGCGGTGATGCTGGTGATACCCATGATCGGTAACAGCGTATTGCGCGCATCAGGGGATACTAAAACACCCTCAATGATTATGGCCCTGGGCGGGGTACTGAATGCGATTTTTGATCCACTGCTAATTTTTGGCTGGGGGCCTGTCCCAGCGCTCGGCATGCAAGGGGCCGCTCTGGCCAGTGTCCTCTCCTGGAGCATTGGCTTTGTATTGATTGTGTACTGGCTGGTGGTGCGTAAGAAATTGATTGACCCCTGGCCACCTTCGTTTTCTGTTTTTGTTGCATCATCGAGACGGCTTCTTAGTATTGGTCTGCCAGCTGCAGGGGCCAATATGATGACGCCGTTGGCGATGGGCATCATGACCGCCATTGTCGCCACCTACGGTGCAGCGGCTGTGGCTGGCTTTGGTGCCGGGATACGACTGGAATCTCTGGCATCGATCTTTATTTTGGCGCTGTCTATGAGTTTACCGCCTTTTATCAGCCAGAATTTTGGTGCCGGTAAAATGGACCGGGTGCGGGCTGCATACCGCACTGCGTTAGCGGCCGTATTTATCATTCAGTTAGTTATCTATGGGCTCATGGTCGTCTGCCTGCCGCTGATCCAAATGGCCTTTGCCCGCGAAGAAGCGGTTGCTCAGGTACTGGCCTGGTTTGTCTGGATCATGCCCCTCAGCTATGGTTTACAGGGTTGGGTGATTCTGACCAACTCATCGATGAATGCATTGCACATGCCACTACGCGCATTACTGCTGAGCATGGTGCGTTTGTTTATGCTGTTTGTACCTTTGTCTTATTTGGGCAGTCATCTGGCGGGCTTACAAGGCCTGTTTGTGGGTGGCCTGATTGCGAACATTCTCACTGCGATTGTGTCTTATCACTGGTTTATGCGTATCCTGAATGACTACGAACAGGATACCGGGCCTTTGCAAATGGCCGGCCCGGTTACGAGCCCGGGTACCCGGTCAGGTAAATAACGAGGAAACGAATGTCACGTAAGTTTGAACTTGTCTCTGATTATAAACCTGCCGGTGATCAACCTGCTGCCATCGAGAAGCTGGTGGAAAATATTGATGCCGGGCTGGCGCACCAAACCTTGCTTGGGGTTACTGGCTCGGGAAAGACCTTCACCATGGCGAATGTTATCGAGCAGACCAATCGTCCGACGTTAATTCTTGCCCACAATAAAACTTTGGCCGCCCAGCTGTATGGCGAAATGAAAGAATTTTTTCCCAATAACGCAGTGGAATATTTCGTTTCCTATTACGATTACTACCAGCCTGAAGCCTATGTGCCGACCACTGATACCTTTATTGAGAAAGATGCCTCGGTGAACGACCACATTGAACAGATGCGTTTGTCGGCTACCAAGGCGTTAATGGAACGCCGTGACGTGGTGCTGATCGCCTCGGTCTCCGCCATTTATGGTCTTGGCGATCCTGAATCCTATATGAAGATGATGCTGCACCTGCGCCGCGGCGACATTGTTGACCAGCGTGACATGGTGCGAACGCTGGCGACCTTGCAGTACACCCGCAATGACCAGGCGTTTGAGCGCGGCACCTACCGTGTCCGCGGCGAAGTGATTGACATTTTCCCGGCCGAATCCGATGAAGCGGCGGTTCGGGTGGAAATGTTTGACGATGAAATCGAACGGATAAGTTTGTTTGAACCTTTGACCGGACAGCTTCTGCAAGCAGATATCGCGCGTTTCACGGTGTACCCGAAAACTCACTATGTGACGCCGCGGGAAAAAATCATTGATGCCATTGACCATATAAAAGCAGAGCTAAAAGACCGCCGCGAGCAGTTTTTTGGCGAGAATAAACTGATTGAAGAGCAGCGTATTCGTGAACGGACCCAGTTTGATATCGAAATGATGCTGGAGCTTGGTTATTGTTCGGGCATCGAAAACTACTCGCGTTATTTGTCGGGCCGGGCACCCGGTGAGCCGCCACCGACGCTGATGGATTACTTGCCGGACGACGCTCTGCTGATTATCGATGAGTCACACGTCACCGTCTCCCAGATCGGCGCTATGTATAAAGGGGACCGCTCGCGCAAAGAGAATCTGGTAGGGTACGGCTTTCGCTTGCCGTCAGCGCTGGATAACCGGCCGCTGAAGTTTGATGAGTTTGAAGCCATCGCTCCGCAAACCATTTATGTGTCCGCTACGCCGGGAAATTATGAACTTGAACGCAGTGGTGGTGAAACAGTTGAGCAGGTAGTACGACCGACAGGCTTGCTTGACCCGGTTATTGAAATTCGCCCGGTGGGCAGCCAGGTGGATGATCTAATGTCGGAGATCCGGATACGCGCAGAAGCAGGTGAACGTGTACTGGCAACAACACTGACCAAACGGATGGCTGAAGACCTGACCGATTATCTGGACGAGCATGGGATCCGGGTACGCTACCTGCATTCGGACATTGATACCGTGGAGCGAATGGAGATCATCCGTGACTTGCGCCTCGGTGAATTTGATTGTCTGGTCGGCATTAACCTGTTGCGGGAGGGCCTGGATATGCCGGAAGTGTCGCTGGTTGCTATTCTGGATGCAGATAAAGAGGGCTTCCTGCGCGCTGAGCGATCACTAATTCAGACTATTGGTCGTGCGGCCCGTAATATTAACGGTCGCGCTATTTTATATGCAGACCGCATTACGGGCTCGATGCAGCGAGCTATTGACGAAACTGATCGTCGCCGTAACATCCAGGTCGCATACAATGAAGAACATGGCATTACCCCGCTTGGGCTGAATAAGAAAATCACCGACGTCATGGATCTCGGTGGTGGAGCTGCTCGCAAACGCAAGAAAGAAGTGGCACGACTGAAAAAAGACCTGCCGGTGTATCGCAACAGCAAAGATATTCTGAAAGCTATCGCAGCTCAGGAAAAAGCGATGTACAAAGCTGCCCAGGATCTTGAGTTTGAAAAAGCGGCCAACATTCGCGACGAGCTGCACGAGCTGCGTGAACAGTTGAAGGAATATGGCTAATGAACAAAGCGGTAGGGGCCTTGGCGCTAATCTTTTCTCTGTGTATCGGCAGCGGAATTGGCGGCACGGCGTTGGCATCTGAAAGTAATGAGAAGGAGAATTTGAGCCTTCCTCACGATTGTTTTGATAGCGCAAATACGGTTGAGCCCTGCCAGACTTTATACCGCTACGCTGAGCTGTTGGGCTTTGCCAACATTCCTGACTACGTAGGGTTTATTCAAAGCATAATCGCCGAAGAGCGCGGTGAAGCAGCGGTAGTTCCGTTACGGGACACCGTTGAGTTTAAGCGATTCATAGCAGTGATGAATAGTGACGAACGTCCCACTGCAGCACTGCAACAGGAAATGGCTCAGTTCCTGTCCCACCGTTTTCAGGTGCTCGCCGATGTGCGCCATGCCCAGGATTGGGTATCAATGCAAATTCAGGAGGCTTTTTTTTTCCGCTTAGCGGATTTTAACGCCGGGCTTTTCCCCGAACTTGATGAGCTTGCAGCGATCGAGGCTACTTTTTTGCAGGCTAATCCGCGCCTTACTGAGGTGTTGCGTCAACTTAGCCCTTTGACGGAAGGAGAGGGTATACTTGTCGAGGGCGACGATCCTCCTCAGGTACTTTCCTGGCTGACGTCCTTATATGGCCTGGGCGACGAGTATGCCACCCAGGCTTTATTGCTGGAGCTGGTCAACCTGGATAGCTTTGGCGGCAATCCGTTTGATTTAATGTTGCTTGACCAACGGCCGGGAATAGGTCCTTTGCTCAATATGCCGCTGGATAGCCCCATCGTGATGACGAAGGCACTGCAGGAGGATATCGCGCTGCTGCAACAAGCCAGCTCGACCGACACTGCGAACACGCTGCAGAACATCCATTTTTATGAACCATTCAGGATCAATAACTTACTTTCCTTGCTGGCGTTTGCAGCAAGTGTGTCAGAGTCTCAACCCCGTATTCCCTACGCGCGTTCAACCAGCCTGGTGGATTTGCATCTGTACCTTGAGACAGAGGTGTTTGCCCAGCTGATGGATGAGGCTGGCGCTAGCCAGCGTACCGATGCCGCTATAGTGGCTACAATACTGGCTTTGCGCTCGGGAGCTAGCCTACCCGCAGTGGGGAGTCGGCTGGTGCAGCTGGAAGATGTGCAAAATGGCAATTATGCGGTGGTGGAACTGACGCCATTTACCGGGCGTCTTATCGACCTCCATGTGGCAGGGTATGAGAATAACGCCGCCATCAGCCAGGCTGACTAAATTACCAGCAAACAAGTGCTCAAGGCGCAATTTGTTGTTGACAGCTTTTCGCCGATCTCTATAATAGCGCCCCGCAGTCCAGCGAAATATGGGTGGTTAGCTCAGCTGGGAGAGCATCGCCCTTACAAGGCGAGGGTCACTGGTTCGAGCCCAGTACCACCCACCATTTTGTGGCTGCAGTTTAGAAAAGAAATGCTGAGATACACCAAGATGGGTGGTTAGCTCAGCTGGGAGAGCATCGCCCTTACAAGGCGAGGGTCACTGGTTCGAGCCCAGTACCACCCACCAGCATTTCACATATCCCAGGCACGCCTCACAGGCGCTGCCATGACCTCAAGGTCGACCACGATGGGTGGTTAGCTCAGCTGGGAGAGCATCGCCCTTACAAGGCGAGGGTCACTGGTTCGAGCCCAGTACCACCCACCAATTTCTGTCTGTATTATTCTCTTTCTGTTCTATACCAATCTCACGGCGCTTAATGGCTGTGGCAAAGCCTATGCGCATTGGCGAGTTGACCGCTGAAGGGTGAAAAATCCTTTATCACAATCGATATTATTGATTTCCATTATTAATGAGAACTATTATCATTAAAAATAGTCCATTAAGGTAATCAGGTATTGAGGAGTTGTCGGTATGCATTTCATGAATAAAACACTAACCTTTGCGGTGGTCCACTTCTGTGTTGCGTTTACCGTAACCTGGTTGCTGACAGGCAGCTTTGTACTTGGCGGACTGATCGCGATGATTGAGCCTGCGGTCAATACGGTCGCTTACTTCTTTCATGAGAAAGCCTGGGCCCGTTTTGGCAGCCAGAGCCTGGACAAGCCGGTTACGCTTTCTATTAAGTAAGTAACCGGCAGCCGGAGAGGTGGCTTAGTTCCAGTCGGTCAGCATGACTGCAGTGGGACGGTCATCTGATTGGCCGAGGTATTCGAACTCGAGCGAAATGGTACCGCCATCATTACTCATATCGACCAGTTGATCACAATCTATGTTCTCTGCACATTCGAAGGTATGCCCCAAGAACAAATAGTATCCTTCGTTATTATCATCCGTTCGAATAACGTGTGCGTGGTCCAGTATCACGGAATCATAATTGTAAAGGGTGCCGACTTCATCTTCCTCCCTATCCAGGATCTCCAGAACTCTAATGTCTGATGAAGCCCCATCGTCTGGCGGATCTGCATAAATCACAACCTCAACTTGCGCTGTTACTGTGTAGCCCCATTCAAATGTGAAGTCTCGGATCAAATCCACAAGAGATTGTTCTCCTGACTCATCGGTTACGCTGTAACCTGGACCTGTATTAAATCCATAATATGGTTCCGGCCGGGATCCGATAACGACAACCTCCTGGTAGTATTCGTCTTCCAATTCCTGCTCTACATTCTCGTCATCAGAAGAATTGCAGCCCGTCAGGAAAGGGCTGCTGAATAGCAAGAGAGGTAAAAGTTTGAGTTTAAGCATGGCAATATCCTTATTTGGGTTGGTTAATTATTCTACTTTTATGTTTATTCTATGTAAATATTTTAGTTTTTTTCTATCGTAAAACTTACAAACGAGAGGGTCTTAAGAAACGATTCTGCTGGCTCTGTATTAAACACAACACGACCCTATACCGCCGTCCATTAGCGCTGTGGTAGACTATCGGCATTTATACATTCACGTGAATCTCAAGGTTAAGTTTCTATGAGCATAGTCTCTCGTTTTGCGCCAAGTCCTACTGGTTATTTGCATGTTGGTGGAGCTCGTACCGCTCTTTACTCCTGGCTGGTGGCGAAAGCTGCGGGCGGTAAATTTATTCTACGGATAGAAGATACGGACCGCGAACGTTCAACTCAACCGGCGATTGATGCGATTCTTGAAGGTATGCAGTGGCTGGGGCTGGATTACGACGAAGGGCCTTATTATCAGACTCAGCGTTTTGAACGCTATCAGCAACTGATCGACCGTTTGCTTGACGAAGGCAAAGCCTATAAATGTTACTGCTCAATTGAGCGGCTCGAGAAAATGCGTGAAGAGCAAATGGCTGCAGGTGAGAAACCTCGTTACGACGGTGCCTGTCGCGATCAGGAAGAACAGCCGGGTAAGCCCTATGTTATCCGTTTTCGTAACCCGCAAGAGGGGTCTGTGATCTTCGATGACCATGTACGTGGACGCATCGAATTTTCCAATCAGGAACTGGATGACCTGATTATTGCGCGCACTGATGGCACGCCGACCTACAACTTTTGTGTTGTCGTTGATGACTGGGATATGGGGATCACTCATGTCGTCCGCGGCGAAGACCATATCAACAATACACCGCGGCAGATTAACATTCTCAAAGCACTTGGCGCGCCTGTGCCTGAGTATGCTCATGTATCGATGATTCTCGGCGACGACGGTAAGAAACTGTCAAAGCGCCATGGCGCGGTAAGTGTCATGGAATACCGTGACAACGGGTACTTACCGCAGGCATTGTTGAACTATCTGGTTCGGCTCGGTTGGTCCCATGGTGACCAGGAAGTCTTTTCGGTTGATGAGATGATTAAGTTGTTCAAATTGTCGGATATCAACAAGGCGGCCTCGGCATTTAATACCGAAAAATTGAACTGGCTGAACCAGCATTATATGAAGTCACTGCCCGCCGACGAAGTTGCTACCGAGCTTGCCTGGCATTTTAATAAGCTAGGGGTCGATACCAGTGACGGCCCAGCGCTGACTGACATTGTCAGCCTGCAGGCGGAACGTGTTAAAACGTTGAAAGAAATGGCTGAGATTAGTCGCTATTTCTTTGAGCAAGTGACTGAATTTGAAGCTGGTGCCGCGAAAAAGCATTTGCGTCCAGTGGCCGGAGCAGCTTTAGCTCTGGTTCGCGATAAACTAGCTGAATTGACGTCATGGAACCAGGACGGCATTCAGCAGGCCATTCAGGCTACCTGTAGTGAGCTTGATATTGGTATGGGTAAAGTTGGTATGCCATTACGTGTAGCTGCCACTGGCGGTGGTAATTCACCCTCACTGGATGCGACATTGGCTGCATTACCACAAGCAACCGTGGTGGCACGGATTAACCTGGCGTTAGAATTTATAAAAGCGCGGGAGGAGCAAAGCTAAAATGCCGAAAGTAAAAGAACTCATTAATAACAATAAGGAGTGGGCCAAGCGTAAGATTGAAGAAGATCCTGATTTCTTCAACCGCCTGGTCAATCAGCAAAAACCTGAGTACCTTTGGATTGGCTGTTCTGACAGTCGGGTGCCTGCAAATCAGATCGTAGGAATGGCGCCTGGTGAACTTTTTGTGCATCGGAATGTGGCTAATCAGATTGTACAAACTGACTTTAATTGCCTGTCTGTGGTGCAATTTGCGGTAGACGCCCTGAAAGTTAAACATATCCTTGTCGTTGGCCACTATGGCTGTGGTGGTGTGGCGGCGGCGATGGACAACAGCGCACACGGCCTGGTTGATAACTGGCTGTTTCCGATCAAAGACATTTTCCGTGAGAATCGGCGAGAGCTAGAAGGTTTGCCGTATGATCCGCGATTAGATCGCTTATGTGAGCTGAACGTCATCGAACAGGTCCGTAACCTGGCCAAAAGTCACACTATCCAGGAAGCCTGGAATCGTGGCCAGGAGCTCACTATTCATGGCTGGATATACAGCGTAAAAGACGGCCTGGTTCGCGACCTTGACGTGACTATGTCGGACCGCGAAGGGGTTGAGCGGATCTACCATTTTGACTGTCCAAATGGTGAGTGTTAAGCAACGATAACGAATTCGCTTGCGGGCTCGCTTAGCTGAAAGAAAACTTGTCAAAACGCCGCTTTTTGATTGTTTTTGCGTCGAATTGTTAAAAAATTGACCGAATAGAAAGAAGTTACGAAAAAAGTATTGACAGTTTTTTAGTGACCCTTATAATTCGCCCCGCTGTCAGGGTAAAGCAATCGGTGAAGCGATTGTTTATCAGGATGGGGCTATAGCTCAGCTGGGAGAGCGCTTGCATGGCATGCAAGAGGTCAGCGGTTCGATCCCGCTTAGCTCCACCAAACCTGTCATGACTGAGTCCGGGTCCCCATCGTCTAGAGGCCTAGGACACCGCCCTTTCACGGCGGTAACAGGGGTTCGAATCCCCTTGGGGACGCCATCTTTTAAGTGCCTTTGGCATTAAGAAGAAGATCTTGTGGTATGCGTGAGTGCGAGTAAAACAGCGCAAGGGCAACACAAGGTAAACGTGACTTAGTTAACAGCGATTGAAATTTTGCGTCCCCATCGTCTAGAGGCCTAGGACACCGCCCTTTCACGGCGGTAACAGGGGTTCGAATCCCCTTGGGGACGCCACTTTCAATATGAACAACGGCACATGCCGTGAGATTGGCCGCCGTGAGGCGGTGCCCCAGGGACACCGCGCCAACCTTTGGCACGGCAATATCAGGGGTACGAATTCCCTTGGGGACGCCACTTTCAATAGCAACAGCAGTCCAGGGTCCCCATCGTCTAGAGGCCTAGGACACCGCCCTTTCACGGCGGTAACAGGGGTTCGAATCCCCTTGGGGACGCCACTTCTTGAATTCATACCTATTTCTCTGTTTGAGCGTTGCCGTGAAGGCGTTGTCTTGAGGACACCGCGCTGAACCTTTGGCACGGCGGTAACAGGGGTTCGAATCCCCTTGGGGACGCCACTTCTTGAAATCTTACCTGCCAACAATTCTTTTGTTTCAACATCCAAGTCGTTAAGTTGTTCGTATACAATGCCTTAAACCAAACAAGTTGAGTGAGGCGCCGGCATGGCAGTAACATCCCCCGTAGCAATAATCAGTGGTGCAAGCCAGCGACTTGGGCTGCATATGACCCGATCGTTGTTAGCCAACGGCTGGAAAGTGATAGTGCTGACACGCAGCTTCAGCGGAGAACTTGCTACGCTAACGAATGACACCGCCACAGACCCGAATAAGCTAATTGGTGTTGAGTTTGATGCACTTGATGACGCCAGCGTCAGTCACGCGATTGAGACTATCCAGCAGCACACTAAGCACATTGAGCTGTTACTCCACAATGCCTCTATTTATGAAAAAGACAGTGCCCATGAAGGGCAGCTGGAAGACTTCTACGACGCTCTTTATCAGATCCACATGAAGTTGCCCGCACGCCTTAATAGCAGCTTAAGCGAGCTGCTTGCGCAGAGCATTCTGGACCATGGCAATGTGATTCATATCACTGATATTTATGTCGATAATCCCAATGCTGACTATGCACTGTACTGCTCAACGAAAGCGGGCTCAGAAAACTTGATGAAGAGTTTTGCCAAGCGGCTGGCACCTAAGGTGCGGGTGAACGCGATTCAGCCGGGACCAGTTAAGTTTTTACCCGAGCATAGTGCGGGTGAACAATCTAAAGTCTTAGCAGAGACTCTGCTCGCGGTCGAGGGGGGCTTCGAAGCACTGGAAAAGGCGATCTACGCTATCCTCGACAACCATTATATGACCGCCAGCGTGGTTCGGGTAGACGGTGGCCGCTCGCTGGCCTAACTGGTGTCCCCACAAGGAAACAGGGTGAGTCGTCGGGCTCTGGTCTGTTGCTCGCTCCGCTGAGGCAATCACCTGACGAACATAGGGTTCAGTAAAGCATTCGAGGACGCTGAGGTTTAACTGACTTTGCTGGGCCAGGATATCAATATCAAGCGGCCGGTCTTTGATACTGCTTAGCGGATCTTTACGGTTCCGCCCCAGGCTTTCCTCAAGTTCATTGCACCAGCTTTTTAACTGCTCTGGTGTCCAGTTACTTCTTACCACGACCAGTGTGTTGAGGAATATTCGCTGGCTTTCAATCGAGACAGGCTCGGTTTCAATTATTGGCCACAGGATTATCTGCGCAAACTGTGCTTGCAGTTTGTGTAGCGCTGTCTGCAAATTAGAGGTGGGTTGCAGATTACTGCCAAGTCCGAGGAAGTAGCAATAGCGCGCTGTCATTCGCTGGCTGCCTGTTCAGCGATAGCCCGCAACTGGGGTTCCATGATATCAGCAATGGCCTCCTGGGCCTGCAGGTTGGGGTGAATGCCATCGCTTTGCATCAACCCGGGGTCAGTGGCAATATCAAGCATGAAAAAGGGCACCAGCTCGACATTATGCTGCTCGGCAATGTTAGCAAATAAGCTACGAAACTGATCCGTGTAGCGTGGACCCATATTGGGCGGGATCTCGATCTGGCTGAGTGCCACATGGATATCACGGTTTTGCAGATAGTGAATCATTTCGCTCAGGTTGCTGCGAATACTGTCGATTTGAAATCCACGTAAGCCGTCATTGCCGCCAAGTTCAATAAAAACGGCGTCTGGTTGATGGCGTTCGACCACCTCGGCAAGGCGTCTTAACCCGCCCTGAGTGGTGTCACCGCTAATACTGGCGTTAATAATACTGTACTCTGGATAGTCCTGTTGCCAGCGGCGTTCGATTTCAGCGACCCAGGTGTCGGCTTGAGAAATGCCATAGCCAGCACTCAGGCTGTCACCAAAAATTAAAAGTGAAACATTTGCGCTTGCCGGCCGTATAACCAGCAAAAGCACGAGCATTGAGCCGACATAAAGGAATTTTTTCATCATATGATTATTCAAACCACCGCTGTTTCGAAAAAAGTTGAGACCAGTGCAGGTCCACTCACCATTCTACACGCAATTACTCTTGCTATTAAAGCTGGTGAAAGCGTCGCCATTGTGGGGGCTTCCGGCTCTGGTAAATCCACCTTGTTGTCACTCCTGGCCGGGCTGGATATTGCTACTACAGGTCAGGTCCTTATAGATAACGAAAATTTAGGCGATTTGGATGAGGAGCAGCGGGCAAAAATACGCGCGGATAAAGTCGGTTTTATTTTTCAGTCATTTCTGTTGATTCCAAGCCTGACTGCACTGGAAAACGTCATGCTACCCGCCGAGCTGGCCGGGCGTAAAGATGCCGAAGCTCAGGCGCGGGAGTTGCTTGGCAAGGTCGGCCTGGGTGAACGTTTAACCCATTATCCGAATCAATTGTCTGGTGGTGAACAACAGCGCGTTGCTATTGCCCGGGCATTTATTGGCCAGCCTAAAATTCTCTTTGCTGATGAACCGACCGGTAATCTCGACAGCACCACCGGGCATACGGTGGAGGCATTACTGTTCGAGATGAACAAAGCACAGGGTACTACGCTGGTGATGGTCACTCACGACACCACGCTGGCACAAAAATGCGATCGCGTGCTGGAGATGCAGGCAGGTGAACTGAAGGAGCAGTCAGTCGATGTGGCATAAAATATCCTGGCGTTTACTACAGCATGAACTGAGACGTGGTGAACTGACGATCATGGCTGCAGCCATCGCGCTGTCGGTTTGCGCCGTCCTCTCGCTGTCGTTGTTTTCCGAGCGTCTGCAGGCTGGTTTACTGGAGCGAAGTGCAGAATTTCTTGCCGCGGATCGGGTGCTTCGTTCACGCGACGAAGTGAACACAGAGTGGTTGCAGCAAGCCAGCGACGAAGGCTTGCGCTGGGCACGGCGAACCAGTTTCAATTCAATGGCCTTTGCAGCGAGTGATATGGCACTGGTCGATATTAAAGCAGTCAGCAGCGAATACCCGTTGCGCGGCCAGCTTGAAGTCGGCAGTCAGGCATTCGCGGAAGGTGCGCCGACCGACGAGTTGCCTCAGTCCGGTGAAGCCTGGGTGGCGTCACAGCTTTTTCAGCGACTTGAATTAGCCTTGGGTGATACGCTTGAAATTGGTAACAGCGAATTCACCGTGACTCAGGTTCTGACCCACGAACCAGATTCCGGGCTGAATGTGTTTACTGACAGTCCAAATGTGTTGATTGGCTATGATGATCTCGCCGCGACTGGCTTGATTCAACCTGGTAGCCGGGTTAATTACCATTACTTATTTGCCGGCGACAACGCCGATATCGAACGTTTTGAAAGCTGGCTACTGCCACAACTCGATGATGTGACTCAGCGCTGGCAGGGAATCACCGACGGTGACACACCGCTGGCAAGCTCACTGCAGCGGGCTGAACAGTTCATGCTGCTGGCCAGCCTGCTGGGCGTGGTGTTAGCCGCCACAGCAGTGGCAGTCGCCGCTCAGCGCTATTGTCAGCGCAATTACGATGCGGTGGCCATTATGAAAACACTGGGTGGATCGCGCGGTCTGATTTCGCGTATTTTCACCCTCCATTTGTTGCTGTTGACGGTCTTTAGTATCGCCCTGGGTACGCTGCTGGGTTACCTGTTGCAGGCTGGCGTGATCTACTTTGTTGCTGCATATCTTGAACAAAGCCTGCCGGCCGCTGGTAGCGGTCCGTATGTTCTGGCCATCGGAACGGGCCTGCTCTGTGCGCTTATGTTCAGCCTCTATCCGTTACTGCGGCTGATTAAGGTTCCGCCATTGCGAGTGCTGCAACGTGACCTTGCGCAGTCGAGTCTGCGTGCCTGGCTGCAGTGGCTGATCGGGGGCGGCACTATTTATATATTAATGGTGGTGTATTCCTCCAGCTGGTTGCTGTCGGCAGCCTTGTTTGCCGGCGGGTCGATGGCGGTGCTGGTATTGCTCGGGATTAGTCGCCTGTTTATCCGCGCTAGTCGCACGGCAGGCATGCAGGCGGGCAGTAGTTGGCGTTTAGCAATGGCAGGAATGCAGCGTCGTGCCAAACAGAATTCAGTGCAGATGATTAGCTTTGCCACCGCCCTGATGCTTTTCCTGTTGGTTCTGGCGTTGCGTAACGAGCTGCTTGCTGACTGGCAAAATCAATTGCCCGATGATGCGCCTAATTATTTCGTCGTCAATGTCGCCGATGACCAGGTTGCCGAACTGAACGCTATGTTTGAGCGGGAACAGATCTCGGCGACTGATTTGTACCCGATTGTGCCGGGTCGGCTGATGGCGATTAACGATGAACTGGTGCGCGACGCAGTGAGCAAAGAAGAACGTGATGCCAGTGAGTTTCGGGAAGGCTTTGGCCGCGAGCTGCAGTTAACCTGGCGCGCTGATCTGCCACCGAATAATAACCTCACTGAGGGTAACTGGTTTAGCGAGGACGAGACAGGTTCAGTCTCTGTTGAGTCGCAAGTAGCGGAACGACTCAACCTGGCCGTGGGCGACGAGCTGCGCTTCTCGGTGGGGGGCGATGAGTTTAGTGTGCCGGTGAGTAGTATTCGTGAAGTCGACTGGAATACGATGCAGCCGAATTTCTATATGATTTTTGATCCGGCCACATTGCAGACCAGTTCGGCAACTTACATTGCCAGTTTTTATCTGGCGCCAGAGCGAAGCGATGAACTCTATGAACTGTTTCGTAACTTCCCCCAGGTCTCGCTGATTGATGTTGATACCATTATTGGTCAGTTGCGTGAAGTTATTGAGCAGGTCTCACTGGCGATTACTTTCGTACTGGTGCTGGTGGTCTTAGCGGGTGCGCTGGTGCTGGTGGCGCAGGTACAGGCGACCCTGGAAGAGCGCGAAAAGGAACTGGTGATTCTGCGCACCCTGGGTGCACCGGGCAAGTTACTGTCCCGGGCTGTGACTTATGAGTTTGTTATTTTAGGAGCGCTGGCGGGCCTTATTGCGGCGGTCGCGATGGAGTTGTCGGTGTTTCTGCTGCAAACCCAGGTCTTTGCGATGCAACCCAGTATCCACTGGCGTTTCTGGATTCTGGGGCCGGTATTAGGCGCCACCATTGTTGCCTTGTTAGGCAAGGCGGTCTGCGCCCGGCTACTGGCCCAGAATGCAGCGGGGCTGATCCGCCGGCTTAGCTGATGGCAGTGGTGGCTCGAGTTTACGCCTTGCAGCATTGTTGCAAGGCGTCTCGCACGGTACTGTGGCGGAATTCAAACCCGTGTTGCTGGATACGCTCCGGAAGTACTGCCTGACCGGTCAGGATCATATCGGCCATTTCACCGAGCAAGGCCCGCATTACCACAGCGGGAACCCGCAACAGACAAGGCCGGTTGAGTACCCGGGCCAGGGTGCGGCTGAATTCTTCATTGCTGACGGGGTTGGGCGCCGTAGCATTATATGGACCTTTGCATTCCTCGTTATTCAGCAGGTAAAGAATGAGATCGACCATGTCGTCGAGGTGAATCCATGACATCATTTGTTTACCATCGCCGATCGGGCCACCGAAGCCGAATTTAAATGGCAGAGCCATGCGCTGCAAGGCTCCGCCATCCTGGGCCAGCACGATACCGGTTCGCAGCAGACATACCCGGGTTTTGTCCGACTCGGCCTGTATCGCAAGGGCTTCCCAGTGGGCGCATAAACGATGAGTAAACTCATCGTGAACCTTGTGGCTGTCCTCGGTGACGGGCTCGCGACCCTGGCGACCATAGTAGCCAATAGCTGAACCGGAGATCAGCACCCCGGGTGGCTGATCACTGGCTTCGAACAAATGCGCTAATTGCTCAGTAATCTGCCAGCGGCTCTGTTCAATTCGTCGCTTCTGGCCATTACTCCAGCGTTTGTCTGCAATAGGCTCACCGGCTAAATTGATCACTGCATCAAACTGGTTGAGGTCGTTCAGCTCGCTGAGCTGAGTAATGACCTCGATATCATGGCCTAGTTTCTGATAGGCCTTGTTTGCGTTGCGGGTTAACACCGTTAACTGGTGCTGATTGCGTAATTTTTTATACAGCGCTGTCCCGATAAGACCGGTTGCGCCTGTTATTAATAGTTTCATGAACATGCCTATGTTGTTGTGCTCAGTGACTTGGTTCAAGTAAAGCAGCTTTTCGCTCACATTGCTCAAACGCATCAGCTTGCGTACACTGTTTTCATTGTCGTGCATAGCCAGCGCTTAACCTCAGTAAGGATTACGATGAACAACTCAGCTCAGATTACTTCGGCCGGAAAGATATTGTTTACCATGGCTGCCATTGTGGTGGTTCTGGCAGGTGTGCAGGCCGCCAGTGTCGTCGTCGTACCGGTTTTGCTGGCATTGTTTATAGCGATTATTTGTCACCCGTTGATTGAATGGTTTCATCGCCAGGGTCTACCGCGTTTTCTGGCCTTACTGCCGGTCGTCGGAGTCATTGCGATCATTGTTTTATTGCTGACAGGGTTGGTTGTACAGTCCGTCAATGAATTTACCCAGAAGCTGCCAGAGTATCGCGACCGCAGCGCCGCCCAGTTTGAATGGTTAGTGGCGCAGGCTGAATCCTACAATATTTCGCTCAACTGGGAACTGTTGCAGTCCCAGCTCGACCCGTCCCGCGCCATTAACCTCACCGTGAATATGCTCAGCGGTGTCGGTAACTTCATGGCCAGTTTCGTTATCGTGTTATTAATTATGGTGTTTATGATAGGCGAAGCGCGCATAGTGCCAGCTAAAATACGCCTTGCCATTAAACATCCGGAACGGACGATGGGCAATGTCGGTGCAATTTTGCATGCCATCAATAAGTACCTGGCACTGAAGACGCTGATCAGTTTGTTTACCGGGGTGCTGATAGGGTTTAGTTTATGGCTGATGAACATTGACCACTATTTACTCTGGGGTGTGGTCGCCTTTCTGTTTAATTACATTCCAAATATTGGTTCTATTCTCGCCTCTGTGCCTGCGATAATTATGGCCTTGATCCAATACAACCCATGGATTGCCGGTGCCGTTGCGCTGCTTTATCTGGCGGTGAATGTCATTATGGGTAACATTATTGAACCGAGAGTGATGGGCCGTGGACTTGGTCTTTCTACTCTGGTCGTGTTCTTATCTTTGTTGTTCTGGGGCTGGATGCTGGGCCCCGTCGGTATGCTGCTGTCGGTTCCTTTAACCATGGTTGTGAAGATTGCCTTAATGGAGAGCGATAGTACACGTTGGCTGGCAATTGCACTCGCTGGTGATGAAATTCTGAGAATGGCCGATAACGAAAAAGGAAGCGGGGCTGCAAGTCTCGAAAATACACACGTCATGGCTGAACCGGCGGAAACGAAAAGGCAGTAAAGCCAGGAGCTAACCTAGTGTCGAGTAACATGGTCCCGGAAAATACAGTCTCACAAGGACGGTCTGCACAGAATAGCCGGGTTAAAACAGGGCCGGATGTATTCCGCCAGCGACAGTCGGATGTGCAGAACGATGCGCGCCTTGCCAGCATGCGCAATGCCCCGCGCGCTGAACTGACACGGGTCACCAATGACCAGATCAACCGTATTGGTCCTCCACCGCCTGAGATCAATCAGGGAGCCTCGATGGAAAGCGGTGTTAATAAGCCCCGCGGAGTCGGGGCCGTGGGTAACCTGATAGACGCCTGGGCCTAGCAGGCGCCTTTTTTAAGTACTACTTAATGGTAGCTGCTTTCATGTTGCCAATAAATTCAGCAAGACTCGCCAGCATTGCCGTTTTGTCATCCAGATGCTGTTCAATCCGCTGAACCACCGCCGAGCCACTGATAGCGCCGGCCGCCCCAGCCTCAATAGCCTGGCGAACGTGCTCTGGCGCCGAAATTCCGAAACCAAGCACCGCCGGCGCGCCTCCCTGTTGCCTGAGGTAGTCAATTAGCTTACCTGCAGGTAGCTGAAGCGTTGCATTAGCGCCGGTCACACCGGCACGACTAAGCAGGTAGATATAACCCTGGCTATGGGCCGCAATACGCTGCAATGTCATCGGAGTCGCGTCAGGTGGCGCAATAAAAACCTGGGCGATATGGGCCTGGTTAGCCGCCTGTTGAAAAGTTTTGCCTTCCCGCACTGGGATATCAGCCGCCAATACTGAATCCACTCCGTTTTCGGCGCAGCGCTGGTAAAAATGCTCGCGTCCCTGAGCCATAATCAGATTGCCATAGACCAGCAAGCCAATTGGGATGTCGGCGTTGTACTGGCGAATACGTTTGAGCAACGCAAAACACTTATCGACGGACATCTGCGCCTGCAGCGCCCGGATCGATGCACGTTGAATGGTCGGGCCGTCGGCGACAGGGTCAGAAAACGGAAAGCCCAGCTCGAGTGCATCGGCACCGTTATCAATCAGTGTTTTTATAATCGCTTCACTTTGTTCAAGATCCGGGTCACCTAAAGTCACAAACGGAATAAAGGCACCCTGGCCGGCTTCACCGAGGCGTTTGAACATAGCGGCATAGCGTTCGCTAACAAAGGGTGTCTGACTCATTTCGACGCCTCCTGGCTGGCAAATATTTTACGTACATGATCAATGTCCTTGTCGCCACGGCCGGATAGGTTGACCAGCAAAATTTGTGGTTCTTTACTGGTTTCAGCGACCTTGATGGCATAGGCGAGGGCGTGAGCACTTTCCAGCGCGGGAATAATCCCTTCATGGGCACTTAGCAATTTAAAAGCCTCTAACGCTTCATCGTCAGTGACCGAGACATACTGGGCGCGGCCGGTGGCATGCAGATGAGCGTGTTGAGGGCCGACCCCCGGGTAGTCAAGCCCGGCTGATACTGAATACGACTCTTCAATCTGACCTTCATCGGTCTGCATTAAAAACGAGTAGCAACCGTGCAACAGACCCGGTTTTCCGGCGCTCAGCGTAGCACCATGCTGCATCGAACTAAGCCCTTTGCCGCCCGGCTCGACCCCCGTTAAACGAACCTCACGTTCGTTGATAAAGTCGGCAAACATGCCAATTGCATTGGAGCCGCCGCCAACACAGGCAATCACTTCGTCTGGCAGGCGCCCGGCCTGATCGATTATCTGCCGTTTCGATTCCTCACCAATCATACGGTGGAATTCACGCACAATGGTCGGGAAGGGGTGTGGCCCAGCGGCGGTACCAAGTAAATAATGTGTGCTTTGATAGCTTGCCGTCCAGTCGCGCAAGGCTTCATTAACGGCGTCTTTCAACGTGCCACTACCACTGTCAACGGGTACCACCTTAGCCCCCATCAGCTCCATGCGGAAGACATTAGGCTGCTGCCGTTCAACATCCTTCTTGCCCATATAAATAATACATTCCAGGTCGAGCAGGGCGCACGCCAATGCAGTCGCCGTACCATGCTGACCGGCGCCGGTTTCGGCAATAATACGGTGTTTACCCATGCGTTTGGCCAATAATGCCTGACCGAGTACCTGATTGGTTTTGTGGGCGCCGCCATGCAGCAGATCTTCGCGTTTCAGGTAGATCTTACTGCGCCCGGTGCGGGGCAGGTTGCGGCACAGGCTTAGTGGCGTTGGACGACCCAGGTAATTCTTCAACAGGTCGTTAAATTCAGCTCGAAACAGGTCGTCCTGCTGAGCGTCAATAAATGCCTGCTCGAGCTGGTCCAGTGCAGGTAATAGAATTTCAGGTACATACTGACCACCAAACTCTCCGAAATAAGGGTCCAGCTTTTTGTCTTGACTACTCATGAGTTGATGTCCTTTGAACTAAGCGAAGAAAGTGTTTGAGCGGAACTGCGAAAATAATGACTCAAACGGGTAAAGACTAAATTAAGTGCGGCTGCATCTTTTTGACCTGGCTTGTATTCGACTGCTGAGTTTAGATCCAGCCCCCGACAGCCAGTTGCCATCGCGTCGCGGACGTTGTCAGCACCAATACCGCCAGCCAACAGACATTGCTGGCGCTGGGTCTCGGTCAGTGTATTCAGTTTTTGCCAGTCAAATGACTGGCCACTGCCACCACGGCCATTGTCGAGCACCAGACGCTCCACTGGCCAGTTAAAAAAGTCTGCGGCCTCCTGGTTAGCCATGTCGATGGCATACCAAAGGGCGGTGGTCGTGGGGAGTTGCTGGCGCACTGCTTCGACCACCGCAAGGGGCTGCTGACCATGCAGTTGAATAGCACTCAATGGCAGTGACTCGGCTAACTGAACGATATCGTTCACTGCATCAGTGGTCACCACAGCGACATAATCCAGCGCGGGTACTTGCTGGCAAATGCCTTTGGCCTGGGTGATAGTGAGTTGACGCGGCGAGCCTTCGGCGAAGATAAGACCGCCGTAGCGGGCACCCGCTGTTGCCGCCATGAGCGCGTCGGCAGGTGAGGTAAGACCGCACACTTTATGCTCGCCATAAATCAGTTGGCGGCAGGCGCGGTCAATATCAGCCTGGGCGGTTAAATGGCTACCGACCAGGAAGCCGTCGACGAAAGCGCCGAGCGCGCGCACCTGGCTGTGTTCAGTAATACCGGATTCTGCAATCAGCAAGGCGTCTTTCGGCGCGAGTGCGGCCAGACGCTGACTGCGATTCAGGTCAATACTGAGATCATGCAGGTTACGATGATTAATGCCAATAACAGGCGCGTTTAATGCAGCAGCCCGGTGCATTTCTGCTTCCGTACTAACTTCGGTTAGTACCTCAAGACCGAGCTTGCCAGCCAGGTCACTTAAGGTTCGATAGTCGTCATCATCAAGTATTGAGAGCATCAGCAGCACCGCGTCAGCACCAAAGTAGCGGGCAAGATACAACTGCAGCGGCTCCACGATAAAGTCCTTGCACAGGACCGGAATTTGCACTTCGCGGCTGACCGCCTGCAAATAGGCAAAATCCCCTTCAAAGTAGTCAGGCTCGGTCAGTACCGAAATTGCCGCGGCATGAGGCTGATAGATCCGGGCGATAGCAACCGGATCAAAGTCGGCCCGGATCAGACCTTTCGATGGCGAGGCCTTTTTGCATTCAAGAATAAACCCTTTGTCGCTACGTCGTAACTGGCCTGTGAGGCTGCGACGGGGCCGCTGCTGCTGTTGAATTGCCTGATATAGTCCGGCCTGGGAATACACCTCAGCCAGTTCAGCAATACGCTGGCGACGCTGAGTGACTATTTGCTGCAGAATACTTGGCTGCTGCGAGTTAGTTGCTGGCCTGTTCATAGTGCAACTCCGTATTGCATGTGTTGCAGGTGGGTTGCCACGGCGCCGCTATCAATATGGGTCAGCGCTTCCTCGGTCGCGTCTTTAAAGTTGTCGGCACGGCCCGTCATATGAAGCAGAGCGGCTACGTTCATTGCAATCGCATGACGATGCGCTGAGGGTCCTTCGCCACGGAATACTTCGTTCAGCAAGCGGGCGTTCATATTCGCATCGCCGCCCTTAAGGTCACTGACCGGGGCGGGCGAAACACCAAAATCAGCCGGTGTCAGTTCATAGCTGCTTACGTCAGCACCATTCACTTCCACCACTTTGGTTGGTGCATGCAGTGCCAGCTCATCGAGACCGCTGCCGTGCACCACCATGGCCCGCTTACAACCGAGAAGCTGCAAGGTCTGCGCAACCGGTTCACACAGTTCAGGCCGGTACACGCCGAGCAATTGCACGTCGGGCTGGGCCGGGTTTATCAGCGGCCCTAACAGGTTAAACAGGGTCCGTGTTTTCAGTTCCTGGCGCGCCGGCATGGCGTGTTTAAAGCCAGGATGGTAATGGGGGGCAAAGAGAAAACAAAAGTTGTAATTATCGAGCATGCTACGCGCTTCATCCGGTGGCCCGTCGAGCGGTATTTTCATCGCTTCCAGCACATCCGCTGAGCCCGACCGGGAGGACACGCTTCTATTACCATGCTTAGCTACCGCGACGCCCATACTGGCAGCGACAACGGCGGCGGCGGTGGAAATATTGATCGTATTGGAGCCATCACCGCCAGTGCCGCAGGTATCGGCAATGGTGTAGTCAGGGCGTGGGAACGGCTTAGCCGCCCGGCGCAATGCCTGTGCGGCGCCAGCTATCTCAGCTGGGGTTTCTCCACGAATTTTCATCGCCAGCAGCATGCCAGCGATCTGTGCGTCGGTCATCCGCCCCTGGATCAGGTAGGAGAACATGGTGTCTGTCTCAACCTGGTCGAGTACTTCACCGTTTAAAACCCGGGCTAGTTGTTGCATGTCAGACGCTCCGCTTGAGTTAGTAAAAAGTTTGCTGTGGCGTGTAATAGGCTGCTGCCTTGAGTGGTCATAATCGACTCCGGATGAAACTGATAACCAATGCAGGCGTTTATCTGATCATAGGCGGCCATGGGGATGTCATCGACCTGCGCAATAACAGTCAGCGACTCGGGCACTTTTATTGCCTGCAACGAATGGTAACGGGCGATCTGCAGTGGTGAGCCAAGGCCGGCAAAGACCGGATGCTCGCTAAGCTGCATTAAACTGGTCTTGCCGTGCATGATCTGTCGGCTGCGTCCAACCTCACCGCCAGCCTGGTGAACCATAGCCTGGAAACCAAGGCAAATGCCAAGTAGCGGAAAGCGGCCACGACACAGCTGCAGCAGCTCAAGCAAACATCCGGCGGCACTGGGGTGACCGGGGCCGGGTGACAGGCAAAGCATAACCGGCTCGTTGAGGGCTGCTTTTTCCATGTGCCGGAAAATCTCGTCGGCACTCAACTGGTTGCGATAGACCTCAAGACTAAAGCCAAGTTGTGCCAGTTCATCGACCAGGTTGTAGGCAAAACTATCCTGATTATCGAGAAGAAATATACGACCTTTGTGTAGGTTCATGCCAGTTGGCCTCCCTGTTGACTGCGGCGAATGGCATTCAGTACTGCCCGGGCTTTGTTTTCAGTTTCGTTGGTTTCTGCGCTTGGGTCTGAATCATAGACCACCCCGGCGCCAGCCTGCACCACCGCCATTCCATCGCGAACCAGGGCAGAGCGGATAACAATGCAGGTGTCCATGTCGCCGTCGCCGTTAAGGTAACCGACCGCACCGCCGTAACTTCCACGACGTTGTTGTTCGACCTGGCGGATCAGACGGCTGGCACTGAGTTTCGGCGCGCCGGTCAGGGTTCCCATATTCATACAGGCGCGGTATGCGTCCAGCGCATCCAGCTCAGGGCGCAGTTGGGCGACTACCCGAGAGACTAAATGCATCACATGTGAATAGCGGTCCACCTGCAACAGGTCCGCCACGTAGCGGCTACCGGTAACTGCGATACGTGCCAAATCATTTCGTGCCAGGTCCACTAACATCATATGCTCGGCCAGCTCTTTTTGATCATTGCGCAGCTCAAGTTCAATTCGTGAGTCTAAATCCGCGCTGACGTTACCCTCTTTATCTTTTCCGCGTATACGAGTACCTGCAATGGGGTAAAGCTCGACCTGATTGGTCGCGGCTGTATATTTGAGAGCCGATTCGGGCGATGCACCGAAAAGTTCGAAATCGAGTGTTTTCAGGTAAAACATGTAGGGGCTTGGGTTTTCAACTTTGAGCTGCTGGTAAGCGGCGAGCGCATGTGGGCAGGGCAACTTAAATTCGCGGGACGGTACCACCTGGAAAATATCACCGGCGACAATGGATTCTTTAAGTGTTTCAACATGACGGGCAAAGGTTGCCCGGTCCGGTGTTGCCTGAATGGTTGCAGGCGTTTCGCTGGTCACCGGGCTGACTGGCTTTGGCCGTTGTAAACGGGCGCTTAGTTCGCCCATGCGCTGATACAGCCGTTCTTCGCGTTGCGCCAGATTGTCGCCGCCGATGAGTGTCGCGATAAGCTCAGTACGCTGCGCCTGGTGGTCCATGACAATCAGGCTTTCGGCAAAATAGAACTGATAATCCGGGCAGTTGTTATGGCCGGCACTGACCGCGGGTAAATCTTCGAAACTGGCGATCAGGTCGTAGCCGAAGACGCCGCCGAGAAACACTGCAAACGGGTGCGCTCGGGTGCTTTCTAACTGTTGTAAAAGGCGCAGTGGGGTCAGGTTTCCCGGAGCCTGCAATCGGGCATCCTCATTCAGGTGAATGGGGGCTTGCGGACAATGAATGCTCAACTCGGTGCCATTACGCTGAAGTGTAAACTGGTCGCCGTGCTGCTCCAGCAGTTGCTGTTGAAGATAGTCGAGTAACGGCGTGCCATTGTCACTCAGTGCGCTGACTTCAACCTGCAGCCCGTCACAGCGAATACGCAGCGCAGCATCCACCATCAGCAAACTTTTCAGGTTTTGTTTCGAATCGACTTCGGCTGATTCGAGTAAGAGGTGCTCCCCATCCTTAGTGGCCAGTGTATTTAGCACGCTCAGGGGTTCGGCCTGGTAGTCGAGGCGAATAGAAATAGGTTCTACAAAACCAAGTTGTATATCTTTTGCCGGCTGCATTGTATTTTCCCGAATCTAATAAGTGATTGTCGTCGCCTGCCTCTGCCGGGCTCAATAAAAAAGCCCGCAAAGGTTGCGGGCTTTTTTATTGATTTTCTTTTCGTTGCTGACGCTAGGCTCTGGTTGGCGCTAACGTGCTTGGTTGCAGACAAAAAGATAACAACAGCACCCGCATAGTTGCGTGATGCCACCACCAACGGTTAGGTTGGTTGTTGTGCACTGTTGTTGAATCGATTTGCATGATTTTCATCGCGAATCCGCTTTAGTCTGCTGAAAATTTCCTGAGTACGGATCAGGAAGTTGTCTATGTTGGCTATACCTTACCCACGGAGACTGAGGCTGTCAATACTGAATGGATGATTAAACAGGCGTATACGCGTATGATAGTGGGATGAAAATTGATTTACATATGCACAGCACTGCGTCGGATGGCAGCCTGACGCCTGGCGAATTGGTAGAGCGTGCACACAACCTCCATGTCGAAGTGATCTCAATAACCGATCATGACAGCGTGGCCGGTATTGCAGAAGCTCGTCAGCGGGCGGCCAAACTGACTGGCGGCGTGGTGCCACAGATAGTGACAGGCATTGAGCTTAGTAGTCGCTGGCAGGGGCATGAAATTCACGTCCTGGGTTGGTGTTTCGATCTTGACAATACAGCGCTAACTGAGTTGATTGCGGCTCAGCAAATGGCACGTCAGGAACGGGCTGAGCAGATGATAGACAAATTGAGTAAACAGCAAATTGACGAAGGTTGTTTGCAGTCAGTGCGGGCGCGACAGGACAATGCTGATGAGGTGATTACCCGTAAGCATTTGGCGGATGCTCTGGTTGCTGGCGGTTATGTGGCGACGGTGGATGAAGCATTCAAACGTTACTTAGGTAAGGGCAACTGTGCGTATGTGGCCCCTCAGTGGTGTAGCCTGGAAGATGCGGTTGGCGCTATTCAGGCGGCGGGTGGTGTTACCTCGCTGGCCCATCCACTGGCGTATCAGTTGAGTAGTAAATGGCTGAAACGATTGCTCGCTGCCTATAAAGATGTCGGCGGCGAAGCGCTTGAGGTGGCCAGTGGTCAACAGGCGCCGCAGCAACGCATGCAGTTAGCGCAGCTGGCAAATGACTATACGCTGCTGAGCAGTGTAGGTTCTGATTTCCATGGCCCTGGCCGCTGGCGCGAGCTAGGCCGTAATTTGAGTTTGCCGGATGGCTGCCGACCCGTTTGGCAGCACTGGGATCTGAGTACCTTAGTTAGGGATCAAAGGCATTAAGTTTATGAGTGAATACCTGTACATTCATCCGCAAGACCCACAGCCGCGTTTAATTAAACAAGCAGTCGAAATGATCCGGCAAGGCGCGGTAGTCATTTATCCGACCGACTCTGGCTATGCCATTGGCTGCCAGATAGGCGATAAGAATTCGTTGATGCAGATTTGCCGGATTCGCGATATCGACAAGGACCATAATTTCACCTTAATGGTACGTGACCTGTCGGAACTCTCGGTGTACGCGCGGGTTGATAATCAGGCGTTTCGTTTGATTAAGAACAATACCCCGGGGGGTTATACTTTTATTCTTAAAGGAACCAAAGAGGTGCCTAAACGGCTATTGAACCCAAAACGTAAAACCATAGGTTTGCGGGTGCCGGCGAATCCAATAGCGCAGGCATTGTTGGCTGAATTAAATGAGCCTTTGATGTCGACCAGCTTAATCTTGCCAGGCAATGAAATGGCAGAATCAGACCCGTATGAAATTGAACAGCGCTTAGGCAATCAGGTTGGGGTGATCATTGACGGTGGCCATATTGGCGAGCAACCGACCACAGTAATTGACATGGCCGATGGCGATGTTAGCGTGCTGCGGGAAGGGCAGGGCGACCCGGGCCCCTTTGCGGATTAACAGTACGGAACAGGAGTTCATAAGTGGCTGAACAGCAGTCCTTGCCCTTAGGCTTTGTGCGTGGCGAACCGGTACTGGAACGTCCGGAAAACCTGTATATTCCGCCAGATGCTCTGGAACTGATGCTGGATGCATTCAGTGGCCCGATGGACCTGTTGTTGTACCTGATCCGACGCGATCAGATGAATATTCTGGACTTACCTATTCTCGATGTGATTCGCCAGTACATGACCTACGTCGACCTGATGCGCGAATTGAAGCTGGAACTGGCTGCCGACTATCTGGTGATGGCCGCCATGCTGGCTGAAATTAAAAGCCGCTTGCTGCTACCGCGGCCGCCGGCAGAAGATGACGAGGAAGATGACCCCAGGGCAGAGTTAATCCGCCGCCTGAAAGAATATGAGATTATTCGCCAGGGCGCGATGGAGCTGGACAGCCAGCCTCAGCAGGAGCGCGACTTTTTTATTGGGAGTGCGCTGGTTCAGGCCGACGACAGCGAACCAGAGCCGCCGCAAGTTGGGTTAGATGACTTAGTAACGGCGATGCGCGCGGTGATGCGCCAAATCGATGTAACCCAGCATCATCATGTCAGTCGTGAAACCTTGTCGACGCGTGAGCGCATGAGTAGCATATTGGATCGGCTGCAAAGCCAGCCGCGGCTCCAGTTCCAGCAGCTTTTCGAGGTCGCTGAAGGGCGTGCCGGGGTAGTGGTTAGCTTTCTGGCGTTATTGGAACTGAATAAAGAGGGCATGATCCGGCTCACCCAGGCAGAAAATTTTTCAATGATTTATGTGGATGCAAAATGATCAAAGACAGTCAGTTAAAACAGCTGGTTGAAGCGGCATTGTTTGCTGCTAATGAAGCAATCACATTGGATCAGCTGATGCAGGGCGCGTTGTCCGGATATAAGCTGAACCGCCCTCGCTTGCGCCAGATCCTGGATGAATTAATAGCAGATTACCAGGAGCGTGGGGTACAATTGGTGGAAGTGGCCTCAGGCTACCGGTTTCAGACCCGTGCCGAACTGGCACCGGCTTTGGCAAATATGTGGCAGGAGCGGTCCCCACGTTACTCTGCGGCATTGCTGGAAACGCTGGCATTGATTGCCTGGCGTCAGCCGGTCACCCGCGGAGAGATTGAGGCGGTGCGGGGAGTTTCTGTCAGCACTCAGATTATGCGAACCTTGCAGGAACGTGGCTGGGTAAAGGTAGTGGGGCAGAAAGAAGTCCCGGGACGGCCGTCGTTGTATGCAACCACGAAAGCATTTTTAGATTATTTTTCTTTACAATCCATAGCGGATCTTCCGGCACTGGCAGCAGAACGCCCAGAGCTTGAAGCACTGGCCGAACCACAAGCGGCCGATCACGAACCAGACACGCGAGAGCGTGGCGAAACCAAGGCGACATTGCATTAACTATGACTGAGAAGTTACAGAAAGTACTGGCCCGTTCAGGGCACGGCTCGCGCCGCGAAATCGAACAGATGATTGCCAGCGGACGTATCCGCGTGGACGGTCATGTGGCTCAGTTGGGCGAGCGTATTGAAGGCGAGGCCGACGTGCGTATCGACGGCCATAAAGTGGTGGTCAAAGACGAAACGTCCATGGTGTGCCGGGTTTTGATGTACCACAAGCCTGAAGGCGAGCTGGTAACACGAAAAGACCCCGAAGGCCGCCCAACCGTCTATGACCGTCTGCCTAAATTGCATGGTGCGCGCTGGATTGCAGTCGGCCGACTGGATGTGAATACATCCGGGTTGCTGCTGTTTACTACAGACGGTGAACTGGCAAACCGATTAATGCACCCAAGCCGGGAAATTGAACGTGAATATGCGGTCCGTGTGTTTGGCGAGGTCATGCACCATCACCTGCATAACTTGCGCGGTGGGGTGAAACTGGACGATGGGCCCGCCCGTTTTAAGAAAATAGTGCCAACGGCTGCCGAAGGGATGAACCAGTGGTTCCATGTCACCCTGACTGAAGGTCGCAACCGTGAAGTACGGCGCTTGTGGGAATCTCAGGGAATGCAGGTGAGCCGCCTGATCCGCGTTCGTTATGGTGACGTCAAGCTGGAGAAAGGCCTGGTTCAGGGGGCATGGATGGAGTTGCCGTTAGACCGCGTCAACTACCTTCGCAGACTGGTTGACTTGCCGAAAGAAGAGCAAAGCTTTGTTAGTATGACTGATAAGAAAGAAGGCAAGCGGCAACTGCAACGCGCGCGCCGAGCCGTGCGACGCAGTAAGCATGGCCGGGCGGGGTCAGGTAGCAAGCCGGACAGCTCTAAATCATCACCACGCAGTAAATCAAAATCACCGGCGAGGAAGCCTTCCACCCGCAATGGACGTTCTTCTTCCTGAATGGTCGCCTCGGCGGGCGCTAATACTGCGCTGGCCCTGGCGTACTGATATCTGGCCGTTTCAGGCGGTAGCTGCGCAGCAAGCAGTTGTGGATACTTTATGCAGACTGCAGCCCTTGCTGCAGGCACGTTCAATCCAGCTGGTGCTGCAGGTGCATTCGTCCTCTGCGGCCAATGCAGCCGAGCAGTTAAAAACGCATCAGCTCTCCTCTATTCAGCTTGATGTGGTTGATTATGCGGATATATGGGTGCGCGACTGCGCACCTTTTTATGTTCAGCAATCGGCTACATGCTCCGATCCGACATCGTTGCCCCATGAACCCGGCAGGGTTGTTAGTCTGCTCACTGGCTTTAATGGCTGGGGCGGCCTTGATCCGGATTTTGCCGATGACCTGGCGGCCCGCGACTGGCTTTGTAAGCGCTATCAGTTAGACCGCGAACCCCTTGATTTGGTCTTGGAAGGTGGCTCATTGCACACCAATGGCGAGGGACTATTGCTATATGTAGCCTCGTCAGTACTGGAGCCGAAGCGCAACCCCACTCTTAATCAGGAAACCTTGCATCAGTTATTTCGCGATAGCTTTGCAGCACGCAATATTATTGCCCTGGCACAGGGCTTAGTCTGTGATGAAACGGGTGGTCATGCGGACAATTTGCTGACGTTTTTAAGCCCGCGCACACTGGCGGTGACGCTACCGGACGACCCGATGCACCCTGAATACGAAGGGTGTCAGCAGACAGTTGCCGATTTACGTCAGCAACTGAGCGAGCAGCAACTGGCCGTCGAGTTACTGCCGTTACCGATGCCGCAACTGCAATTGAGCGAAGCCGAGGCGCTTAGTATACGACGCCGCTCAAATACATTGCAGCGTCCGCCAGGTATGCCCCTGTGTGCCAGCTACTGCAACGGTATCCGGCTTGGAGACATCTACGCGATGCCAACTTTTGGCGTGCCTGAAGATGCTCTTGCCCGGGGTTTAATTGAGCAGGCTGAACCCCGGCTGACGGTGATCGAGTTACCGGCAAGGGCACTGTTACCCGGCGGTGGTGGCTGGCACTGCGCCAGCCACGCCGTGGTTTAACGTAAGCGGAAAACGACTTCAACCTGTGCGTTAATGGCTTGCTGGCCAGGCTCTGAGACGTCCATTGTGCGGCTTTCAGCAGCCATGCGCATAACAGGGGAGCCGTTGCTGCTGCTTTCGCGGATGGTGATGATTGAACCAAGCTCGCGGTCGCTGTGTTCAGCGATCAACGTAGCCTTGGTGTGGGCATCATCAATGGCGCGCAATAAAGCCTGCTGCGACGCTTCGCTGGCATCTCCTAACTGATACTGAATACTTCCCACACGCGTGACGCCCTGGGCAAGTGCATAGTCGATCAGGTGGTCGAAATTACTGGCATCACGCAGGGTCACGTCAATCTGACGGCTTACCTGAAAACCGTCCTGTACGGTTTGATCGCCTTCTCGTTTATACTTCGGATGAATTGCCAGCTGGAACGAACGCATGTCTTCTCTTTTGATATCGCGTTGCTGCAACTGGTTTAAGATGGCGGCAGTAATTTGGTCGACCTGGGTTTTAATCGGGCTTAGCTGATGGCCGTCGGCTTCGACCCACAGGCTAAAGCGCATGGTATCGGGCACCACGTGCACCGTGCCCTGCCCGGAGACCACAATCTGGTCCTCATCGTTAGCGGTATTGGCCTGGGCGCTGCAACCGGCTACCAGCAACAGCGTGAGTGACAAAGTCGTGATGACTGAGATGAACGAAAAAGAACGCATGAATGTATCCTTGTTTAGTAAAACAGACGTATAGAACGATTGTGAAAACGAACTCAGTTGGAGCTTGGAACGGTTGCTGGTATAAAAGGTTCACTTTGAGCGTGATCGTTTCACTGGGTTTTCACCAGCATGCTAAGGATATCTATGGCAAAAGTTGAACCAGATGACAAGAAAGCAATCGAGCAGCGTGCGGTTTTTTTACTTGGAAGACGCGAGCACTCAGCCAGCGAATTAGCCCGTAAGTTGCGCGATAAGGGCTTTGCAGCTGATGCGGTCGATGAGGTCATCAGTGAACTGCAGGAACGCGGCTGGCAATCGGATCAGCGTTTTACTGAAAGCTATGTTCGACAGCGTATTGAAGCGGGCTATGGGCCGTTGAAAATTTATTCGGACATGGCACAGAAAGGCATCCAGAGAACGCTGGTTGAGCAGATCCTGGAATCCACCAACGTTGACTGGGTGGCTGTGGCAGCCGACCGATACCAGCGTCGCTTCGGCACCGAAGCGGCAACTGGGGATAAAGAAAAAGCCCGGCGTCAGCGGCATTTGGCCTCGCGCGGATTTTTGTCGTCGCATGTCTATGCAGCTATCAGTAAAGTGCATGAGGACGACGGTTGCTGAGCGCCCCGTAACGTATTTTTCGCAGCAAAAGACGCGGGTAATCTGAGTGCCAATCTCAGCACGTTATGGTAGGCTAATCGCCATTCTTTTTTCGAGCAACGAACAGATAAGTTAGGACATTTTCCATGAGTATGACCAGCGCCGAGATTCGTTCCGCGTTTTTAAACTTCTTTACTGAGCGCGGCCACGAAGTGGTCCCCAGTGGCTCCCTGATCCCCCACAATGATGACACCCTGCTGTTTACGAATGCCGGTATGGTGCCTTTTAAAGATGTGTTTCTGGGCACCGATAAACGTGGCTATACGCGAGCGACAAGTTCACAGCGTTGCGTCCGCGCCGGTGGTAAGCACAATGATCTGGAAAACGTAGGGTATACCGCCCGCCATCATACTTTTTTCGAGATGCTGGGCAATTTCAGCTTTGGCGACTATTTCAAACGTGAAGCGATCCAGTACTCCTGGCAGTTTTTAACTGGTCAGTTGGGGTTACCTGCGGAAAAATTATGGGTCACCGTGTTTGAAACCGATGACGAAGCCTATGATATCTGGGCCAAAGAAATCGGTGTACCGGAAGATCGGATCAGCCGTATTGGCGAGAAAGACAATTTCTGGTCGATGGGCGATACCGGACCCTGTGGGCCCTGCTCGGAAATCTTCTATGACCACGGCGCTGATGTCTGGGGCGGTCCTCCCGGCACCCCTGAAGAAGATGGCGACCGCTACATTGAGATCTGGAACCTGGTTTTCATGCAGTACAACCGCCAGCCGGATGGCACCATGGAGCCGCTGGCGAAGCAGTCGATTGATACCGGCATGGGTCTGGAGCGAATTGCTGCGATTATGCAGGGTGTGCATTCCAACTACGAAACAGACACCTTTGTCGCGCTGATCCAGGCTGCAGCAAATGCGGTCGGCTATGAAGATCTTAGTAACCAGTCGTTGCGCGTGATTGCCGATCATATTCGCTCCTGTTCGTTTCTGATTACCGATGGTGTTCTGCCCTCCAACGAAGGGCGCGGCTATGTGTTACGCCGCATTATCCGTCGTGCGGTTCGCCATGGCACTAAGCTGGGCGCGACAGAACCGTTTTTCTACAAGCTGGTGGATGCATTAATTAAACAAATGGGCGAAGCCTACCCCGAGTTGGTCAGCAACCAGCAGCGCATCGAACAGGCACTGCTGCAGGAAGAACAGCAGTTTGCGCGCACCTTGCAACGCGGACTGAGCATTCTGGATGACGCACTGAGTGAGCTGCAGGGTGACACGATTCCCGGCGATGTCGCATTCAAGCTGTATGACACCTATGGCTTCCCACTTGACTTAACCGCAGACGTTGCTCGTGAGCGTGATGTCAAAGTTGACGAAGAAGGTTTTGCGGCGGCGATGGACGAGCAGCGAAAACGTGCTCAGCAAGCGTCTCAGTTCACCACTGATTACACTAAGCAGTTGAAGTCAGAGCAGGTGACTGAATTTAGCGGCTATGGAAACACCTCAGATAGCGCTCAGATTGTCGAATTGTTCCACGAAGGCAAGGCGGTCGGCCAATTAGCTGCCGGTCAAAGTGGAGTCGTGGTGCTGTCACGCACGCCATTCTATGCCGAGAGCGGTGGTCAGGTTGGTGATATAGGTACGCTGAGTGCCGCTGACGCTGTTTTTAACGTGACTGACACCCAGTACATCGGGAAAGCCATCGGGCATCATGGTGAAGCTATAGCGGACCTCGCTATTGGAATGGAACTGACTGCAAGTATCGACGTGGAACGCCGTGAAGCAATTAAACGTAACCATTCGGCAACCCATTTAATCCATGAAGCACTGCGTCGGGTGCTTGGTGAACATGTGGCCCAGAAAGGGTCGTTGGTGGATGCAGAACGCCTGCGTTTCGACTTTGCCCATGGTCAGGCGGTTAGTGCAGAGCAACTGCGTGAAATTGAAACTCAGGTGAATACTGAAGTTCGTCGCAATACTGAGCTGACGACTGCCGTTATGCCGGTTGACGAAGCGAAAGCGAAAGGCGCGATGGCGTTATTCGGTGAAAAATACGACGACAACGTAAGGGTTGTGCAAATGGGCGACTACTCGCTCGAACTTTGCGGCGGGACGCATGTCTCTCGTACTGGTGATATTGGCTGTTTCCGCATTTTGCAGGAAAGTGGTATTGCGTCCGGCGTGCGTCGTATCGAAGCGACCACAGGTGCCGCTGCGGTTCGTTTTATCCAGCAGCAGCAACAACAACTGCAGAAACTGGCAGAGCTGACCAAAACTGATCAATCGACGCTGGTATCGCGTATTGAGCAATTACTGGACAAGCAAAAGCAGCAAGAGAAGCAACTTGCGGATTTGCAGCAACAGTTAAGCCAGCAAGCTGGCGCTAGCCTGATTGACCAGGTGGTCGACGTGAATGGCGTTAAGGTGATTATTGCGGAGCTGCAAGGCGCTGAAGCAAAATCGTTGCGCGGCATGGTTGATGACCTGAAAAACCAGCTAGGGGAAGGCATTGTGATGCTGGCAACCAGCTCAGATGAAAAAGTAAGTCTGATTGCAGGTGTAACTAAATCATTAACTGCTAAAGTTAAAGCTGGAGACCTGGTTAACCATGTGGCGAGTCAGGTTGGCGGTAAAGGCGGAGGTCGCCCTGATATGGCTCAGGCAGGGGGCTCACAGCCGGAAAACGTGGAAGTGGCCTTACAGTCTGTGTCGGCCTGGTTGAACGAACGATTATGAGTTTCTGACGTTGGTCGTATTTTCCTGCTCTTTACCCTTGCCACAGCAAGTTAGCGGTTAGACTTTAGCCAGGTTATGTTATGCTATAACGGCTATCCAAGGCTGGTAACCGAACGTGTAGCACGTCGTAGCACTATATGAGTATTGATATAGTGCTATTAAAAGAAAGGCTGGTAGTATGCCTGTTCCTCGGCGAGGTTCTCGTCAGTGGATCGAGTGTACTGGGAATAAGGTATTGAAGGAGCAGACGAATGTTGATCTTAACCCGCCGTGTAGGTGAAACCCTGATGATCGGTGACGACGTCACCGTGACAGTGTTGGGTGTGAAAGGAAATCAAGTTCGAATTGGTGTCAACGCACCAAAAGATGTGTCGGTACATCGGGAAGAGATTTACATGCGCATCCAGGCAGAAAAGGGCGAGAGTTCAACCGACTCGAACGAATAACCTTACAGAAAAGCTGGCTTCCGCCAGCTTTTTTGTATCTAGCGCTTAAAAGTTGCAGGTTATTTGCCCGAGTTGGCTAAATATAACGCAAACGATGGTGTGCTTTGCAAAAAGCGTTTGACATATTTTTGTGAGTCGCTATCATTCTGCCCCATCAAGTCGCGGTGAGGTGGCCGAGCGGCTGAAGGCGCTCCCCTGCTAAGGGAGTATGGGGTTTGTAGCCTCATCGAGGGTTCGAATCCCTCCCTCACCGCCATTTTTCTGCAAATTGTTTTTTATAAACAGTGACTGCATCAAAATGGTCCCGACTAGATAGATGTGTAAGTAACGACGCGCTCGTAGCTCAGCTGGATAGAGTACCTGGCTACGAACCAGGCGGTCGGAGGTTCGAATCCTCCCGAGCGCGCCATTCCTTTCCATCACATAACAAGTCTTTATAAGAGATATCAGCGCGCTCGTAGCTCAGCTGGATAGAGTACCTGGCTACGAACCAGGCGGTCGGAGGTTCGAATCCTCCCGAGCGCGCCATTTCTTTCCTCATATGATTTAAATCCTCATTGTTTCGACTATGCTTACCCTGAAGATTCAGGCGTGAAGCTATTGTTTTATTCCACCAAAGTTTAATCTCTTCCATGCCTGCTAACGTTGCATTTTTGTTGGCTTTCCTATGTAATGGTCGTACCACATGGAGATGAGATAACAGATGACTTCTATGCTTCTAGATGCAGTTACGCTGATGCTAATTGGCATGGCCACTGTATTTTGCTTTCTGCTTGTACTGACTGGCTGCGTGAGTTTGTTAACCCGCATGGCGCCGGAACAGGCATCGCCAGCCAAGCAACCACAATCTGCAGGCAACAGCCCGAATTCGGCCCATATGGCCGCGATTGCATCTGCTGTTGCCCAATATCGTAAATCCCGACATTCCAATTAATTTCGTATTATCAGGAGCCATTTCATGAGTAAGCCGCTTTACCTCACGGACGTTGTACTGCGTGATGCGCATCAGTCGCTGTTGGCCACGCGCTTTCGTATTGATGACATGTTGCCGATCGCCGAAAAATTGGATCAGGTTGGATACTGGTCGCTGGAATCCTGGGGCGGAGCGACCTTTGACAGTTGCATCCGTTATTTAGGGGAAGATCCCTGGGACAGAATTCGCCAGTTTAAGAAAGCTATGCCCAATACGCCGCAGCAAATGCTACTGCGCGGACAGAATTTACTTGGCTATCGTCACTACGCCGACGACGTGGTTGAACGTTTTGTCGCCCGGGCCAAAGAGAACGGTGTCGATGTGTTCCGTATCTTTGATGCCATGAACGACATGCGCAATCTGAAAACCGCGGTGAAAGCGACCATCGAGAATGAAGGGCATGCTCAGGGAACCTTGTCGTACACTGTCAGCCCGGTGCATACCATTGATAAGTGGGTCGATATGGCCCGTGAACTGGAAGACATGGGCTGTCATTCAATCTGTATTAAGGACATGGCGGGGTTACTTCGCCCTTATGAATGCGAGTCGTTGATTACCGCATTGAAAGACGCCGTTGACCTGCCGATTGCGATGCAATGCCATGCGACGACGGGGCTGAGCACAGCGACTTACCAAAAGGCGATTGATGCCGGGATCGACATGCTTGATACCGCGATTTCCTCAATGAGTATGACCTATGGGCACTCCGCCACGGAAACGCTGGTGGCCATGGTGCAGGGGACCGAGCGCGACACTGGACTGGATCTCGAGCTACTCGAAGAAATTGCTGCTTATTTCCGTGATGTACGAAAAAAATATGCGCAGTTTGAAGGTTCGTTAAAAGGGGTTGATGCACGAATCCTGCTGGCTCAGGTGCCTGGTGGCATGCTCACCAATATGGAGAATCAACTTAAAGAGCAGGGCGCACTGGACAAGTTTGATGAGGTGCTGAAGGAAATTCCAACGGTACGCAAGGATCTTGGCTACATCCCTCTGGTTACGCCAACGTCTCAGATCGTGGGCACGCAGGCGGTGTTAAATGTGCTGACCGGTGAGCGTTACAAGTCAATTTCAAAAGAGACCGCAGCGGTACTTAAAGGTGAATACGGCGCGACAGCTGCTCCAGTTAACGAAGAACTGCAAAAGCGTGTGCTGGAAGGCGCTGAGCCTGTGACCTGCCGCCCAGCTGATAATCTGCAGCCGGAAATGGAAAGCCTGCAGACTGAGCTGAAAGACAAGGCGAGCGAGCTGGATATTAAGCTGGCTGAGAACACTGAAGATGACGTTCTGATCTACGCGCTTTTCCCTGAAGTAGGGCTCAAATTCTTACAGAATCGAGGCAATCCTGATGCCTTTGAACCGGCGCCAGGCGAACAAGCCGAAGCATCGTCGGCGGCTCCTGCCTCTAAGGACAAGAGCAGCAGCAACGTTGAACGTTATGATGTCAATGTCGATGGTAAGGTTTTCTCGGTCCAGGTCGGCCCTGACGGCAGCCTGGCTGCAAGTGAAAAAGGTGCTCCAGCTGAGAAAAGTGAAGCGCCAGAATCTGCACCCACAAAAAACGAGGGCGACGAGGTCATTATTACCGCACCGCTGGCAGGCACCATGTGGAAACACAACGTCAAAGTTGGCGATGAAGTGGCCGAAGGGGACGTGCTGGTTATTCTTGAGGCGATGAAGATGGAAACGGAAGTGCGTGCTGAACACGCCGGCGTAGTTTCACGTCTAATCGCGAAAGAGGGCGACAACGTTCAGGTTGGTGATGAGCTGGTAGCGGTAAAGGGAGCATAAACCTTGGAAGATTTGCATAAGTTATGGGTTAGCACCGGACTGGCTAACATGCAGTGGGGCATGCTGCTGATGATTGCAGTCGGTGCGCTACTGATTTATCTCGCAATCCGGCATAAGTTTGAACCTTTATTGCTGTTACCCATTGGGTTTGGTGCGATCCTAACCAATATTCCCCTCGCTGGTCTGAGCGATGCAGGCGGTATGCTGTATTACATTTACGAGGTAGGGATCAGCACTGGCGTCTTTCCACTGCTCATTTTCCTCGGTGTTGGCGCTATGACTGACTTCAGCGCCGTACTCGGCAACCCGAAAATGTTTATTCTTGGAGCGGCGGCGCAGTTTGGTATTTTTGCGACCTTAATTGGTGCTATTGCATTGAATTGGGTGCCGGGGATGAGCTTTACGCTCGAACAGGCGGCCGCGATTGCGATTATTGGCGGTGCCGATGGTCCGACTGCAATTTATCTGTCTTCTCAGCTGGCCCCGGAGCTGCTCGGTGCCATTGCCGTTGCTGCCTACTCCTACATGGCGCTGGTGCCGGTTATTCAGCCACCGATTATGCGCTTGCTGACCAGCAAAGCGGAACGGCAAATAAAAATGGAGCAGTTAAAGCCGGTTTCAAAGAAGGCGAAAATCTTGTTTCCGTTAATGGTGTTGGTTCTAACCGCGTTATTATTGCCCACGGCAACGCCCTTGGTGGGAATGCTCTGCTTAGGTAATTTATTGCGCGAATCCGGGGTAGTCGAGCGCCTGAGCAATGCCGCACAGAATGAGATCATCAATGTTGTGACCATTTTCCTCGGCTTGGCGGTTGGCGCTCAACTGTCGGCCACATCGTTTCTTAATGTGCAAACCCTGGGGATTTTACTGCTGGGTGCTGTGGCCTTTGTGATTGGTACGGCAGCAGGCGTGCTCATGGCGAAGCTGATGAACGTACTCAGCAAAGACCCTATCAACCCATTGCTGGGTGCTGCGGGCGTCTCTGCAGTGCCGATGGCAGCGCGCGTGGTGAATAAAGAGGGGCTGGCTGCCAATCCACAGAATTTCCTGTTGATGCATGCGATGGGGCCGAACGTAGCCGGGGTACTTGGTTCTGCGGTTGCTGCGGGTGTTTTACTCGCTCTGGTTGGATAGCTAGAGACACGTTCTTCGCACTAGAGAGCAAGTAACATAGAGCCAGGCGGCAGACAGTCTTACAGCTGTCTGCTGCTCAAATAACCTGGCGTCAGGTAATAAACCACATCAGAGTATAGAAGGCAGCAATCACGGTGCTGATGACCAGAATGTAGATAAAGCCTTGCTTACCCTCAGTAAAGCTATACCCCCGGTAGGTCAGAAAGAGCATCCAAAGCAGGCATAGAACAAGAGGAATTAAAAATAGTAAACGGATCATCCGGGTGCTCCTGTGTCGGCACTTTGCTGGGACTGATGCAGCGCCGCGAAGTCATCGGCGGCTTGTTCTGCTTCGTTAAGTAATTTATCAAGACCGCCGATCAAGTCTGCTACAGTCGCAATATCGCCGCCTTTCATTGCATCTTCAAGGCGACCCGCCTTTTTCTCCAGCGCTATTAAGCCGAGGTTAGCCGAGGCGCCTTTTAACGAGTGGAAATAGCGGCGTGCTTCATCATGTTTTCCGCGGGTAATAAACTCTGCGACTTTCATCGCGCTTTGCTGGTAGCTGTCGACTAGCTGCTTGACCAGGCGTATATAAAGCGCCGCGTTATGATTGAGACGCGCCAGTGCCGAGGCAAACTCGATACCTTTCACCTGGGGATACTTATGTTGCTGCAGCGGCGGTGTTTCACGGACGCCGTCGTCGTCCGGTTTAGAGCTGTCATAAGGGCCTGGAATGGCCCATTTGCTGATTTGACTAAGCAGCATGTCTTCGTCAATGGGCTTCGGTATATGCCCTTGCATTCCCGCAGCGAGAGAGCGCTCTGCGTCACCAGACATCGCATTAGCGGTCATTGCCACAATTGGCAGTTGCTGGTAACTATAATTCTGACGAATGGTTTCGGCGGCGCGATAGCCATCCATCACTGGCATCTGAATATCCATTAACACCAGGGCGTAGGCTTTTTTCTGCACCATATTCACTGCGACCTCACCATTCTCGGCAATGTCCACCGAGAATCCGTGCCCGCGTAACAATTCCTTCGCTACGTGCTGATTAATTTCATTGTCTTCCACCACCAATAACGGTGCATTGCGCAAGGCAACCGGAACCCGTTCGGAACTAGCCGGATGAGCGATGGTATCGGTGGCATTTGCATAATCAGTATTGCTGTTCCCATATACCGCGGTATTCAGAACCCGCGCCAGGGTGGCGGTGGTATAGGGTTTGGTTATAAAGTCACAGGCACCGACCAGTTTTGCTTTCTCGGCCAGTTCTTCCGCGTAATACCCGGTCGCCAGAATGGCTTTGGGCATGGTCTCTGCAGCCAGTTTTTGCTGCATGGTTTCGACCAGGGTCAGGCCGTCCATGCCAGGCAGCCGCCAGTCGATCAAAACTATTTGATACGGAGTGCCCGCGGTTTCAGCATCGAGCATGATTTGCAGACCCTGTTCGGCACTGCGCGCCACTTTTGCGTCCATTTTGTAGGAGCGAAGCAATTCGTAGAGCATTTCCCGGGTACTGAGATTGTCGTCGATGGCCAGGATACGCACACCCTCGAGACGTTCCAGCAGTAACTGATGGTGTGATGCGTCCTGATTAGGCTGCAACGGCAACGCGATTTCGACGTAAAACGTCGATCCCTGCCCGGTCGCACTAATTACCCCCAAGTCGCCGTTCATAAGCTTGATCAGGCGTTGTGAGATGGTCAGCCCCAGCCCGGTACCACCAAATTTACGGGTAGTAGAGGTGTCAGCCTGAGTGAAGGCCTGAAACAGGTTTGCGCGCTGTTCTTCGTCCATGCCGATGCCGGTGTCCGTCACTGACATGCGCAACCAGACTTTATCGTCACTTTGTTCGAGCAAGGTACAGGAGACGTTAATTTCACCTTCATCGGTAAATTTGATCGCGTTGCTGACCAGGTTGACCAGAACCTGGTTGAGGCGCATGGGATCACCGACCAGCATGGTCGGTATGTTCGCGGGCAGATTGATAATGAACTCTAAATCTTTGTCGTATGCCTTATAGGCGAACATGTCCGCCAGGGTGCTGAGCACCTCGTCGAGATCAAAGGGAATATGCTCGATAGTAAGCTTATTGGCTTCTATCTTGGAGAAATCGAGAATGTCATTGATAACCCCAAGCAGCGCATTGGATGACGAATTAATTACTTTAAGGTAGCGTTGTTGTTTGGGATTCAGTTCGGTTTTAAGCGCCAGGTTAGCCATCCCCACAATGGCGTTAATCGGGGTGCGGATTTCATGACTCATATTGGCCAGGAAATCGCTTTTAGACTGGTTTGCCTGCTCCGCTGCTTCTTTTGCAGCTGCCATTTCAACCGTGGCTGCCTTGATTGTTGAAATGTCATAGTAGCTGCCGAGAACACCAATTAATTCGTTATGGTCGTTGTAGAGCGGGGCGCTGGCGTGCTCGACCCAGCGCGTCTGGTCGGCGGCTTCGCCAAGCTTTAATTTTAGTTCTTCACTGCTACATGCCTGCTGCCCCTGCAGGGTCGCCTGATCGCGCTGGAACAGCTCTTTATTGGCGGTCAAGGCATCGAATTCCTGTTGCGCAAAGTCCTCTTCATTGAGGTCGTTAAGGCCAAAATCGTCAAGGAAAGCCCGGTTGGCGCCAATTAATTTTAACTCGGTATTGCGCCAGTAAACCCGGTTGGGCAGGTCGTTGAACACCTGACGGAGTACCTGCGAGCTATCAGCACTGATGGTTTTACTCTGTCGGCTTTGCTGGTTGTCTATACTGATGGCAGTAGCCAGGGCGACCAATAGGGCGCTGGGAATAGTGATCCAAATACCAGGCAGAACGATAATAGAAAGCACTAATAACGTGCAGATCCACCAAAAATGATGCTGCAATACATTTAGCTGGCTGGGTTTAAATAAAACCTTCAAGTTAACTCCCTGCGCTGTATTTTACTGTCGAATATGGCACACTAGCCGCATGATAGCAGGAATTGTATAGGAATTGCTTTGTCGATGAATTTATCTGCACGCCTCGACGCTCTTCGTCAGCGCCAGCAAACAGCAACCCTTGCTGGAATTAATCGGGGTGTTGAGCGGGAAACGTTGCGCATTACCAATAGTGGTCAGTTAGCGCAAACCATGCACCCGCAGTCTCTTGGTGCCACCTTGACCCATCCGCTGATTACCACCGATTACGCGGAGTCCTTACTCGAGTTTATTACTCCGGTTTCCCGCTCGGTAAGGGAGACCCTGACCCAACTGCGGGATTTACATCGCTTTACCTATCGCCATATTGGGGATGAGCTTTTATGGCCATTAAGCATGCCTTGCTATGTTAATGAGCCCAAAGACATTCGTATCGCTGATTTTGGCTCGTCCCATGTGGGTATGATGAAAAGCACCTACCGTCAGGGTCTGACCCATCGTTACGGTGCTGTCATGCAGACCATTGCAGGTGTGCATTATAACTTCTCGGTGTCTGACCAACTGTGGGATGAACTGGCCGCGCAGGATGGGGCCAAGAATTGCAGCGACTATCGTTCGGAACGGTATTTTGACCTGATCCGTAATTTCCTTAAGCATGCCTGGGTCGTGCCGTACTTCTTTGGTGCGTCGCCCGTCGTATGCAGCTCTTTTACCCGATATAGCCCGGGTGACGTAGACCTGCAGTCATTTGGCGGTGGCATGAGTTACCGGCCGTACGCCACAGCGTTGCGCATGAGTGATCTTGGTTACACCAACAAAGAGCAGGCGGCACTGCGTATTTCGTATGATTCGGCGCAGCAATACATTGATGGCCTGCGTCGCGCGGTGTCGACACCATCCGAGCGTTTTGCCAAGATTGGTGTGCAGGACGACCAGGGCGAGTTCCGTCAGCTGAACAGCAATATTCTGCAAATTGAAAACGAATTCTATGCGCCGATCCGGCCTAAACGCACAGCGCACTCTGGTGAAACTCCAACCCAGGCTCTTGAGCGTGGGGGGGTCGAGTACATTGAAATTCGTGCGTTGGATACCAATCCCTACACACCAGTGGGGATTACCGCCGAGCAAATGCTGTTTCTCGATTTGTTACTCATGCATTGTCTGCTTAGTGACAGTCCCAAAATGAGCTGGGACGATCAACAGCAGGCAGGCAGAAACCTTACTCAGGTGGTACTTGATGGTCGTGACCCTCGGTTGCGGTTGCAGCAAGGACAACACCAGGTGCTGTTGAAAGAGCAACTTAAAGATTTGTTCAAGACGCTGGAACCCCTGGCAGAACTGATGGACAATGCAAACGGTGGTGATGCCTACCGTTGCGTTTTAGGTCATTTAGGCCCGCAAATCGATAATCCGGAACGGACCCTGTCAGGCCAGTTGATCGCCGATATGCGTAAAGCACAACAGCACGGACAGGGGTTTGCTATGCAGCTTGCTCAGCACTACCGGGAACAGCTGTTGCAGGAGTCGCTGGAGTATTACAGTGAAGATGAGCTAAAAGCGCTGGCGACAAAGTCGTTAACAGAGCAAAGCACAATTGAGTCTCAGCAAAGCGGGACCTTTGCGGCTTACTTGCAGGCTTATTTTGCAGCAGCAGAAGAGAAAAAAGAACGCGCCTGCTAGAGGCGCGTAAAAGGGATGTAGTCCAGGGGAAGACCAATCATGTGTAAATCGCTTACTTACTCAGAGGCGCAGCGAGGCAGAAAGTTCCTGTCGCTGGCAAAAAAGCGAAAAAAAATCACGATTGCTGTCTTAGCCGTTGTTTCCACGCTATTTTTAGGTGCATGCTCGACCGCTCCTCCGAAAGACCCCGAAAATATCTGTAATATTTTTGAAGAGCGTCGAGACTGGTGGCGAGCCTCTAAAGCGATGCGGGATGAATGGGGCGTACCGGTTCACGTACCTATGGCTATGATGTATCAGGAAAGCTCGTTTCGGTCACGGGCATTACCGCCGCGTAAGTATGTCCTGGGTTTTATTCCCTGGGGTCGGGTGTCCGATGCCTATGGCTATGCGCAGGCCAAAACCATGACCTGGGATGACTATATACGCGAGACAGGCAACCGCCGTGGGCGGCGCGACGACTTCGCTGATGCGATTGATTTTATGGGTTGGTTTATTAGTAAGAGCCAGCAAATTAATGGCGTGTCTAAGTGGGACGCCTATGCTCAGTACCTCAACTACCACGAAGGGTGGGGCGGCTATCAACGTCGTACTTATTTGCAAAAGCAGTGGTTGGTAGCAACCTCACGCCGCGTCGATCAGCGCTCACTGAATTACGCTGGTCAGTTACGTGGTTGTGAAGAACGGCTCAACCGTGGCTGGCTGCGCCGTTTATTGTTCGGTTAAGGGTAGTGGTTAAACGTATTGCTTAACGCCCGCCGCCAGGGAACATCCCTGGTGGCATTTTACCGCCCATTTGGCGCATCATTTTTTGCATGCCGCCACCTTTCATTTTCTTCATCATTTTTTGCATCTGGGTAAACTGCTTGAGCAGTTTATTGACGTCCTGCACCTGGGTACCGGAACCGGTCGCGATGCGACGTTTGCGTGAACCTTTTATCAAATCAGGATGTTCACGTTCTTTTGGCGTCATCGAATTAATGATAGCTTCCATCCGGGTGGTCAGGCTGTCGTCCATCTGCCCCTGTAGCTGGCCTTTCATGGCACCCATACCGGGCAGTTTGTCGAGCATGCCCATCATGCCGCCCATGTTCTTCATTTGCTGCAGCTGATCGCGAAAGTCTTCAAGGCTGAACTTGCCGCTTTTCATGACTTTCTTTGCCACTTTCTCGGCTTTCTGCCGATCAACTTTGCTCTCAACTTCTTCAATCAGGGAAAGCACATCCCCCATGCCCAGAATTCGCGATGCAATCCGGTCAGGGTGGAAAGGTTCGAGGGCATCATTTTTTTCGCCAACCCCAAGAAACTTAATTGGTTTGCCTGTTATATGACGGATCGACAACGCCGCACCACCGCGCGCATCACCGTCGGTTTTGGTCAGAATAACACCAGTTAAGGGCAGCGCTTCGTTGAAGGCCCGGGCGGTGTTAGCCGCATCCTGACCGGTCATGGCGTCGACTACAAATAGCGTCTCGATGGGGTTGATGGCTTTATGCAGGCGACCGATTTCATCCATCATCGCTTCATCAATCGCCAGGCGACCTGCGGTATCGACCAGTACCACGTCCATAAACTGCTTACGGGCCTGGGCAATGGCATTACTGGCAATCGTGACCGGGTCCTGGTCTACCGTTGAAGGGAAAAATTCAACATCCACTTCTGCAGCCAAGGTTTCCAGCTGTTTAATCGCGGCTGGCCGGTAGACGTCAGCACTGACCACCATGACTTTTTTCTTTTGCTTTTCTTTCAGGTGACGAGCCAGTTTGCCGACACTGGTGGTTTTACCAGCCCCCTGCAAACCCGCCATCATAATAACGGCGGGTGGCTGAGTTGCCAGGTCGAGGGGGACATTTGCCTCGCCCATGGCTGCTTCCAGCTCTTCACGCACAATCTTGATAAAGACCTGGCCTGGGTTGAGGTTTTTATTGACCTCGGCACCAATAGCCCGCTCTTTGACTGCCTTAATAAATTCTTTTACCACCGGCAGCGCGACGTCTGCTTCGAGCAGCGCCATGCGCACTTCGCGCAAAGTATCTTTAATATTGTCTTCAGTCAGGCGGCCGCGACCACCAATATTGCGCAGGCTTTGCGATAATCGTTCACTTAGATTCTCGAACATAGTAACGTTACGTCCTGTGGGAAAAGTTTGCGCTATTATACCTTAAGACGGTTGGGTTTGGCGATGTTGCGCAGTATACTCAACCCAACATGATGAACTTTCCTTAAAACATGAACTTACACTTACTAACCTTACAACTACTACAAGGTTCAGCTTGACATGATTAGCTTCCTGCTGATGCTTAGCATCGTCAGTTACACGATGGCGGTGGTTTTTACCGGCCAGCGTTTTGCTGCATCGCCGCGCTGGGGCCAGCGTCGCATTCAGGTCAGTAGTGCTGTCGCGGTGTTCACCCACGTGTTAAGTATCGCGCTGGTGCTCAATGAAACGGGGTTCCGCCACTTCAATATGGCTGCCACTTTGTTGATCATTGCGGCACTGCTATCTATTTTCAACCTTAGCCGTGGTTTACGGGCCGAAGCCAACCTGCTGCGTCCGGTTATTTTCACCTTTGCTATTTTTAGCCTGCTACTGGTAGCTGTGACGCCGCTGCGCGCAGGCCATGCGATTACCGTGCAACCGGGTGTCACTTTACATATTGGGCTGTCTTTACTGGCATTTAGTATTCTTGCTCTGGCTGCACTGTATTCGTTACAACTGTTGTACCTTAATCGACTGCTTAAGCAGCGCAAAGCGAAGGCGTTAAGTGACAACCTGCCGCCATTGATGACGGTGGAGAATTATTTTTTCCGCCTGCTGACAATAGGGACTGGCGTGCTTACCCTGGCCATTGTCAGCGGATTTTTGTTTGTCGAAAATATGTTCGCACCTGGTCAGTTGCATAAGACCTCACTTAGCCTGGTTGCCTGGCTAACCTTTAACGGTATTCTGGTGGTTCATTACTGGCGCGGACTGCGCGGTAAACCGGCGGTTATTATTACCCTGATTGCCAGCCTGCTACTCATTCTTGCCTATTATGGCAGTCGCTTTGTACGGGACGTTCTTTTGGCTTGAGGTGAGTGCTGCTCACAGCCTTGACTTATTGCATGAACGCCGTACAGTTATTACTCTTTCGAATAGAATAGGAACCCCCCTTGGACGACATATCGACGAGTACGCTTTTTATTATATTAGCCGTACTCATTATTATATCTGCCTATTTTTCCGGCACGGAAACTGGCATGGTCTCGGTCAACCGCTACAAACTTCGCCACCTGGCGCAGAGTGGGGACCGCGGGGCTAAGCGGGTCAGTAAATTACTTGACCGACCTGATCGTCTGATTGGTCTTATTTTAATTGGCAACAACCTGGTTAATATTGCCGCCTCGGCAATCGCCACGATTATCGGTATGCGTCTCTACGGTGACGCCGGTATCGCCTTTGCGACCATAGTGCTGACCCTGGTTATCCTGATCTTCGCTGAAGTAACGCCGAAAACCGTTGCTGCACTGAACCCTGAACGGGTGGCAATGCCAAGTTCGATTCTGATTGCGCTGTTGATGAAAGTTATGCTCCCCTTCGTGATTGCACTAAACTTCATCACTAACAACATGATGAAACTGTTCGGGATGAACCCGAACGAGCAGCAGCGGGATGCACTGAGCGCTGACGAGTTGCGTACTATCGTGAATGAAGCGGGCTCGCTGATTCCAAGTCGTCACCAGGACATGCTGGTCAGTGTGCTCGATCTGGAAAAAGTGACCGTTGATGACATTATGATCCCGCGCAATGAAATCATTGCCATCGATATCAACGATGAATGGCCTGCCATCATGAAGCAGGTGATGAACATGCAACACACCCGGGTATTGCTATTCCGCAGTCAAATAGACGATGCCATCGGCTTCCTCCACGCTCGCGATATGATGCGATTAGTCACCCGCTACCAGGCAGTACCGGATAAAGCCTCTCTGGTGCGCGCTGCACGCGATATATACTTTATTCCTGAAGGTACCCCGCTTAACGTGCAACTGTTGAAGTTTCAGCGTAATAAAGAGCGCATTGGCCTGGTGGTTGACGAATATGGTGATATTCAGGGGCTGGTTACACTGGAAGATATCCTTGAAGAAATTGTTGGTGACTTTACCACTACTATTAGTGGCGTCACGAGTGACCATGTCCAGTTGCAGGCGGATGGAAGCTACCTGATCGAAGGTACTGCTAATCTGCGTGAGCTGAATAAAGATCTGCACTGGAATTTCCCCACTGACGGGCCAAAAACCATTAATGGATTGATCATTGAAGCTTTTGGCGATATTCCGGAAAACCCGATGTGCATCGTGGTGGGTCCGTACCGGATTGAAGTCACTGAGGTCGAAAACAACATGATCAAGACCGTTCGCGTCATGCCCAGTAAACGCAAACGTAAGAAATCAGGCTAAGGGCCTGAGCCGCTAGCCAAAACCCAAGCTTTACCTTGCATTTCACATCAAAATGCGTACAATTGGCGCGCTTCCTGACTTCGGTCGGGAGGCTTTCTTTATCCTTAGAAACATTCATTAACATTGTAGAGGACGGTATGGTAACCATTCGTTTACAACGTGGTGGCGCAAAAAAGCGTCCATTCTACCAAATGGTTGTTACCGACAGCCGCAACGCCCGTGACGGTCGTTTCATCGAGAATGTCGGTTTCTTTAACCCGGTAGCACGTGGTCAGGAAGAAAAATTACGCGTTGATTTAGGGCGTGTGGAGCACTGGGTAGGCCAGGGCGCACAGTTGTCTGAGCGTGTATCAAAATTAGTCAAAGACGCAAACAAAGCAGCTGCGTAACTTTGCTGATTTATTAACGGTTCTGGAGTAAACATGAGCGACAACAACCCAGTCATTTTAGGCACCTTAGGTGCGGTCTATGGCATTAAGGGCTGGTTGAAGGTCATTAGTTTTACGGATCAGGCCGAAGGTATTTTCGAATACCAACCCTGGCTGTTAGGCCAGGAAGGGAATTGGCAGTCTGTTGAGGTCGCGCAATGGCGCTGGCACAACAAAGGGCTAATTGCCAAGTTTGCGACTATTGACGACCGCGACGCTGCACAGCAGTGGGTAGGTCGGCAAATCGCGGTTTCGGCAGATAAACTGCCGGAATTACCGGAAGACGAGTTTTACTGGCGTGACCTGGTCGGGTTGAAAGTGGTTAACACTGAAAACTATGACATGGGCACGGTGAGCCAGATGCTGCCAACGGTATCGAATGATGTCCTGGTGGTGACGGCAAACAGCAATGATGCTTTTGGAAAGCGGGAGCGTTTAATTCCGTTCATTCAGTCACAGTATGTGGTTGCAGTGGATCGTGAAGAAAAACGGATTACCGTGGACTGGCCTGCGGACTTTTAATGGCCGCGGCATTACAGGTTGGGGTGGTTAGTTTATTCCCTGACATGTTTGAAGCAATTACCAGTTACGGCGTGACCCGCCGCGCGGTGGAGCAGGATCTGCTTAGTGTCGAAACGTGGAATCCTCGTGATTTTACCCACGACAAACACCGTACGGTTGATGACCGGCCTTATGGCGGTGGTCCGGGCATGCTGATGATGGTGGAACCGCTCCGTGCGGCCATTGCTGCAGCGAAACAAGGGGTCGGTAAAGGTGCCCGGGTTATTTACCTGTCACCACAAGGGCGCAAGCTTGACCAGCGCGGAGTTCTGGAGCTAAGTCAGTACGATAAACTGGTACTGGTTGCAGGGCGCTACGAAGGCATTGATGAGCGGGTGATTGAATCCGACATTGATGAGGAATGGTCAATTGGCGACTTTGTGTTAAGTGGCGGTGAGTTACCGGCAATGGTGATGATTGATACCCTTGCACGACAAGTGCCGGGCGTATTGGGTCACCAGGCGTCAGCAGCAGAGGATTCGTTTGTTGATGGCTTGCTGGATTGCCCGCATTATACTCGCCCTGAAGTGTTGGATGGTAAACAGGTGCCCTCGGTTTTACTGAGTGGCAACCACGAAAAAATTCGTCAATGGCGAATGCAGCAGGCTCTAGGCAGAACCTGGTTGCGTCGACCAGAACTTTTAAACAACCTAGCTCTGACTGACGAGCAACAGCAATTACTGACCGCCTTCATTGAAGAGCATCAGGATGGCGCTGAGTAACGGGCAGTGTAATTCTAGGAAGAGAGATTATCATGGCTAAAGTTAATCAGAATATTATTAAGCAGCTTGAAGACGAGCAGCTTAAGCAAGATTTACCGGAATTTGCTCCGGGCGACACCGTTGTGGTGAGTGTTAAGGTTAAAGAAGGAACACGCGAGCGTTTGCAGGCCTTTGAAGGTGTTGTAATCCGTAAGCGTAACCGTGGTCTGCACAGTGCATTCACGGTTCGTAAAGTGTCTAACGGTGAAGGTGTTGAGCGTACGTTCCAAACGCACAGCCCACAAGTTGATAGCATTAATGTGAAGCGTCGTGGTGCGGTACGTCGTGCTAAGCTTTACTACTTGCGTGAGCGTTCAGGTAAGTCTGCACGTATCCGCGAGAAGCTGGCGACTAAGTAAGCTTTGTAGCTTACCCGCTAACGTTTTGCAGAAAAGCCCGCTTTGTGCGGGCTTTTTTTATGGGTAAATAATAAGGCCTGTTTAAACCTTTTTGCTTCCGCCTGCGACTAACCAGGTAAAGCAATAAATTAACCAACTATGACTAATTCTGAGAAAGGCTTAATTGAGCAGGCCCAGGCGGGTGATAAAGCGGCGTTTCGTCAGCTTTACGACTGCTATGTCGGCCGGGTATACGCCATTTGCCGTCGCTTATGCAGTGACCGCGGGCGAGCGGAGGAGGCCACTCAGGAGGTTTTTATCAAAGTATGGCGCCAGTTACCGGAATTCTCATTTAACAGCCAGTTTACCACCTGGCTGCACAGTATCGCTAAGCGCACAGCGATTGATATGTGGCGACGGGAGCAGGTACGCCTGGTCGAGGTTGGCGATGAGCATGAAAGCGAAGCCACCGCGGAGGACGCATTCGACAATCAACTCGAGCAAGCGATTCAGCGCTTACCGGCGCAGGCAAAAGCGGTATTTGTGTTAGTTGCCATTGAAGGGCATACCCATCGCGAAGTTGCTGAGTTACTGCACATCGCCGAAGGCAGTAGTAAATCTCATTATTTTCGTGCGCGGCAGTTGCTGAAGGAGGCGTTATCTCATGAGTCATGAAAAAGACCCGGATCTATATTTGGATCAACAGGTCGCCCGCCTGAGTCGGGAGATTACCCCGCAAACTGATTTGTGGGCTCAACTTGAGCCTGAACTCGATCAAGCTCAAGCGCACCAACCTGCGCAGGGGAGGCTTGCTTTTGTTTGGGGTGCTGTGGCCAGTGTTTTGCTGGTTGGTGTCTTACTGGTGGTGACTTATGTGCCGTCGGGGGACCAGCAGCCAGACTTAAGCATTGCAATGGAAGCCTCCGCAGAAGCCGAGGTTATCACTGCCTATGAAACGGCTATCGCTGAGCGGATTCATGTTCTGCAGAGCGCGGACAGCAACTGGGGTGATGTGGAGCATCAGTTAGAGATGTTTCGTTCGGCAGTGGCAGAGATTCGTTTTGCTCTTAGTTTTCAACCACACAACCCGGGATTGCTGCAACAACTCCAGGATGTGTACCAACAACAACTGGCCTGGTTACAGGCCGTATCCAGTTACCACTCAGCAACGCTGAGCTAAGGAGACATTCATGTCTAAAAATATAGCAGTAGCACTGGCAAGCATCATGCTCTTGTTGAGCAGCGTGAGTATGGCCGCTGAGGTTATCAATGAATCTCGTGAGGTCAGTGCGAACGAGCGAATTTACATTAAGAATATGCGCGGTGAAGTTGAAATTATCGCCCATGATCAGGCTACCTTTGAGGTCAGGGGTGAGCTTGATAGCCTGGCTGAGGGCTATAGCTTAGAGTCTGACGATGGCTTTACCAGCTTTGAAGTTCGTATGCCACAACAGGTTCAGGCGGACAGCCGGCAGTCAGGCTCACGATTAACTATTCGTGTCCCTGTGCAGGCTGATGTCCGCTTTGAAGGCGTGAATGCGAATGTTCGCGCGCGGGGTATTGAAGGTGCCAGTTCACTGAGTACAGTCAACGGCGCGGTGCATGGCGAAAACCTGAGTAGTCAGGTCAGTCTGAAAACAGTCAATGGAAATATCCGCAGCGAGAACAATCAGGGACGTATTGAGCTGGGCACGGTGAATGGCGGTATTGAGGACACCAACTCAAGCGGACGGGTTGCGTATCAAACCGTAAACGGCAATATTGAGGTGCAGTCGCAGGCAGAGGAAGTCTCAGTTTCGACGGTCAGTGGTCGGCTGCGACTTGATCTGTCCGATGCCACTGCGATTGATGTGAATACGGTGAGTGGTGGGGCCGAAGTGACACTGGGTGCATCGTCCCCACGTCTGCAGGCTCAGTCAGTCAGCGGTCGGCTTATCTTTAACTTGCCCGCTACGGCGGATGCCCGCTTCAGTGTCAACACCAGTGCTGGCGGTCAGATTAACAATCATCTGTCGGATGACCAGGCTGAACGAGCCACTTATGGGCCAGCCCGCAACTTACGGTTTAGCCTGGGCGACGGGCAGGGGCGAGTGGATGTGAGATCTGTCAGTGGCACCATTGAATTCAGGACCCGCAGCGAATAGCGGTGAAAAAAGCTCTGCTCCGGCAGAGCTTTTTGTTATGGTGAATGGATGCAAGCGATGAAACAGGCTATCAGTGAAATTTTACTGACTCAGGTGCAACCCTTGAGTGAGTTTGAACTGATACGAATATTACAGAATGAACCCTATGAATTACTGAGCGAGCGTGCTCTGCGCGGAAGTCTGAGCTTGTTTCAGACTCATTTTCTGCTCTTTCATTGCCTCTACCTGTTACGTGAACAGTGGCGGGGGGAGGGCTTCTCGGATTTGCGGATTGAGCCGCTTTCGATTGAACTGCAGCCCTTAGCGGATGGACATGATAAAGGACTTCAGTCGACCGACCCTTTAGCCGAGTACTATCTGGATATTAGCCACCTGAAAGAAACCAGTGGTGATGACGTGGAAGCATTGCTGGATGGATTCTGGCGTCGCTTCAGCCATGATGTGGTGAGCGTGAGCGCAGACGAGCGCAGCCAGGCGATGATGATTATGGATGTGCAGACCATGCCGGAAAATGAACGTCAGTTAAAGCGTCTGTATCGGCAGCAGGTGCACCATAAACACCCTGACAAAGGCGGTAGTAGTGATGCCATGCAGTCACTGCAATGGGCCTATGGAGTCCTGCGGCAGGTGTTGCAAAACGGTATACGCAGTTAGTGTTTAAACTTTTGCTTTAATAAAGAGATTGTAACCATGGCAAAACCTTCCCTGGATGCATTGCGTGCCCGGATTGATTCAATTGATAGCGAACTGGTTCGCTTGCTCGCCCAGCGTTTACAGGTCACCGGCGAAATCGGCGAGATTAAATCCCAGTTAGGCCAACCGCTTTATGTGCCTGAACGGGAACGGGTATTGCTCGCCGCCAGACGTGAAGAAGCACGTCAGCAGGGAATTAACCCCCAGTTAGCTGAAGACGTCTTACGACGGGTGATGCGCGAGTCTTACCTGAGCCAGAAAGGTCGCGGTTTTAAAAAAGCACGAGAGGATGATCGCGCTGTAGTGGTCATTGGTGGTCGCGGCCAGCTTGGCTCTCTGTTTGCCCACTGGTTTGAATTATCTGGGTACCCGGTGCATGTGATTGATACCGACAACGCAGAGACATTACCAGACGCGGTTGCAGATGCGGCACTGGTTCTTGTGAGCGTGCCTATTGCCAGTACCGAAGCGGTGATTAGTGGCTTAACCAACTTGCCTCAGGATTGCGTGCTGGCGGATTTAACCTCAGTGAAGTCACGACCACTGCAAGCGATGCTGGCGGCTCACCAGGGGCCCGTGGTTGGCCTGCACCCGATGTTCGGGCCCAATGTATCGAGCATGGCAAAGCAGTTGATTGTAGCCACCGCAGGGCGCCAAGCTGAAACTTATAGCTGGTTAATTACCCAGTTGCAGACCTGGGGCGCACATATTGAGTGGCTGGATGCAACATCTCACGACGAAAGCATGAGCCTGATTCAGGTCATGCGTCACATGAGTACGTTCGCGTATGGTGTTCATCTGATGGAGGAGGATGCCAGCCTGAACCAGTTAAAAACCCTGAGTTCGCCGATTTACCGTCTCGAACTGATGATGGTCGGGCGGCTGTTTGCTCAGTCTCCGGCTTTGTATGCCGATATTATTCTCGACGCTCCGCAGAATTTCGCCATGATCCGGCGCTACCTGCAACGCTTCGCGAATTTACTGGAAGCGCTGGAACAGGGCGGCCGGGACAGTTTTATTGCCGAGTTTAATAAAGTAGCCGACTGGTTTGGCGAGGATGCGGAGGCATTTCTGGCCGAGTCGAGCGCTTTATTGCAACAGGCGGATGATGCAAAAGCACGTTGAAGGTGGCTTCAGTCCGATCTCAATCCGCCTGCTACCTTACAAACTCAGATAATGCTGCATAATCACGTGCAGGCTGTCCGGTGAAACAGGCTTGTGCAATGTTTCGTTCATGCCAGCCATGCGGCATGCATTCAGTTCTGAGACACTTTGATGCCCGGTTAAGGCAATAATGGGGAGATCGCTGAATTGTGCGTCTTCGCGCAATGCCCGGCAAACCTCGGCGCCCGTCATATCTGGCATGTCGTAATCAAGAATAAGCAGCTCGGGTTCACCTTCCCGGGCCAGCTTAAGGGCTTCTTCGCCATTGTTGGCGACCAGTAAATCCAGTGGATACTCATCCAGCATCGCTTTGAGCACTTCAAGGCTGATGAAATCATCATCGGCAATCAACACTGTGTGCATAACAACCTTGCTCGTCGTATAAGTGAACGGCTAGTGTAGCATGCTAACCAAGCCACCAAAATACCCAGACCAGGTTGCCAATAAAAATGGCAAAGCCAATGCCCCCGTTGATGATACGGGGTTTTGCGGTGTCCTTGCTTAGCTTTTTGTTCCCACTGAACATGGGCGTAATCAGATCTTTATTGCGCGCCATATAAATAAATATCGCAATAATATGAACTGCGGTAGCAATCAGGATCCAGTTAAAATTAGCCCCGTGAAAGCGGGTTAGAAGGCGCTGAGTGTCATACTCGACCCAGTTCGCCAGTGGACCCATGAAGAACAGATCATCATTGGTAAACAGCCCACTTACTGCCTGTGCCAGAACCAGCGCCAATAGCAGCAGGATCATGTAGCCACCGGCCGGGTTGTGGCCGGCAAGCTCTGGGTTTCTGCCGCGTATTTCGTCGCGCAGAAAGCGCAACGCGCGTACCGGTCCGCGCACGAAATCGGCGAAACGGGCACTGTCACTGCCGACGACTCCCCACATCAGGCGGCTAATAAGAAGCGCCAGAGTGAACAGCCCCAGCTTGACGTGTATGTCGATGTAATCGATTTTACCGCCGGTAAACCACAGGCCAAGCAGTAATAGCACCAGTATCCAGTGAAAGGCGCGGACGAAACTGTCCCAGACGCGAACTAAGTGGGTCATTGCTAGTCGTCCTGGTTACTCGCGATAGCGGTCATGGCATTGCTGACAGTTGCGTGCAGTGCTCATAAAGGAGCTACGAATGGTACTCATGTCGTGACTGGCGGATGCCTCACTTAATGCTTTGGCATCGCTTTTAAGTTGCTCAATGCGCTGACTGAAATCATCCCAGTTTTCCCATACGGCGGGCAGAGCATCGCCATCACCGCGAAAATTTTCCCCTGCGTCACGGAACCCATCCCAGGGTAAGTGGCTGGCATGATAAAAAGCCTCCGCGCGGGTTTCAAAGGTGGCTGCGTCGTAGTCAATGTCACCCCGAACCATGTCGGCCATGACGGAGAAGTTTTCACGCATCAGCTGGAGTGCTGACTGGCGGTATTCGACGGCTTCCTCTGCTTCGGTAAAGGCAGAGGAATGGGCGCAAAAGCTGAGCGAGCTAATGCCCAACAGAGTGAGCAGGCTAAGCGAGCGGAGCATAGTTGTGTGCATGAGAGCATCCTTTAATTATTTGTAAAGGTTGAAATTTATTTTAGTTTAGAGATTTATCGCGGTTTGTCGAGCAAAGCTGTGGATTTAACTTGCTAAGCGGACGGTTCTCTTGTGCTTCCCGGTTCAGTCGGTTTTAATGCCTACTGGCCTGAACATACACAAAATATAAGTAAATTAGAATATAGGGGATCCACATGAAGGGGAAAGGGCGTCTGGCAAGTTGTTTGCTGGCAGCGTTGGGAACTGTGGTGGTGACAGCGTCAGCTGGCAATACTACACCAGTTCGCGGCCTCCACGACAACAGTCCCACTTTAGTTGCATTGCAAAACGCAACCATCGTGACCGAACCTGGTGAGCAGTTAGACAATGCTACGCTGGTGATCGAAAACGGAAAAATTTCTGCGGTTCAGCGTAACAACCGGGCGCCTCAGGGGGCGCGGGTTATCGATGCAACCGGTTATACCATTTACCCGGGCTTTATTGACCCTTATAGCAATTACGGGGTGACCGAAGCTGAGGCCGCGCAACGCTATACGCGTAGCGAGCCAGCCCAGTACGACAACCAACGCACTGGTGGCAATGCGGCAAATGATGCGATTCATGCTCAACTGCGCTGGGTGGATGGGTTTTCAACCGACTCAGAGCAGGCAGATGATTATCGTGAATTAGGTTTCACGGCGATTCAGAGCGTTCGTATGGATGGCATTTTCCGCGGCCAGGGCACCACTGTTTCGCTTGCCGATGACATTCCAAACCAGGTGGTATACCAGCCTGTCACCCGCCATTTTAGCTCGTTTGATAAAGGCAGCTCGACACAGCAGTATCCGGCCTCGTTGATGGGCAGTGTTGCGTTAATTCGCCAGACCCTGTCTGACGCCCAGTGGTACGCGCAGGCTCAGGGCCGGACTCTGAGTGGCGGTGGTGTACTCGAATACAATGCGGCACTTGCTGCGCTGAGTAATGTGTCTGAGCAGGGGGTTATTTTTGAAACCACCGAAGAGCTCGATATTGCGCGTGCGCACCAGGTATTCAGCGAGTTCGATGTCCCGGTCAGCTATGTTGGGTCGGGCTTTGAATATGCGCGCTTAGCGGATATTGCGGCCACCGGTTCGTCGTTGATTCTGCCATTGAATTACCCGGCGGCACCTGATGTAAGTGCTCAGTATGCTGAGCTGGATGTGTCGGTTGCGGACTTGCGGCATTGGGAACGCGCTCCCGGCAATGCGGCTGCAATGGCCAACGCTGGAGTCGACTTTGCGTTCACCTTGCACGGGCTTGAAAACCGTAGTGATTTTCTGAGCAATGTGCGGCAAGCCATCGATCATGGGTTGCAACCTGACACGGCGCTGGCCGCTTTAACCACGTCGGCTGCACGTATTGCTGGTGTGGAAGACAAGGCTGGCCGCCTGGCACCTGGCTATATGGCCGACTTTGTGGTCAGTCGCGGTGACCTGTTTAGCGACGGTGAAATTGTTTCGGTGTGGACTCAGGGCCAGGAACACGCGCTGAAACCAATGCACCCAACCCGCTTTGCCGGCGAGTTCAGCATTAACGTTGAAGGGCAAAGCTATACACTGACCTTGCAACAACAAGGTGATGTGAAAGGCACACTAGGTGTTGATGACCAGCAGGCTGACGTCACTCATGTAGTGGCCGAGGCGCATCAGCTCAACTTTGTGGTGGACATGCAAGCGTTTGGTGGCAATGGTGTGTACCGTTTTTCGTTAAGTGCCAGCAACCGTGATCAGTTATCCGGTAGTTACACCGATGCAACGGGTCAGGACCATGCTGTGGTCGCCGAGCGCCAGGGCGATCCTGACGAGGAGCAGACATCACCTCGACAGGCTGGCTCACCAGAGTACCGTAGCCAGCTGACCTTGCCGAATATTGGCTTAGGGGTCGATGAACTGCCGGAACAACAGAACCTGATCATTAAAAATGCCACTATCTGGACGTCTGCAGATGCCGGTGTTCTGGAAAACGCGGACATGGTGGTACGTGACGGACGCATCTACAGCGTCGGGCAGAATTTACCAACCCCTCGAGGTTACCTGGAAATCGATGGGACTGGTATGCATGTTACGCCTGGTATTGTCGATGAACATTCCCATATCGCCATTGATCGCGGCGTCAATGAAGGCACTGAAGCAGTCACCTCTGAAGTTCGCATCGGTGATGTGGTAAATCCGGATGATGTTCATATCTACCGTTCTTTAGCTGGTGGCACCACGGTCGCGCATTTATTGCATGGCTCGGCCAACCCCATTGGCGGCCAGGGCCAGACGATTAAGCTGCGCTGGGGAGCGAATGCAGAAGGACTTAAGTTCAGTGAAGCGCCGCCAACCATTAAGATGGCGCTCGGCGAAAACGTGAAACAGAGTAACTGGGGGATTAATAATCACCGTTACCCGCAAACCCGTATGGGTGTTGTCGCAGTTATCCACGATTTCTTCCGCACTGCTGCTGAATACGAGCAGACGCAGCAAGCCTACAACGATATGAGCCGACGTGAGCGTTCACGAACGGCACCACCGCGTCGTAACTATCGCTTAGACGCGTTATTGGAAATTCTGCGCGAGGAACGTCATATTCACGCTCATTCCTATATCGCTTCTGAGGTCTTAGCACTGATGGAAACCGCCGATGAGCTGGGCTTTAGCATTCATACCTTTACCCATATTCTGGAGGGCTATAAAGTCGCCTCGGAAATGGCTGAACATGGTGCCCGCGCATCGACTTTTGCCGACTGGTGGGCATTCAAAGTTGAAGCCTTTGACGCTATTCCTTTCAACGCCTGTGAGATGATGGAACAAGGCGTGCTGACCAGCCTTAACTCAGATAGCAACGATTTGCAGCGCCGAATGAATATCGAAGCCGCGAAATCAGTGCGCTACTGTGGCATGGATGAACAGGAAGCCCTGCGTATGATTACGCTGTATCCGGCCATGCAGCTGGAAATTGACAGTCTGGTCGGGAGTCTTGAAGAAGGTAAGCATGCCGATTTCGTACTCTGGAACAATCATCCGCTGTCAGCGTATGCTCAGGTTCAGCAAACCTGGATTGAAGGTCATAAGTTCTTTGACCGTGAGGCGGATCTTGAGCGCCGTGAGCTGATTCAACAGGAACAGCAAGCATTGATTCAGCAGATCCTCGCCGAAGGCAGCAACGCCAGCCGCGGAGCCAGCAATGGCTATAAGACAGAACAGCCAACCTGGCATTGTGACAGTGAGTACGATGTTTGGTCAGAAACCTTTGCTCATGGCCATCAACATGGAGGACAGCACGAATGAAATATGCATTAACTTTGCTAGCGGCGAGTGTTCTAGCCGCACCGGTGCTGGCTCACAATGTCGCGCCCGGAAGTGCACAGAGCTCACCAGTCTTACTTCAGGGCGGCACCCTGCACACCATAACGGACGGCCGTATTCAGGGCGACTTGTTGTTTGAAGACGGTAAAATCAGCGCCATCGGCAGCAATATCAATCTGCCCGAAGGGACTGAGATCATTAATATTGAGGGGCGCCACGTGTACCCTGGTTTGATTGCGCTGGATACCACGCTGGGGTTAGTTGAAATGGAAGCCGTGCGGGCAACCCGGGATGCCAATGAAATTGGCAATATCACCCCGGAAGTTTCCGCTCATACGGCGTTTAATGCGGACTCCGATATTATCCCAACGGTTCGTTACAATGGTATTACCCACGCTCAGGTGGTGCCGCAAGGCAATCTGGTGCGCGGAAATTCCAGCTTAATGAGTCTGGATGGGTGGAACAACCGTGACAGTCTGGTTGAGTCGGACATTGGTATTCATATCAGCTGGCCTCAGGTTGCTGTTAGTAATTCTCCGTGGGAACAGCGTTCGCCAGAGGAACAGCGCGAAGCACAGGCCGAGATGCGCGATGAACTGGATCGCGTTTTTACCACGGCCAGAGCCTATGCTGACGCTCAGCAAGCGGGTGTTCAGCGACGTCAGGACGTTCGCTGGGAAGGTATGCGGGGCTTGTTTGATGGGTCCAAAACGCTGTTTATTCATGCCGATGACCGCCGTCAAATCACCCAGGCTATCGAGTTTGCGGACGAGCAGGGCATCACTCCGGTGATTATCGGTGGGCGTGACGCCTGGATGATGGGCGAAGAACTTGCTCAGCGCAATATCGCGGTTGTTTTTGGGGATGCTTACGGCTTACCGGCGCGTCAGGATGATGCCTATGATACGGCCTTTGCGACCCCAGCCAAGCTGGCGCAGGCGGGCGTGGAGTTTGCACTTGCTTACCCGGGATTCTGGGACACCCGCAACCTCGCTTTTGCTGCCGGTCATACGGTTGCATTTGGGCTTGATCATGACACCGCCCTCTATTCCATCACCATGGCACCGGCAAAGCTGATGGGGGTTGATGATCGTCTCGGCTCACTGGAAGTGGGTAAAAGTGCCAGCCTGGTGGTGTCAAAAGGGGATATACTCGATCCCTTAGAGCACTCGGTAGATTACATGTTTATTGACGGCCGGGCGGTCGAAATGAGCAGTCGTCAGACTCAGTTATGGGACAAGTATCGCGAGCGTCGTGACTAAGCTCAGTGGTGCATGACTGATAGGTGAAAAATAAAAAGCTGCAGTGTTAAAACTGCAGCTTTTTTGTTTGAGTCTGTGTCGTTTTTATACGCTCAGACTATGCTCAGAGCTCGTCAAGAATACTCGCCAGCAAGGTGCGCAAGGTTTCAGGCTCAAATGGCTTGTCGGTAAGTGCATTGACCCCACTTTGCTCAATCTGCTCCAGTTGAAGCTCGTCGGCACGGGCCGAAACCATCAGGATAGGGACGTGTTGCTGGTTCAGTTCATTGCGCACGGTTTTGGCAAACTCGTCGCCATTCATCTCTGGCATATGATAGTCGGTGACAATGAGGTCGACCGGGTAATCGCGTAATACCTCGATGGCCTGGGCGCCACTCTCTGCTTCAACGATATTCTCAATCCCAATACTACGTACCACGCGGCCCAGGTAATGACGCGAAGTGACGCTGTCATCCACAATCAGCACGCTCAAATCTTCGGTTTCAAAATTACTTAGCTTCAGTGCCTGGGGTTCAATTAAATCAATTGTTGCATTCAAGGCTCGCTTTAAATGCGGGAAAGTGAATGGCTTGGGCAGAATCGCAACGACCCCGAGTTGCTTAAACTGTTCGATGTAGTTGCGTTTGGTTTCACTACTGACCAGCATGAACGGGGTATCACGCAAATGCGGCTGAGAGAACATAAAGTCGAGTATTTTGTCGGCGTCACCATCCTCGAAGTACATCGCGCTTGCCACCAGATCCGGATTCAGGTAACCAAGCTTTTCCTGGGCCTCAGCGATGGTCGCTGCACCGTCAACCTGGCGCACTCCCGCGTCGGCCAGATGGCGTGTAATGACTTTGCGTTGTACCTCGGAAGGTTCAATGAGTAGAATGGACAACTGACTGGCGTTAAACTGAGCCGACATTAAATAATTCCTGCATATGTTGTAGGTCACCAGAGTAAGAAATCACACGGCATTTGACAAGCTGTACTAGGACAAAGGTATGAATTTAAAATTATTTCTGCTGATTACCTTTGTCGCACTGACCTAAATAACGGATGGTAACCAAATGACCCTCTCGACCGAGTACTCTAACGACAACAAGCAATTTGTTATCCACGTCAAAGGCAAATTTGATTTTGGCCTGGTCCAGCAATTCCGACAGTCCTATGCTGAGCTTAAAGACGGCGCTGAGACGGTGGTCGTGGACTTTCGTGAAACCGAATACATCGACAGTTGTGCGCTGGGGATGCTGCTGAATATGCGCAAGTCAGTCGGTGTGGGTGAGAAAAACTTTCATCTGGTTAATTGCCGACCGGAAATCCGTAATATCCTTGAAATAGCCCGTTTCGATAAACTTTTTCATATCGATTGATGATGCGCGTTCTGATTGTCGACGACCAGGCTGCGAACCGGTTGCTGCTAAGCGATATGGTGCGTGGCTTTGGCTACCAGTGCCTGACCGTTAACGACGGCGCTGACGCGCTTGCCGTGTACCCGCGTTTTACCCCAGACCTGGTGCTGCTTGATGTACTTATGCCTGGCCTCAGCGGTTTAGCCACCGCGCCAAAGTTGAAACAGCTGGCGGGGGAAGTCCATTTACCGATCATTTTTATTACCGCACTGGATGAGCAGGAGACTTTGTTACAGTGTCTGGAAGCGGGTGGTGATGACTTTATCAGTAAGCCGTTTGAACCTGTGGTGCTGGAAGCCAAACTACGCGCGCACATGCGGACTCGCGAATTAAGTAGTTCCCTGGCTGAAAAGAATAAAGCGCTGGCGTATCATTCAAGCCGTATCGAACGTGAACACCAAATCGTTGAACATATTTTTCAGAATTCGTTAGCTCATAATTATCTCGATTATCCTAACCTGCATACCTACCTGTCGCCGATGTCGATGTTTAACGGCGATTTGTTACTGGCGGCTCCCGGTCCATTAGGCAACATCTATGTGTTGCTGGGTGATTTTACCGGACACGGATTATCGGCCGCCGTCGGTGCATTGCCGACCTCTCAAACCTTCTTTAGCTTAACTGAGCAGGGTGCTTCGGTCGGTGAGATCGTGCGCGAGATTAACAAGCGGTTGCATCATTTACTGCCTACCGACATGTTCCTTGCGGCATTAGTGGTGGAGCTTTCTGCGTCGGGGGAGCGTGTGAGTTACTGGAACGGCGGCATACCGCCTGCGGTATTGCTGGGTGCTGATCAACGAGCCTGGGCGGCGTTGCAACCGCAGCATCTGGCGCTTGGTATCCTGACTGATAATGAATTTGATAGCCGGGTTTCGTCGTTGCGGGTCAGTCCGGATGATAGCCTGGTTTTATATACCGATGGTTTAACTGAGCTGCCTGCCGAGCAAGGAATGCTCGGCGTGGATGGTGTGCGGGAGCTGCTGCAGGGCTGTACTAACATGGGCGAACTGACTGCTGCAGTGCAGCGTCTTATGATTGGGCGGAAGCAGCGTGATGATGTGTCGATGGCATGGTTGCGCTGTCGGCCGACCGGGCTTAAGCCACGCCAGGACAACACCACACCGTCCGGGATCCCGTTCGAGGTCAAAATACGCCTGCACAGTGAGGACATTCAGCAGCTCGATCCGGTTAACCAGATTGTCCGTGATTTGTCTCATATTCCTGGTTTTGGCTTGGTTAAATCGCAGTTATTTACGGTTCTTCAGGAGGCCTACAGTAACGCGCTGGAACATGGCTTGCTGCAACTTGATTCAAGCCTGAAGAGCACGCCGGAAGGGTTTGAGCAATACTATCAGTTGTACCAGGAGCGTTTACAGGCGTTGCAACACGGGTGGATCGAATTTGGGATTGAGTATTGTCCAGCCAGACGCTATTTGAAACTTAGAGTGACTGATTCAGGTGCCGGGTTCAGCCATGCCGAACTGGTTGCAGAAGAACCTACTGATGATGGTTTTGGACGTGGGTTGCAGCTTATCAGGCAATTAACCAGCGAGCTGTGCTGGAACGATAACGGACGCACCGTCGAGTGCATCCTGCCAATGTAAGCTTAGCCGCCTGCCAGTTTAACCTGATAGCCCTGCTTCTCTAGAAATGCTTTACAGGCATCGCGCTGGTCACCCTGCATTTCGATATCGAAGTCTTTAACACTGCCACCGACGCCGCAGAGCTTTTTTAGCTGTTTGGCGAGTTTCTTTAATTCGTCCTGGGGCAGGGGCAGACCGCGTATAATGGTCACCCCTTTCCCTTTGCGGCCTTTGGTTTCCCGTTGAATACGGACGACCCCGTCACTGGGGCCCACCTGAGGCGCTGCCTCAGGTTGTTCAATACGGCCGCTATCGGTACTGTAAACCAGGCGTGAATCCTTGCTCATGACTTACCATTTTTTCTTCGGTTGGAACAGTTCATCCAGTTCATCGACATCTTTTGCACGCTCTGCCGCATCGCGAGAGTTGGTTTCGCGCAACGAGTCAGTAATTTCCTGTAAGCGTTTTTCAACCCGTGTGGTGTGGTCGACAATGTACTCGTTGGAGTAGCTTTGGTTACGCAGCGTGGATAAGGCTTTCTCATAATACTGACGGGCAGACCCGGTCAGATTGGAATTGAATGCAGCATCGGCGCGCCGCTCAAGGCTTTCTACGTTGATTCTGAGCTGGGTAAATTCGAGCCGGCGATCTTCTTCATGAAAGTGCTTGGAGTCGATGCGGCCCCGGTTGTGTTCGCTTTTTAACACACTCCGCAGCTTCTTCAGCGACTGAATCATGGTGATGATCTGTTTGTCGCCGTCAGGCAGGGCAAAGGTTTCTGTGACCAGAGTATGATCGTCCGGGCGCAGTGTATTCATAATTTCGTCGTACTCGCGCAGACGTTCTTTATAAAGTTCATTTTTAGGCGCAACTTCAGACAGCTTCTGCAGTGCATCACGGGCACGGGCATGCAGAACATAGATCAGACTGCGGCCGACGGGAAACACATTGGCATTGGCAATCAGCGTTTCTGATTCATCCAGAGTGTTACGAAAACGAGCCATTTTTTGTCGGCGTTCCAGCTCCTGTCGCTGGCGGTGCTGTTGGTAAGCATTGACCGCAAAAGCGAGTAAAACGAGAGCGACAATAAGCAATATAATGACGTATAGCATGCGTTGTGCGTTCCTTTCATTTTTTATTAATTTTGACCGCAGGGGCGTATAATAACTGACTTTTTACACTTACGGTAGTTGCAAGGTTAAAATGCCGCCATGCTCAGGCATGCCGTTGTCATCCTGCTGGCTGGCATTACTAAGCTGGATACTACCGGCGACATTATGGCGGGCGTGGCCCTGGGCGATACGCTGGGCGAAATAGAGGCCCAGCCCCGTCCGTCCTGAGCGAATATCCGGCTCCCCTGAGGCCATTTGCGCGAGCACGTCATCAGGGTAGCCGTCGCCGTCGTCCCGCACTGTAATAAGCAGCTGGTTATCCTCTACCGTAGCAGTCAGATGAACACGCTGATTTGCGTAGCGCAGGGCGTTAATCACCACATCCTGCAGCAGGACGTTGATCAGGGTGCGATCCATAAACCAGGTCAAACCAGATTCAACATCTATGCTTAGCTCTACCCGGTGGCGCTGGGCATAAAAACGGCTATCCTCAACTAAATCATCGAAGAGTTCATCGACAAACTGCTCTTCGAGGCTGACAGGCAAGGCGTCATACTCGTTGCGGTACAAGCTCAGTAGCTGAATGAGCCCGGTGTTGAGGCGTTGTGCTTCATACTGAATATCGGCCAAAGAGCGCCCTGCAGGGGTATCGCCCAGCTCTTCGGACACTTCGTTAATATTCTGCAGCAACAGCCAGAGCGAGTTTTTCATGTCATGCACCGCAGCCCCTAAAATAGTGGCGAAGTCGGCTGCCTGGTTGTGATCTTTTAGCATAATGTGCGCGTCCGGGATCAAGGTTTAAAGAATTCTGGTTATGTATCGGCCTGGACAGAGAAAAATACAGTCCATTCAACGCTAATATTTGACACTTTGAATAGATATTGACAATCTTATACGGTTAGAGAATATAGCAAAGGGACCGCCAGCCAGTAGAGGCCTGGCCGGATGCTTTCGCTTGTCGTAGCCAACCCCGCGTCACGGCAGGCTCAATCAAGGCAATGTATATGAAGTTGCAACAATTACGTTACATCGTTGAGGTGGTTAACAATAACCTTAATGTGTCAGCCACCGCTGAGAGTCTGTTCACATCTCAGCCTGGTATTAGTAAACAGGTCCGGATGCTGGAGGATGAACTTGGCATTCAGATCTTTGGCCGCAGTGGGAAGCATCTGACTCACGTCACGCCAGCAGGACAGGACGTGATTGAAATTGCCCAGCATATTCTGTCGAAGGTCGATGCCATTAAGGCGGTCGCCGCAGAACATACCAAACCCGATCAGGGTAAGCTCAATATCGCCACCACGCACACTCAGGCACGCTATGCATTGCCGCCGGTGATCCAGCGTTTTATCAACAAGTACCCTCAGGTCTCGTTGCATATGCATCAGGGATCACCGCAGCAAATTAGTGAAGCAGCGGCAAAAGGAAAGGCGGATTTTGCAATCGCCACCGAAGCGCTGCATCTGTACCATGATTTGATTATGTTGCCGTGCTACCACTGGAACCGTTCGGTGCTGGTGCCTAAAGGGCATCCGTTAACGCAAAAGGCATCGATTAGCATTGAGGATGTTGCCAGCTTTCCACTGGTTACTTATGTGTATGGGTTTACTGGCCGCTCTGAGCTGGATAAAGCTTTTTCCCGCGCTGGCCTGGATCCGCAGATTGTATTTACGGCGACTGATGCGGATGTTATCAAGACCTACGTTCGCATGGGACTCGGCATTGGGGTGGTCGCCAGTATGGCGTATGAAGAGCAGAAAGATGATGACCTGGTAGCGATTCCGGCAGGGCATCTGTTCGACCACTCGACGACGAAGATAGGCTTCCGTAAAGGGACATTTTTACGCAGTTATATGTTTGACTTTATCGAAGGCTTTGCACCGCATCTGACAAAAGAAGTGGTCGAAAAAGCAATGACAATGCGCAGTCACGACGAGCTCGAAGCCATGTTTGCTGACTTCGAGCTGCCGATCTACTGAGGTTGCTGTTTAACACTCCGTAATATTAACGGCGAGGCCGCCACGGGCGGTCTCTTTGTATTTGCTTTTCATGTCGTTACCGGTGTCCCACATAGTTTTAATAACCTTATCCAGCGAGACTTTCTGATCACCGGTTCCGCGCAGCGCCAGACGTGCAGCATTAATGGCTTTCACCGACCCCATCGCATTGCGCTCGATACAAGGTACCTGAACCAGACCGCCGACAGGGTCACAGGTCAAGCCGAGGTTGTGCTCCATACCAATTTCGGCGGCACATTCCACCTGCCGTACGCTGCCACCCATTACCTCAGCGAGAGCCCCGGCTGCCATTGAACAGGCGACCCCAACTTCGCCCTGACAACCGACTTCCGCGCCGGAAATCGAGGCGTTTTTCTTGTACAAAATACCGATAGCCGCCGAGGTCAGCAGGAAGTTGACCACATCATCGTCAGTCAGCGGACGAATAAAGGTGTCGGCATATTTCATCACTGCCGGGATAATACCAGCCGCACCATTGGTGGGTGCGGTCACGATACGGCCACCGGCTGCATTCTCTTCATTGACAGCCAGTGCATAAAGATTTACCCAGTCCATTGCGCCCATTGGGTCATTCTGTTCTTCCGTGCTGAGGCACTGGTGCAGGCCCGGTGCCCGGCGTTTAACTTTGAGCCCACCGGGTAAAATACCTTCGGTACGTATGCCCGTGTCAATGCAGTCCTGCATGGTTTTCCAGATATGCAGCAGGCCTGCGCGAACATCGTCCTCGGCGCGTTCCACTTTTTCATTTGCCATCATCAGCTGACTGATACTAATTGAATGCTGGCTGCATTGTTCGAGCAAGTCCGCGGCTGAGTCGAATGGGTGAGGAATCGGCTTGGTGCTTTGTTCAATGGCTTCTTCCAGTGTTTCATCAAAATCCGCATCGCGGACGATAAAACCACCGCCGATCGAGTAATAGAGATCTTTGTGCAGCAGGTTCTCGTCCTGATAGGCGCGCAGCTCCATAGCATTGGCGTGCTTCGGCATGCTTTTGCGGCGATGGAACACGATTGCGCCCTGACGCGGGAATTTAACCGGATGCTCTCCGAGCAGAGGAAGCTGCTGGCTTTGCTCAACATCGGCAAGGAAATCATCGATTTTACTGGTATCGACGCTTTCGGGCAGTTCACCAGCAAGACCGAGGATGACCGCTTTACCGGTGCCATGGCCTTTACCTGTCTGACCGAGCGATCCAAACAGCTCGACTTCAACCCGGGTGACATTGCTGACCCCGTATTGCTTGTCGACTTCACGCATAAAGTCGTGGGCAGCACGCATAGGCCCAACGGTGTGCGAGCTGGATGGCCCGATACCGACTTTATACATATCAAATACGCTGATCATTCGAAACTCCGTTATTCATATCATTAGCTTAGTATGACGGCTAGTGTGGGGGCGAAGCGAGGCTTATGCAAGCCTCAGTTAAGTGGTCTGTACAGCTTCTGTGTGGTGGGCAGAAGCTGCTCGCTTAAACTCCGCACAATCGCCGCTGTTGCTCCCCAAATCATACGTTCACGCCAGGGAATGAACCACACTCGCTGAACACCGAAGCGTGGCAGTTGATAGGCATAATGCAATTGATGACTGAGCAACTGGTGCAGCGGTACGGTGAAAACTTCTTCAACTTCAGCCGGAGAAGGTTGCCACTGGGGCTGCGTCTTAAGAAAGCCAACATAGGGGCGGATCATAAAACGGCTGATCACCGGCATGTCGGGCAGTTGCCCGATAATTTCTACCTGATCGCGGGGGACCCCGAGCTCTTCTTCGAACTCGCGCAGGGCGGTCACCTGCAATGAACCATCGTCAGCGTCCTGGCGGCCGCCCGGAAAACAAATCTGGCCAGCATGGTGGCGCAGGTGGTCGGTGCGCTTAGTCAATACTACTTCAATGCCCTGAGGCTGTTCGACCAGCGCAATTAATACCGCAGACGGGCGCAAATCGTAATGGATGGGGAGCTCTTTGACAAAGCGCGTGGGGCTTGGCCGACCGAGGTTGAACTGGCGAATAAACTGCTCCCGGGTTTTAATCATCACCGCGACTCACTTGATCAGCCTGACCCATGCTGGTGAGTACAGGGAGAATTCGCTGAACTTTGTCAAAGGTTTCCTGATATTCGTCTTCCGCTACTGAATCCATCACAATTCCGCCACCGGCCCAGCAATGCAGGTGGCCCTGGGCGGCGACTAAGGTTCGGATCGCAATATTGGTATCACTGGAACCATCTTTATTAATATAGCCGATACTACCGCAGTACACACTGCGTCGGTGCGGTTCGAGCGAGTCAATAATCCGCATGGCGCTGATTTTCGGTGCACCGGTAATCGAGCCGCCAGGAAACGCCGCACGCAGCAACTCGATGCTTTGCTGGGGGGTCGCAAGTTGGCCGACGACTGTGCTAACCAGATGGTGCACCGCATTGAAACTCTCGATAGCAAACAAAGCCGGCACTTTGACGCTGCCTGGGAGACAGGTTCGACTTAAATCATTGCGCAGCAGATCAACGATCATCAGGTTTTCGGCCTGGTCTTTGGCCGAGCTCGCGAGCTGTTGCCGTTGCAGGGTATCAGTCTGCGGGTCATCACTGCGCGGTCGCGTTCCTTTAATAGGCTTTGTTTGCACCGCGCCGGTGGCATCGGTCTGTAAAAATCGTTCAGGTGACAGACTTAATATGGCTCCGTCAGGCAGGCGCATAAAAGCAGAAAAAGGTGCCCGGTTTGCCTCACGAAGTGCTCTGTAAGCAAGCCATTCATCACCCTGATAGCTGGTACTGAAGCGTTGCGCGAGGTTTACCTGGTAGCAGTTTCCGGCCCGCAGGTGCTGATGGATATGCTTAATTTTTGCAAGGTAGGCAGGTTTAGTCATGTTGCTCTGCCAGGCCCCGCAAAGGGAAAAATCAAATTGCCCCAGTGCATGTGGAGGCTTCCAGAACGCCTCGTAGTGCTCAAGTTGGTCGGCGGGGGCAAGGACAAAACTGCGCTGTTCCTGATGGTCGATAATTAATGCGTGCTGATAAAAACCCAGGGCGATATCAGGCAGATTAATATCACTGCTTGCAGGCCCTGCGTCCGGGCTGTCAATGGACTCCAGTAAACGACCGAGATCGTATGCAAAGTAGCCGGCAGCGCCGCCAGTAAATGGCAAGTCGTGCTCGCCCTTATAGTCCGCCTGAGCCGAGAGTTGCTGTTGCAGTTCCTCGAATGGATCCAGCCCTTGCTGACGCAGCTCTGCAACCGATGCGCTGAGTTGCTGCAGCGGTTGGCGCAGCAGAATGTCGTAGCGACTATTGGGGTGAACACTGGCTGACGAGTCAAGTAGCAACGCCCAGGGTTCGCGACTGAACGGGGTGAACAGAGCCAGTGTATCGGACCAGTCGGAGTACGGAACTTCGCGACTGAGTACTACATTGGGTGACGATGACAGAGGCATTTAACAAGGTCTCTAACTGGCAGCTTGAAGGTAAACAGAGTATCATAACCGCCGCTTAAGAATCACGTTTCCTGGTTTGCGCCGGGCAACCATTGTAGCCGGACTAGAGGTAATTATGTCGACCCAAGCTATGTCAGCAAAATCTGAGTCAAGCAACACCAAGCCAGTGATAAAACAGCAGGATTTTATTGAAAGCATTGCAGATGCGCTGCAGTTTATTTCGTACTATCACCCGCTGGATTTTGTCCAGGCGCTGGCGGACGCCTATGAACGCGAGCAAAGTGAAGCGGCCAAACATGCGATCGCGCAGATGCTGCAGAATTCACGCATGTCAGCCCAGGGACACCGCCCAATTTGTCAGGACACCGGAATTGTGACCTGTTTTGTCAAAGTCGGAATGGATGTGCAGTGGGATAAAACGGATATGACAGTGCAGGAAATGGTCGATGAAGGCACCCGTCGCGCGTATCTGAACCCGGATAACCCATTACGCGCTTCGATCGTCGCTGACCCTGCTGGAACACGCAAGAACACCGGTGACAACACGCCTGCGGTGGTGCACCTGGACATGGTCCACGGGGCAAAGGTGGATGTCATGATCGCGGCCAAAGGTGGCGGATCTGAGAACAAATCGAAAATGGTGATGCTGAATCCGAGTGACTCGGTTGCTGACTGGGTGGTTGAAACACTGCCGAAGATGGGCGCAGGCTGGTGCCCGCCAGGTATGATTGGTCTCGGCATTGGCGGTACGGCGGAAAAATCCGCGGTGTTAGCCAAGGAGTCGCTAATGGACCCGGTGGATATTCACGAACTTATTGAGCGAGGCCCTCAGAACGCGGAAGAAGAACTGCGTCTGGAAATCTTTGAACGGGTTAACAAGCTGGGTATTGGTGCTCAGGGTCTCGGCGGACTTACCACAGTGGTCGATGTAAAAATTAACTCGCTGCCAACCCATGCGGCATCGAAGCCGGTCACTCTGATCCCAAATTGCGCGGCGACGCGGCATGTGCACTTTACCCTTGATGGCTCGGGACCTGCCGATTTGCAGCCGCCGAAACTAGAAGACTGGCCGGATATTACCTTTGAAGTGGGTGAAAATGTTCGTCGGGTGAACCTGGATGAGCTTAAAAAAGACGATGTTCTTGACTGGAAAATGGGTGAAACCGTACTTCTGAGCGGCAAGTTGTTAACCGGGCGTGACGCCGCACATAAGCGAATCGCCGACATGCTAAGCAAAGGTGAACCGCTTCCCGTCGACTTTACCGATAAGTTTATTTACTACGTAGGGCCTGTCGATCCGGTTGGCGACGAGGCAGTCGGGCCGGCCGGGCCGACCACAGCCACGCGCATGGACAAGTTCACTGATACCATGCTCGAGCAGACCGGCATTATTGGTATGATCGGCAAAGCAGAGCGCGGCCAGAAGACAGTCGATAGCATTGCGCAACACAAGGCTGTCTACCTGATGGCGGTCGGCGGTGCGGCTTATCTGGTGGCCAAAGCGGTGAAGAAAGCCAAGGTTGTGGCCTTTGATGATCTGGGGATGGAAGCTATCTACGAGTTTGAAGTCGAAGACATGCCGGTGACGGTTGCGGTGGATGCGCAAGGGAACAATGCGCATCAGGCTGGCCCGGCGACATGGGCGGTTAAGATCGCTGAAGCCGATGCCTTTCCAGGCTAAGCGTAGCTGGGACAGTCGCTACACCTAAGCAGCCTATAATGGATGCAAGCAAGGCCTGTTGCCGATATGATTGGCAACAGGCCTTTTTATTTGAAAAGCAATGAAGGAGTTTTAGATGGAGCTCAGCTCGCCGGTTTGGTTGCTGGCCCTTGCCGCGGTAACAACATTTGCCCTTGGCGCAGGTGTTTACGGGTTATGGAACCTGAAACCTAAACGCCTGCTGGAAGCGCGTTACGACGAACTTGCCCGGCGCTTCGAAGCGCAGCAGGATGATCTGCGTGAAGCACAGCACTACCAACAACAACTTCAGGTAAAGCTGGCCAGCACTCGCACTCAGTCTGAGCAAATTAAACAGCATGCGGATGAAAAAATAAGCCTGCTGCAGCGCAGTGAGGAGCGCCTCGAAAAAGAGTTTGAACGCCTTGCCGGACGCATCCTGGAACAAACCTCAGCGCAATTCAATAAACGAAACCAGGAAACATTGAGCCATACGCTGGCGCCTCTGCGTCAGCAAATCGATACCTTTCGCCAGCAAGTGTCTCAGCAGTTTAATGATGAAACCAGGGAACGGGCGTCGTTAAAACAGGAACTGAACCAGTTACGTCAGCTTAATCAGCAAATGGCGTCGGAAGCCCAGGCTCTGACCATGGCCTTAAAGGGTGATAATAAGCAGCAGGGCAACTGGGGCGAAGTGGTATTGGGTCGTATGCTCGATCAGTCCGGGTTGAGAGAGGGGCACGAGTATACAACTCAGCGTCAACACCGGGATGAAGAGGGAAAAAGCTTTAAGCCCGATGTGGTGGTTCATTTGCCGAATGACAAAGATGTGGTTATCGATTCGAAAGTGTCGTTAACCGCGTACGAACGCTATTTCAACAGTGACGATGAGGCCATGCGAGAGCAGGCAATGCAGCAGCATCTGCAGTCGTTGCGTCAGCATATAAAAGAGCTTGGCAAAAAGAATTATCAGAGTTTAGATGGCGTACGAACGCTCGACTATGTGTTGTTGTTTATTCCGCTGGAACCAGCGTTTCTGCTTGCAGTGGATAAAGATCCCGAGCTGATTAGTCTGGCTTTGGATAACAATATCATGCTGGTTAGCCCGACCAACCTGCTGGTTGCCCTGCGCACGGTCCACAATATCTGGCAGTACGAATATCAGAACCAGAATGCGCAGCGTATTGCTGAAGACGCAGCCCGGCTTTATGACAAGTTTGTTGGTTTTGTCGATGACATGCAGAAGGTGCGCGGCGCGCTGCAAAACTCCGAAAAGCACCTGGATTCCGCGTTTAACAAATTAGCCGAAGGGCGAGGCAACATCATCAGTCGGGTAGAGAAGTTCCGGGCGATGGGAGTACAGCCGAACAAACGTCTGCCACAAACTCCGGACATCGACGAGGCGGATTAATCGGCGCGGAAACTGGTACCATAGATGTCGTTGTATAAACGTGCCAGATAGGGCCGTTCGGCAGCCGGGACCCAGCTCATATGCATATCAAAGTACTCCTGCGTGCGGCTCAGCTCTTCAATCGCCAGATTGACGCTTTGCAGAAACTGCTGGCCCTGCTCGCTACGATTACACAGCAGGTAGCCAAGCAAGGCTCGGTCCGCTTCACGTAACGGAATGACTTTAAGGTCAGGTTGCGCCTGATTACTCATCTGAATAAAGCGTTCCATCGCGACTGATGTATGAATCGTGAGGTCGATGCGTCCACTGACGAGCATATCGAAAAGCCCGGACGCTTGATCAGGCACCGATCGGATCCACAACTGGTTACTATGGCGGTCTCTGCTCAGCGCTTGATCTAAGTCCTCACCGTAGGAACGGCCCCGGACCAGGCCAAGGGTGAGATTCGGGCTCAATGAAAGCACCTCCTGCAATGAGAGATGGTCGTCTTCTGAAGCGGACTTTAACGCTTCGACCTGGTCCGCCAGCCGATGAGAGGCCAGCATATACAATCGCAGCGGCGGGAAAACCACCTGAGGCAGGGCCGATGCATAGGCATACTGACCACGTTCTTCATTGTAAACACTCTTACCACGACAGACATGGGCCTGTTCGCTCAACATCGCCTGGGCGCGGGCCGAGTTTACAAAGCGTGGCTGGACATCGAAGTCCTTCAGGTAGGGCTGATACAGCGCAAGTAACTGACTATTGATATCAGAAGAGGACGTCGGGGTTGCGACGGGCACGTCAGGGTCAACATCAGTTAACCAGGTAATACGCGGAGGAGACTGCTCAGACGCGGACGCTGAGCTTAGGATGCAAAAGCCGATAATGTAAAGTAAGCGCTGGAACATAGGTATAAAACCTCGGGCCATGAATAAATAAATCAACACTTAGCTACTAATACTACGATGAATGTTTAGGTTCGGCAATGGCCTTTGTTAAAAATTATAACCAATTAGTAACATGAGACCGGAAACACCAAATATCACCAGTTCACTGTCGATCTGTTTATAGCGAAAACCAAAGCTGGGAATCGCGGCGGGTGAGGTCCCATAGTCATTCAGCGGCACTTTGTGCTGATACTCATCGCGGTAGCCATGGATAAACCCGGCCGTTAACTTTATATAGAGGGCACTGTTGTCACCCTGCCAGATATCATAGTCATACCCGGCATAGGCGTAGACGGACGACTGATAATACGAGTTATTGAAAAAGGCAAAGCCGAGTAGCGGCGTGGCATTCTCTAACGCCGGAAAACGTGCATCGAGAGGGATTGACAGCATATTCTGCCCACGCCGTTCCAGACCAATGTAATTCTGGTTATTATTTTGTCCGGGTTGAGGGTTGAAATGTTGCGTCCACAACGAGGTGCTCAGGGTGTATTTATTGTTGGCGGCTCCTTTGCCGGATTCCGCGTGTGCGGAGCCGACGATAAGGGCAAACAGAGATAGCAGATTAAGCAGCCTGCGAAACGGCAAAATACACCTCGGGATTGTCAGGTCTGTTGGGTTGGAGCTAATACTATGTATCTTCGCCGCCGCCTGCAAATATCCCCCGGAATTTTTGCATAGTTATGACAAAGTTGTAGTCAGGTCTGGTTTGCCGCTAGACTAGGGGCTCGCGAATAAAAAGCTATAAATGATGCGCTTAAATTATATCAAGCTGGCTGGTTTTAAGTCCTTTGTTGACTCAACCAAAGTACCTTTCCCCGAGCAGATGACCTGTGTAGTCGGGCCGAACGGCTGCGGAAAATCAAATGTGATTGACGCGGTGCGCTGGGTTCTGGGCGAAAGCTCGGCGAAAAATTTGCGCGGCGATGCAATGACCGATGTTATTTTTAACGGATCCAATTCGCGTAAACCAGTCTCCCGTGCCAGTGTTGAACTGGTTTTTGATAACAGTGAAGGACGTTTGCAGGGGGAATATGCCAGTTACCAGGAGATTTCTGTTAAACGCCTGGTGACCCGGGACGGCCAGTCCAGCTATTTTCTCAATGGCAGTAAGTGCCGGCGCCGCGATATTACGGATCTGTTTCTGGGGACAGGGTTAGGGCCACGTAGCTACGCAATTATTGAACAGGGTATGATTTCCCGCTTAATCGAGTCCCGCCCGCAGGAACTGCGTGTCTTTATTGAAGAAGCTGCAGGCATTTCAAAATACAAAGAGCGACGCAAGGATAGTGAGAGCCGGATGCGCCGCACGCGGGAAAACCTGGAACGATTAACCGATGTGCGCGACGAACTGGGCACCCAGCTTGCCAAATTGCAACGTCAGGCTGCAGCGGCGCAGCGCTATAAAACCTTAAAAGCAGAAGAGCGGACGCTTAAGGCACAGTTGCAGGCATTGCGCTGGCTGCACTATCAACAGCAATGTGACCGGGTTGAAGCTCAGCTGCGTGACGAACAAACCGAGTTAGAGCGCTGGATAGCCGAACAACGTGGCAGTGAACGTGGTCAGACCGAGCTTCGTGAACGCCAGGCACAACTCAAAGCTGACTTTGATAAAGCGCAGCAAGCTTTCTACCAGTGCAATAATGATATTACCCGGATGGAACAGAGTATTCAGCATCAACGTCAGTTGGCGGACCAACGACGGCGTGATCTGGACGAAGCGACGCTGCAGCTTGAACAGTTACGTAGCCAGCTGGACGAAGAAAGCGCTGAGGCTGAGTTGATAGCAGAAACGCTGCTCCAGCTCGAGCCTGAGTTTGAGCTTAAACAGGCTGAGCTGGAAGAAAGCAGTGAGCGTTTACTCGAGCTTGAAGAGGCGTTGCAAAACCAGCAGCAGGAAGCCGACGCGCTCGCGCAGCGAATGCGCGATAAGAATCAGCGGATCCAGGTTGCTCAGACCGAGCTGGCCGGGATGGAGAGCTTACAACAGCGGCTGGATGTGCAGTATCAGCAGGCGCAAACGCGACTGGCGCAGTTACAGCAACAGAATTTGCAAGCGGAACAGACGCAGTTAAGCGCCACCCTGAGTGAGAGTGAACAGCAGTTAGCGGAAGCGGAACAGACTCATCAGGCAGCAAAGCAGCATAGCCTGCAACAAGCGACTGAACTGGAGGCGCTGAGTGTAGAAGTACACCAGCTGAACAGTCAGCGGCAACAAGTCAGTGGACGCATTGCTTCGTTTGAGCAATTGCTGGCCAGTGCCGAACCAGCTCAGCAGCCAGCACTGGATAGCTGGCTTCAGGGCCAGGCGCATGCGCCGTCCTTGTTGCAGCTGCTGGAGGTTGATACACGCTGGCAAAGTGCCGTTGAAGCGGTGGCAGGCGCGCTGCTACATGCCCCTGTGTTGCGTCAGGCTGAGTTTGAAACATTATTGCAAGCGCCGTTAACCCAGGGGGGACTGTTGCACCTGCATAAAATTGCTCAGCCGCCCCCGGCGAAAAGCCTGGCAACCCGGTTAACTGGTGATGCTGCGCATCTGCACTTGTTCCGGAATGTGGCACTGGTCGCCGACGGAGAGGAAGCGGCAGAGTTATTTGGCCAGCAGTCCTACCTGATGGCGGTCGACCAGGCAGGGCGGCTGTATACCCCGGATGGTATTCAACAGCCAACCGATTCGGCGGACAGTGTTCTTGCCTGGCAGCAGAACTTACAGCAATGGCAGGCTGATCACGCGCAATTGGAACAGCAGTCGTCGGCGCTGGAGCAACGGCAACGTGAGTTGCGCGAGAAAAAACAACGCAGCGAAACCGAACTGGAGCGTGTTGCTGAGCAACTGCGCAACCGTCAGCAGCAGGTTCTCGAGCAGCGCACTGAATTGCAATCGTTGCAGCAACGACTCGAGCAGCAGCAACAAGAGCGTGACGAGCTGGAACAAAGTGTCGAAGAATTATCGCTGACCCTGGCCGAACAGGAAGAACGTAAGCTGGCGTTGGAAGATGAACTCGACAGCCTGCGTATTGAAGTAAGTGATCAGGAGCCGGCAGAACAGCTGCAGCAACAACAATTAAGTCAGGCACGGCAACAATTGCAGGCGGTGCGCGACCAGCAACAGGTGGTGCAACAGGATGTCCACCAGCTGCAACTGAAGCAGCAGCAGGCACAGCAGTCGCAGGCGCATTTGCAGCGTTCGATGCAACGCAGCAGTAGCAATGAAGAGGCGTTACGTGAGCGTATAGCGGGTCTGCAGGGCCAGCAGCAGGATCAGGATACGACCGAACAACAGGAAGAGCTGGCGGAAGCGCTGGCTCGCCGTGAAGACGCTGAGGCGGAGAAACAGGCATTTGCTGAGGCTCTGGCTGAAGTCGACGCTGAGTTGAACGTACTCAACAGCGGCCAGCAAGGTGTGCAGCAGAAAATTGAGCAGCAGCGAGAGCAGGTCGAAGCCAGCAAACTTGAGTTGGCTGCCTCCCGCGAGCGCGGTCATAGTCTGCTCGAAGGGTTGCAGGAAACCGGCTATGCATTAAAAGAAATACTGGAAGCCATGCCGGAGGACGCAGACGAAGGTGAATGGCAGCAGCGACTAGATAAGATAGCCCGCTCGTTGCAGCAGCTTGGGGCGATTAACCTGGCGGCGATCGAAGAGGCGGAAGCTCAGGCGGAACGAAAGGCTTACCTCGACAGTCAGTATGATGATTTGAACGAATCACTTGCGTTGCTTGAAGATGCGATTAAAAAGATCGATAAAGAAACACGGCAACGTTTTCGCAAAACTTTCGATCAGGTCAATAGCGATCTGAGTCAGTTATTCCCTAAAGTATTCGGGGGCGGCAGTGCCTACCTGGCACTGACGGACGACGACCTGCTGGAAACCGGTGTCACTATCATGGCGCGCCCACCGGGCAAGAAGAACAGCACTATTCACTTGCTTTCGGGTGGGGAAAAAGCGTTAACGGCATTGTCGCTGGTATTTGCTATATTTCGCCTGAACCCTGCGCCTTTTTGCATGCTCGATGAGGTGGACGCACCATTGGATGATGCCAACGTGGGTCGTTTTTGTAGATTGGTGCAGGAAATGTCAGAATCGGTACAGTTTATTTATATCAGCCATAATAAGATAGCGATGGAGATGGCGACCCACCTCGCTGGGGTAACCATGCAGGAACCAGGTGTGAGTCGCCTGGTCGCAGTCGATGTGGATGAGGCCGTGGCATTGGCCGACGCCTCCTGATACTAACAAAGGGTTACAAGGACACGATGGATAGCTTACGCATTGCTCTAATGATAATTGGTTTACTGGTGATACTGGCTCTGCTTGGTAAGGGGCTATGGACTATCCGCAAGAATAACCAGCAAGCGCGAGGAGAGCAGGAAACCCTTGAACGCAAACGTAGCCGACAAGCGGACGATCTGTTCAGTGCCGCCGATGATATTGATCTCAGCGAGGAGACTTCGCGACCACCGCGTGACGTGTCGACCAGACCGGGTCGCAGCCGTAAGCGTGAGCCTGAGATCGCGACCGATGTGGAAACTGATCTGCTGCACGATGAGCAGTTGCATGAGCCAGATCTGCAACAAATGGAAATCGATTTGAATGATGAGCGAGCCTCAGTTGAGCAGCAGCAAATGGGCTTACTTGATGACAATGACCAACGGGTGGATGACAGCCGGGGCGCAGAGCAGTCGCCGCAGGCAACAACCGATCAGGTGCAGCATGTTGAGAACGACCAGCACAGCCCGCTAGAAGAGCCTGCAGACGCGAAGGAAGAACCTCAATCAGAACCTGCAGCAAAGGATGACATGGAAGTGATCACCTTGTTTATTACCGGCGATATTCAGGGTGCCATACTGTTGCAGATGACCGCTGAGCTGGGACTCAAATATGGTGAGATGGATATTTTTCACCGCCACCTGGAGTCCTCCGGACATGGACCTGTGTTATTCAGCGTGGCGAATATGTTTAACCCCGGGACCTTCGATATCCATAGTATGGAGCGGTTTCATACAGAAGGACTGGTGCTGTTTATGACCCTGCCACTCAAGAGTGACGGTCATCAGGCGTTCACTATGATGTACAATGCGGCAAATAAAATCGCGGACGCAATGCCCCGCGCGGCGGTTCTGGATGGAAACCGTAACCCGGTGACCAAACAGTCCGTGCAGCATACGTATCAGCGGATTCGCGAATTCGAACGTAAACAGCGTTTGCAAAAGCCCACGACCAACTGGTAGTTCAGACATGACAACATCTTTATCACTGGCCGCTGCGAAAGCCGAGCTGGAAGACTTACGCGATCGTCTGCAGCAATTTAATTATGAGTATTATGTGCAGGACGCGCCGAGCGTGCCAGACGCGGAATATGACCGACTCTTTGCACGGGCAACGGAGCTTGAGAGTCAGTTCCCGGAACTGGCCAGCGATGAGTCGCCCACGCAAAAAGTAGGCGCACCGCCGTCAGGGGCCTTCGCCACCGTTACCCATGAGGTGCCGATGTTGTCACTCGATAATGCCTTTGACCAGGTATCGATGGAACAATTTATTCGCCGGGTCGAAGAGCGGAGCGGGGAGCAAAGGCTGCGCTGGTGTGCAGAGCCTAAGCTGGATGGTGCCGCCGTCAGTATTCTGTATGAGAACGGCAAGCTGGTGCGTGCTGCTACCCGTGGTGACGGCTATCAGGGCGAAGACATTACCGCCAATGTGCGGACCATTAAAAACGTGCCGTTGCGCTTACGCGGCGATGTCCCGGCGCGGCTGGAAGTGCGTGGTGAAGTATTTATGCCTGTGGCAGGCTTTAGCGCCTATAACGAGAAAGCGCGCGAGCTGGGGGAAAAAGTATTTGCTAATCCACGCAATGCGGCGGCTGGAAGTTTGCGCCAACTCGATTCGCGAATTACCGCCCGGCGACCGTTGCAGTTTTATGCCTACGCGATGGGAGAAGTCGAACCGGCTCGGGAACTGGATGACGACAGCCACTACCAGCGTTTAATGCAATTAAAAGACTGGGGTGTACCGGTCTGTCCTGAAACTCGCCAGCTGGATACCAGTGACGCCTGCTTTGAGTATTATGCAGATATCCAGCAACGCCGCGCCGCGTTGCGCTATGAAATTGATGGTGTGGTATTTAAGCTTGATGCAATCGACCTGCAGCAGCAACTGGGCTTTGTTTCACGGGCGCCACGCTGGGCGATTGCGTATAAATTTCCCGCCCAGGAGGAGCTTACCTGGTTGCGCGGGGTCGACTTTCAGGTCGGCCGAACAGGCGCTATAACCCCTGTAGCCCGGCTGGAGCCGGTGACAGTGGCCGGGGTTACGGTATCCAATGCGACGCTGCACAACGCGGATGAAATAGAGCGGCTGGGCGTTCGTATTGGCGATCGCGTGATCGTTCGGCGCGCTGGCGACGTTATTCCCCAGGTCGTTGGAGTGGTGTTGGATGAACGTCCGGCGGACACGCAGGCCATTGAGTTTCCAACCCAGTGCCCGGTCTGTCAGTCCGCGATTGAACGTGTTGAAGGCGAAGCTGTGGCGCGGTGTAGCGGTGGTTTGTATTGTGCGGCACAGCGCAAGCAGGCGCTGATGCATTATGCATCGCGTAAGGCTATGGACATCGACGGGCTGGGTGACAAACTGATTGAACAGCTGGTAGAGCGCGAGTGGGTACAGAGCCCGGCTGAACTCTATAGGTTAACCACGCAGCAACTGGCATCGCTACCGCGGATGGGAACGAAATCGGCGCAGAACCTGGTCGCTGCCATAGATAAAAGCAGGGTCACCACGTTAGCCAAATTTCTATACAGCCTGGGTATTCGGGAAGTAGGGGAAGCCACGGCGCAAAATCTGGCGCTGCACTTTGCATCGCTGGATAACCTGATGGCTGCAGACAAAGAGGCATTGCAGGACGTCAATGATGTGGGTGTGGTTGTCGCAGAACACGTTTATGCGTTCTTTCGTGAGCCACATAACCTGGCTGTTATCAATGCGTTGATTAGCGGCGACAAGGCCGTCAGCTGGCCTCAGCTAAGTGCCCCGAGTCAAAGCGAACAGCCGTTGAGCGGTAAGACCTATGTGTTAACCGGCACCTTGACAGAGATGACCCGGGATGAGGCGAAAGCGCAGTTGATGGCGCTTGGAGCAAAAGTTGCTGGTAGTGTCTCAGCCAAAACCAGTGGTGTGGTTGCCGGCGAAAAAGCAGGATCGAAGCTGGCTAAAGCCGAAGCACTGGGGGTCCCAGTGCTCAGCGAAGCAGACTTACTGGCGTTACTCGGCGCGGCGGATGGATAAGTCGCGCATGGTGCGCTCGGCCACGATAGTGCTAAGGCCATCTTCAGTTAACTCAAAACGCAGGCGTGGGTGAGAGCTGTCGAAAAGATATTGCCGTTCGTTCATGCGCAGGCGAACACCAAAATTTATCTCCGGATTCTCAGTTGGCATTAGTTCCAGTTCGTAGTCATCCACGGTGACCAGAAAGGTCTTAATCGGCTGATCAGAAAATTCCAGAATGTACGCGTGGCCTTCACCGTCCAGGATCAGATTCAGGTAGTAGGCTTGCGGTGGCGTGTCGCGGAAAATATAGTCCGGTCCAGCGCGGAAATACCAGCCACGGGTCTGGCTGCGCTGAAAGCCGAGTAACATGTCGACTTCAATTTCTTCGCCGTCAGCGAGCACCGCCTGACCTTCTATCCGATACGAAAAACCGCGGCTATCTTCGTCATTTGTGTCGGCTTTAACGGACGTTGCCAGGGCCCAGCAAATCAAACACAATCCAATTAAAAGTAGCCGTTTCATCAGATATTTACCCGGGTTACGTCAACATATAAGGTGAGCCGTTGGCCTGGCTGTAAAAAGCGCTGACGGTTGATCTCATTCCAGCGCTCAATGTCCGCAATGGAAACACTGAAACGATTAGCAATCCGGTCCAGCGAATCGCCTGAACGAACCTGATAATACACCGCCCGGACCACCGCGCCATCGCCCGCATTGGACGGGCGTTCCTGACGCCAGATGGTCAGCGTCTGACCAGGACGAAGAAAGTCCCCCGGCGCCATATTGTTCCACGAGGCCAAGCTGCGTACCGGCACGCTGTATTTGCGGCTAAGATCCCACAAGGTATCACCACTGGCGACCTGGTGGTTAATACGATGATTGCCTCGCGAACGGTTTTGCGTCGATACGCGGCGTTGCTCAGCACTCAGCGTGTATTCTTCGAGATCGAGACTGGCCACCGGAATTAATAAATGGTCTCCCTGGCGGATAACGTGCCCGTCGAGTTCATTGGCTAACTGGATGGCGCGTGCGGTTGTACCGTATTGATTTGCAATCCGAATCAGCGATTCGCCGCTTTGTACCTGATGGCGTTGCCAGTTCATCCACTGCTCAGGCGACGTTTGCGCCAGGGCAACGTTAAACTGCTCGGCGTTGGCCACTGGCAGCAGTAAACGATGGGGGCCGTCCGGGCCGGTAGCCCAGCGATTATAACCAGAGTTAAAACGATGCAATTCGTGCAAAGTCATCCCCGCCATTTCAGCGGCTTGCGCTAAGTCAATCTGATTCTCAAGTTCAATCACCGCGGTTACCGGCTGGTTGGCAACATAACGCCAGTCAACGCCATAGTTTTGGCTGTCACGTAACAGCTCGGCCAGCGCGAGGATTTTTGGAACGTAGTTTTGCGTTTCGCGAGGTAAGTTTAACGACCAGAAATCGGTATCCAGACCGGCATTTTTGTTGCGGCGGATAGCTCCGGCGACCCGGCCCTGGCCGGCATTGTATGCAGCCATAGCGTGCAGCCAGTCACCGTCGAAGGTACGGTGCAGGCGTTCCAGATAATCCAGTGCCGTATCGGTGGCAGCAATGATGTCGCGACGGCCGTCGTACCACCAGTTGATATCCAGTCCGTAGTAAGTTGCCGTGCTCGGGATAAACTGCCAAATGCCTGATGCACTGCCATGAGAGTAGGCAAAGGTATCATAGGAACTCTCGACCACCGGGACCAGCGCTAGCTCTACGGGTAACCCACGTTCCTCGATACGCTCAATAATCAGATATAAAAACGGTGCCGCCTGCTGTGAAATGCGATCAATGTAGCTGGAATGCCGGGTGTACCAATCAATATGGGTTTGCACTCGTTCGTTAAGCGGCACGTCAATGCTCATCTGCAAGCGCATACGATCCCACAGGTCAGCCTGTTGCTGAGGGGAGAGGCTGCTATCGGTCGAGGTGGGTGTCGGTAAATTGACGGGGGCGTTTAGCGCGTATAACGCCAGGCCCTCGTCCATGGAGTGAGTGCGTTCCTCGTCAGTATAAGGCTTCGGCATCACATTATCAGAAACCCATTGGGTCGCCTGGCAGCCAGACAAAGCAAGGGCACCGAGTACCGCAAGACATATTTTTTTCATATACAACCTATGTAGCGCACGGCTTTTAAAGCCATTTTATCGTTAAAGGTAACCGCTACGCGGCTACTTACTGATGTAAATTTAAGCAAAATCTACGCCAATGATACATATTGATTGGTATGCCATTGACTTAAAAGTTATCTTTCCAGTTGCGTAGACAGGCAAAGACTTCTACCGGGTCACTAAGACTGGTTTGCGCATGGATTTGTGCTGCATCTTTGACGCTTTGCAAGTGACAGCGCAAAAAGGGGTTAATTTCTGCCTCCAAGGCTAACGTAGATGGCAACGTTGGCATATCCTGTTGACGTTTTTTTTGCACCCATTGCGAATGTTTGTCAAGCATACGGTTGTCGGGTTCCACCGCCTTTGCAAAGGCAAGGTTGGCCGCCGTGTACTCATGAGCGCAATATACCAGGGTATCCTCAGGTAGCTGTCGAAAACGCTGTAAACTGCTAAAAAATTGGTTTGGTTCGCCTTCAAACATGCGACCGCAGCCGGCTGAGAACAAAGTATCACCGCAAAACAGCCAGGGTTCAGCGTAGAAGGCAATATGATCGAGCGTGTGTCCCGGGCACGCGAGCACTGCCAATTCAAGAGGCAGATCAGGCACCTTGATAGTATCACCATCCTCTAGCCGGTGGGTAATACCTGCGATGCTATTATGCGGGCCGAATACCGGGCAGTCGAAGCGCGCCACTAACTCGTCAATGCCACCAGTGTGGTCGTGATGATGGTGGGTAATCAGGATCGCACTAAGTGTTAACTGGTGCTTGTCCAGGTACTCAAGTACCGGCGCCGCTTGACCTGGGTCGACGACCGCGCAATGCTTATCGTCACTAGCGTCAATCAGCCAGATGTAATTGTCGTCAAACGCACGAATGGCATGTAATTGCATAAGTCTGCATCCTCAGTCAGAGTATACTGCCCAGTATAAGGGGCCTTAGATGTTAATAAAACCAGCTTTAGTCGCACGTTCCAAACGTCAGCCATTGGCCTGGCGGGATCTCGCCCACGGCAGCTACCTGTGTCAGGCGGAGCGCAACGCATTGGCTCCGTACTGGGCAACCATAGCCGGCGATTACGCGCTCCAGTTGGGTCGGTTAAGTGAAGCCATTTCAAAAGGTTGCCGGGCACGTGAGAAAGTCCCGGTACATCCTGGCGATGACGCCCGGGTGCGGGCCCAGCTGAACGCATTACCTTTTTCCCGGCGCAGTGTCGATGTGGTGATCATGGCGCATGTACTTGAGTATGCGGATGACCCCCACCAGTTACTGCGTGAAGCAGACCGTAGTCTGGCGTTTGACGGGTACCTGGTCCTAACCTTGTATAATCCGCTCGCGCTGGCAACCCTGACCGGGTTATTTCCCGGCAGTGCGGGCAAACCTCCATGGAGTGGTCGCTATTTTAGTAAGGCCCGGATCGAAGACTGGCTGGGGTTATTGAACTATGAAGTGTTGGCCAGTGGTTACGCTGGCAGCCGCGCGCTTTGGCCAGGCCGCAGTGATGCCAGTCACGAGAGCGAAAATCGAGTGTGCAACTATGTTCCCTGGCTGCGCAGCTGCTATTATTTGATTGCCCGTAAGCGCGTGTTCCCATTAACCCCGAGCCCGGGGTTTCTCCAGTTTGCACGTCAGGTTACAACCCCGAAAGCCATGCCGTCACCGAGCAGTCGAAATATTTGACATGCTTAATATTGCGTTTATAATTTATTGGTTATAAGTATATTCTATTTTTGAATATGGTAGCTGGCGATAATAAGCAGGAATCTAAAGATGGCTCTTTTTGGTGCGTTGATAATAGGCCTCAGTCTTGGCTTGTTTGGCTCGGGTGGTTCGATTCTCACCGTGCCGGTGTTGCTTTATCTTTTGCATCAGGACCCTCAGGTAGCGATTGCCTCGTCGTTGCTGATCGTGGCCGGGATCAGTTTTTTTGGTTCGGTGCAAAACGCATTTAAGAAATTAATCAGCTGGCGCCATGTTGGCTTTTTCGGTGTTCCTGGCGTGTTTGGAACCTGGCTCGGCGCGCTCGCGGGTTTAATGGTAGATCCACGCTGGCAGCTGTTGGTATTTTCGCTGTTAATGATAGTGGCCGCGTACATGATGTGGCGGGCGCGCTTACCTGAATTGGGTGCCCCCATTGTTATACGACCCTGGAAAGTGATGGCAGAGGGTCTGATAGTAGGCTGTATCACTGGTTTTGTCGGGGTTGGCGGTGGCTTTTTAATTGTCCCGGCATTGGTTCTCTTAGGTGGGCTAAGTATGCCGATCGGGATCGCAACAAGTCTGGTTATTATTGCACTTAAATCCGTGGTCGGTTTTACCCAGTACTATGTGCCGATGACGAATGCTGGTTATCAGTTCGAAATGGGCGTAATCGCCACCATGATTGTGGCAGGCGTGATAGGTAGTTTTGGCGGCAGCTGGCTGGCCATACGGTTACCTAAGCAGAAAATGCAGCGCGGATTTGCGGTTTTTCTGGTGTTAATGGCCGCTGTGGTGATTTATCAGTCCGTTTTATAGCGAATTAATTAGGCCCTGTTAATATTAATCAGAATAGCAGGGTAGTTTGGTCAAGTGCAGCGTGCACAAAAAGCAGTATAAGGTGAGACAAGGTTATGAAAACAGCACAACAGTTAGTAGCAGAGGCAAAGCAGGCAATCGTTGAATGCAGTGTTGATGAGCTGGCTCAGGTGACAGAGTCAGACGCGTTGATCATTGATATTCGGGAACCCGCTGAATACATCGATCATCATATAAAAGAGGCAATCAATCTGCCGCGCGGCGTGCTCGAATTCCAGTTGGCCAATCATCCATCGGTAGCAGCAAGTGGCTGCGAACCTATGGTCGCGCTGGAGCAGCTAAAGGCTCGTCCAACTTACCTGATTTGTCGCTCCGGTGGACGCTCTGCGCTGGCAGCAGAGTCGTTGCAGAAAATGGGTTTAGAAAAGGTGTTTTCAGTCGCAGGTGGGATGCAAGCCTGGGTCGATAGCGGCAAGCCAACTGTGTAAGGCGAGAAAAAATGGAAAACTTCACTCCCGTTAGTGCGCTGATAGGCGGCGCCATCATCGGTAGCGGCGCGCTATTGCTGATGTTAATGCTGGGCCGGGTAGCCGGTATTTCGGGTATAGCGTCAAGCGCTATATTTCAATCCGAGGGTCGGGCCTGGCGGCTGGCCTTTGTCGCTGGGTTATTAGTGGGGCCTTTGCTGGTTGGCCTGATTTTAACCGACTTTACCTTTGCCACGCCAGATCTTGGCTGGGAAGTGGTCGTGGCTGGCTTACTGGTTGGCGTCGGCACCGGCGTAGGGTCGGGCTGTACCTCGGGCCATGGTATTTGTGGTATTGGCCGGTTATCGAAGCGTTCCATCGTAGCCACGTTAATTTTCATGGCTGCGGGCTTCCTCATTGCAACCTTATTCACTCAGGGGGCAGCCACATGGTAATTTTAATGGCTTTTCTAAGCGGACTTCTGATGACGGCGGGGATTGCGGTGTCAGCGATGATCGACCCCAATAAAGTGCTTGGCTTTTTGCACCTGGGTCCGGGCTGGGACCCAAGCCTGGCATTGGTGATGGGAGGGGCACTGGCAGTTTTTTTACCCGGGTTTTTGCTTATCCGTAAGCGTAAAGCACCAGTCTGTGATACTCAATTTCACCTGCCAAAAAGCAATCGCATTGACAAGTCACTGGTGATTGGAGCGCTGCTGTTTGGTTTAGGCTGGGGACTGGTCGGCTATTGCCCGGGTCCGGCGATAGCGGCACTGACATCGGGTAGCGTCGCTACGCTGGTTTTTGTGCTGATGATGATAATCGGCTGGTTCGCGGCGCGCAAAGCGCGCCTGTAAGGTTAGTCCGGCTGATATCCGTGGTCTTCATCATGAGGGCCACGTTCGGCGGCGGTTCGTGCTAAGACATCGCAACGCTCGTTCTCGGGGTGACCTGAATGCCCTTTAACCCAGTGCCATTCAATTTTGTGGCGGGCGATTGCGCTATCCAGTGCCTGCCATAGATCCTGGTTTTTGACTGGTTTTTTCGCGCTGGTCATCCAGCCTTTCTTTTTCCAGCCCTGAATCCACTTAGTAATGCCCTGGCGGACATATTCGCTGTCGGTGTAGACATCGATTTTGCAGGCTTTGGTCAGCGCATTGAGTGCGACCACTGTGGCCATCAACTCCATTCGATTATTCGTGGTCAGGCGGAAACCCTGAGCCAGTTCTTTTTCATGTTTTCCGTAGCGTAAAATCGCCCCGTAGCCGCCAGGTCCGGGGTTGCCTAGACAGGAGCCATCGGTAAATATTGTTACGTCCTTTGTCTGCATGCTTCTTCTCAGGTTTTGATGTTGCTACTATAGCGCTCTGACAGATATGCCGGTGCAGTGAAAGCGTCGAGTATACGCAGCCCGACAGCAAAAATAAAAGGTTGATGATATGCATGAACTGATTGATTCCAAATCACAACGACAAATTGTGCTGGATACAGAAACCACAGGTATCGACCCTAAGCAGGGTCATCGTATCATCGAAATCGGTTGCGTTGAGTTAATCGAACGTAAACTGACGGGGCGCCATTTTCACGCCTACCTGAACCCGGAGCGCCTGGTTGAGGAAGATGCCATCCGCGTGCATGGGATTACCAATGAGTTTCTGGAAGACAAACCAGTTTTTTCGCAAGTCGTTGATGAGTTTGTTGAATTTATCCGTGGCGCTGAGCTGGTTATTCATAATGCGCCGTTCGACGTCGGCCACATGGATGCTGAGTTTAACCGCATTAATGCGCCATACGGCTTAACCAAAGACATTGCCGGGGTATTGGATACCCTGGCGCTGGCGCGGCAGTTGTATCCCGGGCAACGGGCCAGCCTGGATGCGCTGTGTAAACGTTTCGACATTGATAATTCACACCGTACCCTGCATGGCGCGTTACTCGATGCCGAAATCCTGGCTGATGTCTATCTGTGGATGACTGGTGGCCAGCGCAAACTGTCGCTGGCAGATAAAGACAAAGATGGTCAGCTGACTGACCTCACCGCCATCCGACGTTTACCCGATCAGCGGCCAGCGCTAAAGGTTTTACCTGCATCTGCCGAAGAAGAAGCAGCACATCAGCAACGCATCGCAAAGCTTCTTAAGAAGGGAGGGGAGTCTCTTTGGCCCGTGTCTGGTTAATTCGTTGTGGTTTAGCACTTACTGTCTTGCTGGCATCCCAGCCAGCAGCGGTGGCTGAATCTTTACCTAATCCGTATGACGCCTTTCGGTTAACCGAAATGGCACCTGATAATCAATTACCGTTGCTTGGTGACCGGTTCCGTATTGACGATCATGTAGATGAGATCACCATGGTCTTCTTTCGTGATCACGGGACGGACCCTGTGGTGCTTATTTTACCGGATGGCAGTAAGTGGTATAGCTCGCGTCATCCGGACGATGTGCAATGGGAGTCGGGTGCCGGTTTTGACCAGGTGCGTATCGAATCGCCTATGCGCGGTCCCTGGCAGGTGTCCGGGGCACTACGACCTGAAAGCCGGTTGATGGTTATCTCTGATCTGCAGTTTCATGCGGAGCCATTGCCGCCACGCATCTTCCGGGGCGAGACCATCAGCGTTGAAGGGCGATTCACCGAGGCTGGTGAACCCATTGAGCAACGCGATTTTCGCAGTGCTATCGAGATGCAGCTTCATCTGGTCAGTACCAACGATGAGAACCACAACAACTTTGGTATTAATCCGCGGCACTTAGGGGATTTTCTCGACGATGGTCGTGGTCATGACGTACGGGCCAGGGATGGTATCTTTACCGGTGAAATTTGGTTCAATGCACCGTCGGGGCCGTATTTGCCGTCGTATCAGGCGATCACGCCGCTGTACCAACGCACTTTCGAGCAGTCGCCGGTCATGTTGGCTGAATTGCCGGTTGAACTGGAGGTGCGGGTGTCCGCCACTGAGGGCGTGCCCCATGTGCTTGATATTCACGTCGATGAGGAACAACTGCAGGTTGATGATCTGGTCTTACGCGGCGATGTTGAGTACCCCAATGGCGAAATTCAGCGGATAGATATCCGTACAGCGATGGGTGACAGATTGCGGGAACGGATCCCAAATTATGTGAATGGAAATTTTGCCATTGATTTAACCTTGTTTGCGACCACAACAGACGGGCGTGAAATCGAGGCTACCGTGGCGACCTATGACTTTATGGCGCGTCAGCCTGAGCCTGCGGGCCCTACAGACGAAGAACTGGCAGCGATCCGGGCAGAGCAGCGTGAGGCTGAAATTGCCGCACAGGTTGCAGCAGAACGTGAACGGCTACGCAAACAACGGGTCATGCTTTGGTTGATTGTAGGGGTGAATCTGGTTCTGGTACTCGGCTGGATCGGCGTGATGCTTTTCCGTCGCCGTGGGCAAGGAAAGAACAGCGGAAAAGCTAAAAAGTAGACGTTTTGGCGATTTCGTGCGCAAACAGACGCAAAGGCGGAAAAAAGGGTTGACGGCGACGCGGGCGACTCGTATTATCCTCGCCGCATTGAGAGCGAACGCTGTATGCAGCGGAGCGGTAGTTCAGTTGGTTAGAATACCGGCCTGTCACGCCGGGGGTCGCGGGTTCGAGTCCCGTCCGCTCCGCCAATTCGTTTCTTGATGCAATGTTAGCGTAAGCTCAGGTATGTGGAGCGGTAGTTCAGTTGGTTAGAATACCGGCCTGTCACGCCGGGGGTCGCGGGTTCGAGTCCCGTCCGCTCCGCCACTTGAACTGAGCAAACGCAAGCAGCAAGCAGAAAAAACATGCACAAAGATGAACAAGCTTTCGGATAGAAAGTACCGTGTGGAGCGGTAGTTCAGTTGGTTAGAATACCGGCCTGTCACGCCGGGGGTCGCGGGTTCGAGTCCCGTCCGCTCCGCCACTTAATAATCGCCTTCAGGCGATTTTTTTGTGCCTGAAATTCGTACCAGATGGCTAGAGCACAAACCACCATTGCTGGTGGTCTGCGCCATATCCCTTTACCTGTTCACGTAGACAGAATCGACGTCTGATAAAACCGGTTAACGCGCTGCAAACCGCTTAATCAGTGAATACAGCTCTTCCGTGGTGGTGGACAGTTGCTCGCTTGAGTCGAATGTATTTTGCGCATTCTGTTTACTCTGCTGAGCGATATCGGAAATAGCGGTAATTTGCTGATTAATATGCTCTGCTACATTGCTTTGCTCTTCAACAGCCGTCGCCATTTGCATCGAAGCGTCGGTGATATCGTTGATGGCACGTGCAATATCACGCAACGCGCTTTCTGTTTGCTCAACCTTACTTACCCCAGCCAGGGCTGTTTCTTCACCGGCCAGAGAAACACTGACGGCGTCCTCTGCACGTTCTTTCAGGTTATTCACAATCGAATGGATATTCTGCGTTGATTCGCGTGTGCGTTGCGCTAATGCGCGAACTTCCTGGGCGACGACTGCAAATCCACGACCATGCTCACCGGCGCGTGCCGCTTCGATCGCTGCATTTAACGCAAGTAAATTAGTTTGCTCAGCAATGTCAGAAATCAGGTCAGCGGCCTGTCCAATGCTGCCTGTTGATTCAGCCAGTGCTTTCACCGTCGCTGCAATGCTGTGAACTGATTTATTCAGATTCTCAATTGCAAGCAGCGCTTCAGCCGCCGTTTCGGTGCTGCTGTCGACACTCTTGCTGGCGACATCTGCCTGGGCGGCATTGCTCTCAACTTTATCTGCTACTTCGCCGATTGAGGTCGCCATTTCATTAATTGCTGAAGCGGTATTCTCGGTCGCGTTGTTCTGCTCTTCGATCAACTGGTTACTGGACTGAGCCTGGGTACGGGTTTGCGCGACGATGTGATGCAACTGAGTGGCGGCATCTTCAATTCGGGTCAAGGCGGTGCGGGCACGAGCTGCCTCACTTAGCAGTACCAGGTTCAATTGCGCGCGCAGACCATGCCAGTCACTGTAGCTTTGTGCGACCAACGGGTCCTGATAGGCGTCCGGACGTTGCGCTAACATGGCACGCAGACAACTATTTGAATGCGCCTGTTGCCAGGCCAGGGCGGCTGCGCCAGTGGCCAGACCGACGATGGCTGCAGTAGGGCCAGCAATCGCCGCCAGAATGGCACTACCAACTAAACCGGGCACTGCCACAGGTAGCATCTCGCGACCGTAGCTAAGCGCTTGTTGCATGCCGGTACGGGCAGATTTTCCGGCGCGGATACGATCATACATCCGCTGTGCGCGTTGCTTCGAAGCTTCATCCGCATTCACCCGAACGGACTCATAGCCTACAATGGTTGAACCGTCTTTAATCGGGGTCACATACGCACTTACCCAGTAGTGGTCGCCGTTCTTACAGCGGTTTTTAACCACCCCCATCCAGGCTTTACCGCTGCGTAAACATTCCCACATGTCTTTGTAGACAGCTGGGGGCATATCGGGGTGGCGCACGAGGTTATGAGGGGCACCAATCAGTTGCTCTTCGCTAAAGCCCGAAACTTCGACAAAAGCGTCATTGCAGTGAGTAATGATACCGCGGGTATCAGTGGACGAAATTAATCGATAATGCTCTGGGTAACGGTGTTCTTTTCCACTTACCGGAAGGTTGTTGCGCATAGTGTTTTTTAACTCTTTGTTTGTAGTCCCTTATACCCTAAAAGGGTAACAGATTTCCGGCCCTGGTTGGACCCTTTTCATCGGTGGCGATCCGCTTGTCTTTAAGGCACAATAACAGGTCTGTTTGTGTATGTTTAGCCGTCTGCGTTTGACCGCGTTTTAGCTGCAAAAGGTTACCTATTTAATGACATCAACACCTGCTTTTATTCACTTGCGTGTGCATAGCGATTTTTCCATGATCGATGGCGTACAAAAAGTAGGACCGCTGTGTAAGCGAGCGTCTGAGCTGGCAATGCCTGCTGTGGCATTGACCGACCAGATGAATATGTGTGGTTTGGTGCGTTATTACAAAACCTCAGAAGACCTCGGTCTTAAACCATTAATCGGGGCTGATTTGTGGGTGCTCAGCGATGACTGGCCGGATACCCCGTTCCGTCTGACGGTACTGGCAGCAAATAACACGGGCTATCAGAATTTGACCCTGCTGATATCGGATGCCTACCTTCGAGGTCATCGTTGCGGGCGGCCGTGTATCGAGCAAAGCTGGCTGGCTGATAAAGCAGAAGGTTTGATTGTGCTTTCTGGCGCCAAAGACGGCGATGTCGGCCAGGCATTGCTGCAGCGTAATGAGAAAGCGTTGCAGCAAAGCCTGCAATTTTATCAAACCCATTTCGCCGACCATTTTTATCTTGAATTAATCCGCACCGGACGGCCGCAGGAAGAAGACTATTTGCATCTGGCGGTTGATCTGGCGAGTCAATACGACCTCCCGGTGGTAGCCACGAACGAAGTGGTTTTCCTCGATGCTGAAGACTACGATGCCCATGAAATCAGGGTCTCAATTCATGACGGCTATACCCTCGGCGACCCACGACGGCCCAAGCAATACAGCGAACAACAGTATCTGCGCAGTGCAGCTGAAATGGCAGAGGTATTCGCAGATATTCCGGAAGCACTCGCCAACACGATCGAAATTGCCAAGCGTTGCAATGTCACCGTGACGCTCGATGAGTATGTATTACCGGACTTTCCGACTGGCGATATGAGCATTGCCGATTATCTGGTTCAGGCGTCGCAGAAGGGGCTTGAAGAACGGCTCGAATTTCTTTTTCCGGACCCTCAGCAACGGGCCGCTCAACGCGGTGAATATGATGAGCGCCTGCAAATCGAGCTGAAAGTTATCAATGACATGGGCTTCCCTGGTTACTTCCTGATCGTGATGGAGTTTATTCAGTGGAGTAAAGACAACAATATTCCGGTGGGGCCGGGGCGGGGCTCGGGTGCGGGGTCGCTGGTCGCCTATGCGCTGAAAATTACCGATCTCGATCCGCTTGAATTCGATTTGCTTTTCGAGCGTTTTCTGAATCCGGAGCGGGTTTCGATGCCCGATTTCGATGTCGATTTCTGCATGGATCGGCGTGACGAGGTAATTGACCACGTGGCTGATCTATACGGCCGCGATGCGGTGTCTCAGATCATTACGTTCGGTACTATGGCCGCAAAAGCAGCGGTGCGTGACGTTGGCCGGGTACTTGGGCATCCGTATGGGTTTGTTGACCGAATCTCCAAGCTTATTCCTGGCGCTCCCGGGATGACTCTGGCCAAGGCCTTTGAAGAAGAGCCTCGTCTGCCTCAGTTATACAACGAAGACGAAGACGTTAAAGAGGTCATTGATATGGCCCGGCGTCTTGAAGGTGTAACCCGAAATGCTGGTAAGCACGCCGGTGGGGTGGTGATATCGCCGACTAAAATTACCGACTTTTCACCGCTCTATTGCGATGAAGATGGAAACTTTCCGGTTACTCAGTTTGATAAGAACGATGTTGAAACTGCCGGGTTGGTTAAATTCGACTTCCTTGGTTTACGCACCCTGACCATTATCCAGTGGGCGTTGGATATGGTGAACCCGAGGTTGCGTAAGGAAGGCCGTGAACCCGTTGATATTGTGGCGATTCCCCTGGATGACAAGGAATGTTTCCGGTCGCTGAAAAAAGCCGAGACGACTGCTGTATTCCAGCTTGAGTCACGCGGAATGAAAGAGCTGATCAAGCGCCTGCTGCCGGATAGTTTCGAAGACATTATCGCTTTAGTGGCGCTGTTCCGGCCGGGCCCTCTGCAATCAGGGATGGTCGACAACTTCATTGACCGTAAGCACGGCCGGGAAGCAATCTCTTACCCCGATGCACAATATCAGCACGACTCCCTGAAGACGATTTTGGAACCGACCTATGGGGTTATTCTTTACCAGGAACAGGTTATGCAAATCGCTCAGGTGCTGGCCGGGTATAGCCTGGGTGGCGCTGACTTGCTGCGTCGGGCGATGGGTAAGAAAAAACCGGAAGAAATGGAAAAGCAACGCGCAGTGTTCGAAAAAGGCGCGGCTGATAATGGAATTGACCCGGAACTTGCAATTAAAATCTTTGATCTGGTAGAGAAGTTCGCCGGTTACGGCTTTAACAAGTCGCATTCTGCAGCTTATGCGCTGGTCTCCTATCAAACCTTGTGGATGAAGGTTCATTACCCCGCAGAGTTCATGGCCGCGGTGATGTCGGCCGATATGGATAACACCGATAAGATTGTTACCCTGGTCGACGAATGTGAACGCATGGGGTTAACCATCTTGCCGCCCGATGTGAATAAAGGCGAACATAAATTCAGTGTCGATGACGAGCAGCGTATTGTTTATGGCATTGGCGCTATCAAGGGAGTCGGCGAGGGGCCGATAGAGTCTATTATTACCGCGCGTAATGAGGACGGGCCATTTCGGGATTTGTTTGATTTCTGCCGTCGGGTCGACCTCAAAAAACTGAATCGCCGGGTTATGGAGCGACTGATTAAAGCGGGTGCTTTGGATAACCTTGGACCGCACCGGGCGACGCTTATGGCAACACTCGGAAAAGCAATGAAACAGGCGGATCAGGCAGCGAAAAACGAAGCCATGGGGCAGGCAGATCTGTTTGGCGTATTAAGCGCTGAGTCGACAGATGACATTGATGCTGAATTTGTACAGGTGTCAAAATGGCCGGAACCGATGTGGCTTGAGGCTGAGCGAGAGACGTTAGGACTCTATTTAACGGGTCACCCAATTAACCGCTATCGGCGCGAGCTGAAACATTATGCCAGTGGCCGTTTAGCCGATCTGGGTGAAACCGGGCGTGGTAATTACGTCAGTGCGGCGGGGCTGGTGCTGGATGTGCGGATGATGGTCAATAAGAAAGGCCAGCGCTGGGCCATCGTGACGCTCGATGATAGAAGTATGCGAATGGATATGCGACTGTATAGCCAGGAGTTTGAAAAATATGAGGACTTGCTGCAAAAAGACTCAATTTTGTGGGTAAAAGGAGAAGTCCGATTTGATAACTTCAGTGGTGGCAATACAATGACCGCTTATGAAGTAATGACAGTAGAGCAGGCGCGTGCCCAATACGTTAAAGGTCTGAGTATTCAGCTCGATCTTGCCACACTGGCTAAACCGCAGCTGACTCGTATCGAACAGGCATTGCAAAGTGCGGCTGGGGGAACCTGCCCAATTGTTTTACAATGTCAGTTAGAGAATGCCAGTGTGGATCTGAAACCAGGTGGTAACTGGTTTATTGAACCGAAAGACGATGTCCTTTACGAACTATGGGATATACTGGGCACCAGCCAGGTCAAGCTGGTCTTTTAATCGAAAGTTGGAATGTACTGATGAGCCTGAATTTTCTGGATTTTGAACAACCTATCGCTGAATTAGAAGCGCAGATCGATGAATTACGCAGTGTCAGCGCTAAAGGTGATCTGAACATTGACCTTGAAAAAGAGGTGAAACAGTTACAAAAGAAGCGTATTGAGCTGACCGAAAAGATTTTTTCTGACCTGTCATCCTGGCAGGTTGCGCAGTTGGCTCGTCATCCATTGCGTCCGTATACGCTGGATTATATTCAGCATATGTTCACCGATTTTGATGAGCTGGCAGGTGATCGAGCCTTTGCGGATGACAAAGCCATCGTAGGTGGCATTGCCCGTCTGGATGGCAAACCGGTGATGGTGATTGGTCAGCAGAAAGGCCGCGAAACCCGTGAAAAAGTACGTCGTAACTTCGGCATGCCGAAACCAGAGGGTTATCGAAAAGCATTGCGTCTGATGGAAATGGCGGAACGTTTTAAGATGCCTGTTCTGACATTTATCGATACCCCTGGTGCGTATCCGGGTGTCGGAGCCGAAGAACGTGGTCAGAGTGAGGCCATCGCGCGTAATCTTAAAGTAATGTCGCGTTTGAAAGTGCCAACAATCTGTACCGTGATCGGTGAAGGTGGTTCGGGCGGCGCGCTGGCGATAGGCGTTGGTGACAAAGTTAATATGCTGCAGTACAGCACTTACTCCGTTATTTCTCCGGAAGGCTGTGCCTCGATTTTGTGGAAAAGTGCAAGTAAGGCCGAACTGGCTGCCGATGCCATGGGTGTTACTGCTCAGCGTTCCCACGAACTGGGTCTGGTGGATACCATTATTGCAGAACCTTTGGGCGGTGCGCATCGTGACCATATTGAAGTGGCGAGTCGTTTAAAAGCACAACTACTGAATGATCTTGACCGTCTGCAGGGGCAGGATACCGACAGTTTGCTTGACAGCCGTTACCAGAAACTAATGAATTTTGGCTACTGTTAAGTCCATTAGTGACCAGTTTTATCAAAGTTATTGTGCGGCCCTTGACAGTTTGCAACTGCAAGGGCCGTCCTCCATTGTCGTTGCGTTAGGTGGTGGCGCTGACTCCCAGTCGGTGCTTGATTTAACCCTGCGCTACCGGCAGCAACACCCTCAACATCATTACCTTGCTATTCATCTGGACCATTATTTTCACCCGGACTCGCCGCAGTGGGCGCAGTTTCTGCGTGAGTACTGCCAGCGTTCCTCCATTGACTACATTGTCGAGCCACTGGATGTTCCGCTCAGCAATCGCCAGAGTAAAGAAGCGCAGGGGCGTGATGCCCGTTATCAGCGCCTGACCGAACTGACTGACGACAACGCCGTGATTCTGCTTGGTCAGCACCTCAGTGATCAGACTGAAACATTTTTATTGCAGCTTAAACGCGGTTCCGGGCCGAAAGGACTCGCGTCGATGGCGGCTGTGGCACCGTTCAGCGGGCAGCGCCGGCTGTGTCGCCCATTGCTTGGGCACAGTAAAAATGAAATTTATCAGTACGCGAAGGCGCGTCAACTGCAGTGGGTGGAGGATGATACCAATCTGGATACCCGCATTGACCGTAATTTTTTGCGTCACGAGATTGTCCCTGAATTGCGCGCCCGCTGGCCGCAGTTCGAGCAAACCGTAGCACGTTCTGCACGGCTGTGCGGGGAACAACAGGCGCTGTTGGAGAGCCTGCTGGAGTCGGATTTGCAGTTACGCCTGGATCAGAACGGTTTAGATAGCAGCGGATTCGACAAGCTGTCACCTGTTCACCAGGCCGCGTTGTTACGCTTGTTCATTCAGCGTCAGGGCGCTGCGATGCCCAGCGAAGCGGTACTCTCGCAGATGCTGCAGCAGATGCAGGGCAGCAAGGTTGAGGTGCGCTGGTCGCAGTGGCAATTGCGCAGTCATCGTGACCGTGTGCAGGTACTTCCGTTATTCGCGGACTTAAGCCAGTTTAGTCTGGCCTGGGATGGTGAAGAGACGCTCCAATTGCCGGATGGACTAGGCGAATTGACAGCCAGCGGAACGCAGGAAGTTATGGTGGACGCAGACGCGTCGCTGCAGGTGCGGTTGTTGCGCCATTCTGATAGTTTTCAGCGTCGGCCAGGTGGTACTTTGCATAAAGCGCATCGCTTATTAAAAAAGCAGGGCATTGCACAATGGCAACGCCAACGCTGGCCGGTTGTTACCGACGGCCACCAGCTGTTATGGGTGCCGTTACTCGGTATCAATCATCAAATTGAGTGCGCGCAACGGGCCCGGCGACATATTTACCCGAACTGGGTCAGGGCAAGCGTAGCCGGCGTTACTAACTGATTACGACCGTTTCGTTTGGCGCAGTAAAGCGACTTGTCGGCATCTTCAAGAAGGCTTTCTGCATCATGTGAGGGCTTGACGAATACTGCGCCAGCCGAGCAGGTGATAGCATGCTCGCGTAATAACGGATGGCTGTCGATGGATAGCTGTAAACGACGGAAGATCCTCTGCAAGGTAATTTCATCCGGGCTGTCAACAATGACCAGAAACTCATCCCCACCATAGCGGAACAACCGGTCGCTGCCACGCAACTGTTGTTGCAGGATCGCGGCGAATTCAGCCAGTACATGATCGCCGCACTGATGCCCGTGGATATCATTCACCGCTTTAAAGTTATCCAGATCCAGTAATACCAGCGCATGGCGCTGATTGTGGCGTTCGTGTTCGGTCAGTAGTTGCTGTAGCACTTCGTCCAGTAAGACGCGGTTGCCCAGGTTGGTCAGGTGGTCGCGCACTGCCTGAAAGCGTAAGCGGCGAAATTGAAGCGCGTTGTGCAACGGATAAAGCAAATTTACTTCGCAGTGTTTAAGCCAACTGAGCTGCTGCTTACTCGGGCTGGTGGAAAAATAATAATGCAGTTCACCGAGAAAGTTGCCATTCAAGCGCAGTTGATGGACCTTGCAAGGTGCTTCCAGCCCCGCCACATGGCGCATTAATACCGATTGAATATCCTGGTGTTGGTAGCTGAGGCTAAGCAGGTCGAGCTCGCTTTGGATAAAGGTATAGTACGAGTTTAAAATAGATTCTAACTCGAGGCTTTTTTGCAGTTGCTGCAATAACAGCTCAGTACCTGAATACGTATTGCCTGCAAAGTCGGTGTGTGTTGCTGATGCATTCACTAGCTTGTCCATCCCTATAGAGCCTGCTTTACAACTTATACTGCTTTACCGAGGCATTGTTATACATTCATACATCATTGTGGGTGGGGTGTGCCCTGCGGACATTTTAAGCAGCCTTGCCTGATACCCTGACCTCACAATCCTGCACACTATGATCTTTATCGTACCCTTTATCTTAAAAGGCCGATGATCGGTTAGCCCCCTAAACGTCCTATGAACAAGATGGTTCCTAGGAGTTTTTTCGTAGGTGCACATAGTTAGAGTATAGAAAGTAAACGTTAATTGTAGATCAGGCTGTGTAAAGATCTAGCAAAGTTTGCGTAGTTGTTATTGAGCCAGCGCAAGCTATATGGTTTATCGTATGGGCCGGCCGCCAAGTTCAAGAAAGTGATGAATTTCATCTTTCTGTTTCAGCGCATCCTGGTAACCAATATCGATTAGTTCCCGGCAGTACTCTTTTTCAAAGAGCAGGTAGCTGACGATGCTGGAGGGGGTATCCTGGTCGACTCCAACCAGCCCAAGCAGGCGCCGCACTGCACTGGGCATACGCTCAAAATGACTGTGCGCCATTTGATTGAAATCCAGTTCCGGTTTGACAATCAGCGTATCAACCAGGCGTAATTCCGGGTGTTCACTGCCAGCCCGTTGCAATTGACGAATGGTGCTGTTGATACGTTGCATACGTTCGACGTCGGAATTCAGGGTATCGGCAAAGATAGTATCCAGTAAGTGCCCGGCAATAGTGGCGCTGGACGGCACGTAATGCCGCTGCAGATGATCCTCCATGTGCGGCTGGTCGACACCTATCACCAGGATTTTACTCGCCCCCAAGTGCACTGGCGGGCTTAATGGCGATATCTGGTGAATAGCGCCGTCGCCGTAAAACTTATGTTGCAGCTCGATAGCGGGGAAAATCATCGGAATAGCGGCAGATGCCATCAGATGCTCAGCCGTCAGCCGGCTGCGAACACCCTCGCGGTTGGCGCGTTTCCAGTTCTTATAATGGGATGCGCCCTCAAAAAACGAGATCGAGTGGCCACTGTTATAACAGGACGCGTTGATGGCAATAGCGCGCAGGTAGCCACGCTGTATCTGGCGGTCAATTTTTCTGAAATCGACCACCCGATGAATAAGTTCCCGCAGCGGTTGATTGTCAAAAAGGCTGGAGGCAGGGTTCTCAGCGGTTTCGGACTGAAAAATTCGACCGACCCGACTCATCAGATGGCCGAAGACTTCGCCGGTCGAGCATTTATAGACCTGATCGGTGGAAAAGTTGCTCCATACCTGCTCTAGTTTCTTCACCGCCAGATGAAAATTGGATGAATAGCAGGCCAGACTGGCTGCGTTCAGTGCGCCAGCCGAGGTACCGGTCAGAATCCGAAATGGCAGGGGATGAGCACGAGGCACCATGCTGGCGATGCCTTTTAATACGCCGACCTGGTAGGCTGCGCGGGCGCCGCCACCTGTCAGCATGAGAGCAGGTTCGTATGAGTGTTGGACAATTGACACAGTTAGTTACATCTTTCCTTGTCTGATTTACAAATGGTTACGCCTTGTCGGCTGACACAGGATGGGTAACTCATTCATAATACCTTCAACTTCTAATAATAGTATAACGCCATGGCCTCTAAGAAACGCATTATTTTACCCATTGTCATTCTCGTTGTCGCGATCCTGATCGCGGTTCTGCTGGCCAGTATGCGCCAGGCACCTGAGCGAGGGGGCGCTGAGCGACTCCCTGTATTGGTAGACTTTCAGGTGGTACAACCAGACAGTCATCAGTTTAGCATTGCTGCGCAGGGCAACGTATTACCTAAATATGACACTACTTTGGTCGCCGAAGTGAGTGGTCAGGTGGTTCATGTCGATAATCGTTTCGTGGTGGGTGGTTTTTTCAACGCTGGTGATGTGCTCTTGCAGATTGACCCCTCTGATTACGAAGTCGCACGCGAAGAAGCGCGGGCAAATCTGGCCCGCGCCCAGGCCGCGGTGGCGGAAGAGCGTGCAATGGGCCGCGTAGCAGAAGCAGAATGGCGCTCTATCGAGGCCGGAGAGATTCCGTCATTGGGATTACGAGAACCACAACTGGCCAGTGCACTGGCTGAACTGCAATCGGCGGACGCGCGGTTGTCACAGGCGGAGCGAAATCTTGAGCGGACGCGGATCCGGGCGCCTTTTGATGGTGTGTTGCAAAGCCGCGAGGTTACCCTGGGTCAATACGTCTCCACCAATTCAGTGGTTGGCAACATACTCGGCACCAATATCGCAGAAATTCGCTTGCCGTTAACCGATCAGGACATGGCATTTCTCGATATTCCAACGGGTCTGGTTGAAGACAAATCAGGGCCGGCGGTGACGCTGAAAGCGTCGATTTCAGGACGCCGCTATGAATGGCCAGGGACAATAGTCAGAACCGAAGGGGTAGTTGATGCCGGCAGTCAGGTCACCTATGCCGTAGTCGAGGTGCAGGACCCTTATAACCGCCAGGGGTCCAGCCACGAGCGGGTGCTTAATTTTGGTCGTTTTGTTGAAGCAGAGGTCGAAGGGATCCGAGTCGAGAATCTGGTTGAGCTTCCGCGCTACGCTGTGAATTCAAATAATATGACCTGGGTGATTTCAGATGAGGCCCCACGCACACTGGAGCAACGTGAAGTTGTGGTCGAGCGGCGGGACCGCCATACGGTTTTTGTCAGAGAAGGTCTGGCGGCTGGCGAACGGGTCATGCTGACCCAACTGGATAATCCGATTAGTGGTCAGCGAGTGCGTATCGAAGGGGATGAGGAAGTAGAGGAAGCAGCTGAAGAACAAGACCCCAGCGACGCCTCCACAGAGTCAGACGAAGCGGTAGAGGGCGCTGCGGATGAGTGAGCAACAGCCAAATCAGCGTCCGCCTGAGCGGGGTCTTATTGCCTGGTTCACCCGTAATACGGTAGCTGCCAATTTATTGATGGCGTTCATTATTATTGGCGGCATCATGTCGGTACTGACCATTCGTAAGCAGATGTTCCCGACTGTCGAGCTGAACATGATCACGATCCAGGTGCCGTTTCCGGGCGCCGCGCCCCAGGAAGTGGAGCAGGGGGTTATCATTCGGATCGAAGATGCGCTGGATAACACTCAGGGAATCAAGAAACTGCGCAGTACAGCGCGCGAAGGCCTGGCATCGATTTCAGTTGAACTGGAGAACGACTATCCGATTCAGGAAGTGATGGACGAAGTCCGCATGCGGGTCGACAGTATCACCAGCTTTCCGGCGCAGATAGAACCGCCGAATATTTACCGTACCCGCATGCAAAGGCAAATTATCTGGTTGTCGGTATATGGAGATCTCGACGAACGGGCGCGTAAATTACTGGCAAATGAAGTCCGTGATGAACTGCGCAGCCAGCCTGGAATAAGTCAGGTGGCAGTGGTAGGGGCTCGCGAGTACGAAATTTCGATCGAGGTGGCCGAAGCGGATTTGCAGCGCTATGGATTAACCTTTAACGATATCACCGCAGCCATCCGCGGCACGTCACTGGATGTGCCTGGCGGGTCGATCCGTACCCCCAATGGCGATATTTTACTGCGCGCCAAGAACCAAAGCTATATCGGAGATGAGTTTGAGCGCATTGTGCTGGTACGCAGGGATGACGGTACCAGACTGCTGCTAAGCGATATAGCACGGGTTCAGGATGGCTTTGTCGAGCGACGTAGTTTTGCCGAGTTTGACGATAAACCAGCAACCTTTGTTCGCGTTGAATCAATCGGCGATCAGAACGATCTGGCGATTGCCCGTTCGGTGAAATCCTACGTCGACAATAAACGCAATGACCTGCCTGCGGGCGTTGAACTGGCCCACTGGGGCGACAGTTCGTACTACCTGCAAGGGCGCCTGGACCTGATGCTGAACAATATGTACATCGGTGTCTTACTGGTGTTTCTCGCGCTTAGCCTGTTCCTGCAAATTCGCCTGGCGTTCTGGGTCATGGTGGGGCTGCCGGTGTGTTTTCTTGGCGCCTTTATGCTAATGCAGCTATCGGCGATTGATGTGTCGGTCAATATGATCTCCTTATTCGGCTTTATTCTGGTTCTCGGTATTGTGGTCGATGATGCGATTATCATTGGCGAGAGCACGTACTCGGAAATAGAGAAGTATGGCAAAAGTGAGGAAAACGTCATTCGTGGAGCCAAGCGGGTGGCCGTTCCGGCTACTTTTGGCGTGTTAACGACGATAGTGGCGTTTGTCCCCATGCTAATGGTGGATGGGGCTATGGCCGGGATCTGGCAGTCGATCGCCTGGGTGGTTATTTTATGCCTTGGTTTCTCGCTGATTGAATCGAAGTGGATCCTGCCTGCGCATATTAACCATATGAAGTTCTCGCGCACGGCAGAAGCAAAGCAGAATGGTTTTCAGCGCTTTCGCAACGGCTTTGCAGACAAACTGAAACATTTCGTTGAAACACGCTACCGCCCATTTGCGGCAAAATGTGTCGACTTCCGCTATACCACGCTGGCGACGTTTCTCGCTTTGTTTATTTTAATGATTGGACTGATAAACAGCGGCGTGGTGCGCTGGGTGTTTTTCCCCAATATTCCCAGTGACTTCGTTCAGGTGTCGTTGGAAATGCAGCCCGGCACAAACGAAGAGCGAACCATTCAGTCGCTCAGCCAAATCCGCAATGCGCTGTACGACATCGACTCAGAGTATCAGCAGGAACATGGCGAACCTGCAGTACGCCATGTAAATACCTTTATTAATTCGGCCGAACAGGGAACCATTTTTGTCGAGCTGGAAAAAGGTGAGTCACGTGAAATCGATGGCTTTATGATTGTGAACCAGTGGCGCGAGAAAGTACCGGAAATGGCTGGGATTAAGAGCCTCAACTTTGAAGGTAGTATCGGCGGAGGCGGTGGTTACGACATTGAGTTTCAGTTAAGTGGATCTGATCTGGATCAGTTATCACAAGCTGCGCTGGAACTGCGAACGGCCATGGCGGAGTACGATGGGGTATTTGATATTTCAGATACGTTCGGCGCACCCCAGCAAGAGATTCAGCTGGTACTGAAGCCAACGGCCGATCAATTAGACATTACCTTGCAGGATCTGGCGACCCAGGTTCGTTACGCGTTTTATGGTGCAGAAGCGCAACGCATCCAGCGTGATGACGAGGAAGTGCGGGTGATGGTTCGTTACCCACTGTCTGAGCGACAGTCGATTGGTAATTTGGAAGCACTGAAAGTGCGTACCGCCGATGGTCGTGAAGTGCCATTTACTGCGGTTGCCGAAGCTATTGAAGCCGACGGCTACAGTTCGATTAATCGGGTCAATGGTGTGCGCTCGGTGAATGTGCGGGCACGGGTCGATAAGTCCCGGGTCGAACCTTTCGCGATTATTGGTGATATTCGCAGCGAACAGCTGGATGATATTTTAGCGAAGTACCCCAATGTTCGCTTCGGCCTCGAAGGCGCCAGTCAGGACGAGCAGGACGCCTTAGGCGCATTGGCAATAGGCTTTGTATTTGCGATGTTTGGTATCTATGCACTGCTGGCCATTCCCTTGCGGTCATACAGCCAGCCGCTGATTATCATGTCGGTGATACCGTTCGGTATCATCGGGGCGGTCGCCGGGCATCTGATTATCGGTATGCCGGTTAGTATTCTGTCCTTGTTTGGTATCATTGCGTTAGCGGGGGTTGTGGTCAACGACAGCCTGATTTTGGTTGATTATGTCAATCAGTCGCGGGAAGACGGTATGAGCCTGAAACAATCGGTAGTGGATGCGGGTTGTGCACGTTTTCGTGCGATCGTACTGACCTCGCTGACGACCTTTGCTGGTCTGCTTCCGATCGTTCTCGAACGGAGCATTCAGGCACAACTGGTGATTCCGATGGCGATATCACTGGCATTTGGTATTTTATTTGCCACGGTTATTACGCTGTTACTGATCCCATGCTTATACCTGGTTCTGGATGACGTTAAGCGTCTGTTCAGGAAGTCCCGGCCAGGGCCCGCCGATCAGCCCTTAAGCCAGCCGTTGAATCAGCCGGGGACGGATTCCTCTAACTAGCTTCAGCCCTTGATGCGGGGGGCGCTTAGGTCTATGATGCGAAAGCATAATAAAGGCATCAACCTAAGCGCAAGGACCCCCGCATGAATGAGCTTCCCCTGATCGATATTGTCGCCTTAGCCTGGTTTGTAGTGCTGTGGGTTGGCTATTCATTGTTCGCTAAAAAACGAGCCCGTCATATCCATTGCCTCTCCAGCATTTTGCGCAGCCTGCGGGTCGACTGGATGTATGCAGTGACGCACAAAGATAACCACATCGCGGATGCCAGCCTGATTGGTAACGTTGAGCGCAATGTCACCTTTTTTGCGTCATCCACTGTTCTGGTACTGGCAGGTGTTTTCACCGTGTTAGCTTCAAGTGATGCGTTTGTGCGTGTTATCAACCAGTTACCTTTCACCGCCGAACAGACCGCCAATCTGGTTATTCTTAAACTCGCCGGCCTTGCTGCTATTTTGGTGTTCGCGTTTTTCAAGTTCACCTGGTCCATTCGCCAGTTTGGTTTTGTCTCTGTGTTACTCGGTATGGCGCCTAACATGAGTCGTTCCACGGTGAGTGAAGAAGCTCGCGACCGCTATGCGCGCAACACAGCGAAAGTCCTCGATCAGGCCGGACATGAATACAACTATGGCCTGCGCGCCTATTACTTTGCTCTGGCTTACCTCTGTTGGTTTACCAATCCGCTATTCTTTATTGTTGCCAGTGCCGTGGTTGTGGGTGTGTTGTATCGCCGTGAATATCGTTCGCGGGTGTTGCGGGCCCTGTTGGCGACCAAAGGTTTTGAACCCGGACCGATGCCGGAAGACGAGCGTAAAGCGCAGTTGAAGGCAACCAGTACCCGACTGGAAGAATTTGAAAATGAATTAAAAGATAGCAAACAAGGGGACTAGATCAGCGTGCTCAACAACGAGAATTTTTTGCAGTTTACCCGCGCCAACGAATGGGGCATTGAAAGTACCGCCGACTTACTCACTGCCACCACCCTGGACAATGGTGTTGGAGTCGAAGTCTGGGACAGCGGGGTGATTGTGTTTACCCCGGCAAATTCTACGCCAGCAACAACGGGTCCACTCGACTTGGTGCTGAGCTGCGCAGTGCATGGTGATGAAACGGCTCCAATCGAGATTTGTGATGAATTGATTGAAGCCATTCGTGAGCAATCACTTACGCCTGCGGTGCGGGTGATGTTCATTATTGCCAATCCGGCAGCGATTAATATCGGTAAGCGCTTTGTCGATGAAAACATGAACCGTCTGTTCAGTGGTGCTCATAGCGAAGGTGAGGGCCTGAGCAACAATGAACGTGTACGCGCTAAAGCGATTGAAGGCTATGTGCAGCGTTTTTTCGAACAGGCGCCCGCTGGCGAGCGGCAACGGCTGCATTATGACATGCACACCGCGATTCGCGATTCACAGCACGAAAAGTTTGCAGTCTACCCGTTCACCCATGGCAAGCCCTATAAGAAGGCGCAACTACAGCTATTGGCTGCCATGGGCGTGGATACTGTGCTACTGCACGAAGGCCCCACCACGACTTTTTCGTATTTTAGTGTGCGGCAGTTCGATGCGGATGCCTTTACGGTCGAGTTAGGGAAAGTCCGCCCCTTTGGTGAAAATCCAGTAGAGAGCTTTGCCGCCTGCCGCAGCACATTGCGCCAGTTGATTGCCGGTCAGGACCTTGCCATGGGTGAGTTTGACCCGGCCCGGCACCATATCTATCAGGTGCTGCGCAGTATAAATCGTACCCAGCAGGACTTTGAACTCAATTTCGCTGATGACGTGGCAAACTTTACTGAATTCGAACCCGGTTACATTCTCGCCCGTGATGGCGGCAAAGCGTACCCGGTGCTGGAAAAAGGCGAGGCCATTATTTTTCCGAATGCCAAGGTTGCGCTCGGTCAACGCGCGTTGATCACGGTAAAAGAAGTAGATCCCGGGCAACTAAATCTGGTCTGAGCAGTCTGCCAGTTTCAGCCAACAATGGCGCATGGCGCGGCGCTTGGGGGCTTGCTGTGAACTGTATTGCGCAGTGAACACCTGGCGCATGGGGCAAAGCCCGAATCCGTTTGCAACCAAGTTGACGTAAAGGTAAAGTTGCGCACATTTGTAACAGCATCCACGTTCAGACCGCAGCACGGCTTTCGCTGCACTGCGGATCGAAAGAGAGAAGGTTATGGCTACACAAACAACGAAACAGCCTGATGTGGTGACCTCAGTTGAGGTTATCGACGGTCATGCACTGCGCATTCCGATGTTCCAGTTGCTGGATAAAGATGGCAAACCTCACGAAGGCGTTACTCTGCCTGAAATAGATAAAGACCTGGCACTGAAAATGTTCAGTACCATGCAGTTTATTCGGGTCCTTGATGAGCGCATGATTGCCGCTCAGCGCCAGGGCCGGATTAGCTTTTACCTTTCGTCACTGGGCGAAGAGGCGGCAAGCATAGGCTCTGCAGCGGCACTTAAGTTTGACGACATGATCATGGGTCAATACCGTGAACAAGGGTCACTGGCTTTTCGCGGATTCACCATTAAGCAGTTCATGAACCAGCTGTTTTCAAATGCGGAAGACCTCGGTAAAGGACGTCAGATGCCAGTTCACTACGGCTGTGCCGATTTGAACTTTATGACTATCTCATCGCCGCTGGGCACACAGATCCCGCAGGCCACAGGTTACGCCTATGGGCAAAAGCATGAAGACTCAGGCTTATGCACGCTGGTGTACTTTGGTGAAGGTGCGGCGTCAGAAGGTGACTTCCATGCGGGGCTGAATATGGCCTCGGTGCTGAAAGTGCCGGCAATTTTCTTCTGCCGCAACAATGGCTACGCTATCTCCACGCCGATCAGCGAACAGCTGGCTGGTGACGGTATTGCACCGCGTGGTGTTGGCTATGGTATGAAAACTATTCGTGTCGACGGCAATGATATTCTGGCTGTCTATGCAGCCACGCAGGAAGCACGCCGTTTAGCGGTTGAGGAAAACGAACCTGTGCTGATTGAAGCGATGTCGTATCGTATGGCCGGGCATTCTACCTCTGATGATCCGACCGGTTATCGTACCCGTGATGAAGAACAGGCCTGGCGTGATAAGTGTCCGTTGAAGCGTTTTCGCAATTACCTGCTGAGCAAAGGCTGGATTAATGAAGACGATGCCGATGCCCAGCAGCAGGAAGTAAAAGAAGCAGTACTGGCGGCGCTGAAAGAAGCAGAGAAGGTTCCAGTTCCGCACATTGATGAAATCATCAATGATGTGTATGACACCCCCACCGAGCAGCTGAAAGAGCAGCTTGAGCAACTGAAAGAGCACGTTCGTAAGTATCCGGACGCGTATCCGAAGACATCAGAAGGGGTGAAATAATAATGGCGAAGATGAATTTATTACAGGCCATCAATAGTGCCCTTGATGTGGCGATGGCAAAGAATGAAAAAGTCACTGTATTTGGCGAAGACGTCGGCCATTTCGGCGGCGTCTTCCGTGCCACCAGTGGTTTGCAAGAAAAATACGGGCGTAGCCGCTGTTTTAATACCCCATTGGTTGAACAGGGTATTATTGGCTTTGCTAACGGGCTGGCCTCTCAGGGTGGCCTGCCAGTCGCGGAAATTCAGTTTGGCGACTATATTTTTCCGGCATTCGATCAGATCGTCAACGAGACGGCGAAGTTTCGTTACCGTTCGGGCAACGAATTTGATGTGGGTGGCCTGACTATACGTACACCCTATGGCGGTGGTATCCATGGTGGTCACTACCATTCGCAGTCACCAGAAGCCTACTTTGCCCATACTCCTGGCCTGAAAATTGTTATTCCACGCAACCCATATGAAGCGAAAGGCTTGTTGCTAAGTGCGATTTTCGATCCGAACCCAGTGCTCTTTATGGAGCCCAAGCGGATGTACCGTGCCGCGGTTGGTGAAGTGCCGGAAGAGGAATATACCATTCCGCTGGGTAAAGCCGAGGTGGTGAAAGAAGGTAGCGACATTACTCTGGTTGGCTGGGGTGCGCAGATCGAAGTGATTGAGAAAGCAGCAGAGCTGGCTGAGAAAGATGGTGTTAGCTGTGAAATTATCGATCTGCGTAGCATTTTGCCATGGGACGCGGATACCGTCGCTGAGTCAGTGATGAAAACCGGTCGCCTGGTTATTTCTCAGGAAGCGCCGCATACGATGGCGTTCGGCTCAGAAGTGGCTGCTACTATTCAGGAAAAAGCATTCCTTTACCTGGAGTCGCCGATTGCGCGGGTTTCGGGCCTCGATACGCCGTACCCACTGGCGCACGAGAAAGAGTACATGGCAGACCACCTGAAAACCTACGAAGCCATTAAGCGTTCACTGAATTACTAAGGAGCCTGAGCATGAGTACAGATTTTATCTTACCTGACATTGGCGAAGGCATTGTAGAGTGCGAAATCGTTGAATGGGTGGTAGCTGAAGGCGACAGCGTGAAAGAAGATCAGGTTGTGGTTGAGGTGATGACCGATAAAGCCGTGGTAGAAATTCCGGCGAAGTCTGATGGCGTTGTGGTTAAGCATTATTATGCGAAAGGTGACGTCGCGAAAGTCGGTGAGGCATTGTTTGCGATCGATGAAGAAGGCTCGTCATCATCAGAAGAGACTGCTGAGAGTAAGCCACAGCCAAAAGAACCTGCGGATTCCAGCGCCGACGAAATAAAAGCGACCGCTAGTGAGGAGTCCCCTCAAAGCAGTGGTCACAGCAATGACTTTATATTGCCGGATATTGGTGAAGGCATTGTCGAGTGCGAGATCGTTGAATGGCATGTTCAACAGGGCGACCAGGTAAAAGAAGATCAGGTTGTGGTTGAAGTCATGACTGATAAGGCCGTGGTCGAGATCCCGGCGAAGACAGATGGCGTGGTGAGCAAGCTTTACCATGCTAAAGGTGAAATCGCCAAAGTGGGCGACCCTTTATTTGCCTTACAGGGTACTGGAGATGTCGCCGCTGATGCACCTGCTAAAGCATCCTCTGACACCGCGGCCAGCAACAAAGCAGCGTCGGCCACAGAAGCGCCTAAAGCAGCTTCGCAAGGTAAGGCACTGGCGAGCCCTGCGGTACGCCGGCGTGCCCGCGAAGCTGGCATTGATATTGCGGCAGTACCTGGCAGTGGTAGCAAAGGGCGCGTTCTGAAAGAAGATATTCAGAGTTATGTTGAGGGCGGCAAGGATAAACCAGCCCCAGCGCAAGCGACCTCGAGTCCGTCTAAAGCCACAGGTGGCAGCCGCACTGAACCACTGAAAGGGGTTAAAGCGGCGATGGCCAAATTAATGGCTGAATCGGTGCGTACCATTCCGCATTTTACTTATGCTGAAGAGTTTGATTTAACTGAACTTCGTGCCATGCATAAGAAGCTGAAAGCGAAGTACGCCGACAAAGGCGTTAAACTGACGTTGATGCCATTCTTTATCAAAGCGCTGTCGCTGGCGCTTAAAGAATACCCGATTATGAATGCTCAGTTGAACGATGAAGCCAGTGAGATTACCTATTTCGAGGATCACAATATCGGCATGGCTGTGGCGACCAAAATTGGACTCATGGTGCCAAACATCAAAGGTGTGCAGAATATGACCTTGTTGCAGGTGGCGGAGGAAGTCACCCGGCTGACCAATGCAGCGCGTGACGGCAAAGTCGCTCAGGCTGATATGAAAGGCGGTACTATCACCATTTCTAATATCGGAGTGGTAGGCGGTACGGTCACCACGCCCATTATCAATAAGCCCGAAGCCGCTATTGTTGCCTTAGGTAAGGTGCAAAGTCTGCCTCGTTTTGATGAGCAGGGCGCAGTGGTTGCCCGCGATATCATGACGGCAAGCTGGTCAGGCGATCATCGGATTATTGATGGCGCGACGGTGGCGAATTTCAATAATCGCTGGAAAGAGTTTCTTGAAGACCCCTCCAGCATGTTAGTTGAAATGGCATGAGTCAACTCGCTTAGCGCCAGTCATCACTGAATGTAAAAGCACATCCTCGGGTGTGCTTTTTTGTGTCTTCAATTCGCCATTTTTGTGAATTGCACTAGCCTTTTAAAGGATGTTCTTAGTGAAAAATGAGGTACAGTGATGGGATTCTGGAAACGTTTATTCTCAGGCTCGAATCAGCCAGACAAAGATTCAACAGTGGGTGTAGACCCGACTCGTGATCAGAAAATGAAAGCGCAGGAGAAAAAATCAACGGCGTCGGAAGGCGCTAAATTTAGCGGTCGAACCGAAGAAACCAAGGCACAGAAGCAGGCCGACCCGGAAACACGGGAAATTGTGCAGGATGCAGAGGAGTATCCGAAGGAAAGTAAGCCTCGTGGTGATGTTGATGCCGCCAAGGCCGGGGGCGCTGTGAAACCAAAGAAAAGCAAGGAAGAGCAACGCAAGACCCAGCCTAAACCTGCTGCTGAACAGAAAACGACGCCGCACGAAGCCGAACCAGGAACGGGTAAACCACATGCCGGAGAGCACAAAGAAAAGTAGTCTGGTTCGAACCATAAGAGGTATATAGGATTGCAGCAGAGACACCGTATTCACCGGGCGAGTTGGCTTCGGGCGGCAGTACTCGGGGCCAACGATGGTATTCTGTCAACCGCCAGCCTGGTGATTGGGGTCGCTGCCGCAGCCGCGGGCAAAGAGGCTGTTCTGTTGGCCGGTGTAGCTGGCGCGGTGGCCGGAGCACTGTCGATGGGCGCCGGCGAATACGTTTCAGTCAGCTCCCAGGCTGATCTGGAACGAGCAGATATCGAGCTTGAGCGGGATCATCAAAACGCTGATCCCGCGTTTGAGCTGGAAGAACTCACTCAGATTTACATCAACCGGGGTTTGTCTCGTTCTCTGGCGCGGGACGTGGCTAGTCAGTTAATGAACCAGGATGCGCTGGCTGCGCATGCGCGTGATGAACTGGGCATTAACCCTAACTTCAAGGCGCGGCCATTAAAGGCAGCCACCTCGTCGGCAGCGGCGTTTAGTATCGGAGCGGCGTTGCCGCTGGTGGCTAGCTGGTTGTTACCACCTTCACAACTTGTTGCAGGCGTTGCCAGTTCTAGTCTATTGTTTCTGGCCTTATTGGGCGCATTTGCGGCCCGAACAGGAGGGGCATCAGTCATCAAAGGTGCAATGCGTGTCGCTCTGTGGGGTGCCGGTGCTATGCTGGTCACCGCGCTAGTCGGTGCGTGGTTTGGCTTATCAGTGTAGCCAGAATTTAACGGAGACTTAGAATGGCCTTTGCCGATGCAAGGTTACAACAAGCTTATAAAGATGCCGCCCGGCAGGTTAAATTTTCTATCTTGCGCCATCCCCAGCGCAGCATGAGTGAGGTCTTACTCGGCTTGAGTGAACGGGCGAAAAACGTGCCTGAGGCGGACTATTACGGACAGGGCGAACTCATTGAGGGCTTCGAGCACGATCTGGCTACCAGATTTGGCAAAGAAGCCGCTTTGTTCTTGCCTAGTGGCACCATGGCTCAGCCCCTTGCCCTGCGTATTCACTGTGATGAGAGACATAATAACCGGGTGGCGTTGCATCCCAGCAGTCATTTATTGCTGCACGAAGAAAGCGGCTACCGAAAATTATGGCAGTTGCAAAAGCTTCAGTACGGTCCGGCAGACCGTCCAGCGCGCCTGAGCGACTGCAAAGCCTGGCCAGCCCAGCAAAGACCCGCCGCGATGGTGTATGAGTTGCCATTGCGCGAACTTGGTGGAGCTCTTCCGTCATGGCAGTCTCTGCACGAGCAAGCGCAGTGGGCGAAACGACATCAGATCGCATTGCATATAGACGGAGCGCGGATTTGGCAGTGCGCGGCCGCCTATCAACGTAGCCTGGCGGATATCGCGGAATTAGCCGATTCGCTGTATGTTTCTTTTTACAAAGACATTGGTGGTATCGCCGGGGCTGCCTTATTGGGAGATGCGGACTTCATCCAAAAAGCGCGGGTTTGGGCTCGACGAGCAGGGGGTAACCTGTACGCGTTCTATCCTTACGTGCTGGCTGCACAGCAGGGCATGGACGATAACCTCGACGCTATCAGCGAAGCGGTCAGCTATACGGCTGTACTGGCGCCTGCGCTGGCTGAGATCGAAGGCATTGAACTAATTCCTGCAGAGCCTCAGTGCGCGATGTTTCATATCCGCATAGAGCTTCCCCCGAGTCAGTTGATGACTCAGGTTATTGCCTACGCGCGGCAGCATGACGTGCTGATGTTACCCATGCCACGCCAGCACGGCGCCAATCATTGCGTGTTTGAAATCTCAGTGGGGCGCAACGCATTGGCTCAACCAGTCGAGTTTTGGCAATCGCATATGCGCAACCTGCTGCAAAGCAGTGGACTGGCCTAAGGTGCACAGCCGCCTTGAAATAAATACAGAAATAAGTTTTGACTTCTGCTCGATAGGGAGTAAACTGACTCTCGTCGGTTAAGAAATATTTAATTGATCCTCCACTTCGATGTCTGATTACTCGTAATTTCTTCGTCCTGTAGTTTCAAGTAGTTTTATTTTTATCCGCACGATTTTTTCAAATTTTTATACGGGAATTACCAGTATGTCAGAAGTTATCAAAGGTTCAGTAAAGTGGTTCAACGAGTCAAAAGGTTTTGGCTTCCTTGAGCAAGACGGCGGTCCAGATGTATTCGCTCATTTCAGCGCAATCCAGGGCAACGGCTTCAAAACTTTAGCTGAAGGCCAGCGCGTTGAGTTCACTGTAACTCAAGGCCCTAAAGGTCCTCAAGCGGAAAACATCACTCCGCTGTAAGTCGGACTGAACAGATTCCAGAAAGCAAGCCTTCGGGCTTGCTTTTTTTGTGCCTGAAATCCGCTGAAACCTACAGGTTGCTGCAGGCAGTTTGATCCGCTGAAGCTAGACTAAGTAGTCTGTCGATGAAACCTGGGGAATGGTCATGGATGACTATCAGTGCTTTATGAACGAGCAGCGGCTGCGTTTACTGACCTTGCTGGATGCGAGCTATCATCCACAAGGGGGCTATCAATCGGTTCTGGCTGAACTCAATCGGCTTTGTGAGGACTGGTGTGACCGTTTTGCTGGCATGACCTTGCCGACTTGCTCTGGCGAGGAGCGGACCTTCTGGTTTGCCTTAATTCAGCTGGAAGAACTGCTTGTGTCCTATGGTTATGCGCTGCGCAGTGACTGGGAAGATATCCAGCTCAATGTCCTCAATGAAGTCAGGGAGTTACTGCGAGCCGGACTGCCGTTGCGCGAGGGATACTTTGCCAGTCGGCCGAATGGAAGCTAGAATTCCCCGCGCAAGCTGCCGTTTACTCTATAGTTGCAAAGCGGTCGTTGAGGTAGGTTTTTATGTCATCGGATTCGTACAGCCACTCTTCGCGGTCCTGATGACGGATCAGTAAGCAAGGTACTTTGCTTTTGCCGCCACCCTGAATAAGGGTTTCCCGGTGCCGCGGATCCAGTTGTGCGTCGCGGATTTCAATCGGTAAATTCAGGCGACGCATTTCTTTGCGTACTTTAATGCAAAAGGGGCAGGCGCGAAACTGATAGAGCGCCAGATCACGACATGCTTTATCGACCTCCTGCTGACCTTGTGCACTTCGCTGCATAGGTTTTGGCGTCGTCAGTGTTTCACTAATCAACATCACGGGCGTGAGAACGGCGCGGACACCGCGAAAAAAATATCGAACGACTACTTTCATCAAAGGTCGACCTGTAAACTAAGGATTATGTGGCTCAGTATAACGAAATCCAGCGCCGGATGCAGTTAACTTCACACCAGTAAGGGTTCAAGAAAACAATGAAACAACGCGCTTTATGTCGGTTACTGCTCGGAGTAACCATCGTCAGTTCCCTCGCACTTGCAGGCTGTGGTTCGTCGCCGTCGTCTGAGCAGAGTGAGGACCCAGAGGTCACAGTGGATACACCGCCAACAGCGGACTCCGCTGCTGATTCGTTGTCTTATAACCTGCGTCGGCTGGCTGATCGCGATTTCGTAGACAGCTATGGCGATGGTGAGAATGAGAAAATTTGGTACACCGCTGCGGAGAATCTCGGTGAGATCGGCAAGCAGGCAATCCCTCCGTTGATAGAGCGTTTAGACTCGCCGGACGAGTATGAGGTGATGCTGGCATTATACGCCCTGCAACTGGCAAGCCAGGATGAGGCATTAGCCGAGGATATTGGGGATAATTATTTACGTCTGCCAAGTGTGTTAAACCCCCGGGCGAATCCCCAAAACCGGGCGATCGCGTTAAGTTGGTGGCAGCAATATGAACACCTGTGGTCACAACAATGACAGAATTACTTTGTTGTCCGGTCTGTTTAGACAGTGGTTTTTCAGGCCACACTCAGGCGGCAGAAAATCCGTTGGTATTCGGGCAGGGGAGCTGGTGTTGTTCGCACGGACATCAGTTTGATCAAGCTCGCCAGGGATACATCAATGTATTGCCTGCCCAGCACAAGCGTTCTAAAGATCCGGGTGACAGCAAGGCGATGGTTCAGGCTCGCCGGCGGTTTCTCGAACAGGGATTCTATCAGCCGTTAGCTGATGCTATCGGTCGGATGTTGCAGTGTGTTGCTGATCCGGGCGCTGTGCTCGATGCGGGCTGTGGGGAAGGCTATTATCTTCGTCAGCTGGCCGCTAAACGCCCCGGTTTGCAATTACTGGGCAATGATATTTCCAAATGGGCGGTGCGCGCTGCTGCACCCTGGCATAAAACAGCAACCTATCTGGTTGCCTCAAATGCGCGTATTCCCTTAACCAGTGGCAGTCTGGACGCTATTATTTGCGCCTTTGGCTTTGCAGTCGACAATGAGTTTTTGCGGCTGCTGAAGCCAACCGGATACTTACTCAAAGTTGACCCCGCCAGCCGGCATCTGAATGAACTGCGTCAGGTGCTCTATAACAACGCGCGTGACGCTGAAGCCGAGTCGACCAATAGCCGCGCGGGCTGGCAGCTGATTGAGTCTGAACGGCTTTGTTTTTCGATTGCTCTACCCACTAAGGATAGCATTCAGGATCTGGTAGCAATGACCCCTCATCAGCACAAAGCCGGGCGAGACGGCCTTGAACGTCTCTCTGCGCTTACCTCGATGACAGTGACGGTCGACATAACGCTAAACCTTTACCAACCGGACTCCACTCACTCAATCAACGAAGGAGCAGGGTTATGACCATCTGGGTCGACGCCGATGCGTGTCCTCGTGTTATCAAAGATATTCTGTTCCGTGCTGCGGTGCGTAAGCAGTTGCCATTAATTTTAGTCGCCAACCACTATCAGGCGACACCCAAAACCCCGTTGATAAAGTCAATTCAGGTGGCTGGTGGTTTTGACGAAGCAGATGATGAAATTGTACGGCGCTGTGAACCCGGAGACCTGGTCATCACGGCGGACATTCCCCTGGCCAGCGAGGTGATAGCGAAAAAGGGCCAGGTGATAACACCGCGAGGTGAAATTCTCGATTCCGGTAATGTCGGGGCGCGTTTGAATATTCGCGATTTTAACGACACCATGCGCGCCAGTGGAGAGCATACCGGGGGGCCACCGCCGTTGCATGCCCGCGATCGGCAGCAATTCGCCAATGCGTTGGACCGTTATCTGGCCCAAAACAGCTAGTCTGGAGTGGCCGAGAGCTCTTCTCTAATAACTTGATTTATTGGCTATATTTGATTTTTTAGAAAGTAAATACTTTGTATATCCGCTGGCAATTTAGACAGCAGTGGTTATAACCATAGAGCAGTATTTACTTTTTTGGGGGAATCAATGTGGCCATACCTGACACACTGCTGGTTATGGCGGCGCTTTGGCTTGTGCTGGTGGTTGCCGGTGCTGTTGAAGCCTGGCATCACCGGCGAGTAATCAAATCCATACCAGTTCGTATTCATGTCAACGGGACCCGCGGCAAAACCAGCGTAACCAGACTTATTGCTGCTGGGTTACGCGGTGGCGGCAAGCGGGTCTGTGCAAAAACCACTGGTTCAGCCGCCGCATTCACTGATCCGGAAGGGCGTGAATTTGCACTCTACCGGATTAGCGGCGCGAATATTATTGAGCAAATGCGACTGATGGCGCGAATGGCAAAGTTCCGTCCGGACATTGTCGTGGTTGAGTGCATGGCGTTGCAGCCTCATTATCAGTCGCTCACTGAACTGAAAATGGTCCGTTCAAACCTTGGTGTCATCACCAATGCGCGACCTGACCACCTTGATGTGATGGGGCCGGGTGAGGAAGACGTGGCATTAGCACTAGCTGGCAGTACACCAGTGAAAGGGGCTTTGTTTACGGCTGAACGAGACTTATTGCATGTCTTTCGCACTTCAACCGAGGATCGCAAAAGCGATCTGCACGGTGTCAGCGAGACTGAAGTCAAAGCGATTGGCGACGATATTCTCAGCCAGTTCCAGTATAGCGAGCATGCCGAGAATATCGCGTTGGCTCTGAAGGTCTGCCAACACCTCGGGGTTGAGAGACAAGCAGCGTTGCAAGGCATGATCGACCTTGAACCTGAAGCCGGTGCAATGCGCATCCTGCACCTTGAGTACTTCAATCGGGATATGATTTTCGTCAATGCATTTGCCGCCAATGATCCCGAATCCACAGGCCATATCTGGGAGCGTTTAATCAAACGTCATGGCGAAGGTCGTCGGCGTATCGCGCTGGTTAACTGCCGCGCGGACCGGCCGCATCGCTCTCAACAAATGGCAGAAGCTGCCGTGAACTGGACAGCACCGGATAAGTACGTGGTGATGGGGTCCGGCACCTTGATGTTTGTGCGTATGGCGGTCAGAGCCGGGATTGACCCAAACCGAATTGTGGTGATGGAACAGGGCGCAATGACTGACATTATCGAAACTCTGTTTGAAGAATGCGGGTATAGATCCCTGGTTGTCGGTATGTGCAATATTCATGGTGGCGGTGAAGACGTCGCGCGCTTTTTCCAGAACCGTGCGTTGAAAGAGGAAGACTTATGATAGCGCTAAATATTCTTGCTGTTGCCATCGGCATCGGCCTGTTCTTTACCCTGGTACTAAGCACCACATTTGGACTCGCAGCGGGAGGACTGGTTGTGCCGGGCTATATGGCCCTGCAGCTTATGAGTCCGCTCAGCGTCGCAGTAACCTTATTCGCCGCGTTCGTCACCTTTCTTATTGTGCGTATGGTGTCGACCTATGTGGTTATCTATGGCCGTCGTCAGACGATTATTATGATCCTGACGGGTTACCTGATTGCAGGGTTAATCGATTTGTTCCTCGGTAGTCTGGTCTCCTGGGCGGATCTGGAAATGATTGGCCAGACCGGTGAAGCGGAAGCACAGGTCGCTCAGCTGGAGTCAGGTTTTATGATGGCGGTGATGGAAACCAGCATTATCGGTTATATCATCCCCGGTCTGATTGCGATTTGGTTTGACCGGCAAGGCGTACTGCAGACCCTCTGTGGTCTGGCCGTTACCGCGGTGCTGGTGCGTCTGGCTTTAATCATTCTGATGCCCGATGCGCTGATGGCCTATGAAGCGCAGCAAACAATACAAATGCCAGGTTGGTAAGGAGACAGAGTATGAGTAAATACACCAAGATTTACTGGCGTTCGTCGCAGGTTCCAGCCTGGGGACTTATTTTTCTCGCGGCCATGGCGATTGTTATCCTACTCGCGGCTGAAAAAATCCAGGTGCGGGATCCGGTGATTGAAGAGCATTATTCAACGATGGTGGCGGCCTCAGGCACGGTTCGCGACAGCTATGATGTGATCCGTTCGGTGCGCAGCAATTTGCGGCCGATAAACCCGGAAACTGACCCGCAGCGATCAGGTTTGATAGGACCATCGAGTAGCGAAGTCACAACGACCATCGGCGGTCTGGAGTCAAAGCAAACCTCAGTCAACCCCAATTGGGGCGCAGTTGCGGTGAAATTATTGGCGGATGCCGAGGTGGAAGAGGGGGATTTAGTTGCGGTCGCTGTATCCGGTTCGTTTCCAGCGTTGAATATAGCTGTCTACGCTGCGATTGAGGCATTAGGTGCAGAAGCCGTTATTATCGCGTCGGGGTCGTCCTCTCAATATGGTGCTAACTTACCAGGTTTGCTGTGGCTGGATATGGAGCGTGAGCTTCGTGATGCGGATCTGTTGACGCTACGGCCTGTCGCTGCCTCGATAGGCGGTGTCGAAGACCGTGGCGCAGATTTATCGGCAGAAGGCCGCAGTATTATCCGCGAAGCTATTGAACGTAGCGGGGCGAGTTACATTCAGCCGAGTAACTACCAGGAGGCAGTTGCCGACCGCATTGCGCTCTATCGTGAACACTCGTCGGGTCGTCCGTTTAAAGCCTTTATCAACGTAGGTGGCGGCGCCACCATCGTCGGCCCTCCGAGTATCGATAGTTTATTTGCACCCGGCTTATTGCGTAACGCCCCGGCACGAGCGTTTGCTGTGGATACAGTGATGGGATACTTTTTACGCGAGGGCGTGCCCGCCATTCACTTTATCGGCGTAAAAGACATGGCAGAGCGCTATGGGCTGCCAATTGCATCACGAAACCCGGTTCCGGTTGGCGACGGTGGGGTTTATTCAAGCACCCGGTATTCGCGCATCCTGGCTTTTATACTTGGACTTATTCTGGTTGGTCTCACCTGGCTGATGGTTCGCTCTGGTGGTATTATCGGTTTCTGGAATCGCCAGGGGCATAGTGGCAAAGGCGTCAAACCCATGGTGTAAACAAGGACTTATAACGTTTGGGTAGCTTGTGAATAAACTAGAACTGAAAATTCCACCCTTGCTGGTGGTGGTAGTGACAGCGGCCTGTATGTGGTTAGTTACCGCATACGTGCCGCTGGTATTGGTTACCTTTGCTGGTCAGCTTGCTATCGCATTGGTGTTTGCCATTGCTGGTTTCCAGATAGCAGTCTCTGGCGTGCGCACCTGCTATGCGGCTCAGACCACGGTCAATCCGCTTAAGCCGGAAGACAGCAACACCTTAATAACCGAAGGGGTCTTCAAGGTTAGTCGCAATCCGATGTATCTGGGGTTTTTGCTGGCACTGACCGGGTTCGCGCTGTGGTTAGGCGCACTCACCGCGGTGTTGTGGTTGCCGCTGTTCGTCCTCTATATGAATCGTTTTCAGATCCAGCCGGAAGAACGGGCGTTGTCGCAACACTTCGGTGAAGCGTATCTGGCTTATCAGCAAAAGGTCCGTCGCTGGATTTAAACCCGCAAGACTAGTTTCGCTTTGCAACCATCCGCCGTACCAGGCCCGGTAAGAAACGGTGTAGCACAGGGGCAACTTTCGATAGTCCCTTGCCGACAATAATCTCATCTTTATCTGCTTTGATGGCGGCGATTATTTCAGTGGCGCACTGGGCGGCGGAAATACCCCCTGCATTATCAGGGTCGGCTTGTCCGAGCGCTGAACCGTCGCCAACTAATGCGTTATGTGCAATCTGAGTGTGAACAAACCCCGGGCACACGGTTAAGCAGCGCACGTTTTTGTCCGCCAGTTCAGCACGAAAACAGTCCATAAACCCGATAACCGCAAACTTAGCTCCGGAATACCCTGAACGTCGTTTACTGCCAACTTTGCCGGCTACACTGGCGACGGTCACAATGTGACCATCACCCTGGTCAACCAAACGCGGTGCAATCAGCTTACTCAGCGCCACCACACTAAAATAATTCACTTCCATCAGGTCCCGGTAGACTTCAAAATCAGTCTCCAACGCCAGGCTGCGTTGTGAAATGCCGGCGTTGTTGATCAGAATATCGACCTTAATGTCGTCCAGAAAGGCTTCAGCGCGGTTAACCGCTTTTTCCGGGCGGGATAAATCCAGCGGCAATACCAGGTGAGTGCCTGGCAAGCGGTTCGCTATCTCGCGTAATTTATCTTCATTGCGGGCCGTCAGCACCAGGTTGGCGCCTTCGGCGGCTAATTGCTCCGCCAGTGCCAAGCCGATACCGGAGGACGCACCCGTTAACCAAATCGTTTTGCCGTTTATTTTACTCATCAGGAACTCGCTTTTGTTTTTATTGGTCAGTCGGCTATGCGGCGTCTAGACGGAAACTAGACCGTCAATAATTCACGCACAGGCCGAAAACTACGACGGTGGATCGGGGTTATCCCATGTTCACGGATTAATTGCAGATGCTGCGGGGTCGGGTAGGCTTTGTGTCGGGCAAAGTCATATACGGGGTACTTTGCGTGCCATTCGAGCATCTGCCGGTCACGTTCGACTTTAGCCAGAATCGAAGCCGCACCAATGCAGGCTTCACTGGCGTCACCTTTAATAATCGCGGTGGCGGGCACCTTTAAGTCAGGCAGTCTGTTGCCGTCTATGAGCACATGCTCTGGCGCCACTGGTAACGCAGCGACCGCACGGCTCATCGCCAGCATCGACGCGTGGAGAATATTCAGCTGGTCAATTTCTTCAACATCACACTGCGCGATGGCCCAGTAGAGTGCATGCTGCTTAATACTCTCACTGAGTAGCTGACGCTTCTTCTCGCTTAACTTCTTTGAATCGGTGACCCCTTCGATCGGATGTGCCGGATCGAGAATGACCGCGGCAGCAACGACCGGGCCGGCAATCGGACCCCGCCCAGCTTCATCAACGCCGCAGAGTAGAGTGAACTTTGCAAAATCCATGTTCTGTTATTTTTCCTATGCTAAGTTGCCGCAGACCCGTTCGATTAAACGGCTAAGTTGTTGTTGTGAAGGGTTAATTTCCGCTAAGGTAATGTATTCATCAGGCTGATGCGCCTGGCGGATTGACCCTGGACCCATGATGATGGTTTCACAGCCAAGATCCTGCACGAAGGGGGCTTCGGTGCAATAGTTGGCGGGCTGCGCTTTTTCGCCGCTGAGTTCTTCAGCCAGCTTGACGATAGCCGAGTCGGCCGGGCATGCATAACCAGGTATAGGAGCATGCATTGAATGCACTGCAATGGCGTCAGGATAGCGCTGCTGCACATCATGTAACCGACTGTTGAGCATGCTGTAAAGGTCATCAATGTTCATCCCTGGCAGAGGCCGCATATCAAGGTGCAGCTCACAACAGGCGCAAATACGATTGGCCGCATCCCCTCCGTGAATATGCCCAAGGTTCAGAGTTGGGTAGGGAACTTCAAATGCGGGTTGCTGGTAGTTTGCGGCCATCTCCTGCTTGGTGGCGAGTAGTTCGCTGATCACCTCATGCATGACTTCGATCGCGTTGAGTCCTGCCGCAGGGTTGGAACTATGGCCACTGCGTCCGGTAACCCGCACACACTCCGTCAGGTGGCCTTTGTGCATAATAACGGGCGCCATATTGGTGGGCTCGCCAATAACCGCGTAGTCAGGCTTTAAGTCGGGAAATTTATTCAGTTCGCGTGCACCTGCCATAGTGGTTTCTTCATCGGCAGTGGCGAGAATACGTAACGGCTTTTTCAGGGTACTGAGATCTTTATCTCGCAACGCCTCGAGGATAAAGGCAAAGAAGCCTTTCATATCGGCACTGCCTAAACCGTAAAGCTTGCCATCGGCTTCTGTCAGTTTGAACGGGTCCCGGGTCCAGCGGCCTTCATCCCACGGCACCGTGTCAGTATGGCCAGCCAGCAGTAAACCGCCGTCACTGTTACCCGCCGGGCAATAGCTGGCGAGCATATTGAACTTGCCTTGCTGAGCATCAAGCTGGTTAACCTGAACCTGAAAACCTAAGCTTTCGAACCAGCCAGCCAGTTTGTCGATGACCGCTTTGTTACTGGTATCCCAGGACGGGTCGAGGCATGACACCGAGGGCGCCGCAACAAGTTCCGAATACATGCTAATAAAACCGGGCAAGGATGACATGGTGGTAACCTCGTTCAACTCAAAAGGGGCATTAGCCGGTATCATAGCATGCAAATAGAATGAAAAAGAGCGCCACAAGGGCGCTCTTTTAAACGGTTAAATTCTAAGCTATTCGTTAGTTAGCCGGATAGATATAGTTTGCATCCAGACCCAAAGGCAGGCCAATCTGGGCACCGACGGTCCAGTAAAGGATTAAGAACGCTGACCAGACTACCAGTAGTACTACCGAGAATGGCAACATCAAGGAAACCAGTGTACCTATGCCGGTTCCCTTCACATAACGTTGGCAGTAAACAACAACGAGTGGGAAGTATGGCAATAGTGGCGTGATAATATTAGTTGCTGAGTCACCGACCCGGTAGGCGGCTTGGGTCAGATCAGGAGATAGACCAAGCTGCATCAGCATTGGAACGAAAATTGGAGCAATCAGACCCCATTTTGCCGCTGCTGAGCCGACGAACAGATTTATCAGGCCAACCAGGAAAATAATTCCTACTAAGGTCAGTACGCCAGGCATTCCCAATGACTGCAGGAAGTTAGCACCTTTAATTGAGAGAATGACACCAATATTCGAGTCGCCAAAAGCTTTGATAAAGAGTGCGCAGAAGAAAGCCATTACCATGTAGTAAGCCATACCTTCCATCGCTTTACTCATCGCTATGACTACATCGCGACTGGACGTGAAGGCACCGGCGATGAAACCATGCACAATCCCTGGGATCCAGAAGAACAGGAAAATAAGAGCTACGATGGACTGCATGAGCGGGGCACCTGCGACCGCCAGATCGCCAGTCACAGGGTCGCGTAATGCGGAGTTTTCCGGCATGGCTGCGGCAATCAACAGTGCTATCAGCATCACTATGACCGTAGAGGCAACATAGAACGCTTTACGATCGCGGGGGCTGACTTCTTCAATAACAGGGATATCGTCGACGTCACCATCAATTTCGGTGCCCTGTAAGCGTGGTTCAATGACTTTATCTGTCAGCCACCAACCTACAGCAACAACGATAAAACTGGATGCTGCCGTAAAGTACCAGTTATTTAATGGATTAAGGACGACCGATGGGTCGAAGAGCTGCGCCGCTTCCTGAGTAAAAGTCATTAGCATTGGGTCGATGGCACTCGGCACAAAGTTCGCGCTAAAACCGCCGGACACCCCGGCAAATGCTGCGGCGATACCCGCTAATGGATGTCGACCTGCGGCATAGAAGATAATTCCGCCCAAAGGAATTACCAATACATATCCGGCATCTACTGCGGTGTGGCTGATAATCGCCACTAAAATAAGCACTGGCGTGAGTAGTAGCTTTGGTGTCACGTTAAGCATCAGCTTGATGGCTACATTAATGAAACCACTGCGTTCTGCGACGCCGACCCCCAGCATAGCAACTAAAACCACACCTAGCGGGGCGAAGTGCATGAAGGTAGTTACCATCGTAGACAGAAACTCTGCCATTGGCTCCGCTGCCAGCAGGTTATTTACACCAACTTCATTACCCGTTAACGGGTGTGTGTCAGTGAATGATAGCTGAGAAAGAATTAGACTGAGTACCCAGATAATGACGAGCAGTCCGGCAAACATCACTGCCGGATCAGGCAGTTTGTTACCAATAACTTCGACTTTATTCAGGATACGGTTGAGCAGGCCGTCTTTATTTTCGGCGACGGTGTTGTTATCACTCATTGGATATTCCCCGTATGAATAGCGCAGTGCTTTTACAAAGCATCGTTATAGTAAATGTTCAAAACTGGCTAAGCATACATGAGCTGACGGGTACTGACCAGTACCCGTTTTACCGTGGAAGTCCAGACTAAATGGCGCTCAGGGATGATAGTAAGCTGTCTGGAGCAGGTCGGATCAGAACAAAAAGCGCATGCCCAAACTCCAGTTGGAGTTGGAGTAAACGTCGTTAAAATAAACACCTAAAGCAGTTTGCGGGGTGAAGTAGATATGGGCGGAAGCGACAATACCATGGTTGCTGTCGAAACTTTCCATATCGATGTAACGGTAGCCAAGGCGGTATTCGAACATGTCATGCCGGCGGCGGAGGCCACTGTTCAGGGTATAGAAGGTGTTGCCCGAGGCACTGAACGGATTGCTGCTTTGGGTGAAATTGCCAAGCGACACAGAGACATCGAGTGTGGTGCGATCATAGACGGTAAAGTAGCGGCCGATGCCAAGGTCAATAATGCTTTCACGGAAGGTGGTGTCATCGTTGAAACGCTGCCGAACGTGCTGATAAGTGCCGGTAACGAACAGTTTGTGGCCAATCTCATACTCAGTATCAAGGTTATAACTGCGATAGCCGCGGGAGTTTTCCCCAATGCTGCCGGAGAAATGGGTGTAACTCGGTTGAGTCAGATTCAGAGACTGCGCAGACACGGAGAAGGCGGCAGAAGCGAGACAAGCACTGAGGGAAATAACAGCAGGTAAATTTTTCATAAGCTCTTATACATCATAGTCACTGCGATCGAAGTAGTGCTAAGTGTATGTCGCCTGCCGGTGCTTCTCAACAATAAACTGGCTAAGGTTACCAGCGTAAGCGCAGTTCTACACTGCGTAAGCTATACCAGTCGTTGTCCTGGTAGCGTAAGCCAACTGACAAGTTGGCCCACAGGTTGATATAGCCAGTGACATGCCAGCGTATCTGGTTGTCCTGCTCGCTGTCATGAAAAAGGTAAGCGGCGCCCGCATGGAGTTCCAGTGGGCCATGTACTTCACGTAATCCTATCTGCAAGCCAAAATAATTGCTTTCGTCATAGAACTGATTGCCGGGCAGGGCCATGTTGGGCCGTCGGTAGGTCTCACGACCAATCAGCACGGATGCGTCGACATGAGGCCCAACCTGCGAGCGGTCCATCCAGCCGATACCGAGCTGAGCGTCTTCCAGCTCAAGTCCGACTGCATGGTTGTCTACTGCTTCGCTGAATTCATGGAACTGGCCGCTGACATATATAGTTGGCATGAGTCGTTGTTCAAAACGGATACTAAGATCATCCGCGGTTGGACTGTAGTCTTCGAAATCAGCCTGGGTATACGCCAGAGTCAGGTTGCTGTACGAGGGCTCGACATAGTTTGGGAACGTCGCCTGGGCAGTAACCAGTCCGCTGTATAGCAGACCAGCAGAAAGGATCAGTAAACTAATCAGAGAGCGCATAATGTGTCCTCGCATGGTGATGGTGCTTAATCTAAGAGGCTGAGCGGCCTTTTGGCGGCTTTTTACCGTACAGTTTTTCGTACTGGGCTTCGCGCGCCTGACGACGTTTTTCGCGAGTGCGTTCGATCACCCGTTTATGCAGGCGTTCCCGGCGGATATGGGTCTGGCGCTGGTTCCATGCCACCAGACAGCCTAAAAACAGGGCCACCCAGGAAAATATATTGGAGGTAAACTGGACCAGTTGACGTGAATTTCGCTCTGCGCTGGCATCCATTTCCGGCGTCGCTATGACGAACAGTTCGTACGCCAACGGCAGCACGAACAAAATGGCGAAGAAAGTCGCCAGGGTCCAGATAAAGGTTTTGAACCAACGCAGTTCAAACATTGAGGGGTTCTTTGATGTTTCGCTCATTATTTCAAAACTCAGCAGTAATGCATAAATTAGTATGAATCAAGTGTGCCGTGAATCACATTCGGTTACAATGCGCCGATGAAATTTGTAGTGTAGCAAAGGTATTTTTATGAATTCTATCCCACATGTTGACATGAGCCGTTACGATAGTGATTTCGAAGGCTTCGTTCAGGCGATTGGCGAAGGTTATGAAGTCAACGGCTTTGTCGCTCTTACTCAGCATGGTCTTGATAACGACATCATTCATGATGCGCTTGATATTAGCCGTGAACTCTTTGCTTTACCAGATGAAATAAAAAAGCAGTATCATATGCCTGGTCAGGGCGGGGCGCGGGGTTATACCCCATTCGGGACTGAAATTGCGAAAGACGCCACCCATGTCGACCTGAAAGAATTCTGGCATGTTGGGCGCGAGATTGAAGGCACACCAAAATACCCCCAGTTGCAGCCCAATGTGTGGCCAGCCGAAGTGCCCGAATTTAAAACCCGAATGCTATCTCTGTTTAACGAGCTGGATAAGCTTGGTCGCCGTGTGTTGGCAGGCATTGCTGTGTATTTGGGTGAAGAGCGCGATTACTTTGAAAGCCGTGTCGACTCAGGGAATTCAATCCTGCGTCCGCTACACTACCCACCTATTATTGACGAAGGTACGCCATCAGTGCGGGCTGGCGCGCATGAAGATATTAACGTGATTACACTACTGGTGGGTTCTCGTGAACCTGGCCTCGAAGTGCTTTCAAAATCCGGGGAGTGGATTCCGGTAACCATTATTGACGGAGCCATTATCTGCAACGTTGGCGATATGTTGCAACGCTTGACCAATGGTGTGCTGCCTTCAACGACGCATCGGGTAGTTAATCCGCCCACCCCATACAGCCATAAGTCACGCTATTCGATTCCGTTTTTCCTTCATTTCAATCCGGATGTGGTGATTGATGCGCTGGAAACCTGCCATAGCGAGGATAACCCAAAGCAGTTTGAACCGATCACCGCAGACGAGTACCTGAATGAGCGGTTGCGAGAGATTGGCTTACTGAAATAGCCGCGTTGTCACCCAGACCGCCTAAAAAAGCCTGCATTATTGCAGGCTTTTTTGTACTGCAGGACAGTGTCGACTGACGGGCTACAGCAGTTTTTCCGCCTGCTGTTCATGCCGCTGTTTGTCGAACAGATGGTGAACGCCGGTCGCCCGTTGCTCACCGTTATCATTAAGAATGGTGGCCCCCGGGGCATCGAGGTTACTAATACCCTCATAGCCGGCGCAGTGCGGACACAACCACGGCAGCTTCTCGGCTTTTAGCGTTTGCAGCACGGGTTTGACCGGACAGTGCAGACTTAAATAAAACCAACCATCACTCAGGCGTACTTCTTCGGTGCCATAAGGCTGGTCAAACAACGGGGTCGAATTAGCGAATAGTGAAATTTGCTGGTTATGGACCACCCGGTGTTGCCCGGCCTGATGAGGCTGACGGCACTTCACACAGTGCTGATCGGGTTGAGTAGGGCGGGATATTTCTAATTGTATACTCATGGCGAACTCCAAAAATGTCTGGTTCGCGCGCAATGCGCGCTTTAGCGGTATTTATTAGCCGCCCGCAAGTTGCAGGTGTTAAATCGGCGGCGCTCAATCGAGCCAGTCAAGCCTAGCAAAAGGAAGTAAGGCTGTCTAGACGTCCAAATGAATTGTTTGTAATTTCTGGTCAGACCTCGCTTATAGCCCCCTGATTATGCTAGCGTAAAGCATTATTTCAGCGGATTTAGATAGTTATGAATTTATTACTACGTTTACTCTGGATACTGCTTAAACGGGTACGTAAGGGGCGGGTGAGTCCACTGCAAACTTTACGCGTCCGCTCACGCGCCTTGCCCAATGATCTGGACGTCAATATGCACGTCAACAATGGTCGTTATCTTAGTTTTGCCGACTTAGGCCGGGTAGACTGGTTTATCCGTTCCGGCTGTCTGCAAGTGGCACGTAAACATAAAGCGATCCCGGTTATTGGCGATGTGACCGCGCGTTATATGCGGCAATTAAAGGCATTCGATCGCTTTTATGTGGAGACGCGTTTGCTTGGCTGGAACCACAAGTGGGCGTTCATAGAGCACAAAATATTGGACGCAAAGAACAATGTGGCGGCTATTGTGGTGATTCGGGGCATGTTCTGGAACCGTAAGGGCGGCCTGACGCCTCAGCAATTGATGGACGCTACCGGCAATGCGCACCTTGAATCGCCGCAATTGCCTGGCTGGGTTGAGCACTGGGCGCTGACGCTGGATGAGTTGACAGCCAGTTCAAAAGCTGGCCAAGTATAAGAATTAAAAGCAGGGCAAAAAAAAAGCGCCCCGGGGGAGGGGGCGCCGTAAACTCACTCTTAACGCAACACATATCAGGGTGTCATCCATGACAAAAAATTAAGAGTGAGCGCTCTTGAGCGTTGCTCAGTTGCATAGTGAGAATAGCGAATTTCCCGCCACTGTATATGCTGTTTACAGAGTTTTTACCTAGTGCTGGCAATGTGTTCGTTGAATCGGGTTCATACTGCCCGCCAAGGAAACTAAGGGGAATCAATAGTGGATTGGCTAATTGCAGGCCTGGTATTTTTTCATGTCGCAACAGGGTCTGTTGCGCTGGTGACGTTTTGGCTGCCGTTAATGGTAAAAAAGGGGCAGCGAACGCATCGTGTTACAGGGCGGGTCTTTGCTATCAGTATGATAGCCGCCGGCCTTACAGCGATGTTCCTCGCCAGTTTTCATCTCACCGCAGCGGAATGGGTCAATGGCACGCCTGAGACACGGCTGACCCTGGGCTGGATGATGCTCTATCTTGGTTTTCTTTCCACTGTACTGGTCTTGTTTGGCTTGAAAACGGTGCGTAATAAGGGCCGCCATTATCTGTATAACACCACCTGGATAGTTGGCTTACATGGTGCTCTGGCGGCTTTAGCTATCTGGATCTTCTGGCTTGGCTGGAGCCACTCTGAATTGCTCCTTATCGGCGTCTCTTTTATTGCCTTTCTAATGGTCCCGGGCAATATCCGTTTTATTCTGCGTCAGTCTCAGCCCGCACCGGGGCGTTTACGGCGGGAATGGCTCTATCAGCATTTTACCTCAATGATAGGCGCGGGAATTGCTGCGTATTCCGCTTTTTTATCGTTCGGCGCCGCTTTGTTTATGCCAACCCTGGCGTTTAATCCGTATTTATGGACCATTCCTACCATTCTTGGGGTGAGCTTTATGTTGTGGCTGGCGAAACGTCAGCCGCGTTACGACTAAAGCTTTTGCAGCAATGCATTCATTCAGGATTTTTTCTTCACATATAAGGTCTTATCAACCCGGGCGACGACTTTGTTGTGTTCATCCATGACCTCCACCTGCCACTCCGGAAGCACGCGCTCGCCTTGGTCTGCCGCCTTTTTAATATCGTCAACCTGCGCCGGGGTAAGGCGGAATTCAGCATAAACACAGCCGCGGCCCGGGCGTTTGAAGTCGATATGAGCAGATTTGTCCCAGACAATGTACTCGGGTCCCAGCTGGCGCATGAGTAGCAGCATGAACATGGGATCAACCATCGAGTACAGTGAACCGCCAAAATGGGTGCCCACGTAGTTCGAGTTGTACCAACGCTGGCGCATTTCTACCCGTGCATAGGTAAAGTCCTTACTTAGCGCGGTTACTTTGATAGCGGCCCCGCGATAGGGACGGTACCAGTTCAGCAAGCGGCGGATGCCCGACGCTGAGCTGATGTAACGGCGTATCCATTTACGCATAGTATGCTCCTTAATAATGAAAGCAGATGACAGGCCTGATAGAAAAAGGGCCACTTACACGAAGCGGCCCTTTACTTAGTTCAGATAAGCCAGTTGTCTGGCTTTAGCAATTACGCAGCGTCTTGCTTAGCCGCCAGTTGCTTTTCAAAATGCTCGCGGGCACCACGGCCAGCCAGCAGATCTTCGTGTGCGAAGTCGTCGACGTTAATCACATTGAGGCGACCTTCTTCAGCACGTTCCAGCAGGGCAGCTTCTTCGGCATTAATAACGCCCAACTCAAGACCTTTCTTCGCCAGTTGATCCAGCTGAGTGAAGGTAAAGCGTTGTTTTGCTGCTTTACAGATTGTGTCATACAGAGGCTCAACCGCGATGATATCGCGCAGTACTTTCTCAACATAGCCGTACTGGCCACGCTCAGACAGGAACTGGCCTTCACCAAGGCGCTCACGCGCATCGTTCGGGCTCATCAGCAAACGCGCTACTTTGTGATCCAGCTTGTCGCTAGGTGCTTTCGCGATGCGACCAAACGGATACATAATAGCTTTTAGCATGGAGCCAACGCCGCCAAAGTTATCAAGCATGGCTAACTGGCTTTCCTGCAGCTTGTGCAGGGTATCCTGCATCGCCCAATGAACGAACGGCAGATCTTCTTTTTGACGACCTTCGTCTTCAAAGCGCTTAAGTACCGCAGAACCCAGGTAGAGGTAACTTAGCATGTCACCTAAACGAGCCGATACACGCTCTTTACGTTTTAGTGAACCACCTAATACACCCATGGCAACGTCAGACATCAGTGCCAGGTTAGAGCTGAAGCGAGTCAGCTGCTTGTAGTAAGCCTTGGTTGAGTCACTGGTCGGCGCTTTGATGAACACACTGCCACCGAAGCCAAAGCACAGTGAACGAACGAAGTTCGACATCACAAAGCCGATATGGCCGAAGACTGCTTTGTCGAAACGACGCAGACCTTCTTTACCATTTTCATGGTGCGCAGCTTCCATTTCTTCCAGTACGAAAGGATGGCAGCGGATTGCGCCCTGACCATAAATCATCATGTTACGGGTCAGGATATTGGCACCTTCCACGGTAATCGCCACTGGCGTACCCTGGTAACCACGGCCCAGATAGTTATTCGGACCTAAACAGATACCTTTACCGCCGTGGATGTCCATGGCGTCGTTCATTGCGGTACGCAGCTTCTCGGTCATGTGGTACTTAGCAATGGCAGAAATTACCGATGGTTTCTCACCCAGGTCGATACCTGTGGTTGACAGTTTAGTGACTGAGTCCATCAGGTAGGCGTTACCACCTAAACGAGCCAGCGCCTCTTCAACACCTTCCATTTTACCGATAGGCAGTTTGAACTGACGACGAATGCGAGAGTACGCGCCAGTCACCAGAGCAAGTGATTTAGCACCACCGGCTGAGTTCGACGGCAAGGTAATCGCACGGCCGACTGACAAACATTCGACTAGCATACGCCAGCCTTTGCCAGCCATTTCCTGACCACCAATAATGTAGTCAAGCGGGATGAATACGTCGTTACCGCGGATCGGGCCGTTATGGAACGGCACGTTTAATGGGAAGTGGCGACGACCAATTTCCATACCTTTGGTATCACGAGGTAACAGCGCCGCGGTAATACCGAGTTCTTTCTTATCGCCGATAAGGCCATCCGGGTCGTACATTTTGAATGCCAGACCAACAACCGTAGCGATAGGCGCCAGCGTAATGTAGCGCTTGTTGAAGTTCAGCTTAATACCAAGGATTTCTTCGCCATTGAATTCGCCTTTACAGACAACACCGCTGTCTGGAATCGCACCGGCATCTGAACCCGCTTCCGGACTGGTCAGAGCAAAACACGGGATCTCTTCACCGGTAGCCAGGCGTGGCAGATAATGGTCTTTTTGCTGTTGCGTACCATAGTGCTGCAGCAACTCGCCCGGACCTAATGAGTTAGGTACACCGACGGTTGACGCCAGTACTGTACTCACACCAGCCAGCTTTTGCAGCACACGGGACTGTGCATACGCAGAAAACTCAAGGCCACCATATTCTTTCTTGATGATCATGGCGAAGAATTTGTGCTCGCGCAGATACTGCCATACGTCTTCCGGCATATCAGCAAGTTCGTGGGTTGCTTCCCAGTCGTTCATCATGGCGCAAATTTCTTCGCATGGGCCATCCAGGAATGCTTGCTCTTCAGCGCTAAGACGCGGAGCAGGGATGTTATGCAGAGTTTTCCAGTCAGGAGACCCGCGGAAAATCTCGCCGTCCCACCAGACAGTACCGGCATCGATAGCGTCTTTTTCAGTGGCCGACATTTCCGGCATGATTTTACGGTACATCGCCAGAATTGGTTTGGTCATCACGTTTTTGCGGACAAAACCTAAGTTGAGCGGCACTAACAGCACAGCTGCAATAATCCACAGTACAGTTAACGTGGTGTTGCCAAAAATACTTAACCCCGTTGCGATGCCAAGCATAACAAGGGTACCTAAGGTGAATACTCGCAGTGAACTGCGATGATAAATCAACGCGCCAAGCACAAGCAGGGTAGCGATGATCCAAATTGCGACACTCATGTTGTTTACTCCAGTTTTGAGGTCTGACCAGTACCCTCCAAGGTAGATCAAAGCTGACCAGTTTGCAAGTTTACCAACCTCTGCTAAGGGAATTTTTTCTGCTTAAAACACTCGAAGCTATAACTTGGAGAGATTTAGCGATTACTGCTACGCTAAAATCACGCTGGTATTCAGCTATCTGACTGATGGGAAAACACTTTATGAAGCGACTTCAACACTGGTCAATTGCCGCGCTTGGCGGCGTGATGTTAACGGGCTCAGCCTTAAGCTGGGCGGCAGAGGACGATGCGGACGCGTCAGCCGGAGCCGAAACCTTGGCCTATGAAGCCAGCTATGTGCTAACACGTCGAGGTTCGGAGCGTGGCGATGCCTCACGCATTCTGGAACAATTAGACGATGGCAAGTGGCGCTATTACACAGTGACCAGTGCGTCGTTGCTGTTTTTGTCAGATCATCGTGAGAATGAAACGATATTTCGCATGCAGGACGGGCGGGTGGTGCCTGAGTCATTTGACTATTCCCGCAGCGGTACCGGATCGGATCGGGCGTTGAATGTACGCTTCGATCGCGAGAACGAACGTATTGTGGATGCCAGCGGCAATCAAGTCGATATTGAATGGGACGCTGATCTGCTGGACCCGAACGCCGTCCTCCACCAGCTGCAACTGGACGTTGCTGGCGACGATGACAGCTGGATGTATTCACTGGTCGATGAGAAAGGGAATCAGCGTGACTATGAGTTTGCCCGGGTCAAAACGGAAACCCTGAATTTACCCTATGGCGAGATCGAAGCGATTCGCGTCGATCGGGTGCGTGAAAGCGACCGCCGGCAGACCTATTTCTGGTTTGCACCCGAGTTAAATTACACCATGGTGCGGATGCAACAGATAAAAGAAGGTAAGGAGCAGGCGCAAATCGAATTAACCAGCCTGCAGTTCGAGTAAGATTCGCATGAGCGGAGCGGGGTAGCGGCTTTAGTCAGCCGCATACCCTTGCAAGCCAAGTAACTGACCATCGAGCATCACGCCTTCCGCGGTTAGCTGTAAACGCTCAGCACAGAACCATCTTGCCACTAACGGATAAATCCGATATTCCTGCTCATGCACACGGGCCTGCAGGTCGTCAATTTCGTCACCTTCGAAGACAGGGACTTTGGCCTGCAGTATGACCGGGCCGCCGTCGAGTTCCTGGGTAACAAAATGAACACTGACACCGTGTTCTTTATCACCCGCCTCTAACGCACGTTGATGAGTATGAATACCTTTGTATTTTGGCAATAGCGACGGATGGATGTTGAGCAAGCGTCCGTTGAATGCATTGACAAAGACAGGGCTAAGAATACGCATAAAACCGGCCAGAATAACCAGATCCGGCTGATAACCCGCCACCAGTTCGGTCAACCGCTCATCGTAGGCTTCACGGGTCGCAAAGTCCTTATGCGGCAAGCTTTCAGCGAGGAGGCCGAGCGCTTCTGCTTTCGCCAGTCCGGCGGCGTCCGCGCGATTACTAATAACCGCGATAACATCCGCGTTGATGCTGCCGTTTTTGCAATGCTCAGCCAGATTAACCATATTGCTACCGGACCCCGAAATCAGGATCACGATGCGTTTTCTGCGTACTGTGGACGAATCAGTCATTATTTATTTACTACCATTAATGACAACCAGCTCGTCATCCGCTGAAGCCGCTTCAATATGGCCGATAACCCAGGCATTTTCACCTTCGCTATTGAGCTTGGCGACTACCGCGTCTTTGCTTTCGGCTGGCACCGCAATCACCAGGCCAACGCCACAGTTGAAGGTGCGGTACATTTCGCGCTGATCGATATTGCCGGCTTCCTGCAGCCAGTTAAAGACACTGGGCCACTGCCAGCTGGAGCCGTCGATGACCGCTTTAGTACCGTCTGGCAGAACACGAGGGATATTTTCCCAGAAGCCGCCACCGGTAATATGGGAAATCGCATGGATCGGCTGCTCAGCCATTAAAGCCAGCACTGATTTCACATAGATACGGGTTGGTTCGAGCAGATGCTCTACCAAAGGCTTGCCATCTAACGGCTGGTTTAAGTCAGCGCCGCTGACTTCCAGTACCTTGCGGATCAATGAATAGCCATTGGAGTGCGGACCGCTGGAACCCACAGCAATTAAGGCGTCACCCGGTGCAACTTTGCTACCGTCAATGACCTCAGATTTTTCAACCACACCGACGCAGAAGCCGGCGATGTCATAATCGCCGCTTTGGTACATACCAGGCATTTCTGCGGTTTCCCCGCCAATCAATGCACAGCCTGCACGGACACAGCCTTCACCGATTCCAGTCACGACATCCGCCGCCACATCGACATCCAGCTTGCCAGTGGCGTAGTAATCGAGGAAGAACAGCGGTTCAGCACCCTGCACAATCAAGTCGTTGACGCACATCGCGACCAGATCGATACCCACGGTATCGTGTTTACCAGCTTCAATGGCCAGACGTAATTTAGTTCCGACGCCGTCGGTACCAGAGACTAACAGTGGCTCTTTATACTTTGATGGCAGCTCACATAAAGCACCGAAACCACCGATATTGCCTTTAACTTCAGGGCGAGCAGTGCGCTTGGTGACGCCTTTGATGCGCTCTACCAATGCGTTTCCGGCGTCGATATCAACGCCCGCGTCTTTATAACTTAACGATTTTTTTTGCTCGCTCACAGCTGGTCCTCGCAATACTTGGGTGTAGGTTGTGCGGTTGCTGTCGTGGCTGAAACAAGAATCAGCTCAGCCAGTTCAACGGGGTGGAATTTGGCGCGTATTTTAACAGCATTTTTTTCCAGCGGCTACTTGCGCAAACAACGGAAAGCGCGTCAAATAGCAGTATGACTATGATCCGTCTCGCATCCTTAGCTGATGTACCCGCCCTAGCGACCCTTGAAGCCCAGAGTTTTCCCTACGACGCTTTAAGCGAACGCAGTTTTCGCCGCTTTATTAAATTGGGCGAAGCGGAAGTATGGGTGTTGGATAATCAGGGGAGTCTGCTTGGTTACGCCATTATGCTGTACCGGCAGGCGACCAAACTGGCGCGGATGTACTCCTTTGCAATTGAACAAAGCCAGCGTCGGCAAGGGCATGGCAGCCGTCTGCTCACTCATATGGAGCGCTTAGCTCAGCGCGAGCATAGTTTATTTATGCGGCTCGAAGTAAAAGCTGACGACAACGAAGCGCTGACCTTCTTTCATCAGCGTGGTTATCAGGATATTGGCCTCAAGAACGACTATTTTGATGACCATTCCGCCGCCTGTGTGCTGCAAAAACAGCTGCATTTCTTTGATAGCGAGCGCTTACCGCGACAAGTCCCTTATTTAACTCAGACCACCCCGTTTACCTGTGGTCCCGCCAGCCTGCTGATGGCGATGAAGTATTTTGGCTATCCGCTGCATAACCCGGAACTGGAAGAGCTCGAGCTATGGCGCGAAGCGACCACCATTTATATGACGTCGGGGCACGGAGGGTGCGGCCCGCACGGCCTGGCCCGAGCCGCGCACAAACGCGGCATGGCGGTTGAACTGTGGATAAGTCAGCCCGGTCCGGTATTGCTGGATTCGGTGCGAAATAACAGCAAGCGCGAAGTGATGATTAAAATTCAGCAGGCTGATATTGAAGCATTGGAGCGGGCCAGAGTGCCGGTGCATGTCAGTGACTACTACATGACCCAGTTGGAACAGGATCTGGAGCAGGGTAAGCTGGTCATTACGCTTATCAGTACCTATCAGTTTGATCAGTTTAAAGCCCCGCACTGGGTTCTGATCACGGCCATTGATGATGATTTTGTGTATATCAATGACCCCGATGAAGACGATACGCCCTGGCAAAGCCCGGCCGCTCGTCAGTACTTGCCCATCCCGCGGGAAATCTTTTCCCGTGCATTTGGCTATGGCAGCAAACGTTTACGTGCGGCCGTAGTTTTAGGTCAGGGCATGTTGCCCGATTGAAACCGTCTGCTAAGCTTCTGAAGTAATGCACTTATTATTACTTATTCGAATTGCGAGGCAACATGGCAAAAGTTCTGGTTCTTTATTATTCAAGTTATGGTCATATCGAAACCTTGGCCAAGGCGGTGGCAGAAGGCGCCCGTAAGGGTGGCGCGGACGTTGACATAAAGCGCGTTGCTGAACTGGTTCCGGAAGAGGTCGCAAAGAAATCTGGCTATAAAGTCGAACAGAGCGCCCCCATCGCCAAGGTCGATGACCTGAAAAACTACGATGCCGTAATCTTCGGTACGCCGACGCGGTTTGGCATGATGGCGTCGCAAATGAAAAACTTTCTCGACCAGGCCGGTGGGCTATGGGCGAACGGATCGCTGATTGGCAAAGTAGGGGGCGTATTTACCTCGACAGGCACTCAACACGGCGGCCAGGAAAGTACCATTCTTAACTTCCACACCTTGTTACTGCATTTAGGGTTTGTTGTGGTTGGATTGCCATACAGTTTTGCCGGCCAGTCGACCATGGATGAAATTAGCGGCGGTAGCCCCTATGGTGCCAGTACCATCGCCGGCGGTGACGGCTCACGCCAGCCATCCGAAAACGAACTCGATGGTGCTCGTTTTCAGGGCGAACACATCGCAAAAATTGCTAAAAAATTAAGTGCTTGAGGCACGTTAAACGACAGTTAGTATTGGATTGGAACAGAACTCAGGAGAGTCCATGTCAGAAGTATTTAAGCACGCGACCTTAGGCAATATTGAATTATCAAATCGTTTAGTGGTAGGCCCCATGACCCGCATCAGTGCAGAGCATGAAGGCGAACCCACAGAGCTAATGGAAGACTACTACACAAGGTTCGCGGATGGTGGTTTCGATCTTATCATCAGTGAAGGCGTGTACACCGACCGCAAAGCCAGTCAGGGTTATCAGTACCAGCCAGGTATTACCGACGACAGCCAGCAGGAAGGTTGGGCAAACGTGGTCGAAAAAGTGCACGGCGCGGGTGCCGCTTTTATTTGCCAGTTGATGCATGCTGGGGCGCAAATGCAGTACAACCGGTTTTATGAGCACCCTAAAGGAGTATCCGAAGCTCGCCCCAAAGGTGTGCCCTTGTCGATGTATGGCAAGCTCGAACACTGGACGAAGCCGGAAACTCTGGATGAAGGGGATATCAACCAGATCATGAATGGCTTTGTAGGTGCGGCTAAACGCGCAAAAGCCGCTGGCTTTGATGGCGTTGAACTGCATGCGGCAAATGGCTATTTGTTGAACCAGTTTTTAAGCACGGAATTTAATGATCGTAAAGATCAATGGGGTGGTAACCTCGACAACCGCATGCGCTTCTTGTTGCTGCTGGTGAAAGCCGTGCATGATGCCTGTGGCGAAGATTTCGTAATTGGTATGCGTTTGAGCCAGATTACGGTCACTGACCACGATTATCAATGGCCAGAGGGTGAAGACGGTTTCCGTTACCTGCTAGAGAAATTGCGTGATGCCGGGCTGGCCTATGTCCACACCACCGATACAGCGGTCAACCGCAAAGCCCTTAAAGACAGTGACAAGTCGCTGGCGCAAGTAGCCTCCGAAGTGGAAGGGCTGTCATTGATTATCAATGGTGGTATTACCGAGAACAATATGGAAGATTTGGCAGAGCAGTACCCGGATGCATTGCTTGCGGTTGCTCGTAAAGCCCTGGTGCATCAGGACCTGCCGCTACGGTTAAAAGACGGTCTTGATATCCATGAGTTGGACCCGACCATGCTGGAGCCCAAAGCAACACTCCAACATGAGCTGAATTGGCGTAAAATCAACCTCTCTGACTAGGGAGGGGATGGCGAGGTAGTATGAGCCGATTAACTATATTCTATGACGGTGGTTGCCCGCTGTGCGTGCATGAAATGCGTAAGTTACGCAAACTGGACACACAGAGTCAGATGGCATTTGAAGATATTCACGCCGACGGCTTTGCTGCCCGCTATCCGGACATCGACAAAACGGCGGCGGATAGCATTTTGCATGGCAAGACAGACAACGCTGAGATGCTCTACGGTCTGGATGTAACCCACGCCGCCTGGTCGTTGGTTGGCCGGGGCTGGTTAACTGCTCCCTTGCGTTGGCCCGGGATCCGCTGGCTGGCAGATAAAGCCTATCTGTTCTTCGCCCGCAACCGCTACAAAATTTCCCGTTTGCTGACCGGCCAGTCGCGCTGTGATGACTGCAGTTTGTGAGCCAAGGTTATTTTTTCGCCATTCTATTTACTAATGGAACTTGAACGGCAATTTATAGTCCATATATACGGTTACAGAGTATGCACTTGAGCGGAATCATCTGGCGTTATAGCTGGCGCTCAGGTACACTTGACCAGTCTTAAGTAAGTTATACCAGAATTCGGGGCTGATCTGGATTCGACGGGATAAATGAAACTTAAGGTGCATGCCGAGGTGAGGCTGGCCTCGTAAAAAGCCTCAACTTTATAGTTGCAAACGACGACAACTACGCTTTAGCGGCCTAAGACCCGCTAACTATCCACTCGCGCTTAGTCTGGGAGACGAGGTTCGGATAGTCATCTAAATCAGACTCGTGTGGAAGCTTCTCTCGTAGCTGAAGCATTAAAACTAATCGAGATCGCTGCTAAGTAGCCTGCCACTCGGCGACTTACGCAGTTAACTAAATGAGATGGCTAAGCATGTAGGACCGAGAGCGGAGTTATTGCGGACGCGGGTTCAAATCCCGCCAGCTCCACCATATCGACAAATTAAGACGTCTTAGGGCGTCTTTTTTTGTGCCCAATAGAAAGTAAAATCAATAACTTACAGTCCATATTGCTATTTTAAGGTCTTATTTGGCCTCGCTATTTCTTAGTTTTTTAGTAACATAACTGGTAACACGGCTAACGTGTTACTAAATTCCGTGTTACCAAATCAACTAAGGGGCTAAGGAAATGGCGCGAGGAAAAGAGTTACTCAATGCGAAACAGGTTGAACACGCCAAGCCAAAAGAAAAGGAGTTTAACCTTGCTGATGGTGGCGGGCTTTACCTTAGGGTTAAACCGTCGGGAGCTAAAATCTGGCTGTTTAATTACTATCGGCCATACACCAAAAAACGCGCAAACTTAAAGATTGGTGATTATCCTGCAACTGGACTGAGTGAAGCGAGAGAGCGCCGCCGAAAGTTTGCCAGCTTGCTAGGTAATAACATCGATCCACAGGAGCATGAGCGCCAGCAGCAGGAAGCTAACAAGAAGCTACATGAAGCTACTTTTGAAACCGTCGCTATGGATTGGATGACCAAGAAGCGGAAAAAGGTAACGGCCGACTACGCCGACGACATAGAGCGCTCACTGAGAAATCACGCTTTCCCTAAGCTGGGTAAATTCCCGATTGCCAAACTGACCGCGCCGCAAGTCATTGAGGCTTTGCGACCAATCGAGGCTAAAGGCTCTCTGGAAACATTGCGCCGCCTTTGCCAGCGCATCAATGAGATTATGATCTGGGCTACCAATACGGGCGTTATCCACCATAACCCGCTGCAAGGTATCGCCAAAGCATTTGACGCACCTACCGTCAAAAATCAACCCGCCTTAAAGCCTGATGAATTGCCTGAGCTGATGCACACACTTCAGCGCGCCAGCATTAAATTCACTACCCGCTGTTTAATTGAGTTCCAACTTCACACCATGACACGACCAAGTGAAGCAGCGGGCGCGCGCTGGGATGAAATCGACTTTGAAAACCAGCTCTGGGTAATTCCTGCCAGCCGCATGAAAATGCGAAATGATCACAGCATACCGCTCACTGAGCAGGTGCTTTCTCTTTTGGCTGAAATGAAACCAATCAGCGGCGCGGGTGAGTTTATTTTCACAGGTGACAGAAACCCAATGAAGCCAACCAACGAGCAAACCGCAAACATGGCGCTGAAACGTATGGGCTATAAAAACCGCCTTGTTGCTCATGGATTACGTTCTATTGCCAGTACGACGTTAAATGAACAGGGCTTTGACCCTGACATTATCGAAGCAGCGCTGGCGCATCGCGATAAAGATTCAGTGAGAGCCGCATACAATCGCGCCGATTACCTGCAACGCCGACGCCTGATGATGCAATGGTGGAGTGAGTTTATCGAGCAAGCCGCTCAGGGCTCACTAGCAATCGGTAAAGGCCGACGCAATTTGAAAGCCGTTTAACCCGTCGGAAGTGTCGTAAACGTCGGAAGCCTGCATTTATGCGGGCTTTTTTGTGTCGGGAGCTTGTCGGGTGGGTGTCGGTAAAACCCAAAGAAATAAAAAAGTACACATTTATTCCAAAATGTTCTAATTGAAATTGCGTTAATTTTTTTTAAACAAGCGTTTAGCTTGTAAGCCAAAGCATACGTGCATTCAAGATTAAAGCCTCTGTTTTATGAAAACTTTTGCAGCATCCCTCGGTATCATAACCGCTAATTTTATCATGTTTTATGTTTGATCTGGTCTGACCAGCTAGGTAGTCTATTCATACATCGAGATTTTCGGTGTTCTGAATTACTTACAAGAAGGTGAAAATTATGCAAAACCAACCTGAAAACGAGCTGATGCGATTAAATGAAGTGATGGACGCCGTGCGTTACAGTCGCGCTTCAATTTATCGGCTAATGAATGAAAACAAGTTCCCAAAGCCTATTACTTTGGGTGGCCGTTCCGTGTTCTGGGTACGCACACAGATTCAGGACTTTATTCGGGAGCAAATCGAAAAGGCGAAGGAGGAAGCCGCATGAAAACTCAGACAAGAAAAAAGCCAGCTAGTGCGGGAACACTATTACTGGCTTTCATTTCTCTCCAAGCGATCCTGACCTACAAGGAGGCTACAGATCATGAATAACACTAAACTAAACTTTGCCGATTGTAAAGCGTCGATGGACTACCCGCCTACTCAACTTATGCGCGTGGCTCGCACATCGAGAGAATGCCGCATTCTGATGCTGGTATGGGAGCATCAAGGGATTTTAACGCATGAGTTAGGCGAAAAATTCGGCTACAAATCGAATAACCACCACAATGTAACCCAAGCCTTTAACCCTCGAATTATTCGGCTTGGATGGGTAATAAGTAAGTACCGCTCAGGCCAACCAAGTGAAAGCTGGCGCTGGTACTTAGAACCTGTTTACATCGCTTTACAAAAACCAATACGCAAAGACTTGCGCCGCACCATCCGTAAGCACATGGAGGCGGCCAATCAATGATGAATAATCAACTAATGCAAGAAATGGAGGCGGCGGGATTAGTTCCCGCTGAGCCTCTCGAAGTTCTCAATAGTGGCGAGCTGCAACGCTATCAAGTAGCGAGCGACAAACGCGGAACAAGAAACGGCTGGCTGGTTAGTTACTACAATACCGACGCACCTACCGTTCACGTTTTTGGATCGTGGAAGGCTGGCGCAAGTCATACCGTTATCGAGGGTGGAGGCTCTCAGATTGCCCCTGAAACGCGCCAGATTATCGAGCAAGCGCAACGCCAAGCGCGATTGAGAAAAGAGCAGGAGCAGCGCGAGGTGGCCGAGAAATGCGCGCAAATATGGGAGTCACTGGCAAGCGCCGACTTGCATCCCTATTTAACCGTTAAACGCATTCAGCCGCATATTGCCCGTTGCTGGGATGATTCATTAGTGATCCCTTTGGTTGACTTCAATATGACGATTACCAGCCTGCAATTCATCAACCCGAACGGCGGTAAGACATTCCGCAAGGGTGGAAAAATCAGCGGCTCATTCTGCCCGTTGGGAGGTTCGACGCATGCCAATTCAAAAACTTGGATTGTATGCGAGGGCTTTGCTACTGGCGCAAGCATCCATGAGGCGACAGGTTTACCTGTTTTGGTGGCGTTTAATGCTAATAACTTAAATCCCGTTGCGACGTCGCTACGCATGAGAGCGCCAGCCGCTCAAATCATCATAGCCGCCGACAATGACCGCTTTACCAGTATTGGTAACGTGGGCGTTCAAAAAGCCGAGGCTGCCGCGCGTGATGCTGGCGCTTTTGTTGTTATTCCGCAATTCGACACCGACGAGGGAACGGATTTTAACGATCTGGCTCAGCAAAAAGGATTACAGGTTATTTCTAAAGTTTTTATGGAGGTGGCCGCATGAATCAGCCAGCCGTTATTAAACCACCAAGCGAATTTAACGATCCGATGCCGCAACCATTAACGCCTGAAAAATTGAAGCCTGAGCCGTACCCGCTGGAAGCTCTGGGCGCTGTTTTGGGTGATGCCGCTCATGCAATCGCTGATGGTGTTCAGGTAGCGCCAGCAACGGCGGGTCAAAGCGTATTGGCTGCCGCTGCATTGGCCGCGCAACCATTCGCAAACGTGATTATTGACGGGCGCACCTATCCGCTCAATTTGTTTTGTCTGACAATCAGTGAGAGCGGCGACCGAAAGAGCGGAACGGATAACGTCGCAACGCAACCCCATGCCAAGCGCCAGCGCGAATTATTCGAGAGCTACAAGGAAAGTTACGATTATTATTTGAATGAGCGAGAGGCTTTTAGCGCAGCCCGCCAAGAGGTTTTGAAAACCAAGCGTAAGGAAGGGCGCGAGGAAATCGCAAAAGCGCTCATGGAGCTGGGCGCACCGCCTGAGCCACCACTTGCACCTACTTTGATATGCCAAGAGCCGACGCTGGAAGGATTGCAAAAGAGCTTCTCAGGCGGCCAAAGCTCGCAAGGTTTATTCAGTGATGAAGGCGGTACGTTTTTCGGCGGCCATGCCATGAACAAGGATAACGCACAAAAAAGCATTGCTGGGCTTTCAACCTTTTGGGATGGAAAAGACATTCACCGCTTGCGAGCTGGCGAAGGTGAAAGCATGAGCATCAAAAACCCGCGTCTGAGCATTCATTTAATGGTTCAGCCTGTCATTGCTCAGCGAGTTCTCTCTGATGGATTGTTGTCTGGTCAAGGGTTCTTAGCTCGCTTTCTCATGGCTGCCCCTGAGAGCCTCGCAGGACGACGCAAATACCAAGAAATCGACCTAACTACCAACCAAACAGTTAAGCGCTACCAGCAGCTTATGACGCGCTTACTGGAAGCTGAGCAACCCAAAGATACAGACGGAACATTAGAGCCGCGCGATCTGCAAGTTACGGGCGAAGCTAAAGCGCTTTGGGTGGATGCTTACAACGAGATCGAGCTGGCGCTTGCTCCGTCGGGTGACTACTCCGAGATTAAAGCAACCGCTGCAAAGGTGGCCGAGCAAATCGCACGCATTGCTGGGGTGCTAACGATTATCGACAACCAGAACGCCGAACGGGTTACAGGTGACACCATGAGCCGCGCAATTATTCTGGGTGACTGGTATTTAACCGAGGCGCTGAGATTAACTAAGCAAGGCAATGCTGGCGCTGAGTATGTAGCCGCTCAGGATGTTATTCAATGGATCATGAGTAAGGGCTTGGACGTGATCACAGTAAACCAAGTAAACAAGGGAACACGCAAAGTTAAGAGCGCACAGCACGCGCGCGAAACATTGCGATTGCTAGAGGAAAACGGCTGGCTTTTTCCGTTATCGAGTGACACGCTTTTGAATGGTGAAAAGGCGCGCGAAGCCTGGCGATTGAATCGCCGTGCATTGGAGGCCGCTAATGATTGACTTTGAAACGCTGCCGCAAATCGACTTAACCACTTTCGAGCCGTTAGATTTTAGGTTACCACCGCTAGACTTATCGCCAGCTTTCGAGCTGGCTTTGGAGTATCACAGCGCGCCAGCCAGTGAGGTGAATCATGGGGCTTAAAATCGCTCAGAAAATTAAGCAAGGTAACGGCTTTACTGACTTTCCGACACATTCCGACACCATTCCGACATTACCAGCAGCGAATAAATCAGCGTTTCCGACAAATCGACACATCCGACAACCTGAGCGCGCCGCTAATGATGACTTAGCAAACGACTTAGTTACCCATGATGGAATGCCTGTTCATTTCTATGATGGAGGCTCAAACGGCTGGCGTTTTGGTGATCGTGAATGGATAGCTGGAAAACTTCGACGAATCCAAAGCAAAGCAGAGAGGCTTAGGCTCGCCGCTGAATATGCCGAGCGCTTCAAAGCCGTTTATGATACCGAGCCGCTGGAGCAACGGAAAGAAGGTAAAGCCCGATTCTCTGCTAATAGCTGGTTACTGAAAGCCACCAAGTAAACACACGGCGCAAGGCGAACGCTGAGCGCCTTTATTCTGAGGTGAAGCATGACAAGGGATGAGCAATTAAGACGCCGTGATGCCGCTCTGAGCGCGGTTAAATTGATCGTTAGTAGTTCACACCAATACAGCCCGCCAAGTTACAAACAAGTCGCCGCCGCGCTCAATGCTCAGCAGTTAAAAACAACATGGGGTAACGAATGGACACCGCAACGCCTGTTAAGGTTTTTACAACGGCTGGGTTATTCAGGTTTACACGGGGTTAAAGCTGAGTTGGATGGACAAGTCAACAAGCAGGGGTAAGGCTTTTGGAAGCCGCTACGCGATGGAAAAAGGGTGTTTTACTACCAGTACGCGCGCGGGAGTGACTGAGTACCTCAAGATTACCTCAATGCTTTGGATCATTTCAGAGGTCATGCAAAAGCCAAGTGAAGATTTTTGCAGAGTCACTACGCGAGCCAAACGGGTGTTTTCGGACATCTTTACGCGCGAGAGCTACCCTTAGTGAAACCTTAGCACCCTTAGGGTTATCTTAGGGTTAGTTTCCTGACTATAAAAAATGGGTGTTTTCAGTACCCGTAAAAAGTGAGAGGATGGCTTGAAGTTAAGCATTCACAATCAGAAAAATTAACAACTAAGCAGAAGGGAATCTTTATGAAGAAAATAATCGCAATACTCACTATTATTTGGCTAACAGGATGCGCTAGCGCAGGTGTTCAAATTGATCCTGCTCAAATCCAAGATATTGAAAAGGGAGTTACGACTGAGCAGGAAGTGAAAAACATGTTTGGCAGCCCCAATTCAAGCGGGATTACAGCAGAAGGTGAGCTTTTTTACGTCTACACCTTTGCACGTTCGACCACTAATGCAGCGACATTTATTCCTGTAGTTGGTTTGTTTGCTGGCGGCTCAAATACTGATATCGAAATGCTACAAATTTGGTTCGACTCTGAAAGAAAAGTTAAAGAGTACCACTTCAATAAAAGCAATATGGAAACAAGGCTAGGCCGTTAAAAGCAAAGGGTGTTTTCCGACACGTTAAAAGAAACACGCGCCAGCCAAAAGTAACACGCCAAGTAACATGGCTCCTTGAAACTAGAGAATAAGAACTCGAATGCATCGTCGTTAAAAGGATTCGTATTCGGGTTCAAATCCCGCCAGCTCCACCATATCAAAGACCAGACAAGTCTTATATTGTCTACTAACCCAGCGTAATTGCTGGGTTTTTTATTGCCTGTAGTAAAATACAGTCTTATGTAGAACAGCCAAACCTAGCTACTTTTTTGGGGGGGGATTTTGGGGGGATCTCGGACTATCTGAAAAATTGATACCCAGCTTTAGGTGTCGCTTTCGCTTTCCTTCAACGAGTCTTGAGCCTGCATCATGCGGCGTTTCGGGATTCGTTAAGTGATATTAAGAAAACCCAAAAATAATGCCGCATGCAGCGGCATTATTTAAAGAGCTAAAATACTAATCTTGTTTGCCTAAAATGTTTGGGATAAAGCTATTAATCCTGAATTCAGGGGTTAATAAGTCATATATAGATCATTTTAAAAGCACGACTATCGCTAATGCGGAGCCACTTCATTATTAGACTTGGGAGCTTTCCTCATTAGCATCAGGAAAAATAGCGTATATATATTTACTCCAGGTAAAACAGTTAATAATATAATACTCGGAGTTAAACGATTTTTTTCTTTGCTACGAGTAGCGCTATTGGAGTGATAAAAATTAAGTTTCCAATAAGCCATAACCATAGATAAGAAATGTCTCCGCTTCTAGTTAATTCAATAATGTTCATAAATTAATTACTCCGGTCCTATAGCATCTTCTGAACGAGGGACTATCTCACATCTATATCTGTTATTCCCGACTGGCGGACATGACGTTTGAAGTGGTCGATCAGGCGTGCCCGTGCGAGTATAGCTTCGTACTACGCTTACGCCATTGCGTTGGGCATTCTCTATCCAGGATTCTACGTGCCTTTCAGTTAGAAAAAAAGTCTTGGTATAATCACCGATCCTAGTTGGAACTTCGTTACTATCAGCATCTAAAGCTGAACCCTCGACATATACCATATTAAAGGTCTTATTTGGACCATTCCAGTCGAAGCTCTTGATTTCTATTTCGGATCCATCTTCAAATCTTACTCGGATTTGTATTCCCTTGAGAATATCAAAGGCAGCTCCTCCAAATATTGAAAGCAGATTAGTCGCGTACCAAGTAAATCGATTTTCATCATTAATCCAATCATCAATCACTCTGTTTTTTTGAGCGTGATTTACGAAATCGGCAGAATTTCGAATGCCTTCTCTTCCACTTGGGTATACTATCCCTTGACTTGCGACGAAGTCAGCCGCTTCTCGGGTTGCATTCCTTACCGACTGACTAGAAGGGGCTATAAGTATGCTTTCGCTTCCAGGGCCTAAGACATCTCCAAATCCGTCTTGATATGAGGCGCTTTGATAACGAAAAGTAATTACAGAAGCATTTGATAGGTCAATAACATTTATCCTACTTTATGCGGCCCCTAGGCTATATGCTTTAGTAAGAGCTATGTTTTGTTTTTCGTAAGCTGAACAGGCGTAGCATGAGGCATTGCGTTCAGGTTCGTACGCTGCGGCAGTCGCGCTAGCTATGAATAGAAATAAAAGTCCTGTCTTTAATAATTTCATCAAAATTTCCTTTGAAGTATACGAATCATCATTGACTCTATAGTTTTTTAACAACTAAAAAACTATATTGCAACATATATATATCATTTGTTTTTATTTATTCTCTAGTTACCTTGGTAAATGAGATTAGCGCAGCTTTGGCCCTCGGCTTTAACATTAGTCGCTAGTTTTTCTCAGAGTAAATGATGAGCAATTTATCGCTGCTTTCCTCAATCGTGGAGTTTATAACTTCTTTGTCCGCGTTAGATTCGGGTGCCAGGTAGCTCGAATTGTCTTGGTTCCTTGTCCGTATGAACTCGGTGAGTTATCACAAAACCGTCGCTTTTACATTTTTTCATTTCAGTTCCTAATTTTAGTTGAAAGGACTGAAGACCGGTCTTCCTAAGACGGGTGGCCAAACCCGCCTGCTTATTTTTACACTCACAGCAACCAAGTAGCCGCGATTACGAGGTCTAATTTGGGGGGCTAATGAGTTTTTATGGGGACACATGTGTTAATGAAACAGGCATAAAAAAGGCATGGTTCGCGAAGTGGTTTTTTATACGCAGTACTACACACAAGATTTCGTTGAAAATACAGGGTGATGGTTAAATAGTAGGTAGGTGAGAAAAAGGCTGGCACTCTGAGGTCACGAGTGTGGTACTGGATTTGCGTTCGACACAAAGACAGGAAACAACATGAAAATCTCACTCATGGTTTTGAGTCTCGCACTTTGGTTCACGATGACGGCAGTTTAAGCCGAAGAAACCAACCCAATCAATTCCTTCCAAATCGATCAGACTGTTGTTCAGCTGGATGCTGGTGACTGCGCTGGGTTCGCAGGGGAAACCGTAAGCCAACTAACTGACGGTTCTCAAATCTAGCAAACACGATGCTGTCGAACTTGTACTACAGGTAAGGCCTGCGGTGACAGTTTTATAGCGAAAAGTAAAATCTGCCACAAAGGGTAGGGGATGTGCTTGTAACGATTAAAAATCGCCAGAACTCAATAAACCACTGCAGCCTGAAGTTAGTTTTAAATGGTGGACGCAATAAACACAACAAAAAACGATAAATGATATAAATAAAAACTTGAACTGTTGCTTTTTTGTTGTAATTATGTGTCTGCATTCAATTGAATGTCATATTTCAAAATGATTATAAAGGATTTCATCATGTTGATTAAAGTAGGTTTAACAGCACTACCACTTAGCTTGCTTGTTCTAGGGACGAGCGGAGTTAACGCACAAGCTTTTGAGAGCCTCACCGTAGCGGAGGCAGAAAGGCAATGTAATCAGTCTGTGCAATATGCACAGCAATGTAGGGAGGATCAGAACCGTGCTCGGCTGTTGGGATTTCGCGACTTGCCTCAATATCTCCATTTCGTCGAAGTTGTTGAGCGTGAATTAGCAACCGGTAAGTCAGCAGTTGATATTAAGCCTATTTACGAAACTGAGGAATTTATTGAAGCCTCAGAGTATGTCGCCCGTGGTCAAGCAGTTCCACCCGAACTTGCGACTAAGATGGAGGCGGTATTCGAGAGTCGACAGGAACTGCTCGCTAGTGCACTGGGTGTAGAGCCGGACGAAGTTGAAGTTAGATTAGATAATTACCGCCGATATATTGAGTTTGTGGAAGCGCAAAGCGAACTAGAAACAACTCAGTTTGTGATACTAAGCGACGACGAAGAAGAGGAGGAGGATTTTGAAATAATTGAGGTTAGAGCTCATCAGGTTGATGATTGGGGAAGCAGTTCGCTTTCCGTCAGATTGGGAGCTACCGAAATAATTCAAGATACTGGTATTTACCACCCGTATTCGCAGCCGCTGATAGTAGTTATAAGAGTTACTGATACGCTTCGCCCTCAACAGCGCAGGTTTGCTTATCGAGAGTCATCAGGCGCTATACCACTTGACAAGACTTGGCAGGCTTGCCCAACTTGTCCAGTCGCTATTCGCCCATACTAATTACTGACTTAAATCAGGGGGCGCTCCTAGCGCCCTTTTTTATTCAACACCCTAGCTCAGAACTAAGTCCCTTAGTTTGCTCAAATACAGGTCACACCTTGTAGCCAGTGACCTCTACCAGAGATTTTACTAAGATCGGACTCGGCGGCGGTTTCGGTGAGGCCAGATCCAATTCTCCAAGATCAATTTAATGCAAAGGAACGCTGGCTCCGGGGAAACTTAAGGTAGATATTCTATAACGGATTTTCGCGAAGGCGATATTACTTTAATTCATGAAAAGCTTATAGGCAGGGTGTGAGATGACTTATTTTGACTATGCTTTACTGATAGTATTTTGCTTTCCACTGCCTTTATTGACGGCCTTTATACTACGGAATAAAAGTAAAAATGTGGTGATTAAAGTAGGCATAGTGACGCCTGTTTTAATTATCACCCTGTTATTAATCGCAGCTAGACCAGGTAGTTTGTACATGGTTGAAATCATATATTTTCTATGGGGAACCGTTTTCTTGGTCGTTACCTATATAGCTTGGTTGATAATTAATCTAGTACGAAGAATAAGGTAAGGGCTTTGGTTTTTTGTTGTAATAAATCATTTCACTGGGCAAGATTGACTTCAGAAACAAAGCTCTGGTTGAAGGAAATAGCCAAGTGATAAAGGAATCCATCAACATGAATGCGCAACTGAAATTCAATTATGATGAAAATTAAGTTTAACAAAAAGCTTAATCCTAAGTTGGTTGGTGGGTATTTTGTACTCTATCTGCTCATATTATACTGGTTTATGACCTTCCCTCCACCCCCTGAGTATCGGGCTGGTCCTCTAATTGCCGCATTTGCACTACCGTTCTTGATTATCTTCACGATTCGGTCTCTTTACCATTATTGGACGGCGCCGGATGAAGCTCAAGTAGATCTTAAGCGACGATTAGTAATGACAGACTCAGCTGAAATCAAATTAGGTGTGGACGAGAAACGATTGGTTATCACTGCAAAAGAGGGTTCTTTTAGCTTAAATATTGAGCAGAATAATGGTCACCTTAGGGGCTGTACTTCAATTTTCTTTCCTCAAGCACTTTATGGCTGTGAGTTGGCATCAAAAGATCTAAAGTTGATTATCGATGAGCTAGGATGGGTAACGCTCATTGAGAAATAGATTTTATATCAGAATTTGGGTAGGAGACCCGTTAATAAATGACTGAAATTAAGCTAACGAAATCGCTAAATTTACCGGTGTACTTTGTATGTACCCTCGTTGTTATTGCTGGAGTCTATGTGACCTCTCCCCCACGAATAGAACCATGACATCGATGAGATTTCCATTAAAATGGGTCAAGTGGAGATCTCAAAATGAAAAAACGTTACAGCGAAGATCAAATCATCAAGGCCATCAAAGAGCACGAGGCTGGAGCCAAGGTCGAGGACATTTGCCGTCGCCTAGGCATATCCAATGGCACTTTTTACAACTGGCGCAGTAAATACGCTGGTATGGAAGTCAACG
>NZ_PIPN01000004.1 GCF_003986955.1 Aliidiomarina sedimenti | reverse complement strand
TTCCTGCTCATCTCGAGCCGGGAGCGCCATTTTAAGGATTTAAAACATCCCGTCAAGGCTTTTTTCAAACTTGCTTTGCTGGCAACTCGTTGCTGGCTAACCGTTTGAAGTGGGGCGCATTATAGAGGTCCCTGGTATGAGTGCAAGGGTTTTCTTGCAGATTTGTTGCGACTGCTCAAATCATCATCAGCTAAGCTGGTAAGAGATACTTTGCCGCGAGCCTAATTAGCCGTTACTATTAGTTTTACACGTCCTTTGAACACAGACTTTAGTTCCTTATAGGCTAGTGTAGGTATCAAAGGAACGTGCAACATGTTTGTAGTTGTACTTAATCAGTACTATTCGGTTTCATTTTCTATAGTTAGTTTATTTTTAAAGTAAGGATGTCTAAATGACACGTGCTACCCCAGCCTCGCAGATCTTAGTTGCAGCTATCATTGCCATTGTTGCCGGTTTACTAAGCGGCCTGATGACGAGCTTCGACAACACCACCACTATTTCATTAGTAGGTTTATTTTCCTTCCTTAGTGGCTTACTAACCCCGTGGATTGCTGCCGCTATCAGCGCGCCCAAGTCAAAACGGGCAGCAAAACCAAAAGCCAGCAAGCGGGAAACAGTAAAACCAGCTGTCAGTGGACATAACCCTGATGGTTCAGACCAAATGACCCTGTACGTTGGCAACCTGCCGTTTAAAACCAGTGAAGAAAGCGTTGAAGAAACCTTTGCTCGCTATGGTGAAGTATTTGCTGTGCGCCTGGTTAAAGACCGCCGTACCGGCAAACGCAAAGGATACGGCTTCGTTGAAATGGAACCGGTTGGTGCAGAACTCGCACTATCAAAACTGAATGATTCAGAATATGAAGGCCGCACCTTAAAAGTCCGCTTCGCTAACACTGAACGCAAAGAGTAAACTGACAGAGCCCGCTGAATAGAGCGGGCTCTTCTTTATATAGATCGCCTTTCACGTTAAAATTCGCATCTTTATTTATACCGCCCTCAGGCGAAGGATGTCGAATCTCATGCCACTGCCGCACGACTACCAGCAACAGCTCGACTATAAAGTTAATCAACTTAGTCAGCGATTAGCACCATTCAATGCTCCCGACCTGCAAGTGTTTGCCTCTGCGCCTGAACATTACCGGATGCGGGCCGAATTTCGGGTATGGCACGAGGGTGATGAACTCTATTTCATCATGTTTGATAAACAGACCAAAGAAAAGTACCGGGTTGACCAACTACCGGCGGCGAATCAGCTTATCAATTCGCTGATGCCTGCGATCCTCGACTTTGTTCGAGATCGCCCCACCCTGCGCAGTAAGCTATTTCAGGTCGATTTTCTGACCTCGACCACTAACGAAGCGGTGATTTCGTTACTCTACCACCGTCAACTGGATGAACAGTGGCAAGCCGACGCCGCGTCTTTACGTGAACACCTGCAGCAGTATGGCAAAGTCAGTTTGATTGGGCGGGCGCGCAAACAGAAGCTGGTGTTAGGTAATGAGGCGGTTCATGAGTCGCTTCAGGTGGCGGGAACAACCTACCTGTTTGAACAGGTCGAAAATAGTTTCACTCAGCCAAATGCCGGCATTAATGAGGCAATGCTCAGTTGGGCTCACGAGAAGAGCCAGGCGCTAAGTGGGGATCTGTTGGAACTCTACTGTGGCAATGGTAACTTTAGCATTCCCTTAGCCGGGCAGTTCAAGCGGGTGCTAGCGACTGAGATTAGTAAAACCTCGGTCTATTCGGCGCAAACCAATATTGCGTTGAATAAAACTGATAACGTCACTGTGGTTCGACTGGCTGCCGAAGAAGTGACTCAGGCGATCAATGGTGAGCGAGTGTTCCGCCGTTTAGAAGGTATTGAGCTGACTGAGTTTGACTGTAAGACGGTGCTGGTCGACCCACCACGGGCTGGACTGGACGCTGCCACCTTAGCAATGGTCGCTCGCTATCCGAATATCATCTACATTTCCTGCAATCCGGAAACGCTGGCGGATAACCTGACCTACCTCAGCGACACCCATGATATCGAGCACGCGGCGTTATTTGATCAGTTCCCTTTCACTGAACATACAGAAGCAGGGGTAGTGCTAAGACAACGGTAAAAGGCTAGGCAGTATGCTGAGTTGAACCTGAAACCGGGTTCAATTCGGACTCTGCAGCATTATCGGATGAGCTCGCTTCAGCTTCAGCCGCTACATCACAATTTTCCACTCGCCGCACACGGCACAGATGCAGGTTCATAACATGTGCACTTATCAACAGGCCCGCGCCGACTAACACCACCGGGATTTCCCAGCCGTGACCAGCCGCATGGCCAATATTGTGCTTGTTAAAATAAAGAACGACACCGGCCAGCAACGCGAGCAACGGCAATGGACTACGATGATGCTTAGTGCCGATGGCTATCGCCACGCCTCCGATCAAGGCACTTAATGACAACACGGCCCGCTCCAGGGTATCGGCGCCCAGAACTGACAAGCCCAACAAGGATAAAGTAGGCAGCAACACGGGCACCAGCAGACAATGCAGCGCGCATACAATTGCTAACCAAATACCTGTTTTATCAAGGGGCTTATGTCTCATTTAAACTCTCGGCAAGACGTGATGGTGTAATAGTATAACATTCTGCCCGGCAAATTCAATGACCATCAGGCTCGCTCTATGGGGAAAGCTAACACATCGCTGATCTGACTTGCGCCTAACTTAAGCATCAGTAGTCGATCCAGGCCCAGTGCAACACCCGCACAGTCAGGAAGTCCGGCTTGCAGCGCCGCCACTAAACGTTCGTCCTCAAGCGCACGAGGCTTGCCCTGCTTCATCCGTATAGAATTATCAGCGGCAAACCGCTGGGCCTGCTGCATGGCATCGGTAAGCTCATAAAACCCATTTGCTAACTCGACCCCATCTATGTACAGCTCGAAACGTCGCGCCACACGCGGGTCATCAGGGTGAATTCGGGCCAGGGCAGACTGAGAGGCCGGAAAATTATAAATAAAAGTAGGCTCGGTTTGGCCCAGAGTCGGCTCAATATAGTGAGTCATTGCCAGGTAAAGCAAGGTATCCGGGTCAGCTTCGTCCTTTACCCAGTCACCTAAATCACGTTTAACCAACCAGCAACGCAGGCTCTCAATGCCTTGAGCGGTAAGCGGATCACAGCCTGTAACCGTTAAAAAAGCATCCTGATAGGTAACTCGTTTACTCGCCTTGCAACCGAGTAGCGAACACATCAGCTGGTCGATTTCGTCCATTAACTGATACTCATCGAAACCAAGGCGGTACCATTCCAGCATGGTAAATTCAGGATTGTGCTGCGGCCCTACTTCATCGTTCCTGATAACCTTGGCTATCTGGTAAATACTTCCGCTGCCGGCTGCCAGCAAGCGCTTCATCGCGTACTCCGGGGACGTCTGTAAAAAATACTCTGATTGCGACAGGCCGTCCCCGCACAACTTAACCGTGACATTGGATAAGTGAGGGTCAGTGACGCCGCGTGCCGCTACGATAGGCGTATCGACCTCAAGTACATCGCGCTCGGCGAAGAACGAGCGGATATTTGCCAGCAGCTCGGCTCGTGCGCGCAACGCCTGGAGGCTTGCACTGGGTTGCCAGTTCATTGATTACTACCTCAAAGGTCTCACAGAACTAAAAAAGCGGTGTCGTTCAGCAACGACACCGCTTTTTGTTATTCGTTAGCGTGAATTACTTTTGCACACGGGAAACGTATTCACCATTGCGGGTATCTACTTTGACCACTTCACCCGTCTGCACAAACAATGGAACCCGCACTACCGCGCCAGTAACAAGTGTTGCTGGTTTACCGCCAGTCCCCTGAGTATCGCCTTTCAGACCCGGGTCCGTTTCAGTGATCTCAAGTTCAACAAAGTTAGGCGGAGTGACATTAATGGGTTTGCCGTCCCATAAGGTTAAGGTGCAGACGTCCTGTTCAACCAGCCACTTGGTGGCATCACTTACAGCCGCTTCGTCCGCGGCTATCTGTTCAAAGGTTTCGTTGTTCATAAAGTGCCAGAACTCGCCATCTGAATACAAATAGGCCAGTTCAATTTCCTGAACATCCGCCGCTTCTACGCTTTCGCCCGACTTGAATGTCTTCTCAACCACTTTGCCGCTGATTAGTTTACGGATTTTAACCCGGTTAAATGCCTGGCCTTTGCCTGGCTTAACCATTTCATTTTCCAGGATGCTACAAGGCTCGCCATCCTGCATAATCTTCAGGCCGCCTTTGAATTCATTGGTACTGTAACTTGCCATGGGTATCCTCTTTACTGGGAAGTCTGCAAATTTTGCCCCAATAATAAACCAAATAGAGCCGCATTTCAGGTAAAATAATCGCTCTCATCCAAACGACGACAACCCACAGTGGAACGATGCAACCAACTGCGCAGCAAGTAACACCCATTGAACTGGAGTCCAGCTGGCAACACCAGTTAGCCGATGCCTACACGGATCCGCAAACACTCGGCCAGGCACTGCAACTTGACGCTAACTGGGTTAAGCAACACGCACCTGCACGGCAATTGTTTAGCATGCGGGTACCTAAGCATTTCGTTTCATTAATGCAACGCGGCGATCCCAACGACCCACTGCTACGCCAGGTATGGCCACGCGAGGACGAATTTACTGTGGTCGACGGGTATAACGCCGACCCGTTAGGCGAAGAGAGTGCAACGGCAGCAAGTGGAATTCTGCATAAATACCAATCCAGGCTGCTGCTTATTTTGCGCGGCGGCTGCGCGGTCAATTGTCGCTATTGCTTTCGCAGGCATTTCCCCTATGCTGAACACAAAATAGGACGGCGCGAGCTCGAACGAGTCCATGCGTATATCCTTCAACATCCGGACGTGAACGAAGTTATTCTTAGTGGTGGCGATCCGCTGATGGCAAATGATGAACAGCTAAGTCATGTGTTGGATATGCTTGAGCGTTTGCCGCAACTAACCCGGGTGCGTATTCACAGCCGCTTACCCGTTGTCATTCCGCAACGCTTAACGCAAACCCTTGGCTTGCGTCTGCAGCGCAGTCGCTTGCAGGTGATTCTGGTTATTCATGCCAATCACGGCAACGAAATAAGCCCTGCACTTAGCCAGCGGCTTGCGACCTGGCGCCAGCAGGGCATTCATTTACTTAATCAGAGTGTGTTGCTAAAGGGAGTTAACGACAGTGCCGGGATATTAGCAGAGCTTAGTGAGAAGCTTTTTGCCAGTCAGGTTATGCCCTATTACCTGCACCAGCTTGATAAGGTGGCAGGGGCAGCGCACTTCGCAGTCAGTGATGCCAATGCCAGCCTGATTATGCACGACCTGTTGCGCACATTACCCGGGTTTTTGGTGCCCAGGTTAGTGCGCGAAATAGCGGGTGAGGCCAGTAAGACCCCACTGCATTTTTAAGCCGTGGTATTGATGTTATTACCAACAGCAGCACTTGGTGCCGCATTACTTACTGTGGCAGTTACTGCAGCAGAGTCTAACAGCTGAAGGCTTGCTTGACCGACTGCTTTTTGCTGGTTGTTTGCCATTTGAACGCCTTTTAATTCAAGCGCTTGCTGGCTATTCATTGATACTTCCATGAAGCCTCCTAGGTACACGACCTATTTGGTTAAAGACAACGAGGCGTAATTACAACGCCTCGTTAGTGCTATCGACCTGATTTTCAGATTCTTAATGTAAAGACTGCCAGATCTTAATTATCCATGTCAAAAGTATCACGGAACCAGTCATTCAGCATCTCGCGTTCATGGGTAAGTAAACTCTGGCTGCCACGTTGAGTTCGTGAAGCACTGGACCCTGCGCTACGGCCTCTCAGGCGCTCTTCGCCAGAAGCCAGACTATTTCCATCAGCGTCCAGCAACTCATAGCTGAAACTAACCATCGGCGGATGCCCTCGTTGCACTATGCGCAAGCGCTCCGTTCCCGACATATCGACGTGCCCCGCTAAATCAACATTGGTAATGGTCACTTTCAACGTCTGATCTGAGGGTAATTGTTCAGCATTTTGCTGGAATATTTGCTCAAAGCCCTCAGCAATACGCTGGCGGAAACGCGTGCGGTTTTCATCGCCGGATTCAATATCAGTAAATTTATCCGCATCGCCCCAGGTGAAATCTAACTCAGCACTGGCCGCAACTGATGGTATCAGCATCGCTCCGGCCGCCATTAACGTTAACAATTTTACACGCATATTCTCTTCCTCCACAGTCGTTCCCTGTTGGATACGACCACTTATTGACCATCTAGTTCTTTTAGCGCCGCTACCAGTATTAGTCAAGTGGATGGCCCGGCCACGAAAAAGGCGCTGTAGCCTTTTACAGCTACAGCGCCTTTCAGTTAACGCTGATGGGTCAGGCCCTGCTGTGTTTCAGCAGCGCCCAGTTACATCATTGTCTTACATCATGCCGCCCATGCCCATGTCGCCGCCTGGCATTCCAGGTGCGTCATCTTTAGGGATTTCAGCAACCATCGCTTCAGTGGTAATCATTAGCGATGCGATAGACGCTGCGAATTGCAGGGCTGAACGAGTCACCTTGGTTGGATCCAGGATACCCATTTCCAGCATATCGCCGTAAGTGTCGTTGCCAGCGTTGTAACCGAAGTTACCTTCGCCTTCACGCACGTTGTTGGTGACGACTGACGCTTCAGCACCGGCGTTTTCTGCGATTTGACGCATTGGCGCTTCCATTGCACGCAAGGCTACTTTAATCCCTACGTTCTGGTCTTCGTTGTCACCACGCAGATCCGCAAGTTTGCTTGCTGCGCGCACCAGGGCAACACCACCACCAGGGACTACCCCTTCTTCAACGGCAGCACGAGTTGCATGCAACGCATCTTCAACGCGTGCTTTTTTCTCTTTCATTTCAACTTCGGTTGCTGCGCCGACTTTGATAACCGCAACACCGCCAGCCAGTTTAGCCAGACGTTCCTGCAGTTTTTCACGGTCGTAGTCTGAAGAGGTTTCTTCGATTTGCGCACGGATCTGACCGACACGCGCTTCGATGGCCTGTTCATCACCAGCACCGTCAACAATGGTGGTGTTGTCTTTATTGATAACAACACGTTTCGCGCTACCTAAGTCTTCCAGCGTTGCTTTTTCAAGCTCCATGCCGACTTCTTCAGAAATAACAGTCGCACCAGTCAGTACAGCGATATCCTGCAGCATGGCTTTACGACGGTCACCGAAACCAGGCGCTTTAACAGCAGCAACTTTAACGATGCCACGCATGTTATTTACCACCAGTGTTGCCAACGCTTCGCCTTCAACGTCTTCAGCGATTAGCAACAACGGCTTACCTGATTTAGCCACACCTTCCAGAGTTGGTAACAACTCGCGGATGTTGCTGATTTTCTTGTCAACCAGCAGCAGGTAAGGGCTTTCCAGCTCAACAAGACCCGCTTCCTGGTTGTTCATGAAGTACGGAGACAGGTAACCACGGTCAAACTGCATACCTTCAACCACGTCCAGTTCGTCTTGCAGGCCCTGACCTTCTTCAACGGTGATAACACCTTCCTGACCAACTTTGTCCATTGCCTTGGCAATGATCTCACCAATGGTGCTGTCAGCGTTGGCTGAAATAGTACCTACCTGAGCGATCGCTTTACTGTCGGTGCACGGCTGAGAGATTTTTTTCAGCTCTTCCACTGCACTGATCACCGCTTTGTCGATACCACGCTTCAGATCCATCGGGTTCATGCCTGCAGCAACTGATTTCAGCCCTTCTGCGACAATGGCCTGAGCCAGAACGGTTGCTGTAGTGGTACCGTCACCAGCTTCGTCATTGGCTTTCGAGGCGACTTCTTTAACCATTTGCGCGCCCATGTTCTCGAACTTGTCTTCCAGTTCGATTTCTTTAGCGACGCTCACACCATCTTTAGTGATGCTTGGTGAACCGAATGATTTTTCCAGAACGACGTTACGTCCTTTCGGACCCAGAGTTACTTTTACCGCGTCTGCCAGAACGTTAACGCCCTTCAGCATTTTTTGACGGGCCTGGTTACCAAATTTAACTTCTTTTGCTGCCATGATGCTTATTCCTTATAAATCAGGTTAATCAGGATTACTCGACGATAGCCAGAATATCTGACTCGCTCATGATCAAGACTTCTTCACCGTCCAGCTTCTCGGTTTTAACGCCGTAGCTTTCGCTGAACAGCACTTTGTCACCAACCTTCACATCCAGCGGTTTTATTTCGCCATTCTCAAGGATGCGACCTTTACCGACGGCAATGATTTCGCCACGAGTTGATTTTTCAGCTGCTGAGCCAGTTAAAACGATGCCGCCAGGTGACTTACTTTCAGCGTCAGAACGCTTAACGATCACACGGTCATGCAAAGGACGAAGTTTCATCGTGATACTCCCTTAGTAGGTAGAGATAACAAAAGGCCAAAACGGCCGGTGTTAAAAACTTTTGTGAATGCAAAATGGGGGCGACAGAAAAGAACCCAATACCCCACCGTTAAAAAAAGCTAATTTTTTTTCTGGTCGTTATCATCAGAGGGCTCTGCTAACTGCGATTCAGAACCCGCTTTATGCTGATACTCACCGTCAATGGTGGTCCCTTTTTCCTGCTGGCTATCGCGACCAGCCGGGCCTTTACGCTGGAAATGACTGAACTGAGCGCCAGCTCCGCGGATCACCATCCGTTTAAGCATGGCTTTGGCAATCACACTGCGAGTCGGAGGCAACAAAAACAGCAGGCCGATTACATCGGTCACAAACCCCGGGGTAATCAGCAGCACCCCGGCAAGGAAAATGAGTAAACCGCCAGCCATTTCTTCACCAGGCATTTGCCCTCTGGCCATTTTGCTTTGCATGCGCATCCAGTTCTGAATGCCCTGCTGCTTGACCAGTAAGGCACCAATGACGGCTGTCAGTATAATGACGACCAGCGTATTGAGGCCGCCAATAAGGTCGCCGACCTGCAGCAATACGGCAATTTCGACGATGGGTACGGCAATAAACAACAATAAAAGTATCTGCAACATAAACTATCCTGGCTTGGTGTTCGTTTATAGATGAGGCATGATAGTGCGATTTTCAAGCGCTGCAGCGGTAAAGTTTGGGAGCCCGTATGAGTAAGCCACAACTGGTGTTATGCACCACCCCTGATCAGCAATCTGCAAGCTCACTTGCAGCGGCACTGGTTGAACAACGACTAGCAGCCTGTGTAAATATAGTGCCTGGGTTACAGTCTGTGTACGAATGGCAAGGGAAAATTGAGCATAGTGAAGAATTCCTGATGCTGATTAAGACCACTAGCCAGGCCTATCCGGCGCTGGAGTCGGCTTTGAGCAAGCTTCACCCTTATGACACACCCGAAATTATTGCCTTCGATATAAATGCGGGGCTTCCTGATTACTTACAATGGATTAGCAAGGCGGTTGGCTAAGATGTATTCAATTTTACGTACCCTGTTTAAACAGGCTGGAATAGCTCTGCTCGCGCTCGTGACACTCAGCATGTCGGTCGCGCACGCACAGACCTTCGATATTAACCAGTACGCCAGCAACGACAGCGACTTTTTACCCGTAGACCAGGCGTTCGCCTTTGACTTCGAGCAGCAAGGTGACGAACTCACTCTGTATTTTGAGATCGCCGACGGCTACTACCTTTACCAGCACCGTTTTAGTTACCAGCCCGAAGGGCTGATATATGGCGTCCAGCCACTGCCGGCCGCCGATGAACATCACGATGAATTTTTTGGCGAAACCTTTATTTACCGGGACCGTCTTGCGATCACGCTTGAGCTTGCCCCTGTTCGTGAAGACACTTCACTGACTGTAACCTACCAGGGCTGCGCCGATGCGGGCCTTTGTTATGCACCGACCAGCAAAGAGATCCCTTTACAGCCAACTTCGGGCGCGGGTAATGACTCCAGCGCCACATCCTTGAGCGACTTTTCTGAACCCGCCAGTGGCCCATTTAGTGACCTGCTTTCATCCGATAACCTGGTCTGGGTCATGGCGGTGTTTGTCCTGCTCGGGCTTGGTCTTGCGTTCACGCCCTGTGTCTTTCCGATGTATCCGATCATTGTCGGTATTATCGGCGGGCAAAAAGGCAAATTGTCGACCCGACGCGGCTTTATGTTGTCATTTGTCTATGTCCAGGGGATGGCGCTGACCTACACCACGCTCGGCGTGATCGTCGCTCTCGCCGGGATGCAATATCAAGCCATGCTGCAACATCCTGCGGTGCTGCTAACCCTGGCTGTACTATTTGTTGTTCTGGCCGCTGGCATGTTCGGCGCTTTTAATATGCAGTTGCCTGCCAGCTGGCAGGCCAAGCTAAACAGTATTAGTCAGCAACAAAAGGGCGGCGCGTACGGCGGTGTTTTCGCCATGGGCGCGTTATCCGGCCTGGTCGCATCGCCATGCACCACGGCGCCATTGTCAGGCGTGCTGCTGTTTATTGCTCAGTCCGGCGACGTCGTAAACGGTGCGCTGATACTGTACGCCCTTAGTATCGGCATGGGGCTGCCATTAATTCTCATTGGTACTTCTGGTGGCAAGCTGTTGCCGAAAGCCGGCGCCTGGATGAATAGTGTAAAAATCGTTTTCGGGCTATTGCTACTTGCAGTCGCGCTGTTCCTGATTGAACGTCTGTTACCCATGGTGTTGGCTGGTGTCATCTGGCTTATTTTTATCGCCGCCAGTTTACTTATCATCGCGCGCAGCTTTTGGCCGCAACTGAAAACCCGCGGCCGGCTGGTGCTCAGCGCTATTCTTATCGTAGTCGCAGCCGCCGGCGCCGTCTGGCAAAAACCATTCATTCAGTCTGCATTTATTGAACACCTCGAGTTTGAACCCGTGACCTCACTGGAGGAACTCCAAAGCCGTGTCACAGCAGCAGAAGGCCAATGGGTGATGCTTGATCTGTATGCCGACTGGTGTGTCGCCTGCAAAGAGTTTGAGGTGTATACCTTTACCGATCCTGGGGTACAGGCCCAACTGGAGGACGTTGTGGTATTGCAGGCTGATGTCACGGCCACCAACGCAACCAATACCGAACTACTGAGTGAGTATCAGGTGGTGGGTCTGCCGACAATTTTATTCTTTGACCCGGCTGGAAATGAAATTCAGAACGCTCGGGTGACGGGCTTTATGAACGCCAGTGAGTTCCAGGAACACCTGGAAAGCCTAATGAATAAGGAAAATTGACGCGAACTGCTGTGATAAGACCAGTATTTTACTGCTATTTCAATTTTTGCCTTTATAATGGGAAAAATCACTTAATTGCCAGTTCGCTATGTTAGCAGTTGGCTATATCGCAGCAGATAACGTCAAGATGGCTCATAAACTACGTGTTTTGGTTCTTCACGGACCTAATTTGAATTTACTGGGAAGTCGCGAACCCGAGATTTACGGTTCGCAGACCCTGGCTGATATTAACGCCGCGTTAATGCTCGAAGCCGAGCAGGCCGGTGTTGAGTTGAGCTGTCTGCAAAGTAATGCCGAGCACGAGTTAATAGAAGCAGTGCAACAGGCACGCGGCCATTATCAATTTATCGTGGTCAACCCGGCTGCGTATACGCATACCAGCGTCGCACTGCGCGATGCTTTCCAGGCAGTGCAGATTCCGTTTATCGAAGTGCATCTGTCTAACGTTCACGCCCGTGAACCTTTTCGCCAGCATTCTTACCTTTCGGACATAGCCGAAGGCGTTATCTGCGGGCTTGGTTCAATGGGTTACGAATTCGCGTTGCAGTGTGCTATTAAGCACCTGCGATCCTCTACTTAACATTTACTAAAAGAGCAAAGACATTGGTTATGGATATTCGCAAAATTAAAAAGCTAATCGAACTGGTGGAAGAATCAGGCATTGCCGAACTGGAAATTACGGAAGGCGAAGAGTCAGTACGTATTAACCGTCACAGCCCGGCACCTGCGGCGCAAATGCATTACGCTGCTGCCCCGGCTCCAGCTCCGGCTCCAGCAGCGCCACAGGCAAGTGGAGCGGCTAGCGAAGCGCCAGCTGCCCCGGCCGAAGAAACTGGACATCTGGTTCGCTCGCCGATGGTGGGTACTTTTTATGAGTCTCCGGCTCCCGGCTCTAAAGCCTTTGTTCAGGTTGGCCAGCAAGTGAATGTCGGCGACACCCTGTGCATCGTTGAAGCAATGAAAATGATGAACCAGATCGAAGCAGACGTCAGCGGTACTGTGAAGAAGATCCTGGTAGATAACGAAGCACCGGTGGAGTTTGACCAGCCACTATTCATTATTGAATAAACCACGCTTAGGCCCTGTTATGTTAGATAAAGTAGTCATTGCCAACCGTGGTGAAATCGCGTTGCGGATTTTACGTGCCTGTAAAGAACTAGGCATTAAGACCGTTGCTGTTCACTCCACGGTGGATAAAAATTTAAAGCATGTGTTGTTAGCGGATGAGTCGATTTGTATTGGACCGGCTTCTGCCACTGACAGCTACCTGAATATTCCCCGTATCATTAGTGCCGCTGAGGTAACCGACGCAGCAGCTATCCATCCCGGGTATGGCTTCCTGGCTGAGAATGCAGATTTTGCCGAGCAGGTAGAAAACTCAGGCTTCATTTTCGTCGGCCCAACACCCGATGTCATCCGCATGATGGGTGACAAGGTTTCTGCCATCGAATCAATGAAAGCCGCTGGCGTACCTTGTGTACCTGGCTCTGGTGGTTCACTGGACGATGATGACGAGAAGAACCTGAAAATCGCCAAACGGATTGGCTACCCTGTGATTGTTAAAGCGGCAGGCGGCGGCGGTGGGCGCGGTATGCGAGTGGTTCGCGAAGAGAAAGAACTACTCGCTTCCATTGTTGCGACTCAGAACGAAGCCCGTGCAGCCTTTGGCAACCCGGTGGTTTACATGGAAAAATTCCTTGAGAACCCGCGCCACATTGAAGTTCAGGTGTTGGCAGATGGCCAGGGGAATGCGGTTCACCTCGGTGAACGGGATTGCTCCATGCAACGTCGTCACCAGAAAGTAGTCGAAGAAGCCCCGGCTCCTGGCATTACCCAGGAAATGCGCAAAAGTATCGGCGAACGCTGTGCCCGCGCATGCCTTGAGATCGGTTACCGCGGTGCAGGTACCTTCGAATTCCTGTACGAAAACGGCGAGTTTTATTTCATCGAAATGAACACCCGTATCCAGGTTGAGCACCCTGTGACCGAAATGGTCACCGGCGTTGACCTGGTCAAAGAGCAACTTCGTATTGCCGCCGGCCGACCCTTGTCATTTACTCAGGAAGACGTGGTTATTCGCGGCCATGCGGTAGAATGCCGGATCAATGCGGAAGACCCGGAACGCTTTGTGCCATCGCCGGGTACTATTACGCGTTTTCATCCTCCGGGTGGCATGGGTGTGCGTTGGGATTCGCATATTTATACCGATTATCGGGTACCGCCGAACTATGACTCCATGATTGGTAAACTGATTACCTATGGTGACAACCGTGATGTGGCAATTGCACGCATGCGCAACGCACTGAGCGAACTCATTATTGACGGTATTAAAACCAATACGCCATTGCAAAAAGACATCATGGCGGATGAAAACTTCCAGCATGGTGGGACCAACATTCATTACCTTGAGAAAAAACTGGGGCTTTCCTAAACATGCCCTGGATTCAACTCACTGTAAGTAGTGATGAAGCACACGCCCGCCAACTGGGCGATGTGCTGATGGCGAACGGCGCTCAAGCCGTTACCTATCGTGATGGTAAAGATGCGCCTATTTTTGAGCCCGGCCCCGGGGAAGTACAGCTGTGGGACCATACTCTGGTCACTGGCCTGTTTGATGCTGAATTCAATACCAGCGCATTGGTTAAACGGCTGGAGCAGGTTAAATACCTAGGCAAAGGCTTTCAGTACAAGACCGATCAGCTCGAAGATAAAGACTGGGAACGGGAATGGATGGACAACTTCAAGCCGATCCAGTTTGCCAGCAATCTCTGGGTCGTGCCGTCCTGGCATCAGGCACCTGATCCCAATGCCGCTAATATTTTGCTCGACCCTGGCATGGCTTTTGGCACTGGCACTCACCCTACCACAGCGCTTTGTCTGGAATGGCTCGCGCGGCAGGATTTACAGGGTAAAACCGTCGTCGATGTCGGCTGCGGCTCTGGCATTCTTGGTATCGCCGCTCTGAAGCTTGGTGCTGCTCGTTGTGTGGGTATCGATATCGACCGCCAGGCTCTTATTGCAACCAAAGAGAACGCGCAACGAAATGATGTGGCGGAACGCTTCGAGGTCTACTTACCCAGTGAACAGCCCAGTTTAGCGGCTGATATTGTCGTCGCCAACGTACTTGCTGGCCCGCTGCAGGAACTGGCATCAGTAATTCTCGGTTACGTCGGTAAGGCTGGCTTGCTCTGCATGTCCGGCGTGTTAAGCCGCCAGGCTGATGACGTAATGAACGCCTACCGTCCAACAGTCCAGTTCGCTGAGGTAGAGCAACGCGACGACTGGATCATGCTAAACGGTCAAAGAGTCAGCGGCTAAAACTTACACAAAGTTAACATTCCTTTTGCTCCAGCGCAGGCGCAACAAGGCTTTGACCAACATTAAAGTCAAGGGCGAAAAGTGAAAAAAAAGCCATTTTTGTTCACTTTGTCGCCTTTCCTTTCCGTCTTAAATTCCCTAAAATTCTCTCCCCTTTCGCTGCACAGTTTTTGAACGATGCGGATTGGACCTTACGCTTTAGACAACAATGTTATTTTGGCGCCGATGGCGGGCGTGACCGATGTCCCTTTTCGCAACCTGTGTGTTCGCCTTGGGGCTGGGCTTGCTGTATCCGAAATGCTTTCGAGCAACCCTCGGGTATGGGAAACCGAAAAGTCGCGTGAACGAATGCTACACCACCAGGATGTCGGTATCCGGGCTGTGCAGATAGCCGGCTGTGATCCGGAATTAATGGCGTTGGCAGCACAACATAATGTCAGGCATGGGGCCCAGATCATTGACATCAACATGGGCTGCCCAGCGAAAAAGGTAAATAAAAAGCTAGCCGGGTCTGCATTATTACAGGACCCTGCGCTGGTGACCGAAATTTTACATGCAGTGGTTGCTGCAGTGGATGTACCGGTTACTTTGAAGATTCGAACAGGCTGGGCACGAGATCAGCGCAATGGTGTGTATATAGCCCGCATTGCAGAACAGGCGGGGATTCAGTCACTGGCGGTACATGGGCGAACACGAGAAGACATGTACAAAGGTCAGGCTGAATACGACACCATTGCTGAGATCAAGGCCGCTATTTCGATTCCGGTGGTCGCTAATGGCGATATCACCAGCCCAGAGCAAGCAAAGTATGTGCTCGATTACACCCAGGCCGATGCCATTATGGTCGGTCGTGGAGCCCAGGGACGTCCCTGGATCTTTCGTGAAATCGAACATTACCTGCGAACGGGTGAGCAACATGCTCCACCCGCTCTGGAGGAAGTAACCAGTATTATGCGCGAGCATTTGGCCCAGCTGCATAGTTTTTACGGTGACCTGAAGGGTTTGCGTATAGCCCGGAAACACATCGGTTGGTACTTGCAGGCAATCGACGATCCATTGGAATTCAGACGTTATTTTAATTCCCTGGAAAGTGCAGCCGGGCAGACCGACGCTTTGGAACACTACTTTGTAAACTTACAAGAGAGAAAAGAGCGCTACTATGTTTGATCAGAACGTAAATCGTGATGCAGTAAACACGCCCCTGATGACGGCAAGCCAGAACGCGAACCCTAAACCGTTACGCAACAGCGTAAAGCAGGCGCTGAATAACTTTTTAACTCAACTGGAAGGCCAGGACCCACAGGAACTCTATGAGTTAGTCCTGTCAGAGGTCGAAGCGCCTCTGCTGGAAGAAGTAATGACTTACACCCGTGGTAACCAGACCCGTGCTGCCACCATGCTGGGCATTAACCGCGGTACGCTGCGCAAGAAATTGAAAAAATACGGCATGAATTAAGTGTCTTTTAAGCCCCGCCCTCGTGTGGGGCTTTTTATTGCTTTATAATTGGCAACCATCTGTAGACCCCTCTTCTGATATTTAATGGAATCTAGGTTATGAACCAGCATCGTCCTGTCCGCCGCGCATTGTTAAGCGTTTCTGATAAAACCGGTATTGTTGAGTTTGCAACAGCGCTCAGCCAACTCAATGTTGAATTGCTCTCCACTGGGGGTACCGCAAAACTTCTGCGCGACGCTGGTTTAACGGTGACCGAGGTATCAGACCATACCGGGCATCCTGAAATCATGGACGGCCGGGTCAAAACCCTGCATCCAAAGGTGCACGGCGGCATTCTGGGACGCCGCGGCCAGGACGAAGCCGTGATGCAGGAACATGCTATCGAGCCTATTGATATGGTGGTGGTTAACCTGTATCCGTTTAAAGAAACCGTTGCTAAGCCAGGATGTTCGCTGGCTGATGCGATTGAAAATATCGATATTGGCGGACCTACCATGGTTCGTGCTGCCGCTAAGAACCATAACGATGTCGCCATTATTGTGAATGCAGCAGACTATGACCGGGTGCTGACGGAGATGCGCGAACAGGACAGCAGTCTGACTCAGCAAACCCGTTTTGAGCTTGCCGTAGCGGCGTTTGAACATACCGCTGAGTACGATGGCATGATCGCGAATTACCTTGGCCAGCGCACCGGTGAAAACAGTCACCAGGAGCCCGCCCGGTTTGCCGACACACTGAATATCCAGATGCGTAAAAAGCAGGATCTTCGCTACGGCGAAAACAGTCATCAACAGGCTGCATTTTACGTTGAGTCCGGAAATACCAATCCATCGGTAGCGACCTCAACTCAGTTACAGGGCAAAGCGCTGTCGTTTAATAACATTGCCGACACAGACGCGGCTCTGGAATGCGTAAAATCATTCGAACAACCAGCCTGTGTTATCGTTAAACATGCGAATCCCTGTGGTGTCGCGGTAGCCGACTCCGCGTTTGATGCCTATGAGCGTGCCTTCAAAACCGACCCGACCTCTGCCTTTGGCGGTATTATTGCCTTTAACCGTGAACTCGACGAGGCCACCGCCAACGCCATCATTACCCGTCAGTTCGTCGAGGTGATTGTTGCACCCGCAGCGAGCCGCAAGGCCCAAACTATTATTGGTGCGAAAAAGAATGTTCGCTTGCTGGTCACCGGTCATTGGCAAAACGGTACTCAACAGCTCGACTACAAACGTGTTTCAGGTGGTTTGTTAGTGCAGGATAGCGATAATGCCGTTATCGCTGCCAGCGATCTGCGGGTGGTGACTAAACAACAACCCAGCGCTGAGCAGATTGAAGACCTGTTGTTTTGCTGGAAAGTCGCTAAATTTGTGAAGTCCAATGCGATTGTGTATGCCAAAGATGGCATGACCATAGGTGTCGGCGCGGGCCAGATGAGCCGCGTCTACAGTGCAAAAATTGCGGGTATTAAGGCGGCTGACGAAAACCTTGAGGTGAAAGGTTCGGTGATGGCCTCTGACGCCTTCTTCCCGTTCCGTGATGGCATTGATGCAGCAGCAGAAGCAGGTATTAGCGCCATTATTCAGCCTGGCGGCTCGATTCGCGACGATGAGATTATTGCCGCCGCAGATGAACACGGGATTGCGATGGTATTTACCGGGGTTCGTCACTTCCGTCACTAAATCAACAGTTTGGCAAATAGCTGCTACGCTTAAGAGTGTTTATCTTTAAGCTATGTTGAGGATCGGATTATGAAAATTACATTACTCACAGCATCTGTTCTGGCCTGTATCTATACAGGCCCGGTTTACGCCTGGCAACAGGACCAGCCACCGGTCGACCCTGAAGTGGTCGAGGAAAACGAACCCGAGGATCTTGATCTGGTTCGCGATGTCGCGGGCGAAAACGGCGAATCACAGCGGAATCAAGACGATGCGTGGTCTGATGTGGAGTCTATGACCCTGCAGCAAGCCATTGCCGCCCCCCACCGGAGCGCCGCGAATCGTCAGCGGGATGAATATAGAAACCCCCGTGAAACGCTGGAGTTTTTTGCTATTGAGCCTGATATGACGGTGGTCGAGATTTGGCCGGGGGCTGGTTGGTATACCGAAATACTGGCGCCTTACCTAGCCGCAAACGGGACGTTTTACGCCGCGCATTTCCCTGCAGACACAGACTCTGATTATTTTAACAATGCGCGGAATAACTTCCTCGAGCGGATGCAGTCCAGCGACGTCTATAGCAAGGTGCAGGTCACTGAGTTTAGTCCAGGTAGCGCCCATGATATAGCGCCGGAAGGAAGCGCCGATATGGTGCTGACGTTCCGCAATTTACATAACTGGTATATGAATGGCGGTGACGAGAGTGTCAGCGAGGCATTTGATGCCTTTTATCGCGCCCTTCGTCCGGGTGGTGTGCTAGGTGTTGTTGACCACCGCTTACCTGAAGACAGAGACAGCGAACAAGCTCGCTCCAGCGGCTACGTTAAGCAGAGCTGGGCCATTGAAATGGCCGAGCAGGCGGGATTTGAACTGGAAGACAGCAGCGAAGTGAATGCCAACGCTCGTGATACAGCCGATTACGAGGAGGGTGTCTGGACCTTACCACCCAGCCTGCGTACCGGAGATGAGGGCGGCGAGTTCAGTCAAATCGGTGAAAGCGACCGTTTTACTCTTAAATTCCGAAAACCAGAAGAATGAGATAGATAAATGAAAGTATTGATCATTGGCGGCGGTGGCCGCGAACATGCGCTAGCCTGGAAAGTGGCCCAATCTTCACGTGTTAGTCAGGTGTATGTTGCGCCCGGTAACGCAGGTACAGCTCTCGAGCCAATGGTTGAAAACCTGGCCATCGCTGCTGAAGACATCGATGGCCTGCATGCATTTGCTCAGCGTAGCAGCATTGACCTGACCATCGTCGGCCCCGAAGCGCCGCTGGTCAACGGTATCGTGGATACCTTTCAGTCTCAGGGACTGGCTATTTTTGGACCGAGCAAGGGCGCAGCCCAACTCGAAGGTTCCAAGAAATTCTGTAAAGACTTCCTCGCCCGTCACCATATTCCGACAGCCGCCTACGGCTCGTTCACTGCCATCGAAGACGCCAAACGCTATGTTCGTGAGCAGTCGCTGCCTATCGTGATCAAGGCGGATGGTCTGGCGGCGGGAAAAGGGGTCATTATCGCCGAGTCCCTTGAACAGGCTGATGCAGCGATTGATGACATGCTGGCCGACAATAAATTCGGTGATGCCGGCTCACAGGTGGTCATTGAAGAATTTCTGGTGGGTGAAGAAGCCAGCTTTATTGCCATGGTGGACGGCGATACCATCTTGCCTTTTGCTTCGAGCCAGGACCACAAAGCCCGTGATGATGGGGACCAGGGTCCGAACACTGGTGGAATGGGCGCCTATTCACCAGCACCCGTCCTGACCGACGAAATTGATCAGTGGGTGATGCAGCACATTATGCATCCGACCGTCGAAGGGATGCGCGCCGAGGGCAATACTTACGTCGGTTTTCTTTATGCCGGGTTAATGATTGCACCAGACGGCAGCGCTAAGGTACTTGAGTATAATTGCCGTTTCGGTGACCCCGAGACACAGCCTATTATGATGCGACTTGAATCTGATTTGGTTGAGCTTTGCCTTGATGCGTTGGCAGGCCGCCTGGGACAGACTCCGATTGAGTTCAACAGTAAGGCCGCTGTTGGTGTAGTCATGGCCGCCGGTGGTTATCCGGAAGAATACCGCAAAGGCGACATTATTCACGGTTTAGTGGATGCGCAGAATAATAGCGAAGGGAAAGTTTTTCACGCTGGGACCGCGGTCAACGACGACCACATCGTTACCAATGGCGGTCGCGTGCTGTGTTGCACCGCATTAGGTGAAACCGTCACAGAGGCCCAGGCACGTGCGTACGCTATCGCCGACGGGATTACCTGGGACGATGTCTATTTACGTCGTGACATCGCCCACAGGGCCATTCGTCGCGAGCAATCTAAGTAAGCGCTGACCAAACAAAAAGCCGGCACAGGGTGCCGGCTTTTTTAATCTTCTACCACCAGGTCGTCATCTTCGGTGGTTGCAGTGTAATCAGTATCTGAGTCTTCATACACTTTACTCCGACCATACATACTGCCTACTTTTGGCCGGTTGATTCTGGCCTGATACTTAGCCCAGGCTTTCTCAACTGGCGTTACCGCCGCCTGCTCGCCACGAGCGACTGCCAATAAGTTCTTATCCTCATCAGTCATCGCTGGCAACTCACCAGCGAGCATCGCAGTGATAAGGCAGCCATAGTGCAGCAACGCGTCGCTTTCACGAATGGAGAAGTCTCCAGAACGCGCAAACCCATAAGGGTAGTGACGAAAGTCGTTGAAGGGTTTTCTTAACAGTGTTTCACGGGTTAAAGCAGCCATAATATCCTCGCCCAGCTACCTCAGGGGTATCACAGTGACAACCCTGAGAACCTCCTCAAGACGGCAGCATTTAGTTAAACGCGCCGTCACCAGAAATTTATAATGACGATATAGAGGCGGGACAAATCTTTGTCAATCTTTTTTTTCTGTTTCTGTAGAGGATTTACTAAATGAGAGGAAATGCTTAACTTCCAGTTTGCTCATGCAAGTGTCTAACTGACCCAGCAATCGGGCGTTATCCGGCATCAGTTGCAATGCACGGCAGAACGCATAGGCCGCCAAATCAACTTTGCCCGACTTGAAGAGGCGCTTACCCAGTGCGTCGTGCAAGCGAATCTGGGATTTTTCTTCGCTGACAGTGAAATTCAACAAAGCTGAAAATAATAATAAGTTCGAGCTGGCTCTGCCGCTTGCTCCCTGCTGCTCAATTAAATGAATACATTGCTCGAGCTGCTCCAGGACCAGACTACCGTCGTTCAGCCAGCCATTCAAAATACGCATCATCAACGAAAACGGGGACTGATCATTGCCCGCTTCGCCACTGGTGATACGCGTGCTGCGCGGGTCGGATAATTCCCCTCGCTGCATGCGCTCGATAAATTCCGGCAACAGCGTTTCATTCAGCTCCATATCACGGCTGATACTGAGGTTGTACAGCTGACTCAATGCCGCCTGAATGTACGGTTCCACTTCCGCTACTGAGCTTGCAGCCGGCTCCAGCACCAGCTTGAGTACCAGCGATTTAATGATCGCCAGAGAAAAAACATACTGCTGGTGTGAACGCAGCTTGGCCCTGCGCTGTTTGTTTTGCAGAAAACTCAACGCGCGTTCCCACTCTCCGTGCTGCACTGCCAGCATCGAGCGGAATTCACATTCGAACAACGAGAGCTCGCCTTCCTTCAGGGTATCAACGATTTCCCCTTTGTTCTCAGCGTTAGTCCCAATCAGTACCTGATTCATTAATGCCAGACAGGCGCTGTAATAAGGGTCGCGCGCAACCATGCCATTAAACACTAACTGAGACGCCTTGACCTGGCCCAGAGATACCAATGCTTGCATGCGTACTAGCCTTGCCCAGTCATAGCTCTGAACCAGCTGATAGCGACGCAATACTTTTGAAAAGCGGCGCAACTGCAATAAAATTTTGCACTCTAAGAGCCATGCTTGTTGCTGAAACTGATGTGGGGTGCCGTCTTTTATCAGTTGCAAACTATTGAACGCAGGGGCCCACTTTTTCTTATCCAGCAGGTAAAAAACGGATGAGAATGCGCGCTGATTCGCCTCCACCCGTTGGATGATCTCTTCAACGTGAGCAGCACTAATTGGCTTGCTGTAGAAATACGTCTGAGTAAAGCGGAGGGGAGCCTGACGTTTTGCATGATCCAGCGTGTTGGAAATAAACACCACATGCGTTTTCGCCGAAATGCGGTCACTCCATTCCAGATAATGCAGCAGTTCTGTCCCCGTCACGGAGGGACCCAGATCATAACCGAGAATTAACAGATCGGCGTCGACGCGCGAAGACTGCTCAAGCAAGGCGTTGCCACTGCTATAGGTTTTTACCGCATAATTCGGGCTCAACGCGCGCACAAAGTCACGCAACACGCCAAGAGTTTCAATGTTATCTTCGACAATGATTATCTTCATACTGGCGAGTACGGTTCCACACTATAGCTATGGGTGACGTCGACTGACGCTCCCAGCATAATAGAAACAGAACAATATTTCTCGGCCGACAGCTTAACGGCCCGTTCGACATGGCTGTCACTAACATCGCTGCCGCTGGTGTCATGGCCACGAACAATAAAATGCAAATGGATGGAGGTAAAAACCGCAGGCACCGCATCAGCACGTTCAGCACTCACCTCGACCACACAGTCGGTAATCGGCTGTCGCGCTTTCTGCAGAATACTTACCACATCGACAGACGAGCAACTCGCCACCGACATTAAGACCATTTCCATCGGGCTCGGCGCATGCGCGCCCTGGTTCCCATCCATGATGACGCTGTGACCACTGTCAGATGTGCCTAAAAACGTTAAGTCCCCGCACCATTTTACCTGAGCCTGCATGTATCACACTCCTTGAAAGGTTAAGAGTGCACATTATCATAAATTATGACCCGATAAAGCTAGCAAAATGTTAGTCCTGCGGAAAAACATCAATGGTAATTAAATCCGAATACTCGCCAGCCAGCTGCTCTTTACCTACATAGGGCACATCTATTCTGATCGGTACCCTCCAGGTGCCTCGCTGACGAAGGCGCTGGATCGATGTGGTCGACGGGTTTTTCAGATCAACAAAGCGGTGATTAAGGCGGAAACGATAGGGAATGCTCTGGCTCGGTTCGCGGATATGTCGCATAACACCCTGGTTTTCACTGGTAACAAACACCTGGATATCAGAGTTACTGTCCACCACCAGATTGAAGTCTTTGAACGCACCGCTGCGCAGTGAGCCAAAATCAACGCGATAGTAAGAGCCCGTTCCGCCCCCCGGGGCGTCGATCTGGACCGATACCCGGGGTTCAATAACGAACTCGAAGACGTCGTTTTTCTGTGCCGACATCAGCCAGGGCGTCTGGGTGTTCATAAACTGGCTCACCAGCACCCCCCTATAAACGCCCGGCGTCGCATAGTCGGCATCCAGAACCCGTAACCAGAACATCAGCTGAGGCCGTTCTTCGTGCAACGGCAACACCCAGCCATTGCCTTCGCTACCTAACATGAGGGCATTACGGCGCTGATCATAGGGCTCAACCCGCAATCGACTCATACCATGCTGAATATACCAGGAGGTGCCTGTACCGGGCCCGATATGTAACTGATCAGCGCAGTCAATCAATGATTGATCAAGCTGCAACTCCACCGGGATCCAGGCACTGCCGCCATGCAGCGCGCTAAATTCAGCTGCTTTACCTTGTATCTGAGCGGTCCAGTGTCCGTCGCACTGAATCGCCGCTCTATGGTCGTCACCCGCCTCCTGAGCCAGCGCTACCGATACGCAGAACACGCTTAGTAAACCTGCTATGAGTGAACGCATAATTATCCCCCACTCGTTATGTCATTAAAATCCAAATCAGCGTGCCTGCGGATGCAAGGTTCCGATCCGCACAAAGCTGTCCCCATCTTCTTCAATCCGCAATCGATAGCGAACGTCCGGTTGATGCAATAATGTAATTTCATAGTCACCCGGGCGTAATCCCTCAGCAATAAAGCGCCCGCTGCGATTGGTGAAAACGCCTACTCGCAGGCCCTCGCCCTCAATACTGCCTCCTTCCAGATAAAGAGGTTCGCCTTCTTCATCAACCAGCACTCCCAGCACCGAATAGAAGGCATCGGATCCGATAACAACGCTGGTTCCGGTCACCGCCCCGGCTTCCGCCAAATACTGACCGCCGCCCCAGTCATAGCCGATTGGCGCATTCGGCACATCGACAAAAACCGTGGTGCCACGGTAACGTGCTCGTGAGGTCAGCAATGCACCACCACCCCATTTACTAATAGCCTCAGGCCCGGAGCGCCCTTCGTTGACCAATATCTCGGAATCTCGTAATGACTGGTGTCTGGAGACCACCGTAAATGGGCCTACACCAGCCCGCCCCCAACCAAACCGCGACCCGGCCCATCCAAACGCCGTATTCATCTGGCCACCCGCATATCCGGCCTCGGTTCCCTGCGCTCGGCGATACTGACCAAATGTACCAAAGCGTGCTCTGTTACTAAGGTAATCCAGGCGACCAAAGGTGGTGCTACTGCTATCCGACTCCAGCTGACTCAACATATAGGAGGTATCGCCGACTGAGTGACTGGATGCTCGCCCGACAGATAGCTGCGTCTGTTCGTTGTAGCTGTCATAGCGAGCGCTATAGCGCATGTTATTGCGCGGACGGAAAATATTAATATCAATGGTAACGAATGCCTGGTATTCATCTTCGTCACCTATATCACCAAAAAAGCTACTGCGACGAACTCCGGCACCAAGCCGGGCCCAGCGCCAACGGTAGGTGCCACGTACTTCCTCTTCCCTTAACTCAACACCCGGGCGGGTGCGGTCATCCTGATAGGAGAAACGCAATTCAAACTGGCGTCCAATGTACGCGCTATAACTCCCCAGCCACCGCTCTCCATGTAGTTCGCTGTCAAGCAGCCATGGCCGATTATCAAACCGGTCGAAGCGATCCCACGCCACACGTAAATTAGGTGAGCCAGAAAGAGACCCCCACACCCGCTGCTGCCATTCGACACTCAGCGCCTCACCTTCGACATCAAATACGTCACTCATTGAGTAACGGGCAGCGAAATTACCAATCGGCGTAGCAAAGGCGGTACTGGCCCCATACAATTCGCCAAAATCATTACTCTGCCCATGAGCGCCCAGCGTTAGCCAGCTAAATAAACCGTGCTCTACAAAAGCCGAAGCCAGCGTATCGTCGCTATAGGTGGTACCGGACAAAGGCGTGAACTCCGACCGATAGCCATAGGAAAAGCCGAAATTGGTCAATCCGGGGCGCAATAGTTCTGCATTGAAAAACTGGCTGAACGTCTGTATTTCGTAGTCACCCGACGCATAGTACAGATACACTTCGATATCATTTGCGCCATGCGCGAGTGGCAACTCGGTTAAGTTATAGCGACCAGGTGCAAGACGCAGCCGTTGTAGTAGCCGCCCATTCACATAGACTTCAAGTTCTGCCCGTTCACGAACCAGGATCTGCTGCGAGGTACCAGGTGAAATACTTCGGTTTGGCTGCAGTTCATAATACGATGACGCCACCGAAATACCGCCCAGACTGGCGCCTCCAAGATGACCCACCACAGGCGAATACACGTCTCCGGCCGACAACCGCATAGGTACATTGGGGATATCGTGAAACGCAGTGACCTGGCCACGATAAATATTGGTTTCGTTGGGCACGCTCTCATGTGTTGCGGTCGCCGACCAGGTTAAATTTACACCCCGTATTCCGCCAACGTTCAACTGACCAAGCCAGTCGACATTTATCTGGTCATTGCTTTCTTCAAATTCATGCTCAGCAGCAACATTCAGGTTATTCAGCCATGCAAACCGACTTACTGGTGCGGGCAGACCAGCAGCCCCTGAACTTTGGGCAAAGCTAATCTGATCAGACCCAAACGCTGACTCCTGTAATCGCGCTACCAGCTCCATCGTACGAGGCCGATACGCAATTTCGATACCCAAAGCATTTAGCTGCTGCATATCAATCATGCCTGCCGCGGTTAAGGTGGTCTGCAATTCAGTTGAAATCGCAGAGCCTAAAGCCAGCGCCAAACTGGCACCTTCCACCTCAACCAGTGTGTTGCCTTCGACTTCGACGATAACAAACCCTACTTCACGCTCGTCGTAGAATAACGGCAACTCAAATGTAAATGCTTCAACCGAACTCGCCAATAGCAGTAAGAGAAGCAGCCATCCTTTGCGCAACATGGCTTAACTACTTATAAACTGGGCCGACACCGCACGTGATTCGATGCCAAGCTGAAGCCCCTCAACCGGAATCCGACTTTCTCCGCCGGGTAAAATATGACGCACAAAAACAGCTGGAGAAAACTCACGCCAGGTTAATGTTCGCGACTCTCCGTTCTCAAATTCAACCTGCAATTGACCGCGCGAGAGGTCCTGCATACCATTCCCATGATTGGTCAGGACAATCACCCCATAAGGATTATCCCGATCAAAGAAATCAGCTTCAAAGCGCGTCTCATTGTGCAAATCCGTGTAGTCAATTTCAGAGTAAATCTCCGCGACTGTACCTCGGGGCACCACAAAAACCGGCGCATGAATGTGCATCACAAACTGCACCCCTGAGCCTTCGACGGGTGCCAGATCGACAGGTAATTGATAAAAAATGATGCGGTAGCCTGCTGCCTGATCGAGCACCTTATTGCCCAGGTAACGCACCCGAAAAACCTGAAAATCGCCTGGTTCGATATAAGCTTGAGGAGGCATAATAATAAAATCTTCGTCTGCATCTTCAAGCTCATCGTAATAGCCATCCTTGAGGACACGCCGCGCTGCCGATATTTCAAACGTCAACGGCCGTTCGGTGGTGTTCTGCAACCGAAAGACACCGCTAGAGTTACGCCCCATTTCTTCCAGTGTCAGACTTATCGGATGAAGTTCGTATGCATGTACCGACACTAAGGAGCTACACAGCCACACAATTAAGGCCATTGTTCCTATTATTTTTTTCATAATATGCCTCTTCCAGTAATAGAAGAAGCGGCCTAACGGCCGCTTCTGATAGAGCAAACACTTGGCTACAGACTATGGAGAAACAGTGATTTCCATAACTGCGGTGTAGTCACCCGCCAATTCTGCACCTGATGTAATACCGCGGTATTCAAGGTCAGTGTTAGCAAAGGCTGGAGCTGCGCCTGCTGGTTGTGAAATTGTGTGTGGACCACCGTTTGGTGGGATAGTCACAGGACCAGAAGGGATTGAACCCAGGTTGCGGGCTTCATAAGAAATAAAGTCAACGCCGTTGGTGTGCACGAAACCATTGCTTTGCGCTTCGTAAGTTACATCTGCACTACCTGCGCCGTTGTTGCATGAAACACCGATCTGGCCAACAACGTGCCATTGGTTATCGAAATCAAAACCTGCTTGTGGAGTTACTTGCAGTTCGCAGTACTCATCAATAGTACCTTGCACATTCAGGATATCGCTGGTGTTAGCCATTGCACCAGTAGTTGCCAGGGCCGCTGCTAACGAGAGTAAGGTTGCTAATTTTTTCATTGCTGTATTCCTTGTCTTCAATTGTTGAGGTTCTTGTCATGTTCAGGGACTGGCCCCGAACTGCCCCTAAGTATTCGTGGAGTTGCCTCTGTTAGAATCAGCCGTGCAGCCTAATTTAACGGCATTTATGGTAGTAATTCGGCGGGGTTCACACCTTAGCTGGCTAAGGCCGTGTCTTCGCGCCGCTGCATCCGGCGATTGACCAAATTAAGAATTTCATGCCGGGAACGAATTCCCAGTTTTCGATAAAGATTGGTGACATGGCATTTCACGGTATGAGTACTAATGAACAATTTTTTCGCGATATAACAGTTTTTTTGCCCATGAATTAGTTCCAGGCAAACCTGCTGCTCACGTTTGCTAAGTTCATAGGCAGCCGCCAGCTCATAAACGACCTGTTCCGGCGTGGTGTTAGTACGCTGATAATCACGCACCGCTTGCTCGACAATTCGGCGTGGAAACCAAGTCTGTCCTTTACTAATCGCTTCGAGAGCTTTGAGCACGCATTCGGGTCGTTCGCCAAGACGAATAACCCCATTGAAACCTGCCTTGAGGAAATGCAATAGCGCGGTATCTGATAAATCAGTGGTGTTAGTCAGAACCACACTGCACTGATCCATGTTTGGGTGAGGGTTGTATGGCAGGTACTTGGGCATTCCCAACGCCTGGGTATCAATAAAAATAATGCTGCCAGGCTCAAGGCGTAAACGGGAAAACTCCCGCAACGAGATACTATGGTGGCGAACGCGGTCGGTTTTAACTAAAGCAAGTAACGCGGTCCACTGGTTGAGCCAGGTCCGATCATTGGTAATCGTTATAAAGGTCATGGTAATCGCTAGCTTGTTATGTGTTGACCCGATCTATTTAAGCACCGCTGCACCACGGAGCAAGGTCGCTAGCCTAAGATTAATACCTTGCAGCGGAGATTCAGCAATGGGGCCTAGCCCGAGAGGACTAGTGAGAGGAAACAGAGACCACTATAACGTCTGAATAATGACCTGATATGAGTCCCATATTACGAGGTGATACGCGGAAAAAGTAGGGCCGCCCGCCAGTTCGTTGAGCAATAGTCCAGGGGCCTTCACTGGCCATACCGCCGCCACGTACACCAGAGAGACTCTTTTCATAGTCAATCACAGCGCCAAATTCGTTGCGAAGACCACGGTTAAGTGACTCGTACGTTACGTTCACGGTTTCCTGTTGAAAATTGCATAGTACGGTCACCTGGGCAACTACCTGGGGAGCTGTTGAATTATAACGAAGTGCTTCAAAGGGACGAGCCATCGGATGGTCGGTATTAAAGTCAACGCTACAGGTAGGTTCAATACGGCCGATCACGACAAGGCGGTCGCTTGTAGTTCGCTTCATCTGCTGGCCGTAAACTGCGCTACTGCTTGCGGCGCAAAAAGTGAGAAGCGCAATAGATACTGCCGTTACTGAAAGACGCATGGGTTCTCTCCCCGAGAAAGTGGCTGCCTAAGTATCGCTCAGTTTAGCGACCTTGGGGAGTCGTGTTTTCGGGGGAGATAAACAAAAAAGCCGTCCCAACGGACGGCTTTTTTCGAATTTGGAGCGAGTAACGAGGTTCGAACTCGTGACCTCGACCTTGGCAAGGTCGCGCTCTACCAGCTGAGCTATACTCGCATATCAGGTGCAGCGTCGAGGGCCAACCCCTTGACTGCGAGGCGCATTTTACTGAACCTGAGGCGCTTTGCAAGCCCCTTCCTTCAATTTTTTTCTAAATTCAGCATAGTTGCTCGATAATGCACCAATTCTGCGATGGATTCACGAATATCAGCCAACGCCGTGTGTGCATTCTGCTTCTTGAAACTAGTCAGCACCTCAGGCTTCCAGCGTCGGGCCAACTCTTTTAAGGTGCTCACATCCAGATTACGATAATGAAAGTACGCTTCTAATTGTGGCATCTGCCGGGCCAGAAAACGGCGGTCCTGGCAGATACTATTACCACACATCGGCGACACCCCTTGCGCTATGTGTTCCTGCAAAAAGGCAATGGTTTGCTGCTCGGCCTCGGCCATGCCAACACCTTCTTCTTTGATCCGCTTAACCAGGCCAGACTGGGTGTGAGTTCGGGTGTTCCACTCATCCATCGACGCCAACGTCTGGTCGCTTTGCTTAATCGCAAAAACAGGTCCCTCTGCCAGCACATTCAAATCTTTATCGGTCACTATGGTAGCAATTTCAATAATGACATCGCGTTCAGGCACCAAGCCTGTCATCTCCAAATCAATCCATATCAGGCGTTGGCCAGGTTCGCTCATTCGTAACTCCAGGGTAAGCCCTGCAAAGCAGGGGCGAGAACAGTTCAATTGTTGTATCATAGCAAGCAAGAAACAGCACAACCAAGCAAGGATTCCAGTGGGTCGCAACAACAAACTCAGTAAAGGCCAGCAACGCCGCGTCCGCTCGAACATGCAGAAGCGGTTGGCAAAACGTGAGACAAAGCAAAGCGTCGAGTGGGCAAACGATCAGCTCGGGTCAATGCAAAACGCAATTGTCATTAGTCGTTTTGGCCAGCATGCCGATATCGAAACCGACCAAGGTGAGATTTTGCGCTGCAATATACGACGTACAGCAGGTAGCCTGGTGACGGGTGATATCGTTGCATTTCGTCCCGCAGCAGAAAGCGAACAAGGTTTGCAGGGTGTTATCGAGGCGGTTGAAGAGCGTCGTAGCCTGTTAACCCGACCCGATGTCTACGACGGAATTAAACCGGTGGCCGCCAATATTGACCAAATATTCGTTGTCACATCACCGCTTCCGGCATTTTCAGCTCAAATTATTGACCGCTATCTGGTGGCCTGTGAAGACATTGCCATTCGCCCGGTGATAGTGATGAATAAAGCGGATCTGATCGACGAGGTCAACGAGGAATATATTCAGAACCGGCTCGCATTGTACCGCGACATTGGTTACCAGGTCGCCGTGGTCAGCGCAAAAGAACAGCATGGGCTGGACCAGCTGACGGACTTAATGGCGAATAATGTCTCCGTCTTTGTCGGTCAGTCAGGCGTCGGTAAGTCGTCGTTAGTCAACGCTATTTTACCGCAGGCCTCTATTGTTACCGGCGATGTCTCGCATAATTCAGGGTTAGGCCAGCACACGACCACCGTTGCCCGGCTCCATCGGCTGCCAAATCATGCCGCACTTATTGACTCGCCTGGGATTCGTGAATTCGGGCTTTGGCATATCGAACCTGAACGCGTAACCTGGGGCTTTCGTGAATTTCGTCCGTATATTGGTGGCTGTAAATTCCGCGACTGCAAACATCGCACTGATCCTGGCTGCGCACTTCAGGCGGCCGTTGCCGAGCAAAAGCTGGACGCCGAGCGATTACAAAATTACCATCGAATTATTGATTCTTTAGAACAGGCCTGATGCCCCTATGAGCAAACTCGACCAATTCAAAGTCAAAGCCCAGTATGTACTACCCAAGCACGCAGTTTCCCGTTTGATGGGAAAATTTGCCAGCGCTCGTGCTGGTATTTTTACCCAGCTTTTTATGCGCTGGTTTATTAAACATTACCAGGTCGATATGTCTGAAGCCGTACATGAAGAACCGTCAGACTACAGCACGTTCAATGAATTTTTTACCCGACCGCTGAAACCCGAGGCCCGGCCCCTGCAGGCTGACGACTTTGAGCTCGCGCACCCTGTTGATGGCAAAGTGTCGCAGCTCGGTAAGATCGACGGCGACTCTATTATTCAGGCCAAAAACCATGACTACAGTCTGGTTAAATTGCTCGGCGGCGACGCAGCAGACGCCGCCCCGTATAAAAACGGGCAGTTTGCGACGATTTATCTGGCTCCGCGTGATTATCACCGCATCCATATGCCGCTCGACGGAACCTTGCGTAAAATGACCTATGTGCCGGGTGACTTATTCTCAGTCAACCCGTTAACAGCGGCCAATGTGCCGGGCTTATTTGCACGCAACGAACGAGTGGTGTGTTTCTTCGATTCCGCTCAGGGTCCGTTCACGCTGACCCTGATAGGCGCAACCATTGTGGCCAGTATTGAGACGGTATGGGCTGGCACCGTGACACCGCCAACCGGCCCCCGCATTCATAGCTGGGAGTATCCAGCGCAGGGGTTTAACGCCGTTACGTTGAAAAAAGGCGAAGAAATGGGTCGTTTTAAGCTTGGCTCAACCGTTGTCCTGACCTTCCCTGACGAGATGATGTTTTTTGAAGAGAATCTGCAGGCGGATGACGTTACGCGAATGGGCGAGGTCATGGGGCAGCTGATCCGCTGATGTTGATTATCGCGCACCGAGGTGCCAGCGCTGAGGCGCCGGAAAATACCCTGGTTGCTATGCACAGGGCACTGGAATGCAGAGCTGACGGCATCGAAATAGACATCTATGCGGTCGACGGTGAAATATTCGTATTTCATGACAGGTACCTGGAGCGCCTTACCGCGCACCCCGGGCGCCTGCAGGATTTAACCGCCGCCCAGATCCGTAAACTAAAAGTATTTGGTCAACATCCGGTACCAACGCTTGCGGAGGTACTCGAGTCGATTGGCGGGCGCTGTTTACTTAATATTGAGTTAAAAGGTGAAGTGCCACTAGATTTACTTGCCCCGTTGCTGGAGCGGGCCCGCGGGGAATTTGGCTTTACGGCTGAACAACTGATCCTGTCTTCATTCAACCATCACTGGTTGAAAGCGCTACATGGGCGATGCCCCTGGGTTCGCCTCGGTGCCCTTAATGCCAGCTGTATGCTCGACTACGCCGCCTTCGCCACCGAGCTTGGGGCCTATTCACTGCATACCTGTGTCGACTTCGTAGATCAGGCTCTGGTTGACGACGCCCACCAACGCGGCCTGCCGGTGTACGTGTACACCGTCGACGAGTCACATGATATTCAGGAACTCAAAAAAATGGGGGTGGATGGTATATTTACCAATCACCCCCAATTTGCCCGCAACGTGCTCGATGGCCTTCCTACCCACGAGCACGAGCTAATGTGGCATCGCTAACGCTCAGCGTTCGCTTCTTCCAGTGCTAAGTCTTCTGCTCGGCGGTCCGGATATTGCTCTTCATAGCCTGCAATCCGATTCGCCAGCAATCTAGGTGACCCGGTGTTCTTGGCCATGGCCTGATACAGCGCAGGCACGATAAACAGTGTCATAAAGGCAGAGAAAGCCACCCCTGCGAAAATAACGGTCCCTATCACCGCACGGCTTTCGGAGCCCGGCCCTACTGCAAGCAATAACGGCAACGAACTCATAATCGTGGTAAACGCAGTCATCACGATAGGACGCAGACGTAAAGTCGAAGCACGGACCAGCGCATCTTCAAAACGCATACCGGCGTCACGCAACTGGTTGGCGAACTCTACAATCAAAATACCGTTCTTCGCGGCCAGGCCTATCAGCATGATAATACCAATCTGACTGTATATATTGATGGTCATATCACCGAGCCAGAGTCCGGCTAAAGCGCCGAAGATGGCTAACGGAACGGTCAGAATAATAACAATCGGATGAACAAAGCTTTCAAACTGTGCCGCCAGCACCAGGAAGGTGATGGTCAACGCAAGTAAGAAAATCCAGTAAATGGTATTACCGCCTTCTTTATACAGTCGCGATTCGCCACGGAAGTCATACGCGGCCTCTTCCGGCAAGTCTTCAGCAACCACCTGCTCAAGAAACGCCAGTGCCTCACCCAGGTTGTATCCATCAGCAAGGTTTGCTTCAACGGTAATAGCCCGCATCCGGTTGTAACGGTTTAGCTGTGGTGCGGTTGCCCCTTCCGTCACGGTGATCAGGTTCGACATCGGAATCAGTTCGTTTGACGTCGTCGAGCGTACATAGATGTTATTGATCGCTGAAGGTGTCTGGTAGTCTTCCCGCTCACCTTCAATAATCACATCATATTCTTCACCCCGATCAGAGTACGTAGTAACACGCCGCTCACCCATAATGGCTTCCAGTGTGCGTCCAATGTCGCCTACCGATACACCGAGGTCAGCCGCGCGGTCGTGGTTAATATGAACCGACAATTGCGGGACCGTTTCGCGGTAATTACTGTCTACCTGCAACAGGCCCGGGTTCTCTTCTGCCCGCGCCACCACAATATCGCGCCACTCTGCTAACTGATTAAAATCATGTCCTTGCAGGACGAAACGAACGGGTCGGCCGCCACCGCCGCCTCCACCTAAGGAGCTGCGCATGTTGGCGACGGCTATCACATCGGGAATTTCATTTAAGCCTTCACGGATTTCGCCCATCAGTTCGGCTGTGCCCCAGTCTCGCTCACCATGCGGCACCGCGTTTACAATCGCGACCCCGGCACTGGTACCCCAACCAGGCGCCCGCACAATCAGACGGTCAACCATTCCCCGATCCACATAGGGTAACAGCACCTCTTCTACCCGTTCCATGTTGACCCGGTTCGACTCAAAGCTCGCCCCTTCTGCCCCACGAACGATAACGAAGAAGCTGCCGCGGTCTTCCTGCGGTGCATATTCCTGACCCAGCTGGCCAAACAGCACGTAACACCCTGCTATAGCTAAGGCGACCACCAGGAAAGCCATGCTGGGGAGCCCTATGGTACGGCGTAGCCCTTTTTCATAACCTGATTCGAGCTTAGCAAAGCCACTGTCGAACAAACGGCGGAACCAGCCCTTGCGTTTGTTCCCCTTTTTCAAAATTTTCGACGACAGCATGGGTGACAGCGAGAGGGCGGTAATACTGGAGAAACCGACTGCCGCTGCTAGCGCTACCGCGAATTCTGAGAACAGCAGGCCGAGGTTACCGTCGAGGAACATTAAGGGCAAAAACACCGAAATAAGAACCATCGTGGTCGCTACAACCGCAAAACCAACCTCACGTGCTCCCCGATAGGCGGCAAGCAAAGGCGGATCGCCCATTTCCACGCGACGGTAAATATTTTCCAGCACAACAATGGAGTCATCCACTACCAGTCCGATAGCCAGGACCAACGCTAATAAGGTCAGCAGGTTAATGGAGAAGCCCATTGCGCTCAGTACAATGTAGGACGATAGCAATGCCACCGGTACCGTAACCGCAGGGATCATGGTGACCCTAAGGTTACCGAGGAACAGGTAAATGACGATGACGACCATAGCCATCGCTATAAAGAGGGTGTTGTAAACTTCCGAGATCGAGTCTTCAATAAAGGTCGAGCTGTCGTAACTTTTTACCAGCTCCATACTTGCCGGAAGCGTCTGTTTAATACGTTCTACTTCGCGGTCAGCATTCCGCACAACCTCAAGGGTATTGGCTTCAGACTGGCGTTCAATGCCAATACCAAGCATGTTAACCCCGTTCGAGCGGTACACAGACTGGTCATTGGCCGCCTCCAGCGACACCCGTGCGATCTCTCCTAACCGAACAAGATAGCCCCGGTCGCCACCACCACGGATGGTTAGCTGCTCGAAATCCGACGCGGAAAGGTAGGCTCTGCTTACCCGAACATCAAATTCACGATCAACAGATTCTAGTGAGCCTGCAGGGAGTTCGACGTTCTCGGCGCGTAAGCGGTTTTCTATATCGGTGACTGTCACATCCCTGGCCGCCATCGCATCGCGGTCAAGCCACAGCTTCATCGCATAGCGACGCTCACCACCGAAATTAACACTGGATACACCGTCAACAATAGCCAGTCGCTCCAACATAAAACGACGGGCATAGTCGGTTAGCTGTTCGCTGGTCATGAGTTCGGAGCGCAGGTTATACCAAACTACGGTATCTTCATCGGCCCCCGCTTTGGATATTTGGGGCGGGTCGATTTGCTCCGGTAGCCGCCGCATAATACGCTGCACGCGCTCACGGATGTCGTTCGCCGCCGAGTCAATGTCGCGACCGGATTCGAATTCGATAGTGACACGCGAGCTGCCATTGCGGCTGCGTGAATCAATAAAGCGAATACCATCTATACCACTGATACCGCGCTCGATACGCTGGGTAACTTCACGCTCCATGATCTCAGCGTTAGCACCCGGGTAACTGGTACTAATTGAAACAACCGGTGGCTCGATATTCGGGTATTCACGAAGTGGCAACGAGAGAAACGCCACCACGCCGAAAATCACCAGCAGAAGGTTGAGTACGGTTGCAAAGACCGGACGTTTTACCGATACATCAGATAAAAACATGGCTTACTGCTCCCGTGGTGACACAGGTAAGCCGTCGCGCAGACGAACCACACCCTCTTTTACGATAATGTCGCCTTCACCTAAGCCGCTCAGTACCTCGACCCAGCCAGGCTGACGGCGACCAATCTCGATGTTGGTGCGCACGGCTACATTGTCTTCATTCACTTTAAACACAATAAATTCATTGCGAATGGGGATAACGGAGGCTTCAGGAATCATCAGAGTGGTTGCTACTTCACGTTCCAGACGGACACGCATTAACATTCCAGGGCGCAGCTCACGGTTTTCGTTGGGGATTGAAGCACGCACCTTAATTGAGCGGGTAATTGGATCAACCCGAGACGCCAGGCTGACAATGCGACCTTCAAATTCTCGGCCCTGGTAAGCTGTTGATAAGCCGACAATACGTTGCCCGGCAGCCAGGCTAGGCAGGTAAATTTCCGGCACACTGAAGTCAACATACAATGGCGAAATATCATCCAGGGTAGTGATAACATCGCCGGGCCGCACAAGAGACCCTTTGCTGACCTGACGGATACCCAGACGGCCTTTGAAAGGGGCTTCGATGGTCATTTCTTCTAAACGTACCCGAGCCACTTCCAGTTCCGCGCTGGTTTGTTCAACGCGCACTTCCTGTTCGTCGATCATGCTCCGTGATGCAGCGTTTTCAGCTGCCAGTTCACGCAGTCGATTCAGCTGGCGGCGGGCATCCGCTAAACGGAACTCCAGTTCCTGAACCCGTGCACGTTCTTCACGGTCATTGAGCGCGACCAAGACCTGGCCTTCTTCAACGTCGTCACCATCACTAAAGTACAGTTCGCGAACATTCTGCGTCACCCGCGCCATGATATCGACTGACTGACTGGCTTGTCCGGTTCCGAGACCTTCAATAATATCGCGGAATTCGACCATGCCCACCTCATGGACAACCACAGGCTGAGTCAGGTCCGGACGGGCATCTACTGGCTCGTCCTCGCCGAAAAAGTACAAATAGCCAACGAAAACGGCTAACAACACTACAACCAACGAAAGTGGCGTGACTATATAACGCTTTGCCATACTGCCCTCTAGCTTAAATTCTGAAGATCCTGATATGCGACCGCCATTGTAACGCATTGGTCTTTCAGTACTGCACTCCTCAACGCTTATAAAATGAAACTGGTCGCAAAATCAGCTTCAGTCTTCGCTGTGGTAGCCTGTACTCATTTCCTGAACGGCTTTAATGAACGCACCGGCATGTTCAGGGTTGACCCCCGGATGGATACCGTGACCAAGGTTAAAGACATGTCCGCTGCCGCTGCCATAGCTGTCTAATATAATCTGCACTTCCTGCCGAATACGCTCCGGCGATGCATACAACACTGAGGGGTCCATATTGCCCTGCAGGGCAACCTTATCGCCTACCCGCGCACGCGCGTCACCAAGATCAGTTGTCCAGTCGACACCGAGCGCATCGCAGCCTGTGGCTGCCATTGCTTCAAGCCATTGACCGCCATTTTTGGTGAATAAAGTGACCGGCACTTTACGGCCATCCGCTTCGCGAGTAAGGCCGTTCACGATCTGTTTCATGTAAGTCAGTGAGAATTCACGATAGTCACGTGGTGACAACACACCGCCCCAGGTATCAAAAATCATCACCGACTGCGCGCCCGCTGCAATCTGAGCATTAAGGTAACTGGTGACCGATTGCGCCAGCTTATGCAGCAGCAGGTGCATGGCTTCCGGTTCAGCAAACGCCATTTCTTTAATCAGGGCAAAGTTTTTGGTACTGCCACCCTCAACCATATAGGTGGCCAGGGTCCAGGGACTACCAGAAAAGCCGATGAGCGGCACCTCTCCCTTTAATTCGCGGCGGATGGTACGTACAGCATCCATCACGTAACGCAGTTCCTGTTCAGGATCCGGTACCGGAAGCTTCTGAATGTCTGAAAATGAGCGTAAAGGACGTTCAAAACGCGGACCTTCACCTTGCTCGAAATAAAGACCCAGGCCCATTGCATCGGGAATGGTAAGAATGTCTGAAAATAGAATGGCGGCATCAAGCGGAAAGCGTCGCAACGGTTGTAAGGTGACTTCACAAGCCAGCTCAGGGTTACGGCACAGGGTCATAAAGTCACCAGCTTGCTTGCGAATTTCGCGATACTCTGGCAGATAACGGCCAGCCTGTCGCATCATCCAAATAGGAGTCCGATCCACGGGTTGCTTTGCTAAAGCGCGTAAATACCGATCATTTTTCAATGTATTGCTCATGCCGCTTCCTGTCCTGTAAGTTGATACTCAGCAAAATTCTAGCGCGATTCTACCAAGCCTTGCAGTCGACTGCGAACTTCTTCAATCAACTGCGCCGCAATGGTGCCCGCCGGTGGGGTTTGTGGTAACTGGTCAAGCTCGAACCAGTCGCCTTCGATAATCTCAACGTCGTCCACTTGCAACTCGCCTCCCGCATACTGAGCAACAAAGCCCGCCATCAACGAGTGCGGGAACGGCCAGGGCTGGCTGGTCACATACTCTACGTTATCGACCAGAATCCGGGTTTCTTCATAGACTTCACGCTGCACTGTCTGCTCCAGCGTTTCGCCGCTCTCAACAAAGCCTGCTAACACAGAATACAGCCCCTCCGGGTGGCGTATCCCCCGGGCCAGCAAGATTTCGTTCTTACCCCGGTCCTGGCGGAAAACCGCGACGATAATACAGGGTGAAATGCGCGGGTAGGTACGGTAGTCACAGCTTGCACAATAGACCGCAAGTTCGTCTTCGACCTCCTGCAACGGGTCGCCACAATGGCTGCAGAAGTTATGCGTGCGAATGAAATAAGCGACCTGACAGGCTCGACCGGCGATAGCGAACAAGGCGCTGTCGAAGTGACTGAGCAGGCGCCGTAATGGTAAGAATTCGAAGCCATCGAAAGTCACATCCTGCCCGGGGACCACCAGAAATACCTCGCGTCCCTGGTAGCTTCCAATACTCGCGAGATACTGAGCAGACTGCCATAGTTGCTCCCGAACAGGCTTAGACAGTACTGGAAGCGGGTTAGCCCCTTCCCTCTGAAGAACCAAATTTTCGTTAACTATCATAATGATAGATTCTTCGTCCGGCATGTGACCGGGCCTTGGGATAATCATGTATGCTCCTGCGTAAATCCGTGTAAAGACAGCCAAAAAGAATTGACCCCCAGCGGTCTTGCAACGTAAATTGATCTAATTGGTTGTCCGCTGGATAGTTCGAACAACCCAAATGATTAAAGACCGGAGGTCACCATGTTACGCCGCAATGAATCCGCTCGCCAGCGCTGGGGAGGTCATCATCAATCTCTTGACCATTGGCTCGAGGAACGTCAGGAAATGCTTGTTCAATACTGCCGGATGGCAGGGCTTCCGCCTTATAAAAGTGCAGATGGTCTGCCGTCAACAACCGATATTAAAGCATTTTGCGAAGTATTGGTTGACTACGTATCCACTGGCCACTTTGAAATATACGAGCACTTAATGACTCAGGCGGATGTGCAAAGCGAGACAGCCCGTGCCACGGCCGTGCAGGTGTACCCGTTGATTACAGTGACCACAGAGCGCGTGCTTAACTTCAATGACAAGTACGCAGAAGTGAACGAAAACGATCCATTGCGTGAGTTCGACAATGATCTGTCTGCGCTAGGTGAAGCCCTTGAGGTTCGCATGGAGCTCGAAGACCGCTTGCTGCATGCCTTAGAAGAACAGGCCGTATTTGCCTGAGCTGAAGGGTAATTTTCTTAATAAGATTGCAATGCTAAAACAAAGGCCAGCGTACTGACGCTGGCCTTTGTTGTTTCGGCATTTATTGCTCGTCTTGATCTACAATGCTGACCAACTCAACCTCGAAAATCAGGGTCGAATTTGGTGGGATGGCACCACCGACATCGCGGTCACCATACGCCAGTTCAGCTGGGATCACGAAACGATAATGGGCGCCTTCACGCATCAGTTGAACACCTTCGGTCCAGCCCGGGATCACCCGATTGAGAGGAAATACAGCCGGCTCGCCGCGTTCGTATGAGCTATCAAATACATCGCCGTTAACCAAAGTGCCTTCATAATGCACTTCAACCACATCTTCAGCGGCTGGACGCTCGCCTTCACCTTCACGAACGACTTCGTACTGCAAACCAGACTCAGTCACTTCAACACCCTCGCGTTGAGCGTTTTCTTCGAGGTATTCCTGACCTTCACGCAGTGCTCGTCCGCCAACAACTTCCTGACGTTGACGCATCACCTGCTGCTGTAGCTCGATCACGATTTCTTCGGCGGTCTCCTGGTCCATCCGGCCTTCGCCACGAACGCTTTCATTAAACGCTGTAATAACCAGGTCCTTGTCCAGCTCGATTTCGGCTTCTTGTTGCTGACTCAGGTTTTCTTCAACGTAAAGGCCAATAGAGGCGCCCAATGCATAGGCTTGACGCTGCTCTTCAGTTTCCAGTTCAACCGTCGCTTGCTGGCTTTCGCCGCATGCGCTCAGCGCTAGGGTTAACGCCGAAACGGCGAAGACTTTATGCAAGGTTTTCATATAATTAAATTCCACTTCTCTTTATATATTGGTTTATTAGGGAGTGATTTAAATCACTGGTATAGTGAGCTTAGTGTACACAGATTACAAGAGGCTGACCAATGACAACGCGGGCTCAACGAAGTTTTATTGTAGTAGGTCTTTTACTAAGTGGCTGGTTATTAAGTGCCTGCTCACCGTCTGCAGAAAAGCTCCAGCGTGACGAGCGTTCGCCGTCGCGGACTCAGGCTGCCGCCATTTCCCCTGATGGTCAGTTGTCGTTCGTTGCCACCGCTGAACATGGTCTTATGCTCTTTGACCTGAGCACCGATGAACGCAAACATAACTGGCAACAGGACGAAGACGGTATCAGTCAAATCCGGGCAGTGGCTCTGGCCGCAGATAAAAGCGTTGCCGTCGCCGCCAGCCGCGAAACCATTGCACTATGGGATACCAGTAGCGGTGAAGTCCGCGGTTACTGGCGTTTAGAAGAAGCAGGTATCCGTGACGTTGCGGTCTCCAGTCAGGGCCGGCACCTGATTATTGGCCGCAGCGACGGGGTGGTGGTAGTGTTTGAACCGGAAACGGGCAGACGCCTGGAGTTCCTCGGTCATAGCGAACGCATCAACAGTGTCGACATCAGTGCGAATGGCCGCTATGTGATAAGTGGTGCCGACGACCATATGAGTTTGCTATGGGACACCGGTAGCGGACAGGTGTTGCAGAGATTTCCCGGAGACGGCCGCATAGCGCTGGTCCGCTTCAACCCGGATGGCAGCACAGCTTTCACCGCCAGTGCGCAAACCGCACACATCTGGCATCTGACAAGCGCGGAAAAGATCAGCGAATTACGTCATCGTAGCCGGCACAAATCATTTCTTAGCGCAGACTTCTCGGCGGACGGGCGATACCTGGTCACCGGCTCGCCCTCGCGCCATGTCGAAGTCTGGCGCGTGGACGATGGAGAGCGCCTTTCCAGTAGCCAGGTTAAAGGTCGTGAGGACGATTACCCGCCGCGGGCGGCAGTGATTGCGGTGGCGTTTATCGATGGCAGCGACGAGGTGGTGAGTGAAAATAGTGCTGGGTTTGGCGAACGCTGGCGCCTTCAGGGTATACTAGAGAACCAGGCGCGCTAATGTAGCCTTTAACCTATAAACAGCCGCCGTTATCAGTCATTACAGTCAGGTGTGCTAATTTGAAAGAACTCGAGCTTGAGAAGCGAATGATGGATTTGGAAAGCCAGCTGGCTTTTCAGGAAGAAACTATCGAACAACTGAACCAGCTGGTTGCAGAACAAAACCACGAGCTAGCTACGTTTAAACGCCATTTGCAATTGCTGGCAGGTCGTCTGAGTCAAATCAAGGACCAGCAAAGTGAAGACACCAACCCGGTGGATGAACGTCCACCCCATTACTAATCTTAGTAACTAAAAATTGAGTGTGTTATGTCAGCGAAGCATCCCATTATTGCCGTCACCGGTTCATCCGGTGCTGGTACCTCGACCACAGGTCAGGCCGTTCGTCATATTTTCAGAAATCTAGGGATCAACGCATCCTTTATTGAAGGGGACAGCTTTCATCGGTTTTCACGACCAGAAATGGATCTGGCTATCCGCAGAGCGCAGGAGCAGGGCCGTCACATTAGTTACTTTGGCCCAGAAGCAAATGACTTTGAACGCCTGGAAAAACTTTTTGCGGACTATTCCCAATGTGGTACCGGCGAACTTCGCCGCTACCTGCACAGTTTTGACGATGCCGTGCCTTATCACCAAATGCCAGGCACATTTACCCCCTGGGAGCCTTTGCCAGCGGAGACTGATCTGTTGTTCTACGAGGGGCTTCATGGTGGCGTTCAGGGCGAAAACTACGACGTCGCCAGGCACGTGGATTTACTCATAGGCATGGTCCCTATCGTCAACCTGGAATGGATTCAGAAGCTGTTACGCGACACGTCCGAGCGTGGCCATTCGAGAGAAGCGGTGACCACCAGCATTGTACGCAGCATGGATGACTACATTCACCATATAGTGCCGCAGTTTTCGCGTACTCATATCAATTTTCAGCGCGTGCCTACCGTCGATACCTCGAACCCGTTTAGTGCTAAAGACATTCCGTCTCTGGATGAGAGTTTTGTCGTGATTCGCTTTCGTGGCATGCGTAACGTCGACTTCCCTTACTATTTGCAGATGATCGACGGCGCCTTTATGTCGCGAATCAATACCATGGTGGTGCCGGGTGGCAAGATGGGACTGGCAATGGAACTGATTCTAACGCCGCTTATTGCAGAGCTTATCGAGCGACGTCAGAAAGGGAGTGGCGATTACTAAGGGTGGAGCAGGCTAGCCGCCTGCTTCGCTAATGCGGGCATCGAGCAGGTTTTTTACCAGGCCGGTAAACTCCTCGATAAATGTTTGCTGCGACGGGGTCGGCTGCTGATTTAATACCGACGCCAGCACTTCCTCCAGATCGTACAAAATGGCATCTGCCTCGCGCACAATATCAAAGCGTAGCTCCTGGCTTACATCATGTTGCTGGCTGACGCGCATGATCTTGTCAGACAAGGAGTCTTCCAGCTGTTCACGCACGGTGAAGCTGGCGCGCTCTGCACCATCAGAAGGATGTTCAAACATTTCCAGATGCTCAGTCAGGTATTGAATGAGCTCTATATAACCATCACTTTCAACAATCATAATTAGGCTTCGGTTCCTGCCACCAGGTAGCCAATTGCTACCTGGCGTTTTAGAACATTAAGGATGCGCGTTTACTTAAAAAGTCAGACCCGGGGCCAGTTTTTCCGGAAGCTGAACTTTCTCTGCTTCCACTGAGGCGACCGGGTATGCACAGTAATCTGCCGCATAGTAGGCACTGGCGCGGTGATTACCACTGTCGCCAATACCGCCGAATGGAGCCGCACTGCTGGCGCCAGTAATAGGCTTATTCCAGTTTACAATCCCAGCACGGATCCGAAGTAAGAAGTCATCGTACACGCCTTTGTCATCCGCAAGCAAGCCCGCCGATAAACCAAAGCTGGTGTTGTTAGCTTCCGCAATGGCTTTATCTAACTCATTGTAACGATAGACTTTTAACAACGGACCAAAATGCTCTTCGTCGACCAGTGGCTGAGCCTCGGTGACGTCGATAATACCCGGTGTGACAAACCCTTTCTCCGCATCGAGCTGGGTCATTTCAACCAGCACCTTAGCCCCGCTCGCAGCGATATCCTGCTGCGCCTTGACCATACCAGCGGCCGCTTTTGCCGAAATCATCGCGCCCATGAAGGGTGCAGGGTCGGCCTCGTAATCTCCAACCCGAATAGCCTTGGTCACTTCCACCAGGCGCTCGAGGATGGCATCACCATTGGCGGAGTTTTCAATAAACAGACGACGCGCGCAGGTGCAACGCTGTCCGCTGGTGATAAACGCTGACTGAACAATATCATGCACCGCGGCCTCAACGTCGGCCACATCTTTGACGATAAGCGGATTGTTGCCGCCCATCTCAAGAGCCAGAATTTTACCTGGCTGACCACTGAACTGTTCATGCAACAGTTTACCGGTGGTCGACGATCCGGTGAAGAACAAGCCGTCGATTTGCGCATTCTGAGAAAGCGCTTTGCCAGTCTCAACCAGGCCTTGAACCAGGTTCAGCACCCCATCAGGCAGTCCGGCACGCTGCCATAGCTGGACCGTCTTTTCAGCCACCATTGGCGTCATTTCACTGGGTTTGAAAATAATCGTATTACCGGCAATCAGCGCCGGCACGATATGGCCGTTCGGCAAATGGCCAGGGAAATTATACGGGCCATAGACCGCGACGACTCCGTGCGGACGGTGGCGGATAAATGCTTTTGCACCCGGCATTGGGTTTTCTACCGTACCCGTCCGCTCATGGTAAGCGCGCTCAGAAATGCTCACCTTGCCAATCATCGCGCCGACTTCAGTCAGGGTTTCCCAATAAGGCTTGCCGGTCTCACGAGCAATGGTCATCGCTAGATCGGCTTTGTTTTCTTCCAGTAACTCAGCGAAACGCTTAGCAATAGCCAGACGTTCTTCAAAGGTGCGCTTCGCCCACGCCGGGAAAGCAGCTCGTGCTGCGGCCACGGCTTCATCAACCTGTGCCGGATTCGCACAACGGTTTTCCCAGATCACTTCATTGCGGGCCGGGTCAACGGAGCGTAACAGCTCACCCTGACCAGCCACCCATTGGCCATTAATAAACAGGCCTGATTGTGCATTTGTAACTGACATTTAACTCTCCTTACAGAGGTGCTATTCGCAACGAATCGCCGTCTTCCACCTGCAGCGCCTCGGCCACACGACGGTCAATAATGACATCATCGCCCTGGCAGCTGACATCGGCATGACAGGCCCGGAAGTCTTCTACCTGCAAGGTACACAACAGGTAACTTTCAGCCACTTCCGGCTGCCCTACCACAACGTTCATTAAGCGACTGTTACGAACTGTTTTCAATTGTTTGAGATCACCTTCCACGGTCGGGCCGGCGTCGAAAATATCAATGTAATCGCGGAACTGAAGACCTTCAGACTGCAGCAGCTTAAGCGCTGGCAAGGTATTCTGGTGCACCTTACCAATCACCTCCTGAGCCGATTTATCTAACATATTGACGTAGATAGGAAAGCGCGGCATCAGTTCAGCGACAAAGGTCTTGTCACCAATACCGGTCAGGTAATCGGCGCGGGGGAAGTCCATGGTAAAAAAGTGCTTTTCCAGCCACGCCCAAAATGGCGAACGACCGTTCTCATCCGAAACGCCACGCATTTCAGCGAAAACCCGGGATGAAAAACGTTTGCTGAACTGGGCCAGAAACAGCAGACGGAATTTAGAAAGCGCCCGCCCGTTACGACCAAACCGGTAGGGTTCGCGTAAAAACAAGGTGCATAGCTCAGTTGCACCAGTGTAATCATTACATAGCGTCAATGTTTGCAGGGCGTTATAGACATTATGCTTAGGCGAGTGATGAACCACTTTGCCTAAGTGATAATGATAAAAGGCTTCGCTCAGCCCGACGGCGGCTTCAATCCCGGCGACACCGGCAATGCTGCCGTCATTGCTGTCTTCCATCACAAACAGGTAGCCGTCTTCACCTGGGGTACTCAGATCCTGTTTACTAAACGCCTGCTGCGCCCGCGCAATACGGTTGCGCAGCAGGGTTTCGTCCACTGGTAACGAGGTAAACCCGTGACCGGACTCCACCGCGCAGTCATACAGCGCAGCATAGTCCGACTCACGAATCGGGCGAATAATCAGCTGACCCGGTTTAGCGTGACGACGCTCGCCTGCCTGCTTCTTAGCCATGGCTAGAAACCACCTGGGCAACGGCCTTTTCGAAACGCTGCATACCTTCGGCGATATCCGTTTCCGGGATAACCAGTGATGGTGTAAAGCGGACCACGTCAGCACCAGCAATCAGAACCATCAGCCCATGTTCAGCAGCGGCCAGTAAAAATTCGCGTGCCTTACCTTTGAATTTGTCATTCAGCGCCGCGCCTAACAGCAAGCCCTGACCACGCACTTCGGTAAACACATCGTATTTTTCATTAATCGCCTGTACCGCCTCACGGAACATTTGCTCACGGCGTTTAACACCATCCAGTACTTCCGGTGTGTTGACCACATCCATGACCGCTTCTGATACCGCGCAGGCAAGCGGATTACCGCCGTAGGTACTGCCGTGAGTGCCTGGTTTCAGATGAGCAGCAATCTCCGCTGTGGTTAGCATGGCACCAATTGGGAAACCACCGCCAAGGGCTTTCGCTGAGGTCAGAATATCAGGGGTAACACCGCACTGTTCATAGGCATACAAGCTGCCAGTACGGCCAAAGCCGGTTTGTACTTCATCAAAAATTAACAGCGCGTTGTGTTTAGTACACAGCTCACGCACGCCTTTTAAAAAGCTTTCATCGCCAGGGATCACACCACCTTCACCCTGCATCGGCTCCATCATCACAGCGCAGGTTTTATCGCTCATGATGGCTTCCAGGCTCGCCAGGTCGTTGTACTCGACATGTTCAACCGCACCCGGTTTAGGGCCAAAGCCATCTGAGTAAGCAGCCTGGCCGCCCACGGTTACCGTAAAGAAAGTACGACCATGGAAGCCTTTCTGGAATGCAATAATTTGCTGCTTCTCTTCACCATGCACTTCCAGCGCCCAGCGACGTGCGAGCTTGAGGGCCGCTTCGTTGGCCTCAGCGCCAGAGTTGGCAAAATACACGCGTTCAGCAAAGGTCGCGTCTGTCAGTTTCTTCGCCAGGCGGATCGCCGGCTCGTTGGTCAGCACATTACTCAGATGCCATAGCTTCTGGCCTTGCTCGGTTAGCGCGTTCACCATCGCCGGATGGCAATGGCCCAGGCAGTTGACGGCGATACCGCCAGCAAAGTCAACGTACTCACGACCTTCCTGATCCCACACTCGGGAACCTTCCCCTTTTACCGGGATAAAGTTTGCAGGGTTGTAATTGGGCACCATCACATCATCAAATAAGGCGCGGGTAACAGAGATTGCTTCAGACATACCTAGGACTCCTGATCTTCAATCAACAAGACATATTAAGCTGACTATTATGCCACTTCAGAGCGCATTTGTCTGTCTATACAAGGGCTTGTTTAGGGAGGGTAAGTAGTCTTTCAGGAGAGTTGCATAAGTATCCGATTTCACCGGGCAAAACTGGATACTTAGGCAAAAATAATCGGCTGTCGGAATAGCGAAGTGGGCAGCAGCTGAGAGCTGCCTTTATTCGCTCTCCCGGTTCCGGGTCAAAATGAGTTTTTTCAGGTTGAGCTTACGCAACTCAACGATGGTTTTACCACTTAAACGGGTGGCCGCAAACATCCGTTTGCCATCATCCAGTGACGCCAGGTTAGCAGCGTGGAGCATGCGAAACTCACTGAACGTATTAGCCTGCCACAACAGACGTGAATAGCCGGAGGTATCCTCGAAGGTTTTCGCTTTCGCGTAGTCAGCGTAGATCTGTGCCAACGGCAAATGGCGCATTTCAAACCCTTCAAACAAGAGTTTGGTGACCACACGTTCCTGTTTTAGCATCATATCGCGCAAAAACTGCTGATCAGGTTCCACATGCATCAGTGCATTGTATCTGGTTGAGGTTTTCTCACTGCGCAGTTCTTCAAACATTTTTTGCCGCACATCTTCAAACACGCGCAGATACAGACGAGCCAGGGTCACTTTGCCCATTTCATGGAACATGCCGGTGTTAAAGGCAATCGCAGGGTCAAGCTTGCCATTTAGCTCAGCTAAACGCTGGCAGACAACCGCGGTGGCCATAACATGTTGCCACAGTTTCCGGCGCAATAAGGTAAACGGAGGCTCAGCCGGTGGTAGCCAGTTCTGCATGGTTAGCGCCGGCGCTATGACTTTAATATCTTCGGCACCGATAAAGTTCAGGGCACCGCGATAGTTATTTATTTTGGTTCGCTTGGGGTCATTCGGGTCCAGGAATGGTGGCATATTGACGATTTTGACCACCCCAACATGCAGCCAGTCGAGACCCTGAGACAGTTCTTCAACCCGTTTTGAGGAGGCCGAAGGGGCAAACATTAAATCGAGCAAGGCAGGGGTATTTTCCGCCAACATCAGCACTCGTTCACGAATAAACTGCTGGTCCTCAAGACGCTTGGCGGTTTCTCTGTACAATCGCTTCTGCATGCGCAGCTCGACGTCCCGGCGCACTTTATCCTGAACTGCACTTAACTTGGCTTTTTCCGCACGGCGCTTCTGTTCAACAGCCAGAAGCTCGCGGCTAATTGCTTCATCGTCGTCAACCAATCCTTCTTCTGAGTTAAACTGGCCACGCGCGAAATTTAAACTAATCAAATAGTTAATAAATCGTCGCGCTAAAACATTAACTCGATCAGGTGACTCAGTTTTAGATGAGGCAGGAAACTGCGCAGATTGAGACACTAAATACCAACTCCTATACTTAACTCACCGTCGAGTATATCACCAGACGTGCGCGCCTTAACCACTTATCATTACTCTAAATTGCAGCCTGTTATGACAGGCCTGCAGCCAAAGTGTCTATATCAACGTCTACTGGCAGTCCAGCTAAACGACAAAAATTAGCCAACAGGGTATGACCATGTTCGGTCACCACCGACTCCGGGTGAAACTGCACACCATATACTGGCATATCGCGATGACGGACGGCCATGATTTCGCCACCATCAACGGCTCCATCATCAATCCAGGCGTCCACCACCAGCGCCGCCGGCAGCGACTCCGCCGCAACTGCCAGCGAATGATAGCGAGTCACCTGATACGGCGATGCAATCCCGGAAAATATTCCCTTGCCCGAATGACGGACCGGGGAACGCTTACCATGCATGACCTGTTTAGCGGAGACCACGTCAGCGCCAAATACCTGAGCAATCGCCTGGTGACCAAGACAGACCCCAAGAATGGGTATGCGCCCGGCAAATTGCTCAATCGCGGCCAGGCTTATGCCGGCATCATCCGGTGTCCCTGGTCCCGGCGATATTAACAAGGCCGCAGGTGCCATATCCCTTAACTGCTGAAGGCTAACCTGATCATTACGGAGCACTTCTACCTCTTGCCCCAGCTCACGAAAATAGCGCACCAGATTGTGGGTAAACGAATCGTAATTGTCGATCATGGCCAGCATTCGGGCACCGCTGCAAGGGACATTTAAGGCTAGCGATCATAGCACAATTCAAAATCCTGCTGCACTATCGGATCCGCCGTGTTATCACTGCCTTCAGGCTCAACCACAGGCAACACCTGATGGGTTACACAAATCACCGTTTTGCCTTTCAACAAGGGCTGAATTGAGCGCCAAATCCGCTCACTTTGGGCCACGCCAACACCGCTAAAAGGCTCGTCCAGCAGCATCAGTGGCGCTGGATGCAACAAACAGCGTGCCAGTGCGAGACGTCTTGACTGGCCACCGGAGAGCTGCACCCCGCCATCACCTAACCAGGTGTCGAGCTGTTCCGGCAATCCTTCTATGTCATCGGCGAGCTCGACAATTTCTAAAGCCTGCCAAAGCATTTCATCGGTTACCCCGCTTCGCGCCATCCGCAGATTGGAGGCAACGGTGGCGCTGTAAATATGAGTGTATTGGGTAAGCAGAGTAAATGAAGGTCGTGCAATAGGTTGACCCTGGTGGTGAAATTCAATCTCGCCCTGCTGCAGTGGTAGCAACCCCGCAATGGCCTGCAGCAGGCTGGTTTTGCCGCAGCCGGAATGGCCTTTGAGCAAAATCAGCTGCTGCTGTGCAACCGTCATACTAAGGCTTTTTGCGGTTAATGGTCTGTTTTCAATGATGGCCTGAGATACCTTGATAGAAGGTGCCTGCTGCGGTTTGCTCTCATCCGTTGACGGCTGAACCGACGGCAGTTCCAGCGCTCGCCTCAGGTACCCCTGTAAACGCTCACTCGCGCCCTGCACCCGGCCCCATAACAACATCGCCTGGGCCAGCGGTTGCCACACATCGATGCTCGCTAGCACCGCAAAGGCAGCAAATAAGGCTAATGGTGTGCTGAAGGCCCCCTCAAATGACAACCACATGGCCAGCCCAAGCATGACTATCAGCAGACCATGACCAAAGCCCTCCAGCGCCAGCTGCAACCAGCTTAACCGGCGACGCAGCTGATGTTGGGTTTGCCCCAGCTGTAAACGTGCCTGTGCCACTTCCCTGACCGCCGGGGCCAGTACGCCCCAGGCGTGTAACTCCGCTTTACACTGAACAAAATCAACCGCCTGTTGACGTAAATACTCACTATCACCTAACTCTTTCGCAGCCAGGCGCCGCAGGCGTTGAGCAAACACAGTGGTCAGCAGCAGGAGCAAAACCAGGCTGCATATCCAGATCACCGCAGCCAGCGCGGGATGCAGCAACCAGAATGCCGCACCGAGTACAACCGCACTGATGCTGGCGACAAGCAAGGGGCCAAGGATACGCAGATATAAATCATCCAGCGCACTCAAGTCCTGAGTTAATCGCTGCAACAAACGAGCGGCGCGAAAACGTTCAGTACTGGTCACTGACAGCGTCATCAGTCCCTTGAACAATCGCACCCGCCACCGATTTTGCCAGTTCAGAACCAGGTCGTGGTTGCGCACCCGTTCGAAATACCGTGCTACCGTGCGTATAAGTGCCAGCGCGCGAATACCGGCCCCTGGCAGAAATATATCAAAGGCCACCACAAACAGCCCGGCGGCACTGATAAACCAGGCTGACAAACCGAGCAGCGCAATGCCCGCCCATGCTGTCACCAGCATTAGCATAATTCCGATAAATAGCCGGCCGCGCTGCTGGTGCCATACCCCAAGCCATGGTTTCAGCCGCTGCCAGTCAGTGCGCTGCCACATGGTCACCTCCGCTCAGGTCTGCAAAGATATGCTCAGCCACGGCCTCAAACTCCGGCTCATGGCTGGCCACTACCACAATGTGACCGCGCTTTTTTAAACCGACAATGGCCTCGATGATTGATCGTGCTGTCGACCCATCCAGAGCAGCGGTTGGTTCATCAAAAAGCATCAGCGGTGACGGCTGAAGATGCATCCGGGCTAATGCCAGCCGGCGTTGTTCGCCGCCGGACAGACCCTGCCCCCGTTCATACACAGAGGTGTCTAATGGCAGCGTCAACTCAGCAAATGCCAGCGCCTGATCGAGTTGCTTATCGCTGGCGTCCGCCTTAACCAATCGCAGATTGTCAGCCAGCGAACCAAACACAAAGTAGGGTTGCTGGGCCATGTAAGCGATATGATCCATAGAGGGTAGTTCGACCCGCTGATGCGCTTCAGTAGCGGGCAAGGCAAGCTGCCCGGTTAACAGTTTCAGCACGGTGCTTTTACCGCTTCCCGAAGGTCCGTTCAGTAACACCAGTTGTCCCGGTAGCGCGTGAAGCGAAAAATCGTCAATCGCGGGCAATCGACTACCCGGGTAGGTAAAGCTCAGGTGTTCAATACGCAGGTCCGAGCCATACTGAGGGACGCTATAGTCGGCAAACTTCTTAGCCCGACGCTGTTCGCGGTCGAGAAGGTCGGCCGCCGCCAGCGCCGCGGCACGGTCATGGTAATGTGCCGACAGGGTGCGCAACGGCTGAAAGAATTCAGGTGCCAATACCAGCACACTCAACCCGGCAAAAAAGGTCAGCGAAGCGGCGGGGCCTATTGAATAATAACCGAGCAAGGCAAAGCCAACATAAATAGCCACCGCGGCGATCGCCACCGCGGAAAAGAACTCAAGCACCGCCGAGGACAAAAACGCAATGCGCAAGGTCTCCATATTGGCCTGACGCATGTCATCGCCCGCACGGGCAATATCATTGACCGCCTTACCGGTGGCTGAAAAAAGCTGCAGGTTGGTCAAGCCCCGTACCCGGTCCACAAACAGACCGGCCAAACGCTGGGTAGTGGCAAGATGCTGCTGATTAAGGCGTTCAGCCCCCATTCCAACCAGGGCCATAAAAACAGGAATCAACGGCGCTGAAAAGAGCAAGAACAGCGCGGCAATCCAGTCCAGCCAGACAACTACCAGCAGAATCGCCAGCGGCGTCGTGCACGCCACCCAAAGTTGTGGCTGGAAACGGGCAAAGTAAGCATATAAACGCTCGACAGGTTCAACCATCAGGTTGGCGCGCTCTGTCTGTGCCGCCGTGGAACCGTCCTCTGCTTGTTGCCAGCTCCACTGCAGAGTGTCCCGTGCCAGTTGTTCGGCCTGCTCTCCGAGCTTCTGGCAAGCGTATTGCGCAGCCGCTCCGCTCACAGCGCGCAGAGCGAAGAAAGCCAACGCCAGCGCCATCGACGCCAGATGCACCGTCGATTCCTCAACGCTGCGATGAATCCACCAGGTCAGCGCCAGCATACTGGCAATCACAACCAACCCATGCAATGCACTATACAAACGGGCTCGCCAAAGCGAGCCCGTCAGTTGGTGTTGCATAGTACTCAGATACGACGAGGAAGACACTTAATGGTACCCCTCCCCAGCTTTGACCTTGCCGCGGAAAACCCAGTAGGTCCAGGCGGTATAGGCGAGAACGAACGGGATCACGAAGAGCAGCCCAATTAATAGAAAGAGTTGTGACTCATGCGCTGATGACGCATCCCAAAGGGTGTAGCTGGGCGGTACCACGTAGGGGAATTTACTCGCCAGTAACCCGAGGTAGGTAAAGATAAACATCCCCATGGTGGCTAAGAACGGCGTACCATTGCGCTTTTGCCGAACGCTACTGAAGATCCGATAGGCACAGAGCAAGGCCAGTATTGGTAAAATCCAGATCAAACTTACCCCACCGAACCAGCGGTCTGCCACGAATGGGTCGATGATCGGCGTCCATACACTGATTAAGGCAAAGACCACGAGCACCGCCAGCAGCAGCCATGGAGTGATTTTATAAGCCCAGGCCTGAATATACCCCTCCGACTTCATGATTAACCAAGTCGCACCCAGCAACGCATAACCCGCTACCAGCCCCAACCCGGTTAACACAGTAAAAGGAGTCAGCCAGTCAAATGCACCGCCCACATACTGCATGTTCTGTGTTTCGAACCCTTCAATATAGGCCCCGACCACAGCGCCCTGAGCGAATGCCGCCACCGTTGAACCAATGGTAAATGACCAGTTCCACAGGTAACGCGAGCTTTTCGCCTTGAAACGAAACTCAAAGGCGACCCCACGGAAAATAAGCCCGGCCAGAAGCAGGAAAACACCAATATACAGGGCCGGTAAAAAGACCGCATAGACCAGCGGAAATGCGGCTAATAACCCCGTCCCGCCGAGAATCAGCCAGGTTTCATTGCCATCCCATACCGGCGCAATTGAGTTCATCATTACGTCACGCGCATCTTCATCCGGGGCAAATGGAAATAACATGCCAAGACCTAAGTCAAAGCCGTCCATCAATACATACATGATGACACCGAAGGCGATAATTCCAGCCCAGATATAGACTAAATCAAATACTGGCTCAACCATTAGCGTGCTCCTTGTTCGTCAGCAAGATCCTGCGCGGTAGTATTCCACTTACTGCGCGTTTCATCGTCTTCTTCCCAGTCAGCATCCGCCACCGACAATGGCCGTTTAGGGCGCTTGCCGGATTTGTCATAGCCATAATCGTGCTGCTCTGCACCCGTACGCAAAACACGCATCAGGTAATACAAACCTGCACTGAAGATCATTGCATAGACAAGGATATACCCAATCAAGGTAAAGAGCGCCATTCCGCCAGTGAGTGACGGCGTTAACCCATCGGCATGGCTGAACTGCTCATAAATCAGCCATGGCGCACGACCAAGCTCGGTCACAAACCAGCCTGCGAGTACGGCGATAAAGGGGGTCACCGCCATCAAACGCAAGGTATTGAGGAACCAGGGGGCAGTCAGATAACGCTGCCCGCGACGCATGAACAACCCCGTCACCGCGACAGCAACCATGGCTATGCCGATGGCAATCATAATCCGGAATGCCCAGAATACGATGGCCACCGGCGGCTGCTCATCGACTGGCACCTCGTTGAGGCCGGGAACTTCTCCGTCCCAGTCATGCGTCAGAATAAAGCTCGCCAGTTTAGGCACCGCAATTTCAAAATGATTGGTCTGGTTTTCCTGATCCGGTATCGCAAACAGCAACAACGGAACCCCACTCGAGGTTTCCCAATTCCCTTCCATCGCCGCTACTTTAGTTGGCTGGTTTTCAAATGTATTAAGACCATGGAGGTCGCCCACCACAACCTGTGCCGGGGCTATGAACAGAAGCAACCACAGTGTCATCGACAATGCTTTGCCATGCAGTTCAACGTCTCGTTTGCGTAACAGGTACCAGGCACTTACCCCGGCCACCACAAAGCCACCGGTTAAAAAGGACGCCAATGCCATATGGAAAAACCGCGGCCACAACGACGCGTTAAAGATCGCTTCTGACCAGCTCGCCACGTAGTACAGACCGTCCCGTACTTCGACGCCCGCCGGGGTATGCATCCAGCTATTTGCCGAGAGGATCCAGAACGAGGAAATAAAGGTTCCTAATGCGACCATGCAGGCAGCAAAGAAATGAATGCCTTGCGGCACTTTATCGCGGCCAAACAGTAACACGCCCAGAAACGCGGCTTCGAGGAAGAATGCCGTAACCACTTCGTAGCTCAGTACCGGGCCGAGGAAGTTAGCTGCCGTATAGGCGAAATTACTCCAGTTGGTGCCGAACTGAAACGCCATCACGATGCCAGAGACGACGCCCATGCCGAACACAACCGCAAAGACCTGAATCCAGAACTTAGACAGACGCTCCCAGTCTTTATTACCTGTTTTGTAGTAGAGACCTTCGAGGCAGGCGATATAGGATGCCAGCCCGATCGTAAAGACCGGGAATATGGCATGAAATGAAACAACAAACGCGAACTGTATTCGCGATAGTAAGAGTGGATCTAATTCCATCAGCATCTCCTTAAGAGCTGGCTACGGTGTTGTCCAACACTATACGCCTACTGTGAGCGGATTTCGTTGGATAAAATGTCGCACTCGCCTTACAAAAAGTATGTCGTTCTAGGTATAGCAAGGGCAACGGTGATTACCACCTTGAAGTTAAACTTTCGGTACCGGGGCGGATACAGGTCTCGCACTCACCGCCGCGCTAACTGCGTCGGATAATTTTTTGCACAAACCATGATTTACCTCAACATTAATTAATTCGAATATAGCAATCGGTTATACTTTAGCCTGCATACTTGATAAATAACCAAATCGAATATATATATAACCAAACTAAGGTTACCTGACCAGATTAGGCGATTCATGAGGAGGCAGTCATGAGCCAGAACAAACTTTCCGCACCTATGGTGAAAGCATTTCTTGATAATGATAGTGAAACCTTTAGCTACGTGGTTTATGACAAACCACAAGGTAAAGGCGTCGTGGTCGACTCGGTGCTCGACTTTGACTACAAGTCAGGACGGACGAAAACAGACAGTGCACAGAACATCGTTAATTTCGTGCATGAAGAAGGCCTCGAAATCGAATGGATACTGGAAACGCATGCTCACGCAGACCATTTGTCTGCGGCTCCGTTTTTGCGTGAGCAATTGGGCGCCAAAGTTGGGATAGGCGAGCACATTAAGGGCGTGCAGAAAATATTCAAAGAGGTCTTTAATCTGGAAAAAGAGTTCTTGCCGAATGGTGCTGACTTCGACCACCTTTTTGCAGACGAGGAGACATTCAGGGTTGGTGAACTGCAGTTCCGGGTTATCCATACCCCGGGTCATACTCCGGCCGATCTCGCCTACCTGGTGAACGAGCAGGCACTGTTTGTCGGCGACACTCTATTCCTGCCTGACGTCGGCACCGCCCGTTGCGACTTCCCGGGAGGCAGCTCGAAGACCCTGTTCCGTTCGATCAAGAAGCTGTTGGCGCTGGCACCCGAAACTCAGATGTATATTTGCCACGATTACCCCACTGAGGGCCGTTCACACGAGTACCTGACCACGGTTGCTGAACAGCGCAGCCGTAATATTCACGTCCACGACGGCGTCAGTGAACAGGAGTTTGTCGAGATGCGGGATACCCGCGACGCCACGCTCGACATGCCGCGACTGATCCTGCCATCAATTCAGGTCAATATTCGCGCAGGTCACATGCCCCCGGCAGATGACAGCGGCAAGATCTATCTGAAACTCCCCCTTAATCAGCTGTAATCACCAGCTGCAATAAAAAAGACCTGCTGAGTATCAGCAGGTCTTTTTCAATTCAACGTTTGCAGCAAAGCCGAAGACTCAGCGAGCGACGGGTTCCACCGTATAGCCAGCATCCTGCAACAAATTGATGACCCCCATGTCGCCTGGCAAATGACCAGCGCCCACAGCAATAAAAGTGCTCCGCTCATGGATCATCTCACGGATCGGTGCGACCCAATTCTGATTGCGTTCATCGAGCAATACCTCAGCGTACTCGGCAAATTGCGGATCCTCTTCCATTAACGCTAATAAGGTATCCAGGTCTTCGCTTAAATAGGCATCAATCAGAGACTCCATTTGTTCAGCCGTTGCCTGGTCGTCTTTAACCATTTCCAGCAGCCAGCTAACCTGTTCGCCCTGAGGAATGTTGTCGAACAGACCCATCTGAAACTCGACACTTTCTAATTCAAGAATTGGTAGCTCAAGTTCTGACGCGCGCTGCGCAAAAAAGGCTTCATACGATTCGGTATCAGCACATGGCATTGCACCCATCAGTAACATCGAGTTTAGCGCCATGGGTTTCAGCGCTCCTACCTCCGCCAGGCCGACACCGAAATTATCGAGGAAGTACTGATCCAGAGTGGCCAGTTCGTCTTCATTAAGGTGTTCTTCAAGGTAGGGTCCATCAGGGTTTACCATCAATTGCTGCAGGCGCATCATGGTCCCTGGTGCCGATATATCAATTTCTTTTGCCAGTTGCTCACTGCTGGCAAGGGCTTCTTCAATGCGGTCGTCCATGTAAAAACGATCCTGACAAATCACATGAATCGTACCAAACAGGTATGAAGGCTGGTCCAGGTCATTGCCGGTTACTTTCCACAGCAACGATGCCTGCGCTGTGCTAATTGTGAACACTGATACAAGCAACGCCAGTGTAAAAGTTCGAAACATCATTTTCATTTCATATTTCCTTGCTATCGTAGACTGCTATTTTAGCCAACTCACCACCATCAGCAGAGAGCTCAGCCATGTCCGTTACCTTTGGCCCATTTGCATTTGCCACCCAACATCTGATTTTCTTTATCAGCTGCGCAACCGCCTTTTTAGTGGGCTGGTTGCTCAGCCGACGTCAGGCCTACGGCATGGGCGACATACTTTTTCGTATTATAGCCGTGGGTTTGATCAGTGCCCGTCTGGTATTTGTAATTAAATATTACGATGTCTATCTTAGCGCGCCCTGGCAACTGATCAATATCCGCGATGGTGGCTTTTCACTTAGCACTGGGATCGTTGCCGGTATACTCTGGGCTGGCTGGGAACTCTACCGCCTTCCGCAAGCGAAATTACGCTTAGCAACGGCTGCCCTGTCAGGACTGGTTGTCGCCGTCATATTGACTAACGTCAGTCAATATTATCAGCAACAAACCGGGTTACCAGCGTTGGCGTTAACCACCCTCGAAGGACACGCCATAGAATTGCCGACAGACTTTGCGGAGCAACCGTTGGTGATCAATTTATGGGCCAGCTGGTGCCCGCCCTGCGTACGTGAAATGCCGCTACTGGAACAAGCCAGCGCCGACTGGCCTGAGATTGCTTTTATTGCCGTTAATCAAGGCGAGGGTTCAGGCACTGTCGAGCAGTTCCTGCAGCAACAGCAGTTGACGCTGCCCCATGTTTTACTGGATGCGAACGCTGCGCTCGGACAGGCAGTCGGGTCGCATGCTCTGCCCACCACCTTGTTTCTGCATAGTGACGGTCGTGTGAGCTATACCCATATCGGGGAGTTCAATACCGCAACGCTGAGAAACGCGTTACGGCGACTTGAATAGCTGATTCTTAATTAGCTGATTCTTAACTAGCTAATTACGGAGTGACAAAACCGACCGTATCGTAAACGTTGCGCACTGTCTCAGCAGCGGAGGCCCGCGCTTTTTCTGCGCCGTCCTGCATAATGCTATTCAGTGCTGCGCGGTCGTCACGCAGCGCATGATAACGCTGTTGCAGAGGTTCCAGCATCGCTACCACGGCATCCGCCACGTCCCCTTTCAGGTGGCCGTACATCTTGCCCTCATAATCAGGGACCAGGGACTCAATTGACTTGCCCGTTGCCCCGGACAGCAATGTTAACAGGTTAGAAACACCCGGTTTCTCCTCTGGGTCAAAGTAAACCCGGGCCTGTTCGTCAGAGTCCGTGACCGCGCGCTTAATTTTCTTCGCGATTTTCTTCGGGTCTTCCAGTAGGCCAATGAAGTTATTTGGGTTTTCATCTGACTTGGACATTTTTTTCAACGGGTCCTGCAGGCTCATGATGCGCGCGCCATGTTCAGGAATGAACGGGTCCGGCACCACAAAGGTATCACCATAGATATTATTGAAGCGGGTCGCGACGTCGCGGGCCAGTTCAAGATGCTGCTTCTGGTCATTACCAACCGGCACCTGATTGGCATTGTAAAGCAGAATATCAGCCGCCATCAGTACCGGATACGTAAACAGCCCTGCGTTCATATTGGCTTCGTTCTTCGCTGTCTTATCTTTGTACTGGGTCATCCGGTTCAGCTCGCCCATCTGGGTATAGCAATTCAGGATCCAGGCCAGCTGCGTATGCTCAGGTACATGAGACTGCAAAAAGATAGTACTACGCGCCGGGTCCAGGCCACAGGCGATATACAGCGCCAGCCCATTCAAGGTTGCCTGATGCAGCTCTTTCGGGTCCTGACGCACGGTAATAGCATGCAAATCAACCAGCATAAACTTACAGTCGTGGCTATCCTGCATGCCAACCCATTGACGCAATGCCCCCATGTAATTGCCAATGGTTAACTGTCCGGATGGCTGACATCCGCTAAGTACAACTGGTTTGCTCATTGTTCTGTTACCTTCTTTAGTATGCTATTGATGTACTGAATAGTATGTACTGATTAGAATCTTCGCTGACTACTTCAATTGCTCACGCATGGCGTCAATCACCTGCTTATAATCGGGCTGATTAAAAATAGCTGAACCCGCTACAAACATATCGGCACCCGCTTTTGCGATCTCGCCAATGTTATCAACCTTGACCCCACCGTCTACTTCCAGCCGGACAGGCCGTCCTGCGACGTCAATACGCTTGCGAACCTCACGGATTTTATCCAGCGTTGAGGGAATAAACGACTGTCCACCGAAGCCAGGATTCACTGACATCAGCAAGATAACATCCAGTTTGTCCATCACGTAGTCAAGGTAATGCAGAGGCGTCGCCGGGTTAAAGACAAGTCCTGCCTGGCAGCCATGGTCCTTAATTAATTGCAGGGTGCGGTCAAGATGAACCGATGCTTCCGGGTGGAAGGTAATAATAGACGCGCCCGCTTCTGCAAAATCCGGGATCAAACGATCAACCGGCTCGACCATTAAATGGACGTCAATTGGTGCCGTGACCCCATGCTTGCGCAAGGCTTTACATACCATAGGGCCAATCGTGAGGTTGGGTACAAAATGGTTGTCCATGACATCGAAGTGGATAACATCGGCACCTGCTGCGAGCACTGCATCCACTTCTTCGCCCAGGCGGGCAAAATCGGCTGATAAAATAGATGGTGCTATCCAGTAGTCCAGGTTCTGCATCGGTTCTCTCTTCGTTTATTGGGTTGGTAAATGGGGAAAACCCGCCTAGTTTAGCAGTCACAGGGAACGGAATCATCTGTTGTTACTCAGATGTAGACCACTACTTAAATTGGTGATAGATTAACCAGTTGTCGACACCTGTGTTGCCAAGGGAATTGTAATGCTAAAGTTTTTACTCAAAAATGCGATGTTAGTTGCGCTTCTGGCTGTTTCCGCCAGCCTGCTGTGGTCATGGACGGACTCAGGAGCTAGTTCTGGAGCTAACACGACCGGCGCCAGCGAGATCAGCCTGCTCCGTTGCCCGCCGCGGCAAGTTGTGCAGTCCGAACGTACCAGCCAGTCAGATACAAAACCACTGTGTGGTGCAGCAGAACAGGTACCCGAGCCGGGTGCAATCTCGCAAAGCCAGCTGCGTTTTGAGCTCCGCGCCCCTCGCAGTTCGTTCTCATTTCACTATTTAGATATTCTTGAATGGTTATTTACCGTTGGCAGCGACCCTCAAAGTAAAGCCTCGCAGTTCCATTAAGTGCAGTGCGACAGGCCTCATCCGACATTTAACTCAGCAGTAAAATGAAGACCCCTATGACCAACAAAGAATCGACCAACAAAGAATCAACAGACAAAAAATCGGCTCCCACGCAGAAAGTTACTTTCTGGCAAGTTTGTAAAAGCGTTGCCGCCGCACTTTTGGGGGTTCAGAGCGAACAAGCCAGAGCCCGCGATTTCGCCCAGTCAAATCCATTGCCTTATATCGCTGTCGGTGCCATCGCCATTGTCGGCTGTGTCATCCTGATGGTGCTGTTAGTGCGCACTATTATCAGCGTCGCCAGTTGATGCAGCATGCGCATCCGGCGCATGCTGCAGTCACCAACGCCGCGATTATCCTCTCACATCCGCGGTAATTCCGCTGTGGCGAAGTAACGCGCTGATATCAGGTTCACGACCGCGAAACGCTTTGAATAAAGTCATCGCATCGTCGCTACCGCCGCGCTCAAGGATCTGAGTGAGGAAGTCCTGCCCCACCTGTGGGTTGAAAATCCCTTCTTCTTCGAACCGGGCGAACGCATCTGCCGACAATACTTCCGCCCATTTGTAGCTGTAATACCCCGCGGCATAGCCGCCCGCAAAAATATGGCCAAAACTATGCTGAAAACGGTTGTACGCTGGCGGTGTGAACACCGACACTTTACTCCGCACATCGTCGAGAATAGCCTGAATTGCAACCCCTTGTTCGGGATCGATTTCGTGGTGCAGGCGCATATCAAACAATGAAAATTCAAGCTGACGCACCATTTGCATGGCCGACTGGAAATTACGTGCTGCCAGCATCCGTTGCAATAAATCATCCGGCAGGGCTTCACCGGTTTTATAGTGACTGGAAATGAAGGCCAGCGCCTCTTTCTCCCAACACCAGTTCTCAAGGAACTGGCTCGGCAGCTCGACTGCATCCCAGGCCACGCCATTGATACCTGAAACACCTGCGACATCAATCCGGGTCAGCATATGGTGCAACCCATGGCCAAACTCATGGAACAGAGTGATCACTTCATCATGAGTAAACAGCGCCGGAGTGTCTCCGACCGGCTTATTAAAATTACAGGTCAGATAGGCCACGGGTATTTGCAGCGACCCATCCGGCAGTCGCCGGCGCACTGCGCATTCAGCCATCCAGGCACCGCCACGCTTTTTCCCGCGGGCATAGAGGTCAAGGTAGAAACTGGCCCGGTGTTCGTCGTTTTTATCGTAAATATTAAAAACCCGTACCTGCGGATGCCAGGTATCAACCCCTTGCTGCTCTTCAATGCGAATTGAGAAGAGGCGTTTTGCCACTTCGAACAAGCCATTAACTACCTGCGTTTCGGGGAAATAAGGACGCAAAGTCTCGTCTGAAATATCATAGGTTTGTTGTTTCAGCTTCTCACTGTAATAGGCCATGTCCCAGGCCTGCAGCTGTTCAAGCGAATCGTTTGTCTGAGCGTACGCCTTAACCTCTTCCACATCGTCGCGGGCAGCTGGTAACGAACGCTCGGCTAAGTCAGTTAAAAAGTCCATCACCTGAGCCGGACTGTCGGCCATTTTGGTCGCCAGTGACAGTTCCGCATAGGATGCAAAGCCGAGTAAGCGCGCCAGTTCATGGCGTAAGCGAATGGTCTCTTCCATTACTGCACTGTTATCAAACTCACCTGCATTCGGCCCCTGATCTGAAGCTCGCGTACTAAACGCCTGGTACATCTCTTCACGCAACGCGCGATTATCTGCGTACATCATGACCGGCAAATAACTTGGAATGTCGAGGGTAAATACCCACCCGTCCAGATCCCGTTCTTTGGCCTGTTCGGCCGCTGCTGCCAGCGCACTTTCCGGCAGGCCGGCTAGTTCGTTTTCATCGCTGACATGCTTATACCAGGCGTGAGTTGCATCCAGTAGCTGGTTACTAAAGGTCGAGCTAAGCTCCGACAAACGAGACTGAATTTCTCCATAGCGAGACTTGTCTTTCGGTGCCAGGGCGACACCACTGAGTTCGAAATCACGCAGGGTTTCGGTAATCACCCGCTGCTGAGCCTGATCCAGTGAATTAAACTCATCGCTGCCGCGCAGGGTCTGATAAGCCTGGTAAAGGCCCTCATGCTGGCCAACCCAGGTTGAGTAATCGGACAGCAGCGCAAGACAGTTGTCGTGGGCCTCACGCAAGGCGTCATTGCTGACCACAGCATTCATGTGGGATACCGGCGACCAGATCCGGCTGATCTTGTCGTCCGCATGCTCCAGGGGCGCCACCAGGGTTTCCCAGCTCGGGTAGGCCTGTGCCGCCACACGTTCAATTAAATCGCGGCTCTCGGTTAACGCCTGCTCAAGTGCCGGCTGAATATGCTCGGCCTGAATGGCGGAAAATGGCGGATAAAGGAAATCGCCGGCCAGAGGGTTTTCGCTACGGTCCTGTTGCTTCATGGAGCTACCTACCTAAATTCTGAAAATGCATTTACTACTGAAGTAAGGCCTCGGAAGGCGAAATTCAAGTGAACACTCAAGTGAGCACTGAAGTGCAAACAATGAGTATAGGCACAACAGTGTTTTCAATGGCTAAACTTGGTTACACTGGGGGCTCGTCCATTATCATGACACTACTATTATGACTCTTTCTACTTTCCTGCGTCACCAGCGTGTTACCGCATTAGCCCTCGTAACTGGCTTAACCCTTGTTGCCTGCAGTAGTACCGAATCGCGCTACCAGGGCACGCAGCGTAACCTGCATACCACCTTCGAACTTTCCGATATATATCAGGAAGACACCTTCGATGTTGAGAGCTTCCCGACCAGCCGCTGGTTAGCCGATGGCAGGGGTTACACGACCCTGGAAGCAGGCAGTAATGACGGCCAGGATATCGTCCTTTATGCAGCCACCGGTGAGCAACTTGAGGTCATGGTCAGTGCCAGTGAACTGACGCCGGATGGCGCTGAAACCGCATTAACTATTGCTGATTACCAATGGTCAGATGATGCCAGCAAGGTACTGATATTTACCAATACACGACGCTCCTGGCGGACCCACACCCTCGGCGATTACTGGGTGCTGGACCGTAACAGCGGTGAACTGCTGCAACTGGGGGCCGATATGCCCGAGGCCACGCTGCAGTTTGCAAAATTCAACCCAAGCGCAGACCGGGTCGCTTTTGTGATGGAGAATAACCTCTATGTACAGGTTCTTGCGGATCGCTCGGTGACTCAGCTGACCGACGATGGCAGCACGCATATCATCAATGGCACCTTCGACTGGGTCAACGAAGAAGAATTTTCTCTACGTGATGGGTTTCGCTGGAGCCCTGACGGCGAACACATTGCGTACTGGCAACTCGACACCAGTGACGTGCCGATGTTCACAATGATAGATAACGTCTCTGAACTCTATCCCACCCTGACCGAATTCCCTTATCCGAAAGTTGGCGAGACCAACTCGGCAATGCGTATTGGCGTCATACCAAGCCGCGGCGGTGAAACCACCTGGATGCAAGTGCCCGGCGAACCACGTGACCATTATCTGGTGCGTATGGAGTGGGCAGGCAATAGCGACGAATTGCTGATTCAGCAAATGAATCGTGCCCAGAACACCATGCACTTATGGGTTGCTGAGCGTGAGCAAGGAGACGTTCAACGTTTGCTCACGGAACAAAGCGATGCCTGGGTAGAGCAGGTCGATGATATTCAGTTTTTTAACAACGGTCAGTCGTTTACCTGGCTCAGTGAACGAAATGGGTTCCGTCAGTTATACCGGGTCGATCGCAACGAGCAGGGTGCTGAACTTAGCCCACTGACGAACGGTGAACATCAGGATTACGACATTATAGATGTGAAACAGATTGTAATTAACGCCGACAATCAAGGCTGGGTCTATTATGTAGCGGCCCCTGATACTCCCCTGCAACGAGTACTGATGCGAGCTGCCATTCAGCCGCAGGCCGATTCAGCGACAACCGCCGAGCGGCTGACACCAGCAGACTGGACTGGCACCCATGATTACCAGATTGACGCCAAAGGCGAATTTGCTATCCACAGCTACGCCAGCATTGGCCAGGCGCCGCAAACGCGAATGCTAAGTTTGCCTGATCACAAGGTGGTGAGTGACCTGGAACTGAATGAAACACTGGCTGATACTCTGGCAGAGCGAATTACCAGTGAAACTGAATTCTTTCGCGTTGAAGCACGTGACGGGCTGGAACTCGACGCCTACATTATGCGCCCGGCTGACCTCGACCCCAGCAAGTCCTACCCCTTGTTAATGTATGTATACGGTGAACCATGGGGCCAGACTGTCGCCGACAATTGGTTAGGGCATAGCTGGCTGTGGCATGAATACCTGACCCAACAGGGTTTCATCGTGGTATCGGTCGACAACCGCGGCACGCGTTCGCCACGCGGACAAGCCTGGCGTCACTCGATCTACCAGCAGCTTGGGGTTATTACTGTTCGTGACCAGGCCGACGCGCTAGATGCGATTGTGGACAGATGGGATTACGTCGACAGTGAGCGGGTTGCTATCTGGGGCCACAGCGGCGGAGGCTCACAAACGCTGAATGCGCTGTTCCGCTACCCGGAGAAATTCCACGCCGGTATTGCGCTGGCGCCGGTACCTGACCTGCGTCTGTACGACACCATATACCAGGAACGTTATTCAGGGTTATTGCCTGAGGCGGCTGAAAGCTACCAATACACCAGCGCAGTAACCCACGCAGAGAACCTTCAGGGTGACTTGTTACTGGTTCATGGGACCGCTGATGACAATGTTCATTATCAGGGTTCAGAGCGGCTTATTGACGAACTGGTGCGGGCGCAAAAACAGTTTCGTTTTATGGCCTACCCGAACCGTACCCACAGCATCAGCGAAGGTGAAGGCACATCGCTGCATTTACGTACCATGATGACCGAGTTTTTACAGCAAAGCTTGAGACTAGCAAAACCATGCAACTGAAAAACTATATTAACTGGATTATAAAGGGCCTGGCGATGGGCGCGGCTGACGTGGTCCCGGGCGTCTCCGGCGGAACCCTGGCCTTCATTCTTGGTATTTATGAACGCTTCTTAGGCGCTTTGGCCTCTTTCAACGGAGAGGCGCTTCGGTTCGTCGCAAAAGGCCAGTGGCGAGCGTTCTGGCGGCATGTCGACGGCACCTTTTTGCTCTGTTTATTTGGCGGTATTCTTAGTAGCATTTTCTCACTGGCAACGCTGATCCATTATTTGCTAATCAATAACCCGCTTCCCCTCTGGGCCTTTTTTAACGGATTGATTATTGCGGCGTTACCCTGGCTTTTAAAAGCGGTTCGCTTTAATGCAGCCCGAATTGCATTGCTGGTAGCAGGCGCACTCTTTGCGTTCAGTATTAGCTTGCTCACACCGGTTCACAGTGACCCTATGCCGTTGATGTTCTTCGGGGCTGGCTTTATCGCTATCTGTGCGATGATCCTGCCAGGCATTTCGGGTAGCTTCCTGCTCTTGCTAATGGGAATGTATGCGCCGGTGGTGAGTGCAGTTAGTGACGCACGATTCAATTTATTAGCACTGTTTGCGCTAGGTTGTGTGGTTGGACTGCTGGCGTTTTCACGCCTGCTGAATATGCTGTTAAAACGGCACCACGACACCATGCTGGCATTTCTCTGTGGGGTTGTGATCGGGGCTCTCTACCGTATCTGGCCGTGGCAAATCGAAGGGGATATTATGCTGCCGGTCACCTACGCAGAGGCAACCGGCAGCACCCAGTGGCTAGTAGCAGCGGTCTGCTTGCTCGCAGGAGCGGCTACTATTTTACTGTTACTGCGACTGGAGCACATTCTCGGTAAGCGTGATTAACACGCTTACCCGGTATGCTTACCAGTTTTGGTAGTTGTCACCACGACGCTGGCGATCAAGTTCGCCTTCAGCGGCTTCGCGGTTCGCTTCCATCTCTTCCGGTGTACGACATACACGACGGCCAATGTGAGATCCAGTTGGCTTCTCAATGCGGCAAATTTCCACCACTTCGCCTTCCTCGTTTACTACCTGCTGTTCAGACGCACGATCAGCACCACCTGCACACCCTGCAAGTACCAATGCACTGGCAGCAAATAAAAGCGTAATTTTAGTATCTACCATGACGTAGTTTCCCTATTTTCTGAGATTAGATAAGTTTCATATGAATGAATTTTAACCATATCTGCGATGCTAAGCGTACGCAATTGCATTTACAAACAAATTTGTAACACGTTATGACGAACAGCGTTTCGCTGATAGCGCGCGACCCAAGTGGTAAAAATAGCTCAACCAGAGTTCGCCGAGCTGAAATGTGGTTGATGGATCGGGGTAGAGCCCGGCATTAGCCGTCTCACTTTGCAGCGTGCCGGAGACCAGAAAGTGATTTTTTTGCCCCAGTCCTTGCAACATTCGCTCGAACGCACGCGCCGCGATTTCCTCAGGCTGGCTAAAGTAAACCCGCCCTAACCGCTTATCGATAGCCATACAATGGCGCATAAACGGGCTCACCCCTTGCCCGTTACTATCGAGGAAAAGTAACTTGAAGGCGGTATCGAGCAGATTGTTCAGTGGATGAACTTTGAAATCGTGGTGACTAAGCCAGTAGCGCGACGCGAACGCCTGTGCTGGCACCTTAGAATGAGTAGCGAACATATGCGCACAGATATAGTGGTCGAACGCATGGAACCACTCGTGCGCCAGGCTCCCGCCGCCTGCATTTTTCGCCAGAGCCAATGCTCTGCTCGCAGGTTCATAGTGGGCAGCACTGTGCTTGCGACCGCCCACTGCGAAATGCAGCGCCAGGGTTCCGTTTAAAGAGATAACCTCAGGCGGGACCCTGAGCAGAGACTCCATATCCCGCAACGCATCGTAAAACAGATTGGCCGCCCGTTGTTGCTCAACGGACGTAACCCAGCGACCCACCCGAATACTATAAAAATCATAGCGCCGCTGGATGTCAGCAAAGCTGACATCATCACCATTACGGTAATCAGCGCCATTGCGATAATAGACGCGCTGTAAGAACTGGCTCACAGTCGCACTTAGCGCATGGTAACGAACTCTTCAGCACTGGTTGGGTGCAGCGCTACTGTGGCATCGAAATCGGCTTTGGTCGCCCCCATTTTCATAGCCACCGCAAAACCCTGGAGGATCTCATCCATCCCCTCTCCAATGCCGTGTAGTCCTACTACCTTCTCATCCGAACCAGCACAAACCAGCTTAAAGTGGCTCAGTGCCCGGTGCGGGGTAACAGCGTTGTACATGGCAGCGAACCCTGAGTCATACACCTTAACGTCATCCGCACCGTAGTGCTCAACAGCGTCAACCTCAGTCATTCCAATAGTGCCGATCGGTGGATGACTAAAGACAATGGTTGGGATCAGACTGAAATCCATGTGCGCATCGGGCATGTCTTTATTAAAAAGACGTTCAGCCAGCAAGCGCCCGGCTTTAATTGCCACCGGCGTAAGCTGTGCTGCGCCGGTAATGTCGCCGACCGCGTAAATTCCGTCAACATTGGTATTCTGATACTGATCAACCTGTATGTAGCCCTGTTTGTCAGCCTCAACACCCGCCGCGGCGAGGTTGATTTTATCCGTCGTTGGCTCACGGCCAATCGCCCAGACCAGACAGTCGACCTGATCTACAATTTCATCGTTGAGAGTGGTAATACAGAGCGTGCCGTCGTCATTCTTATCAACTTTTTTCACTTCACTGTAGGTATGCAGCGTCGGGCCACCGTCCTGTTCCATCCGTGTTAGCAAGCTGTCTATCACCGACCGTTCAAAATCTCGCAGAGGCCGGTCCTGGCGGACCAGAAGGTGGGTATCTGTACCCAATGCATGAAATACACCGGCAATTTCTACTGCAATGTAACCGGCACCCACAACAACGGCCTTTTTAGGCTGCTCGGTTAATGCGAAGAAGCCGTCAGAGTCAATGCCATGCTCAGCGCCCGGTAAATCAGGCACCGTCGGCCGGCCGCCGACAGCAATGGTTATATGGTCAGCGGTAATCCGTTCGCCGTTTACTTCCACGGTGTTCTTGTCGACAAAGGTCGCAAACCCTTCAATGTATTCAACCCCGTTGCCTTCAAAACCGCGCTTATAACCACCGTGAATACGTTCGATGTAAGCTTCCCGGTTTTTCACCAGGGTGCCCCAGTCATAGCCTTTCTGCTCGACCTCAAACCCATAAGAAGGTGCATATTTAAGCGCTTCTGCGATATGGGCGCCATACCACATTACTTTCTTTGGCACACAACCGACGTTTACACAGGTTCCACCAACCGCTTTTGCTTCTATCACGGCCGCACTGGCTCCACGAATCGCAGCCCGGTTGGCTGAGGCAATACCACCGCTCCCGGCGCCGATACTAAGGTAATCGAAATGTCTGCTCATGAATATTTCCTGTCAGTCTGTTCTGTAAGTTTGGCTGGCAACGTTATACCATATTTGCGAGTCAATTTGGGGACCTGCCATTGAACTACACCTTATCTCGCAGCAAGCGCCGCCGCACTATTGGCATTACCATTAAGCAAGGTAAAGTCAAAGTAGCAGCCCCGGAAAGTGTAGATTTACACCGTATTGACAGCTTCGTTGCCAGCAAGCAGGACTGGATAACACGCCACCTGCAGGCGCAACAGACCCGCCTGCGCGACCTTCCCAAGCGACTGTGGCAACATGGGGAAACCCTGTTCTGGCTAGGCCAGACGATGCGCCTGGAAGTCCGTCCTGGGCACAGAAATACGATTGAAGCTATCGATAATACCCTGCAAATTCGTTTATCACGACGTTGCACTCAACCCGCTGCCCAAACTCAAAAGCTGGTTCAGCAATGGTTCAGGCAAGAGGCCCGCCAGTGGCTGGATTCACATATACCTGATATGCCAGCGGCTAGTGCTACACCCCCTGCAGCCTGGCGCATTGCTAATTACACCGCTAAGTGGGGTGCCTGTTCGGCACAAAAAACACTGAGCTTCAGCTGGCGGCTGTTTGCCGCACCAGAGTGGGTAGTTCGCTACGTCGTCTTGCATGAGCTATGTCATCTGACTCACTTTAACCATTCACCAGCCTACTGGAACTTAGTCGAGCACTACGACGCAGATTACCGCGAAGCGGAACAATGGCTGAAACAGCACGGCCACAGTTTGCTCAACGACGATTACTTTAATTTTTCCCCGGATTAACTTTGTAAACCCAGCGTCAAGTTCTGGACAAAACAGCTATATAGCCACTATCTTGGCTAACACTATTATAAAAAAGTTAACAGGGAATTTACCTTATGCGGTCATGGCGCCCTGCGTATTTGCCATTTATTACGTTTGCGCTGCTCCTGAGTCAGTCGGGGTGCGCACAATCTCAGGATGAGCCAGAACAGGTTACTCAGACAACGGCCAGCCCACAGTCTGCGGATGAAGAACCCAGTCAGCAGACGTCCTCACCCGATGACGACGATATGATGCTCGATAGTGTACAGCGCGGGGTGCAGGCGTCGGTGGATGCTACTGCGCGCTGGTTCGATGGTTTTTTTGGTGATAGCCGGACGTTTGATGACAGTGATTATGACAGCCAGGGCCGGATCTCATTAGCCCCGCAGTGGACCGAATACGAAGGTTGGCGGGTGCGCTCCAGTCTGCGGGTCAAGGTCGATTTACCTATTGCCGAAAATCGGTTCTCTGCCTTTATCGGCCGTGTAGACACAGACGACTACGTGGTTGGTGATGACGCTGAACGCCGCGCCTCAGTGCTAAGAAACATCAACGGAGACAGTGAATGGCTGGTGGGCCTGGGCTTCAACCCGAGCCAGGGCGAGGAAAATCGATTTAATGTCTCCGCGGGGATCCGCGGTGGGCTAAATGCAGACCCTTATACCGAAGCGCGGTATCTGTACCAAAAGCGAATAACCAACAACGCTCAATTTCGTACCCGTTCCGCCGCCTTCTGGCGTGACAGCGACGGTTTTGGCTTTGCTCAACGGGTTGATTATGAACATACCTGGGGCCCTAAATGGCTGCTCCGGTTAGCCAATGAAGCGACCTATGCTGAACGTGTAGAAGGCATCCGCCTGCGTAACAGCGCTGCTCTTTACCACTTGTATGATGAAGAGAAAGCGGTGGCATTTGAAATCACTTATGCAGGTGAAACTAAAGCCGAAGTGCAGCACAAAGATATTACGACCCGCTTTATTCATCGCCAGTCCTGGCTCCGCGACTGGTTCTACGTGGAGAAATGGGTCGGCATGCACTGGCCAAAAGAATTCCCCGAGGAAGAGCGCGAGCGAGCCTGGATGCTTGGTATCGAATTTGAACTCTGGTACGGCCGTTAGTGGTGTCGCCGAAACCAGGTCAGATGGCTTACACCTCTACCCCTAAGCGAGCGAGGTTACGTCGATAAATGCCGTTATTGTAGTCCTGCACAATCAGTTGAGAACGAAATAAGGCACCCAGCTCAAGCACCAGAATACCAAGCAGCATAACCACACCGAGCCCGTGCCAACCTGTCGCCAGCAAGACAATGGAAAGCACAAAGACGGTCAGGTTAATGCTTCCGCGAAGCCATTTTTGCAGGTAGAAATGATGCAGGCCACAGACAAAAAACCAGTTCAGCACGGCATAGGTATCCGGATCCTTCACGTCGCGGCGGACCGTCTCATAAAACGCTTTCCGTTCGATAGCAGGCAACCGCTGAGCCCTGTTACGTAGCCTTTCTTCGTCTGCATTAACGTCTCGTTTAGTTAACATGGGAGGCGCCTCCCTGGCTAAGATTCGCGCTCTGATCCTGCTGTTCAGGCAGAAAGGGCTCATAACACACGCAAAAGCTATCGTGACCACGGCAGCGACGTATTCGCTGCCAGCCAAGCATCATTCCTTTGCGCACACCAAGCGCACGCACTGCCTGCAGGGTGTATTCAGAGCAGGTCGGCGCGTAATTACAACAAACACCAAACCAACGGCGACTTCCGCCGCTACGCTGGTACGCCTGAATCGAACGGATCAGTAACTGTTGTGCGTTCACTCGTATTACCGTCCAAGTGTCACTATCATGGCTTCACGCTGCCAGAACAACCAGAAGCGCTTCATCTCCAGTACCTGAAAGACCACCTGCCAGCCATCCGCCGCGTAGGCATTCAGTTCGGCTTCGATCTTTTTCATGGGTAAGCCAGATGAACCGAGAAAAATGGTGCCACAGCCTCCTTCAACTATATGAACCACTTTGTATTCGCTGTAGCGTTGCTCTGTACTTTGCATAAGGTCGTTCCTGTATTGAATCAGTCTAGTATCTATACACGTATAGACAGGGTCGTGGTAACCTGAAAATTGTTACAAAATATAAAAAAGCCAGCTAGCGATTAAGCTAGCTGGCTTTCTGTTATGCTTTACTGAGCTCACTTGGGCTAATCCCCAATAGGCTCAATCGTGCCGGTTCGCGGATTACCCTTGTGAGGTAAATTCGTCCGCATCAAGCTCCTCATCGAGATCAATCTCGACGCTCGCGCGTTCGCGCAGCAGTTCAATAGCGCCGTCAAAGCCTCGTTGACTTAAAATAGACTGAATTTCAGAACGCTGTGCGCTGAGCAGGCTAATGTTTTCCGCCTCAAGATCGAATGCCATCCACGGCGACTCAGGGGTCTGACGACGAAGGTTAAAGTTCAGTCGTATTGGTGGCCCATCTTCCTGATTTAATTGAGCACGGACAATCACCACCCGCTCATTCTCATAATCATCTTCACGGCCAAACTGCAATTCATGCTTCTCTTCATCATACTGAGTAAAGACCCGTGCGTAGGTATTGATCAGGTATGAGCGAAACGCATCAACGAATTGACGACGTTGCTCGTCGTCCAGCGCGCGCCAGTTGCGACCCATAACCTGTGCCGCCGCAAAACGGTAATCGGTATAAGGAATTAGCTCTTCTTCCATAATTACACGCAGATAATTAGGCTCCTGCTCAATTCGCTCGCGGTCATCACGGATCCGTTGCAGCATCGTTTCCGCAACTTCCTGTAATAAGCGGTGCGGATTATCATTTTCGATGCGCTCCTGCGCCATAGCGCTCGGCACGACGAGTACAAGTACCAGCATGAACGCTATCCAAACGGATTTCATAATCTGCTCCTTTGAGAGTAAAAATAACAAACCGCCTGAATCAGTCCAGGCGGTATAGTTTGATAGTATAACCGAAATGCGTCTTACGTCCTGACAATTAATTGTAACGAATTGTCAGGAAAAGTGATCATTAAGAAAGTGCAAAGAAGACCCCGGCGATTGCCGCACTCATCAAATTGGCCAGCGTAGCAGCCAATAAAGCGCGCATACCCAGCTCGGCAATGTCTTTGCGCCGACTTGGTGCCATCCCGCCGAGTCCGCCCAGAAGGATTGCAATGGAAGAGAAATTGGCAAAACCACAAAGCATAAAGGTAATAATGACCTGACTATGCTCACTCAGCTGATCCCGGTAGTTGGCGAAATCAAGGTAGGCTACAAACTCATTAATAACCAGTTTTTGACCAATAAAACTGCCAGCAAGCCGAGCTTCGTCCCAGCTTATGCCAAGAATGAACGCCAGTGGCTGAAAGATGTAACCCAGAATCAGCTGCAACGTCAGTTCGTCCGCTCCAAAGAGCCCCCCGACCCAGCCGATAATGCCATTTATCAGGGCAATCAATGCAACAAAGGCAAGGAGCATAGCACCTACGTTAAGGGCCAGTTGCATACCACTTGAAGCGCCTGAAGCTGCGGCGTCGATCACATTGGTACGTTTTTCTTCGAGCGGGGTTTCAGCGAGGTGGTCAAGCGGTTCTTCGGTTTCCGGCAGAATGATCTTAGCCATCAACAAACAACCTGGTGCAGCCATGAAGCAGGCGGCTATCAGGTACTTTAATTCGATTCCAAGCCCGGCATACCCAGCCAGCACTGAGCCAGCAATTGAACCCAGGCCACCGACCATGACCGCAAAAAGCTCCGATCGGGTCATACGGGGAATATACGGACGTACCACGAGCGGCGCTTCAGTCTGTCCGACGAAAATATTCGCGGCTGCCGACATTGACTCTGGTTTCGAGGTCCCAAGTAAGCGTTGTAACCCGCCACCTATCAGGCGAATAACCCAGTGCATAATACCGATGTGATACAACACCGCTATCAGCGAGGAGAAGAATACGATGACCCCAAGCACGTGGATGGCGAAAATAAAGCCCTGAGAATACGCGCCAATGTCACCAAAGAGGAATTCCATCCCCGCACTGGCATAGCCAATGACATTGGCAACCCCAAGCGCGAACCCACCCAGTAAATCCTGGCCCAGAGGGATATAGAGCACAAAAGCGCCAAGGCCAGCTTGCAACGCAAAGGCCCCACCAACGGTGCGCCAGCGTATCCGGGTACGTGCGACAGAAAATGCGTAAGCAATGAGCAGTAAAACGGCGATGCCAATCAAGCCTATCATAGGGATTCCTTTAGCGTCGGTCTTTGTCTAATTATTCAGCCAGCAGCTGACGAATTTTGGCTTTAATAATGTCGATAGCAATTTCATTCTGACCACCGCGGGTCACAACCAGATCCGCATGTTGCTTGGAGGGGAAGATAAAATCAAAAAAGGCAGGACGAACATAATTCTCATACTGCTCGGTAATAGAAGCCAGCGTTCTTCCGCGTAACTCCATATCACGATTAATACGGCGTAAAAGACAGGTATCTAAAGGCGTATCCATAAATACCGAAATATCAAACTGCTCGCGCAGCTTTTCATCGCTCAGCAGCAGAATACCTTCCACCAAAATAACCCGTGCAGGGGTTACCGGGATGGTTTTTTCAAGACGCGTGTGCTCCTGGTAGGAGTACTGCGGCATTTCGATCGCATGACCGTCGCGCAATTGTTGCAGATGCTGGTACAAAAGGTCATGTTCAAAGGCAGTGGGGTGATCGTAGTTGGTGAGCACTCGCTGCTCATAGGAGAGGTGACTCTGGTCACGATAATACGCATCTTCCTGCAGTACAGAAATCCGCTCGCCACCTAGCTCTGCGACCAACTCCTGATACACTGTAGAGGCAAATAAACTCTTCCCGGATGCAGACGCCCCGGCGATGGCGATAATGGTTGTTTTGCCCACGAAAAACCTTCTCTAACGACTTCATAAACGCATCAAGCGCGCATTATCGCCAATTTGCGCCAAGATATAAACACATAAAGGGTAAAAAGGCGCACTTAGTGACAGATCAGGGACTATGTATTAGGCTTTGTAAGCATCCTAAATGGTTGAAATTTTGATGAAATAGAAAGGTAAAACCATGTCATCTCAGGATTTCGCAAACGAATTGCTGGCAAAAGCAGATATTCAGATCAATGGGTCCCGCCCCTGGGACCTCCAGCTGCATCGTGACGATGTCATACCGCGTGCGCTGGCCCACGGTAACCTTGGCCTCGGTGAAGCCTACATGGACGGCCACTGGGACTGCGAGCACCTCGACCAGTTTTTCTCCCGCCTTTTACAGGCCCGTATTGCAGAGCAGGTTCATCCGTCACGTCTTATCATGCATTCTCTGAAAAATCGTCTGTTTAACCTGCAGGGCAAAAAACGCGCCTGGGAGGTCGGTCAGAAACACTACGATCTTGGCAACGACCTATACCAGAAAATGCTCGATAAACGGATGGTCTACACCTGTGGCTTCTGGACTCAGGCCAAGGATCTGGACACCGCGCAGGAGCACAAGCTGGAACTCACCTGCCGCAAACTTAAATTAAAACCCGGCATGCGGGTGCTCGACGTGGGCTGCGGCTGGGGAAGCTTTATGCAATATGCGGCCGAGCACTACGGCGTTGAATGTGTTGGCGTCACCATTTCCAAAGCTCAGATCGAGCTTGGTAAAGAACGCTTTAAAGGATTGCCGGTTGAATTTTTATTAAACGATTACCGTGATTTGCCCGAGATCTTCGCCGACAAGCCTTTCGATGCAGTGGTGAGCCTGGGTATGTTTGAGCATGTAGGCCCGAAAAATCACCGAACCTACATGCAGGTTGTGAATCAGGTCCTGAAAGAGCACGGTCTCTTCTTACTGCATACCATTGGCCGCAATGCCGGTGGCACCCCTCCAGACCCGTGGATAGATAAGTACATTTTTCCGAACGGCGAATTACCTGCCATTCGCCATGTTGGCGAGGCGGCGGAAAAGCTTTTCGTGGTCGAAGACCTGCATAACTTTGGCGCTAGCTACGATAAAACATTAATGGCCTGGCATGATAATTTCGAGCGGGGCTGGCCTGAACTGCAAAAAAACGCCAGATACGATACCCGCTTCTATCGTATGTGGCGTTACTATTTACTCTCCTGTGCCGGAGCTTTTCGGGCGAGGAATATTCAGTTGTGGCAATGGGTATTGTCTAAACAGGGTGTGGAAGGTCACTACGAGCGACCCGCACTGTAAAAACGTGGCCGCTTTACTGAATATAGCCGCCTTCATGGCCCCAGGCGGCCGGCGGTGGCTCAACGGTCTGGCTTAAATCAAAGTCGACGCGCCAGGTCCACTCGTCATCAGAATAGGTGCCATAGGTATATCGAACGCCGGGCTCTACTTCGACCCGCCACCCCAGCTGTTCGTCATTCGGTCCCGTGCGCTCGGTGAAGACAAAGCGCTGGCTGGTTGAATTGCCATCGGTCTCGGTATATCCACCGTACATGGTATTGCCTGCGTCTTCGCTGCCATCCTGCAACCTGTGGTCGTGGCGCAGTTCAAGCCGTTCAGGGTGTTTACGATAAATCCAGGTCCGCGAACGGTCCCAGTCACCCTGCCCCTGTTCAGCTCCAATATGAAAAGCGGCGTAAATACTGTTTTCATCACACTCGCGAAAATGAACCAGCAACGCTTCATTTCCCTGCAGCAGGTCGCTGTCCGGGCGTTCAACGGTTCGCTCTCCCCGGTATGCGTTGCCACAAAGCTCGCCAAGGTAGAAAAAGAACTGTTCCTGCGCAGGGAGCTCTGCCGAACGCTGTGCGTCAGAGCACCCACTGGTTAATAACACACCCGCTATCACCGCAACGGTTAATTTTTGTTGAGCACGCATACAGGTTCCTTCAGTTTTACCACTCTATGAACTCTAGCCGTTGCCTCTGGCGAATGCAAAAAAGCGATTTAACTCATCGCTTTAAAGCATGTGCAAAGTCAAATTAAGCGGCTAAGCTAGTAGCTATACTTAAAGTCCCAATGGATGAACAGCAGACGTAAGGGGAACATTTTATGCCTATACAACAGTTAAACGTGATTGGCCTCGGTAAAGCCGACACAGAAAAACTCGCAGGAAAACTTAACCAGTTACTGTCCAACTACCAGATTTTCTATATGAACGTGCGAGGCTTCCACTGGAACATTCGTGGCGAGCGTTTTTTCGAGTTGCACGTCAAATTTGAAGAAACCTATAACGATTTGTTGATGAAAATTGACGAAATCGCAGAGCGTATTCTGACCCTTGGTCAGCAACCCCAGCACACGTACACCAACTATCTCGACAATAGCAGCATTAAAGAAGTTGCCGACGTCCATGACGGTCGCACCTGTGTTGAGAGCATCCTGCAAAGTTACCAGGTTGTGATTAAGTTGCAGCGGGAAATACTCTCCGCCGCCAACGAGATCGATGATGAAGGCACTGCCTCGCTGATGGGCGACTACATTACCGAGCAGGAAAAAACGGCGTGGATGCTGACCTCCTACCTCAAGTAGACCAGCCACATTAGTAAAAGCGCCGCCTCAGCGGCGCTTTTTATTTGTCTGCAGATCCGGGTATAATGCCGGCGCCTGCGCTTGAAGGCGATACCACCTCAGGCTCAGCACCATTTTCTATGACTAACCAGGCACCGGATTTACGGTTCGGGCCGCTGAAAAAAGGCAATTCGATGCAATATACCTGCGCTGCGCTCTACAAATTTGTGGAGCTCGATAATTATGAAGCCATGCGCCAGCCACTGTTAGATGTGATGCTGGAAAATGAGGTAAAAGGTACCTTGTTACTGGCTCGGGAAGGCATTAACGGCACCATTTGTGGCACTCGCCAGCAACTTGATAATGTGCTGCGCCATTTACAGGCCGATGCACGTTTAGCCGATATTGACCACAAAGAATCACCAAGCGATGGCCAGGCGTTTTACCGGACCAAGGTAAAACTAAAAAAAGAAATCGTGACCATGGGGATCGACTGGATTGATCCTAAGAAAACCGTTGGCAACTACGTTGAAGCGAAAGACTGGAACGCGCTTATCAATGATCCCGACGTGCTGCTGATTGATACTCGCAATGATTACGAATTTGCCGTGGGCACCTTCGAAGGCGCGGTTAACCCTAAAACGGAAACTTTCCGCGAATTTCCACAGTATGTGAAAGACCACCTCGACACCGGCCAGCATAAGAAAGTCGCAATGTTTTGCACCGGCGGCATTCGCTGCGAAAAGTCGACGGCATACTTAAAGGAGCTCGGTTTTGATGAGGTTTTTCATCTCAAAGGCGGCATTCTGAAGTACCTCGAAGACGTTCCAGCCGCCAATAGCAAGTGGCAGGGTGAATGCTTTGTTTTCGATCAGCGGGTTACCGTCAAGCACGGCCTTGAGCAAGGCAGCTATGACCAGTGTTACGCCTGCCGGATGCCAATTACCGAGCAGGAAAAGCAAAGCGAGCATTATGAGAAAGGCGTCAGTTGCCCGCATTGTTATGATAAAACCACTGCTGAACAGCGGCAGCGTTTTCTTGAGCGGGAAAAACAAATCCAGCTCGCCAAAGCGCGTGGTGAACAGCACATCCGCGATGGCAAACTGGCTTAATTAATCGGCCTACGAAATAAAGTCATGCATGCGGTCGATGGCTTCCACCACCCGACCGCAATAGCGTCGCAGAAACTCATGGTCTAATGTGGCGCCAGCCTCCAGCGCATCGAGCGCCGCCTCGCCATCAAAATCGACGTAGGCAATACGCACTGAAAATTCGCTGGCCGGGCGCCCGAAACAACTGCCGGGTAAACAGGCAACCCCCTTTTCATCCAACAATCGCTGACAGAACTCGTCGCTGGTCTGGATCCCTTTGCTCAGAATTCGCTCCCGCACCGCCTCAAAGCTGGGGAATAAATAGAAGCCCCCCTGCGGCTTGATGGCCTGGGCACCAGCACTGGTTAAACGGTCATAGGCATAGTTCGCAAGTGCTTCGAGCACGGCCCGTGATTGCTGCAAATAGCTTTCCATTGCCGGGTTTTGTTGAAACGCTTCAATCGCCGCATATTGAATAGGTGCACTGGTCGAGGTAAATGTCTCGCTAGCGACCACCGCCATGGCATCAGCCAGCCATTTTAGCTGAGGAGGAAAAACAAACGCCCCTAAACGCCAGCCACCCGCACCACTCCACTTACTGATCCCATCACTGATAATGGTGCCTTCCGGGTAATAGCGGGCAATCGAAATATGTTCACCGCTGAAATTAACGCCACCGTATATCTCGTCCGACAGCACCAGCACCCGGTAACGACGGGCGACCCCGCCGATCGCCTTAAGCTGGTCTTCGCTATAGGCAAGTCCGGTCGGGTTACTCGGATAATTCAAAATAAGTAGCCGTGGCAGGTCAGGGTCCTGTTGGCACAGCTCCTCGAGTGCTTCAGGGGTGACGCCAAGGCCACTGTCCAGGGATGTACGTAACCAGTGTAAATTGCGCCCCAGAATGCGCGCCTGTGGCGCATAGGACACCCAGCTCGGGCTGGGAATCACCAGGTCACCGTAATAGGTCAGCTGCATGATGAACATCAGCTCTTTGGTGCCTGGACCAATAAGAACATTCTGCGCATCGTAATCAAGCCCCTGAGTGCGCTTTAAATAGGCACTGATGCTCTGGCGGAGGGCAGGCAGACCTTTTACGGCGAGGTAATCTTTTTGCTGCGCATTGTCACGCAGCGCCTGCTGCACATGCTTTGGCACCGGAAACGGCGACTGACCCAGCCCCAGCTTAAGTACTTCGCGTCCTTCTGCCTGCAACTCAGCACTACGCTCATTGATAGCCACTGTCGCTGAGGGCTTCATGCCACGAATGTTCAAATTAATTTGTACGGCTGGCGACAACGCCTGTACCTGCGGTTCGGTCATCAATGGATACCTCTTCAAGAAACGGACAGCCTGCTGCTAGCATGCGGTGGCTTGCCTTAATCGTCAACCACGTTTGGCAGGCGCAGTGCGCGCCAGCCCGCAATCAGTCCAACCACGATCAGAAACAGCAACACACTGTGCGTGCCAAGCCAGCTATCTAGCGCCCCAAGCAGGATACCAAGCAACAATAGTACCCCGATGACGGTATTCGACACCGCTGTCAGCTGCGCACGGTTTTCCTGCGTGGCCATATCTACCAGGTATGTTTTGCGCCCCACCCGGGCGCCATGATGGGCTACCGCAGCAAGGAAAATCAGTCCGCCACCAACCGGCAGCCAGGCCATATAGTCCTGCCACAGGCTATCCACAATCAGCGCCAGCGCCATCACGCCTACCGCCATAAACGCTGCTGCTGCCATCACGTGATGACTGGCGCTGTCGGACCACTTGCCCCAGAAACGCCCTGCCAGCAGACCGGCCAGGCCATTCGCCAGTAATAAACCGCCGAGGCCGGTTACTATGCCATTGCCTGACGACTGGTTTTGAATCAACACCACAATGTAAGGGATCGAGAATGCCGACGACACCAACAACGCACGGGTGGCGACAAAGTGACCGAACTGTTTGTCCTGCCATAAAATACTCAAGGACTTAACGGCTTCGGTTATGGCATTGCCGCCACCGCTGGTGGCTCCCGGTGTTTCAGGCACAAAGGCATAAATAATAGCAGCGAGGATCCACAGCACCGCGGCACCGCCTAACAGAGCCACAAAAAGTAAATTCGACCCCTCGACCTCGGGGCTTAAAATGATTGCCACAGCGGTTAGCAATGTCATCAGCCCGGCCGCGCTTGCAGCCAGCCCAGTCAAGCGTCCACGGCGCGTCTTCGATACTGTTTTACCGGTCACATCCTTAATTGCCACCGAACACACCCCGCGGGAGAGGCTAAACACGATTAGCCAGCCAATCACCCACCAGCCGAAGCTTGCCCCTTCAAAGGTAAACAGCCCAACCAGCATCATCATGAGCGCACACGCCTGGCCTATACTGCCCACGACCCAGAACCATTTTCGAATCGGTTTCTCACGCATACTTTGAGCAACAAAAAGTTGCGGCAACAGGGACAAGGATTCCCGCAATGGCACCAGCATCGCAATAAAAAATGCAGGGGCGCCGGTGGCGGTTAATAACCAGGGCAGGACCAGACGCGCGCTAACCAATGAGTCACCCAGCTTGGTCAGGGTCAACGCCCATAAATGAAAAACAAACGCCTGTGGCTGATGGTTACAGGCCTCATCCGGGATGTCTTTACAGACGCGGGCGTCCTCGTCCTCTGCCAGATAGCCGTATAACTTATCGCTCAGTTCTTTCGGTTTGGTCATGCCTGATGCCTGTATTTTCATGAATAAGCTATCTAATTTAGCGCTTTATCAGGTCAGCGCAACGCAAGATTAGAGCCAGTGAATTTAGTTGTTCACTATTTAAACAACTGGTATATAATAAATTTATCTAATATAGACAGGCGTCAACCTTTCACTAAGGGCGTACTATGAAAATCAACAACCCCGCTTCTGGCAATTCAATACTGCAGCAGACCATACAGTCGCAGAATCAACGTATGGAACAACTTGCATCCGGTAACCGGGTAAATCGGGCCAGTGACGATGCGGCGGCACTGCAAATCATTGAGCGTATGAATTCAGAAGCAACCGCATTCCAGCGCTCAGTCAGGAACGCCTTTGACGGCATCTCGGTACTGCAGGTGGCAGAAGGTGGTATGCAGCAGGTGCAAAATGACTTGCAACGCATGCGTGAATTAAGCGTCCAGGCGGGCAATGGCATTTTAAGCGACAACGACCGCAGTGCAATTGGCGACGAAATGGCACAGTTACGCGATGGTATTTACCGCACACTGGATACCACCAACATCGGCGGCACTACCTTGCTCAATCAGGATCAGTCACTTAACTTTCTGGTCGGTACCGGTCGCAGTGGCAACGATGAACGAATGACGGTGGACGCCGTTGATTTACGCGGTGCCGGCCTTAATGCACTGGAAACGCTGGATGTAAGTACTGCATCCGGGGCCGCCGATGCTATCTCTGAGATCGACGATATGTTGAGCGTGGTGGGCGGGATTCGTGCTGACTATGGTGCCAAGCAAAGTGCTTTTGTCAGTGCGGTCAATAACCTGACCGAGGCCAATGTCAATATTCAGGCCGCTCGTTCGCGGATCCGGGATCTGGATTACGCTGAAGCCACCGCCAACCAGACCCGGGACAACATTCTCGGTCAATCGGCGATCGCGCTACGCGGACAGGCTACGCTCAGTCAGAGTCAGGTGCTTAATTTGCTCGACTAGCCAGCTGCTCAGGTGGTGCGCTGCACCCGCTGTGCCTCAAACCAGAGCCTGTTCACCAGGTCAATTAACTGACGCCAGTCCGATAAGTCGGCTGGCGTTATTGTTTCCCCGCCATGCTTCAGGCTGTGCGCTGAATAGTGCTCACAGAGAGCCGCCACCTCCCCCTCTGTTAGCTCATTGATCGCAATTGACGATGCAAGATCAAAGCACGGGTGGCCATAGCCCGCGTATTCCCAGTCGACCACCCGCGGTGGTTGGCTCATCAGAATATGAGCAAACGCCAGGTCATTATGACAAAGCACTTTAGGGTGCTGATCCCAGGCAGTTAACAAAGGCGCAAACCCGGCCAGTTCAGCAGCCAGATCGTTGGCGACCTTTGCTTCATACTGGGCAATTGCCTGCAGGTAATTATCGACCCGTGAGCTCAATGACCAGTGCGGCAACGGGGGGGCCTGCTGATGAATACGCCACAGCGTGTCAGCCAGAACCTTCAATTGTGTGGTGCTGTCAGACTGAGTCAACGTGGGTGCGTCAACCCAGGCAAACAACACCAGCTCATAACTGGCATTCCAGGCGACAATATCCACCGTCAGGTGGTGCTGGTAGAGCGCGCGTTGTAAGCGAACTTCCTCTACCCGATCGACCCCATTATGGCGAGCTGCGCCCTGCTGTTTAAGGAAGTAGCGTTGTCCCTCATGGTCCACCTGCCAGCAGCGATTTACCAGGCCGCCGGGCACGGGCTGCAACTGCCAGCCGCTGCCCAGATGTTGCTGTAAAAATGCATCAATAGCTGTACTGCTCACTCAAACTTCCTGCATCTGTGCGCTGTTGCGCTTGATAACTCTGACGCCATCGCCAGTAGCCGATAAAGGCCATCAGGGTATAAACCGCAAACAACACGGCGGTCGGGTAGAACCCTTTACTCCAGAAAAGTGCCACATAGGCAAAATCGATCACGATCCAGTAAAGCCAGTTTTCGAGCACGCGCCGGGCAACCAGCACGGTTGCGAATAAACTGAACACCGTCGTTGGGGTGTCGAGCCAAACCATGTCTGCGTCCGTGTAGCGACTCAGCAGCCAGGCCAGCATCGCACTGAGCAGGGTGAGTCCAGTCAACCACAACAAATGCGTGCGCCAACCCATGGTGGTTATCGCAATACCAGGCCCGCTACCACTATGCTGCCGGCGGTGCGAGACCCAGCTATAGAATCCGTAACCCGCCATCACCACGTAGAAAAGTTGCAACGCACTTTCCATATACAACGAACCCTGGATGAAAAGCCCGGTATAAATAGAGGCACTGATAGCGGCAGCTGGCCAGCACCACAGACTCTGCCGAATCGCCAGCACCACGTATGCCGCTGCCAGCAACACGGCCAGCAGCTCCCATTGCGACGTTAGCGCCAGTAGCTCAGTCAGCCACGCACTCATGGACGCAGGTCGCGGTTAATGAACTTACACACCAGGACCTGGCTCGGCACCTGTTGATAGACACGCTCGAGTTCATCGGTCAGTACCTCCATAACCCGGCGAAAGTCGCCAAACACCTGAGTACTCATGGTGTTGGTGTTCACCACCAGATCATCGTAGCGCGCCAGGCGCTCAACAAAGTCTTTAATCACCGGGAGGTATGCATCAGCCAGTGGGTACAGAGAAATTTCAGCACTTAATGGTAAGCTCATCACAGCCTCCTTTAAAATTGATAGCGAGCGGTAAAGCCGACACGACGCGGCTCACCATATTGAACATAATTTTTTGCGCTATAACCATCGCGAGGGTCATTACCAAAATAGAATCCCCGGGTCGCATAGTCTTCATCAGTCAGGTTACGACCCCACAGACTTAACACCCAGTCCCCTACAAAATAGTTTAACCGCGCATGCAGCAGTTGATGACTGGACGAACGCTGATCATGGGTATTGGAAAAGTAGAAGCCGTCCCGCGCATCCATTTCTACCCGCAACTGCAACGACGCCGCTAACTGATATTCAATGCCTGCATGAAGCTGATAATTGGGAGCGTGGGCCTGTTCACGGCCACTGATAAGCTCGCCCGCTTCCGGCTGAAAGTTGCGCAGCTCAGTTTGCATGACGCCGAGCGCACTGAATACACGCAAGCGGTCTGTTGGCAGGTAATCCAGTTCAATTTCAAGGCCGTAGTTGCGCCCTGACGATGCGTTGTCGAGGTAGCTGACGAACTGCTGATCACGCAATACATAAGCGTTGACCTGCATGTCATCGCGCCAGCTGTGAAACAGGGTAACGTTGGCATTCAAGCTGTGTTCGGGCATATGCAACCGATAGCCAAGTTCGCTGTTTATCAGAAGCTCAGGGGCAAAGGTTGCCACGGACTCCAGAAACTCACTGGCTTCCCCCAGGCCCTCGTCGTCAGCCCGTCCCAGAGCCTCACCATTGACACCGCCCTGTTTAAAGCCCCGGGCCAGCGACACGTAAACCTGCTGATTGTCATCAAGGGTGTACTGCAGTGAGGCACGGCCACCCCAGGTCGTATCACTGGGGTTGGCAACAATAGCGCGGCTATCACGGTATTGATTATCGTACCCCTGCACCCGCAATCCGTAGGTCGCCTGAAGTTGCGGTGTCCACTGCTGGATGAGCTCGCCATACGCCGCCCAGTTCTCTGTTTCATAGTCACTGCTGAACAGCGCGTTCAGGTACGCTTCTTCTGCATAATCGTACGAGGTATAGGTCCGGGTAAGCTGCATATCGCTTTGTCGCACATACACACCCGCCACCCAGTCAGTGGCGACGCCAGCGACCTCAATCGGTGTTGACGACAGTAAGCGCAATTCAGCGGTGGTATCGTCCCGCTCGCGGTCATACGCATCAAAGGCGCTGTACTCCCAACCCGGTTCAATCCCCTGGTAGGCCCAGTCCTCATCAAAACTGTATATCTGCTCGGCGGTCAGGACACTTAGTGAGAACTGAAGCTCGGCAGTATCCAGCCCGGTATAGTTAAGTTGCGAACGAACGGCATGGCTATCCAGCGTATCCTGACCAGGCATATCGGATAACGTGGTGCGATCAAGGTCGAGTGAAAATGCGTCATAGCGGTTATCGATATCAAACCGGTGATAGCTCAGCAGCATGTTAAGATCCGGCGCCATCTGCCATTCACCGTTCAACCGAAACGTCAGTTCGTCCTGGCCATTGGTATCACTGCGTCCAAGGTACGTGTTCTCAACAAAGCCATCGCTCTGATAACGATACAATGAGCCACGCAGGCGAAAACTATCGTTAAGAGCACCACCAAATGCCGCTCCGGCACCGAAGCTATTGTAATTCGCATGGTTTAATTCAAGCTGCCCATCGGCATAGTCGGTCAGTTCATGGCTACTCAGATAGACCATTCCCGCCATCGCGTCTGCGCCGAAACGGGTACTTTGTGGGCCCCGAAACACTTCGACCTGGCCGATATCAAACAGGGTGGCGGCCTGGCCCAGCCCACTGTAATTAATGCCATCAATCACAAGGCCGACCGATGGATTAATCGGGTCAACAAACTGACTTCGCTCGCCGATACCGCGGATTTGGATATAGTTGGCACGCGATCCGCCTGAGGCAAGATTCAGGTTAGGGGTCATTGCCAGCGCGTCTTCAAGATGTTCAGCCTGACGACTGCGGATATCTTCAGCACTTAACACACTGACACTGGCCGGCACGTCCTGCAGCCCTTTGGCGCGAAATTCGCCGACCACAGTAATACGCTCAATGGAGACTTCATTCTCCGTGGTCTGCGCAGAAACAGGCAGCGTCAGGGTCAAAGCACCAAGTAGGAGGGAGGACTTAAGAACAGGAACAGAGTATTTCATATAAGGATCTCATCTTTTACTTAACAGAAAGAAGAGACCCGGTTACAGGCTTTGTAAGTAGAACTTTGAATTGTATTACCAATCCCTACGCCAGTATTAACCGGATCAGGTACTAAGGGTTCGCAATGCATCTCAGCCCGTACGGGCACCCCTTGGTAGTTTTCGGCGGCAGTATAGCGCCAAATTAAATGAAGCTCAACGCGTCTCCGTACAGTTGCTCGCGTGGCAATCCGTGCTGTTCAAATTCATCGCGTACCACACGCACCATCTCAAAACGGCCCGCTATATACACGTCAAAATCTGCCAGTTGTTTGCCGAAAGCCTCTAACACTGCATGGTGAACGAGGCCACGGTCACCGGTCCACTCGGCTGGCGGATTTTCCAGTACCGGCCGATAGCTGAAGTTCTCGTGCAGACGTTCGAGCTGCAGCAGCTGCTCATGCATGTAGAGATCATCCAGCTGGCGCGCGCCCCAGAACATCATAACCGGGCGTGGATCAGTGCTCGCCAGATGCTGCTGCAGGATAGACCAGGTATAAGAAAACCCAGTCCCCCCGGCGAGTAAAATCATCGGCCGTGCACTGTCAGCACGATACTGAGCCACCCCTAACGGCGCCTCGACACTGATTTCACCGTCAGCCTGTAAGCGTTCAATCACTTCACTGGCGTAGGTATTACCTGGTTCAGCGCCAATATGCAGCTCAAGGCGAGCCTGCTCAGCTGGCATAGATGCAATGGAAAACGGTCGCTTGTCGTTCTCGCCCATGACCACCTGCAAATACTGCCCGGCATGAAACACCACCGGAGCAGATGGAGACAATTCGACGCGATACACATTCGGTGCAAGCGCTTTCATACTACTTAACTGGCAACGCAAAACTGACATAAAAACCTTATTTAAAAATACCTAACTCATCCCAGATATCATCGACGCGCTGCTTAACCGCTTCGTCCATAACAATGGGCTCCCCCCATTCGCGATCGGTCTCACCCGGCCATTTATTGGTGGCGTCCATCCCCATCTTCGACCCTAAGCCGGATACCGGCGAAGCAAAGTCGAGGTAATCAATCGGGGTATTTTCAACCATCACAGTGTCCCGCACCGGGTCCATCCGCGTGGTAATGGCCCAGATGACATCCTGCCAGTCGCGGGCATTGATGTCGTCATCGCAGACAATCACGAACTTGGTATACATAAACTGGCGTAAAAAAGACCACACGCCCATCATTACCCGTTTCGCATGACCTGGATACTGTTTCTTCATGGTGACCACGGCCATACGGTACGAACAACCTTCCGGCGGCAAATAGAAGTCGATAATTTCCGGAAACTGCTTTTGCAAAATAGGAATAAACACTTCGTTCAGCGCAACCCCAAGCACCGCAGGTTCATCCGGCGGCCGCCCGGTATAGGTGGTATGGTAAATCGGGTCTTTACGATGGGTGATATGAGTCACAGTGAAGACGGGAAACTCGTCCACTTCATTGTAGTAACCGGTATGGTCTCCATACGGGCCTTCGGGCGCGGTTTCACCGGGTTCGAGGTAGCCCTCAAGGATAATTTCGGCGTGCGCAGGAACCTGAAGATCATTGCTAACCGATTTGACCACTTCGGTTTTGCCGTCGCGTAACAGACCCGCAAAAGCGTATTCCGACAAGGTATCAGGAACCGGTGTCACGGCACCGAGAATGGTCGCCGGATCAGCACCCAGCGCGACCGACACCGGGAAACGCTGGCCAGGGTTCTGCTTACAAAATTCCTGATAATCCAGCGCGCCACCACGGTGGCTAAGCCAGCGCATAATGAGCTTGTTTCTGGACAGCACCTGTTGCCGATAAATGCCCAGGTTCTGGCGTTTTTTATGCGGCCCCCTGGTGACAGTAAGGCCCCAGGTAATCAAGGGTGCAACATCGCCAGGCCAGCAGTGCTGTACCGGAATTTTAGCTAAATCGACGTCGTCGCCACTGATCACCACATCCTGACAGGGCGCGTTCTTACGTACTTTGGGTGCCATACTCAGCACCTTTTTCAGCAAGGGTAATTTGCTCAACGCATCTTTGAAGCCCGCTGGGGGCTCAGGCTCTTTTAAGTAAGCAAGCAGTTTACCAACGTCCCGCAGCGCACTTAAGCTGTCCTGGCCCATTCCTTTCGCAACCCGATCCGGGGTACCAAAAAGATTCGCCAGTACCGGCATGTCGTGCCCTTTGACATTCTCAAACAACAACGCCGGACCGCCCGCTTTTAGCGTGCGGTCGGCAATCTCTGTCATTTCAAGATAGGGATCAATAGGCTGGGAAATTCGCTTAAGTTCGCCCTGGCTTTCCAGCTGAGCCAGAAAGTCACGCAAGTCCTGATACTTCATCTGGCTTTGCTCACTTATCTAAGATACGGCGGAACTAGCTTTTCTGCCGCTTCATCGATTCAAAGAACTCATCATTGGTCTTAGTCATCACTAAGCGGTCAATAAGAAACTCCATGGCTTCCATTTCACCCATTGGGTGGAGGATTTTACGTAAGACCCACATTTTCTGCAGCTCTTCCTGTGAAGCCAGTAATTCCTCACGACGCGTACCTGAGCGGTTAAAATCGATCGCCGGGAATACACGCTTCTCCGCAATCTTGCGGTTGAGGTGTAATTCCATGTTACCAGTCCCTTTAAACTCTTCGTAGATGACTTCATCCATTTTAGAGCCGGTATCGATCAGTGCGGTCGCGATAATAGTCAGGCTTCCACCTTCCTCGACATTACGTGCGGCACCGAAGAAACGCTTAGGCTTGTGTAACGCGTTGGCGTCAACACCACCGGTTAACACCTTGCCAGAGCTTGGGATCACGGTGTTGTAAGCTCGTGCCAGGCGAGTGATAGAGTCGAGTAGAATGACCACGTCTTTTTTGTGTTCAACTAAACGCTTGGCTTTTTCAATCACCATCTCAGCAACCTGCACGTGACGGCTGGCTGGCTCATCAAAGGTCGAAGCTATTACTTCCCCTTTCACCAAGCGACTCATCTCGGTCACTTCTTCCGGGCGCTCGTCGATCAGCAACACCATCAGATTACAGTCAGGGTGGTTGGCCGCAATGGACTGCGCAATATTCTGCAACAGCAGGGTTTTACCGGCTTTCGGTGGTGCTACCACTAAGCCACGCTGACCCTTACCAATCGGCGACGCCAGATCCAGAATACGCGCCGTGATGTCTTCTGTTGAGCCATTACCACGCTCCATGCGCAAACGTTCATTGGCATGTAAAGGAGTAAGGTTTTCAAAAAGAATTTTATTACGGGAGTTTTCAGGCTTGTCGAAGTTAACTTCGCGGATTTTCAGCAGGGCAAAATAGCGTTCGCCATCTTTCGGCGGGCGTATTTTACCGGCGACCGTATCCCCGGTACGCAGGTTAAAACGGCGAATCTGGCTCGGCGATACATAAATATCATCGGGACCTGCCAGGTACGACGAATCACCGGAGCGCAGAAAGCCGAAGCCGTCCTGCAGAATTTCCAGCACGCCGTCACCGAAGATGTCTTCGCCGCTTTTCGCGTGAGCCTTTAAAATTGAAAAAATAATGTCTTGTTTACGCAGGCGAGCCGTGTTGTCGAGGCCCATTTCGCTGGCAAGGTCAACCAGTTCACTGATTGGCTTGCTTTTTAATTCAGTCAGATTCATAAGCGGTAGGTCTTGAGAAATTATCTACAAAAATTTGGGGTTGTTTACGTCCACACATCGCATTTCAGTTACGAAACTCGTTGCTACTATGCACGCGCGGGTGATTTTAGGGGTTATATCTGTGTTCGTATTTGTATTCGTACGTGTTCGTTATTCGTAGCTTAAGCGCCGTTGAGGATAGTAATTCCGGCCAGTTTGGAAACGCTACAGGGTCAAAATAACACCAATTTCGGGATTCGTCCAGTTTTGCCGTTGTACGAGATCACTGAATAAAGAAGTAAACGCGGACACCCCACCAGGATGCAATGTGGGCGCTGCCCGCGTTAACTTACACGGTGCTTACACGTGCTCGCTGAGGAATTCACTCAGTTGGGCTTTAGACATTGCACCCACTTTAGTTCCAACGACCTCACCACCTTTAAACAGCAGCAATGTTGGAATGCCGCGGATACCATACTTCGGTGGAGTTTCGTTGTTGTGGTCTACATTCAGTTTGCCGATGGTAACTTTACCAGCAAACTCTTCTGCGATGTCGTCGAGAATCGGTGCGATCATTTTACAAGGTCCACACCACTCAGCCCAAAAATCAACAAGGACTGGTTGATCAGCTTTAATTACGTCTGCGTCAAAGCTTTCGTCGCTCAGCTGAACAATGTTGTCACTCATGGTACATCTCCGGTCATTTTCTCGCAGCGAGGTCGCTGCGACTTGAAGTTAGACTACATATTTAATCATTTCTGTTTTTTATTGCAAGCGCAAACCTGATATGCTGAGCGCCATGAGCGAAAAACACTTAACTGAAACCAAGTTTGCCGATCTTGGATTGCACCCGAGCGTGCTCGATGCCCTGAATAAAGTCGGCTTTACCTACTGTACACCAATCCAGGCATTAAGCCTGCCGTTGGCGTTGCAGGGGCAAGATGTGGCTGGCCAGGCGCAAACCGGTACCGGTAAGACAATGGCGTTCCTGGTCGCGATTTTTAATCAATTAATGACCAACCCGCGTAAAGACACGGAGTCGAAACAGCCTCGCGCACTGGTGATGGCACCGACCCGTGAGCTCGCCGTGCAGATCCATAACGACGCTATCGAGTTAGCCAAGCAATGTGGGCTCAAGCTGGCGGTTGTGTATGGTGGTGAGAACTACGAAGCACAGCGGGCCGAACTGGCTGAAGGCGTTGACGTTCTGGTCGGAACCTGCGGCCGTCTGATCGACTATTGCAAGCAAGGCGTCTACCGTCTCGATGCAATTGATGTGGTGGTCCTGGACGAGGCAGACCGCATGTTTGACCTCGGTTTTATCGACGATATTCGCTACATGTTCAGACAGATGGGACAACCATCTGGTCGACTTAACATGCTATTTTCAGCCACCCTTTCGATGCGCGTGAAAGAGCTTGCTTATGAGCACATGAACGAGCCTACCAGCGTCGAAATTGAGCCAGAACAGATGACTGGCGCCCGTATTGAAGAAGAACTTTTTTACCCGTCTAAACCGGACAAAATGAAACTCCTGCTGACCCTGATTGAAGAGGATTGGCCGGACAAAGCAATCGTTTTTTCCAATACAAAACATGGCTGCGACAAGGTTTACCAGTGGTTAAAATCCGCGCAACATCGCGTTGGATTGTTAACCGGCGACGTTCCACAGCGGAAACGTTTGAAGATTCTGGATGATTTTGCCACCGGCAAAGTGGATATTCTGGTTGCCACCGATGTGGCAGCGCGTGGTTTACACATTCCAGCCGTCAGCCATGTCTATAACTACGACCTGCCTGATGATTGTGAAGACTACGTCCACCGCATTGGTCGTACCGGCCGTGCTGGTGCCAGTGGTAAAGCGGTGAGTCTGGCCTGTGAAGAGTACGTTTATAACCTTCCAGCCATTGAAGACTACATCAAACATGGTATCCCGGTGACTAAATATGACAGCGGAGCCTTGTTGGAAGATATACCCAGACCACACTTCCCGCAGAAGCGTCGCATGCAGAGTGGGAAAAACTATAATCGACGTCACTCCGGGCCAAAGCGCCAGGGGCGTAAACCCGGTTAAATAGCGGCCCTCATCTGCCTATGCGTTCAAAAGCCTACTACGCGGCCATCGACCTTGGGTCAAACAGCTTTCACATGCTGGTGGTTCGCGTTGTGGCTGGCGGCGTACAGGTGGTCAGTAAGATCAAGCGCAAAGTCCGTCTCGCTGGTGGTCTACGCGACGACGGATCGCTTGATGACGCAGCCAAACAACGCGCTCTTCAGTGCCTGCGGATCTTTTCTGACCGCGTGCAGGACATCGACCCATCCCATATTCGCTGTGTCGGCACGGCTACCTTACGTAAAATAGCCAGCGACACCGCATTCATTACTGACGCCCAACAGACTCTTGGTCACCCGATCGAGATCATCAGTGGCGATGAAGAAGCAGCAACCATTTATCAGGGTATTGCCCGCACCACCGCTTTTCCTGAGCGTATGCTGGTGATTGATATTGGCGGCGCCTCTACCGAACTGATTCTCGGTCAGGGCTTCGAAGCCCTGGTATTGAATTCGCTCGATATGGGATGTGTTACCTGGTATCAGCAGCATTTTTCCGACGGTAAAATCACGCACGCGACTACTCAGGCTGCGATCACCAGTGCCGGTGAAATTGTCGGGGTCGTGGCTGAGCAATACAGCAAACGCGAAGGCGCCGTGGTGCTGGGGGCCTCCGGGACCTTTAAAGCGCTCGAAGAAATTGCCATTGCTCGTGGCGAAACCCTCGACTTTACCCCCAACTGGTTAACCAACTTACTAGCTGAAGCGATTGCCTGTGGCGAGCATGACCGTCTGCATCTAAAAGGTCTAAAAGCAAACCGCAAGAGCGTCTTTGTCAGTGGTTTATGTATATTAATTGCGCTCTGTGAAAAGCTTTCTATTGCCAGGCTGCAAGCCACTTCCGGTGCGCTGCGCGAAGGCATTATCTACGCCCTGCTGGATAGCAGTAACGATGCAGACCAGACGATCGAAACTGATGTTCAACTGCGTACCTTAAGCACAGTTGCGGGCACCTACCACCTCGATATCGGGCAAGCTGAACGCGTGCTTGAGGTGGCGGAAAACCTGTATCAGCAGTGTGCCGACCACTGGGTCATGCCGCGCAATAGCTACGAATTGATGCGCGCTGTGGCGTATCTGCATGAGCTTGGATTGAGTCTGGCGTATAAAAAAGCCAGCGCCCATGCGGCCTATATGGTTAAGCATCTGGATCTGCCGGGGTTTAATGCCGCCTTGCGCAAACACATCATTGCATTGCTTGAAGGCTGCGCCGGTATTATCGATGATGACACTAGCCCGTCGGTTCACGAGTTGCCTGCTTTACGCCATCTCGAGCGCATCCTGCGCCTGGCGATACTACTTTGTCAGCGCCGCCATGCCGCTATTCTCGACCATTATCAGCTTAGCGTTGAGAACACGCACCTGCATCTGCAGGCGCCAGCCGGTTTCTTTGCGCGCAATCCTTTTCTTACTAGCCTGCTTGATGAAGAGGCGGCTCAGCTTACTGAGCCTGAGTCGCTAACTTTTTCGCCACGCGTTTAGCGAAGTAGGTCAAAATACCATCCGCGCCAGCGCGTTTGAATGCCAGCAGCCCTTCAAAGATGGTTTCTTCCCCCAGCCAGCCATTGTCGATGGCCGCCATATGCATCGCATACTCGCCACTGACCTGATAGGCAAAGGTTGGGACCGCAAACTCATCCTTTACTCGCCGCACGATATCCAGATAGGGCATGCCCGGTTTAACCATCACCATATCAGCGCCTTCTTCGATATCCATCGCCACTTCATGCAATGCCTCGTCACTGTTGGCCGGATCCATCTGATAGGTCTTCTTATTGCCACCCTTAAGGTTGCCGGCCGAGCCGACTGCATCGCGAAAGGGACCGTAATAGGCCGACGCATACTTTGCCGAATAGGCCATGATCTGGACGTTATGAAAGCCTTCCTCTTCAAGCGCTTCGCGTATCGCACCGATGCGCCCGTCCATCATGTCTGACGGGGCAATAACATCAGCACCTGCTCGCGCATGCGACAGTGCCTGTCGCACCAGCACCGCAGTGGTCACGTCATTCTGTACATACCCGGAGTCATCCAGAATACCGTCCTGGCCATGACTGGTGAACGGGTCCAGAGCGACGTCGGTCATCACCCCAAGTTGTGGACAGGCGGCTTTAAGTGCGCGCACCGCTCGCTGTGCCAGTCCCTCATCGTCGTACGCCGCTTCAGCACCCAGCGATTTGTCGGTGACCGGTGTCACCGGGAAAATAGCGACCATGGGAACGCCCAGCGCCACCAGCTCTTTACCTTCTTCAATCAGCAGATCAATCGATATACGTTCTACACCCGGCATCGAAGCAACGGTTTGCCGTTGTCCCTCTCCCGGTAATACAAACATTGGGTAAATCAGATCGTTAACGGTTAACTGGTTTTCACTGACTAAGCGACGACTGAAATCATGCGCACGCGAGCGCCGTAAACGGCGATGGGGAAAGCCACTATAAACGGCCATACTGGTTCCTCTTCATTAGGGTGTCTACCAGGCGCCAAAGAGGCGCATGGCATTTTGATAGGTTGTGCGTTGCAACTGCCCACTTTCGATGGCACTACGCTCGGCCACATAGGTTGCAATATGCACCAGGTATTGAGGCTTATTGCGTCTCGACTTTGGTCGCGGCCGCACATTGCGGGGAAGCAGATACGGAGCATCGGTTTCCAGCAGCAGGCGACTGCTATCGATCGCTGGCACCGCTTCGGCCAGATGCTGGCCCCGCCGTTCATCACAGACCCAGCCAGTGATACCAATGTAACAGCCTAAATCCTGATAGGCCGCTAATGCTTCGACATCGCCGGTGAAGCAGTGGGTAAAGGCCGCGCTTAATTCCGCCATCGCGGGCTGCAAAATGGCCAGTTGATCTCCAAGCGCGTCACGCTCATGTAAATAGAGGGGTAGTCCGGTTTCAATCGCCAATTCAACCTGTGCCGCAAAAACCCGCCGCTGAATGTCCGGCGGCGAATAGTTACGATTGTAATCCAGTCCACATTCACCGATCGCGCGCACACTGGGATGCTGGCTTAAGGTTTTCAGGTCAGCAATGAAACTATCGTTCACCTGTGCGGCCTGGTGCGGATGCACACCGGCAGTAACGATACAACGTGGGTCCTGTTCCGCGAAGGCGATGGCGCGGCGTGTCTCAGCCACATCGGAGGCAATTAACACAATACGGCCTACGCCCTGTTCTTCGGCGGCATCCAGCTCGTCACGGAAGCGCGCAAGCTCATTGTCGGGCGGCAGGTTAACCCCGCAATCAATCCAGCAAGAGAAGTCGGTAGATTGCAATGCAGTCATTAGTCGACACGACGGACGCGAATTGAACGGTTGCTGCCATCATGACTCAGCATGAAGGAGTTCATTGCACCGCGTTCAATATAGTAGTCTGCGTCACTCTCATAAAAGAAATTGCGTACGCTTTCAATCTGATGCCATTCGGCACCTTCTTCGGTACGAAAGCGCCAAAGACCTCTTGGATTCTGCCAACTGTCGACAATAGTGATATAACGTCTGGTATCATCCTCTGCCGGACGAGCGAGATGTTCACGTCCAAAATCATCTCTACGCTGTTGCGCATTGTCGCGTCGACTTTGCTGTTGCGCGGCCGCTTCAAGGCGGGCTTCTTCCGCGCGTTCCGCGCGCGCTGCAGCCCGCGACGGCTCATCAGTTTGCTGGGTGCGGGCGAGCCTGTCGTAGCAATCCAGACGCTCAACTGAGCTGTCAATACGACGGCAGTTCTGCAACTGCATTAACAGGCTGTTTTCTTCGGCATTAGCCGCTGCGTCACTCGCTTCATTATTCTGTGCCTGAACGCCAGGGATCGCCAGCAACAGGCTGACGGATACTAAGGGTAAAATCCATGCTTTCATTGTTCACCTCGTTTTTCAGACGGTGTGTAGAAGCGGGCAAATATCAGTCCCAACTCGAACAACAACCACATTGGTACAGCCAGCAATGTTTGCGAAATCACGTCCGGCGGCGTCAGCAGCATGCCAACAATAAAGACACCCACAATCACATAGGCGCGTTTGGCGCGAAGGTTCGCCGGTGTTGTCACACCACTCCAGCATAATAGTAGAATGGCGACCGGAATTTCAAAGGCAATACCGAACGCAAATAGCACCTTGAGGACAAAATCCAGGTAGCTTGAGATATCGGTCGCGACCGCTACGCCTTCCGGTGCCATCATCGTAAAAAAGGCAAATGCCAGCGGCAGCACGACGAAAAACGCAAAGGCTATTCCGCCATAAAACAACAATGTGCTGCTAATCAACAGCGGCGCTACCAGCCGCTTTTCCTGTTGATACAGCCCCGGAGCGATAAAGCGCCAGACCTGATGCAATAAAAACGGCACGGCCAGCACTACCGCCACGACCATGGTTAACTTGAACGGTGCAAAGAACGGAGCCCCGACATCTATCGCAATCATGCTACCGCCTTCCGGCATATTGGCCATTAGCGGCTCAGCGAGGAAGTGGTAAATATCACGGGCAAAATAAATTAAGCCAAGAAAGATTGCCAGGACGGCGGCAATACCGCGCAGGAGGGCGTTGCGCAGCTCAGCCAGATGACCCAGCAAGGTTCCGTCACTGTCACTCATCGCGGTTCGTTGTCCTTATCGCCCGGCTTCTCATTCGCTGGATCCTGATCGGTTGACTCAGAGGGTTTTGCATAGGGCCGATTGACGCTTGCCGCGGCCCGCTGCAATTCATCCAGAGACTTTTTTAAGTCGTCGGGAAGGTTATCCAGGTCATCGCTCTCTTCAATTTTTCTCAGGTTATCATGCAGCTCTTTGACTCTAAGCTCATGATTAATCTCAGCTTCCATCCGGCTGCCAAACTGACGAACTTTATGAAGCCCCTGCTGGACTGAGCGAACGGCACGCGGCAAGCGTTCCGGACCTAAAATAATCAGGCCTATCAATACGACAACCAGAAGCTCCCAGAACCCGATATCAAACATATCTACTCACGGCGCTGTTTGTTGTTTTCACTGTCCTTAGCATCATCTACCCCGTCACCCGGAGTACGAAATTCAGCGTCCTGTTTATGTTCAACAGAGTCACCTTCTTTCTCATCTTTTTCTTTGTCGCTATTCAGCTCTTTTTTAAAGCCGCGCATAGCTGAGCCCAGGTCACCGCCAAGGCCACGCAATTTCTTGCTGCCAAACAACAAAACAATAATCACAAGGACAATTAATAATTGCCAGATCCCAATGCCACCCATGCCTTACCTCGTTTCTTTCATAAAGTGTTTAGGTCGGTCGCGCCAGGCTTTTATCCAGCCGTATGCCGAGACCACACCCGTTAAAGCTGCCCACCAGGGCTCGTCCAACATTAACCCTAACCCCAGTGTCGCAATGGCCAGGGTGCTGGCCATAAAGGCCCAGATACGACTTTCCGCCGCCTCTTGCTGCTGGCGCAAGATTTCTTCCATATAGGACTGTGACAACTTAATCGACGATTGCGCCTGAAGCAGCGTATCATGCAACAAGGTTGGCATTTCCGGCAGCTTTTCCGCCCAGTAAGGCGCATTTGCTTTGACCGAGCGCAAGACTGCGCGCCAGCCGATCTGATCATGCATCCAATGTTCCAGATAAGGTTTCGCCGTCTTCCATAAATCCAAATCCGGATACAGATTGCGCCCCAACCCTTCTACATACAATAAGGTTTTCTGCAGCAGCACTAATTGCGGCTGGACTTCCATCTCAAAGCGCCGGGCGGTATTGAACAGATTCAGCAACACGCCGCCAAACGAAATTTCTTTCAGCGGCTTCTCGAAAATCGGCTCACATACGGTGCGGATCGCGGATTCAAAATCTTCTATATTAATGTAGGACGGAACCCATCCGGAATCGACGTGAAGCTCAGCGACTTTGCGGTAATCGCGATTGAAAAAGGCGATAAAGTTCTCAGCCAGATAGCGTTTATCTTCACGGTTAAGGGTCCCAACAATGCCGAAATCAATCGCCAGATAACGCGGATCATTGGGGTTGCTGGGGTCGACAAAGATATTGCCGGGGTGCATATCGGCATGAAAGAAACTATCGCGAAATACCTGGGTAAAGAAAACTTCAACCCCACGTTCAGCCAGTAATTTTAAGTCGACGCCCAGCTCGCGCAGGGTTTCGACGTCGCCAATCGGTACCCCTGCTATGCGCTCCATGACCATGACATTATGGCGCGTATAATCACTGTAGACTTCAGGAATATAAAGTACCTCTGAGTCCGCAAAATTTCGCTTAAGCTGGATCGCGTTGGCCGCTTCGCGCAGCAGATCCAGCTCATCCAGCAAGGTTTTGCGATACTCGCGGATCACTTCTTTCGGCTTCAACCGACGACCATCGGGCAGGTAACGAGCGGCCAGCGCCGCGACCGATTCCATCAACTCAAGATCGGCGCGAATGGTATGTTCAATATCAGGGCGGATAACCTTGATCACGACGTCCTTCAACTGACCATTTTTAAGCCGTAACGTCGCCTCATGAACCTGGGCGATAGAAGCCGATGCGAGAGGTTTTTGCACGAAATCGACAAACACCTGATCGACACTTTGCACCTCTAAGGCGCGCTCAATAATTGCCTGAGCGTCGGCCCCTGGAAACGGCGGCACTTTGTCTTGCAGCATCGCCAGTTGGGTAATGATTTCAGGGGGTAGCAAGTCGCGACGGGTACTCAGCATCTGGCCGACTTTTACGAACACAGGGCCGAGCTCCTCGAGCGCCAGCCGCAAGCGTTCGCCCAGCGCTTTTTCTTTATGCCGATTGCGTAGCCAGAAACAGGTACGACGCGCCAGCCTCATATACCAGGGCTGCCAGCGTCGTGGAATCATATCGTCTACACCGTACTGGAGCAGGGTTCGAATTATTCTGTAAAAACGCATGCTTCGCACTATGAACCACCAGCTTCGAGGTTACGGATCCGTTGTTCAAGGGCAGTCAGGTCATCACAAAAGATGGCGTATTCAACCTGCCCCAGAGTAATCTTCTTTTCTTCACTCAGGGTTTCACCAAGCCACTGTTGCCACTGGCTCGGATCAGGCTTCAGGCTTGTCAGTTTGGCCATCCCCTGTGCCAGCCAAAAGCCAGGTACATCGCCTAGCCGCTCGGCAAAGGCCTCTTCCCAGTCAATATTAAGCCCCAGAATAACCTGGCTCGCATGCTGGGCAAAAATAGGGTCGCCTTGCAGGCTCAATGTTCCATTCTGCAACGCTGCTGTTACTTTACTGGCATCGGTCAGTGTTCGCAGAACCGGGAAACTGGTTTGAACCTCACCGTCAATCGCATCGTAATCACTCCCCATGAACAGCACACGATCTTCGCAAAACGTCAGTGTCAGCGGCCAGGGTAGTTCAGCAAGTTGTAAACGAAACGCTTTGCCGCGCACCGGCTTGAGCCTGCCGGCACTGTCAGGATCTGCCGCCAGCGCGGTATTTAATACCCGCTCAGCGATACTATTTAGCAACGCCTGGGCTGGCATTAAAACTTGAATCCCCGATGCAAAGCGACAATACCACCGGTCATATTCTGGTACGTGACCTGTTCGAAACCGGCATCTTCCATCATCTGTTTTAACGTCTCCTGGTCCGGGTGCATGCGAATCGACTCGGCAAGATACTGGTAACTTTCCTTATCGTTGGCAATCAGGCCGCCCATCTGCGGCAGCACATTAAACGAATAGAAGTCGTATAAACTATTCAAAACATCATGCTCGGGTTTGGAGAATTCCAGCACCAGTAAACGTCCGCCGGGCTTTAACACTCGCAGCATGGAACGCAGCGCTTTGTCTTTATCGGTGACGTTGCGCAGGCCGAAGGCAATGGTAATGGCATCAAAATGATCGTCCGGGAACGGCAGTTCTTCCGCATTGGCCTGGACGTATTCAACGTTGCCAACAATTCCCATATCTCGCAATTTGTCACGGCCAACTTTGAGCATGGAATCATTGATATCAGCCAGCACAACCTGGCCCTGCGGGCCAACAATACGCGAAAATTTAGCCGTCAGGTCGCCGGTACCTCCGGCCAGGTCGAGAATACGCTGACCTTTGCGCACGCCACTGGCATCCAGGGTCTGGCGCTTCCACAAACGATGAATACCAAAGCTCATCACATCATTCATGACATCGTATTTGGCGGCTACGGAGTCGAAAACACCGGCGACCAGGCTCTTTTTCTGCGCCTTATCAACGGTCTTGTAGCCAAAATGAGTTGTTTCCTGAGAATTGTCTTTCATTGCCTGTAGCTCACTGTTCGCATGCAAGGGCCATAGTGTACCAGTTAGTGCCAAAAAGACTACACTTGAGCGTAACGTTCGCCCTTGGGTAGCCAGCGTTTCATCAGTTTTTCACTCAGTTCAGGGTAGTGTGCGACCATGCCTTGTGCCAGTTGCTGAATTTTCGGGATCAGCGCCTGGTCACGAACCAAATCAGCCACTTTCATCTGGGTTAAACCAGTCTGCCGTGCACCGAGTAACTCACCCGGCCCGCGCAACTCCAGATCACGTTCCGCAATCACAAAACCATCATTGCTTTCACGCAACACCGCGAGGCGCTGGTTGGCCTGCTGGCTGAGCGGCGTTTTGTACAGCAACACACAATGGGAGGCGGCCTGACCACGACCAACCCGACCACGCAGCTGATGCAACTGGGCGAGTCCCAACCGTTCGGGATTCTCAATAATCATTAAACTCGCATTAGGCACGTCAACGCCGACTTCGATCACAGTGGTGGCCACCAACAGATCCAGCTCACCGGCTTTAAAGTGTTGCATGACGGTTTCTTTGTCAGCTGCTTTCATCCGCCCGTGAACCAGGCCGATGCGTAACTCAGGCAGGGCATCCGCAAGCTGCGCTGCGGTGTCTTCTGCGGCCTGGCACTGCAGGGCTTCCGACTCTTCAATCAAGGTGCAGACCCAGTATGCCTGTCGTCCTTCTTCACGACAGGCGGTATACACCCGCTCAATAATCTGCTCGCGTCGGGTGTCGGGAATCGCAACCGTGGTAATCGGAGTACGCCCCGGTGGTAATTCATCAATGACCGAGGTCGCCAAATCTGCGTAGGCTGTCATCGCCAGGGTTCGCGGAATCGGGGTCGCTGTCATCACTAACTGATGCGGATGAGTCCCCTGGCTTTCGCCTTTTTCGCGCAACGCCAGTCGTTGATGCACACCAAAACGATGCTGCTCATCAATAATCACCAACGCCAGATTATGAAAATCCACCGTCGCCTGAAACAGCGCATGCGTGCCAACGATAAACTGGATCTTGCCGCTGGCTAACGCATCCAGAGTGGCTTGCCGCGCTTTGCCTTTGCTCTTGCCCGCTAACCAGCCGACCTCGATCCCCAGCGCTTCAAACCAGAGGCGGAAATTCACCGCGTGTTGCTCAGCCAGGATCTCGGTGGGCGCCATCAGAGCAACCTGATAACCCGCTTCAATCACTGGCAACGCAGCCAACGCCGCAACCAGTGTTTTACCCGAGCCGACATCGCCCTGAACCAACCGCATCATGGGGAAGGCGAGCGCCATATCCACACTGATTTCAGCGGCAACGCGCTGCTGTGCAGCCGTCGGATTAAAGGGAAGCCGTTGCAGAAAGGCATCTCGTAACTGTGTCGTCGGCTTAATCGGGACCGAGCGCACCTTCTGCGCCTGCGCCCGTGCAATCAGCATGCTGACGTGGTGGGCTAATAATTCTTCCATCGCCAGCCGCCGCTGGGCAGGGTGTACGCCTTCGAGCAGCGCCTGCTGGTCAGCATCCGTCGGCGGGTTGTGCAACACCCGAATGGCATCATGCAGCGGCATTTCATTCGCGGCTAAGGACTTAGGCAGCAGCTCCGGCACTGAACTGTCATTGAGGTAGCTAAGCGCCTGCTCGCAAATCGAGCGAATGGTTTGCTGATACACCCCTTCTGTAGTCGGATAAATCGGAGTCAGCGTTTCTGCTAACTCAACCGGGCCATCCGCAATCGCTTTATATTCCGGATGAATGATCTCGGGTCCTGTTGGCCCGGGCCGAACCTCGCCATAAATGTGCAACTGCATGCCCGTCTGCAGGGCCTTTTGTTGCGCTGCACTGAACTGGAAAAAACGTAAGGTCAGATTACCACTGCCGTCGGAAACCCGGCACAACAAGGCTCGCCGCCGTCCGTAGTGAACCCGGGTATCGACCACATTGGCCAGCAAGGTGGCAAATTCTCCCGTCCGTACACCGGCGACCGGGGTAATTCGGGTACGGTCCTGATAGCGATTGGGCAAATGAAACAGCGCATCCAACACCGAATGCAAATTCAGCTTTTCCAGCTTCACCGCCATTTTCGGCCCCACCCCCTTAAGGGTGGTCAAGGGTATCTGGCCCAGGGTTGAAGTTTCAGTTGCCACGCTCGCTCCGGTTTGTTAACAAATTCGTATCACTTTGAGATAACTCAGTATATCCTGATTAAAAAGAGGACTGCCAGTTGCGGCTGCAAAAGCAACGCGCTATGGTGAGCAAGTCTTATTGAAGGGTGATTTATGCGCGGTTTGTTTTACCGTCACCGCCGGTGGCAAAAACTGAACGTTTTCATGTTCTGTATCTCAATTTTGTTCGCAATGTTCTACCATGGCGTTGTTAACACCATCGCGGTCAATATCGGTAATGCCGATCTGGCGCGGGTGGAAGCATTAATTGCCGACTCAAGAATTTTTGCCTTGTTCAGTGAACCCGTTTACTGGCAGGCGCAATTCAGTGGGTTCATTGCGGTTTTTCAAAATGTTTCGTTGTGGCTGGATATTCTTTGGCTTCCGGTTTCCATCGCCCTCATTTTACTGGTCGAAGGATTGGGAACATTAATGAACCGCCCTCGCTGGCAGTTGAGCGTGCTGCTGCTCGTTGCTGGTGGCCTTTTAGCCTGGGCGGTGCCACTTGTCTATGACGTAAGCCGAACGCCACAGAACCTGACTGACCCGGCCCTGGTCGGTCTGTATTTCTCCCTTGCCGGAGCATGGGTATGTGGCGCCCGCTTACGCGGCCACCACAGCCATTAGTGGTTCAGAAATTAAACTTGCGACTGACATCATAAAGGTCAGTGCGGCGGTCTTTAAGATTGGTCACTGACCCTTCATGATGCAGGTAGCGCAGCTCGTCCAGGTTTAAGTCTGAGAACATCAGCATCTCGGTATTGGGCGTGGTTTCTGACATCACGGCATCATGTGGAAAGGCAAAGTCTGACGGCGAAAATACGCTGGACTGAGCGTACTGCACGTCGAGGCTCTCGACTTGCGGCAGGTTGCCGACTGAGCCGCAGATAACCACATAACATTCATTTTCGACCGCCCGGGCCTGAGCGCAATGGCGCACCCGCAAATACGCATTGCGGGTATCGGTCCAGAAAGGTACAAACAGAATTTCCAGCCCTTCGTCCGCCATCAAACGTCCCAGTTCAGGAAACTCCACGTCGTAACAAATGAGTATACCGACACGGCCTGCATCGGTCTGAAAAACCTGCACCTTATCACCGCCCTCAATGACCCAGTCGCTCTTCTCATGCGGGGTTATATGCAATTTACGCTGTTCATCCACCGAACCATCACGGCGACACAGATATGACACATTGTAGAGCGAATCACCTTCCTGCAGTGGCATCGAGCCGGTAATAATGTTGATGTTGTAACTTACCGCCATCTGCGACATTTCGCGTTTGAAAAGGTCGGTGTAGCCAGCCAGAAAGCGGATCGCTTCCATCTGCTGACTCTGGTCGGTAAGGCCCATCAAAGGCGCATTGAAGAACTCAGGGAAGAGGGCAAAGTCACTCTTATAGCTGGACAATGCATCAACGAAGTACTCAACCTGCTGCAGCATTTGCTCAACCGACTCTACCGAGCGCATCTGCCATTGCACTGCGCCTACCCGGACATTACGCGAACGTGCCGTGATAAAGGTCTCAGACGGCTCGTAAAGAAAATTATTCCATTCCAGCAGAGTCGCGTAGCCTTTCGACTTTTTGTCTTCAGGCAGATACTTACCTAACAGCCGCTTGACGCTGAAGTCATTGGCCAACTGGAAGGTCAGGATCGGGTCGTAGATTTCACGACGATGTACCTTCTCCAGATACTGGCTGGCTGTGAGTTCGTTGGCGTATTTGTGATAATTAACAATCCGCCCACCGGCCAGGATAGCTTTCAGGTTGTGCTGCATACAGAGTTCTTTGCGAGCATCGTACAGGCGCCGACCCAATCGGTAACCACGATAGTCAGGATGGATCAGCACATCCAGTCCATACAGCGCATCACCATCTTTTTCATTAAGAATGGTTTCTTTTTTACCCAGCAGGTCGTCATACCGGTGCGGATTGCTAAAACGGTCGTAGGTCACCTTGACCGTCAGCGCGACGCCGACAATTTTACCGCCGTCTTCAAGGCAAATCTGACCTTCCGGAAATTCTTTCATCAGTTTACGAATAGTGTGCTCTTCCCAGGCTCCACCGATATCGTCGTAAACTACGTCCATCAGGCCTTTCAGCTGTGGATAATCTTCATCGCGCAAATTGCGCATCTGCAAATGCAGTTCATCTGGGCTCATGCAACAACCTATTCATTATTTACCATGCCTGTATTGTACTACCAATTGCCAATTTTGGGTTGCTTGTGTAAAGCAAATGATTATACACTTCTGGACGTCTAAACATCTGATAAAGGGTATTTTATGTCTGAAGTCCGCGCCAATCCGGTCGCTCTGTTACCGCTCGCCGTGTTTCTCGCGCTTTTTCTTGGCACCGGTATTTACTACCATCAGCAGGGCGTCGACATGGCGTTCTATCAGCTGGCGGCACCGGTGGCGATTCTTCCAGCCATTATTCTCGCTGTGGCGCTAAGCAAAGAAAGCCTTAACCAGCGGATTGCCACCTTTATTGAAGGGGTCGGTCACAACAACATTATTACCATGTGCCTGATCTACCTTCTCGCGGGGGCCTTTTCGACCGTAGCAGCGGCGACCGGCGGTGTGGATGCCGTGGTAGCACTAGGCCTTAGTATCATTCCACCCGCGTTTATTTTGCCTGGTATTTTCATCATCGCGGCGGTCGTTTCCACCGCCATGGGCACCTCGATGGGTACCCTCGCCGCCTTAACGCCAGTGGCCCTTGGTCTGTCGCAGGCAGCTGGTATAAACCCGGCGTTAATGGCTGGGGTATTGGTCAGTGGCGCAATGTTTGGCGACAACCTTTCCTTTATTTCTGACACTACCATCGCCGCGACCCGAACCCAGGGCTGCGAAATGAAAGACAAATTCAAAGCCAACCTGCGCATTGCCTTGCCTGCTGCCCTGGTGACTATTATCTGGTTGTCTTTCATTGATGTAGATAAAGCGCCGCTCGAGGTTCCCGAGGCAAAACTATGGCTGGCGATTCCGTACTTCGCGATTATTGCGCTGGCAGTGGCGGGATTAAACGTCTTTGTCGTGCTGACCCTGGGTATCGTCATGGCCGCTGTGTTTGGCATGCTGGCGATTGATTATCAGCTGGTTACGCTGAGTCAGGACATTTATGCCGGTTTCGAGAGTATGCAGGAGATTTTCCTGTTATCGCTGTTTATCGGCGGTCTTTCGGCACTTATTCGCCAGCAGGGTGGCCTCGCCTTTCTCGCTAAAGCCGTGGTTTCAGTGACCAGTCGCTTGAGCCAGAAGCCATCAAAAGCCGCTGGTTATGGTATAGCAGGTCTTACTGCGCTGACCAACCTCGCGGTGGCGAATAACACCGTCACCATTTTACTGTCCGGGGAAGTCAGTAAAAAGCTCGCTGAAGAGGGTCAACTGGCGCCTAAGCAAAGTGCCAGCTTTCTTGATATCTTCGCCTGCGTGGTTCAGGGCGTGTTGCCGTACGGCGCGCAAGCACTGTTGTTAGGTGCAAGCTTCGGTATCTCACCATTATCCGTGAGCATGAATACATTTTATTGCTTTATTCTGGCCGTCGTCGCACTGGCCTATATCACCTTTTTCAAGCCGCTCATGCGCGAACCCGCAACCAGCGCCAGCCCCATCTGACATTCAACATTCAAGCGCGGGGCTTGAACGTTGAATCGGAAAAATCGATTCAATGTTCAAGCCCCGCGCTGGTTTGTTGAATTAGTTGGTGGAGGGGATTTCCATAATGCCGTCGATTTCAATCTGGGCGCCTTTCGGCAGCGCGCGCACGCCAATCGCCGCACGTGCCGGGTATGGCGTATCGAAAAATTCGGCCATGACCTCGTTAACGGTAGCAAACTGACCTAAGTCAGGCAGGTAAATCTGGACCTTCACCATATCCTGCAACTTGCCGCCAGCGGCTTCACAGACCGCACTCAGATTCTGAAACACCTGCACCGCCTGTTGACGAAAATCGTCACTGACTAATTCCATGCTGCTAGGAACCAATGGGATCTGGCCAGACAAATACACGGTGGTGCCAATCTTTACTGCTTGCGAATAGGTACCAATAGCCGCCGGCGCTTTGTCGGTGGCAACAATCACTTTAGACATGAATTACTTCCTTAAACGAGAGACCCGCTGCACATGGGGCATTTTGCGAATGCTACGCATCACGGCCGCCAGATGCTTACGATCATTAATAGTCAGTGCAACATCAATATAGTAAATACCGGAATCAATTTCCTCGGTTTTCAAACCGTGAATATTGCAGCCCGTTTTAGCAATGTTAGACGTTAACCGCGCCAGGGCGCCCTGATGGTTGACCATTTCAACCCGCAATTCAGAGACAAACTGAGCATCCGGTCTGTTATCCCACTGCACCGGGAAGTACTTACCCGGTTCCTCTTCATGTCCACGCACATTCTTACACTCACGGCGGTGGATCACGAGGCCGCGGCCCGGACTGACGTGGGCGATAATGTCGTCGCCTGGAATAGGCCGGCAGCATTTAGCGAAACTCACCAAGAGCCCGTCAGCTCCTTTAATAGCAAGACTGCGACTACTGCTATTGTCGTCGGCGGTGTCGTCACGCAAGCCTTCCGAGTCACCCACCAGGCGCCGGGCTACCGCCACGCTCATTAAGTTACCAAGCCCAATGTCACGGATAAGTAGCTCTTTACTATCGCGCTTCATCTCTTTGGCAACCCGTTCGTACTCCTGGTCGCTGATATCATCGAAATTAACCGCGCCCAACGCCGCTCGCAACAGACGTTCGCCAAGCAGGCGCGCATCATCCGCTTCCTGGCTTTTCAGAACCTGGCGAATTTTCGCCCGCGCTTTCCCGGTTACCACAAAATTCAGCCACGCAATATTAGGCCGCGAGCCTGGGGCAGTGCGGATTTCCACTGTCTGACCCGTTTCCAATTGCTTACTCAGCGAGTAGGCCTTGTGATTAACCCGCGCCCCAATGCAGGTATTACCCACATCGGTATGCACAGCGTAGGCAAAATCGACCGCTGTCGCCCCTTGCGGTAACTCAACAATGCGCCCATCCGGGGCAAACACATAGATTTCTTCAGGGAACAGCTCCGACTTCACATTTTCAATAAATTCGAAGGAGTTACCCGCACTTTGCTGCAATTCAAGCAGGCTTTGCATCCATTTTTGTGCGCGGACCTGGGCTGTGGTGCCACTTTCATCGGAGTTTTTATAGAACCAGTGCGCAGCAACACCGCGGTCCGCCATCAAATCCATTTCTTCGGTGCGCACCTGGATCTCGACCGGCACCCCATGAGGCCCTTTCAACGACGTGTGCAACGACTGATAGCCATTGGACTTGGGAATCGCAATGTAATCTTTAAACCGGGTTTCAATCGGCTTGTACAAATTGTGCACGGCACCAATCACCCGGTAGCAGGTGTCGACTGAGTCAACCACCACCCGGAAGGCATAAATGTCCATCACCTGATCGAAATTCAGCTCTTTATTGCGCATTTTGCGGTAAATACTGTGCAGATGCTTTTCGCGCCCATAAACCCGGGCGTCAATGCCGATCTCTTCGAGCCGGGTAATAATTTCTTTGCGTACCCGTGCAAGCAACTCTTTGCGGTTACCGCGGGCCTTTTTCACTTCGCTTTCTAAAAAGCGTGCCCGCATTGGGTACATGGCTTTAAAACCCAGGGTTTCCAGTTCGTTTTTGATGTTATGGATACCCAGGCGATGCGCCAGAGGAGCAAAAATATCGAGGGTTTCACGGGCAATACGTCGCCGCTTGTCAGGCCGTAAATGGCTGATAGTACGCATGTTGTGGGTGCGGTCAGCAAGCTTAATCAGGATCACCCGGATATCCTGGGTCATCGCCATGATCATTTTGCGGTAATTCTCGGTCTGCAGTTCTTCTTTCGAGGAAAACTTGAGTTTATCGAGCTTTGACACGCCCTCGACCAGTTCTGCCACGGTAGCGCCAAATAACTCAGCCAGATCTTCTTTCGACAGTGGGGTGTCTTCAATCACGTCGTGCAGCAACGCCGCCATCAGCGTTTCATGGTCCAGCCGCATATCCGCGAGTATCCCTGCCACCGCCACCGGATGGGTGATGTAGGGCTCCCCACTTTGCCGTTTCTGGTCACCGTGCGCATCGAAAGATACTTTAAAGGCCTCATAGATACGGTCTACCTGCTCTGGTGGCAAGTATGCTGAAACCTGATTTTTAAGTCCTTCAAATAAATACACGGCCCACGCCTCTTTTTTACAGCCAGTACTACAGTGATGATTACATCAACAGAAGCGAATCTTTGCGCTTTTTCTCAGAATACGAGGAATCCTTGCAAATGCCAATGCTTTCCTGCGCTAGCCGGGCACAAACAAAAAACGCCCGCTGAAGCCAGCAGGCGCTTTTAACTACTTACTGCGGAAAGGTTATTCCTGGTTTTGTGGGTTGCGTAATGCGGCAACCGCTGCCATTTCTGCCTCATCGCTTTCGTACCGAGCTACCTGCTCTTCTTTTTCAAGACGAGCTGCATCAATCAGGCCCGCTTCAATTTCACGCAAAGCAATAACGGTGGCTTTTTCATTGTGCGTCTCAACCAGTGGCGCTTTGCCCTGATTAGCTATCTGACGTGCGCGGCGTGCTGCGACCAGCACCAGATCAAACCGGTTGCCAATACGATCTACAGCGTCTTCTACAGTAACCCGTGCCATCTCAACACTCCACAGTTAGGTTATTCTTAAAAAAGGGCGCTTATTGTACTGAAAATAATCGATTCCGCCAAGGCCTATTCTGCAAGCAAATCCTGCAGAATTTCACGATAGCGAATTTGCTGCTTGGAACGGCGTAGGCGCTGGCTCAAAACAATGTGCTCAAGCTGGTCAACAGAGTCATCAAACACTTCATTCACAATGATATAACCGAACTCGCCATAATGGGCCATTTCGTGCTGCGCTTTGGCCATACGTCGGGCGATGACTTCGTCACTGTCCTGACCGCGGATGCGTAAGCGGCGTTCAAGCTCAGCGTTGGACGGCGGCAGAATAAATACCGTGTGCACGCCGGGGTATGCTGCCTTTACCTGACGGGCACCCTGCCAGTCGATATCCAGAAACACATCCACGCCACTGGCCAGGGTATCCTCGATAACATGCCGCGAGGTGCCATAGTAATGGTCGAATACTTTGGCATGCTCATAGAAATTACCAGCGTCTACCTGCTGCAGGAAGGTTTCTTCATCAACAAAGAAGTAATGTTCGCCGTCTTTCTCGCCAGGCCTTGGTTTACGCGTGGTGGTACTGACCGAGACCTGCATTGACCCCTTGCGGTGACGCCTAAGCAAGGCGTCGATCATGCTCGATTTACCTGCTCCACTGGGGGCGGCAATCACAAATAAGTTACCACTTACTTTACTCATACGGGGGTCCACAACTTTGCTGGCTAAAAAGTTGCAACATAAAGTACATCGAAACCAGCAAAAACTCCACTATTCGGATATGCTGGATGCCATAAAACTGCTATTTTCTCAGTAGTATTATTTCGTTCACTTAAAAAGGTACCGTCATGTCTATTGCAGCCTGGGTTCTTATCGCCATTGCCGTTATTCTGGTATTTTGGCTTGTTCGGATATACAACCAGTTAGTCTCGTTAAAGAACCGCTTCAAAAATGCATTTGCGCAAATTGAAGTTCAGCTTAAACGACGTCACGACCTGATCCCCAATCTGGTTGAAACGGCCAAAGGCTACCTAAGCCATGAGCGGGGCACACTGGAAGCGGTCACCGAAGCTCGTAATCAGGCCACCTCTGCGTTGCAACAGGCATCTAAAGCACCGGGTGACAAAGCCGCGATGGGCGCCCTGAGTGGCGCTGAAGGACAATTAACCAGTGCCTTAGGCCGGTTGAATGTGGTGATGGAAGCCTACCCGGATCTGAAAGCCAGCCAAAACATGCAGCAACTCAGCGAAGAACTGACCAGTACCGAAAACCGGGTCGCGTTCTCACGCCAGGCATACAATGACGCCGTCATGACCTACAACACCTATCGTCAGTCATTTCCACAGGTTGCCATTGCTGGCATCGTAGGCCATGGCGAAGATGCGAGCCTGCTGGAATTTGAAGACAGCGAGCAAATTCAGCAAGCACCTAAGGTGTCGTTCTAAAACAGGCTAACTCATGAGTGCTATGAATTTTTTTCATCATCAGGATGTCGCCCGACGCAATACCCGACTTTTAGGCATTTTATTTACCCTCGCTGTGGTGTTGCTGGTCAGTCTGGTTGCGGTGCTGGTGTCTTACTTTCTGGGCGGTATTCAATACCAGGAAACAGACGCCTACACGCAGACTGGCGCAGACTGGTATCTGGCATGGGATGTCATTATTGCCTCCGCGGGCGTCGCTTTATCGGCGATTGGCTTTGCGGTGTTATACAAATGGATGGTATTACGGCCCGGCGGCAAAGTAGTCGCAGAGCAATTGGGCGGACGCCGGTTAAGCCCTGATAGCAGCGACCCGCTTGAGCGTAAAGTGCTCAATGTGGTGGAAGAAATGGCCATCGCGGCCAATATGCCGGTGCCTCCGGTGTACCTGCTCGACCAGGAGCCAGCCATCAATGCCTTCGCTGCCGGTTACAGTCCCCGCGACGCGGTAATTGGGATTACCCGGGGCTGCGCAGAAAAGCTGTCCCGGGCTCAGTTGCAAGGCGTGATAGCGCACGAAATTGCGCATATTCTGAATGGCGATATGCGCCTTAATATTCGTATCATTGCGATCCTCAACGGTATTTTGTTTATTTCTCACGCTGGCTATCTGCTGTTGCGCTTTGGCGCCCTTGGCGGTCGCCGCAGCGATGGCAAAAATGCGGCGTTACCTTTGCTAGGCCTGGGCTTACTGATACTAGGTGGGATCGGCGTTCTGTTTGGCAATGTGATTAAAGCCGCAGTAAGCCGCCAACGCGAATACCTGGCTGATGCGTCAGCTGCTCAGTTCACCCGCGAACCAGAGGCGCTCGCAGGTGCACTGCAACAAATTGGCGTAGCGCAAAAGCGTGGTTCAGGTAGCAAAGTGGAAAGCCCGAATGCGGATGAAGCCAGCCACCTGTTTTTCAGTCAGGCTGTTGGTAAATTCATGTCAGTGATGGCCACTCACCCGCCACTGGGCGACCGCATAAAAAGGCTTATGCCACAGTGGGACGGCAACTACCAGGCGAACGCGGAAGCGCGTCCGGATATACTAGCGAAAGAATCGGATCAGAAAGCAACCTCGCAGGCGTTTGTCGAACGACTTACCGCGATGGCGGTTGCCTTCGACCTGCCGGAAGATGTCGTTGCCGATGCCCGCGATCCGGAACATGCTAAAGCACTGGTCCTGACGTTACTGCTCAGTGAGGATGAAGCAACCCGTACTCAGCAGTTAGCGCTGTTGAATGAGCGGGTCTCGGACGTGCTATACGACGATGTGGTGGCCCACATCGACAGCATTAAAGCGCAGCCGATGGAGCAACAACTACCAATGACCGAACTGCTCATGCCGGCATTGAAAATGATGGACAGCCGCAGTGCAGATCGCTTCTTACAAACCATGCAGGCGGTTATTGACGTTGATGCCAAAGTCAGCCTCTACGAGTGGTGCCTCTACCAGGTAGTCTGGCGCTATCTGAAAGGAGAACATGCACGCAACGAACTGAACGTGCGCGGCTACAAACGCCGTCGCCAGCATGATGCCAAATTAACCTTATCGGTGCTGGCCCACTATGGCCACCAAGAGGATCAAGCAAGTGCTAAAGCATTTCGTCAGGGGGCTGACCTGTTTGCCGCCGATCTCGACAGTTACCCCGCCGATATGCTTAATTTCAGCGACTTAAGCGATTCACTAACCCGTATTGACCAATGGCAGGCGCTTGAAAAAGAACGCCTGGTCAATGCCTGGGTTGCCTGTGCTCAGGCGGACGGGACTATTAATCCGGTCGAGCAAAAATTGCTATTTACCTTGTGTGCCTGCATCGGTGAGCCGTTACCAGAGCTGCCTGCTATTCAGTCACCACAGGCTCCGGCTTAATCAACGCAGTTAAAGCCGCCAACACCTGGTTGGCGGTTCGCTGCGGATCTTCCTGCATAAAACAATGACCGCCCTCAAGCCAATGCAAGGTGACCCGATCCGTCATCCTTTGCCAGCGCTGCAGCGAGCCGCGGACAAAGGGGTATGTCTGTAACCCAGCCCACACATCCGTGGGCACCGCCAGTCGTTTGCTGATGTAAGGCCAAAGGCCTCGCGCGTAAGAACTGAAAATTTCAGCTTCCCGGTCAGGCGAGCATTTAAGTTGCCATTGTCCGTCCGCGCCTTGATGCATGGCGTGTTTAACGTAGGCACGCAACGCATCATCCTGCCAGCCTTTAAACATACCGCGCTGGTGCAATCCTGCGTAGGCGGTTGCTTCATCCGGCCATACACTGCGCCGCTTACGCGCACGTTTTGCGTACGGGTTGAGCTGGTAAAGATGCAATCCGCTAAGCACTCTCATCGGCAGCAGCATGCGCCGTGGAAAAAGGATCGGGTCGAGCAGGATCAAACGGTCAAACAGATGCGGCTGAAGCTGGCTCATCAATAGTGTCAGAATACCGCCAAAACTGTGACCCATACCAATCACAGGAACGGCCCCGTAGGTCGGCTTTACTATCCGCGCTGCCACTTCAACCGCCAGCTCAGCACTTTCATTCCAGCCGACAAAACGGCCACCTTCATCACTGTCACCGTGGCCTTGGGCATCGTGCAGGAAAATATCGAAGTAAGGATACAGCGCCTGCAGCAACGGCAAATAGGTCAGCCCGGAGTAACTATTACCATGAATGAAGTGCACCACCGGCAGGCCACGCGGCCGGGTGTGCTGGCCGCGTAAAGTAAATCCGTACTGGCTCTGGAACTGCCAGGGTACCCAGTCAAGCAGCAACTGGTCTGCCAAATCCGTTGGCTGAGAATCGCCTTTTTCCTTACCCTGAGCCTCGTTGCTGCGCATATTGCTACCTTTTGTCTGTTGTAAATCGGCGCCAGTAAAGGCCTAATATACGCCAATCATGAGAATAACAGCAAAAGCTGTCGTCCAACGTTGAGGAATTTGATGAGCACCTGGATGGAAACCACGGTTGAGAGTGTCAGGCACTGGCACTCCGGTTTACTAAGTTTGCGGATCAACAGCCCGCACTTTAGCTTTAAAGCGGGTCAGTTCGCCCGTATTGGCTTGCCTGGCAGCGATGGTGAGCCGCTGGCGAGAGCGTACTCGATGGTCAGTGCGCCGGGCACAGACACACTCGAATTCGTTATCGCCGTGGTCCCCGACGGCGACCTCTCGCCGCGTCTCGCTAAGCTTCAGGCCGGCAATCAGATACTTCTTAACAGCCACCCCAGCGGCTTCTTTACGCTTGACCACGTCCCCGAAGGGGAAACCTTATGGTTACTGGCAACAGGCACAGGGATCGGCCCTTACCTGTCGATCCTTAAAGGTGAACAGGTGTGGCAGAATTTCCGCCAAATCCGTCTCGTTCATGGTGTCCGCAGCTCGGCTGACTTGTGTTACCGGGACTGGTTGCAGGCGCTGCAGCAGGAAAAGCCGCAGCAGTTTTATTACCAACCGGTGTTGAGCCGCGAGCACCATCAACATCAGCCGACCATTCTGCACGGGCGAATCCCGGCGTTAATTGATTCAGGTGAACTGGAGCACGCCTGCAAAGCCGTCTTCAATTCACAAGCCCAGATTATGCTATGCGGTAACCCGGCGATGATTCAGGATGCGCGGACCGCGCTTAAAGCTAAGGGTCTGGAAAAGCACCTGCGCCGTAAGCCGGGCAATATTACGATGGAGCAGTACTGGGCGTAACATGGCAGCCAGCATTACAGGCAATCCGCAATTGACATGGAAAGCAACAAAATATATCAAATTAAATACCATTTGATATAAACAAAACGGCTTATTTTATTGCATTTTAGTTAACTGCCTTTTACATTGAAGCTATGAAACAGGTAAAAGTCGGATCATTCCTGCTGCTTGGCATAAGCCTGTTGCTTTCGGTTAGTCAGGCCGGCCAGCAACTGAGTCAGTCGCAGCAAAGTTACAGTCTTCACTGGGCGCTAAATACAGCGCCTCCGTTTCATATTGTCGAAGGTCCTTATCAGGGACAAGGGATTTGTGACAGTCTGATGCTAGCCGTCGAGGATGCCTTACCGGAACGCCGTATGTCGCGAATCGTCATGCCTCAAACCCGAATTGGGGTGCAATTCAAGCGCAATGTGAATCAATGCTTCCCCTGCATGATCCATCGCGCTAACAGCATGACGGCACCCACCTGGTTTAGTGACCCTACACATACCTACCAGCCCCACGGCATTATTACCCGGCCAGAGACAGCTGTCCGGCTGCGGCAACTGTTCGGTGATCCCGTGGTTCTTGAAGAGTTACTGCAAAGTAATGACTATCGGCTTGGCCACCCCGCTGGCCGCCGCTATGGGGAGCTGCAAAACTTACTCGATATGCATGAAGGGCAGAGCAGTTATCGGGTGATCCGTACCGGCGAGAATGCCACTACGGCCGTGTTGGAAATGATCCTCGCGGGCCGCGTCGACTACACCATTGATTACCAGGGGTTATTAGCCTACCACCAGCGAACCAGCGGCGATCCGCTGGAGTTTATCGAAATTGCAGAAACCAGCGGCCAGAGTGTTATTGGTGCCATTGGTTGTACCAATAATGCCTGGGGTCGGGCCCTTATCAACGAGATAAATCAGCAACTGCCGGATATCCAGCGCGACCCTCGTTTTATCGAGAGCCTGCGCCTGTGGTCTGAAAGCAGTGTTCAGATCCCGTTTCTCTAACCTGCCTCCCTAACGAGCCAGGGCTATCAGGTAGTCTGCAACCGCTCCCATGCCTGTTACCCGACCACCTGCAGCCGCTTCTGCCGCCTGATTATAGTTGGTGTTGGTATTCACGTCGTACGCGTATACGTCGCCATACTTGTCTTCGATAAGCTCAATACCAGCAATATCCACACCGCTATTACGCATAAACGTTTCCAGCTGACCAATAATAGAATGCCCGTGATAACGTTCACTAATCACAAACTTGGCGGGAGCTGCAGCGGATTCACCAACCGGACAAGCGGCATCATCAATTGCACAGATATCGGCCGGGCAGAGTTCAAAGCCACCGGTGGTATCAACCTGAACAGCATACACAAAACGTTGGCCGACAAACTCGCAACGGGTAATAAAGGGGGCAGCGCTTTGGATATAGGCCTGCAGTAGCCAGATGCCATCCAGCGGTTCATGGTAATCAGGCCCTTCAACAAACTGTTGCAGCGCACTGAGATCATCAAATTTGATCACCCCAAGGCCTTTCCCACCTCGGTTTGGCTTAAGTATCACTGGCCATTGAGCGAAGTCTTCTGCTGCTTTTGCGATCACGGACCGCCCCACCACAGCACGGGTTTTCGGTGTCCGGATGCCGGCTTTCTGCAACGCGGCATATTGCGAAAGTTTACAGGTTTCCAGATACAGTGCGCGGGTGCCATTCACGACCTGAACCTGGGAATCACCGGCATGTTCAAGCCAGGTTAGCGCCATCCGTGTTAACTCGGGAGCAAAACGATGCCCGCGGGTGTGCGAGGACGCGCTCATTCGGTTGTAATACACCCCTGGTTGCGGGTTTTTCTCAAACGCAACATAGTCCTCGTTAAGAAACCATTCCTGAACTTCAACCCCACGCTGGGCAAACTCAGCGCGCAAAGGGACTAGCCACTCTTCGTTCTCGTGCAATATAAAAATTGGTTTCATTAGGTCCTCATTGTGACTGGATGACGGGTGATTAGTCTCTGGCGGCACGTATACAACTTATGCATTAGCTGCCTGCAGTGCATCCTGCGCAAGCCTACCACTGCGTCGCCGACTAATAAATGCTTCAGCTGCTTTAACCCCTTGTTCATAACCACTTTGTAGTTTGCTGATATCCCGGGTGAAACGGGCGACGGGAAACTGTTCCGGGGGGTACAACTGATGAACCTGGCAGTCCGCCGGCGGTTGCTGCATGAATGCCAGAGCCTGATGGTATTTGCGCTCACAACGCAGGGCCGCGCCCAGTAGCCGTGGATGCTGGGACAGCAGTGGCTTGAGCATTCCCGGGAAGCGCAGCTGCTCGGTGCGGAACGACTCAGGCACCGAGCGGATAACGGTAATATCACGTGCACCCTGCTTGTATGCATAACGGACCGGAATAGAGTCTCCCAGGCCCCCGTCGGACATCGGCTCGCCCGCCACCGGGGGATGATCACGAAACACCACTGGCATGGCGCAGGAGGCGGGGAAGACTTCGTCCACATTGGCCGCATCGACTTTGTGGTACAACGGATGCCCTGTGCGTACGGATGTAGTCACCACCCACAACGGAATATTACGCTCGACATAGGTATCCACGTCCAGACTCAGCTCTTGCCGTGAGCGCTGCCACAACCAGCTGACATCACACAAATGACCGCCCCGCGCATAACGCGTGAAACTCATAAAGTCGGGACGACAGGCATGATCGGTCAGAATTTTATAACTCCGTCCATGATCACCTGTCAGATACGCAATGCCTGTAGTCGAACCAGCCGAAACGCCAATGACGAAGTCAAACGGATAATAATCCTGCTCGATAAAGGCGTCGAGGACGCCGGCGGCAAAAATGCCGCGCATGGCGCCTCCTTCTATAATTAAAGCTCGTTGCGGCTTGCTCGCGTGCATAATGCGTCCCTCCCTGCCTACTAGTATTGTTGATACTGGGAGTTATGCAAAAACGATCAGTGGTAACGTTTTGGTAAAGCTAGCCTTTCTGTAAGAAGCGCTGGATCAGCGCACGCAACTCATGCACCGTATCCTGCAACTGGGCGCTGGCATCGGCGGTTCCCTGTGCATTACTGCGTGCTTCTTCCGCACCATCCGCCATATCCGTAACTTGCTGCGAAATATGCTCGGCAACATTGCTTTGCTCTTCGACCGCCGCCGACATCTGCAGTGTGGTATCACTAATCGCAGACACCACCGCATCGATTTCCCGCAATGCCTGCTCCGTCTCGGCAACCATCTCAACCCCGCGTTTGGCCGAGCTCTCGCCATGCTCTGAAACTTCCACTGCATTGTCAGCCCGAGTACGTAAGGTACCGATAATGGTATGAATACGATCCGTCGATTCGCGGGTTTTACCCGCAAGCGCCCGCACTTCATCCGCCACAACACTAAATCCCCGGCCGTGCTCACCAGCACGCGCAGCTTCAATCGCGGCATTGAGTGCCAGTAAGTTGGTTTGATCCGCTATTTGAGTAATTAGATCAGCCGCCTGGCCAATTTCCTGGGTCGATTTCGAGACCTCATTGACCGTACTGACAATACTTTTTACTGCGTCATGCAGTTCGTTAATTGCCTGCATGGCAGCTTTCGCCCGGTCTGTACTTTGTTTAACGTACTCTGCAGCTGATTTGGCTTTTTCCGAATTCGCTTCGACATTGTCAGCGACTTCTTCGATGGACGCCGACATCTGATGAATCGCGGATGCAGCCTGCTGTGTGCTTTGATTCTGATTGTCGGTCAGGCGACTACTGGTCGCCGCCTGTTCTTTGGTGCTACTGACGACTTCCGCCAGCGACTCAGAAGCATCCGCGATTCGGGTCAAGCCGGTGCTCGCACGGGCCGCTTCGCTACGGGTCATCATTTCAACCTGAGCCTTACTACCGCCATCTTTTGAATAGGTATTAGCAACCAGCGCTTCAGTGAAGGCTTCGGGGCGTAACCTGAGCAGATCCTGATAGTCCTTTTCACTGCGCCAGCCCTGGGCAAGCAGAATCACCGCCGTTAAGGCCAGTAGCGTCAGCGCCATCGGAGCCCCGGCGAACGGCCACGCCAACAAAGCGGCTGCGACACCGGGCAACCACACCGGGCTGAATACCTGTGCGTAGTAACGCGCATACTGACGCCAGCTAAAGGGCTTCTTGCCAGCCCGCAAGCGACAATATACTTTCTCCGCCCGTTGCTTTTGCTCCTCGGTGGCATTGACCCGCACCGATTCGTAGCCAACCATATCTGACCCCTCAAACACGGGGGTCACATAGGCACTAACCCAGTAATGGTCGCCGTCTTTGCGGCGGTTTTTTACCAGGCCCATCCAGGGTCGGCCTCGCTGCAGGGTCTTCCACATATTTTCATACACACCAGGCGGCATGTCCGGATGACGGACCAGATTATGCGGCGCGCCCATCAGCTCGTCCTTGCTAAAGCCACTAACCTGCTGGAAGTCTTTATTAAAGAAACGGATCCGGCCTTTTAAGTCTGTCGATGAGATAAGACGTGCGGAGGGGTCAAATTTAAACTCGCGGCCAGTGACGGGGAGGTTGTTGCGCATGTGGGGCATATCCTTAATTGCTGAGGTGCTACCTGCTAGTAGGTATTGCTACTAGCAGGTATCGACAAACCAGTCGATAACCTTACCTAACATAGCCCTTTATTTACTATCAAGTGAATTACTATCAAGTCAATTTTTCGAACACTCATTCAGCTGGCTGCGTAAATGCTGCACCACCGCCCGGACCTTAGCTGACAGGTGGCGATTTTGCGGATACAGCGCCCAGATCCCGTCGTCGTCCTGGCGATAGTCATCCAGCGCGGATTGCAGAGTGCCCTGAGCTAGCGCCTCACTGACATAATAGTCAGGCAGTTGGGCCAGACCGAGCCCCTGTTCAGCGGCGTTAAGCAGCGCCAGACCACTATTGCAATGCAGCCGACGGCCGGGCTTGACCAGCACGCGTTTACCCGCCAATTGCAGCCGCCAGTTCTCAACCGTCCCCGCAAGCAACTGATGCTGCTTAAGATCGTCGGGATGCTGCGGTTTGCCGACGCGATTAAAATAGTCCGGCGCACCGACAATATAGTGGGTACGCTGGCCCAGGCGCTGGGCAATTAAGCTGGAGTCCTCAAGGTTGCCGAGTCGGATAGCAAGGTCATAGCGACCATGGATCAGATCTTCTTTGCGATTGGTCAGATGCAGCTCGAGTTCAACTTCCGGGTAATCCAGTAAAAAACGATTCAGTAGCGGTGCAATCCGGGTTTCACCAAAATAAACCGGCGCAGTAATACGCAGTAAACCTTGTGGGCGCGCCTGCAGATTACCCATCGCACGGTTGGCTTCGTCGAGCCCCTGCACCAGGTGCTGGCAATGCTGTAAATACAGATGCCCCTCTTCGGTCAGGCTGACTTTGCGGGTCGAGCGGTAAAACAACTTAACCGCTCGCCGGCGCTCCAGCTCGCTTACCGCGCGGCTAACCTGAGCTACCGACAAATCAAGCTGCCTGGCGGCGGCAGTAAAGCTGCCCTGCTCGGCCACCGCAACAAACTCACTGATACCCTGCCATTCGCGCATAGCGCCTCATTATTACGCTTTTAGTAAAAGTAAATTGCATTTTAGCAGGATTACTTAACTTAAGGTAAATAACTACAATGGGCTAAACTTAGTACCGTTTCGAGCAATCTGTTTGCTCTGATATTCGCTGTTTTGTAGGGAGTTAGCATGGATACCATTAAAACCCGCGCAGCCGTGGCCTGGGGCCCTGGCGAACCATTAAAAATTGAAGAAGTGGATTTACAGCCGCCAAAAAAAGGCGAAGTGCTGGTGCGTATTGTGGCCAGTGGTGTCTGCCACACTGACGCTTACACCCTCTCCGGCGCGGATCCTGAAGGCATTTTCCCATCCATTCTTGGCCACGAAGGTGGCGGTATTGTTGAAGCCATTGGCGAAGGCGTGACTTCTGTAGAGGTTGGCGACCACGTCATCCCGCTGTACACACCCGAATGCGGTGAATGTAAATTCTGTAAGTCAGGTAAAACTAACTTATGTCAGGCCATTCGTAGCACCCAGGGCAAAGGCCTGATGCCGGACGGCACCACCCGTTTCTCCAAAGACGGTCAGCCCATTTACCACTACATGGGTACCAGCACCTTTGCCGAACATACCGTAGTGCCTGAAATTGCCTTAGCCAAAGTCAGTAAAGACGCTCCACTAGAAGAAATTTGCCTGCTCGGTTGTGGTGTAACCACAGGTATGGGCGCGGTCCACAACACGGCGAAAGTTCAGCCCGGCGATACCGTCGCGGTGTTTGGTCTCGGTGGTATCGGTCTGTCCGTCATTATCGGTGCGGTACAGGCAAAAGCCTCACGGATTATCGCGATCGATGTCAACAATGACAAAGAAACCATTGCACGCCAGCTTGGTGCGACTGATTTCATCAACCCGAATGACTATGACAAACCCATCCAGGAGGTTATTGTCGAGCTAACCGACGGCGGCGTAGACTACTCCTTTGAGTGCATTGGCAATGTTAAAGTCATGCGTTCAGCGCTGGAAAGCTGCCACAAAGGCTGGGGCGAGTCCGTCATTATTGGCGTTGCCGGAGCTGGCGAAGAAATTTCAACCCGTCCATTCCAGTTGGTTACCGGCCGCGTATGGCGTGGCAGTGCCTTCGGTGGCGTCAAAGGGCGTAGCGAGCTGCCTGACTATGTACAGCGTTATCTGGCGGGCGAGTTTAAACTGAGTACCTTTATTACCCATACTATGGGCCTTGAAGATATCAATGAAGCCTTTGATTTGATGCACGAAGGCAAATCAATTCGCTCCGTTATTCACTTTGATCAGTCCCGTTAAGCGGTTACCAAAGAGGGGTTGAAGAATGAATCAGGCTATTGAAAAAGTAAGCAGTCAGCTGGCCTTTGGCGGTCAGCAGATCCGCTTCAAACACCAGTCGCAGGTACTCAACTGTGAGATGCAGTTTTCGGTCTATCTGCCGCCGCAGGCGGAGCATCGCGCAGTGCCAGCGGTATACTGGCTATCCGGTTTGACCTGCAATGATGAAAACTTTTCCAGTAAAGCAGGTGCTCAGCGCGTAGCCGCTGAGCTGGGCCTGGCGCTGGTTATTGCAGACACCAGTCCACGGGGTGAAGGCGTCGCCGACGACCCGAACGGGGCGTATGATCTGGGCCTTGGCGCCGGCTTCTATGTCAATGCAACCGAAGCACCATGGAAAGCCCACTACCAGATGTATGACTACATCGTCGATGAGTTACCAGCATTGGTTGAAGCCAACTTACCGTTGAACCAGCAACGCGCGATCTCCGGCCACTCGATGGGCGGCCACGGAGCCCTGGTGATTGGTTTACGGGAATCCAAGTTCAGTTCGATTTCGGCATTTTCACCGATTTGCCACCCGACCAGCTGTCCGTGGGGGCAAAAGGCATTTGGTAATTACTTAGGTGAGGATAAAGCCAGTTGGCGCCAATACGACGCGGCTCTGCTATTGCAGGAACGCTCGTCTGCACCGCCAATCATGGTCGATCAGGGTACTGCCGATAATTTTCTTGAGCAGCAACTCGATACCGAGGCACTGATTAAAGCCAACCAGCTTAGCGGCAGTGGTGCCCAGATCCGTTATCAGCAAGGCTACGACCACAGCTATTACTTTATCGCGACCTTCATTGAAGAGCATCTGCGCTTCCACGCCAGCAACCTGAACTGACGTGAAGCGCTGTACAGCGGAACTGTTGCTGTTGTTAGTCGCGGAAATTCTCGTACTGCAGCGGTAATTCGATATCGCTGTTTTTCAAAAGCGCGATGGCCTCTTGCAGGTCATCGCGCTTTTTGCCGTTGACCCGCACTTTTTCGCCCTGAATCGACGCCTGAACCTTAATTTTGGCGTCTTTCAGTTTCTTAATGATTTGTTTTGCCACCGGCTGTTCAATACCCTGCTTGAAATTCACATGGTAACTAAAGTTTTTACCACTATGCACCGGCTCGTCTTCCATTTCGACGCCGGCCATGGAAATACCGCGGCGGGTGCAATTGTTGCGCAGTATCTCGAGCAGCTGGTTGAGCTGGAAGTCTGACTCAGTGGACAAGGTGACAGTCAGTTCTTTTAATTCAATACTGGCTTGCACCCCACGGAAATCAAAACGCGTGGTAAGTTCACGGGCGGCATTGTCGACCGCGTTTTTCAGTTCGACCTGATCAATCTCAGACACAATATCAAAACTTGGCATACTAGGCTGGCTCCTCTTGCTATCTATCGCCTTGCTTTTAAGAATATCAGTTTTGTTCACCCCAGGCATCGGAAAGCTCACCAATACCTGCATCGCGGGCCGCTTTCGGCATCTCTTCGAGCAGAAAATCAATTAATACCCGTACCGCAGGCAACAACCCCCGGCGATGCTGGTAAACCAGATGCATGTTACCAACAGGCAGCCGCCATGTCGGCAACACGGGTGCCAGCAAGCCCTTCTCGACGTATTCACGGCACAGGTAAACCGGCAGCATCACCATACCCTGTTTCTCACTGGCGGCCTCGCGCAACACCCATAGATCATCAGTAATCAGGCGCGGCTGATAGGTCAGCGAAATTGACTCGCCCTGACACGAGGTGAAATCGTACTGATATCGGCCGTGGGTGTAGTGCATCGACAACGAGGGCCAGTTCACCAAATCGGTAGGGTGCTTCGGTTCGCCACGCTCACGAATAAACTCAGGGTGAGCAAATAAAGCGGGGGGGGACGGTGCCAGAGGACGCGCTATCAGCGACGAGTCTTCAATGGTTGAACGCACCCGCAAGGCAACGTCTATTTGTTCGCTGACCAGATTAACCGGGGAATTGGAGACCATCAAATCCAGTTGCACATCCGGGTAACGCTGCATAAAGGCGGGCAGAATTTTAATCAGCAAACTCTGACTTAAGGCGTGCGGTGAGCTTATTCGCACCCGTCCGCGTGGCTTCTCCTGGACAAACTGGGTCACCTGTTCAGCCGCTTCCGCGGCCTGCACCAGAGTCTGACAATGGACCAAAAACTCGCGGCCGACATCGGTCAGGCTGAGCCTGCGCGTGGTCCGATTCAGTAAGCGCACGCCCTGTGCTTCTTCCAGATCGCTGATGCGGCGGCTCAGGGTACTCTTGGGCATGCCTAAAGCGCGGGCTGCCTGACTGAAGCTGCCATGCTCAGCCACGTGCGCAAACAACGCCAAATTTGTTAAATCCTGCATCTCCCCCCCAGTCCAGCCTTCTTTGTTCGCATACTAACCAATTGGAGCCATATATGGAACAGTAAGTTTTAAATTAGGTGTCTAGTTAGTTATTTGGGACGTGTTAAGATTCAACCATCAAAATTCTCTACTCTAATGAATGAGGTACGCCATGAAGGTTTTACATATTAATGCAGGTCTGTTCGGTGATAATTCAGTTTCAACCCAGTTAAGCGGTAAAGTTGTGCAGCGCTTGCAGGTGGAAAACAGTAACGCCGAAATTAAAACCCGTGATCTTGCCAGCGAACCGGTCAGCCATCTGGATGCTGAAATTATCATGGCAGCAAGTACCGATCAGCAGGACCGCAGCCCACGTCAGGCTGAAGAGCTGAAAGTGACTGAAGCCCTACTGGATGAGATTTTTGCTGCAGACGTGCTGGTCATTGGCGCACCGATGTACAACTTCACGATTCCAAGTCAGTTGAAAGCCTGGGTCGACCGTATCGCACAGGCAGGCCGCACATTCCGTTATACCGAGAATGGTCCGGAAGGTTTGTTAACCGGCAAACGTGCCTACATTGCCTCTGCCCGCGGTGGTTTTTACTCGGAAGGCGAAGCCAGTGCTCTCGACCATCAGGAAAGCTACCTGAAAACGGTACTGGGTTTTATTGGTATCACCGACGTCATTATTATTCGCGCCGAAGGTGTCAACATCAGCGACAGTCAGCGTCAGGAATCCATTCAGGCAGCCAGCAAAGACATTGACGCACTGTCAGTCGGTTAAGTAGGCATTGCGTTGGTCGCAGGATGAATAGAAAAAGGCCGCATATGCGGCCTTTTAAAATCGGTTAAGCAGCAGACCTAGAGGTTTTCTTCCATATCCTGGATAACCTGCTCGCCGGTCTTACCGTGCAGGCGCTGATAGATTGCCTGCTCAATTTCTTCCTCGGGCATCCCGGCTGAGGTACCTGCCATCAATTCATCGAACATGATCAAACTCAGCGCGTCTGAAAATTCAGTCTGAGATTGTTCATCCAGAGATTGCATGACTTCCTCCACTGAAGCTTCAAATGCACTCTCGTTGCTTAAATCCAAGGTTGGCTCGCTGCTCACGTCAGAGCATGCGGAAAGGACGAAAAAGGCGACGGCGAGAAGCCAGAATTTGGCGAAAGCTGATTGCTTCATAGTACTACCCAGGTTGTGTGTATGCCTGCTGAGTATATCGCAAATACCGGGGAATTGTAGGCGCGAAAAATATTCTATTTAAGTGAACCTTTATCGCTTTTAAAGCGTAAAAAGAATCAATAAATCAAAAAGTATTATCTTACAGTATTAAATCAGGGTGCCTATCATGCGTATAGCAACACGTCTTTACTTCGGCTTCGGCCTTATTCTCGTTCTGATGCTCGGACTAACCGTCTACGGCGTTTATCAGGTTGTCCAGATTGACCGCGTGCTTAGCAACGTTAATCAACAGGATAGCGTTGAACAACGTCAGGCTATTAACTTCCGCGGCAGTGTACATGACCGGGCCATCTCCATTCGCGATGCGGTGCTGGTTCGTGATCGCGATGCGGCCAGTGAATTCTATGCCGAAATTGAAACGCTAAAAGCTTTCTATCAGAACGCGGCGGAGGAGCTGGACCAGCTGTATGCCAACGGCACACCGTCCGCGGAAGAGCGACGCCTGTTGCAACGCATTAACCAGATTGAAGAACGTACACTGACTGCCACCGAGCGCACTCAGCAGTTCATTAACGAGAGTCGTTACGATGAAGCCAGAGCTTACTTGCTAACCACCGTTTCGCCGGCATATACCGAATGGCTGGCCGCGGTGAATGCACTGATTGATTATCAGGAGGCCAGTATATCCAGCCAGGTGGACGGGGTTGTTGAAGATACCACCGGCTTTGCCGCGGCGATGCTAACAATTACCGTGATTGCCTTGATCGCCGGTGCCATTATTGCCTACACCACAGTGCAGCGTATGGTTAAAACCATCGGCGGTGAACCCGAGGATGCACTGAACCTGATTGGACGTATTTCCCGTGGTGATCTCGGGGTGAGTGTTAAAACCAAACATCCGCGCAGTATTATGGCGGCGGTTGGCACCCTGGCTAAAGATCTGCGCTCAATGATTAGCGAAACCATGCAGGCGTCTTCCGACGTAGCGGCGGCCTCGGTACAACTGGCCCGTACCGCCCAGCAAAACGAAGCCTTAATTGATAAGCAACAAGACGAAACCACTCAGGGCGCCAGCGCCATTGAGCAAATGTCGATGACAGTCCAGGAAGTGGCCAGCCACACCGTTCAGGCCGCCGATGTAGCAGAGTCTGCGCAGGAAGAGTTCCGCGCCGGAGAACGTGAAGTGAGCGCCAATCAGCAGGCGATTAACAGCCTTGCCAATGAAGTCGCTGAAGCGGCCGACGTGATTGGTCGCCTGCAGGATGAAACCCGCGAAATCGGTACCGTGCTGGAAGTGATTCAGGCGATTGCTGAGCAAACCAACCTGCTGGCGCTGAATGCCGCTATTGAAGCAGCACGAGCTGGCGAGCATGGTCGTGGTTTTGCCGTGGTGGCTGATGAAGTGCGCAACCTGGCAACCCGGACTCAGGACTCGACCGCGCAGATTAATACCATTATTGAACGAGTTCAGGCCGGTGCTGCACAAGCCGTTGATGTGATGCAACGCGGCAACGAACAGGCTGCAACCAGTGTTGAACAGGCACGTCGCGCCGGCGAGTCGCTGGCGACCATTAATCAGTCAGTAACCCGACTCAATGACATGAACGCACAAATTGCCACCGCAGCAGAAGAGCAAAGTGCTGTCGCGGACGAGATCAACCAGAACTTCCGCCGTATCACGGACACTGCCTCTGAGTCCTCGCGCGGCGCCCGTGATGTGAGTGAAGCATCGGCTGGTCTTGAACAACTGGCGCGTTCACTGCAAAGTAGTATTTCTAAGTTTCAGCTCAATGATGCGTGATAACGCGTAAGGCAGACCGAATAATGCAGGTTATCTTCTCTCACGGTAAGGAAAGTGGGCCCTGGGGCAGCAAAATTCAGCAGCTTGCCAGTACCGCCAAGCAGCTCGGCTGCACCGTCGATAGTATCGATTACCAGGACACCATGGATCCTGACCTGAGAGTTGAGCGCCTGTGTCAACGGCTGAGCAACGAGGACCCGCAGCAGACCATCCTGGTCGGTTCCAGTATGGGCGGTTTTGTCGCCCTGCAAAGCGCCGACCGCTTTGCAGTCAGGGCTTGTTTTGTGCTTGCCCCGGCGATCTACATGCCGGGATATGAACACCGGGCACCCCAGCAGAGGTTGCCGAATTTAGCGATTGTGCATGGCTGGCAGGATGAGATTATTCCGGTCGACCATTCCATTCGCTTCGCCACTGAACAGCGCTGTGAGCTTCATCTGGTGGATGATGATCACAGACTGATGAACAGCCTGGCGCAAATAGACCGCTGGTTTGCTCAGTTCTTAGAGCGGCAATTAGCCTAGCAATACAGCACGCTAATAGCAGTCAACTTGCAGCGCGGCATCAAAACCGCGCGCTCAGCACATTAAATTCATCCAATGCAAACTGGTCAGTCATACCGCTGACCATATCCTGCAATAAGCGACAACGCGCATACTGCTCCCACAATACCGGATCATCATGGGGCCGGGCAGCCAGCTTGGTATACGCCGCTAAGTGCTTATTCGCCAACCTGCTCAACAAACGGCTTTCGAGTAGGTGAGAACCGCTCTCCCCCTCCAGCATTGCCTGAAACTCTTCTTGCGGCAAATGCAACAATGGCGCATAGGCATCTAACAGACCCGTTAAAATTCGATAGCCCTGCAATTCCAGTGTCTGCACTTCCGCCACGGCAAAAATATGGCGCCTTGCAACCCGCTTCAGAGTCGAAATAACTGCATGGCAGGGCGAACTGTCTTCCAGTAAGGCGCGATTGAAACTGCCATCATGAATCGCCTCCATATTATTCACAAACACCTCAGCGGCATGCTCCACCAACGGATGGATCAGTTGCACCCGTAACCAGACAAAGAATTCATGTTCTTTGTTAATCGGCTCGTCGCAATGACGTTTATAGGCGTACTCCGTAACCTGAGTAAAACTGCGCTGGCGGAAAAATTTACCGTCTGGCTCAGTCGGGTAACAGGCGGCAAACTCCTCTTCGAGCAAGGTTTTTAAGCGAGCGATGCTAAGCAGGCCTTTGTCCACACCATCTTCAATATCCGCCAGGCAATACGAGATGTCGTCGGCCGCCTCCATCAGATACGTCAACGGATAACGGTGCCCGGCCTGAAGTTGCAATGCCGCTTGCAGGCTCTCAATGTAAGGCCGTTCTGACTCATAGAAGCCTGGCTTTTTCTGTACGTACGCCAGGGCGTCATCCGGGCCCGGCTTTGCTTCACTGGCGGCGCGGGTGTACTTCATAATGCAGGCCGTCTGGGCGAAGGTCAGATTGAGTCGTTGCAGGCTGGTGACGATGCGAATGCCCTGCGCGTTGCCTTCAAATTGAGCCAGTTCACGTAACAAAGCCTGGCGTGCCGGATGGTCATGCTGAAAGCCCGGAAATGCCGCAGCATGGTTGGCAAACCATTTAGAAATCGCGGCTTCACCGAAATGACCAAACGGCGGGTTGCCGATATCGTGCATCAGACAGGCCATTTCAACCATCGATTCAACAGCACGCTCATAACCCAGCAATCCATAGTCTGCCGCGCGGTTACCGAGCTTTTCAAACACCGTGCGGGTAATGAAACGGCCGGTTTGCTGAACCTCCAGTGAATGAGTTAACCGACTTCGCACGGCAGCATTGCGCTCGAGCGGAAAAACCTGGGTCTTCTGCTGTAACCGCCGCACCGCTGCCGAGTTAATAATTCGTCCGCGGTCACTTTCCAGCGCCCGCTCAAATCCACGAATGGCGTGCTCGTCATTCTCAAATTCTTTCGCTTTGCTTTGATACGGCCTGGCCGCCACTAACCGAGACTTGAAATTTACCGTCAACGCAGTCACCTTGTAGACTATCAATAATTCCTCTCATAAAAGCACCAAGGAGCGTCAGATGCAACGTTGGACACTGCAGATTAAAGGTACAGTACAGGGTGTTTTCTATCGTAAAAGCAGCGCGCAAAAGGCGCAGGAGCTGGATCTTAGGGGCTACGTGCGAAATTGCGAGGATGGTTCGGTGGAACTGGTCGCTGAAGGCGATACCTCGCAGCTACAGGCTTTGCTTGACTGGTGCTGGCAAGGGCCTGCAAACGCCAGGGTAACTGCAATAGACGTCGACAGGCAGGATGCCACGGGCGACCATTCCGCGGATTTTACCGTGCGCAACTAGCTAGTCCGTGTATTCGTTGCTGTGTATCAATAAACTCACCTTCTTTGCACCTATAATAGCGTTTTAAACCAGTTGCAGAGCTTATGAGTACACCCCATATTGCAGCCGAACCCGGTGCTATAGCCCACAACCTTTTAATGCCTGGCGACCCGTTGCGGGCGAAGTTCATTGCTGAGCATTTTCTCTGTGATGTCACCCCCTTCAACAAAGTCCGCAATATGCTTGGCTTTACCGGCACCTACAAAGGCCAGCCGGTCAGCGTAATGGGAAGTGGGATGGGCATGCCGAGTCTCGGTATCTACGCACACGAACTATACACTCAGTACAATGTGGAACGAATTATTCGGGTCGGCAGCTGCGGCGCTTACACCCGCGCGCTCACTCTGTTTGATGTGCTGGTGGCCAACAGTGCCTGGACCGAATCGACCTTTGCCCGCTTCTACTCAGGCCACGATAGTAAAATTGCCTACCCGCACCACGACCTCAATATGCAACTGTTCAGCACCGCCAGAGCCATGGGTGTTGAAGACAGACTGCAACTCGCCCGGGTTCACTCCAGCGACGTCTTTTATCGTCATGATGCTGAAGATTACCGCGATATTTATCGTGACTATGGCTGTGTCGCCGTTGAAATGGAAGCCTTTGCTTTGTTTCATATTGCGCAAACACTGCAAAAACAGGCTGTCTGCCTGCTAACCGTCTCAGATTGTCTCGAAACGGGCGCTGCGGTGACCAGCAAGCAGCGCGAGCAGGCGTTCACGTCAATGATTGAGCTTGCCCTTGAGACGCTGGTTGAAAGCTAAGTTCGAGATCGGCAATTAACAGCAAATCATTGAACGGATGGGCGCGTTGCTCGTCGCGCCGGAGGCTGAATAAATGACGCTGCTGGGGCGGTAACGACTGATACTCGCCGAGGATCTGCAGCAGCCAGACTTCCGCATCCCAGTTGAGATTCTTTTCTCGCCGGTACTGCAGTGCCGATACCCCGGCCTGTTGTTTGCCCTGCTGGTCAACAACGTGCAGTAAGAGCGCCTCCACATCCGCTTTTAACGCCTGCTGGCGTGCTTCGACCTCCTGATTCGCAACCGTCGCCACACGTTCGGCTTGTTCGCTTGGCACTGATTCTTTATTGAGAGCCGGTCGCGGCATATTCGCCATCAAGCCGGTGGCAACCTCGACCGCAGCATGCTGATCGAGGCTAATGGCGGCGGCGGGCACAATAGGCTGAGCCTGGTTTATCAACTCAGGAACCTGACTGCGCCAGGCGTAGTCTCCAACCTGAAAGTTACTGTGTTCGCGCAAAAAGCTGGCCATATTGGTCAGCAGCACACTGCGTGCCTGCTGTTCGCGGTAGCGTCCCATAAGCTGAACAAGGCGTCGCTGAACCTCAAGCAGGCTGCTATGGTGGGCATTTAGCTGCCGTTGCAGCTGACTAACCAGCAGCTTACGCAAATGCACGTCGCCTTCACCTAGGGCAATCAGCTCGGCGAAATCGACATAGTTGAGCCCGTCCAGCAAGCGACCTATTTGCTGTTGCGCTCTGTGGTTTTCACGAATTTTATCGGCCAGGCTGGCAACAAAGCCAAAGTTGCTGTTCAGTCGATGCCACAAACTGTCGATGGCTTCGCCAAACTGTCCGCCTAAGTCATGCACCAGGCCGGTCAGCAATTGCAGTTGGAACTGGGCTTTGGTGGTATCGCCCCGTTGCTGTGCGTCGCGATAGGTTTTCACGCGCAGGCGAATGGTTTCCAGCTTATCGGCCACATCCGCATTGATATGGCGACGGTTCTCATCGGTGACCATACTGGCAATCAGATCAGCCAGTTGCGGGCGTAGTATAAAACCACGGCTTTCATCCGGCTGATAGATCAGGTTTGCCTGCACCAGTTTGCGAATAGCGCGGTCGGACAACTGGCTCTCAGCCAGTTCACCTTGTAAATACGCCTGCATCAGCAACGAACTGTGTTTACCTATCAGCGCCAGGCGCTCAGTGCCGAGCGCCAGCATCGAGCTGGTTAACTGCTGCTCACGAAATTCAGGCTGCGTCGCTGAAACCATTACAACAAGGCCTCCTGCTCCGCTTCGTCACTGACTGGCAGGTTTTCTTCGTCGCGAATAAAACGGACCAGGTCAACCAGGTAATCGACCTTTCCGGTGACTTCAAAGTACTGCCGTTCGGCATGAGGCTGGCGTACATAGCCATGCTCGCGCAGGCGTTTAAAGATTTGCTTTACCTGCGCATCGACAGAGTCAGCCTGTGAATTGAAAAAGCGATCATTGGCCAGCAGCTGCAAACGGTGACGCAGGCTTTGGTTGTCTTCTGTTTTAAGAACAAACTCCTGCAATTTAATGCTGTCGCCTGCGGTTAGCGCACCGTCGCGACCCAGCGCTTCCTGCACCATGAGCATCCATTCCAGCAACGGCATCAGTGACTGCAGGGTCTGACTAAACTGGCTTTTAAGAACATCACGCGCCTGTTCGTCAAAGGTCAGGTAGCCGAGAAAATACACCCCGCTGCCCTGGCTTTGCGCCAATCGCCGGTTCAGTGGACGCAGGTACTCATCCAAAGCTTGCCGCACCTCGTCATTCTGCAACCGGCGGTAGTTATCAGGGTCACTAAAAGGGCAAATAAAGGCGCCACTCAGCAAACGCTCCACTAAAGGTCCATATTGCTCAATCATTTGCTTGTCTCCATCACGTGCTGGTCAGCCAGGGTTGCCTCAAGCTTAGCGCTCAGCGGTGACTGGCGCGGCTGAATTCGCTTGAGCTGGCCTTTCCCTTTCAGCTCAGGGTGCGGCTCAATCAGATACCGGTGGCGGAAGAGCAGCAAGACATCAGACTCTGGGTTCGGGAACGCGCCCACCACGTGAATCGCGTTGCTGTCGCAGGCCTGAAATAGCTTCTCTACGTTGTGGTAAGCAAGTGTACCGATTTCATCAATCGGCCAGTGAATAGTCACCGCGCTATCGCCCCGCAACAAACGCGTAAACGCCAGCAGAAACTTGCACAGAATCAGATAGGCCATGCCGTGGCTGGACGACTCCAGCAACTGCCGGTCATTGCGAATAATCAGCTCTGATCCGCTTTCATTAAGGTACAGCTCGAGTTTAAGCAACGACTCCAGACTGTAGTCCTGATCGGCGCGAAGCAGCTCGGCCACATCGGCAAGGCGGTCAAGGTAAGCCTCCGGCGGCAGGCGCTGACCGGATTCACTCCATTGCTGGAACAACTGACTCAATTCTTTCAGCGGTTGCCAGAAATTAAGCTCATCAATGGTCGAAGAAATATGCACCTCGGAACGGCTGATCCCTTCCAGCACCAGTTCGTCACCCACCGCATCCGTCAGTCGTCGGCTGTATTGACTGACCCGGCGGTTAATATCGTCAAAAACTTTAAAGAAGCTTTGCAGCCCGCCACCAATGTTGCGACCTTGCTCCACAATCTGTGACTGCTGGTCCTGCAGAATATTCAGCAACTCACCAAGCACCCGGGCGTGTTCCTGCACATTGTCATTGTCGCTTAGGGTAGCAAACTCTCGTTCGATCATGTGCTCAAAATCAGCGCTGGCATCACGGCGCAGGGTGGCGCTAAAGCGCTCGCATTGCTCTCGCAGTTTGCGGCTACTGTGGGCGTAACTGTTCAGTGCTTCCAGTATCCGCTGCAAGCGTTCACGGGTATCGCCGAAACTACTCTCGTTTGCTGCCGATACCGGCTCAGCAAAGTCGCGGTGCTGCGTCAGCTCATTGAAACGCGCCAGCGCATTGTCCAGCTCTTTGTTCAGGCTTTGTTGCTGATGGAGCTGCTCTTTGCCACGTTTGTCTTCCTGCTCCAACGCTTTGCGTTGCAGTTTGGTCTGTTGCTTGAGGTCAGTCAGTTCACTGTCGAGCCGGGTCAGGGTGCTCTTTAATTGCTGTTCCTGCTCCATCCAGCCCGGGCGCAAACGGTTCCAGGTGCTGCGCATAAAATCATCGTACTCGCTGAGTTCGTGCTGGCGCTCTTTGGTATTGGCTATCCGCTCGCGCAAAGTTTCTGTGTCTGCCTTCAAAGTCTGTAGCTGCTTACTGTCGACCCCAGCCTCGGCCAGTTCGTCGCTAACCCGTGCCTGCAGCTCTTTCACCTGTTGCGCATGAACACTGCGCATGTCATCGACCTGACGAGCGTACTGGCTAATGTCGTCCTCCAGCTTACTCAACTGTTCCTGAAAATCCGCTTTGTGTTCAAGTTCAAGCGCCTTCGCGTCATGACGCACTTGCTGCAATCGTTGCTGATGACTTTCACGCGTTTTTTGCTCTTCGTCCTGCAACACTTTGAGGCGCTTACGGTTGCTCTGCTGGCGCTCTTTTATCAGAGCATCCTGCTCAGCCTGCAGCCTTTTTTTGCCGTCACGGGCGTACTCAAGATCCTGCTGACAGCGGCGTTGTGCCTGACGCGCCTGCTGAGCGACCTGCTCTGCATCCTTATATGCCTGGTGAGCTTTACTTAAGGCTGATTCGGCAAGTTCACACTGCTGTTCTGCTGTTGCCGCTGCATCAGCCGCTGTCTGTAGTTCAGTTTCCAGCTGCGCTTCGGCTAACGCAAAATGCGGGCTCTCCACTGCGCTGAGGTCGAGTGACAGCCCATACAGCGACTCATCACCAGCACCGAAACGCGGTGACAAGTCGGTCCGCTGAAGTAGCTCCTCCGACAGCACCTTACCAAGGTTCTGCTCCCAGTCCGGCTTGTGTTCACGCAGTGCCTGACGCAGGCTGCCATGTTCCGGGTTGGCCTGCGCCTGCAACTGCTTATAACGCGCTTTAGTCTGATGCAGTTGCTGGCGGCATTGCGTCAACTCACGGTCAGCCTGTTCGCGCTGAGTTCGCCGTTGCTGCACGGTATCGTCTTCCCGGGCAAGCACCTCGGTGGCGGTTTCCAGTGCCTGCTGAGCGTCTTCAATACGGGCATCGGCCAGTTGCATACGTTCCCGTTCATCGGCATCCAGCGGGGCAATGCTAAGCTGAGTTTCCAGACTGACCTGTTCACGCTGCAGACGCTGCAGAGCGTCATGCAGATCAAGCTGCATCTGCTCAACCTGTTGAGTAGTCTGCTGCTGAAGGCGGGTCAGGGTTTCATCCTGAACTGAGCGTATCTGCCCCTGCTCAGCGCGCAGTTCGTCACAGCGCTGCTGGTTTTTCCGCTGCAAACGGTCAAGCACTTCACTCAATTCACTTTTACGCTGATCCAGCTGCTGCGCAATATCCGCATTCTTTTCCAGCATCAGCTGCAAATGGCGGGTTTGCTCTTCCAGTTTTTGCTGCCAGGCGGGGAGTTCTTTGCTGTCCTGGGCGACGTCTTCGATGCCACTATCGAGGTAACGGTCACGCTTCGACTGCGCCAGCTCCAGGTCGCGCTGGACCTGTTGGTAGCGGCTTTCTGTCTCACTCTGGGCGTCATCAAGCTCTCGTTTTTGTGTCCGGTAGCTGGTATCCAGCTCGTCCTGTTGCTTATGCAGGGTATTCAGCTGCGCTTCGACATCGGCGGTTTGCGTGAGTAACTGGCTACGATCCTGCTCCACTAAAGGTTTGAGTTGCCACAGCTGACTCTTGCTGGCTGCCGTATCTGCCAGACACTGTTCGATCTCAGCGTAATACGCCTGCAGATTATCCATCTGCATGAACTGCCGCATTTCTTTAATCCAGGCCTTAATTTTTGCCGGCTTAAAGGTATTTTCAGGGCGCTGATAGCCGTCTTCCTCAAGAATTGTCGCCAACATGCTTTTGAGGGTGTCCATTTTGCCTTCTTTGGCATGCACCGCACTCACCAGCTTTTCAATATGGCGCAACCGATGGCTGCCGCTTACCAGCCCGTAACGGGCCGCTAACTGGCGCAGTTTAAGCTGATCTTTGCGGTTATTGCGCATTGCACTGAGGTCATTCTGAATAATAGCGCGGTACTCACTGGTGGCCGAGATTTTATGGCTGCTTTCTATTTCCAGCGCGCGCAGACGCTGCGCCCAGGCATGATAGCCGAGCCCTTTCGCCCCATCTGCGGTTTCCTCAAGGTATTGGGTTGGTTCATATGGGGCATCAACAAAACGGTAGTCCACGCCATCGTTGCGTTTCGTTAGTACCACCTGGGCCTGGCTGCCATCCGCCCGCTGATAGTCGTAAATCAGGTATGAGTTCTGGAAGGGCAGGTAGAACACGTCGAAACGATCGCGGGTTTTCGGCACTACCCGGTTTGGCTGTTCACCAAAAAAAACCGGTATCAGGCGCTGTAAGGTAGTTTTCCCCGACGCGTTGGTACCACAGATGTTGGCATGGCCCTGCAGATCAAGCTCGATCACGCCAGGTAAGTGGGTATGGATTAAAATAATTCGTAATAACTGGGACATAAAACAAGGCTTCGCAAATGAAAAAGCGTCCGCTGCACTGCATGGCCGGACGCTTTTTTACCATCAGATAGACTCAGTCTACCTGCATTCCCAGAACAGGAAAAGACTGATTAAAACTGGTAGTTCGCAGACACCCAAAGGCTGCGAGCGCGCTGAGTCGTGTTGTAATCCGGCGCGCAGCTGTACTCCAGTTCATTCTCAGCCAGCAGACAGCTGCGGCTGGAAAGATCATTGTCGAGCAGGTTATTAATCCGCGCATTGAAACGCAGGTTGTCGTTAACCCGGTACTGAGCGCTCAAATGGAACAGCTCATACGCTTTGTAATAGAGTTTCTGTGTCTCCGGCCCCTGAGGCCCACTGACATTGGCCGTTCCCCGGAAACGTTCACCGCGCACTTCAGCCTGCAATGCAAGGCTTAGCTTGTCGGTTGCCTGCCAGCGCAGATTGGTATTGAACATGTGCTCCGGGGTATTCACTAATGGTAAACCGGCGTCGGCGCCACTGCGCACTTCACTGTCGGTAAAGGTGTAGTTGGCACGCAATGACACCGCTGGAGTGAAGTGGTAACGCCCCGCCACCTCGATGCCCTGGGTGATTGCCTGGTCAACGTTCTGGCTTTGCGAAAAGGCGGTGTATCCGAGCTCTGCCCAGCCTTCTCCGATATCCACGCATCGCTGGCCGCTGGCCGCCACTTCACAGTTGGGCAGATTATCCTGGCGGATGATCTTGTCGTCGAAATCATTGTAGAAAACCGTAACATTGGCGTTCAGGTTATCGCCATTGTCGTAGTATGCTGCCATCTCATAGTTCACGCTGGTCTCTGGTTGCAAGTCCGGCGAGCCCACCATCGGGTGCACACCCTGGCCACCGAAGCCGACAATGCCCGGGAACAGCTGGTTTGGCTGCGGCGTTTTATAGCCAGTGCTTAGCCCACCTTTCAGCGTCCAGTCCGCACCATAACGATGGGTCAGATAGACCCGCGGACTGATCTGGTCACCGAAAACCTGGTGATCGTCGTAACGCAGGCCATAGGTCAGGGTCAAATCCTGGTTCAAATCCCAGTTGTCTTCGCCAAATACAGCCCATTGCCGGTGGCGCTGAACAACTCCGTCAGCAAAATCGTCACCGTACATGCCAAATACACCGTCTTCCATGTCCGCATCAAAATACTGCGCACCGACGACGAAGAAGTGGCTGCCGACACTGCTTTCTAATTTGCTGTCTATGATCAGGTTATCAATTTGCAGCGTTCGCATCGGCCGCGGCAGAAAGCTTGCTTCGAGCTCGGCACGAATATCATTGGTTAACTCCGGGCGGTCGATGCCCTGATCTGTTACCGCCTCATCCCAGAGCGTTTGCACCTGTGCTCGTTCACCCAGCGTCAACGGCAACGAACGACCATAGTTGGCACTGCGGCTACGGGTTATCTGGGTGGTGCTGGTACCGAAATCCCAACGGCCGGTATGCGACAGCACAAGCTGCTCACGCTCAACCCGTTGCCAGGGGGTGTAGCCAACGCGCGGTTGCACAACGCCACCTGGTGCACGCCATAAGCTCTCCGGCTGATCAAGGGTTCCGACCTGACCTAAGCGGTTGTCGTAGCGCTGATTAGCCTGATCATAGGCAACTACAACATCGTGGTCCTGATCGGGGGTAAAGGTCAGGTTAAGCCCCGAATTGTATAGTTTAGCCCCAACAATTTTACGGTCGCCGAAGCTACCGCTGTCTTCCCATACGCTGCCGTCGGGTAGCGGCAACGCTTCCTGATAGGTCGGTTCACTATCGCCACGGGTAAACAGGCTGCCATACACACTCATCGACAGCCGGTTCGGGATCAGTGGCCCAGTCAGGTAAACTTCGAGGTTACTGTCGTCGCCATACTGCGAGTCCGTCTGCGTGGTCGCGCCGACGGTCGCACTGCCGTGCCAGCTGTCCATATTCTTACGCGTAATAATATTGATCACCCCACCAATTGCATCCGCGCCATAAAGCGTCGACATCGGCCCGCGAACCACCTCAATGCGTTCAATCGCTTCGATCGGAGGCATGTACATGAACTGGCTGTTACCGAAGTTATTTGGTCCAATGTTGCCAATATCACTTTGCCGGCGGCCATCAATCAGAATCAGGGTGTAATCCGCCGGCAGGCCACGCATAGTGATACTTATATTGCCGTTTTTATCCTGCCCGGCACCCACATCAACCCCTTCCAGGTCACGTAACGCGTCTGCTAAACCAGCGTAGGGCCGGTTCTGCAGCTCTTCGCGGCTGATAACGCTGACGCTGGCCGGTGCATCGGTCAGCTTCTGTTCAAAACCGGAGGCGGTGACCACCATCACTTCCATCCGCGCCAGTTCTTCTTCGGTCATTGCCGCGGCGGAGGCCTCAGCACCAACTGCACCCGCCAGTAGGGCGCTCATGACACCGGATAAAGCAAACATGGGAAGGACTTTCATTAATGTGCTCCTGCAACTTTTTTATGAGAGAGAATAAAAATATGTTGCGAATGATAATGGTTATCATTAAACTTGCAAGCACTTTTTGATAACAATTCTCATTTAGGTTTGCTTAGTGTGATGACGATTCCCCCGACACATAAACGCTTCTCATTGGGGAGCCTTCGCCAGTGGCATTGGGTCAGTTCGGCGGTCTGCCTGGCGGCATTACTACTCTTTGCCGTCACCGGCTTTACCCTCAACCATGCTGGCTCAATTGAAGCCACGCCTCGTACCACCAGTGTCGAAATACAACTCAATGAAACACAACTGACCGCCCTGCAGGAGAGCCTCAACGCGGAAAAGGTAACGGCAGAGCTGAAGGCGATTATCAGACAACTAACCTCACTGCGCCTGAGCGCAGGGCAACAGGCAGATATCGAATGGTATGAGGATGAGCTTTACCTGAGCTTGCCGCGTCCCGGGGGCGACGCCTGGCTGAGTCTTGAAATGTACAGTGAACAACTGGTTTACGAACAAACCTCGCGTGGCCTGATTGCCTACTTGAACGATCTGCATAAAGGGCGCCATACCGGCGTCGCCTGGTCGTGGTTTATTGACCTGGTGGCCTTGTTCTGTGTCATTTTCGCGCTAACAGGTTTATGGCTGCTGCTACGTCAGCAGCGTACCCGTCGCGCGACCTGGCCGCTCACCACTCTGGGGTTACTCGTCCCCATTGTTCTTTTATTACTTACCAACCACAGCTGAAAATGCCATATACAAGGAGTCCTTATGCGTTCAGTCACAACCTTTGCCGTAATCTTTGCCGTGTTAAGCAGCTTAGTCCTGCTGATGAGTCCTGCCGCTCAGGCAGACACAAGTCTGACTGTCGAAGTCGAAATTCCCCGCCTCAGTGTCGCCGAATATCACCGTCCTTATATCGCAATCTGGGTCAGTGACCCTCACCAGCAACGGGTGAGCGACATCGAAGTCTGGTACGACACCGCCATGGCCAATCAGGAAGGTCATAAATGGCTGCCTGATTTACGCCAGTGGTGGCGCCGCTCCGGTCGTCAGCTCGATTTACCGGTCGACGGTGTCAGTGGCGCTACCCGGGCACCAGGCAACCACTCAATCAGCGTCCGCGAGTCCGCTTTGCAGGCATTAGAGCGCGGTGACTACATCCTTCATATTGAAGCCGCCCGCGAAGTCGGTGGTCGCGAACACCTGCGTTTACCCTTTAGCTGGCCTGCTGACGCAGGGCTTCTTCAGGAACAACAAGGAGAGCATGAGTTAGGTCGTGTGCGCCTGCATGCTCATTAAACACCTGTCTACTTTTACTAACGGAGTGATCACTATGAAAATTAATACCTCAGTATTCAAGCACGGCTTGCTGGCCGCGGCGGTCTGCGCCAGCGTCATCAGTGCCCCGGCGTTCGCCCACCGTGCCTGGCTGCTACCGCAAAGCACCGTACTGGCAGGCGACGAACCCATGGTCACCATCGACGGCGCCATTTCTAACTCTATTTTCATTGCGGACTATCATGCGCTGCGCAGCGATAGTCTTGAAGCGCACAATAATCAGGGTGCGCAGGTTGAACTGCAAAACCTGCACACGGGGCGCTTTCGCACCAGTTTTGATCTAACGCTGGCAGAGCCTGGTACCTATCGAATTGCCTCTGCATCGAGGGGCATGACTGCCCGCTGGCAGAACAGCGACGGTTCGCGCGGCATGTTCCCCGGCCGCGGTCAGCCACACAATGATGCAGCAATTAGTGACGCGGTTCCGGACGACGCTGAGAATGTTCAGATCGGCTTGATGTCACGCCGAATCGAAACCTTCGTCACCGCTGGTGCACCGACCCAGCAGACCATCGCACCGACGGGTGAAGGCCTGGAAATGGTCTTTCACACCCATCCTAATGACTTGTTCAACGGCGAAACGGCGCAGTTTCAGCTTATGATTGACGGCGAGCCTGCATCTGCTGCAGAGGTGATTTTAATCAAAGATGGCGCGCGTTACCGCAACCAGCAAGAGGAAACTGAATTTACCACGGACAGCGAAGGCCGCTTTGAGGTGCAATGGACAGAGCCTGGCATGTACTGGCTCGAAGCCAGCTATCAGGACGAGCGTGCGCCAGCACCGGCTACCAGCCGTCGCGGCAGCTATGCGGTAACCCTGGAAGTGTTACCGGAGTAAGCTATGGAAATCGCCTACGCCAGCGCGCTGACGGTGATTTGGACTCTGGCCAGCCTGTGGTGGCTGCGCCAGCGTCCTTCACTTGCCGGGGCCTCAGAGCAGCACGACATTGTTCTGGTTTATGCCAGCCAAAGCGGTACCGCACGGCGTCTGGCTGAACGCTATCTGCAACAGTTTAACGACGCCCGTGAACTCAATACGACGGCTCAGTCCCCTGCGGCTCGTTTGTATGCGCTTGACGAGATTAGCCCGCAGACACTTGCCGGATGCAAAGTCGCGCTTTTTGTGGTGAGTACCTTTGGCGACGGCGTCGCACCGGATCATGCAACGGCATTTGTTCGTGACCACTTAGGTCGCAATCCGCTGAACGCATCGGCGACCGGCAACCGCTGGCCTGAGCTGAGCCAGCTCCGTTATGCTGTACTGGCATTGGGTGATCGCCACTACGCCAACTTTTGTGCCTTTGGCCACTGTCTGGACCAGGCATTGCAACACGCCGGCGCCGCTCGCCTGTGGCCCGTCATCGAAGTCGACCGGCAGGCGTCAAGTGCATTGCAACAGTGGCAGCAGCAGTTGCAACATCAGTTTCAGCTGGTCGAAAGCCAGACTACAACAGCGCTGTCCTGTCGGTTACTGCACCGCGAACAACTCAACCCACAAAGCCCTAACCCCAGCCTTTACCTGGTGCGGATGAGTGCGCTTGGTCCCTCACCGCTGCGCTTCGAGCCTGGGGATATTGCTCAGGTGCAACTGCCCAATGGCGAACAACGTAGCTACAGTGTCGCCAACTATGACAGTCAGGGGTCTGGCCAACTTGAACTTATTATTCGTCAGGTCACCCGCACGGATGGGACTCCGGGGGTTGGCTCCCACTGGCTGACGGAGCGCGTGGACGGCGGGAGCGAGATCCTCATCCGCATCCAGTCAGGCCTTGCGCTAACCAGGCTTAGCGTCCACACCCCTGTGATCATGATAGGCGCTGGCAGTGGCCTGGCAGGCGTTCGTGCGCTGCTGCAATATCGACAACAGGCCGGTGTGCAGGGCGACTGGCTAATTACTGGCGAGCGCGACGCGCGATTTGACCTGCCGCTATGGCAGCAATGGCAGGATGCCTGTGATGACGGTACGCTGGGTCATTGGGACGCCTGCTTTTCGCGCAGTCCTGAACAGCCATTTTGCTACGTCCAGGATGCACTCATGGCACACCCGCAACGGCTCCGCGATTTGCTGATGCGCGGCGCCTGCATTTATGTTTGCGGCAGTGCTGCTGGTCTCGGCGAGTCAGTGGATGCCTGCCTGCATAGCCTGTTAGGCCCGGCAGTCGTCACCATCTTGCAGACTCAACAGCGCTACCTGCGTGATATTTATTAATCAGGTCGACGACTGCGCACAAAAAAGGCCACCAAAGCAGAGGTAATGACACCCATCAGTAGCGCGCCTATAGTGGCCTGAATGATATAACTACTGAGGTCAAAATACTGACCGGCTTCCGCTGGCGTCATCTTCCCGCTTTGCACCGCATGGGTTGCCGCATTGGTAAAAAAGTGAGGGCTAATCAGACGATGAATAATCCATTGCAGCAACGGACTTAACACCGCGACCAGGACGCTGATGCGCAGCCCACAGTGGAAGCCCTGTTGCCAGCTCATCTCACCGTTGTAGGCCCGCTCCCGCTTTTCGCGCAGCGCCAGAATATAAATAGCCACGGCGACGATCGCGAACAAACTGGTATACAGCGGGTGGTGTGCAACATGAACAGAGTGCAGGCCAACCATTCGCTCGGCGAACATCCATAGCAGGAGTGCACTGACGAAAATGCCAGTCCACTTTAGTTCGGTATAGTATTTATGCCACCACATGATTGTGCCTCAAATGTTATTATTCTGTTTGGACTATACCAAAGTTGAGCAGAAAGTAACGGATGAAAACGGGCTAATGCGGGCCATTGTTGATTGCTCACCACCGCGCCCTTCGGTAGCATGAGCGCACTAACTGATGAAGCAGGAAATAGCATGACTGATCTGAGTAATCCCGTTTGGCAAGATAGACGCTCAGGCCCCAATAAGCAGCGCAGCGGTGACATGCGCACCGCCTGGCAGCGCGACCGTGCCCGCGTACTCCACTCCGCCGCCTTTCGTCGCTTGCAGTCCAAGACTCAGATTATGAACGTGGGCGAAAATGACTTTTACCGGACCCGCCTTACCCATTCACTGGAAGCCGCTCAGATTGGCTCGTCATTGATCAACCATGTGCGCCATCAGGGCAATGAGTTCGAACGGGCTCTGCTGCCGGACGAGAACCTGATGGAAGCCCTGTGCCTGGCTCACGATATTGGCCATCCGCCTTTTGGTCATGGGGGCGAAACCGCGCTGAACTTCAAAATGCTGCGCTCAGGCGGATTTGAAGGCAATGGTCAGACATTTCGGATCGTGGCGCGACTGGAAGCGTACCATGAGCAATATGGCATGGACTTAACCCGACGCACCCTGCTTGGGCTGTTGAAATACCCGGTGGTGATGCCGGACCTGCCGTTACCGGCGGATGAAAACAACCCGGGAGCACTCGGAAAATGGAAGCCCGCCAAAGCGATTTTTGCAGAGGATGCAGATATTCTCGACTGGGTGCTTGCGCCGCTGAATCAGAATGACCGTGCCGTGTTTCAGCAGACCCAGACTCTTGAAGCAAGCCCGTGGCAACGGTCGCTGCATAAGTCCTTTGATGCGTCGATGATGGAGCTGGCCGATGACATTGCCTATGGTGTGCATGATCTGGAAGACGCCGTGGTAACCGGCACACTGAGCCAGCATCAGTGGCAGACTCATATGGATTCGTTGATCGAAGCGCTGCAGCCCGGTTTACGGGCGTTGCTACGCGAACTTGAAACTCAGCTATTTTCAACCAGCCACCATCAGCGCAAGAATGCGATCGGCGCGCTGGTCAATATATTCGTCACCTGCGTGCGGGTCGAAGATGTCCTGCCAGAGGCAGAGGAGCCCCTGTTACGCTACAACGTGACCTTGCCCACAGCAGAACGTCAGCTGTTGGATGCGTTAAAGGGCGTGGTCTTCGAATGCGTGATTAATCAGCCTGACATTCAGCAATTGCGCTACCGCAGCCAGAATATGCTGCTAAACCTGTTTACCGCGTTTCACACTGAGCCGACCCGTTTGCTACCGCGAAATACCCGCGCCCGCTGGCAGGAAGCATTTAACCAGGCAGGGCAAAGCGCCGCAGATCGGGTGCTCTGCGACTATATCGCCGGGATGACCGACGACTATGCAGAACGGATGCACCGAAACCTTTTTTAAATCAATCGACTGAACTGCTAGACGGATCTTTACAAAAAACTTAAGCTAACCACTTACTCGTCACTTGAGCGGTAGATAATTATGTTAAAAAAGACCTTACTCGCGTTGCCAGCTGTTGCCTTACTGATCGGTTGTAGCAGCTCCCCTGATAGTCAGCTTTCTTACGAAAACTGCATGTTCCCCGATGCTCCTCGCACCAGCGCTCCGGCCTGGGTTTGTTATGCACCGGTTGAAGGTATCTGGATCCAGGGCGTTGGTTATTCACCGCGCTTAGGCTCTGGCATGGGCGTCATGACTGATGCTGCCGCCGCAGAAGCGCGGGCGCAAATTGCCGCAAACTTCAGCACCCACGTCAACAGCCGTCTGCAGTCGCTGGTTGATGAACAGACCGTTAACGGGCGTAACCTGTCCACGGCAAATATTGAGCGTGTGCAGCGAACCGTTACCTCGATGCAGCTGACCTATACCCGTATTTATCATACCGTACAGACTCCAACTGGCGGCGTGTACGTTCTGGTCGGACTAAATGAAAAAGGCTATGAAGAAAACGTTCAGCGGCTGTTAGCAGAAGCAGAAATGACTGATGACACTGAGCTTTATCAGGAGTTTCTGATGGAAAAATCGAATCAAGAGCTTGATGCAGCCCGGGCAAATATGACGCCTTAATGCTCCTACGGGGACCTCGTATGGTCCCCGTCATTCAGGTCACTGCGACCTGGCGGAGATAAGATGCGTTAACGAAATTTCTTAAATGCGGAGCAGGCAGAACGATAATTCTCATGCGGGAAGATATTCGTCAGGGCCTGACGCTGTTGCTCGCTAAAGTCACCTTCGAATTTAAGCACCATATAATTGTGTTCCGGCTCGACTTTGACCTTGCCATTCGCCCCTTTTAGCAAACGTTCTGCCTCACGCTGAAAGGCCGGGCTAAAGGAGCCTTTCACCACTTTACACTGGTCGCCCCTGATTGCCAGCACGGCAATTGCGTTGGACCCGAACAACAGGAAATATAAGGCTACCAGTACTACAACAACTGCAATCGTCCAACCAACCATACGTACAACTACCTTTCTTCTGAACACATAGAAATGTAAAACCGGGGCGTATTATACACGTTTTAGGGCGCTATTTCCGGGGGCAGTATCGTTAGATATCCTTTACCCGGAATTTTTTTCTGTGGTAACTTAATAACATTAAGCGATTGAACCTTTAGTTTTCATTCGAAATTGAGCTTTAACAGGATTCACAATGCAATTAGCTGTATTGGTTATTTTCCTAGCCGCCGCCTTAACGCCGTGGCTGTACAACAGGCTGCACGGCCAGTCGGCTAACGTGCTGGCATTAGTTCCGGCCGCCCTGACCATCTGGTTTGCGATGCATATCCCGGCTGTGGCAGGCGGTGAAGTGATCATCCATAAGATGCAATGGGTTCCTGGTCTGGGCATCAGCTTTGATATGATGCTCGACGGTCTCTCGTTGCTGTTTGCCTTACTTATCTGCGGTATCGGTACCTTTATCGTGCTCTACGCAGGGGCCTACCTGAAAGGCCATGAAAACCTCAATCGTTTTCTGGTGATACTGCTCGCATTCATGGCCTCGATGCTGGGCCTGGTGCTCGCGGATAACCTGGTTACCCTGTTTGTCTTCTGGGAACTCACCAGTATTACCTCGTACATGTTAATTGGCTTCAACCACCAAAGCGCTGAAGCGCGTAAGGCCGCCTTGCAGGGCCTGATAGTAACTGCGGGCGGTGGCCTGGTATTGCTTGCCGGCCTGGTTATGCTGGGCAGCGCGGGCGGCAGTTACTCGCTGCAGGATATATTCAACAGCTCCCGGGTGCTTACCGAGCACCCGCTGTATGTGGGCATGATGGTGTGTCTGTTAATCGGCGCATTCACCAAATCAGCTCAGTTCCCGTTTCATTTCTGGTTGCCAAATGCAATGGCAGCGCCGACACCTGTTAGCGCTTACTTACACTCAGCGACCATGGTTAAAGCGGGCATCTATCTATTAGCGCGTTTACAGCCAGAGCTGGGTGGCACTGAACTCTGGATAACGGTACTCACCAGCGTGGGCGCGTTCACCATGTTAACCGGGGCATTTCTGGCCCTGCGCAACACTGACCTTAAAAAACTGCTGGCCTACTCGACGCTGATGGCGCTGGGTACTCTGACGCTCCTGCTCGGGATCGGCACTGAACTGGCGATGATAGGCTTTGCGGCCTATCTGCTAGCGCATTCGCTCTACAAAGGCGCGCTGTTTATGCTTGCCGGCATTATTGACCACGAAGCGGGCAGCCGCGATGTACGCGAGTTAGGCGGCTTACGTAAAAAGCTTCCGGTCACTGCCGTATGCACCCTTGTTGCAGCATTGTCGCTGGCCGGCATTCCTCCTCTGTTCGGCTTTGTGGCCAAAGAACTGCTGCTGGAATCGTTACTCGATAACATGTTCAGCTATGTGATTCTGGGAATGGTTATCCTGGCCTCTATTTTCATAGTCTGTGTCGCAGCTCTGGTTGCCATCCGACCTTTCTTCGGCGCCTTTAAAGCGGGTAAAGACGAAGACAAGGTGCACGAAGCCCCCTCCGGTATGCTGGCAGGACCCGTTGTGCTGGTTATTCTGACTGTGCTCGCGGGCCTGTTGCCTGGCCTGGCCGGTGACTATTTTACTCTGCCAGCAACCTTTTCGGTCGCGGGGCATGAGGTCGAAGGCTATTTGTCCCTGTGGCACGGCATCAATATGGCGCTGATGATTTCTATTGTCAGCGTTCTCCTCGGGCTGCTGTTATTTAAAAACTGGGACTCGGTATACAGCGTGCTTCGTAAGCTCGACCCGGTAATCCGCAGAGGCCCGGAAGCTGGCTACTTCAAGTTTATGGATGGCCTGGTAGCTACCGCTGAGTGGCAGACCCGCGTGTTGCAAAACGGGTCGATGCGTAACTACCTGCGCACTATTATCCTCACGTTAGTGCTGCTGACCGGTTATACCTTGTTCAGTCGTTATCAGCTGCACTGGAATTTCGGCGTTGATTTTACCTTTTATGAGCTAGCTGCTGTGGTGTTGTTAGTGGCCGCTGCTGCGGGTGCCTGCCTCACCAGCTCTCGGATGGGGGCTGTCGCCTACATGGGCGCGTTCGGTTTCTTCGTAGCCATGATTTTCATTCTGTTCAGTGCACCGGACCTGGGTATCACCCAGATCCTGGTGGAAACCCTGACCGTTATTTTATTGGTGCTGGTATTGTTCCGCTTGCCATCCTTTTCCAACATCTCATCGCCAATGGACCGCGCCAGCGATGCTTTTGTGGCCTTGCTCACCGGCGCGTTAATGACCTGTCTGATTATGGTCACCATTGACGTTCAGTTGTTCGAGCCAATTTCCGGTTACATGATAGAGAACAGTGTGCCGCTTGCTCACGGACGTAACATCGTGAACGTCATTCTGGTCGACTACCGTGCACTGGATACTTTAGGGGAAATCTTCGTCCTCGCACTGGCGGCGATGGGCGTCTACGCGATGATTAAATTCAAGCCGTCTACCGCGCCAGGCTCGAACCATCACGCCGGCACTTTGATTTTGCCGTCGAAACGCATACCAGAAAAAGACATTGTGCATTCCTGGCAGGAAATCCATCAACGAATGCTGGAAGAACAAAATATCGTCGATGCGCAACCAGAAGAGGACGAGGACGCCACTGAGCAACGTTCGGTCAACGAAACTCGGGGTAGTGATAGCGAAACCAAGGGAGAGCCGAAGTCATGATGAAACCTGGTACGCTTATTCTGCATGTGGCCGCCCGCTACCTGGTGCCACTGCAGCTAATTTTATCGGTATTTCTGTTACTCCGCGGACACGACGAACCGGGCGGCGGCTTTATTGCCGGCCTGGTTGCTTCTGGCGCATTCGCGCTGTACTTATTTACCTTCGGTGCCACCGTCACCCGGGACCTTTTACGGGTTGATCCACGTAACCTGATCGGTATTGGCTTATGCCTTGGCATGGTTTCAATTTTTCCTGCGCTGCTAAATGGCGAGCCGCTGCTGACCGCGCAGTGGTGGAATATCCCGTTACCTGGTGACTCCTACATGAAAATGTCGACTCCGCTGATTTTTGACATTGGCGTTTACTTCACTGTCTTTGGTTCAGTCATGCTGATGTTAATCGCGCTGACTGAAACAGAAGAGCATTAACCAAGGAGAGAGAATGGAACCCATACTGGCTATTGCCGTTGGTCTGCTCTATGCCGCTGCCATTTATATGATGTTGCGTCGCAGTATCGTTAAGCTGGTTATCGGTTTAATGCTGCTTTCAAACGCAGCAAACCTGCTGATTTTTACCTCCGCAGGGGTAACCAGAGGTGCACCACCGCTAATTGCCGAGGGTGCTTCGCTGCCCGACGGCATTGTGGCTGACCCCTTACCTCAGGCGTTAATTCTGACAGCGATTGTGATCGCTTTCGGTGTGCTTGCTTTTGCCGTTGTACTGATTCACCGCGCCTACGCCATTCTGCACACTGACAACCTTGACCAAATGAAGGATACCGATACGTGAGTTTAGAAGTTGCTTTACCCATCGTCATCCCGCTTCTGACCGGTGCTTTATGCGTCCTTTTCTGGCGTAGCAATATCATGCAGCGTATCCTTTCTGTGGTGGGCAGCACTGCGCTGCTGGCAGTTAGTATCTGGCTACTTGCGAGTGTCTATGACCAGGGCCATGTGGTGATGCACATGGGTAACTGGATGGCACCATTTGGCATTACTCTGGTCGCCGACATGCTCAGTGCGATCATGATCCTGCTCACCGGCATGATGGCCCTGGCGATTGCCATTTATTCACTGGCCTCTGCCTCTACCACCCACGAAAAATTTGGTTATTACCCTCTGATGCACTTGTTGCTTGCCGGGGTCGCGGGCTCGTTTCTGACCGGAGACATTTTTAATCTGTATGTCTGGTTCGAAGTCATGCTGATTGCCTCCTTTGCCCTGCTGGTGCTGGGTGGCGAGCGCGCGCAAATGGAAGGGGCGGTTAAATACGTTACCCTTAACCTGCTTTCATCCGCTATTTTCCTGAGCGCCGTCGGCTTGCTCTACGGTGTGGTCGGCACGCTGAATATGGCCGATATTGCGGTGAAGCTCGGCGAAGTAGAAAACACCGGGCTGGTCGATGTTATTGCGGCGATGTTCCTGGTCGCTTTCGGTATCAAGGCGGCAGCCTTCCCGCTCTTTTTCTGGCTACCTGCGTCTTACCACACCGGTCCGGTTGCGGTGTCAGCGCTGTTTGCCGGCCTGCTGACTAAAGTCGGTGTGTACGCCTTATTCCGCGTGTTCACTCTGATATTTAATAACGCACCTGAGTTTACCCACGAGCTGCTGCTGTGGATAGCCGCCGGAACCATGTTAACCGGGGTACTGGGCGCTGCGGCTCAATTTGAATTCCGCCGTATTCTGTCGTTCCATATTGTCAGTCAGATTGGCTATATGTTACTGGGTCTGGCTCTGTATACCCCACTTGCGCTGATCGGCGGTGTCTTCTACATCATGCACCACATCATCGTGAAGACGAACCTGTTCCTGATTAGTGGTATTGCCCATCGCCTGTTAGGCACCTATGACCTGAAAAAGTTAGGCGGGCTCTACAAATCAAGACCTGTGCTCAGTCTGTTGTTCCTGATCCCCGCTCTGTCACTGGCTGGTATCCCGCCACTGTCAGGGTTCTTTGCCAAGTTCATTGTGATCCGCGCAGGTATTGAAGCCGAGGCCTGGGTGGTCACTGGCATCGCCTTACTGGTGGGCCTGCTGACGCTGTACTCGATGATAAAAATCTGGGCAGAAGCGTTCTGGAAAAAGCTGCCTGACAGCACCGATGGCGCATCACTGGAGCGAGGCCGCACCTCAGGGTCGCTAATGTTGATGTATGCACCTGTGGTGGCACTCGCGGCCTGCACCCTGCTGATTGGTTTAAACGGCCAGCCTATCTATGACATGGCAGAGTTCTCAGCGCGTCAGTTGATGGACCCGTCCCAGTACATTAACGCTGTTCTAGGAGGTCGCCCATGATCGCATTTATCTGGAATCTGCTACTGGCATTAATGTGGGTGATCCTGACCGGGAACATTGGTGGTGTTAACCTGCTGTTTGGGTTCTTAATTGGTTATCTGGTGCTGGGCGTGATGCAGCGCCAGGTTCCGGTACTTCGGGGCTACACCAAGCGACTGCCAAAGCTGTTCTTTTTCACCATTTTTTTCATCAAGGAACTTATCCAGGCGAATCTGACCGTAGCGTTCGATATTATTACCCCGGTCTGGTACATGAAACCCGGGGTGATTGCCTTTCCGCTGGACGCTAAAACTGAAGTTGAAGTGACCATGGTCGCCAATTTCATCTCGCTCACACCGGGTACACTAAGCCTTGATGTGTCCGATGACCGTCGGGTGCTTTACATTCACGCCATGTTCCTCGATGACGAAGAAGAGCTGCGCAAAAGTATCAAAAATTTAGAACGCCGGGTGCTTAAGATCCTGCGTTAGTTCAGATCCCGGGAGGTTCTGTGGAAACTGTTACCACTATTACATTTGCCATTCTCATGCTGGCACTGGTAATTACATTTATCCGTCTGTTAATCGGGCCAACGTTACCGGACCGGGTGGTCGCACTAGAGCTGATCCCCTCTATTCTGGTCTCGATAATAGGTGTGTATGCTATATTTCATGACAGCTCAAGCTTCATTGATGTTTCGATTGTAGTGGCCTTAGTGTCATTCTTGGCAGCCATTGGCTTTGCCCGTTTCCTGGAGCGTGGAGGTCCGCGCAATGACTGATGTAATCATTTCCATATTTATGCTGTCCAGCGCCTTGTTTGTGTTACTCGCAGCCATTGGCATCCTGCGCCTGCCGGATCTCTACACGCGCATGCACGCCTCAACCAAAGCCGGTGCATTGGGCATTATGCTGATGATGGTCGCGGTCGCATTGCACTTCTTATCACTGGTGGTGCTGGCTAAGGCACTGGCTATTGTGCTCTTTATCTTTATGACAGCGCCTGTTGCAGCGCATGCAATTGGTCGTGCAGGCTATTTTGTTGGCGTCCCGGTCTGGGCCAAAACCGTGAAAGACGAACTGTACGACAACTACGATCCGGATACCCACCGTCTGCGCAGTGGCCTGGAAACGCCGGAAGAGCTTGAGAAAATGCCGATCAAGGCGAAGCCACGTATTCGTTTGAATACCAAAAAGTAATAGAGTGATGACGATGGCCTTTAAGACGACCCACAGTTACCTGCAACTGCCTGAGTCGAGCTTTCAGGCCTGTCAGCCCACCCCTGTGGCTGACGCGCAATGGATAGCCTTCAATCAACCGCTCGCGACCTCGCTTGCCTTACCTGAAACCTATTGGCTCAGCGCAGAAGGGTTGAGCCTGTTTAGCGGTAACCAGCTGCCCGACTGGGCAACGCCCGTTGCCCAGGCATATGCAGGTCATCAATTTGGTCATTTTGTGCCGCAGCTGGGTGATGGCCGGGCATTGCTGCTCGCTGAGTTTAGTGACGAAGCCGGTCAGCGCTTTGATGTTCAGTTAAAAGGCTCCGGTCCCACACCTTATTCACGCGGCGGCGATGGTCGTTCACCACTCGGCCCGGTGCTACGTGAGTACTTACTTAGTGAATACATGGCTCGCATTGGTGTGCCAACAACGCGCGCGCTGGCAGCAGTGGCAACGGGTGAGTCAGTGCAACGCGAAACCGCTGAGCCTGGCGCGATTTTAACCCGGGTTGCCAGTTCACATCTGCGCGTTGGTAGCTTTCAGTTTCTTCTCGCGAAAGGGGATATCGACGGGCTTGAGCGGCTGTCTGAGTTTACCGTACAGCGTCACTACCCTCAGCTTAAACAAATTGACGATGACGGTCAGCGCTATCTGGCCTTGCTCGATGCCGTCATTGAGAAACAGGTACAGCTGGTCACGCACTGGATGAGCATCGGCTTTATTCATGGTGTTATGAACACTGATAACACCAGCCTCAGTGGCGAAACCATTGATTATGGTCCCTGCGCCTTTATCGATGAATACCGCGCCAATCAGGTATTTAGTTTTATCGATAAACGAGGGCGCTACGCCTATAACCAACAACCTGCAATCCTGCACTGGAATATGGCCCGCCTGGCGGAATGTTTATTGCCGTTAATTGATAACCATAAAGAAACCGCGGTACAACTGGCAACCGATCTGATCAATGCCATCCCGCAACGCATCAGCGCTGCCTGGCTTGAGCGAATGGGGGCCAAAATTGGCCTCAATGCAGTGCGGGCGGAAGACAAACCCTTAATTGAGCGTTTGCTACAGAGCTTTGAACAAGGTCAGGTCGATTTCACGCTGGGCTTTTATCAGCTTGCCGATGAGCTGAACAAGCAGACAACGCCAGCTGCCCTTTATGCTGACTGCACTGACTTCAGTGGCTGGCGCGACGACTGGCAGCAGCGACTTAGCCACAGCGGACAGCCTCTAAGCGAAGCAGAACGGACAATGCGCGCCTGCAACGTCAGGCGTATTCCGCGCAATCATCAGATCCAGGCTGTGATTGAAGCCGCTTATACAGACGGTGACCTGCGTCCGTTCAATGCATTGCATGCTGCGCTGCAGGACCCGTTTGCAACAGCCCCTGAATTCGATCCGTTTGACCAGCCACCAGCCGCTCCCCAGCGGGTGACAAATACCTTCTGTGGAACCTGAGGCAGCTGTGGTTTTAGTGTTCGAGCCAGCGGGTAGCGAACTCATCCAGCGGCATCGGTTTACTGTACAGATAGCCCTGTCCAAGACCACAGCCATAACTTAATAACAGCGTGGCTTCCTGCTCACGTTCAACGCCCTCAGCAAGTACTTTCATGCCAAGCTCCTGAACCATGTGAATAGTTGCCTTAACGATGGTCTGGCTGCGCTCATCGCCGTCGATATTGCGAATAAAACTCTGGTCGATTTTGACCTTATTGGCCGCAAACTGCTTCAGGTAGGCAAGCGAAGAATACCCCGTACCAAAGTCATCAATCGCCAGTGCAATGCCACATTGACGAAGCCGTTCAGCCACACTCAATGCTTGCGCCGGGTTGTGCATCAAGCCGGATTCGGTAATTTCCAGCTCCAGTGCACTGACATCGACCTGATGACGTCGCATGCAAGCCTGCAACCAGTCGACGAAGTCATCCTGTTCGAACAATGGCATCGACACATTGACCGACAGCGGCCCCGGCAGAGCAAGTGCTTGCTCACGCCATAAGGCAAGCTGCTTAAAGCTTTGTTCAATGACAAAACGGTCGAGGATGGCTATCAGCCCACGTTCCTCGGCAACCGGAATGAAATCACCGGGCGAAATACTGCCGATCAGTTCGTCATGCCAGCGCAACAGTATTTCAGCCCCAGTCAGCCGCCCTGACCTGAGGTCAACCTGCGGCTGGGCATGCAACTGCAGTCCCTCGCCCGTCGTCAGCGCGTCCTGTAAGCGACCAGCAATGACAACTTCGCGTTCTATCCTCTCGCTCATGTGCCGCTCGTAGAGCACCACAGCTTCTGTCGTCGCCTTGGCCTGATACATCGCAATATCCGCATGGCGCAATAAATCCGTCGAACTGCTGCCATGGCGGGGATACAGCGAAACGCCCACGCTGGCGCTGATATCGAAACGCCCTTCTTTAATACGCACACCATAACGCAAGGTGCCAAGTAAGCGTCGCACCAGGGAATGAATGAAATCAGTACCCGACTCCGCTATCAGCAACACGAATTCATCGCCGCCAAGACGCGCCAGTATATCGTCTTCCCTGACTTCGCTGGCGAAGCGGCGCGCCACTTCTAACAGCACCTGGTCGCCAACAACATGGCCCTGGGCATCGTTAATTTCCTTAAAACGATTGAGGTCGATGAAAAGTAACGCAAAGCTTTGCTGGTGCCGTTTCGCGTGAGCAATACGGCGGTTTAACTGGTCGAGGAAGTAGCGCCTGTTCGGCAAATCGGTAAGCGGATCAAAGTAAGCCAGCCGTTCGATACTGTCCTGCGCCCGGCGCATCTCAGTAATATCTTCTTTTACCGCCATGTAGCGGTATATATGGCCGTCCTGGTCACGCACCGGGGAAATAGTAACGGTTTCGATAAACTCTGACTCATCACGCCGCCGGTTAATTAACTCACCGCGCCAGCTCTTGCCTTGCTGCAGCAGGGCGCGCATCTGTTGATACACTTCCGGTGCGGTTTTGCCGGACTGGATCAGTCTGGGTGTCTGGCCGATGATCTCGTCGCGCTGGTACCCGGTATTATCGACAAAGGCGTCGTTGACGTAGAGAATGCGCGCGCTGACATCAGTCACCATCACGCTGTTTGAGCTTTGATTGATAGCCTGCACCAAGAGGGCGTTGCTCTGCTCCTCGTTACGCAGTTCGTTAAACGACCGTTGCAGCTTATCCTGCATTTGCTGCAGGGCGCGAAAAATTGCACCTACTTCGCCCTGATCATGACGTGTTGGTAACTGAGTCTGAAAGTCACCCCGGGCAAGGGCACGAGCGAAATCACCGATGCGGGACATAAAACTGCGGAAGTAACGTACCGTAGACAGAGTGAAGAAGAGCGCCAGAGCGATAATCAGAATGGTCAGCAGTATAAGGCGCTCATTATGCTCGCTGCCACGGGCAATCAGCGGCAGCAAACTGAGGCCTGTCAGCGCAATCATCAACAGGGTGTATAACCATAACCAGCGCGAAAACGCCATCCGGTAACTAAGCAGGTTTTTAACCCAAGACTTCACAGATATCCCCCTGTTCGTGTTACCCGTATGCTGAGCTAGCCGGTTCGCTGTGCTCCTACAACCTGAATTAATTCCACCCAGTCGTTGTCAATTGCTTTGCTGATATCCGAATACAGCGCCGCTTCTACCTCAGCGTGTTGCTGAGTGGTAATACCAATGACCCCATTCACCTGATTACGACCATGTGACTTGCCATAGTAGAGCAGTAAGTCCGCGATCTGCAAGGCATGTTCCCAGTCCAGTTCAGTTCCCTGATGACCGGCCAGAGGCAACGTAATCAAGCCCGCTGTGGCAGTGACCTCAGTCTCCTGGTCCTGCAGTTGAACCGGTTTACCAGCCACAGCCTGAAGCAGACGGCGGGAAAACTCGGGTAGCGCCTCAACACTGGTGTTACGCAGGAAGATAAGAAATTCCTCACCACCCCAGCGCACGACCAGATCGCTATCACGGCATACGCTACGCAGCCGCGATGCTAACTCAGTTAGCACCAGGTCACCAGCGGCGTGACCCTGACGGTCGTTGATTTGCTTAAAGAAATCGATATCGATCAAGAAAAGCGCGTCTTTTTCACCCGGCAGGCGGCTATGCTGCGCCATAAATTCCTGCAATGAACGACGGTTAAACAAGCCAGTTAGCGGGTCCCGGGTCGACTTCACCTGCAATTCACGGTTGGCCTGATTCAGTTTTGCATTAGCCCGCTGCGTTGACCGGTACGCCAGCCACAAGGTCAGCGCCGCCAGCACCACCACGATAACGCCTAACACCACAATGCGCTGATGCAGCCGCTGATTTTCTAACTGCCCCTGTTGCAGCTCACTGCGTTGGCGCAGCATCTCAATGCGTCGATTCTGCTGTTCGGTTTCAAACCGCAAATGCAACTCACTAATAACCCGGTCCCGTTCACTTCGAAATATTTCTTCACGCAATTGGCGCTGTTCGATCAGAGTCTGCGCCTGGCGCTGATAGGCTCCTGCCATCTCGTAAGCTTCAGCAAGATACGACAGCCAGTCCGCTACCTCTGCACGGCGCCCGTTACTGCGGAAATTCTCCAGCGCAGTTTCCATAGTGGCCAGCCCCTGCTCAGCACGACCTTCCGCGACCTCAATGTAGCCAAGATTAAAACGCATCACCTCAGCATCGCTTTCCCGGTTGAGCGTTTTGCTCAGGGCGACCCCTTCATTCAGCACCGCTTTGGCTTCATCAAAACGCTCGAGCATGATCAACATCGAACCTGCGTTGTTACGGCCAATTAAGCGGACGCGATCATCATCCAGTCGCTCTGCCCACTCGGTGGCCTGGGTGTAACTCTCCAGTGCTTGCTGGCTGGGCCCTTCCTGCCCCTGGACAAAACCCTGTACCAGGTACAGATCAGGCAGGCGCGTATAAATCTCTACTTCTTTGGCATAGGCAATGGCATCCGAAGCAATCTCCAGAGCCGTCTCGTCATTGCGCAATTCTGCATGTAAACGCGCCATATTGAGGTTTATAAAAATACGCCGGCGGCGGTTAAGAGGCGTGTCTTCACGACCAACTTCGTCATAAGATTTCACGAAATACTGCAGGGCTTCATCGTACTGTGAGTTCTGCTTCAGGATCCGTGCAATTAAATGAAAACCAAAGAATCGTAAACGCGGGTTTGTCACGCGTTCTACCTCAGTCTGCAATTGTGGAATACGCGTCATTGCAGCACTCATGTCATTCACTTCAAGCAGTAAGTGACTTTCACTGGCCAGCACTTCAAAGCGAGCGTGCTCAGAGCCTCGCTGATCAGTGATGGTTTCTAATTCTGCCAGGATGGCGAATGCCTGGTCCATATCACCGTCGCGTAGCCCGGCTTGAAAAGCCTGATACGCTTTGGCTCGCACATAGCTGTCTAACGGGGTCTGCGCCGGGTCCAGGCTGTCCAGAATGGCATTAAAAGCATCCCGATCTGGCGGGTAAAAACCGACTTCTATAATGGCATCTAATTGTGCCTCAAGCTCGGAGTCTGTCCCACTCTCAAGCGCCTGTGCCAGACCAAGCGACCACAGGTAGAGACAGGTTATATAACTCCAGGAGCGCAGGTTAGTCCATGACAGCATATTATTGTATTCGTTATTATCATGTTAAGAGCTGCTAGAGTAATCTATAAGGTGGGGCTGAACAATCCTTGTGCAGTGGTTTGTTAAAATATCAGGGTAAAAAACCGGCGCCCGAAGGCACCGGTTTATGATTAAAAAATTAAAGCCAGTAGAATGATCAAAGGTATAGGTACGCCTAACAGCCAAAGTAACAAAAATTTCATCTTGGTTTCTCCTCGTCATTAGTCAATTACAGTTAGCACTTCATCGCGCTGGCGTCCGCCCATGGTGGCGCAGAATGCGGCAAAGAACGCCCCTGCCAGTAGTGCGATAAACAGCCAGATTGCGGTCCAGGCTGCAGCCTCCCGCGCTTCATCGACTGCCTCTACAGCTTGTTCATAGGCGCTCTGTGCCTGCGCGAGCAAATCCTCAACACGCTGCTCAGCCTGTCGTTGACTAAGTCGGCTCTGTTCACTTATCAGCGCAGCAAGGTAGCTTTGATCAGCATCTTCCATCTCGCCCTCACGCAATGCGCGCCATAGAATAGTGGTTACTTCCTCAACCCGTGATTCATCAGCAGCCGCATCGGGTTCGTTTTCGTTACGCAACAACCGCTGGGCGAAATAGCCTTGTTCATCACGCATGCTCTCAATGGACGGTGCCGCTGCTCCAATTGCTTCGGAACCAGCCTTCAGACCGCCAAACATGACCGCTGATGCGGAGCCACCCATAAAAATGACGGCCACTATAGTCGCCACGGACCAAGTCACCAGACCATGCGCCGTATCGCGAAAATAGACCTCATCCTGATGGGTGTCCGGCCATTTTACGCGCAAGCGCCCGGCCAGATAGCCGCCCAAACCGGCAGCCGCCAGCTGAATAATGATCAACCAGACAATGCTGCCAACACCAATAGTGGCGGCGCTGGCACCTTCTCCTGACCAGGGTGAAACACTAATAAGGCCAAAACCAAAGCCAAGTAACATAAGAATAAAGGAAAGCGCCGCAGCTGCCGCTGCACCTGCAAAAATGGCGCCCCAGGATACTGCTGTGGTGGTATTCGATGATATTGTTGGCATAGCATGTTCCTTTGTTAACCGTGGTGATCCGCCGTCGATCGGTGAAAAACTCAACAATATAAGCATAGACAGGATTACCGACGTTATTCCGCTATCTCTGCCATTTGCGGTAAACTTTACACTTTGATCTAAGAACCAGGGCTTTTCCATGCAAAACTCACTTCCCGCGCCCAGCCCCTTGTATCGCTGGGCGATTCTGCTGTGCGTCAGTCTTGCCATGTTTGGCAATTACTATGTCTATGACTCGCTATGGCCTGTGGTCGATCTGCTGCGCCAGGATCCTGGTTTTAGTTACGGTCAAATCGGTATGCTCTCGTCGGCCTACAATATTGCGGCACTATTAGTGCTCTTAGCCGGGGGCTATTTTATTGACCGTTTCGGCACTAAAAAGGCAATTACCCTGTTTGCCTGCATCTGTTTAGGCGCGGCCGTCCTGACCGTTGTTTCATCACGATTTGAAATTATTCTGGCGGGCCGGTTTCTGCTCGGCATTGGTGCTGAACCACTGATTGTGGCGGCAACGACCGTGCTGGCAAAATGGTTTAAAGGCAAAGAACTGAGTTTCGCGTTTGGCATAAACCTGTCCATTTCCCGTCTTGGCTCGGCCTCCGCCGACTGGTCAACGTCGTTTGCCAGCCCTCTGTATATCAACTGGCAGGACCCGCTGTGGCTGGCAACTGCCATCGCCGGTCTGTCGGTTACCGCCGCCTTGCTCTATTGGGTTCTCGAGCACCGGGCCGAAAGTCGTTACCAGGTTGGCGAACCGCAAGCGGCCGACGAACGAATTGAACTTAAGAACTTATACAAATTCAGCGCTTCGTACTGGTACATCGTGGCTCTTTGCGTGGTGTTCTATGCCACGGTATTTCCGTTCCGCAGTTTTGCCATTGACTACTTCCAGCAAGCGCATGGTATTACCCGTGAGACCGCCGGACTATTGAGCAGCTTGTTGCCCGTCGCGGCCATCATACTGACACCCTTATTCGGCCTCTGGGTCGACCGGGTTGGCCACCGGGCGCTCTTTATGGCGGTCGGTTCCCTGGTTATGTTGCCGTTATTTCTCGCGGTGACCTACTTACCCGCCGGCCCTGACATCTTCCTCTGGATCCCATTTATTGGCAGTGCTGATGTGCCACTGACCCTGTTTGCGGTAATTTTTCTATTAGGGGCGGTATTTTCACTGATCCCCGCGGTCATGTGGCCATCGGTGGCCTATATTGTTGACCAACGACGACTGGGGTCAGCGTTTGCGCTGATGACGCTGTGTCAGCAATTGGGGTGGGCCGTTGTGCCATTGATCGTGGGCGCACTCAATGACAGGTTTTTAGCCGGCGCAGAGAATCCATCTGGGTACGCGCCCGGGATGTGGTTCTACACCGGATTAGCGGCCACCGGTCTCTGGTTCGCTTACAAACTCTGGCACAGCGAACGTGGCCTAAACGGCCATGACCTTGAGTCCATGCGTGCCAGACAGGGGGGCTCAGCATGAATTACTGGTTAGTAAAGTCAGAACCCGATGAATGCGGCATCGATGATTTCGTCGCATCCGGCGATAAACCTATCCGCTGGGATGGCATCCGTAATTATCAGGCACGCAATTTCCTGCGCGCCATGAAGCCAGGTGATCAGGTACTTCTATACCACTCAAGTTGCAAGCAAATCGGGGTGGCTGGCGTACTTGAAGTGGTCACTGAACCCTATGTCGATCCGTTGCAGTTTGAACCTGGCTCAGACTATTACGATGCAAAAGCATCTACTGACAAACCAAAATGGAGCGCCGTGGATATGCGCCTGGTGGGCAAAGCCGGGCAGGTTCTCCCGCTGGCGACGCTGAAGCAACTATCCGCATTGCAAACCTGTGTCTTACTGACCCGGCCACGACTATCGGTAATGCCATTAACGGAGGACGAATGGCAGGCTATTATTAAACCACTTGGTCATTTACAACTGTTTAGCGAAGCGAAAGGATAATCGATGAGCCACACACCCGTTATTACCTTTACCATGAACCCTGCCGTGGATGTTTTCGGCGAAACCGGGCAAATTTTTGATGACAGCAAAACCCGTTGCCAGCAAACCGCGGTTGAACCGGGTGGCGGCGGAATTAATGTGGCACGTAATATTCGCCGTATGGGGTCGCCCACATTAGCCGTATTTCCGTCCGGCGGACTCCATGGCGAGCAGCTGCAACGGTTACTAAACGAAGATAAACAACCCTTTATAGCCATTCCAATCGGTGGAGCGACCCGCCAAAACATGGCAATCACCGACCTTAGTCGCAAGGTGATGCACCATTTCGTTTTTCCCGGACCCGATTTAACCGACAAAGAGCTGCGCGCCTGTCACGATACATTGCTCAAATACAACCCGCCTTTTCTGGTGCTTAGCGGTAGCCTGCCGGATCACGTGCAACAGGACTTCTATGCTCAGGTGACCGAAGCTGCAGCCAGTGCTGGCAGCAAAGTACTGCTGGATACGTCCGGCGCTGCGCTGACCAAGAGCTTTTACCATGGTGCCTACCTGGCCAAGCTCAATCGCCGCGAATTCGCCTCGCTGGGCTTCGATGAACACAGCTCAGTCGAGCAACTGCACTCTGATATGCAAACGCTGGTCGCGCAGGGCGCGGTCGAGGTGTTGATAGTCACGCTGACCCGCGGTGGCGCCCTACTGGTAGACAACAGCGGCCGTAGCCTGCATTTCAGTGCTCCTAAGGTGCCTATCGTCAGCCATGTGGGCGCGGGTGACAGCTTTATGTCCGCATTGACTCACCAGCTGGTGCAGGGCGCCCCCTTAGAGCAGGCATTTAAGTACGGCGTTGCCGCTGCCTGCGTTACCGTGCAATGCGAAGGGAACCAGCTGACGGACTTCGACTGGATGGAACGAACGCTGGACGAGATACAAGAGGAAAACATCTAAGCAGATGCACCATCGATAGCACCATTTCGGCGCAAAAATGCACTATTTTTGCGCATTTACCTTTCTGAAAATCATTCCTACCTATTTAAATCAACAACTTAACAAGTGGCTTACAAATTGAAATAGGTTCCCTGACTTTAATTCGTCATAAGGAAGCACTTCATGCGTTTAATCATAGCAATTATAAAACCTGCCAAGCTGGCTGATGTGCGCGACGCACTCAGCGACGTCGGCTGCAATGGCATGACAGTGAGCGAAGTAAAAGGCTTCGGCCGCCAGAAAGGTCTCGACGAGCTCTATCGCGGTACCAAATACAGAGCTGAATTTATTCCCAAGATGCGCCTCGATATCGCCGTCACTGCCGAGCAGTGTGACAACGTGGTTCACGCCATTAAAGATGCGGCCTACACCGGCAATACCGGGGACGGCAAAGTATTCGTCCTCAAACTCGAACATGCAGTCCGCATCCGCACTGACGAAACCAACCACGATGCCATTTAGGAGGCGACCATGACTTTGCAACAACTTAGTTACTCATTAGACACCTTTTACCTGCTTATCAGTGCAGTACTGGTGATGTGGATGGCCGCCGGCTTCTCAATGCTCGAAGCAGGCCTGGTACGAAGCAAGAACACCACGGAAATTCTGGTTAAGAACATCATGCTCTACGCCGTTGCCTGCACCTGCTATTTGCTGCTCGGCTATCAACTGATGTATGGCCAGCCAGAACTCACCGACTATGCGCCAGCGGCCGACTTTTTCTTTCAGGTTGTGTTTGTCGCCACCGCCATGTCGATTGTGTCAGGCGCTGTCGCTGAGAGAATGAAACTGAATAGTTTCCTGCTTTTCTGTGTGGTCCTGACTGCTGTTATTTACCCGGTGCAGGGCAGCTGGAGCTGGGGAGGCGGCTTTCTTAAAAGCGCCGGCTTCAGCGACTTCGCTGGCTCAGGCATCGTCCATATGGCGGGGGCAGCCGCCGCGCTGGCCGGTGTACTACTACTCGGTCCACGCCGCGGAAAATACGGTAAAGACGGTCAGATCTACGCCATTCCCGGCGCAAACATGCCCCTCGCCGCACTCGGCACCCTGATCCTGTGGATGGGCTGGTTTGGTTTTAACGGTGGCTCGCAACTCCAGCTAAGTGGTACCGAAAATGCACAAATTGTTGCTCAAATATTCGTTAACACCAATGCAGCTGCGGCATGTGGGGCTATTACTGCGTTTCTGGTGATGCGAATTCTGTGGCGTAAAGCTGACCTCACCATGATCTTAAATGGTGCCCTGGCCGGGCTGGTTGCCATCACCGCGGAGCCCAGCGAGCCGAGTGCCCAGGTTGCCTGCTTAATAGGGGTCGGGGCCGGCATACTGGTGGTCTTCTCTATCCTCGCGCTGGACCGGCTGCGTCTGGATGATCCGGTTGGAGCGATTAGCGTCCACGGGGTCGCTGGCCTGTATGGCTTACTGCTGGTTCCACTCAGTTCCGCCGACGCCACCCTAAGCGCTCAACTGCTCGGAGCCGGGGCGATCTTCGGCTGGGTGTTCGGCGCCAGCCTGATAGTTTGGCTGATCCTGAAACTCACCTTCGGGATTCGGGTTCACGCCGACGAAGAATATCAGGGTAGCGACGTCAGCGACTGCGGTGTAGAAGCCTACCCCGAGTTCACGCCAAGCAAACAAAACTAAAGGGGGAGCCGGAGGTGATTCTGGGGAAGCAGAATCACCTCCGACCTTTACTGTGAACGCTTACTGTTCACGCTGCGCCGCCAGCGTTTTACCGGCAGAAAACTAGTAATCACCACTCGCTGAATTAATAGCCCCAGTACAATCAATAACAGACCAACCACCGTCGCCGGGTAAATCACTTCACCAATGATCAGCGCTAACAGCAGTAATGAGATAAACGGCGAAATAAAGATCAGATTGCTGATTAAGGCCACGTTGCTCGCCTCGCGCATCGCTTTAAGCCAAAGGAAAAAGGTAATACCCATTTCAAACAGACCGACATAGCTGACCGCCAGCCAGCCTTGCAACGGGACTCCCGCCCAACCATGCTGCCAGGTGGCAACCAACAAAAGAACCGGCACTGCGACACTAAAGCCAAGCAGCAGACTCACCACGGGTTCGCCCGGATGACGCGTGTTCAGGATCCAGTAGCCTGCCCATAACAGGGTCGACAGCAGCGCCAGCGCGACCCCCAAAGGGCTACTGAAGGACAGCTCCAGCAGATTCCCGCGAGTGGCGATGACCAGCACTCCGAGGTAACCGAGCAATGCAGCCAGCCAGTCCCGTTTGCGAATTTTTTGTTTGAGCACGATAGCGGCAAGGAAACTCAACGCAATTGCCCAGGTATAGTTCAGTGGCTGGGCCTGAGAGGCGGGCAACAGATCATAGGCTTTGAATAACACCAGGTAATACACCGCCGGGTTTATCAGGCCTAAGGCAACATAATACAGAGGCTGACGGAGGAAGGTCGTCGCCAGCCCGCTCAGCTTGCCCTGAAACAAGCAGATAATCAGTAGCACCATCCAGGAAACGGTACTGGCCGCCGCCACCATTTGCAGCGGGGTTAAATAGAGCAGAGTGATTTTGAACGCCGTGGCCACGGTGGACCACAGCAAAACCGCCGCAAGTGCATAAAAAAGTGCTCGTTTATCTGCGTTCATCGCGCGGCTCCGTCAGTCCAGCTGAGGCAGTATACGTGAGAATGACAGCGTCAGTGAAGTCTGTCATTATCAGCAAAAAAGCGACCTATAAGAACCTTATGACTCTGATTGTATTTTTGTTTATCGTTTTCATTCTGGCGGCAAGCCTTGTCTATATTGTCCGCCGCCAACAACAAAAACCGGCATTACCGCCAGCCTTATACACACTGGTTCTTGGCATGGCGTTAACCGGGGGGTTAGTTGTCTTTGTAGTCCAGCAAGGCAGCCAGTTACCCGACGCAACCCTGACCAACTTTGCGCAACAGGAGACCGAACTGGCGGACTACCTGGATGGCCGCCCGCTGGTGGTAAATCTGTGGGCAAGTTGGTGCCCACCTTGCGTGCGGGAAATGCCGATGCTGCAAAACGCACAACAACGTCACCAGGATGTGCGTTTTATCTTTATTAATCAGCGCGAGCATCTCGATTTAGTGCGCCAGTTTTTACAACAGCATGAACTCAATCTGGAAACCGTCCTACTCGACAGCAGCGGTGACTTCTCAGCCATGGTTGGCGCCCATGTGATGCCGACCACCCTGTTTTTCTCCGCTGACGGGACACTGCAAAAGCGTTATTTTGGCGAAGTCGATGAGGCCGTACTCAGTGATGGCCTGCAACGCATTCGTGACCAACTAAAATGAAAGAGTGAAGCCAAGCTGAACCAGGTTCACGCCCATATTCGGCGACTTAATTCCGGCGTTCGAGTAATGCGCCATCATGAGAAAAAGCCGTGACTCGCTATTGTCACTAAACTGCCAGCTCAGACGCAGCAGGTCTTCAAACTGATAGTGGGTCGATAATTCCCGCGGCCCGGCTGTTACGCTGTCAATTAAGGCGCCGCCGATACCAGCCTCAATATACAGTGGTCGTTCATCACCCAGTACCCGCCATTGCAGCACCGGACTCAGGCCTAATGCAGTCAGGCCGGATTCCTTGTCACCTTTCACCCGTATACGGTTAACTGACCCTTCAATAAATAACTTTGGCGAGCCAAGCCAGGACGGCATCTCCCATTGGTTAATCTCATCGCTGCGTAAGGCAAGCCGACCCGCTCTGAACTGATCTTCCCACGCACCGGTACTAAAATGCAGCTCCTTACTATGAGCTACCGACCCCAGACTCATCATCCAAATCAAACCCAGGCTAATCGCCCATACTCCTCTCACATCATGCTCCCTGAAGGTTAAATAGCAGTTAAAAGACTAGACAAAAAAAACATGGGCGGCCAAGGGCCGCCCATGTTTTACCTTTTTCTTTCAGATAGATGGCTTACTGATCCGGGGCAGAGTGTTCGACCTTAATAATTTCCACATGCTGCGCACCACGCTGACCGGGCCACTCAATCGACTGGCCAATAGTAAGGCCGAGCAAAGCGCTACCAACCGGGGCAAATATCGAGATAGCATCGCTATGGGAGGCTAACTGGTCCGGGTAACACAAGGTTTTGGTAAAGGTCTGGTTCGCTTCCTCAATGCGGAAGGTGACCCGACAGCCCATGGCCACGCGATCAGCAGGCAAGTCAGCGTGCTTAACGATTTGCGCTCGCGCCAACTCAGTTTCCAGGGCGTCTACTACGTCGCGTTTCAACGCACTCTTTTCGATCCATTGCTCAATTTTAGCAACGTCGGCAGACGATAAAATAATGTCTGGCTGTGTACTCATTGCGTCTCCCATTGCAACTTCCGTTGCGTCTTTAAAAAGCCGGGTTACGACCCGGCAGCACAAGCGTTCAGCGCCTGATAATAGCCTGTTGGGTTAAAAAGACAAGCGACTGCTTAAGGCTGGTCGTCGTCCTTATTGCGCAGATACACGCCGTCCTCATACACAGCCCGGCTGTCTTCAACACCATTGCGATAGAAGATAGCGACGCCATGCTGCACATCGTCCTGGTATTCAATCACTGAACTCAACGCGCCGTCGCGTTCAAACTCAAACTGGCGGCCCTGGCGTAGCCCCTGATCATTATAATGACGGATAGCAACCCGGTGACCATAGCGGTCATAGGTTGTCCAACGCCCCACAGGGGTGTCATCCTGGTAGCGACCATGTTCGACATCACCGCCACTCCACTGCGAGGAGATACGCCATTCTCCCTGCCGCTGGCCGTCCACAAACTCTCCATCGGCGATCACCTGGCCGTCACGAATTTGTTGGTAAGGTCCGTGCAAGGTGCCGTGCTGATAGGTTTGGCGCAGGATGACGTCTCCCTCGCTATTCCGCTCGGTGCGCTCGCCATGCAAATTACCCTCGTCATCGAAATACTCCACCACGTAACCATGCCCGTCATGGCTGTCCCAGCGGCCAACCTTATTACCATGCTGGTACTCACCTTCGTTCACCACTTCACCGTCCTGAGTCTCGTAGTAACGCCCATGCAGTTCGCCGTCTTCATAGCTACCATGTTCGGTACCACCTCCCCAGCCAGTGCGCACAAAGCGCCCGACCTGTTCCCTGTTAAGTAGCTCGCGCCGCTCAATCTCCTCACCGTCTTTATTAAAGCGCTGGTTAAGCTGCCAAAGGCCGTTGTCGGCGACCTGGACTATCTCCGATACGCTGCCATCAGTGTGGTAATTGGTGCGCTGATACCCCGGGCCGTGGTCAGTTTCAATCGGTTCTTGCTCTCGCTGCATTGTGCCGTCGGTGCGAAACTCGCGTTCAGCGATTGTAGTGCCGTTATCATCAATCATGCGGTAGCGGCGTACGTCGCCCGGACTGCGGTATTCAATCTGTTCACCCCGTGGCGAGCTATCGACATAATTGCCTATTGCACGCACTTCGCCGGACGGAAAATACTCAACCAGTTCGCCTTGCAGCTTGCCATCTTCATACGTTGCTTCCCGGGTCAGATTGCCATCCCGGTCATAACTGCGCTCCACACCCACCTGGTCACCGCGATGATATGTGCTTTCTATGCGCAACTGACCATTATCAAAATAGCTTCGGTTGTCGCCATGGCGCTCATTATTCTCGACCATCTGCACGCGACGGGGTTTGCCATTTTCATAGTAGGTGGTGTATTCACCGTGGACCAGGTTGTCGCGGTAGGGAATGCTACGTAATACCTCACCGCTTTCATGGTAAACCGTCACCGTCCCCTGACGTTGCCCCTGCTCATCGTATTCACCTTCCTCAAGCACAGCGCCAGAGCGATAAAATGACTGGTAAGGACCGAAAAAGGAGGTTTCATTCAGTTCCAGCGTACGAGCCTGTGCCTGCAGACGCAGGCTGTCAGTCTCCGCATAATTGACGCTGATAGCATAACCGCCCTCCACAGCCTCATACCCGGCCAGATAGTACTCAGCATCGTCTTTCTCAACGGTCTGCATACTGCGGTCAAGCCAGCGGGTTTGTTCCTGTTCAGGCTCAGCGAAGGCCGGAGATAGCGTTCCAAGCAAGCAGGCCATCGCAAAAAACGTTATATAGATCAGTTTTGTCATCTTTAGTCCTCGCTCTCGAATGCTGGCAGCTCAGGAAAGCGATGCACTAACGTCTGGGTAATCTGCTCCTCGCTCATGGTCAGCTGCTCAATGCGTGCGACCTCACCACCAAGGCGCAGGTACTGACCATCCACCAGGTAGTCGCTAAGCGCACTGTCGCGATAGCTTAACTCGGCTTCCTCTGCTGTTGGCGGCAGCAACGCCAGCGTGCGGCCATTGGATCTGCTTTCGTTCGCGGCGATAAACCGATATTGCCGCAACATATCAATCGCGGGGGCCTCAGGATCGACCTGCGGTAACACCGCGATATCAATCAGCCATGAGGTTTCCGTGGGCTGCCAGTCAAGAGTCTGCCAGGCAGGCTCAGCGTGGCAGGTTATCTCAGTCGTCACCTCCTGCTGATAAAAGTACTCCCGACGCCCATCCTTGCTTTGCAGTTGCAGCACGGTCACATCCGGCACCCTGTTCGGCCCATTCAGCATCCGTTCCAGTGATTCGATCTCCTGCCAGGCCAGTTCGTCACTGGCCAGCTCCAGCTGACATGCTGCAACCTGCTCATTGGTTAACGCTAAGAAGGCCTGGGGCCGATCCATGTCCTGCACCTCAAATGAACCTATAGGCGCAGTAGAGAACGGAAAATCATCTGCCTGTTGCTGTCGCAGATAAACATTCTCCGGCGGCTTAATCCGGGGGTTATTGCCAATCACGTCAGGATCGTAGAATCGCGCTGTTTTTTGCCCGGCAGGTTGGTCCGCTTCGGTCATCTGAATCAGTTTGATACTCTCCGGCAGCCCGTCTTCAAAAAACAACTCCAGGTACATCGGGAAATGACCCCGTTCAGCCACGGCCAGCACCCGGCTTTCCCCAAGCTCCAGCCATTCAGGGGCACCTTCCAGCGAGTTGTAATCAAACTTCGAATCAGACGCACCTTCAGCAGCTGGCATAAAGCTGTGTTTTTCACCCTGTTCGAAACTCAAACGATACACCTGCTCATGCTCTGTCGGTTCGAAGCGGACCACTGCATCACCATGCCGCAATTCGCTGCCATCTTCGCTCAGCGCCATATCCACAATCTCGATCTGTTCCGGATACCAGTTGAGCGTGGCTTCAATATAAGCAAGCTCGCTGAGCTGTTCATGCATTTGATTCCAGCCCAGCGCAAATGCATCCACGGTGCTGCGAATGTCACCAGACTCATAGTTTGCATAGACAAAGGCATCGGTTGCCTGCCACTCAATATCAAGCGGCTCGCCGTCCAGAGTGAAGGCAGTTAATTCGCTGAATTCCATTTTCCCCGCCTGATCACTGGTCAGCGAATCATGGGGGTACATCAGGCTCATACGGTCGCGAAAGTGCTCTATAAAACCGCTGTCTGCACTAAATACCTGCTCTGCGCTAATCTCCTCTGCCGCTCTGGCATTGGTGAAGAACTCTTCGCTGCCGCCGGGCATGGCCGAGGCGTGACTGAAAAAACCCAGGTCCATTCCATACGGCCACTCAGCGGGGTAAATGCTCGCTACCGAACGAACTTCAGAATTATTATAATCCGGCACTCGCATGTCAGAGACCAGCGTGGCGCGTACCAACCATCCTGACTGGCGCTCAACGACCAGAATACCGAACAGCTTAACCTCGTCATTTTCGCCCTGCAGTTCCAGTACCACTTCGCGCTCGTCAAATGATCTCACCGTCAGGGTTAACGGCGGCAGTTGCTCAGTTCCGTCCACCCGCTGGGTAGCACCTTCGCGAATACTAATACCATGACCCAGGCCCGGACGTGTTGCATCCTGACGAAACACATCCAGCAGCAGGTCCGGTTCATTGGCGTTAAACTGGTCGCTTTGATGATTGCTTGCAAACTCAGTCACCTCAAGGGTATCGGGGTCGGCTTTAAAATAGAAACCAGCCTCCATGACATCGCGTATGTCCTGGTTGCCATCCGTCTGTTGGGTGCTGGCAAAATTTCCCTGACGGAAATCGGCGTACATATATTTCGGAGAGACATCAATCCGCAGGCCGTCCTCGTGAGTCACCCGGTAATCGACCAGCATTTCCATTTTGATGCTGTCCGAGGAGGCTCCATACATAGTTTCAGCGCGGGCTGAGGCATCGGATATCACCTGAAAAAGGCGTTTCTCACCATCCTCAGGATTAAAAGTAAGAGTTTCTTCACCAGGGCTACAAGCTGCGCTTACAACAGCCATTATTCCCACAAAAAACAGGCGCATGACGACCTCCATGTGCATCAGGGTGGATCAGGATTTGGGTAAGCTAAGCAGGGTACCTGCCCTGGCGTAAAAGACAAAGGTTCAGAAACAGAGCTGTCCTCACTTTGCATTATATTTACATTTTAAATCAGTTGCTTAGCTCTGGCTTTTTTAAAGCAACGCGATTAGCTGGAGAAGGTCACTATGGATCCCCGCCGCCGTTACTTCACGCCCCGCTCCCGGGCCCTGAATAATTAACGGGTTGGCGTCATAATGGCGGCTTTTAATCACGAAATTCGCGTTGCCCGGAGCCAGATGGGCATAAGGGCTGTCTTCTGTCACTGGCCGCAGCCGTGCTGAGGCCCGAATCACGCCATCAGCATCTCTACTGACAGAACCAATATAGTGGGACTGAGCAGCTTGGGTTGCCTCGGCCACTGACTGATCAAGCTCACCGACCTGCTGCCAAAATGTTGCAAGGCTACAGTTGCGTAACCCCGCGGGCACTAAATTAGCGATCTGGATGTCGCTAAGCTGCAATGACGCTCCCTCCTGCGGCCAGGCTTCACGGGCAAGGATTAATAGCTTGCGGGCAACATCCATGCCGCTCAGATCGAGTCGTGGGTCAGGCTCTGTCATGCCCTGCTCAGCGGCCTCTCGCAGCCAGGCGGAAAAGCTCTGACCACGGCGGTACTGCTGGAATATCCACGACAATGATCCGGAGAAATTGCCTTCCAGTTGAATAATCTCATCGTGACAGGTTAACCGCTCGGCAATGGCTTTTTGAATAGGTAAACCCGCACCAACGGTGGTGTTATACAGCCAATACCTGCGATGCGCGGAGAGCGTGTTGCGCAGTTCGCGGTAAAACTCCGGCGCTGCTGAGCCAGCGTATTTATTTGCACTAATCAGATGGGCTCCGGCAGCCACCCAGCAGGGGTAACTTCGGCTGACGGCTTTACTTGCGGTCAAATCCAGCACCACCACCTCAACGCCTTGGTCTGCAGCCAGCGCTTTAATTTGCTCAGCGACCCATTGCTCAGTGTCATGTCCAGGCTCAGGGTTGTCGGGTAGTTGCCTGGCTACAGGCGTTGCTGATGTCGTCAGTTGGGCGCTGCGCGAATTAGTAATGCCGTGAACCCTGGCATCCGCAGGCAGTTGCGGCGCAAAATGTTGTAACCAATACGAGGCAATATTGCCTGTTCCTACCACTATAATATGCAGCATTCTGATCCTTTCATTGGGGAACACATTCCGACACTACGGCCAGTGTATGCCTGCCAGTAAAGGATGTCTAGACGTCTAAACGTTATAGCGGCCCTTTTCGCATCGCCTTCTTTTCGCCGCGCTGCTTTTTCGACGTTAAACGTCGTTCTTTGGAGGCACGGGTTGGCCTGGTAGCAAGCCGCCGTTTCTGGGTATAGCCGGCGCGCTTAATCAGCTCCACAAATTGCTCAAGCGCCAGCTCCCGGTTCTGCAACTGAGAACGGGTTTGCTGGCTTTTGATGATAATTTTGCCACTTTGGGTAATGCGGTGATCAGCCAGTTTAAGCAGGCGGTTTTTGTAGAACTCAGGCAGCGAGGAGGCACGGATATCAAAAATAAGCTGCGCCGCCGTAGCGACCTTATTTACATTCTGCCCGCCAGCGCCGGCAGAGCGGATAAACTGCCATTCAATTTCATGGTCCGGGATACTGACCCGTTGCGATATTTCAATCATGTCATTAGTGTACCAGTTTCTGAGATGACTGGCCTAATGCCTCTTGCCAGCCGCCTGATTTTACGTCACCCTATTAAAAGAGCGTAAGCTCGAAGTATTCATCTTGTCGGAGTGCCCTTAGGGGCTGAGACCGTAGTACGGGATCCGTTGAACCTGATCAGGTTAGAACCTGCGAAGGGAACAAGTGTAGTCATGAACGACTGCCAGGCAATTCTGCGTCCGGCCGTCTATGCAAGTTCACGCACTGCAACTTTCTACGCACTCCTGACAAGCAAACCTACCCCAAATTCAGGGATTTGCTATGTCAACAACCAACCAAACTTTGTTTTCACGCCAGTCAATTCGTGCTGCATGTGAGACACCACCACGCACTAATCGCGAGCGGCGCCAACAAGCTCAACGCTTTATCGAGCAACTAAGCGGTGACTTTTATCCGGCGTCAAGCCGAACCTATCTGCAGGGATCACGTCCCGATATCAGGGTGCCAATGCGCCAGATTGAGCTTTCCGATACGCGCAGCGGCGACCCCAAAAACCCCAAAGTAACACCGAATGCAGCAGTCAGTGTCTATGATACCTCAGGTCCCTATGGTGATATCGACGCTCAAATCGACGTCAGCACCGGCCTGCAGAAGATGCGCCAGCCCTGGCTCATTGAGCGCCAGCAAGACGCCTCACCGACCCAGCTGCATTACGCGCGACGCGGCATCATCACGCCGGAGATGGAATTTATCGCTTTGCGTGAAAGCATGGGCGGCGACCATATCAGCGCCGAATTCGTGCGCAACGAAGTGGCCGAAGGACGTGCCATCATTCCGCTTAATAAAAACCACCCGGAAGCTGAACCGATGATCATCGGACGCAACTTTCTGGTCAAGGTGAACGCAAATATCGGTAATTCGTCCACCACCTCATCGATCGAAGAAGAAGTCGAGAAGCTGGTCTGGTCGGTGCGCTGGGGCGCCGATACCATTATGGACCTGTCGACCGGACGCGACATTCATCAGACCCGCGAGTGGATCTTACGCAACAGCCCGGTCCCGGTGGGCACCGTGCCTGTTTACCAGGCGCTGGAAAAAGTAAACGGCATTGCTGAGAATCTGAACTGGGAGGTGTTTTATCAAACCCTGCAGGAACAGGCTGAGCAGGGCGTTGATTACTTCACTATTCATGCCGGCGTGCTGCGTGATTTTGTGCCACTAACGGCCAGGCGAGTAACCGGCATTGTTTCCCGTGGCGGCTCGATTATGGCCAAGTGGTGCATGAGCCACCAGCAGGAAAACTTCCTCTACACTCGCTTTGCAGATATCTGCAAACTGTGTGCGAAGTACGACATTTCACTGTCGCTAGGCGACGGTCTGCGCCCCGGTTCCATTGCAGACGCCAACGACGACGCCCAGTTTGCCGAATTACGTACCCTCGGCGAGTTAACCAAAGTCGCCTGGCAGTACGATGTCCAGGTGATGATTGAAGGTCCCGGCCATGTACCAATGGATAAAATCAAAGCCAACATGGATGAACAACTGAAGCACTGCCATGAGGCGCCCTTCTATACTCTGGGACCGCTGACCACCGACTTCGCACCCGGCTATGACCATATTACCTCGGGTATCGGAGCCGCCATGATCGGCTGGTTCGGTTGCGCCATGCTCTGCTACGTGACGCCCAAAGAACACCTTGGTCTGCCAGACAAGGAAGATGTCCGTCAGGGCCTGATAGCTTACAAAATTGCCGCCCATGCAGCCGATCTGGCGAAAGGCCATCCAGGTGCACAGGTCCGCGACGATGCCTTGTCGAAAGCTCGTTTTGAGTTCCGCTGGGAAGACCAGTTTAATCTTGCTCTCGACCCGTTCACAGCCCGTGACTACCATGACCAGACTCTGCCTCAGGAGGCTAATAAAAATGCCCACTTTTGCTCCATGTGCGGGCCTAAATTCTGCTCGATGCGCATCAGTCACGAGGTGCGCGAGCAAGCCGAGGCCAAGCAGACAGCGCAAAACAACGCCATTAAGGTGACCGAACTATGAGTCAGCCGCCGATTGCCTGGACCATTGCTGGTTCAGATTCAGGCGGCGGTGCCGGCATTCAGGCCGATATGGCGGCCATGCGCGCATTCGGCGTGCACCCCTGTTCGGTGGTGAGCGCACTGACTGCGCAAAACTCACAGACAGTGACCAGCATCGAAGCTGTCTCGCCGGCTATGTTCGCCGCGCAGCTTGAGTGTCTGCACGCCGACTTACCGGCCAGAGCCATTAAAACCGGAATGCTGGCAACGGCCGGTCAGGTCAGTTACCTGGCGGATTACTATACCCGTTGCCTGGGTGATGTCCCGTTATTGGTGGATCCGGTAGCAGTCAGCGCCAGCGGCCAGCCCCTGGCCGGTAATCAGGTGCTCGACAGGATTCGCAGTCACCTCATCCCTCTTGCCGCACTGGTGACCCCTAATATTGCAGAACTTGCCATGCTTTGCGGGCACGCCATTGACAGTGACGAGAGTCTGCAGCAAGGCGCTGAGCAGCTGTTGCGACTAGGCGCTAAAGCGATACTGGTCAAAGGCGGTCATGCTGACTGGCAGGGCGACCAGGCCTGTGACTATTTCTTCAGTCCGCAGCTTAGCTTTAAGCTGATCCAGCCACGGCAGCCGACCTCGCATAGCCACGGCACCGGCTGCAGCATGGCCTCTGCCATAGCCGCCTGCCTCGCACGCGGTGACCTGGTTGAAGATGCAGTGGTGCAGGCGAATGCCTATATCGCTGCCGGACTGTCGCATGCGCAGCCACTGGGGCAGGGGCCCGGGCCTGTTGCTCACACTCAGCTTCCCTCGCCGCCCCGTTACTTTGCCAAACTAATCAGCCTGAGCCCGCTTATCCGTGACCTGCACAGCCCAGCCTTTGAAGCCGTCGACACGGACCACCTCGGTCTCTACCCCATCGTCGATAACACCGCCTTGCTCAGCGAACTGCTCAGGCTTGGCGTACAAACCATCCAATTGAGGATCAAAGAAGGGTCCCAGCTAAAAATTGAAGCAGCGGTGGCGGAAGCGGTGTTACTGGGACGACGCTATCAGGCGCGGGTATTTATCAATGATTACTGGCAGTTCGCGCTGAAGCATAAAGCGTACGGGGTTCACTTAGGTCAGGAGGATGTGCAGATGGCCGATCTGCAGGCGATTCGTCGTGCCGGCTTGCGGCTTGGTGTCTCTACCCACGGCTACTATGAACTGCTCAATGCGCTGGCGTTACGGCCATCCTACGTCGCTTTAGGCCACGTGTTTGCCACCCCCACCAAAGCCATGAAGAGCAGTCCTCAGGGGTTGCAGCGATTAGCGCACTACACCGCCATTGCCGGGGACATGCCAACCGTTGCAGTCGGCGGGATCAACCTGGACAACGCGGCCAAGGTTAAGGCGTGCGGGGTGGGTAGCATCGCGGTTGTCCGCGCTGTCACCGACTGCATCAATCTGGCGAAACAAGTGGAGGCGTTTACCGATGTTATCGGACGCTGACTTTCTGCGCTACAGCCGCCAGTTGATGCTTCCGCTTTGCGGAGAATCTGGTATCCAGCGCTTGCGACAGGCCCGGGTAGCGCTGGTGGGGCTCGGCGGGCTCGGCAGCCTGGTGGCGCCTTATCTCGCTGCTGCGGGGGTTGGCACCTTGCGACTGTTTGACCACGACAGTATCAGTCTGAGCAACCTGCCGCGGCAATGGCTCTACCAGGAAACGGATGTGCAGATGCCGAAAGTTGCGGTTATGGCCAGACAGCTAAAAACCATTCACGCAGGGCTAAAGGTGGATGCAACGGCGGCGCGGGTCTCAGCTGACAATATCCACCATCTGCTCAGCGATATTGACCTTATTATCGACTGCAGCGACAACATGGCGACCCGTCAGCTTCTCAACCGGCATGCGTTCATAGCTGAAGTTCCGTTGGTCACTGGTGCCGCTATTGGCATGCAGGCGCAGGGCATGGCCTTTCATTCTGCCCATTGTGGCACGGAATACAACGCTGGCTGCTACCACTGCCTCTACCCGATCACTGAGCTAGCGGCTGGCAGTTGCCAGACTGACGGCGTTCTTGGCCCCGTGGTCGGTATGGCTGGATGTTATCAGGCCACCTTAGCACTGCGTATTTTACTGCAGGACCCTGCCATGCAATGGAGTCAGCTGTGGCGCTTTGATCTCGCCAGTGGCCATCAGCAAATCATTCAGATTACTCAGGACACTGCCTGCCCGGTCTGTGCCGGCCACACCTCTGCGTTTAGCTAGGAGTTTTAATGTTTATTTATATTAATCAGCACGCCATAGCCTGTGGCAGCGACGACACCCTTGCAAAGGTGATCAGAGCGTACTGTGACGACCATCAGTTGCATTTTGACGAGGTCGCCGTAGCGCACAACGATAGTCTGGTGCCTCGGTCACAATGGGCCCAGCAAAGGATCGTTGCAGAGCAGCGGTTTTCACTTTTTAGTGCAGTAGCAGGAGGCTGATCATGTTAACCATTGCGGGCCATTCGTTTAACTCAAACTTATTAACCGGCACCGGTAAATTTGCCAGTCCAGCGCTGATGAAAAAAGCTATCGCGGGTAGCGGCAGTGAGCTGGTCACGCTGGCGCTGAAGCGGATTGAGCAGGTGCAGGACAAGGATATGACCTTGCGTCATTTACGCGAACTGGGGGTCAGGCTGCTGCCTAATACCGCGGGGGCCAAAACCGCCAAAGAAGCCATCCTGGCTGCGCAACTAGCACGGGATATGCTGGGTACCTCATGGCTGAAACTGGAGATTCACCCTGACCCACGACACTTGCTGCCGGACCCAGTGGAAACCCTGCTAGCCGCCGAGCAGCTGGTTAAAGACGGCTTCGTGGTGCTGCCTTATTGCCCGGCTGACCCCACGTTGTGTTTACGCCTGCAGGAAGCCGGCTGCGCGGCAGTAATGCCGCTTGGTTCACCGATTGGTTCAAATCAAGGCCTGCAAACCCGTGATTTTCTGCGCATTATCGTTGAACAGAGTCAGGTGCCGGTGATAGTCGATGCCGGTATTGGTGCCCCCAGTCATGCCGCAGAAGCCTTTGAGATCGGTGCGGACGGGGTACTGGTCAACACTGCCATCGCCACCGCCGCCGACCCGGTTGCAATGGCTCATGCATTTCGGCTGACCTGCGAGGCCGCCGCCTACAGCAAACAAGGGAAACCTGCTCAACCAGCTGCGGGTGCGCAGGCATCGAGCCCCTTCACCACCTTTCTGGAGCCATCATGAACCCCGTCCAGGCGATCATTGAAAACACGCCCAGAGCCGGGCCGTCGATGACCATTGATGAACTGGCCTGCCTGCTAAGCGATGAGGCAAAAGAGTACCTGCAGCCGATGGCCGAGGCCGCCGCACAGCTGACCCGTCAGCGCTTTGGCCATACCATGCGTTTGTTTATTCCGCTCTATCTGTCAAACCTGTGCGCCAACGACTGCAGTTATTGCGGGTTCTCGATGAGCAATGCGATTAAACGTACTACCCTTTCGATGACGGCATTAGAGCAGGAGTGCCTGGCTCTCAAGGCGCAGGGGTTTGATTCTGTTTTATTGGTAGCGGGGGAGCATGAGCGTAAAGTAGGTATGCCTTACTTTCGCCAGGCGATGGCCGTGGTCAGGCGCTTTTTTTCCCATATAGCACTGGAAGTGCAGCCTCTGGCCAGCGAAGACTACGCCGAACTGCGCTCACTGGGGCTGGCCGCTGTGTATGTTTATCAGGAAACCTACCAGCCGGAGGCCTATGCAGCGCATCATCTGCGCGGCAGAAAAACCGATATGCAATGGCGTCTTCAGGCACCTGCCAGAGTGGCCGCCGCCGGGGTTGATAAAATTGGTCTGGGTATATTACTCGGTCTGGCCGACTGGCGTACTGATGCACTGGCCTGTGCCCGGCACCTGCGTCAGCTGCAACAGCACTATTGGCGCAGTCGTTATTCGCTCGCCTTCCCCCGCCTGCGCCCGTGTGCCGGGGGGATACAAAGTCAGCATCTGGTCGATGACAAAACGCTGCTTCAGCTGATTTGCGCCTTCCGCCTGTTTGAGCCGAATCTGGAGTTGGTGCTATCCACCCGGGAATCGGCAGGGCTAAGGGATCATCTCATACCGCTTGGAATCACCCATATCAGTGCGGGCTCAAAAACTCAGCCCGGCGGCTATGCCGAGGACAGTATTGCGCTCGAGCAATTTGCCACCAGTGACCCGCGTAGTGCCAGCCAGATGGCCAGCAATTTATTACAGCGTGGCTTTGAGCCAGTCTGGAAAGACTGGCAAGCGGAGTTCAGTTAGCGCGATTAACGCGGTTCAATCCAGCCCGCTTTGTGCAGACCCTGGCAGTCCGTGGCATCGCGGCGGGTGTCGTCTTCGTCTAACGACGACGCCATGCCACCCGGGGTGCCAGGAACATCAACAAAACGAGGGTCGTCACATTCGCGATCCATGGTCCACAGACCACTGTCATCGCCATAATCAAAGCCACCGCACGCGCTTAATGTCAACGCTGTAGTAGCTGCCAGTAACGCCCATTTAGTTTTTGTAAGCATGTTATCTCCTTGATATGTGTTGCTCGCGTTCGCGATCTACGTCGCTATCGTTTCCATACTAGATTGCCTGCAAAACAAAGGTCAACGATTTATTAACTTTTACTAATTAGTCTGCCCCCGAATTGACCCTGCTCAAGAAACTCGAGGACGGCGTCCAGGCACGCTGGCTGCTGATGGATTGCCTTGTGTCCGAACGGCAGCGTAATCAGGCCATCAATATCATTCGCTCGCGCCGATGCGATCTCGACCCGGCCATCCGATTGCGCGGACAACCAGAACCGGCCAAGCCCCTGATTGCGGCTTCCTGCGATAACCCCAAGTTTAAATAACGAAGTAGGTTTGGCAGGATAAGGACGATTGCTCACCAGTGCATTAACCGCCTTAAAAAGCTGCCGGTAACCGGGTACTTTGCAGGCGATTTCAGCCAGCCTGCTGCCATCATGAGGTGTCGCAATCAACACCGAGTGCTGAAGATGCGGCACCGAGTATCGTTGCCAGTAAGCGCGCACAATAAGTCCACCCATGCTGTGGGCGACGAAACTGACTGATGGAGCCTGTCGAATCTGTGCGCCAGCCTGGTGATGTAAAGCGCCCACACAGTCATCGAGCGAGCCAAAGGTCGTCGGTAACTTAACCCTGAGGACAGAGTAGCCCCGCTGTTCCAGTCCTTTTGCCAGGAACGCCATATCCCGCGGCCCTTTAAAGAACCCATGAACCAGTACCACTAAGGTGTTTTGCATTGCTTTACTGCCCGATGAGTGTAAAAAACGCGTTATATAGCAAGAGTAAATTTGACAATCCACGCTCAGCGCCCAAGCTTTATAACTATCTACAGTATAGATTTAGTTATGCATATCAAGCCGTAACAGGTCTCAAACAGCCAGTTATCCTGGCTACTAACTTTGAACGAGGTTTATGATGAAAAAATTATCACTAACGTTACCCGTATTAGCCGGTGTCGCCATGCTAACTGTGGCCTGTACCGATCGCCAGCAGGACGACATGGCGGAGCGCGGCGACGACGTTGCAGAGCGTGTTGAGTCTATGTATGGCGACATGATGGACCGTTTACGCGAAGCCCGTGAAGAGGGCGAAATCTGTTTGTCGGAGCTCGAAGAAATGCGCGAAGAATGGAGCGAGCAAAATGACGAAGTCGATATCGACAGTCTCGACGAGGTAGACCGTGAGCGCATGCGGATGTATGGCAATCAGTTAAGCGATACCATGGACGACCTTGGCGACACCATTGACCGCAGCTGTTAAGCCGCAGTTTAAGCGAGGTCTAAGCAAAAGGAAGGGCGCGTCATTACGCGCCCTTTTTACTTGCTTCAATTCGTTGCGGGACAGCCTTCTTCACTCGCCGGATTCATAAAATACGAGACCATGGCGGAGATTTTGTTGTCGCGCAGCGTATAGAGATCACAAAAACAGAATTCGCGCTCGCTGCCATCACGTTCAGTCATTTGCATACGACCGCTCAGCAAGGCTTCATCTCCACTGATAAAGAAACGTTCGGTGGTTAACTGCATCTTATAATCAGCATTGCTCATTTCACCTATCCAGGTAGCAAACGCCTCTTTGCCGTGGATTCCTTTATCATCAGTAGCCATTCTGAAATGAACATCGTCAGTGACTGAATTAATAATGGTGTCGATATCCTGATCGGCCCAGGCCTGATTAAAACGGGTCAGAAATGCTTTGGTTGTACTCATAACGTACTCCTGTCGATTAGGGTTGCTAATCTAATCGCTTCCCCCACCGCCCAGTCGACACTTAGCAGTTATTTTTATTCATTAATAAATGATGAATTCGCTGACGCAGAAACTGCTGCTCACTACTCTGTTGGGTATTTTTTAACGCTTCGCGGTAACAACTCAAAGCGTCATCATCGCGTTTAAGCTGCTCAAGATAATGACCCCGGGTAGCATGCAGCAAGTGGTAACCATCCAGATCGCCACTTTGCATCAGTTGTTCTATCTCCGCCAGCGCCGCTTCGACCCCTCTGGTCTTCGCAATTGCCACCGAACGATTCAAACGGATGACAGGGGTATCCTGAATTCGCAACAGCACATTGTACAGGCCCAGTATTTCGTCCCAATCCGTTGCCTCCGCATTCGCGGCCGTAGCGTGAACCCCGGCTATAGCCGCCTGCAAGCTATAAGGACCCACCCGCCCACTGGCAAGAGCGACTTTAACCAGCTCATCGGCTTCATTAATCATGCCCTGATCCCATAAACGCCGGTCCTGATCATGCAGCCGGATGAGGTCGCCGTTGTGGTCAGTCCGGGCCCGGCGTCGGGACGCCTGAAACAGCATCAGGCTGAGCAGCCCTTTCACTTCAGGCTCATCCAGCAGGTTCGCTACTAAACGGCCGAGCCGGATTGCCTCCGCCATCAGGTCGGGCCGTTGCAGCCGGTTCCCGGTCGACGCTGAGTACCCTTCATTGAAGACCAGGTAAATAACCTGCAGCACCGCATCCAGCCGCGCCGTGAGTGCAGCTCCCTGAGGGACTTCATAGGGAATATTGGCGTCTTTTATTTTTCGTTTCGCACGCACAATACGCTGAGCCAGCGTCGATGGCTGAGTCAGGAATGCGCTGGCAACAGCTTCGGTGGTCAGCCCGCAGATTTCACGCAAGGTGAGGGCCACCCTGGCATGTTCGGACAGCGCGGGATGGCAGCAGGTAAACATAAGCCGCAAGCTGTCGTCTTCAATATAATCAGTCTCTTCCAGATCCAGTGCCGGGGTTACCCTTGCATCATCGCCGTTTTGACGCAGCAATTGTTGATGCCGCTGTTGCTGCCGAATTCTGTCGATGGCTTTGAAGCGGCCGGTAGAAATAAGCCAGGCACGCGGCTTTTCCGGAATGCCATCGCGTGGCCATTGTTTCAGCGCGGCCGAAAAGGCTTCCTGTAAAGCCTCTTCAGCCGCTTCAAAACTGCCCAATAGGCGAATTAAGGTCGCCAGAACCCGCCCTGACTGTTGCCGGTATAAAGCATCCACATACGACGGAATATCAGCAACAGGAGGTACCGGCATGGCTAAACATCCAGCTCACGTACCGGCCGCACTTCAATAGAGCCCACCCGAGCCGGAGGTATTTTTTCAGCAAACGCAATGGCTTCGTTCAGGTCCCGCGCCTCGATCATATAAAAACCTGCCAGTTGTTCTTTGGTTTCCGCGAACGGACCGTCAGTCACCGTTGCCTGTCCGTCACGGACTCTGACCGTAGTCGCAGTCGCCACCGGCTGTAAGGCCTGCCCCGCAATCAGCGTACCGCGTTCCGCTGCCTGACTGGCATACGCATGGCATTCACTGTCGTGCGGACTGTCCGGCAACGAATGCAGATCATTTTCATTGGCATAGACTAAACATAGATATTTCATCGTAATTCCTCGTCTGAAGTTGAGCGTCGTAGCCCTAGTCGTGCCATCTGGACGGTTTTCGACAGGCGCCGCTACCACTTTGTTCTGGTCTTATACACACTGCAACAACGGTCCTATTATCTTGAACTTTACCTGTACGTTTTCTATACCATAAAAACCGCCGCGAAAGCAGACCGAAAAACGACTTACAACCACTCCACAGGGAACACTATGAACGGACTTATTGAATACCTCGCCGTCACCATCGCCGCTTTATTTGTTATCGTGAACCCGCTTACCACCGCTTTTATTTTTGTGTCGCTCTTACCACGGGCCTCGGCTACCACCATAAAAACCACCGCGCGACGCTCTACGACCATAGCAACCTGCATTTTTATTACCTTTGCCTTGCTCGGCGGGGTGATCTTTAAGCTATTCGGCATCACCCTTGAGGCGTTTCGGATTGCCGGCGGCCTGATTCTTTTCGGCATCGCGATGGGGATGATTCGTAAAGGCCAGGATGAAGCCGAAGATGTGACCGGTGACGATCCGCACGGGGATGGCAAGATCGCCAATGATATCAGCGTCATTCCGCTCGCTATTCCATTCATAAGCGGCCCCGGCTCGATTGCCACGGTGATGATTCTGACCAGCGAAGCACCTTCAGTCTGGCATGTATCCATTGTCTTCCTGGCGATTCTTATCACCACCATTACCTGCTATTTCGGTATGATCTACTCTCATTCGCTGGTTAAATACCTCGGTGAGACAGGGAAGGAAATTGTGACCCGTATTTTTGGTATCATTCTCGCAGTACTGGCCGTTCAGTTCGTCATTAACGGCGTGCTCGACATATACCGAAGCCTGTAATGCAAGGAGAGAAAATGCCACCAATCATCAAACCCGCCTGGATACTTTGCGCCGTTCTGGTGTTGCCGCTATCAGCGGATGCCAACACCCCTCAGGGGGCGCATACTAAAGGTACCCCGGCACCGTATTTTGACGACTATGCGCCGGGTAGTCTGGAGGCGACTGTGGCATTTTTCGCTGAGCATAACCTGCTGGTCGAAAAGCGGACAAACCAGGTCGCGGTCCCTTTTCTGGTTGGTGCTTATGAGCGCGAAGATTTAGAGCAGACCTTTAACGACGACATTAAACGCTTTACTACAGAGTTTGGGCTTACACTCGAAGACATAGCAAACCGGCATAGAGATCAGGCCGACAATGGGATACATCGTCAGGCTGGGATGGCTTATTTTTCTGGCGATTACCAGACACTGGAGCATCTTCGTGCCAATCTTAAAGGTCGCTTCTATGTGTCAGACTGATTCACCCGGGAACCTGCATGGTAATTGATATCTTTAACGGCGACGCCGACGGCATTTTTGCGCTGCTGCAATGGCGCAAGGTCCACCCGCTGCCAGAGCAGGCTGACACGCACATGCTGGTCACCGGGGTAAAGCGTGACCACGCTCTGCTGCAACAGGTTTCCGCTAACGACTTAGCCAGCGCTGAACTGAACCTGTTCGATCTGCCCTTTGATAAAAATAGCCAGGCGCTGCAGGCCTGCATCGATCAGGTGGCTGCAGTCTTCTATTGCGATCATCACCACAGCGACCAGCTTTTTACCCACCCCAAATTAAACACCCTGATCGAAACCGGGGCCAGCGTTTGTACCGGATTGCTCGTCGACAGGCTGATACAGGGGCAACATCGGCTGTGGGCTTTAGCCGCCGCCTATGGGGATAATCTCGATGCAGTTGCCACTCAACTCGCCATCGAACAAGGCCTGTCCCCAACCCAGCAAAGCCAACTGCAACGGTTGGGATGGCTGGTGAATTACAACAGTTACGGCACTCAGGTAAGTGACTTGCACCTGACGCCGGCTGACCTTTACCAGCAGCTTTGCCACTACGACAGTCCGTTTGCGGTTATCGACGACAGTAGCTCAGCTTACCAGCTACTCGATCAGGGTTTTACTCAGGACATCGCCCGGGCCGAACAAACCCAACCTAGCCATTCCAGCAGCCATGTCATGCTGGTAGACCTCGGCGAGGAGCCCTGGGGACGTCGTATTAGTGGCAGTTTCGCTAACCTTCTTGCCCGGCGTCATCCCGGCAAGGCGATTGTCGTTGCGACGCAGAATCCTTACAGCGAACGGCAGGGCGAATCGCTGACTATTAGCTTACGCGCCCCACAACATCATTTAAGCGGTGCCAACCAGCTCTGCAGCGCATTCAATGGTGGTGGCCGTGCCGGTGCTGGCGGCGTGAATGACCTGCCAACTGCACAACTGGACGACTTTGTCCGCCAGGTGGATGACTATTATCGTACTTACCAACTATAAAAAACCAAGCATAAAAAAACGGCGACCCTCAGGTCGCCGTTTCATTGACTAACTAACATCAGTTAAAGCAAATTCGCTGTTACCGCAGGTCGAAACGGTCCAGCTGCATTACTTTCGTCCAGGCGCTGACAAAGTCGTTCACGAACTTCTCTTCCACACCAGATACCGCATAGGCTTCAGCGGTAGCACGCAGTTCTGCGTTGGAACCGAAGATCAGGTCAACCGGGGTCGCCGTCCACTTCAGGTCACCGCTGCTGCGGTCATAGCCGTTGAAGATACCGTCTTCGTCGTCAGACTTTTCCCAACGAGTAGACATATCGACCAGGTTTACAAAGAAGTCATTGCTCAGCTGGCCAGGACGGTCAGTGAAAACACCGTGCTGCGCACCACCTGTATTCGCATCCAGTGCACGCAAGCCACCAACCAGTACCGTCATTTCAGGAATGGTTAAGGTCAGCAGGTTAGACTTATCAACCAGCATTTCTGCAGGCGACACACGGGCATCTTCGCTGTAGTAGTTACGGAAACCATCAGCATCAGGCTTGAGCATGTTGAACGCATCGACGTCGGTCTGCTCGGCCAGTGCATCCGCACGACCTGGTTCAAATGGAACTTCAATGTCATAGCCTGCGTCGCTCGCTGCTTTTTCTACCGCAGTAGCGCCAGCCAGTACAATCAGATCTGCCAGGGAAATACCACGGTTGCCGCGACGGTTGTTGAACTCAGTCTGAATGCCTTCCAGCGTTTCCAGAACACGAGCTAACTCGTCCGGGTTATTCGCTTCCCAGTTAATTTGTGGTTCAAGACGGATGCGAGCACCGTTTGCACCACCACGCATATCACTGCCACGGAAGGTCGAAGCCGACGCCCATGCAGTACGCACCATTTCAGGTACAGTCAGGCCAGAATCAAGAATTTCAGACTTCAGGCGACGAATATCGCGTGCATTGACCAGCTCATGTTCAAGCTCAGGAATAGGATCCTGCCAGATTAACGCTTCTTCAGGAACTTCACTGCCGAGGTAACGAGCACGAGGGCCCATGTCACGATGGGTCAGTTTGAACCAGGCACGCGCGAAGGCATCTTCGAACTCAGCCGGGTCCTCTTTGAAACGCATTGAGATTTCACGGTAGGCCGGATCTTCACGTAGTGACATATCGGTGGTAAACATAATTGGTGCATGACGCACGCCGTCGCGGTGCGCATCAGGAACCATTGTTGAACCCTGACCATCGACCGGGATCCACTGAATAGCGCCAGCCGGACTACGGGTCATTTCCCATTCAAAACCGAACAGGTTGTCCAGGTATTGCGTGGTCCAGGCAATCGGGTTGGCCGACCATGCGCCTTCCAGACCTGAAGTGATAGTGTCTTCAGCATTTCCTTTGCCACAATTGTTGACCCAGCCGAGGCCCTGGTCTTCAATATCAGCAGCCGCTGGTTCACGCTCTAAACAATCACTTGGTTTGTGCGCGCCGTGTGCTTTACCGAAGGTGTGACCACCTGCGATCAGAGCAACGGTTTCTTCATCATTCATTGCCATACGGCCGAAGGTTTCACGAATATCTTCCGCCGCAGCCAGAGGATCAGGGTTACCGTTCGGACCTTCCGGGTTGACATAGATCAGACCCATTTGAGTGGCAGCCAGCGGACGCTCTAAATCGCGCTCTCCCTCATCGCCACCACTATAGCGCTCTTCATGACCCAGCCATTCTTCTTCCATACCCCAATAGGTGATATCTGCCTGCCATTGATCTTCACGACCGCCAGCAAAACCGAATGTTGGGAAGCCCATTGATTCCATGGCTACGTTCCCCGTCAGAACCATCAGGTCGGCCCATGAAAGCGAGTGACCATATTTTTCTTTGATTGGCCAAAGCAGGCGACGAGCGCGGTCCAGGTTAACGTTGTCCGGCCAGCTGTTAAGCGGTTCAAAACGCTGCTGAGCACCGCCTGCACCACCACGACCATCGTATTCACGGTAGGTACCCGCACTGTGCCATGCCATACGAATAAAGAACGGACCGTAATGACCGTAGTCGGCTGGCCACCAGTCCTGAGAATCTGTCATTAATGCTTCGATATCGGCTTTAACTGCCTGCAGATCAAGTTTTTTGAATTCTTCTGCGTAGTTAAAGTCAGGCCCAAGCGGGTTCGACTCGACACCGTGCTGACGTAATGGTGCCAGGTCCAGTTGCTCTGGCCACCAGAAGTCGCCTGATGCCGGCTTACCGGAACTAAATCCTGGCGCAGATGCCAGCATTGCTGACATGGCTACTGCAACCGCAGCTAGCGCCGTTTTTTTTGTTTTAAACATAGTTTGGTTCCTCTGACATATGAGAGAGATTATTAAGCCTGCTTACTATAAAGTTATAAATCCATTTAAGAAATGCATAATCAATTGGAAAAACAGATTGAATTCATCGGTTTATTACATTTTGGTTAACTAACGCTGCGGCGACTATTAGTTTAAGCTGAAGGTCATCGATGAATGACTTAACGCTTGACTTGAAGATTGACTTGACGATTGACGTACTAAATTAGGAGTGTGTAATGAAAGCGATTCAACTGCAGAAACCGGGTGGCCTCGATAATTTAAAAGTGGTCGAGCTGGATGATCCCGGTCAACCTGGTCGCGGTGAAATCCGGGTACGTATACATGCCAGCTCGCTTAATTTTCATGATCTCGGCGTGGCACTCGGACAGATGCCCGCAGCGGATGGGCGGATCCCCATGTCGGACGGCGCTGGCGTGGTTGAAGCGGTCGGCGATGGAGTCAGTGAGTTCCAGCCCGGTGACCACGTGGTCTCCACCTTCTTTCCTGAGTGGCTCGATGGCGAGCCAGAAATAGCTGACTTTTCCACCACGCCCGGCGATGGCATTGATGGCTTCGCCTGTGAATATGTGGTGCGCCCTGCAACTGCGTTTACCCGCGCGCCACAAGGCTATAGCTTTGCTGAAGCCGCCACTTTAACCACTGCAGGGCTGACCGCGTGGCGCGCGCTGGTGGTGAATGGCCAGTTAAAAGCAGGCGACACAGTATTGGTCCTGGGCACCGGTGGGGTTTCCATTTTTTCCCTACAACTCGCCAAAGCGATGGGCGCAACGGTGATTGCTACGTCGTCGTCGGATGAAAAATTGAAACGGGTGCAAAGCCTGGGTGCTGATCATGTGATCAACTACAAAACCACCCCGGACTGGGGTGACAAAGTGCGTGAGCTGACCGCTGGTCGCGGCGTTGACCACACGGTTGAAGTGGGCGGTCCGGCAACCCTGACACAATCCATTCAAGCCACCCGAATCGGAGGTCATATTTCACTGATTGGTGTGCTAACCGGCATTTCCGGTGAGGTTCCCACGGTCGCATTAATGGCCCGTCAACAGAAGCTGCATGGTTTGATTGTCGGCAACCGCGCACAGCAACTGGCGATGATACGCGCACTTGAAAGCACCGCCATCAAGCCGGTCATCGACCAGACATTTGCGCTGGAGAAGCTGGCCGATGCATTCGCTGTGCAGAAAAAAGGCGGTCACTTTGGCAAGATCGTTCTGGAGTTCTAGCCAGGCGCTCTGGTCAGAGCTGTTGATGCTGGCTACAATCAGGCTGTTTTATGGTTCGTAACTAACGGGAATTTACAATGCAGTTTAAAGGAATGCAGTTCAAAGGAATGCAATTCACAGCCACCTTAAATGCGCTTTCAGACGAGGCCGAGCAGACCATTGAGTTACCCGCAGGCTGGTCACAGGGTCGTGCCTTCTTCGGCGGGTTCGGTGCTGCCATTGCCTATCAACACGGATTCAATGGTGTCGAAACAGGGCAGGCTATACGGGCGATGACAGTCTCGTTTGTAGGCCCGCTGGCGGTGGGTCCTGTGGTACTGAAACGGAGGATTTTGCGGCAGGGTAAAAATGTAACCCAGGTCAGCGTCGACATCGAACAGCAAGGTCAGGTCGGACTCAGCGCCCTGTTAACCTTCGGCCGTTCACGCGACTCAGTGGTACGGGTAACCGAGACCCCGGCCTCTTCCGTTCCCTCGCGTGACAAAGGGGCGGACATGCCACGTTCAGATCTGGTGCCTGAGTTCGCCCGGCATTACGAGTACCGTCTCAATGTTGGCGCGATGCCTTTTAGCAACCAGCCAGAGCGTGAATTCGGCGGCTGGATGCGCTATGCCGAAGAAGACCAGCCGATCGATATCGGTTTATTCCTCGGCCTGGTTGATGCCTGGCCACCGGCCGTTTTGCCTCATTTGAAGCACCCGGCGCCGGCCAGTTCTCTGACCTGGACGATTGAGTTCCCCGAGCCTTTGCCCAGCCACCGCACTACTCGCAGCTGGTGGCAGTATGTCGCCTATATCGACTATGCTGCCGACGGGTATGGCCATACCCATGCCAATATCTGGGACGAAGACGGTAATTTGGTGGCAATTAGCCGACAGACCATTACGGTATTTGGCTAGTGTTTTCGGCTCGAGCCTAATTATTCCGGGTTTTTCATGTAAGCAATAAGCGCCGCCCGCGCCTGCTCACTGGAAAGCCCGGTAAATGGCAGACACATGGTATCGACCATGGCTTGCGGATCCTGCAGCCAGTTATCCATGCGTGATTCTGTCCAGACAAAATCATGCTCGGAAAGATGCTGCGGAAACTGCCAGCCTTCCACATCGCCAAACTGACGGCCGATAATCCCTTCCAGATGAGGCCCCGAAATCGCCCGGCCATCTGCGTCCACTGAATGGCAGGCTACACAGCGAATAAATTCGCGCTTGCCTTGCGCCACCAGGGCTTGATCGACAACGCGAGCCTCGCCAGCGTCATCCGTTACGGCGCTCGTCCCTGTATCATGGGCACAAGCCGTCACCAGCAGACTCAAGGCGCCCGTTATCACTACTCGATTCATTGCTGACTTCCATTTAGCCGATGTTTGTACGTCCCGATAAGGTTATCACAGGCTTAGAGGGATCTGTTCGTTACCTGGCTGCGTAAGATACCTACCGAGATTAAATAGTTGCCAAGACTACCAAGAGGTTTGTATGTTTGGATGGTTTAAGAAAAACCCGACCAGTAAATTACGTAAAGAGCTGTCTGCATTGCAGGAAAAGTCCATGCAGGCACAACGCAATGGCGATATTCGCGCTCATTCACAGCTGTCTGCGCAGGCGGACCAACTGTGGCGCGAGATTCAGCGGCTGGAAGAAAGCTGACAGCGCTGGCCGTTTATAACCACAGGACAGGCTATGAAAACTAATAAAAAAGATCAGCGCGTCTACAAGCACGGCGTTTTAACGTTCCTCGCCATCGTTGTTGCTCTGCTGGTGATACTGATCATTAGCACCCTGTTTACCCCTGCCCAGGCTCAGCAAGAGCCCGCCACTCAGGGCCGGGTTATTGCATCCGCTGACGAATTCGCGGTGCTGCCGTTCCGCGACCGCATTGAGCCTGAAAATACCATTCTGGACCAACGCCTCGAGCAATTGTTACCGCCGTTAATGGAACAAGCCGGGCTTGATATGTGGCTGGTGATAAACCGCGAATATGCGGAAGATCCGGTCTACTTCAGCCTAGTGCCGCAACCAACGTTCGCTGCCCGCCGCACCACCATGCTGGTATTTAACAGGACAGAAAACGGTACCATCGAACGCTTGTCGGTGAATACCTACCCGCTTGGCGACCCCTATGAGTCCGCCTGGTCGGGCGGCGATCTGGATGAGCAATGGGCGGCACTGGCAAGTCTGATTGAGCAGAAAGATCCCGCCCGGATTGGGATTAACGTATCGACCCACTGGCCCGAAGCTGATGGCCTGACCAAGGCTCTTCACCAGCGCTTACTGGATGCATTGCCAGAGTCTTACCATCCACGCCTGACCAGTGCAGAACAACTTAGCGTGCGCTGGCTGGAAACCCGTACTCAGGCAGAACTCGATGTCTATGCACAGGCGGTTGGTTTAGCACGGGGGGTTATCGCCGAAGCCTTTAGCAGCAGGGTCATAACGCCGGGGGCTACCACCACCGACGATGTGGCCTGGTATATCCGTCAGCGCTTTGCCGACCTGAATCTGCCCGCCTGGTTCATGCCTTATGTCACCTTCCAGCGCCATGACAACCAATGCAGCGACGACATGCCTTTTTGCAGTAACGGTCGCGGTGTGATTCAGCGCGGTGATGTGCTGCATACCGACGTTGGCATCTGTTACCTGAAGATGTGCACCGATACGCAGGAGATGGCGTATGTTTTGCGTAACCACGAATACGACGCACCAGCCGGATTAAAAACTGCATTACGGACTGGCAATCAGTGGCAGGATATTCTGACCAGTGAATTTGTGAGCGGTCGCAGTGGCAACGACATCCTCGCCGCGACCCGCGCTGAAAGTGAACGTCAGGGCATTACCAGCAGCACCTATACCCACCCGATCGGCTTGTTTGGCCATGCACCGGGCCCCACCATTGGGATGTGGGATAATCAGGGTCCTACCGCCGTCAACGGCGACTGGCCGCTGCACCCCAACACCGCGTACGCCATTGAAGGCAATATTCGGCAGCCATTGCCAGAGTGGGATAACCAGACTATTCAGATTATGCTCGAACAAACGGCCTACTTTGACGGCGAGCGGGTAATCTATGCCGCGGGCCGTCAGACAGAATGGCATTTGGTTCGTTAGCCTTGGCTAAGGCCCGTCGCTGCTACGGCGGGCCAATAGAACATTCCCGCCTGCTTACCCAGTACGGTGGCTGACTGATAGTGCGCACAACGCCTCTGGGCAAGTCCGTAGCAGACATGCAACGGCAGCAAATGCTCTTCGCGCGGATGGCAGAAACGGGCCTCCGGGGCGGACTCCCAGTTAATCAGTCGTTCAAGTCGCTGCCCTTCACTCAGCTCTGGGCTGACACAGGTATACTTGAGCCAGTCCTCGAACGCCTGGTTGCGCCGATTGCTGTCATCCGACGACGGTGCGAAAAAGGCGCGCATATTATGAAACGAGAAACCTGAGCCCATCACCAGCACATTTTCCAGATCAAGCTGTTGCAGGGCCTGCCCCAGTTGAATATGAGTGCGCGCGTCGAGGCTGTTAACCAGTGATAGCTGCACCACAGGAATGTCCGCTTGCGGATACATGATTTTCAACGGCACAAACACCCCGTGGTCCAGTCCGCGTTGGGTATCCAGCTCGCACGCCATACCAGCTTGCTGTAATACCGCCTGTAACTGTTCTGCCAGCGCGGGGGAGCCGGGGGCAGGGTATTTGATCTGGTAGGACTCCGCCGGGAACCCGGAATAGTCGTAGAGTAGCTCAGGCTGAGCACTGGCGGTAACCGTCGCCACGGCGGTTTCCCAGTGAGCGCTGATGACCAGAATCGCGGCGGGCTTCACCAGTTCGTTCGCTATAGCTTTAAGTTGCACTACCAATTCGCGATGAGCCGGGTCGCCCAGTAACGGCAACGGGCCACCACCATGAGAAATGTATAAAACATCGGGCGTCCCCTGGGTACGGGTGTGGGTTTGCATGTCATGCACCTTGGTTGATAAAAGGAGCACGGCTGCACGCCGTGCTGTATGAGCTTTACTGCAGTTTGCCTGCGATCAGGTTATCCAGGGCAAAACGACCACCGCCCTGCAAGGTTAACGCCGCGGTTGCTGCCAGCAGGGTCAGTGCAAATTCATAGCCGCCATTTGCCATAAACAAACCATTGCTGATGTGGACACTGAAAATTGCCACCACCATAGTCACGGCGGATACCAGTGCCGCAGGGCGAGTCAATAAGCCCAGAATCAAAGCCAGGCCGCCAAAGAATTCCGCGCCACCGGCCAGTAACGCCATCAGTAAGCCCGGTTGCAGACCAATACTTGTCATCCATTCCGCGGTACCAGCTAACCCATGACCGCCGAACCAGCCAAACAGCTTTTGGGCGCCGTGGGCGACTAGAATTATTCCAACCGGAACCCGCAGCAATAAAGCGGCTGTTCCGGCGTGCGAAGCGAATAGTTTGTGTAAGCGTTGTGTGTTCATTGTTCTCTCCTAATCAATCGGTTTTGAAGTAAGTACGGGGTAAATAAAAATGCCTGACTGGCGATAGTTACACTCTACTCCTGGTGATTAGGTAGATTAAGATGCTTTTTATTGTATGATTACCAACACTACATTGATAATTGAGGCTAATTTGCGTTATGAACCGACTCCAGGCCATGCAGACGTTCGCCAGCGTCGTCAGCGAAGGGTCTTTTACTCAGGCCGCCGATCGCCTCAATATCTCGCCGCAGCTGGTAAGCAAATACGTTAGCCAACTGGAAACCCATCTGGGGGTGCGTTTGCTTAACCGCACCACGCGACGCATCCACCTGACCGAAGCGGGTTTGCAGTATTACCAACGCGCCCAGCAGGTGCTCAACGATATTGAGGACATGGAATGTCAGCTCAGTGACTTGCAGAGCGAGGCTCGGGGCACCTTGCGTATCAGCGCGCCAGTCTCTTTTGCTATCCGCCATCTGGCCCCTGTGGTGGCCAATTTTCAGCAAGCCAACCCTGCGCTCAGCGTGGATTTACAGCTGAATGATCGGAAAGTCGATATTATTGAAGAGGGTTTTGATATTGCCTTGCGCATTGGCCGGCTAAAAAGCTCGTCACTGATTGCCAAACGCATTGCACCCATCCACCTTCTGTACTGCGCGTCGCCAGCGTATCTGGCTGAGCACGGTGAGCCAGCTAGTATTGAGTCGCTGACTGACCATCGATTCCTGCGTTACACCTACTCTGATGACAGCCAGGTTCAGAACCCCGCGGGCAGCCCGGCTGAAGAGCATTATCCATTGGTAAGTAATAACGGGGACGTCCTGACTGCCGCGGCCATCGCTGGGGCCGGGATTGTGTTACAACCCAGCTTTATCGCCAGCGAGGCGATAAAACTGGGGCAGTTGAAGGTAATACTGGCTGAGCAGGCGCCCAGCCCTATTGCTTTATACGCGGTCTATGCGCACCGCCAGTTGGTGGCCAGCAAAGTACGTCACTTTATCGACTTCATCGACGGCTACTTTGGTGACCCTCCTTACTGGGATGCGCTCGACGCTAACCCCGACAACGACTAAGCGACGTTCAGCTTAACCTCAATATTGCCGCGGGTGGCGTTTGAGTATGGGCATACCTGATGCGCGGTTTCGACCAGCTTTTCCGCATCGGCTTTATCTACACCCGGCAATGAAATATTCATTTCAACAGCAATGCCAAAGCCTTGCTCGATAGGGCCAAATTTCACTTCAGCGTCAATTGAGGTGTCATCTGGTACTTTAACCCCTACCTTGCTCGAAACGGCCTTCATTGCGCCCATAAAGCAGGCCGAATAACCCGCCGCGAACAGCTGCTCTGGGTTGGTGCCCTGACCACCGTCACCGCCCATTTCTTTTGGTGTCGACAACGACACTTTTAAACGCCCGTCATCCGACGCTGATTCACCAGTGCGGCCACCTTTGCTGGTGACTTTCGCTGTGTATACGGTTTCTTTTAATTTGTTCATAGAGTTCTCCTCGGTTGTTCACTTGAAGTAAGGCGCTAGAGTGCGACGTTAAAGTAATGCACTCACGTAAGGCACAAGCGCCAGTAAAATGCTTTGCATACAAAATATATAGCAGCTATCTTCCAATTTGCAAATACTTTTTATGCAAAGTATTCTCATTGGTATCGTTAAAAGGAGTTCATATGCGCCATCCCCAGTTGTTGCTGGACAACCAGCTTTGCCACCGTATTTACATGGCGAACCACAACCTCAACAGGGTTTATAGCAGTCTGCTCGAGCCCTTGCAGCTGACATACCCACAATATGTGGTGATGATGGCCTTGTGGCAGCAGGATCAGATAACCCTCAGCCAATTAAGCGAACGCACCCGCATCGATGCCGGCACTTTATCGCTGATGGTCAGAAAACTGACCGATAAAAATCTGATTGACGTGCGCCCCGGCAAAGACGACAAACGCCAGCGCGTGGTGCACCTGACAGAACCCGGCCAGGCTCTGGCCGACCAGGCTAGCAACCTGCCCGACCAAGTACTGTGCGCCTTCCCGACACTGGACCAGGACGAACTTAAGACCCTCGCGCAGCTGCTCGATAAACTCAACCAGGCATAATGAACGAACTGGCCAGCAAATTGGTGTTTTCACCAATTGTTAGTACAATTTATTAACGCTGAGCGAATAGCATGAGTTTAATCCTTTAATTATCAGATGGTTACATTGAGGCTCGATTCTTGCTTGCAGGTTATACTCAGAATAACCAACGCGCATATGAGAGACCGACATGCCAGTCAAACTAGAAGACAGACCGATCGAGCAGGTTCGCGAAGAAACCATCGACAAGCTCATTGTAAATTATAGCCACGGGATCATTTCTGCCGAGGCCTTTGAACGGCGCCTGGATGATGCCAGCAATGCCGACGCTCACCAGCCGCTGGTGGATTTGGTTGCTGACCTGCCACTGGAAGCAGACAACGAATACGAGCGCTATAAAGACAGTCAGTTCACCCCGAACTACCGTGCTGCCGGCGAACGGACCGAAGAACGCATTGTCTCCATACTGAGCAGCAATGAACGCGACGGCCAGTGGACAGTGCCTAAAGAACTGCACCTAATCTGCGGCATCGGTTCACTGACGCTGGATCTCACCGACGCCGTGTTTGAACATCAGCATGTGGTCATTCAGGTATCCAACATTCTCAGCTCGGTGGAAATTTTTGTGCCGGAGCATGTCAATGTCTCAAGCCGGATCACCAGTATTATCAGTTCAAGCGAAAACAGTGCGCCCTCAATGGGTGGCCGTCAGGCACCGACCATCTCTATCGAAGGTTGGTCAGTGCTGGGCTCTATAGAAGTGAAAGTGAAGAAAACCATGAAAGAAAAACTGGTCGCCTTCGCCAACAGCATTAAGTCGGCACTGAACGGTAGCCAATAGGCTAGAGCGCCAGCTCCAGGTGCTCGCTGACACCTGCGTCCTCAACAAAATGGTCGTCGTGACTGACCAAGAGCAACGCCCCGGGGTAGCCGCGAATAGCCTGAGCCAGTTGCCGCCGCGCCTGAATGTCGAGGTGGTTATCCGGTTCATCGAAAAGCAATAACCCGGGCTCAGCCTGCAATGTCACCATCAGCATCGCCAGCTTCATCGTTTCGCCACCGCTTAAGTAACCCGCGGGCCGGTCAACCGCGTCCGCCATTAAGCCCGCCTGTGCTAATGCTGTGCGGGCGGTCGTGGTAGTCAGGGTTGTCGCTTTCCCCGGCTGCGGCGAGTAGTTCAATAGGTTATCCAGCACCGTCCGCGCAGGGTCGACCAGCGAAAAACTCTGATCGAGCAAATGAACACCGGTATTCAATGCCAGCGCACCAGATAAAGGGCGCAGTCGTTTCGTCAACACATTCAGTAAGGTCGATTTGCCACTGCCATTGAGCCCCAGCAAGCGAACTTTATCGCCAGGCACCAGCGTGAATGTAACTGGCCGCTGCGACCCATAGGGCAACACCAGCTGCTCACAACTAAGGAGCCTCCTTTTACGCGGCTCAGCGCCCGAACCTTCGCCTGGCAGCTGGAACTGAACATCCTGCATCAGCGCAAGACGTTGCCGGGCATCTGTTAAGCGCCCGGCCGCCTGGCTTTGTTGCCGCTCCATTTGCGTTGAGCGTGCCCGCGCGCTTTGTTGTGAATTCTCTTTCGCAAAATCCAGCATTATTTTGGCCTGGCCGCCTTTGCTGCGGTCCGCTTTGCCTTTGGCCTGGCGTTTCTCGGCTTTCTCGCGGGTGCGCTGCAACGTTTGCTGCAGGCGTTTCTTGTCTTTCACCGCATCCTGCAACTGACGCTCGACCGCTGCAGTCTGCAAGCCAGCCAGCTCGCTATACGTGTTGTAGTTGCCTTCAAACCGCTGCAACCCCAGGCTAGTCAGCTCGCTCACACTTTCCACATGGTCCAGCAAGCTACGGTCGTGACTCACCAGCAGCAAACAATGCCCCGGCTGAGCCACAAATTTTTTGCATTGCTGCAGTAGCCAGGTGCGCCCCCGCGTATCCAGGTGATTACCCGGCTCATCCAGAAGCAGATTAACTGGATTCCCATTCAATGCAGGATTAAAAGCCTGAAATAAGCGCAGCCGGGTACGCTCACCACCACTAAGTTGATTTACTTGTTTGTCAAAGCCCCTGGCCGGGTCCCACAACCTCAGTGTTTCCAGTTGTTGCCGCAGATCATCGCGATAGGTCCAGTTGTCGCCGACCAACTCAAAGTCAGCCTCGTCAACGTGACCCTGCGCAATACGCTGCAGCGCGGCTAACAAGGGGGCCGCATTCAGGTAGTCTGCAATGCTTGCGTCTGTCGGCTGATCATTCTGACTGACAAAGCCCACACTGCCAGTACGGTGTACCGCGCCAGTCGTTGGCAGCAAGGCTGGTGGTGCCGCGTCGCCTGCCAGGACCCGCAATAAGCTTGATTTGCCGCAGCCGTTGCGGCCAACCAGAGCATGAAAGCCCGGCGACAAGGTAAAATTGATATCGCTGAAAGCAACGCTGCCGTCGCTCCATTGCAAAGAAATTGATTGCGCACTGATTGTCATGACGCCTCCGGTTACCGTGAAGATGGTGAACGCGGGGCGGGGTAAAGCCTGAGTGAGGCTAACCCACTAACCCTGGTTACATAAAGCATGTGTACAGGCTTAGTTGTTCATGGCGGCAGGCTCCAGAATGAGGAAGAGGTCAAACTATAGTTGAATTCAGGGGGTAAAATAAAGTGACAGGCATAAAAAAACGCACCCGAAGGTGCGCTTTTAGCAACGTAATCTATTGAAGTAGTTTACCGCGAACGGCGACTACTTCGAATAATTACACAGCTACGATGTTTTCTGCCTGAGGACCCTTAGGACCCTGAGTAACAGTAAATTCAACCGCTTGACCTTCAGTCAAAGTTTTGAAGCCGCTGCTAGCGATTGCGCTGAAATGTGCAAACACATCTGCGCCGCCTTGCTGCTCTAGAAAACCAAAACCTTTAGCTTCGTTAAACCATTTAACAGTACCAGTTACAGTATTAGACATAATTAATATCCTGAAATTTATATATAAGTGAGCTCACTGCGCTTTAAATTAAAATTAAATTTTATATTTAAACTAACGCCTGAGCGGAATTCGGAAAGGAAATAACAAAGATTAAAACAACAGGACGGAGATAATTACGAATAATTGTGCAACGAATTGAAGATCTAAATAATATTTACTTATCCAACGACGCCTAGACTACGCCCATCTGAAGTTAAGTCAACCATTCATTTCAACAGAAGTCATGTTTCGCTCATTTTTCACTTATGTTTCGGCAAGATCGCGGCGTATGCAGCCCTCCATTCGCCGATACAGTATCGTTATAATTAGCGCTCAAAACACGTAAGTGCCTGCTAACTATACGAATTTGCTTAACTTAACTGCACTGATTTTATATAATCCAGCCACTCTCGGAGAAGAGTAAGTTTCAAGGACATACTTAATTATATAAAGGGACCACCATGAAAAAACTAGTTCAATTCACTTCCTTAGCCAGTATCTTAGCCGCCTCTGCATTCGCTACAGCCAGTGCCAATGAAAATTTAGAAGGCTTTTCAGTTCAGGCAGGCGTGGGTGTTTTCACTCAGGACTTATCAGCGCCAGGGTTCGCCAACGAGGAGTCCGGTACTGGAATTAACCTGCGCGCATCATATAACTTCACGCCAAGCATCGCGGCTGACGTCAGCTACGCTGATTTCGGCGAGTACGAGCATTCTGAAGCCGGGCTCAATGAAACCTTTAACACCAGCGCTTTTAAAGTAGGGGCTACAGGTTTCTACCCAATCAGCGACTCAGTTCAGCTATTTGGACGTGTAGGCGTTGCATTCTGGGATACCGAATTTGCGATTACTGAAAGCGGTAGTGGCGAATCTTTGTCTTTCAGCGACACTGGAAACAGCATCTACTGGGGGCTGGGCGGTGAATATGCGTTCAACGAAAATCTGACCATCGCCATTGAAGTGGTGTTCTTAGATATCGAGCCAACGTTCCTTAACACTGAGTTCGAAAACTCCATTTCTGGCACCTTAGCGTCGATTAAATACTCGTTCTAAGCTAGCCACATTGATGTAGCGGACAGCAGTCCGCTACTTTTTCCATCTCCACCTACTCTTTACCCTGCCTTCCCGCGCTCAGCGCCGCATAATGTACATATAGCCGGCCAGACCCAGCACGGGCCCTGGCACTAATAACCAGACTGCATCAATACCCACATGCTCAAACAGCGCCATCGCCGCCGCTATTGAGACCATGGTAATGGCAAAGCCGATCGAGTTCTGAATCGCCAGTGCCGTCCCAACCAGTTGCGGCGGGCAGGCTTGTGCCGACATGGACGAGAACTGAGGTGAATCCGCACTGACCGACGCACCCCACACCAGCAGCAAAAGAGCCAGCAACAACTCAGGTAAGTCTCGCCAGCCCAGTGCAAAAATAAGCGCGCAAATGCCCGAACAGGCCAGCGCTGATAACGCCACCCGGGCACTGCCGACACGTTTAGACAGCGACCCGCCAAGCAAACAACCAATCGCGCCCATGGCAATGATCGCAAACGACATCAGCGAGATACTCAGCATCGGATAGCTGTCGACCAGTCGCGAGCGGGCCAGCAACAACGGCACCAGGGTCCAGAATGCATAGAGCTCCCACATGTGACCAAAATAGCCAACAGCGGCAGCACGAAAGCCACGAATTCTGAACGCGTCCATCACCCCCAGCGGCTTTCCCTGAGCTTTAGTTGGCGCCGAAAGTTGCCCGTTCGCATAAGGCCCGTCACCCAACAAATGAATGAGCAACGCCGCAAACAGCGCCAGCACAGAAGAAGCAGTAATAATCCATTGCCAGGGCAGATCGGCGCCAACTTCACGCAAGCCATGGGGGAGCGCCGTGCCCAGTACCAGCATCGCCAGCAACTGTGCCAGCGCAGCGCCGGTGCGTTCAGGCGCCCAACTCACCACCAGTTTCATGCCAATCGGATAAATACCCGCCAGCGACAAGCCAACCAGAAACCGCAAAATGAGCGCGCTGCTAAGGCCATCAGCAAACCAGGCAAACAGCACATTAAACAGAGCCCCAGCAATCGCGCTGGCAACAAATATCGTGCTCGCCCGCCATCGGTCCGCAATGCCCGACAGCGCCACCACCAAAGTACCAAGCACAAAGCCCGCCTGCACCGCACTGGTCAGCCAACCAATCCCCGTCGGCGTAAGCTGCAGGCTCTGCATTAAATCATTACCCGCGCTGTTCGCGCTAAACCACAGCGAGGTACCAAATAGCTGCGCTAAGGAAATGACTAAAACAGGGTCCAGTCGCTTCGGCAAAAAACTACTCGTCATCAGTGCGGGCAAGGACTTCAAACTCACCGTCCGCCGCTTCAACAATCACCACCTCAATCGGCTGACAACAGATCTGGCAATCCACAATTTGCTGTTGCTGCACATCGTTGACCGGATCAATCTCAATCGAATTCGGCGCCATGCAATAAGGGCAACTGAACTCAGCTTCGTGGGTTAGCGACATAGACGACTCCGTGGAATGGGGTTGTTAGTTACGATAGCAGGTGATGACTGCAACCAGGCAACAAGCATGATATAAAACCGATACGCTTTCCAACCATAATACCCGAATGAAGCACACGGACGAAGCAACACTCCAGTACTACCGCGACAACGCCGAAGAGATTTTCGAGCGTTATGAAGCCGTGAGCCAAAGCGGTATCGCCGAGCATTTCAGCTCAAGCTTCTCACCCGGCAGCAAAGTGCTGGATGTTGGTGCAGGCTCAGGCCGCGATGTGCGTAGGTTACTAGAACTGGGGTTTGATGCTTATGGCGCCGAGCCAGTGGAAGAACTGCGTGATTTAGCAATTAGCAAACACCCTCAACTTGCGACTCGATTATTCGCGGGTACTGTACCGAATGATTTACCTATCGATCAGAAATACGACGGCATCATATGTTCTGCGGTGCTCATGCACATTCCGCCTCCGCAGTTACCAGCCACGTTACTAACACTGCTGAATCTACTTACCGTAAACGGGCGCCTACTGATCTCAATACCAGCGTCGCGCTCCGATATAAACGACAAAGATCGCGACCCTCATGGGCGTTTATTTAACCCAATAACGACCGATAAATTAAAGGCGTTATGCAATAAACTCGCCCTAAAATGCGCAGCAGAACACGTAAGCGAAGACGCACTTCAGCGACAAGGAACAACCTGGTACACCTTATTGTTGATGCGCAGGCTTCAATAAATTAAATTCCTTTTTTGTGAAACACCTCACGATGGAACGCCATGTATTCCTGATGTTTTGCATACAAGGGCACCGTCATATCATCGTGTATACCTAAGCTCTGGTATTCACCAAGTTGGTCAGAAATCAGGATTTTCCCCTTTTCATCAAACGACACATAATTTAAGTCAAAAGCCTTATCAAGATTCGGAATCAGTAATAGACCATTGAAAGGGTCCAGCCGCTCCTTGTTATCGGAAGAAGACCAAGGCTTGATATGGGAAGCAAGCAGAAGTGAAATGTTGTCGTACCCAGTTACGGCGCAACGTTGCCAGCTGTCAATAAGACGCCGACGGAATTTGCCCTGCCCGCGACGAGCCTGTACTAAACTTGATTTCACCGTGGGCTCGAGTGATGTATCTTGTTCAATTACTTCAACATCATGCTGCGCCGTGGCATCCGTTAATTCGTCAAGGTAAGCTCGATACATCTTCAAAGCCGCCAGATACATGCCCTTACCACGCTTGTTATAGTCTACGAACTCTTGAACTTTTAGCGCGCTATCCATCACTCGAACGAGTGCAAAATAGTCCGAAATTGAAAGCAAATTGGTGTGCCACTGTCCGGCGTCTGAAAGCCAGTTAGGAATTGAAGTTTTTAACGCCTGAGTATAATTAGCTACCGTTTTTTCTGTCTTACCAATAGACAAAGCCCAGCGTTTAAAACCCTCTTCACGCGTATCGAGGTTCTCAACCAACGCATTACGTAATACGGCAGCAGTCGTGGCATCTTTCAGGAAGAAAAATAACTCATCATCCAGATACGCATAGGCGATAGTTTGGTTAATTGACTTATCCGAGGGGGTATTGATGCGACCGTAATCTACTTGCTTACCTACGTGGATAGCATGGTGCCAAAACGACGAGGAGCGCAAATAGAAGAAAGGATTGGCCGTATTCAATTGATCTTTTGAGCTTCTGAATTTTTCAAAATACCAGGCAAACCGATTCTTTAGCTCGTCATTATAATAAATCCCGTTCAGCCCAGCGCTACCATCCTCGATTAAATCCATTACCGCAAAAAGCATACACACCTTGTGGGGACTCGCACTCCCACCCGACCGATTAGGCCTTACGTCTTTGAATGCTTCGATGTAATCACTTAGGCCCATACCAGCTCCTTGGGTTATTCTAAAACTTGTTGGATAGCCGATTTCCCTACGATTCAGGAACCCACGCAAAGCGCGCAACGCTCTGCCCATCCACCTCAACGGTTTCCACGAACATATCGTACGGTCTTACCCACAGCTTGCGCTCGCCATACTGCGGGCGATAGAGCACCAGCCATTCGTTGGTTTCGGAATGGCGCACGGTGTCGATGACCTCATATAAAGGGCCTTTGTAATGTTGGTACGTGCCTGATTTGATGGTCTTCATGGATGTTCCTTTGACGTATTTGGTAACCGAACGAGGAGGGTCAATGCAGCAAATGCTCGCGCCGGGCTTCAATTTGCCCCGCGGGTAGCAGCGTACCTATCACCGGCTCCAGGGCAGCCTGTACCTGTGGAATTAAGTCGCGAAACTCGCTCAACAGGGACGCTTCTGACACCTCATCATCGAATACCAGCACCACCTTCAAACTTTGCGGAAAGCGCTGGTAGTTGACCTCGTGGGTCAGCCAGATGAACCCTGGGTGCGTGTCCTTGGCGGCTTCGCACAGGTCGGTGAGTTGCCTGATGATCTCGCGGTCGGTTTTCTTGTCAGTCTTACGCATGGGCTTGGTCGCCTGCTGTAGGGCTCAGGCTGCTAATGTAGCATAGTGAAGCTTAGTGACGCAGCTCGTGTTATACCGCTGAGTTTTATGCGCGTAAAAATGAACGTATACACACTTTTTAGCGCACAAAAAAGCGCACCACCGGAAGACCGATGATGCGCTGACTGTATCTACTTATTTCAGATACTTACTTCAGATGCTTACTTCAAGACCTATGAGCCTTTCGTCTCGCTGATATAGTCTTCTACAAACTGCTCAAGTACATTCAGTGGGACTGGGCCACTGCCAAGCACGACATCGTGGAATTCACGAATATCAAAATCGTCGCCAAGCTCTGATTTCGCCATTTCACGCAATTCCAGGATCTTGATCATGCCAATTTTGTACGCAGTCGCCTGGCTTGGCATTACGATATGACGCTCCACCATCTTCACCGCGTCGGCGCGGGCGTTCGGGGTGTTGGTGACATAAAACTCAATGCCCTCTTCACGCGTCCACTGTTTGTCATGAATACCGGTATCAACCACCAGACGAACCGCACGCCATAACTCCATCGCTAAACGACCAAAGTCAGAGTATGGGTCTTCATACAGGCCGATCTCTTTTGGTAGCAGCTCGGTGTAGAGCCCCCAACCTTCAGTGTAGGCTGTGTAACGACCATACTTTCTGAAACTTGGAATGCCTTCCAGCTCCTGGGCCATCGCGATTTGCATGTGGTGGCCTGGAATGCCCTCGTGGTACGCCAAAGCTTCCATCTGATAGGTTGGCATAGATGCCATGTCGTACAGGTTAGCGTAGTATATACCTGGACGTGAACCGTCCATCGAAGGCTGCTGATAGAACGCTTTGCCCGCAGACTGTTCGCGGAAAGGTTCTACCGCTTTAACAATCAGATCAGCTTCTGGCTTGTTCAGGAACAGTTCGTCAAGGCGCCCACGCATGTTGTCGATGTAAGCTGTTGCTTCATCCATATAACGCGCGCGGCCTTCTTCCGTTGCCGGGTAGATAAAGTCTTCGTTGTTGCGCATGTGGACGAAGAACTCTTCCAGGGTGCCCTCGTAACCTACTTGCTCCATGATCCCGCGCATTTCTTCGTGGATCCGCTCGACTTCGTCCAACCCGATTTGGTGGATCTCATCTGCAGTGAGGTCTGTGGTCGTGGTGCGTTGCAACGCATGGTTATAGAAAGCTTCGCCTTCAGGGAATTTCCAGGCACCGTCGTCGGTATTGGCTTGCTCTGCAATTTCCTCCACCTTGCTGATCAGGTTTTCATAAGCTGGCTGAACTGACTCGAGCATCGCCTCCCGGGCTGCATTCATCAATTCATCCCGCTGGCTGTCATCAAGATCCAGACTTTCCAGTTTGCCGGTGAAGTCAGCCCACAGTGCACTCGGCTCGCCATCGTCAAAAGGCGCGCCTGAAATAATATTTTCACTGTCATTGATGACGTACGGGTAGACAAACTGCGGTGCAATAATTCCCATCTCTGCGCGAATCGTCAAATTCTCTGCCAATTGCTCAAACAGTGTCGGCAAGCCATTCAGGCGGGCGATGTAATCCTCAGCATCCGACACTTCGCTAATGCCGTGCTGGTTAATCAGCAGCGACGCGACGCTGGAATGCATCCCAAACATCTGATTAACCGGGTAGTTGTAATGGCGCCACTCGTAATCAGCAATGTCATTTTCCAGCTGCTGCTTCATTAGCTGCCAGCTTACCCGGGTTTGATCATTCAGCTTCGACTCGTCTATAGCCATGACCCGTTCAAGCTGCGCTTGCTGAAACTCCAGATCTTCTTCTGCGCGCTGCTCAGAAATATCGTCCCATTTATCCTGGTCGTCCTTGATGCCAAGGTACGACTGATACATTGGGCTACGCATCACAGTTTGCATGAAAATGTCTTCAAACAGCTGATTGGCCTTTTCAGACTCAGTTTGCTCCGACTCCTGCGTGCCCGACTGGGCGGCCGGCGCTTGTGACTCGGCAGTGCTAGTTCCGGCCTGGTCTGACGAGTCAGAGCAGGCAGTTATCGCTAACGCTAGCGAAACAGCCAGCGCGATACGTTTATATTCGAACATGTGTTATCTCCTGTTAGTTTTACATACTTGTTAACTAGTATGGCTCATGATGTCAACGTGAAGGCGATTAGAAGGGCAATGGATCAGACAGTTGGGTCGGTAGTCGCTCAAACGAGGGGTCAGCGCGCTTGTGTTATTAACGCCATTAAACGCGAGTTCACAAAAAGCTTCTCCTTACCGGAGGCTAGTTCTTGTTACCGGAGGCTAGTTCTTGCAATACGCCAATATCGCATAATTGCTTCAGATAGACAGAGGCGGTCTGCCGTTTTGCTATGTCGCGCTCTACCAGGTTACTGATTCGGCAGTAGGGCTGCTCAAAGATTACCTGAACCAGCTCATGGCTATATATTTTTGGAAGTTGTGTTTTTACGTGCTCGACTGTGCTCTCCATGAGCGCCTTAATCGCAGCGATTTTGTCACAGGTCCGTGCAGCGGTTTGCTCGACACCTTTCAGTATAAACAAGAGCCAGGACTCCCATTGTTGCTCTCTGGTGACCTGGTTTAAAAGTCGGTAATAGTCTTGCTTGTTCTGGACAATAAATCGACTCAAGTAAAGTATCGGCAGGGTCAGCAAATTTTGTTCGATAAGATATAAAACGTTCAGAATGCGACCGGTTCGGCCATTCCCGTCATAAAAAGGATGAATGGCTTCAAATTGGTAGTGACTCACCGCCATCTTAACAAGCGGATCAAGGTCATCATCGTCGTGCAGAAAACGCTCCCAATTGGTTAGGAGGTTTCGAATCACCTCTTCCCCCACTGGCGGCGTATAGATGACCGCTCCCGTTGTTTGGTTGCCAATGATAGTGCCCGGCATCTTGCGAATGTCCATCTGCGCATTTTTAAGCGTGCTACAAACCTCAATGGCTGTTGCCGTGCAGAGTGGCTTTCTTTCTAGCTGGGTAAAACCTTGGTATAAAGCCGTTCGGCAGCGCAATGCCTCTTTCGTGGCGTGATCTGCCCCTTTATATTCATCGGCATGTTTGAAAAGCTCGTCTGTCGTGGTGACTAATAGCTATTGGCTCACTCTTAATAGTCACCATTTTTGTTACCACAAAGGAATGCTTTATAGAGCAAGTTCATCCTCAATTAATCTTACCTTATCTATTAAAGTCTGATTATATTCCTTAGCATCCGTCGCGTAATGGGCCCGGCGGTGACAATTCGGGCAAACGGCAACTACATTCTCCGGATGATCAGGGCCACCGTCGGCTAAGCGCGTCATATGATGACATTCAAGGAATGGACCCGACTTTGTTTCAAAAGGCGCGGGATCTCCGCAACCTTCGCAGATCCCTTTTGAACGTTTCAGCACATATTGTTTTATCGCCTCTGAACGAAGTTGAGTGATCGAAGCTCGCTCTTTGGATGTTGGGTTAGGTGAGGCGGATGCTGCCGCAAGTGCAAGCTCTCTCAACTCTTTCAAACTAGAGTTCTTCAACTTTGTTTCGGTATAATCGCCATATATCTTCTTAGGTTCATGCACTTGTTCTTTATCAAGAATCGAGTCAACAGTAAGATGGAACACAAAGGCATTTCTTAGATTACCATCTCGATCAGGTCTCTTCTCTTCGTGATAGTCGATACACTCTGCCTCGCCGATAAAAGTGACGAATGGGCTTTTTGAGTCCTGCTTTTCGAATATATACAATTTTTTCCCGTTGGCCTGGTGATCTCTTATTGCTAGATTACCTTTTTGCATTTTCATATCACCGAGCTGCCCTTCGCCGGTATACATGAAAATACCATCTACAAAGCCATCGATATATCCGTGCTCTTCACCACCAGGAGAAGTAAACAAAAAAACAGCTCGGTGGTCTTTTGGTGTGGCTATACCACCTCGTTGCTGACCTCCAAACCGTTCATGTATATCAGTTGCTCGTCGATAACTTTTCCCAACTCCAAACACAGAAGTCCCTTTCATTAACCGTCATTTAGAACAGGTTAGCTTTTACTCAGCTGAATGTCTCCTAGTCAATATCGCAAACTAGCGTGAGGCGAAATACATAGGCGTTGAACGACCTCATACCAAATTCGTTAATTAATAGTTATAGTACTGGCATACTAACCGGACAAAATGGAGTTTTGTTATGAAGTTATCCGTTTTAATTATTTCGCTAGCTCTCTTAGCTGGCTGCGCCAGCCAACCATCAGCAATCTTCGACATAAATTATGGCGATACAAGAGCTAGTGTGGTTGAGAAACTTGGCCCTCCGGAAGACCGTCAATTCAAAGAAGATTACGAAGCCTTCCAGTACTGCACTACCGGAACCAGCTTTGGCGCAATTACTTTTAATATCATTTGGTTGAGGAACGAGGTAGTTACAGGAATGAATAACTATACGGCCAATCATGAAGGTTCGTGTAGCGGACATTTCCGGCAAATCAGTTGAGAAGAGGCACCAGATCAGGTAATTGAAATTCGCGAGCGAAACTAAGTAGCTAAAAGCTATACTCTACGGAAACAATAAAGCTATGAGCCAATCACAGACCTTCCTGGAATTTATCAATTCGCACTCTCCCGAGACGAACAAATCATCTGAAGCCTGGTATCCTCGATATACCCAAACGTACCAGGAAATTGCTGGCGATCCCGAATCACCGCCATCTCTTGAAAAGCTCTGGGCTATGGCTGATAACTCAGTGGCAAGCATTCGCCAAGCAATACTGTCAGGTGATGAATATACCAAAGCGAAAGACTACTTAGCGGAGATTACGGCGAACATTTTATCATCACCATCTCACGCAACATATTCACAAGCTCTCTCGCAAATTGAAGACCTAAAGCAAAAACGCATATTAAAGCGCAGATATGTTGCCGTACTCAATCGGGTATTTGCGGCGCTTCATCCAGAGAAAGTTACATCGACTGTTATCGATGATGCTTTCAACACTGTCGCTCGTTACTTAAACGAGAAGTTCGATTTAAAATTATCTTTAAAAGGTGATTGGTACATAAGAAACACAGAGCTTAAGGCTGCCTTGAGCGAACATTTACCGACCGACTATGATCCAATTCGATTGAATGTTGCTCTGTGGAATGTCTATCAAGCTCTACAGAACAGACAAGCGCAAAATGAGGCTCAAGAATCCAATAACAATGCCTACAATTCATCGATAAAAGTATCTCAGCCTCTCAACCAAATCCTATTTGGCCCCCCTGGCACAGGGAAAACATTCACGACCATTAAACGTGCGGTAAGGGCTGCAGAGCCAAGTTTCACTTGGGCCGACCGAGACGGATTAAAAACAAAATACCAGGAGCTTATTCGAAAAGGGCGTATCCGGTTCGTCACCTTCCATCAGAGTTTTAGCTACGAGGACTTTGTCGAGGGGCTTACCGCACACACTGATAACGGAAACTTGGTCTATGAAAAGAGACTGGGCATCTTCCGACAAATCGTTAAAGCGGCTAAAGAATACCAAGTTAGCGAGGTTAAAGATGCTGCAACGTCATTTGATGAGTCCTGGGAGGCTTTTTTAACTAAATTAGAAGACCGTAATGACGGTATTAGTATCAAAACTCGCCGTAGCAACTTCACCGTTACAGAAGTTGATGCCAACACGATTCGTTTCGATAAAAGCCAAGGGCAGTCAGTTCACACGCTCTCTGTAACCTCTTTAGAAGCTGTTTTTAATGGCGACCGAGAAATCAAAGGTGGCTTGCAACCATACTACGAATCACTCGTGCGTCGATTGAAGGAGATTGGTTCTAAGCTGAACAACAAAAAGGTTGAGCGCCAGAACTTCGTGCTGATTATAGACGAGATCAATCGCGGTAATATCTCACGGATTTTTGGTGAGTTGATCACACTAATCGAACCTTCTAAGCGCTCAGGTGCGACAGAAGCGCTAGAGGTAACACTTCCACTGACCGGCGATAGATTCTCGGTGCCCGATAACTTATACATCATCGGAACAATGAACACTGCCGACCGTTCGCTTGCAGGACTCGATTTGGCTTTGCGTCGTCGTTTCGATTTCATTGAAATGCCACCACTTTCTGAAGAGCTAAAAGGAATTATCGTTGAAGGCATTGATGTTGAAAAGATACTCGATGTTATCAATCGCCGAATTACGGCCCTACTGGACAAAAACCACTGTATTGGGCACGCTTATTTTATCCACTTGCGGGACAATTCGAACGTTGCCTTAACCGACCTAGCCGAGGTTTTTCAGCAGAAGATCATTCCGCTTCTTCAAGAATACTTCTTTGAAGATTGGCAGCGTATCCGCTGGGTATTTAATGACCAAAGTAAGTCGAACGAACATGCGTTTATCGTAAAAGATGATGCAATTAGTTTTGATGAGCTGTTCCCCGGCGATGTGCCGCTAAACTCACGTGACCGTTGGCGGTTGAATGAATCTGCTTTTGAATACACCACATCTTACAAACAGATTTATGAAGTAGGTAGTACTCAATAATGACGTCGACGGTTGTTGTTCGCGAATATGCCTATTTAACCACCGCACCGGTAACGGCGAATACACTCGACCGCGCACATATTTGCGAATCTGCGTTTCGTTGGCTCGTTGAGCTTGGACAGCAGTTTCGACGCAATGGCCTCCCGTTATTTGAGCTTGATAGTCATAAGCTTCTTCGTTTGGATAATTACGTTGGTGTACTTGAGTCACCCTGCGGAACGGTGATTGAAGTACTACCGAAGCACACAACAGAGGAAACTTCCTCAGCCGAAGCTCGCTCGTTGCTTAAGCGGCTAATCAAAACCTCAATGCAGATTTCGGTTCGCGAGGCAGACTTTGCAAATGTTCAGCGATTTGAAATGCCCATCCGCGAATGGCTCATCACCTGTTTTCTGAGTGAGTTAGAAGTTTTACTCAAGCGAGGCCTACAGTTTGATTATCAAGTGCGAGAAGAAGAAGCTCGCTTCTTACGGGGACAGCTCAACATTACAAAACAACTACGTGAGTCACCTGGCAAAGCTCATGTATTCAATATCCGTCATGATTTGTTTTTACCGGATAGAGCGGAAAACCGTCTTATCAAATCTGCGCTAGTTGCAGTGTGCGCAGCAACCCATGACAACGATAATTGGCGGTTGGCCCATGAGATGCTCTCACAGCTTCTACAACTGCCCGAATCATCAGATCCAAGGGCTGACTTCAAATCTTGGTCAACAGACCGCTTGCTGACTCATTACCGCCCGATTAAGCTTTGGTGTGAGTTTATCCTCAACCAACATTTACCACTTGCAGTCTCTGGTGGCTGGCACGGCATAAGCGTGCTCTTCCCGATGGAAAGGCTATTCGAGAACTATGTTGCTGAACAACTGCGAAAAGCCATCGGTGACAAAGGCGCTGTTAGAACTCAGCTTGCTACCGAGCATCTTTGCCAACACAAAGGCAAAGGCGTATTCAAGCTGCGACCCGACATTGAAGTTGTTATTGGTGATAAGCGCTGGATCATGGATACCAAGTGGAAATTGCTCGATGTATACAATGGTGGTCCAACTTATGGCCTGAGTGAGCGGGATGTTTATCAGATGCTAGCTTATGGTACGAGATGTTTGGATTCAAAAGGTGAATTAGTACTCATATATCCTCATTGGGACCTTTTTCCATATACACAGCTTGACGCCTTTCACTTTTCACCAACCCTTAGATTGAATGTTCTTTCAGTTGACCTCAACATCGAAGTCATAAGTCTAGAACAATTCGTTGATTAGCTAAGTGATAAAGTTGGTATGATAACGGGAATTTGCCAGTTGGCTGGTTTACATTAGCGTTACAGCATAGGGAAGAAAATGAAAAACTCAGAGCAACAGTTTTTAGACGAACTAGATAAAAAGCTATGGGCAGCAGCAGATCGACTGCGCAATAATCTTGATGCGGCTAATTACAAACACGTCGTTCTAGGTATCATATTTTTAAAATACGTGTCAGATGCTTTTGAGGAGCGCCAGCAAGAGCTGCGCGTGCTCTTTACACAAGACAATAGCGACGACAATATCTACTTCATGCCTCGTGAAGACTACGAGTCAGTAGAAGAATATCAAGACGCTGTTAACGCTGAGTTAGAACTGCACGAATACTATCAAGAGAAGAACGTTTTCTGGGTGCCAAAACGTTCCCGCTGGGAATATCTGAAAAACACTGCGGCATTACCAATAGGCAGTGAACTATGGCTGGAACATGCTAGTAGAGAAGTATCTCCAGAAGAAGCGTTACTCATTAGGGAGAAGCATAAAGACAGTAACAGTAATGAAGAAAAGCAAAAAGACCCTATAACCATTAAAAAGCTCACCTCTATTTCGTGGCTCATTGATCATGCATTGGAGGCGATCGAAACCTATAAAATTAACGACAAACTGGCCAACCCAAAGCTTAAGGGCGTTCTGCCTCGCATCAGCCGTTATGAAGTGGACAATCATAACCTTACCGAACTGATTAACCGTTTTTCTGATACTAGCTTCCGAGACCCCGAATACAACGGTGAAAAGTTAGATTTACACAGCAAAGATATTTTGGGCCACGTCTATGAGTACTTCCTAGGACAATTCGCTTTAGCAGAAGGTAAGCAAGGTGGGCAGTACTATACACCGAAAAGTATTGTTACGCTGATTGTTGAGATGCTCCAGCCTTATCAAGGGCGAGTCTATGATCCAGCAATGGGCGCCGGTGGATTTTTTGTCAGCAATGACAAGTTTATTCAAGCACACGCTGCCGATAAACATTACAACGCCACCGAACAACGCAAACACATATCCGTTTATGGCCAGGAGAGCAACCCGACCACTTGGAAGTTGGCGGCCATGAATATGGCGATTCGCGGTATCGACTTTAACTTTGGTAAAAAGAATGCCGATACATTTTTAGATGATCAGCACCCAGACCTACGTGCCGATTACGTGATGGCCAACCCGCCGTTTAATATCAAGGACTGGTGGCACGCCAAACTAGAGGGAGATATCCGCTGGAAATACGGCACTCCTCCACAGGGCAATGCTAACTACGGTTGGATACAGCATATGCTGCACCACCTCAACGACAATGGCTCAATGGCGTTGCTGCTTGCCAATGGCTCAATGAGTTCGAATACTAATAATGAAGGGGAGATCCGCAAATCCTTAATCGAAGCCGATTTAGTCGAATGTATGGTGGCCTTGCCAGGGCAACTTTTCACTAATACTCAAATCCCTGCCTGTATTTGGTTTTTAACTAAAAGTAAAAAAAGCGGCAATAGTAAGCGTGATCGGCGTGGTGAGACCTTGTTTATTGATGCGCGTAACCTCGGCTTTATGCAGGACAGAGTACTTCGCGACTTTACCAATGAAGATATTTCAAAAATCGCCGATGTCTTTCATGATTGGCAATCTGGCACAAGCTACCAAAATGAAAAGGGATTTTGTTTTAGCGCCAAGCGAGAAGACATGCAAAAGCACGATTATTTGTTAACACCAGGGCGCTATGTAGGCTCTGCCGATGCAGAAGAAGATTCCGAGCCGTTCCAAGAAAAAATGCAGCGATTAACGGCTCGACTAAAGTCTCAGTTTGAAGAGTCGGACCGATTAGAAAAGGCAATTAAGGATAATCTAATGGGGATTGGTTATGAGCTCTAAAAAAAAGATATCAGACATTATCGAATTTAATCCTAAACGCCCGATTAAAAAAGGGGAGGTAAAGCCCTTCATTGAAATGGCCGCCTTACCAATCGATGTTCGAGACGTAGACGAGTTTGGGTACAGAGAGTTCAAGGGTGGAGGCTCTAAGTTTAAAAATGGCGATACTCTATTTGCTCGCATCACTCCTTGCCTCGAGAATGGTAAGACAGCAAAAGTTAACTGTTTAAGTCATGATGAGCATGGGCATGGCTCCACAGAATTTATTGTCATGTCCGCCAAAGAGCCAGAATTCGACGAGGACTATGTTTATTACCTGGCGAGGCATCCTAAATTCAGGGTTTATGCACAATTACATATGGAAGGTACATCTGGTAGGCAACGCGTAGCCTGGCAGTCACTTGCGAAGTTTGAATTCGATTACCCGGATAAAGATATAAGAAAGAAAGCAGGTAAATTCCTAAAAGAAATTGATGACAAGATAGCTTTAAATGCCAAAACAAACCAAACCTTAGAGCAAATAACTCAAACGTTATTCAAAAGCTGGTTTGTAGATTTTGAGCCAGTTAAAGCCAAAATTGAAACCTTGGCTGCCGGTGGTAGCAATGCGGATGCAGAACTCGCGGCGATGAGTGTTATCTCTGCAAAAACCATTGATGAACTCAACAGCTTGAAAACCGGCAATGCCGAAGCGTTTAAACAGCTTGAACAAGCCGCCGCGCTGTTCCCTGCTGCCATGCAAGACTCTGAGCTTGGGGAGATACCGCAAGGGTGGAGTGTTGAGCAACTAGGTGATCACCTTAGTGTTCTTCAAACGGGTAGCAGACCAAAAGGCGGTGTTGCCGGAATAGCGGAAGGCGTACCGAGCGTTGGGGCTGAAAATATACTTGGTGTTGGTAAATACACTTATGGTAAAGAAAAATTCGTGTCGCGAGAGTTTTTCGATAAATTGAAACGTGGCGTTGTCGAAAATTTCGATTTCTTACTATATAAAGATGGCGGCAAACCTGGAGAGTTTAAACCACGAATCTCTATGTTTGGATGTGGGTTCCCGTATTCAGAATTTGCAATCAATGAACATGTATTCAGAATGAGATCTGAATCTTTGGGTCAAGCATTTTTATACTTCCAAATTGGTCAGAAGCGTGTTTTAGATGAGCTTGCAAACCGAGGTGGTAAGGCGGCAATTCCAGGTATAAATCAGACGGATGTAAGAACCATTCCCATTCTTGTTACCAGTTCATCTGAACTATTAACTGAGTTTAACGATTTCGCTAAAAAAATAATTGAAAGCATCTTAAAAAAATCCAATGAGAGTAATCATCTGGTTAAAGTTAGGGATGCTTTACTGCCTAAGCTTCTATCAGGTGAAATAGACTTAACTAATGAGGTTGTTGCATGACAGCCTCTACTTCTTACTGGGGAAAAATTCCCCTGTGGAAAAGTGAAAGTCCAGAGCAAAGTTTTGATATTACCTCGGATGCTTTTAGTGGCCGTATCCCGGTCACTCGTATTGAGCATTGGCGTGATTTTTCTTCATTGTTGGAAAGCCCTTTTTTTAATCGTATCGATACCCAATGTATTTTTCGTGGACACCGCCGCTTTGACTGGGAGATGACGCCCACATTAGCGCGTGTGACGGAAAACGGCATTGTTACCGAAGAGATTGCTAAACAGCAGTTAGATATGTTCCGCAAGGCAATTCGTGGTCGTATTGCAGACCACTCACTGCTAGATGACGAAAATGAACGTGAGCATGATGAGCTGTGGTCAATCGGTCAGCACCACGGTTTGATGACCCCATTGCTTGATTGGACCTACTCGCCTTATGTGGCAATGTTTTTTGCTTTCGCCAAAGAAGACCAAACAGACGAAAAAGACAATCCTTATCGTTCAGTTTATATCCTTAATAAAAGCTTTATATCAGATAATGAACTTTGCCCTGATATTCGGGTGTTTGAACCAAAAAAGGACGACCATGGGCGCTTGGTGAGCCAAGCAGGGCTTTTTACCTTTTCACCTTATGACGCCACCATTGAAAATAAACTGACTGAAGTTTTAACGGATGAAGATTTCCCAGATGATGAATTAAAATCAGCGACTGAAGAAGAACAACCTGGCATTCTCGCTAAGTATATTTGTAAGGTGTATATCAAAAATGAAGAGCAGCAGGAGTGTTTAAAACATCTTAGGCGAATGAATGTTCACCATGCTAGTTTATTTCCGGATTTAATCGGCGCTGCCGATTATTGCAATATATTTATGGCGGAGATTGGGCGTGATAGGACGCTGCAACAACGAGTATCAACTCCTAAGCCAGAACCAACCGTTGAAATAACTCAGGTTGAGCAATCGGCATTACCACAGAGCGAAAACTCTGCTTCTATCCTAGAACTACTGAAGTCAACACCAGAAAGTCATGAAGTTGAACCTACCCGCATTCAGTTAATTGCTGATGAGCTAAATAAATACCTATCAAAATCAATGGTAGTGGATTGGCAAGAGCGAGAGACCGTACAAGCGGAAATGAAGAATGCCACGCGAGTGTTGTTGCGTAAGTTTGGTTACCCAGTAAATGCGAGAGATGCCATTGTAACCAATATTCTTGATGTAATTGGTGAAGGGAATGACCCATGAACGAAGAACAACTAGAAAACCTCTGCTTAGACTGGTTCCAGAAAAATGGCTGGGTTGTATGGCATGGCCTTGATATTGCACCAGATAGCGGCAATCCACTGCGTAATGATTACGCTAAAGTTGTACTTGAAGGTCTGTTAAGAACCGCGTTTGAAAAAGTCAATAAACACATTCCGGTTAAGCAGATAGAACACTGTTTTGAACAGTTTAAGGCGATTGTTTTAAAACCTGAAAGTCTTGATTTAGTTACCAACAACAGAGCATTTCATAGGTTGTTGTTAGAGGGTTTGCCTGTTGAATACAAGAAAGACGATGGCGAGCCAGTAACGGACCATGCTTTTATCATTGACTTCGATAATCTAAACAACAACACGTTTGCAGTCGTTAGTCAGTTCACTATCACTGGCACTAAACAGCCTCGCAGACCTGATGTGATTTGTTTTATCAACGGCTTACCAATTGCCGTATTGGAGTTGAAAAGCCCAAGCGATGAAAATACGGATATTTGGGACGCCTTCAATCAACTGCAAACCTATAAAGATGAGATCTCAGACCTTTTTATTTTTAATGAAGCATTAGTGGTGAGTGATGGTTATACAGCAAGAATCGGTTCATTAACCGCCAACCAAGAACGATTTATGCCGTGGCGTACCGTCAAAAATGAGGACGATAAGCCGCTGCTAGAATGGCAGCTAGAGACGATGGTACGCGGATTCTTTAATCGCGAGTTACTACTAGATTACATTCGGTTTTTTGTGCTGTTCGAAAGTGATGGTGAACAAATTACAAAAAAAATTGCTGGTTACCATCAATTCCATGCCGTGCGCGAGGCGATAAAAGCGACCGTTATTGCTGCACAAGACTCTAGTTTTGCTGAGGAAAAACGAGCTACGTACGGAGACGAAGTTATACCGGGGAGTAAAAAAGCTGGTGTGGTTTGGCATACTCAAGGTAGCGGTAAAAGCATCTCTATGTGTTGTTACGCAGGCAAGTTACTGCAGCAAAAGGAAATGAATAATCCTACTTTAGTAGTCGTAACAGATAGAAATGATTTGGATGGTCAGCTATATGCTACGTTCGCTAATGCTGTCGAATTATTAAAACAGACTCCTGTTCAAGCCTCAGATAGAGACGAATTGCGTCAATTACTTGCTGAACGAGAATCTGGCGGCATTATTTTCACGACTGTGCAAAAATTTGCTCTGCTCGAGGACGAATCGTCTCATCCTGTTTTAAATAGTCGACATAACATTGTTGTGATTTCCGATGAAGCACATCGAAGTCAGTATGGGCTCAAAGCAACTTTAAGTGCGAATGGACAATACAAGTTTGGCTATGCGAAGCATATGCGTGACGCTCTACCTTCCGCGTCATTCATTGGTTTTACCGGTACACCCATATCTCAAGAAGACAAAGATACTCGAGCAGTCTTCGGCGGCTATGTATCAATTTACGATATACAAGATGCGGTCGATGACGGCGCAACCGTTCCTATTTATTACGAGTCACGATTAGCCAAACTTGATCTGAACCATGCGGAAATTGCACTGCTATCGGAACAAGTAGATGAAGTCATCGAGGACGAGGAAGATCTTAATAGCCGCGAGAAAACCAAGGGTGAGTGGAGTCGTCTTGAAAAGTTGGTTGGCGCAACCCCGAGATTAAGTGAAGTTGCGGCTGATTTGGTTGAGCATTTTGAAACTCGAAATGCCACTATGTATGGGAAAGCCATGATTGTGGCAATGAGCAGAGATATTTGTGCGCACCTATATAACGAAATACTGGCGCTGCGCCCCGATTGGCATTCCGATGATCCAGAGAAAGGCGCCATTAAAATTGTCATAACCGGTTCGGCTTCAGATAAGCCACTGCTTCAACCACATATCTACAATAAAAAGACTAAAAAGCGCCTAGAAAAACGCTTCAAAGATGTTAACGACCCGCTGAAGTTGGTTATCGTTCGAGACATGTGGCTCACCGGCTTCGATGCGCCATGTTGTCATACGATGTATGTGGATAAACCGATGAAAGGACACAACCTCATGCAGGCAATAGCCCGAGTAAACCGCGTGTTTAAAAATAAGCCCGGCGGCTTGATTGTCGATTACATCGGAATTGCTAATGAACTAAAACAAGCATTGAAAACCTATACAGACTCAAAAGGTAAAGGCCAGCCCACACTCAATGCGGAAGAAGCATTCAGCATTTTGTTGGAAAAAATTGATGTTATTCGCAGTATGTTTGGCAAAACACCCAAATCAGAAGGACTCGACATATCGGGATTTGAGACCGACGCACACAAATTCTTGGTGCCCGCGGCTAATCATATCCTTGGTCTGGAAGATGGTAAGAGGCGCTTTCTAGACTTGGTTTTGGCCGCTACCAAATCCTACTCTTTGTGTAGCACTTTGGATGAGGCTAAAGAGCTTCGAAAAGAAATCTCATTTTACTCAGCTATAAAAGCCGCGATCACAAAATTCACTAGTGTTGATAAAAAGCGCACTCAAGAAGAGAAAAACTCTGCACTTAAACAGATTTTAGATAACGCTGTCATCGCTGAAGGCGTCGCTGATGTATTTGCCCTTTGTGGTTTAGACAAACCAAACATCGGTTTGTTATCAGATGAATTTCTAGAAGATGTTCGTCAAATGCCAGAGCGTAACCTGGCGGTTGAGTTGCTTGAAAAGCTACTTAAAGACGATATAAAGGCGAAAACACGCAATAACGTTGTTCAAGAAAAAAAGTATGCTGACAGATTGCATGAAACCCTAAGAAAGTACAACAACAGAGCAATTGAAACAGCACAGGTCATTGAAGAGCTAATCCAGATGGCCAAAGATTTTCAAGAAGAAATGCTGCGTGAAGCTGAGCTAGGTTTAAATCCAGATGAAATCGCGTTTTATGATGCTCTGGCCAACAACGAACGAGCTGTTCGCGAGCTTGGCGATGAAATTCTAAAGAAAATCGCGATAGAGATAACCGGCAAACTCAGACAATCGACCACCGTAGATTGGCAAGTTCGCGATAGTGTTCGAGCAAAGCTGAAGATTTTGGTTCGCCGTACCCTGCAACGCTATAAGTATCCACCTGATAAATCAGCTGAAGCAGTTGAGCTTGTTTTGAAGCAAGCCGAGACATTATCTAATTCCTGGTCTAAATAAGCAGCGTGAAGCGCCAAGGCTTCTTTTACGAACATCTTTATCGGCTTGAAATGTAACCCCCCAGCTGATGACTAAAGTTCATGGTAGAGGGATAAGGTCAATACACATAAGGCCACTATAAAGCGACCTTATCCAAACTTAGCAAAACTTAACATGACCCTATTCGATGTTCTGGATCTGCTCCCGCATTTGTTCAATCAGAACCTTCAGCTCAACACCGGCGGCGGTGATGTCGGCGTTGATTGACTTGGAGCCGAGGGTGTTCGCTTCGCGGTTGAATTCCTGCATCATGAAGTCGAGGCGGCGGCCGCAGGCGCCACCTTTGTCGAGGGCGATGCGTGCTTCTTTGATGTGGGAGTCGAGGCGGTCGAGCTCTTCGGCGACGTCGCTTTTTTGCGCCAGCATGACCATTTCCTGTTCGATGCGTTGCGGGTCGAGTTCGATCGACGCCTCCTTGAACTTGGTCAGTAAGCGCTCACGTTGCCACTCGAGTACGGTTGGCATGTGGCCGCGAACAAAGACGACTTGTTTGTGAATGCCGTCTAAACGGTCTTCAATCAGTTTGCGCATGTTGGCGCCTTCGGCGGCACGGGCGCTAATAAAGTCGTCCATGGCGGTGTCGAAACCGGCCATCAGTTCGCTTTGCAGGCTGTCCATGTCGAGTTCAGGGGCGTTGATAACGCCAGGCCAGCGCAATACGTCGATGGGGTTCATACTGCCGTTACCACCGCTTGACTGCACCCATTCAGCGCTACGAATCACGGCTTTGGCGAGGTCTTCGTTGATCACCAGTTCGGTGGACGCGCCTTCATTGGCATTAAAGCGCAGGTTGCATTCAACTTTGCCGCGCGCCAGGCGTTTACGCAGGCGGTCACGCAAGCCGGTTTCGAGGCCGCGGAATTGCTCGGGTAAACGGAAGAAGGTTTCAAGGTAACGCTGGTTAACGGAACGCAGTTCCCACACGGCGCTGCCCCAGTCGCCTTTGATTTCGTGGCGGGCGTAGGCGGTCATGCTGCAGATCATAAGAGGCTGTCCTTTTACTAAGTAGTATTGTAAGTCATCAACTTATGGCCACACTCGATTGGTTTGGGTGGCCGTAATGGGCTAAGTATACCTGCGTCAGGCGGGCAAAAACAGCAGTGGCATGGCGCTTGCTGGCCAAAATGCCTATAATGGGCGCGTTTTCGACCCCTATTCCACTTATCATCTGCAACGAGGTATCTTATGCGCCCTGACGGCCGTACAGCTCAACAAATTCGCCCGGTAACTATTACCCGCAACTACACTCGTCACGCAGAAGGCAGCGTGCTGATTGAGTTTGGCGACACCAAAGTACTCTGCAACGCTACCGTTGAAACCGGCGTACCACGTTTCTTAAAAGGCAAAGGCCAGGGCTGGATAACGGCCGAGTACGGCATGCTGCCACGCGCCACCCATACCCGCTCCGGCCGTGAAGCCAGCCGCGGTAAGCAAGGCGGTCGCACCCTTGAAATTCAACGTCTGATTGGCCGCTCACTGCGCGCCGCGGTCGACTTAAGCGCCCTTGGCGAGCACACCATCACAGTTGACTGTGACGTCATTCAGGCCGATGGCGGCACCCGCACTGCTTCCATTACTGGTGCCTGCGTGGCCCTGGTCGATGCGCTGAACCATATGCGCAACAAAGGTATGATTAAAGTGAACCCGCTGCAAACCATGGTCGCGGCGATTTCTGTCGGTATCTACAAAGGCGACGCTATATCTGACCTGCAGTATGAAGAAGACTCAGCGGCTGACACCGATATGAACGTGGTGATGACAGACACCGGCAAAATGATTGAAGTGCAGGGCACTGCAGAAGGTGAACCCTTCAGCATGGACGAGATGAATGCCATGATTGACCTGGCCCGCCACTCAATTCGTGAACTCAACGAGATCCAAAAAGAGGCGCTGAATTAATGAAAGACTATCAACGCGAGTTTATTGAATTTGCCTTAAGCAAAGGCGTGCTCAAATTCGGTGAGTTCACCTTGAAGTCTGGCCGCACCAGCCCGTACTTTTTCAATGCCGGGCTGTTTAATTCCGGCGCTGATTTAGCCCGTCTGGGCCGCTACTATTCGGCGGCCCTGCAGGACTCAGGTGTCGAGTTTGATGTCTTGTTTGGTCCCGCGTACAAAGGCATTCCTATCGCCAGTGCGACCGCAATCAGCCTGTTCGAGCACCACAACAAAGATGTCCCGTACTGCTTTAACCGCAAAGAAAAGAAAGACCACGGTGAAGGCGGTAACCTGGTGGGTGCGGACTTGAAAGGGCGGATTATGCTGGTGGATGACGTAATTACCGCCGGTACCGCGATTCGTGAGTCAATGGACATTGTGCAAGCCAACGGCGCCAGCCTGGCTGGTGTGCTGATTGCTTTGGACCGACAGGAAAAAGGCAAAGGCGAGCTGAGTGCGATTCAGGAAGTGGAGCGTGACTACAAGGCGAAAGTAATTGCCATTGTTACGCTTGGCGACCTGATTACCTACCTCAGCGAGCAGCCTGGTCAGGACGAAAACCTGGCGAAAGTCAGCGCTTACCGCGAGCAATACGGCATTTAGCCTGGCAGCATAAACCAGGCCCAGATGGCAACGAAGCTAACCACAGCGGCGGTGCCACAACAAATGAAGGCGGTGGTGCTGCCACCGCCTAATTTGAAATCATGAAACGCGTGACGAATGCGGTGCGCTGCATGAAACGCCGGTAAAAAAATCACCGCGCCGGTAAAAACCAGGCCCCACAGACTGCTGTAATACCCCTGCAACTGAGCCAGGCTGATGTCGATAATGCCAAGCGGCCATAACACCCCAAATATCAGCGCTACCGCCGGCACGAAAACGGCAAAGCAAACGCCCCCGGCACTAAATAACAGCCACCACAGCGGTTCAAAATGCAGGCCCTGGCGACGGGACGGTTTCGGCATATGGTTACTCACGACTGGCCTCCGAAGGCGAACAGCCAGATAAACAGCGCCACGACCAGCCACACCGCGCCCCACTGGGCGAGTACCAGATAGCGTGCCGGTAGTTGATAATTACCCACACGGATCGGCATCACCCGCGGAAATAACACGAAGAAGGTGGCTGCATGATAGAGGCTGGTCGTCAGCGCCAGGGTATGGACCAGGATCACCAGCGGATTGCTCATAAAAGCCTGCCAGTGTTGAAAGCGCTCTGGGTCCTGCAAACTGAATGCTCCGGCGAGCAGCGAGCAAAGCAAAAACGCCAGCGGTATTACAGTCGCTTCGCGCAGCATGTAGGCTTTAAAGAAACGATGCTTTAGCCACCAGCTACCCGTTAATTGCGGTTTGTAGCTCATTGCCCGGCGCCTCCAATGGCACGTCCGCTAAACAGCTGAATTAGCATGCTCTTCGCCGACTCTACTTTGCCCTGGTTTACCGCGGCAGCGGGATCGACCCCTTTCGGGCAGACCTCCGAGCAAAAACCAACGAAGGTACAGCTCCACACCCCATTTTTGCTGTTCAATGGCGCCATACGCTGGGCTTTGCCGCTGTCACGACTGTCGAGGTTATAACGGTGAGCCAGCGCAATCGCGGCGGGGCCGGTGAATTCGGGGTTTAAGCCAAACTGCGGACAGGCGGCATAACACAGACCGCAATTGATGCAATTGGCAAACTGCTGATAACGTGCCATTTGCGCCGGGGTTTGCCGGTTCGGTTGAGAACTGTCTGCTGCGTTCTTACCCTCAATCAGATATGGCTTAACCGCTTCGAGGTGCCGCAGAAAGCTGTCCATATTCACCACCAGGTCGCGCTCAACGGGCAAGTGCGCCAGCGGTTCAATGATAAGATCATTGGGGTAATTACGCAGGAAGTCCTTACAGCCCAGCTTAGGTATGCCATTCACCATCACCCCGCAGGAACCGCAAATCGCCATCCGGCACGACCAGCGAAAACTCAGCGTGGGGTCGAGGGATTCCTTAATGTAATTAAGCGCATCCAATACCGAGGTGCTGTCAGTTACCGGCACCTGAAAGCTTTGCAGAAAAGGCTGCGGCGACTCTTCCGGCAAATAGCGCAAGACCTGTATGCTACGCATGCTGACCTCCGTCGCTTCCCTCAGCACCACTTCCTTTCAAACCACTTCCTTTCGAACCATAGTGCCGCTCCCCCGGCGCCGACAAATGGGTATCGACATCCTGCCACTCGAGGCGGGCAGGCGCTGCTCCCTGATAAAACACCTGCGAATGCTTTAAATACTGCTGGTCATTACGTTGCTGGCAGCTGTCGTCCAGCCGCTGATGCGCACCACGCGATTCACGCCGTTGCAATGCCGCCAGGCAGGTGGCTTCTGCCACATCCAGTGAGCAGCCAAGCTCAAGGCAATGCAGCAGATCGGTGTTGTAAATTTGACTCTGATCCCCCAGCTGGACCCGCTCATAGCGTTCGCGCAAACCGCGTATGCTCTGCAATGCCTGAGTTAAGCCCGCTTCGTCACGGTAAATGCCACAACCCTCTTCCATCACCTTAAGCAACTCTGCTTTTAGCTCCGGCCAGCGTGGACGGCCGGGTTCACCGCCACGCATCATCGACTCAAGACGCTCCTGCCACTGGCTACCGAGCTGACGAATGCTCTCAGCGCCGTCCTTGCATGGACTATCACCGAGTGCCCGCTGCATGGCCTTCTTGCCAGCAAGATGGCCGAACACCAGGAGTTCAGTTAACGAGTTGGAGCCCAGCCTATTGGCACCGTGTAACCCGACGGAGGCGCACTCACCGGCGGCAAACAGGCCACGAATACTGGTTTCACAGTCGGCGTTGGTTTCAATGCCACCCATGGTGTAATGCACTGCCGGGCGGATCGGTATCGGTGATTTGGCGGGATCGACATTGACGTAGGCCTTGGCCAACTCGCAAATAAAAGGCAGGCGTTCCTGCAAATACGCCTCTCCGAGGTGGCGCAGATCAAGATAAACTACATCACTGTCACCATGCTTGCCGGTACGCCCGGCCTGCTGTTCGTGCCAGAACGCCTGCGACAGCTTGTCGCGCGGACCCAGTTCCATGTACTTGTTTTGAGGTTCACCCAGCGGCGTTTCCGGGCCTAAGCCGTAGTCCTGCAGATAACGATAGCCATCTTTATTGGTCAGCACGCCGCCTTCGCCACGGCTGGCTTCGGTGATCAGGATGCCTGAGCCGGGCAGGCCGGTTGGGTGGTATTGCACAAACTCCATATCGCGCAACGCCACCCCGCGGCGATAGGCGATGGCCATACCATCGCCGGTAACAATGCCGCCATTGGTGTTAAAACGAAACAGCCGCCCAGCACCGCCAGTCGCCATGATCACTGACTTAGCCCGCAGTAAATGCAATTCGCCGCTGCTTATCTCGAGGGCAATCACGCCACAGGCCTGATTATCTTCAACCAGTAAGTCGAGTACAAAATACTCATCGAAGCGCTGGATCTGCGGGTATTTCAGGGACGTCTGATAAAGGGTGTGGAGCATATGAAAGCCGGTTTTATCGGCGGCAAACCAGGTGCGTTCGGTCTTCATTCCGCCAAAGCGCCGCACCTGCACGTCGCCGCTGGCCTGACGGCTCCAGGGACAACCCCAGCGTTCCATTTGCACCAGTTCAGCGTGGGCATGGCGGACAAAATAGTCAACTACACCCTGCTCAGCCAACCAGTCACCACCGGCAACGGTGTCGTCAAAGTGCGATTGCAGGCTGTCATCGCCACGGGTAACTGCCGCTGCGCCGCCTTCCGCGGCCACCGTGTGTGAGCGCATGGGGTAGACTTTTGAAACCAGCCCCACCGCATTGCCGCCAGTCTCGGCTGCCGCAATTGCAGCTCGCAACCCGGCGCCTCCGCCTCCAACCACTACCACATCGAAAGTATGTACTTGCATTGTTTGTGTCCTTAGCGGTCAACCAACAAGCCTACGGTGATCAACAGCGGGTACAAATGGACGAACGCGACATTCAGCCCCAGCAGCCTGACATGCTCAGGAATATGCAATGCATAGCGCAACACGCCGCGTGTCAGCGGAACTAACAACACCAGGCTGCACAGGCCAAGTAAACTCCAGACCGGCAACCAGCCAAACCCCACTGCCAATGGCAACAGAGCGACTGCCAGCCAGTGGAAGACTGCAAATACTCGTGCGCTTATGCGACGGCCCGCAACAATGGGTAAATGGCGGCGACCTACACTGGCGTCTGCTTCAATATCCGGAAACTGATTCAGCAGCAACAGGTTGCTAACCAGCAACGTCATCATAGTAGCCAGAGTCCAGGCACCAGCGCTTAGCGTCGCGCTAAATACCCAGATAGCACCCAGCGTCATCAGTAAGCCGAACCCTATTCCGGGCGCCAGCAGGCAGGCCAGTGGTGAACGATTCAGATACTGAGTATAGGCGTAAATAATTAGCACGCCGGGGAGACCTATCAGCAGCAGTGCGGCACCATGCTGCCAGACCAGATACAAGCCGCCAGCGCTTACCAGCAGCAGCGCAGTCACGGCGATTAATAGCGCAGCGGATGCCAGATGGGGGGCAACCACCAGGGTGCCACTACCACCACTAAAGGGGGTCGGCCTGGTTTTGAAATCCAGTCCGGATTTGAAGTCGAAGTATTCATTGAAGGCGTTAACACTGACATGGGCCGCCAGCCCGATCACAACTACCAGAATGGCGTCCCACAGGGATATAAGGCTGCCTTGTTGCAGGCTAAAAGCCAGCGCAAGGGCAATACAGACCAGTGTCAGGGTTAAAAACCCCGGTCGTGCGACGGCGAAAACTCGATGCATAGTTAGACTTGATGGTTATTTAAACACCCCTCAAGTCTAACCCATCAAGGTAAGGCGTCCATTGATGCAGAACATAGTTCGGACGCCATGCCCGACCAACTGCTGGCTTTACTCAGCCTGCCGCGCGACACCGAGGGTGCCATTGGTCACCTGGCAACGTCCTTCGGCACGCAGGGTTTCCGTCGCCTCGCTCACTTGCATCAGGAACACGAATTCGTCCTGCAGCAGTTCCATTTTCTGACGCCCTTCACATAACCGCGCGATGTTGTCGTAGACACCGGTGTCGTCAAGAAACCGAGTGGTTACTGACGAGGGCCGTGAGCCTTCCTGTTGCGCCAACTGCACATCTTCTACCTGGTTCTGGCGCAGAGCTCCGCTGCTCTGGTCACGCAAAAAGTGGAACGCACCGCCAACCATCTGCTGATTACCGGTTGCCTGCTCAACAAACAGCACGCCGTTGTCACCCTGCACTTCAAACTCACCGCTACGGGTGTCAACCAGCAGCGCCGTGGCGCGATCAATACCTGTGGCGAGTGGCGTCGCTGTATCAGCAGCGAGGCGTAACATGCGCGCCTGACGACCACGCTCCGACACTTCGGTATCGATTAAACCAAACGGATAGAAGGCTAAACCACCCATCGCGTGATAGGTCAGGCTGTTCGGGCTGACCCCGCGCGGGCAACTGTCATCCTGATTACAGCCCACCGATGGCGCTGGGCGTGACAGCGATCCTTCTTTCATCGCCTGACGACTGCTGCCATTGGTCACCATAATCGCCGATGACATGGCGCTGGCTGAATTGCCGGCAGCCGCAATGGTTAACTGGCCGCTGTTGAATTCATCCACCAGCGCATTAAGCAAATCGGTCGCATTGCCATTGCGGTTAAAGAACGCCTGGCGCAATAAGGTCTGATTGCCATCGGCAAAGAACACACCATCGGCTTCGGCGATAGCGTCCTGCCAGGCATCTTTGTTAGTGCAAAATGCCATTTGCTGTTGATGCAAGTCCGCGTGGACGCGGGCGCGGTCATAAGTGCCAAGAACGTCCCGACGCAGCGAATCAAGGCTGTCACAGGCGTCGTTTTGCTGCGCTTCAAGCACGCTGGCATCAATTGGTAACCACTTAACGGTGGCGCCCGCTGCGCTCAACGCGCGCTGATAGCTTTGTAAACTGCCCAAGGGGTCACGCTGCGCGGCAGTTACCACATAGACAACCGGCCCGCCGTCGCTGTCACTGTTGGCCGCAGTCAGTTCTACATAGCGGCGCAGCAAGTTTGCACTGGCATCTTTCGTTTCATCCAGGTTCACATGCTCGACCAGACCTTCTAAGGTCGGCAGTTCAAGGCCATCTAAAACCCGGTGAAATTCGTTTTCAGACATGCGACTCAGCATATCCAGGTGAGCACGCGAGCGAAAGCGCTCAACCAAACGCTTTTCATTGACGACACCATAGCCAAAATAATCCGCCAGCGTTTCCAACGCTTCGTTCAGCTCGGCACGCATTTCGTCGCGCTCTTCCGGCCAGACGGACTGACGCATGGTCTGACGACGGCGGACATCACTGAGGTTAAAAAGCCGCGCGGTGCGCATCTCATTGGCCTCGATCCAGTCAACTGACTCACAGGCGTCCTGATTCATGCTTGAACAGATCTGCGGAGCACTCCCCATTAGCATCAGGTTGTAGTTCGCGGTCTCTTCACTGGTACTGGCGTTGGCGAATCCTGCCACCAGCAGTAAGCTCGCAGTACAGACGATGTGGTTCGCCCATTGTTTAATTGAATTTGTCATTACTACCTCGTTTTTGCCTGTCTGTGGGACTCTGCCAGCGGCTGTCAGTTCCCTCTTTCGCTGCATTCGCAGGGCTGATGTGAGTTTCTTACAGCGCTCCGGCGAAACCCTGTTGACGCCAGGCTTCGTAACTAATAATCGAAACTGAATTGGCCAGATTAAGGCTTCTTGATGTGGCCTGCATTGGAATGCGGATACGCATCTCCGGCGCAAAGGCTTCACGCACCTCATCCGGCAAGCCCGCGGTTTCTGAGCCGAACAATAAAATATCGTCCGCCTGGTACGCAACGTCGCTGTAGTTACGGCTGCCTTTGGTGGTGCAGGCAAACATGCGGCGCCCCTGCATCGCTTCACTAAACGCGGCGAAATCCGGGTAGCGTTTTACATTCGCCAGGTCGTGGTAATCCAGACCGGCGCGGCGCAATTTTTTTTCTTCAAAATCAAAGCCCAGGGGTTCAATCAAATGCAGACTACAACCATTGTTCGCGCATAAGCGAATGATATTTCCGCAATTGGCTGGCATCACCGGGTTATGAAGGGCAATGTGAAACATTAAAAGTATACCTTGTTTTAGGGTTCGGGTCAGACGCGCCGCTGTGCTCTTTTAGGTCGCCGTGGTGCTGAAAAGCTTTGTTCCAGTGGCTCTGCAAACTGATGCTCGCGCAAAAACTGCAGCGCCGTCGCCAGCGCTGGACCGCGAATGCTATCCGTTTCCATCAGAATTTCATGGTAACTGCCGTTGATCACCTCCAGCCGGGTCGCCGGGTGCGCTGACATCCCGACAAAGACCCGCTGAGGTTGCGGGCTGACGATGGGGTCCAGCTCAGCCTGCAGCACCAGCACCGGCACACGGATTAACCGCGCTGCCTCTGGCAACTCTGCCATTGCCTGCAGCGACTGCATCAGCCACTGCACGGTAGGACCACCCAATTGAATTTCTGCATGCTGCTGATACATAGCGCGAAACCAATTGTAACGGTTTTCGCTGTGGGTCAGTTCATTATCTGCGAAGGGCACGTCGGCATAGTCACGCATGCCGATGAAGTAACGTGGCCGATCACCAAACAGCTGCTTGTTGAACCAATGGCCAATGCGGATCAGCCAGTGGGCCACGCTTTGTGGCCAGGGCCGGGTATGCACGCCCATCATAGGGGCACTGAGTACCACACTACTAAAGGGGTGCGGGTAATGCGCCATGTACAGACAGGCTATCGCGCTCCCCATGGAGTGGGCCAGTAACTGGCAGCTTTGCTCGCCAATTCGCGGTTTTAGAGCCAGTATAAAGTCGGAAAAGTCGCGCACAAACTCGTCAAACTGAGTCACATGGCCATGCTGAGGGTGTTCACTTAAGCGGTCAGAAAAGCCTTGCCCACGATGGTCCAGTGTTGCCACCGAGTAGCCCTGGGCCGCCAATTCCAGCATTAGCTCTTGGTACTTTAAATAGGTTTCGATGCGGCCCGGCGAAATAATCATCCAACCCTTGCTCTGCGGATGTTCAAACACCGCGTAATGGAGCAAAACGTCATCCGCTGAGTACAGCGTTTCCACCACCACTTCCGACCAGAACTGGCTTAATACAGTGGCCGACCAATGCTGCCAGCCAGCGTCACTGTCTGCGGGCCGTGCATCCAGCCACTGCTGATACGGTGTTGATGGTGACGATGCGGACGCTGAATCGGTCATGGGCTCTCCCTGGCGGCAATCACGGAATTGGGGTGAATTAAGGCTTTAAGGGTAAACTTAAACGTACCTCAAGACCACCGTCAGGATGATTGCTCGCTTCCAGCTTGCCACTTAGCACCGCCGTGGCCCGTAAACACAACGCCAGGCCGAGGCCCACGCCAGCACCGTGGTGGCGCGACGGGTCAGCACGAAAGAAAGGCACAAATAGCTGATCCAGGGTCGCTTCATCCACCCCGGGGCCCTGATCATGAATGCTGAGTTGCAGATGATGTTTAGTAACGTCTGCGTCAATCAGCACTTTGCCGTCATCAGGACCATACTGAAACGCGTTGCGCACCAGGTTTTCAATAATCAGGCGCAGTAGGATCGGGTCTGTGGCTAGAGTCGGCAGCCCTTCATGGGGGTAGATAATACGGTTGCGATAGACGTCGTTTTCATAAATAAGGTCGCTTTCCAGCTCTTTTAACATCGCAGCTGGCGAGACGTCTTCCCGCTCCAGTTTGCTAATGCCGTTTTCAAGCCGCGATAACCATAAAATACTATCAATAATTCGCGATAAACGCAGAATATCCTTTTCCAGCATTTTCCAGTGCGTGGAACCGCGCAGCTCCGGAGTTTCGAGTAGATCCAGTGCCACTTGCAGCCGCGCCAGGGGTGAACGCAGTTCGTGCGAGACATCACTGAGCAGACGTCGTTGTGCATCACGCGAGGTGGCCAGCTCAACCGCGGTGGTGCGTAATGTTCGCGCCAGTTCACCCAGTTCGTCACGGCGCCGGGGCAACCGTGCCAGGTTCGGGTTGGCACTGCCCGCTGCAATTTCTCGTGTGGCCGTGCGCAACCGGCGTAAGGGGCGCACAAACCATATCCCGAGGATCAGCGCCCCTATGCCGCTCATGGCGACAGCCATCCACAGCAAGTTTGGCAGTAAGTCCTGATTATCCCGCGCTGCCAGCTCGGCAACTTCTTCACCCGTCATTGGGCGGCTGATAATCAGACGTGCCTCGCCCATAAAGAAAGGCCCGGCGACATATTGACCACGCACCGCTATCTGCAGCGGTTCGTTCTCTAAATCAATCAGACTGAGGGCCGCCCGCGCGACTGCCTGCGACAACCCCTGAGTCATTTCGAGACCGCCTTCGTCGCCCTCGTTTTTACGTGCAACGACACGGTACTCGCCCACCAGTAAGCGTCCCGGTTGCAGCAGGTTGTAGTTGTCGACTTCTTCAAGGATAGGGCGCAGGGTGCGCTCAAAATCAGTGCCCGCCGCTTCCGGTTGCGGCGGGCGGGTAAGGTAAAACGCAGACGTAAAGGCCGCTAAAGTAGCGGCCAGAAGTAAAAACCAGAAGAGTGCCAACAATCGCAAGGTCAGCGATTGATACCACCTCGTCGTATGATTTTTCATTAAGCCCGGTCTTCTACCCGATACCCCCGGCCCCGAACCGTCTGAATACGCTCGGGACGATTAGGCAGCTTCTTACGGATATTACTGATATGAACATCCAGCGAGCGGTCGAAGGGACCTAGTGCCCGGCCTAACGCAAGGTTGGAAAGGCTTTCTTTAGTCACCAGCTGACCATGGTGGGCGAGCAGGCAACGCAAAATATCAAACTCAGTCGGTGTCAGTTCAAGCGGTTTCTCGTCACAGCTGACTTCGGCCGCAACCGTATCCATGGAAAAACCAGAGAACACCAGCTTCTCGTCCACTGGCAATGTCTGATTACTGCGTGAACGGCGCAGTAGCGCTTTAATACGTGCTAATAGTTCACGCGGATAAAATGGTTTAGCCAGGTAGTCGTCAGCTCCCAATTCCAAACCAACAACCCGATCAACATCGTCACCACGGGCGGTGAGCATCAGGACATTGGTTTGGATTTGGCGCTCGCGCAACTTCTTCAGCAGTTGCAAGCCATCAATTTTCGGTAACATGATATCCAGCAAGATAAGATCGAACTTGCCTTCAGTCGCAATTTTTAAACCTGATTCGCCATCCTGAGCGGTGGTCAACTGCATTCCGTCCTTTGCCAGAAATTCAGTTAACATGGAGCCCAGGTCGACATCGTCATCAATTAACAATATATCTGCCACAACGGTATCCTTTTTAAAACCCTGCAGGTGCATTTCGATGAATGTCACCCTATCTAAATCGTCGAACTAAGCATAGCTCAATCAATCGATTTTACCGAAACTTTACGAATTCAGTTTGCGGCTCAAGGTGTTACGTCCCCAACCGAGAAGTTTAGCCGCTTTCTGCCGATGTCCGCCAGTTGATTTTAGAGCTATTTTAATCGCACTCGTGGTAAAGCGCTGCTCAAAGTCCTGGAAAGCCCCTTCTTTTCCATCATCAAAGGCCTCGGATAAGGCCTGCTCTAATGCTGACTGCCAGTCAGTTGTATGCTCCTGTTGCACATCGGTATCCAGATCCGGAGGCAGATCCTGCAACCGAATGTCATCGCCCGGTGCCATTACAGTGAGCCAGCGACAGGTGTTTTCCAGTTGTCGGACATTCCCCGGCCAGGGGGCGTTCTGCAACGCGATTGCCGCCTCCCGGGTTAAATTTTTTGGCCCGGTGCCAAGTTCTGACGCCGCCCGCTTCAGAAAGTGCCGCGCCAGCGTCGGAATATCTTCGCGCCGCTCCGAAAGGGTTGGTAAGCGGATATGGATAACGTTCAGACGGTGGTAAAGATCTTCGCGGAAGGTCCCTTGTTGCACGGCCTTACGCAGATCCTGGTGGGTCGCAGCAATAATTCGCACATCGACCTTAACCAACTGATGGCTGCCCACCGGATAGAACTGTCCCTCCGCCAAAACTCGTAGTAAACGAGTCTGAACCGCCAGCGGCATGTCACCAATTTCGTCCAGAAATAAGGTGCCACCATTGGCCTGCTGGAAGCGCCCCGAGCGTTTTTGCAAGGCGCCGGTAAAAGCGCCTTTTTCATGACCGAATAATTCAGACTCAATTAGTTCTGCCGGAATTGCCGCCATATTGAGGGCCACAAAAGGCTGGTCAGAGCGACTGCTATGTTTATGCAGCGCATGAGCGACTAGTTCTTTACCAGTGCCGGAGGCGCCGGTGAGCAAGACGCTGATACTGGAGCTCGCCAGCCGACCAATGGCGCGAAATACTTCCTGCATCGCAGGCGCTTCGCCGATAATTTCACTGACTTTGTCCTTCGCAAGCGCCTGAATCCGTTTTTGTGAGGGCTTCTGCTGCTTCTGCACGGCGCGCTCTGCAACCTGCAATACCTCAACTAAATCGAACGGTTTTGCCAGATACTCGAAGGCACCGCCTTTAAAGGCACTCACGGCGCTATCCAGATCCGAATGTGCCGTCATCACCAGCACCGGCACCTCCGGTGCCGACACCTTCAGTTGCGCCAATAACTCCATCCCATCGGTGCCAGGCATGCGTACATCCGTCAGTACCACGTCCGGGCCACTACCATCGCGTCGTGATTTTTCGCACGCAGCCAGCATCGAATCGGCCTCAGCAAACATTTTTACCTGCCAGTTGTTGTCGGCGAAGGCGCGCTCCAGCACCCAGCGCATTGACTCATCATCATCCACAATCCAGATTTGTTGGCTCATGCGTTGCTCTCCTGCATACCTTCGATGTGAGTGCTTTCTATGCGACTGTTTTCAGGATCCGTCGGCTGGGGATAGGGTAAGTAGATTAAAAATTCGGTGTGCCCCGGGCGACTCGACACTTCTATTTTGCCGGCGTGCTGATGAACCAGCGACTGTGCTATCGACAAGCCAAGTCCACTGCCTCCTTCACGCCCGCTCACCAGCGGGTAGAACAAGGTGTCTTTTAATTCAGCTGGCACTCCCGGCCCGGTATCCGTCACCGCCAGAAGCAAACACTGGCGATATCGTTTGCCATAGATAGTCTCCTGATGTGCTATGCGGGTTCGTACACTGACCTCACCTTGCGACCCGACGGCGTAGACCGCATTTTTAACAATGTTCAGCAGCACCTGTTCGATTTGATGCTCAACCACCGCGATGGGCGGTAAACTGGGATCGTAATCCTTGGTCAGCATCACCGCTTCAGGTTTGTCCAACTCCACCACCTGGATCACCTGTTCGATCAGTTGGTGGACATTGGTTTCCTCCCGTTGCCCCGGCTGGTTCGGCCCCAGCAAGCGGTCGACTAATTCCCGTAGTCGGTCCGACTGCTTGATAATCAGTGAGGTGTAGTCCTCCAGGCCCGGTTCTCTTAGCTTCAGACTCAACAACTGGGCGGCGCCGCGAATGCCCCCTAACGGGTTTTTGATTTCATGTGCCAACCCGCGGATGAGTTGCTGAGCGGCGGCCAGCTGGTGCTGTTGCACCTGCTCCTGATTCAGGCGCCGGATCAAATCGACCTGGCGCAGTTCCAGCAACTGACCGCCTGCACCATTGTCGAGCGTGCAGGGCGAAACCACTAACTCAACGGTCATTTGCTTGCCATCATGCAGCACCCAGACTACATCGGAATCAGACAGGCTTTGTTGATTTGCCATCGCATCATGGAGTAACTGGAATTCGAGACTGCTGTATCGTAACAGGCTCTCCAGTGGTGCTCCCTGCAAGCGTCGTGAACTACCCGCAAGCAACGACTCTGCCGCTGCGTTGGCAAACTGAATGTGGCCGCGACGGTCGAGAATAACCACTGCAGTTACCAGTTGTTCGAGGATAGGTTGCACAGGCATAACGGTCATTTATCCATTGATTCAGGTTGCACGGATTTAAGTGCACTATTTTGGTGCAAATTGCATTGGCAGGCAACACAGACAAAAAAACCGGCCGTACACGCGGGTGCAGGCCGGTTTTCTCTGTTACAGACTGGTAATTACAGGCTGTAGTACATATCAAACTCGACCGGATGAGTGGTTTTATTCAAGGTTTCCACTTCCTGCTGCTTAAGATCTACATACGCATCCAGCATGCTGTCGGTAAATACGCCACCCACAGTCAGGAACGAACGGTCTTTATCCAGTTCCTGCAATGCTTCTTCCAGCGACGTCGCTACCTTTGGAATTTCGGCGGCTTCTTCGGCTGGCAGGTCATACAGGTCTTTATCCATAGCATCGCCAGGGTGGATCTTGTTCTGGATCCCGTCGAGGCCCGCCATCATCAACGCAGCAAACGCCAGGTAAGGGTTTGCGGTTGGATCAGGGAAACGTGCTTCGATCCGGCGTCCTTTTGCATTTGGTACCACAGGGATACGAATCGATGCCGAACGGTTACGCGCGGAATAGGCCAGCATAACTGGTGCTTCATAGCCCGGGACCAGACGCTTGTACGAGTTGGTCGACGGGTTGGTAAACGCATTCAGTGCTTTGGCGTGCTTGATAATACCGCCAATGAAATACAGTGCCAGTTCAGACAACCCGCCGTACTTGTCACCGGCGAACAGGTTCTTACCGTCTTTGCCGAGCGACATATGCACGTGCATACCTGAACCGTTATCGCCTACGATAGGCTTTGGCATGAAGGTCGCTGTCTTGCCATATGCATGTGACACGTTGTGCACTACATACTTAAAGATTTGCATCTCATCGGCTTTCTTGGTCAGCGTGTTGAAGCGGGTCGCCACTTCGTTCTGTCCCGCTGTCGCTACTTCATGGTGATGCGCCTCAACCACAAGACCCATTTCTTCCATGGTTTCGCACATCAGGCTGCGAATATCATGCGACGAGTCGACCGGTGGTACCGGGAAATACCCGCCTTTAACGCCAGGACGGTGAGCCAGGTTGCCTTCAGCATAATCAGCACCTGAATTCCATTTCGCTTCTTCTGAGTCGATCTTATAGAATGAGCCGCTCATGTCGGTCTGGAAACGAACGTCATCGAAAATGAAAAACTCAGGCTCAGGACCAAACAACGCGGTGTCTGCCAGGCCGGTTGAGGCAAGATACTCTTCAGCACGCTTGGCGATAGAACGCGGGTCACGGTCGTAGCCCTGCATGGTGTCAGGCTCAAGAATATCGCAACGAACATTCAACGTCAGCGCGTCAGAAAACGGGTCTATGACCGCTGACTCTGGATCTGGCTTCAGCACCATGTCCGACTCGTTAATGCCTTTCCACCCGGAAATTGACGACCCGTCGAACATTTTACCTTCTTCAAAGAAGTCCTCGTCCACCAACGCGGCCGGGATAGTAACGTGTTGCTCTTTACCTTTGGTGTCAGTAAAGCGCAGATCTACGAATTTAATTTCCTGCTTTTCTATTTGCTTTAGAACGTCTTGAACGGACATGCCGATCCTCCAGGTGTTTATAAAAGTATTCTTTAAACAATTACTTAGCTTGGTGCATTAGCCTGACTAAAGCAATCCTCGCACCAACTTTAAGAATTCCTTAGAGAACAATAGCTTATTCAGAGAATAATGCCACATCTGTGATTCAAAACGGAGTGGATGCACCAAACAAAGCCAATCAATGCACCAATTTAGTGCGCATGTTTTCGTGGACTTTAGAAAATAATTTAGAGAAGTAGCGCGCTTACCTGTATAATCTGCGACCAGTTTTTCACCCGCTCGCCTGCTTAAGAACACCATTATGTTCTGACAGGGGCACAATGTAAGAAGTACTTTATGACCGATTTAGTAAACGGTAAAGAAATCAGTAAGTTACGTAACATCGCTATCATCGCCCACGTTGACCACGGCAAGACGACTTTGGTCGATAAGTTGCTCCAGCAGTCTGGTACTCTGGAAAGCCGTGGTGAATTAGTAGAGCGTATAATGGATTCAAATGACCTCGAAAAAGAGCGGGGCATCACCATTTTAGCTAAGAACACCGCCATTAACTGGCATGATTACCACATTAATATTCTCGACACCCCGGGTCACGCCGACTTTGGTGGTGAAGTAGAGCGCGTTCTGTCAATGGCAGACTCAGTCCTGCTGCTGGTCGACGCGGTTGACGGCCCAATGCCGCAAACGCGTTTTGTGACCCAAAAAGCGTTCTCGCACGGTCTTAAGCCGATCGTTGTCATCAACAAGGTTGACCGTCCGGGCGCACGTCCTGACTGGGTCGTCGACCAGGTATTTGATTTGTTTGATAACCTCGGTGCTACTGACGAACAGCTCGACTTCCCGATTGTATACGCATCAGCGTTACAGGGTTGGGCGTCAATGGAGCTGGAGAATCCAACTGAAGACATGACTCAGTTGTTCCAGGCGATTGTCGACAAGGTATCTCCACCAGCGGCAGATGCTGATGGTCCATTGCAAATGCAAATCTCGCAGCTTGATTACTCAAGCTACATGGGTGTTATCGGCATCGGCCGTGTAACCCGCGGCAGCATTAAGCTTAACCAGCAAGTGACTATTGTCAGCGCTGACGGCACCTCGCGTAACGGCAAGGTTGGTAAAGTATTTGGTTACCTGGGTCTTGACCGTATCGAGTCAGACGGTGCCGGTGCAGGCGACATTTGTGCTATTACCGGTCTCGGCGAACTGCGTATTTCTGATACCGTATGTGCGGTCGGTGAAGCTGAAGTGATGAAGCCACTGACGGTTGACGAGCCAACTGTGACCATGACGTTCCAGGTCAACACGTCACCATTTGCCGGTAAAGAAGGCAAGTATGTCACTTCACGTCAAATCCTCGAGCGTTTGCAACAGGAACTGAAGCACAACGTAGCCCTGCGTGTCGAAGAGACAGCAAACCCTGATAAATTCAAAGTATCAGGCCGTGGTGAACTTCACCTGGGTGTTCTGATTGAGAACATGCGTCGTGAAGGCTTCGAACTTGCGGTGTCACGTCCTGAAGTTATCGTCAAAGAAGAAGACGGCGTTAAACTTGAGCCTATCGAAAACCTGACTGTAGATATCGAAGATCAGCATCAGGGTTCGGTAATGGAAGCACTGGGTCTGCGTAAAGCTGAAATGACCAATATGCAACCAGACGGCAAAGGTCGTGTACGTATCGACTTCCAGGTACCAAGCCGTGGTTTGATCGGCTTCCAGACTGAGTTCATGAGCTTAACTTCAGGCACTGGTCTGGTTTACCACTCGTTCGATCATTATGGCCCGCACAAAGGTGGCCGTATCGGTCAGCGCGTTAACGGTGTACTGATTTCAAATGCTCAGGGTAAAGCACTGACGTATTCGTTGTTTAACCTGCAGGAACGTGGTCGCTTGTTCTCTGGTCACGGTGACGAAGTCTACGAAGGTCAGGTTATCGGTATTCATAACCGCGCTAACGACCTCACTGTAAACTGTCTGAAAGGTAAGCAGCTGACCAACGTACGTGCCTCTGGTACGGACGATGCGCAGGTCCTTAGCCCGCCAATCCGTTTGAGTCTTGAGCAGGCGCTTGAGTTCATCGACAACGATGAGCTGGTTGAAATTACGCCGCAGTCAATTCGTGTTCGCAAGAAGTTGCTGACCGAAAACGAGCGCAAGCGCGCTGGCCGCGAGAGTAAATAACCCGCAATAACTCGCTATAAAAACTAATGACCCGCCGTCAGCTGTATAACTGACGGCGGGTCATTTTTTTATGGGTGACGAAAACTTGGTTTATGCGTCGACCAGTATCACGCCAAAGAGCACAGCACAGTAGTGCAAGGCGCTTCCTGCCAGGACAAACAGATGCCAGACCGCATGGTGATATAACATCTGCTTGCGAACGTAAAAAATCACCCCCAGCGAATAACTTAAACCACCAGCAAGCAGGAACAACAGCCCCACCATAGGTACCATATCCAGCATGGGCTTGATTACCACCACCGCCATCCAGCCCAGCCCAAGATACAAGCTAAGTGATAACCACTTGATACGTTCTTTCTTTAACGTCTCCAGCAGAATACCCGCTATTGCAATCCCCCAGACCACACCAAACAGACTCCAGCCCCAGGGTCCGTGCAGACTGACCAGAGCAAAGGGGGTATAGGTGCCTGCGATCAGAACAAATATCATCGAGTGGTCAAGCAATTGGAAGAAACGCTTCGCTTTTGGGTGGGGAATGGCGTGATACAAGGTCGACGAACTGTACAGTAGTATCAGCGAGACGCCGTACACGATGCTGCTGATAAGATGCCAGTGATTGCCATACTCAAGGGAAAGCCAGATCAAAAACCCTAAGCCGACTGCACTTAAAATGACGCCAATGCCGTGTGAGACCGAGTGAGCGATTTCCTCGCCGATCGAATATTTAACCGAACTCATACTGCTTCCTTTTATTACCTGTTAATGCTGTTCACCAGATTGCCTGGCAAGGCTATCAAGTTTCAGCGTACAGGTGTTAGCTTAATTATATTCCTGATCGATGTATTTTAGTTTTTTTAGAAATAAATCGGCATCGCGCTGAGTGCTGTAATCCAGATTGTAGGTATTGTGAAAGCCAGTTTGCAGCTTGGTATTATGGCCTTCAAGATAGACCGTGTAGCCGTCATGGTCGGTAAACGCGGTAATACCTTCCAGCTGATGGCCAAGCTCGTTGCGTTGGCCATGTTCAACAATTTTCTCGTACACATTCAGAATCTGCCGCGTTTCCAGTTCGTTTTTCATACTCTGTTCCCCATCTGCTCTCAGAATAGCCCATTAAAAAAGCCAGGCCCATCCAACAAGATGGCACCTGGCTTATAGTCTTGCAAGCGAACTTTTATCCTCAGGACACTAGCTTTCGTTCGTTGTCTCTTTGCCGAAACGTTGCTCAATCCACTGATAAAAAACAGGAATAAAGAAAATCGAGACGAACGTCGCCAATAGCATGCCACCGACTACGCCGACGCCCACCGCGTTGCGTGCGGCCGCACCGGCACCTGAACTGACCGCCAGCGGCAACGAGCCAAGAATAAATGCCAGCGAGGTCATCAGAATAGGGCGGAAACGCTGACGACAGGCTTCCAGCGCGGCATCACGTACGTTCATGCCGCGTTTGCGGTTAAGCACCGCGAATTCGGTAATCAGAATCGCGTTCTTCGCCGCCAGACCAATCAACACCAGCATACCAACCTGGAAGTAAATGTTATTCTGCATGCCGGCCACCCAGGTCGCCAGGGCGGCCCCGAAAGCGGCAAACGGAATCGCAGTTAACACCACCAGTGGCAAGGTCCAGCGCTCATACTGAGCCGCCAAAAGCAGGAATACAATCAGAATGCCAAACAGGAACGCTGCAGCGCCCGCACCTCCACTTGCTTGCTCCTGTTGCGATGCACCGGTCCAGAACAACTGATAACCCGCCTGCGGGTCGAACAGGTCATCCGCTACCATTTGCAACGCACTGATCGCCTGACCCGTTGAATACCCGGGAGCAGGCTCACCAATAATCCGCGCCGCCGGCCGGTTATTGTACCGATGCACAGTATCGGGGCCTGTCGTCCGGTCAAGGCGGACAATGGCATTCAGTGGCACCATTTCCCCATCGCTGGAGCGTACAAAGGTCGTCGCTAAGTCTTCCGGGCCGGCGCGATAGGATGACTCCGCACTCATATAAACGCGCCAGGCACGGCCCAGATAATTAAAGTCATTAACATAAGAGCGGCCATACACACGGCTCATCGCAGAGAAAATATCAGTAATATTGACCCCCATGGATTTTGCCCGCTCCCGGTCGACCACGGCGATATAACGAGGTACATCAAGATTCAGCGTGGTGCGTACGCCCTGCAACTCTGGCCGCAGGTTGGCGGAGTTACTCAATTGCTCAACCCGGTTCATCAGCTCGTCGGTGTCGCCTTCCATCGACACCACCAGATAGGCTTCGATCCCCCCGGTGGTGGAGATGCCCGAGATGGGCGGCGGATTAAAGGCATTAATGGTCGCCTCAGGGTAGTCCTGGCCAAGCTGGTTAATATGCTGTGCAAACTGCTGGCTACTGTCCTCGCCAAGGTCTCGGTCGTCCCAGGCTTTCAGGGTTAAGAAACTGGCACCAACATTGGCCCGGGTATTGCCGTTGACCATGTCGTAACCGATAAAGGTCAGCGCGCTGTCAACGATCGCTTCGTTGCGGAGAACTTCATTCCACTCGATAGAAAACTCGGTGGTACGCTCCAGCGACGCACCTTCGGAAAGTTGGTGCGAGACCAGTATGTAGCCCTGGTCTTCATCCGGCACCAGGCCGCCCGGCAACTGCGAGAAAATACTGTAGGCGAGCGCCGACATAACGATGAAGATCGACACTGCTAATCCGGTTCGCTTAAGCAAAAAGCGGACGCCGTCGGTATAGCGATTAGTAACCTTGTCGAAGAACACGTTGAAGTGACGTAGCAACTTCGGCGGACGTTCTTCTTCCTGCTTCAGGATTTGTGCACAAAGTGCCGGCGACAGAGTCAGACCGACGATACCTGACAACACCACCGATACTGCAATGGTTAACGCAAACTGCTGGTACATTACCCCGGCCAGTCCACCCAAAAAGGCAACCGGAATAAACACCGACACCAGCACCAGGACCATGGTCACTATGGGACCGGAGACCTCTTCCATCGCTTCATGGGCAGCTTCTTTCGGAGTTAGTCCTTTTTCACGCATCAGGCGCTCGACGTTTTCCAGCACTACGATGGCGTCATCCACCACAATACCTATCGCCAGGACCACTGCCAGTAACGTCAGCAGGTTAATACTGAAGCCAAAGACAAACATTCCGGCGAAGGCGCCGATCAGGGCGACCGGAATGGCGACCAACGGAATTAGCGTGGCACGCCAGCGCTGCAGGAACAGATAAATAACCCCAACCACCAGCAACAGTGCCTGGATTAGAGTAATCAGCACCTGTTGAATAGAAACTTTAACGAATTCGGTGGTATCAAAGGCAATGTTGTAGTCGACCCCATCAGGGAAGTTGTGACTCATTCGCTCCATCACATCATCGACCGCTTCAGATACTTCAAGGGCATTGGCACCCGGGCGCAGGTTTATCCCAATCGGGACCACGGTTTCGCCATTCTGGATGGCATCGAAGTTGTAGTTCGACGCCCCCAGTTCAATCCGGGCGACATCCGACAGACGCACCACCGAGCCATCCGGATTAGCCCGTAAAATCACGTCTTCAAAGTCTTCCGGCGAAGAAAAACGGCCTTCAGTGCCAATCGGCAGGCTGAGTTCCTGCGGGTTTTCCGGGTTGGGCGCATCACCAAAGCGGCCGGCGGCAAACATCGCATTCTGCTCATTGATAGCGGCACTGACATCACTTGGCACCAGCCCATAGTTGGCCAGTTGATCCGGCCGCAACCAGACCCGCATCGCATAGGTTTTAGAGCCAAAAAAAGTGGCTGAGGCAACCCCGTTCACCCGGCTTAATTCGTCCTGCACGGTAAGGGTGGCGTAGTTATTCAAATACAACGAATCGCGGCTGCCATCCGGCGAGGTAATCGCAACAATCTTCAGGATAGCGGCGGACTCTTTGCTAATCCGCACACCACCGCGTTGTACCTCTTCCGGTAAGCGGCTCATAGCGCGCTGCACCGCTGAATCGACATCGATCGCCGCCTGGTCCACATCCGTACCGACTTCAAATACAACACGAATACTGACCGCGCCACTGTCATCTGCCGACGACGTCATGTACAGCATGTTTTCGACGCCGTTTATATACAACTCGAGAGTTGCAGCAACCGCTTCCGAGGACGCCTGCGCAGTCGCGCCTGAATAGCTCGCGCTAACCACAACCTGCGGGGGGACAATTTGCGGGTACTGCTGAACAGGAAGGTTACGAAGTGATAGCAGACCGGCAAGGACAATCAATATTGACAACACCGCCGCTGTAACCGGGCGGCGGATAAAGGTATTTGAAATCATTCCGCATCAACCTTGTCTGCCTGCACCCGGGCGCCTGGGCGCAGCATGGAAAGGCCTTCAACTACGACCCTGTCCCCTGCGGCCAGCCCTTGCTCAATCAGATGGCGACTACCGACACGAACCCCGAGAATGACTTCACGTACCTGAATACTGTCATTGGCATCGACAATGTACACGACCGAGCGACTACCGGACTGAATCACCGCACGCTGCGGCACCGCTATGGCGTCCGCAATATCAATCCGTGGCAGCTGCACACGAACGAACTGACCGGGCAACAAATCCATTTCCGGGTTTGGGATCACCGCTCGGACTTCAAGTGAACCAGTACTACTGGTCACCACCCGACTGACGTAGTCAATGTGGCCTTCCAGCGGGTGAGTGGTACCGTCCTGCAGGACCAGGCGGGCGCTTGGTTTGTCTTCTATGCTGCCGTCCACAGACGTATTGGCTAACAGGTAACGCGCCGCGATATCATTCTCAGCCACGGAAAAATTAACGTACAAAGGGTCCAGTCGGGTAATGGTGGCAAGCACTTCACCTTCGCTAATCACATTGCCCGGTGAAACCCGCTCCCGCCCGGCAACCCCTTCAATAGGTGCCCGCACGTCAGTGTAGTTAAAGCGCAGCTCTGCGTCGCGAACGCTGGCCTGAGCCGCGGTTAATTCAGCTTCCCCGAGTTCGAACGCTGACTGGGCCTGGTCTCGTTCACGGCCACTAATAGCCCCATCCGAAAATAAGTTCTCAACCCGCTGCCAGTCGCGTTGTGCCGCATTGAAGGTCGCTTCGGCACTAGCTAAGTCGGAGCGTGCCCGTTGCAATTCAACTTCATAAGGGGCTTTCTCGACGCTGAACATCAACTGGTCCTGCTGCACCAACTGGCCTTCTTCGAAATCGCGGGACTCGAGCAGGCCTTCCACCCGTGAACGGACTTCGGTCACCATGGAGCCCTGCGTGTTGCCAGGAAATGTGCGGTCAAGACGGAGGTCTTCAGTATCGACTTCAATCACCAGAACGCGGGGCAGGTTAACCGGATCCGGCTGCGGTGCCGCATTGCTGTCTGAACAAGCGCTGAGGGTGCATAGCAACACGCCACCCGCCAATTTAATGAGGTAGTTCAAGGTCATAGTGCTTCCTTAGCAAACTCTGATATAAGCGGCAGTCTACCGAGGTAACGCGACCAATGCCCTTGATTTTACGGCATCTTTACATTGAAACAGCGGATTTTTACTGGTCACGGTGCGGGTGATTGCTGCCTGAACTTTGCTGATAAAAGCGATGCGTGAAGACAAATGCATGAATAACTGACAGGACATACAACACGGGTCCGGCGGCGTAGCCACCCATAAAAGCACCACTATTGGCACCCACCATGGCTAAAATAGCCAGTACAAATAACAACAGGCTTAAGGCGACTTGCAGGCCTGCACGGGCAAGAAAAACTGCCAGCGGGGGCAGAATTAAAGCAATAAAATAATTCATCGGGCTTCCTTAAAGAAGTCTAAGTATACGCTGCGGTCTAATCATGAACCTTTTTCAGGCAGACGGCAACTAGTAGGGCAGCGGGCTCCCGTCCCAGAACCAGAAACCGCCGCTTTGCGCGGGCGTCAGACCTTCCGCGACCTTAGCAATTCGCTCAGCACTTTGCTCAGCGCTGTAAAGCTTGTCTGCGGCGATGCGTTGTTGAAACGGTTGGGACAGCCCGGTGTCAGTGGTTCCAGGGTGGACAACTGCAAGACAGAGCGCTTTGTGCGTACGCCGAAACTCAATGGCAGCGGTTTTATAGAGCATATTCAACGCCGCCTTGGAGGCTCGATAGCCATACCAGCCGCCAAGCTGATTGTCGCTAATGCTGCCTACTTTGGCACCTAGCTGAAGCAGTGTGCATGGGTGGGATTTGGGAAGTAATGGCTTGAGTGCCTGCAATAGTAATACAGGCAAGCTGGCATTGATTTCGAAGTAGGTCTGCAGCTGCTCCATCGTCAGTGCTTCAATCCGTCGTTCAGGCTGCCATTCGCTCTGGTGCAGCCAGCCAATCGCCGAAATAACCACATCCGGCTGCATCGCCTCGTCGCCGAGCGCTGAAAATACCTGCTGATATCCAGCCAGTGTACCCTCGACCTGCCACCAACGAGCTTCAGCCGGCAAGTCTGCCGGCTCAGCCTGTCTGCTGATCGCTTCAACTGAAGCGCCTCGCTTCAGGTACTCGTTAACCAGAGCACGCCCCAGGCCTCCACCGGCACCAATCACTATCACGCGCATAACCTTTCCTTTTGCAGTCATGTTCCGCTCATGTTCAGAAGGTTATACGCAATCAGGTCCGATTTAGCTTAAGAAACGTTTAATTCGAAGGTGACGGGGCCGTCATTCACCAGATGGACTTTCATGTCGGCGGCGAACTGCCCGCTGGCAACGGGGAGCCCAAGTTCAGTTAGCCGCTGACAAAAGACTTCATACATTGGCTCTGCCAGCGCTGGCTCGGCGGCACTGGAAAAGCTGGGTCGCCGCCCTTTGCGGGTATCGGCCGCGAGAGTAAATTGTGACACCACCAGCACCGAACCGTTGATATCCCCTACATCGAGATTCATTTTACCCTCAGCATCACTGAACATGCGGTAGGTCGCTACACGCTCTGCCAGGCGCCTTGCTTTGCTTTCGTCGTCTGCTTTTTCTACCCCAAGCAACACCAACAGACCCTGGTCTATCGCACCGACGGTTTGCTCCTCAACCACAACCCGAGCCTCACTGACTCGCTGAATCAGAGCTTTCATAGTTACTCCCTGCTCTCTTTTTCCCGGTCTTTTGATTTTTCTTCACTGTTTTCTATATCGTCTTCATCCAGATCCAGTAAATGGTGATGGTCTGTATCCGGATCCTTTTTTTCTTCCTCAGAGAGCTCTTCATCCGCCCGCAGATATTCCTCGACGGTTGCAGTGACCTCGGCGCCCAGCAAAATAATGTTCCACGACAGATAGATCCACACGATAAGAATCGGTACTGTCGCCACCGCACCGTATACCCGTTCGTAGGTAGGAAAGTACTGCAGATAAAGGCTAAAACCATTCTTGCCAAACTCAAACAGCACAGCAGCGACTAAAGCACCCCAGATTGCATGCCGTGCTTTAACCACTTTATTCGGTACCAGAACGTAAACCAGCAGGAATGCGACCGTGGTTGTAATCAGCGGGAGCAAGGTCAGCATCAATGAATTAACGCCGCGCACGTATTGATCGGCTGCCGCGGTTAAGGTTAGTAAGTACGAGCTTGCTGCGATACTGAGGCCAATCAGAATCGGCCCCATGGTCAGAATCATCCAATAGACCGCCAGCGACACGATGAGACGGCGCTTTTTGGTAATCCGCCAGATTCGGTTGAGTGATTTATCAATATTGCTCATCAGCATGATAGCGACGATGAACAGAAAGGAGACACCAATTGCCGAGAGCTGGCGGGCGTTCTCAACGAAGGTCGCAATATACTCTTCCAGCGCTTCACTGGTGGAGGGCACCAGATTAGCCAGCACCACCCTTTGCAAGGTGTCGCGTAAGTCTTCAAACGCCGGTAAACTTGCCATTACGGCCACGGTCACCGCCATCAACGGGACCAGCGAGAGCATGGTGACATAGGTCAGATGCCCGGCTGTGACCGTGACTTTATCGTGTCCGCAGCGCTCGACAAGTGACTTGAGGAACTCTACGCCATGTTTACTGCCGCCAAAGAAGTGTTTCTTTACCTTCTGCCAATCGGTCATAGGTATCCTTAGTCCAGACAACGTATGGTATGTATCTGATTGCCAAAACCAGGCACCCGATCCATGCTGTGCTGAAAGGTTCCTGGTGCCAGCAACTGACGGAAAAAACTCTCACTGTTATCGCCTTGTGGCTGCTTCAGCGCTAACCAGTTAACAACCAGCGTGCCACCCTCTGCAAGGTGGTTTAAGCACCTTTCCAACACCTCTGATTGTACTACATCATAGACATCACATAGGATCAGCTCAAACTTTCGCGTGCCGCTGAGCTTATTCAGAAAGGCGGTGCAGTCGGCCAGCACAATTTGCTGGCGTGAATTGAATTCGAAGTCTGCAGCCAGGCTTTGCGGTGAAAAATAGTCCCAGTACAGATTTATGATCTCAGCACTATGCTCCACACTGGTCCAGTGTAAGTCTGGTCGCTGGTAGTTAACATGACGCAACGCGCTGCCCCCGCCAAGACCCAGCTCAAGCACCCGCGCACCCTCAGGGAGATCATCGAGAACCTGCAGCATGCGCTGCTGGTGAGGAAATACAATAGCTTGCGGATCAGCCAACGCCATTACGCTTTGAATATCTCCATTCATTAGCATAAAGCGATACACTTGATTCTCCAGCACCACTACTCTAACCTCAGGGTCCCTGGAAAGGTACACCAGCGTAGTCGACGCGAGCTCATGTTCGAAATCTGCGGCCTGCACTAAAACACGTTCCGTATATAAGACTAAACTCAGGGCATCAGTTTACGGTATTCATCTGCGATCAGGAAGCTATGCGTTACACCATCATCACTCCCTCAACTCCCCAGGAACTGGAACAGTATTTCCAGTTACGCTGGAAAATATTGCGCCAGCCGTTTAAGCGCCCGCGTGGTTCTGAGCATGACGAATATGATCAGGTCAGCGAGCATTGTATGCTGCTGGACGCCGACAAAGCTCCAATTGGCATCGGCCGTCTTCATTTTAACAGCCCGGAAGAAGCGCAGATCCGTTTTATGGCGGTCAAACCGGATATTCAGGGCGAGGGGCACGGCGTACGTATTATTCAGCATCTGGAGCTGCGCGCACGTGACCAGGGGGCGGCGCGGGTCATTATTAATTCACGCGATACCACCCTGGGCTTTTACCTCAAATGCGGTTATGAGCTAAAAGAAGAAGCGGACACGATGCAAAACCCGATGGCGGAGCATCAGCTGGTTAAATACATTGATGCTACCAATCATATTATTTACCGACCGCAATGGTGCCATGAGCTGCAGCAAACCTGGCAGCAACGCATCCCCATTAGTGATGCCATGGGTATTCGTATTTTCCAGTACACGGGCCGCGAATTCGAATGCCGGGCGTTACTGGCACGCAATATCAATGTGCATGACACCATGTTCGCTGGCAGCATTTATTCGTTAGCGACATTAACCGGCTGGGGCATGGTCCAGCTGCAACTGCAGGAAAAGGCATTGCAAGGTGGCGTGGTGCTGGCGGAAGGGTCAATCAAGTATCTTAAACCGCTGGGTGAAGAACCTCGTGCGGTGGTGGAGCTGGACGATATGCACGGCGACATGCAATTGCTTAAGCAGGGTAAGAACGCGCATATAAACGTGGATGTCACTGTCTATGACAATGACACCCCCGTGGCGTATTTTAATGGCCGTTATGTGGTGATGGCGCCTCGCGATTAAGCCGTCGCCTGCCCGAGACTGGGGCCCATACTGATGTACGAGCTTAACTCACCACTTAAAACTAAGCGACCAATCGCTTCGATATCCGGCGAAAAGTAACGATCTTCACTATAAAAGCTCACTTCGCGGCGAACCGTCGCATGCACTTTTTCGAGCAGCGGTGACGAGGTTAACGGACGACGGAAGTCGACCCCCTGCGCTGCCGCTAATAATTCGACCGCCAGTATGTGTGCAGTGTTGCCAGCAATGTCCTGCAATCGACGTGCGGCAAAGGTCGCCATCGACACATGGTCTTCCTGGTTCGCACTGGTCGGTAAGCTATCTACGGATGCCGGGTGCGCCAGACTTTTGTTTTCAGACGCCAGCGCGGCGGCAGTTACCTGCGCCAGCATAAATCCTGAATTGACTCCACCGTTTTCAACCAGAAATGGCGGCAGATTACTCAGGTTCTGGTCGATCAGCAGCGCCATCCGGCGCTCCGACAGGCTACCAATTTCACTGCAGGCAATCGCCAGGGCATCCGCAGCCAGCGCCACGGGTTCAGCGTGGAAATTACCGCCCGACAGAATATCGTTGTCATCGGCAAACACCAGCGGGTTATCGGTGACTCCGTTTGCTTCACATTCCAGTACACTGGCATTAAAGCAAAGCTGGTCGTAAATAGCGCCCATAACCTGGGGCTGACAACGCAATGAATAGGGGTCCTGAACCTTGCCGCAATTCTCATGCGACGAGCCAATCTCACTCTCTTCAGTGAGGATCTCGCGCAACGCGGCCGCGACCTTAATTTGTCCGCTCTGACCACGCACCGCATGAATTCGCGGGTCAAATGGAGTACGTGAACCCAGTGCAGCCTCGACACTCATTGCACCGGTTAACACAGCGGCGTTGAAAATATCTTCAATCGCAAACAAACTGTGTAAAGCCAGAGCGGTCGACGCCTGAGTCCCGTTTAGTAACGCCAGACCTTCTTTCGGCGCCAGCTCCATCGGCTCAAGTCCGGCGTGCTTCAGGCCTTCGGCGGAGCTCATCACTTCACCTTTATAACGCACCTTGCCTTCACCTAATAACGGCAGTACCAGATGCGCCAGGGGTGCCAGATCGCCACTTGCGCCGACCGAGCCTTTTTCCGGAATACAGGGGTAGACCTCATGCTCAAGCAGAGCACTCAGTGCATCCATCACCTGCAGTCGCACACCGGAATATCCACGCGCCAGCGAGTTGATTTTTAGCACCAGCATCAGACGCACTACGGCATCTTTCATAAAATTGCCAACGCCCGCGGCATGCGAAAGCACTATCTTACGCTGCAGTTCGGTTAGCTCTTCCGGTTTAATCCGGGTATTCGCCAGCAGTCCGAAGCCTGTATTGATTCCGTATACCACGCGCCCTTCGGCCAGCACCCGGGCAACCGTTTCTGCCGATTGCTGAATGCTGGTGCGTGTTTCGTTATTGAGCGTTAAGGTGACCGCTTCGCGGTCAAACTGACGTAACTGACTTAAGGTCAGCGCACCAGGCTGTAATTCAAATTTAATCATGATTGCTTACTCTTTGTCTTATTCAGCATTGGTAAATCCAGGCCCTGCTCGTCTGCGCAGCGCTTCGCAATATCGTAGCCGGCGTCGGCGTGGCGCATAACGCCGGTCGCAGGGTCATTCCATAACACCCGCGCCAGACGGGCGTCTGCTTCATCGCTGCCATCGGCAACAATCACCACTCCGGCATGCTGGGAATAACCCATGCCGACACCGCCGCCATGGTGCAGGCTGACCCAGGTGGCGCCTCCTGCTGTACTTAATAACGCATTTAATAATGGCCAGTCAGATACCGCATCAGAGCCATCAAGCATGGCTTCAGTTTCGCGGTTCGGGCTGGCTACTGAGCCGGAGTCGAGGTGGTCACGGCCGATCACCACCGGTGCTTTCAACTCGCCGCTCTTAACCATGTCGTTAAAAGCCCGCGCAATACGCGCCCGGTCTTTTAAGCCGATCCAGCAAATTCGTGACGGCAGGCCCTGAAACGCAATACGCTCTCTGGCCATGTCCAGCCAGTTATGCAAATGGGCATCATCGGGGATAAGCTCTTTCACTTTGGCATCGGTTTTGTAAATATCTTCCGGGTCACCTGACAGCGCCACCCAGCGGAAGGGGCCAATCCCTTCACAAAACAGCGGGCGAATATAGGCGGGTACGAAACCGGGGAAGTCGAATGCATTTTCAACCCCTTCGTCTTTCGCCATCTGGCGGATATTGTTGCCGTAATCAAGTACCGCGGCGCCGCGATCCTGCATGGTCAGCATCGCTTTAACCTGCACCGCCATCGATTGCTTGGCAGCTGTGACCACAGCAGCCGGGTCGCTTTCGCGCTTATCCGCCGCCTCCTGCATGCTCCAGCCTTGCGGCAGGTAGCCATTTAAAGGGTCATGAGCTGAGGTCTGATCGGTCACTACATCCGGCGTCACATTGCGTTGCACCAGTTCATCGTAAACATCTGCAGCATTCGCGACCAGACCGACTGAAATCGCCTTGCCGTCGGTTTTTGCCTGCTCCAGCTTGGCCAGTGCATCATCCAGATCCGTCGCTTTGACATCGACATAGCGGGTCCGCAGACGAAAATCGATGCGGCTCTCATCGACGTCACAGGCGAGCATCGAAAAGCCTGCCATGGTCGCAGCCAGTGGCTGCGCGCCACCCATTCCACCAAGCCCACCAGTAAGTACCCACTTACCTGAAGCTTCTCCATTAAAGTGCTGCCGCGCTACCGCGCCAAAAGTCTCGTAGGTGCCCTGCACAATGCCCTGAGAGCCAATATAGATCCACGAACCAGCGGTCATCTGGCCGTACATCATCAAACCTTTTTTATCCAGTTCGTTAAAGTGGTCCCAGTTCGCCCAGTTCGGCACCAGATTCGAGTTAGCAATAAGCACCCGTGGCGCGTCTGTATGGGTTTTGAAGACACCCACTGGTTTGCCGCTTTGCACCAGTAACGACTCATCGTCTTCAAGCCGATCCAGCACTTCAACAATGGTATCAAAACACTGCCAGTCGCGGGCTGCACGACCAATACCGCCGTACACCACCAGACCTTGCGGATGCTCGGCAACCTCTGGGTCGAGGTTATTCATTAACATCCGTTTGGCGGCTTCAGTCAGCCAGCTTTTCGCGGTTTTTTCAGATCCGCGCGGCGCTCGTACCACACGCGTGGGGTCAAAACGGGAATCTTTCATGGTTACTCCTGCTGCGGTTAGCTCCGCTTACTTTTTTGTTTGTGTTTTCAGCACTTTGGCTTTCTGAGAAAAGGTCATATGTCCGCCTAGGCGGAAACGGCTGCCTGGGTGGGTGAGCACGGCCTGACTGACCATGCCTTCGCGCGCCCAGGTGCGCCGCTGAATTTGTAAACAGGGTTCTGCCTGATCCAGATCCAGCCATTGCTGCTGCATACTGGTCGGCGACACCGCTTCAATCTGGTGACTGGCCTCGGTTAACGGGGTCACTTCACACAGATATTCATGCGGCGTACGCAGGGTAAAGTCCTGCTCAAGGTAGTGGGGCACCAACGCTGGATTTATATGGCGGTCTTCGACCTGCACCGCATGCCCATTTTCAAAATGGGTGATCACCGAATGCCAGACTTTAGCGCCCTGCTGCAGACCGAATAGTGTGGCTAAGCCTGGTTCCGCATCAACCTCTTCCAACAACCGGACCACCGCATGGTGACGGTGTTTACGCAAACGGATCTCATCAGCAATGTTGCGAATGGTCAGCAAGGCCGACTGAGATTTCAGCGGGGCAACAAAGGTACCGGCGCCACGGGTCCGGACCACCAGCCCTTCATCGGATAATTCCTGCAGTGCCCGGCGCGCCGTCATCCGGCTCACCTGGAACTCTTTAGCTAGCTGGTTTTCTGAACTGACAGGGTGATGTTCCGGCCATTCACCCGATTCAATCTTGCGATACACAGCTTGTTTAATATGATCATATTTCATCGGTTCTTTACCCTGGCAAACAAACTTGTCTTGATGTTGTATATACAATAGCATGTAGCAACGATGCAGGAAAAGCAAATTAGGAGACATTATGCCGCGCACAGTTATTCACAACGTGACCCTGGCCACCATGCAGCAGGGAGCTGACCGTTCAGCCGGTTTCGGTCTGGTAGAGAACGGCGCGCTGGTCATTGAGGGCGAACAGATTCTTTGGTGCGGTCCGCAGGACGAGCTCCCGCAGCAACCTGAAGACGCGACGAACGTGGATGGTCACGGCGGTGTATTGAGCCCCGGTCTGATTGACTGCCATACCCACCTGGTGTGGGCCGGTTCACGCGCCAATGAGTTTTCGATGCGCTTGCATGGTGCCAGTTACGAAGAGATCGCTAACGCCGGGGGAGGCATCTTATCGACCGTCCGCGCCACCCGCGCCGCCAGCGAAGATGAGCTGTATCAGTTAGCCGCCGTACGCGCCGCAGCATTAATTGACCAGGGGGTGACGGAGCTGGAGATCAAGTCTGGTTATGGTCTTGATACGGAAACCGAGCTTAAACAGTTACGGGTCGCGCGGCGTTTGGGCGCGACGCTGCCGATTAACGTGCATACCACCTTCCTCGCCGCGCATGCGTTACCGGAAGAATACAAGGACAACAGCGACGGCTACATTGAATACATTTGTGAGCAGATGCTGCCACAGGCGGTCGCCGAAGGTCTGGTCGATGCGGTGGATGTGTTTTGCGAACGAATTGGTTTTTCCAGAGCGCAAACCGAGCGTGTATTTAAAGCGGCACAAGGCTTTAACCTGCCAGTCAAACTGCATGCCGAGCAGCTCAGTGATCAGGACGGCGCAGCGCTGGTGGCTGACTACCAAGGGCTCTCCGCCGACCACCTTGAATACCTGTCAGAGCAGGGTATAGCTGCGATGAAACAAGCCGGTACGGTCGCTGTGTTATTACCCGGTGCGTTTTACTTCTTACGTGAAACCAAATACCCGCCGATCGATGCCTTGCGTGCAGCGGGAGTGCCTATTGCGATTGCCACAGATGCCAACCCAGGCTCGTCGCCGATTCATAACGCTCAGTTAATGCTGCACATGGCGTCGACAATTTTCCGCCTGACCCCGGAAGAAGCCCTGGCCGGCATGACCTGTCACGCAGCCAAGGCGTTAGGACAAAACGAAAGTGGAGTGTTGCAGGCAGGTAAGCAGGCGAATCTGGTGTTGTGGAATGTCGCAGAGCCTGCCGAGCTATGTTACCAGTTTGGCGTGAACCCGTTACGTCAGCGCTGGTTTAAAGGGCGCGCTGTTCACGACCAAACAAGTACGCCAGGGTAAGCTCCGTCAGTAACTGACCACTTGCCATTAAGCCAGCCGCTTGCCCTGCCGGATGCCGCGCTGGCGCTGCCTCAGCAAGGTGTACGTAATGAACCTGAGGCAGGCTGGCGAGGCGGGAGACAAAGCGATACCCCTGGGCCATGCTGACACCTGTGTAGTTCAGAGCGCTGGCCGGGGCCTGCATAATAGCATCGACATCGACTTCAATACCGGTCGGCTGGTCCCAGCTTTTCGCCAGGGCGCTGACCTCTTCGAGTGCGTCGACAAACTGCATATCATAAAGACGATGAATGCTGTGGTAGCTAAACCCTGCATCTGCCATTTGCTTAAGGCTGGTTGCGGAGTTTTTCCCTTCATGCAGCGACACCACATGATAATTCGACAATGCCCCTTCCATGTACGCATAGCTAAAGCCGTTGCCGCTATGGCGTCCTTCACGGGGGCGAAAATCAGCGTGCGGGTCCAGATTTACACTGCCGCAACGCTGCTTCTGACTTTCATACAAGGCGGTTAGTAGTGGGTAGGCATTGTTATGCCCACCACCAATTAAGATCACTTCATAGCCGGCGTCGAAGAGCGGTCGTAAAACCTGCAGCACACGCTGGTCAACCTGCGCACAGAGTTCACGTAAACGATTCAGATCCTGTGCGTCGGCAGCATCCAGATCGGCCGCCTCAGCCATCAGATCGTCGCAGTCAACATGGCCCAGCAAAAGTAGTTCGTGTACCGGCATGGCGGGAGTCGCCTGCAAGTTCAAAAAGGAAGTTAAAAATGCCTGCCAGCCCCCGTCAGAGCCACCCCGGCCACAGTTAGCCCGCGGTCCAATCGACTCAGGCACGCCGAGCAACGCCACTTTGCAACCATCAGCAAGGTGGCTGGTCAACAGGTCGTTGAAGTCATCGCCTTCACGCAGGCAGGCGATAGCCTGACCAATTTTGGTCTCCTGCTCGCGTGTTTTAACGAAGGGTTGCGGGTTAGTGCGCCGAAGGTACTCAGCCATGTCGCACCCGATTACTCGAGATCGAGTGGCTCAGGAGACAAAATAACCCCTGTGGTGTCGGCGTAGATGTGATCGTCCGGTAAAAAAGTTACACCACCAAAGTTAACCGGAAGGTCGCTTTCTCCTGTTCCCTCTGCCGGGGCCCCCACCGGAATTGAGGCAATTGCCTGGACGCCAATATCAAGATCTTCAATAGCATCTACGTCGCGTACACAGCCATAACAAATAATACCTTCCCAGTCGTTCTCCAGTGCCAGTTCAGCGATGCCGATATCAATCAGCGCACGCCGCAGCGAACCACCGCCATCAACCAAAAGCACTTTACCGAGGCCGTTTTCCTGTAACGTGGATTCGATAAGCCCTTTATCTTCATAACACTTAATGGTGACGATTTGCCCGCCAAACGAAGAGCGACCACCATAGTTAACAAACATGGGTTCAACTACATCGACTGCGTCAGCGTATAAGTCACAAAGTTCTGAAGTATTGTATTCCATAGTAATGGCTACCTAATGCACAAGGAGGAAGGCCCTCAGTATAAACCCTATAGGAAGCAGATATAAACCCATCCACCGAATTAAAGATGTTGGTTGATTTTACTGGCGAAACCTCTGTACAGTCGGGGTATACAAAAAAATAACAACCAAAGACTCTATGATGTTTCAGAACCTGGCTATGGCAACTGTCAGTTACTCGGCCCAAGCGCTTTTGCTGCTTGGCTTTGGTCTGTTGTTGCGTCACTATTACAGGCACTACCACCGCAGCTACCTGCGGTTCTGGTCCTATGCCTCGTTCTACTACAGTGCCAGTACCTGTTTTGCCCTGGTGCGCATGGGTGCGCTGGGCAATGCTGACATTGCCGCCGCACTCACCCCTTATTTTATCCTCGCCCAACTGGCGTCACTCTATGTGGCCTTAAGTTTATTGGCTATTGGGGTCTTTGACATCGTTCACGAACGTCCACCGGCGACACGCAAACGCCGTTATTTCTACCTCACCAGCATTCTCCTTGCCGGGCTGCTCATGCTGCCAGCGGCGTTCAGCGCAGAGACTACGTGGATGTGGTTTCTTCGTGACACCATGATGTTCTTAGTCAGTGGTGTGTCATTGCTGAGCATTGGCATGCTGATATATACCCAGGGCCCGGCGTCAATAGGACCTCGACTGATTGCCGCCGCCTTTGCTCTAATTGGGGTTAAAAACCTGACGCTGGTTCAAATCAGTCTGTTCAGCGCCGACTTCAGTATCAGTAGTGCGCTCTGGGCATTGCAGGGGGTTTTCAATCTGGCCTGCATCGCTGCTGCTGCAGTGGGTATCATTATCTGGCTACTCGAAGCTGAACGAACGCGCACACTCTCGGCCTTACAGCAGGCCGAATACCTCAACACCCACGACGCACTGACCGGCATCGAAAATCGCGAAGAACTAATGAGTAAAATGCCGTCTTTCATTGATGCCAGTCGCAGCAATGGTCGTCATTTAAGTATCTTCCTGGTCGGTATTAACCGCTTTAAAGCCATTAACGATACGCTCGGTATCCGCGGCGGCGACCGTGCTCTGATCGAAGTGAGTCAACGCCTGCAGGGCATTACCCCGCGGCCTCTTGCCATCGCCCGGATGAGCGGGGATGTGTTTGTGATCCTCTTCGACCACCTTAAGCGACGCAGCCTGATTGAAGGACTTGGCGCACAAATTCAGCGCCACGTTCAGGCGCCCATGCAGATCGACAAACGCGCAGTCACTTTAAGTTGTGGTGTCGGTATTGCACGTTATCCGCAAAACGGGGTGCATGCTGATACTCTGCTAAGCAAGGCCAATATGGCACTGGCCCAGTCCAAACAAAGCGATACCAAACCCGTGGTTTTTTACCGCCGCGGCATGGATGACAGCTACATCCGTCTGATTGATATTGAGCCGGAACTGAAGCAGGCGTTCGCCAACAACGAATTCACCTTGCATCTGCAGCCGCTTTTCAACAACAGCGGCAGCCTGTTATCCAGTTTCGAAGCGCTGGTTCGCTGGCAGCATCCGCAGCGTGGCCTCATCGCTCCGAGCCAGTTTTTACCCTTTATTGAAGAGCTGGGCCTGGCCACCCGGCTCGATGACTGGGTTTTAGAACACTGCGCGCAGCTACTCTCGCGGTGGCGGGCCCTGGGCAATGAGGTATTGCCGGTGGCGGTGAATATCAGTGCTCGCCATTTTCAGAACCCTGAGCTGGTAATTAAACTCAAATCCCTGTTTCGTCGTTACCAGCTGAATTACAGCGATATTGAACTGGAAATTACTGAAAACGTCGCCATGACCGACCTTCAGGCCGGGCTCAACGTGTTGCAGCAATTGCAGGAACTAGGGATCAGGGTTTCCATCGACGACTTCGGCACCGGTTATTCATCACTTGCTTATCTGCGCCGCTTACCGGTCGACAAGATAAAAATTGACCGCAGTTTCATTAACGAATTACTTGGTGAGCACCAGGACTCGGGTGGCAATATTGTCAGAACCCTGATCGAACTCAGTCATGGTTTAAAGAAGCGGGTTGTGGCCGAAGGCGTGGAAAGCGCAGCGCAACTCGAATTGCTTAGCCAGATGCAATGCGACCAAATGCAGGGCTACCATTTGAGCCCACCTATCAACTTAAAAATGGCGCTGGAAATGCTCCAGTCGCATTGGAAAACTCAGTCCGCTAACGAAAAAATGGCGCCCACCGGCGCCATTTAGAAAGTCTGCCCACCCTCGTAAATTAGAGGATAAAGCGACTCAGATCTTCGTTATCAGCAAGCTCATCAAGCGACTTATTAACGTAGTCAGTATCAATAACCACTTTCTCGCCACTCATTTCGCTGGCCTTAAAGGAGACCTCTTCCATCAGGTGCTCGAGCACCGTATGCAGACGTCGGGCCCCAATATTCTCGGTTTTCTCGTTAACCTGCCAGGCGATCTGAGCAATTCGCTCGATACCATCCGGAGTAAATTCAATCGACACCCCTTCAGTTTGCATCAAGGCCTGATACTGCATCGTCAGTGATGCTCTTGGCTCTGTCAGAATGCGTACAAAGTCACCCGTGGTCAGCGCTTTTAACTCAACCCGGATAGGTAAACGGCCCTGCAATTCAGGGATCAGATCCGAAGGTTTCGACATCTGGAACGCACCGGAAGCAATAAACAAAATATGATCCGTTTTTACCATGCCGTGTTTGGTGTTGACCGTGGTGCCTTCGACCAGGGGTAATAAGTCGCGCTGGACGCCTTCACGGGATACATCCGGCCCACTACCGCTGTCCCCACGCTTACAAATCTTATCCACCTCATCGAGAAAGACGATACCGTTCTGCTCGACTGACTCAATTGCCTTTTCTTTCAGCTCTTCCGGATTGACCATTTTGGCGGCCTCTTCTTCGACCAGCTGTTTAAAGGCATCTTTAATCTTAACTTTGCGCTTCTTGGTCTTGCCGCCGGACATGTTCTGGAACATATTCTGCAACTGGGAGGTCATTTCTTCCATCCCCGGAGGGGCCATAATCTCGACCCCCATCTGCGGCATGGCTAAATCGATTTCGATTTCTTTATCGTCGAGCTGACCTTCACGCAACTTCTTGCGGAACGCCTGGCGGGTACCAGTGTCTTCCTTCGGCGCTTCTTCCTCGTCTTCGCCCCAGGTATTCTGCCGTGCTTTGGGTAACAGCGCATCGAGAATGCGCTCTTCGGCAGCGTCTTCTGCACGATGACGAACACGGCCCATTTCCTGCTCTCGCACCTGTTTAATCGCAGTGTCGGTTAGATCACGAATAATCGAGTCTATTTCCTTACCGACATAACCCACTTCGGTAAACTTGGTCGCTTCAACCTTAATAAAGGGGGCGTTGGCAAGTTTCGCCAGGCGTCGCGCGATTTCCGTTTTACCCACACCGGTCGGACCGATCATCAGAATATTCTTCGGCGTGACTTCCTGACGCAAATCCTCGCCCAGCTGCATCCGGCGCCAGCGATTACGCAACGCCACCGACACGGCGCGCTTGGCATCGTCCTGGCCAATAATAAATCGGTTCAGTTCATCAACTATTTCACGGGGTGTCATATTCGACATCAAAACTACTCCTTCAAGTGGGGCTAGGCCGTGGGATCGTTCTTAGCAGGCTCGGCATCAAGAACTTCAATGGTCTGGAATCGGTTAGTATAGACACAAATGTCGCCGGCAATGGTTAAGGCCTTCTGCACAATCTCCGGCGCGGCTAACTCGGTGTTTTCAAGCAGTGCACGGGCAGATGCCTGGGCATAGGGACCACCGGAACCGATGGCAATCAAATCGTCCTCAGGCTGAACCACGTCGCCGTTACCGGTGATAATTAATGAAGTGGTTTTATCGGCGACTGCCAGCAATGCTTCTAACTTGCGCAGCGCTCGGTCCGTTCGCCATTCTTTAGCCAGCTCAACCGCAGCGCGGGTTAAATGGCCCTGATACATTTCCAGTTTGGCCTCGAAACGCTCAAACAGGGTGAAAGCATCGGCGGTACCACCGGCAAAGCCGGCCAATACCTGGTCGTTGTACAGACGACGCACCTTGCGTGCGTTGCCTTTCATTACGGTATTACCGAGGGAAACCTGGCCGTCGCCGCCAATCGCAACTTTGTCGCCGCGGCGTACTGAAACTATCGTTGTCATAATCCGTCCTCTCTCTTCACATTGATTAAAAGATGAGGACGACCGGCAGAAAAATCAATGGCAGCGTGTTAATCGAGGTTCCACAACCAGATCTGGCAGCCATGAATGCCACCACGACGAAGCTGGTTATTGACCGACTGAGCGGAGCGTAAGTTCTCAAATGGCCCCAGAATAACCCGGAACCAGATCCCATGCTCTGCACTTTCGGTGCGTCTGACCTGAGACTCAAAACCGTTCATAGCAATGCTTGCACGCAGAGTCTGCGCATCGTTTTCGCGCCGGAAGGAGCCGCACTGCATTAAACGCCGCGCCGATTCTGCACGCTCTGGCACAATCACTTCAACTTCATGGTTCTCAAGCTCTTCAATGTAACGCCAGCGTTCCTGTGGCGCCTGGGGTAAGTCTTCCAGAGTGCTTTGTGCAGGCACCTCAACGGCTTCGACCTCACTACTTTCCTGCTCTTCCTGCAGCAGGAATGGCGCATCCGGCCCGCTTGGCTCGCCGCTACTGCGGAGCCAGAGTAGAAACGCGATAAAAGCCGCTATAAAAAGCAGCAGAGCAACCAGAGTGCGGCGCTGCCGGGCACGTGCTAACTGCGCCTGACGCGCTTTGCTAGACCCGCGCGAGGCAGGTTTGCGCCCCGGCTTTTTGCCTTTTGGCTTGCCCTTGGGCTTTTTATCGGCGTAGTCGATAGCCACCTGATTACATCCGTTTCAAGGTTGGAATGCCGAGTAACTGCAGGCCTTGTTGCAAGGTTCGTGCGGTTAACGCAGCCAGCTTAAGGCGGCTCGCCTTAAGCGCTTCGTCTTCGTTACTCAGAATCGGGCAGGCTTCATAAAACGACGAAAAAGCACCAGCCAGTTCAAACAGATAGCCACACAGGAAATGCGGCATGCCTTTGTTAGCAACACTGGCAATAATTTCCGGGAACTGCGCCAGCTTGTTAGCTAGTGCAGTGTCCTGCTCGGCCGCCAGAATAATCGCACCATTCACATCATTCAGTTGCATACCGGCTTTGTGGAAGATACTGCTGACCCGGGTAAATGCGTATAAAAGGTAGGGCGCTGTGTTTCCTTCGAAACTGATCATGGTGTCCCAGTCGAAGACGTAGTCGCTGGTCCGGTTTTTCGACAGATCGGCATATTTAACGGCGGCAATACCCACCACCGAAGCCACCTCAGCCTGCTCGCTTTCACTGAGGTCAGTGCCTTTCGCTGCAATCAGTACCTGCGCGCGACGCTCTGCTTCGGTCAGTAAATCTGACAGCTTGGTGACACCACCGTCACGGCTTTTGAACGGGCGCCCGTCCTTGCCCATTACCATCCCAAAGCCCATGTGCTCGAGCTGCAAACTGTCGCTGGCCAAACCGGCTTTGCGCGACAAGGTAAAAATTTGGTTAAAGTGCAGCGACTGGCGCGCGTCGACCACATAAATGGCGCGATCCGCCTTTAAGGTCTGAGCACGGTAACGCACCGCGGCCAGATCCGTGGTCGCATAGAGGAAGCCACCATCTTTTTTCTGCACAATCACTGGCAGCGGCTCGTCTTCTTTGCCCTTAAATTCATCCATAAAGACGCACTGAGCGCCCTGGTCTTCGACCAGCAGCCCTTTCTCACGCAGCACCTCAACGATATTGTGGAGCTGATCGTTATAGGCACTTTCTGCCATCACATCATCGCGCGTCAGCTTCACGCCCAGCCGGTCATAGACCTGCTGGCAATGGGTAAGCGAAATATCGATAAACTGCCGCCACAGGCTCAGGCAATAGTCATCCCCACCCTGCAATTTAACCACCAAGGCGCGGGCACGGTCAGCGAATTCAGGCTCCGCGTCAAAGCGCTTCTTCGATGCTTTGTAAAAAGTTTCCAGATCTGACAGCTGCAGCGCCACGTCATTGGACTCACTCTGCACGTCTTCCATATGCGCCAGTAACATGCCGAACTGGGTGCCCCAGTCACCGACGTGGTTCTGTCGGATAACGTTGTGCCCCTGTAATTCCAGAGTTCGCGAGACAGCGTCACCAATAATGGTTGAGCGCAAATGGCCCACGTGCATTTCCTTCGCCAGGTTTGGTGACGAATAGTCAATCACGATAGTTTGCTGGGTACCGGCACTGCCCACGCCTAAACGCTCGTCCTGCCAGGCGTTCTCTAACTGGTCGATAATTCGTTGATGATTAATTTTAAAGTTAATAAAGCCCGGGCCTGCAATATCACATTGCGCCAGCACGTCGTTTTCAGGCAGCGCGTCAATAATCGCCTGGGCCAGCTCCCGCGGGTTCTTTTTCGCAGGTTTTGCCAGGGTCAGGGCGAGATTACAGGCGAAGTCCCCATGACTTTTGTCACGCGGCCTGTCCAACTGAATCCGGGGCGTGACGTCAGCGTCCAGCATGCCTTGATCTTTCAGTGTCTCAACGGCAGCCTGTAAGAGGGCTTCAATGTGCTGTTTCATGGCAGCTTACAACCTTAAAATTAGTAGAATCGATTAAAAATCAGCGGCCGCTAGTTTAATCGCTACGCTGTTTAAAAAAAACCTGCGGCGGCGTAAAAAAGCTATCAAATCCGTTTAAGCACACGGATTTAGGTGACCTTTGCCAGCTTTAGGTAAAGTCCTGGGGGTCAATATCCAGTGACCAGCGCGCTTTGCGTGTTTGCGGTAATGTTTCCAGAGTACCACGCGCCTGCTGCAATAACGCATGCAGATCTTTTCGCTGCGCGGCATGCAGTAGCAACTGGTAGCGAAAACGTCCGGCACGGCGCGGCATCGGCGCAGGCATCGGCCCCAGTACATGGACCTGCGGAGTTTTCTGCTGCATGGCCGCCTGCAAAACCTGCGACATAGCTTGCAACAGATTCTGCGCGTCCATTTCCTGCGTCGCTTCAGCCCGGATCAGCGCCATACTCGCGGCGGGCGGAAGCAGCGCCAGCTGTCGTTCGCTTAAGGCGCTACGGGCAAAGTCATGATAGCCGTTATTAACCAGCTCCTGCACCAAAGGGTGTTCCGGATGATGGGTTTGCAGTACCACCACACCCGGTTTACTGGCTCGTCCGGCTCGGCCCGCGACCTGCGTATACAGCTGGCCGAGGCGTTCAGCGGCGCGAAAGTCATTGCTGTACAAGGCGCCATCGACATCCAGTAAGGCCACCAGAGTCACATCGGGAAAATGGTGCCCTTTGGCCAGCATTTGGGTGCCAATCAGGATCGGGTATTCACCGCTGGCCGCCGCGTCCAGATGCGCTGCCAGCTGGCCTTTGCGTCGCGTGCTGTCGCGGTCAATCCGCAGTACCGGGTAATCCGGCAGCCGCTCCTGCAATGCGCTCTCCAGCTGCTCCGTGCCTAGCCCCTGAGTAATCAGCTGAGGGCTTCCACAGCTATGACACTGACGTGGAATGGCCCGCTCAGCGCCACAATGGTGACATTGCAATTTATGCGCCTGTTGATGCACGGTAAAAGGGCGCTGGCAACGCGCGCATTCACCAACCCAGCCGCATTCGTGGCACAGTAAAGCGCTGGCAAAACCGCGACGGTTCAAAAACAGCAGCACCTGATTGCCTGCTTTAAGGTGCTGCTCCATTCGCGCCAGCAGGCTTTCACTCAAACCATGCTGCAAACGCTCCTGCTTAAGGTCAATCAAGGCATGGCGCGCCATTTGCGCATTCCCCGCCCGCTGCTTCAGTTGCAAATGACGATATTTCCCCGCCAGCGCATTGGCCAGGCTTTCCAGCGATGGCGTGGCGCTGCCCAGGATCAGGTTAACCTTTGCATCGTGGGCCCGCTTAACCGCCAGATCACGCGCATTGTAGCGAAAGCCATCCTGTTGCTTGAACGAACTATCATGCTCTTCATCCAGAATGATCATGCCCAGCGCTTTGCACGGGGTGAAAATTGCTGAGCGGGTACCAATAATAATCGCCGCTTCGTTATCCCGGGCCTGCAACCAGCCCTGCAAACGCTCGTTGTCGGTCAGGCCCGAATGCAGGGCTACCACCGGCACGTTAAAACGCTGTTCGAAGCGGCGTACCGTTTGCGGAGTCAGGCCAATTTCAGGCACCAGCACCAGGATCTGCTCGCCGCGTTCAAGCACCTTTTGCATCGCTTGCAGGTAAACCTCAGTTTTCCCGCTACCGGTTACTCCTTCGAGTAACCAGACATGAGCTTCCCGGGCGGAAATACTTTGTGTCAGCGCAGCCACCGCCACCGCCTGTTCCTGGTTCAGCGTGAGCGCGTCCTCTCCAGCAGCGAAGCGCCAGCCGGTTAAGTCAGGGGCGTGCTCTTCCGCCACTATCAACCCTTTGTTTTGTAATGCTTTAAGGGCTGATGCGCTGAAGTCCTGGCGACGGATATCAGTCGCGCTTAACGGTTTCTCACGCAGGGCGGCGAGTAGCCGTTGTTGTTGCGCGGCTCGTTTGAAGTCATCCAGACTGACCTGTTCACCTTCATGGCTGAGGCGAAAACGTCGTACTGTCTGATAGCTTGCGGCCTCGCCCTGGCGCAAAGCCGCGGGTGCTGCGTGGGTCAGAACTTCGCCTAAAGGGTGATGATAATAACTGGCGGCAAACTGGAGCAGTTTCCACATAGCGGCCGGAAACAGGCTTTCCTGCTCCAGAACTGCAGTCACAGCCTTTAATTTTTCCACCGCGATATCCGGCGTTACGTCGAGTGCAACAACGAAACCAATTAACTGGCGTGAAGCAAATGGCACTTTAACCCGCGCCCCGGGCTTTACGCCCGCCAGCAATGCGCTATCTATCTGATAATCAAATAAACGCATCATGGGAACCGGCAACGCTATCCGGATAATGGTCACAACGTAATCCTCAGTTAACTACAGGAATCCATGCTATCGCGTTCCTGCGATGCGTGCACTTTGCTATGCTGTTGCATGATCAGGATAAAAACAGGAAAGCAGTCTATGCAAGGGGCTAAGCGTCAGTCATTGTACAAAATTTTGCTGGCATTACTGACAATTGTTGCACTTAGCATGCTTTGGCGCTGGGCTATTGACCATGGCTGGATGGATCAGGCGCAGCTTACTGACTGGTTAAGTCAGTGGCAGCAGCAACCCTATTGGTTAATTGGTCTTTATCTGACTGCACTCTATGTGGTATTGCTGCAACTGTTCTTCCCGCTGACCATTCTGGTGGTGGTGACGGGAGCGCTGTTCGGCCCGTTCTGGGGCTCTGTGTTCGCCAGCCTGGGCACGCTCAGTTCATCTGCGCTGTGTTACTGGGTCGGTCTCGCCGTCGGCGAGGCACCGTTACGCCGGCTGCAAGGCCGCTTAATCAAGCGGGCGTCAAGCTACATGAGTCAGCGCAGTGTGCGCACCATGATTATCATTAACCTGTTGCCGATCGCGCCGTTTACCCTGACGAACCTGCTCGCAGGTGCAGTCAAGATGCCATTTATGCGCTACATGCTGGGCTCCGCTATCGGCATCGTACCCGGGCTGATTGCCGTCACTGTTTTTGGCGCACAACTGACCCAACTGGCCACCGCTGCGTCCAGGCGTGAATGGTTAGTCGCCCTTGGCACCGGTGTACTGGCTCTGGCGGCGCTCTGGCTGATTAATTTTTATGTTCGTCAGCGGCGCGCGCCGCCATCACCTCAGCATAAAACTGATTGATGTTCTCGGCGAAAATACGGATATCGTACCCAGCGGCATAGTCGCGCGCGGCAGCAGCACAGGCGCTGTAATGTTCAGCGTCGGTGAGCAGCGTGGTCGCTGCGCCGACCCAGCGATCGACTCGTTCCGGCACTTTGTAGCCCGTTTTACCATTGATGACGACATCGTCAATGCCGCTCGCACGCACAGCCACCACCGGCAGGGCACAGCTCATTGCTTCGAGAATAACCATGCCCTGAGTTTCAGATTTCGAGGCGAAGACAAATAAATCCGCCAGGCGATAATGCAGCGCCACTTCCTCCGGTGGCACCGCACCACAAAAGATCACATGGCTATCGATCGCATATTCCGCCGCCAGCGCTTCCAGTTCAGCTTGCTGAGGGCCGCTGCCTACCAGCAATAAATAAACAGGCTCGTCGTATTGTTTAACCAGCTCAGCAAAGGCGAGCAATAAAAATTCAAGGTTCTTCTCAGCGCCCAGGCGCGACACACTAACCAGCACCCTGGCATCCGTCGGCAGCTGGTAGCGGGTCCGTAATGCATTTACTTTGTCGTCCGCCAGACTCTCGCAGGCCTTGCTGTCGATACCAGTCGGCTGCACCATAATCCGCGTCTTCACGCCGATCATGCGCAGATACTCTTCAACCGACCAGGTTGGTACCACGACCCCATCGCAACGATTACAAAAGTGCTTCACCAGTTGGTGCGAGATCAGATTGCGGAACAACCGGCTCGGCAGCGGGACGTAATGGGCGTACATTTCGAGCCGCGTATGGTAGGTGTAAATGACCGGTACTTTCAGCCGTTTACCTATCCACAGGCCCAGCCTGCCGAGTCCGAACGGGTGATGAACATGAATAAGATCCGGTTTAAACCGCCGCGCCGCCGTCCGTGCCGAGCGGGATAAAATATTCGCATAACGAAAATCGGCATTCTTGCCGAAAGCAAACAGGGTACGGACCCGGGTTACTTCATGGTCATGGCTGCTTTTTTGCGCATACTGCGGTGCCATAACTGAAATTGCATGCCCTTGCTTGCGCAGGCCGTTGACCAGACGCTGAATAGAGACAGTGACCCCCGATACAAAGGGAAAATAATTATTGGTCAGCATTAGCACCCGTTTGCTCTGATTCAGATAGGGCGAGGTGTCGAGGGTGAAATCAGGATAGTAATTGCGCTCAACGAAGATCAGCTGATACAGCTTCACACCGATTGCTATCAGCAGCGCTAAAATGAGCAGAAAGCGGATATAACTGACATACAGAAAGGTTAACAGCGCCGACCAGGCACTGCCCAGTGAGCGTTGCCAGCTGGCTTCGACCACATTGACTTCAACCGGCTCGATATCAAGCCCTTGCGGGCCTGAGCGGACACGAACATAGTGATGATAGCTGTCTTCCTGATCGAGGATCAGGCCACCCGCTCCACCAGTGGTGACGTAGCGCACCCCCTCATCGGTAAAGTCGCGATACAGCGGCAAGTTTGCCGAAAATACCGCATCGACCTGATGCTCACGGAACAACTGGCGTAACGCGGACAACGACTGTGCATCAATACTATGTTCAGCGTAATGCTCCGCATGATCGTCATCGCCTTTCTCAACCACCCGATGTACCGGCAAACCAGTAAAAACGATATGGAAACGACTGTCACTCTGGCTCAGTAATTGATCCAGCCAGCGTAACTGCCACTGCATGCCAGTGGTGCCGGTCAGATCAAGAAATATGAGCTGGCTCAGGCCCGCCTGCAGTGAGAAAAAGTGTGGGCCGAGCTTGTCGTAGTAACGCATACTGCCAAACGCGGTGGCTTCGTTTTCACCGAAACTGAGTACATATGGCAAGCGCAGCTCTTGAAACACTTCGTAGGCCTGGCGGTAACTTTCCTCGCTGCCGCCTGCCACGGCATTGCCCGCCGAGACCACAAACTGAGCAGAACTGGAATTAATCTGCGGCAGAATTTCCTCTGCAAAGGTCCGTACCGAGCTTTTAACATCGCCTACCACAACAAATTCGATGCTGTCCGTGTCGGCAGTGTCGTGTTCTATGGTGCTAATGGCTTCTGCCTGGGCGAAGCGAACCTCATTGTCAATCAGGTTGAGATAGAGCCAAAACGCACTCATCAGTATAATGAGACTCCAAACCACGTAATAAACGACTCTCAAAGGTGTTTTTTTGTTCATTAACTGATTAGTTTCCTTCGCTACATCAATGGCGTATAGGCTAGACGTTAGCGGCCGCTTTGGAAAGCTTGATCATTGGCCCCGCTCAGGGTAAAATCCGCCGCTCTTTTAACCAAGCTAGTTGCGCATGGTGTTCGTGGAAAGCACGGATGGCGATGCGGCCCATTATATGAGGTAATCCCATGCAACAAGGTATTCATCCAAAGTACGAAGCCATCAAGGTAACTTGCTCTTGTGGCCATGCATTCGAAACCCGCTCTACTCGTTGCGAAGATTTGCACGTAGACGTATGTTCAGAATGTCACCCGTTCTACACTGGTAAGCAGAAAGTTCTGGATACTGGTGGACGCGTCGACCGCTTCAAGAAACGTTTTGGTGCACTTAAGTCTAAGTAAGCCAGAGTTTCAGCGAAAAAAGGTTGCCTCCGGGCAACCTTTTTTTGTGTCTGTTTTACGCCCCTCGGCATGCAGGTAAGATTTGTTATGGCAGACAAAAGGACTACACTAGGCCATATAGACTTAGCTCCCAACCTCTTGTTGGGCTTTGAATTCTTAACCACAGCAGGCGCATTCCATGACCGATTTTCGTCAACAAGCTCTCGACTACCACGCCAAACCCGTTCCCGGAAAAATTAGCATTGAACTGACGAAACCCGCTGAAACCAGTAAGGATCTAGCCCTGGCCTACAGCCCCGGGGTCGCCGAACCGGTGCGGGCCATTGCCGAGAACCCAGATGATGTCTATCGCTACACCGCCAAAGGCAACATGGTAGCGGTGATTAGCAATGGAACCGCGATTCTCGGCCTGGGGAATTTAGGCCCGCTGGCGTCCAAGCCAGTGATGGAAGGTAAAGCATTGTTATTCAAACGTTTTGCCGGACTTGATTCGATCGACATCGAAGTCAAGCACCGAACCACCCAGGACTTTATCAACACCGTGGCCAATATCGCCGATACCTTTGGTGGCATCAACCTGGAAGACATTAAAGCGCCGGAGTGCTTTGAAATAGAGCAGGCGCTCATTGAACGCTGTGATATTCCGGTGTTCCATGACGACCAACACGGCACCGCCATTGTCACCGCGGCTGGTTTGCTCAACGCACTGGAGATCCGCAACAAGTCGCTCGAACACGCGAAAATTGTCTGTATGGGCGCCGGCGCTGCGGCTATTGCCTGCATGGAGCTACTGATAAAATGCGGCGCGCAGCGTGAAAATATCTACATGCTCGACTCGAAAGGCGTGATTCATACTCGTCGCGACGATCTTAACCAATACAAACAATTGTTCGCCAATAACACTGACAAGCGTACTCTGCAGGAAGTCATTGAAGGCGCTGATATTTTCGTCGGGGTTTCGGGGCCAGACCTGTTTGGTGCTGAGGATTTGCGCTTAATGGCTGAAAACCCAGTGGTCTTTGCCTGCTCGAATCCGGACCCGGAAATCCGTCCGGAGCTGGCACTGGCAACCCGCAGTGATGTGATCATGGCAACTGGCCGTTCGGATTATCCGAACCAGGTCAACAACGTGCTGTGCTTCCCATTTATGTTCCGCGGCGCGCTGGATGTAAGAGCGAGTGCTATTAATGATGAGATGAAGCTGGCCGCGGTCGAAGCAATTCGTCAGTTAGCGAAAGAGCCGGTGTCTGCGGAAGTGGTTAAAGCGGCAGGCGCGGAGAAGCTCGAATTTGGCCCGGAATACATCATTCCGAAGCCAATTGATCCGCGGCTTTGCGCCCGGGTTGCAAAAGCGGTCGCCGAAGCGGCCGTGGCCTCGGGTGTCGCCCGCATCGATTTACCTGCGAACTACATGCAACGTTAGTCACCGCACGCCAGGGCATGCGGTGCATGCCCTAGGCTTCGCCTTCGTCCCTGCCAAGGTGATCATCTAACCCGTCCTGCATACCATGCGGAGCGAATATTTCTATCCAGTAACCATCCGGGTCCTGAATAAAGGCAAGGTTATTCATTTTGCCATCTTCCGGGCGTTTTACATATGTCACCCCGAGTGCGTCAAAGCGGGCACAGGCCTGGCTTAAATCCGGTACTGCGAAACCAATATGACCAAAGCCTTTCGGCTCACTATTGCCATTATGGTAGGCCACCTCGTCGTTCTCTTTATCGCCCCAGTTGTAGGTCAGCTCAAGCATTGCCGGACGGCCGAAGGTTTGTTCCAGCCGCGTCGCATCATCCGATGACCAGTTGCTCAGCTCATCCTGTGGAATGGCGGCGAGAAAATACAGGGTAAACTTCATTTCAGGAAACGGCAGCTTCTTCACCAGCGTCATGCCGAGGACCCGGCTGTAAAAGTCCAGGGTACGTTCGGGATCTTTAATCCTAAGCATGGTCTGGTTAAACACGTAGTCGTTGGTTTCACTGTCACGCGCTTCACATAGGCCTGGTGCAGTTTCAAAATGCCGACTCATCGCAGTCTCCTTTTTCGGTATCGTCGTAGTCACTATGGGATCAGTATACTACTCGTCATCACCGTATAGATCATCCGGGCCAATCTCGATACCACGCTCAGCCAGAATTTTGCGCACGTCGGCAGGTATTTTATGCGGGTTGTCTTTGCGCAGGTCGTCATCTTCCGGCAACGGCTGGCCAGTGAAGGCATGCAAAAAGGCTTCACAAAGCAGTTCACTGTTGGTGGCGTGGCGCAGATTGTTGACCTGACGACGGGTGCGTTCATCGGTAAGAACTTTAAGTACCCGGGTGGGAATGGAAACCGTGACTTTCTTCACCTGCTCGCTTTTTTTACCGTGCTCAGCGTAAGGATATATGTACTCACCATTCCATTGCATGGACTTAACCTCTTTTGTTATAAGCTTATGACAACGCAATTATCGCTTTTTTTGACGCTTCTGGCCATCTAAACTTCTATTTAACTTTAGCTTTGGGTATCCTTTCGCCTACTATTATCCCTTTCGATTTGTAATATGTGAGTGCAGTAGATGAGCAAAAGCCCAGCGGTAACCGATGAACGTGTAGCAGCCATTGCCGACCAGGTTCAGGTACATAAGTTTGGTGGCAGTAGCCTGGCTGATGCATATTGTTATCGTCGCGTGGCTCGTATCGTCACTGAATACGCCGGGGCCAATGATCTGGTGGTGGTATCCGCCGCCGGAGATACCACCAACCGCATCCTCGCATTAATCGACGCCAGACAGCATCAACCAGACTATGCGGCGACCCTGTTGCAGGCGCTAAAAAGTTATCAGCAAGGGTTAATTGAAGAACTGCTGTCAGGGCGCAGCCAGGATGATGTATTCAACCTGTCCGACACCGATTTTCAACGCCTGCAACGGTGGCTGGTGGGTGAGGAAAGTATTCCGACTGCCGAGCTCTGTGCCTACGGTGAACTCTGGTCCGCGCGCTTGCTCGCAGCGTTATTGCAAAAGCAGGGCACCCGCGCCGATTACATCGACAGCCGCACATTTCTCGCGGCCACAGATGCCGCTGAGCCGGTTATTGATGTAGCGAGTAGCCGACAGGCGCTGCTCAAACGCATTGCCCCTCATGCGGGCACCCGGTTTATTGTGACTGGTTTCATCTGTGCCGAATCCGGCAGCGGACGCACGCTGCTGCTGGGTCGCAATGGCAGCGATTATTCAGCCACCTTGATTGGCAGCCTGATCGACGTGCGTCAGGTTACGATCTGGAAAGATGTCGCCGGCGTGTATTCTGCCGATCCGCGTAAAGTGGAGCGGGTGGTGAGCTTGCCGTCGCTGGACTGGTCCGAAGCAGAGGAGCTGGCGCGCTTAGGCAGCCCGGTACTGCATCCAAGAACCTTTCAGCCAGTTAATCGCGAACGTATGATTATCAATGTCCGTTCGAGTCTGAAGGTCGAGAATCAGCAGACCCGGATTGGCCAGTACGACTTTACCGAGGCCAAAGCCAAAGTGCTGACCTCGCTCAGTGAAGTGGTTTTATACAGCATCCCGGTGGCCAGACAGGATGTGATTAAGAACTTCGAATCGCTCAACCTGACCCCGCTGGTAAGCTGGACCGAAGCCGAGTCCGCTGAGAAGTTCTATGCGTTTCATCAAAACCACCTTGAGTACGTTCAGCAGTGGCTGACAGAGCAGGATGCTGAGCATTACGTGCGCGAAGTATCGGGCTACAGCATGGTGGCACTGGTCGGCGCGCGTATTGCTGAAAGCGAACAGTTCAGGGTCCTCAAACGGGAAGTCGAAGAGCAGCAGCTACGTAAATTTCTGGTCGCCGACAATAAGAACTCCGCAATTGCGCTGCTCGGCCAGAAGCTTGATCAACGGCTGTTAAACCGACTCCATAGCCTGCTGTTCAACTTCCGTAAGAGCATTGGCGTGCTCGTGCTGGGTCGCGGCAATATCGGCAGTCAGTGGCTGGATATGTTCCGCCAACAACGCGACCGCCTGAATGAAAACGTTGATGTACGAATTATGGGCATCGCCAACTCAACCCGTCTCTGGCTTGACTACAGCGGCGTTGATTTGCAGGACTGGCAGGACAATTTCGAACGTCTGGCGCGCCCCTACGTATTAACGGAGCTGCTTCGCGAACTGCCGAATGCGCCCTACGATGAGCTGGTGGTAATGGACCTTACCGACGCCCGTGAAGTGGCCCGGATGTATCCAAGTTTCTTCGCCAACGGCATGCACATCATCGGCGCCAACAAACGCGCCGGTGCTGCAGAAGAGGCTTTGTACCGGGAAATCCGCACCATTCAGCACGAATACAAACGCGAATGGCTGTACAACACCACGGTGGGTGCCGGGTTGCCGCTCAATTATGCGCTCAATGACCTGATCCGCTCCGGTGACCACATTCGCAGTATCGCCGGTATATTCTCCGGCACCATGAGCTGGCTGTTCGAGAAGTTCGACGGCAAGGTTAAGTTCAGCGAGCTGGTGCAGGAAGCAAAAACCACCGGCTTAACCGAACCGGATCCGCGCGAAGACTTATCCTGCCACGATATCGTGCGTAAATTATTGATTGTGGCCCGTGACATTGGCGCTCAACTGGACTGGCAGGACGTCGAAGTAAACAGTTTGCTGCCCTGGCAGCTGCAGAATGTCAGCCCTGAAGAGTTTTGGGAGCGTATCGAAGAGCTTGATGCACCGATGCAGCAGCTATGGGATGAGGCGCAAAAGGACGGCAAGGTGCCCCGTTTAATGGCCAGTTTCTCGGTGGACAATGAGCGCAGCTACGCCCGGGTTGGTATCGAGTTCATCGCAGAAGGCGATATGCTCGCCAATTTGATTCCGGGTGAGAACATTTTCGTCATACACAGTGACTGGTATCAGGAAATGCCCCTTGTTATCAGTGGCCCGGGGGCCGGGCGCCATGTCACAGCGGGCGGCGTGCAGTCCGATCTGCACCAGCTACTAGCCCGTCTTGCCGCAACCTAAGCGACAAGACGGCTGCTTCAAAACAACTCGTCGTCGTCATCCTCAAACAAACGCGGCGAGTTGCCCTCTATATCCACGAACTCAGTCGGCTCAGTGCCAGAAATGAAATATTCAAACAAGCTGGTGTAATCAGACTGATTGCTCAGCTTACCTGTCTTATCGTCAATCCGCACCGAGACAATATCAGTTGGCAAATCAAAGGGGTCGAAAGCGAAATCTTCCATCGCTACCTGCATAAAGTCGATCCAGCCTGGTAATGCGGTGGTCGCACCCGCCTCAGACCCAACGATTGGCTGCCGGTCACGGCCAAGGTTAGGGTTCAGCGATGCCCGCCCTAGCGAATACTCGAGATTATCGAAACCGACCCAGGTACTAACCACTAAGCCACTGCCATAACCCACGAACCAGGCATCATTGACGTCATTGGTGGTACCGGTTTTACCGGAAATATTGCGGTTACGCAGCGTCTGTGCCCGCCATGCGGTGCCATTCCAGCCAGTTTGATTGGGCCAGCTACCACCGCCCCACACCGCTGAGGTTAGCGCATCACTCACCAGGAAGGCGGTTTGCTCGGACAGCACTCGCGGCGCCTGCGGCAGTTCATGTTCCCACCAGTTTTCATAGAGGTCCTGCAGCACACAGTCGGCACAGGTCTGGACCGGATTAGCCACTTCCAGCACGTCGCCGTTGACGTCTTCAATACGCGCCACGAAATGCGGTTCCACCAGATAGCCGCCGTTGGCAAACACCGCAAAGCCACGCGTTAATTCAAGTGGGGTAAATGACGCAGAACCTAAGGATAGCGATTCGTTACGCGGAATGTCCGCGGCTTCAAACCCAAACTGTTGCATGAAATCGGCGGTACGATCGACCCCTACCGAGCGGATCAGGCGGACTGAAACGACGTTTTTTGACCGTGCCAGTGCCTTGCGCAGGCGAATCGGCCCGTCATAGACTTCAGGTGAATTTCGTGGCCGCCAGGCAGACCCTGATCCCGGGTTCCACTGGGTAATAGGCGCATCATTCATAATCGTGGCCAGGGTGTAGCCATCTTCGATCGCCGCCGCATAGATAAACGGCTTTATGGTTGAACCTACCTGACGCTCTGCCTGCAAAGCGCGGTTATACTGGCTCATCTGAAAACTGTAACCACCCACCACGGCAGCAAGTGCGCCGTTATTTGGATGCATGGCGACCAGCGCCGAGCTCGGTCCGGGAATTTGTGCCAGCTTGTAGGGTGCATCCGGTTCTGAACGGCGTACCCAGATATGGTCGCCTGCGCGCAAAATATCACTGGCTTGATCCGGTGCTTCACCCTGAGTGCTCTCATCAATATACGGTCGTGCCCAATCCAGAGCGGCCCAGTCGAGTTCAATTTCGCTGGTGCCTGACACCCCTTCGCGGACCAGAATCACGGCACTTTGCTCTCTGACCTCAGTCACCACCGCCGGGTGCAAAGGACCATACATTGGCTGCCGATTGAGGTATGCAGTGATCTCCTCCACTGACCAGGGCTCGACGCCCCGGTTTTCAGGGATGACCATGGTCTCAGGGTTGATCAAATTCTGCTGTTGCTGGTCCGCCTCTTCACTCGCCGTAAACTCGCCCCACAACCGGTTCACCGGCCCACGATAGCCATGTCGCTCATCATAGGCGTGCAGGTTGTCACGCACGGCCTTTTCCGCCGCCAGCTGATGCTTTGACTCTACCGTGGTGTAAACCCGATACCCACTGGTATACGCCTGCTCGGCGCCAAAACGCTCAACCATATTGTGGCGTACCATTTCAGCCAGGTAGGGCGCCGAAACTTCAATAGTGGCACCATGCAGACGCGCGGTGACAGGAGCATCATAAGCAACCTGATAGGCTTCTTCGCTAATATAGCCTTCATCCAGCATCCGGCGCAGCACGATCCGACGACGTTCAACCGAAGCAGGAGGGTTTGAAATTGGGTTGAGAATTGAAGGCCCTTTCGGCAATCCTGAGATAGTTGCTATTTCCGCCAGGGTGAGTTCATCCAGCGAACGACCGTAATAGACTTCTGCCGCGGCCCCAACACCGTAGGCACGGTGCCCCAGCGCCAGCTTGTTCAGATACAATTCAAGAATTTCGTCTTTGCTGAGCAATTGCTCGATATGGATCGCGATGAAGGCTTCTTTTATTTTGCGCATCCACGCCCGTTCGCGGGTCAGAAAGAAATTCCGCGCCAGCTGCATGGTAATGGTACTCGCACCTTCGCGGATAGAGCCCGTGGTGACCAGCACGCTAAACGCACGCGCAACACCAATAGGGTCAACGCCGAAATGCTCGTAAAAACGGCTGTCCTCAGTGGCTAAAATCGCATCTTTTAACTGCTGCGGAATTTCGTCCAGGGTAAGCGGAATACGCCGTTGCTCACCAAATTGTGAGATCAGCTTGCCATCTGCTGTGAAAACCTGCATCGGTATCTGCAAGCGAACATCGCGTAAGGTTTCAACACTGGGTAATTCAGGCTTCACATAATAATAAAGCGCGACCACGCTACCCAGGCCAAAAATGATCAGGGTCAGCAACGTCAGCAGCAAATATTTAAGAAACTTCAAGGCAGGCCCCATTTAGCGCAGAGTAAGGTGCAAAACAATCCGGCATTATACTGATTTTCGCGTTAAATTTAACCAATTTCGACCATTCAGCGATTACTTACAGAATTGGCGCTCTGCTTCGCGGCGCGAACATCTATGCTTAATCCCATCTCCTCCCAGTGTACACAGCGGACAACTGACAGGACGTCAAATTAAGGATGTTATATTTATAAAAGGATACGTAGCATGGCGCTTTGGCACGCTTTACGACATTCAGGTAAAGGTAATCGCCTCGGTATTGTCTGGACTGACGACCATGTCAGTATCGCGGTTATAAAAATAAAAAAAGCAAAAAGCGGACCGCAGATAAAAAAAGGACTGGGAGGCGAGTTTGAATTACTCGCTTTAACCCAGTCATATGCTCTCTCTCACATTGCTAGGATAGTCGCTCAATTTAAAAGTTCAGCCAGCATTGCATTATTTTTACCTTGCTCAGCACTCACTCACCTCGAATTAGCACTGCCGCAGGATGTCCCAGTCGCTGAGCTCGACTCGACGCTCGGATTTCTCCTCGAACAACAGGGGTTTGCTCCATTAGACACTTTCATCTGGGACGCAGAAAAAATTACTACCAGCGAGATCACGAACGACACTGAACAGCGCTATCAGGTGGTGCTGATCAACCAAGATAAACTGCAGGACTTCTATCGCGCACTTAACCTCAACCCCCGGCAAGTCAGGTTTGCAGGGGCACCGCCTTCCCCTTTTGACGGCGACGAGACAACGTTAGCAGACTCGGTTAGCGGTCCGTGGTTGTGCACGGCCAGTCGTGATATCGCGCTCAGTGCTTTGTTGGGAACGAGGTCATTGTGTTGAACCTGGCCCGGCCGCAACGAATTCGACTACGCCAGCAGGTTCGTATCGCTCAGGCACAGCTTGGCACTATGCTGATATTGATTGTGGCTGTTATCGGACCACGACTGGGCGCTGAGACATCTTCTGTCGCCGTTGTAAGACCAGCGGAAACGCCGGCCATTGTGGCAGAGCCCCTTGCTCAGCACCCGCTTGCTGCGCATGCGCGGTTATGGCTACTGACGCTTTCCTCGCTCCCCGTCGCTGCCGAACTGAAGACGATTCAGTTTGCCCGTGGTGCAACAGCAAACTGGCAATTAACGCTGGAAGCAGACAACACACTCTGGCTCAGCGACTGGTTAACCATGTTTAGTACCACCCTGCAACAGCAACAGTGGACGACGCAACTGGTGAGCAGCAATTCCCATGGCGCCGGTTACCTGATTGTGATTGAGGTTAACGGGCCATGACTAGCCTTAACCATGGTCTTTATCACCTCGGTTATCGCTGGAGCCTGGTCACCCCCCGGGTCCGCTGGCTAGCCGTGGCATTGCTGGCCGTGGTCGCATGGCTGATAGCCTATGTCGCCGATGCGCCAGATCCAAAGCATGCAGAGCATCAAATTGCGGTGGCCACGCTCGCCCGCCCCACCGCGTTACCGGATAAAGCGCCGCAAATGGCGTTGCCTGAACTGTCACTGTCGGCGTTGCAAGATGCTTTGCAGGCGCTCGATTCACCCTCATTAACGATTCGCGATCAGCACTATCAACTTAGTGCCAACGGTGGACTGTCAGAGCTAACAGCATTCATGGCAAACCTTGCCACCTCCTCGCACAGCCCGGGTCGCTACCAGCTAGTCTTGCCTGATCAGAGTCAGGCTGCAGATAACCGCGGTCGGGCCAAGGCTCAGCTTACCCTCTCCCTGCAGCCAGGCCAGTTTATAGCCGCTGATCAGCGCGCTTTTTCCGAGTTAACCGACTGGTTAAATGATGCGGATCGCCATGAAGCAGCTCATTCATCAACGCCCAGCAACTGCCAATCGCCATTACCGCCGCAGCTAATTGTTACCGCAAACTGGCCTCAACGCGACTACGTTGTGGTCGTCTATCAGGGGCAAACCCGGCGCTTGCAATTAAATCAAGTACTTGAAAATAGCTGGCAACTGAAGCGAATACGCCGCGATTGGTTAGAATTTCAATGGACCAGTCAAAATCCTGTCTGTCAACAAATGCACCGCGTGGCGGTTGCCATTTAGCGGTCTTTTTGCCATAATCGCGTGTCTTTTTTGCAAGTTCAGGGGTGCTAATTAAACACTCGTTTCTTTTGGTAAGTAACAGCTATTAAGTGAAGTAAACAAAGATATGGCTGAAAAACGTAACATTTTCTTAGTTGGCCCGATGGGCGCAGGTAAAAGCACCATTGGCCGTCAAATCGCACGCTCGCTCCACCTTGACTTCTATGACTCTGACGCTGAGATCGAAAAACGAACTGGCGCGGATATTAGTTGGGTGTTTGAGCTTGAAGGGGAAGCAGGCTTCCGCACGCGCGAAGAGAAAGTCATTGAAGAATTGACCGAACACATGGGCATTGTCCTTGCTACTGGTGGCGGTTCGATTGTCAGTAAAGAAAACCGTAACCGTTTATCGGCACGCGGCATCGTGGTGTACCTCAAAACCACCATCGACAAGCAAGTCGCCCGCACCGAACGGGACAAACGCCGTCCGCTCATCGCTGAAGCAGAGAATCCTCGCGAAGTGCTGGAAGACCTGGCTGAAACGCGTGACCCGCTGTACGAAGAAATTGCCGATGTAGTGGTGGAAACTGACGATCAAAGTGCTAAAGTCGTAGCCACTCAGATCATCGAAAAGCTCGGCTTTTAAACGCCATTTCCGATTTAGGTCAGCGAACTTTCTTAGCAGGGTAGGTCTATGCAACAGCTTTCTGTGCAACTTGGCACGCGTAGTTACCCGATACTGGTCGGCAGCGGTCTGCTGTCGACCCTGGCTCTGCATTTAAAACCCTATCTGAACCAACAGGTCTTCGTCATTACCAATCAGGTTGTGGCGCCCCTGTACCTGGAAAAGATTAAAGCTGCATTATCCAACGACCATCAGCTGGATATCTTTATCATGGCCGATGGCGAAGAGGCGAAAAGCCTGCAAACCTGGCAAGCGGCGCTGGATGCCCTGCTGGCCAGTGGCTTTTCCCGGGACTGTACCGTGCTGGCATTAGGCGGTGGTGTAGTCGGTGACCTTGCAGGGTTTGTTGCCGCCAGCTTCCATCGCGGCGTTGATTTCGTTCAGATCCCGACCACCTTGCTGGCTCAGGTCGATTCATCGGTCGGTGGAAAGACGGCGGTTAACCATCCACGCGGTAAGAACCTGATTGGTGCCTTTCACCAACCACGAGCGGTTTTGATCGATACCAACTGTTTGCGGACCTTGCCACAGCGAGAACTCAGCGCAGGCCTGGCTGAAGTCATCAAGTACGGCGTGATGGCGGATCACGACTTTTTCAGCTGGCTGGAAAATACCATGCCTGCTTTAGTTGGCCTCGATGAGAGCAAACTCGAACAGGCGATCGTCCGCAGTTGTGCAATTAAAGCGCAGATAGTGGCAGCCGATGAAAAAGAACAGGGGCAACGCGCCTTACTTAACCTCGGCCACACCTTTGGCCATGCGATTGAAAAGGCACAGGGCTTTGGTAGCTGGCTGCATGGTGAAGCGGTCGCCGCAGGTATTGCCATCGCCGCCGATATTGCCTGTCAACGCGACATGCTTAGCGAAAGTGATTACCAACGTACCCTGCAGCTATTGAAAGCCGCGGACCTACCAGTGAGCGCACCGGTAGAAATGCCCTGGCAGCAGTGGCAAGATCTGATGTTGCGTGATAAAAAGGTGAAGCAAGGCAAAGTCCGCTTTGTATTACCCGAGAATTTAGGCCATGCGGTTCTCACCGCAGAGCTTGACCCAGAATTAATCCGTCAGGCGGTGAGCCGCCAACGTGACGCAGATAGCGGAAAGATCCATGCGCATTGAAGCACCAGAGCAGTCTCAAGAGCCAGGGTTGGCAATTGCCACTAAAATAACGGCCAGCCAACAGGCTATCCTTGACCAGCTACATAACCATGTGGCGTTCAGCGAGAGCCTGATTTTCCTAAGCGGCCCGCCGGGCGCTGGCAAGTCCACTATTCTTGAAGTTTTTCTTGAGCAGGCCTCAGATTACGCCAACCTCGCTTATCTGCCACAGCCGTCCAAGATCAATGCCGACGCCATGCGCAGCAAAATTTTGCGCCAGCTTGTCAGCCTCGACGCGTTTTCTACCGATGACCGAATCCTCGAAGCACTGCAACGCAATATGAAACCAGGCCGCCAGCATTTGGTGGTTTGCGTCGACAACGGCGAATCATTACCCGCGGCTATTTTAAGTGAACTGCAGGAACTGGCGACCAGCCGCCATTTATTTAAACCGGATCAACGAGTCAGTGTCGTTATTGCCGGATCGGCGGAGTGGATAAAGCGGGCCAGTAAAGGGCTTTCATTGGGCAGCAAGGAACCGGCATCACGTATTGAGGTATCACCTTTTAGCAAGCGTGAGCAGGCAAGTTTTGCGCGTAAGCTGGTTGAAACTCAGTCCAAGTCAATTCCGGAAGAAAAACTAAGCGCCGTGCTGCAACAAACACAGGGTTACCCTGGTGAAATCCAGCAGGCATTAGAAACCTTGTTACTTAAACCTAAAGCAGCACCTAGGTCAGCGAAACGCGGCGAGGCAACGAGTAACGAAAAAGGCGCCGCCAAAGCGCCTAAGTCAGGTTCGGCACTGAATAAACTACTGTTGCTGATGACGGTGATTGCATTTGCACTGGCGCTTTACGTCGCCTGGATGTTGCACGAAGGACAGCCCGGTGACCGCGAACCCGAGAGCCTTCCTGTCGAGACCGAGGTCGAAACCAGCAACGAACCAGAGCCCGCGCCAGCCGGGCAGGAAACACCACCTGTGGTGGTTGAACCCGCTGACGACGGCGTTGCAATGGATTACGACCAGGCCATAACACGGCTGCGTGAACGCAGTAGTCAGCGTCAGGAACAAGCCTCAGTGGAGGAACTTACCGCGCCGTTAAGCGAGCAGCCGGATACCATTACGCCTGCACCAGTTGCAGAGCAACCTGCAGAAGCCAGTGCCTCAGCTGACGCTAGTGACGAGGCTGAAACGGCCTACGATAACCAGGAGCTATGGCAGCGCAATGCGCAACGCTATGTGCTACAGGTTGCCGCATTCAGTGACGCAGCTCGCTTAGAGCTGTTTCTAAACGAATTCAGTCATCCGCAATTGCGGATATACCAGACCCTGCGCGATGATGAAAGCTGGTACTTTGTGGTGGTCGGTGATTACCCGTCGGCACAGGCTGCACGCGACTATGTGGCTGAGCAAAGCGAACAGGAAGACAGCGAACTGCAGGGCCTGCAGCCCTGGCCGAAGTCGATCGCTGGCGTGCGTCAGGATCTGGCACCGGTAATGGGCGACAACGCCGCTGCGACCAACTAACGATGAAAAAGCAACGCGCCTTTTTAAAGTGGGCCGGCGGTAAATACTCACTGGTCGAAGCCATTAACCAGTTGTTGCCGCCCGCTGACAAGCTAATTGAGCCCTTTGTTGGCGCCGGTTCGGTGTTTTTAAACAGCGATTATGACCATTATTTGCTGAACGATATCAATGCCGACCTGATTAACCTCTACCAGATTATTAAACGTCGCCCGAAAACCTTTATTGAGGACGCCAGGCGCTTGTTTGAGATGCGCAATAACCAGGCCGATGCCTTCTATGCGCTACGCCGTGAGTTCAACCAAAGCGACGACATTTACCACCGCTCGTTGCTTTTTTTGTACCTTAACCGCCACGGCTACAACGGCTTGTGCCGCTACAATGCCAGCGGCCAGTTCAATGTGCCATTTGGCAAGTACAAAAAGCCTTATTTTCCTCAAGCCGAACTGGAGTTTTTTGCTGAGAAAGCGAAAAAAGCCACCTTCACCTGCCAGCCATTTCAGAATAGCTTTCGACGGGCGCGTAAAGGGCATGCTATTTATTGCGATCCGCCCTATTTACCGCTTAGTCCGACTGCCAGCTTTACCAGCTATGCCAGCGGTGGTTTCAGCCTGGACGAACAGGCCATTTTGGCGCAAAAAGCAGAACGAGCAGCTTTCAAACGCGGGATCCCGGTTTTAATCAGCAACCATGACACAGAACACAGCCGTTTGTTCTACCATAAAGCTAAGCTGACCGAGTTGCAGGTTAATCGCTACATTTCACAGAAAGGCGACGGCCGCAGCAAAGCCGCCGAGTTGCTGGCGTTTTATCCGGCCCAGCTTTTCACCTGATTCAGGCTGACAAACCATGATTGAGTGGCAATTAAAGACCTTTAACGAACTTAGCGTAGCGGACCTTTATGCGGTACTGGCTCTGCGCCAGGCCGTTTTTGTAGTCGAACAAAACTGTCCTTATCAGGACGCCGACAGCGAAGATCAACAGGCGTTGCATCTGCTCGGTTACGAGAATGAGCAACTGATCGCCTACGCGCGTATTTTTCATGCCACAGGTAAAAAGAAAACCAGCCTGCACGGCGCCGATGCCGATGTACATCGAATTGGCCGGGTTATTGTGGCACCGCACGCCCGTGGACGACAACTCGGTCGGGTACTGATGAAAAAGGCGATGCAGGTAGCCCTGAGCAATAGCCTTAGCCAGCAGATTGTCATCGGTGCGCAGTGCTACCTGCTCGACTTCTATCGCTCCCTCGATTTTGTCTGTGAAGGGTCGGAATACCTCGAAGACGGCATTCCGCACCAGGACATGCGCCACATCGCCAGGGCTGACTAAGATGGCCACAGACACTGAGCACACCCCCGGTGGTTTACTGACTCCTGCACTGATGGCTGCGGAACCCGAACTCGCAGCCGCCGCCCAACAATTAGCCAGGCATTATCAGTTACCTGAAGAAGCCAATGAGCATGACTTTGTTCTTGAACTAACCCAATTCGGGGTTCAACTACGCTGGAAGTCACAACCGAAAGTAACGCCTTTGTTGGTCGATTTTGTCCGCGGCAAACAAGCCTGGCGTCGTCAGGCTGGCGGCGCTCGCGACGAGGCCATTGTCCGCGCCCTTGGCATTGCGAAGGGGCATCGGCCAACTATTCTGGATGCGACTGCAGGCCTGGGCCGCGACGGCATGATCCTGGTGCATGCAGGTTGCCAGGTACGTTTTTTAGAACGAAACCCAGCCATTCATGTTTTGTTGAGTGACGCGATCAACCGGGCTCAGCATGATGACAGCATAGGTCCATGGGTGACTGAACGCGCACGGGTACTGCCGCGCGGCAGTATCATTGAGCAGGCATACGCTCAGCAACTGACGAAAGAGCCACCCATGGCGATTTATCTAGACCCTATGTTTCCGCACCGGGATAAATCAGCGGCAGTCAAAAAAGACATGCAGATGCTGCAACATTTGGCAGGAACGGATGAAGACAGCGACCAGCTGTTACCCGCAGCGCTTGCGGTTGCCACGCACCGGGTAGTCGTCAAGCGCCCGGCGAAAGCGCCGTATCTGGCGGGGCAGCATCCAAGCGCCCAGGTTCCCAGCAAGAAGCACCGCTTCGATATTTATATAAAACAAGCCTATTAGCGCCCATTGGCGCTAAACATGCAGACAACTACCACATAGACAAAACCACGCAAACATACAACGCGCAAACAAAAAGGCCCCGTTGCGAGTGCAGCGGGGCCCTTCATTACAGCGGTGGCTAGTAGCCGACAAACACCGCAAATATCAGTGCGAACGAACACACTACCAGCAATTTCAACATCAAAGGCGCCATAAAACGGAACCAGCGGTCGTAAGGAATACCAGCCAGGCCAAGAATACCCATCAACACCGGGTTAGTCGGTACGATCATATTCATGAAACCGTCACCCATCTGGAACGCCAGTACAGCCACCTGACGACCAATTTCAGCGGTGTCCGCAATCGGCACCATAATCGGCATAGTCACAAACGCCTGCCCTGAGCCCGATGGAATGAACAGGTTAAGGAACGACTGAATGAAAAGCATGCCTACCGCACCAAAATAGGACCCCATGGCATCAACCGGCATCGACAAGTAATGGATAACGGTGTCGAGAACCTGACCATCTTCCAGGATCATCGCGATACTGCGGGCAAAACCAACCAATAATGCAGTCGCGGTTAACTGGGCAGCACCGTCAATGAACTTCTGCGCCGCTTCATCGAAGCCAAGCCGGCCGATAAAGATAGTCGCTATCCCCAGGCCGACAAACAGCGCACTCAGCTCTGTTAAATACCAACCGTGCCATTGAATGCCATAAACCAGTAACGCAAGGGCCAAACCAAAGGCGCTGATTACCGCAATATGGGTTTTATTCATTTTCGGGTAAGCATCGGCGTCCTGTTTGATCTCTTCGGTCGGTAAATCCGCCAGTAGCGAGTTGGCCGGGTCAGCTTTGACTTTTTTGGCGTAGCTGTAAACATGGTGGAAACCAACGGCAAAGACCGGGATCAACAACAGGATACGCAGCCAGGCGCCGCTGCCCGGTTGCACTTCGGCAATGGCCTGAGCGATCACCACGGTAAAGGGGTTGGTTAACGACAAACCGTACCCGACACCATAGCCGACCACCAGAATCCCCATTGCCACCATTGCATCGAGCTTAATGGCCCTGCACAACCCGACCAGCAGCGCCACGAAGACCACGTACTCGGCGGCCATGCCGATCACCGATGAGAACAGGCCAAAAATGAACATGCCACCGAAAATGAGCAGACCCATGCGGCTACCGAATTTCTCCAGCAGCTTGCCGATCACCGCATCCAGTGCGCCAGTGTGACGAATAATACCGAGCACGCCACCGATCAGAAAAACGAAGAAAATAACGTTTTGAGCCGCTTCCAGCGCTTCCGGAATCACCGTAAGCAAGCGCACAGGGCTCAGCCGGGGGACATCTTCCTGCATTTCATAACTGCCTGGTACCACGACGGTCAAACCATCTTCAACCTGACGGTCAAATGAACCGGTTGGCAAAATCCAGGTTAACACCAGCGCCACCATCATCATGATGAACATCAGCACCAGCGTGTGTGGAATTTTTATTTTTGACATAACAAATCAGTTCCCGAAATTTAAACGCGCTCTAGACTATGCAAAAGGGGGCTCCGAGGCAAATCCGATTTGTTCACAACTGTGCTAAACTGCCCGCTTTTAACGGTTGAAGCCAACCGCGAACTTGCCTGCTTTGAGCTAAGTAAATGGAAACTAAGACATTTGACTGCATTATTCTGGGCGCTGGCGCGGCCGGACTCCATTGCGCCGCCACCGCCGCTAAACGCGGAAAGTCGGTGCTGGTGCTCGATCACGCCAAGCAGGCAGGCAAAAAGATCCTGATTTCCGGCGGCGGACGCTGCAATTTCACCAATATGTACACCGCGCCAGACAACTTTTTGTCGGCAAACCCGCATTTCTGCAAGTCTGCATTAAGTCGCTACACCCAATGGGACTTCATTGCGCAGGTTAGCCGTTATGGTATTGCTTACCACGAGAAAACCCTGGGTCAGCTATTTTGCGACGACTCTGCTAAACAGATCGTCCGCATGTTGCTCGATGAATGCGCTGAACATGGCGCGCGTGTTCAACTGCGCACCAACGTGACTGATGTCAGCTTCGACGGCCAGGAGTACCAGCTCGACACATCGCAGGGAACATACAACGCTAAGTCAGTGGTGGTCGCGACTGGCGGTTTATCCATGCCGAAACTCGGCGCGACCGCGTTTGGCTTCAAGCTAGCGGAGCAGTTCGGTCACAGCATCCAGCCAGTACGTGCCGGGCTGGTGCCTTTTACCCTGCATGACAGTGACAAAGCGCAGTTTGAGCCCCTTGCCGGCACCGCCTGTGATGTCATTGCTGCCAGCGACCGTGCCAGCTTTAAAGAAGCCATGCTATTTACCCACCGCGGCGTCAGCGGACCGGCGATTTTGCAGGTGTCCTCCTACTGGCAGCCGGGCGAAAGCGTGCATATTAACTTAATGCCCGATGCAGATGCCTTTGAAGCGCTGAAAGCGAGCAAACAGCAACAACCCAAAATGGGCCTGAAAGCCTGGTTAAGCCAGCACATCGCCAAGCGTTTAGTAAGCATTCTGCTGGAGCGCGAAAAATGGCCACAGAAGAACCTCGCCGACTACAGTCATGCCGAACTCAGTAGCATCGCCGAATGCCTCCACAACTGGTCGCTTAAACCCAACGGTACCGAGGGCTACCGCACCGCCGAAGTCACTCTCGGCGGCGTCAACGTTGATGAGGTCAGTTCCAAGACCATGCAGAGCAAACTGCAACCAGGCCTCTACTTCATTGGCGAAGTGCTCGACGTCACCGGCTGGCTCGGCGGCTACAACTTCCAATGGGCATGGTCCAGCGCCTGGGTCTGCGGTGAGTCGGTTTGACCGCTAAAACCATACCCTTTTACCAGACAACCTAATTAGCTACAGCGCCCACCTGTTAGATAATTAGCGACTGTGTGAGCAATCTCGTCTTTAAGCCAGACGGGGCCGTAGTCAGTCATATCATTGTGCCGCGATTCCGCTATTGTCTTAACGCAAATACCGTAGCGCTCGCTTTCTTGTGATGAAGGTAACACCCCATCGTCCGCAGGGTAGTCACTGCCCCGAATTGAAAGCACGTCGATATCCGTACTACGTGGAAGCGGAACGCGCCGGTGATCAAGCGTAATGACGGTTGCTATGTAGTCTGTACCCTGATTGGCAAGCCAGGACGATATATCACCTCCGTTTGAATGACCGATAAGCAACAATTCACTAAAATTGTAGTTTTGATGAACAGGTTCAAGATTGTGTTTAATAAAGTCCAGTGTCTCAGCGCCCCGGCTCCAGTTCTCACTGCGGGATTCATACAGGTCACCAGACACCGATAACGGCGGATCACTCTCTAGTTCATGCCCGATAGCCACAACCATGTAACCCAATTGATTCAACTGCTGCGACAAAAAGGAGTATTTGACATGCGAGACACCATAACCCGCACTAAGAAATGCAACCGGACATTTTTCAGCCTCACTGCAGTCTCTTTGTGAGGTGGGATGCGATATTTCTATCGGAATATGCCTATCTCTCGATTCATCATAAACGGTACCAGCTGCGGCACTGAAAGCAGTGAATAGTGAAACAATAATTAATACAAAAGATTTCAAATCTTATTCCTTGAGTTTTGATCAAATTAAAGTCTTTAAAGAAAAAAGCGATTCGTTCCCCCTGGCGCACTTCTACCGTACAGTAGAAGAAAGAATCAAGGACGGAAACTTTTGCCAATGCCTGTTTATCAATCTGTGCAACGTATTTGCCTGATCCTGGCGACTTTAGTCATTGCTAGCGGCTGCACATCGCCTACAGTCTTCCTCAATGACTATAAGTTAAACCCCTCCAGCGTTATAGAAGTACAGCAAGAACTGGAGAAAGCGGGGCTTGAGGTTACGGTTATCTCGATTCCACACCCCGCAACGATGGATGCTTCGACCATAATTCTGGGCTCAGCGGCGACTCTTGGCCGCGAGGTCGACAGCGTCGCATCGCTTCTTCATGGCTTAGGCTACGAGAACATTGCCACCTCGATTATCCAGCGCGGTAACCACTGGTACCGGGCTGGCAATATGGGGTTATACCTGGTTGATGACACACTCATAAATGGAGCAATGCATTCTGTTATCGGGACCTATCAGGCAGACAACTGCGAGTTGATGCAAACCCTCACCCTGACCAACGACAATCGCTTTACGCTGACCTATACAGACGGTGAGACCTTGCAGGGTCAGTGGGCGATTGATGGCATGCCCTATATTAACCTGTCGAAGCAGAGCCCCTATGTAAACTTCTACTATCAGATTGAAAGTGAAGTGACGCATGATTTTTCTGGCCGGGTAGACATCACGAAACTACGACCATTAGAAAGCCAGAACTACCGCCAAATTGAAAATTGCGGGTTTGTTCAGGGCCTAAGGGTGAACCCCACTCAATCCCTTTAAACTGATCCGTACCGCCGGGCTCAGGTCTTTACAACCAACCTGGGATCAGGTTAGCTGGGGAGTAAGAAACCACATAAGGATTTGGCCATGGTCTTTTTTACTCGATTACTTGTTGCCGTACTTAGCTGCATTGTTTTGCCCTGCGCGGCGGCAGAAGAACCTTCTACGGACGTTACGCTGCTTGGCCAGGCGATCGAAGTGCGGCAGACACTTTCGTCTGAATGGATGGGAACCTACGGTACGGACGGGTATGAAGACGTAACTGCTTATGGCATCAGAAAGCTAGCTCAGGATACGCTTTGGATGCCTGCAGCTACATTGCAGACCTTTACCCGGCATGCGTTGCTAAACCAATTCGCCACAGACATTCAGTCTGCCCCTACACTGACGGACAATGAACGCACCTATGTACTTCACCTCTACAGTCAGGCGGACACGCAGACCGACGATGAGCAACTCACCGGCTTTAGCCTGGTGACCGAAAACAGCGAGAACGGCCAACTCAACATGCATACTTACCAGCGGGTCGATGAGCGGTTCGTGCGGCAAACGGAGTTCAGCGATGAGGTGCGCGGAGCACTTGACTGTGAGTCTGCTGCGCTGATGGCACTAACCTTCAGCATGCCCGGCACCATTAGCGGCTCCGGCGACAAGCAGGTTAAAGTGGTCACCCTCGGCCGTATGATTGATGAATATGACTCAATTGAATCAGAAACCCAATACCTCGAAGGATTGCAGCAACGCAGTCGGCAGTTGCTGCAATCCAGCGACTAGTTAAAGCAGCGTTTTCAGCATCTCGGCGTCGTATTCAACCAGCGCTTCGCCCTGTTGCACGCGTTGGATGTAATCCGGGTTGGCTATCAACGGCCGGCCGATTGCAGCGAGGTCAAATTTGCCTTCAGCGATACCCTGGTCAGCCTGATCGGCGGTGTAGCTGCCGCAGCCCATAAAGGTGCCTTTGTAGTTAGCCCGCAGGAACTCGCTGGAACGCATGCCGTCAAGGGCGTCGAAGGTCATACTGTCATCGAAAATACCCACATGCAGATAGGCCAGGTCGCGCTTGTCCAGCTCTGCTAACAGCAATTGAAAGACCGCTTTGTCGCGCGGATCTCCGGTCATATTCGCATAAGCGCCCGGCGATAAACGCAGGCCAACGCGATCGGCACCGACTGCTGCAATGACTGCATCGACCACCGCCAGAGGGAAACGCACCATGTTCTCCGGGCTACCACCAAATTCGTCCTCACGATGGTTACTGGCATAATGCAGGAACTGGTCGAGCAGGTAACCATTGGCTCCATGGATTTCAACCCCGTCAAACCCTGCGGCGCGTGAATTGGAAGCGGCCACCGCATAGTCTTCGATAAGCTGCTCGATTTCACCGCTGCCGAGAGCGCGCGGCACCGGGTACGTCAGACCCGGCATCCGCGGAATGCGCTCATTAAGGCCAATCGCTGACGCTGAGACCGGGCGCGAGCCATGAAAGACCTGATGCGAAACCCTGCCTACGTGCCACAACTGGCAAAACATGGTGCCACCTTTTTCATGCACGGCGTCGGTGACTTTCTGCCAGCCTTCAATATGGGACGGGCGGAAGATACCCGGCACGTTCGGGTAGCCCTGCGCGTCGGCACGAATGATGGTCGCTTCGGAAATGATTAAACCGACATCGGCACGGCGCGCATAATAGGCGGCCATGTCATCGGTCGGAGTCAGATCCGCAGCCGCCATGCAGCGGGTTAATGGGGCCATAGCGACACGGTTTTTCAGGGTTAGTGTCGGGTTTAAAGTCACCGGGGAAAACAGGTTGGTGTGCATTAGACGATCCTTTCAAGAGACTGTTGGTTGAATAGCAACCAGGACAAGTAAGCTAAGCTTGTCTACGCTATGAGGTCAGATTTGCTGCTTCACAAGGTCTGTTAAAAAGACAATAATCGGATAAATTATTCGTTTTTATACTAACGCATTGCCGAGGCCCCCAATTGGGACTGAAGTCTGGCATGGAAATTAACCACTAGGATGGTCTGAACTATGAAATCTATTGCCTGGCGTTCATTACTCATTAGCAGTTTATTAATTAGCTGGTTGGCGGCCTGTAGCTCACAGATTGCCACCGAAAACGAGACTCAGCGCGAGCTGGTCGAGCATGCTCAGTATATCGAACGCGCTGCTGCTCAGGCTGAAGAACTGTGGCCGGATTTCTGGAGCGCTAACACCCCCTTCATTGTCTATTTTCGACAAGGGCCCGCGTTGCTGGTTAGCGAGCAGGTGCCAGAGGGCGACTACCAGCAGCTTAGCGAGCGCTATTATTACTATGAAGATAGTCTGCCAAGACTCAGCGACAGCTTTCATATTGACTACCAGGCGGGCGATATCGTGGCCACGGCTGTGAGTTTACAAAGCAGCCCTCAGGACACTTTAAGCCTGCTGTTTCATGAAGCCTTCCACGGCTATCAACGCAGCCACTTTTCGCGCACCGCGGTGGCTGAATTTGTCGACCCTGACGCGTTTAAAAATCCACAAGTTCGCGCCTTACTGCAGCTTCGCCGCGATCTGCTGGAGCAGGCGCTGGATGCACCTGTCGAGCGCGTGCCCGGATTGCTGGATGACCTGCTGACCATTGATCATTTACTGGTCATGCAAATGGGCGCTGAACCGATGGAACGTATGCACCAGCTTGAAATTATTGAAGGGACTGCTGAATACATCGGGCTCACCGCCGGTCGTCTGGTGCATCCGCGCTTTAACGTCACACGCCGCGTTAAAGACCACCTGCAAGTAAACCCTGAAGGGGTTCACAACAGCAGTAACCTGCGCCGTTATTCCTATGGGACCGGCGCGGCCCAGGTGATCCTGGCAACCCGGTTGGAACAGGATGCGCAGCAGCAGATCAACGATGCCTCGTCATTAAACGCCCTGCTCGCCGAGTGGCGTCAGTTCGAAGAGCCTGATGAAGCGCGCATCAATGACCTGTTAGCCCGCTACCCTATTGAAGCGCTTGTCGAATGGGCCTATCAGCAAAGTAGCCCGGACCAGGCACTTAACCTTGAACAGTTCGCCGCGTTGACTGAAGCGACCCTGGATTTCGCCATTCATTTAAAGAGTAAGCAGGCGACCGCCGGGCTCGATGTTAACTTCTCAAGCGGTACGGGAGGCTTTACCCAGCCACAGCAGGGCTCGTATGTTCTGCCGCAGCCGCAGTCGATTTCTATTTACGGCAACATGACCAAGCTTCTTATCGAAGGTGCTGCAACCCATATGCAGTCACCGGGTGATGAAAGTCCGGTATTGCGACTGCAGGTTAAAGTCGATTCATTGCCCGTCTTGTGTGACGGAAACGAGAGCTGTCAGCTCGAGTCGATTGACTTTACCTGGCAGGGTATTGAGTTTAGCCATGCTGCCGAGACCAGTGTTCGTCAGCAAGGAAGTCATTTACATATTGATGTAACAGAGCTCTGATTGAATAGGCCGCTTTTATTGTATACTCAGGGGCTCTTTTAGCCCCTGTTTGTTATGCGCGTTTTTGTCGTACCCCTTAAAGCGCGCCGTATACAAGGAAGCCTTATGTTTCGTTGGTTTGAAAATCGTTTAGACCCATTTCCTGAAGCCGAGCCGGCCCAACCGCCGAAGGGTTTCTTTGCCTTCTGTTACCACTTCACCAAAGGCTCAGAAAAGTACCTGATTATGGTCGCCATTCTGATGGCGCTGGTAGCCATTACCGAAGTCTGGCTGTTCGGCTTTCTTGGCAGTATTGTCGACTGGCTCTCAGAGCAGGATCGCGCTAACTTTCTCGCCAACGAATGGATAAAACTGACCGCCATGTCGGCGGTGGTATTGATTGGCCTGCCTACACTGGTTTGGTTTCAGTCACTGCTTATGCACCAGACTCTGCTCGGCAACTACCCGATGCGTATTCGCTGGCTGGTGCATCGCTATCTGTTGAAGCAGTCTATGAGCTACTACCAGGACGAGTTTCCCGGCCGGGTTGCAACCAAGCTGATGCAAACCGCGCTCTCGGTGCGTCAGGTCGTGGTCAGCTTTATCGAAGTGGTCAATTACATCGGCGTTTATTTCCTTGCCATGTTTGTGTTGATTGCTACTGCCGACTGGCGTCTGATCCTGCCACTGGCTGGCTGGATCGTTATCTATGCATTGCTGCTTTATATCTTTGTTCCGCGGCTGGGCAAAATCTCCCAGGAGCAGGCCGATGCCCGTTCGATTATGACGGGTCGTATCGTCGACAGTTATACCAATATCCAGACCGTGAAATTGTTCTCTCATGGCGCGCGTGAAACCAGTTTTGCCCGCGATGGCATGGATGACTTTCTGCTCACCGTGCACAAACAGATGCGCCTGGTGACGTTGCTGTATGGTTTGCTATATGTCATCAACTGCCTTTTGCTGTTTGCTTCTGCCGCCCTGGCGATCGGTTTATGGCTCAATGAAGCTGTCTCCTTGGGCGCCGTCGCGGTAGTAGTAGGCCTGGTGCTGCGATTGTTTGGAATGTCACAAATGGTGATGTGGCAACTGACTCAGTTGTTTGAAGCCATAGGTACCGTGCAGGACGGGATCGGCTCGATTGCAGTCTCGCGTACGGTCGAAGACAAGCCCGACGCGCCTCCATTGCAGGTCAGCAAAGGTGGGATCGAATTCGACGACGTTAACTTCCACTACGGTAAAGCCAGCGGGGTGATGGACGGGCTCAAGCTGAACATCAAACCCGGCGAAAAAGTTGGTATTGTCGGTCGCTCCGGCGCCGGTAAGTCGACCCTGGTCAACTTGTTGCTGCGCTTCTACGATGTACAGAGTGGTCGTATTCTGATTGATGGTCAGAATATTTCTGACGTGCAGCAGGACACCCTGCGGGCACATATTGGCATGGTCACGCAGGACACCTCGTTACTGCATCGCTCGGTACGCGACAATATTATGTACGGCCGTCCGGATGCCAGCGAGGATGAACTCTTCTATGCAGCGCGGCGCGCCCATGCCGATGAGTTTATCGCCGGCTTAAGTGACCACAAAGGTCGCACTGGCTACGATGCGCATGTTGGTGAGCGCGGGGTCAAACTGTCCGGAGGCCAGCGCCAGCGGATCGCCATTGCCCGGGTGATGTTAAAGGATGCCCCCATTCTGATTCTGGATGAAGCGACCTCGGCACTCGACAGTGAAGTGGAAACCGCTATCCAGGAAAACCTCTATAACCTGATGGAAGGTAAAACGGTGATCGCAATTGCCCACCGACTGTCCACCATTGCCGCGATGGACCGTCTGGTGATCATGGATCAGGGACGGGTTATCGAACAGGGCACGCACGAACAACTGATCACCCAGGACGGTTTGTATGCCAAACTCTGGCGCCGACAGTCAGGCGGCTTCCTGGCGGAGGATGTAAGCTAACAGCACCTGTATGTCATTGAAATGAAACAAAGGTGACACCAAGTTGTCACCTTTTCATAACCATAGTGTCACGCAGAGGAAGCACACTAACCGCGCTTTTCTCTCACAACCCTCTGCGGAGACAACTCTATGTTCCAACTAAAACAATTATTCCGGCTGAGCCTGGTCACGGCCGCATTAACACTGGCTGCCTGTGGCGGTGACATCAACATTAGCAGTGGCGGTGACGGCGACGGCGGTAATACGCCTCCACCCGGTGGCGGCGGTGGTACTCCACCTCCAGCCACTGCTGATTGCCCGGAGTGGGCGGTAGCTGGCGATCCAGTGGATGGCATGAATGCAACCGTTTGCGAAATCAGTGGCACCTTCACCACCGACCGGACGTTAACCAATGACGTGCTGTGGGCCTTAGACGGCCGTGTTGCAGTGGGCAACGACCAAGCGGACAACACAGTACTGACCATCGAACGCGGCACCACGCTGTTCGGTAAAAGCGGTGCCGATTTCCTTGTTGTACGCCGCGGCTCTCAACTTGAAGCTGAAGGTACCCGCAACGAGCCTATCGTGATGACCTCGCTGCAGAACCTGCTCGGCCTGACCGATGCCACTTCAATCGGGCAATGGGGCGGTTTGGTATTACTTGGTCAGGCACCCGTCAACGGATGCGACCAGGCCAACCTGGATGACTGCGCCATTGAAGCAGAGGGTGATGCAGGTCCATACGGTGGCTCCGATGCAAATGACAATAGCGGAACCTTGCGCTATTTGCAGGTACGTTACGCAGGCTACGAAGTCCTGCCTGACAACGAACTGAATGGCATTACCTTCGGCGGCGTCGGTAAAGGCACCACCATTGAATACATTCAGGTACATAATAACCTCGACGATGGCATCGAGTTTTTCGGCGGCACTGCGGACGCTAAATACGTCGTTCTGACCGGCAACGGTGATGACTCGCTGGACTGGGATGCTGGCTGGAATGGCCGTCTGCAGCACGTATTAGTGCAGCACAACACAGTCAATGGTAAGGCCAACCGGGGTATCGAGGCTGATAACAGCTCAAGCAATTTCAGCGCGACCCCTCGCAGCCGCCCGATTATTTCCAATATGACTATTCTTGGCAATGAGTGGGATGGGGACGACGACGGTGAAGGCATTCTGCTACGTCGCGGCACCAGTGCTGAGCTTTATAACTTCGTTGTGACCGGTGAACCGGGCATGGGAGAATGCTTTGAGCTGAATGATCAGGAAACGGTCGACAACGCGGACAGCGGTGACTTACGTTTTGAGCATTCTATTATTCATTGCAGCGAACCATTCAAAGACAGCGTTGATGAGACCGACACCGTTATTTTTGACGCTGAAACCTGGTTCCTGGCACAGCCTGGTAACTCCACCGACGATCCGTTGTTAGGTGGCTACTTCCCGTCAGCGGTTTCACCTGCACTGGGTGCCGGACTGAACGTTGCCAACGAGGTCGATACCTGGTTTGACGACGTTGACTACATCGGTGCTTTCGATGGCGAGAACGACTGGACCCTGGATTGGACCTACGCGCTACACAACGACGCTTCTGCGATTAGTTGCCCGGCCGGTACGACACAGGTTGAGTCGCTGACTGACAAGCTGACTTGCGAACTAACTGGCTCCTACACTGAGAACCTTCACTTGCCCGTTGGCGCTGACTACCAGCTCGATGGCCTGGTCCGTATCGGCAACGACAATGCCGACTCAGCAACCTTGTTTATCGACCCGGGTGTGCGCCTTTACGGTGAAAACGGTGCTGATTTCCTGGTTATCGCCCGCGGTTCTAAAATTATCGCCGAAGGACGTCCAAACGCGCCCATCACTATGACCTCGCTACAGGATGTAATTGATGCCAACACTGGCAAAGGTCAGTGGGGTGGCCTGGTATTACTGGGTAACGCACCAAGCAATAAATGCGACCAGGCTGACCTTGCCAGCTGTGATATCGAAGCAGAAGGTGATGCAGGTCCTTACGGTGGTGCCGATGCCAACGACGATTCTGGCAAACTGAAGTTTGTCCGCGTTCAATACGCGGGTTACGAAGTACTAACTGATAACGAGCTGAACGGTATCACTTTCGCAGGCATTGGCGATCAAACCCGGGTAGCCTTTATCCAGGTACATGAAAACCTCGACGATGGCATTGAGTTCTTCGGCGGCACCGTCGATGCACGTTACGTGCTTACCACGGGTGCTGGTGACGATTCACTGGACTGGGCGGATGGCTGGACAGGTCGTATACAGTTTATGCTTGCAGCTCATAACGATGTAGCCAACCGCGGTATTGAAGCAGACAACCAGTCTGGTGACCTTACAGCGACACCAATTTCCAATCCTGTCATTGCCAACATGACTATTATCGGAAATGACTACACCTCGGCGGACAAAGACTCTGAGGGCATTCTGTTGCGCGCAGGCACCACCGGTAAACTTCACAACATGCTGGTAACTGGCCCGAGCGGAATGGGTGAATGCCTGGAGTTCAACTCGCAGGAGGCAGAGGACCTTGCTGCCAATTTCACCACTGAGATGACTTACTCGGTGATTGCCTGTGACGAACCTTTCCTTGGCGATGTCAGTGCTACGCAGACAACCGAACAGTGGTTCTTGGCTCAGGATGGTAATGCAGTCGCCGCTGGTATCGACGATGTAGTCGACGGTTACCTGACCATTAGCGCCAACCCAAGCAAAGACTTTAGCGGTGATGAGTTCTTCCTGAATGTTCCATTCGTCGGTGCAGCGTCTGCTGACTATGACTGGACTCAGGGCTGGACTATTGGTTTGCAAGCTAACTAAGAAGAGAGGCTGCGATGAGCTGTTCAAACATGACCTTACGCCCGCTGGCCAAGGCCATCCTGCTCGCGCTCGCCTCTGTCTCTTGTATCTCTCAGCCCGCATGGGCTGAGAGTGCAGAGAGCGCAGAAGCAGCCGACAGTAATGTGACACCTAGCATTGAGCGTATTCAGGTAACCGGCCGATTAATGAGTTCGGCGGCGATCACCGCGGCTGAACGCCGTGAGCAATCGCAGGTTACCGAAATTTTGGATGCAGAAATGATCAGCCGTATTGGCGACTCGGATGTTGCCGCGGCACTGAAACGAATCACTGGCCTGACCCTGATTGATAACAAATTTATCTACGTCCGTGGTCTCGGCGAGCGTTATTCCAGTACCTTACTCAACGGAGCCATGGTTCCCAGTCCTGACCCGACCCGGAACGTGGTACCGTTGGATATGTTTCCAACTGCTATCATCGAAAGCCTGATGGTGCAGAAGTCTTTCTCGGTAGATCAACCGGCTTCATTTGGCGGCGGCGGCGTTAACATTCGTACCCTAAGCCTGCCACGTGAACGTGTGTTCGAGCTGTCGCTGGGTACCGGGTACAACAGTCTGAATTCAGACGACGGACTCGAATATGCTGGCGGAGACGACGACTGGCGCGGCCGTGATGACGGCACCCGCGGTTTACCAACCGACATTCAGCAGGCGCTGGATTTGTATGGCTCGCTGGAAACCATTCCGATTGCCCGCCAACTTGGCGGTATCAACGCCGAAAACCTGGCGCGTGCCGAAACCATCAACCGTGAACTGGGTGTCGCCCTGAACCGGGAAATGGACATTGAGCGTACCTCGATTGGTCCAGACATGGATGCCAGCCTGACCTACGGCGACAGTCTGCAGTTAACTGATAAACTGACCTTTGGTGCCATTGGCTCCTTCGCTTATGACCGTTCCAGCAAAAATATTGACGAACAGGAACGCTACTACTCAATCACCAGTGGCAGTGAACTGACTCCACTGGTTCGCTACGATGATATTTCAGGCACCGAATACAGCACGCAGGTGTCCTCGATTGTGAACTTCGGGCTGAATTACGACAACATGCACACGCTCGAAAGCAGCACCATTTACCTGCTTGATACGAGCGATGAAGTAAAACTGAAAGTTGGCGATACCATCGAAACCATCAACGAGCCGAACCGTGAAAACATGGACTACTCGGCCCGTTATGAAGAACGCACCCTGACTGCTAACCAGTTTCGCGGCGACCATCATTTTGATTTCCTAAGTGATCTCAATATGCAGTGGCAATGGACAGATGCCCGCGCCCGCCGCTACGCACCTGGCGAAGTTGAGTACCGCTACATTCGCTCGATTGAGGATGACGGTAGTCAAACCGCCACCTTGCGCCGCAGCGACAATGCGGTGCAGTATATCTTTGGCGATATGAAAGATCGGACCGAGAACGGCAGCATCGACTTCAAATTGCCAGTTAGTCTGGCAAGTTGGGAGCTGGAACTGCAAGGCGGTTATATGTACTTCCAGCGCTCACGTAACTCAGAAGTCGACCGCTTCAAGCTGGATAGCCGTGGCTTCGATAACGTTGAGCTGCAGCAGCGCTTTTCGGATATATTTTCCGATGCCAATATTCTCGACCCGTCGAAGAGCTTCGCCATCTCAGATGTTACCGCCCAGGCGGACGACTATGTGGCCGCTCAGCAACTGGATGCGTTTTATCTCGGCCTCGACTCGATGCTAAATGACACCTGGCGCTTTACACTGGGTGCTCGCTACGAAGACTTCCGTCAGCTGGCATTGCCATTAAGCCCATCCACGGGTGAGATCCAGGGTGACCCTGCTGATTATCCGTTGCTGGATGAAGACTGGTACCCCAGCGCTGCACTAACCTGGTTGTACCACCCTGATATGCAGCTACGTTTTGGTCTCAGCCAGTCGGTAGTGCGTCCGGATTTACGTGAAGTCACGCCGGTTCTCTACGTCGACCCATTAACTGACTTCAACGTGATCGGCTTTCAGGATCTGGAAAGCTCGAAGCTGCTCAATGCTGACGTGCGCTGGGAGTGGTACCTACCCTCCGGCAACAGCCTTAGCATTGGCGCCTTCTATAAGGACATTGACGCGCCGATTGAAAGCATTGAAATCATGGGCTCGGACGGTAACTTACTGGTCTCGTTCCGTAATGCGGAAGAAGGCAGCATTTACGGTGTGGAAACCGAGTTTGTACGCCGTTTAGGTGGGCTATGGTCAACCTCTCCGGGCTGGCTGGATCAGTTCTTTGTCGCTGGTAACCTGACCCTGAGTGACTCAGATATCCGTATTGAGCGGTTCGGCGCGTCCAATATCACCAACCTGGAACGTCGCATGAGTGGACACTCGGAGTATGTTGTTAACGCGCAGCTCGGCTTCGATTCCAACAATGAACGCCACTCAGCAACGCTTAGCTACAACGTATTTGGCGAACGGATTAACTTTGCCGGCGTGAATGGCAAAGACGATGCCTTTGAGCAACCGTTCCACTCTGTCGATGCCACATACAGCTACTATCCGGTGGAAGGACTGTCGTTGAAACTGGCAGCGAAGAACCTGCTCGGGGAGCGCACTGAAATTCTCCAGCAAGGGGAAATTCTGCAAGGTCGCGACCCTGGGACTAGTGTCAGTGCCAGCCTGACCTACCGTTTCTAAGCAGGATTAAGAGCGACTACAAAGGGCCTGCGGGCCCTTTTTTAATCCCTGCTGCTGCGCTAAAGTAACGCCTTCCGTTACTTTACGTATTATGCCTGTAGCCCATGAAAACTCTGTCGACACCCTGTGTCTTATGCGCCTCAACCAATTTCGAACACTGGTATCAGGGCCAGCATGGTGCGATTGAGAATCGTGACTACTTTGCCTGCCTCGAATGTGGCCTGGTGCAGGTGCCCGCTGAGCAACAGCCTGGCGCCAGCGAGGAACAGGCAATCTATGAACTGCATCAGAATAACCCACAGGATCCAGGTTACCGGCGTTTTTTGAACCGAGCCTTTGAGCCTGTGGTAACAAGGCTGAAACCGGGGGCAAGCGGGCTGGACTTTGGCAGTGGCCCCGGCCCAGCCCTGTCGCTGATGTTCGAAGAGGCTGGTTTTAGCTGTGCCAATTACGATATTTATTACGCCAATGAACCTGCCCGTCTGCACCAGGATTACGACTTCATCACGGCCACCGAAGTGTTTGAACACCTGAGCCAGCCAGCTCAGGCTCTTGATACTCTCTGTCAGTGCCTTAAACCTGGCGGCTTACTGATGATCATGACCCAGCGTGCGACTAGCAAAGCTGAATTCGTCAGCTGGCGCTATATTCACGATCCGACCCATATCAGCCTGTTCAGTGACAAAAGCATGGACTACATTAGTCAACGCTGGCCTCTGCACGAGTTAGAGCGACGCCGCGATACCGTACTGTGGCAAAAACCTAGGGGTTAGTATTGTCATCCGCGACTTCCCGTGGCCCGCTCAACGTCTGCCCGAATTGCCGCAGTTCCAGCCCGCTAACGTGCCTGTCTTCGTCACGTTCAAATTCGATTTCGACGCCATGCTGAAGATTTTCAAAAGTATCTTCACTCTGATAATTAAGAGGTGCCGCAGGCTGCCCGCTTGCCTGCAAGTACAGCTGGTTATCTTCAACAAAAATACGCAGATTAAAGCCGGGCATCAATGGATAATCGCCCTCATAGTCGTCAAGGCTCAATGCCTCGGGCTGAGCGGCTACGCGGTGCGCCAGACCAGGTTCGACAGACTCATCCAGTAAATGCAGTCCCAGCGATTGCACGTCCTGAGTGTTATAGAGCGCGGCATTAGCCAATACCACCACCGCCTGCTGTTCTGCAGGTTCAATAATAATTACCGCATTGAAACCACCCGTGCCACCCCCGTGCAAAATATACTGATGATTGTTGCGCTCATGCAGCATCCAGCCCCAGGCGATACTGTGCTCCCCGACCTCGGCCAGCAGCTGATGCGATTGCTGAGCCGCATCGACCAGTTCAGGTGGTCCTAAGCCGAGCTGTAACTGCGCAAAATTAAGCATGTCATGTAAGCTGCTGCGCACTCCTCCGACGGCTTCCATATCCTTAGGGAAATTCCAGTTTTTAGCCGCATCCCCATTCGCCAGGCGCCCTTCAATGGTTTCCAGCCCGAAGCCGGAATGCTCCATTGCCAGTGGCTCAAATAAACGCGTCTGGTAATAATCCTGCAGCGACTGCCCGGTCACCTCCGCAATGAGCTTAGATAGGATCATGAAAGCAAAATTTGAGTAGCTGTACTCCGCTCCCGGCTCGCTTGCCAGTGGCGCGTTCTCAAACGAGTGCCACAAAGCTTCGTCGGTGAAGTCTGCATAAGGGTCTTCATGGTCCGCTGGTTGCAAAGCGGGTAGCCGCGGCAGCCCGGAGGTATGAGTTAGCAGGTGACGCACCAACATGGTCTCAGCGCTGTCCGGTGGACCAGAGTAAGGCAGGTAATCCGCTACCGGACGCTCAATATCAAGCTCCCCTTGCAGCACCAAATCGGCTGCTAAGACGCCAAGCATTGCTTTACTGATGGAGCCTATTTCAAAAACTGTGCGGGCGTCAGGCTTGTTTGTTTCATTGTCCGCACAGGCGAAAGTGGTCTCGCGCCTGATATCTGCACCGTCCTCAATTACCTGGATTCGCCCTACCGCCAGACATCCACCTGAGCTGTCGCCTTCAATGCGAGCCTGAACAGCAGTAGAAATATCAGCGCCGTTGGCACTGCCCAAGGGGCTTAGCAAGCCTGCTGCCAGAGCAGCAATAGCCCCAATAGTTTTTGCTGTTGGATACCCTCGTGGATACATAGAAATCTCCCGTATTTTCGATCCTGACGCTGATAACTTTAGTATGCATTGCTGGCAACAGATCATGCAGTAAAAAATTGTAACCAGTTTTAACCTTTAGCTGCTAGGCTAATCCAAATTAAGAATTAAAAAACAAGGACCTCACCCTATGATCGACTTTACTGACTATCGCATAAGTTTGCTGGCTATCGGACTGCTTTTATTAATGGTGTTCGTGCAGTGGCTTATTGCCAGTGGACGCAAAGCGCGCGAAGAAGGCGCTATTCCTGGCACGGCGCCGAAGGCCAGCGACCATCATAGCTTCACCTTTCGCGCCTGGCGTACGCACCAGAATACGCTGGAGAACCTAGGTACTATGTTGGGCGCCAGCGTATTCGCCATAGTGGTCGGCGTGAACCCGGTACTGGTTGCCTGGCTAACCTGGATTATGCTGCTCGCCCGGGTGCTACATATGGTGCTTTACTATGCGATTGCGACCAACAGTAACCCGAGCCCCCGTAGTTACTTTTTCATGCTGGCCTGGGTTGCGAACCTGGCATTGCTGATCAGCGCACTTATTGCGTTATTTTAGTGAGCTGGCATCAGCTCAACGCTAAACCAGCGAATGCTGACTGAGCAGGCCGCGGTTATCACGGCTTACGAAAATGCACTATAGTTGTCTCTTAACATTATTCGGAGCTTTATATGCGGTTTACCATGCGTAAGCTATCGCGTTTTATTGTGCGCGGCCTATTCATTATTTTACCTCTGGTCATCACCATCGAGTTGGTGCGCTGGCTACTAATGACCATCGAAAGCTGGTTGTCGCCCACACTCGAGGCGTTTGTTCCTGCCCATTGGTATATCCCAGGCATGGCGCTGCTTGCCTTTCTCACCATCTGCGCCCTAATTGGTTTTACTGCCTACTCACGGCGCGGTGCAAGGTTGTGGAAAATCCCTGGTCGTATCCTGGCGCACATTCCGGGGGTGAGTCAGGTGTACGGTATTATTCAGGATCTCTTTGAAGTGATGAGCGGTGAAAACTTTGAAGACGAGTCAGTGGTTATGGTGAAAATGCCTAATTCCGAGATCGAAATGATTGGAATAGTGACCAAGAAAGGCACAGATCAAAACGACAAAATTGCCGATTTGCTGGACGAAGAACAACTTGCAGTCTTTTTACCAATGGCGTACAACGTTGGTGGTTATATGATCATGGTGCCCAAATCCTATACACGCAATTTAAGCATGAAACCTGCTGAAGCTCTGCAACTGGTTCTGAGCGGCGGGCTTGGGAGCAAGAAGGCGCCACACACCACAATTAAATAATTACCAACGACCAGCAGGAACTAAGCATGAAGTTAGCGCTGTACCTGGCGTCCGGTGCGCTCTTGGCGAGTGGCTCGATGCACGTAGTCGCCGAGGAGAGTACTCGTGGCTATTATCGCAACCCCAGCATTCATCAGAACCAGATCGTTTTTACCGCTGAAGGCGACCTTTGGCGCACCACGGTGCATGGTGGCAACGCTACCCGGCTTACCACAAGTGATGCTGAAGAACGCTATGCAGCCATTTCTCCCGATGGCGACTGGGTTGCCTATGTGGCTGACTACGAAGGCGCACCAGAAGCCTATGTCATGCCACTTCAGGGCGGTATTCCAAAACGGATTACGTTTGAAAACAGCCGCGTACGAGTGCAGGGCTGGACGGCTGACGGCCAGGTGCTTTATAGCACCGATCATGTCATGGGCCCTGCAAATCAGTGGCTACTGCGCAGTGTCAATCCGGAGTCACTGACCACCAGCACAATCCCGCTGACTGACGCGATAGAAGGCAGTTACAACCTGCGCGCTGAGGGCCGGGTAATAGAGCACCGCAGCGACGAGCCGGATGCGGACGGCAATTACGAAGTTCGCAGCGAAACCATTCACCCGGTTAACCCCGAAACTCTCTACTTCACCCGTTTTGGTCTGCAGGCAACTGGCGACAACACGCGTATTTATCGTGGTGGGGCAATGGGCCAGCTGTGGCGCTTTAACCCCGGAGACGAAGAAGCAGAACTGCTGACCGACGACCATATTGCATCCGTTCGCCAACCGATGGTTGATGGCACTCGTGTGTATTTCATTTCGGACGCCACTGGTACTCCAAACTTGTGGTCAATGAATGGCGATGGCAGCGAGAAACAGCAAGTAACAGAATACAATGACTGGCAAGTCTGGTCGGCAGATATAAGTCAGGGCCGGATTGTCTACCAACTTGGTGCAGATCTGAAGCTACTGGACCTCGAATCAGGGCAGAGCGAAACACTCGATATCCAGCTTACCAGCGACTTTGCCCACCGCCAGGAACGCTGGATTGAAAACCCACTGGATTACCTGACTGACACCAGCTATAACGGCGAGCAGGAGCGGGTAGTGATAACAGCCCGCTCACAAATCGCGGTGGCAGGTAAAAGCCATCAACGCCTGTTTGAAGTGCAGACCCCGGTTGGCAGCCGCTCCCGTGGTGCGGTCATGAGCCCTGACGGGCGCTGGATATACGCGCTCAATGATCACAGTGGTGAAAATGAAATCTGGCGCTTCCCGGCCGATGGCTCCAGTGGTGCCAGCCAACTGACTGATGATGGCAATGTATTTCGCTGGGGTATCCACCTCTCGCCAGATGGCAACTACCTTGCCCATGACGATAAAAACGGCGATCTTTGGCTGCTTAATTTAAGCAATGGTAGCAACAGGCGCATCGCCGAAGGCGGCTGGGGTCACTCTCCCTACGCAGACGTCGTCTGGTCCACCGATAGTAAATTACTCGCATTCAGTAAAAGCAATCAGGACGGCGACCGCTCACAGGTTTTACTCTATTCGGTCGATGAAGAGCGTCAACAAGCGGTTAGCACAACTAAGTATGATTCATTCTCGCCGGCCTTTAGTACTGACGGTCATTGGTTGTACTTTGTGTCGAACCGTAATTTCGATGCCAATCCGCGTTCCCCATGGGGCGACCGCAACCTGGGCCCGATGTTCGACAAGCGTGGGCTAGTGTTTGCAGTGAGCCTGAAGTCACAGGCATGTTTCCCGTTTCAGCCAGAAAGTGAAGTCAGTCAGTGTGATCCGGATGCTACTGAAGAACGCTCGCGCCGCCAACCGGTTGACTGGGACGGCCTTGCTGACCGCCTGTGGCAAGTTCCACTGGAAGCCGGCAATTATCGCCAACTGCAAGTAAGCGATGAATTCCTCTACCTGCTGCGCGCCGGGGATAGTCATCCGCAGCTGATAAGTGTAGCCATTGACCCGCATCAACCAGAGGTTAAGGTATTTGCGAGCCAGGTCGAGGACTACGCCGTAAGCTCGCAGAGAGACAGTCTGTATTGGCGAACCAGCAACAATGACTTCTATATTGACGATGTTCAGGCCACCGCACCTGACGATCTGAGCCGCTCGCTTTTAGCAACTGACCAGTGGCAACTGGCATTCAACCCGGTTGAAGAGTGGCAGCAAATGTTCCGCGATGCCTGGCTAATGCACCGCGACTTCCTCTTTGACGCGGACATGCGTGGGTTAGACTGGCGTGCCACCCGGGAAAAATATCAGTCGTTGTTGCCCCGTGTTACTGACCGGCATGAGTTAGATGACTTATTCGCACAGATGATGGGCGAACTCAGCGTATTGCATTCGCAAGTTCGCGGCGGTGACTATCCAGCCGCGGACGATCAGCCATCGGCGGCAACCCTGGGAGCCGCCTTAGAAACAACCGACAACGGCGTGCGTATTCTGCGTATCTACCGGACCGATCCAGAGCTGCCCGAGCAAGCCTCTCCACTGGCCAAACCTGGTGTTAATGCGACTGAGGGAGACTACATAACAGCAGTCAATGGGCGCCACATCAGCACCCAGGCGGACCTTAGCCAGGCGCTGCGCAACCAGGCCAATAAACCGGTGCGCTTAGATCTGCGACGTGAACGATCCTCGCTACAGACCATGGTGTACCCCGCTACTGTGCAGGAAGACCATCAGTTACGTTATCAGGACTGGGTTCAGCGCAACCGCGAGAAAGTAGACGCGGCCTCGGAACAAAATTTCGGCTACCTGCACCTGTATGCGATGGGACCCAACGACATCGCCTCATTTGCCCGTGAATTTTATGCCAATGTCGACCGTGAGGGCCTGATTATCGACGTGCGGCGTAACCGTGGCGGCAATATTGACAGCTGGATTATCGAAAAACTGCTGCGCCGCGCCTGGTCATTCTGGGAGCCTAATACGCACGGCGCGCCGTATACCAATATGCAGCAAACCTTCCGCGGGCATCTGGTCATTCTTACTGATGAACTGACCTACTCTGACGGTGAAACGTTCGCTGCCGGGGTTAAAGCGCTTGGCCTCGGGCCGCTGGTGGGTAAACGCACGGCCGGGGCCGGGGTGTGGCTCTCAGGGCGTAATCAGTTAGCAGATGGCGGACTGGCACGAGTGGCTGAGACCGCGCAGTTTGCCATGGACGGACGCTGGGTTATTGAAGGCTACGGCGTGGAACCGGACATTGAAGTGGACAATCTGCCCCATGCCACCTTCAACGGCATCGATGCCCAGCTCAATTACGCTATCGAACTGTTGCAGCGCAAACTGGATGATGAGCCTATTCCGGAGCTGCGGAGTCAGCCCATTATGTTACCGGTCGCTGATGACATTACGCCCTAATGACGTTCAACGGGGACAAAAAAGCATGCCGGGTGGCATGCTTTTTTTATAGCTCAGGCTCTATCTGAGTTTTAGTCCCGCGTTACCACCACTTTACCTACGGTTCGCTGCGACATCAGCTGCTGGTGGGCCTGCCCGAGAGTCGCCGCGTTCAGCGGAGACAGATGCTGCTGCAAGCTTGTTTGTAAACGCCCACTATCGATTAACCTTGCCGCTTGTTTGAGAATATCGCCCTGACGTTGAATATCGGCGGTTTTGAACATGGCCCGGGTAAACATGAACTCCCAGTGCAATGACAGCGATTTTTGTTTCATCGAGCCGATATCGAGTGCTTGCTCAGGGTCATCAATCAATGCAAACCGCCCTTGTGGTCTGAGCATTCGCACCAGCTCATCAAAGTGACTGTCGGTGTGCGTTAACGAGGCCACATCGGTGATATCGCTGAGACCACATTCTGCAAGCCCTGCTGACAGCGGTTCAGAATGGTCAATCACATGATGTGCGCCACAACGACTCACCCAGTCTTTTGATTCAGGACGAGAGGCAGTGCCTATCACCGTCGCTTTGGTTAACTGTCGGGCAAGTTGCACCAACATCGAACCCACGCCTCCGGCGGCTCCTACGACCAGCAGTACCCGTTCGCTACTGGCGGTGTCCCCTGCATCGTCACTGGCATCCGAGGTCAATTGCAAGCGGTCAAACAGCAGTTCCCAGGCGGTTAATACCGTTAACGGAATTGCAGCGGCTTCGGCATCGCTTAATGACTTTGGTGCATGACTGACTATTCGCCAGTCGACACACTGAAATTCAGCGTTGCTGCCAGGCCGGGTGACGTCGCCGGCGTACCAGATACGGTCACCAGGTTTAAAGCCTTCTACCTGATCACCTACTGCCTCAACGATACCGACCGCATCATAACCAAGCACTTTTTCATCGCCACTTTGCTTTGCTCGCATCCGTACCTTGGTGTCTACCGGGTTGACCGATACCGCCTGCACCTGGACTAATATATCGTGCTCCTGCGGACTTGGCTTAGCCATTTCCACATCCACTAATTCGCCTTTACGCGCAACAACTGCTTGCATAGAGGTACCTCCGGTTACGTATCCTGTTTTTAAGGCCTGGGATTTTAAAGACCCGCGCTTTCCAGCAGCGAACTCATTCGTTCAAGCCCTTCGATTCCTTCAATATCCATTGCCTGCAACGGCACAAAATAACGCTTCAGATGAGCAAAGCGCTGATCTATCTGCTGCAGATATTGTTTTTCATGTTCCCGTCGTTTAGCCAGAAATTCCCCATCCGCGTCATCTGGCAGAACCCGGTTCACGATCAGGCCAGCCAGCGGTAACCCTTCACCCTTGAGAGTCTCAACGGCACGGCCGGTTTCCAGTACCGGTAGCTTTTCCGGGGTCAGCACAAATAGCATGGCACAGCGCTTACTGTCGGTAAACAGTCGCCGGGTCCGCTGAAACAAACGCTGCCGCGTGAGTAAGCGCTCCGTAATAGCCTGGTTACGTTTACTCATGCCGTCCGTTTCATGCTCTTTTGGGTCCGCCATCGGGTTGGCAATATCACGGCCCTGCTTCGGCGTCAGGTGATCGAGCACCCCTGCCAGCTTCTGCGATCTGCTGTCATGCTTTAGCAAACCCTGGGTCCATGCCGCCATCGCTTCTGGCAGACTGAGTAGTCGCAGGGTATGCCCGGTCGGTGCGGTGTCGAAAATAATCAGGTCATAGCCCTGCTCATTGAGGCCGCTATCAAGAATAGACGCTATGCGTTCTAACAAAGCCGCTTCCTGCGCCCCCGGTGACTGCTGAGTGAGGCGTAACTGACGTTCAATCTCATGATACATCTCAGGGCGCGTAAGCTTTTTCATTTCCGCCGCCACCCGATCGATGTGAGCTTTTACTTCCCGATCAGGGTCGATTTCCAGGGCCCACAGATTTTCCCGTAGCTTAACTTCCTGATCACCCACCGGCTGACCAAAGGCGTCTGCCAGACTATGAGCGGGATCCGTTGAGATCACCAGCGTTTTACGTCCCCGCGACGCAGCCAGTAAAGCCAGGGTCGCCGACATCGTCGTCTTGCCGACCCCGCCTTTGCCGCCGACAAGGAGAACATTTTTATCAGTTAGCAGCATTTAAAATGATCCAAAGGGGATTTTTCCATGCCCATGCGCATATGCCAGTCATGAAAACGTTCCAGTAATAAAGGTTGTAACTCAAGGGTGTAATAGCTGGCGGGATTGGGAACACCCATCATTTCAGAAAAGACGAGCAGCATGAATAAATCATCCTGCTCGCGTTTTGCTCTTGCTATGGCAGCGCGGTAGGGGGCGTTATACGCCTCCTCCGCGAAGTAGTTCGCTTTTTGCCACCACTTTTTGATGGCTGTCAGCTTATGAATTTTCATTGATTCCTTTTTCAACCCGCTCTTTACGCAGTCGGCTCAATGTAGTGCCACACTCAAACACTATAAAGATAGCAGCAACCAGCACCACAATATCCAGACTGAAGAGGAACCAGTTGCCACTGGCGTAGAATGTCTTCAATTGCAGAATCAGCGCTGCAACCGTCATTAGCAACAGGAAAATTAAGGGGATAAGCGTGTAGTATGCTGGACGACCCATGCGCACCAGAATCACTGTAATTACCATCAGGGTCAGGCCGGCAAGTAACTGGTTAGTGGTGCCAAACAGCGGCCAGATAACCAGACCACCAGAACCGTCCGCGCCACCGGCTCCAAACGCCAGTAACAAACAGGTGCCCACCGCGAGTAGGGTGGCCGGCATAATTTTTTGCATCCATTTTATATCGTAGATGCTACCCCATTCCTGGAAGATATAACGCTGCAAGCGCAAACCTGTATCCATCGTGGTCCCGGCAAATAATACCGCCATTACGGTGAGCAGCGTTTCAGCCAGACCAATCTCAATGCCAAGCCCATTATTAATGATGTATGCGCCCCCTTCGACAAAGGCATTGACACCACCCTGACCGAAGGCAGAGTAAACCGCATTCCAGTCAGCAAAGGTGGCAAAGCCTGCTGTCGCGGCAATGATAGCGGCTAAGGCCAGTGAGCCTTCACCTACCGCACCAAAATAACCAACAAAACGGGCATCGGTTTCTTTATCCAGCTGCTTAGACGTAGTACCGCCCGCAACCAGACCGTGGAAGCCAGAAATTGCACCACAGGCAATCGTTACAAAGAGCAGTGGGATAATCGATGGCGTTCCCTCGGGCACGTCGCTGTTAAACGCTGGGGCAACCATTTCAGGCCCCATTACCAACACGGCTGCGTAAAGCAGGATGAGGCCGATAAACAACTGCAAACCATTGATGTAATCGCGTGGCTGGAGCAACATCCAGACAGGCAATAACGAGGCAATTGCTGCATAGCCGAAGAGGATGACAATCCACATCGCGCGGTCAGACAGCCCGACCATAGTTTCAGGTAAGCTGATCGGCATCACCGGACCGAGCCCGATCAACGCGTACAGTGCAATCACACCAACAATAGAAACCGTAATAAGACCAATGTACTTACGGTAAATCAATTGGCCGATAATCAAGGCGACAAAAATAGCGCCCCAGACCGGAATTACCGATGTCGGGAAATCGACCAGTAAGCCTGCAATGACGGTGGCAAACACGGCATTTACCATCAGCAGTACAAGGAAGATTACAATCATAAACAAGCTGCGGGCACGAGTTCCAACCACATCCCCGGTCAATGCACCCATTGACTTCGCTTTATTGCGGTTGCTCGCCCATACCGCTCCGGCATCATGCACGCCGGCAAAGAAAATAGTACCTAATATGACCCACAAAAAGGCAGGCACCCACCCCCAGATAACCGCTATCGCAGGGCCTATAATCGGCGCCGCGCCAGCGACAGAGGTAAAGTGGTGGCCCCATAACACGTATTTATTGGTAGGCACAAAATCAACGCCATCCTCAAACTCATGCGCTGGCGTTTGAAAATTAGGATCGAGCCGATAAATCCGTTCGGCAATGAACTTCGAGTAAAAGACGTAACCAAGCGCCATTGCGCCAAGCCCTACTATGAGTACGAAGATTGCATTCATGTGTTGCTCTCACTAGGTATATTTACAGAATTAGAGATTCTACCATGTACGTTTATAGCCCGAGATTAGACTAAGGTATAGGGTGACAAATACCGAAAATGGCAGAAAGTTCCATTTTTGGAGTAAATAAACATGAAAAAAGTATGAAATTGGTTACTTTTTGTCATAAAATACGCGCCACATTGTCATGGTGTTGTCACAAACTGGATGTAACCTCACGCATTCAACAAGCTTTACTCTCAAACTCTCTCACAAACTATGCAGGAAAATGGCATGACTAAGAAGACGAAACTGACTCGCATCGCAGCGGCAGTCGCGCTTACCATCGGAATGTCCTCTGGTGTTGCTTTAGCTCAGGAAACAACCTCCGCGGTACGTGGTGTTGTCTCAAACGAGCAGGGGCAGACAGTTGCAAACGCGACTATTCAGCTGATTGATACCCGCACAGGTACAAGCCGCACACTCACCTCGAATGCAAATGGTACTTTCAACGCGCGCGGTCTGGCGGTTGGTGGTCCATACATGATGGTTGTCGAAGGTCCTGAAGGCCGTCGCGATACCGTCGAAAATGTGTTCCTGTCACTGGGTGATACGCAAAACGTTAGCGTAACCATTCGTTCTCAGGAAGAGTTCGAACGCATCGCAGTCACTGGTAGCCGCATGAGCGACCCAATGATCGGTCGCAACAGCCCAGCCGCCGTTTTCTCGCAAGAAGATTTAGAAAATGCGCCTGCTATTAACCGTGATATTAAAGACGTCCTGCGCATCGACCCACGCGTATACGTTGACGAGAGTTTCGGTGATGCCATTCAATGTGGTGGTGCTCACCCACGTTACAACTCACTGACAGTTGACGGCGTGCGCATGAACGATAACTTTGGTCTGAACTCAAATGGCTACCCAACTGAGCGCATCCCGTTCTCTTTCGACGCCATTCAGCAAGTAGCCGTCGAGTTCGCGCCTTTTGACGTACAGTACGGTAACTTCACCGCCTGTAACATCAACGCTGTTACTAAATCGGGTGGGAATGAGCTGTTTGGTTCTGCTTTTTTTGACTACACCAGCGATTCTTTAAGCGGCGATTCCCTTGAAGGTGATAACTTTGATAATGGCGACTACACCGAGGAACGTTATGGCTTTAACGTCGGTGGTGCGCTAATTAAAGACAAGTTATTCTTCTTCACCGCTTACGAAAAACTCGAAGGTGTTGAAAACTTTTCCTTTGGTCCTGCCGACTCGACAGCCGCTACTCAGGTTGCCGGCGTGACCCAATCACAGATTGACCGCATTGCTCAAATCGCGAGTGAACGTTATGGCTACCAGGTAGGTCAACCGATAGCTTCAGCGCCGGTTGAAGATGAAAAATTACTGGTCAAATTAGATTGGTACATCAATGACGACCATCGTTTAGCCTACACCTACAATTATAATGACGGCGGTAACGTACGTCGCTCAGATGGTGACTCGGACGAATACGAATTCTCTGACCACTTTTATAACCGTAGCACTAAGCTAGAGTCGCATGTGGCTCAGTTGTTCTCTGACTGGACCTATGACTTCTCTACCGAAGTTCGGGTTGGTTCAACATCTGTTGAGAACTCTCAGGTAAACAATGGTCCAGGCGGCTTCGGTGAAGTTCAGATTGCCACCACCAATATTGCCCCAGACCAGTCAGAGCCATCATCGGCAACGGTTTACCTGGGTGTGGATGACTCTCGTCAATCAAACTCTCTCAGCTATGATTCAACGTTCTTCAATGCGATGGCCACCTATCAGTTAAATGACCACACATTGTCAGCTGGTTTCGAGCGCGAAGAGTTCGATATCTTCAACATGTTCGTTCAGCACAGCATTGGCGAATATCGCTTCGACTCAATTGACGCATTCGAAGCTGGCACTCCAAGCGTTATTTATTACGGTAATGCCGCAGACACCCTAAACCCGCGTGATGCTGCGGCTGAATACAGCTATGCGATTAACACGGCTTATCTGCAGGACGAGTACTATCACTACGACTGGGATGTAACTTTTACTTTCGGTCTGCGTTACGACTGGTACACCAGCAGTGACTTACCAGCAGAAAACGCTAACTTTACTGAGCGCTACGGGTATAGCAACGCCCAGAACTTTGATGGCGAAGGCCTGCTGCAACCACGCTTCGGCTTTAACTGGCGCGCCCTGCCAGAGCTGGAAGTTCGCGGTGGTATTGGTCTCTACTCTGGTGGTAACCCGAACGTCTGGGTAGCGAACGGCTATCAAAACGACGGTATTACTCAGGTTCAGTTAACTGACCGCACTGGCCAAAGTTTGTTTGACCGTGAAATCAGCGGTGACGGCAACCCAATCGCCAATGCGCCAGCAGACATGGTCGATCAGGTTGCAAACGCAAGCCCTGACTCAGGTGTTAATACGTTAGATCCTAACTTTGAAATTCCAAGCGAGTGGAAATATGCGTTAGGTGCTACGTACTCGTTCGACAGTGGTTATGTAGTAAATGCTGATCTGATTTACACGCAGAAAAAAGATTCAGTCATTGTCTATGACGGATCAGTTGAACAAACTGATACATTGCCGGATGGACGTCCGTTGTATTCTCCTATCTTCGAGAATTCAGACGGTGAGCTGGAAGCGCGTGAAGACTTCATTTTGGGTAACGCTGCCGAAGATGGTAAGTCAGTCGTCTTCTCTACCTCTCTGAGCAAGTCATATGATTTCGGCTTAAGCTGGTCACTTGCCTATGCTTACGCAGACGCAGAAGATGCTAACCCAATGACGAGTTCAGTTGCCTATTCAAACTGGTCATCATACGCTGCTAGTGACTTCAACAACCCAGGCCTTGCGACCTCGAATTACGAGATTCCGCATCGCTTTACGATGAGAGCTACGTATCAGCACGAGTTCGTTAGTGGTTACAACACGACCTTTAGTTTAGTCGGTACCCACAACAAAGGCCGCCCCTATAGCTACACATTTAGCGGTCAAAACTTCGGCGATGGTGGCTACGACCGTCAGTTGCTGTACGTACCAACAGGCATCGACGATCCAAACGTAGTTTTTGGAGCTGATTTCAACACTGACGCATTCTTTGACTTCGTTCAGAATTCAGGACTGGATAAGTATGCTGGTGGCATTGCAGACCGAAATGCGTTCTACAGTGACTGGTGGACTAAAGTCGATTTGCGGATTGAGCAGGAGCTTCCTGGGTTCATGGAGAACCATCGTGCTAAAGCCTTCTTCACCATCAACAACCTGACAAACCTGTTGAACGATGACTGGGGCGTGATGTACCAGGCTGGATTCCCTCAGATGACAGATGTTGTCAATGTCGACTTAGTAGGCTCTGAAGGTAACTACCAGTACCAGTTCAACGAGTTCTTCTCACCATCTGGTCAGTCGCGCGTTCAGGCGCCATCAGTTTGGGAAATTCGTGTAGGTGTTAAATACGACTTCTAAGACACTTATAGAAACGTAGTTAATCTACCAACAATAAAAAGGCCCCTCACGACAACGTGAGGGGCCTTTTTTTTATTATTGATTGAAGGCGGCCTGTTTACTGAGACCGTTGTGACTCAGTTTGAAGACGTTCTGCTTCAAATTCATTGCCTTCGCGCCAGGCTGGCCAGGTGCGGCTGTTAACCAGTTCATGGCCAACCCGGAAGTAGATCCAGAGGTCCTGTTGCATGCCACGTAAGTCCCACTCAGGGTCATATTCATCTGCTGGTTTGTGGTACAACTCTGCAAATAAATAATCAAACTTCTCACGGCCATAGTCTTTGCCAAACTCGAAGTGGTCTATACCTCCCTTCGCGTAGAGCATCGGCACACCTTTATTGGCCAGGCTAAAGTGGTCCGAGCGGTAAAAGAAGCCTCGTTCCGGGTTGGTTTCCGGCGCCAGATAGCGTTGTTGCGCCTCAACATAAGGGGCCGCAATGTCCTGCATTTCAGAATTGTCCCAACCGACCACGACGAAGTCACGCACCGGCCCGTACATATTCTGCATATCCATATTGATTCCGGCGACAGCCTGGTCGAGCGGTAGCAAGGGGTTCTCGGCATACCATTTGGACCCTAGCAGGCCGCGCTCTTCAGCGCCGACCATAGCAAACACCACAGTCCGCTCAGGTTGTTCAATGGCGGCAAACTTCTCAGCCAGTGCTAACAGGGCGGCGGCGCCGCTCGCGTTGTCCTGGGCACCGTTAAACACTTCGCCGCTAATGGGTTCGACCCCCATATGGTCCCAATGCGCCATGTAGATCACATGTTCATCCGGGTAACGGCTGCCTTCAACCTGGCCGATCAGGTTGGCGGTTTCAAAATACTCAATCTCATTCTCTATAATCAGTGACAGCTCGCGCTGCAAGGGCAGCGGTTCAAAGTCGGCTGCCAGAGCCTGAGTCCGTGCCTGGTCCAGGGTCATGCCGACGTTGGCGAACAGTTGTTCTGCGCTGTCCTCGGTGATCCAGCCTTCCACCTTGGCGCGGCCCGCATTCATGTCCTCACTTTTCATGCTGTAACGAATGGGTGAGCCACCCGCCACCACACCCCAGCCGTAGCCCGCTGGCCCTGTTTCATGGACAATAATAGCCGCATCGGCACCTTGCCGTGCTGCTTCTTCAAACTTGTAGGTCCAGCGCCCATAGTAGGTCATCGAATTGCCGTTAAATAACGCCTCGTCCTGAGTCGCATAACCGGGGTCGTTCACCAGCATCACCACAGTTTTACCCTCGACATCGAGGCCTTCATAATCATTCCAGTCATATTCCGGGGCAACAATGCCGTAGCCGACAAAGACCATCTCACTGTCTGCAATTTCGACCTCGTTGACGGCGCGATGAGTCCAGCCCATCATTTGCTGACGGTACGCCAAGGTTTCCTCAGCCTCGCCACCGCGTAATGTCATGTCGGTCACCCGGGTTGGCGCGATACGAACCATCGGCACCATTTGCGTATAGTCGCCTTCGGTCCCGCTGAGCGACTGCACGCCGGCCTGCTGAAAAACGTTGGTAATGTAGTCGATGGTGAGCTCTTCACCCCGGGTCCCGGGGGCACGCCCTTCAAACTCGTCAGAGGCGAGGGTCCGTAAATGCTCACGATAGGTGGTTGAGAAGTCGGTGTCGAAATAGCCGTCGGCGTCTTCGACCAGGGGGAATTGACTGGCCGTTTTCGGTTCGTCAGGCCCTGAGGTTGGGGTGCAGGCCAGCAGAGCTGAACACACCAAAGTAGAAGTAACTAGTTGCCGCATCGGAAGATCCTTTACATAGGTAAGTCGGTTTACGCACATTGCGCAACTGATACCATACGTCGGGACACAACCGGGTTACAAGTTTCCTGTCAGGTAGCTGGTAATCTCTTCAAGAAAGGCTTTGCCGTAGCGCTCAAGCTTAACCTGACCGACACCGGACACCAGCAGGAACTCAGCTTCAGTGGTCGGTAAACGGGTCGCCATGTCCTGCAAGCTGCTGTCGCCAAAGACCACAAAAGGGGGCACTTCCGCTTGTTCAGCAATGCGTTTGCGTAACTTGCGCAAGCGTCCAAACAGTACTTTGTCGTGGTTGCCCCGCTCGGCCACGGCCGCGCCAGTTTTGATCGCATCCAAACGCGGTTTAGCCAGGGTCAGTGCGACTTCTCCACGCAAAACCGGCCGCGCATTCTGGGCCAGATGCATCGCACTATGACGACGAATATCCTGGATTAGCAGGCCACGGTGGATAAGTTGACGAATAACCGACACCCAGTGCTCCGCGCTTTCTTCTTTACCGATGCCATAGGTAGAAAGCTGGCTGTGGCCATGCTGTTTGACCTTTTGCGTTTGCGCCCCGCGCAGCACTTCAACAATGTAATTAACGCCGAATTGCTGGCCTGTCCGGTAGACACAACTTAGCGCCTTCTGCGCATCCACGGTGCCATCGTACTGTTTAGGCGGGTCAATGCAGAGGTCGCAGTTGCCACAGGGCTGCTCGCGGTATTCGCCAAAATAATTCAGTAACACCAGGCGGCGACAGGTTTGTGCTTCCGCAAACGAGGTCATTGCATGAAATTTCTGCCGCTCAACACGGATCCGTTCACTATCGGGCTGCTCATCGAACAAACGCCAGATCCAGCCGGCGTCGTTCGGCTCGTAGAACATAACCGCTTCGGAGGCGACCCCATCGCGGCCAGCCCGACCAGTTTCCTGATAGTACGCTTCAATACTTCGCGGAATATCGTAGTGCAACACGAAACGCACATTGGGCTTGTTGATCCCCATCCCAAAGGCGATGGTCGCCACCACGACATCAATGTCGTCGCGCAAAAAACCGTGCAACGTTTCGCGTTTTTCTTCGTGCGGTAAGCCTGCATGGTAAGGGCGCGCCTTCACGCCTTCAATTTGCAGCTTTAGCGACAGCTCTTCGGTCTTCTTTCTGCTTCCGCAGTAAATAATTCCGGAGGCCCCGCGCTGTGCTTTGACGTAATCAATAACCTGCTTTTGCGGCTTAAACTTTTCCTGCACCAGGTAACGGATATTGGGGCGGTCGAAGGAACTTTGGAATATAAAGGGGTCGCGCAGCGCCAGGCGTTGCACAATATCATCACGCGTCACGTGGTCTGCAGTAGCAGTGAGTGCTAACAGGGGGGCATTAGGTAACAGCTGGCGCAGCTCGCCTAAGCGACCGTATTCGGGTCTGAAGTCATGCCCCCACTGTGAGATACAATGCGCTTCATCGACCGCAATCAGCGCCACCTGCAAGGTTTGTAGCCGTTCCAGAAACGCCGGGGTCAGAATCCGCTCAGGCGCGACATAGAGCAGCTTAATAGAGCCGTCCTGCAGCGCCCGTAACACCTCCATCACCTCAGGTCCCTGCATTCCGGAGTGGATAGCGCCAGCTGAGATACCCATAGCTTTAAGAGCACTGACCTGATCATCCATTAACGAGACCAGCGGCGACACCACAATGGTCACTCCGGGCAGTAACATCGCTGGCAACTGGTAGCACAATGACTTACCGCCACCTGTCGGCATCAGCGCTACCGCATCGCGCCCCGCCAGTACCTGCTCTATCACCCCCTCCTGACCATCGCGAAACTGACGGTAGCCGAACACCCGCTGCAGAACCTCGAGGGCCTGTTGCATGTGATCGTGGTTTGAGGTGGCTAGGCTTTGCATGGTACTCCAGAGTTGACGGCGATTTGTTCGCCCCCTATTGTATGCGTCCCGACCCTTAATAACCATTTACAAATGCCGACATCGCCGCTACTTGACCAAATTTCGCGCTTAATGAATGAACAAATTCCCTTCCATCGCCTTATTGGGCTTGAGGTGAAGCGGTTCGCGTCCGATATTTCGGAAGTTCAGTTCCACTGGCAGGCTGACCTGATTGGGAATGTCCCCCAGGGCATTTTACATGGCGGGGTCACCGCTACGGCGCTGGATATGTGTGGCGGTCTGGTCGCTATCGCAGGCGTGGTCGAGACATTGCCGGACGATACGTCACCGGACGAGGTGATTCAGCGTATCTCACGTTGTGGCACCATTGATTTACGGGTCGACTATGTGCGCCCGGGCCGGGGCAAGACCTTTATCACCACGGCGCACACCATTCGTTCGGGCAATAAAGTCGCTGTCGCGCGGATGGAAATGCATAATGAAGACAACATGCTGATAGCCTTTGGCACCGGCACTTACATGGTGGGTTAGTAATGGACGATCTGCACGCTGCAGAACAACATAAGCGCTCCCGCGAGGGTGTTATCTTCGCCATTGTGGCGTATACCATCTGGGGGCTGGCGCCTATCTATTTCAAAGCCGTGGGCCATGTCCCGGCATTCGAAATTCTTGCCCACCGGATTATCTGGGCCTTTGTCCTGGTGCTGATACTTATTATCGCGACTGGTCGAATGGGGCGGGTCGCCGCCGCCTTCAAGGCGCCAGCATTACTATTCCGGCTGGGTATTGCAGCCTGCCTGATCGGCTTTAACTGGTTGCTGTTTATCTGGGCGATCGCCAATGACTTTATTCTTGAGGCCAGTCTGGGCTACTACATTAACCCGTTACTGAACGTGGTGATTGGCATGGTCTTCTTTGCCGAACGCCTGCGCCGGTTGCAACTGGCGGCGGTCTTTCTGGCTCTTTTCGGCGTGCTCTTTCAGCTGATTACCTTTGGCTCTATTCCCTGGATAGCATTAGCACTGGCCGCCTCGTTTGCTACCTACGGGGCGATCCGTAAAAAGCTGCCGTTTGATTCGCTGACCGGGCTGTGGCTGGAAATTCTTTTGTTACTGCCGTTTATTCTGCTTTGGTTTTTCTTCTGGGCAGACAGTGAAACCAGCAACCTGATGGCCAACAGCTGGCAATTAAATGGGCTGTTAATAGCCGCAGGGGTGATTACCACAGTGCCCTTACTATTTTTTACCGGCGCGGCACAGCGGATTCGCTACTCGACCCTTGGCTTTTTCCAGTACATTGGCCCCAGCCTGATGTTTTTACTCGCGGTGGGGGTGTATGGCGAAACCTTTAGCAAAGACAAAGTTATTACCTTTGCGATTATCTGGACCGCCCTGGCGATTTACTCCTTTGACGCCGCGCGTACCCACCGTCAAACCATTCTTGCGGCCCGGCGTTATCGCAACGAGCAACATTAAACCCGCTCTCGCCAACGTTATCCACGTTAACATTAACCCCGCTAAGACAGCGGGGTTAATTTAGCATAGGCCACCACCAGCCATTTGCTGCCGCGATCGTCGAAATTAATCTGAATCCGACTTTGCGGCCCGCTGCCCTCATAGTTCAGCACCGTGCCTTCGCCAAAGGTTGCATGCAATACTCGCTGCCCCAGCTGAAAACCCGTTTGCTCAAAGGTTTCGTGACTGGCGCCGGTATGGAAACGACCTAAACCTGTCTGCGGCGCGCTGACCCGGGCTTGCATCCGCACTTCATCCAATGCTTCCGGCGGCATTTCTCCTATAAAACGACTTTTACGGTGAAACTGTTCCTGCCCATACAAGCGACGGCTCTCGGCATAGGTAATGACCAGCTGCTGCATGGCGCGTGTCATACCGACATAGCACAGGCGTCGTTCTTCTTCGAGCCGCCCCGGTTCTCCCATCGACTGCTGCGACGGAAATAAACCTTCCTCGACACCGACCATAAACACCAGAGGGAACTCAAGCCCTTTGGCGCTGTGCAGCGTCATCAACTGCACCGCGTCCTGGTGCTCATCTGCCTGCTCATCACCGGCTTCAAGCGCGGCGTGAGAGAGAAACTCAGCCAGCGGTGTCATCTCTTCATCGCCGGTTGGCATAAAGCTTTCAGTTGCACTGACCAGCTCACGTAAGTTTTCTACCCGGGTTTCCGCCTTTTCACTTTTTTCCGACTCATACATCGCCATCAGGCCACTGCGTGAAATCGCAATATCCGTCTGTTTTGCCAGCGGGCGATCAGTGGTTTCATCTTCCAGCTGGGTAATAAGGTCAATAAACCCCTGCACCGCTGACTTCGCACGTCCGGTCAGCCGCCCTTCGCGAACCAGAAACGCGGCGGCGTCCCACATGGGTAGCTGCTGATCGCGCGCTGCTTCACGGATTAAGCCTAAGGTGCGATCACCAATACCGCGGCTGGGGGTGTTAATCACCCGCTCAAATGCGGCATCATCAATTCGGTTGCTGATTAAGCGTAAGTAGGCGAGGGCGTCTTTAATCTCCTGCCGGTCGAAGAAGCGCAGGCCACCGTAAATCCGGTAGGCCAGGCTGTTGTATAGCAAGGTCTCCTCCAGCACCCGTGACTGGGCGTTGGAACGATACAAAATAGCGACATCCTGCAAGGCATTGCCCTGATCCAGCCATTCCTGAATACGCCCTATTACATAGCGTGCTTCGTCCTGCTCATTAAACGCAGCGTACACCTTAATCGGCTCGCCGCTTACCCCGTCGGTCCAGAGATCTTTGCCTAAGCGGTCGCTGTTATTGGCAATAACCTCGTTGGCGGCATTAAGGATGGTGCTGGTCGAGCGGTAATTTTGTTCCAGCCGAATGGTCTCGGCAGTCGGAAAGTCACGCAGAAAGTGCTGCAAATTCTCTACCTGGGCTCCGCGCCAGCCGTAGATCGACTGATCGTCATCACCGACGATGGTGACATGATTGTCTTTACCGGCCAGCAACTGGACCCAGGCATACTGAATGGAGTTGGTATCCTGAAATTCGTCGACCAGTAGATGACGAAAGCGTCGCTGGTAGTGCTCCCGTACATACTGATTGTCGCGAAGTAGCTCATGAGCACGTAACAACAGCTCCGCAAAATCGACCAGGCCAGCCCGGTCACAGGACTCCTGGTAGGTCTGATAAATCGATTTGTGGGTTTGCTCGGCAATATCATAGGCATCGATGTGGTGCGCACGCAGGCCCTCATCTTTTTTCCCATTGATATACCACTGCGCCTGTTTCGCTGGCCATTGCTTTTCATCAATGTTCAAAGCACGAATGGTGCGTTTGACCAGGCGAAGTTGGTCATCACTATCGAGGATCTGGAAGTTCTGTGGCAAACCAGCATCTTTGTAATGAGCGCGCAGCAGACGGTGGGCGAGACCGTGGAACGTGCCGATCCACATTTGACGGACATCGCGGCCCATTAGCTTTTCAATTCGTCCGCGCATTTCCGCGGCCGCTTTGTTGGTAAAGGTCACCGCCATCACCGACAACGGTGACTGGTTCATAACCTGGATCAGCCAGGCAATCCGATGGACCAGCACCCGTGTTTTGCCGCTGCCAGCTCCGGCCAGAACCAGCATGTGCTGCTCACCCGCGCTGACCGCTTCACGTTGCTTGTCGTTAAGTCCATCAAGTAAGTAAGATACGTCCACTGCGAGCCCCATATAACAAGATAAGCAAAAGGCAACGGCTGCTGCCCAGGCGGTTCAGCCTATAGTGTACGGCCCGTATACTGTATATGCAACCAGCACTCGGCGTTACAGAAAGTCGGACAGCAGCGGCAAATGCGCAATTGTGACCGTGGGCAACCAGGTCAGGCGCGGGTCAAAACGGCCACTCTGGTTCAGCCACACAGTTTGCGCACCAAAGCGGGCCGCGCCCTGCACGTCACTTACCGGATGGTCGCCGATATGCAGCAGTTCAACTGGGTTAAAGCCCAGTTTCTGCTGTGCGGCACGAAACATATCCGCGGTCGGTTTACCGCGTAAACGGTCACTGGGTTGCCATGCGTGGGTAAAGTAATCGCCGATGCCGATCTTACTGATATCCGCGTTGCCATTGGAAATAGCCAGCAGCGGGAAGCGTCCGGCTAAGGCGTCCAGCAGGCGATGCACATCATCCGCGACGTCCACCTGGTTTCGATGTTCAAGAAAGTGAAGCATGGCGTCTTCAGCACCGCGCGTGGCCAGATCAGCGGCGAGGCCGTGTTGTTCCAGTCCATGGCGCAGTGTGGCCTGGCGTAACGCGGTCATATTGGTTGCCAGCATGGCATCAGCCGCCGCCAGTTTGTCACGCAGCGCGCGCCAGTCATGCAGGCCGAAGGCCTCTGTTTGCGGGAACTGCTGATGAAGGTATTCAAGCAGCGCCTGTTCAGCCTGCTGCATCACCGGAAGGTTGTCGTACAGAGTGTCATCAAGATCAAAGCTAATCACTTTGACCGGTCGTAAGCGACGGTGAAATTGGATCATGGTTTCTTCTTTGCCCGTGGGTGAGCGTTGTCATAGACACCAGCCAGATGCTGGAAGTCGAGATGGGTATAGACCTGAGTAGTGGATAAATTGGCGTGCCCTAAAAGCTCCTGCACCGCGCGCAGATCGCCACTCGACTCCAGCATATGCGAGGCGAAACTATGGCGCAGTTTATGTGGATGCAAGTTATCGCTGATACCCCGGCGCAAGGCCCATTGTTTCAGCCGCAACTGCACCGAACGGACCGACAGCCGCCGTCCGCGCTGGCTTAAAAACAATGCCTCGGGTTCTGTCTGTGGCCAGTTTTTGCGGGTCGCTATCCATAGTTTTAACCACAACCCGGCTTCAGCGCCATAGGGTACTATTCGGGTCTTACCGCCTTTCCCGGTCACTCTGAGCTCATGGGTAGCAAGCCGCCCGGTAGGGATATCTGAGAGGTTGAGACTAACCAGCTCCGACACACGCAAACCGGCACTGTATATCAATTCAAACATACTACGGTCACGAATACCGAGTTCGTCGTCTGGCTCCTCATCAAGCAGATGAGCCACCCCATCGACATCCATGTTTTTTGGTAAGCGCCGACCTTGCTTCGGTGCCTGCACCAGTTTAGCCGGGTTGTGTTGCAGTTCACCACGTTCGCCAAGGTAATCGCAAAAGCTGCGCAACGCGGCCAGACGCTGATGAATCGAAGGAATACCGACTTCCTGGCGACGCCAGCTCACCACCAGGCCCTCGACGGCGCGGGCGGTTAATTCCGACCACTGTTGCAGTCCCTGCGAAGCAAGCGCCTGAGTAATGACCCCTAACTGGCGGCGATACTGGGTGAGCGTATGCACCGCATAGCCGCGACTACCCTGCAGGTAATCAATAAACCGTTCGACCAGTCGTTCAAGCTCGATGGACTCAGCCATAGGGGCTTCCGCTACTCTGGTGTGGTAACCAGTCCAGGTAAAACGACACTTAGCAGCGCCTGTAACTGACTGATTAACAGGTAATCCATATTGGGTTCGAAATGCGACGGGTCATGACTGCCAAGCGCCAGCAACCCGACTTTCGGATCACGCCCCAACAGCATCAAGGCCACGGACTGAACTGGTTTACCCGGGAATAGTAAATTCAGTTCATCCTGGGTAAGTCGGCCAAAGTAGACCGGCTCATCGACAAAGCGTTTACTGAGTAATTGCTTGTGCGTGTCGGCGCTGAACCGGTAACGATCCGGCACGCGGTGGTCGTCAATGAAGAACTTTAAGGTTAACTCAGGCAGACTTAATTCATTGATAAAGGTGTCATGCAACGCCGCTGACACTTCAGTCAACGACTGACAGCGTAGCAGCCTTGTATACAACGCACTGTAACCACGGAAAATATGTTCGTTACGCCGGGCGTTGCTCATTAAGTCAGTAATTTCTTCCTGCAACAGTTCAATCTGGTCGCGCAGCAAACGCTGTTGACGCTCGATCAGTGACACTGTCCCCTGCTGTTCATGGGGTAGCTTCATCGATGCAATCAATTCCGGATTGCGAGCGAAGAACTCTGGGTTTTCTTTGAGGTATTCTGCGATCGCCTGGTCATCCAGGCGCAGTTCACTTTCGCTGACTAACATCTCGGCTTTGCTCATAATACCATTTGTCCATCAAATACATGGGTCGCCGACCCGGTCATCATTACGCTTTGCCCTGCTTGCCAGGTTATCTGTAGTGGTCCACCTGGTAGCTGAATCGTGGCAGTCGCATCCAGTTTATCTTGCATCATTGCCCAAACGGCGGCGGCACATGCACCACTGCCACAGGCTTGTGTTTCGCCGACACCGCGCTCAAATACACGTAAGCGCGCATTCTGGCGGTCTATAATCTGTAAAAAGCCAATATTGGCACCTTCCGCAAAACGTTCATGCTGGGTCAGCAACTGGCCAACCTCGTTCACTGGCGCTTGCTCGATATCATCAACCAGCATCACACAATGGGGGTTACCCATACTTAATACACCGCAAAGGAAGGTTTGTTCCGCTGCTCTTAAAATATAGGTGGTCTCACTTTTATTCGCCCGGAACGGAATCTGTGCAGGGTCGAACACGGGTTGGCCCATGTCCACTTCCACCTGCCCATCGCTTAACAGGCTAATACTGATCACCCCTTTTTTCGTGCTGACGCGGAAACGGTTCTTATTGGATAATCCTTTATGGCGGATAAAGCGTCCAAAACAGCGCGCGCCATTGCCGCATTGCTGAACTTCCGAGCCATCCGCATTAAAAATTCGATAATGAAAATCCACGTCAGGATCGTACGGCGCTTCGACCATCAGCAATTGGTCAAAGCCTACTCCACGGTGACGATCAGCAAGCATGGCAATTTGATCGTTGTTCAGAAAGACATTCTGAGTCACATTGTCAATGACCATAAAGTCATTGCCAAGACCATGCATTTTCGAAAAATGAATCAACATTTAAAGTCCGCCAGTCGTTCGTGTTGCCACAGCTGCTCCAGCTCCTCTCGCTCGCGGATGAGATAAGCGGCATCGCCGTCGACCATGACTTCAGCGGGCCGTACCCGGGTATTGTAGTTTGAACTCATAGCAAAACCATAGGCGCCAGCACCGAAAACCGCCAGTACATCACCTTCTTCGGCGGCCAGTGTTCGTCCTTGCGCTAAAAAATCGCCGGTTTCACATACCGGGCCGACCACGTCGACCGGCTTAGTAATAAGTGGCTTACCCTGCACGCTATTCTCAACACGATGATAGGCCTGATACAGCGACGGACGCAACATGTCATTCATACCCGCATCGACAATCACAAAGTCTTTTTTCTGACTGGCTTTAATATACTCAACCCGGGTCAACAGCATGCCTGCATTGGCGACAATGGCGCGGCCAGGCTCAAGGTACAAGGCCAACTGAGGATAATCTGCAAGCCTGGCAAGCATTGCCTGGATGTAGTCACCTACTGCCGGGGGCTGTTCATCCTCGTACTGCACGCCTAAACCGCCGCCCATGTCGAGATGAGTAATTTCAATACCCTGGGCGGCCAGCTCGTCAATCAACTTGAGCATACGGTCCATGGCGTCAAGGAAAGGAGTCAACTCAGTCAGTTGCGAGCCGATATGGCAATCCACACCGACCACCTGCAGACCCGGCAACTGACTCGCTTTGCTAAAGGCAGCCAGTGCATCCCGCATCGGAATACCAAATTTATTCGCTTCAAGCCCGGTCGCAATGTAGGGATGAGTGCGGGCGTCTACGTCAGGATTAACACGCAATGAGATCCGCGCCTGCTGTTGACGCTGCTGCGCAATCGCACTGATACGTTCAAGTTCGGCTAAGGATTCGACATTGAACTGGAGGATGCCGACCTCTAGTGCGTACTCAATTTCAGCTTTCGATTTAGCGACCCCGGAAAAAACGATGCTGTCTGCGCGGCCACCGGCTTTTAAAACGCGAGCGATTTCACCGCCCGAAACAACATCGAAACCGGCCCCTTTTAACGCCAGTAATTGCAGGATCGCCAGGTTGCTGTTCGCCTTTACCGCATAACAGGTGCGATGTGGGGCCGGCAGGTGCTGATTAAACGCATCCCAGTTTTGCTCGATCGCAGCGCGGGAATATACATACAGCGGCGTGCCGAAACGTTCGGCCAGACTAGCCGCCGTCACATTTTCTGCATGGAGGTGAGTCGCCTGGAACGTAAATGCTTGAAAACTCTGATTAGCCATTGTTACTCACTGATTGCTGGGACTGCGCACTCTGATCGGCTTCATCGCGTTGTTGCTCAATATCTGTGGTTTCAGGTTCCGGCGGTATATAAAGCGGCCCTTTTTGCCCACAGCCAGCCAGGGCAGAAACAACGGAAACAACAGTTACCAGGTGGAAGATGCGTTTTATCATAGCTCGCGTTACACTTAAGACGGCAAAGGGCCTATAATCGCATTCAAAGGGGCATTTGTCACCCGACTCCAGGGGTTTTCGTGTGGCTATTCACGCGGCTATTCAATGACAGCCAGGCAAGTTAAAGTGGTACTCATGGTGGCTGCCCAATACAAGGACTTAGATGATGCTAAACAAACTCGCGACAATTTCACTTTCTTTACTTTTCCTGTTCCAGTTTTCTGCTGTGACGGCTTCCGAGACAGACCACGTCACTCTTAATGAACAATATGTTGAACGCGCTGTACTGACCACTGCAGTAGAAAATCGCGAACCCGTTGATGACCTGGGCAGCAGTTACACTCACAGCGGTGAAGAGTTCGACCGTCTGGCTTTTTTCACTCATATGGTTAATCACGATGGACGCGGTATTACTCACCGCTGGTACCGCAATGGCGAACTGGATGCTGAAATCGAGCTTGCTGTCGGTAGTAACAGCTGGCGTACCTACTCCACTAAACAGATCAGTCATTTGGAAGAAGGCGACTGGACCGTGCGCGTGGTCAATGACGGTGGTGATGAATTGGTAGAGTATAACTTCCAGGTGCAGCGCTAATCGTGCTGCCTCATTCTTTAAGTAGTAGAGCAGGTTCATGAGCAAAAACGATAAACTGGTCATTGCAACACGCAAAAGCGCGCTTGCCCTATGGCAGGCAGAACATATTAAAGCACGTCTGGAAGCGCTACATCCGGGGTTGCAGGTGGAGTTGTTGCCAATGAGCACGCGCGGCGACGTTATTCTGGACACGCCGCTGGCGAAAATCGGAGGCAAAGGACTGTTTGTCAAAGAACTTGAAGTTGCCATGATCGAACGCCGTGCTGACCTGGCTGTCCACTCAATGAAAGACCTGCCGGTTGAGTTCCCACCTGGTCTCGAGCTGTTCACTATTTGTGAACGTGAAGAGCCCAGCGACGCCTTTGTCTCGAATCAGTACGACAATTTGCAGCAGATGCCAGAGGGGGCCGTGGTCGGCACCTGCAGTCTGCGCCGCCGCTGCCAGATCGCAGCACGGTTTCCGCATCTGCGGATTAAAGATTTACGGGGCAATGTGCAAACCCGTTTACGCAAGCTCGATGAAGGTGAGTTCGATGCCATTATCCTGGCGACGTCGGGACTGGTTCGGCTGGAGCTTGGTGAGCGGATCCGCATGCGCTTACCCGCAGAGGAGTCATTGCCGGCCAATGGTCAGGGTGCCTTAGGTATTGAATGTCGCAGTGACGATGATCGCGTCAAGGCCTACCTGAAGCCGCTGGAACACGAGATCACCCGTATTTGTGTGCTCGCAGAACGGGCCATGAACCGACGTCTGGAAGGAGGCTGCCAGGTTCCTATCGGAGCCTTTGCTGAACTGCACGGCGACGAAATTTATTTGCGCGGCCTGGTGGGCCGCCCTGACGGTAGCGAAATTGTTCGTGGTGAAATCCGCGGCGATAAAACTGACGCTGAAGACTTAGGCACCGCGCTTGCCGATGACCTGCTGTCCCGTGGTGCTGGTGTGATTTTACGCGACGTCTACGAAAGTAACGAGGCCTGAGCTATGACCACCGGTGTTCTGTTAATCCGACCGCATGATCAGGCCAACGCGCTTGAGCAAACTCTGTCCAGCGAAGGCTATCAGGTGTTTCGTCATGCGGTGATTGAAACTCAACAGATCACCTTATCCGACGAGGTGTTGGCGCAGCTTGCTGATACCTATGACGGCATTGTCGTGGTCAGCCCGACGGCCGTTGGTTTTCTCGATCAGCAGCTTAGCGGGCACAAACTTACCTGGCCAAAAGGCCGTTATTACTGTGTCGGCAGTGGCACCGCTGAGCGTCTCGTTGCCGCTACTCATCAAGCGGTAACCTATCCGGCGCCCGAGCATACCGGCGAGTCACTACTCGCCCTCGACGAATTAGGTAAACTGGATAACCAGCACTGGTTATTTGTTACCGGTAAAGACGGTCGTACCCTGATTGCCGATACACTGCGCCAGCGAGGCGCCAGCGTTGAGACGCTGGAGGTCTATGAGCGCAGCCCGTTGCATCCGAATATCTCGGCCAAACTTCCAGAATGGCAGCAACAGGTAGATATCGCCGTGGTCACCAGCATGCAGCAGCTGGAACTGTTTTTTTCCGACCTTATTGATGACGGGCTGCAGTGGGCGCAACGTTTAAACTGGGTCGTTTCCAGTCAGCGCCTGCACGATGCGTTGACCCAGCAAGGGGTCAAAACCACACATGTACATAAGGCACAGAATGCCACCACGAATGCATTGGTGACGACCATTCAAAACCTGCAAACTAAAGAGACTAAAACTGTGACCAGTCAATCTTCTGACCGCACCGAACATTCTGCCAAGCCTATTGAGCCGACCCCCCGTAGTCGCTTTTACCTCTTTTTCAGCCTCATCCTGTTAGTGTGCGTCATTATACTCGCGGGAGGAAACTACTGGGTATGGACGCAGCAACAGAGTTATCGGTCGCAGACCAACGCTCAGTTACAAACGCTGAATGAGCGTATTGAATCGTCAGCCCGGGCTCAGGAAAGACTGGAAGGGGATCTTTTCAGAGGCCTGCAAAATAGTCTCGATGAACGCATGAGTCGATTGCAACAGGAACGCGAACAAGAGGCGAACCAACGACGGGAAGAACAGGCGGAAGAACGCCAGGCGATGCGTGACGAGTTTTCCCAGCAACGCAATGAATTAGAGCGGCTACAAGAGGATTTAGATAGCTCAGGCATGCGCATGTCGCAGGACCTCTATCTGGTTGAAGCACGTGATCTGGTTATGGCCGCAGGCCGGACGCTGTGGTTGGATATGGACCGGCCGACCGCGATTCGTTTACTACAACGAGCGGACGAATTACTGCGCGACGCCGATGACCGGAGTTTGATTCCGCTGCGCCAGCAATTGCAGGCAGACATTGATTTACTCGAGAACATCGAAGAGCCCAATCTGGAAGAGCTCGCTATTCGCTTGAGCTCGATGCGCCGTCAGATCCATGACCTGCCATTCAATCAGCAACAATCGCAACTGGATCAACCGACAGAGAACAACAGTGATATCAGTGGAGACTTCTCAGAATGGCGCAACAACCTTGCCAAAGCCTGGGACTCCTTCACCGACGACTTCATTCGCGTTCAGCGCACTGATGAACTGCCAGCAATGCAGCTGGGCCATGAGCAACGGAGCTTACTGGTAAGTCAGTTGCAGCTGCAATTGCAGTTAGCCCAGCAGGCATTGATGCAACGGCAAACGGTTAATTACCGTGAAGCTTTACGCCAGACAGCAGACTGGATAGAGCGCTATTTCGATATCGAAAGCCAACGAGTGCAGGAGTTAGTGAGTGAATTACGGCAACTGAGTGAACACGATTTAGAGCCTGACTACCCGACACGGTTACTGTCTGAAGCGATGCTTAAAGATGCAGTAGATGACCGACTTGAAGGAGCAAACTAGTGGTTAAAGCCCTGATCTTGCTCCTTATAGTTCTGGCTGGGTTCATCGCTGGGCCGTTATTTTCCGGTCAAACCGGTTATGTGCTTATTGTGATGGCCGGGTATCAGATAGAAACCAGCGTCGTGGTACTGGTTTTGGTAGTCCTCGCAGCACTGTTACTCATCTGGCTGCTGGATTGGTTAATTAAAAAGATAGTCCGCAGCACCCGACGCGGCTCCCGGTGGGCAAGCCAGCGTCGAGAGCGTAAAGCCCACGAGCAGTTCACTCAGGCGCTGCAGCAGCTCACCGCGGGTGACTACGAGCAGGCGCAGAAACATGCCGAACGTGCGGCCAGTCTGCTCAAAGCGCCCCATAATGCTCTATTGCTTGCAGCCACCTCAGCACGGTTGCTGAAAGACGACGATACTGAACGCCGCTTGCTTGAACAAGCCAGCGACAAAACAGATCCGCTTCTGGCACTGCAAATCCAGCATGCTGCCAGCTCTGCACCAGATGCTGGTGTTACTGCGTTCAAACGCTTACTTTCAGAACACCCCGGACATGCCGGGGTAACACGTGCGGCGGCCGCGTTTTATCTGCGTCATAATCGCCATGAGTTACTTTTCGAACTGTTGCCCGCCTTAGAAAGCGACCGTGCACTGCTCTCGACTTTATTAACTGAGTATCAAAGAAAAGCGGTGATTGGCTATTTCACTGCTGCCTCTTCCAGTACTGATTTACAACAGCGTTGGCGTTCGCTACACAAAAAATCCCGCCAGCGTGCATTAGTGCGCCTGGCCTATGCCGCGGTACTCGACCAGCGAGGAGAGCAAAGCGCAAGTCAGAGCGTATTAATAAAAGGTCTGCAAAAGCAGTACCTGACGCCCGCAGAGCTACTATACTCACCCTTTACACATACTTGGCAGACAGCCAGTGACCTGACTGGCTATATTGAAGCGTACATAAAGGGGGCACCGCAAGACGCGGATGCCATCGCGTTACTTGGAGTGTTGTATCTGCAGCAAGGTGACTCAGAACCTGCCCAGCGAGCACTCAGAACGGCGCTAAGTCTGCATAGTACGCCCTACTATTATCGACTGCTTGGGGATGCCTACCTCGCTTCAGGGCACAGTGAAAAGGCAGTGGAGGCGTATAAAGAGGCGCAGTCGTATAAACTCTGAATAAGGTAATGACATGAAACTGTGGTGGCTTCCACTCGGGACAATTTGTTTGATGGTACTGTCCCTGCAAGTCACAGCGCAGGACGAAGATGAAGCAAACCCCCAACTCCAGGTCGTCATTGAGGGAGTCAGTGGACAATTGCTCACCAATGTCCGCAACCGTCTTTCTATTTACGCCTATCACAATCAGGCCGCGCCTGGCCCGGGCCGGGTGCGTTACCTTCACCGCAGGGCTGAACAGGAAATCCGCCGCGCCCTGGCACCGGCCGGCTATTATCGCAGCGACATCGATAGCGAACTGCAACGCCATGACGATGGGTGGCAAGCAACCTACCGTATCGAAACAGGTGACGCGATGCCGATCCGTGAGGTCGACATCCGCCTCATGGGTGATGCTCAGGACGACGCCGCATTTTCCAGTCTTCTCAACGACCTTCCGATTCAACCCGGCCAAAGTATTCACCATCGCAACTACGAGAATGCGAAAAGTCGACTACGGTCGCTGGCGGCAGACCGCGGCTACCGTAATGCCAGTTTCGAAGAAAGCGAGCTGCGCCTCGATATGGGTGACTATGCAGCAGATGTTATCCTCCACTTTGACTCGGGACCGCGTCATCGCTTTGGCCGGGTCAGTTTCAGTGAATCACAACTTGACGAAGAAATTTTACAGCGCTTTGTGCAGTTCGAAGAAGGCGAGCACATTACCTCCGAGGAGCTGGTCGAGCTGCAAATGGGACTCGCTGACAGTAATTATTTCAGCCGGGTGCAAATCCAGCCACTTTGGGACGAAACAAGCGAAGATTATCAGGTTCCCATTGATATCACCCTGGAGCCGAATAAGCGCACTCATTATCGGGCCGGTATTGGCTACGGCACCGATACGGGGGCACGCATTAGCTTTGAACAAAATCGCCGCTGGGTAAACCGCCGCGGGCATCGTTTTAATACCCAGTTCCAAATTTCCGAATTAGTTTCTGCGGTCGGTACGAACTACATTATTCCGGGTGAACAACCGCAAACCGATCAGTATATTGTCCGTGCCGCCTGGAGTGATGAAGACACCTCAACCACCCGTTCCGAACTAATTAACGTGGGGGTAAGCTGGCAACATCAACTCGATCGCACCCAGCGCACCATCAGTCTTGACTGGCAGGACGAGAGAGATGAGCTTTCCGGAGAGCGCCGCGATACCCAGTTCTTAATCCCAGGCATTCAGTGGGATCGCGTACACACACCCAACCGCCTCGATGTGCAAGAGGGCTTTCGTACCTCACTTGGCTTACGTGGCGCCACCGAAGAAATCCTTTCCAGCACCAATTTCTTCCAGGTCTCGCTGGGAGGAAAGCTGGTGGTTCCCTTTATGGACCGTTTTCGCTTACTCACCCGCGCTGATCTTGGCACCACCGTCTCTTCTGATTTTTCGCGTATTCCCACCTCGCTGCGTTTTTATGCAGGCGGTGACTCGAGCATTCGTGGCTATGGCTATCGCGAAGTCGGTCCACGCGATGACGAAGGATTCATGCGCGGTGGACGTCATTTGATCGTCACCAGCCTCGAAGCCGATTATGAATTTAAGCCAAACTGGCGGGTCGCTGCGTTTTGGGACGCAGGTAAAGCCTTCAACGATATAGCGACCGCCTTTCGCCACGGCGCCGGTTTTGGGGTTCGCTGGCAAAGTCCGGTGGGCCCTATTCGTATCGATCTAGCTCACGGTTTCGGTCCGGAAGGCAGCAATGTACGTTTACACCTTACTTTAGGGCCGGACTTATGAAGCCTGCCATTAAACGTACGCTTCATTACACCAGTGTCGGGCTACTAGTATTAGCATCGCTACTAATCAGCCTTGTTGTCGCTATTCTGCTGCTTCTGGGGACTGAAGCGGGTACCCGGGCAACCTTCAGCCTGGCCAGTAAACTGGCACCAGGCACGCTTGAAGTCGAACACCTTGATGGCCATCTGCTCGGCGAACTCAACCTGAGACGGGTTCGTTATCAGCAAGGTGAACTTGAACTGGATATTTCCGATCTGCATCTGCAATGGAAGCCGGCTCAACTAGGTAAGCGCTTACTAGATGTCGAATCATTTGAATTCAGCGCCATGCAATTAACGTTGCCGCCGGGCGAGGATACAGACGACAGCTCCCAGCCGCCTTTTCAACCGCCCGAGATTAATCTGCCGGTAAATATCCAGCTCGAGCATGTGGCACTTCGGAACATCAGAATTCACAGTAACGGCACCACACAACAGGTGGATACCATTGAGCTACGAGCGCAAAGCCTGGGCAGCCAACAGCACATCGAGTACCTAAAGATTGAAGCGCCACAGGGAATGGTCACTCTTTACGGGGAAGTCGATACACGAGGACGCTACCCCTTTGACCTGAACGCCGAGGCGACCCTTGATCTGGGCGATACCGGTGAACTGGCACTGGTCGCTGAAGCGAATGGCGATCTGGACCAAGTGGAGCTTACCGCCACGACTGAAGGTATCGCCGATAGTGTCCTGACTGCAGAGCTAGGCAATTATCTGCAAGCGGAAAGGTTACGCTGGCAAGCCAACCTCAACCTGACCCAGTTATCCCTTGCCGCGACGGACGATAGAATCAATGACCTTGACGTGAGCATTGCTGGAGAGGGTAACCTTGAGCAACTCGATATTGAAGTGTCGGGTTGGTTAGATAGTGTGAGCCAGGGCCGTGTCGACCTCGATGGACTGTTCACCTATGCCGATCAAAGGCTCGACATTGACCACTTTAAAGCAGAAGTGGACAGCAACGATGGAGAATTCAACCTCAATGGATTTGCACAACTCGGCGAGCAGCTGGAAGTGGATATTCAGGGTGAAGTGGAATTTCTTGGCTTTACGTTATCTGAGTTCTCCCTTCAGGCTGAAGGTGATCAACAAGGGGCGTCACAGTTAAGTGTCAGTGCTTCAACGGGTCAGGGCGAAATAGCGATCGACGGCAGTTTTCTGTGGCAACCGGATTTACGTTGGGACCTGGCCGTTCGTGTTGATAATTTGGAGTTAGAAGGTTTAACCGACCAGGTGAGCGGAAACCTTAATAGCCATATCACTACCCAGGGACACTACACAGACACCCTGCAGGTGTTTGCCTCCATTGAAAGCCTGAGTGGTACCCTCGATTCATCCGAGGTTAGTGGCCGTGGCGAAATTGAAATCGACGGTGACCGCATCCAGGCCAACGACTTTGAATTGCAGCTTGGCGATGCCTTACTACAGGCCGATGGTCGTTATGGCCCGGATGATCTGACACTAAGCTGGACCCTGCAAGTGCCCGACATCGAAAGTCTGTATTCTCAAGCTCAGGGACAATTGCAATCCAGCGGCCGCTTAAGCGGTGACCCCGGCGCACCGGTTCTGCACGTCGAAGTTAACGGGGCGGACCTCGTCTACGGCGACTACGCAATAGGCACTATTGGGCTGAATCTGGACCTGAATACAGACTTTGAAAATTTACCAACAGGTTCACTGCAGGTCTCTGATCTAGCCATTGCTGAACACCAGGTTGAACAGGTTAATTTAACCCTACAGCAAAACTCCAACCAACCACATCAGGTCGCGCTCGATGTCGAATACGAGCAACTAACGATGCACACACAGCTGCAGGGGCGCTGGTCCCGGGAGCAGATTACCTGGCAAGGTGAACTGCAGGAACTGGAGCTTCGTTATCCTGAACTTGGTCGATGGCGTCTGACGCAGCCGGCTCCGTTGCACCTGTCAGAGCAGGCTGTCGAACTCGGCCAAAGCTGTATTTTAATAGCGTCCCGTGAGTCTGAAATATGTCTGCAGGCGGATTGGCAACGAGATTCGAACAACTCGACTTTGCAAGTGGCCGCCGAAAACGTACCTTATCAAATGTTTGCGCCCTGGTTTCCTGAGGATTTCAATATTCTGGGTGAATTCAGCCTGTTCGCCGACCTCGGTCTGCAAGACGACCAGCTACAGAGTGACGTTCGTCTGTCCATTTCCGATTCATCCGTCCAGATCCCGACTCAAGACCTCCGCGTTGACCTCGATGCGGGTGAAGTGTTGCGTATTCAGGGTGGCCAGGAGCAGCTTGAGGTTTACCTTCAGCTGCTTTCAGAGCAACTCGAAGGCGGTGTGGAAGCGGAGTTCGATATCTTCAACGTGTTAACGCCTGATCGCGAGTTCGAGGGCTACGTTGGTATCGATGTACAACGTTTAACCTTAATTTCCGCCGTGGTTCCAGAGGTTCAGAACATTTCTGGCAACCTCAACGGACGTCTCGATTTTTCAGGAACTATAAATGATTTAAATGTCGGCGGCGGACTAGAGCTACGCGACGGGCATGCGGAAATCCCTGCTACCGGCCTCGATTTACGCAATCTGAATATGAGCGTAGAGGCGCCCAGTGCTGCCCGGGAACCCTTTCAGTTCACTGGCTCAGTAGATGCCGGGGAAGGCCAGGTCAGTATTGAAGGGAGCTATAATTTACAGCAACAGCGCGCGCAGGTAAGTGTGCAAGGCGATGCGTTTCCTGCGTTGAACACCCGCGATCTTAAGGTCACCATTGCACCTCAACTCGAAATCGAATATACACCTGAGCTTATACGTCTGCGAGGATCAGTAGATGTGCCTAGCGCCCGAATTACCCCTCCCGATTTTGAAACGGTCGATTCCATCTCATCAGATACGGTTTTTATCGGACGCGACGGCACTGAATATGACATCGATGCCACCGCAGTACCGCTCGATATGGATCTTACCGTTCGCCTGGGAGATGACGTTCAGGTTAGTGCCTATGGCTTTGAGGGCCGACTCATTGGTCAGCTAAGAGTCATTGAACAACCCGGCCAGGAAACCTCTGCTGTCGGTAATATCGACGTTGCGACGGGTGAATATGAAATTTATGGACAGAATCTCAATATAGAACGGGGCCGACTTATCTTTACTGGGGGGCCGGTGGCCAACCCGGGACTCGATCTGCGTGTAGAGCGTCGTATCGAAATGGACAGTGTGACGGCCGGCGCAAGGGTAGGCGGGACATTACAGAACCCGACATTCAACTTATTTAGTTCGCCCAGCATGCAGGATAGCGCCATTCTGTCCTACCTTTTATTTGGGCGGGGGCCAGGACAAAGTGATACCGGTGAAGCGAATATGCTGGCCCGGGCAACGCTTGCTTTAGGCATGAGCGGCGGTAACCGACTCGGCGAACGACTGACTAATACCTTGGGCGTTGATGAGATCAGTCTGGATGCAGGCGATACCTTTGAGTCCACCTCTCTCTATATTGGCAAACAAATTTCATCTCGTTTGTATATTAAGTACGGGGTAGGCTTGGTCGAACCGGTCAGTACGTTCTTCATTATGTATCGGTTAACAGACAACCTTAACTTCGAATCGCACACCGGCAACGAACGAAGCGGCGCAGATTTCTTCTATTCGATTGAGCGTAACTAGTAATAAAAAACCCCTCATCAGGAGGGGTTTTCATTCACTCTGAATTCAGCTTCAGTCTGCAACGCCAATGACGCCACAACTTAAACGGCTACCGGCATCGCCTGTTGGCTGACTTTCAAGGTCATCAGCCTGAGCGTGGACAATAACACCCCGACCGAGAATGCTGTGCGGGCCATCCATTTGCAGACGATCATCGATGAACTCAACATGGGCTTCGCCATTTTCGTTTGACTCTAAATTGCCCAAATCCCCAACATGACGTTCGTCATGATCACGACCACCATGGCGAGTGGACTCTGGATTAAAATGACCACCTGCGGAGGTACCATCCGGAGCACTGCAGTCGCCGTACTGGTGAATATGGAACCCATGCTGCTGGTTAGGTTGTAAGCCTTCAATATGCGCGGTAACCGCTATACCGTCGCCGGTTCGGCGAAAAGTTACCATGCCTGTTACGTCGTTTCCTTCCGTTGCTACCATCGCGGTGGTGTACTCTTCAATACCCGCCTGATGTAAGACATCGTCGGTACCGCTTTCACCGCATGCACTCAGCATCAACGCTGGTATAACACCTAATATTAGTTTCTTCATGGTCTGACTCCCTTAAGGAAAATATTAACTACATGAATAGGTTAGCATAGATTGAGGGGTTGCGGGGGGGTGTGTGGATGGTGCTTGGATTGGCTGTCGGTGGTGGATGGGCAACCCAGGCGCGGGGCTTGAATCTTGAATGGGAACGAGATGGTGAACGTTGCTGGCACCTGCAGACCCATTCAAGATTCAAGCCCCGCGCCTGCTTTTAAACAACCATAAGCAAAAAGGCCACCCAGATGGGTGGCCTTTTTGACTTATATGGATGCCTGGCGGTGTCCTACTCTCACATGGGGAGGCCCCACACTACCATCGGCGCTGACATGTTTCACTACTGAGTTCGGAATGGATTCAGGTGGTTCCACGTCGCTATGGCCGCCAGACAAATT
>NZ_PIPN01000003.1 GCF_003986955.1 Aliidiomarina sedimenti | reverse complement strand
AATTTTGACCCTACCTGCAGGACAAGCCTGTGGTTGAGATCTGCTACCGAAGTAGCTTTTTAAGTTGCTCAATCAATGTAAGTGCCCACACAGATTGCTTGGCTTTGATAGATTGTTAAAGAACGTTGCGTACGACTTTTGCCGTAGCAGGGATGCGCATTCTACGCTTCCGGTTACTGAAGTCAAGCCCCATTCATTAAGAATTTTGAACTTTTTCTTCAGCCCTTGTGCTCGACTAATTCATAATGAACTCAGGAGCTTCAAGGGTTGTCTGTGCGCTCAATGTGCCCTGACAACGGAGGCGAATTATAGAGATCTTCTCGCTGCGCGCAACCCCTTTTTGGATCTTTTTCCAATAAACAGGATCGAACGAATAAAATTCACCCAAAACGACCAATAATTAAACTCATTTTGTACGACATTGGCTAATCGTTTAAAAAATGAGCAAATAAGTCTGGCTAAGAGCAAGTATACATGTAACATTAATAAAACATGGATGTTGCGCGCTGCAAGGATGCTCCAGCGCACTTTCATTAGCTCTATCCACAATTACCTATTCAGAACTAAAACCATAGACATAAAAAAACGGGGTCACAAGGACCCCGTTTTTTATGAATAAAGCCTAAACCTTATTCTTCAGCTGCTTCTACAACAGCTTCTTCTTCAACTTCTGGACGGTCAACTAACTCGACGTACGCCATAGGCGCTGTGTCACCAGTACGGAAACCACACTTCATAATACGTGTGTATCCACCTGGACGCTCTGAATAGCGTGGACCTAAATCGTTGAACAGCTTACCTACTACTTCTTTATCACGTGTACGTGCGAAAGCCAGACGGCGATTTGCAACGCTGTCTTCTTTTGCCAATGTGATCAAAGGCTCGATAACGCGGCGTAATTCTTTAGCTTTTGGCAACGTAGTTTTAATAACTTCGTGGCGCACTAACGAACTAGCCATATTGCGGAACATCGCTTGACGATGACTGCTGTTACGGTTGAGTTGACGACCACTCTTACGATGGCGCATAACCTATACCCTTCTAAATAAAACTCTATACCAAGGTTATACCTGGTACGAACGATTAATCGTTGTCGATCAGGCTAGCCGGCGGCCAGTTTTCCAGGCGCATACCCAGAGACAGACCACGCGACGCCAAAACGTCTTTGATTTCAGTTAACGATTTCTTACCTAAGTTAGGAGTTTTTAACAGCTCCACTTCGGTACGTTGTACGAGGTCACCAATGTATTGAATCGCTTCTGCTTTCAGGCAGTTCGCTGAACGAACTGTCAGTTCCAAGTCATCGACTGGACGCAGCAAGATTGGATCGAATTCTGGTTTCTCTTCTTTCTCTTCTGGTTCACTCATGTCGCGTAGTTCGACAAAAGCTTCCAACTGTTCAGCCAGGATAGTCGCAGCACGACGGATAGCTTCTTCTGGATCTAGAGTACCATTGGTCTCCATATCGATCACAAGCTTGTCCAGGTCAGTGCGCTGTTCAACACGCGCTGAATCCACTGTATATGCGATACGCTCAACAGGGCTGAAAGAAGCATCAACCAGCAAGCGGCCGATTGGACGATCTTCATCCTCGTCATTATAACGAGTATTCGCAGGCACATAACCACGACCTTTCTCTACCTTGATTCGCATTGACACTTCAGTGTCGCCAGTCAAAGTACAGATAACGTGCTGTGGATTACAGACTTCAACGTCACCGTCAGTGGTGATGTCGCCTGCAAGTACAGGACCTGCGCCGGATTTAGTCAAGGTCAACGTAGCCTCGTTTTTGCCGTCCATTTTAACGGCAAGGCCTTTAAGGTTAAGCAGGATTTCAATAATGTCTTCCTGAATACCCTCTTTCGTGCTGTATTCATGCTGCACGCCGTCAATCTCAACTTCCGTGACCGCACAACCGGGCATCGAAGAGAGCAAAATACGACGCAGCGCATTTCCTAGCGTGTGACCAAATCCGCGCTCCAACGGCTCAAGGGTTACCTTGGCATGGTTGGCGCCGACTTGTTCAATATCTACTAACCTTGGTTTTAAAAATTCGGTTACAGAACCCTGCATTGTGTCCTCTCTTTATGCTTAAGCCTTACTTAGAGTAAAGCTCTACGATCAACTGTTCGTTAATTTCAGCAGATAAATCTGTACGCTCTGGAAGACGCTTAAAAGTCCCTTCCATTGCTTTATTATCTACTTCAACCCAAGTTGGCTTTTCACGTTGCTCTGCCAACTCAAGGGCCGCTGCAATTCGTGCCTGCTTTTTAGCTTTCTCACGAATGCTGACAACATCTTCTGGCTTCACGTTAAATGAAGGAATGTTGACCACTTGACCGTTAACGACTACAGCTTTATGGCTGACCAACTGACGCGCTTCCGCACGAGTTGTTGCAAAGCCCATACGGTACACAACATTGTCAAGACGCTGCTCAAGCAATTGCAGTAGGTTCTCACCTGTATTGCCTTTGATACGTGCAGCTTCCTTGTAGTAATTACGGAACTGCTTTTCTAACACGCCGAACATACGACGTACTTTTTGCTTTTCGCGTAACTGAACGCCGTAGTCAGACAGGCGACCGCGACGGGCACCGTGCTGACCAGGTGCAGTTTCTAACTTACACTTGGTGTCAATTGCGCGAACGCCGCTTTTCAGGAACAAATCGGTTCCTTCGCGACGACTCAGTTTGAGTTTTGGACCCAAATATCTAGCCATCTTCTTTCTCCAACTATCGTTTCACGCCAATTAAACGCGACGTTTCTTAGGCGGACGACAACCGTTGTGAGGAATCGGTGTCACGTCAGTAATGTTAGTGATTTTATAACCAACAGCGTTCAGAGCACGAATCGATGATTCACGACCTGGACCTGGGCCCTTCACAAACACTTCTAAATTCTTAACGCCGTATTCCTTCGCCATTTCACCAGCACGTTCCGCAGCTACCTGGGCAGCAAACGGTGTAGATTTACGCGAACCACGGAAGCCTGAGCCGCCTGAGGTTGCCCACGACAGAGCGTTGCCCTGACGATCGGTAATAGTGATAATGGTGTTATTGAAAGAAGCATGGATATGAGCCATGCCATCGGCGACTTGCTTTTTAACGCGTTTCCGAGAACGAGTAGGTTGCTTAGCCATTGCTCAATTCCCCCTTATTTACGGATTGGTTTACGCGGACCTTTACGAGTACGAGCGTTTGTTTTAGTACGCTGTCCACGAAGAGGTAAGCTACGACGATGACGAAGGCCACGGTAACAACCGAGGTCCATCAAACGCTTGATATTCATAGAAACTTCACGACGTAAATCGCCTTCTACAGAGTAGACGGCAACAGCTTCACGAAGTTGATCCAGTTGTTCTTCTGACAAAGAACCAATTTTAGTGGTTTCTGCGATACCAGTCGTTGCAAGGATTGCCTTCGAACGAGTACGGCCTACACCATAAATCGAAGTCAATGCAATGACTGCATGCTTATTGTCAGGGACGTTAATGCCAGCGATACGGGCCACTAACACATCTCCTATAGTTAAAGGGTCATCGGGTAAAAAGCCCGTTAGGATACTCAACCGATTGACTCAATGCAAATAAAAACCGAGCCCAGTGCCATTAGGCACTGGACCGATTCACTTACTTAACCCTGCCGTTGCTTATGCTTAGGGTCACTGCAGATTACACGTACAACACCGTTGCGACGGATAACCTTACAGTTACGGCAGATCTTCTTAACGGAAGCACGAACTTTCATTGCTACTCTCCGTAACGCGCGAACTTATCGGCCGTAGCCTTTAAGATTCGCTTTCTTCAGCACAGACTCATATTGATGAGACATCATGTGAGTTTGTACCTGTGCCATGAAATCCATGATCACGATGACGATAATCAGCAAAGATGTACCGCCGAAGTAGAACTGAACGTTCCACGCAATCATCATGAATTCAGGAACCAAACAAATAAAGGTAATGTACAACGCACCTGCGAGTGTCAGACGAGTCATTACTTTATCGATATAACGCGAGGTTTGCTCACCTGGGCGAATACCCGGAATGAACGCACCAGACTTCTTCAGGTTATCTGCTGTATCGCGAGGGTTAAATACCAACGCAGTATAGAAGAAACAGAAAAAGATGATCGCGGCTGCATACAGCATCACGTAAAGCGGTTGTCCAGGTGATAGCGTTAACGCTACTTCCTGAAGAATATTCGCAATACCAGTGTCACCCTGTCCAAACCAGGTCGCTATTGTACCTGGAAACAGAATAATACTCGATGCAAAAATTGGCGGAATTACACCAGCCATATTCACTTTAAGCGGCAGATGCGAGCTTTGTGCGGCAAAAACCTTACGGCCTTGCTGGCGTTTCGCATAGTTTACCACAATGCGACGCTGTCCGCGCTCAACAAATACTACAAAATAAGTGATGGCCAGAATAATTACGGCAATTAAAAACAGCAGTAAGACATTCAAATCGCCTTGACGTGCCTGCTCAATCGTTTGACCGATAGCAGACGGCAGGCCAGCGACAATCCCGGCAAAGATGATAATTGAGATACCGTTTCCAATCCCACGCTCGGTAATCTGTTCACCTAACCACATTAAGAACATGGTACCAGTAACCAGAGAAACAACCGCAGTAAAGTAAAACGCAAAACCCGGATCAATAACCAAACCTGGCATCAGGTTTGGTAAACCGGTCGCGATACCAATTGACTGGAACGTAGCAAGTACTAACGTACCCCAACGCGTATACTGACTGATCTTACGTCGTCCAGCTTCGCCCTCTTTCTTAAGCTCTGCCAACTTTGGATGAACCACAGTTAACAGCTGCATAATAATCGAGGCCGAAATGTACGGCATAATTCCCAACGCGAGTATGGAAGCTCGCTCCAGAGCACCACCAGAGAACATGTTAAACATGGCCACGATGGTGTCCTGTTGCTGGGAAAAGAGTTCAGCCAGAACGGCGGCATCTATACCAGGAATAGGCACAAAAGAGCCAGCACGGAACACGATGATCGCACCGAGCACGAATAGCAAACGCGATTTGAGCTCAGACAAGCCGCCCTTTGCGCTGGAGTTCTCCAATCCTGGTTTAGCCATTTATCTCTTATCCTTCGATTTTACCGCCGGCCGCTTCGATAGCTTCGCGCGCGCCTTTAGTTACCTTTACACCCTGAACAGTGATAGCACGATTGATTTCGCCAGACTTAACCACTTTCACGAACTGAATGTTCTTTTTGATTAAACCTAGTTCTTTCAACGTTGCTACAGAAGCAGTATCACCGTTCACTTTCGCCAACTCTGCCAGAGTTACTTCAGCAGTTACCATCGCTTTACGCGAGGTAAAACCGAACTTAGGCAGACGACGTTGAATTGGCATTTGGCCGCCTTCAAAACCTGGTTTCACGCTGCCACCTGAGCGAGACTTCTGTCCCTTGTGACCACGACCACCAGTTTTACCCAGGCCAGAACCAATACCGCGACCTACACGCTTCTTAGAGGTTTTCGCGCCTGGTGCAGGAGTCAATGAATTCAACAACATATCTTAACCCTCCACCTTAACCATGTAATTTACCTGGTTAATCATACCGCGAACTGAAACTGTATCTTCCAGCTCAACAGTGTGATTAATGCGACGTAAACCTAAACCGCGAAGAGTCGCTTTGTGCTTAGGCAAACGCCCAATTGCACTTTTAGTTTGGGTTACTTTAACTGTCTTTTTAGCCATTGTTCACTTACCCCACAATTGAACCAACAGGCAGTCCACGTTTCGCAGCAATCTGCTCTGGAGAATTCATAGCTTCCAGGGCTTTGATCGTAGCGCGGACTACGTTGATCGGGTTGGTTGAGCCGTATGCCTTAGACAATACGTTGTGAACACCAGCCACTTCGAGTACTGCACGCATCGCACCACCGGCGATGATACCAGTACCTTCGGAGGCAGGCTTCATAAATACCTGCGAACCAGAGTGACGGCCTTTAACAGGATGCTGAAGGGTGTCCCCATTCAGCTGCACAGTCACCATGTTGCGACGTGCTTTTTCCATAGCTTTCTGGATAGCGGCAGGAACTTCACGTGCCTTACCGTAACCGAAACCTACTTTACCCTGACCATCTCCGACCACAGTTAATGCGGTGAAACTGAAAATGCGACCACCTTTAACCACTTTTGATACGCGGTTAACTGTGATCAACTTTTCCATGAACTCACCGTTTTGAGCTTCTACATTTGCCATGTTCGTCTCCTAGAACTGAAGTCCTGCTTCACGGGCAGCATCTGCCAGTGCAGCAACGCGACCGTGGTACTTGAACCCGCTACGGTCAAAAGATACAGACTCAACGCCTTTTTCTTTTGCCCGCTCAGCAATGGCTTTACCCACTGCTTTAGCTGCTTCAACATTACCGGTTTTGCCAACGCCTTCGGCGATAGCTTTTTCAACCGTTGAAGCGGCCGCAAGTACTTCAGAACCATTTGGTGCAATCAGCTGTGCGTAAATGTGCCGTGGGGTACGGTGAACCACAAGGCGCATTGCACCCAACTCTTGAATCTTTTTACGAGCGCGAGTGGCGCGACGTAAGCGAGCTGTTCTCTTGTCCATCGTCCTACCCTACTTTTTCTTGGCTTCTTTACGACGCACATGCTCATCGGCATAACGTACACCTTTGCCTTTATAAGGCTCTGGTTTCCGATATGCGCGAATGTTAGCGGCAACCTGGCCAACTAACTGCTTGTCTGCGCCTTTCACTACGATCTCAGTCTGAGTCGGACATTCCACAGTAATACCCTCTGGAACTTCGTACTCGACCGGATGTGAGAAGCCTAAATTTAGGTTTAATTTCTTACCCTGTGCTTGTGCGCGGTAACCGACACCTTGCAGTAAAAGCTTACGCTCATACCCTTGGGCGACACCTTGCACCATGTTGTTCAACACTGCACGAGCGGTACCAGCTTGTGCCCAACCATTTGCAAAACCTTCGCGTGGAGCGAAAGTCAGCTGCTGGTCAGCACTGGTTACTTCAACAGCGTCGTTAACAACGCGGGTCAATGACCCTTTAGCACCTTTAATGGTTACTTCCTGGCCCTGTAACGTAACTTCTACGCCAGCAGGAATAGCGACAGGTGCTTTAGCAACGCGTGACATATCCTACCTCCCCGTTACGCTACATAACCGATGATTTCGCCACCAAGACCCGATTTACGGGCGGCGCGATCGGTCATTAAGCCTTTAGAAGTTGAAACCACAGCAACGCCTAAACCACCCATAACTGATGGTAAATCGTTGCGCTTTTTATAGATACGCAGACCAGGACGGCTAACACGTTGAATTGACTCGATGACAGGTTTGCCTTCGAAATACTTCAATTCAATAGTCAGCTCAGGCTTAGCGCCTTCTGCTACGTCGAAGCCAGTGATGTAGCCTTCTTCTTGCAATACTTTGGCAATCGCCTGTTTTTGCTTAGAAGCTGGCATGGTCACGGCGACCTTGTTCGCACCTTGCGCGTTGCGAATGCGAGTGAACATATCCGCAATTGGATCTTGCATGCTCATATTTGCTATCTCCCGTGATTCGTGGCTTACCAGCTAGCTTTTTTCAAGCCAGGGATTTCACCGCGCATTGCTTTCTCACGTACCTTGATCCGGCTCATGCCGAATTTACGAAGGAAACCATGAGGACGACCAGTCACATTACAGCGGTTACGCTGACGTGCTCGACTGGAATCACGAGGAAGCTTTTGTAGCTCTAGAACCGCTTCCCAACGTTGCTCGTCTGATGATGAAGGATCAGAAATAACTGCCTTCAGTGCGCTGCGCTTCTCTGCGTATTTCGCTACAAGCTTAGTACGCTTGAGCTCCCGCATTTTCATTGAAACTTTTGCCATAACTCTACACCTTACTCTTGAATGGGAAGCCAAATGCAGCAAGCAGTGCGCGTGCTACTTCGTCATTCCCAGCATTAGTGGTGATAGTGATGTCCAAACCTCTAACCTTGTCGACCTTGTCGTAGTCAACTTCAGGGAAGATAATTTGTTCACGGACACCCATGCTGTAGTTACCACGGCCATCGAACGACTTAGCGTTCAGACCACGGAAGTCACGAATACGAGGAATTGCGATTGAAATCAAACGCTGCAGGAAATCCCACATTCTCTCGCCACGTAGAGTTACTTTACAGCCAATCGGAAAGCCTTCACGGACTTTGAAGCCAGCAACAGATTTACGAGCAACAGTGCGAACTACTTTCTGGCCAGCAATGGCCTCCAGGTCTGCTACTGCGTTATCGAGAATCTTTTTGTCGGTTAATGCTTCACCAACACCCATGTTTAGGGTGATTTTTTCAATCCGAGGGACTTGCATGACGCTGTCGTAGCCGAACTGTTTCATCAGCTCAGGAACTACAGTCTCTCTATAATGTTCATGCAGTTTCGCCATCGTACACTCCAATGTTTAGTTAAATGATTTCGTTATTAGATTTGAAGGTGCGGACTTTTTTGCCGTCTTCAATCTTGAAACCAACACGATCTGCTTTTTCAGTCGCTGGATTAAAAATCGCTACGTTAGAAACATGAATGGAGGCTTCTTTTTCAATAATGCCACCAGCCTGGTTCAGAGCCGGATTTGGCTTCTGATGTTTCTTGATCAGGTTTACACCTTCAACGATTACACGATCCTTCTCGGCTAAGACAGACAGCACTTTACCGCGCTTGCCTTTGTCTTTACCGGCCAGGACTACCACTTCGTCATCACGTTTAATTTTTGCCGCCATTGTTTACTCCTTACAGTACTTCCGGCGCCAGTGAAACAATCTTCATGAACTGCTCAGAGCGTAGTTCACGAGTCACTGGTCCAAAGATACGAGTACCAATTGGCTGCTCATTTGCATTAAGCAAAACAGCCGCGTTGCGGTCAAAACGGATAACAGAGCCGTCTTGACGACGGACGCCTTTCCGGGTGCGTACGACCACCGCGTTTACTACATCGCCTTTCTTCACCTTACCGCGAGGAATTGCTTCCTTGACAGTAACTTTGATGATGTCGCCAATGTTAGCGTAACGGCGGTGCGAACCACCTAGAACCTTAATACATTGTACGCTACGCGCGCCGGAGTTATCGGCAACGTCCAGCATAGTTTGCATTTGGATCATCTCAGTGCTCCGCTTGAGTTAAATTACAGGCCCAAATTGGACCCTCTCCCACATCTTTACTCTGCTTTTTAACGAGCATTATAAAGACGTCCCCATATTAAAAGGGCGGCGAATTGTAACAGAAAAAAAAGCCAGGGAATAGGGCTGAAGGGAATTAAAATAATAACTGGGCCAAACCGTTGCGGCCCAGTCCAAGGCAAGGAGTCTTGCCTGTCGCGTAGTGTACTACAAATTAGAAGTAGTAGCCAAAATTGATGTTAAAACGAGTATTCCAACCAGTGTCTTCACCCGCTATCGAACCATTCGCAAACGGTTGATTTTTTGCGCTGACTAAATCGAAGTAGGTATAGATGCCGCCGGCAGCAACCGCCATCCCCGCTACATTCATCACAGTATCCTCCTGATAGCCCCTTTTGTCAGTGATCAGGCTGGTATTGTTATAGAACTGAAGTGACTCAACCGGGCCGAAGTCGAGCGGATAATTGTAGGCAACATTGGCGGTGTAAAGATTCGAGCGAGTCGGAATGGTATCAAAGTAGGCGTAGGCACCCACCACTACGCCTTCATTTTCTATATCAAGGTCGTAGTCATAATGTGTCCACTGGCCATGAAACTCCCAGCGCCCGGTGGTGTAGGCAGCGTGCAGTCCCAATGCCCGCTTACTGCCGACTGAATCAAGGCCATCATTGATATCACCATACTGACCCGAGACGCCAATTTCGAGCTCGTCTTCACCGAATGATAACTTGCGGGCAATGCGGGTAATAAAGGTATTGTTTTCGCTGGCGGTACGCTCAGGCTCGGCGTAAATATCCTCACCTGGCAGGCGAATTCCGCTGACATTGTAGTTGTAGCTGTCTGCGCGGCTGCGCACATCCCCCGTGCTGCCACCAAGGTCGTCATTGAGGATCAGGGCAAAATCGAGATCCCAGTCATCGCTACGCTTGGTAAATTTTATCCCGGTACCGGGGTTATCTTCAAAACCAATATAAAAGTTCGAACTAAAGAAATAGCTATGGGAATTGTAGGGCATTACGCCCCAGGGCTGGATTACCACCCCAACCTGGCCCTGCCACTCATCCGTGAAATTGTACCCAAAATAGGCATGACGGAGCGCGTCCATGTATTCAAACCAGCGATACTCAGCAGACAGAATAGCGCCGTTCATTTCGCCATCAAAATTCAGCCGGAACAAGTCGAACTGCATATCGCCGCCGCGATTTTTCTGACCTTCATCGTAATCAGCCAGCACATACTGGAAGCGCACCGCGCCACCGAACTGAATACCGCTACTGTCATCGTCCTGCGCTGCGACGGTCTCGGCAACCTCTTCATTTTCACGCTGAGTCTCGCGTAAGTCACGCTTGGCTACTGCGAGCTCCTCTTCCAGCTCACTCAGTCGCTGTTCCAGTGACTGCAGCCGCTGTTCTTCTCTATCGGACTCAGGGTTTTGTTGCGCTGTGACCGAGGTACTCACTAAACCACAGGCAATCGCTATTGGAATCACTTTCAACACTGTGTTGGCAGGCATCCTTACTCTCCGTTTTGCTATTGTGTAGCCCAAGTATAGTTACCTTTAACTCCTTAACAATCTGAGTTAAATCAAACGGATAAAAAAACGGCCCCGAAGGGCCGTTTTCTAAACCTTAAAACTATCTATGCAAAATAGACAATTAAATGGTGTTCGCTTTCTCAACAACGTCAACCAGTGTCCAGTTTTTCCCTTTCGAGATAGGACGCGTTTCGCGAATAGTCACGAGATCGCCCTGGCCACATTGGTTAGACTCGTCGTGCGCTTTGATCTTGGTAGTACGAGTGATGTACTTGCCATAGATTGGGTGTTTAACCCGGCGCTCGATAGCAACAACGATAGACTTGTCCATCTTGTCGCTAACTACACGACCTTGCAGAGTACGGATAGTTTTAGCTTCGGTCATTACGCACCCGCCTTCTGGTTGATAACAGTTTTCACACGTGCGATATCACGACGCACTTGCTTCAACATATGAGTTTGATTCAGCTGGCCGGTGGCAGCTTGCATACGCAAGTTGAATTGCTCGCGAAGCAGGCCAAGCAGCTCTTCATTCAGCTGTTCAACGCTCTTTTCATTAAGTTCGCTAGCTTTCATTACATCACCGTCCGAGAAACAAAAGTGGTTTTGAATGGCAGTTTAGCAGCCGCTAATTTGAATGCTTCACGTGCCAACTCTTCAGGAACGCCGTCCATTTCGTATAAAACACGACCTGGCTGGATTTGGCAAACCCAGTATTCAACGTTACCTTTACCTTTACCCATACGCACTTCAAGCGGCTTTTGAGTAATTGGCTTGTCTGGAAATACACGGATCCAGATTTTACCTTGACGCTTGACGTGACGAGTCATCGCACGACGTGCGGCTTCGATTTGACGAGCAGTCATACGACCACGCTCTGTCGCTTTCAGGCCGAAAGTACCGAAGCTAACTTTGTTACCAGTCTGCGCCAGACCGCGGTTACGGCCTGTATGAACCTTGCGAAATTTCGTACGCTTAGGTTGTAACATATCGGTTCTCCTTACTTACGACCTTTGCCGCGCTTAGCAGGTTTAGGTTGCTGTTGCTCTTCCTGAACCGGCATGCCACCAAGGACTTCGCCGCGGAATACCCAAACCTTCACGCCGATGATACCGTAGGTCGTGTGAGCTTCTGAGGTTGCATAATCAATGTCCGCACGCAGAGTATGCAGTGGAACACGACCTTCACGATACCATTCGGTACGTGCAATCTCAGCGCCGCCTAAGCGACCGCTAACTTCAACCTTGATACCTTGAGCACCCAGACGCATTGCGTTCTGTACCGCACGCTTCATAGCGCGACGGAACATGACGCGACGCTCTAACTGACCAGCGATGTTCTCACCGATAAGCTGTGCATCGAGCTCAGGCTTACGAACTTCTGAAATGTTGATCTGCGCTGGAACACCAGTCAGTTTAGAAACTTTCTGACGCAGCTTCTCAACATCTTCACCTTTTTTACCAATAACAACACCTGGACGAGCAGTGTGAATTGTTACGCGAACACTCTTTGCAGGGCGCTCAATAACAATCCGGCTCACAGACGCGCTTTTAAGTTCTGTTTTCAAGAACTCACGCACCTTGTGATCACTGTGCAGGTTGTTGGCGAAATCCTTGGAATCCGCGTACCAGGTAGCATTGTATGGCTTGGTGATACCTAGGCGAATACCATTAGGATGTACTTTTTGACCCATAATTTATCTCCTAGCTATCTGACACAACCACAGTAATGTGGCTGGTACGCTTCAAGATACGATCGGCACGACCTTTAGCACGAGGCTTGATGCGCTTCATAGTAGGACCTTCATCAATCATGATGGAGGATACTTTGAGCTCATCGATGTCAGCACCTTCATTATGCTCCGCGTTGGCGATAGCAGACTCTAAAACTTTCTTAACCAAAGCTGCCGCTTTCTTCGGGCTGTAACCCAAAATATCAAGCGCTTGTGCAACCGATTGGCCTCGAATTTGATCTGCAACCAGACGCCCCTTTTGAGGGGAAACGCGGGCAAATTTATGTTTAGCAATAGCTTCCATTGTATTTACCTCTTAACGTTTCTTCGCTTTCTTATCCGCAGCGTGGCCGCGGTAAGTGCGAGTCGGAGCAAATTCGCCTAGTTTATGACCAATCATTTCATCAGTAACGAATACTGGAACATGTTGACGGCCATTGTGAACAGCGATGGTCAATCCAATCATATCTGGAATGATCATTGAACGACGAGACCAAGTTTTTAATGGTTTCTTGTCCCCGCTTTCCATCGCTTTCTCCACCTTTTTCAATAGGTGAAGGTCAATAAATGGACCTTTTTTAAGAGAACGTGGCATTTAATGAATCCTCTTGCCTTTATTTAGTGCGACGACGCACGATGTACTTGTCAGTACGCTTATTCTTACGGGTCTTGAAGCCTTTAGTTGGCATGCCCCACGGAGATACCGGGTGACGACCACCTGAAGTACGACCTTCACCACCACCGTGTGGGTGATCAACCGGGTTCATGGCAACACCACGAACAGTCGGACGAACACCACGCCAGCGTGCAGCACCAGCTTTACCCAGTTGCTTCAGCATGTGCTCAGCGTTACCGATCTCACCGATAGTTGCACGGCAATCTGATAAGATTTTACGAACTTCACCAGAGCGCAGACGTACAGTTACGTACAAGCCTTCACGAGCCAGGATTTGAACGTAAGCACCAGCCGAACGTGCTAACTGAGCACCTTTACCAGGCTTCATTTCTACCGCGTGCACAGTACTACCTACTGGAATATTGCGCATTGGCAGAGTGTTACCTGCTTTAATCGGTGCATCAGAACCTGAAACGACGCTAGCGCCAGCTTTCAGGCCTTTTGGTGCCAGGATGTAACGGCGTTCACCGTCGGCATACAGCACCAACGCAATGTTTGCAGAGCGGTTTGGATCATATTCAATCCGTTCAACCTTTGCAGGAATACCGTCTTTATTGCGTTTAAAGTCAATCACGCGGTAGTGATGCTTATGTCCACCACCGATATGACGAACTGTGATACGACCTTTGTTGTTACGACCACCAGACTTGCTGTTCTTTTCCAGCAACGGGGCGTAAGGCTTGCCTTTATACAGGTCCTGGCCAACGACTTTAACGACGTGGCGACGACCCGGAGATGTAGGCTTCTGTTTAACAACAGCCATTTTCACTATCCTCCTGTTTATTCAGCGCCGCCGACGAAGTCGATGTCGGCACCTTCGGTCAGGGTTACGTAAGCTTTTTTCCAATCGCTACGCTTGCCCATGCGCGCACCAGTGCGCTTGGCTTTACCCTTCACGTTCAGAGTGCGAACGCCAGTTACTTCGACTTCAAACAATTTCTCAACTGCAGCTTTGATTTCTTTCTTAGTAGCGTCTTTTGCTACTTTGAAAACCAAGGTGTTGTTCGCCTCAGCACTCATCGTTGCTTTCTCAGAAATATGAGGAGCCAGTAACACTTTCAACATACGTTCTTCGCTAATCATGATAAGGCCTCCTCAAGCTGCTTGACCGCGTCAGCAGTGATTAGAACTTTATCGAATGCGATCAGGCTGACCGGGTCGATACCCTGTACGTCACGTACGTCAACCTTGTACAGGTTGCGTGATGCCAGGAACAGATTCTCATCTACTTCTTTAGTCACGATAAGAACATCTTTTAAGTCCAGCTCTTTCAGTTTGGCCGCAAGTTCTTTAGTCTTCGGCGCACTAACGCTGAAGTTTTCAACTACGATCAAACGGTCTTGACGAACCAGTTCAGATAAAATGCTTTTTACCGCACCGCGATACATTTTTTTGTTTACTTTCTGGCTGTGATCCTGCGGCTTAGCTGCAAAGGTCACACCACCAGAACGCCAGATTGGGCTACGGATAGTACCTGCGCGAGCGCGGCCCGTACCCTTTTGACGCCATGGCTTTTTACCGCCACCTGAAACTTCAGAGCGAGTCAGTTGAGCTCGCGTACCTTGACGCGCACCCGCAGCATAGGCAACTACAACCTGATGCACGAGCGCTTCGTTAAACTCACGTCCAAAGGTAGCTTCGGAAACTTCAAGAGCGCCTTTTGCGTCTTTTAATGCTAATTCCATCACTAATCTCCTCAGACGTTACGCTTTGACCGCAGGCTTAACGATGACGTCACCGCCAGTCGCGCCAGGGACAGCACCCTTAACCAAAATTAAGTTGCGCTCAGCGTCAACACGGACGACTTCCAGGGATTGTACAGTGACGCGTACGTTACCCATTTGGCCGGCCATTTTCTTACCTTTGAATACTTTACCTGGTGACTGGTTCTGCCCGATGGAACCCGGTGCACGATGCGACAATGAGTTACCATGCGTCGCGTCTTGCATGCTGAAGTTCCAGCGTTTAACAGTACCGGCGAAACCTTTACCTTTAGAGGTACCGGTTACGTCAACCATTTTAGTATCATTAAAAATTTCCACTGTCAGCTCAGCACCAACCGCGATCTCGTCGCCCTCACCTTCACCAAGGCGGAACTCCCAAAGACCACGACCCGCTTCAACGCTTGCTTTAGCGAAATGACCCGCTGCAGCTTTGTTGACACGGTTAGCTTTTTTGCTGCCGGTGGTCACTTGAAGCGCACGGTAACCGTCAACGTCCAGGTCTTTAACCTGAGTCACGCGGTTTGCCTGCACTTCGATCACAGTCACAGGAACAGAAGCGCCATCTTCTTGAAAGATGCGAGTCATTCCGACTTTACGACCGACTAGACCAATAGCCATTGTTAAAACCTCTTATCCAGAATCCTAGTGCTCTTAGCCCAAGCTGATTTGTACATCAACACCAGAAGCTAAGTCCAAACGCATCAGTGCATCTACCGTTTTTTCAGTAGGTTCAATGATGTCGATAAGACGCTTGTGAGTGCGGATTTCGTACTGATCACGAGCATCTTTGTTCACGTGAGGAGAAATCAACACAGTGAAACGTTCCTTGCGTGTAGGCAGTGGAATTGGACCACGAACCTGGGCACCGGTACGTTTGGCAGTATCAACGATTTCCGCAGTAGACTGGTCGATCAGACGGTGATCGAACGCTTTCAAGCGAATTCGAATTCTTTGACTAGACATAATCAAAGCCTCATAAAAAAGAGCATTTAAAAAAGAGCATAAAAAAACGCGCCTCTAGCCCGGCATTACTGCCGTCAGAGGACGTTTTTTTAACTACACGTTTGCCCCCCAATCGGGGGCATTGTTGCCGGCAGGAAGAGAAAACTCTACCTACCGTGGCGCGAGATTATACAGCAGCCAAAGGTGAAGTCAACTGCTGATCACGCCTGTCGCTAGGCTTTTGCTTAGCTGTTTTCGGCCGCGTATGCCTCTACTGCTCGCCATGCGCGAACCGTGTTCTTGTACAGGATCTGATCTATCTCATCTTCACTGTAACCGCGGTCTAACAAACCTTGAATTAAGTTCGGGAAAGTACTCACGTCTTTTAAACCTTCAGGCAGGGTATCTCCAACGCCATCAAAGTCTGAACCAATGCCAACATGGTCAATTCCGACTAATTCAACAATATGGTCAATGTGGTTAAGCACGTCATCGTAGGTTGCATACGGGAACTGGTTCTCTTCCTCCATACGAGCAATGGCGGCTTCGGCTTCAGGAGTACCTTCGCCGTGTTCTTCATTTATCGCTGCGGTCAGACGTTGAATACGGGCACGGAACTGGTTCGCCTGGGCTGTAACAAAGGTTGAACCAAAGGTCACCTGGATCACTCCATTGTTCTCAGCCAGGGTCTCGATCATCTCGTCGCTCATATTTCGTTGCCAGCCTGGCGTATAAGAACGTGCTGACGAATGGGTAGCGATAACCGGAACCTGGGTAATCTCCATGACGTCATAAAATGCTTTGTCACTGACATGGCTGATATCCACCATCATTCCGATCCGGTTCATCTCAGCAACCAGCTCTTTGCCAAACGGGCTCAGGCCACCCCAGCGCTGACGGATATCGTACGAGGAATCACTGATATGATTGTCTTCAGAATGAGCCAGGGTAATGTATCGCACCCCGCGGTCATAAAAATGCTGCAGATTTTCGAGCTTACCTTCTATAGGTGCGCCATTTTCCATCCCCATCGGCAATGAAATCAGGCCCTGCTCCACCTGCGCCAGAAGCTCATCCACGCTGTGTGGAATTGCATACTGGTCCGGTGCACGGTAGACCATGGATTCGACAAAGTCGATTAGGTGGTTGGCGAGTGTATAGGCACCGTTGTCTTCATAGGTACTTGGGACGTAAATCGCCATAAAGGGCGCGTTCAGTCCCCCTGCAACAGCTCGTTCATAATCAAAGTCACCACGTTCAGCGGCACCGGTCATATCTTCCCAGTCATCCATCAGCCGCCATGGCACGTCAATGTGAGTATCGATAATCAGGGTGTCCTGGGCGATCTGTTGTGCCCGTTCGCCGGCAAATATCTCGGTTGCCGAAGCCGAAGCCATGGTGCATACGCTAGCCAGCGCTATGCTCAGGATAGATAAACGCATCAAAGGTCCTCATCAGGGAAATTGTAAATAGAAGAGTAACCAGATTATCAGAGAAAGGACAGCGCGACGAGTTACGACTCATATACTCGTCGCGGGTGACGATTAGTCCGTCGCGACCAGCGGCTTACCAGGAGTGTCAGCAAGCAGGTTAAGGTAATTGCTAGTATTGGCAGCAATATCCATACAATGCTCAGCCACACCCACATTAGTTGCTCTCGGAATCGGCAGCGGCTAGAACCTCTGCTTGCTCAGTATCCAGAGACTCTGCGTCCTCTTCGTCGAAGAAGCGGGTACTGGCTGAAATACCTTCACTGACCGCTAACTTAACCATCGAGCTTACGGCGTTAACATCGTCAACCAGGTAACTACGGATTTGCGCTTTCACTTCGTGCAGATTAAATGACATGGTGTCTGCAACTGGTGCTGGTGACTGTAAAGAAAATAAGCTGACAGTGATTAATAAAGTGTTCATGATTTGTTTCCTTCTTAAGTAATGAGTCGTTCGTTGCGAAGTTTTACTTCACTTCGTACTTAAGAGATTACAAACCTTGTGCCAACTTCTATAAAACTTATAAGCTACTGATATTTAATATTTTTATATAAATCCGAGAGATTATACAAATACTCGACTTAGCCAGCTTTACCATTCGCTTAAAAAAATCGCTAATCTTTAGTTTTTTACGCCACTGCCTGTCCAAGTACTTTTTCCGCAGCTTCATATAAAGGTGCAGCAGATTCTGCCCGGGGGCCGTTCTCACTTAAATGACGACGCCACTGACGGGCACCAGGACGGTTTTGAAACAAGCCGAGCATGTGCCTGGCGACGTGCCAGAAACGCCCCCCGGCCGCAATGTGACGCTCAATGTAGTCGGCCATCACCGGCAACACCTCTTCGGGAGCCTGCCACTTGATCGGCTGCCCATACAAAACTGAATCCACCGCTGCCAGCATCCAGGGGTTTTGGTACACTGCCCGTCCTAACATCACGCCATCAACAAACTGCAGTTGCGCCTGCGCCTCGTCGAGACTCTGCAAACCACCGTTTAGCAGCACCTCAAAATGAGCTAAATCGCGTTTGACCTGATGCACACGATCATAATCAAGGGGCGGAATGTCGCGGTTTTCTTTCGGGCTCAGGCCATTCAGCCAGGCTTTCCGTGCATGCAGGGTAAGGCGGGACACGCCCGCATTATCGACCGCCTGCAGTAAACGCATCAGAAACGAATACGAATCCTGTTCGTCAATACCAAGGCGGGTTTTGATACTGACTGGCACTGTCCCCGCTGCGTCCTGCATAGCTTTCAGACAGTCACCAACCAACTCCGGCTCGGCCATTAAACAGGCCCCAAAGCGCCCATTCTGGACACGGTCCGACGGACAACCGACGTTTAAATTAATCTCATCGTAACCGCGTTCGACCGCTAGCCGGGTGCAGGCCGCCAGGTCTGCAGGGTTGCTGCCACCGAGCTGCAAAACAAGCGGATGTTCATCCTCGTTGTAGAGCAGAAAGTCATTTTTGCCGTGAATAATCGCCCCGGTCGTCACCATCTCAGTATAGAGAACTGCCCGTGTACTAAGCTGACGATGAAAGTAGCGACAATGTCGGTCAGTCCAGTCGATCATCGGGGCTACCGCAAAAATTTGTGACATCAGTTTCCTCGGATTCGGGTAAAATAGCGCAACATTATACAACAGCTTTAAAATGCATGCATTGGGCTACATTCTCATGCTAAGCTAACGCCATGAACAATAATAACACTGAACAATTACTTTCTCGTGCAGAAACACTTTGCGTGCATCGGGGCGTTCGCCTTACCCCGGCCCGGCGCGAAGTGTTTGCACTATTAAGTCAGCAGGAAGGTGCCATCGGCGCTTATGATCTGCTGGAACAGTTAAAAGAAGTGGTGCCAAACGCTAAACCACCAACCATATACCGGGCGCTGGATTTTCTTCAGTCGCAAGGGTTTGTGCATAAAATTTCATCGTCGAATAGTTATGTTCTCTGCTCCCACTTTGAAAAACAGCATCCGGTGCAGATGTTGATCTGTCGGGTCTGTGGTAGCGTACAAGAGATTCATTCTGATGGAGTGCACGAACAGTTCATTGATCAGGCACGAGCTGAAGGTTTCGCTGTGGAGCAGCAAACCGTCGAAGCTTTAGGAGTTTGCGCCCAGTGCGCACACAAGAGCAGTTAGTCGTAAATGGAAACTTGGTATGAATGCTGATTTTATAAATCCTTTTTTGACCGCAGTACAAAATGTGTTGTCGATGATGGCACAAATCGAACTTAAGCCAGGAAAGCCGCAGATCAAGAAAGACGATGTGGCTCGGGGCGACGTGTCAGGCCTTATCGGAATGGTTGGCCCACAAACCAAAGGCTCATTTTCAATCTCCTTTGATGAAAACCTGGCAATTGAGATCATGCATAAAATGCTTGGTGAGCGTCCGTCCGGCATCAATGAAGAAGTAACCGACATGGTCGGTGAAATTACCAATATGGTAACTGGTGGCGCAAAACGCACCCTGGGTGAAAAAGGCTACGAGTTTGAAATGGCCTCACCGGTCGTGGTCACAGGTACAGATCACACCATCCGTCATAAGTCGGAAGGCGCCAAACTGATCATGCCCTTTGAGCATGAAGCAGGCAGAGCCCACATCGAGATTTGCTTCGATAAAATCAGTTAGTCGGGTCTAAACCACGACCCACGCTGCAAAACAAAAAAGAAAGGCCGCACATGTGCGGCCTTTCTCATGCTCATAAAAAATCATTAGACACTGTCGTAATCAAGCACCACCCGGTGGGCAACATTGCACAAAAGTTCATAGGCAATGGTACCTACATAACGTGCCACTTCTTCTACTGGTAAATCAGGCCCCCATAACTGGCCTGTATCTCCCACCTCAACATCACTGTCAGGCCCCACTTCAACGGCCAGCATATCCATCGACACATGGCCGACAATTGGGTAACGCCGTCCGTTAATAAAAACCGGGGTGCCGTCCGGTGCCGTTCGCGGATAGCCATCGCCATAGCCGATTGCCAGCACCGCAATCCGGGTCGCCTTCGGCGCATGCCAGGCTGCGCCATACCCTACGCCTGCGCCCGCTTCTATACTGCGTACCGAGATAACGCTGGCCTGCAGTTTCATCACCGGCTTAAGGTTAAGCATCGCCCCGGTTTGCTCAGCAAAGGGGGACACGCCATACAGGGCAAGGCCCGGGCGTACCCAATCATCATGCTCAGCTACAGCGGCCAGCAAAGCTGCCGAATTAGAGAACGATACAGGCGCCTGCAACTGCGCTTGAATCGAGGCAAACGCCTGACGTTGTTCTTCGTTCTGTACCGTTTGCGGGCGATCCGCACTGGCGAAGTGAGACATCAGCACCGGTTCTGACTGAACATTCGGGCAGGCCTGCAGTCGGCGGTAAAAATCCACCGCCTGTTCCGGTTCAACGCCTAACCGGTGCATACCTGTGTCCACTTTCAGCCAGACTTTAAGTGGGTTAACCAGGCCTTCGGCCTGCTCCAGTTGCAGCAACTGATACTCGCTGTGGATCACCGGCTGCAAACCACTGGCCGCCAGAATCGGCAACTGCTCCGCAGCAAAAAAACCTTCCAACAGGACAATCGGCTTCACTACACCGGCATTGCGCAAAGCCAGAGCTTCATCCAGGCGCGCCACCCCGATCGCATCAACCCCATCAAGTTGCTGGGCTATGCGGGTTAACCCATGCCCATAGGCATTGGCTTTGAGAATCGCCAGTATGCGCGCGCCCTTAGCGTGCTGCTGCAACGCATCCAAATTATGCTGTAATGCCGCTAAATCAATCGCGGCCCAGGCCGGGCGCATTAATAGTCGTCCTCTGTATCCGCGCGGGCGTAGTTATCAAAACGAGACAACGCACCATGGAACTTCAGCTCCACTGAACCGATCGGTCCGTTCCGCTGCTTACCTAAAATAATCTCAGCCAGTCCCTGCTTATCCCCGTCCGGATGGTATACCTCGTCGCGGTAGATAAACATGATCACATCGGCATCCTGCTCGATCGAACCTGATTCGCGCAAATCCGAGTTAACCGGACGCTTATCCGAGCGTTGCTCGAGTGACCGGTTCAACTGAGAAAGCGCTACCACCGGGCATTTCAGCTCTTTCGCCAGCGCTTTTAATGAGCGTGAAATCTCCGCAATTTCCAGCGTCCGGTTTTCACTCATTCCCGGTACTGTCATCAACTGCAGGTAATCCACCATGATCATACTGACCCCGCCGTGCTCACGGGCAATCCGCCGCGATCTGGAACGTACCTCGGTCGGTGTCAGACCCGAGCCGTCATCAATGTACATATTGTTCTTTTCGTTCAGCATGCCCATGGTCGAGCTGATCCGCGCCCAGTCATCATCATCCAGGTTACCGGTCCGAACCTTGGTCTGGTTAACCCGACTCAGTGACGCCAGCATCCGCATCATAATCTGCTCTGCTGGCATCTCCAGACTGAATATTACCACCGGTTTGTCTTCGTTCAGCGCCGCATGCTCCGCCAAGTTCATAGCGAAAGTCGTTTTTCCCATTGAGGGCCTGGCCGCCACAATAATCAGGTCGGAGGGCTGCAGACCCGTGGTCATACGGTCGAGGTCGTGGTAACCGGTAGAGACGCCGGTGACGCCATTGTGATTGGTTTGCGTGCTTAAGAATTCGATGCGATCCAGCGTCCGGTTAAGAATATCGCCGATCCCTTTAGGGCCATCGTTGGCGTTGGTGCGCTTCTCTGCAATTTTAAAGACTTTCGACTCTGCCATATCAAGCAGTTCGTTACTGCTACGGCCCTGAGTGTCAAAACCTGATTCCGCAATTTCATTGGCCACACCGATCATTTCGCGCACGACCGCACGTTCACGGACAATGTCCGCGTAGGCAAGAATATTGGCTGAACTGGGGGTATTCTTCTGAATCTCGAGCAGGTACGGAAAACCGCCCACCTGTTGCAGCTCACCAGTCTGCTCCAGCAGCTCGGACAGGGTCACCAGATCAATTGGTTTCTCGCGGGAAATCAGTCCCTGCATCGAGCTAAAAATAATCCGGTGCGAGCGCAGGTAGAAGTCGTCTGCGATAACCCGTTCAGCCACGTTATCCCAGGCCTCATTGTCCAGCATCAAGCCACCTAATACAGATTGCTCAGCTTCAATAGAATGCGGTGCTGACTTAATAGCGTCGACTTTGGCGTCTTTGGGCTTGGTGTTTAGCTGTGCCACGGATGCTCCTCTTATAAGCGGTAACGATGCTCGAACAGGCTAAAAATAATACCTTAAGCACTCTCCAATGTCGCTTATATTACCCTAAATAATAACGTTCCTTTACAACATCCTGGAAACACTTAAACGGCTAAGCCTCAGGCAAAAAAAAAGACGCCATAAGGCGTCTTCTTTAAGCGGGTCAGAAGTGCTAATTACTTAGCAGCTTCAACAACCAGCTTCACTTGTGCAGTTACTTCAGCATGCAATTGCAGCTCAATATCGAACTCGCCAGTTTCGCGAATGGTGCCGTGAGGCATCAGGATTTCGCTCTTCTGAACTTTAACACCGGCTGCAGTAATAGCATCAGCGATGTCACGAGTACCGATAGAACCGAACAGTTTGCCTTCGTCGCCCGCTTTAGATTCGATAACCACTGGCTCCAGTGCGTTAACTTTCTCAGCGCGCTCTTCAGCAGCTTTAAGATCGGCAGCAATTTTAGCTTCCAGCTCGGCGCGACGTGTTTCAAACGCTTCAACGTTTGCTTTGGTCGCAGGTACTGCTTTACCGTGCGGGAATAAGAAGTTACGTGCGTAGCCTGGCTTCACAGCAACCTGGTCGCCTAAGCCACCCAGGTTAGCTACTTTATCTAATAAGATAATATTCATGAGTATGTTACCCCTTTCGAATTAGTTAAAACGAACCGACACTTACTTATGCAAGTCAGTGTAAGGCAACAAACTCAGGTAGCGTGCGCGCTTAATAGCACGAGCCAGCTGACGCTGATACTTCGCTGAAGTGCCAGTGATACGGCTTGGTACAATCTTGCCGCTTTCAGTTACGTAGTTTTTCAACGTAGCGATATCTTTGTAATCGATTTCTTTAACGCCATCTGCTTTAAAACGGCAGAATTTGCGACGACGGAAAAAACGAGCCATGGTAGTCTCCTGTTAAATCTTCTTTAGTTGCTGGGCGTGTAATACCAGTTTAGCGACACCGCTACTGGTCTCATGGCGATTTAAAAAACCAGCCACTTCTACCACACTCCCGACAGTTAATTGGTTTGCCAAGTCCTGTGCCCCTTTGCTGTCGGTGAAAACATCACCGGCAGCGGCACCGCTAGCTACAACCTGAATACGTAAAAAGCACTGTCGCGCCATTCCCGCTTCCTGTTGCTGCGACCTGTGGTCAATGACCAAATGCAGGTGCGCAATACCAGCAGGGCTCTTGCTTACGCGTGGAGGTTTAACCACCTCACCTTGCAGAACAAGTCGGTTAAGCACAGAGACGGCAACTGCTAACGCTACTCAGACTCAGACTCTGTCTCAGTTTCTGTTTCAGCATCTTCAGTTGCTTCAGTGCGTGCGTCAGACTTGCTGTCGCGACGCTCTTCTTTCGGCTTAGCGAAAGGAGAAGGCTCAGTTACACCTTCCTCTTTACGCATAATCAGATTACGCAGAACGGCATCGTTGTAACGGAAAGTGGTTTCCAGCTCTTCCACAACTTCTGCAGTCGCTTCAATGTTCAGCAGAACATAGTGTGCTTTGTGCAGCTTGTTGATTGGGTAAGCCAGTTGACGACGGCCCCAGTCTTCTAAACGGTGAATAGCACCACCGCCTTGCTTGATCGTTTCGCTATAGCGCTCGATCATGCCTGGAACTTGTTCACTCTGGTCAGGGTGAACCATAAATACGATTTCATAATGACGCATTGCTGCTCCTTATGGATGTTAAGCCTCGATCAGATCAGCCACACTGACATGGAGGCAAGGAACTTAAAGTAGTTTAAAGGCTGATTTAAGCTGGCGAATTGTACGGGATTTACACACTGGGGGCAAGCACTAGGCTTGCTCGAGGGTGCTATTTATTAAACTAAAGAGTTTTGCGGACAGGCTCGATGCTGCTCCGGCAGGGCCATTCACTTCGATCGGCTGGTTATCCACCAGTGCGCGTAAGTATAAAGTGCCTGCTTCCTCGTTCAGTTCAATAACCACATCGTGCAACAGGTACTCTTCAGGAATCACCATATTCTCAGTTAGCAGACGATAGCCATGGTGGGTATTCATCCGGTAACGAAGGTCATCCGCCACCTGAGCCAGGCGTCGGTTGCCGCTGTCGTAACTGATTTGCACATCCAGATAAGGGCGTTGCTGCATCGGCTGTTGTTGCCCCGGTAGCCAGGCCAGAACCAGCAACACCAGTGCCCCGGCCACGACCAAAATCGGGATCTTTAATGAGTTTGCGCGAGGTTGGTCAGATGATTTCATGCGCTTTGTCGCTGACGCACGACTTCAAATAAACACACCCCTGCAGCAACCGACACATTGAGACTACTGACCGACCCAACTAAAGGAATCGCAATCAACTGGTCGCAATGCTCGCGGGTTAACCTGCGCATGCCACTGCCCTCGGCGCCCATTACCAGGGCCACCGGCCCTTTGAAGTCCGCCTGATACAATGAATCCGTTGCTTCACCCGCAGTACCTACAATCCACACGCCCAACTGCTGCAGTTCGCGTAAGGTCCGGGCCAGGTTCGTCACCACAACCAACGGCATGGTTTCTGCCGCTCCGGATGCCACTTTACTCACCGTACTGGAAATTTTGGCTGACTTGTCTTTCGGCACGATGACCGCGGTCACTCCTGCAGCATCGGCCGTGCGTAAACAGGCCCCCAGATTATGCGGGTCAGTGACATTATCCAGCACCAGAAAACAGGCTTTTGTTCCGGCTTTTTCGTACAACCCCGGCAGATCATTTTCCTGATAATGCTTAGGTGCAGTAACCACCGCAATCACGCCCTGGTGATTCTCACCCTGAACTTTCTGGTCCAGCGTTTTACGCTGACACTCCTGCGCCCTTACACCGGCTTTACGCGCCTGCTGCAGAATGGTATCCAGCGCTTTGTCACGGCGTCCCTGCAATACAAATAGCTCAACCAGTCGTTCCGGGTTGTTCTTCACAATAGATGTCACCGCATGAATGCCGTGTACTAAATCTTTTTTACTCATGCTTTACCTATTTCTGGGCACGTTTAGCTTGTTTCGCTTTGCGCGCTCGATTCCCTTTGCTGGGTTTCTTCTTGTCTGTTTTTTTGCCTGGCTTAGTGCCCGACTTCTTCTCTGGCTTTTTGCCTGGCCGAGCGGCTTTGCCTCGGTCACCTTTCTTCGCGCCTTTGCTGGCAGCCATGCGTGCGGTCATCTTATCGGCATCTCGACGCGACTCGACCCGTCCGGCACTTTCAATATCAGCCAGTTCAAAGTCGATCTTACGCTCATCCAGATTAACCCCTTTAACTTTCACCCGCAGGTTATCGCCAATCCGGAAGACCCGTCGCGAATGCTCGCCAATCAGGAAATGGCGCTCGGCATCAAAGTGGTAATACTCGCTGGAGAGGTTAGAAATATGCACCAGACCATCGATCATCAGGTCGCTAAGGCGGACAAAGAAACCGAAATTGGTCACTGTGGATACCACGCCATCGAATTCAGCGCCGACGTGATCTTGCATGTATTCACATTTCAGCCAGTCATCAACTTGACGGGTCGCATCATCGGCACGGCGCTCGGTGCTTGAACAATGTGCGCCAAGTTCAGCCATGTGCTTTTCACCGTAATGAAAGCCACCGTCAAGACCGGTCAGGTCACGCTTCAATGAGCGCAAAATGTACTTAATCTCGCGGTGCAACAGCAGATCCGGATAACGTCGGATAGGTGAGGTGAAATGCGCGTACTCATCCAGCGCCAGGCCGAAATGCCCTTCATTGTCAGGCGTATACACAGCCTGCTTCAGTGAGCGCAGCAACAAGGTCTGGATCAGTTCATGGTCAGGCCGCTCCGCAACTTGCTGCAGCAGATTGGTAAAGTCTTTTGGTTGCGGTTCATCACCGCCCCCCAGTTGCAGACCCAACTCACCCAGGAACGAGCGGAAACCTTCAAGACGGTCGTCATCGGGCGTTTCATGCACCCGATACAAGGTTAAACCCTGATGTTTTTCAACAAAGCGTGCAGCGGCCACATTGGCCATGATCATGCATTCTTCAATGATCTTATGCGCCACATTGCGGTGCACCGGCACAATCTCGTCTATTTTGCGCTGAGCATTGAAGATAAAACGCGTTTCCAGGGTTTCAAATTCAATTGCGCCACGCTGTGCCCGTGCCGCTTTCAAAATGTCATAAAGCGACTTTAAATTCTTTAAGTGCGGCACCTGTGGTTCATATTGCTGCTGTAACTTAGGGTCACCTTCAAGGATCTTAAATACTTTGGTATAGGTCAGCCGGGCCTTCGAGTTCATCACCGCCGGGTAGAAATCGTATTTCTGCAGACGACCACGGCCATCAATACTCATTTCCGCGACCATACACAGGCGGTCCAGATTCGGGTTCAGCGAGCACAGACCGTTGGACAACTTCTCCGGCAACATCGGCACCACATTATCAGGAAAGTAGACCGAGGTACCGCGGGTATGTGCTTCATCATCTAAGGCGGATTTAGGCGTCACATAATGGCTGACATCGGCTATCGCCACCCACAAACGAAACCCTTTTCCGTCAGGCTCACAATAGACGGCATCGTCAAAGTCGCGCGCGTCCTCACCATCGATGGTCACCAGCGGCATGTCCGTTAAGTCGACCCGCCCCGCTTTGTCGGCGTCACTGACTTCTTCGGCGATGCTCTCCACCTGCGCCAGCACTTCGCTATTCCACTCATAGGGAATGCCGTGCTCACGAATCGCTACCTGAATTTCCATGCCCGGCGCCATGTGCTCGCCAAGGATTTCAGTCACGGTAGCCACGGGGCTACTGCGTCGGCTCGGCCGTGACACCACTTTCGCTACCACCATCTGGCCGTGACGGGCGCCATTTACATTTTCCGCCGGGACAATCAGGTCCTGGCTAATGCGGCTATCGTCCGGCACTACCACCGAAACGCCTTTCTCGACAAAGAAGCGTCCGACAATTTCCTGGGCGCCGGCTTCTACGACCCGCACCACACGAGCTTCCGTGCGGCCGCGTTGGTCAGTACCGCTTTCTTTAACCAGTACAATATCGCCATGCAGAACCAGCTGCATCTGATGATACGGTAAGAATAAGTCCGCCCCGCCTTCCAGCAACTGGACAAAGCCAAAGCCGTCACGGTGGCCGATCACGCGACCTTTTTTCAGGTCCATGCGCTCAGGCAAGCCGTAGGCATTTGCTTTGGTGTATACCAGCTGACCGTCCCGCTCCATCGCGCGTAAACGTCTTTTAACGCCTATATGCTGGCGTTCATCGTCAAGCTTAAACTGGCGGAGAATGTCGTCGTAGGCGAGTGGTTTTGCCTGAGCCTCAACGGCGGCAAGTAATTCGTCACGAGTGGGTATTGTCACTTCGTATTCGGGCTGATTTGCGCCCTGCTCATCTGTCATTGCGATGATTGTTTCCTGCTTAATAAATGGTTTAATTTCAAATTTGGGTGTCACCCTGTCCCGGCCAGCGCCTGGCGGCCTGAACCTTTCATTACTACTTTTAAACTGAGTATAACAGTCGCACCAGTATCATGCTATGTTGTTGCTTGCACGACTTTTTTGCCCCATGCCAAGGGCTGGAGCAGCAAATAAAGAAAACAATAACAGGAGTCCATATGCATAAGTCCATCCTTGCCGCGACCTTACTGGCGTTACTCGCCGGTTGTCAGGACGCGCCCGATACCAATTCAGCCCCAGCCGGTCAACAAAACGCTCAGGACCATGCCGCAGCAGGAAGTGAAACAAGAAGTGAAGCACAAAGCGACCAGAGCGCCAGTGAAGCAGAAACAGCACGCCTCAATAGCTGGTTCGATGAAAAATTCGAAGAGCAACTGCAACAAAGTCCGTTGCGGTTAACCATGCTTGGGCGTAAGGACCGCTATGACGAAATTGACGATGTCAGCCGAGAGGCTGAGCGCGAGCAATTTGCCTGGTTAGAAAGTAGTGCCGAAGAGCTACAAGCCAATTTTGATTATGACCTGCTCGACGACGATGCCAAAATTTCCTACGACCTGTGGATGTTTCAGTACGAGTTAGCCCGCGATGGCATGCCCTTTCTTGAACACGGCTATGCCTTTGATCAAATGCGCGGCGCCCACTCCTTCTTACCGCAAGTGCTACTGGCCTACCACGGGGTAGATAACCAGGGTGACATGGAAGCATACAACAGCCGTATCCGGGGCATCGGCGGCGCAATTGAAGAACTGCTAAGCCAGGCCCAGGCAGCCGCTGAAGACGACCGTCGGCCACCACGCTTTGCTTACGACCACGTCATTCGTCAAAGCAAAGCCCTCATTGACGGGGCTCCGTTCAGCGACAGCGACAACGAAGCACCTATTTACGCCGACGCTAAACGCAAAGTTGACGAACTGCGTGAGCAGGAAGAAATTAGCGCCGAGCAGGCTGACCAGTTGCTAAACGAAACCCGCACAGCGTTGACCGAAGAATTTGCTCCGGCCTATCAGTCATTGATTGACTGGCTTGAAAGTGATCGTGAAAACACCGAGGTCAACACCGTTGGTGTTAGCCGTCACGCCGATGGTGAAGACTACTACAACTACATGTTGCGCGTTTCTACCACCACCGAACTGACTGCCGATGAAATCCATCAAATCGGGCTTGACGAAGTCGACCGCATCACCGGGGAAATGAATGGCATTCGCGAGCAGGTCGGGTTCGACGGTGACTTACAGGAATTCTTTGAGTTTATTCGCACTGACGAACGCTTTTTCTTCCCCGACACCGACGAAGGTCGCGAAGCCTATTTACAGCAGTCCCGTGACTTTCTTGACAACATTGCCGATAAACTGCCTGAATTCTTTGGTCGTCTACCCAAAGCAGACCTCGTTGTCCGTCGTGTTGAGCCTTATCGTGAACAGGACGGCGCACCGCAGCATTACTACCCGGGATCACCAGATGGCTCGCGTTCAGGGGTCTACTACGCGCATTTGAGTGACATGAATGCGATGCCTAAAAACGAAATGGAAGCCATTGCCTACCATGAAGGTAACCCTGGTCACCACATGCAAATCTCTATTGCGCAGGAGCTTGAGGATGTTCCTCAGTTCCGCACTCAGGCACGCTTTACTGTTTACAGCGAAGGCTGGGCTTTGTATTCAGAGCCGTTAGCCAAAGAAATGGGCGGCTACGAAGACCCGTACTCTGACTTTGGCCGCCTGGTCACCGAAATCTGGCGCGCAGTGCGCCTGGTCGTCGACACTGGCATGCATGCCAAAGGCTGGACCGAAGAGGATGCAGTCGAGTACTTCTCGTCGCATACACCGGTTCCAGAAGCCGCTGTGCGCTCTGAAGTTCAGCGCTACCTGGTTATGCCAGGTCAGGCAACCTCCTATAAAATCGGCATGATGAAAATTCAGGAGCTACGTGCCTGGGCAGAGCAGGAACTGGGCGACGATTTCGATATCCGCGGCTTCCACGACACCGTATTAGGCGGTGGTGCACTGCCATTGCCGTTATTGGAACGTCAGGTGCAAAACTGGGTCCGCGAGCAGCAAAGCTAAACCGCCGCGCCCGCGTCACTCGTAGAAGCCCTGCCACTGGCAGGGCTTTTTTTATCCCTGTTTTACACCACTGTGGCTGGCAAGGCGCGTCAGCCTTTCTATAGTTAGGGGTATCCGTAACAAAGATGGAGGCAGTATGTTTGAACCTATCGGACTCGGTACCTTTCGTATTCAAGGCAAACAAATGACCCAGGTGGTCACTGATGCGCTTGAGATTGGCTATCGGCACATTGACACCGCACGCATGTATGGAAATGAAAAAGACATAGGCAAAAGCCTGCAACAAAGTTCACTGCGGCAAGAGCAGGTCTGGGTAACCAGCAAGGTCTGGCATGAAAACCTCGAACATTACGCTCTGCTCGACAGCCTGCGTAAAAGCTGCGATGACCTGAAACGCGACTTTCTTGATCTGGCCCTGATCCACTGGCCGGATACCTCCGGGGAAGTCCCGTTGAAGGAATCACTGGATGCACTACAAAAAGCAAAGCAGGAAGGGCTGATCAAACATTTTGGGGTCTCAAACTTTAACCGTCAGCTGTTAAAAGAAGCAATTTCTCACGTCGGCGCAGACAATATTCTGACCAACCAGATAGAAATGCACCCGTTCCTAGCCAATCTGCCAATTGCCAACCTGTGTGACCAGCATGACATCCGGGTAACCGCTTACATGCCCCTGGCCAAAGGCGAGGTGATGAATGACCCGACACTGCAACAAATTGCAGAAGACCACGACACCAACCCGGCAGCGATTAGTATTGCCTGGTTGCTGCAGCACAAACGCACAGCCATTCCTTCATCCACTAAGCTCGAGCATCTGCGCAGCAATTTCGATGCTCAGCACCTTCACCTGTCACCGCAGCAAATGCACCAGATCGACAGTCTGGATAAAGGCATGCGACTGATCGATCCGGATTTCGCTCCCGACTGGTCAAGTTAGTCAGCGACGCTCAGGCATAGGTGCCATTGCGACATCACCCTGAGTCGGGCAAAATAGACCCATAAGCCCGATTCCTGATGTATACAAAAGCGAGTGGACCTATGCCGTTACCTGTTCTAATCTGCGACGACTCCGCCATGGCTCGTAAAGTGATGGCTCGATCGTTACCAGGTGACTGGGATATCGACGTCAGCTTTGCCTGTGATGGACGCGAAGCCATCAGCGCGATCGAAGCGGGTCGCGCTGATTTACTGTTTCTCGATCTTAATATGCCGGTGATGGACGGCTACGAAGTCCTGCAGACCATTCGTCAGCGTGATTTGCCGACGATGGCGATTGTAGTCTCTGGCGATGTCCAGCAAGCCGCTTATGACCAGGTCATGGCATTAGGTGCCCTTGATTTCATTAAAAAGCCAGCCAACGGTAAAAAGATTGCCGATATCCTGCAGCGTTACGGCATCGTTGAGAAACCTCAACCACCGTCAGAGCGTATCGTCGACAGTGTCGCCGACACCCCGACCCTGGCAGTCGCCTTACAGGACCTGATGCAGGAAGTCGTCAACATCGCCATGGGCGAAGCAGGTGCCAGCCTGAGTAAATTGCTCAATACCTTTGTTAAATTACCCGTACCCAAAGTAATGTCCTGCCGCTATGACGAACTTCATCGCTACATTGCGGCAGCCAACTACACCACCCTGAGTGGGGTCACCGAAGGTTTTATCGGTAACAACATCACTGGCGAAGCCATTTTGCTGATTGACGAGCAAAGCTTTGGTCGTTTATTCAAACTCTTTGACTACGACCAGCGGCTGCGCAAAGTCAGTGACCTTGAAGTACTGGTCGACTTATCCTCAGTAATTACCGGTGCCTGTCTGCAAAGCATAGGCACGCAGCTGGATTTACAATTAAGCTATAGCGCGCCCGTCATGCTCGGCCGTCAGCAAAATGCCAGCGAATTACTCAACAATGCCAACAAAGCACAACAGGTCCTTGCCATCGAAGTAAATTATGCGATTCCCGATCAGTCAATTGACTGCGATCTGCTGATTGTGTTTACCGAGCAATCAATTGCCGAACTGGAAGACAGAGCCGGGTGCCACCAATGAACGAACAAACACAAAACATGCACAGCCTGTTACAGATGCTGCAAACCATCGAAGCAGGCTTAGTGGTATTAGACCGTAACAACCAGGTCCAGGTGTGGAATAGTTTCATGGAGAACCATAGCGGTGTCCGTGTCTCCAAGGCTCGCGGCAGCAACCTGTTCGAACTATTTCCCGAGCTCCCCGAGCGCTGGTTGCGGCGTAAAATTGATTTCGTCTTCGGCCTTAAAAGCCGCGCCTATTCGACCTGGGAACAGCGCCCTCACCTGTTTGATTTCAGCAGTGTGCGTCCGCTCACCGGCAATACCACGCTGATGTATCAGAATCTGACTATCAACCCGTTACTCGGACCCGACGGCGAGGTCGCTCAGGTGTGCATGCTGATCTACGACGTTACCGACACCGCGATGAGTAAACTCGCGCTGCGCAGTGCCAATCAGGCCCTGGAACACTTAAGTCAGACCGATAAACTAACCGGGTTATTTAACCGCGGTCACTGGGAAGAGTGCTTAATTCAGGAATTCCAGCGCCTCAAACGCTATTCCGGGGACGCCTCGTTATTGCTGTTTGATATTGACCATTTTAAAGCAGTCAACGACAACTACGGCCACGACGTCGGCGACGAAGTGCTCCGTCAAATGGCCAATCTGATCCGGGCCAATCTGCGTGAGACCGACATTGCAGGCCGTTTTGGTGGTGAAGAGTTCGCTGTCCTGTTGCCCAATACACAGGCTGAACCTGCTCTGCAATTAGCTGAGCGGTTGCGGCGCAAAGTACGCGAATATCCGATGCAACATACCGAGGGTAACTTTCAGGTCACCATCAGTATTGGCGTAGCCGACTTCAACAGCAACCAGACGTCGCATCAGGAGTGGTTAAAACACGCTGACAACTCACTGTATCAGGCTAAAAATGCAGGCCGTGATCAGGCGATCCTCTTTAAAAACTAGCTGAAATCACTCGACCTTGGTCGTAAAAGCACTACTTTGAGCGCAAATTATGTTAACAGTATAAGCACTTAATAATTATAACTAATAGGTGTTCTCAATGGCTCATATATGGATTTCTGCTATTGTCCTGCTCGGCATTGTGGTTCTGCATACACTATCACTCAGCGTTAACATACCACCCTGGTTAAGCCTTTCGCTGATGATCGTTGCAGCTGGCGGCCTGATCATTATAGTACGCCGACAGCAGCGCGCTCTGAGCGACGAGACACGGGTCGATGCCGGCGATGAACTGGATCTCGCTGCCATTACTGACGCCACCTCGCGGCTTGCAATTGGATCTGCCGAAGTTTCTTTTTTCATTGACGGCCTCAGCCAGCAAATTCACCACAGCAGCGATGCCAGTCGTGAGCTCGGTTCAGCCAGTCAAAACCTGTCTGATACCAGCCGACACCTGAATGACAACCTGCAGCAAATTGCCGGAAATCTGCAGCAGACTTCAACTGCGACAGCCGCCGCCGATCAGCGGATTAAAGGGGTGGTCGATAACCTTAACCTGTTGGCAAGCTCAGTCACCGACACCAGTAATCAGCTCCAGCAGCTGCACCATAGCGCCGATAACATTCAGCGCATTACCCAGGTCATTGAACAAGTTGCTGAACAAACCAATCTGTTGGCTCTGAACGCCGCCATCGAAGCAGCCCGGGCCGGCGAGCAAGGCCGCGGGTTTGCCGTTGTCGCTGATGAAGTGCGCACTCTTGCCGCCAAGACCGCCACCGCCACACATGAAATCACCGACATGCTCTCCACTATTCGCCAGCAAAGCGCGGACAGTGCTGCAGCCATGCAGCGACTGCAACAGCAGAGTACGGCAGTGCAGCAGGACCTCAACACCACCGCTGCCGACTTCAACGACATCACCGGGCAGGTTAACACGGCCACCGAGTCGGTCGGTCACCTCGAAACCCTCAGCGATACTCTGCAGAACACCAGCGAACGGGTCAATCAGTCGGTCGACGAGTTAACCGGCGCATTGCGCGACGTTGAACAGAAGAGTTCACAGATTGCTCAGCAGGCGGTGGCCCTTTCAGAACAGACTGAAAGCATTTACAGCAACCTGAGTGATTCAAGTCACGAGAGTTTTTATTCACCCATTTTTGTCGCTGCCAAAGAAGCGGCTGCCGCGGTCGGAGTTTGCTTTGAAAAGGCCATTGCCAATGGTGAACTGAACGAGTCTGATATGTTTAGTTACGACTACAAGCCGATTGCCAATACCAATCCACAAAAATATCAGACCCCGTACGACAGCTACACCGACCGTCATCTGCCAGCCATTCAGGAGCCTATTTTAGAAACCCTGGGCAACGTGCTTTATGCAGGTGCTGTGGACCGTAAGGGCTATTTTCCGACCCATAACAAAAAATTCAGTAAGCCGCTGACCGGTAACTACCAGACCGACCTCCTCAACAACCGCAGTAAACGCATTTTCGATGACCGCACTGGTAGTCGCTGTGGCGACCATCAGCACCCATTGTTACTGCAAACCTATAAAAGAGACACCGGCGAGATCCTGCACGACCTCTCGGTGCCGATTTATGTTCATGGTAAACACTGGGGTGGCTTTCGGATCGGGTTTAAAGAATAAATAAGTGACCCGGGGGCAGAATCTACGCGCAGCATTCCAGCGTCTAATTCAACTGCTGGATTGCCTGAGTGATATGTTCTGCGCCCGCCTCTATTTCCGTCATCACACTCTCAACTAATGAAATACTGCTATGACTCTCCTGCGCCAGCCCCGCAATGGACTCGGTGCCCGACGCTATTTCATTTGCGATATCACGACTTAATTGCATCACCCTGCCAATATCATCGGTCGCCAGAGTCGTGCGTCGTGCAAGGTTTCGCACCTCATCCGCCACGACTGCAAAACCACGTCCCTGCTCGCCCGCTCGCGCCGCTTCAATAGCCGCATTTAACGCCAGTAAATTGGTTTGCTCAGCAAGACCGTTAATCGTTCGCACAGTCTCTTCGATGTTCTTAGTCTGCCCCTGCAACCGCTCAACGACCGTACCGATTTGATCACTCGACTGATTAACCAAGGTGCCGGTAGCCACGGACGACTCAATAGCGCTTTTCACTTTAACAATAAGCGCAGCGGTTTGCCTTGAACTGACCAGAGCCATTTCAGCCACTTCCCGGGTCCGTTCGGCGGCTATGACTCGTTCGGTAATGTCCGTGGCGAATTTGATAACTTTGGTCACTTTACCCCGGGCATCCAGAATCGGGTTGTAGCTTGCTTCCAGCCAGATAACCTCGCCATCCCGGCGAAAGCGTTTAAACTGACCCGTTTTGTACTCACCTTGCGCCAGCGCTTGCCAAAATTTCGGATGACTGGTGTAGAATTCGTCATCACAGAAAATTCGATGATGCTTGCCGACAACCTCTGACTTGCTGTATCCCACCGCATTCAGGAAATTATCGTTCGCCGAGCGTATGTCGCCATCCGGACTAAATTCAATAACCGCCATGGAACGATTGATGGCATCACTAATTGCCCGCTCCTGCTCCAGCGCGTGTACGTCTTTCGTAACCTCGTTGGCAATCTTCATTATGGATGTCACTCGACCATTTGCGTCGCGAACAGGAAAATAGGTCGCATCCAACCAACAGACTGAGCCATCGCCCTTTATGCGCAGGAAACGTCCATGCTGAACCTCACCAGCAGCAAGCTGAGACCAGAATCGGCGATAATTCGGTGACTCGCGTTCTTCTTTGCTACAAAACATACGATGATGCTTGGCCTGCACGTCACTCAACTGGTATTGCATAACCCGAAGAAATACCTCGTTCGCAGTAATAACATACCCTTCAGGGGTGAAATCAATACGCGTCACATTCTCGTCAACCGCCGCCATTTGCTGTTCAAGCTCTTCGACTCGTTGACTTAAACCTGCCAGTTGAGAGCGCCTTTTGCTACCAAACATATACCCATATCCATTGGTCAAAATCAAAGCGGAAAGTATAAAAGAGCATCATTCGTTCTCAATATCTCAGGTGAGATAGCTAAACAAGCAAAGGATACTGTAGGTACACTACAATAAAACTCACTCCAAACTCGCTAAATGTGTATGCAAGATGTGTAATTCCTGACGCGTTTTGCAAGCATTTCAAGGCTAACGTCAGCACAGTGAATACGCGTAGAGCTCGCCAGCAAAACGTGTACTATTTGCTAACGAAAACAGGCCGCACTGTTACTTATTTTTCCAGAAAAGCCTGCTCTACCACAAAATCTCCCTGCCGCCGCGACGTGGCCTTTTGAAATCCCCGCTCGGTCAACAAGCCAATGCAGTCTTCCAGCATATGGTCATTGCCACATAGCATCAGTCGGTCATGCTCAGGGTTTAATGCCGGCATATTGAGTTGCTCTGTCAGGGTATTGGTTTCAATTAAGTGAGTGATACGGCGTTGGTGCGCCTCTGTACGAAATGGCTCACGCGTAACCGTTGGGTAATAGACCAGCTTGTCGCGGACCCAGTCACCAAAGAACTCATTGCCAGGCAGTTCGTCGCAGATTGTTTGCTGGTAGGCTAACTCGGTTATAAAACGTGCGCCGTGAACAAGAATAACCTTGTCAAACCGCTCATAGATATCGGGATCTTTAATAATACTCATGAAAGGCGCTAACCCAGTCCCCGTTGCAAGCAAATACAAGTGTTTGCCAGGAACCAAGTGGCCGGGAACCAGACTACCCGTGGGGCGGGTCGACAGAAGGACCTCGTCATCAACCTGCAAGTGTTGCAGTCTCGACGTCAGCGCTCCACCCGGTACTTTGACACTAAGAAATTCCAGTTCACTTTCATAATTTGCACTTGCGATGCTGTATGCCCGCAGCAGCGGCTTACCTTCAACGCGTAAACCAATCAACACAAACTGCCCGTTCTCAAAGGTAAAGGTTGGTCGTCGGGTCGTCTTAAAACTAAATAGTGTGTCGCTCCAGTGATGAACCTGAGTCACCCGCTCTGAAATTAAATTGCGCATAAGCACTTCCCTTCTGCCAAAGAACCAACCTATGTAGATGATGCATCAACACTCGCTGCTCACTATGCGCTTTCAGACGGGCGTACGGAAGCTACAAGCACTGGCAGCCAGGCCGGATTACGCGGGACTTAACTTGGAAGCTCAAAGTGAGATTAAACGAGGTTAACATGAGTGACACCAGCAACCCTAGATCATCGCCTTGGGAGTCGGTGCGTGACGAGTAAGGATTGGGTATTGAGAAATGACGAGTGACGAAAACGTTGGAGGTAAGCACTAAAGGAAAAAAGCGCGACTTGTGAAAAGTCGCGCTTTTTGATCACATGATTATCTTTTGAGACTAACCTTAGGCAGCAACTGCTTTTGGATTGCTACCATATATATTATCTTCAGGGTTGCTGTCCTGAACTAAAAATACAAGTAACACGATCAAACCGATTAACGGAATTAATGAGATGAAAATCCACCAACCTGACCGCCCTGTGTCGTGCAGTCTGCGCACCAGAACAGCAAGACTTGGAATAAATATTGCGAGTGCATAAACACCGCTAAGTAACCCTAGTCCAATTTCAGCATCGAACGTACCTATGACACCATCAATAAAGCCAAGAACAAAGCTTACAATTAAGTTAAAAAGTATAAACATCCAATATTCTTTGCGGCGTGCACGCCCCTGAAATACTGCATACTGCTTTAACACTTTTAAATACCAGTTCATATAGTTTCCTTATTGTGTGATTTACCTGATAGAAATTTAATTTGCTCTCGATTTAATAACCATAAACACATACGCCATCTGTGCCGCCACTGTGCTGTCCAGCTCATTCGGATCAAAGTTAAGTTGATTAGCATAGGCGGTTTGTAATTGCTCAACCGGTTCCTGCGAGTCTTCGAACGAGGTACCATCCGCCCACGTGGTTCTTATTTGAACATTATCAATTTGAAACGTCTGATCTCGATTTATCGTAAACTGAAAAGTTTGTAAGTTTGAATCAATATCCAGGTGGTCAGCATCTTCTAACTCATTTTCTGGCAACAAGCTCTTTGTGCGGGAAATAAACTGCTCGATTTTATGTTGACAGGAAAACTGAACAACTTGCACACCATTATCGGTCTCAAATTCTTCCCACTCTCTTTTTTCGCAGCTTTTCCAGCTATCCAGAGCTTCGCCAACGGTAATAGTCCCATTGAAATCCATGGTTCCGTTTTTCACAAAATCTGTATCACTCACGCAACCAGTTAAAGCCAAAACAAGAGGTGCGCCGAAGAGCAATTTCTTCATTCTCTATCTCCATTAGTTATTGATTCATTCTATGCGAAATCAGGACCGCGCATACAATGACATTTGCTTTCCTGCAGGGTATTTGAACGACGATAATAGAGGGGGGTGACAGTCAATGGAAATAGTGCGGCGAATTGACATGGTACATCCCTTTACGTTCTTTTTACATTCCTGGGTAGACCGTATCAATGTTCTTAATTTTCATCAAGCAATTAATGAACAACGCATTAACTCAGTACTGGAACTGACAAATCGAGTCCAGGCGCACGTAACCGCGGCTTGTAAGGGAATAAGCGCAATTCCGCCAGGCCGAAAGCCTCACTATAAAACACGTTATATATAACAGGGGAATCAAAAAATATGGTGCCTAGGGTCGGACTCGAACCGACACGGGTTTAACCCCGGCGGATTTTGAATCCGCTGCGTCTACCAATTTCGCCACCCAGGCTTAGGAGGGCTGCCCGACTGCGCTAAAAGTGCCGTCAAAGCGAGAGGCATTATACCCGCGCACTGAGTTGAATCAAGGGGAATTTCACAGAAATTTCATGTTATCATGCGCCCCCGTTCAAGTTTTAAACATGAGACTCGGTTATGTCCGCAAACCCCGACCACACCGTCTTTCCCCGTGCCGGATTTTTCCGTCGCGTTGGCGCATGGGTATACGATCTTCTGGCGATTACCGCTATTCTGATGCTTGCTTCCGGGCTCGCGCTGGCCTTCGTTGCTATATTGGTTGCCAGCAACCTGTTAACACTACCGGCTGGCACCGACCATGCAAATGTTCTGGAAGGCAATCTGCTGTTTCAGGCGTATCTGCTAGCTGTGGTGTTTTGGTTTTTTGCCGGGTTCTGGGTTCGTGGCGGTCAAACCATTGGCATGCGCGCGTGGCGAATGAAGGTACAGAATACCGATGGTTCCGGCATTAGCTGGAAGCAGGCAACCATTCGGCTGCTTCTGGCAGCATTCGGGTTAAGTAATATCGGCGTGCTGTTCTCGCGGGAAAAGCTGGGCTGGCATGATCGGGTGGCAGGCTGTGAGGTCATCGAATTAAGCGCCGAAGCCAATAAATTACGTAACTGGCGACGCCTTAAGTAACCAACCACGTACATAACATATATAACTAACATACAAAAAAACGCCTGCTAGTCAGGCGTTTTTTTTCACCTAAACCCGTTGTCGGTGCAATATATAGATTGCCGCAGTGGCAAATAAAAGGCTGGGTAACACCGCTCCTAACGCTGGCGGCAGACTATAGACCTGGGAAACCGGTCCGAATACTTCGTTCGACATATGAAAGACGAAGCCAGTAATGACCCCTAACAGAATCCTTGCGCCCATCGTCACCGAGCGCAACGGTCCGAAAATAAATGACAAGGCCACTAATAACATCACCGCGACTGTCAGGGGGGCCAGGGTTTTGCGCCACAATGCCAACTCATAGCGGCTTGCATCCTGATTGTTGCTGTTCAGATAATTGACGTATCCACGCAATCCCCGAATTGGCAAAGCCTCAGGGTTGACCGTTAACACCCCGAGCTTATCCGGGGTCAATCCCGAGCGCCAGACCCAACTGGCCAGTCGGTAATTATCGATCGCATCTTCCTGCATTTCGGTATAGCGCACATTGCGTACCCGCCAGCCGTCATCTGCATACTGAGCACTTTCACCACGAATGACCCGTTCCAGTTTGCGTTGTTCTGAAAACTGGTAAATCGTCACGTCCAGCAGCAAACCGGTGTCCTGCACTTCACCAATATTGATAAACTGGCTGCCGTCCCGTGCCCACTGCCCCTGCGGGCCGCTGATCAGGCTACCGCCCGATATCGCCTGGGCACGCAACTGGCGCGCCTTACTTTCCATCTGCGGCGCCACCCACTCGCCAATCGCGGTAATCGCCAGCATCATAATAATCGCCGACTTCATCACTGAGCCGACAATATCAAGCCGCGACCGGCCAGCCGCCATCATAACCACCAGCTCACTGTTACTGGCCAGCATCCCCATCCCAATTAGGCCCCCCAGCAGCGTCGCCATGGGGAAAAACTGCTCCACATCACGCGGCACGCTAAGAAATACAAACGCCAGTACGTCCATCATGTCGTAACTGCCGCGGCCAATACTGCGCACCTGCTCAACAAAACGAATCAAGCCGCTTAGCCCAGCCAGTACCGCAAGACTTAGGGCGGTGGTGGTTAACACTGTTTTACCAATGTAGCGATCTAGAATACTGAACATCAGCTACGCCCCCTGATTCTGGCCACCACTTTCTGCCCTGCGGAACGCCCTTTAAACACCAGTAAGAACCCAAACACGGCCAGCGCCACATGGATCCACCACAAGCCAATCACGGGTGAAAATGCACCATCACCCAGTGCCCGTTTAGCAGCCATCAGTACCAGGAAATACCCCAGGTAAATTAACAACGCAGGCCCCATTCGGGCGAATTTCCCCTGCCGCGGATTAACCCGTGATAATGGCACTGCAATCAGAGTAAGCAGGGGCATCGCCAGTGGGATCGCAATACGCCACTGCAACTCGGCCTGGGCCTGGTAATCGCCGCGACTGGCCAGCTCAAGGGTCGGAATCGCTTCTAAACGTCGTCGTTCCTGATCCACTTCCTGCTCGCGTATTTGCATTTGATAACGGTCAAACTGCATCACCTGATGGTCGAGATCGATCACATGTTGCGAATAACGCCGTCCGTTTTCCAGTACCAGAGTCTGAGCACCAGCACCGTCCGAATTGACCGTGCCCGTTTCAGCCATGACCACACTCGCCCGCTCCCCGCGGAGCTCAGCACGTTCCGGCAACTGGGCGACGAAAACCCCGCTCAGAGTGCCATCCGACTCCTGCCGTTCGACAAAAATAACCGCGTTCTGACTGGCCGCCTGTTGAAAACGTCCGGTCTGCACCGCGCTCAGTCCGGCTTCCATCCGCGCCCGTTCTGCAATCTCATATTCCTGACTCAGCGCCCAGGGGCCGAGCCATAAGGTGAGCACCGCGGTCATACATGCCAGAGCAGATGAGAGGACCAGAGTGACCCGGGTGACGTACCATTCGCTAACGCCGCAGGCATGTAACACCGCCATTTCATTGTCCGCATAGATACGCCCATGAGCCATCAAAATGCCTAAAAACAGGCTGATTGGGAGGATCAGTGCCGCTAACGCAGGCAATTGCAACCCAAGCACCTGTATGATGAGCCCGGCTGGTATACTGCCTTCTGAAGCATCGGCCAGCACAGAAACAAACTGCTGGCTTAGAAAAATAACCATCAGCACGGTAAAAACAGCGAGCTGAGCTTTGAATGTTTCGCGAGTTAAGTAACGAAAAATGCGCACGTAATAGTTCTCTTAACCTTGCTTTTCACTGGAAATAAGCGAGTATTTAGGTAAACTTGTCGTTTTCATAAGAATAGCCCTGCAAGCCAATATTCAGCATAGGCTCGCGTCATGAGTTCGACCCATGGATTCGACGTATAATGCCATGCTTGTTTGGAATTCACCAGAAATGGGAGTCACCATGGAATTTAATGTAAAAAGCGGCAGTCCCGAAAAACAGCGTTCAGCCTGTATTGTAGTCGGCGTTTTTGAGCCGCGCCGTTTATCTCCCGCTGCCGAGCAACTGGACACCGTGAGCGACGGCTATATCAGCAATCTGTTGCGCCGCGGCGATCTCGAAGGCAAAGCCGGACAAATGCTGTTGCTGCACAATGTGCCTAATATCCTTAGTGAGCGCGTACTTCTGGTTGGTTGTGGCAAAGAACGCGAGCTGGATGAACGCCAGTATAAGCAAATCATCAGCAAAACCATTGCCAACCTCAATGAGACAGGTTCAATGGAAGCCATCTGCTTCTTGAGTGAACTGCATGTCAAAGGCCGCGATACCTACTGGAAAGTACGTCAGGCGGTTGAAGCAGCCCACAGCAGCCTGTACACCTTTAACCAGCTTAAGACCAAAAAAGAAGAACCGCGTCGACCCTTGCGCAAGCTGGTCTTCAACGTCCCAACCCGTCGCGAACTCAACCTTGGTGAGCGGGCTATCAATCATGGCCTGGCCGTCTCCAAAGGGGTTCACCTGTGTCGCGACGCCGGCAATATGCCACCGAATATCTGCAATCCAGAGTGGCTTGCTGAGCAAGCTGAGAATGTAGCGGAAAATTACACCAACCTGCGTGTTGAGCGGGTTGAACGCGAACAAATGGCTGAACTTGGCATGAACGCCTATCTCGCCGTGTCGCAAGGCTCTGCCAACCCACCCGTGATGACACTGATGCATTACCAGGGCGCTAGCGATGACAAAGCCCCTATTGTGCTGGTCGGCAAAGGGCTGACCTTTGATTCCGGCGGTATCTCAATCAAGCCGTCTGAAGCGATGGACGAAATGAAATACGACATGGGCGGTGCCGCCGGTGTGCTTGGCACCATGCAGGCACTGGCTGAACTGCAGCTGCCTATTAATGTCATCGGTGTTCTGGCTGGCTGTGAAAACATGCCAGACGGCAAGGCCTACCGCCCAGGCGATGTGCTCACCACCATGTCAGGGCAGACCGTCGAAGTTCTCAACACCGACGCCGAAGGCCGCCTGGTACTGTGCGATGCACTGACCTATGTTGAGCGCTTTAATCCGGAATCCGTCGTCGACCTGGCAACTTTGACCGGGGCCTGTGTGATAGCCCTCGGTGCCCACGCCAGTGCGGTCCTCAGTAGCCATAATCCGCTCGCTCATGAACTGATCAACGCCGGTGAGCAAAGCAGCGACCGCGCCTGGCGCTTACCCTTATGGGATGAGTATCAGGACATGCTCGACAGTCCGTTTGCCGACATGACCAATTTAGGTGGCCGTCCGGCGGGAACCATTACCGCCGCCTGTTTCCTCTCGCGCTTTACCAAAAAATACCAGTGGGCGCATATGGATATTGCCGGTACTGCCTGGCAAGGTGGTAAAAACAAAGGGTCCACCGGTCGCCCGGTTCCTCTGTTAACCCAGTTCCTGCTCAGCCGTGCTGGTGCCGAGGCTGGCGAATAACATGGCTCATGCGCGCTTTTACCTGCTCGACAGCATCGGGGACGACAACCTGTTACCCTTCGTCTGTCAGCAGGTTAGCGACGCGTTCCGGCAGGGCCGTCGGGTGCTGGTCATGGCAAGCGACAAAAACCAGGCCGAGGCTATCGACGAGTTGCTCTGGCAACTACCGGCGCAGGCCTTTGTTCCGCATAGTTTAACCGGTGAAGGCCCGCCCTCAGGCTGTCCGGTCGAGGTCAGCTGGCCGGCTGCGAGTCAGGGCAAACCCTGGCCATTGCTGATTAACCTCAGCCAGCAAGTACCCTCTGTCGCGCAACGCGCCCAGCAGGTCATAGATTTTGTTCCTCAGGACGATACGGCGCGTGCCCTCGCCCGCGAACGCTATAAGCAATATCGTCAGTTTGGCATCGCTCTGCATACCGAGCAGGCCACCCTGACCGCCAACGATTAATTGAAGGATATTATGGATAAGACGTACTCTCCGCACGCCATTGAGCAGTCCATGTATGACACCTGGGAACAGGCGGGTTACTTTAAGCCCAGTGGGCAAGGCCAGTCCTACAGCATTATGATCCCACCGCCGAACGTAACCGGGTCCCTGCACATGGGGCATGCGTTTCAGCACACCATCATGGACACTCTGACCCGTTATAAGCGGATGGATGGCAACAACACCTTGTGGCAGGTGGGCAGTGACCACGCGGGCATCGCTACGCAGATGGTGGTCGAGCGCAAACTGGCGGCAGAAGGCGGACCGACCCGGCACCAATTAGGCCGCGACGCCTTTATTGATAAGATCTGGGAATGGAAAGAAGAGTCCGGTGGCACTATCACCCAGCAAATGCGTCGTTTAGGCGACTCAGTCGACTGGGAACGCGAACGTTTTACCATGGACGAAGGCCTCTCCACAGCGGTCCAGGAAGTCTTTGTTCGCTTGTTTGAAGATGATCTGATTTACCGTGGCAAACGCCTGGTGAACTGGGATCCCAAGCTGAAAACCGCTATTTCAGATCTTGAAGTTGAGAACATCGACACCGACGGCAGCCTGTGGCATTTACGCTACCCGTTAGCCGACGGCGCGACCACAGCTGAAGGTGCTAATTACCTGATCGTTGCTACCACCCGACCTGAAACCATGCTCGGTGATGTCTGTGTTGCGGTTCATCCGGACGACGAGCGTTATCAGCACCTGCACGGCAAATACATTTCTCTGCCGTTGGTCGGCCGCCGCATTCCGATTATCGCCGATGAGTATGTCGACCCTGAATTTGGTACCGGTTGCGTGAAAATCACCCCGGCCCATGACTTCAACGACTATGAAGTAGGTAAAAAGCACGGCATGCCATTGATCAATGTGCTCAATGACGACGCGCAATTGCTCACCGCTGCGGAAATCTACAGCAGCAACGGCGAACCACTGGCTGATGCTGACACCAGTCTGCCAGCTGAGTATGCCGGCCTTGACCGCTTCGTGGCGCGTAAGGCTATTGTTGAGGCATTCGAAGCAAAAGGCTTACTCGAGAAAATCGAAAAACACACCAATAAGGTCCCTATGGGTGACCGTTCCGGTGTCGTTATCGAACCTTACCTGACCGATCAGTGGTACGTCCGTGTCGCGCCGCTGGCTAAAGAAGCCACCTCAGCGGTTGAAGACGGTCGTATCGAGTTCGTGCCAAAGCAATACGAAAATATGTACTTTGCCTGGATGCGTGACATTCAGGACTGGTGTATCTCGCGCCAGCTATGGTGGGGCCACCGTATCCCGGCCTGGTATGACGAAGACGGTAACGTCTATGTCGGCCGCGACGAAGCTGAAGTACGCCAGAAGCACAGCCTGAGTGACAGCGTGGTGCTGAAACAGGACGACGACGTACTGGATACCTGGTTCTCATCCGCCTTGTGGACGTTCTCTACCCTGGGTTGGCCTGAAAACACTGAGGATCTGAAGACCTTTCACCCGACGGATGTTCTGGTCACTGGTTTTGACATCATTTTCTTCTGGGTCGCACGCATGATCATGATGACCATGCACTTCCTCAAAGACGAGCAGGGCCAGCCACAGGTGCCGTTCAAAAAAGTCTATGTGACCGGGCTGATACGTGACGACGAAGGCAACAAGATGTCCAAGTCGAAAGGTAACGTGCTTGATCCGCTGGATATGATCGACGGCATCAGCGCCGATGAACTGGTAGAGAAACGCACCGCCAACATGATGCAGGGCAAACTGGCAGATAAAATAGCCAAACGCACACGCAAAGAATTCCCTGAAGGCATTACCGCCCACGGCACCGATGCGCTGCGCTTTACCCTCACCGCACTGGCATCAACCGGGCGTGATATTAACTGGGACATGAAGCGTCTCGAAGGCTACCGTAATTTCTGCAACAAACTATGGAACGCCAGCCGCTATGTGCTGATGAACACCGAAGAGCATGACTGCGGTGTACATGCCGCTGATGACGATATCGAGCTGTCGCTGGCCGACCAGTGGATTATCGAGCGCACTAACAAAGTGGTCGCGGACTTCCGCAAAGCACTGGACACCTATCGTTTTGATCAGGCCGCCAGTATTGCTTACGAGTTCACCTGGAACCAGTTCTGTGACTGGTACCTGGAGCTGACCAAGCCAGTGCTCTTTAACGGCACTGAAGCACAGCAACGCGGGACCCGCCGTACCCTGGTGCAAACCTTAGAGAAGCTGCTGCGCATGCTGCACCCAATCACCCCCTACATTACCGAAGCCATCTGGCAACGTGTCGCTGTGGTCGCGGGCATCGACACCAGCGCGCGCCAAAGCATCATGGTAGAACCCTTCCCGATGGTTGAAGCAGAACGCTTCCCCCAGGCAATGGCTGATCTGGAATGGCTTAAGCTGGTCATCGAAGGCATTCGTAACGTGCGCGGGGAAATGGACATTTCACCAAACAAAGCACTGCCGTTGCTGATTAAGCATGCCGATGACACCGCCAGCCGTCGTTTGAATGACAACGCCAGCTTCTTAAAAGCGCTGGCAAAACTGGAAAGCATTGAGTTCCTTGGAGCCAACGACGAAGGCCCTGCCTCAGCAACCGCGCTGGTCGGCAAACTGGAACTTCATATTCCTATGGCCGGCCTGATTGACAAGGACGCTGAACTGGCGCGCCTTGATAAAGCCATTGATAAAGCGCAGGGCGAGATCAAGCGGGTTGAAGGCAAGCTCAACAACGACAACTTTGTCAGCAAAGCACCGCCTGCGGTAATTGATAAAGAGCGGGCCAAACTGGTTGAGCAACAGGAAACGCTAACCACGCTGGAGCAGCAGCGGGCGAAAATAGCCGCCATGTAAGCGGCGCTAACCCTGTCCGTAGCTACCACGGCGGCGGATACAAAAAAGCCTGAAGCAATCAAAGCTTCAGGCTTTTTTATTGGACTTAAACTCGAACGCTGAACCTCACCGCTAGTGCATCACCGGCTCGTCATCGTCTTCGTATTCATCACCATCCAGCTCAGGTAAATAGGTGCCCCAGCCATCATACTCAAGGTCAAATTTTACCACCAGGCTGAAAATTAAATCAGTTTGCTCATTAATTTCGTCCTGTTGCAGCACACTTTCTGTCATCACATCACAACAATAGCCGGTGCTGCCATCTTCCATCTCCACTTCGTCGGCATCTTCGACTTCAAAGCCCTTCTTAGCCAGCTCAACCACGGCCTTTTCCAGCTTGTCGAAATCCACGCCGAATAAATGATGCTCAATCAAATGTGGCTCATCCATGTCAGCGCCCACTTCTTTCAGTTCAGCCAGGGTTTCACGGGTAAACGCACGACAGGACTGTTCACTGTCCAGTACGTCATAGTCGGGGTCGGCCATGGGGCACTCCTATTTTTTTCGCGGAAGGTTGTTATCCAGCGACGCCACTTCAGCGTCCAGTTCGGCTATTTTAGCACTCATTTGCTCATGCGCGGTCTGCATTAACGCACGCGCACCTTCTTTTTTCAGGTTGGCGGTTTCTATCGGCGGTAAAAACTCGATAATCACAGTGCCATTGTGCCAGCGATTAAGGCTTACCTGATTATGGGTTGTCGACATACATACAGGCACTACTGGCACCTTCGCCTGCAGCGCAGTGTGAAATGCACCGGTTTTAAACGGCAACAAACCACGACCATAATTACGGGTGCCTTCAGGAAACATCCACACCGACAGCTTGCGCTGGCGAATAGCTGCTGCAGCGGTACCTATCGTGCCGTGGGCGCGCCCTTTATTCTTGCGGTCAATCAGGATATTTCCGGACAGCCAGTAAAGCTGGCCAAAGAATGGGATCCATTTCAGGCTTTTCTTGCCAATCGTTACCGTGCCCGGTAACAGCGAACGGCTCATGGTAAAAATATCATAGCTGTTCTGATGGTTGGCAATGTAGACAAAAGGCCCCTGCTCTTGCAGACCTTCTGGGACGCGAATAATAAGTCGCAAGCCAAATAAACGGTGCATGCGGCCAAAAACATGCGAAACAAATGCAGTATTATTGCGGTGAAAAGGTCGCAAAATGCAGAACAAACAACCCAATACACCCACTACTACAAAAAATACGGCCAGAATTAAAAGTCGAACTACGGCTAACATGAAACCTTCTCAAGTCGCGAAAAGGGCACAGTATACACCTGTACGCTGAAAAAAACTGCCTTCAGCGTACAGGTGTGATCTTTTTATTCCACTACACCCTCGTCCGGCTCATTGTCCGCCTGGATCGACTTGTCACCCGCTGGTACTTCAGCGAATAAGGCATCCACCCGTTGCAGACCGCGAGGCAGTTTGTTGCCCCGGCGTCCCCGTTCGCCTTCGTAGTGTTCCAGGTCGCTGGCTTTGAGCAATAACTTGCGCTTGCCAGCCATCACCGTCAGTCCGGCGCCCTGCGGCAGTATGGTCATGGCACACACATACTCTTCACGCATTTTTGCCCGGGTAGAGGGAATACTGATCATTTTATTGCCCTTGCCTTTACTCAGCTGCGGCATCTCACTGAGCGGGAATACCAGCAGACGGCCTTCATTGGACACAATGGCCACCCGGTCGTGCTCAATGGTATGCACCGGCACTGGCGCCAGAACCTTGGCAGCACTCGGCAGGCTAAGCAGCGCCTTGCCGTTTTTGACCCGGCTCTGCATATCGCTGAACTTAGTCACAAAGCCGTAGCCGGCATCCGAACCGACCAGATAACACTGCTCGTTAGCCCCCATCAGAACCCGCTCAATCGACTCACCACTGACCAGCGAGAAACGTCCGGTCACCGGTTCGCCATGGGTCCGTGCTGATGGCAAGGTGTGTGCTTCACAACTAAAACTGCGCCCTGAGGAATCAATAAAGACCACAGGCTGGTTACTGCGCCCTTTCGCACTGGCAAGAAACTCATCGCCTGACTTATACGCCAGGGCAGCACCATCAACGTCATGGCCTTTCGCTGCCCGCACCCAGCCTTTCTTCGACAGAACCACCGTTACTGGCTCTGAAGGCGCCAGTTCGCGCTCACTGAATGCCTTGGCTTCACCACGTTCAACCAGCGGTGAACGGCGTGCATCGCCATACTTCTCGGCATCGGCCTGCAGTTCTTTTTTCACCAGCGTTTTTAAACGACGCTCTGACCCTAACAACTTAGCCAGATGCTCGCGCTCTTTTGCCAGTTCGTCCTGCTCACCACGTAGCTTATGCTCTTCGAGCTTCGCCAGGTGGCGTAATTTCAGTTCCAGAATCGCTTCGGCCTGAGTATCCGTTAGCTTAAAGCGCTCCATCAACACAGGTTTAGGCTTGTCTTCGCTGCGGATAATCTCAATCACTTCGTCAATATTCAGAAACGCTATCAGCAAACCTTCCAGAATATGCAGCCGCGCTTCGACTTTATCCAGACGATATTGCAGGCGCCGGGTCACCGTCTGAATACGGTATTGCAGCCACTCACCTAAGATAGTAACGAGGGGCTTAACCTGCGGCCGGCCGTCAAGGCCGAGCATATTAAGATTGACCCGATAACTTTTTTCCAGATCCGTGGTCGCAAACAAATGCGCCATCAGCTGGTCAGTGTCGACCCGGTTCGAACGCGGCACCACCACCAGTCGGGTTGGGTTTTCATGGTCTGACTCGTCCCGTAAGTCTGCTACCAATGGCAGTTTTTTCGCCTGCATCTGCCCCGCAATCTGCTCCAGAATGCGTGCGCCTGATGCCTGATGCGGCAGCGCATCAATAACAATTTCGCCGTCTTCCATTTTGTAGCGCGCGCGCATCCGGATCGACCCTTTACCAGTGCGGTAAATCTGTGCCAGGTCCTTGCGCGGGGTAATAACTTCCGCGTCGGTGGGGTAGTCAGGCCCGTGCACGTGCTCCATCACTTCATCCAGATCAGCGGTTGGCTTATCCAGTAACAGTGAGCAGGCACTGGCCAGTTCGCGGGCATTATGCGGCGGAATATCCGTCGCCATGCCGACCGCGATGCCGGTTATCCCATTCAACAGAATATGTGGCAAACGGGCTGGCAGCACCTTAGGTTCATTCATGGTACCGTCAAAGTTTGGTACCCAGTCCGACGTGCCCTGCCCCAGCTCAGACAATAAAACTTCACTGAAGCGTGACAAACGGGATTCGGTATAACGCATCGCCGCGAACGACTTAGGGTCATCCGGTGAGCCCCAGTTACCCTGGCCATCGACCAGCGGGTAGCGATAGGAAAACGGCTGCGCCATCAACACCATGGCTTCATAACAGGCGGAATCACCGTGGGGATGAAACTTACCCAATACGTCACCGACGGTACGCGCCGATTTTTTATACTTGGCCAGGGCCGACAGGCCAAGCTCAGACATGGCGTAAATAATACGCCGCTGGACCGGCTTCAGACCGTCGCCAATATGTGGCAACGCACGGTCCATAATGACGTACATCGAATAATTCAGGTAGGCATCTTCAGTAAAGCGATGCAGTTCCATTTGTTCTGTGCTTTCAACCATAGTACTCATTGTTTAGGCAAGCTCCACCAGGTTTCCTTTTGACTCCAGCCAGGTTTTGCGATCACCTGAACGTTTCTTCGCCAACAACATGTCCATCAGCGCATCGGTCTGTTCGTTATCTGTCACCGTCAACTGCACCAGGCGCCGGGTATTGGGGTCCATGGTGGTTTCACGCAACTGCAGCGGGTTCATCTCACCAAGGCCTTTGAAGCGTTGCACGTTGACTTTACCGCGCTTTTTCTCCGCTTCAATTCGATCCAGAATGCCTTGTTTTTCGCTTTCATCCAGCGCGTAGAACACCTCTTTGCCGACATCCACACGGTACAGCGGTGGCATCGCCACATAGACATGACCCGCCTCAACCAGCGGTCTGAAATGGCGCACAAAGAGCGCACAGAGCAAGGTCGCAATGTGCAACCCATCAGAGTCCGCATCGGCGAGGATACAAATTTTACCGTAGCGCAGTTTGGTCAAATCAGCGGCGCCCGGGTCGACCCCTAACGCCACCGAAATATCATGAATTTCCTGCGACGCCAGCACCTGATCCGGGTCTACCTCCCAGGCATTGAGGATCTTTCCGCGCAGCGGCATCACCGCCTGAAAATCGCGGTCCCGTGCCTGCTTGGTTGAACCACCAGCCGAGTCACCCTCGACCAGAAAGAGTTCGCCACGCATGGTGTCCGAGGTCGAACAGTCGGTTAATTTACCAGGTAATGCAGGCCCCGAGGTCACCCGTTTGCGCACTACTTTTTTGCTCGCGCGCATGCGTCGCTGAGCATTGTTAATACAAAGCTCGGCTATCTGTTCCGCTAAATCAGTGTGCTCGTTGAGCCACAGGCTAAAGGCATCTTTTACCACACCGCTAACAAACGCGGCGGTCTGACGTGATGACAGACGCTCTTTGGTTTGTCCCGAGAACTGCGGGTCAGCCATTTTTATCGACAGAATGAAGCTGCAGCGCTCCCAGATGTCCTCCGGCGTTAGCTTGACCCCTCGCGGTAACAGGTTGCGAAACTCGCAGAATTCACGCAGCGCTTCGAGCATCCCCTGGCGCAGCCCGTTTACGTGGGTACCGCCTTGTGCGGTCGGGATCAGGTTGACGTAGCTCTCATGCAGACCTTCGCCGCCCTCAGGCAGCCAGGTCACCGCCCATTCAGCCGCCTCTTCGCGGGCACTAAAAGTGCCAATAAAAGGCTCCTGTGGTAAACGTTCAAAGCCGTCCACCGCTTCGCATAAATAATCCTGCAAACCGCCTTCATACAGCCAGTTCTCTTCCAGGCTCTGGTTATGGTCAATAAAGGTAATTGCCAGCCCCGGGCACAACACCGCCTTGGCGCGCAGCTGATACATCAGGGTGCGCACCGAAAATTTAGGCGAATCAAAATATTTTACGTCGGGCCAGAAGCGCAGCGTGGTTCCACTATTGCGTTTGCCCACAGTGCCGGTCACTTCCAGCTCACTGACCTTGTCGCCGTTCTCGAACGCCATCTGATAAACCTGGCCATCGCGCTTAACGGTCACTTCAACCCGCAACGACAACGCATTCACCACTGAGATCCCGACACCGTGCAGACCACCGGAAAACTGATAGTTTTTATTGGAAAACTTACCACCAGCATGCAGCTTGGTCATGATCAATTCGACCCCGGGCAATCCTTCTTCCGGGTGAACATCGACCGGCATGCCGCGTCCGTCGTCGATGACTTCCAGCGACTGGTCGGTATGCAGAATGACTTTAATTGATCGCGCATGGCCGGCAAGTGCCTCATCCACACTGTTGTCTATTACTTCCTGCGCCAGATGGTTAGGGCGCGAGGTGTCGGTATACATGCCCGGGCGACGTCGCACAGGCTCAAGGCCGTTGAGGACCTCAATGGCATCTGCTTTATAATCTGTCATTAGTATTGTTTACCTGAGTTATCTTTTTACCTGAAACTCGAAAGTTGTGCCGCTCGTAGAGATAGCTACATCATGCCAGTGTCCGCGGTGAAAACAAAGCCGTAACCAGTCTGCCAGAAAATGATTAATCTGCCGTTTCTCGTCGCGCTGGTGCATCTGCGGATTTGGCTGTTCATAAGTCGCTGCAAAACGCTCCAGGCCCTGGCTGGAAATCATCTCCGCCAGTTGCATGTCATGATACAGCCGCACCACAAAACTGGACTTAAGGTAGTCCGCCGCTGCACTTTGCTGTTCAACTTTAATGTCGGTTGTGTAAGGCGCTGCGGTTAATATGGTAACGCTGAAGTTAAGCCCTTCGCCCAACGTCAGCTGCCGCACGTCGCCCTGCTGATACTCGTCCGCCAGCAAACCACAGGCCGCCGCATAATTGCGTTCAGCCAAACTTTGCAGCTCACGTAAATCAGGGACGTAGCGCTTCTTATTCATACTACTCCTGGGTTGATTACCCGGTCTACTCCTGTGCCCACTCGTTGCACAGCGTTTCTTTATGCAAGGCCAGCCATTGTAACGCAATGACCGTCGCTGCATTATCTATTTTACCTTCATCCAGTAATTGCATCGCATCGGCCCGCGTGACTGCCTGCACCCGGATATCCTCATGCTCACTCGCCAGGCCACCGTACTCGCTGGCTCGCCGGGCATCAACCCGCGCCATGTAAATATAAATCCGTTCCGTCAGCCCGCCCGGGCTGGACAGGTAACTTAGCGCAAAACGCAGCCTGTCACTGGTTAAACCCGCTTCTTCATCAAGCTCACGCAGGGCTACAGCCTCGACTGTTTCCCCCGGCTCAGTCATACCGGCGACCAGTTCCAGCAACCAGGGCGTTTCGCTGGTGGCGATAGCCCCAACCCGAAACTGCTCCAGCATCACTATCTCGTCGCGTTCCATATCATAAGGTAACACTACCACCGCGTGGCCGCGATCCATCACCTCACGCTCAATGGTTTCACTCCAGCCGCCGCGAAACAGCTTATGCTGCAAACGGTACAAGGTGGTCTTAAAAAACCCCTGGTGCAACGGCTTTTTTTCTAATACCTTCACATCACTGCCCGAAAACTTTACTCTCATCAATTAAGTCACCGTAGATTCTATACCTGTTAACGATTCGGCCATGTTTCATCCAAACATTCTGTTACACTTGGCCGGGCTCAGAAAGTGCGTTTAGCATACGCTTTTCTATAAAAACGCGCTAACATGGCGGCAGTTTCAAAAAAGCAAACAACAAAGCAAAAGAAAAAACATACAAAGCGAAAACCAGCGCAACGCGGTGTTTTTCAATACTACTTTGAAGGAAACGATCGATGAAAATCAAAATCCTGTCACTCGCGCTAAGCTTAGGGCTTGGCCTTTCCGGTTTGACAGCCAACGCCACAGACTTGACCGATATCTATCGTATGGCGCTGGAAAACGATCCTCAGTTATTGCGTGCATCTGCCGAGCGTGACGCCGCCCGTTCTGCTGTTGATGTGTCACGAGCCGACTGGTATCCGCAAATCGGCTTTCGCCTTGGCTATAACTATAACGACTCAGACAGTACCGCTAATGTGGTCAACCCTGATGATCCCGACGGAGAACCCGTCACTGCGATCAACGGTAGCAGTTCGCGTACCTTCAACCGTGAATTAACCCTTAGTCAGGAAGTTTTTAACCTGGGCACCTGGCGTGCCACTGGCATCGTTGAAAAACAAGCCTATCAGGCCGAGGTCAACTACTTACTGACCCGTCAGCAACTCATGCTACGTGTCACCGACGCCTATTTCTCGATCCTCGCTGCGCGCGATAATCTTGAATTTGCCCAATCTGAAAAACGTGCCATTGAGCGCCAGCTCGATCAAACCCGTCACCGCTTTTCAGTCGGTCTGACTGCGGTAACTGACGTGCATGAAGCTCAGGCGCAGTATGACCAGGCTCTGGCCCGTGAAATTCAGGCTCAGAACTCGGTTGAAATCGCCTATGAAGCATTGCGTGAAATTACCGGACGCCAGCATCAGAATGTGCATGTACTGAATACTGAATTATTCGAACCCGTCACGCCACAACCTGAATCACCGCGACAGTGGGTCGATTTAGCTCACGAACGTAACCTGCAGCTGCTGATCAGCCGCAGTGGCCTTGAAATTGCCGACCAGCGCATCGAACTGGCCCGCTCAGGCCACTACCCAACGGTTAGCCTGACCGCCAGCTATGGCAACCGCGATGTAAACTATGGCGGTGGCCGCAGCTATGACGGGCTGGACTCAAGCTCCATCGGTTTACAACTGAACGTGCCACTGTTTAGTGGTGGCCGTACGGTCGCCAGCACCGAAGAAGCCCGCAGTGACTATGTTGCAGTCAGTCAGACCCTGGAAGAAAACCGCCGTGCCGTTGAACGCGAAGTACGCAGCGCGTACCTTGACGTCGTCGCCAATATTTCGACCATAAACGCTCTCGAACAGGCCGTGGTCTCTGCCGACAGTGCACTTAATGCCACCCAGGCTGGCTTTGAAGTGGGAACCCGCACCATCGTCGATGTGCTCGACAGCACCCGCAACCTGTTTAACGCCCGTCGCAATCTGTCTGAAGCCCGCTACGGCTACATTCAGGGTATTTTGCAGCTGCAACAGGCCGCCGGCACTATCAGTGAAGACGAACTTTTTGCTATCAACGACGCACTGCGTCCTGCCCCGCAAGACGACTAGCCAAAAATCGGTTACCATAAGCCGGCTTCGCGCCGGCTTTTTATTATTTGTTCGTCATTGAGTGCCACATATGGATTTATTGCACGTTATAATTCTCGCTATTATTCAAGGTCTTACCGAATTCCTACCGGTTTCGAGTTCAGCGCATTTATTACTGGTTCCGGTTGTTACCAGCTGGCAGGACCAAGGCCTCGCCTTCGATGTCGCCCTGCATATTGGTAGCCTGAGTGCGGTCGTTATTTACTTTCGCCACGAAATTGCGCGCATGTGGTGGGCCTGGGTTCAGTCGCTTCGCACCCGCCAGGTTGACGAAGACGGCAAGCTGGCATGGGCGGTTCTTCTGGCCACCATTCCAGTGGCAGTAGCAGGTTTACTGTTCAACGACGTCATCTCGTCGACACTGCGTTCACCTCTGGTCGTCGCCGCCGGGCTGATTGGCTTCGGTATCGTCCTTGGTATCGCAGACTGGCGCCATCGCGGCAACCGCAGTGAATACCAGATGTCACGCTGGAACGTGCTCTGCATCGCCCTCGCTCAGGCGCTGGCTTTGATCCCCGGCACCTCGCGATCAGGCATTACCATCACCGCCGCGCTTTTCCTTGGTCTGTCCCGCGAAGCCGCCGCCCGTTTTTCGTTTTTGCTCTCTATCCCGGTCATTGCCCTCGCTGGCGGTTACGAGACGTTAGGGCTGGTGCAGGCGGACACCGACGTAGACTGGCTGGCGTTGGTAGTGGGTGCAGTGGTCTCTGGCCTGAGCGCCTACCTGTGCATTCATTATTTCCTCGCTTTTATCCGTAAAATCGGCATGCAACCATTTGTGGTCTACCGTATCCTGCTTGGTTTGCTATTAATTTGGTTCTTCTGGTAAGTTCTGCCGGAAAACATAAGGTATCTGAATGAGCACCACTGAAGACAAGCGCGCAGTCCGTCTGCCCCGTTTTAAACTTCGCTTTTTACTGCCAGTCTATTGGCCCACCTGGTTGATGGTCAGCTTTCTGTACGCGCTGTCATGGTTGCCTTATCGCCTGCAGCTGGCAATGGGTAAAGCCGTCGGTCGGCTACTGATGAAAGTTGCCCCCAAGCGGGTCAAAGTAGCTCGTCGCACCCTCGCGCTGTCGTTTCCGGATATGCCCGGGGACGAACGCGAAAAACTCCTCAAAGAAAATTTTAAAAACGCCGGCATCGCCTTGTTTGAAACGGGTATTGCCTGGTGGTGGCCGGACTGGCGACTGAAACGTAAGATTAAGGTCGAAGGCTGGGAGCATGTACAGAAAAACCTTGATCAGGGTCGCGGCACCTTTGTCCTCCTGTTCCACTTTCTGAATCTTGAAGTACACGCCCGCGCCGTCGGACTGTTCGAACCCTCGGTCGGGCTTTACCGCCCGCATAACAACCCGCTGATGGAATATTTGCAAACCAAAGGGCGTAGCCGCAGCAACAAATACATGGTCGACCGCAAGGACGTCCGTGGCATGATTGGGGCGTTGAAGGATGGCGAAATTGCTGGTTATTTACCGGATCAGGATTACGGCCCGCGACGCAGTGTATTCGCACCTCTGTTCGATGTCGAAGACGCCTGTACAACGACCGGCACCAGTATTTTTGCCAATGTGAAAAATGCGACCACGCTGGTCACCGTACTCGAACGTTTACCTAAAGGACGCGGCTACCGTCTGTTGTTCTACCCGCCAACTCACACCATTCCCAGCGGCGACGAATTCCAGGACGCCTGCAACGTGAATAAGGAAGTAGAACGGGCAGTTGCCATCCAGCCTGAACTCTATATGTGGATGCACCGGCGCTATAAAACCCGGCCAGCTCCGGATTTACCCAGTTACTACCACAACTTAAGCTAACCGTCTGGGTTGACTGAATCCGCTTCCAGCAAGCGCTGCCAGATAGCACTTACCATGGCCGTGTGCTGGCTAAAGTCGTGTTCAGTCAAGCCGCCCTGCTCTGCCAGCGCCAGCCGGTGAACTTTGGCCCGAAACACTTTATAGCTGCTGATTAACGCCGCAGCATCGTCGTCGCTGATTAAGTCATGCTCCGCCGCTACCTCAAGAATCCGTACGTTATCGGTAAATTCACATAACCGAGGGTATTGCTGCGCATAGCCCAGCACCAGAAACTGGGTAATAAACTCGATATCGGTCATGCCCCCTGGCATCTGTTTAATGTCGCTATACCCCTGGCGTGACTGCCACAGGTGGCCGCGCATTTTTTCCCGCATCGCACAAATATCGCTGCGTAACACGTCCAGTTTCCGCGGTTGCTGCAGTCGCTCCGCGCGGATCGAGGCAAACCGTCTGGCCAGGCCATCGTGACCAAACACCATTCGCGCCCGCACCAGTGCCTGTAACTCCCAGGTCCATGCATCGTCCTGCAGATAACTGGCGTAGGTACTCAGCTGCACCACCATCAAGCCGGAGCTACCGGACGGCCGCAAGCGCATATCCACCTCATACAGCACGCCGCTCAGGGTTCGTGTCGTAAACAGGTGCAACACACGCTGCGCCAGCCTCAAATAAAACTGTTGGGCGTCAATCGGTTTAGGCCCCTGGGTCTGTACCTCGGGGATCTCATCACAGACAAACACCAAATCCAGATCCGAGCCATAGCCAAGTTCGATACCGCCCAACTTACCGTATGCGATCACCGCAAAACCGGTATTGTGGGTGTCCCGCCCCGGTGGTGCACCATGGCGGTCGGTCAGCTGCTGCCAGGCCATCCAGACTACCTGTTCAATTACCGCCTCAGCGAGGTAAGTCAGATGGTCGCTTACCTTCATTAAAGGCACAGCATCGTTCACATCCGCCGCCGCCACTTTGAGCTGAAAGCTCTGTTTAACCTGGCGCAGGGCCTCCATTTGCGCTTCCATGTCATCCTGCGGAATGCGGGTCAAAAATTCCTGCACCTGGGCCCGATAACTGGTCAGTACAGGCAGGTCATACAGTTGCTGCGGGTCGATCAATTCATCCAGCAAGTGCGGATAGCGCTGGATCTGATGCGCTATCCAGGGGCTCGCTTTACACAGAATCACCAGCTGTTTAAGCGCCCCCTTGTTACTGGCCAGTAAATCGAGATAGGCGGTGCGCGAGGCAATCGTCTGCAAAATGGTAAAAACCCGTTTCAACAGCTCACTGTTGCCCTCGCATTCAAGCACACGTTCAATGAGCCGGGGCACTACGGTAGCCAGCAACTCGCGGCCGCGCACACCCGGGCTTTTTTTGCGCACATCGCGCCGACAATCACTGATTTCCTTCCACCAGCCTTCCACATCACTGACCCCAGCGTCTGCCAGTACATCCTGAGCCGTCTCGTCGTCGAGTAGATCCTGCCACAGAATGGCAAGTTCACTGTCATCTTCATCCTCCAGATCCTCTTCGCCCCCCACCACATTGAGGAAATGACCATGAACGCACTGCATTTGTTGTTTAATCACCTCCAGCAATGGCTCAAAGCTGTCAAAGCCACAGGCCACGGCGACGCGCATTCGATCCGTGTCATCCGACGGCAAAGTCTGGGTCTGTTCGTCACGCAGTTGTTGCAGCACGTGCTCCACCTTACGCAGCAGCAAATAGGCATAATGCAGCTCGGCGACGCTGTCCTCATTCAGCAAATTCAGTTTTTCACATACATGCAGCGCCTTGAGCAGCGAGCGGGTCTGCAAATCAATGTCGCGGCCGCCCCGAATCAGCTGAAAGGTTTGTGCAATAAATTCAACCTCACGTATACCGCCCGGGCCCAGCTTAATATTGGCACTGACGCCGCGGCGCCGCGCTTCCTGGTTAATCAGCAGCTTCATCTTGCGCAACGCTTCGATGGCGCTGTAATCAATGTAACGGCGGAACACAAACGGCCGTAACAACTGAAAAAGCACCTCTTGCACGCGCTCAGTGGCGTTCAGGTAACGCGCCTTGACCATCGCATAGCGTTCCCAGTTACGCCCCTGCTCCTGATAGTAATCCTCCAGTGCGGAAAAGCTCACCGCCATCGGGCCTGACTGACCAAAAGGGCGCAGGCGCATGTCGACCCGAAACGCCTGACCATCCACCGTTTGCTGGCCCAGCAGCTTAATCAGGTTTTGCCCCATGCGGGTAAAATACAGACTGTGTTCAAGCGATTGCCGTCCACCACGGGTTTCGCCTTCTGCTTCAAAACAGAAAATAAGGTCAATGTCAGAGGAGAAATTCAGCTCGCAGCCACCGAGCTTGCCCATGGCTATCACCACCAGCGGCATGACCTCGTCATTGTCATCGTAGGCGAGCCCCCAACGTGGTTGATAATGCCGTTGCAGCCACTGACAGGCCTGCTCTATCAGCGCATCCGCCAGAGCGCTGTTGGCTTCCAGAAAGTCCGGTACACTCAGTTCACCGAGTAAGTCCTGACACGCCAGCCGGCTCAGCTCGATATGCCGGTAGCGACGAATAATCGCCATTGCCTGGGTATCGTCACTGACATCACTTAACAAGTCAGCCAGCGACGTCTGATGGTTTCCTGGTTGGCGGCGATACACCTCAGCCACCGCCTCTTCGCCATAGCGAATCGCCACCCGCGCGACAAAGTCACTCAGCGCAAATACCCAGGGCAGCCAACGCCCCAGCGTCCGCTCTCGCTCCGCATCGGGTTGCTGCGCTTCAAGGTACGCGGCCCAGTGCTGTTCAGCCTGGTCGCGTAATGGCTGGGGCAAGGTCTGCCAGTCATGTGACCGGGGAGTCAGGTGCTGCATAGCGTCTCCATTAGTAAATCTCCGCTAATAGCTCTGCGCTTACTCGCCGCGCGCCAGACGGAAGCCGCGTTCGGCTTTACTTTTGTTGAAATGTTGTAAATTAAAGCGTGAAGCCAATGTTTCTCCACAATCCACTAGCCCTTGCAGATCACCGCTTAACAGCTCCATTTCCACTTCAAAGACCGGTTCCTGCTTCTCGCCCGCTTGAATAACCCCTTGATCCAAAACAATTTCCAGTTCGCACACTGGGGCATCCAAGGGCCAGCCGCCATGCCAGCGACGGCGCTCAAATTCGACTTTAAACTGCATTTCAAGAGCGTCGTTTACGGCACTAACATTCAGCTTGTCGGGCCACATTGTGGACGGAAAACTTGTTAAATTGGGCTTTAGCTGCTTTCCTTGGGGTAGGTTGTATTCAGGACGCTGGTGCAGGCCATCAGCAATTTGCCCGGCAAGTTTGACCGTTTGCTCGGCGTGTTGTTCGCCTTCGGTAAACCAGCGTCGAATACGGCAGCCAATACGATGGTGGTTTAACTGGCCATCGCTGGTATCAAAATACTCATTACTGAGTTGTAAAGTGGTCTGTGGTTGCATGTGCTGCGTAAGATACTGCATAAGCGCCACAGCCGAATCGTCAGACAGAGTGAACTTAAGTTCACTTTCGGTAGCCGAACTGTCTTGCGTCATAAAAAACCCGTTTAGTCATCAATGATGTGATGCTGCCAAGCATATGCGCTGACGGCCCTTCACTCAAGACTTCACGCAAGACTTCTGTGAAGAAAGATTAAGCGGCATATTTTTGCCAAAATAAGTCCCCCAGAGGGCTTTACCAGGCAGAAAATAAACATATACTGGCGCCGGGACAGCCCGCAGCTTCATTCAGTTGGAGCGGCCGTGTTATACAGGAGACGTAATGTTCAAAGCGAGTAAGGTGTTAGAGACACGTTATCAGGCGAGTCAGCTCGACGAACTGTGGAAAGCCATTTCAGACAATTATATTGTGGATGAAGAGAGCTATCTCAAAGAGCTGATCGAACTGGTTCCTAACGACCAGGACACCATCGACCGCCAGACTGAAAAGTCTCGCACACTGGTAAAACAGGTGCGCAAAGATGCAGGTCGTGGTGATGGTGTGGATGCGTTTTTGCAGCAGTACAGCCTGGACACCCAGGAAGGTATTGTATTGATGTGCCTGGCTGAAGCCTTGCTGCGCATTCCCGATGGCCCCACTGCGGATGCTCTCATTCGCGACAAATTGTCTAGTGGTGCCTGGAAAAATTACATGAAAAAGAGTGAGTCCCTGTTGGTTAATTCCGGCACCTGGGCACTCAATCTGACCAACGAAGTGATCAACCCGAAAGGGCGTGACGACGACACCCCAGTGTCGCGTTTTCGCCGTCTGGTAAAACGGGTCGGCGAACCTGTCGTCCGCCAGGCCACCTATCACGCCATGGAGCTGATGGGTAAGCAATTCGTACTCGGCCGTAGCATTGAAGAAGCACTCAAAAACAGCCGTAAGAACCGCGACATTGGCTATACCCATGCCTATGACATGCTCGGTGAAGCGGCACTTACCATGAAAGATGCCAAGCGCTATCACACCGCGTATGTCGACTCGATCACCAAGATCGCCAAAGAGAACTTCAATAACGAAGAGGAAGTGCCACGGCCAACGATTTCAATCAAATTGTCAGCCTTGCACCCTCGTTATGAAGCAGCCAACCATGAACGGATCATGGACGAACTGGCCACGGACCTGTTAGAGCTGATCAAATTAGCCCAACAGGCCAATGTCGGTGTCACCATCGACGCCGAAGAAATGGACCGTTTAGAGCTGTCACTTGAGCTGTTCGAACGGGTCTATCGCACCGGCGTGTGTAAAGACTGGCCACGCTTTGGCCTGGTAGTACAAGCCTACTCGAAGCGCGCACTACCGGTCTTGTGTTGGCTCAATGCCCTTTCCAGAGAAGTTGGTGACGAGATCCCAATCCGCCTGGTGAAAGGCGCCTACTGGGATACTGAAGTCAAATTGTCTCAGCAGCTTGGCCTTGCCAGCTACCCGGTGTTTACCCGTAAAGCCAGCACCGATGTCTCGTTCATCGCCTGTGCTCGCTATCTGTTAAGTGAAGATACCGAAGGTCAGCTGTACCCTCAGTTTGCTACGCACAATGCGCAAACCATTGTCACCATTCAGGAAATGGCAAATGGACGGCGTTATGAGTTCCAGCGCCTGCACGGTATGGGGAAAGATCTCTACAATACCGTATTGAAAGAAGATCCAGAGCGTACGGTTCGTATTTACGCGCCGGTCGGCGCCCACAAGGACCTGCTGCCATACCTGGTACGCCGTCTGCTGGAAAACGGTGCCAACAGCTCGTTTGTGCATAAACTACTGGACCCAAGTGTAGACGTAGACGAACTGGTCGAGCATCCGCTCACCAACCTGAGTAAAAAGCCGACCTTGCACAACGACAAGATCCCACTGCCAATCGATATTTTGGCTCCACGTAAAAATTCGTCAGGACTTAATATGAATATTCACTCTCAAGGCGATGAATTCTTCGACAAAATTCGTAGCTTCCAGAACAATCACTGGCAAGGTGGCCCGATCGTAAACGGCGAACTGATTGAAGCCGACCACCGTGTCGCAGTTACCAGCCCTCAGCAAACCAGCCATCAGATGGGAACCATCGGCTGGGGCGACGCTAAGCTGGCGGAAAAAGCACTGACCAGTGCCAATAAAGCTTTCCCGGCCTGGACTCGCACCAAAGCCGACGAGCGTGCGGTGAAGCTGGAAAAACTGGCAGATCTGCTGGAAGAAAACATGCACGAGCTGATCGCGCTCTGTACCCTGGAAGCAGGTAAAGGCCTGCAGGACGGTATTGATGAAGTGCGCGAAGCCGTCGATTTCTGTCGTTACTACGCCATTAAAGCACGTGAACTGATGGGCGAAGGCGAAGCACTGCCAGGCCCAACCGGTGAGAAAAACGAACTCTTTGTACAGGGCCGTGGCACCTTTGTCTGCATCAGCCCGTGGAACTTCCCGTTGGCGATTTTCCTCGGTCAGGTCAGTGCCGCCCTAGCTACTGGTAACTGCGTTATTGCCAAACCAGCCGAGCAAACCGGTCTGGTAGCGTACCGCGCCGTTCAGTTAGCGCTTGAAGCTGGCATTCCGGGTGATGTACTTCACTTCGTACCTGGTAACGGTGGAGAGATTGGTGCCTACCTGGTAGGTCAGGAAAATATCGGCGGGGTTTGCTTTACCGGCTCAACCAACACCGCTCAGTCGATCAACCGCGCACTGGCAGCACGTACCGGCGCTATCGTTCCGTTAATCGCCGAAACCGGTGGTCAGAACGCGATGATGGTGGACTCCACCGCGCTGCCTGAACAGGTTGTCACCGACGTGGTGCATAGTGCCTTTACCAGCGCTGGCCAGCGGTGTTCTGCGTTGCGCGTAATTTACGTGCAGGACGACATTGCTGACCGCGTTATCGAGCTACTGAAAGGGGCAATGAAAGAGCTTATCGTCGGCGACCCGATTGACCACAAAACCGATGTTGGCCCGGTGATTGACGGCGTTGCTAAAACCAACCTGGAACAACACATCATTGATATCCAGCAGGCCGGTAAGCTAATTGGTGAAGCGCCGATGCCGGAATACACTCAGGGCGGCACCTTCGTCGCGCCGACTGCGATTGAAATCGACAGCATCAGTCAGCTGGTACGCGAGAACTTCGGTCCTATCCTGCATGTAATCCGCTTCAAGCATAAAGACATCGATAAAGTGATCGACGACATCAATAACACCGGCTTTGGACTCACCTTCGGCATTCACAGCCGCAACGAGACCTTTGCCTATGACGTCGCCCGTCGCATCAATGTCGGCAACGTTTACATCAACCGCAACCAGATTGGTGCTGTGGTCGGTGTGCAGCCGTTCGGTGGTCAGGGTCTCTCCGGTACAGGGCCAAAAGCAGGTGGACCACACTACCTGTATGCCTTTATGACCGAGAAAACCTTCACCGATAACATCACCGCCGTTGGCGGTAACGCGACCTTGCTGTCGCTGGGTGACTAACGCGTAAGCAAAGGCTGAGGCGCTTCGCAGCGCATTGCTCAGCCTGTGATATGCTAAAGGGCAGGTTTATCCTGCCCTTTTTTATTGGCTGCGACCGATTTAAACTTAGCAAATCAGACCACAATTCGACGAGAGACACTCATGGCGTTACATGTTATCCGACACCCGCTGGTCCAGCATAAGCTTGGCCTCATGCGCGACCAGGCGATCAGTACTAAGAGCTTTCGTGAGCTGGCCAACGAACTTGGCAACCTGCTGACTTACGAAGCGACCAAGGACTTCGAACTCGAACCTACGCGGATGACCAGCTGGAACGGCGACAGCATTCAGGTCGAACGTATTAAAGGTAAAAAAGTCACCGTGGTACCCATTCTGCGGGCCGGTATCGGTATGCTCGATGGCGTGCTTAATCTTATTCCAAGCGCCAAAGTCAGTGTGGTGGGTTTGTACCGTGACGAGGAAACGCTTGAGCCGGTCTCCTATTTCGAAAAGTTTGCCGGTAGTATGGATGAGCGCCTGGCTCTGGTGTTAGACCCCATGCTAGCCACTGGTGGCTCAATGATAGCCACCCTCGACTTGCTGAAGAAAGAAGGCTGCACCCGGATCCGGGTATTAGTGCTGGTGGCCGCACCCGAGGGCGTCGAAAAAGTGCTCGACGCACACCCGGATGTCGACATTTATACCGCCTCGCAGGACGACCGGCTCAATGAGCACGGCTACATCCTGCCCGGCCTTGGCGATGCCGGTGATAAGATCTTCGGCACCCGCTAAGCGCAGTACCTATTTTAACAGAGAGCTTAGTGAGACAGACGAATCCGCTCGTCCCCTGTGTCTAACCAAAGGACATCGGTGGCGCCGTCTTCACGTTCAATGCTAAACCGCTGCACCTCGCTGAGCACGCCCAGAAAACGGTACTCAGCGCGCATTTTATCGTCTTCGCAAGCCATCTTGGTGCCTGCCAGTTCGCCAAACTGCAACCCTTCACCGGTTAGTTCATACTGACCAAAATAGCGGTTGCAGGCCGCCCGTCCAGCGACGCTGCCATCGGCGGCGAAACGAACAAAAATCTCATAATCGTCCATCGACTCATCATCAATTGCGGCAACCTGCCAGTCAACGCCCTCCAGCAAACGCTGTGGAATACCGGCACAACCTTGTAGCCGCTGCCCGTCCACTTGCAGTTCAGCCGTCTGTGGGTAAGACATACCGCTCATACTGTCCTCACACAGCGTTTCATGTACCTGATAGGTCAGCTGTTCATCACTGTCTTTAAGCTCTGCCACAACCTCTGTGCTGCCATCCTCACGCCACTCCTGACTAACCACACTGAAGTTCTGCTCGTCTTCGCCCATATTACGCAACACTGCCTCACCCTGGTTGATTTCAATCAACCAGAAAGGTTCGTTGCCCCGCGCAATATGCGGCTCGATTATAGCCCCTGGTCGGGTGCACTCACTGTACGCACGGCTGCCAACCTCGAGTTGTGCGCGCTCCCCTTTACTCCAGAAAACCACGGTGTGGTCGGCATCCTGATTGCTATAGCGCGCACCGGAAGCCGCTTCTACCTGGTTCAACTGATACTGATCGTCGCCCAGGGTCAGCGTGACCTGTTCATCATGCGTTTCTATCTGCACCGGTTGTGCACCACAATGATAAACTGCGGTGGTCGCCTCCTCTGCACCTGAACAGGCCGTCAACAGCACCCCACTCAGCGCGCCAGCCATCGCCATCACAGTGGCCTTCAACCGCGGTCGTAACGTAGCGTTTGTCATTCTGTACCTCTCCTTTTGAATTTCAGCTTTGTCCGCTTTACTTATTACCTGTCTGTTCAGTATCTAACTGGCGTACTCCCGGCCCTGCCAACACCGAGCGTCCAGCGGCTCCAGCCTGAACCTGCAATTGCGTCGCAATGCGCTCCTTCAGCGAGCCGACATGGGATATCAGGCCGATCATTTTTCCGTCCTGACGCAAACTGGCTAACGTATCCAGCGCCTGGTCCAGCGCTTCCTCGTCCAGGGTGCCGAACCCTTCGTCGAGAAACAGCGAATCAACCCGCACCTTGCTGCTCGCCATTTGCGCCAGCCCAAGTGCCAGTGCCAGACTGACCAGAAAACTCTCGCCCCCCGACAGGTTGCGGGTCGAACGGATCTCGCCTGCCTGATAATCATCCATCACGTTCAGTTTCAGTGGCTCAGCCTCATCACGAACCAGCAGATAACGCTCAGTCATTTTCCTAAGCTTTTGATTCGCATAATCAATCATAATCTCGAAGGTCAGCCCCTGGGCAAACTTTCGATATTTTTTACCATCCGCTGAGCCTATCAGGCTATCCAGTGTAGCCCACTCATCGGTCTTTGCCTGTTGTCGCTTAACTGCATCCAGCTTATCGCGTTGCTGACGACGCAATGTCTCGTCTGCTTCCAGCCGGGTTTGCAATGCGCCCTGGCGTTGATGCAGGTCGGCCACCATCGCCTTCAGCCGCTTCAACTCCAGCTGATTCGCTGCGGCGTCTGCCGGTTGGTGAGCTTTCGCTTCGCTCAATTCCCGTTGCAGCCGTTCTGCTTCTGTTTTCAGCCATTGGCTGCTGGCATCCAGTTCCCGTGCCTGTTTACTCAGGCGGGCTTGAGTTGCATCATCAAGTAATGCCTGTTGCAGCGACTCAAGGTCGTCGAAACCAGCCTCGTTTAGACCCGCTTCGAGTTGCTTACCTGCGCTGCTTTGTTCCTGTTCCAGTTCCCCGACCCGCTGCTGCAACTGCTCGCTGCTCAACCGGGCGCGTTCAAACGCCTGTTGCGACTGCAGCGCTTGCTGGCCCAACTGCTCCCGGCTTTGCTCCGCCTGACCCAGGCGTTGCTCCCAGCGTTCAACCACTACTGCAACCGACTCACCAGCCAGTAACTGTTGGCGTTGCTGTTGCAATTGCTCACGGTCCGCACCAGTTCGCTCAACACGGGTCTTTAAATCAGCGCTCAGTCGTTGCTTCTCGTTACGCTGTTCCTGAACTCCTTCTAAACGGGCACTGAGACTGGCCAGTTCGCCGCGCAACGCTTGCTGCTTTTCCCGTGTCGCTTCGTAGCGATCACGCATAGTTTGCAACTGATGCAGCATGCCGGTCTGCTTTGCGGCTGACATATCACTGCCCTCAGCCTCATCTCCCAGCCACCGTGACACCCGCGCCTGCCAGCTTTGCAGCAACTCATTATAGCCCTGTTGCGCCCGTCGCACGTGCTGCTGCTCACGTTCCAGCGCAGTCTGTTGCGCCTGTTCCTGTTGCACGCGTTCACTCGCCCCCACCGCCTGCTCAATTTCAAGCTGCTGCAACTGTTGCTGGGTTGCCACCAGCGAGCGCTCGAGCTGAGCCAATTCGTTACGTTTGGCCTGCAGTGTCGACTCCACACAGGCATCACTTTGCAATGGCGCAGGATGTTCCACCGAACCGCATAAAGGGCAGGCTTCGCCTGCTACCAGTTCGTTGCGAAAATCCGCCAGCTTTTGCTCCAGCTGGGTCTGACTAATCGCCTCCTGCAAGGCCTGGTAACGTTGCTTATCGACACCTAGCTGTTTAGTTAGCCTGTCCTGTTGCTGCGCCAGCTGCGCACTGCTTGGTTTGGCCTGCAGCGCCTGCAATGCCTCTCGTTGCCGCTTCAGCGACTGCTCTGCAGCAACACATTCGGCCTGGCGTTGCTCAAGCTGAGCCCGCTGTTCGCTCAGTAGCGGTAGCTGGTTTGCCAATTCACCGTCGCTCGAGTGCGCTTCCAGCCAGTCTGTCAGCGACTGCAATTCATCCTGTTGCTGGCTAAGCGTCTGCTCCAGTTCACTGGCGCTGTCAACCAGCGCGCTCAGCTCGTGCTGCGCCTTTTCCTGCTGCGCGCACTCACTCTGGTAACGCTGTTTAATCAGCTGCAAACTTTGCTCCAGCGTCCGGGCTTTTTCGATCTCCGGTTGTAGCGTCGTCCATTGCTCTTTGCTTGTAGCAAATTCGTCGCGGGCACGCTGCGCCTGCGCCCCGGCTTTTTCAGCATTATCTTTAAGCGTTGGCAAAGCTGCCTGCTCGCTAGTAAACTGTTGCTGACTTCTGGTCAGTTGTTGTTGCAGGTAACGCAAATGGCTTAGTGCACTGGCAAAAGGTCGCGCCTGAGCATCCTTTTCCAGCTGCCTGCGTTGCTCTGAAAATTCGGCAACCTCGCTACTATGGGCGGCCTGACGCCCGGTCAGCTGGGACCACTCATGCTCCAGTTTGGCCAGGGTTTCAACCCACTGCGCCGAACGCTCACAAGCCTGATACTGCGTGTCCGTTTGTTCAACCTGCGCCTTAACCTGGTTCAGCTCTGCCTTAATCGCGTCCCGTTCCTCTTCAGCCAACGGCTGAATAGTCCCGAGCTCGTCCTGCAAACGCTGCAATAGCTCCCGTTGCATCTTGTATTTACTGTGGGCCGCTTGCGAAATTCGCGCATAAATTTCACTGCCGGTAATCTGTTCCAGCAGCGCACTACGCTCGCCTTCATCGGCATTTAAAAACGCAGCAAACTGGCCCTGCGCCAGCATCATCGAACGGGTGAAACGGTTAAAATCGAGTCCGCTTAACTGCTCTACCACCGCCGGTACCTGACTCACCTTCTCTTCCAGCAACTTGCCGGTCGCGGCATCAATCAGTTCATGTCGCGGGTGCTGCAGCGCACCGCCCGCTTGCCGCCGTGCCCGGTGCTGATACCAGAATGCGCGGTACTCGCCCTGCTCAGTGGCGAAACTAACCTCTGCCATGCACTCACCCTGATGGCGTGACATCACGTCGTTGTCTGACTTGGTTATTTTGCCCAGCCGCGGTGTTTGTCCATACAGAGCCAGGCAAATTGCATCCAGAATAGTGGTTTTACCCGCGCCGGTGGGGCCGGTTATCGCAAACAAACCTTCATTCACGTAATCCGGGTGGGCGAAATCGATTTCCCAGCTGCCATGCAACGAGTTTAAATTCTGCAGTCGAAGCTTAGTGATCCGCATTCGGGTCCTCCTCCGCCAGTTCCTGCAACAACTGGGCATGCAGTTCAGTCAGTCGCTGCCCTTCATCACCTTCTATCTCACTGGCTTCAAGGCGGCGTTTAAAGACATCGTCTGTGGTCAGCTGCTGCAGGCTTTCTTCACTCATTGTGCGCTTCAGGGTTTTCTCCCGTAGCGCCGGGTTGCGCACCCGTAACACCTGTACCTGGGTATCCGCCACCCATTCTGTCAGTCGTTGGCGCAGGTCACGAATGTAATCAGTGCCGCTGTATTCCACTTCCACCCAAATAGCTTCCTCTGCCTCAATCAATTGCTGCAACGCCGGCTGCAACTGCTCAAGATCCCCTTTTATCCGCTCCATGCGCTGAAAAACCGGTATCGGCAGCGTCGACACCTGCGCCTCACGGCCTTCAAAATCAATCAATACCACTTCTTTCTGTTGCCCCACTTCACCAAAACCCATCGCAATCGGCGAGCCGCTATAGCGCCGTGTAGGGTCTTTCGCTACCAATTGCGGAACATGTAAATGACCCAGGGCCAGATAATCAAAAGCATCCGGAAACGCCGACGCTGGCACCTGCCCCAGCGACCCCACATACAGGTCACGTACACCATCGCCCTCACGTAATTCGCCACCCACGGTGAACAGGTGCCCCATGCCAATAATCGGCACCTCGCGCTTGCCTCGTTTAGCCACCGCGGCCTCGGCGGTTTGCGCATAGTGAGCTTTCACTCCCTGCTGCACCTTACGTTCTTTGTCAGCAATGCCTTCACCGTCCTCGGCGCTGCGCAAATCACGCTCACGCAGGTAAGGAACCGCACACACAATCAACTCTAATTCGCCGTCGTGCTGAAGACACAGCACTTCGTTTGTTGGGTCTTCACAGGCCTCGCCAATCACATGCACATTCAACGCACTTAGCAACTGCTGCGGTGCATCCAGAAACGACGGTGAATCATGGTTGCCACCAATCACCACCACATGGCGGCACTGTGTGGCAGCGACCCGGGCCAAAAACCGGTAGTACAGCTGCTGGGCATAGTTGCCGGGGGTGTTGGTATCAAAAATATCGCCGGCCACCAGCAAGGCTTCAACCCGCTGTTCCTTGATAGTCTGCAACAACCAGTCGAGAAAAGCGGCAAATTCATGATGCCGTTTTTGCCCGTAGAGCACCCGTCCCAGGTGCCAGTCAGACGTGTGAAGTACTCGCATCGACAACCAGTTTCCTTGTGTCCGAAAAACAAAAAGAATAAAAAAAGCCCCGCAGTTTTTCACTGCAGGGCTCAGTCTAGCACGGACTCAATCGTGATTACTCGCGCTCAAAAGGCACCGGCTGTGGCGTATTTTCAGTCGACGGTGGCAGTTGCGGCAGCGTAATTTGTGGCTGTTCGCCGGTCAGCGTGCGCATAAAAGCGACCATGTTATCGATATCCGCTTGCGGCAGTTCCCGCCCTAGCTGCAAATAGGCCATAATTTCCGTCGCCTCTGCTAAAGTCCACACTGCACCATCATGAAAGTAAGGGTAGGTTCTTTCGACATTGCGCAACGAAGGCACCTTAAATGAAAAACGGTCTCTTTCTTCACCAGTGGCTTCAAAACGCCCCTGCGACGGATTCTCGGTGAGGTACTCATGAACCAGCCCCATGCGATGAAAGTCTTTCCCGCCCAGCGCTTCGCCATAATGGCAGGCGACACAGCCTATAGATTTAAACGTCTCATAGCCTGCCAGTTCATCTGCAGTTATGGCGCTGTCATCGCCTCGCAGCCATTGGTCAAATCGCGAGTTTGGCGTGACCAGAGTTTCCTCAAACTCCGCAATCGCGTCGGTGACATGGTCAATCCCGATATCGCGGGTGGCATAAACGGCTTCAAACATATCCACATAAGCGGGAATCGAACGCAACACCTCAATCGCCAGGGTGTGGGTATAGGCCATTTCCATTGGGTTATCGATGGGGCCTGCCGCCTGTTCCTGTAACGTCGCCGCACGGCCATCCCAGAACTGCGCCATATGCAGGCCCGCATTCAACACTGTCGGCGAATTAATCGGCCCTTCCTGCCAGTTATGGCCAATCGACGTTGGCAGGTTATCCGTACCACCACGGCTCAGGTTATGGCACGAATTACAGGAAATAAACCCGGAACGCGACAGTCGGGGTTCGAAAAAGAGCTTTTTACCCAGTTCAACTTTTTCCGGGTGCTCACTTTGGTAGGGCGCAATAGGCTGCACTGGTTCATTAGCAAGCCGTTCGCTGGCGTGGTCGGTACTGCCTTCACTGCTCGTTTCGGCAACTGCCGTCAGCAACCAGCCGGTCGCTGTTGCGCTCATAGCAAGCACTACTAACATTCGTTTAAACATGGTCTCGTTCCCCCTTTCCCATTCGGGCCAAGTATTCAGCATAGCTGCTGGCGGGTAAACAAACTTGACCTGAGTCAAACAAGGCGCCTATAAACAGGGGGTTAGTTTAGTTTGCGCGGCTCGCTGCGCAGAGTGGTTTTAATACCGCTAATTTTAATAACAATAGTGAGACCCTATGTTTTCAAAATGGCAGTGGCTTTGGTCAAAAATAAAAACAACCCTCTGGATCCGCGCTTGCCTGTTCGGTACCTTCGGCCTGGCCGCGGTGTTACTGGCCAGTTTTGCCGACACCTTTAGCGAGTTCGATCTGCCCTTTAAAGCGCCACAGGAGGCCGTTGACCAGATCCTCGCAATTCTTGCCAACAGTATGCTGATGGTCGTCACCTTTTCCCTCAGCGTGATGGTCTCTGCTTATATGGCAGCAACCAGCAACGTGACCCCGCGTGCCACCCGGTTGATTCGCCAGGACGTCACCACGCAAAACGTGCTGGCTACCTTTATTGGTTCCTTTATCTTCAGTCTGGTTGGCGTAATCGCCGTGAATACCGAAGTCTACAGTGCCAATGGCCGTTTCGTGCTCTTCATTTTCACCATGTTCATGATCGTGCTGGTCGTCCTCGCTATCTTTCGCTGGATAGAACATTTAAGTTTACTCGGCCGGGTGGGGTCAACCTCGAATCAGGTCGAAAAGGCCACCGCGGACGCCCTTGCCTTCTACCGCGACAACCCCTGTCTTGGCGGCCACTTGCGTACCGATGATAGTTTACCGCCCGAGGCCGAGTACCCGCTGCTTGCCGAAGAGGTAGGCTATGTTCAGCACATTGATATGGCGGCACTGCAAAGCTGTGCCGAGGACATGGACGCCGAACTTTATCTGGATACACAACCCGGCACCCTGGTTCATCCGACACGGGCCTTGCTGACCAGCAATAAGCCGATCACGGAACAAATACAGCGTGAACTGCGCAAGGCCATTACCGTCGACAATGAGCGTTCGTTCGCCCAGGATCCGCGCTTCGGCTTTTGCGTACTAACCGAAATTGCCCAGCGCGCCCTGTCGCCCTCGTTAAATGACCCGGGCACCGCGATCGATATTATCAGCCGCCATTTGCGTCTGCTCGCACCCTGGCGTGACCTTAGCAGTTACGACCTCAGTAAATGCCATTGCCCCCGCCTGCATGTGCCTGCTTTGCAGCTCGACAGTATCCTCGACAATGCCTTTTTGCCTATTGCTCGTGATGCCGGAGACATGCTTGAAGTACACATCCGTTTGCACAAGGCATTAAAGGCTCTGAGCCAGCAGGACTCCCCCGAACTGTACCAGGCGACGGAAAAATGTTCGGCAAAATGCCTTGAATATGGCCTCAACGGGCTCCATCTGCAGAAAGACAGAGAGCATTTACGTACATTGGTGAACACACCTTAGGAGTCTGTTTTGAAACTGTCAGTTCTGGATCTTGCACCGGTAACCGAAGAAACCTCCGTCAGTACCGCATTGCACAATGCCGCTGACTTAGCCGCCCACTGCGAACAACTTGGTTATCACAGGTTCTGGATGGCAGAACACCACAATATGACTGGCATCGCCAGTGCCGCGACCGCCGTGGCTCTGGGGCATGTGGCAGAGAAAACCTCGACGATTCGCGTCGGTTCCGGCGGGGTTATGCTGCCCAATCACGCGCCTTATGTGGTCGCCGAGCAATTTGGCACCCTCGATGCACTGCACCCCGGCCGCATCGACATCGGCCTCGGCCGCGCACCAGGGACCGATGGCCGCACCATGCGTGCATTGCGCCGTAAGCCGGAAGACGCCGAACACTTCCCGTCTGACGTCAAAGAATTATTAGGCTACCTTGCCGAAGCAGACCCCAGCGACCCGATCAAAGCGGTCCCGGGCTTTGGCCAGAATATTCCGGTGTGGCTGCTTGGTTCCAGCCTGTTTAGTGCCCAGCTGGCTGCCGCGTTAGGTTTACCTTACGCTTTTGCCTCGCACTTTGCGCCCGATATGTTGCATCAGGCGCTGAAGGTGTATAACAATGAGTTCACCCCATCGCGCTATCTGGACAAGCCATACAGTATGGCCGCGATGAACGTTTTTGCCGCAGACAGTGAACAGGAAGCGCGAACATTGATGAGCTCGATGCAATTACAGTTTGTCGCATTACGTCAGGGGCGAACCGGGTTCCTGCCTAAGCCAGTGGACAACATTCAGGCAGTCTGTGACCCCTATGCTCTGGCCGCGGCCAATCACGCCTTAAGCTACACCGCGTTCGGCACCGCCGAGCAGGTCGGCCGTCAGATCCGTAATTTTGCCGCCGAAACCGGCGTCGATGAAGTGATGCTGACCAGTCACGCCTATGACTTCCAGGCGCGCAAGCGCTCATTTGAAATCGCCGCAAAAGCCATCTCCGCTGGAACACCCTCTACAGAAGCAGCAAAGGATGTTTAATCATGTTTTACTTTGCCTACGGCTCAAACATGTCAAGCCGCCGACTACTGGCCCGGGTACCTAGTGCGCGGGCCGTTGGCGTCGCTCACCTTAGTGACTACGTCATGACCTTCCGCAAACATAGTCATGACGGTTCCGCCAAGTGCACCATCGAGTCTCAGCCCGGGGCCGGCACCCTGGGAGTCGTTTATCGCATCCCCGAGGACCAGCGTTACACCCTCGACCGCATCGAAGGCCAGGGCTTTGGCTACGCCGTTACTGACGTCAAGGTGGTGCTTCAGGAAGGCCGCACGTTGCCCGCCTTTACCTATGTCGGCACCGATATCGACGACACCTTACAGCCCTATAGCTGGTACAAATACCACGTCCTCACCGGCGCCCTCGAACACGGCATCGTTCAGCAGTACGTCGACAACATCAAAGCCGTCAGCGCCATCGAAGACCCTAACCAGGGCCGCCACAGCTACGAACTCTCCATCTACCAGGAGCTCAACCACCACCTCCTCCAACCCACCTGATTCAACATTCAAGCGCGGGGCTTGAATCTTGAATCGGTAAATTCGATTCAACGTTCGGGCGCGGGGCTTGATCATTGAATTTGCTCGGTCAGCTAGAACATATACCTAAGGAATCAGCCAGTGACTATCAGCATCACCACCGCCACAACGACGGACATTCCAGCTATCGCCGAGCTTGAGCAGCACTATTATCAACAGGAAGGCTATCCGGCGGGCTTTTTGTATCAGGCGTTGCGCCAATGGCCAGCCGCGTTGTGGGTTGCTCAAAGTGAAAATCAGTTAATGGGCTATGCGCTTATAGCGCCAGCACAAAGCGCACAGGGTTCCGCTGCAGAACCCTGGCTAATGGCGTTATTGGTGGCCGCTGCGGGACGTGGTAAGGGTATCGGCCGAAAACTATGCGAAGCTGCTATTAACCATTGCAGAGATCAGGGCCAACAAGGGCTATGGCTTAGTGTCGCCGAATACAATCAGGCGGCGATGCAACTCTATCTTAGCCTGGGTTTTGAAGCCATCGAGCTGCGTAAAGACTTTCTCGGCCCGGGTGAGGACCGCCTTCTTATGCGCTTAGCGCTGCAGCGCTAGCTCTTGCTGCAGCTTAAGTTCTGGTTCAACATAACATTGCCGGAAAGCCTTAGTTTCAAGCTCAACGGTCCCGCAAACGAATGGTCCCTTCAAGGTAAGTCACCGCACGCCCCTTCAGTAAAACCCGTGCTGCCTGCTGACCGGCAAGCACCTCACACTCAATGGACCCGCCACGCGCAGACAGCTGCTTCGCGTTAAGTTTTGATTTGCCGAGCCGTTCAGACCAGTATGCCGCCAGTTCACAATGTGCTGATCCGGTCACTGGATCTTCGTCGACCCGAAGTTTAGGGAAGAAACAGCGGCTAACAAAATCACAATCCTCGCCCGCTGCTGTCACCAACACACCGCGTCCGTCCAGTTCGCACAACGCGCTAAAGTTCGGCTTAAGCGCCCGTACTTCGGCTTCGCTATTGAGCACCGCAATATAGTCAAAGTCTTTCAGCACCTGCATCGGCTCCGCACCAATTCCGCGCATTAAACTGGCCGGAAACGTCACTTCCTTTAACTCACTTAACGGGAAGTCCATCACCAGCAAACCATCCTCTTGCTGAGCCACCGTCAGGACTCCACTGCGGGTTGCAAACGACAATGTAGAAGCGTCCACATCGCAATGTTCGAACAACACGTGGGCGCTCGCCAGCGTGGCATGGCCACACAAATCGACTTCGGCCGCCGGAGTAAACCAGCGCAACTCGTAGTCCGTTTTCGCATCGCTCGCAGCCACCAGGAAAGCAGTCTCTGACAGATTGTTCTCCTCAGCTATTTGCTGCAACACCCCGTCATCCAGCCATTCATCCAACAGCGCCACCGCCGCCGGATTGCCAGCAAACACCTCATCACTAAACGCATCCACCTGATACAACCGCATACCACTCCCATTCAACAATCGAGCGCGGGGCTTGATCATTGAATTGGTAAAACCAATTCAAGATTCAAGCCCCGCGCCTGAATCTTGAATGTAAAAAAGGCCACCGCAGCAGCCTTTTAATAACACCAGAACCTTACCACCAGTTGGTGGCGCACGCCTCTATCGAACGGCAACGCAAGGTAACCTGGGGCAATTGGTCAAGCACCAACGCGCCCTCATCTTCAATAAAGGACCATTCCAGAACACGCACTTCAGTGCCGTTGTTCTCACCGACAACTTTCCAGAAAATACGGCGTCCGGCAAGGTCAATCGAAGGCTCAGCCGCCGCATTCAGCGCAGCCACATCAGTCAGCCCTGCACTCTGTTCGAGGCCCCATTCAATCGCCAGACTGTCGGGTCCCTCAACCAGAAGGCCTGTGCCATTGCTCTGCAAACGAATAGACGCGTCAACCTCTGCAGTAAAGCCAGTTCGATGCCAGGCGTTGATCGCAACAAAATCGCGCAAAGACGCCAGCGCGCTACCTGTAGCCTGAGGTCGAGGTTCAACGTCTTCCAGCACAAAACCAGATCCCACCATCAAAGCGGCCGATTCAATATTCTCCACCAGCACTGAACCGATCCCATCATTGTTCACGCGTCGCATCCGATACCGTTCGCCGTTATCGCCAGTAAGCGCTAACACCTGATTTTCTTCCGTTAACTGGTAGCTACCAGTGGTAACAATCTGCGCGCCCAACTCATCGACGTGCGACGTACTAAAGCTACCATTGGTAAAACGATAGACAACCTCCGCTTGGGTATAGCCTTCGTCTGCAACCGGCAGGGCAGGCAACACCCAGTCCTGGGTTAAATCAAAAGCCAAAGACAAACGCTGCGAATACTCTTTGCGCTCAAGACGAAACGCTTCACCCTCGCTCCATAGCACTAACTGAGAATCGTCACTCGCCAGCACATACAGTTCTTCAAAGGGTGCCAGAGCATCGTTTACGCGTATCAAAGCCCCATTCGTCGTGTAGTCCGATGTGCGAAGTTGCTTATCGCCATCCAGCCAAAATATGCCATCGGTCTCCACCACCCAGCTTCGCTCGCCACTTTGAGACCACCACGGCACCTGGCTTCCTAACTCAGTAAAACGCCCTTCCACATCGCCATTCGACAACGATGGCATCAAGTCGCGATTAGCGAGCATAGTCTCCAGCGCCGGCGCTAAATCACCAGCCTGCTGAGCCTCCTCTACAGACGCAGTAAGCGCCTCCAGCTCTGCGCCTAATTCCCAGGTCGTCTCATAGCCTTCAGGCAGCGTATAGCTGCTATTTGTCGCTACAAGATAAATCCAGCCAGCTGTGTTAGCCAATCGATTACTATCGACAGCGCGACCATACCAGACAAGTTCGTCTTCATTTAGTTGCAACGCCTGAGCAGACGCGCCGTTTAACAACATGCTGTACGCCGTAGTTAACGCATTAACTCGCAGTCCAGCGACGCCGGTATCAGTCACGCGGTTGTCACCAGAACGCGCCGCATAAACACTTTGCGTTCCCGGCAACATGCTGTGCAGCGTCAGCGGGCTGCCATTGCGAGTACCAGCGACTGTCAACAGGCTGCTTTTATCGCTCTCAAGATTAAACAGCCGCAGCTCTATTTCAAACACGCCGTTTGCAGTCACCTCACCTGTACCGCCCACGTCGTCCCCACGAACGTCAACCTCAGGGTCGGTTATCCAGCCATGCGGAAAACTTCCTTCAAGCGTCAGCCGTTGATACACACGCACCGACACATTCACTTCAAGCTCGTTGAATCCGTTAGTAATGCGATAACTGAAAGCGTCATCGCCAATCGCTTCACGGTCAGCAAGGTAGGCTAACTCATTCGGACGATCTTCCGAACGATATACAATGCCTTTTTCACCATCCTGCCAACTATCAGCCACCAGCTGCAAAGTGCCACAGCCGTTGGCACTGGCATTTGCGTCTTCAAATACATCGACAAAGGCGATCGAACCACGCGACACCTCAATTTCAAAGGCTTCAGCCGTAGGCAGTCGCTCTTCGCATGGTCCCTGCGGCGACTCTTTAACCCCTGATGACAGGCAGCCCGCCAGAAAAACCGTCGAACAGACCGCACTAAATAACGTTCGTAAGCGCATCGAACACTCCGTGTTTATAAGAATTATTGCGCTAAATCATACCCACAAAGCAACCGCCCGTCACCACCATTCAACGATCGAGCGCGGGGCTTGAATGTTGAATCTAAATCGAAATTCAATGTTCAAGCCCCGCGCTTGATCGTTGAATGTTCGATATTTGCGCAAATGGTTGCGCTGCAGCGAATTTTCCCTTGCCTGAACAAAGGGGGCCAGTATAATGCTCTGCACCAATCGGCAGGGGTGTAGTTCCAATTGGTAGAACAGCGGTCTCCAAAACCGACGGTTGGGGGTTCGAATCCCTCCACCCCTGCCAACTTTCATGCTAGCATCAGAACCATGAACGATTCTCCCGACAAGCCCGCAACGGCAACCAGCAAATGGACCAGACATCAGCTCGAGAGCCTTCAGGCACTCGGCATTCCGCTGTACTCATTCGTCCAACCATCAGCAACCGCTCAAACATTCAATGATCAAGCCCCGCGCCTGAATGTTGAATCGGAGTCGGAATTCAATGATCAAGCCCCGCGCTCGAATGTTGAATCGGAGTCGGAATTCAATGATCAAGCCCCGCGCTCGAATGTTGAATCGGAGTCGGAATTCAATGATCAAGCCCCGCGCTCGAATGTTGAATTTCACTATCGGTTGGGGGGATGGACGTTGCGGACGGCGGAGCGTTTGCCGGTGGAGTTGTATCCGTGGCTGAAAGATCTCAGCAGTCATTTGCAGCAACAGCTGACAGAAATAAAAGCCGATCCACAGCAACCGCACCTGGATATTACCCCATGGTGCAAGACCACATTAAGCCCGGACGAAAAACGCGACCTATGGAACCAGCTGAAACTCTGGCTAAACTAATTGCCCCCTGCGACATCAGCGCCCCCGAATTCTATTTGATTGAATGCGCGGCCCATGGCGCGCCCTGGTCGCGCACCTCATTCAATGACTGCACCGGCAAGTACTACCGCACCCAGGCCCTGTACGTCGACCAAAAGCCCGTAGGCTTCACCATTTGCCGTCTGGTCGCCGACGAAGTCACCCTAATGAATATCGCCGTCCACCCGGAGCATCAGGGCAAAGGCTACGGTGCATTGTTGCTAAAAGACGTGCTCAATTACGCCAGCGACAAGCAAAACCAGCCGCAATACAAAGTATTTCTGGAAGTGCGCGAAAGCAACCGAAGTGCCATCGCCCTATATAGAAAGTACGGTTTTCAGGACATCGGCCGACGCCCCGGCTACTACCCTCCCGTTCCCCCGGCAAGAAAAAAAGAAACCGCCATCGTCATGCGCCGCTAAAAGCGCCGCTGGCCCAAGCCATTAAACGCCATCAATCAGCCTCATCCGGCAACGGCCGCACCAGCATATAAGCCATCAAAGTGCGCGCCGCATGGGTCGCTATCAGATCAATTACCATCCGGTCGCTGTCATCGGCCACTTCATAAGTCACCGCGTGCGTACCATGGGTATCCGCCATGTACTGTTTAAAATTGCCCTGCGCCGGGTTGGCCGCGGGTATCTCGCGCACCGGATTCGGTGCCACCGCAGCAGCCAGCATATTCAGCCAGTCAAAACTAAAATCCGGCTCTTTGTCGAGGTAGTCCCCCGGCGTGGTGTAATAAACGTCGCGAAAGGTCGAGTGAAAATCAACCCCGTAAACCAGCTCGCCCCCCTCATCAAGCAGCTCCCGGATAAAGGCATCAACCGCCTGCGTTTCCGCCTGTTCCAGGCTAAACCAGTCCCGGTTAAGGTCGACCCCGTTCGCATTGTGCCGCCAGTGTCCCCCCGCCACGCCGTCCGGATTCAAGTTCGGCGCAATCAATACATTGTAACGATCAAGGAATGCCTCACTAAACACCGGCGTATCCAGCAGCGCCTCAACAAAAGTCCGCATTGCCATCGCCCCGGTAATCTCCGGAGGATGTTGTCGCCCCAAAAGCAGCAACCATTCATTGCCCGCCCCGTAGTGAACCAGCGCCGGTAACTCACGATCCTCTTCGCTACGGCCAAGCTGTATCCGCTGCAAATGCTCATACCGCTCTTCAAGTTGCGCCAGCCAAACCTGATAGTCATTGTTATCAAACAATTCCTGCCCGGCAATCCATATTTTCTCAGGCCCCACCTCAACCGTAAAAAACTGCGAACTGCCTTCGCTTTCGAAATCCATGACATCCCAGGTCGTCCGATCAAGGCTGATTTTCGGCCGGTAACGCGTACGTGCATGCTCACTTCGAATTTCAATTTCAATCGTGCGGGGTTCATCAGACTCAATCGTAAAAGCATGCCAGGGGCTGGGGTTTATCGGCGTACTTTCCGGCTCCAGATGGAGGATCAAACGTCCATCGTCGCCACGTTCACAACGACCAAAACGACCTTGTGGAAACTCAGCACTAAAACGGACATCTGAGAAATCGCAGCTGACCCAGGTAGTTGGTTCATCACTCGCTTCCTGATCTTGCTCAGAGCCCTCACCTTCCTCAGGGCCACCAGCTTCAGCGTCCGCCCCCTCATCTTGCGAGGACACTGCTTCAGCTTCAGCTACATCATCGTCAACCGCAGCCAATTCAGCCCCGGCTTCAGCCAAAGCCGCCCCCATAACCGAAGCGCCAACCCCCACCGAAGGCACAACCGCCTCCTCCGCAGCCAAACGCTCTAACGCCACTTCAACCGGAACCCCATCACTTCCGCCAGCAAACATCAAACACACCAACGCTGGTACGCAATAGGGGTCAAAACGCAATGCTGTAATCCAGATAAACATACCGCCCACGATTCGAATGCACATCTGAAATATAGCCGAAACTGGCGCTGGCAACAGGTGGCGCCTCATCAGTCAGGTTGCGCACGCCAAGGCGGATACGACTCTCATCCAGCCAGTTCGCGGCACGAATGCGGTAATCAGCAAACACATCGTAGGTCGTCATACTCGGAATAGGCATAGCCTCTCCGTCGTCGTTGGTCACACTGGTATTGTCAAAATCACTAATATAATTAACCCGTAACTGGGTCCCCCATTGGCGGTACTCCCAGCCCACCGAGGCAAAACCACGCCATTCAGGGTTGCCGTTCGAACGGCGCAAATCACCCGCCCCCAAAACCGCAATGTCCTGCGGCAATGCTGGATTCCCCGCCGCCTGCTCCGCAATCACCAGCGCGCTAATAGGGTCCGGCGTTTGCTCAAACTTGGTCAGCTGAGCCGCATTAAGGTTAAAGCGGAAAGTACCCATGTCCGTCGGCAGGCTATAACTTACACTAACGTCCATCCCTTCGGTGGTGCGCGGGTTAAGGTTGCCATACTGGTTCTCAATATAAAGCACCTCGCCCGCGTCATTGCGCACAATCGCCTCGTTCACCGACCCCTCTGCACGCAGCAACGCGTCGTACAACAAGTGGGTCTGGCTATTCAGAATCCCCACCGTACCGACCTGCTCAATGTTCCACCAGTCGACCGTAATCAGTAAATTCTCAAGCGGCGACAACGCCACCCCATAGGACAGGTTTTCACTTTCTTCCGGCTCCAGCTCCACGTTGCCGCCGCGCACTTCCGCCACGCCATAACGCATGTCCAGCAAGGGGTCATACCGGGTATTCGAACGTGTCACACCTTGCTCCACCACTTGCGGCAGATTCGGTGCGCGAAAGCCCTCGGTGTAAGCCGCCCGCAACTGAACCCAGTCCGCAGGTCCCCAGGCCAAAGCCAGCTTAGGTTTAAGCACACTTCCCACATCCGAAAAGTCTTCATAACGGGCCGCCAGCTGCATATCCAACGTCGCATGCAAAGGCACTTCCAACTCCGCATAAACCGACATCACATCGCGGTTACCATCCGCCGACGGCGTCGAGCTACTGCCTAATGCCGCGCTGTCCGATAAAAGCTCGCCAGTCACCTGGTCAACAAAAGGCAATTCACCACTTAACAGCGGGTCCCGTTCATCTTCGTAGGCTTCATAGCGGTATTCAACGCCAACCGCGGCCCCAATGGCGCCCGCATACCAGTCAAACACCGCCGGGTTGGACAGTTTAAAGTCCCATAGCGCCAGCTCGCTGGTACTTTCCCGAAACACATCCACGGTAAAGGTATCAATCACCGACTGCGGGTTACGCCGCAAGGTACCCGAATTCGGACTCGTTGGGTCACCACCTAAAAACGGGTTATAGGCCAAATCAGGGTCGGTCTGGTTAATCGCATTTTGCAGTGCATCGCCGCGAATGCGGTTGTAATCCATATCCAGCGTGGTCGCCCGCGAGTACAGCACCGCACTTTCCCAGTCCCAATATCCAAACATGCCACGCAGCCCGGCCAGCGTGCGGTAGCTGTCATCGTCGACCACAATCCGCCGTCCTCCCGCATCCACCGCACGGTAATTGCGCAACAGCACATCTTCACCAAAGGGGTTGTACGCCGCATCCGCAGCAATGGTAAAACGTTGCGCAGCCAGGTTAGCGTTCTGTTCACGCAAGCGGGTCGACTCAGCCGTGTACCACAAACCTTCAGCAAAAAACTCCAGGTTGTCGTTAATCTGGTGGGTCAGATAGCCAAACACGTTAAAGCGATCCACATCCGAGGTCATCGACTGATCCTCAAGTGCCGGATCATAATACCAGTCACGATCCGCGGTGCCGCTCGCCGCACACACCTCATCGTCGACCACGTACTCACAGTTTTCACTGCCCGCCGGCTGAATATGCACAGTACCAATCGAGTCGCCGATAAAGTGCCCCCAGGGGCTCGCAATCAGACGGTTATCCAGTGACGGATTGCCTTCAAATCCCGCCGGGATATCCGGGTGAAAACGCAAATCACTATTGCCGGAATAATCCCGCTCACTGGCCATTATCCCGGTACGGGTGTAATACGCCGCGGACAAACTAAGGTACGTCTGATTGTCATTAAATGTGCGGCCATGCAGCGCGGTCAGCGTCATCTGGTCAAACGAGGTGCCATCAGAGGCACCATAATTCGCTGCCACCTGAGTGCCGTCCACGTCATCTTTCAGCACATAGTTAACCACCCCGGCGACTGCGTCCGAGCCGTAAATCGCCGCCGCTCCGTCGCGCAATACTTCGAGCCGGCTCAGGCCTCGTACCGGCAAAGTATTCGAGTTCACCGTCGTCACCGGCACAAAATTTTCCGTTTGCGTTCCGGGGTGCAGCACCAGCCGCCGCCCGTTCAAAAGGGTCAGCGTATTGCCGGTGCCAATCCCGCGCAGGTTAATCGACGCTACATCGCCGCGAGCGTCGTTGACACCACCAATGGTGCGTTCGTTATTAAAACTGATATCACCAATCTGCGGAATCGAGCGCAGCAGCTCATCGCCAGTCGCCGCCCCGGTCGCCCGAATATCCTCCTCGCTGAGTACCGTTACCGGCAGGTTACCCGCCGCGCGCGCTCCGCGAATATTTGAGCCAACCACCCGGATGCGTTCAATCGCAGGTTCAGCAGCCTCGTCCTCTTCGACATCACTTTGTTGTGCGTACACAGGGCTGACCAGCGCGCCCCCGCTTAAGGCTACAAAAAGACAGACACGCAGATAACTGGGCTTATTAACAGAATTGAGAGAACGACGTTCATTTAAGCGCACAAGGCACCTCCGGCAGCGGGTAGTAGTTAACAAATAGTAAACAACCACCCCGTTTCCACCCTCCGTTTTACATAATTTTTGCTAAGCCTTTGCTACCAGAAGCCACCTAAAACGCAGCCGTTCTTTGAATATACCCGCAATGTTAGCTATACCTTGAAGCATCGTAAGGCATAACTCTGCCTGCCACTAAATGGCTTTCTATGAAGTCAGTAACATGATCAGTACCATTTCCAGCAACATTAAAGGATGCCCGTTATGAAGAATTATGCATTAGCCATTGCCCTGTTAACCGCACTCGGCTTAACAGCCTGCAGCGACCCGGATGATCAGCAAGGCGACCCAACCAACCCTACCCAACAGGTCCAGCAACGACAGCAAGCCGAAGATCAGGACACCGGCACCGCAGGTGAGCGCGACGCAACCACCATGCGCAGCGCACAACCCGCCCCAGCTGACTCAGAACTCAGACCCGAGAACGACATACAGGGGCGTAACCAAATGCAAGAATTCACCCAGCAACAAGCCGAAGAACACGCTGAACTGCGCACCTACCTCACCTCATACACCCGCAATAACGAAGCTGACAGTCAGGACCAGTGCGCCTTCTTTGCCCTTGGCGACAAGCCCTGCGGTGGTCCGGAAAGCTATGTGGTGTATTCACAAAAAGACCTCAGCGACGAGGACATCGCGAATCTGGAAAAGCGCGCCCAGCGCTACCGCGAGCTGGATGCCATGATGCATGCCGCAGAAGGGATGATGAGCACGTGCGACGTAACCCCGCAACCCCAGGTGACACTTGAAAATGGTCGCTGCGTAGCACGCAATTAAACGCACAGCTTTTAACTGACAGTCCATAACTAACAGTCCTTTGCAGACAGCGAGGCACGAACAAAAGCATCGTGCCTGCCGCGCACCCCATCCTATCAGCCCCCTTACTCCGCGAAATCACCAGTCGCTATAGCAGATGACCTATTCTTTTACGCTGCGTTATTGGTTACTATTTGACGCCAAATTAGATGGATTTAATTCATGTCAAAACAGTCGCTCCTTAAACCAGTCCTTGCCTGCGTGTTAGCTGCCGTGCTTACTGCCTGTACCCATTCAACGTCAACCAGTGCCGCCGAACAGAGCACCTCGTTCGAGCCAGTCAGCGAAGCCCATGGTATCCAGCTCAGTGGCGTTTTCGAGGCACCAGACGAGTGGCGACTGAATTTGGCCACTCCATTACTGCAAGCGCCGCAAGCAGCGACTGAGAACAACCCTCCTGGTAACCATAATGAGTACTGGGTTCGCATTAACGACGCCACTGAACGTCTGCCGGTTGCGGTCAGCGACATCTCAAAAGGCCCAATGCATTTTTCTGTAGACGTCGGCCACAGTCACTTACCCATTCAGCAGCTCACCCTGTATCGCAATCAGCACCAGCTGCAGGTTATTGAGAACGATCAGCCGCTCCCGGCCGCCGGGCAATGGCTGCCGATGGTAAAACTCGCCTCAGTCCCCGCCTCAGAGCACGGCGAACAAGGCCAGCTTTGTGTAACCTGGCCAGATCAGTTTTTCGCGCGGGCAGCCTTACTGACTGTCAGCGACCAGGGCCGATTGCAGTTACAACAGCAATCCACCTCCAGCCCGGTATGTATTGACGCTACCGACGAAAGCCATGCGCAGCTGCGAGTTAACCTTCGCAACCCTATGTTTGCAGTGCAGCTCAAAACGAACCGCTAAGCGAGGCAGTATGTTTCCAATTAAACCTTTACTAGGGGCCATTCTGGCTCCGGCGCTGGCCCTTTCGCTCGCCGCCTGTGGTGGCGATTCCACCAGCTATACCGTCACTACCTCTGCTGGCGAAGGCGGTGCTATTTCCCCCGCACAGAGAACCGTAAACGCCGGTCAGTCAACCACCTTCAGTATCAATCCGCTTAGCGGTTACCGGATTAACCAGGTCAGCGGTTGCAACGGCCAGTTAAGCGGTCGCAACTATGAAATAGCGGAAGTAACTCAGGACTGCCAGGTCAACGCGTCCTTCGAAATCCAGACGTATGCAGTGACCACAGAGTTTAACTTCGGCGACCAGCAGCCGAACGAAGCCATGCTGCCGACCATCGATCCCGAGTCAGTCGACGTTCTTTACAACCAGCAACAAACCTTTGAACTTCGCCTGCCCGATGACAAATGGACCTTCAACACCGCCACAGGCTGTCCCGTCAGCATGTTCCGGATCCAGGCCGGCACCAACATCAGCATTACCACCAGACCCATTTTACGATCCTGTACGCTTGAACTTGATATCACACCACCGGATCCGAATAAGGGCTACGAAATCAGTGCCGACATCGCTAACGGAAACGCTTATCTCGAGGGGCCTGAACGCCCCAGCGACTCCTTCAGCTATGGTGAACAAGTTCAGATCGACCTGCAGCCAGTCGGCGAGCGCGACCTGATCCGTTTCACCCCCTCGGCAACGAACTGCGAGTTCCAGCAGGACGGCACCTCAGTCACCATTACGGTTCTTGGGAATTGCCACTTTTCCGCTCTTTTCCTCGCCGAAGGCGAGCACAACTTCGCCAGCAATTCTCTACTAAGAGCGTTCCGCGATGCGCAGGATCTCGCACCAGAGGATCACCTGACTGAAGCACTGGTAGCGGCAGTAGACTCTGTTGACCTCTTTACCGATGAATCGGTGGTACTCAACCTCGACGGTATCCAGGCAGCCCAGAGCCTGACCTCGCTCGCTTTTCGCACCGTCCAGGCGGACCTTGCTCCTTTAACCGCGCTCCCGCTGACAACACTTAAAGTTGAGAAAGTTGAATACAACGGTCCACTCAGTCTCGAGCCGCTTAAAACTATGCCGCTGCGCCATCTGCAGCTGACCTTTTTCGAAGCAACCCAGCAGGACTACGATCTGCTAAGTGGGTTAAGCGACCTTAGGTCCCTTAATTTAAGCAGTAACCGAGGCCTCCAGAAGATCGATTTCGTTGAACACCTGTCCGAGCTGGAAACATTAACGCTTAGCCAGAGCGGCGTGGTTGATATTCGGCCAGTGCTGCAGTCAGGCCTGCCCCTCCACCCGGGGACTGCCCATTTTACCGTCAATGGCTGTGCCAGCCTCGAACAGCCGGTCACCCAGGACGTCATCGACGAACTTGAGACAGACGGCGTTAGTACGTCTGTGGGTAGTAATTCAAATCTGAGCCTGTGCCCGGATGCCAGCGACTACTATAGCGGCACCCTGACCGCTGATCTCAACACCGATCAGCTTAGCCTGGACTGGACTTCTGATGCCGACGACGTTGTCTCATGCGCGGTCTATTACAACCTGCATGCGCAGCAGCCGCGTGTCATGGATGCCGAAATCACCCCATGCGGTGTAACAGGCTCCGAGACACTGACCGTCGATCTCGACGTGCAACAAGTAGACCTCTATATCAATGACGGACTCTTTCCTGTCCCAGTAAAGCTCGCTTCTACGCAGGTGGACAGTACCAACGACAGCACCCAGTTGCGTTTAGCCGCTGTGGACTGGGGACAAACCACATTTAAAGCCAATCCCTACCTTGTGCCTGGCCGCAGTGCCTTGTTGCGCGCCCACGTGATTGCCGATAGCAGCGCGACCCTGCCAGTAGTCAGCGCCTCCTTACGCTTAGGTGGCACGTCTGATAACCAGGACTTCGATCAACCTGCCGAAATTCCTGCCGCCCCCGTATTTGATTCACTGGACGGCAGCTATCAACTGCAAATACCGGCAGAGTTCATGCAGCAGGGCCTCGAAATCGATATCAGCATGGACGGCGCCCCGATCTATACCGTCGAGCCAACCTTTGCCGATCCCAACACCCTCTATCTGACCGTAGTACCTATGGTTGTCGACGGAGTGGTTCCGGACATCCCCTCCAATGAAGAGCTTGCGCGCACCATCAAAGAATACTGGCCGATCGGAGAGGTCGTGATTGAACGCCGCAGCCAGTTTGAAGTAGAAGATTCAAATAGCTTAATCGGCGCGCGCGACTTGCTGTACATGTTACGCGATCTGCACGCCCAGGAAGGTGCTCAGCATTATTACCACGGTTTCTTTAATATCGACGCGCTGGATACCAGAGACGCTGCAGGTGTTGCCTTCCGTCCTGGCCGGGTAGGTGTCACCTGGGATTCACCCTACGGTGTAGAGGGGACATTTGCCCATGAACTTGGCCACAATTTCAGCGTTGGCCACATTGATTGCGGCGGACCAACCAGCGTTGAGGTTCAGTACCCTTACGCACCTGAATTCATGGGCAGCATTGGCGTTAACCATGACTTTTCTGAAATTTATGGCAGCGAGCAACGCGCCGATGTGATGAGCTACTGTGACCCCAGCTTTACCTCAGACTGGGTTTACGAAAAAGCCCAGGACCATCTGACTGCCAACCCGCCGCGCCCATTTAATGCAGCTAAGGCATTCGATGCGACAGTCCTGTCGCAACCCACCTACAGCACCTACATCAGTGGTGTGATTGATCAGGTAGAGGGCAACAGCCGCATTCTCAGCCACTTCGAGCTGAACCAGGCTGCCGGTCGCGAAAACTATGGACCTTTCCTGATGATCGCCACCGACAGCAATGGCCAGAAAATCGAGCGCAACTTCGCTATCGAGCAAATCTCTGAAAGCACCAGCGAGACCAACGGCTACTTCAACGTCCGTCTGCCAGCGTACGACATTCGCGACGTTCAGATCCTTTATCAGGGCAAAGAAGTACTCCGCGTCCAGCTGTAGCCTCCCACCGACAAATTCAACATTCAAGCCCCGCGCTTGAATGTTGAATTCAACGATCGAGCGCGGGGCTTGAATGTTGAATTCAGCACCCGAACATTAACACAAAATTTACATTTCACTGCGAAACCTACTAGTTGTCCATAATCCTAGCGGGCTACGAGCTATAGCATAAGAACTATTCTTTTATGGGTGGCATTTGGTTATTATCTGAGCCTAAATTAAATGGAATTAATTCATGCCTACACAATCGACTCTTAAACCGATCCTTGCATGTGCGTTAACCGCCGTGCTAACTGCCTGTACTCATTCAAGCCCAACCGAAGCGACCGACCAGAGCAGCGATTTCGCGCCTGTACACGAAGCCAACGGCATTCAGATCAGTGGCGTTTTTAATCCACCTGACCAATGGGACTTGCATCTTGCCACTCCATTACTGGAATCATCGCAAGCAGCGACTGAGAGTGGCTCAAATAGTGGTAATAACGAGTACTGGGTGCGAATTAATGACGCCACTGAACGGCAGCCAGTCACTGTCAACGAGGTGGCAACAGGCCCGTCGCATTTTACCCTGGCGGTCGCACAGGCTGACTTACCAGTTCGCCAGCTCACCCTATATAAAAACGACACCCAGCTGCAGATCATCGAAAACGAGCATCCACTCCCTGCAATTGGGCAATGGCTGCCGACGGTGAAACTCACAACTGAGTCAACCCCCGTGCACAGCGCACAAAACCAGCTTTGTTTAACCTGGCCTGATCAGCTTTTTGAACAGGCCTCACTACTGACCGTCAGCGAGCAGGGTCGACTGCAATTACAGCAGCAATCCACCTCCAGCCCGTTATGTGTCGATCCTATCGAAGAAAACCACGCACAACTGCGAATTAACCTTCGCAACCCTGTGTTTGCAGTACAGCTCAAATCTAACCGCTAAGCGAGACCTTATGTACACAACTAAACCTTTACTGGGAGCCATACTGGCTTCGACGCTGGCCCTTACCCTCGTCGCTTGCGGCGGCGGTGGAGACGATGATGGTGGTTCCACCAGTTACACCGTCACAACCTCTGCAGGCCAGGGTGGCTCAATCTCACCCGAACAACGAACCGTTAACGCGGGTGAGTCCACCAGCTTTACTATCGACCCGTTGACCGGCTATCAAATTGCCCAGGTTTCAGGGTGTAACGGCCAGTTAAGCGGCGGCACCTATAACATCGCGGAAGTAAACGCTGACTGTCAGGTCACGGCATCATTCGAGACCCGAACCCTTGAACTGACCACAGAATTTGACTTCGGAGACCATCAGGTCAGCGCTGATAATATGCCCACTATCAGCCCCGAGTCAGTAACCGTTGACTACAACAAAGAACAAACCTTCGAATTAACCATGCCAGGTCCTGGCTGGACCCTGAACAGCAGCTCAGGTTGCAAGATTGATACGGCAACCGAACAGAATAACATTAACTTTACCCTGACCACGGCACCTATCTTAAAGGACTGTAATCTGGTTCTTACTATTACGCCTCCAGGGTCCTCTGCCGGCTACGAAATCAGTGCAGACATCGTCAACGGCCGGGCTAAGCTTGACGGCAACTACCGCAGCACAGACGCGTTCAGCTACGGCGAAAAGGTCACGGTTAACCTTGAAGCATTTGGCGAGGGCCGTGAGCTTGTTCGCTTCCAGCCGTCTTCAGCAAGTTGCGATTTCGAACGGGACGGAAATTCAGTCACCATTACCGTCTTCGACAACTGTCACTTCTCTGCCCTGTTTCTTGCTGCAGACGAGCATAGTTTTGCCAGCAACCACATGGTGAGAGCGTTCCGCAACGCGCTGAGCATTGAACCAGAAGAGCATATGACCGCAGCAATGGTCGCTTCAGTAGAATCTGTCGATCTGCTTAACAGCCCCGCCGTAGTGCTTGACCTGGATGGTATTCAGGCGGCCCTCGACCTGACCTCACTCTCGTTCCGCACCCTGGCAGCAGACCTGGCTCCTTTAGCTACGCTGCCGTTGACTACACTTAAAGTCGAGAAAATTCAGTACAGCGGCCCGGCAGATCTCGAGCCGCTCAAAGCGATGCCACTGCAACATCTGGAATTAACCTTTTTTGAAGCATCGCAGAGCGATTACGAGAGCGCCCTTAGTCCGCTGTCTGAGCTTAGAACCCTGAATTTAAGCAACAGCCGGGGCCTTGAGCGTATCGATTTCATGCATACGTATAGCCATCTGACTACGCTAAACTTAAGCAATACAGGCGTTCTTGATATTCGCCCGGCACTGGATTCAGGGCTCGTCCACCGGCCTGAAGCGAGTTTTAGCGTAAGTGGCTGTGCCAGTCTCGAGCAACCGGTAACTCAGAACGCCAAAAATAATCTGGAAGGCTTCGGTGTTCATACCAATATCGGTAGCCGTTCAAATTGGGACATGTGTCCGCTTCCTGATGATTACTATAATAATCTCGGTGATCTTTTCAATGCCACCCTCAATGCCGACCAGCTTAGCGTAGATTGGATGCTTTTCGATAATCACGGTGATGTCTCGTGCGAGCTTCACTACAATCTGCACAAGCAGCAACCGCGTATTGCTGATGCTGAGATACCGACTTGCGGTACGATTGGTAATGAAACCATGACTGTCGACTTTGACGTGCAGACGGTCGATATGTACCTCAATGACGGGCTATTTCCTGATCCGATAAAAGTTGGTCTTACCAAGGAAGTAGTTAGTACGAACGACAGCACGCAATTGCGCCTGGCCGCCGTTGAGTGGGGACAGACCGTCTTTAAAACTAACCCATATCTGGTGCCTGGTCGCAGCGCTATGCTGCGGGCTCACGTGATTGCCGATGGCGAACCGACTGCGCTTCCTATGACTGCAGAGCTACGCCTGAATGGTTCACCTGTTGCAAATGGTAATTTCACAACACCTGCATCAATTCCTGCCGAGCCTGTTTATGAAGACGGAGGTTCTGGTTATCAACTGATAATCCCGGCCCAATTTATGGAAGAAGGCCTGGAAATCGATTTTACTCTCGACGGTGACCTGATTTATACAGCTGAACCGGCCTTTGCCGACCCGACGACTCTCTCCATCACTATCGTACCAATGGTTGTAAACGGAGTCGCTCCAACTATCCCGTCTGACGAAGAACTGGCTGAAACCATAAAGACATACTGGCCGGTCGGCGAAGTGGAAATTGAACGCCGTAGCCCGGTTATCGTTTCAGACGCCGGCGGCGATATCGCTATCCTGGATATACTCTACAACTTGCGTGATCTTCACACTCAGGAAGGCGCTCAGCACTATTATCACGGTTTTTTTGATATCGAAGCCCTGAATAATAAAAATGCTTCAGGCGTAGCCTTCATTTCCGGGCTGGTTGGTGTTAGTTGGGATTCAAATCTTAACACCTTTGCTCATGAACTAGGCCACAACTTTAGCCTGGGTCACATTGACTGTGGTAGCCCTGAACAGATTGAGATGAATTACCCCTACCCGACAGACCAGATGGGTAGTATTTTCATTAATTATGACCATAGTCAACTCTACACCCCAGACCTCGCCAAAGATCTCATGAGCTATTGCTCGCCTCGCTTAATCTCAGACTGGGTCTACGAGAAAGCACAAGATTACCTGGCAATCAATGCACCACAACCGTTCACCGCAGCGCAGGCGTTCGATAGCACAGTTTTATCGCAACCAACCTACAGCACCTACGTCAGTGGTGTCATTGACCAGGTGAACGGCAACAGCCGGGTACTCAGTCACTCTGAACTGAGCCAGCCAGCCGGTCGTGAAAACTACGGACCTTTCGTAATGATCGCCACCGACAGCAACGGCCAGACATTCGAGCGCAACTTTGCCATCGAGCAAACGTCTGAAAACGACAGCCAAACCAACGGTTACTTCAACGTGCGTCTGCCAGCCTATGACATCCGCGACGTTCAGGTCCTGTATCAAGGGAAAGAAGTACTGCGGGTTCAGCTGTAGTAGTTAGCTTAAAGACCTGACATAACGTTAGTCGAAATAACAGAAAGCCCCTGGTACTGCTACCAGGGGCTTTTTTTTGCTTCAACGCACCGCCTATACATCGAATAATAAGTGACGCGTACAGATTCAAGATTCAAGCGCGGGGCTTGATCGTTGAATCCTATCTCCAGATACAAAAAACCCGCTTCAGCCTGGGCTGAAGCGGGTTTTTAATTGAATGCCTGCCTCAATTCAATGTTCAAGCCCCGCGCTCGATCGTTGAATGCGGGAGGTTAGCGGTTCCAGAACGGCGAGCGTTCATCAAGCGAGTCGTACAGGCGCGCACGGCGCATTAGCTGGCGTCCACCATTTCTGGCTAACGGTATCCAGGTCATACCCACGCGTTGGCGGGTTGGCCGCACTGACATCAGGTCAAACGGAATATTAATAAAGAAGCCTTTAGTAAAGCTGCCTTCCCCGTATTCCTCAGACGACACATCAGTAAAGGCGGCAAAGGCGCCAGCCGTTACCCCACTCTCAAAGCGTTTCATGAAAGTTACGTTGACCCCGTCATCACCTGCAAGAAAGCGACCAAAGTCCAGCTGCATGGTGGTGTCTTCCAGCCACGGCATCTGGTAGTAAAGACTGACAAAGCCGGTAGTGACTTCATAATCTAGGAAGCCAGTACCACCTGTGTAATTACGCTGCCGCACACGGTTAACATCAAAACCAACCGCCCAAGGTTGGTCGAGTGGCCGATACACCATTTCCAGGCCTACGCCACCAAACATACGTTCAATATAACCACCGTAAGCCATCGCATACAGACTATTGGTTAACTGGGTATAGTAAGTAGCCTGAGCGCTATCCAGCCAGACATCCTTCTGTATATAGCGACGCACATCGGTACGCACTGGCGGTAAGTCATCCAGACGATCGCTCACGTAGTTAAACTTGTCGTAGTTATTGGCTATGTTAAAACCAAGCTCTCCAAATAACTCCAGATTCGGATTCAACCAGCGTCGCGCAAAGGCGGTAATACCAAGCTGATAAACATGGAAGGTTTCCGGGCTACCAAAGTCCTGATTGAAGAACGGTTTAGCACCATAGCCAGTACCAAAACGAAAATCCGGGTTATACAGCCAGTCCTCGTCGTTCTCCGGATAGTCTTCTGCATCACTGCGTACAAACAACTCATTGACTTCCTCAGGCCCCTGCTCGTCCTGGTAACGAATTCGTGCTTTGAATGCTTCAGCATCTATGCGGGTACTGATACTCGGTTCAAAAAACTGGGTGTCAACAATGTCATAGGTGGTAATGCTATCAGGTACCTCGTCAGCCAGAATACGTGCTGCACGGTCAAGGTTCTCATTATAGTCGCGGTAACGCCGCGGGCGTGAGAACACCCGCAGGGTATTGTCGCCTTCCAGCGCAAAACGGCTGTTCGCCAGTGCATAGTTACGCCGTAATTTACGTGACACCTCACCCCAGTCAACATCTTCAACTCGTTCCACTTCAACTACACCAGGCTCGACTTTACGAGGTTCAACCCGCGCCTGCTGCATGGTGTTAAAGTTTGTACTGAGGGTGAAATTCATCATTAGGGTATCGCCACGTTCATAGCTTGCCTGCACATCCAGCCAGTCGGTCACCCGATAATTCAAGCCGATATTCCAAGGAGTTTGCGCTTCAATAGGCACACCGGCGCGGTCTTCTGAGTAATCATTGCTGTTGTACTCAACCTTAACCCGAAGTGGCTGCCACGGGCTTTGCCATTCGACGCCACCAAATAGTCCTGCGTTACCCTTAAACCACTTGTCATATTCGAACGAGCCGCCGCCTCCGCTAAAACCACCGGGCCGGCGACAATACTCATCATTTAGCTCACAAAGCGGGTTCGATATATTATCCCGGGTACCTAAACGGCCAAAGCCCACTCCTAAGCTGAAATCAAAAGCACCAAAACGCTTATTCGTCACTATATATTCCGCATCGAAAATACCGGTCCCCGCGAAATCACGTAACCCAACTGAGACTTCCGGCAACCAATAGCTTTCCTGCCACAGACGAAATTTCACGTCGAAACCCTTGTCGGTTAAAATCGTGCTTCCGCTAAAATCAGGTACATCGCTATACAATCGGTTGGGGAAGCGAACGTAAAAACCTGTTGCTTCCATCCATGGTAATACTTGCAGCGTCGCGGAGTAACGGTAGTACTCTTCCATATCGGAATAGGTCAGACTGATTTCACCTTCATCAAACATCCGCGCCGTCGGCGTCTGCAATAAACCAGCTCCACCATCGTGGGTCCGGCTCGGCCGATAATCTAGCCGCGACCAGTGTCGTTCGCTTACGGCAGCCTCAGGCTGAAGCAACTCGCTCACCCCAGGCCGGGCCACTCGATCGTTGTCAAAAGAGTTTCTGTCATGAGCATTCGCGTTATAAGCCACAAAATGCTTTAGCAATGCAGCAATATCATCATTCAGGTTGGAAAAACGGCGTGGTAACCCTCGCAGAGGAGTCCAAACAATATCACCTGGCTGAGCTTCAAACCCATCACGGTTATAGTAGGCCCAATCCACCTGGTGTTGGGCGTCACCTCGCACCACCACCGCTTGATTGTTGTCGTGCCCTTGCAGCAACAACCCGTTTTGTTTTGCAGTATGTAAATACTGGCTTACCGGAGCACCCGCTGCAAACGACACATAACCAGGTTCGCTCACAGCGCCGAGCATCAAAATAGCATCACTGCGCTGAGGTAAAATCAATTGATAAGAAGCAGCCTGCAACAACGGGTTATGAGCAATAAACTGACGGCTTAACGCCAGGTCAATTTGCCCGTAGGGTTGTGTGGCAACCTCTAAACGCTCGATCTGCGCGGCTAGCTTTGCAGCACTTTCAGCTCTAGTCTCTGCGCCACGGCTTCGCCAATAGCTTTGCAGTAACACCAGCTCACTTAAAATCGAATCTTTCATCTCCTGAGCATGGCTATCGCTGGTATTCGCAATACGGGCTGCAGGCCAGTATACGTTGACCGCACCAGTTGCTCCTTGTGCCCGCTCGTTCTGCGCCCCGAGTAGCTGCATCGACTGGCTCAGTACCTGATTAAGCCGCACAGCTTCACTGAATTCGAGTTGGTAGGTATCGTTTAACTGCACGGTGACGCTACTCGCCACTAAAAAAGACAATATTGACATCTACTAGCGCCCTACCCATTTTACTTGTGTTAATTCCAGCAACTTCCGTTCCGGAACTATTAGCTGACGGCTTTTCACAACATGACCATCGGCTTCTATCCAGAACGTATTATGAAACTTCTGGCTACCTATGGTTCCATGCTCTTCAACACGGGTAACCTGGTACTCACCCGAGGGTAACTGCAACACTTCGTCACCAAGAATTCTGAATTCAGACCGCACCGAACGTGTGTAGCGGCTGTCCTCGGTGCCTATATCAATTTGACGTTGCCAGCTAAGCGCACAGTTTGCAGGGGCAGTGACCACACATTGCAGCGGGTCCTGACTCAAATTTGATACCGCCATAAGTTCATAGTCGACCCCGGCTGTCCGGACTACCCGCCCATTGACAGTCACCATTGTCTCGCGGTCAGCGCTTACCCAGTTGTACTCGCCGCTATCAATGTAGCCCAATACGATCAAAATTTGCGCACTGTCGTCCCATTTCGCATATAAAGCGGTATAAGGAAAGTCATTAATCTCGTCAGCACTAAGCTGCACGTCATCAGGTTTGCTAAAGGCATACTCGAGAGTGGCACGGGTTTCTTCGGTCACAGCAGTGCAACCCACTATAGCGGTTACAAGGCCTGCCATAGCCAGGTAGCGAAGAGAAGAAATTTTAAAAGGCATCGGTTTGCTCGGGTTAAAATTGCGATAACATCAAACAAAAATACCGCCCGGAGGCGGTATTTAAAACACTAAAAACTGTACAGCGTCTGCTTAGTTAGAAACAGGAACAGTAATTGTGTAAGTGTTGGTGCCAGTACCAGTTACGGTAACAGTTGACGTGTCGTCGTCATCATCGTCGTCATCGTCGCCATCAACAACTGGCTCAGAAGACGAGCTGTCAGCCAAAATCGCTACAGCAGCAACAGCGCCAGCGCCGATTGCTACCATTGCGGTAGTACTCATTCCACCAGCACCAGAAGTAGCGGCTTCATCACCAGCAGTACCAGCGTCTTGCGCCATTACTGGGCTGATTGCCAGGCCTAATGCGGCAGCAACTGCCAAACTTACTTTTTTCATATTAAATACCTCACTCTAGAGATTACAGATACATGTATCGCTGATTACTTACCGCGTGGACCCTGAACTCATCCAGTGAGCCAAAATCCGATCGATTCATAAGCAACTAGCACTCATACTATGGGGCTACCCCAAAAAGATCAACCTTTATTTTACACGGCATCAATACCGAAATTCCCATGCAGCACGCACAGTTAAGTCATTTTCAGTAGTAGCAATCAGGTTATCGGCAGCGCTGGCGCGGGTCTTAATCTCATCCCTCGAAAATGTGCCAGCAAGGGTAAATAAAGTCTCGCCTAGTGCCGTCTGGTAACTAATATCAAGTTGCTGCCGATTTACTTCAAACATATCGTTCGCAACTGCACTCTGTTCCGCATGTTGCACCGCCATTAAGCGATTGCTGGAACCTAAATTCTGTTGCCGCAGTGTAATCCGCCAGGCCGTGCCGTCAGCCAGTTGAAAGCGGTAACCCAAGCTTATCGAACTTACATCCTGGTCCTGCCCTGCTCCCATACTTGCCTGCCAGCGACGATACCCCTGCGGATCAACCTCGTCATCATAAAAGTAGGCGGGCACGTCGGCGTATTCAAGGAACAGCTGGTGTAAATTATCGCTAAAGGTCAGGTAATGGTCTGCCCCAATCAGCACGGCCGCGTCAGACACCTGTTTTGAATCGCCTGCCCGTCGTGCCACTTCACCATAAATCGCCACTGCGTAAGGCAAGGCAATCCGCGCATCGGCAGCGACTAAACTATTGCGCTGCTGACCGTAATCGACATCGCTTTGTGCGCCAGTACCTCCACCGAAATCCCCACCAGAGCCGCCCCATTGCTGGGTGTAGCTCATCCCCAGCTGCAAGGCTGAAAACGGACGTGTGGTTAACCGCGCACCGGCTATTTCGCTGTCGCCCAAAGGGCCAGCGGACTGAGTACGGCCGATAAAGGCCGTCGCATGCCAGTGTCCGGCCCAGCTTAAAATGGGCAACTGAAAAGGGTCATCCTGCAATCGGTTAACCCGCAGCGCCTGAATGGGTTGCGCATTGGTGGACAGAGCTAATGCACTGTCCTGCCCAGGCCCCCACCACACTGGCATCTGGTCTATGCTAACCGCCCAGTTACCCAGGGTCGTAGCGAGGTAACTGCCCTCAAAAGTGTAATCTTTACCATCACTGCTGCCAGCCCTAAAGCTGGTTCGCAGTCGGCCCGCACTGTGTGCATTGACGAAGGTGCGTGAAAACTGCAATGCACCGTTCTCACGGTACGTATCGGCAAAGCTCTGCTGGCGATACTCGTCACTGTTAGCGCTCAGCTTAATCCCGTTAATTCGCGGCTGCTGAGCGAACTGCAGCGCTGAGCGAATGCGGTAATAAGCAAGCGTCTGGTCGTCGGTTAGCCAGTTGACATCAATCCCGCTCATATCGCGGGCAATACCACTCCACATCAGCGGGTAGGTCGTTACATGGCCACGTAAAAAGCCAGCATCTGCCAGTTGCTGAATACTGGCACGCAAATACACATCGTCAGCGTCAATCCACGGCCCGGCGTGGGCGGCAAAGTTGCCGCTCAGGCCTGCAAGTATAATAGCCATCAACCCATTGCGAGCGAACTTCATAGCACAATCCATGCCTCAACAACTAACCAGAGCTACGCTTTTAAATACCATTGATAGCAGCAAGAGCGACAGCCGAGTTATAAATAATACCAGTAACCTGTGACCACAACTCGAGGTTCTCGGTATAGGTGGTATCCAGCGGTACGACAATCGCGTCACCTGGTCTTAGCTGCGCCGAGCCACTGGTGCTGAACCAGCCACGACGTTGCCGGTGCGGCTCAAGCGCACCGTTTGCCCTTACCACGTATATGCGATCAGTATCAGCTTTCTGTTTGGTACCACCACTCATATTAATGTAATCGGTCACGGTCAGGTCACGGTCAAAGCGGTACGACGTCGCCATCTGCACTTCACCCATAATGCTGATCGAGTCCATCCGCGACGGCACATGCAGCACATCGCCGTCTTTCAACTGGATGTCGCCCGCCTGGCTTTGACCGTTAAGAATTCTCGGCAGGTCAACAATCAAGCGACCTACTGGTTCAACCGACATTAGATCCGCCAGCAAGGTCCGCATCTGGTCATAGCTTTGGTTACTGCCCCCGGTACCGGTAATCGAGTTGCTGGCAATTTCCCGTTGCAGCTCTTCAGCCAGCATCGTCATCCGGCGACGTTCCTGCTCTCTTAACTCCTCGCGAGTAAAAACCGCCCCTTCCAGGAAAGCAAAGTCAGTAAAACCACCGGCGCGCTCAATCAAGGCGCTTAAGTCCTCGCCACGGCGAATAGCGTAAGTTCCCGGGAACCTAACCTCACCGCGCAGCGTAACCTCATAGGTGTTCTGCCACTCAGGGATGCTCAGCACATTTAACCGGTCACGACCCTGCAGTTCAATGTCGCGGTTGCCCAGAATCACATCCATCAGATCAAAAGCTTTGTATTCAGTTTCTGCTTCACCGGCGTCCAGGTTAATCCGGGTGATTTCTGCACGCTGCAGATAAGCAGAATCACGCAGACCACCAGCAGCTGCTACCAGCCTACGCGCTGTCGCATTCTGCACCAGAGGATAGACGCCCGGATGGTTTACTTCCCCAGCCACATAAACAAACGGTGTATTGCCGCGCTCGGTGCGCTGGCGTTGCAGGCGTTGCATCAGTGGTTCCAGCATACGGTCACGCGAATATTCAGCCAGCTCTTCCGGGCTGATTGCGTCGTCATCGTCCGGGGTACCAAACAACTCACGGATTGGCACTTCACCGCCGTTGCTGCTCTCGGTGTTAACAGTTGCATTAACCTGGGTCATGCCTTCGATATAAGCCTGACGATAGGCATCCAGGCTGCGACGGCGTTCAGCCCGACGACGCTCATCCTGGGTCAGTGACAAATCTGAAATATTCTGCCGCTCTTCCTCTTCTGTCTGGTAACGGCTAAAAATCAATACATAGTCACGCTCGTTCAACTCAAGGTCATCTTCAGCCTTGCCCTCTATCGCATTGGCCACATCGAACTGCCATACCTGAAGCCGTCGGCGGGTGCCCTCTTCACGAACTACCAGGCCATAACTTAAATCAGCGTATTCAAGCAGGTCATGGCGGCTACTTTTCAGCATGTCACTAATGCGCATACCCGGTTGCCATTCATAGCGGCCCGGGCGGTTTACTGCACCAACCAGCATCACCGCATCATCAACGGTTTCCGGCGTCGTACGCAGCACAATATGATCACCGCCCTGAACATCCGCCTGCAATGTCGACTCGTCACTTAAATCCAGGTTGCGTACGCTGCGGCGCCCTTCGCTTACACGGCGTACGGTTACGTCGCCCATATAGGCATCAGGCTTGGCACCACCGGCAAATTCGAGCAGGTCGGCAAAGGTTTCATCACCCTTAATTTCATAAATCGCAGGGCGGTTTACTTCGCCTTCAACGGCGACCGTGTTGCCGCGTGGCGGAATAAAAATCACATCGCCATTTTGCAGAATACGGTCCGCCGAACTATCGCCTTTTATCAGCAGGTCATACAGGTCAAAATTGGTCACCACCTCGCCACCGCGCACCAATTGCACGTCACGCAGCGAAGCAATATCTGAAAAACCACCGCTGACATGCAGCGCCTGGCTTACCGTCGCAAACGAACTCACCGTATAAGCACCCGGCTTATGGGATTCGCCCACAATGTATACCTGAATTGAACGGGTTGCACCCATCGATACCGCGACCTGCTGGCCTATGGTACGTTCTTCAACAGTATGTTTAATCAGCTCCTGCATCGAGCTATAGGTAAGCCCTGCCACCTGCACCTGACCAACATCAGGAATAATCAAATAGCCTTCACGGTTGACTGCAAGGTAATGATACACAGTGCGCTGACCAAACAGCTGCACCCGCACCATATCGCCAATGCCAATAATATAACTGGACGGCACCGGTGTTCCTGTCACCGGCGCAAAGGTACTAGGTTCACCAGCAAACATGTCATAACCGAAATGCTCAAGTTTGCTTTCCAGGGAATCAAACTGGGCTTCGACCTCGTTGGGCAACAAGGTTCCCCGTGCTTGTCCTTGTTGTGTGCTGCGGTCTTGGGTAACGGGTTCGTCGTCTGGTACCGGTTCCTGGGTGTCACGTTCATCCTGCCCCAGGTACTGCAGTGCTTCAGTATCAACACCAAACTGACGCGCCAGTTGCTCCTGCTGTTCACGCGGCAATGCCCGCAGCTGTTCGATTTGAGCCTGACTTGGTGTTGCTTGCGCATAGGCAGAGGAAGGCAACAGCAACCCTGAACCAAAGGCTCCCAACGTTAACGCAGCAGTAATTCCAACCGCAGCGATAGTCTTACCTGCCGCTCCAACTAAATATCCAAACTTCACCTGCATGCTCCCGTTCCCATGTTCAATTCCCGTATTCAAATCCTGCAGCCGACTAATCCTGCGCCAGCCAAAGCAAATCGTTGATCCCGCTTGAAGGCGTAAAGCCCAGCGGGACGCGTTGTAATAAGTCATGAATGTCGCGTATTTTAAGCGTATGACAATAACTGTCCAGTAGTTCCAGTATCTCTTTTACATCCGCCCAGGGTAAGTCAGCCTCGCAGGCCGTCATTATCCGAGGGTGATCAGTCGGTTGCACGTTATCGCCAATCAGTAATTCTTCATAAAGCTTTTCGCCGGGGCGTAAACCGCTGTAGGTAATCTCAATATCACCTTCCGGATTATTTTGGTCTTTAACCTCTAGGCCCATCAGGCGGATCAGTTTGCGCGCCAGGTAATCAATTTTAACTGGTTCGCCCATGTCCAGTACGAATACGCTGCCACCGTTGTTCTTCAGCTCGCGCGCAGTCAGACTGCCCATAGCTCCGGCCTGAATCACCAGCTGTGCGGCCTCAGGAATGGTCATAAAATAGCGGGTGATTTCGGGGTCGGTCACCGTCACCGGGCCACCGTTGATAATCTGTTCGCGGAACAACGGCACCACAGAACCAGATGAGCCCAGCACATTGCCAAAACGAACCATCGAAAAAGTAACATGGTTTCCCTCTGGCTGCTGGTCACGTTTACCTTCTTCGCGTTTTGCCAGAGCCTGTAAAACCAGCTCAGACATGCGCTTAGTAGCGCCCATCACATTGGTCGGGCGCACCGCTTTATCAGTCGATATCAGAACAAAATCCGACACCCCTGCAGTCGCAGCCGCCTCAGCAGCGTTCCAGGTCCCAAATACGTTGTTTCGCACGCCTTCTACAATATTGTATTCAACAATAGGTACGTGCTTATACGCCGCAGCGTGGTAAACCGTATCGATTTTGAAAATCTGCATCAGCTCGGTCAGGCGTTTGCGATCCTGCACTGAACAAAGCGCCGGCCGCAGCTGAACCATCAATTGCCCCTCGGCAATAGCCTGAGAAAGTTCACGCTCGATCCGGTACAGATTAAACTCTGACACTTCCGCCAGTACTAAGGTCTCGGGTTCACACCGGGTAATTTGCCGACAAAGCTCGGCCCCTATCGAACCGCCTGCGCCGGTCACCAGCACCCGTTTACCACGAATATTGGTGTTCATCAGCGCTTGTCGAGGTTGCACAGGGTCACGGCCTAACAGGTCTTCAATATTGACGTCCTGAAGGTCGTCTATTGAGACATTGCCGTCAACCATATCTGCCATGCCCGGCACCGTTTGCACCTGGACTTTTAAGGGTTCAAGAAAATCAAGAATTTGTTTACGCCGTGCACGTGAAATACGCGGCATAGCCAGCAACACTCGGCCCGCTTCGCACTCGTCGATGCAGTGAGCCAGTTCATTTGGGCTACGTACGCGAAGGCCGAGCATGGTTGAACCGTGCAAGGTAGTGTCATCATCAACAAAACAAACCGGGTGGTACTCGGCCCCGTTGCTAATAGCCTGTGCTAACTGCCGTCCTGCCGAGCCGGCGCCGTAAATAATCACCCGTTCTTTTCGCTTATTCGCATGTTGTTCATAAAGAGCGCGCATTAACAAACGAAGGCCGCCAATCAGTACCAGCGACATCAGGGTGTAGTTAACTATCACACTGGGAGGAACCGATGCACCAAGAAAGTACACCGCTAACGCCAGCACTACACTGGAAGAAACCACACCAAAGAAAACCGTCATCAACGCGGAAAGCGCCATATAGCGTACAACCGCCCGGTAGAGCCCAAACTTAGCGAATAAGCCCAGAGAAACTACAATGGCAATAATAATGGCGCCCCATACGTCGGCATCCGGCGGCAAATACCAGGTTTCATAGCGCACTGACAACGCGAAAAGATAGGCGAATAGCAGGGCAATGACATCAATAACCAGCGAGACTGCACGTTTGGTCTCGCGTGGAAGCGAAAAGAGGCGTCGTATCATGTTGTTCTTCTTATCACTTACGTACCCGATCCCCGGAACCCTTGCCGGAAACCGTCATCAGGATGTATTTGAAATAATTCTTCAGGTTCATTGTTCTTATCATTTCTGCGTCAACTTGCGCCAGCTTTTCCGGTGTCGACATATCAATTTCGTTAACTTGCGCCAACCCGGTAATACCAGGCCGCACCTTGAAGACACCATGCTGTTCACGGGCTTGCGTCAGCTCTTCCTGATTAAATAGCCCAGGCCGGGGACCGACCAGGCTCATTTCGCCTTTTAAGACGTTCCAAAGTTGAGGAAGTTCATCCAGCTTTGTGCGGCGTAAAAAGTGACCGAACCTGGTAATAGACGCAGTACTGGCCAAATGACTCGCAACGCTGACTGTGTCTTTACTCATGGTGCGGAACTTAACCAACGTAAAAGCGCGCTTATTCCGCCCTACCCGCTCCTGTCGAAAAACCGGAGAGCCAGTATCGAACAGGCCGATTACAAACAGAACAAGTAAAACAGGGAACCCGACTAAAAGCCCCAACAGCGAAAAAATGAAATCAAGTAATCTTATCATTGTGAAAGACTATCCTATAGCTTAACTAGCTGGTGACATTGTTTTGATTTAGCGTGTCCGGATCAGTTTTAACACAATCCCGTATCGCTTGCTCAAAGGGTACTGGTGGCTGCCAGTTAAGAGTTTGCTTGGTATAACTAATGTCCAGTTGTAAGTTTCCGAACAACCTGTCAGCTACTGGCTTCTTACCTAACAGACCCGCAATAACGCGCATTACTGACACTGGAAACGGTAACAACCTTGGCTTTTTACCGTAAGCCTGGGTTAAAGTTTCTAGTAGTTCTTTCGTAGAAACATCGTGATCATCGCTCACTAAGAAGGTTTCATTTAAAGACGAAGGATACTTAACACATGTAACAATCAAATCAACTAAGTTATCTACTGAAACTAAACTACGTCTATTTGAAACAGATTTAAATGGTAAAGGTATATTACGATCAGCCAACTTCATTAAAGATCTAAAATTCCCTTTAACACCCCGACCATAAACAAGCGGCGGGCGAACAATGACTAAATCCATGTCAGAATTAGATAATTCATTCTTCAAAGCAATTTCCGCATCCCGTTTCGATTCACCATACAAATCTTCGGGATGGTATTCGCTAGCAACGGAAAGTTTAAAGTTATTCGTCGTGGAGTCTGCAAGAGCTTTAACAGAACTCAGAAAAATAAACCTTTTAACTCCATTTTTTTTGGCCTGATTGGCAATATCACAAGGAGCTAAAACGTTAATTGACTTAACTTTTTCTCGAAAATAAATATCGTTCTCTAAGGGAACGTGAGCCAACGCAGCACAGTGAATTACTACATCTACGTTTTGTAATACACTATTCCAGTTCTTATCCTCTAACCCAATCTTAACTATAGAATCATTAGCTTTAGATTGTGAGGTTCCAATCACATAGATTCCTTTGTGACTTTCGAGCTCTCTTTTCAAAGCAGACCCTATAAACCCCGTAGCTCCTGTTATTAGTACATTCACCAACTAGCCCCTCTTACGAGCACGTAAAACCTTGACGCTATGAATCAAGGTGTATAAAAAGCTTTTTAAAACACCTTCGCCAATTACATCTCTATAGATGTTAAAAATATTAAGTGCTTTCTTAAATTTATTGCTGGACAACGAATTACTATTCACCGTATAAACAGCGAGAATACCCGGGTACTTAGTGGCAACCACTCCTTTTCTAAGTATAAGCAGCCAAGTAGCCCAATCCTGACCTTGCCTTAAATTCGGCATGTATACTCGCCCTAATGACTCACGATTATAGCAGACCGTTAAACAACCTATAGGACATGACGTAAGGATATCTTTATATTTGAGACTTTCTGGAGCGGAAAAAAGGGTGCGCTTACCTGTTTCAAATTCGATCCAGTAATCGCCGTAAGAAAGTTCCACGCTATGCTCTTCCATAAATCGAATTTGGGAACTCAACTTATTCTCTAACCAATAATCATCAGCATCAAGAAACATAATATACTTACCGGTAGCCTTCTCAATGGCTAAATTACGTGCAGCACCGGCTCCAGCATTATTCTGGCGTATAATTCGGAGATGAGGTATAGCGGAAGCCAGCCTGATTAATGCATCGTAGGTATCATCAGTAGAACCGTCATCCACGACGATATGTTCAATCTCAAATTCCTCAGAAACCGTGACTGATTTAACGCACCGCTCTATTGTCGCAGAGGCGTTATAAACCGGAGTTACTATCGATACTTTCATAACTTGATATTCAACCTAGATGATGAAATTCTGGATTAATTGGCATAGGACGTTGATGTAAAGAATCTCATATTGTATAAACTAATAACTGCAACTAATTATAAAATTACACCCAAGGGATTATCACCCTAAGGAACGATAAATTGCCTCACACCAAATATTAAAATAGGAGCAAACCCAAATACAACTAGACAAGCTCTTAATAAGAAAGCTTGCCGATAATATCGCTCGATAAATAAAACAAGATGAGGGTAGATTAAAACCAAAGAAAAAAGCCCGACTCTTTCCGCCCCAGTTGAGGTCAGTATCACGGAAGAAATAAATACTAAATAAATGCTAAAGATAGCTATACCCAAGGACTTTCTATTATGTCGATTGACTCTTAATCGAGTAGACAGGATCATAAAAATGACCATAACAACGAGCAATGCTATATAGGCGACAACTAGATTTTCTCCTGTAGAAGCAGCAGACTTACTCCCGGCTGCAAATAATATTAAGAGCGGAGTAAGAGCTAGAACAACAAATCCTGCGGCACGCTCTAAAAACGATTTGGACATTAAAAACAAGGGAGCTAGAAAAAGCCCTGCTACATTATGAGATAGTCCAGCTAACGTATAAAGGCCATAGCGTTTCGTGAATGACCCATTACTGAATACATATGAAAAAGCGAGTAAACAGAAAATGGCTGACACCCATTGTCGATAGACGTTCTGCATCCCCATAATAAATGGGAAAAAAACTAGAAAAGCATAGAAGGCATAGTATGGAAGACGGTATTTTGTAAATGAAGCATAAACGCAAATTAATAAAAACACATCAAATAAAATAAATACCAGAACGTCCGATTGCAAAACCGAGTACAAATATCGCTGACCAAACCAAACTACAGGTTCCCTCAAGTAATAAAACGAAATCGATTCGAATCGCATAGAGTCTGCATAAGTAGCTATGTCGATATCAAAGCCCGATAAGCGAACAACGATGGATAGACAAGACGAAACAAATACATACAGTAGAAACTTAACACCATTCGACATACTTGGATGCGGTGCAATGGCAAACCAAAAAGCGATTAGTACAATAAGCAAATATATAATAAGCTCGGCGTATTCAAACACAGTTAAATAATCCGTTTACAACCCCGTTTTTGTAGCTTAAACCGTTCCTGCACATGGGCTAATTATCAAAAAACTGGCGAATGGTATCGGTAATTCTTTGGCTAGCTTTACCATCACCGTAGGGATTCGATGCTTGACTCATCGAGCTGTAGAGGGCTTGATCATCTAGTAAATTTTGAACATTTAAAACTATATCAACGACATTCGTGCCCACAAGTTTTACCGTTCCGGCTTCCACGGCCTCTGGTCGTTCTGTTGTTTCTCTCATCACCAAAACTGGCTTGCCCATCCCCGGAGCTTCCTCCTGAACTCCGCCGCTATCTGTTAGTACTAAATAGCTGGCTTTCATTAAATAAACAAAGCTTTCGTAATTTAACGGGTCGATCAAATGTACGTTGGCGATATTTCCCAATAACCTGCGGGCAGGCTCCAAGACATTGGGATTTAAATGAACGGGATAGATAAAGTGAATGTGTGGATTCTTATGAGCTAATTGGCTAATAGCGTTGCAGATATTCTCAAATCCGAGACCGAAGTTCTCTCTGCGATGTCCTGTAATCAGGACATATTGGTTACTGTCAACGTCTAAAGATAACCCGGAACCTAGAAGGTTTGACTTGATTTCATTCTTCAGCTGTACCGAAGACTGAATTTTTTCAGTGATAATGTGAAGAGCATCAATAACAGTATTACCTGTAACGAAAATATTTTCATTAGATATACCTTCATGACGCAAGCTATCCGCATTCTTAACTGTCGGCGAAAAATGCAAAGTGCTCAAACGAGCTGTCAAACAACGATTAGCTTCTTCAGGCCAAGGAGAATATATATCTCCAGTTCGCAGCCCTGCTTCGATATGCCCGATTGGAATTTTGTGATAAAAAGCTGCTAGCGAAGATGCGAAACAGGTTGCAGTATCACCGTGAACTAGAACGAGATCAGGCGTCAGCTCCTGGAGAACAGGTTTCAATCCCAGCAAAATACGACTAGTAATATCGCTTAAATCCTGACCTCGCTTCATTATATCTAAATCATAGTCAGGAGTAACCTCAAAAAGTTGTAATACCTGATCGAGCATTTCTCTATGTTGGCCCGTTACTGCTACCTTTACTTCAAACTCATTGCATTCAGCCAACGCGTGAACCACCGGAGCCATTTTGATTGCTTCAGGACGTGTCCCGAATATAATAAGTATCATCTTCATACAATATCACTCAATATAAAGTTTAATTCTTCTTGGGCTAACGTCGAAGGGGAAAATTTCTCCACAACACTTCTGTCTTTTAGGGGGGTCAACTTAAGGCTACTTATATTAAGTGAGCTAAACCCTGCGTTGTTAACAAATATACAATTATCAAATTCGCTAAGCATTTCTCTGCAGACCGGCAAATCTGATATAATCAGAGGAACTCCATAGCTAGCCATTTCACACATCATTACACCTTGTGCATCCAAGCGGGTCGGCATTACTGCAGCCCTATATCTATTAAGCAGACTCGGTATATCTTTTTGTTCAACAAAATGATTAAAAACCTCAAGATTATTGGGCTTGTCAATGAATTCGAATAGCTTACCTGAACCATAGAGGTGAAAGCTATAATCGGGATTGAACTTAGCAAGAGCTACAACTAAGTCGACCGCGTATTTAGGCTCATCAAATGGCCTTATAGTGACGAAATCAGCGAGTTTATCTGTAGGTCTATATTCAGAGGTATAAAAACTATTATTTATTGCGTTATTTATAACAACTTGATCAATTTTGTACGAGCTTGGAATGTTCATGCAGCTCAATGCAGCTTGACGCATCCATTCACTTACATAAATGACTTTTACGTTAGCTTTACGCAGGAGTCCTTTTAGCAACCTAAGTTTCATTGAATCGTAAAATTTTTGCAATACCGTACTTTTAATAGTCTTAGAGTTATTCCAACTAAACGGCTTAGGGTAGTACTGATTTATTTTGAGAGCTTCGTGACCATGAAAAAATATCGTTAATGATTTTATTTTACTTAAGTTCCGTACAAAGAATAAATAGTGGCTTCTAATATTTGGCGCATGAGATACTACTGCATCATATAAGTTAAAATCTATTTTTGAGCCAGAGCCTAGAACATTGATACCTTCAAATTCATAATCGTGTGAATTAGAAAATGATAGGACATCGACTCCGATACCTCTACGCACATATTCTATATTCCGACTATGTACATAAGCCATACTATACAACGCGTCTTTAGACGGATAAGCTTGTGATAGAACTAGAATTCGTTTCATAAAATACCCGTTAGCCAGACATACTAATCTAATGCAGACTAATAAATATAAAAAATCAGTAACAACACATTTTAACTTTAAAGTTTTACATGCTTTGTCAGCTGACAAATAAAGTTAATTACGTTATACCTAGATGAGAAAGCAACTCTAAATCATTAGTGACTAATAAATAAAGAATAAGCGCAAAAAGAAAAGCCAGATTTACTTGCTTTTTATCTTATTCGTTTTTACATGATTTATCGTTAATGAAAACTCCAATAATGCCTTAAATGCAAGATTGAATATACACCATTACAGAGTTACTCGTTATAAATACCGCTAAGATAAACTGTTAACAAATCGAATTATATTGCTATTAGGAGTAGTTGGAGAAAGTCCTCGATTTTTCTTATGCAAATCTGAAAAAACTTCCTGAATGCAGTCAATAGATATTATTTTTTGCCTTGTCACCACACAAAATAAATCATAAAAATCACTCCGAACTCGCTCTTTCTCTATAAAAAAATCGATTGATTGAGTATCTAGAACAATAGGCCGATTTAACGCATTGAAATCGTACCAAATACTAGAGAAGTCAGTTATTAGATAGTCAACATCCCTCAGCAAAACCTCGGTAGAGGGAAAATCAATATTATTAAAAATATACACACTATCCGGAAGAGAGGTTAACTCCAATAAGCGATAGCTTTTAGGGTGTAGCCGCAGTCCTAACTGACATCTATCGCTTCCAGCTAAAGATTTAATTATAGCCTCTACTTTCTCCAGCAAGACGTTGGGAGCATCGGTGAACACATCCCATGTTGGAGCGTATAGTATTAGCTCCTTCTCATTTTTAACCGCCTCAACTTTACTTTTCTGCAGTAATTCTTCCCGACTGAGTGCGCTTTCCGGGCACAGAATAGCCTCGTATCTGGGATATCCGGTTATTATAATTCGTTCAGAATTAAGTCCAAGAATTTCTTCCATGCGAGTTTTATCGAACTCGTCGTGTGCAAGCACGTATTCAAATAGATAGGATGAGAACTTGTGCCAAGATCCGTTAGCCTGTCTTTTTGTTCCTACGCCGTGCCATAAAAGAATTCTATATCTGCGAAGAGCGCCTAAATTTCCTAGCTTTTTGAAGGCGTTACAAAAAAACAATGACAGAAGGTCTGGACCGTGCGAGGTGAAAACGAAACCCGATAAAAGATACTCTCTACACAACAAGCTGCTTTTGAATTCAACTCGGTTCTCAGTAAGGTGATCTCTTGTACTACTTTTCAAAGATAAATCAATAACGTAAACACTATAACCAAACTTTTTGAGGGCCTCATGTAACGACTTAAAATTCCCTGTCCAGTTCTCATCCTGATGTAGGATCAAGGCAATTGACTGTTTGTCACGAAATGGCGTCAAACCAATGAATAGTAAAGCCAGCCATATATATTTAACGATCTTTTTTATCATCTTTCATCTTATTGTACAGATTTATATACTCATTTGGAGAATCGATTTCCAACCATGATCCATCAGGTACCGTTTTACCTCCAATTAAAATACCATCAGATATTAAAACATTAATTAATGAATGCCAGTTCCAATCTGAAATAGCTCTCGGATTGCCTTCAAGTAATCCTTTGAACTTTCCGTAGAACTCTCTTATTTGTGCATTTCCTTTGATTAAAAGGACGCCAGTTGAGTATGCATTGGTAATTGAGTCGTCTAGGTCTTTGGAGACCGCGAGAATTCTCTCTCCATCAACTAAAGCGACACGCATGCCATCATCGTCTTCGTCACAGCTTTCGCTAACGAAAAGATAGTATCCAAATTTACTTTTAGTTGATTCAACTTCTGTTTTTACATACTCTCGAATCGATTCAAATAGAATCGTATCACCATTGCAAATTAGTAATTCGCTGCTTTTAGATAGGTCTATATTGGTTAATAAAGACCATATTGAACCGAGCGGACCTGCAACTTTGAAAAATGGATTTAATATTAACTGAACGTTTTCATTCTTAATAACCTCTTCATTGGAAGAGAATAATTCAGATTTGTATCCAGAAATCACTTTAATCAAGGGGTCGCGAAACCCGCCACAGAAAAACTTAATATTTTCACTTAATATACAACTTCCAGTTGGAAGTGAAACTAGTGGTTTTGGTTTGCTCAACGTGTACGGATTTAACCTTGTTCCTAAACCCGCGCTTAGAATACCGACAATTAACAATTTTCGCCCCCTAAAATCAATTCATCAATCTCTAAAATACTTTTTGCCGTTATTTTGTTAGCCTCTTCATTTTTCATCTGGCTAATTGGTTTATAAGGAGCATACACCAAACCCGTTCCACAACGACTAATAATATTATTGACTTCCTTCTTGACCAAGTCGATATCGACCTCAAAGTCCATATACTTTAATAAATCAATGCCGCTCTCATATTTTTTAGCGCCAGGAATATTACCGTACCAAGCATTTCCAAAAAACAAAACTGGCTTCTTCTCTAATAGAGCTTCATATCCTGCAGTACCTGTTATGGTTGCGACAAAAATTGATTCTCTGATAAGTTTCTTAGAGTCCGCAGCTGAATCACTCCATAGCACGTTAGGTAAACGCTTCAGTCGCAAATAGAAATTCTCATTCCTATAAAGCCACGTTTGTTTTGGATTTTCCTTAATTACAATCGACACGTCCAACGGTAAAGAATGGGACAAGGACTCTATCGCACTCACTTGGTCGTCCCAGTCACCGCCCAAAGCCGAGGTAGTTGCCTCTGGTTCAAGATGAAGTGGAAAGTAAACAAAATGTTTAGGTATCGCCTTCTTGGTAGCCATACCGTTTTTAGTTAACTTATCATATCTCCACTTCTTTAAATCAAGAAATACAGCTTGACCAATAAAATCCGATTTAGGTAAGGCTAACGCGTAAACGAAACTACTTAATCGATGGGGTTTTATACCTTTAAAAATATGATTTTTTTTAGCGCTAGCTAGCTCTTTTATCTTATCAAAATTCTTTTTCTGCGGTCTTTTCTTCATATAAAACAAGTTAAGTTCTTTAATCTCTATTGGATCAGAGACCCTTGCTTTGTTCTCAGTACTAAATAGCTCTTCTACAGTCCGTCCATAGAAAAATCTATCTGGGAATAGACTTTGGTGAAATATAAGTTTTGGAACACTTAAATCTTCTGCAACGTCATTCAATACGGTATCAAATCCCATATGAGGTACTCGGTTGAAGAAAATGCGCTCTACATTTTCTCGTATAACTATACTTCTATAATAGTCATACAAAATCCAGTAAGTATCCTTGTACCAATCAAATAGCTCAACTCTTGGCCTCGAAGAGCTGTACCCCTCTCTTTTCCAATGGCTTTCGGAATGCCGACTAAAGTGTTTTAAAAACTCAAATATACGAGCTTTACTCTTAACGCTTCCTCTTTGTTGTACGGCTGTGCGTCCTATCTCAACACTCTCTCCAGAAGCCTCACTCAGTATGTGTCTCTGCTCGATACTACGCTTAGCGAAATTACTTGAGATTCCATAATTGAATACAATTTCATAACCAACATTTGATAACTCCAAGAGTAAATCATCATTTTCTTTTGTAAAATACGTAATTGTTTTCAAATTCAGACCTCATTAAACTTGCTCAAATACTATAGATGGTTATGGTTATAATTCTATGCTTTCTGTTGAAACTGGTTCGTACTTATTAATATCTCTAGCAAGCCTCTTGTTTAATATTGACTTTATTTCTTTGGGGGCTAAACCATAACCAGGCCTTACACTGCGCACACAATCCTCAGTAATCACATCCCCGGCTTTCATATCTTTCACAAAGTACAATGACCGCCGGAACTGTGCATTGCCCTGCTCGCTTGATTTACGTCCATAATCAACCTTACCCAGCGCACTCCAGGCGGTCTTGCTGTCGTGGCAAAGCGCTTTTAACTCCGCTGGCTCTAGGGAGAAGCTATCATCCGGGCCGCCACCGGCTCGGTTAAGCGTAAAATGTTTTTCTATGATGGCCGCGCCAAGGGCGACACTGGTAATCGCAGTCGTATTATCGATAGTATGGTCAGACAGCCCGGTCACCAAACCGAACCGCTGCGCCATATCGGTAATCGTACGCAGATTGTAATCTTCCGCCGGCGCTGGATAACCGCTCACGCAATGCAAAATAGCGAGCTGCGTACAACCTGCCCCTTTCGCGGCATCTATCGCCTCAGAAATCTCGTCGTCGTTGGCCATGCCCGTTGAAATAATCATGGGTTTGCCAGTGCTCGCGACGTATTCAATCAACGGCAGATCAACCGCTTCAAAGCTGGCAATTTTGTAGGCCGGTGCGTTTAAATCTTCCAGCAAATCCACCGCGGTGCTATCGAACGGTGAGCTAAAGATGGGTATATCTAAGCTTCTGGCATATTCAAACAATGGCTTATGCCACTCCCAGGGAGTATGTGCCTCTTCATACAGCTCATAAAGAGTGCGCCCATCCCAAAGACCACCTTTGATCTTGAAGTCGTCGCCATCACTATCAAGGGTAATGGTATCCGGCCGGTAGGTTTGCATTTTTACCGCATCCGCTCCCGCCTTTTTAGCTTCTTCAATAATTCGCTTTGCGGTGTCGATTGAGCCATTATGATTCGCTGACAATTCCGCGATGATGTAAGGTGATTCGTGGACCGAAATGCGCCGACCCGCTATCGCTATTTCAGGTGTGCTTTTTGATGTACTCATTTGTGCCTCATAATTTTTTTATTCAGTTAACCAGTCTGCTTTTAACAAACCAAAGCAGAACACATCAACAAAATCACTGCGAATACATGCATGCGCTCTCAGGGTACCTTCATGCGTAAAGCCAAGGGCTTTGTGAAAAGCAATGGAGCCCTCGTTAAAGCTCAACGCCTCACCGCAGACCTTTTCCAGCTGCAGTTCATGAAATGCATAGTCGAGCACTGTATGGCCAAGCTTCCGGCCGGTCCCCTTTTTGGCATCGGGTGACACGTAAAACCCCCAGTCTGCACGGTGCGCTTTTACTGTTAACTGGGCATAGCCACGTGGGGTGCCGTCTTCAACATACATGAGCAGGTGAACCTGAGGGTTAGTCTGCATGCGCTCAAACCATGCCTGATGCTCGTGGGCGGTAATTTCATGCTGGGTATACATATACCGGCGGATATCAGGGTGATTCCGCCAACGGCGTAGTATCGGTAAATCGGTTACGTCTACCTGTCGTAGTGTTTCAACATCGGCCATAAAATTCGTTATGCTCCCAGGGACACCAGCGTCCGCGCAACATGGGTCGCCCCGTCACCCGTGCACACCGCTCGAGCGTGTTCAGACATGCTCTTCAATGTAGTCTCAGACAAATCATGCAGTACGTGTGGTAGCTCGTCGTTAAGCGTATCGGCTGACATGACCTCGCATGCGCCAATCTGACTTAACTGGTTTGCTATCAGCTGCTGGTTCTGCGCCAAAACGACCATGACCGCGGGTAAGCCCAAACAACACCGCTCCCAAGACGTCGATCCAGCCGCGCCAATGGCGAAGTCTGCATGTGCCATCAGCTCCGCCATATTACTGACCCCCGATAAAACCCGAGTATCCAAATCCATAAGCGCCGCTTTGTCTCGCACCGCCTGAAGATGGGGCGCGGACGCGCCCATAACGACTACAATGCTGCAATCAGCCGGTAGTTTGCACGCTGTCAGTGCATCCAGCAAGTCGCCGGTGACGTTGTCATTATCAACACCACCGAGGTTTATTAAGATAGTCTTTAGCTCAGGTACTTCACGGCGCTTTAAACTGTACGCCCGCCATTTTGCAAACTCAGGGCGAAGCAATGCGTAGTCAGCACCTACCAGTAGCCTGGTGTCAGGACTTACCAGGCTGCGATACTCGTCTTCTTTTCTGCCCAGTGTTTGATCTAACAAAACATCGGCATGGTGATGAGGACGGTCGGCTAAATCATCGATTACCATGAGCTTTCGGTAGTATGGCGTCAGCGCCTGCTCCCAACCATGGTCAAGCGCATAGTGGTCAACAACAAGCCAGTCGGGCTTTACCGTATCCAGCACGCAGCCGGTTTGTACGGCATCCAGTTGCCAGGTGACCTTAAGCCAGTCGGCATGCTGCGTTGTACTGTGCTGTGTTGAAGGTACTCCCATCTCAGCATGCTCGCTGTCTTCATGCAACAAATGGCATGGATACCCCTTGGCCCGAATAAACTCAGCCAGGTGCCCTTTATGATTCCGGCATATAAACTGACAGTCGCCGCCCGCCTGTGTGAGCGCGTCCGCCAGGGTGAGACAGCGCATCACGTGGCCGCTGCCGATTTGGTGAGAGGCATCGGCGCGAAACACAACCTTCATTCGTTCATGGCCTGCATGGCTTTAAACAGCCACTCTGCGCGCTCCCAGTCTTCCGGAGTATCGATATCCTGTACCCGGTGTCGCGGCAATATCACCGGCGCGCTTGCGGGTGTAAAAAGCAGTTTCTGTTCTAACCAGGCAGCAGCCCTGCCCCAATAAAACTGACCGGCATCATGATAGGCTTCGGTCAGGTCCTGAGAGCGCGTGCTAAAGTGCTCTGGTTGAAACATGGTGACCCGCTGCTCATCTGTTAATCTGAGCGCACGCTGAATAGGGAACGGGTAGCTGGTGACACTAAAAGCATACTCAACGCCCGCCTTGTTAACCTGTTCTAATCCTGCCTTGATATCCGCGGGTTGCACGAAAGGGGCCGTCGCATAAATACAGCAGGCATGTGTGACCGGACCTACATTAGAGTTTGCATTGTGCTCGTTCAAAGTACGGATAGCATGGGCAATGACAGGAATGGTCCCGGTGTAATCGTCACTTAACGATGCAGGGCGAGTGAATGGAACCTCGGCACCGTATTCTTCCGCTATTTCTGCAATAGCGTCATCGTCAGTGGATACTATGATTTTATCAAAACAGCCGCTTTCTTTCGCTGCCTCAATGGACCAGGCAATCATGGGTTTGCCCGCGAATACTTTAATGTTTTTGCCCGGTATTCGTTTGCTACCTCCACGAGCTGGGATGATCGCAACGTTCACGCTGCCAGCACTTCTTTCAATGTGTCAATAACGAACTGCTGGTCATTATCCGACATACCATGAAACATCGGGATGCTAATCGCGTCACGGTAATATTGCTCAGCAACGGGGAAGTCCCCTTGTTTGAATCCAAAAGCCTGATAGTAAGGCTGCAGGTGAACTGGAATATAATGTAGATTGACACCCACACCCCGTTCACGTAGTTCTTCAAACACCTGCAAATGGCTCTTGTTGAGCTTCGCTAAATCAAGTCGAATAACATACAGATGAAGGCCCGAGTAGGCATCCGGATGCTGCCAGGGTCGTGTTAAAGGCAAACTTGCTAGTGCCTCATTATACACATTCGCCAGCTCATGCCGACGTGAAACAAACTCATCCAGGCGTGTCATCTGGCTCACGCCTAGCGCTGCCTGCAGCTCGGTCATCCGGTAGTTATAACCTAAATCAATCTGCTGATAGTACCAGGGACCATCGGGTGCTTGAGTCATTAACTCCGGGTCGCGAGTAATCCCGTGGCTACGTAGCAACGCCAATCGCTCAGCAAGCTCATCCGAATTGGTAAGCGCCATACCACCTTCTGCTGTGGTGATGATTTTCACCGGGTGAAAACTAAACACGGTAATGTCACTAAAATGACAATTCCCTATAGGCTCACCCTGGTATTTCCCACCAATGGCATGTGATGCATCTTCTATGATTTTGAAGCCATATTGCTGACTCAGCGCATGAATCGCTTCCATCTCACACGGCTGTCCGCATAGATGCACTACAACGATTACTTTAGGGAGTCTGCCGGTCTTTTCTGCATCGACAAGCTTTTCTTCGAGTGCCTGAACACTCATATTGTAAGTTCGCTTATCAATATCGACAAAATCGACATCTGCGCCACAATAGAGAGCACAATTTGCTGACGCTACAAAGGTGATCGGCGAGGTCCATAGAATATCACCAGCGCCCAGATCCAAAGCTAGACAAGCAATATGCAGCGCTGACGTAGCACTATTCACCGCAAAGGCATGCTTTGCACCACAATGATCTGCAATCGAACGTTCAAACGCAGGAACCTGAGGGCCTTGCGTCAGGAAATCAGATTTCAGTACATCGATAACCGCATCAATATCCTGCTGACTAATACTTTGCCGACCATAAGGAACCATTAAATTGCTCCAATTTTCTCGTGATTTGCTTCAATCCAGGCTTCTAATTCTGCGTCGCTCATCCACTCGTTATTATTATCGCTCGAGTAAACAAACCCTTCAGGAACGAGTGTACCGTCTTTAATGCGGTTTGCATCTTTGTCCCAGTTGTTAATTTGAGGCAGAATTTTGTAATGCTCTGGATATTCGTAAGTAAAATAAGAATCTTCAGCACCGATCATCTGCTCGTGCAGCTTCTCGCCGGGTCGTATGCCGACAATCTCCTGCTTCGCTTCAGGGGCAACAACGCGAGCCAAATCCGTGACCTTCATCGACGGTATTTTCTTCACATAAATTTCGCCGCCTTCCATGTCTTCAAACGCATGCCAAACCAGTTCAACCCCTTCTTCAAGAGAGATCATGAATCGAGTCATACGATCATCAGTAATGGGTAAGGTGCCCTTTTCCTTAATTGACATGAAAAATGGAATCACTGAGCCACGTGACCCCATTACATTGCCATAACGTACGACTGAAAAGCGCGTCCGATGGGCGCCAGCGTAATGGTTTCCAGCTACAAAGAGTTTGTCTGAGGTTAGCTTGGTTGCACCGTACAAATTGATAGGGCTGCTTGCTTTGTCAGTGGACAACGCGACAACTTTTTTAACACCCTTATCGATACAGGCATCAATAAGATTCATCGCACCGTCGACGTTCGTTTTAATACATTCAAACGGGTTGTACTCTGCCGTAGGAACGATCTTAGTCGCAGCCGCATGCACGACATAATCAACGTTATCGAGGGCGCGGTACAGACGCTCACGATCACGTACGTCACCGATGAAAAACCGGACGCGGGAATCACCTGCAAAAAGCTTAGCCATTTCCCATTGTTTCATTTCATCGCGTGAATAAATGATGACTTTCTTAGGGTTATATTTTTCCAATACCATAGGAATGAACGTATGGCCGAAAGAACCAGTGCCACCGGTAACTAGAATTGTTGAATTTTCAAACATATTATATCTACTTTTGTATAGCAAAAATTTTAAACCAAGGCATGCTAACCATCCGGCTAGCAACCAACCATGTCACGATCCATTGGACGAACTTGCTAATACAGTAAGCCCAAGCAGCGCCGATAAGACCTGCATAACCGATCAAAACGAACAGCAAAGCGACATTTAACAGCCCGCAAAAAATTGTAATCGTCGATAATACTCCAGTATTTTTAGAGTAAAAAAGGTAATTCGTTACCATCAAGTAGCCACCGTGAAACGCTTTCGCTAATATAACCCAACCAATCAAATTAGCAGCGTCAGAATAATCGCGACCAACAATTAAAAGAAGGACGTCACCCGCCACAATAAACCCTAGGAACGCACCAAATCCGAGAAGACAATAATAAGCATAAGTTGCTTTCACTATCATTAACTTTTCGTTGATTTCATTCCGCTTCAAACGTTCATAAAGCCATGGAACGAATGATTTATTGACAGCATCAAGTATAATACCTGCAGCCATACTTAGTTGGATTGCCACCATATATATACCAGCTTGATCAAGCCCTAACTCTGAAGTTATCACTACCCTGTCGACAGTGTTCAATAAGAACATTCCTACGATATGGGGTATCAGTGGCACACCGAAATTTAAAGCTTCTTTTGCCATATCAGGCCGCCAAGCAAACTTTATCAAACGGTCTTTAAACAGTGTTAAAATAGATATAATTGCAAAAACGAAGAACGTTGATGATATAGCTAGAATTCTTCCTGATGCTCCGAGATAAAGCACCACAACAAAAAACAAAGTCAAACTAACATTCGCTAGTGATTGACTGACTTGGTGCACACCATACCTAGCTGCCTGTTTACTAACCTGCCATTGACCAAGTCTTAATTTATTGATAAAACCTAAAGCCGCAACCGGAACACCTATAATTAGCCATACATATGAAATGTTTAACATTTTACTCAGGTAAGGCCCAAGAATTACTACAATCCCTAGCATAATCAACGAGCTGACCATGAGAATCGAAAAACACATAAATATGTATTTAGCTAACTCGTCAGCGTTTTCATCAATATCGAAATACTTCCGATTTGCAGCTCCGTGCACACTAAGTCCACATAGAGCGCCGATAAGCGATACCCAAACTAAAAACATAGCAACTTCGCCATACTCAGCTGGTGATAAATATCGTGTGAGGACAGGCAGAAGCAGAAGAGGAATAGCAGCGTTCATAGCGCTTGCCAGTAGGTAAATTGCTGACCCACGAAACAATTCATGATTTGCTATTTTTTTTAGTAACATTACGGCGTTTCTGACCGCGTAAAATCAAATATTAATTTATAAATCTGTACTAAATTAATCACTGTTAAATAAATCTCTTGTATAGACCTTAGCCGCCACATCATTCAATTCACTTGCTAGTCTATTTGAAACTATCACACAACTTTTAGACTTGAATTCATTAATATCTCGGATCACTTTCGAATTATAAAAAAGGTTATCTTTAAGCTCTGGCTCATAAACAATGACCTCTATACCTTTCGCTTTGATCCGCTTCATTACACCTTGAATTGCTGAAGCTCGGAAATTATCTGAGCCAGATTTCATTACGAGACGATAGATACCGACCACTTTTGGCGCTTTAGCGATAATCGCATCAGCAATAAAATCTTTACGAGTACGGTTGGCATCAACAATGGCTCGCATAATATTCTGCGGTACCTTTTCAAAGTTCGCTAGTAACTGCTTGGTATCTTTAGGTAAACAATAGCCCCCGTACCCAAAGCTAGGATTGTTATAATGATTACCAATACGCGGGTCCAACCCCACCCCTTCAATAATCTGGCGACTATTTAACCCGTGGACTTCTGCATAGGTATCCAACTCATTAAAATAGGCAACGCGCATTGCTAAGTAAGTATTCGCGAAAAGCTTGATCGCTTCAGCTTCAGTGCTGTCGGTAAATAACACTGAAATATCCTTTTTTATGGCGCCCTGCCTCAGTAACCTCGCAAATGATTCTGCTCGTTCGCTTCGTTCTCCGACAATAATTCGTGATGGATACAAATTATCATAAAGGGCTTGACCCTCACGAAGAAATTCCGGCGAGAAAATAATATTGTCCGTTTTAAACTTCTTTTTTAATGACTTCGTAAAGCCCACGGGGATTGTAGATTTGATAATCATGACTGCATTAGCATTAACTTTTAACACTTGATGAATCACTGATTCTACACTTTTCGTATTAAAATAGTTTGTTTCCGGATCGTAGTCAGTTGGAGTGGCAATGACAACAAACTCAGCATCCTTATAAGCCTCTTCACCATTCATCGTTGCGTTTAGGTGCAGTGTTTTACTGCCAAGAAAATCTTGAATTTCGGGGTCCGAAACTGTCGATTTCTTGTCATTTATCAACGCTACCTTCTCTTTGACAATGTCAACAGCAGTCACTTGATTGTTCTGTGCCAACAACACTGCGTTAGAAAGCCCGACATAGCCAGTGCCGGCCACTGCGATTTTTTTCATTTGACTACGCCTTAACTTATGCAGACTTATCTTTTGTTATTAGATTCAGAATTAAAACAACAATCAAGGATAAGAAGCCACCCAAGAATGTACCCACAATTGCAATAATCGCTCTTGAAGGCTTAGCTCGTTGTTCAGGTACAACTGCGGGATCAACCACTCGATAAATGTATTCTGGCCGCACATTTGCCAGCATAATAGTCTGAGTTTGCTGTTCCATTAGACCCGAAAATATCTGTTGCGTGCTGCGTAACGTAGCGTTAGTCATTTCACGCTCTATGTATTCCATGCTTCGTTGGGATTCTTCAATATCGCGCTCACGCATTTCATTGTTAATGTCCTCAATCAACCAATCAACCCACTGTTTTGCTACCGTCGGTGAACGGTGTTCGACTTTTATTATCGTAAGTGGCGATTCAGTTCCTTGTTCTACAATTAACAATTCTCTAAACGCATCAACCAACTCCCAACTAGAGGGTTCGGGTTGCTTTGGAGGGTCAACCTCACGTAACCAATTACCTGTTTCAGGATTGTAAGCATCGCGATCTATAATCAACTCGCCACTATTTGCGTCCCATTCTTTCACCGCAAGTAACTCAGGCTGAATTTTGTGCCGGACAATGAATTCACTAAGAAACTTACGCGACTGCAAGATTTCCATCGCTATAATCGCGGGGGTTATCTGGTTTTGCCCCATATTCAACCCCGCTAAGCTTGCAAGTCCCCCTAACTGTCCATCCATGTCACGCAAACCACCTTGAGCTTCTTCAGTCGGTGCCAGCTTAGCTTCCGCCGCGTAAATATTAGGTAAGCTCAGCGCATAGATAACTGACCCCACGGCAAATGCAAAAGTAATCGCGATGATTATCCATTTACCTTTCCAAAGGATCGCGAATAACTCGCGTAAGTCGATTTCATCATTCTCACTATGACGCTGCGGGGCATGTTGATATTGCTCTGTCATGGGTTCGCTTCCGTTAGAAGTTGCTTTTTTATTTGATATTGAGTTTGGCACGGTGCTGTTGTCATGTCTGACAAGAACGCTTGTCACAAAGCATCCTATAGATTTCAGACACGCTACCGCCCCTAGGTTAAGGCTCCCAATATGCCTGCGTAATGCTAAAATTTGTTAGGCGTAGCAACGTAAAAAGCCCCCGCGTACAAGTACGCCGAGGCTCGGTAAACCTATTTAGCTGATAGCTGGTGCTTTATTATTTGCTTTTAGATTCTTACGCTTTTTGTCAGCCTGCGCACGCCTGAAAACTTGCATACTGCTTTTTATCCTTCTTCCTTCGTGCAAGTGCGTTACGATTTCACAAATCCGATCTGTGTCGCTACTAACTGGTTTTTACGTCCTGCCAAGGGGTAGAAGTCTACCTTAGCTGCGTAGTTGCTTCAATTGTTAATGTGCTTTGATGCTAGTTTGTTTAAGGCGTTTGCGAGCCCTGCTTGCTAAGCAATTTTCCAGTTATCCAACCCCATGATGACGTAACAAAATCAAATTTACCAACAACGACTCTGAGACGACATAACTGCTATTGCCGAGAGTGAGTCGAACCGAAGTTTCACGAGGCCGACCTTCGGTTTTGCTGTTAAGTGATGCGTACACAGTGTCAGCCCGAACCAATAGATAAGACTCGTTTTCATTCAGGTCGATAGCCTGAATATCATGCGACTCGTTTTCAGATTGTTCGTTTGTGGTCCGCTCATGACCTTTTTGTAAGGTTCTGACATGTGCGGCATCCCAGGGCAACTGATAGCTGAAAAATAGCTCTGGCTTACCACAACGACGCAGCTCTCTGGACATTCCCAGAAAACATGCTGATTGAAGCTCCAGCCGCAATGATCTGATGTCTTCGGGAAACGCCGTCAAATTCGCTACCGACAACTGCAGGAACGGTAATTCTTCGCTAGTTTCCTGGGCGAGCCAGGCCAGTGGAGTATAGACATTTTTCGTGTCGTCGAAACAGGTTGGAATATTACCAGCACCACTCACGCTGGGCGATAGTTGTCCTTTGAATACATTGGTAGTTTTCTTTCGCACCGGAATCAGTAGATGATTATCCGTAGTAAGCATCAAACAACTCAGTCCAACGTGGTTCTCCGCTATTGCAACATCAGGATTGTGCAGTGCAGGACCTGGCTCAAGCACATCGCGATAACTTAAGCCCCCTGGCAACCTTGCCTCCGGCAACATATTGGTCGCCAGGTAGCTGTAGTAATTGGATTTGCGAAACCGCAGTGTCAGTTGCTCAGCCGATGGTTGTATGTTTTTCAGCGACAATGTCAGCCCATTGTAATCATGTTTTTCAAGCGCGTTGAAGCGCCTTAGCGTTTGATCCAGAGCGTGGTCAGCGACAAACCACGGCAATTCGTACCACTCGTCATCCAACTCAAATTTTACGTCAGCGATACTCAGAGGCTTTGAAGGCAGATACTGCAAAACGCTTTGTGAAAGGACCATTTTGTCCTGCCGTCCCTCGGCTACATTCTTTGCTGTCAGCCCAACTTTTGCGTTGGCCGAAGTTTTATCCAGCCACAACCATCGGTTCTGCTCTGCCGCGTAAAATTTAAGGTAGAACCCGGTATCCAGCGAATAACGGGTTTTCTCGCTTTTCGAAGAGTTCAAGTACAAAAAAGTGATAGCAGCCTGAATTAACAAAAACTGCACGAAATCAGCCAAATATGTCAGTGTAACGCCGCCGGTTACCTGGTCGATAGCACCACTAACAGTTCCCATCAGCCCTAGCACGCCATGCACCAGCACAACCACCAGCAATGCAATGCGCAATTTTGGCCGCGCAAACACAATCCCCAAATGTTGAGTAACCGTCATCTTCCACTCCTGATTCAACGTTCAAGCGCGGGGCTTGAACATTGAATTTTTTTCAATTAAAAGCATTTAGCTACACTGCTGCGCAACCTTAACTTTCCAAGAACAGCTTAGATATACCGCCCATACATCAAGAACCCAGTCAGCGAGTGCTGGGTGAAGTCGACCTGGATGTTCCAGTGCGCGGTTCTGCACTGAAAACCACCTTCGGCGCGTTCCGGGTTCTTCAGATAGGTACTGTTGATGCTGTCGAAGCGGAACTGCAACTGCAGTTTCAGGCCTGCTTCAATCGCGGTTCTTAGTGTCGCTAATCTTTCCGCGTCTTCGCCAGCGCGGCTTAATAGTCTGTAGCCAGCCAGCATTCCTTCGCACATGCAGGCGGTAGCGGTAATATTCAGTGGGTCCTGGAAGCCCCCTATCCAGTCCGGCACGTTGGCTTTCTTGTGCTGGCTGTAGGTGATCGCCTCCAGTAATCGCTTGCAGTGGTCAACAAATTGCTGATGCGGCACAACCTGATAGAGTTCGTTCAGGCCGTATAACAACCAGTGGTCTCGTTCCAGCTCTTCAATCGACTTATCGCCATCGCGCACCTCTATGAGCCATTTGGCGGCGCGGTCGGCGCTGTTTAACCACTTGTGGTTGCGGTCAATTTTATACAGCTCCATCAGCCCAAGAATCGCTTCGCCGGGGTAATAGCCTGATATAAACGGGGCTTTTTCGACTGTGTCGAGATACGCCTTATGCAGAGTAAACTCCCCATTCGGCGCCTGAATGGCGACGATCCAGTCGGCTAATTCACGCATGACCGGCAGGATATCGCGTCGTCCGAGATATTTGTACGCGGCTGCCATCGCCACCAGCGCCAGCCCGTTGCCGCCAAGTTTTGCTTCGTTTTCATACGCGATAACTTTCAGCCTTGGGTAGTCTGGCGAGAACGCCTGCACGGTACTGAGCAGATAGTCCAGCGCGCGGTTACAGGCACCATGCAACTTAACGGTTGGTGCATCTTTGTAGACCTGCAGCATCGACCACAAACTGCCAGCGTGACGCAGGATATTGTAGCCTTTCAAAACCCGGTCATTGGCGGCATCGAACAGGTAGTTCATCTGGCCGCTGTCGGTGGTATGGCGCGCCAGATAGTCCGCCCCGTCTTTGGCAACTTCACTGGCAAACTCCGGAGTTAGCTGGGGGTTTACCACGTGGTTGCGTAGCAAGGGTAAATTGGCGAGCTGACCTTCGCTGGTTTTCAGAACCAGGCGACTTAGTGTGCTGAATATCCATACTTTATTGCTGTCAGGGTTGTTAATTCGTTGGCCGAGCCGAGCCCGTATTTTTGCCCGATTCAGATGACCTTTGAGGCCAACAAAACCTTCGCGCATGCTCTCTTCTGCCAGCCAGGCCTGATCATAGTTCTCCAGAATGACACCTACCAGTGAGCGATCACTGACAATTGGAAGCCCCTGTTTTACCCGCGCCTCGTCAATTGGCACGACATCCGCCATGATATCGACTTTGACCCGTTCGATTTTGCGTCTGGCGGCATTGTTGGCTTTATCGGCTTTTTCGGTGCCTTGGTAGGTAACCCGCGCTTTATCCAGCGCCGACTGTCCCGCCTGGGCCAGGTTCATCGCCATTGCCGATGCGGTGGCATAATGCCCGCGTTCATCCGCTAAGGTGACAAACACCACCCGCATATTCATGCTTTTTTGATCGTCTTTTAACACCTGCGGCATCGCATAGTTGTCATCCGCCAATGCCTTAATCGCCAGCCAGTTCGACAACCCAACCACCAGCGCCTCGTTCAACCCCGTATCAAGCTTCATCTCAACTCTCTTAATATATCTTCCGTGTTCAACCTCCCGCTAACCTACCATAAATTCAACATTCGAGCGCGGGGCTTGATCATTGAATCTGCCGCCTGAATTCAACATTCAAGCCCCGCGCTTGATCATTGAATTACCGTTGAAGCAACCAATCTGCCAATGCGGCATATGCAGGTAAGGACGTGGGATCTATCAGGCTGTTGCTAGCCTGGGGGAAGGAAGCGAAACGCACGATCACCATTTCAGCGGTGGGGTCTACGTAGATAGTTTGCCCGTGTACGCCACGTGCGGCATAGGCTCCGTTTTCATTGTGCAACACCCACCACATGCTGCGGTAACTGGCGCCAGGCAAGGTACTGTATCCAGCTTTGGCAAAGGCTTCTTGATTACCGCCGCCCTCAATTGACGCTACCACATCAGCCGGGAACACCTGGCGATCGCCGGCTTGGCCTTGATTCAGCATCAACTGACCGATTCTAGCCAGGTCACGTAACCCAGCACTTAAACCACCGCCAGCAAACGGGGTGCCGAGCGCATCCACCGTCATGTAGGCGTCTTGTTCTGCGCCGATATGCTGCCATATCCGTTCTGATAATAGGGTGCTGACAGCGTCGCCACTTGTACGGGAGATAATCCAGCCCAACGCGTCTGAGTTTACGGTCCTGTAACCGAACGTCTCGCCGTGTTCGCCGTCTTTTTCTACCGTTTGCAGATAATCAAAATAGCCATTCGGTCCACTGTAATCAGCAGGCTTCGGCAATGGACTTGCTGCTCGCGAATACTGCCAGATATCGGCATTCGGGTCGGCGTAGTTTTCGCTCAACTGCAGCGCCGTTGTCATATCCATTACCTGCCGCACTGTGGCGTCACCAAACGCACTGCCGGCAAGTTCAGGCACTACTGTATCGACCCGAGCAGTGTCATCCAACGTGCCTTCGGCGACCAGAATCTCCGCCAGTAGCCCGGTTAGCGATTTCGTCATCGACATCGCAGCGTGCTGTCGGCTTTCATCCAGGCACCCTGAATAGTACTCATACACCACCTGCCCCTTATGCATGACCAGGAGGCCATCGGTGTAATTTGCATCCAGCGACTCGCGCCAGCTCATTTCAGTTTCGCTATTGAGTGGGGTAAAGGTCAGGTTATTGATTTCATCGCGCAGTATCGGGTTAACCATGGTCTCCACGTCGGTTCCGGTCCGCTCTTCAGCTGCGTCTGGCATTGCGTAGTCCAAAGAAGAGGGCGCAGCTAATCCGCGTGACACTTGTGTGGTCGGCATCAGTTCACGAATGTGACACACCGTCCAGCGCAATTTAGGAAAACTAAAAAAGTCAGATTCCGGCTGCATAATGCGTTTATCCACCGGCGGCGGGAACCCCTGCATCCAACCAAGCTCTTGTGGGTCCGACTGCTGCGCAGTCATCTGCTCCGCCAATGCCACCACCGCAACACCACTCGCCAGCAACGTTCCAACCACCCAAGCTAATCGCTTCATACTCACCACCTAATATCATCACCTACTAATGATAATAGACCGAATTCAACGATCGAGCGCGGGGCTTGATCATTGAATCTGCCGCCTGAATTCAACATTCAAGCCCCGCGCTTGAATGTTGAATCACAAGGTTTGCAGGAAGGCGAGCAGCGCCTGCTCTTCGTCGGGGGTTAAAGGGAATTGTTGCAGTAGTTCGGAGGTGACGGGGAACAGCGGGTCGTCGACCTGCTCACCTCGTGGCCGCGGTCTTGCTCCGCCGTGGCTGTACATGCGGATAATACCGAGCAGGTCGTTAAACAGCCCGTTATGCATAAAGTGGCTGCGCTCGCCCAGGTAGCGTAAGGACGGCGTACGGAATTTGCCGACGTCGCTGGCTTCGCCGCTTATCAGGTAATGGCCCAGATCTTCGTGTCGTCGACCATAGTAAGTCAGGCCGATATTGTGCAGTCGCTGATCTGACAGCAAAACCCCGCTATGGCATTGCACGCAGCCGGCTTTACCACGAAACAGGTGCAGGCCTTCTATCTCCTCAGCGGTGAATACCTCAGCCGCCGCCGCGTAGTCCGAGGCGGCCACCGCACGCATAAAATGGTCGAACGGTCGCTCGGGCGCTTCAATACTGCGCATAAACTCCGCTATCGCACGCGCAATATGCCACCAACTGACGTCTTCGCTGTCGGTATTATTTGCTTCAGCAACATGACCTGAACCACCATCGCCGAAGGCCACTGCCGCAAACTGCTCAACATAACGCGGTTGGCCACGCACATACTCCACCGCCGCCTCTGTACTATTGTTCATTTCATGCGCCGCGGTCAGTGGCTGCTCCACCAACGCTTCCAGGCTATCCACCCGAGCGTCCCAGAACAGCACGTCCCAGTGTTCAACTAAACGCAGCATCGGCGTGGTGCGCTTGCCTAATCGCCCTTCGACACCGGGCGACAGCTTGTCGCTATCGGCAAAGTGCTGCTCAGGCCGGTGGCAACTACCACAGCTGACGCTGCCATCGCCTGATAGCCCCGGGTCAAAGAACAGCTGCTCTCCAAGTTCCGCTAACAACGCATCAACCCCCGACGAATCGGGCACGGCCCGCACATCATCTAAAGCCTGCGGATGCAAAGGCGGCCACGCATCCTGAGCCTGCAGGTAGTCTGCGCTGCTAAAGCCATCTGCAAACTGCCGTACATTAGCACCACTTTCAGCTTCAGCGGCAACCGCCCCGGCCAACACCCCAAGCAATGCAACACCACAAACAAACCGCCTTACCACCGTACATTCACTCCCAGCCAGAACTCCCGACCCACTTCGATTCCGGCGGCCCCCGGTGACACCAGGTGAGTACGCTGGTTAAACAGGTTATTGATTTCCAGGTTCAGCGCCGCGCTCCAGTCCTTACTCAGGCCTAAGCGGTATTCCAGCCGCGCATTGGTGCTCACCCGGGCAGGCCGTTCGTACTCGTCGAACAACGGGTAGGTCAAATTCTGCAAATCACAGTCGTCACACACGACGTCGCCGCGCGACATCTCGTACAAAATGCCGGTATCAATGACCGATTCAAACTCGCCGACATAGGCCAGGCTCAGTGTTGAGCTGAATGCTTCCAGCCAGCTTGCGTTCCACACCAGGTTTGCGGTTAACGGACGGCTAAAGTCCATCTGCCGCCGGGTCAGGTCGTCGTAGCTCATCAACTGGTACGTCGTCCCCGCTTCATCACCCACTTCAATTTGCCGCCGCAACACCACCAACTCGTCTTCGGGTACGCCCAGCACCGTGTCGTCATACGACTCTGCACTGCTTTCATTGTCGGTGTAATTGATGTTGAACGTCAGCGAATGGTTCTGCCACGCCTGGTTAAGCGACAGTGACACCCGGTCATGCCGGTTCGAGCCTTCATTGGTCTGGTACAGATAGGTGTAACCATCAATATACTCCTGCGGGCCTCGGGTGATCTGGTCATAACCCCGTCGCTGCACGTAGCGCAGCGTCAGCATAGCGTTGTGCCAAAGCCGCTGGTTAATGCCAACACTCACCTCGTCACTGTAAGGCGTGCGCACGTCATCGAACCGATAGCGATAACGAGCCGCCGACGACGAGGTAATCCAGCCCGCTACCTCACCGTTGCTAATAGGACGATACTGGGTCAGGTAAGGCCGTTGCGCCTCACGTAACTGATAAGTCACTAAATTGGCCGCATAGTAACGATTGAAGCCGGCATTCAGCCGCGTCATGTCGTTGCCAAACAGATCCCAGGAGGCACGGGTTCGATACGCCAGGTTAAGGTTCTCAAGAAAATCGTCATAGTCACTACGACCACCAAGCGTCAGTTGCAGGCGCGGCCAGTCAAAATGGTACTCTGCATAGGCGTTCGCTTGATTCAGTATCACTTCGATGTCTTCGCTGAGGTACAGCCGCCGGTAGCGCATGAACTGACCACGTGTCAGTAAGTTATCCTGATACGCCTGAATATGGTCAGGGTTGCTAAAATCAATTTGCCCGCCCAGTTCTGCCGCCAGTTCGTCCAGTGACATACGGTAGCTTTGCTCGATACAGTCCAGGGTCTGCCCGCCACACTGCACACTGGCGTCGCGAAACGGAGCGGAATAAACCGCCGATGTCTGTGGCCGCTGGCGACGCAGTAGCATACGCTCAACACCGAGCCCAAGTTCAAAGCTGTGCCGCGCCCCCAGCCACTGAGCATCCAGCTCGCGACTAAAGTCCGTTGTCGCCGACCAGCTGGTCTGGGTTTTATCCAGATCGCCGTAACCGCCTTGCATGCTAAATGGCGGCGACCCCTGATCAATACCCCAGTCTTTTCCCGCTGCCCGATACCATGGCAAAAAGACATTCGGCGCCTGACGGCTGTTTTCGCTCTGGCTCCAGGCCAGTTTCGCCTGCCACTGCCCACCCCACAACGAGTTCCATGCGCCCACACTTGCCCGCATGCCGCCGCCGTCGAGGTCGAATTCTGAGTCCAGTACGTCTTTGATCAAATGACGCCCACTATAGGGTGAATAGCCCAGATTAAAGCGCAAGCGGTCGAATAGCATGTCGTCCAGTTGATAGCTAAGCGATGTACTGACTGACTCGCGCTCGGTTTGCACCGCTTTATTTAAACTGATGTCGGTAATGGTTGAAGTGGTGCGGGCCACCGACAGCATTAATGACTGCCGGTCGCTGAGCTGGTGGCTCAAGCTGAAGGTAAGGCTTTCCTTATCGAATTCGGGTTCACGCGGCCAGTCGATCTGTTGCGCCGCTGCTTCAGCGTCTTCGTTATAGCGACGGTCGTCAATGTAATGATAGCTGCCCCACCCGCTGTTCGAACGCCGGTAATCAAGGGTAAACGTCGGTGCCGACTGCGCATCGCGCAACTCCATGTCGACGACACCACCGTTAAAGGCGCCGAAGCGCGCTGGCACATTGCTGTCGTACAGGGTGACGCTGCCAATCAGCTCATGGTTAACAAAGGACGCTTCGGGGTGCCCCTGGACATCGTTAATCGCGGTCACTGAGCGCCTGGAACTACCAGGGTCGAGGTACGAGTTGTTGTCCAGCCCGTCAAGCACAAACGAGGTCTGCCAGGGTTGTGCCCCGGACACTGAAATCAGCTGGCTTTTGATTTCGCCTTGCCGATCTGCACTTAATGCCCCTTCGGCACCCTGCACGCCCGGTAGAAACAACAGCATATCAGTGACATTGCCGTTGCCTTTCAGGGCGTTGTCGAGAAACTCACGGCTGAGGGTAAAGCTGCCCTCAGCCGTGGTGGTTTCCGGCAACCAGCGTCTACCGCGTATTTCAATCCGTTCGATACGCGGGTCTGTCTCAGCGTCAACTTCCGTCGCACTGTCAGTGGTTTGTGACGCCTCTACCTCTTGCTCTGACTGCGCCAACCCCGTACCGCAAAACATCCATGTCAGCCCCAGCAGCGAGGCACTAACCCAATGGTTGCGGATCATCTTCATCCTTCACCCCATCGCCGTCTGCGTCGTCATCCAGTTCGATATCGGTCTCTGCCAGTTGCTCAGTGGTAGCTGATACCGCGAAGAAGTTGGCGCGGCCATCCAGATCCGTGTCCACCGTTGCGATTACGCTAGCCGGAAAGTCATCCTGCACTGCCTGAATTTCCGATATCAGCGCATTTAGCTGCAGGCGTTCTGCATCACCAACGGCCAGCGACGCCGCGACCTGCTCGGCTTTGCTATACAGACGGGCTGCACTGAGTGCCTCCACCAGCTCTTCGCTGAGTCCTTCATGTTCGGGCTCTGGTTGTGCCATCACCTCAGCAGTCAGCGTATCCAGCAGATTCCCGCTAAGCTGGTTCAGCTGTTGCATCCAGCTTTGGTACTCAGGCTGGGTATAGGCGTGGGAGCGCAGCTCCACCATTAGTGAATTAGTAATATTGTAAATACTGGTCTTCTTGGACAGGCCCGATACATTCTCCAGCTCCGTCAGCACCGCCTTGATCTCACTCGGGGTCGTTGTGGGTGCCAGGCTAAGCTGGGCAAAGCCCTTTTCAGCAGCTTCCATCGCATGCTCGTAGCTTCGTGCCCGCGCCATCAGCTTCGCCAGATAAAACCAGTCACCAGCTTTACTCAGTGCGCTTTCTTCACTTATATCCAGCTGGTAGATAGCCTGAGGGTACAGACTAATCGCATCTTCTACCCGGTCGACCAGCAGGTAGGTGCTGATCACGTTGTGTATATTCGCCACATGTTGCGCTGAGGCGTTGCCAAGCAGGTTTTCACAGGCTGCAGCGCGCTCACGCGCCAGCTCTTGGCTGACATCACGATAGATAATATTAATCACTTTAAAGCAGCCGCTGGAGCCGGTTAAATACTGCGCCGAATGCCCTTGCTCTGTAGCAAACAGGTTTGAGTTAACAATATCAAAGGCAGCATCTACCGCCGCGTCCGCCTGCACGCTGTAACCGAACCGGCGCAGCAGGCTGCCGAAGTTCGGGTTGCTCGAACCGGCCTCAGTCAGCATTGCTATCTGGTTGCGGGTGCTGCCGTCGTAGTAAGCCAATAAGTCGTTGATGACAGTCGCTACTGGCTCGCCTTCCATGGTTCGCTTGAGGAACTGCATATCCTCGATCACGGCCAGCGCCCTGTCATATTGATTTGAGTCCACTGCTTCGAGTATATCGAGCGGGACATTAGTATCGGCATCCGGATACAGCAAAGCGAAAACACCCGCCGCGTCTTTTAGCGGAATGGCATAATCGCGCAGGGTAATATCAGCATAAGGCAGCGCCTCGAACTGATAATCAGGGTCGTAATCGGTGGCCTGATAAAACGAGATAGTATAAGCGAGCTGCCGCTTAGCCGAGTCACTGTCGCCAATAAAATAGTACAGCTCTGTCGCCCAGCCACTATAAAGCGGCGCGATTTTGAACAGGCGTTCGTCATCCCGGGTGGTTTGGTACCCCGTCTGGGTCACCGCATACGAAATTTGGTCAATAGCCGCTAACGCGCTCTCGTAGTCACGTGACAGGCCACTCGTCAGGGAGTCTTCAGTACTACGTTGTGCCGCTGCGCGCAGGCCCTGAATAATATAGCCACTCGCATTCAGGTATTCACCACCGCCTAGGGCATCAACATACGACCGGGTTTGCCTGTCTATTTGCTCAACAAGCTCGTCATCACCAGCTTCGAGCGCTCGGATGCGTAAGGTCCAGTAAAAGCTGCCGTTGCCGTTGGTCATGTTTTCGATGCCGTTGTCGAGCACCATCTGAGCGTGAGTCGTTAAGGCCTCGCGTCTGAACTCAGCGGCGTGTTCCGGCTCGTTGCGTCTGTTGTAAATGGTAGCCAGGTCAGCCAGCGTGTAGGCCCGGTCTTCCTGGCCTGTAATCCGTGCGTCGAGCAGGCGCTGCATTTCACCATCCATGCTGCCATACAGATAGCCCTCGGCCAGCCGCTGGTAGCCCTCAACCGTATCCCGGTCTGAATTGATTTGCTGCAGTCGTTGTTCCGCCTGCACCAGATGGGAGTGACGCGAGTGATAGTAATACGCCGCCTTTTCCTCATTACTGCTATATGCCGGCAGCAAGGTGACGGTTTCAATAACCGGGTCATTCACGTTATCTGAAATAGACACGGTGAAGGAGGCATTGGGTAGCGCCAGCTCGCCAAGCTGGTAGTCGAAGCCCCCGCTGCTGTTGAGGCTAAAATCACCCTGCTCTGGTGCTTCGATCACTTCAAACTGAATGGGGTCGTCATCCTGATCATAAACCTCGAGCTGACCACGGATCTCACGGTGGGCGACGACTTCGATTTGCGCGTTGAGTAACTGCGGCGGCTGATTAACCGCTACAACGCTAAACGTCAGCGTATAGATTGCCTCGCTGCCTTCAACCCGCGCGCTGTCGGTGCCACGGAACGACGGCTCCGGCGTATAGGTCAGGCTGTCGCTGGCTACCTGCAACTGACCATGTTGCGGGCTTTCTATAACACTGGCAAATTGCCCCAGCGCCAGACTTTGCTGCCATTGCCCGCCCTGGTTCAGCTCCGCACTGATCGCCTCTTCACGTAACCCCGAATCATCAGAGTTACAACCAGCCAGCACCAGCAACGCCGCTGCCGTTACCCATACCATTCTTATCATTTTCATTATCGATCCATCCGCGTTTTCAAACCCAATATGAACAGGCCGCGGATCTTATCGATAATCATTCTCATTATCAATACCTAGATTCAACATTCAAGCGCGGGGCTTGATCATTGAATTCAGGCGGCAGATTCAACGTTCAAGCCCCGCGCTTGATCGTTGAATAGTTGTGCTAGGTTTATGACAGTGGGGCTGTTCGGAGTTTGGTATGGAACGTTTAAAAGAGTACCGCGGTAAACGCGACTTTAACCGCACGCTGGAACCTGCTGGGGCGCAAAATCACGTGCAGAGCGCTGACACACCAGCGGAACCAGGCGGGTCGTTTGTTATTCAGAAGCACGATGCGTCGCGCCTGCATTACGATCTGCGCCTGGAACTGAATGGGGTTTATAAAAGTTGGGCGGTGCCGAAAGGGCCAAGTTTAAAGCCCGGTGAAAAACGACTGGCAGTCGAAGTGGAAGACCACCCGCTTGAATATGGCACCTTCGAAGGCACCATTCCGGCTGAAGAGTATGGCGGTGGCACGGTGATGCTCTGGGACTGTGGCCACTGGACTCCATTTGAGAAGAAGGGCAAAGAGGCGGTGACTGCCGATCGCATCGACTTTGTTCTTGCCGGCGAAAAGCTGCGCGGAGCCTGGTCGTTAATTCGTACCTCGGGACGGCCTTCAAGCGGAAAAACTAAAAAGAGCAAACAGAATCAATGGCTACTTATCAAGCGCAGTGACAAAAACGGCGAGCATTCCGAGGTTCACGACCTGAGCGTCAAAACTGGTCGCAGCATGGAGCAGATCGCCAACGACGAACCAGCCCCACAACAGGACCCTGAAGAACAAAGCAGCGCCCCGGACCCAAGCAAGCTACCCGGGGCAAGCAAAAAAGCTCTGCCTAAAAAGCCTGAACCAGCCCTCGCCACGTTGCGAAAAAAAGCCCCGGACGGCCCCGACTGGATCCATGAAATCAAATTTGACGGCTACCGGATTATGGCCCACCTGGATAAGGGCAGCGTCACCCTGTTCAGCCGCAACGGCAAAAACTGGACCAGGAAATTTCCGCAATTGGCATCCAGCTTAGAATCATTTAATTGCGACCAGGCACTGTTAGACGGCGAGGTCGTCGCTTACAAAAAGGACGGTACCACTAACTTTGCTGACCTGCAGGAGGCGCTCTCGTCAGGCTCAACCCGTAATCTAAGCTATCAGCTTTTCGATATCTGCTACCTTGACGGGTACGATCTGAGTAAGACGCCTCTCACCGCCCGCAAAAGCGCTCTGCACGGACTGATGCTGGCCAGTGGAATTGATGACAGCGGTTTGATTCGCTACACCGACCATGTTCACGGTCAGGGCCCCGAATTCGCCGAGCATGCTGGCCACCTCGGCCTTGAGGGGATTATCTGCAAACGCGCCGATGGCCCCTACCGTTCGGGCCGCAATCGTGAATGGCTTAAAGTAAAATGCAGTGGCCGCGACGAATTTCTTATCTGCGGTTATACCGAGCCTAAAGGCAGCCGTAAGGGGTTTGGCGCACTTCTGCTCGGTGCCTGGCACAACAAAACGCTGCGCTACACAGGCAAAGTCGGCACGGGCTTTACCCGCAAAACACTCACCGACTTAACCGCCAAACTGGAAAAACTCAGCGTTAAAAAAAGCCCGTTTAAAGACCCACCCGGGGAAGATAAGGTGCACTGGGTGAAGCCGTCGTTGATTGCCGAAATCGAGTTTAGCAACTGGACCCGGGATGGTGTATTGCGCCACCCGGCTTTTCAGGGCTTGCGTGACGACAAGTCGGCGAAAGACGTTAAGTTACCAGCCGCCGCATTGGGTGAGGCTGAACAGCCCGCCGAACCGCAAGATAACGAGCACGCGACCAAAACCAAGACCAAAAGCAAGCCCAACTCGGCGCCAGCCAAAGCGACTAACAAGCGACCACAAATTGCCGGTGTCACCTTATCGAGCCCGGACAAAGTGCTGTATCCCGAACAAGGCATCACCAAACTCGAGCTGGCCCAGTACTATGCCGACATTGAATCCTGGATCCTGCCGCATTTGCAACACCGCCCGCTGTCGCTGGTGCGCTGCCCGGGCGGCCACACCAAACAGTGTTTTTTTCAGAAGCATCCCGGTAGTACCGTCAGCAAGAAAGTCCCGCGCATTATGATTGAAGACTCCAGCGGTGAGTCACCCTACCTGTATGTGGAGAGCCTGTCGGACATTATCGCATTGGTGCAGATTGGCGCGCTCGAATTTCATACCTGGGGCAGCACAATTGACGATATTGAACATCCGGACACCCTGGTTTTCGACCTCGACCCATCGCCGGAAGTACCGCTGTCGCAGGTATTTGAAATTGCCCGGGACTTAAGAGGCCGGCTCGAGGAGTTGGGGCTGCAAAGTTTTCCCCGCACCACCGGCGGCAAGGGGCTGCACTTAGTGGTGCCGATAGTTCCGAACTATAATTGGGATGAGATCAAAGCGTTCTGCCGCGGCGTGGCTAAAGCGCATGTGCGGGATGATGCGAAACGGGTGACAGCCACGATGTCTAAAGCAAAACGCAAAGGCCGGATATTTCTCGACTATCTGCGCAATGGTCGCGGTGCAACTGCGGTCGCCTCGTTTTCTGCCCGCGCCCGCGACGGGGCCCCGGTGGCTGTGCCGGTTCGCTGGGATGAGGTCAACAGTAGCCTGAGCCCGGATCAGTACTCAGTTAAAAACCTGCGCCGTCGCTTAATCGCCTTGCGGCAGGACCCCTGGCACGATTACGGGGACGCGCGCACTAAACTAACCGCGAAAGCGATGCGTAGCATGGAGGACAAAAAATGAGCGCCTGGTGGAGTGACGCAGGGCCCGAATCCTGTCCGTTTTGCGAAGTGTCCTACTATGCTGAATGTGGCTACTACTGCGCCGAATGTGACCGCCCGCTGTGTGCGTCCTGCATCGTGACCGATTACGCACAGCGGCGCGTGCTGTGTTCGCAATGCCAGGCTGAGGCTGATGCCAAAACAAAACCCAAAGGAGACAACTAATGGCTGCACGAGCGATGTGGAAAGCGGTTATCCGTATGGGCAATGCCGAAATACCGGTAAAACTGTATTCCGCCATTGAAGATCGGGACGTCCATTTTCGCCTGCTGCATAAAAAAGATCACGCGCCGGTCAGCCAGGCCATGGTTAACCCGGAAACCGATAAGGTGGTGGAAAAAGACAGCATTCGTCGCGGTTACTTTTCCGATGAAGGCGACCTGGTGATGTTCACCCCAGATGAGCTGGATAACGCCGAACCAGACGAGTCGCGTGATATTACTATGCAATGCTTTTTGCCGGTCGATGCTATCGACCACCGTTACTATCGACGCCCCTATTACCTTGGCCCGGATGAGTCAGACAAAGAGTACGCAGCACTGATAAAGGCGCTGGAGACATCCGGCAAGGAAGGCTTTGCACGCTGGGTGATGCGCAAAAAAGAGTACCAGGGCGCGTTGCGTGTGCACAACAAACGCCTGATGCTGATTGCGCTGCGCTACAGTGACGAAGTGGTGGCGCTGGAAAGCCTCGACGCCCCCAGTGGTTCTGAGCTGGATAAGCGCGAACTGGAAATGGCCCACCAACTGGTGGAGATGTTAGCCGAGGACTTTGATCCGGACGCCTACCATGACAACTACCGCGAACAGGTGTTACAGCTGATAGACACCAAGGCGTCAGGCGGAAAAGTGAAAGCGATCCGCGCGCCGCGCAAAGCACCATCCAAAGATCTTGCAAAAGCACTCGAAGCCAGTTTAAAAAAGGAGCGCAAACGTGCCTGATACCCGCCCATTCTGGTCCGGCACCATCGCCTTTGGTTTGGTGAGCCTGCCTGTGAGTATGTTTACTGCCAACCGCAGCAGTCAAATTCGGTTACGGATGTTGGACCAAGACGGCACCCCGCTGGCCCGTCGCTACTTTTGCAGCAAAGAAAACAAAATTCTAACCCGCGACGATCTGGTGCGCGGCTATGAAATTGAAAAAGACAAATACATTGAGGTTAGCGAGGACGAGCTCGACGCGCTGGAACCGGAAAAATCACGCGAAATCGATCTGCGCCGGTTTGTGCCACTGGACACCCTGGACCCGATGTTTTTTGAGCGCGCCTATTTTCTTATCCCGGATGAAGGCGCGATTAAGGCTTATCGTCTGCTGGCCCATACCATGCAGGAAACCGAGCGCGCTGGGGTGGCTACGGTGGTGATGCGAGGCAAAGAGTATCTGGTCGCTATTCTTGCTGAAGACGGGATCTTACGTGCGGAAACCATGCGTTTTTCGGATGAGCTGCGCTCCCCCTCCGACATGGGAATAGCCGAGCCTGAGAAAGTTGATAGTAAACTGGTTAAATCGCTCACCAGCCAGATTAAAAAACTCAGTGAGAAAGACATCAGCCGCAAAGAGCTTGCCGACACCGCCAGCAAACGCATGATGGCGCTGATTAAACGCAAGTTGAAGTCAGGCAAGGATGTTATTCAGGATGCCGATGATCAGTCTGAGCACCAGTCCGAGGAAGAACACAATGTGATCGACTTAATGGACGTACTGAAAAAGCGGCTGCAAAGCGAAGGCAAAGGCAAAGGCGACAAAAACTAGGTCGTTTAGCTGATCTCGATATTAAATTTTTCCTGTAGCGCTGTGGCCAGAGTGTGTTTGGCATCGTCCTCGCCATGTACCAGCCGAACCTCGCCAACGCCACCCTGCCCGACAGCGGCGCCAACAAAGTCGAGCAATTCGTTTTGATCAGCGTGCGCTGAATAGCCGCCCAGGGTGTGAATTTGAGCTTTAATATCGATTCGCTCGCCTTCCAGCACGACATAGCCACCGCGCGGGCCGTATTTTTGAATATCCGCGCCGGGTGTGCCACGCGCCTGATAGCCGACAAACAGCACATCGGTGCGCGGATCAGACAGCAACGCTTTGAGGTAATTAACAATTCGCCCACCAGCGCACATGCCGCTGGCAGCAATAACAATGCATGGCGCGGCACTTGAGCGCAGGTAACCGACCAGGTTGGCATGCTGATCGTGGCTGTCGATGGTGTGCAGCCGTTCGAAATCTAGTGGGTGGCGGTCGCTGGCCAGTCGCTGTTTAGCGTCGTTGTCCCACAGCTCGCGCATTCTCTGGTATTGCTCGGTGAATTTAGCCGCCATGGGCGAGTCGAGAATGACCTGAATGTCCTGCCATGCGGGATTATTGGCACCCTGTCGATGGATAATATCTTCCAGTTCGTACAGCAGCTCCTGAGTGCGGCCAATACTAAACGCCGGAATTAACACCGCGCCACGGTTCTCAACGCAATGCTCGATCACCGCCTGAAGTCGCTGTTGCCGCTCGGCGCGAGCCTCATGGTTGCGGTTGCCGTAAGTGCTTTCCAGCACCAGCAGATCCGCTCGTTCCAGTGGCGTAGGGTCAGGCAACAAGGGCGTGTTTTTGCACCCTAAGTCGCCGGAAAAGACCACGCGTCTGCCATCACTCAGCTCTATTTCGATATAACTCGAACCCAGGATATGCCCCGCCTGACGAAAGCGCAGCTGGACCTTGTCCTGCTCAACGTCAATGGTTTCCCAGCGGTCGTATGCCACCGGCCGCAGTTGAATGGCAATGCGGTTTTTCACCGCGCCAATTAATTGACCATTGCGCGTCATGCCCACGCGGAGCGCGTCTTCAATGACCAAAGGCAATAAATGCGCGGTGGCTTCAGTGCAGTAAATTGGCCCGCGGTAACCCGCAATCAACAGCCATGGCAAGCGGCCAACATGATCAATATGACAATGGGTCAGCAACAAAGCCTTTATATGGGTAATCGGAAACTGGATGCTCTGGTCATCGGCAATGCCGTTGGAGCGAGCTCTATCGCGACCAGTCCTGTCAGTGGGGCTCTTACTGATGGGGATGCCGTCTCCGGGCCTGTCGGCGCCCTGAAACAGGCCACAATCAACCAGCAGACTACAATTGTCGTTAACCTTAAACTCGTGACAGGAGCCCGTCACGCCATTAAAGGCACCATGATGTAAAAGCTGGTTACTGAGCATGCAATCTCTCCCTGACAGAACTTTCAGTGTAGCCCAATTATTTATTTCGCCGCGATTTCACCGGGCTAAACTTTAAAGTCTCCAGAGATGGATTTGCAACCTTGTTGTTGTAGAATACAGCCCATCTGGACGAGAGGACTAGTATGAAAGTTATAGAAAACGTAAACCAATATCGGAACGATATTCAGGGCATTAGGGCAATAGGTGCCTTACTTATATTAACTTTTCATATTTGGTTCAATAAAGTGTCTGGCGGTGTCGATGTTTTTTTTGTCGTATCAGGTTTCCTGATGACGGGAGTGCTGCTTCGTGCGCATGAAAAACACGCCGCTGTGCGACCTGTTGCATTTTGGAGCCATGTTCTTAAGCGAATAGCACCCACTGCATTTCTCGTACTGTTTACCACAGCAATCGCCAGTTACTTTCTGTTACCAGCCCCCCTGCTTAGAGAGTTTGGTAATGAACTTTTAGCCAGCGCCGTTTTCACTCAGAACCTGCACTTGATGGATTCGTCTGTCGATTATCTGGCTTCAGCCTTGCCGCCTAGCCCCGTTCAGCAGTTCTGGGCACTATCGGTGCAGATCCAGCTTCTCTTCTTATTGCCACTAGTGCTTGCTCCATTGCTATGGTTTTGCTCTAAACTGATTTCTCCCAACCATCGTAATACAGTCTTAATTGTTGCGCTTTCCATTCTTGGAATCTCGTCGTTCAGCTACGCTATTTATCAGGTAAACATCGACCCGGCGCCAGCCTATTTTAATAGCATTGCCCGGGCCTGGCAGTTTTTGGTGGGTGGGCTTCTTTATCTGACAGCGCCGCTACTGTCCCGGTATCTGAATACAGTCAAGCAAACTAGCTTAGCCGCCGTTGGACTGATATTACTGGCTGCAAGTGCCGTCGCTTTGCCTGCTGGGGCGTCATTTCCAGGCTTTCCAGCCCTGCTCCCGGTGAGTGCCGCTTTATGTCTGTTGTTAGCCGGTTACCGGGGAACCAATGCCGTGAGTCGACTGCTTGGGTCGTCACTGTTATTGGCTATCGGGGCGATGTCATTCACGCTTTACCTATGGCACTGGCCTATCCTGATATTTTATCAGCACTTCACCAATAGCACCGATGTGAGTCTTGTTGGGGGCATTGCCATTATCGTTCTCGCCCTGGTCTTATCATGGCTTACATTTCGCTTTTTCGAGTCTCCGTTACGCCTGCTTCCTATCCCGACTAAGCGTAAATCGTTCGGTCTCGTTATTCTCTGCTTAATTCCTGTCATTGCTGTTACGGCATTACTTCGGATTCATGTCTTGTCTACCCATGAGCGATACATCCAGCAGCTCGAACAAGCGCCGTATGCCCTGATTGAAAAGGAACTGCAACTTAGCGACCTGACAGCGCAACGGGTCGACCCGAATGAACTGGCCATCGCGATGCACTATTTGCCATCGGGATACAGCAAGGGCTGCAACCAGCACCCGAGAAATCCGGAAGTACTTAAGTGCATTAGCGGGGACACCCAGTCGTCGGTGGTGGTCGCTTTAGTAGGAAATTCGCATGCGGCTCAGTGGGAACCCGCCATCACCGCGATAGCTGAGCAATACGGGTTTCAGCTTGTGACCATGACTAAAAGTAATTGTTCTTTCGGCTCATTGGAAGATGCTGATGAGTCCTGTTATCAATGGAATGACGAGTTACTGGAAATTTTGCACCAATTGGATCCGCAACTGGTTATTACCAATTCGACGCGTTCTGTAGAAGGTGGAGAGTTCATTCCGCAAAGTTATGTGGAACAGTGGCAGCGATTGCAAACTATGGGCATTGCCGTTGCTGGTATTCGCGATAATCCCAGGTTCAACTTCGATCCGCCGCTGTGCTTAAGCCACCATGAGGAGGCCTCGTTAAACTGCTCGACACCCCGTGATGAGCAGTACCCTAACCCCGACCTGTTATCGGAGTACGAAGACCTCATCTATAACGTTGACCTGACTTCCTATCTTTGCACGGATGAGATATGTCCAACCAGCTCTGATGGAAAGCTAATCTACCGGGACGACAACCACCTGCATGTGCCCTACGTACTAGCCCTCAGAGCAAAATTAGCCGACGCCCTCCTCCCCAAAATTCAATGATCAAGCGCGGGGCTTGATCATTGAATCCACCCCTTTTCAACATTCAGGCGCGGGGCTTGATCATTGAATCCACCCCTTTTCAACATTCAGGCGCGGGGCTTGATCGTTGAATCCACCCCTTTTCAACATTCGAGCCCCGCGCTCGATCGTTGAATTAGCGGCGGTGGCGTCCGCGTTGGGCGTCGACGCTCGCTGGGATGCGGTAGCCTTGCTTCATTCCGGTGTAGCCGATACCGAAGCGGAACATCGGCTCGACGCCTTCAAGCGGTGTCTGAAAGGCAAAGGTCAAGCCGAAACCGCCGCCAAGGCTGAAGTGAGAATTCAATTCCAAAAACGCGTAACTATTGAAGGTATTGCCACCTGACAGGCGTTCCCAGGGCCCACCCGGCTCCATCTGAACTTCGGCCCGGCTTGCATCGCTCCAGGAATTTATCTCAGCGGCGTAGTTAACCGTCACCGAAGACACTATTGAATCGTTCCAGGCGCTGTACCAGAAGCCAACACCCGCGGTTGCCACCAGCGCGTCCAGTTCCAGTTCCACCGGTCGGCCGATGCTGTCCCGCGTTATGCGCATGCGGTGACTGCGCGTACCCGCGCTAAACTGGGTACTGAAATTAAGTCGGTTAAAGTATCTCTGAATCTGCAGCTCGAAGTCGCCGTCCGGGCTCACGTAATCAACAGCCCGCACACTATCAATAGCACGCAAATCGCCGTACCCAATGTCACGCCCCCGCACCCATGGGATCTTGAAACCGTCTTCAGGCTGCCCGCCGCTGCGCGTTTGCAGCAAATTAAAACGCCATCCCTCGTGAAACGGACTGCGATAGGCCGGCGCCACGTACTGATGCTCGACCAACCCATCCTGCGTCACATGAAACCTGTCCTCAATCAGCTGGTAATCCGGATCAAACGTCTCATCACGCTGTAAATGCCCAATCTGCACCAGGTACTCACCCACTTCAAAATCCTGGTTCACCGCATTGCTTTCGGTGGTGAGCTCTAGCTGACCATTGCGATAAATTTTGAACCGCCCGTCGCGCCCTTCCGTGCTAAGGCTCATACCGCCGTACTCACGCTCCTGCAAGCGGAAATCAAGAAACACGAAAGCCGCGCCCTTAGGCACTTCCAATAGTTGCTGCTGACTACGGTGAGTATTCAGTTCGGCGGAAACTTTATACGTGCGGCCACTTTCCACTTCGAGTACCCGTGGCGCCGCCTGGGATCTACCATCAAGGATAATGTTGGCGTCATCCGGATTTTTGTAAATGTACAACGTGGCGCTTGAGCTACGTTCAAGTGCACTGCGGGCAAACCGCGCATTGTGCATTAATTCAAGCTGCGGATGCACCCACAGCACCGTATCCTCGTCGCGACCATAGCCCAGGATATGGACGTCAAACGCCTCGCCCAGGGCATCACTGCTGATCGTCTTTGTGACACCCGAGGCATCGGTGACCACTTCCTCACCGTTGATCAGTATCGCCGCGCCTGGCTGAGGACGATGACTGGCATCGTCGATCACCACAAAGCGGTAGCCATCGCCGCTCGCCTGCAATAAAGGAAGAACGCGCATCGCCCGTACGCTAGTCTCAACCTGCGCCTGGAAATAGTTGCTAAAGGTTGCGGACTGCCCGTCGGCGGTGGTGAATGTTTCCGCCCCCACGCTATCGCGCGCTACCACAGCCAGACCTTCAAGCGCACGGCGCAGACGCCGCAACGGCTCATCCGCGGCCGTGCGTTCTAACTGCAACACCTTATCCAGCGCCGGCGCAATGCGGTGCGCCCGCTCTATAGAACGGCGCAGGTCACGGTCGGTCATACTCATCCGCGCATACCAGCCATCGCCATGTTGCTCGGCAGTATCGATGCGTACATTTTCTAACTGCACATTGCTCCACGAGAAGACCGCACGGGTGAACGATGCGCTTAAACCTTCATCTCCCTCGCGAACACGCTGCTCAGATTCACTGCGCACGCTCACAAGGACCTGCTCGGCCAGCCGGTAACGCGCATTCTGAATGGCTTCTTCCTGGTCCATGCCGACGCCATGGCCATAGTTAAAACCCTGCTCCTCAGCGAAGCGTTCCATCTGCGTGCGCATATATTGCTCGGCTTCAAATGTATCGCTGGGCCCGGATGCGCAGGCACTGAGGGTGACCACAGCCGCCGCGGCTAGCAAAGCCCGGCGCAGTTTAGGTACCGCGACCGCGACGCTGGCTATCAGCGCAACGGCCAACAGCCAGGGCATATGCAGCGCCAGCCAGGCAAACCCAATCAGTGGCAGTAGTAACAGCCGGATCAGCGCGGCCAGCCAGCCGTGCTGACGAACCTGATCAGCAACCGGCGGCGAGAATTTGTAGTAACCGGCAATAAAGGCATCGCCTACCCGATTGCCACGCAAAACATGGTCGCGAAACTCGCGTAGCACGCTGACTTTCGGGTCAAGTAGAGAGCCAAAGGCGGCGGTGGCAATGAAGCAGGCATCCACTTCCCCCTCCTCAAAGCTGTCACCACCACGAATGTCGTAGCCTGCATTGCAGCCTTTTGTGGTTAAGTCACTGAAGTCTTTGGTTAGTGAAAAGCCTTCTAATTGTGCAGTCACGCGGAGGTCGAAACTGCTCTCACACTCCAGCTGACTGATCAGTAGCGCCTGACTGCTTTGATCGTAACTGACCTCAACCGGTTGCCCATCGCTACTGCCCTGATAGTAAGCTTCGGCACTGAAATCCGGAGTCACATCAAGAAATTTGTCGATGTCGACATAAGCGGCAACCTGGCTGCCGCCTACTTCAGGCTCGCTTAACCAGGCGCTGTCACAGCCAAGCGTTGCCACCTCGCTCACCCCGGAATAGGCAACGTTGCCGCCAGTGCGGTTGCGCACGGCTACCCGGGCTTGATACTTGTTGCCACAACTTAAATCGACCAGAGTGTGACTGAATTCATAAGGAACATCGTTCACCCAGTCCACCCGACCCTCGGCCTGAGTCCAGTCTGTAGCACCGCCGTCAGTATCGGCCTGGCGCGTTTCCAGCCAGGCATCTGACGAGCTGTCGATACGATAAATGGTTGCTTCCAGGTTCATTCCATTGAAATAGGTTAGGTACACTGCTGGTCTGCTGGTTAGCGACAACTCCCCGGCCGGAAGTGATAACTCAGACACCTGAACCACTGCGGCAGCATGATCACTGCTTGCTTGCCAGTGCCAACGCAACTCTCGCTGAGCCTTTTCTACAAGCTCAATCTCAACCCGCTGGGTTGCGCTGCTTAGCTGCTGCGAGTCCCATAATATTTCGTCATTGCCATACAGGGTAAGGGTTCCCGCCGCCTCATCCTCTGTCACGGTAAACCCGAGTATGCCACCGGCGTTGAAGGTTCCGCTCACACTAAAGCTGGCTTGCCCGCCAGCTTCCAGAGCCGGCACCGCCAGATCATCCCTGCGATGTCGCCATGTGGGCGTGGATGACCCGGAGTCCTGTCCACTTTGCAACCCGTGGAAATGCACGTAGTACGGCAGATCTCTGTCTGTCAGCGCGGTCCGCGAAAAACCATCAGAAAATATACTTTCGCCGCGCAACGCAACCGGCAGCGTATGCATAGATCGATCTGATTGCGCCAGCATGTTGTAGTTCAGATGGTTCGAACCCCAGCCAAACACCCGCTGGTCATCCACAACTGCATAGGCACTGCGATAACCCAGCTGCAACTCAATGGGGGTGACGTTCTCAAAGCGCATTTGCACAGCATCGCGGGTGCTGACGGTGTTGCCACTGGCGAGTTGACCGTCGCTGTTGTTACCGAGCGCCCAAACCGTGCTGTCGTCCCGCGCCATAAACAAAACGCCGTCATCCACATCATCGGTTCCGCGGGCATGGATTGATGTGATGTTATTCAATTCCGGATGCGTCAGCATCGCGGGTGCGCCGCTGCCCGATCGCCCCAGCCCGCTGATATCATTGCCCCACGACCATACAATGCCGTTTTCATCCAGTGCATAACTGGTACTGTAGGCCGCTGCCACCTGTATGAAACGACGGTCGGTCGGAAGGTCCACCCGCACTGGCTCGGCTTGTGGGTTGGCGGCCGCGGCATTGCCGAGCTCGCCATCGCTATTACTACCCCAGGCCCAGGCAACGCCATTGTCGTCCAACGCCAACCCGTGGCGGTAGCCAGCAGCAATATAGGTAATGCTGGCGGCTTCAGGCGGAAACTGAATCGCGCCCCAGGCATCTGCGGCATTGGCGCGCTGGTTGTTCGCATTGTAGCCGGATGCCCTGACTGTCCCTGTGTCAGTCAGTAGTAGGCCAAAGTCGTGCCCCGCTGCGATTGCGACGGCCTTTTCGCTATCGGGAAGAATGGCTTCAACAGGATAGTTGCGGGTCGACAGAGTGCCGTCGCCAAGCTGGCCGTAGTAGTTGTTGCCCCATCCTAGTACGCTACCATCGTTAAGCAACGCATAGCTGTGTTCGCTGCCCGCGCTGACATAGGTGGCGCCTGATGGCCCAATAATAGGTTTGAGGTCGCTGACGCTGTCAGAGCCCTGTCCGTGTCGGCCACCCCGGCCAATCGACCAGATGCTGCCGTCGTCGCGCACTACCAGGGTAAAATGTTCACCCCCGGCGACTTTGGCCATGTTATTGGACATCGGTGTTGCATCGTTTTCAGCGCCCGACGCTGCAACAACAGACAAAGAGGAACCACTCAGACACGCAAACAGCGCAACCCGAGCAAAGCGTGACAGCAGCTTGCTCATAATTATTCTACCCCAGCGCCACGACCTGATAACCGCGCGCAACATCCTGATATGTGTGTTTATTCTTATATTACCGCTATTCTAAGCAACTCCCACCAAAAGACAACGAATTCAACATTCAAGCGCGGGGCTTGATCATTGAATTCGTCAGCCCATTCAACATTCGAGCGCGGGGCTTGAACGTTGAATTGTTTTATTTGCTTAGGGAGGATTTAAGCTGTGCCTGCCATGACGGGACAAACAGGCAAAAGTTATCTTCAGCTTTTTGTACGCTGACGGAGGTGCCGAGGCTAACTACTTTTGAGCTCGGCTCTTGCTGCAATAATTGCGGATTATTATATTGCATGCTCACTTCGCGGAAAAAACGCTGCCAGTCGGCACTGCCTTTACTACACAGGTTATACACGCCGGGCACCACTTTAAGCACGCGGCGATCAATCCGCTTCAAGGTACGTACCACGGTACTCGCCACGTAGCGCACCGAGGTCGGAGCGCCAACGACTATAGGGTCGGGTTTTGTCTGAGCGTGCTTTGTAGCGTCGCAATACAATGAACAAAGCCTGAAAATCAGATAGTTAGAACAGTTACTTACAATCGACTGTTCCCCCTGCAACTTTGTTTGGGCATAAATACCTAACGGATTTGTCTGGTCGTCCTCGTGGCAATAGCGTTCGCGCTGATTTGGCTTCCCATATACATCCACGCACGAAAAATGGACCAGGCTTGCATTGGGGCGACCGCGCACATATCGGGCAAGCACACGTGGAAGTTCACTATTCAACCGCATTGCAAGTTGCGGATTTTCTTCGTTTTTCTTCGTCCCGGTGAGACCCGCAGCATTCAGTATCAAGTCGGGTTGCTGCTGTTCCAGGTAGGTTTCTACACTTTCAAGATCAGTGAGGTCGAGTTCGCGGCGGTTCGGTGACAATACTTCCCGAACAGACTCAAGTTCACGCAGCAATGCATGTCCCAATTGGCCTGACGCACCCAATAGTAGTGTCTTTTCGATTGTCATCTAAGCGTCCCGCTTACTGTGTTAGCGCTTTTTAAGTGCAGCTTCTTTTAGTTCTAGTTGCTGCTGTTTACCCATCATTTCCAGTAGAACCAGGCAACGGTCGTCGCCCTTACTTATTTTATAAACCGCTGGCAACCCAGCAAACGGGCCCTCCGCGATTTCAACTTCGGCACCGGCTTCAAACTGCGCCTGAGGATCTGTCTGTTGACCCTCCAACGCCTGAAACTGCTCAATTACCGACGGCGGAATTTTACTTGGTATACCGCCAAACCGAACAAAGCCGTTGACCCCGCGGGTACTGCGGATGGAATTGAAATTGGCATTTTCCATGTCTATTTGAATAAACAGATAACTTGGAAACAGCGCTTCTTCAACCACCTGACGCTTTCCGCGCAAGGTTTTCTGCAGACGAATGGTAGGAAGGCAGGTGGTATAGCCTTGATTTTCTATGTGCATTTTCGCTCGCGCTTCCTGCCGCGCCTTACAATGCAAAAGATACCAGTCCGTCATATAGCTCCCTTTAAAACCGACATACCCGCACTAATCGTGTATGAGAATCATTCTACATCTGATGAATACCATATACCAATTCAACGTTCCGGCGCGGGGCTTGAATGTTGAATTGACCTATCTGCAATACCTGAATTCAATGTTCAAGCCCCGCGCTTGAACATTGAATCTGCGCTTAGCGCATCAGCCACCGTAACCAGCGTGGTGCGGCTGCACGTTGCTTTGCCTTTTTCTGAGCCTCAGCCAACGCGTCAGGACGCGTTTTCTCCAATAGAGTTAGCGCCTCTTCGACGGTCAGCCGTTTATGGTCATAGGGGCTCACGTATCTTGAATATTCCACCAGGTACGCATATGCCAACTGAGCAACTCCCGCTTCCAGTGGACTTCGTCGAGCTGGCGCCGGCAATCGGTCATCAGTCAGGCCCCAGCCTGCGTAAAAGGGCATACCACTCACATGAACCCGTTTCCCCCACAGCAGGGCCTCAAAACCAACCGGCGAGCTATGAGCCAAAACTGCGGCGGCTTCTGAAATCGCATCCGCAGCATAATCTTCAGCCTGCACGATAACGATTTCATGTTCGGGATAGGCTTGTCTCGCTTGCTCACACAGGCCCACCGTTGCTTGTGCACTTGCACGAAAATCTGTGCCTTTGTTTACGGGTTCAGCGAGTACTGCAACAAATTTCTGGCTGGGTAAATGAGGTCCGGTAGTATGATTGCAACGCGAGGCACGAATGCTTTTCCATTGGCGAATTATCTGCTCGGTGCGTTCTAACTGTGCCGCGTTTAAAGGGGTTTTAATCAGCCCTTCGAGGTGAGTTTCACGACTTGAGTCGTGAGCAAAACCCAGGTGATCAAAGTTCATCGATAACGACTCATGAGCTTTATGGCGAAAGCTTTTTAATGGTCCGAAATCGGTGTATAGCAGCGGCAACTCAAGCGCAGTACTTGCCGATAAAGCCTTGCGGGCGGCCTTTCCTCCGCCGTGAATAATGACCGCACATGAATGGTGAAGCATTAAAGGCGAATGAGTGACTTTGCAGCCAAGCAGTTCGTCGAGTGTTTTAATCTCGGATATGGACGTCGTGACACACAAAACCCGGTGATCGGGGCCTGCCTTGTCGCGGATGATGTCGTGGATGTGGCCTACTGGCTCAGTTTTTTTCAGCATCCGGGCATCATAGCAAAACTCTACCTGCCGCCGCCATATTCAACATTCAAGCGCGGGGCTTGAATGTTGAATTGATTTCATTCGCCGGCACCCAATTCAATGATCAAGCCCCGCGCTCGCCCGTATTGAATTTACGTAACACGACGCATACGGTGGACGGATGCACACCCAGGTACCTCGCAATGGAGGCCTGACTATGCCCCGCCTCCATGTGAGCTGCTGCGATGAATTGGTTTCTATCAGGGTAGGAATTTTTGAGATCCCTCAATGTAATTTGAGGTGCCCGCGCTAATGCTTTGGGCAAACTTTTTGGGATTTTTTTAGGTAGATGAGTACGTACAAACTCATCACTCCCAAGAAAAGCCCCATGCTTTATTCGATGCCACAGATTTTCATAATCTCGTTCATTAATAAAGCGCACGAACTCCTGTTTACCATCCAGCCCGTTTTTAGCCCCCTGTTTTTCAAAGGCATTTAACAAATAATCCCTTGCGAACCATTCAGCTACTGGCTCAAACCCCATTGTCATACGATAGCTGCAGAACTCGTACCACCGGGGGTGCCCAATCATCATCGCACGCACTGGGTTCTGCATAATGTAGCGAACGACTGTCAGATAATATATTTGTTCTTCAATTAGTTGAGAGTCGAACCGCCCCTGAAAGACATGCCCGACCCGTTCATATTTCTTGTTTACAAAGCAGGCAAAAGCGGATTCAAATTGCATCACCGCATAGGATAAGTTGGCTTCAGGGGTTTCCAACAGCACATGATAATGGTTAGACATCAGGCAGTATGCATGGACTTTGACATTGCTGCGAACGCAGGCGCGAGCCAGATACTTGATGAAGAATTGCATATCCCCCCGACTTCTATAAAGCACTTCCTTATTGTTGCCACGATTAGTCACATGATAAAAACCGCCCTTCCGGGGCGCACGATACTTTCGACTCATAGGCCTGAACCCGATAACCATTGTTAAGTTATCTAACCTTAGCCTCCATGCCTCTGTTCGCTCCGCCAGCTCTGTGCGCCATCGCTTAATTCAACATTCGAGCGCGGGGCTTGATCGTTGAATTTGCGCCACTAGCAAACACCGAATTCAATGATCAAGCCCCGCGCCAGCGCATTATTGAAACAAAAAACCCGGCACAAGGCCGGGTTTCTTAAACGTGCAGACAATTAGAAGCTGTAGGTCAAACCTACACGTACTTCGTTGTCCATGCCGCTGGTATTTACGCGGTAACCTACGTCACCTGACAAACGGTCGAGGAATTCGTAACGGAAACGAGCACCCACTGAAAAGAAGCCATCCAGCACTGTGTCGTAGCGCGCATCCACGATGAAGCGTGAATACTGGTCGAACTTAGTGGTGAAACCCGCACCAGCGTATACGCCAGTGTCGTCGCCTGCTGAAAAGTCCGGACCATCGGAGAAGTCGTAGTGACTAACACCCGCCTGAATAAAGGTTTCTACATCCTGGCTTTGACCAAAATCAACGAAGTACTTACCGCCACCGTACAAAGAGAATTCCGCTGCATCGGTGTACTGAGCGCTTAAGACCAGGTTAGGGTTAAGGCGCATTGAACCTTCAAGGTAGATATCGCTATCGCCAATATCATAAATACCACCACTCACATAGGTGAAGTCGTCAGCCTGTGCTGAGCTTACCGCGCTTGCCATTAAACCTGCTGTTGCAAGTGCAATCATAGACTTTTTCATCGAGTTACTTCCTTATCTACAGTTGTAGAACCAATTGGCTTAGACCTTTAATTATAGGCATCGACTCCTTTATTCAAGGATCCCCCCTCCTGATTTAATGTTTCTTTACTTAAATCAGATAATTATTAATCAATCTGTGCAGATTTCAGGCACCCTGATTCAACGTTCAAGCCCCGCGCCCGAACATTGAATTCAAGATTCAAGCGCGGGGCTTGAACGTTGAATTTGATTGTGTAACCGACCACAAATACATAAACTAGGCGCGCAACCATATAAATAAAACGGACTAATTCTATGCTATTTACTCGATCGACTCTCGCATCGCTGATTGGCCTTGCGCTTATTGCCTCGCCTGCACTAGCTAACGACAACCGCTCTCACGCCATGGGCGGTTCAGGCGTTGCCAACGGCAAGTACTTCCATTCAGGATCTTTAAACCCGGCGCTGGCTGCCAATTTTGAAGAGCGCGACCATTTCGGCCTGATCCTACCTGCTGCTTACTTTGAAGCCGCCGATCAGGATCAACTGACAGACCGCATCGATGATTTCCAGGATAGCTTCGACCAGCTGGAATGGCTACTGGAACAAGCGGATATGGGTGTTCCAGTGAATGAACAGCAAGTGGAGCAAGCCCGGGGGCAGCTCGCTGACGACTTCACCAATATACGGGGCACCGTTATCGCTGATGTGGGTGTTCACGCATCGGCATCTATCCCTAACCGTTTTGCCGCCGCTTCGTTCTTTATAAATACTGATTTAAGTGCGTTCACCTCAGCCAAGCCTGACGAGAATGATATCGAGCGTATTCTGAATGCTCAGAGCGACAATGAACTGAACAATTTAACCTCTGAAGGCTACGTGGTTGGTCGCTTGATTACCGATTTCGGTGTCGCACTGGCGCGCGACTTTAATCTTTTTGGCCGTAACCTGACGTTCGGTGTTGCACCGAAAGTTCAGCAAATAGAAAGCTTTACCTACTTTTCAGCGCTCAGTGACATCGACACCGATGACTTCGATGCAGACGAATACCGCTCTTCTTCATCAGCCGTCAACGTCGACCTTGGCATGACAATGGATCTCAGTGAACGTATGAGCTTCGGCGTTTCAGTGCAAAACCTGTTAAGCCAGGAAGTAGACGGACAGCCTATCTACTCTCGCCAGCTAAATGATTTGGTATCACTGGATTACGAGATAAAACCACACGCAGTAGCGGGGCTGGGTTACAACACTCGTCGCATGTCGTTGAGCCTGGATCTGGATTTAACCAAGCAGAACTACCTTGGCTTAAGCCCGGCCAGTCAGCTGCAGGTGTTCGGTGAAAGCCGGGAAACCCAGTTTGTGCGGGCTGGCTATGAGTACGATCTCGCCCGCTGGATTCAGGTACGTTTAGGCTATCGCCACGATCTGCAAGACAGCTATGAAAGCGCAATCACCGCAGGCCTTGGCTTCTCGCCGTTTGGTCGCATGCACATCAACCTGTCAGCCATGTACGCCGACGACCGCAACCTTGGCGCCGGCGTCCAGCTCGGGTTCACATTCTAACTTTCAAGATTCAAGATTCAAGCGCGGGGCTTGAACGTTGAATTGGCAGAAACAGCAAAGCCAAATTCAATGATCAAGCCCCGCGCTCGATCGTTGAATCAGCGCGCGTCAGCCAGCAGCGCTTCGATGGAGTCGCGTGTCAGCTGGTGGTAGCCTGGTTTGGCTTGTTCATACAGCTCAACAGCTCGCGTCGGATCGGTTTCCAGCAACGCGCTGTAGACAGGTATTAAATAGGCCAGTCGCCCCATCCCTAACGCCATTTCCTCTACCCGATGCAAGGCGGGCTCGTAGTCATGGCGAATCGCAATCTCAAGCCAGTTCGTTAGTACCGCGTTATTCTGAGTGGATGTCAGCCCAAGCTCACGGTCAAGACGCGCTAGCTCGTCATCCGACATCCCATCCGGTAAATGACGTAAAAAGTACAAGCGTTCGTGAATACTCCACTCCGACATATCAACCGCCGACCCTTCAAGCCAGGCCTGACGTGCGTCATCAACCTCGGAGAAAGCATCAACTTCAACCGTCACCATGCTGTCCGGCAAGCCCGGCTGATACAGCCATTGCTGCACATCCTCACGGCTCACGTTGTCGTTTGCATCCACCAAATTGTCATACAAATACTGCTCGAACTCTTTAGTATTCAAACTCTTAAACGAGTAATCGGCGAAGTATTGGCGAACAAAACTATCGAATACATCGCGCCCAACCCGTGACTCAAGGAAGAAAAGAAACGACGCCGCTTTGTCGTATGGCACCGAAGTGAAAATCGTTTCCGGGTCGCGCTGCTCAAGCTCCAGATGCAGCACTTGCTGACGTTCGGTCAACGACTCAATTGAGCGCTTAAGGCTTTGATCTGCAAGCATACGCTCCATCAGAGCCCGCTCTTCACCATACACTGCTTCCATGATCCGATTCTGCACGTACGAGGTAAATCCCTCGTTTAGCCACAGATCACGCCAGGTGGCATTGGTCACTAAATTTCCTGACCAGGAATGCGCTAACTCATGCGCAATCAGGCTCACCAGGCTTTGGTCCCCCGCAATAACGGTCGGCGTAATGTACGCCAGTTGCGGGTTTTCCATTCCACCGAATGGGAAGCTCGGTGGTAAAATCAGCTGATCGTAACGGTCCCAGGCGTAAGGTCCGAACATCGACTCAGTCACTTCCATCATATCGGTGGTATAGGAAAACTCATTGACCGCAGCTTCGAGCACCGAAGGTTCCGCGTAAATGGCCATCCGCTCGTTCAGCGCGTGAAACTCAAGGTCACCCACCGCAATCGCCATCAGATAGGGCGGGATAGCCTGTTCGCTGGCCATTTCATAAACACCGGTCCGCTCCGGGTTCGGTGGGTTATTTGCTCCCATCAGACCAATCAGTTGCGGTGGTGTGGTCAGGCGCGCACTAAAGGTCAGCCGCGATGACGCGGTGTCCTGTATCGGCACCCAGGTGCGCGCATAATGCGGTTGCGACTGGCTATATAAGTAGGGGTGCTCGCCACCGGCAGTACCTGCGGGTTCAACCCAGTCAAGACCTGTCGCCGTTGGTGACGAGGTGTAGTGAACACGCACTTTGCTTGGCTGATCAGTCAATTCAATTCGAAGCGCTGAGCCCAAAACCGGGTCATCATCACCAAGGTGAAAACTACCGTCCTGCCAGCCTTCGCCATCGCTTAACTCAACCCGATGAATATCAAGATCATCCGTATCAAGGACAAATTCAGCCGCATCGCCATTGATATACTCCAGCTGATATTCCGCGAACCCCGATAAGGTCTTCTCTTCAAAGTTCACATCGAGTTCTAAATGCAGGTGCGGCGCGCGCACGTCGTTGGTGTTCGCAAAACTATGCAAGTCATCCGTCGGCGTTTGCACCCGGTAATGCTCTGAAGGGGAAAAGTCAGTAACCGGTTCAGGCGCAGGAGAACACGCAAGCAACCACACTGGCGCGCTTACCAGCAGCGTCGTTTTTATTGTTTTCATGATGGTATCCACACTGTTGTTGGGGTCAGATATAGCTACTCTACCACAGCATTCAATGATCGAGCGCGGGGCTTGAACGTTGAATTGGCGGAAACAGCGGAGCCAAATTCAATGATCAAGCCCCGCGCCCGAATGTTGAATCAGGTGTCGCAGTAGCCGGCGTGGAACAGCACCAGGTGGTCGAGGTTCATTTTCAGCCGGATCTGGCTGCCAACGTCATACTGATAATGCGACGGAGCCATGCACAGTACTTGTGCGCCATCGGCCAGCTCGGCTGTATAGAGGAAGTGCGAGCCACGGAAGCCGCGAGAGACGATAGAGGCTTCCTGCTCACCAGCAGAATCGATCACAATGTCATCCGGACGAATAAGCACATCAACCACTTCACCAACACCGGCACTGCCAAAATGCTCGCCATGCAAGCATCCGAGCGGCGTTTCAACGCATCCATTCTGATTAATATGGCCGCGCAGCAACACACCATGACCAATAAAATTGGCCACCAGGTGGTGCGAGGGTTGGTGATAAAGCCCGTATGGCGTGTCCCACTGCAGCAGCCGACCGCGGTACATCATGCCCGCTTTGTCAGCCATCGCAAAGGCTTCCTGCTGATCATGGGTAACCAGCAATGCGGTAATATTTTCTTTTTTCAGCACCGCCCGAACTTCTGTCGCCAAGGATTCACGCAACTCAGCATCAAGCGAGGAAAAAGGTTCGTCTAACAACAGGAGTCGCGGCCTCGGCGCCAGAGCCCGAGCCAGCGCCACACGTTGCTGCTGGCCACCGGACAACTGATGCGGGTAACGCGGCCCGTATCCCTCAAGACCAATGTGCTCAAGCAACTCCGCCACCCGGCTCCGTTTCTCAGCCGTTGAGGCGCCACGCAGCCCGAAACTGATGTTATCGGCCACGGTCAAATGCGGAAACAAGGCCACGTCCTGAAAGACCATACCGACCTCCCGGTGTTCCGGCTCAAGATGAACCTCTTCACCAGACACCCGCTGATCCGCAAGGTAAACCGCACCACCCGCAACCCGTTCAAAGCCTGCTATCGCACGCAACAAGGTGGTTTTACCGCAGCCGGATGGCCCCAGCAAACAACCAATTTCGCCACGCTCAAGGGTTAAACTGACATGGTCAACAATGGTATGGCCACCCAACTCAACTTCGATTGAATCAAGCTTTAACAGGCTCATAAATATCCTCAGGCTTAGGTTCAGCAGCGTTCGCCGCTTGCTCTGCTTCGTTACGACGACCCATCGCGCGACTCAGTAAAATGACCGGAATCAACCCGGCCAACACAATCATCAGGGCCGGAGGCCCGGCATCCGCGAGGCGTTCATCGCCCGCCATTTCGTAGGCTCTGACCGCAAGCGTATTAAAATTAAACGGCCGCAACACAATTGTAGCGGGCAGTTCTTTCAACACATCGACGAAGACCAGAATGGACGCGGTTAAAATACTGGTCCGCAACAGTGGAAAATGGATCCGTTTTAGTACTTCCCGCGGGGACAGCCCCAGTACCCGGGCACTTTCATCCATGCTGTGGCGGATTTGGCTCAGCCCGCTATCCACAGTTTGAATCGATATCGAAAGGAAACGCACCGCATAGGCAAAAATCAGCGCCACGATAGTACCCGACAAGATCAGCCCTGGGTTCCAGCCAAATAAAAATTCAGTGATATCAATGAACCTGTTATCCAGCCATGCCAGCGGAACCATGACCCCAACCGCAATCACCACCCCGGGAATGGCATAGCCAAGCGTCGCCATTCCGACACTTCCACGAACCATCCGCGTTGGCGACCTACGTTTGCCATAGCACAACCACAGCGCCAACACGACAGTGACAAACGCGGCGATAGTAGCCAGTAGCACGGTATTCCCTACCAGGCTCCAGAATGTCGGTTGCAGCCATATTTCGGCCCGTTCCAGTGACCACCAGCCGAGCTGAATCGCAGGGAACAAGAAGCCAAATAAAACCGGTAGAAAGCAGGCTAAGAAGGCACCTGCAGCTTTCCAGCCCGTAAGTACATGAGGTCGGGCCCGAACCGATGACCGCCCGGCGCCATGGTAACGGGAGCGCGCCCGCGAAATGCGTTCAACCACCATCAATACCACCACGAATGTCAGCAACATCGAGGCCAGTTGCAGGGCGCCAATCTGATCGCCCATGCCATACCAGGTGCGGAAAATACCGGTGGTGAAAGTAGTGACCCCGAAGTAATGCACGGTGCCGTAGTCAGCCAGGGTTTCCATCAGCGCCAGTGTGACCCCGGTAGCAATCGCCGGCCGCGCCATTGGTAACGCGATACGCCAGAAGCTCGCCCAGGGCCCCAGCCCCAGCGTTCGCCCCGCTTCTATCGCAGCACTGGACTGCTCGATAAAAGCAGCGCGGGTAATCAGGTAAACGTAGGGGAAGAAGACCAGCCCCAGCATCAGCACGGCGCCTCCGATGGAGCGTACTTCAGGAAACCAGTAGTCGCCAAAGCCCCAGCCAAATGCACTGCGCAATGCGGTTTGTACTGGCCCTTCGAAGGCTAATATACCCGTATACGTATATGCGGTTATGTAAGCGGGCATGGCCAGGGGCAACAACAATGCCCAGCGTAACCAGCGCACGCCCGGGAACCGACACGCCGTGGTCAGCCAGGCAGTCGACACACCGATTACTACCACCATGAAGCCAACGCCGACCAGTAAAATACCCGAATGACGAACGTACTCGCCGATCACCGTGTCCCATAAATGAGCCAGGTTGGCGCGTTGTTCTACAGAAAAAATACCAAGAAAGAATGCCGCTACCACGACTAACAGCGGCAGGCAGATGATCATCGCCACCAATGGCAGGCTAAAACGCGAAAGCCGTGAGCCCGACAATGTCGGGTTCACGGCTTGTGTGCTTGACTGAGACAGCTTAGCTTCAGTGTTCACCTTAAATAATCAATCCTTAGCACTCTGCCGCTACTGCACTTGTCAGCAGCGGCTATTCATTAACGCCAGCCAGCACGGTTCATTAAGCGTACCGCGGCTGCATTGTTTTCACCCAGTTCGCTGACCGGTAATTCGTCCGCTTCGAACTCACCCCAGGCCTGGGTAATTTCACTGCGTGGCGCATCCTCGCGTACCGGATATTCGTGGTTACGCTGAGCATAGGAACCCTGCGCTTCCGGACCAGCCAGAAACTCAATCAGACGAATTGCGTTTTCTTCGTTCTGCGTGTGACGCAGCACACCAATGCCACTGACATTCACGTGCACGCCCTGTTCACCCTCACCCTGTGCAGGCCAGTGGATCGACAAGGCTTCGACAGTCGCCTGATCGTTGCCGTCGTCGCTCGCCGTAAGGCCACCGAAGTAATAGGTATTGGCAATCGCAATATCACACTGACCATTGGCCACAGCATGTAACTGGTCACGGTCGCCGCCAACCGGGCTGCGCGCGAAATTAGCTACCAGACCACGAGCCCACTCTTCGGTCACTTCCTCGCCATGGTGCGCAATCATGCCTGCTACCAGCGACTGGTTATAAACATTGTCCGAGGAACGCACACAAATACGACCACGCCATTTTTCATCGGCCAGGCTCAGGTAGTCACTCAGCTCGCTTGGATCAACACGGTCATGCGCATAGAAAATCGGACGAGCGCGCAGGCTCAAACCAAACCACTGATTATCTACATCACGCAGGTGAGACGGGATAGCGGCTGCCAGCTCCGGGGATTCAATGGCCTTAAATAATTCCGCATCTTTAGCGCGCTGCAGACGACCCGCATCAACGGTAATAAACACGTCGCCCGGGCTGTTTTCACCTTCTTGCTGCAAACGGCTCAGCAGTGCATCGCCAGATCCCGTTAACAGGTTTACCTTGATCCCGGTTTCATCTTCAAACTGATCCAGCAATGGCTTAACCAGGCTCTCAATACGAGCTGAATACACAGTCACTTCATTGTCATCGCCATTGCGGCTGCTGAAGGCCAAAATAATTGCCAGCAAAACGCCGGCCACAATGACAACTTTGAGTACGTTCTTCATTCCATAAATCCTTAGGTTTTCTACCGCTCATGTTAAGACATGGAGTTGATAATCACAATGATTATCAGGCGCTATACCCCACCGGGCAGCGCCTGGCTCCGTGGGGGAGTCAGCCGCTACCATAGATAAAGAAGAGAAGCGATGCTAACTCCACACCGACCGAAATGATAATGGTTCTCGTTCACCCGGTCGAGTATACACCGCCCAAAAGCAGAATCAACCCTTAACGCACCACGTGCAGAAAGTGCATGTGTTTCTCGTATTGGTCGACAATATCCGCGATAACCTGGTCTTTACTCCAGCCATAGAGGTCATAGTCCTGACCGCCTTCGCGCAGGTGAACCTCGGCGCGGAAGTATTTCAGCTCAGCATCACGTTTTTTAGCGATGTCGCGCATTACAAAGCTAGGCGGACTATAGGCGCGCGGCCGTACGGAATAGAAAAAGTCCATTTCGTCGCCATGCTCAGTCTGGATCCAATAGCGTCCGTCTTCATCATCGCCAAGCACAACACGCATATCCTGTGCTTTCAGCTCTGCTGCAACGGACTCCATGGCTTCCCGCACCGTGCTCTGAATAAAGTTGATCACTTTGTCCTGCCGCGGATGATCAACAATTTGCTTCAGCCGTGCCTTCCAGTGTCCGGTGTCGGCAACCGGGGCCAACGTGGCCTGGCGCAGTGACACTTTTTTCACCACTTCTAAGCGCAGTGCGCGGATTAAACCCCAGCACATCAGCAGCATCACCACCGTAAACGGCAGTGCCGAGGCAATGGTCGCGGTCTGCAGTGCGCCCAGCCCCCCTGCTATCAGCAAGGCAATCGCCAGTAAGCCTTCCAGCCCCGCCCAGAAAATGCGCTGCCACACTGGCGAGTCATCCTCGGTGCCGCCGGAGGTCAGCATGTCCACCACCAGGGAACCAGAATCCGACGAGGTCACGAAGAAAGTGATAACCAGAATCGTGGCAACCACCGAGGCAATAGTAGAGAACGGCAGATACTCGAAGAACTGGAACAACGCACGGGATTCGTCGGCCATGACCGCGGTACCCAACTCGCTAATGCCCTGTTCCAGGATCATATTGATCCCGGTGTTCCCAAAAAAGGTCATCCACATAAAGGTGAAGCCCATGGGTACCAGCAGCACGCCCGTTACAAACTCACGAATGGTGCGGCCGCGTGAAACCCGGGCGATAAACATACCGACAAACGGCGACCAGGCAATCCACCAGCCCCAGTAGAACAGCGTCCAGCCACCAAGCCAGTCGTTTTGCTCGTAGGCATACAGATTGAAGGTCATATTGACGATATCGGAGGTGTAGGCACCGATGTTTTGCACCAGCGTTTGCAACAGATACACCGTCGGTCCGGCAATCAGAACGAAGGCCAGCAATGCCACCGCAAGAATCAGGTTGAGCTCGGAAATACGACGGATACCGCCATCCAGCCCCATTACCACCGAACCGGTTGCGATAATGGTGATACCGATAATAAGCAGCACCTGCACCCAGAGCGCAACAGGCACCTCAAACAGGAAGTTAAGCCCCGCGTTGACCTGCATTACCCCCAGGCCAAGTGACGTCGCCACCCCGAACAGGGTACCGACCACCGCGAAAATATCCACCGCATGGCCAATCGGCCCGTAAATACGGTCTCCGATTAACGGGTACAGTGCCGAGCGTATGGTCAGCGGCAAGCCATGGCGAAACGCAAAGTACGCCAGTGACAAAGCTACCACCGCATAGATCGACCAGGCATGCAGGCCCCAGTGGAAGAATGTCACCTTCATTGCTTCGCGCGCGGCGTTCACCGTTTCAGCATCACCAGTCGGCGGTGCCACATAGTGCATGACTGGTTCAGCGACGCCAAAGAACATCAGGCCGATGCCCATACCGGCAGAAAACAGCATGGCAAACCAGGAGCCATAACTGTAGTCAGGCTCAGAATGATCCGGGCCGAGCTTGATGCGCCCAAACGAGGACAGCGCCAGTACAATCACGAAAATTAAGAAAATAGCGACTGACAGGATGTAAAACCAGCCTGCTTTTTCTATCACCCAACCCTGAATCGCGTCAAACCAGGCCTCGGATTCATCAGACCACACCATCGCGACGATAACGAAAATCGCCGCAATCAAACCCGAACCAATAAACACGGGCGGGTTCATCACCAGGTTCGGTTTAACTATTAACCCCTTTTGGGACTTTTCCGGATCATGCTGCATTTTTCCCCCTTTCAAGATTCAAGCGCGGGGCTTGAATCTTGAATTGGCTACCCATGTGTGCGACCAATTCAATGATCAAGCCCCGCGCCCGATCGTTGATTTACTCAACAAACAGTTGATTTTATATAGGTTCGTTTTAGGCTTTACAGTATAGTTAAGGGCATATATTAGTAAACCAATGGATTATTATGTGGATTCCAATCGCTGCAATTATCGTCGGTCTGGCATTACTGGCCTGGAGTGCGGATCGATTTGTTGACGGGGCCTCATCGACGGCTCGTCACCTTGGCATGTCGCCATTACTGATCGGTATGCTGATTATTGGCTTCGGCACCTCAGCCCCGGAAATGGTGGTGTCGGCAATGGCGGCAATCGACGACGCGCCGAATCTTGCCCTGGGTAATGCCTACGGTTCAAATATTGCGAACATTGCACTGGTACTTGGTCTGACTGCAATTATTCTTCCAATTTCAGTGACTTCCGGGGTTCTGCGCCGCGAGATTCCACTTCTTTTTGTGGTCATGCTGGTCGCTGGCTGGCAGCTGCAAAGCGGTATCATCACCCGCTGGGAAGCATGGATACTGCTTGGTTTATTTGCCGCATTTTTAATCTGGGCGATTCGTTTGAGCAAACAGGGCGATGATATTTTGAGCAGCGAAAGCGAAGCTGAACTCGACAGTCACCCCATGCCGTTGGCTAAATCAATTATCTGGCTTGTCGTCGGCCTGGTGTTGCTGGTACTCAGCTCACGCATCCTCGTCTGGGGTGCGATTGATATCGCTGAAGCCTTTGGCGTCAGTGAGCTTGTTATCGGCCTCACCATCGTCGCGGTTGGTACCTCGCTGCCCGAGCTGGCGTCCTGCATTGCCGCCGTGCGCAAAAACGAACACGATCTGGCGCTGGGTAATATCCTCGGCTCAAACGTCTTTAACACCCTGGCGGTGGTCGGTATCGCCGGTGCTATCACGCCGATAGAGTTCGACTACGATGTGTTTACCCGCGACTGGGCGACCATGATGGTGCTGACTGCAGTGCTGCTGATTTTCGGCTTAGGCCGCGGCGGCAAAGGACGTATCAACCGCGTTGAAGGTGCCGTTCTACTGCTGCTTTATATCGCCTACATGGTCTGGTTGTTCACCTCTCAGGTCAGTAGCTAACCACGCTGAATTAAACGGGATTCCGCTATGAACGATGTTACTCAACAAACCGCGATTCGCCTTGCCTGGGCCGGTTTAGCGCCTTTTATTTTGCTCGCTGCGCTGGGCGTTGTCGGCATCTATCAGGGGCTCGCGTTGCAGGCGTTTCTTGCCTACAGCGCCGTGATACTGTCGTTTCTGGGGGGCATCCACTGGGGTCTGATCATGGCCGGCGAGATGGAAAAACCGCAGGGCCGCTTGTTAATCTGCATGCTACCTTCGCTGGTCGGCTGGCTTGCTGTGGCCTTCGCACCGGCGCTGGTTGCCTTGGTTGTATTGGGGTTATTCTACATACTCTGGCTACGCTACGATGTCGAAGCGGTAACCCAGGACTGGTATCAGAAAATGCGCCGCCCGATTACTTTTGTCGTTACCGGCACCCACTTTCTTTGGTTCATTGCCATCGCATCCGAGCGTGCCGTCGGCTAGGCAGTTGCTACAGGCTCCGTTGCTACAGGCTCCGTTGGCGCGGGATAGAGAATATTGGCAATCCGGATTACCCGCTTCGCGCTGTCTTCGCACAGCGCAATAATAGCCAGATACTCGGTTACCCGGGTCGCCTTCTGAGTACCATTCTCAATCTCTGCCAATAACTGACGTCGGGTCAGCCTACGAATCGTGGCGATGTTGGCGAGTGCTTGCTCCCGATGATTGCCGCTCAGCGCCTTTAATTGGCCACTTCCAAGTAGATCTGAAAACTGCAACAGTAACTCAGGCGGTATAGCGCCGTGCAAGCGCTCAAACGGACGTTTACGCAGCTCGTTTAAATTCAGTCTGAGTTCACGCAGCTCCTGCTGCGCCCAGCTTAAATTAAGAAACGTCTCGGCGCTTCCTGCCAGATTCGCCTGGCTGGTCAATGCTTCACCAAACTCCTCGATTCGCTCGAGCAACGCCAGCGTATTCACTTCGTCGTGACCATCGCGCTCGTCTTCGCTTAACTGCAATATATTGCGTGCGCGCCGTAGCAACTGCTTAAATACGCGCTTAAGCTCAGAGTGCATCGCTGCTACGCCCATTGCGGGGGACGACAGCACCGTTTTATCGAGATACCTGGGTTTGTCTGAACTGAGTTCCGGCTGTTTGATCCAGCGTTCAACGCGCCGAAACAAATACTCAGAAAACAGCCACATAAGGAGCACACCAAGGACATTAAAGAGGGTGTGGAAAAGCGCCAGCGCGGTGGTAATAGTGCCGCCAGTGTGATCAGCAATGTAATCGACTAACAGCCACATCGGCCACAGCAGAAGCAAGGCAATAAGACCGGTAAAGGCCTTCTGACTGACGTGAACCATCGCCAGACGCCGGGCATTTGCAGTCGCCCCAATTGCCGCCAGCAGCGAGGTGCCGGTGGTGCCGAGATTGGCCCCTATAACCAATGAAGCCCCCACCATGGGAGTAAACACACCGGTCACCGCCGCGGTCAGAATAATCGCCAGGGAGGCGGAGGACGACTGTATTAAAACCGTTAACAGCGCACCACCCAAAACGCCTATTACAATCCCCCAGCCGCCCGCTGCGGCAATCTGCTCGACCGGAATTACATCAGCAATGTTATCAAAGGCGTCGCGCAGTGTACCCAGACCAAAAAAGAGGATACCGAAGCCCGCCAGCGCGAAGCCAAGGTGCTTCAGCCGGCCTTGCTGCAGGAACAGGTGAAGTAGCATTCCCACGCCGATCATCGGCAGCGCCGCGGCATCAACCCGCACTTTAAGTCCGATTAAGGCAACGATCCAGGCGGTGACTGTAGTGCCGACATTACTGCCAAATACCACCCAGGCGGCTTTGCGCATGGTCAACATACCGGCGTTGGTAAAGCCCAGTGTGGTCATAATCACCGCACTGGACGACTGCACCACCGCGGTCAGGGTAAAGCCGGTCAGCAACGCACGCGGCCGGGTCTGCGTCGAACGCTCGAGAATACTGCGCAGGGAATCCCCCGCAGCCGCTTTCAGGCCCTCGGTCATCATTGCCATTCCCAGCAACAAAAACCCCAGCCCACCCAAACTCATCGCCCAGTCCGTAAAACTCATCATCCCCACCTTTCAACGATCGAGCGCGGGGCTTGAACATTGAATTGTAAAAGGCAGATTCAACGATCAAGCCCCGCGCTTGATCATTGAATTTGTGCGATGCGTTTGACCAGGTCGACGACGCGCATGGAGTAGCCCCATTCGTTGTCGTACCAGGCGTAGACTTTTAGTTGGGTGCCGTTGATGACCATGGTCGACAATGCGTCAACAATGGACGAGCGTGGGTCGGTTTTGTAGTCAATCGAGACCAGTGGTCGTTCTTCGTAACCGAGGATGCCCTCCAGTTCGCCGGCGGCGGCTGTGGCAAACGCGGCATTGACTTCGTCGACTGTGGCTGGCTTTTCAAGCTCAAATACCATGTCGGTCAGCGATGGGCACTCTAGTGGAACACGTACCGCATGGCCATTGATTTTACCGCTAAGCTCCGGAAAAATTGCAGTAATTGCTTTTGCTGAGCCAGTCGTCGTTGGGATCAGTGACATACCACAGGCCCGTGCCCGGCGTAAGTCTTTGTGGGGAGCATCGAGTATGGTCTGGGTGTTGGTCAGCGCGTGAATGGTGGTCATGCTGCCATGTTTAATTCCCCAGTTGTCTTTAACCACTTTCACTACCGGCGCCAGACAGTTAGTAGTGCAGGATGCTGCAGTGACAATGGTATGCACTTTCGGATCGAAATCCTCGTCATTCACGCCGACCACAATGTTAGGCACCCCATCCGATTTCACCGGTGCCGTTACCACCACATGCTCAACGCCTTGGTCCAAGTACGCCTGCAACACGTCAGCCGTTTTATTGGCGCCTGAGGCTTCAATCACTAAATCACAGCCTGACCAATCGGTCTTTTTAATCTCTTTTTCCGCCGTGCAGTGTATTTCACGGCCATTAATTTTCAGCGTGCTACCGGCCCCTTTTACATCGTTTCCCCAGCGTCCGTGGACTGAGTCAAACTCGAGTAAATGTGCCATGGTTGCCGCGTCCGCACCAGGGTCGTTAATCTGCACAAACTCGATATTATCCGCACCAAACCCAGCCCGCAGCGCCAGGCGGCCAATGCGTCCAAATCCATTGATGCCAACTTTTACAGTTTTCTTGCTCATGTCACTTTCCTTCTTGTTGGTGGGCGCGGCGATCAGTTGCCGGCGCTAATTTATTCATCAGATATACCAAAGATAGCATTACTGGCACTTCTACGAGGACACCCACCACAGTGGCGAGCGCCGCTCCCGAAGTAAGACCAAACACAGAAATGGCCACAGCAACCGCCAGTTCGAAAAAGTTAGAGGTGCCAATCAAGCATGCAGGTGCCGCCACGCGATGCGGTAAACGCAGCAGATAGGACCCTACATAGCCGATGCCGAATATTAAGTAGGTTTGTATAATCAGTGGAATAGCAATTAAAACAATCACGAACGGCTGGCTGATCAGGCTTTGCGCCTGAAAGGCAAACAACATCAGCACCGTCAGGCAGAGACCGCCGGTAGCTAATGGTTTGACCCCATGCTGAAATTTTTCCAGCGCCTGCAAGCCACCGCGCTTAAGCAACCAACGGCGTGCCAGCACACCAGCCAACAGCGGCAGCACCACATACAACACCACAGACAGCAGCAGCGTATCCCACGGCACCGTCAGATCGGTAATACCGAGTAGAAAGCCTGCAATGGGTGCAAAAGCAAAAATCAGAATCACATCATTGACCGATACCTGCAGCAAGGTATAGGACGCATCGCCGCGGGTGAGCTGGCTCCAGACAAAAACCATGGCGGTACAAGGCGCCACACCGAGCAGGATCATGCCCGCAATGTATTGACTGGCATCATCAGCGCTGACTAAGTTGGAGAACAAACCGCGGAAAAACAGGTAACCAAGTGCAAACATAGTGAATGGTTTAATCAGCCAGTTGACCACCAGCGTTAACACCAGCCCGCGCGGTTGTTTGGTTGCCGCCCGCAGCGAACTCAAGTCAATCGCCGTCATCATCGGGAATATCATCGCCCACACCAGCACCGCGACAACCAGGTTCACACTGGCGAATTCGAACTGCGCCAACGCCTCAAACACCTGAGGAAAAGCTACCCCCAAGGCGACGCCTGCTGCAATGCAAAGTGCCACCCATAGCGACAAATAGCGTTCAAAAAGTCCCATTAACCAAACTTCCCTAATTCAATAATTAACAACAACGCTCAGGGCGTGACGGCATCTGTTCAACCCGCGCCAGTTGTTGCCAGGTTTGTGGCTGATACTGCAAACGTAGATTGTCCAGCAATTGCGCTGCCCAATCCGGAAGTTCCTGCGCCCAAGCGTAGAACATCCATTGACCCTGGCGTCTGTCGCAGATCAATCGGGCGTCTTTTAATAATCGTAAGTGGCGGGATATCTTCGGCTGAGACTCATCCAGTGCAGCCACCAGCTCACAGACACAGAGTTCTTTTTCTGTCGCTAACAGCAGCATGATCGCCAGGCGGGTCGGGTCAGCCAGTAATTTAAGAGTAGCCGCAGGGTCCATAATGAGCTCCTTTGCATACGGATATATAGATAGGCGCATATGCATTTAAACACATATACGTATATATGCATATCCAGCTATAAAGAAAACTATAGCCCTTCCTGATGACAACGCAATGACACCGCTAACCTAACCTTACACCGCAATATCACGGGCAATCGGGTTCTGCAGCGATATCAGCGTATCCGTGGACTGGATTTCGTCAATCGGCTGAATACGTTCAATCAGCAACTGCTGCAGATCATCAATACTCTTCACCATGACTTTAATAAAAATACTGTACTGCCCGGTGGTATAGAAGGCTTCCGTCACTTCCGGCAAGGCCTCAAGCTTTGCCAGGGCTTTCGGATAGTCGCCCGCCTGCTTAAGAATGATGCCAATAAAACAGGTTACGTCGTAGCCCAGTTTGCGCGCATCGACTTTCAACCGGGTGCCTTTAATAATCCCCGAATGACGCATTTTCTCCACCCGCACATGAATCGTCGCCGGGCTAACCTGGTTCTGTTTGGCAATTTCTGCGTAAGAAATGCGCGCGTTGCCCATCAAGGTGCGCAAAATCGCCTGGTCCAAATTGTCGATCATTTAAAATCCATCTCCATTAAGCGGGTTGAATTAGATAGAAAATAAAAATAAGGCCATTTACTAACAAATACAAACAACCGAAACGGACTTTAATTAAACACTATTGAACAAATCCCCGCCATAGACAATGCTGAATCAGAACAACATTTAAACCCAGCAACCAGCGAGACGACCCAGATGAAACGCAAATTCCTCCACCGCCAGCAACAAATCCGCTATATCAAACAGCTTTTTACCGAGCTATTGTGTGACGAACTCAACCTGACCGAAGTCCAGGCTCCACTGCTAACGGATCCGCGTGACGGTATTCAGGACACCTTATCCGGCCATGAAAAAGCAGTGGCCGTTGACGTTCGCAGCCTGCAAACCCGCTATGAAGTGGTCCACTCTTTAGCAAAATGGAAACGCCAAACGCTGGCTCGCTATGGCTTTGAGCCGGGCGAAGGCATCGTCACCCAAATGAAAGCCCTGCGCCCTGACGAAGAGCAGCTCAGTGCGGTGCATTCGGTGTATGTCGACCAATGGGATTGGGAGCAGTCGTTGTGCCCGAGCCGACGCACCAGTGCCCAATTGAAGCAAGCGGCCAGTGCCGTTTATCAGACGCTGCTGAAAACTCACCGCCAGGTTCAAACCATCTACCCAAGCCAGCTGCAATTGCCTGAATCGTTAACCTTTATTAGTACCGAAGCTTTGCTGCAGAAGTACCCGCAACTTTCGCCCAAAGAACGCGAACGCGCGTTCACCCGAAGCCACAAAGCCGTCTTTATCAGCGGTATTGGCGCCGCCCTCAGTAATGGCCAGCGCCACGACGCCCGCGCCCCCGACTACGACGACTGGACGACGCTTGATGAAGACGGCGAACAAGGATTAAACGGCGATATTCTGGTCTGGAGTGACGTCCTTGACGACGCCATTGAACTGTCAAGCATGGGGATCCGTGTGGATGCCTCCGCCCTGATTAAGCAACTCGCATTAGCTGGCCGCGAAGCGGCTGCGGAGCAACCCTGGCATCAAGCATTATTAAACGGGCATTTACCGGCATCGGTCGGAGGTGGGATCGGGCAGTCCCGGGTGTGTATGTTTCTGATGGAGGAGGCCCATATCGGTTATGTTCAACCCGGTGTCTGGTGCGAGAAAACCCGCGCCGAGCACACCGAGTTGCTTTAACCAGGACCTGGAATCAGGAACCTGGCACGCAAGCACGCAAGCATGCAAGCACACCAGCAAACAGAAAACCTATAGCTGCGCCTGCAGGTAAACCTGCTCGCCAAGTTTTTCCATCAGCTCAAGCTGCTGGCGCAGCCAATAGGCATGATCTTCTTCTGTATCAGCAAGAATTTCAATCAGCATACGGCGGGTAACAAAATCCTGATTCTCTTCACAAAAAGCAATCACCTTCTTCAAGGTGCGTGCATTATCACGCTCCAGTTCAAGTCCAACTTCGAGCATCTGGCGTACGCTTTCACCGACCGGGTACTCGACCCGGGTACGCATGTCTGGGGTACCACCGAGAAAAATAATCCGGTCCATTAGCATCTTTGCGTGATTGCGTTCATCGTCGGCTTCATGCGCAATACGCTCATGCAGTTTACTAAAGCCCCAGTCATCAAACTTTGCCGCATGGGCGGTATACTCATCGATTGAAGTCAGCTCGTAGGACAGTAAATTATTCAGTAACTTAACCACTTCCTCGGGTTGCTTCATCGCGCCATTCATTGTGTTCGCCATACTTCCTCCTAAAACCAGACTGCGCAAAACTTACAGTTTGGTCTGCAAATATTTTTCCACGCCCAACGTCGTAATCAAGTCCTGCTGTGTCTCTAACCAGTCCTGATGCGCTTCCTGTTGTTCCAGGATTTCACCAAGCTGATCACGGGACACATAGTCGCGATGCTCTTCGCACAAGGTCATCGCTTCGCGTATCGAAGCGCAATCATCGGTCTGCACTTTTAAATCGAGCTTGAGCATTTCCGCAGGCTCTTCGCCAATATAAAGTTTACCCAGCTCTTGCAGGTTGGGCAGCCCCTGCAAAAAGAGGATCCGCTCAATGACCACATCAGCATGCTTCATCTCAGCGATCGAGGCTTTATAAATGGTGGAATTAAGTTCAGAGAAACCCCAGTTTTTATACATGCGTGCATGCAGAAAATACTGGTTAATTGCGGTTAACTTGCGGGTCAGTACGCGGTTTAACGCACTGAGAATTTCGGGATCGTTTTGCATCAAGCGCTCTCCTTAACAACTTTCTGTTAAGGATAGCATACGCCTGAGCCAGTACCTGTGACAACCGTTACCGTTGCCTCGGTGACTGGTGCTTGTTGTTGCAGTGCGTCGTCAAGGACCTCTTTAGCATGCCCGGCACAGCGGCCACACTGGGATGCAACCCCATGCTCCTGGCGCAGGCAGCGCATACTGCTCGCCCCCGCTTGCACGGCGCGCTGAATGTCTTTGTCGGTGACGGCTTTACATAAACATACATACATGGCTGAATTTAAGCATAAATACGAATCGTTATCAAACACATTTCGCAAACTCAATTTCACCGTTACTTCAAATTACGCTACGCTTAGCAGCTAACTGGTTGAAATTTAAGTATCAAGGCGGCTATGCATTTTTTCGTATCGGTGCTTTTAACAGGTAGTTTGTGGTGGATCCTGACTGAGGGAGCACAAGCCTGGTGGATTGGTGGCCCGGCCGTATTGCTGGCCAGCTATGTCGCCACGCGTTTGCACCACCCTGATAGCCAACGGATCAACTGGTTACAGGTGCCGCTGTTTGCACTTTTTTTTCTGGCCCAATCACTCAAAGCGGGGGTCGATGTGGCGGTGCGGACGCTTCGTATCCGTCCTGCGATCAATCCTGGCACCCTGTATTATCGCACGTCATTGCCGCCAGGCACCGCGCGCTACCTGTTTGGCTCCATCGTCGGTTTGTTCCCCGGCACCTTATGCACAGACTTTGACCACGATCAGGTCATTTTGCACGTACTCGACACCAACGCCGATATCGCTATGGACTGCCGCCGACTCGAGCGCCGCATCGCGCGGTTGTTTTCGCTGCCGCCAGCAGCAATACCGCCCACGTCGCTAAACAAGGAGGCTCAGTCATGACGGCTTTCTGGTGGACGGTCGCCGCGCTCCTTCTGGTGACCTTGTTGGCTGGCCTGATCCGTATCTGGCGGGGGCCAAACCCTGCGGACCGCATGCTCGCGGCGCAATTATTCGGCACCACGGGCGTCGCGATTTTGCTATTGCTGGCCCAGGCCATGCAGACACCGGCGTTAAACGACGTCGCCCTGGTGCCGGCGTTGCTCGCCGTGGTCGCCATGGTTGCGTTCGTGCGTCGCGCCCGCCCAGAAGCGGAGGAGCCAGAATGATTTACCTGCAATACCTGCTGGTGGGTGCCGGTTGCCTGTTTTTTATTGTCGGTACCCTAGGTTTGTTGCGTTTTCCGGATACCTTTACCCGTATTCACGCCATCACCAAGGCTGACAATCTGGGCCTCGGGCTACTCATGCTGGGCCTGTTACCTAGCACCGAGAGCCTGCCGCAAGCGCTCAAGCTGATCCTGATCTGGTTATTGGTGCTGGCAGCCAGTGCCACCGCCAGCTATCTGATTGCCCATTACGTCAAAGCACAATCCCCGGATGCGCTGCCTCATGCTGACACCACAAGCGAGGAGCAGGACTGATGCAATTTGCCTTCGATAGTATGCTCGGCCTTGGACTTCTGGCATGCGCCGCTGGCGTATTCTGGTCACGCGATCTGTTCCGCTCCGTGGTTATGTTTATTGCCTTCGGGCTGTTACTGGCTCTGACCTGGGTGCGGCTGGAAGCGCCTGATCTTGCCTTGGCCGAAGCGGCCATCGGCGCTGGCCTGACCGGGGTGTTGCTATTAGATGCAATTGGCCACTTACGTCAGCATAACGAACACAGCCCCCGTAACCACTGGCTGTTGCCTTTACTCTGTTGCATTGCGCTTGCTCTGCTATTGATCCTGAGCTTTAACGCGCGCCCGGAAGCGAGTATCTCATTGCCACAGCTGGTCGCTGAATCACTGCCGGAATCCGGAGTTGAGCACCCGATCACCGCTGTATTGCTCAACTTTCGTAGTTACGACACCCTGCTTGAAATCGCCGTACTCCTGGTCGCCGCCGTTGTCGCCATGGCATTAAATGACGGACTTGCAGCCGCCGCTCGGACAAGCACAGAGCAATCAAACCGAGACCCCGTGCTGGCTGGATTCACCAGTCGCTTAGCGCCAGTTATTCTGCTGGTTGCTATCTATGTATTATGGGCTGGTTCGTACATGCCTGGTGGCGCGTTTCAGGGCGGCGCCATTCTCGCGGCAGGCCTGGTGTTGCTGAAACTGGCTGACTTCCATATTGAACGTTACGCCGAATCACTGCTACGCCTTGGTTTGGCGTTCGGCTTCCTGGTTTTCCTTGCGGTAGCCACCAGTGTGATGATCGGTGGCCGTCCGTTCTTAACCTACCCGGAAGCCTTCGCCGGGCAGTTTATTCTGTTTATCGAGGCGGTATTAACATTCTCTATTGGTCTGATTTTATTTAGTTTATTTAATCAGAGCCCAGGCCAGGAGGTGCCCCATGACAACTGATTTCTGGTTCGCCTGCATCGGCGCGGTGCTCATCGCGATGGCGCTGTTTACCTTTATCCGCCACACCCATCTGCTCCGCCGCATTTTAGCCTTCAATATTATGGGTTCCGGGGTATTTTTGATTCTGGTTGGGCTGGCTCAGCATCAACGCCAGACCGATCCCGTTCCGCAGGCGTTAGTACTGACCGGAATTGTCGTCGCCGTTGCCGCCACCGCCCTGGCTTTAATTATTTTCCGTCGTTTCTATCAGCTTAGCGGGCGTACCGAACTGGACGAGGATCAGCAATGAATTTGATCCCGCTGTTGCTGGTTATCCCACTCGCCTGGGCCTTGCTCAGCTTATTGCTGCCCCGGCTGCCAATTGGCTTACTGGCGCTGGCCGGTATTGTGTTGCAGCTGGGCACCGCCGCCATGCTGTGGAACAACGTGCAGGTGCATGGCGCGTCCAGCTATGCCATTGGCGACTGGGTTGCCCCGCTTGGCATTACCCTGGTAGCCGACGGGCTGACCGTGACGCTGCTCGCTATGACCGCTTTGATCGCCGTGGTGTGCGCCTTCTATGCAATTTTTTACCTCAGGGCCTATGAAAAAGAGAGGCGCTATTTCTGGCCGCTGTTCTGGTTTTTACTGGCTGCCTTGAACGGCATCTGGCTGGCCGGCGATCTGTTTAACTTATATGTCGGTCTTGAGCTCCTCACCCTGTCGGCCGTCGGCATGGTGACCCTAAGTGGAGAGCGCCATGCCCTGGCTGCCGGGCTACGCTATTTATACGCCGCCTTGCTCGGCTCACTGGCCTATCTGCTCGGGGTAGCCCTACTCTACGGCGCCTATGGCACGCTCGACCTGGGCCAGCTGAGCAGTTTGCTTGACGCAAATTTAATGACTCAGCTCGCCCTGGCATTAATGACCTTTGGTCTGCTAATGAAAACCGCGGTGTTCCCGTTACATAGCTGGTTACCTCCCGCCCATGGCGGTGCTTTGGCGCCGGTCAGTGCAATCTTGTCCGCGTTAGTGGTGAAATCCTCGTTCTATATTCTTGCCCGTCTCTGGATGGATGCCGGCGATGCCCTGATGCCAGTCAGTGCTGCGCAGTTGCTAGGTACCCTCGGCGCACTGGCTATAATCTGGGGTGGCTGGCAGGCATTCAGGCAAAGCGAAATTAAAATGTTGGTCGCCTACTCAACCGTCGCTCAGCTCGGCTATTTAATGCTGCTCTTTCCGCTCGCTATTGGACAATCGCAGCAGAGCGCCGTACTCGCCTGGCAAGGCACCATGCTGCATTTGCTCTCGCACGGCTTTGCCAAAGCCGCGATGTTTCTCGCCGTGGGCACGCTGGTGCTGGCGGTAGGAAAAAAACGAGTTGTCGACATGGCCGGTATTTCCGCCAAAATGCCGCTGGCACTGTTCGCTTTCGGGCTCGCCAGCATAAGCATAATGGGGTTGCCGCCAAGTGGCGGTTTTAATGCCAAATGGTTGTTGATGCAGAGCGCTATTCAAAGCGGGCAATGGCATTGGGTCGCGGTATTGCTGGTCGGAAGCCTGATTACCGCGAGTTATGTATTCAGGGTTTTCAGTGTGTCATTTCAGAAAGATGCCGACCCACAGATCAGATCAACCCACCCGGCTCTGGATCTGAGCGCTTTACTGCTCGCCGCCATCGCGATTGCACTCGGCTTCGCCGCTGCCATTCCGGTTGAATTACTAACCTTACCAGAGGACATGTTATGAACTTCTGGTTACCGCTCTTAGTACTGGCGACGTCGCTGGTAGCGGCGCTGTTCATTTTTACCCTGCCGGAAGAGCGTCATGCCCTTCGCGGGAGTTTTAACCTGCTTGCCGCGGTGGTAAAAATCGCCCTGGTCGGGTGGATGATTATAGCGGTTGCGAACCAGCAAACTTTTGAGACCCGCTTCACCCTGATGGGTGATATCGATTTTGTGTTGCGTGCTGACGCCCTGTCACTGCTGTTCGCCGGCCTGTCATCCTTGCTCTGGTTATTTACCACTATCTATGCCATGGGTTACCTCGAAGGCACGCCCCAGCGCAGTCGTTTCTTTGGTTTCTTTAGCCTTTGTGTGGCCAGTACCATGGGCGTTTCCATGGCCGGTAATCTGTTTACCTTCCTGATTTTCTTCGAAATGCTGACCCTGTCGACCTATCCGCTGGTGGTCCATAAGGGCTCGGCCGAGGCGCTCCGGGCTGGCCGCACCTACCTGTTTTACACCATCGGTGGCGGTGTCGCCCTGCTCGTGGGTATCGCCTCACTGCATGCGCTGGTTGGCCATACTGAGTTTGTCGAAACCGGGGTACTGCGTGATGTATCGCCCGATCTTTACCCTGCATTAACCGCCATTTTTGTCCTCCTAATTGCCGGACTCGGCGTTAAAGCGGCCATTGTGCCACTGCACGGCTGGCTACCTGCCGCCATGGTCGCGCCGGCACCGGTGAGCGCGCTACTGCATGCGGTGGCGGTAGTGAAAGCCGGTGCCTTCGGCGTCGTGCGGGTGATTTACAATGTGTTCGGGGTCGAGTTTTCCTATCAACTGGGGGTGCTGGTACCGCTGGCTGCAGTGGCGTCGTTCACCATTATCTGGGGTTCAATACAGGCACTGCGTCAGTCTGACATTAAAAAACGGCTGGCTTTTTCCACCGTGTCCCAGGTCTCCTATATTATTCTAGGGCTCAGTCTGTTTGGTCCGATTGGCACCATGGGCGGGCTGGTCCATCTGCTCCATCAGGGCATTATGAAAGTCACCCTATTTTTCTGTGCCGGTATTTTTGCGGAAACTCTGGGTATTACCAGAATTCGCGATCTCAACGGGGTTGGTAAGCGCATGCCGCTGACCTCTGCCGCCTTTACCATTGGCGCTTTCGGTATGATCGGGATACCTCCGGTAGCCGGCTTTATTTCCAAATGGTACCTCGGCTGGGGTGCAATGGAAGCCGGACTGCATTGGGTACTCGGCGTGCTGTTAGTCAGCTCGCTGCTCAATGCGGCTTACTTTCTGCCGGTTATCTACCGGCTTTGGTTTGCCCGCCCGGCCCCTGAATGGCCGGACGAACAAATCCCGGCGGGCCGCTTCGAAACCAATCCCTGGTTACTGCTGCCGACGGTTATTACCGCCGCCTTTAGTCTCGGTGCCGGCGTCTTTGCGGCAGCGGCCTGGAGCCCATTGAGCTGGGCTGAACTGATTGCTGTGCGGGAGTACCTGTCATGAGCTGGATACTGATTTTAGCAACCCTGGTACCGCTGGCCGCGTTCCTTTTTGTCGCTCTGTGCAACACACCTCGCGTCGCGCCCTGGTATGCCGTGTTGACGCCGTTGCCAGCGCTGCTAATTGCGCTAGTCGCGCCTGACATCACCATGCAGGCGCCCTACATTCTGTTCGGTGTGGTCTGGGAGCTGGATAGTCTGTCCCGTCCACTGCTCGCTATGACCGCCATATTATGGCTGCTTGGCGGCTTGTTTATCCGCGATTATTTGCGCGATGACCCGGCGTTACGCCGCTTCCTGCTGTTTTGGTTGCTGACAATGCTCGGCAACCTGGCACTTATTATGGCACGTGACATCGCCAGCTTTTACACTGGCTTCGCCCTTATGACCTTCGCCGCCTATGGCCTGGTGGTGCACAATGCCAGCCGTGAAGCCTTGCATGCCGGCAAAGTCTACTTGGTTATGGCGCTGATAGGTGAAGTCCTGATCCTGGCTGGTTTTCTGACCCTGCTGCCGGGGCTGGTTGAACCTATGCTTCACTACGTCCCTCTTGCCATCGCGACCGAAAGCTATGGCTTTGTCGCCGCCGCGTTATTATTTACTGGTTTTGGCGTCAAAGCCGGGGTACTTGGCCTGCATATGTGGTTACCGCTGGCGCATCCGGTAGCACCTACCCCGGCCAGTGCAGTGCTCAGTGGCGCCATGATCAAAGCCGGTTTGCTTGCCTGGATGCAGATGCTACCGCTAACCGGCGAGGCGGCCGAATTGGTGCGCCTGGATACCTTTGCTATGTGGATTATTGCGCTAGGTCTTGGCGCCGCCTTTGTTGCTGGTGTGGTTGGCTCATTACAAGACCAGGCGAAAGCGGTACTGGCCTATTCCAGTATCAGTCAGATGGGGATTATGACCACCCTGGTAGGGGTTGCTCTGTTACGACCAGAGCTGACCCCAGCGCTGACTGTTGCGATTGTCGCTTATATCGTCCATCACGGCCTTGCCAAAGGCGCCTTGTTCCTGACCGTGGGTCTGGCTCAGCACCCCGCCGGGTTGAGCCGCGTAGCGGTGCTTCTGATCGCCTTATTACCCGCGCTTGCTCTGGCTGGAGCGCCGCTAACATCAGGCGCGGCCGCCAAGTATCTGATGAAAGACGGCCTCTATAACCAGCAACTGGATCAACTGATATTTGCCCTGACGTTGGCCGCAGTTGCCACGGCCTTGCTCATGCTGCGCTTCCTCTATTTGCTTGGGCAGCAAAAGGCAAGCGACAAAGCTATGCCCAGCGTGACGCTGGCAGTAGCCGGATCGATCATAGCAAGTTTGCTGCTAATCTGGTGGTTACCGTTGCAACTGCCGTTCATGGCCCCGATTAGTGTCTCTGCACTATGGGATGCGACCTGGACCCTCGGCCTGGCTGTCCTTATTGCCGGAGTTGCCTATAAATCTCAGAGTTTTATTCAGCTGAGCATCCCAGCAGGTGATATTGTCTGGCCGCTGCAACGCATACTGCGTTTAATCGCCCGCCTTTATCCGCCACTCCGTGACAGCGCCAGCTGGCTCCATCAGCGTTGGCAGCACCTCACTCTGGGGGGCAGCAAACTCAGTCTGCTCGCCGCCACCCATATCTTCAGCCGCCTGCTCAGCGAGCGCACCCTCCAGCGCAACATCGCCCTCGCCGCCGCCCTCCTCCTCATCACCTTCACCCTGCTTTCAACATTCAAGCGCGGGGCTTGATCGTTGAATTCGGCCAATTGGTCATACCAATTCAAGATTCAAGCCCCGCGCTTGAATCTTGAATGGTGGTGATGCAGGCGTGGTTGGGGTTACACCAGGACGTAGATGACGGCGCTGGTGATGACCGCGAGGATGATGTTGAGATACATGCCCTCGCGGCTCATTTCTTTGATGGTGACCATGTCGGATGAGAAAACGATGGAGTTCGGTGGCGTAGCAACCGGCAGACAGAACGCGCAGCTGCAGGCGACCACTGCCGGGATCGTCAGCAATTCCAGCGGAAGATTAGCGGCAATGGCGGTGGATGCCAGAATCGGCATCAACAAAGTGGCCGTCGCTGTATTGGAGGTGATTTCAGTTAAAAACGACACCGAGAGCGTCAACAGCAACACCAGCAGGAAGGTCGGCAGCACAGTCAGGTTCGCCAGCGCGCCACCAATCGTTTCGCTCAGCCCACTTTGCATAAAGCCCTGCGCCAGACAAATACCACCCGCAAATAACAGTAGTATTCCCCACGGGATATCGACTGCACGCTCCCAGGTAAGTAAACGTCCGCCTTTGCCGTCAGAGACCAGGAACATCGCAACGACACCAGCCAGTGCTACCGTCGCGTCGCCCATCATTGGCAAGCTAAACCAGTTCATCCAGCCGCCAAAAGGCTCTGAGCGCAACACCCACAAACCAACCACCGTACCAAACACGGCCAACGCCCGTTTTTCCTGTACGCTAAACTCACCCACCTCCCGCAAATGCACGGGTTCGTCCAGATGCAGACCACGGGTTAGCCAGAGCGCCATCACCGGCAAGCCAATCAGTACAATCGGAACCCCGTAATACATCCAGCGCAGAAAGCCAAACTCCTCACCATTAAAGGTCTGGTACACCGAGGCAAAAATAAGATTGGGCGGACTGCCGATCAATGTTGCTACCCCCCCCAGCGATGCGGCATATGCAAGGCCCAGTAACAAGGCGATTTGAAAGCGGTGATTGTCGGTGGCGCTGGCTATCGCCACGGCAACCGGCAACAAAGCCAGCACTGACGCCGTGTTGGAAATCCACATCGACAAAAACGCCACCGCCGCCATAAACGAAAACACAATCAGCTTGGCGTTCTGCCCCCCAAGCCGACTAATCAGCCCCAGAGCAATACGTTCATGCACCCCGGACGCTTCGATGCCGCGGGCCAGCATAAACGCCGCCATAAAGAGAACAATAACGTGGTTGCCCAAGGACAAGGTCGCGTCCTGATAGGACATGATGTTGCCAAGCGGCAACAGCACAAAAGGCAACAACGAGGTCGCCGGGATCGGAATGGCTTCACTGATCCACCACCAGGCAACCCATACCGTCACCCCGAGGGTCCAGGCTGCGGGTTGCGGCATGCCACCAAGCATGGCCGACAAGAAAGCCACGACTGCCACCACAGGCCCGGCGATTTGATGAATAGTTTTTGTCATGGTGTTAGAACCGCTCTTCTTATTATTCATGGATGCATTCGTAACGGGTGCATTAGTAACCGGCACCTTGGTAGCCTACACATTACTAACCGGCACTTTAGTAACCGGCAAAGATACCGCAGCGCCCTATTGTAAACCATCACTATAGCAACGCCTGGCCAGCCGCCGACATAGCTATGTCAAGAAATTCAATATAATCTTAACAAATAGCGCTTATGCGTCATGCTTGTATTGCCAACCTGTACAACTGCGCTTATGTTGAATAGGTTAAGTTTAAGGGGGACGTTATGACGTTGTATCAAGCCGACAGTCGGGCCAATGACGAGCGCGACAATTGTGGTTTTGGCTTAATCGCCCACCTTGACGGTGAGGCCAGTCATCGCCTGGTGCGCCGTGCAATTGGCGCACTCGACAGAATGACCCACCGTGGCGCCATCGGGGCAGACGGCAAAACCGGAGACGGCTGTGGTATTCAAATGCAGCTGCCGGAGTCATTTTTTCGCGATCTGGCCGCCGAAAACGAATGGAATTTAGGCAAAAAATACGCCATCGGACAAATATTTTTTAGTCTCGATAGCGACGCCCGTGCCACAGAAAAGGCAGTCATTGAAGAAGAGCTGAGCCGTGAAACCCTCAGCCTGGTCGGCTGGCGCGTTACCCCGACCAACCCGGATGTACTCGGCGACACCGCACGCCAGAGCATGCCTCATTTAGAGCAGGTGTTTGTCAATGCGCAGCCCGGCTGGCGTAAAAAAGACCTCGAACGTCGCCTGTATATGGCGCGGCGCCGCATTGAAAAGCGTCTGCAAGAGCATCCCGATTTCTATATCGCTTCCTTGTCGTGCATGGTGATCGTCTATAAAGGCTTAATGATGCCAGCTGATCTGCCTGGTTTTTACCCGGATCTGGCCGATATTCGTCTGCAGACCTCTATCTGCGTGTTCCACCAGCGTTTCTCCACCAATACCATGCCGCGCTGGCCGCTGGCTCAGCCTTTCCGTTTCCTCGCTCACAACGGCGAAATCAACACCATATCCGGCAATCGCCAGTGGGCACTGGCACGCAGCTATAAAATGCAGTCTCCTTTGTTGCCGGACTTAAAAGACGCCCAGCCCTTTGTCAGCAGCCGCGGCAGTGACTCTGCCAGCCTCGATAACATGCTCGACATGCTACTGGCAGGCGGCATGGACTTATTTAGGGCCATGCGCTTGTTAATCCCGCCCGCCTGGCAAAACGATCCGACCATGGACCCTGAGTTGCGCGCGTTTTACGAGTTTAACTCGATGCACATGGAACCCTGGGACGGCCCGGCCGGCGTGGTCATGACCAATGGTCGCCATGTCGCCTGCTGCCTCGACCGCAACGGTTTGCGCCCGGCGCGCTTTATTATTACCCGTGACCGCACCATCACCGTCGCCTCAGAAGTAGGCACCTGGGACTACGAAGCCGACGAAGTCCTGGAAAAAGGTCGCCTCGGCCCGGGCCAGATGCTCGCCGTCGATACCTACAACGGCACCCTATGGCGCAGCCATGAAATTGACCAGGATCTGAAAGCGCGCCACCCGTACAAGGAATGGCTCGGCAAACACATTCGTTACCTCAAGCCGTTTGAGCAGTATGAGGAAACTGAAATTGGTGACCGCCTGTTTAACGACAGCCAGATGGCGACTTACCACAAACAGTTTTTCTACAGCACGGAAGAAATTGAGCAGATTATTAAGGTGCTGGCCAAAGACGGTCAGGAAGCCACCGGTTCGATGGGCGATGACACGCCTATCGCAGTACTGTCGTCGCAGCCGCGGCTACTCTATGATTACTTTCGGCAGCAGTTTGCGCAGGTCACCAACCCGGCGATTGACCCTATTCGCGAACGCCATGTGATGTCGCTGTCCACCTGCATAGGCCGCGAACAAAACCTGTTCAATGAAACCTCAGGCTATGCTGACCGGGTCCTGTTCGATTCGCCGGTGCTGATGTACACCGACCTCGATCAGCTCAAAGACTTCGATGAAAATCACTACCCGTGGCGCAGCTTCAGTCTCTATTACGCGCCGGAAAAAGAGAGCCTGGAAACAGCCGTCGAGCGCCTGACCAATGACGTTGAAAATGCAGTGCGCGACGATAAGATTGCGATTGTCATTCTCTCCGACCGTCACATCGAGAAAGGCACGCTACCTATCCCGGCTCCTATGGCCGTCGGCGCGGTGCAAACCCGGCTAGTTCATGCCCAGTTGCGCTGCGACTCCAACATTGTGGTTGAAACAGCCTCCGCCCGTGACCCGCATCATTTTGCGGTGCTGATTGGTCTTGGCGCCACCGCTATCTACCCCTTCATGGCCTATGAAACTGTCGAGCAATTGGTAGCGCAGCAACGAATCAACCTGACCCCGCGCGAGGCGGTGCTTAACTACCGGCAGGGCATTAACAAAGGCTTGCTCAAAATCATGTCGAAGATGGGCATTTCGACCGTCTCAAGTTACCGTTCCGCAGGCCTGTTTGAAGTGGTCGGCGTGTCGCAGGCTATTTACCAGCGCTGCTTTCCAACCTGTACCCTACGCCTGGCCGGCGCTGACTGGACTGATTTCGAACAGGACTTACAGCGCTTGCATAAAGAAGCCTGGTTAGCCCGTAAGCCTGTGCCCCACGGTGGCCTGCTTAAATACGTCCATGGCGGTGAATACCACGCCTACAACCCGGATGTGGTGACCAGCCTGCAGCAGGCGGTGGAAACCCGCGATGAGCAAGCTTACAAAGCCTATTGCCAGCACGTAAATTTACGCCCGATTGCGACCTTGCGCGACCTTTGGCAGCTTAACCCACCGACAGACGTTGAGGCAGTTGAACCTGAGCCCACCAGTGCTATGTTCAGCCGGTTCGACACCGCCGCGATGTCCATTGGCGCGCTAAGCCCGGAAGCACACGAAGCCCTTGCCGTTGCGATGAACCGCTTAGGTGGGCACTCGAACTCCGGTGAAGGTGGCGAAGATCCGCGTCGTTTCGGCAATGAACGTAACTCCCGTATTAAGCAAGTCGCCTCGGGCCGTTTTGGCGTCACTCCACACTATCTGGTCAACGCCGATGTGCTGCAAATCAAAATTGCTCAGGGCGCTAAGCCCGGTGAAGGAGGCCAACTACCGGGTGAAAAGGTCACCGCAGAAATTGCCAAACTTCGCTATTCGGTGCCGGGTGTCACTTTAATCAGCCCGCCGCCGCACCACGATATTTACTCGATTGAAGATCTCGCCCAGCTTATTTTTGACCTTAAGCAAATTAATCCAGAGGCAGTGGTCTCGGTAAAACTGGTGTCTGAGCCTGGCATCGGCACCATCGCTACAGGGGTTGCTAAAGCCTACGCTGACCTGATTACCGTGTCCGGTTACGATGGCGGCACCGGCGCCAGCCCGCTGACCTCGGTTAAATACGCCGGTAGCCCGTGGGAACTCGGCCTGGCTGAAGTGCACGAGGCATTAACGGTCAACAATCTGCGCCACAAAGTGCGTTTGCAGGTCGATGGTGGCCTCAAGACCGGCCTGGATGTGGTCAAAGCTGCAATTCTCGGCGCCGAAAGCTTTGGCTTCGGCACCGCGCCTATGGTCGCGCTGGGCTGTAAGTATTTACGTATATGCCATTTAAATAACTGCGCCACCGGTGTTGCCACCCAGGACCAAACGCTGCGCCAGCAACATTTTCATGGCCTGCCAGAGAAAGTCGAAAACTACTTTCACCTGCTTGCCGATGAAGTGCGCGGTTACTTACGCCAACTGGGTGTGGTCAGTCTGACTGATCTGATTGGCCGTACCGATTTACTCACCACGGTGGACCGCCTCACCACAGAGCGGCAACAACACCTTAATCTGGACGCTATCCTCGGCGCGGCAGCGGTCAGCAACGACTACCCGAACCACTGTCAGGAAAACAATCCACCGCACGACCCAGCCCGCCTCAACCAGGCGTTGCTGGAACGTTGTGCGGAGGCCATAAAGCGTAAACAAGGCGGTGAATTTAGCTTTGAAATTCGCAACGACGACCGCTCTGTAGGCGCGGCACTGTCCGGCCTGATTGCCCGCCAGCATGGTAATCAGGGCATGGCATCGCGGCCGCTACTGCTGAACTTCCGCGGCACTGCCGGACAGAGCTTTGGGGTCTGGAACGCCGGAGGTCTGCATCTAGACCTAGTCGGTGACGCCAATGACTATGTCGGCAAAGGCATGGCCGGCGGACGTATTCATTTACGCCCGGCCAAAGGTGTGGCCTATAAGTCTCATGAGGCCATTATCATGGGCAACACCTGTCTTTACGGTGCCACTGGCGGCCGCTTGCATGCCGCAGGCTGTGCCGGCGAACGCTTTGCTGTGCGCAACGGCGGCGCGGTCGCTGTGGTCGAAGGCATTGGCGACAACGGCTGTGAATACATGACTGGCGGCGTCGTCGTCGTGCTCGGTCGCACTGGTATTAACTTCGGCGCCGGTATGACTGGTGGCCTGGCTTATGTGCTCGATGAAGACAACGATTTTAACCAGCGTATTAATCCCGAACTGGTCGAAACCCTGGCGGTGGACAAGCCCATTTTACAAGAACATTTGCGTGGCTTTATTCACGATCACTATGAAGCCACGGGCAGTCAGCGGGCATTGGATATTCTGACCAATTTTGACCAGTACGTTGGTCATTTTGCCCTGGTCAAACCTAAAGCGAGTGATATCGCCACCTTAATTGGTCGTCGCGCCCAGTCTGCTGCAGAGCTGCGCGTGCAAGTGATGTAAAGGAGAGCGAGCAATGACCCGCAACGTATATCAGTTTGTTGACGTGCGCCGTGTCGATCCGCCGAAACGGCCCATCGACGAACGCCGCATCGAGTTTGTTGAAATTCAGCACCCAATGGAGCAGTCACAGGTCAGTGGCCAGGCAGACCGCTGCATCGACTGTGGCAACCCGTACTGTGAGTGGAAGTGCCCGGTGCATAATTACATTCCGCAATGGCTGGAACTGGCGGCCGAAGGGCGCATTATCGAAGCCGCTGAGTTGTCCCACCAAACCAACAGCCTGCCCGAGGTCTGTGGCCGGGTTTGTCCGCAGGACCGCCTCTGCGAAGGTGCCTGCACTCTGAACGACGACTTTGGTGCGGTGACCATTGGTGCGATCGAAAAATACATCAATGACAAAGCCTTTGAGATGGGCTGGCGACCCGACTTGAGTGCCGTTCAGGCAACCGGTAAGAAAGTTGCCATCGTCGGCGCCGGACCTGCCGGGCTTGCCTGCGCCGATGTGCTGGCACGTAATGGTGTGCAGGCGGTGGTGTTCGATAAGCACCCGGAAATAGGTGGTTTGCTTACCTTTGGTATTCCGTCGTTCAAACTGGAAAAGTCGGTTATGCAGCAACGTCGCGAAATTTTCACTGAGATGGGAATTGAGTTTAAGTTAGGTGTGGAGGTCGGACGCGACCAGCCTTTCGATGAGTTACTGAACAACTACGACGCCGTCTTTCTTGGCCTTGGTACCTATAAAGGGGTCGATGGTGGCTTACCCGGCCTCGACAGCAAGGGAGTCTACCCTGCCCTGAGCTACCTGATTGGCAATACGGCCCGCATCGCCAACTACCAGATGCCTGACTACCCGGCAATTGATTTTGAGCAGCAACGGGTGGTGGTGTTGGGGGGCGGCGATACCGCCATGGATTGTGTGCGCACCGCCGTACGGCAGCAGGCTGATCATGTTATTTGTGCCTATCGACGCGATGCACTGAACATGCCGGGTTCGCGCAAAGAAGTTGAGCACGCCAAAGAAGAAGGGGTCGAGTTTCAATACAACGTGCAGCCTCTAGAAATTGTCGCCAATGGCGATGGCCAGGTGACCGCCGTGCGCTGCGTTAAAACACAGCTAGGACCGCCGGATGATGCCGGTCGCCGACGCCCGCAAGCGGTTGAAGGCTCTGAATTTGAACTTGCCTGCGATGCGGTGGTACTGGCCTTTGGTTACCAGGCCAACCCACCACAATGGCTGGCGAAGCATGATGTGGCACTGAACGACTGGGACCTGGTCAATGCCCGGGAAGACAGTGAGTGCGCTATGCAGACCTCGAATCCAAAGATCTTTGCTGGCGGTGACATGGTGCTGGGTGCTGATTTGGTGGTGACTGCGATTGCGCAGGGTCGAAAAGCCGCAAACGGCATATTAGATTATCTGGAATTGTAGGGCAGGCGCCCATGCACCGCATGCGCGCCTTTTTCAATTAAAACTCGATGATAACCTTTAAGTCACCGGCTTTACTGACGTCTGAGATGTAACCTATGGTGTTCGGGTTACTGCGGACGAACTCCAACACAGCCTCATCGGACTCCACTTCACGCAATGCTGAAGCGCGACCAGTGAATATCAGGCGCGACCAATGCGCACGAAGTTGTTCAGCAGAGCGGCCCAGTACTTCATTTTCGAAGCTCTGGCGTACTGCTGAATCTTCCATTTGGTTAACCGCAAACAGGTCACGCGACTGACCCAGGTAAATACGACTGACCACAGCCTCGTCCACTTGAGCCTGACTGACTACAGCGCCGCTCGCTGCTGACGCGGTAGCAGTAAAAAACAACAGCGTCAGGCTCGTTGCAAATACAGCGATTGAAGAGAGTAATTTTTTCATCGTTTAGTCCTTAAAATACCGTTTGCAGAGCAAAAGAAATCAGATTCGACGTCTGGTCGTTGTTTTTGTCGTCTGCATGGGTGAAGTCGAATTTCACCGTGATACCACGCGCAAAGTCATAACGCAGACCGACTGAGGTATAATCAATACGGCTCGCCTGGCTTTGAGCCAGACCTTCTACAGCACCAACGAAAGGTGTAAAAGCAGGGACAGCTGGAATCGTAGCAGCGGCATTGGACGCTTTGTCGTCAGTTTGCGCAAACGTCCCGTGCAGCGTGTATGAACCAAAACGCTTACCGGCTGTAAAATAGTTAGAACGGTCAGTACCAAAGATACTGTCTTTGTTTTCCAGCTCCGTGTACTCAAACCCGGCAAACCAGCTCATGTTGTCGTAGAACGCGCCTACACTGGTAAAAGTGCCGGTATCGCCGAGGAAGTCGATAGCATCGACAGTGTCAGTTAAACCCGCCTGATTCAGACTACCAATAAGTCCCTGATACGCAGGGTCAATCATAAATACACTGACATCGTTGGTGTGGAAGTAACCCGCGCGTAAAGTCCACGAATGAATCATAGCGCTGACACTGGCACCTAACAGATTGTTCGTCTCCACCCGAATGTCTTCATCGGACGTTGGCGCGTAAACGTTGTCATCCACGTTGCCTGCGACAAACTGGGTGCTGATCACTGCGTCGCCAACAAAGGTATTGTGCTGCAGGCTAGCGCCGGTGTAGTTTTCAAAAGGCGCACGGTAGACGCTTTCTGGTGTACGCAACCAATGGTAGCTATAAGCTACGTCCAGCGAGTCTGAGTAGAGATAGAACGGCAAACGCAATTTACCGGTATTCAGGGTCAGGCTGTCGGTCATGCGAAAGCTGATATATGCCCATTCAACACCAAGGTTAAAGTCATCGTTCCCACGCGCCATTAGCTGGGTGGTTACGCTGATGCGGTCAGACAAGGTCGCCGTACCCTGTAGCGCGAATAATGTATCCGGCAGAAAAGACATATCATTGTCGTAGCCAAATAGTTGTTCGTCACTTCCTGTGGTCACACCGCCGCCAACGCTGGCAAAGCCACTCCAGTCGATGTTGGCTGACGCAGGCATACTGAGTGCTGCAAGTACCGCGGCGGCAGTGATTGTTTTGATTGTTTTCATAATGGTCCTTCTTTCCATCGTGTTGCTAAATAAGGCGTTAATGCCTCAGGGTTAAACAGGGCCTAACCGCTACATCAGGCCTAGAGATTAAATTTATCGGTTGCCTGACTCAGGCGGTTGGCAAAATCGGTCAACTGGATGCTGTCTTCTTCAAGCTCACGAATCGTCGCTTTCATACCATTCAACGACTCGTGCATTGTCGAGGCCTGCTCTGCAGAACGCGCGGCGACCTGGGTCTGCTCTTCAGTCGCGGTTGCTATCTGACCGGCCCGCGCATTTATATCTGCGATCATGCTACTGATTGCTGAAAGTACGCCGCCAGCCGCTTCTGCCTGCTGTACGTTCTGCTCTGAACGCTGAGCCGCAGCTTGCATCGAACCGACCGATTCGCCAGCACCATTGGTTAGGCGGTCCAGCACTTCGCGGATCTCCGCGGTGGCTTTGGCAGTGCGAGATGCCAGTGAACGTACCTCGTCCGCAACGACCGCGAAACCACGCCCTTGTTCGCCAGCGCGCGCTGCTTCAATGGCGGCGTTGAGCGCGAGTAGATTGGTTTGTTCTGCGATACCCGTAATCACATCCAGTACATTGGTGACATTGGTTGCGTCTTCAGCCAGTCGCTCCACCACACCTGATGCTTTCTGAATATCCTGTTGCAGTTCATTGGACGTATTCAAAGACGCCTGTACCGCTAGGTTCCCCTGCTCTAACTCATTTTCTGCAGAGCGGGTTGCATCAGCTGTTGCTGAGGCACTTTCCGAGATTTCCCGTACGCTGTCCTGCAGTTCATCCATCGAGTTCTTTAATTCATAAGCCTGCACCGCTTCACTGTCACTGCGCGTCATCACGTGTGCACTGCGCTGATTGATTAACAGCGCGGACTTGCTGAGCGGCGTAGCGACACTAACCACATCCTGTAACGAGCTACGTAGTAACACCATGAAGCGGTTAAAGTTATTTGCTACCGTGCCCAATACATCGTTGCTGGAGACCTCGATTTGATGATTTAAATCGCCGCGACCGTCGGCCAGCTCCTGTAACGAGTTTGCGACCGAATTGGCGGACTTCACAATATAACTGGTCACGATAACGGCCACTGCGATGAGCGCAGCAAGCGCCAGACCGCCGACCACCAGCATCATCACGATGGTTTGCTCGGAGCGTTGCACCGACTCGGCCGTCAGCCCCCGGAACTGATCCGCAACTTGCTGGCTCATTTGTTGTAATGAATCGGTGATTTGATCGTAAAGCTGGCTCTTTTGCTGTGCCTGAGCACCAATACGGCTAAAATCAGCATCGACGGATAATATCTCAGTCACAATAGTTTGGTTGAGCCGCTGGTAGCGCTCCAAATTACCGCTGATGGTTTGCACTTCACGCTGATACAGCGGATCACGTTGCGCTACCTGGCTGAGATTCTGGCGAAGGTTGTCGTAGGCCGCTGTCGCTTGCTCCGTTATGCTCTCATCGCCGGTTGAAACCGCTTGCGTGTAGAGTTCTTCAATACGCTGGATTTGAATAACGTTTTCGCCAGATAAGTTGGCTAGAGGAAACACCTGCTGCTGTAAGCGCTCCAGATTCTGATTGTTCTGGTTCAGCATCACTGCGGTAATCGCTATCATCAGCACGTAGGCCAGAGCCGCGATCACCACGATAAAATAAATTTTTGCGCCTAAACTTAAACGGTTCAACATGGTAGAGCTCACTGTGTAAAAAAAAGGCGAATACCTTAATGAACGCGGAGTCTATATGTAATGACGGTTGGTTGCAGTAGTACATATAGCGAGCATTTATTGTTATCAAAAAGCGCTGCAGTGAGGGCCTCTAACAAATTGAATACGTTTAATTTCTGCTGCAAGGCAACGGAGAGTGCGCGGCATAACAAAAGTGTCATACAACTGTAGTTATTAGTGATTAGATATACGAAATAGGACGCCCTTTAGAGCGAAGTGAAAAGTATACAACCTGGTGTTTTTCTACATGCACTTTGATCCGGATCAAGTTCTGTCTTCGATCAGTATCGGAAACACGATGCAGAAAGCCGCTGGATATCAGCGGCTTTTGTCGGCGGGCTATGGCTGGGCAGCCATGCAGGGCGTACCCTAACCACATTCAACATTCAAGCGCGGGGCTTGAATGTTGAATGGTAAGACCAATTCAATGATCGAGCCCCGCGCTTGAACCTTGAATTGGTTTAATGGGAACGCTTTTCGGCTTTTACCATTTTCACGTAGAAATAAATGGCATAGAAGATACTCATGCCAACCAAAATAGCGAGACCAGTGAACGAAAAGAAGATTACCGGATCTCTGAAAAATTCCTGCCATAGACTCATGCCTGTTCCCTCTCAATTAATACACGATGGAAGTAGCCTAGAGCTTTGCAAAACCAAACAGTATGACCAGGATCAAGATTTCCAGCGCGGTACAACGAGACAACACAGATCCTTGCGCTATATCAAAATTGATGGTGACGTTTTCTTCAGCTTGCTTTACTATATCCGCAACAAGTTTATAACAAAAAAGGAGTTTATATGTCCTCAACACATAAAACAGGGATGGGATGGCTTGCGCTGCTTACCAGTTGTTTTCTCTTCCTGCTTCAAAATTTAGCCTACGCATCCGATACGGGCTCTGCACCGTCCTTGCAGGATTACGCCCGTCATGCGCAGTTTATTAACATCAAAATATCACCCCAGGGTGACTACCTAGCGGCTTCCACCCGGGGCGACGATGGCAACGTCAGATTGGTCGTTCTCAACATGGAAACCCGTGAAGTTATGTCGTCCATTGCCGGACATCGCGAGGATTCGATTGGCTCGTTCGATTGGGCCAATAACGAACGTCTTGTGATCAGTCTGGTACGTGAAGTCGGTGCATTCGAAGCACCGATCATGACTGGTGAAATATTTGCCATAAACGCCGACGGGTCTCGTCGCCAGGCATTGACCGGGCCGAATTCGCCGGATCAGAATTATGTCATGGCGGAAGTGTTTGACTGGTTGCCCGACGACCCTAACGGCATCATGATCTATGAATTCTCACTGCGTCGGGCTGAACCTTTCTTACAGGTATCCCGCGTTTTACTTAACTCGGGGCGGAAAATTCCCGCAGGCCGAATCCCGCTTCGTTATTCGCGCGAAGGTGGCGTTCAGATCATTAGCGACGACCAGGGCGTACCACGAGTGGTGGTGGGCGTCGATCCCGACGACAACAGCAAACGTCTGACCATGGTCCGCGCTTCTGAAGATGATGAATGGGAGCGCCTGCGTTCTCAGGATGACCTTGATTTTGGTTTTGTTCCCCTTGCCTTTTCGAATGACCCTAATAAGGTTGTCGGGCTGAGCCGGACACAAACCAACACCACGGCGATTTCGTTAATGGATCTGCAAACCGGTGAGGAAGAGATCCTTGCCTCTCACCCGGATACCGATCTGATGCCGCTGATGGGTCTGAAAGATGGCAAGCCACATGATGTGATTGGTGCCGCCTATGAGCTGGACGCTTTGGAAACGGTATTTTTTTCCGGCTCCGGGGATGAGGCCTTTGTGCAGACTGCGATGGGGTTACAAAATGCATTTCCGAACCAGACACTTCTTGTCACCTCAGCGACCTCAGACAATCAAACCCTGGTCATTCGCGTAGGGTCAGCGAACCAGAACGACACTTTTTACCTGTACAATCGTGAAGAGAATCATCTCGCTCACCTGTCTGCCGCGGCTCCCTGGCTCAGCGACGCGCTGATTCCACAAACCCGCAGTATTGTCTATGAAGCACGGGACGGACTGGAGATTCATGCGCTGCTCACCGTGCCACCAGGCATTGACGAAGAGAACCTGCCACTCATCATGCTCCCCCACGGTGGCCCTCATGGTGTTCGCGATAGTCTGACGACCTTCGACCGTGACGCCAAGGTCTTTGCCTCAAATGGTTATGCAGTGTTACAGCCAAATTTCCGTGGTTCAGGCGGCTTTGGTGACAGCTTTGAACAAGCTGGTTACCGCAACTGGGGCACCAGCATGATCGATGACATGACGGACGGGGTTCAACACCTGGTCGATGAAGGCATTGTCGATCAGCAACGGGTGTGTGCTTATGGTGGTTCCTACGGCGGCTATGCGGCGCTGCAAAGTGCGATTCGTGAGCCTGATTTGTATAAGTGCACGGTCGGTTTTGTCGGTGTGTTTGACCTTGACCTGATGCTGGAAGAAGGTGATATTCCCGAGCGTGAATCCGGTCTTCGTTATCTCGCTCAGGTACTCCCGCCTGAGGGCGAAGAACGTGACGCTCAGTCGCCGATTCGTAATCTGGACAAGTTAAAAGCCCCGGTGTTTTTGATTCACGGCGCGGAAGACTTCCGGGTTCCTCAGATTCAGGCGGATAATTTGAAAGCCGCATTAGAAGCGCGCGATCATCCGGTTGAATGGATGGTGAAACGCACTGAAGGCCACGGCTTCCTCAACCCGGACAATAATGTCGAGCGCTGGGAACGGATGCTGGAGTTCTTTGATCGCTATATCGGCGAGGACGCTGACTAGAAGCCGAACCATACTGCTCTTACAGCAATAAAAAAAACCGCCACAAGGGCGGTTTTTTGCTATTTGGCGGAGAGAGAGGGATTCGAACCCTCGATACGTTGCCGTATACACACTTTCCAGGCGTGCGCCTTCAGCCGCTCGGCCACCTCTCCAGAGCCGCGTATGGTAGGGAATTTCTTTCGTGTAATCAAGTAAAAAGGGCCATAACGGCCCTTTTCGATGATTTACTGAGCATTGCAGGATAATTTGCTTAGCAGTTATAGTCCGCTTTTTGCTGCAATTCGATTCCCGCTTCCATCATCCGTTGCTCAAACGCTTCTAACCGCGCCTGCTGCTCTTCTGATAATTCGTCCGAGTCACTTAACTCCAGTTCCTGCGCTAACGCCATGAACTTTTCGCTACCGTCAGTAAACACAGCTTCCATTTCCGACAAGCACACGGATTCGCGTTCTGTCAGCGCCTCAACCTCGGCGACAAAGCTTTCCATTTCTTGCAGCATCTGGTCTTCCGGGCTGCTATTACCGCTACAGGCAGCAACAGAAAACGCTAACAAGACTGCGCTGGCAGCCAAAACCACTTTTTTCATGTTTGATAAGTCCTTTATAAATAACTGCTTTATTAGCTGGTTTACCATTCCCTAGTTTGCCGGTTAAGTCAACTTAACCGATCAGGTTCTAGGACCCACCGACAATTCGTTCACTAAGTGCCCGAATCCGCGCCGCGCCAAAAAAGACCAGCAAGAAGGCAATCGGCCAGGCGAGATAAAACGCACGCCACCAACGGGCAAAAAAGTCGCCCTCCACGCCGGTATTGATCCAGGTGATTAACCCGGTCATTAAGAACGACATATAAATTGACATCAGCACCGGAAATACAAGCCGCTGCGGCCACTTAAAGTCCTTCATAGCCTTCCTTCCAGGTTGGGAAAATGAAGCGATAACCTGTTTCCTGCAGGCGCGCATTATTACAACGCTTACTGCCCCTTGGCCCAATCTGGTCTGTTTCTGGAAGCGTCGTTGGGTCCAGGCCCAGATACGTTGCCAAACCAGTAGCAAATTCCGCCTGACGGATCGGTAGGTTGTCACTGCTAAGATAGATTTCGTCGACTTCCAAACCCTGGTCATAGCGGGCAATCAAATGAGCGATGGTGCCGACGCAATCCCGCACATGGATCCGATTTGTCCAGGCCGGTGTCAGGGTGACTTCACCACTGATTAAACGAGCTATCATGCCTTCCCGTCCCGGGCCATAAATCCCGGAAAAACGCACAATGGTATGCGGATATCCGGATTGGCATATATGCTGTTCGGCTTCGAGTAATCGCTTACCCGCGAAGCCCGTCGGACTGGTATCGCTGGTTTCATCAACCCATTCACCCTCACGATGTCCGTATACACTGGTACTGGACACAAAGACAATAAATGGCCGGTAGTCAGGGTCACACTCCGATAACGCCAGGGTCAGCGCCTCAGTGGGTTTTACGTAGCCCGCCAGATAACCTTGATCACTATAGTCCGAGGGCGTCAGCGTTATCACTATCACCGCAGGTTTATGCGCCAGGACCTTCAGCCAGTCATCTACTTTACTGGCATCCGCCTGCACCAGTTCGAAGTCTGCAACGGACGTAGCCGTGCGCCGTGCACCGACAACTTCATACCCTTGCGTTTTCAGCAAAGGCGTTAAGCGGCTCGCCAGATCGCCCGCCCCCATCAATAGTGCCCATTGTTTCATTTATCAGTCCTCAATCCAGACATCCAAGGTCAGGCCGTGTCTAGTTGTCGGCCTGTTAAGCAATATTATCAGACCACTTAATGAAAAGGGGCCCACGGCCCCTTTTCAATAGCTACCTGCTTAACGCAGGGTTTTAGCAAAATCGAGCATTCGGTTGAGCGGGATCATCGCTTGCTTACCCAGTTCCGGGTCAACCTTGATCTCATGCGCTTTACCGCCAGTAGTCAAAGCATTCTCAATGGCAGCCAGGCCATTCATCGCCATCCACGGACAATGCGCGCAGCTGCGGCAGGTTGCACCATTACCACCCGTCGGCGCTTCGATAAATGTCTTGCCGGGAGCCAGTTGCTGCATCTTATAAAAAATACCTTTATCAGTCGCCACAATAAAGGTGTCATTGGCCATGGTTTGGCTGGCTTTGATAAGTTGCGAGGTCGACCCCACCGCATCAGCAAGTGCGACCACGTTATCCGGTGACTCCGGATGAACCAGTACCGCCGCGTTCGGGTATTCCTCTTTCAGCTGCTTAAGGGCACGTGACTTAAACTCGTCATGCACCACACAAGCGCCCTGCCACATAATCATATCAGCACCGGTTTGCTTGGCGATATAGCCACCAAGGTGACGATCTGGTCCCCACAGGATTTTCTTGCCCTGTGCGTCCAGATGTTCCACCAGTTCAAGCGCCATGCTTGACGTAACCACATAATCCGCCCGCGCTTTTACCGCCGCTGACGTATTGGCATACACAACCACCGTCCGCTCCGGATGCGAGTCACAGAACTCACTGAACTTATCTGCCGGGCAGCCTAAATCCAGCGAGCAGGTTGCTTCCAGCGTCGGCATCAGGACCGTTTTTTCAGGAGTGAGTATTTTTGCGGTCTCCCCCATGAACTTAACCCCAGCCACAATCAGGGTATCGGCGCTATGTTCAGCCCCAAAGCGCGCCATTTCTAACGAATCCGACACACAGCCACCGGTTTCTTCTGCCAGTGCCTGAATTTCAGGATCGGTATAGTAGTGTGCCACCAGCACCGCGTTATTGTTCTTTAATAACGTCTTAATGCGCTCGCGATGTTGCGCTTTCTGTTCTTCACTCAGAGGTTTGGGCTTCGCCGGGAATACGTAGTCCAGGTTATCCACTGTATCTATTTCAATCATACTGCCTTCATCTAGCTATGCGGTGTAGCGTTACCAATACGCGCAGAGTATACGCAAAGTTTACTCACTGGTCATCTTTTGACAGATGGGGGCATCACCCGTTCAATTCAAGCTGGATACAAAAAACCCGGCGCGAGGCCGGGTTTCGGTATAAGTGGTGGGTCGTGCTGGATTCGAACCAGCGACCAATTGATTAAAAGTCAACTGCTCTACCAACTGAGCTAACGACCCACTCGGGGGTGTTGCGAATTTAGAGGAATTGGTGGGTCGTGCTGGATTCGAACCAGCGACCAATTGATTAAAAGTCAACTGCTCTACCAACTGAGCTAACGACCCACATTGTTCCTGTGCAACGGCGGCATATATTACTCAAATCCTGCCGGCATGCAACCAAAAATAGTAAAAAAAATGCCTTTCGCTCAAAATTGCGTCGAATCGGTTATTTTCGACGCTTATCTTAACAAACTGCTAACTTGAACGCTGACTTACAGATTATTGAGGCGCGAACGAGCCATGCCTGCTTCGGTGCTATCCGGGTACTCATTAATGACCTGCTGATAGCGTCGTTCGGCTGTCGAATTATCATCCTGATTCTGCGCAATAATGCCCAGTTTCAACATGCAATCCGCGCGCTTATTTGAATCCGGATAGTTATCAACAACTTCACTGAAGTGCTGTTGTGCATCGCTGTACTCATTGCGCGAGTATAGCAACTGTCCCAGCCAATAATGGGCATTCCCCAAATAACTGGAATTTGGGTAACTTTCGATAAAGGCACGGAATTCTGGAATGGCGTCGTCGTAACGTCGCTCTTCGAGCACCATCGCGATAGCACGGTCATAGGCTTCATTTTCACTCAGGTTATCTGAGTAGTTCACCGCTGCCATATCATCGCGTGTCGGCACTGCCACACTGCTGCTGGTCCCAGAGGCCGAAGCGCCGGCGCCATTGCGAACTTCGCTAACCCGGCGTTCAATTTCCTGATAGAGATCGCGTTGCCGCTCCAGAACTTGCTCCAGCTGATGTGAATGCTCTTCGGTAATGCCTCTGAGCTCACTCACTTCCCGCTGCAGGTTGCTTAGCTGTTGCCCCATGCGAGCTTGCTGCTCGCCACGTGCCTCCAGCATTCGCTCCATCCGGTCAACCCGGCCTTCCAGCGAATCCTGCGCATTGGCAACACTAATCACCGGTGCCGGACTTTGCGCCAAAGCAACGCCGCTGACGGTTAACGCCAGCAACAAACTGGTCATTCTCATAATTCCCTGCCTTTTCCGCTTAACACCTGCCGGCCAGATTGCCAGCAGGTGTCATCAGATCACATCAACGCAATTAGTATACTAATACAGCGCGACGGTTCTGAGCCCATGCTTCTTCGTTGCTACGACGAACCACTGGCTTCTCTTCACCATAAGACACAGTTGACAACTGCGACGACAAAACGCCCTGGTTTTGCAGGTGGTTTACCACTGCATTCGCACGACGCTCGCCCAACGCGATGTTGTACTCAGGTGTACCACGCTCATCAGTATGACCTTCAACCACAACGTTTACGTTCGGGTTATTAAGCAGGTACTCAGCGTGGGCATCCAGCACTTCAGCATATTCGCTGGAAATGTTTGAGTCATCGAACTCAAAGTGGATGGTGTTTTCCTGACGCAGCTCGTCCATACGCTCACGACGCTCTTCTTCAGGGGTCATTTGACGTTCAGCAGAACCTGTCTCAACGCCACGTTGCTCTTCTTGCTGAGTACGTTCCTGAGTTGCACGACGCTCTGCTTCGCTGTCTGCAGTAGTATCTTCAGTTGAGCTACAAGCGGCCAAAGCGAGAACCGGTAGCGCAAAAACAAGGGCTTTAACGAGTTTATTGATTTGCATTGTTATATCCTTAAGTTTTTAACCATAGGCTCAGCTTGACCGTCAACGAACCGACGCAAACATTGCCATCGAAATAGCCTGTTTATATAAATGGCGACCAGGCCGGTGCCTTTACTTCCCCTTCTCGCGAAGGAATTCGAGCTCGGAAACGACCATCAGTTGACACTAACGCAAGTACCTGTCGATTACGATACTTTGTACTATATATAATCATACTTCCGTTCGGCGCCAAACTCGGCGACTCGTCCAACTGCGTTTCCGTTAGAACCTGAAAATTCCGCCCAGACGGAAAATCCTGCTTTGCAATATGATAACGACCGTTAGTACGGTTTACCATAATTAAATGGCGACCATCCGGTGTCACCGACGCGCCCAGGTTTGATTCACCCTCAAAGGTCAGGCGGCGCACGTTACGGCTACGTACATCGACGTGATACACCTGTGCGCGTCCACCCCGCTCTGAGGTAAAAACCAGCCCCGAGCCATCAGGTACCCAGCTTGGTTCGGTATCAATTCGCCAGTGCTCTGTCACTCTGGTCAGGCGATCTGTTTCCAAATCAAGTACATAAATATCAGGCTGACCGTCTTTCGACAAGACCATTGCAAGACGCTTGCCATCTGGCGAAAAAACAGGATTTCCGTTAATCGCTGGGAACGACGTGACCTGGCGGCGCTCGGTGCTATAAATGTCCTGAATATAAATTTCTGAACGGCGGTTCTCGAAGCTAACATAGGCAAGCTTGCTGCCATCCGGGGACCATGAGGGCGACATCAACGGCTGCGGTGAACGCAGCAAAGTGCGCTCGTTATGACCATCGTAATCTGCCACTACCAGTTGATAGGGCAAATCCGCATCAGGTTCCACGATGACATACGCGATACGTGTCATAAAGGCGCCACGCTCGCCAGTCAGTGCTTCATACACCACATCAGAGATACGATGCGCGTACTGGCGGAACTGGCCGTCATTCACCACCGACGAGCGTGATTCGATAATATGATCCTGACTATGGACTAATTCGCCATTTTGCAGGCTTTGCGACCCGCCACCGGTAATTTGTCCACGCAATACATCAATAAGCTCGTAACTTACCCGGTAGCGACCAATACCCTGCGACTCCACATGGCCGACCAGAATCGCTTCAACCCCGGAACGCGCCCAGGCGGAGTAATCCACATCCGCATCACTGGTCGGCTGGCCCGGCATGTCATCAACTGCAATCGGATTAAATCGGCCGCTGCGGCGTAAATCTGCCGCTATTACCTCGGTAAAATCATAGGGCGCTTCACCATTACCACGCCACTCAAACGGAACGACCGCCACCGGGCGTGCGCTGTCGATACCTTCGGTAATTACGATCTCTAAGGCTGCATGGGCAGACGGACTTTGTAGCCCGAAGCCGGTCAGCAAGGTGGTCAACACCAAAAAGGTGTATACGCGTATGTGTTTCATTTGTGCTTTCACACCTCTTAGTTAAATTCAGGCTCAATCCGCAGGCGGATTTCACTCATTTCTTGATACACTTCGGCATCTTCTGAAACTGGCAGGGTACCAGCACGCAAGGCCGCTGCCCGGCCGGCTTCACACACTGCGCGGTCGCCTTCATCGATCTGCACATTGGTCACAAAACCGCTGCGTGCAAGACTAATAACCAACACACAGGACTGTCCGCGCATCGAAGAATCAACCAGCAAATTGCGTTGAATAGTCTGACGTATCAACGCCTGGTAACGCTCAACTTCGCTCAGCACCCGTTGCTGACGGGCCGATTCGCGTCGTGCGCGCTCTTCTGCCAACTCTTCCTGCAATTGGCGCTCACGTTCCGCGCGTTGTTGCTCTTCCGCTTCCCGCCGTTGGCGTTCTTCTTCCTGACGCTGACGCTCGGCTTCTTCAGCACGACGGCGTTCTTCTGCAGCCGCTTCTTCTTGCGCACGTCGCTCCGCTGCTTCTTCAGCTCGGCGCTCTTCGGCTTCCGCCTGTTCACGCAAACGCTGGGCTTCAGCCTCAGCTTCTGCCCGTTCACGTTGTGCCTGCTCGCGAGCGCGCTGCGCCTGCGCTTCTTCCTGCTGACGGCGCTGCTCAGCTTCCTGCGCGCGGCGTTCTATTTCTGCCACCCGCTGCTCTTCCGCTCTCTGGGCGGCTTCACGTTGCTCGCGAATACGCTGTGCCTGGGCATCAACCTGAGCCTGGTCCACCGCCGTTGCCTGAACAATATCTACTTCCGGCGTTGCCATTTGTGGCTGACGGTCACTCTGCCAAAACTCAAAGTTAGCCCCGACCACAAAAATCAAAAGCAACCCAACATGCACAGCGAGCGCCTTAACCAATGCGGTCTTCATGCCTGTTTTCACCGCTTCTGCCTGTTTCGCCACTTAATTCTCCGGAGATCGCGTCATTAAACCCACTGAACCGGCACCCGCACGTTGCAGCACTACCATTAACTGAACCACGTCCGCATAAGGGACCGCGCCATCACCGCGCACCACGACCGGTGTTTCCGGTTCCAGCTGCAAGTGAGCAGCGACCAGCGTTGCAAGGTCAACCGCCGACATAGGTTCCTCTGAACTATCACCGATGTTCAGGTAATAACGGCCTTCAGCGTCGACCGACGCCACCAGTGGCTGCATATCGTCTGATTCAATCGCCTGCGCTTCTGCCTGCGGCAAATCTACGTCAACCCCCTGGCTCAGTAACGGCGCCGTGATCATAAAAATGATTAACAACACCAACATAACATCGATGTAGGGTACCACGTTAATTTCCGCTACCGCACGGCGCTTGCGCCGGCTAGGAAAGACTTGCTGCATATCAGGCTCCGTCTTGACTGGCTGTCGCAGAACTTGCTGAGGTTGCCGTTGCCGCCGTACTACCAGCCCCACCATTACTATTATTCAGGGTCTGCCGCTGGAGAATGCCGGAAAATTCTTCCATAAAGTTGATGTAGGCTGAGTCGAGCAATTCAACCCGGTAACTAAACCGGTTGTAAGCGACCACCGCAGGAATCGCGGCAAACAGACCAAGCGCGGTGGCAATCAGGGCTTCTGCGATATCCGGTGCGACCATTGCCAGCGTTGCCTGTTGCACACTGCCGAGCGAGGTAAAGGCGTTCATGATCCCCCACACGGTGCCGAACAAGCCAACATAGGGGCTAATCGAACCTATGGTAGCAAGCCAGGTCAAGTGAGTTTCCAGCTTCTCGATTTCCCGTGAGTGGGCCACCCGCATGGAACGCTGAGCCCCAGCCAGAACGGTTAGCGCGTCCGCATTAGGGTTCCCGCGCAAGCGCGCGAATTCACGAAATCCGCCATGGAAGATCCGTTCCAGCCCAAGCAGGTTAGCACCCTTAGCAGAAAGCTCTTTATACAGACGGGCCAGATCCACCCCCGACCAGAAACGGTCTTCAAACTTAACCGTTTCCGTCGCGGTACTGTTAATCAGTTTGCGGCGCTGGAAAATAATTGCCCAAGAAACAACTGACATCAGCACCAGCAGCACCATCACTGCCTGTACCAGTAAGCTTGCCTCTAACAGCAGATCCCAAATTGACAATTCATGTTCCACGCTTAATTACCTCTGCTATCGCTGCCGGAATAGCCACCGGCTTCATAAGATGAATATTCACACACGCCGCTTTGACGTGAGCGCTACATAATAGTTGCTCATGCTGATTAAAAATTTGCTGTTCAAAACGCACGCTGGCTCGTTTTACATCAGTCACCAGGGTACGCACACTGAGCAAATCGTTAAAGCGCGCCGGCGCTTTTAAATCCATATCCACGTGGCGTACCACAAAGGCAGTCCCTTCGCCCAGCCAACCATCCTGTTCAACACCCAGCTCACGTAGCCATTCAGTACGCGCCCGCTCGCAAAACTTCAGATAATTGGCGTAGTACACAATGCCGCCCGCATCTGTGTCTTCATAATAAACCCGAACAGGCCAGCTAAATTCGCTCACACCGAGCCCCCTAACGTTAATTTGCGTTAATTTACTATAACCTGGCCTGGAGACCAATTTAAAGGCACCTTCAAAGCTCGGTATCGGCGTAAAAACTACGTAAATACGGCTTTAAAACGGTTTTCTGTTGTCGATTGTTAACGCTTTGTGCTTTCCAGACTTTTATTTATCGTTTTATTTTTAGTCAGCTACAAACTAATCATTATAAATCAACGAATTAACAAAATTACCGACGTTTAATTGGTTAATAAACAATCTCAACAAGCCACTAACAGATTAATTTAAGTAATCCGAAGGTGGGTTAATTCTCGTTTGAAACTGGTCTGCCCACGGTTATAATACGCACATGTTTTGGGGGTTAACACTGGAAACAAGCCAAAACACCTGTTTTTAAGAGATTGTTGTCGTATCTCTTACGTAGTTCCCTGGATTTATTCCTCCTTGTTGTTGTTTTTGCCCGCTCATTGAGCGGGCTTTTTTTTGTTTACCATTCCTCCATTCAACATTCCAGCGCGGGGCTTGAACGTTGAATCAGGCTAATCGCAAAGGGCAAATTCAACGTTCAAGCCCCGCGCTCGCCTTTATTGAATTTTATGATTTTGTCAGGCCGAAGTGGCGGTACGCGTGATTGGTTGCAATCCGTCCGCGCGGTGTGCGCTGCACAAAGCCCTGCTGAATCAAAAACGGTTCCAGCACATCTTCTATAGTGTCTTTCTCTTCACCTATAGCGGCGGCCAGGTTATCCAGCCCCACCGGTCCACCCATAAACTTCTCAATGATAGCCAGAATCAGCTTGCGGTCCATGTAGTCAAAACCAGCTTTGTCGACATCGACCATATCCAGCGCTGCGGACGCCACCTCAACGTTGATAATACCGTCCGCACGTACTTCTGCGTAATCGCGCACCCGGCGTAGCAAACGATTGGCAATTCGCGGTGTACCCCGTGACCGCGCTGCTACCTCATGGGCTCCCTGCTGATCCATATTCAAATTCAGAAAGTCTGCGGAGCGGCGCACAATAGTGGTCAGTTCCTCTACCGAATAAAATTCCAGTCGCTGCACAATGCCAAAGCGGTCGCGCAGCGGCGAGGTTAATGCACCAGCACGGGTAGTTGCACCAACCAGAGTAAACGGCGGCAGATCAAGCTTAATTGAACGGGCTGCGGGGCCTTCACCAATCATTATATCGAGCTGATAGTCTTCCATCGCCGGATAAAGAATTTCTTCCACCACCGGGCTTAAACGGTGGATTTCATCAATGAAAAGAACATCGTTCTCTTCAAGATTGGTCAACAGAGCCGCTAAATCACCCGCCTTTTCCAGTACCGGGCCGGACGTCTGCTTAATTGCTACATCCATTTCGTTGGCAATGATATTGGCCAGCGTCGTCTTACCGAGGCCCGGCGGACCAAAAATCAACACATGATCCAACGCATCTGAGCGCTTGCGAGCCGCCTCGATATAGATACTCATTTGCTCGACCACATGCTTCTGGCCGGTATAATCCGCCAGCATCTTGGGCCGGATAGCGCGGTCAATCAACTCATCTTCGTTGGTTGCCGATGCCTGTATCATGCGATCTGCTTCAATCATCTGAATGTCCTGTTGCGCTACTATTCAACATTCAAGCGCGGGGCTTGAATGTTGAATTGGCATCACTTGCAAGAGACCAATTCAATGATCAAGCCCCGCGCTCGATCATTGAATGTGCGCTTAATCATTGGAGGTATGGTTATACCATCGATTTTAGCGCCTGGCGGATGATGGCTTCTGAATCCATATCGGCGGTGGCCACTTTTTTCACAGCTTTTTCTGCGTGAGCGGGCTTATAGCCGAGCGCCAGCAAGGCGCTTAACGCATCGTCCAGTGGATTATCCATCGCCACCATCATTGCCGGTTCCGGGCTCTGCCCGCCGTTTTCCAGCGGACTGGTGCCAGCGAAGTCTTTTAGCCGGTCACGCATTTCCACCACCAAACGCTCAGCGGTTTTTTTGCCGACACCGGGAATTTTCACCAATGTCGAGACATCACCTTGCTGTACGCTGGCCACAAACTGATTGGCTGACATTCCGGACATAATCGCCAGTGCCATCTTCGGACCCACGCCCTGCGCTTTGATCAGTTGCCGGAACAACGCCCGCTCGTTCATGCTGTTAAAACCATACAGCAGCTGGGCATCCTCGCGCACCACAAAATGGGTCCACAAACTGACCTCGCTGCCGACCGCTGGTAACTCAAAGAAACAGGTCATCGGCAACTGAATTTCGTAGCCAACCCCTTGCACATCGACCAGTAGGTCGGGGGCCTGCTTGTAGATAATAATGCCCTGAATACGGCCTATCATAATTTATCCTGTCCTCTCGGTCCTGATCTCGGTACAAATGACTGGCAGCGCAAAGACATCTAACGCAGCCTGCCCCGAACCGTTTTCCGCGCAGCACCCGCCATTGAAACCAGGCTTTGCCGGGTATGACAATGGCAAATCGCCACAGCCAGCGCATCCGCCGCATCGGCTTGTGGCCGTTTCGGCAATTTCAGCATTTGCATCACCATATGCTGGACCTGGGTTTTATCTGCCGCACCACTACCCACCACCGATTGTTTTATCTGTCGCGCTGAATACTCGGCCACGACCAGGTCATGCCGTGCCGCAGCAACGATTGCAGCGCCTCGCGCCTGCCCAAGCTTAAGTGCGGAGTCAGGGTTGCGCGCCATAAACACTTGCTCGATAGCAAATTCATCCGGCTGAAACTGCGTAATTAATTCGCTAACCCCATCATGAATGATGCGTAACCGTTCTGCCAGCGTTCGTTCTTCGTCTGCGGACCCTGCCCGCACCACCCGGATGCAGCCACTCCCCAGATACGTCAACGTACGCCCATGCTGCTGGACTAAACCATAGCCTGTTAAGCGTGAACCCGGGTCAATCCCCAGTACAATGGCCATTAGTCCCAGGCACTCTCAGGTAATTCAGCGTTGTGGTAAACATCCTGCACATCGTCGAGGTCTTCTAACGCATCAATCAGTTTCGCGCAGCGCACGCCATCCTCATCATTAAGCTCCGCTTTGGTCGACGGCACCTGGGTTACTTCCGCATTGTCAGCGGTAAGACCAGCCGCATCTAAGGCATCTTTTACCGCACCAAACAGCTCGGGTTCACAAAACACATCAAGCGAACCGTCCTCATAGGTTTGCACGTCGTCGGCGCCGCCTTCCAGAGCCGCTTCGATAACTTTCTCTTCCGCGGCGCCGGGCGCAAAACTGATCACGCCACGCTTACTGAATAAATACGCAACTGACCCGTCGGTCCCTAAATTACCGCCCAGCTTGGTAAACGCATGGCGCACATCAGACACTGTACGGTTGCGGTTGTCGGTCATGCAGAACACCATAATCGCGGCACCACCTGGGCTGTAGCCCTCGTACGTCAGTTCTTCAACGGCATCGCCGTCGAGTTCACCGGCGCCGCGTTTGACCGCGTTATCAATGGTGTCGCGCTTCATATTATTCGACAGTGATTTATCGATAGCGGCGCGCAAGCGGGGGTTGGTCTCTGGATCAGCTCCGCCTTCACGGGCAGCCACCGTCAACTCACGGATGAGTTTGGTAAAAATCTTGCCGCGCTTAGCATCCTGCGCCGCCTTGCGATGTTTAATATTGGCCCATTTCGAGTGACCCGCCATGCGTACCTCCTCGTTGTGACGTTAAGAGTTTCGGCTTCGGCTGGCTTTGGATGGCGGTTGACAGGTACTTTGCCAGGGACGTATTCACGGCGTCCCCATCAAGGTATATACCTCCCCCACAAAAGCCAGCGGCCAGGCCTCGGCCCTAATCTTTCTTCAGTTGCACACCCAGCTCAGCAAGCGCATCCGGGTTGGCGAAGCCCGGGGCATCGGTCAACGGACACGCTGCGGTGGTGGTTTTGGGGAAGGCAATGACGTCGCGAATGGACGTGGCCCCTACCATTAGCATTACCAGACGGTCCAAGCCGAAAGCGAGTCCCGCGTGGGGTGGCGTGCCATATTTCAGTGCATCTAATAAGAAGCCAAATTTTTCGCGCGCTTCTTCATCGCTGATGCCAAGAATACGGAATACCGCAGCCTGCATGTGTTGCTCATGAATACGCACTGAACCACCGCCGACCTCGACACCGTTCAGCACCATGTCATAGGCATTGGACAGGGTGCCTTCCGGGTTTGCTTCCAGCTCTTCGGCATTCACTCCGACTGGGGCAGTGAACGGATGATGCAGCGCAAACAGGCCCTCGTCAGTGGCTTCAAACATAGGGAAGTCGACCACCCATAGTGGGCGCCAGCCATCTTCAACCAGGCCTAAGTCTTCACCCAGCTTGAGACGCAACGCGCCTAACGCTTCAGACACTACAACGCCATTGTCGGCACCGAAGAACAAAATATCGTCATTTTGCGCATCGACCCGCTTCAGCAATGCTTCAACCGCATCATCCGGTAGGAATTTCAGGATCGGTGACTGCAGCCCTTCGCGGCCAGCTGCCACGTCGTTCACTTTCAACCAGGCAAGGCCTTTAGCACCGTAGATTTCGACAAATTTGCCATATTCATCAATGTTTTTGCGGCTTAACTTAGTCGCAGCGCCCGGAACCTTAATCACCGCAACACGCCCTTTCGGATCGTTTGCCGGCCCGGCAAATACTTTAAACTCGACATCTTTGAGGATGTCCGCCACATCAACCAGCTCCAGCGGGTTACGCAAGTCAGGTTTATCTGAACCGAAGCGGCGCATGGCTTCGCTGTAGGGCATGCTGGGGAAATCACCAAGCTCAACCTCAAGCATGTCGTTGAACAGCTTACGCACCAGTTTCTCGGTCACCTCACGCACTTGTTCCGCGCTCATGAACGAGGTTTCGATATCAATTTGGGTAAACTCTGGCTGACGGTCGGCGCGTAAGTCTTCGTCACGGAAGCACTTAACGATCTGATAGTACCGATCAAAACCGGACATCATCAGTAACTGCTTAAACAGCTGTGGCGACTGCGGCAAGGCAAAGAATTTGCCTTTGTGAGTGCGGCTCGGTACCAGGTAGTCACGCGCGCCTTCCGGGGTCGCCCGGGTCAGCATGGGCGTTTCAATGTCTAAAAACTGATTGTCATCGAGGAAGCGACGCACTGAGCTGGCAACACGGGCACGAAACTGCAGACGTTCATTCATCAGCGGGCGACGTAAGTCGATGTAGCGATAACGCAGACGCTGCTCTTCGCTGACTTCACTGTTAAAGTCGATGGGCAGCGGCTCGGAACGGCTTAAAATGGTCAGTTCAGTGGCAATCACTTCGACCTTACCGGTTTTCATGCTGTCATTGACCTGGCTGGCAGGGCGCTCTTTCACGTTACCCTGGATTTGAATGCAGAATTCCTGGCGCAGGCTGTCGGCATGCTCAATCGCAGCTGCCTGCTGCGGGTCAAATACCACCTGCACAATGCCTTCACGATCACGCATATCAATGAAGATAACACCACCGAGATCACGACGGCGGTTAACCCATCCGGCTAAAGTGACATTTTGTCCGCTCAGGGTTTCATTGACTTGTCCACAATAATGGCTGCGCATGCTGATAGTTCCTGTCTTTTATATGGCGATGTATCGCAAGCTGCGATAAGGGTTTCAAAGTAGGCGCATAGTATATCGGACTGCGCCTAAATGTCATCCTTCGCGGGCCGCGCATCGCCATTCCCTGCCACCAGCATCACCCCATTTTTACCCTGGCTTTTCACCTCATACATCGCTTTATCTGCACGGCGCATTAAGGTGGCTGCATCGTCTCCATGCTGCGGATACATCGCAACGCCTATACTCACGCTCACCTCAGCTGTTACCCCATGGCCGCGACTGTCTTTTAACTGGTAAGGTTCGACTATCAGCGTGACCAGTTTTTCAGCCACCTGCGTGCTTTGCTGTGCCGAGTGTTGCTCAGTCAGCACCACAACAAACTCGTCGCCACCAAACCGACACAAAATATCCTGTTTGCGCAGGTTTTTACGCAAACGCGACGCCACTTGTTTGAGCAATTCGTCACCTATGTCATGACCAAGTTCGTCATTGATTGCCTTAAAGCCATCCAAATCAAGAAATAACAATGCAAACTGCCGTCGGTAACGCTGATGACTGGCGAGCGTCTGCTGCAGACTGTCACGTAATAAATGGCGATTCGGTAATCCAGTCAGTTCGTCGTGACGAGCGAGATAACGCATTCGTCGCTCGGCGCGCATGCGACGTCGCACTTCACGGCGGAGCTGACTGTTCCAGAACCAAAAGGCAGCGACCACGGCAACAAAAATCAATCCGCCCCAAATCAACCAGCGTCGCATGCTCTCAAAGCTAAGATCTTCCTGATATTGCACATCAAACCAGCGCTCGGTGATCGCTGCGCGATCATCATAGGTCAGGGTATCAACCGCACGCTGCATCACGTCACGCAGTACTGGCCAGTCCTTACGCACCGCAAAATTAACCTGATCACCGGGGTAGTCGCGCAGAATAGACAAATGCAAGGTTCCGGTATGCTGTTCCCGCATTCGCTCAACCAGTAACGGCAGGCTGTCCATATAGGCATCTGCTTTCCCCTCAAGCACTGCCTGCAGCCCCTGACCCGGCGCATCAACCAGTACCACCTTAATGCCCTCTGTTTGCGCTATCTCGGCATTGTTCACATAGCCCCGGGTCAAGGCCAGGGTTTTACCCTGCAGTTCATCGAGGTCATTGGCATCGACCGGGTTGGCGTCGCTGGAAGCCAGGGCCCAGGGTGTTTCCCAGTAAACGGAGGTAAATACGGCAAAGTCACGACGTTCTGCGGTGTCGCTTAGAAAGCTCAGCACATCAATCTCGCGGCGCGCCAGCGCCTCAATGCACTGTTCCCAGGTACCACAGCCCACATAGTTAAAACTGAGCGGTGTTCGCGATTCAATCAGGCCAAGAAAATCAGCATCCAGACCCACTGCTTCACCATGCCGGTTAAAATAGAGGACAGGCGTAGAGTCATCCGGCACACCAACCCGGATGTGTTCCTGTTGATCAAGCCAGATTAGTTCATCCAACTGCACCGAGACTAACCCTGTCAGGCCACTATTGGCCCGGACGTGGAGCAAGCGTAATTGCTCGGTACTGGAGAATTCCAATGCCGACTGGATCATAGCGAGTCGCGTATCAGCATGGCGTGCGGCTAAATAGCGCGGTTCACTGAAAAGCTGAACCCGACGATCGAGCGGAAACTGTGTCAGCAGCTCGCTTAACTGCCTCTGTTCGCTGAGGTCAAAATGGCTGGCCAGGAAGACATGCAGTTCGCCCGCCAGTGCAGCTTCAAGCATCGACTCTGCATCGGCAAAACGGCGTGTGCTCTGGTCTGCATGATGCTCGCTTATCCAGCCTGCAGCACTACTTTCAGCAACGACCCCTAACACATACCCGGACGCATGACCGAGATCAGCAACATCGGGCATGCTGCGACGACTGAAAATATAAATCGCTTCTTCCAGCAATACCGGTCCGGCGACAAATCCGTGTTGCTCAATCTCACTTTGCCGTACCCCGGCGAACCAGTCGATCTGAGTGTCACCAGGGGCAGTCAACGCGTGACGGAAGTCCGCACCCGGCAACACATACAGCTCTACCTCAAGGGCAGACTGCTCCGCGCCGACCAGGGTAATATCCCTGAGTAACTGGGTATACGGTGGTTTGCCTGCTTCGACCGCAATTCGTATGGTGGTGTCAGTGGGTGTAGCATGGGCTGCCCCCATCTGAAGGAGCAGCGCCAGCATTAGCCAAATCAATCCCCGACGCACTTGTTTTCTCATTAACGTTCTTCTCAACTGGTTGCCAAGCGCCGCATCAGTTACAATTCAGCTCATTCAATGAGGCTTATTTTCTCACCACTATGACTGATACTGCAAACAAAAAAGTAACAAATCACGACGCTATCTATGCCCAGCCCCATGCTGAGATCCAGGATTTCAGCTTTGACGAACGCGTAGCGGACGTATTTCCCGATATGATCAACCGGTCGGTTCCCGGTTATGCGACCATCATTCATGGTATCGGCCGACTTACAGCACGCTTTGCCCAGCCAGACACCCTGCTCTACGACTTAGGCTGTTCACTTGGGGCAGCAACGCTGGCGATGAAGCAAAACAATCCCGCCGCAAATAGCCTGATTGTTGGCATCGACAGCTCCACGGCCATGGTCGAGCGCTGTCGCAAGCACGTCGATGCGTTTCGTGGTGAGACACCGGTCGAAATACGGCTCGGCGATATCCTTAATCAGGACTATCAGCCATGCTCGGTGGTGGTACTGAATTTCACGCTGCAGTTTATTCAGCCCGCGCAACGCGAAGCGTTGCTCAACCGCCTTTATCAGGCGCTCATACCGGGCGGTGTGTTAATACTGTCAGAGAAGGTGCGCGACGAAGACAGCCGTTGCAACGATCTGCTGATTGACCTTCATCATGAGTTCAAGCGCGACAATGGTTACAGCGAACTTGAAATAAGCCAAAAACGCGCTGCTATTGAGAACGTTATGCAGTTGAATAGCCTGTCTGAACATCTCGATCGTTTGCAGCGCGTTGGCTTTAGTCACGCTCAGGCATGGTACCGTTGCTACAATTTCTGCTCGATCTTCGCTATCAAACCTGACCCAACCAAGGACACCCATGATTGATTACGGCCCGTTTTACGCACGTCTCGCGACCAGTCCTCTGGCTCCGTGGCTGCGTACGCTGCCGGCTGAGGTTCATCGTTGGCAAACAGAACAATTGCATGGTGACTTCGCTAAATGGCTTAAGACCCTGAATACCCTGCCTGATGCCACGGCGTCCAGTGTCTCTCTGGACGCTGTCATACGCTTTGGCGAACCCGACGATCTGAGCAGCGGACAACGCGCCAAACTGGAAGCATTGCTGAAGCAATTTAAACCCTGGCGCAAAGGTCCTTTCGATTTATTCGGATTAAATATCGATACCGAATGGCGCTCTGACCTCAAGTGGCAGCGAGTACTTCCTCACCTTGACGATTTAGCCGGACGCTACGTGCTGGATATTGGTTGCGGCAGCGGATACCATCTGTGGCGCATGAAACAGGCGGGCGCGAAAATGGCAATCGGGATCGATCCGAGTCAACTTTTTCTGATGCAATTCAAAGCGATCCAAAAATATGCGCCAATTAATCTCGCAAATGACGTGGAACTGCTACCTTTAGGGGTGGATGAGCTACCAACATTACAAGTTTTTGATACAGTTTTTACTATGGGCGTCTTGTACCATCGTCGCTCTCCTGTCGATTTCCTTAAGCAATGTTGGCAACAACTACGCCCGGGAGGTCAGCTAGTACTGGAAACCCTGGTTGTAGAAGGTGACAAATACACCGTCCTGATGCCCGAGAATCGCTACGCGCAGATGCGCAATGTCTGGTTTCTGCCAAGCACTGACGCACTGTGTTTATGGTTGCGTCGGAGCGGTTTTAAGGACATCGAGGTGGTCGATTTAAATACCACAACAACCGAGGAACAACGGCCAACGGAGTGGATGGAAAACCAATCTCTTTGCGATTTTCTTGATCCAAATGACCGTTCTAAGACTATTGAAGGTTACCCCGCACCATTGCGTGCGGTCATTACAGCTCGCAGAATCTAAATTCCATCTCTGTGGGCTGTGTTAAAGCCTCCGATTCAGGATGTGTAAGGATTTTATAGTGAGCATTTACAGACCCAAAACCACAGTAGAGCAGTGGCGCATATTGCAAGCCGTTGTCGATTTTGGCGGCTATGCTCATGCAGCGGAACAGCTAAATAAAAGCCAGTCATCATTAAATCACGCGGTGGCTAAGCTACAGCAGGTGCTTGGAGTTCAACTACTCGAAGTGCGGGGTCGAAAGGCCTACCTTACCGAAATTGGGGAAGTGATGTTGCGCCGTTCGCGCCAGCTTACCCAAACCGTCACCGAGCTCGAACAGCTTGCTGACAATCTTCATTTTGGCTGGGAACCCGAGGTTCGCCTGGCCGTCGAAATGGTCTGTAACCGCTCACCATTACTCCCTATTTTCGCTGACTTTAACCGTGAAAGCCGCGGCAGCCGCCTGATCATTGATGATACAGTGCTGACCGGTACGCTGGAACAAATTGTCGAGCAGAGCGCGGATGTGGTGATTACCCACCACCTTCCCAAAGGTGTACTCGGCGAACCCTTTGCTGAGTTTCGCATGGAGCTGGTATGTCACCCACAACACGAACTGGCCAAATTACCTCAGCCAATTAAACAGTCCGATTTACTCAATCATTTGCAGGTTGTCATTCGCGACACCGCCAGCAAACCGAGCGAAACCTCAGGCTGGCTGAAAGCGGAGCAGCGCTGGACAGTCAGTCATTTTGACGAGGCGCTGCGCCTGATTAAAAGTGGTCTGGGCTTTTGCTGGTTGCCAACCTATATGTCCGAAGAATCGGTCAGTCGTGGCGAGTTAACCCGACTCACCATTGACGGTAGTTCACATCGCAGTGGCTTACTGTATCTGGTTCTGCCAAAAGGCGAAAAAACCGGCCCCTGTGCCAAGCTGTTAGCGGATAAACTCCTCGAAAGCCGCAGTTCGAATCTATCCCCTGAAGTGCTGGCCGGGTCACTGTCGTAGACTAGTTTCCCGGCCTCAGAACGTAAGAAGGGCAGGTTAATAACCTGCCCTTCTTACGTTGGTTTGCCTGACCTGAGTTTCTGCTAAGGCTACCCTTGTAACCATGCATTAAACTCGTCGCCGAGTTCAGAATGGCGTTTGGCATACTCCACAAATGCCATTGCGTAGCCTAACTTGTTGCCACAGTCATGGCTTTTGCCCTTCATGTAATAGGCATTAACCTGCTGCTTATTTAACAGCATCGCAATCGCATCCGTTAACTGAATTTCGTCACCGGCTCCAACTGGCGTCACGGCCAATAACGGCCACAGTTCGCGGGTGAATACATAACGCCCGACCACAGCCAGATCTGAAGGCGCAGAATCAACCGGTGGCTTTTCTACCAATTGACTGATTGGCGCCTGTTCACCCGCCTGCAGCGTCGCGCCACCAATATCAGCAACCCCATAGTTGCTGACCAGTTCTGCCGGAACCTTTTCCACCATCACCTGGCTTACTCCCTGCTTAGCAAAGCTCTGCACCATTTCGGCCATGTTGTCTTTGCTAAGATCGGCCGTCGACTCATCTAACAGCACGTCCGGCAAGACCACCGCAAAAGGTTCATCACCAACCAGAGGACGAGCAGTCAGAATCGCATGACCAAGGCCTTTCGCCACGCCCTGACGGACATGCATAATTGTCACGCCCGGTGGGCAAATGCTCTGGACTTCATCAAGTAACTGGCGCTTGACGCGGCTTTCCAGGGTCGCTTCCAGCTCGAAACTGGTATCAAAGTGGTTTTCTATCGAGTTTTTACTGGAATGGGTGACCAGGATAATTTCCGTCAAACCCGCCGCCGCGCATTCGTTAACTATGTATTGAATAAGCGGTTTATCAACCAGCGGCAGCATCTCTTTTGGGATCGCTTTGGTCGCGGGTAGCATGCGTGTCCCAAGTCCGGCTACCGGAATGATGACCTTACTGACTTTCTGGCCTTTATTGGTTGACGTCTTCGTCATGCTTCGTTGTCCTTAATGTCATAATACACTGCGTCAGAGTTTACCATTGTCAGCGACGAAAATGATATGATCAGGCCAAACTTCGCCAACCTCAAGGTCATTATGAAATTGTACTGGAGTGCCCGAAAAATCCCAGAGCTGGCTCCGTTTCGGGCTACCGGGCGTGCGCAGATTATTCAGTTAGCAGCACGCACTATGCCACTCCCTCGACGCTATCTGACTAACTTCCTGAAGCTGCTGGTATTGGCGGCCCTGTTCTGGCAGCTGGTCACAGTAGAGGGCTGGGGCTTGCGCATTCTTGCCTTACTCGCCGCTGGCTTGTTCTATCCGCTGCTGTTACACCCGTTAACGCTCAACCTGGCACGCCCTTATCTGAAGGACGCAGCAGAGCAATTTCAACAGCAGGCAGCTGCGACTGGAGAGGACGATGACACTAAGCCGCCGACACCGCCGCCGGGCGCATAATCGATAGCATGGTGCGGTCATTGCCGATGCTTAGTTTGCCCTCATCGGCAACCTGCCCATGGTGAGCCTTGAAGCTCGCGTGAGCCCAGATCCCTAATGCCAGGTCTGGTTTACTGTCCATACTGATGCGCAGACTGTCACCGGCGTGGCCCCAGTGAATTGCCCCACTGTCACCGTCGAGCCAGAGCAGGACCATGTCGAAAGCAGATTTCATTTTCGAATGGCACAGTTCAGCATTCAGTCGTTCTAAGATTTTATGGGGGTTGGCCAGCATTTCCGGGTGGTTGGTGGTCGCGGCGCGGACAATTGGGTTAAAGATCGTTTTAAGTACCAGTAACGATAGCAGACTTTGACCGGCCAACGCCTGGGCATTGGCCATCACCGCAATTGCTTTGTTATCGGGTAAACGATGGTAGTCGACCCAGACTGCATCGCTATCCTGATCATCTAAATGGTGAGTTATTTCGAACGGTCCGATGTGCAAAGGTTCGTGCGGAGTCAGATCGTCGGACAATTGCTGCGACATTTTATCGCTGTCAAAGAGCACATCGATATGGTCATCGAGCTCCCAGCGCTCATGCTCCCAGCTCGCTTCCAGCGAGTTACGATGCAGGCAGTTCTGAATCGCTACATCCAGGGTTTCCAGATGTTCAACTGGCTTCACCAGATAGTCCCAGGCGCCCAGGCGCACTGCCTCGCGGATGTCCGACATCCGTTCCGACGCTGATATAACGATCACCGGCAACTGCGCATAGCTGTGTAACAGGCGCTCAAGAACCTCAAGCCCACCAAGCCCCGGCAGATTCAGATCGCACAGCACAATATCGAACTCGCCTTGTTGTACTAAGTTCCAGCCCTGCTCACCGTCATCTGCACAGGTGACCTGATATCCGCGCTGTTCAAGAAAACGCTCGACGAGCTGCTGAAAAATCAGATCATCTTCAATCAAAAGTACCCGTGTATTGAGCATCTACGCCTCCGCTTTGCTCATACTTTAGGGTTAATGATTATTCAGCATTGCCTATTCGTCAATACAACTATTTGCACCTGTTGTCAGTTTGCACGTTTAATCGTTTGCCAGGCCTGCTCGTCTTCCCGATCTGACCAGCTTGCGTCACTCTCCGAATGCTCTGCCCAGCTTTCGTCTTCCCAGTTATCCCAGTCGTCCAGATCCTGGTCCCAGCGATCTTCACGCGGCGGTTCACCATCATAGACTTTGTCCCGCCAGTAGGAAAAATAGACGTCACGTACAAACGCGTATTCGTCCAGTGAGCTTTCCAGCATAGGTTCCAGTTCTCTGACTTCCAGACGCTGCTCCAGGCCCCGGATAGCATAGCGCGCCAGGCTTACGTAGAAGTTAAAATAATTGGTTGGCGAGTACAGGTCATCGACAAAGTCACCACCACGATCGACCACCACGGTGGGCCCGATGCCCGGCAACATAATATAGGGCCCATCCGGGCTACCCCAAACGGCCAGGGTTTCGCCAAAGCTTTCTTTATCCTGCTCAAGTCCCATCGGGGTGGCGACATCAAAGAAGCCAAGCAGACCAATAGTGCTATTAAGAACGAAACGTCCTACACTCACTGCCGATGACTTGCCTTTACCCTGCAGCACGTTATTCACCACTGAGCCAGGTTCTGTCAGGTTTTCGGTCATGTTATACAGACCGCTGCGCACCGGCTTAGGAATATAGGACCAGCCCGTTGCCGCTGGAGTCACAAAAAATGGGTCAAGAATATTGCGATTGAAACTCCACATCCTGCGGTTGAACTCTTCCCAGGGGTCGCGATCATCGCTGAAGTCAAACTCCGGTTCACCAGCATCATCTGGTTGCGGGGTGTCCTCTTCAGTGCTGTCGGCAGTTACTGCGTTGTCAGCAGCCTCCTCAGTGGGCGTGCCAGAGCAGGCAGAAAGGGTCAGAACCAGTGCAGGTACCAGCCAAAAAGACCAGAACGTCTTGTGTTTCATTAATGCATCTCAGTAATCGTCAGGTTAACTTGCTGACCTGACTCAGTTTCCAATAAACGTGGGCGTGCTTCCATAACGCCAGGACCAATTTCGATGGTTTCCGCTGTCGTCAGACGCGCACTAACCAGCCAACTTTCGATGGTTACCAGTGTGTGGCCGTCTACCATGGCGTCATTTTCAGTTAATGTCAAAGTGACCGGAAAGTCACTAACTGGCTGCCGAATAACCGCTGCCGGGGCCCTGCTACCGTCCGGGTCGCGAACAAACACGAACAGGTTGGCCTGGGGTGGCATTTCATTGCGCAAGGTTTCACTAATATCGACGGTAACGGTCAGATACACCAAATCGCCGGACAGTCGTGTTTCGACCTGATCCAGGGAAGCCTCAATGGCGGCATAGCGCGGGTCATTACTATCCAGCAACTGCAGCGTGATCTCCCAGGCTTGCCTGGCCTGGGCGTAGTCACCACGTTCAAAGGCGACCACGCCTAATAAACCGAGCGCTTCTGCATTCATCGCGTCCTCGTCAAGGACCTGACGGATATTGCCAGCCGCACGCGCCAGATCATTGTCACTGCCCATCATAATCAGGGCCTGCGCATGGGTAATAAGAGTTGCAGTGCGATTTGGATCAAGTAGCAATGAGCGCTCATAGGCTTCGATAGCCTGCTCAATTTCCCGCATCTGCATCATCACCCGTCCGTACAACAGCCAGGCGCCTGCGTCCGGCTGTTGGTCAAGCCGTTGGCGCAGCCCCAAGGCGAAGGTTTCGACTTCTTCCATACTCGGCTGTTCGCTGCCGTTACCAAGAATACGCTCGCTTAATTCAGGTAGTGCCAGCATGGCGTCGTCCGCCTGGCGTTGCAGTTTCCAGCTGTCGCCAACCACGAAGTACAACACCAGTACCAGCGCCACCAGTAAACCTGCTGGCAACCACATATTGGCGGCTTCTTCGCGCACCGGCTTCTCGTCATCGTCGTTCTCCGCAACAAAGCTCTTCTGCAACTCGAGCAACGCATGGTCATAATCGCTCTCGCTCAGAGTGCCTTCATTACGCTCGCTCTCAAGTTCACGCCGACGGGCTTCGTACAGGGTTCGGTTTGACGCCTGAATACTATAGGCGGCGCTCTGCTGACGTCGCACCCACACCAGGATCAAAACTGCGACCATTAATAGCGCCGCTAATATTGCATACCACATCATCGGCGTTGCTCCTCAGATTGCTCGTCGCTTTGCTCTTCTTTCAGCAATGCATCCAACCGCTGCTGTTCCTGCACCGACAGGTTCAGTGCTTTCTTTTGCCGCTTCGCCATCACCACAATGGTTAGCACCCCGATAATCAAAACCGCCGCCGGACCGAGCCAAAGCACCAGCGTACTGGCATTCAGCGGCGGCTTATAATGCACAAAATCACCGTAGCGCACGCGCATAAACTCGATAATCTCGCCGCGGCTCTGCCCTTCCATCGTCATCTGATAAACCCGTTCGCGAAGGTCCTGAGCCAGCGGCGCATCGGAATCAGCAATCGTCTGATTCTGACATTTAGGGCAGCGCAGCTCGTTAATTAGCTGGCGATACTGACGCTCCTGGGCGTCGGTTTCGAAAGTATAGGTTTCACCACTGGCGCTTGCCGCGGATACAGCGAACAAGGTCCAGCTTAGCAAGGCAAGCAGGCTCAACCATGATAGTGCTTTACTCATCAATGCCTCCCTGCTCACTGTCGCGAGCTAAATGACGGTACGCTTCAGGCACGCTGAGACCGGCCTGTAAGCGCGCGCGGTAGAATATTGGCGCGACCGTTTGCTGCCAGACCCGCTCGTTCATATCACCCACATGGCGGTGTAAGATAATGCCATCGGCGTCAATCACATAGGTTTCCGGCGCGCCATAGACGCCAAGATCCAACGCCAGCATGCCGGTTTGGTCAAACAGATTGATTTGATAAGGATCATCCAGTTCCTGTAACCAGTTGACTGCGGCGGCACGGGAGTCATCTTTGTAATTCAGACCGATAATATAGACCCCCTCTTCGCGCAACGTATTCAAAAAGGTATGCTCGGCATAGCAGGTCGGGCACCAGGTCGCCCACACGTTTAGCAGCATGGGCTCACCACCCAGAATACTCTGGTCATGAGTCTGGTCCGGATTATACAAATCCGGTAATTCAAAAGGCGGCACTTCGCGCCCGACTAATACAGACTCCAGCTTGCTCGGATCCGAGAACAGGCCACTGTACAGGAAGCCCGCCAGGCCAAGAAACGCCAACAGCGGTAACAGAAAAATCAGCGTTTTAAGTTTCTGGTTCATAGCGGCGTCCCTTTCGATGTTTGTCCCATAACCCGTGCCGACTGCCTTTTTAGTCGATAGCGCTTATCAGAAATCGACAAGGCACCACCGAGCGCCATAATTAAAGCACCCGCCCAGATCCAACGTACGAAGGGTTTATAGTGAATACGAAATGCGTAGCTGCCATCGCCAAGCTCATCGCCAAGGGCAATGTAGAGGTCACGGAAAAAGCCAACCTGGAGCCCGGTTTGAGTCATTACCTGGCGGCGCACATTGTAAAAGCGTTTCTCGGTAAACAGGGTTTCAACGTCGCGTTCATTACGGGTAATGTGGATTACCGCTTTATCGCTATGATAATTCGGCCCCTCGATGGCCCGTAACTCCTCGAAGTGGAAGGTATAGCCATGTTCGCTATAACTTTGTCCCGGAGACAGGCGCACGTCGCGCTCCACTTCATAGTTTTGCACCATGGTTATGCCGATCAGCGTCACCGCGAAGCCCAAATGGCCAAGCACCATACCCCAGTGACTCGGACCCAGTTTAACCAGGCTGCTCAGAATGTTATCCCGCTGCGCGATGCGCATTTTGATTTCAGCGACAGAGGCAAACACAATCCACAATGCCAGCAACAGACCTAATACCGCCAGTCCGCTAACCCGTTCTGCAAAGATAGCCGGCAGAGCCCATCCCAACAGTACCGCGAGCGTAAAGGCCAGCAACACCGATTTTTGAATATCGGCCCACTTTTGTCGCCGCCAGCGCACCAGCGGCCCAAGGCCGACCATAAGAGCGAAGGGTATCGTCAGCCACATAAAGACCTGGTCAAAGAAGGGTTCGCCGATTGATATTGAGCCTAAACCCAATTCCTGATGCACCAGAGGTAGTAAGGTGCCGAGCAGAACCACCATGGTCGCTACCACCAGCAGCACATTGTTACCCAGTAGCATCACCTCGCGGGAAAATAATTCGTAACGCGAGTAACTGACCACTTTCGAGGCGCGTAACGCATACAGCAGCAACGAGCCGCCAATGACCACACCAAGGAACCCGAGCAAAAAGGTACCCCGGGCCGGATCAGTAGCAAACGCATGCACCGACACCAAGACCCCGGAGCGGACCAGAAAGGTGCCGAGTAAACTTAAACTAAACGCAGCAATCGCCAGCAACACGGTCCAGGATTTAAAACTACCGCGTTTTTCCGAAACCGCCAGCGAATGCATCAATGCGGTACCGGCCAGCCACGGCATGAAGGACGCGTTTTCTACCGGATCCCAGAACCACCAGCCACCCCAGCCGAGTTCGTAATACGCCCACCAGCTACCCAGGGCGATGCCCACGGTCAGAAATATCCAGGCCGCAATGGTCCACGGACGTGACCAGCGCGCCCAGGACGCATCCAGTCGTCCGCCTAACAGCGCGGCGATAGCAAAAGCGAAGGCCACGGAAAATCCGACATAGCCCATGTACAGCAACGGCGGATGAATGATCATGCCGGGGTCCTGCAACAGCGGATTAAGGTCGTGGCCATCCACTGGGATCATTGGAATGGTGCGGTCAAACGGATTCGAGGTCAGCAGCATAAAGAAGTAGAAGCCGACCCCTATCATCCCCATTACCGCCAGTACCCGGGCGGCAAAAACCAGCGGCAAACGTTTGGAGAACAATGCCAGTGCAGCCGCCCAGCCGGCCTGAATCAACATCCACAGCAGGAACGAGCCTTCATGAGAGCCCCACACTGCGGTTAGTTTGTAAATCGCAGGTAGCTGGGTATTGGAGTTTTGTGCCACATTAAGAATACTGAAATCGCTGACCAGGAAGCCCCAGCACAGGGCAATAAACGAAATCAGAGTGAAGAGGAACATACCATAGGTAAGTGGCCGCGCCATTGCCATTTGCCCGCCGTGACTGCGTGCAACTCCAGTCAGGGGCACCACAGTCAGCAAGAGCGAGAACGCACAGGCAATGACCAGTGAAAAATGTCCAATTTCAGCGATCATTCGTATCCCCCTGAGCCATTGTCGCTCTCTTCCTGCTGTTGATTTGCTGGCGGCACGTGCTCAATACCTTTCAGTGCTTTAGCAAGTTCCGGCGGCATATACTCCTCGTCGTGTTTGGCTAACACCTCGCTGGCACGGATCCGGGTTGATGAAATCAACTCGCCCTGCGCAACAATCCCCTGCCCTTCGCGAAACAGGTCCGGCAGAATACCGGTGTATTCCACCGTAATCTGCGCCGGCCCTTCGTCAATCAGATCAAAGGCAATCGTCAAACCGTCATCAATCCGTTCTACACTGCCCGGCACCACCAGCCCGCCGACGCGCAGGCGCTGGCCAACCTCAGGTTTAACCTGAGCCGCACCTTTGCCTTCCACCAGCTCGGTCGGGGTATAAAATAAATCGATGTTCTGTGACAGTGCATAGAGCACCAGCCCGGTCGCTGCGGCCAGTGTCACCAGAATGATACTGACCATAGTCAGGCGGCGTTTACGTCTTGGGTTCATATGCTACATCTTCAGTGGCTAAATTTAATCGTTACGGGTAGCGCGGGCAGCCTTTGCCGCCCGGGCTTTCTCAATTCGTTCAATGCGTGCCAGTTGTTTCAGTGCTTCGCGACGCAGTGCTTTACGTACATAGAGGGTGTGCCAGGTTAGTATGCCGAGACAGAAAAAAGTTGCAGCGAAGGCACTCCAGACATACGCGGCGTACCCGCCCATAGCCAAAAATTCGGCGAAGCTGTCAAAGTGTCCCATTTACTGACCTCCTTTGAGAATAGCGATAGCCCATGGCCGCCGTACTTCGCGGCGTAGAATTTCATTATTCAGGCGCATGATAACCAGCGCTGCACAGACACCGAGGAACCCAAACAGGTTCACCAACAGCGGCCACAGCATCTCCGCTGGCATAGTAGGGGCTTCCAGCCGGGTCACCATCTGGGTAATCGTCGACCCCTGGTGCAGCGTATTCCACCAGTATACGGAGTAGTGGATGATGGGAATATTAATCACCCCGACCATCGCAAGAATACCGGCCGCCTTAGCGCCGGTACGCTGATCTTCGAATGCCACGTACAACGCCATCACCCCAAGATACAAAAACAGCAGAATCAGTTGCGAAGTCAGTCGCGCATCCCAAATCCACCAGGTCCCCCACATCGGGTGGCCCCAGATAGCACCGGTGAACAGCGATATGAAGGTCAGCACCGCGCCCACCGGGGCAATCGCCATCAGCGCCCATTCGGCGGTGCGGATCTGCCATACCACAGCAATCAAAGCCGCCACAGCCATGCCGACATAAAAGCCCATCGCCCACATCGCGCTTGGCACGTGAATGAAAATAATCCGGTAACTGTCGCCCTGCTGATAGTCGGCAGGGGCAAATACCAGCCCCCAGACCAGCCCCACCGCTAGCAGAACAACGCCCGGCCAGGCAAACCACGGCAGCAGTTTTTTGTTCAGACGATAGGTCGCCTCAGGTTTTGCATAGGGGTGTAACCAACGCCACATATTAATTCACACTCACTTGTAAGGCCGCTTTCACTGCCAGCGGCGATAAACCCAACGCCAGCACCAGAAACGCCGCCATCATTGCTAAAGGGCCAGCGGCTGACAGGTTGTAGGTCGCCGCTTCCAGGGCTGCCGTTGCAAAAATCAGCAGCGGAATTAACAGCGGCAACAGTAATAAACTCAATAAAGCACCACCGCGATTCAGGCTCACCGTGAGTGCCACGCCAATGGCTCCGACAGCACTTAGTACGGGCGTACCCAGCAACAGGGTCACTATCAGTATCGGCAGTGCCTGCATTGGCAGACTTAGCAACAACGCCAGCAGCGGCGATATCAGCAGCAACGGCAGTGCTGTCAGCAGCCAGTGCACAATGACTTTACCCAATACGGCCAGTTCGACCGGACAGGGAAGTAGCAACATGTGCTCCAGGGCACCATCACGGAAATCATCGCGAAACATGCGTTCCAGACCGAGCATCGCAGACAGCAATGCGCTGACCCAAATAACCCCCGGGGCAATGCGCGCTAACGTATCAGCAGATGGGCCAACCGCCAACGGAAATAAAGTTATCACCACCAGCAAAAATATAATGGGATTCAAAAACTCACTGCGCTGGCGCAGCGCCACCCGCAGGTCGCGACGAATAAGCTGCTGCAATAGCGCTGTATTTGAGACTCGTGCCATCACCAACTGTACTCCAGTTGCAAACGGACCAACGAACGTCCAGCCCAGTCCAGCGGCTGATGTGAGGTCAAAATAATCGCTCCACCTGCCTGCAGATGCGCATCGAAACGGCGGTGCAACAAGGCGATCCCCGCCACATCCAGCGATGTAAAAGGTTCATCCAGAATCCACAGCGCCGCGCCGGAAACCCACAGCCGCGCCAGTGCAATACGGCGTTGCTGGCCGGCGGATAAATTTGCCGCCGGAACATCTTCCAGCCCGACCAGGCCCAGTTGAGCAAGCAACTCAAAGGGTGGTTCTGCGCAGGGTTGCCCCTGCGTCGCGGCAAAAAACTCAAGATTTTCCAGCGCAGTCAGCTCCGGCTTAACCGCTGCTTTATGACCGATAAACAGCAAGTCTTGCAGAAACTCGCGACGCACGTGTTGACGTAGCTCACCTTTGTACAGGATGTCACCTGACAGAGGCTGCAAAAGCCCGGCAATGATCCGCAGCAGACTCGATTTGCCTGCCCCATTGGGCCCTTCAATCTGATACAGATGCCCGGGATGCACAGCAAGGTTTAAATCCTCGAACAGGGTCCGCTCACCGCGTACCGAGGTAACTTGTCGAGCTTCGAGTAACGCAGCACTTTGCGCCATACGGCTGTTGTCCCATTTGCCATCGCTAAATGGCCGGCATTTTACCATAACTACAGACAATTTCGCGACTTTACAGGGGTCGTTGATCGCGGCACTATGCAATGAAAGGAGCAAACCATGGACACATCCCTTAGCAACCTGAAGCAAAGCCTGCTGCAACACCTGCTGCGCAATGCCCAGGGTAACAGCGCCGAGAACGTCACCGCGGCAAAACAGGCAGCCAGACTCAGTGCCTTAACCGAGATGCCGGGGGCCGCACGCGGCGACGCCGTGGCCGCCAACCAGACCCGTATCACTTTGCCCCCGACCCTGCGTCAGTTATTTGCTCAGCATCAGCAGGTACACCACCTGCTGCCAACTATCCAGAACAGCGCAGTAGCCTCAACCACTGGTGGAGACAACCCCGCCATGCGCCTGGTTCAGGTATTTGCCAGCCAGCTTGCAACTAACCCTCAGTCATTAACGCCAGAGGCACTCAAAACATTGGTCAGTCAGTGGTTCTCAACCAACCCGGCGCAGGCGTTAAGTAGCGCCCCAATCGCCAGCTCCGCCAGTTGGCTGCAAAGTCTTTCACCCATGTTACTCCTGACGTTGTTACAACGGCTGCCCGACGGCCCCGTACGCCAGCTGCTGAACCAGCTATTCGGGCAACAACCCGCTCCTGCGACTACCGCACAAGCAGGCGCTACCCCAGCGCACAGCCCGCTAGCCAACCTGCTTAGCAACAGCGGATTAAGCAATCAACTGCAAGGCAGTCTCAATGACATTCGACTCAGTCAGGTCCTGCTTGCCGACAGCAGTGCAAACCAACAACCCGACTACTACCTGGTGCTACCCTATCAGTTACAGCAACACCCCAGACATCTCGAGCTCCTGCTACGTAAACGCTCGCGCCAACACAACCAGCAACAGCAAACCTACTGGCTGTTCAGCATGCGTTTTGAAACCAGCAGTGCCGGCCCTATTCTGGCCAAAGGCCGTTACCAGCAGCAACAGAACGACGAGCAGGCGCCAAGCGCCCAGCTGCGCCTCTACACCCAGGGAGAAGCACAACGAGAGACCGTACAGCAACACCTCAAGCGCCTCGACAGCAAACTCAAAGCAGCCGGCATTCAACACCTCGACAGCGAAGTCCACGTCGGCCGGGTACCGGACACCCTCGCCCCTCAACCCCACGAACTCGTAAAAGTGAGAGGCTAAGATGGCAGATAAACCAGAAAGGCGCGCCATAGGACTCTACTACTCAGGCAACAAAGGGTCAGCTAACCATGATCCCAGCGCCGCCCCCACCGTCATCGCCAAAGGCTTCAACGAGCTCGCCGACGAGATCATCCGCCTCGCCAAAGAGCACAACGTCCTCGTCCACGAAGATCCCGAACTCGCCAACTTCCTCTCCCGCCTCGACGTCGGCGACGAAATCCCGCGCGAACTCTACGTCATCATCGCCGAACTCATCGCCTTCGCCACCTGGCTCGACCTCAAAGCCTGACCACCCAGCTTCGGAGGAGGTTGGCGTCGGCTTGTGCATAGGGGCTCCGGGACATTTGGCGCGGGGGAGGAATGGGCCTGGCCAGGTTGGCTTTGCGGAGCATCAGACATGTGTTTGCTGGGACGCCGTAAACCCTTCCCTGGGGGCTCGGCTCGCGCATCCCTGCGCGAGACGCCCAGCAAAGCACATCGTCTGATACTCCGCGCCAACCTGACCATGCCCATTCCTACTCGCATCCTGGTACCCCTAGAACACTTCATACTCGAGGATTGCAGGGGACAACCCGCTAAGCGCTAAGGCTCAGGGACGTTTGGCGCGGGGGAGAAGGTGATGTGCTTTGCCGGGTGTCGGCCGCAGGGATGCGGCCGTCAAGCCCCCAGGGACGGGTTTACGGCGTCCCGGGAAACACTCACCTTCTCCCCCGCACAGCCAAATGTTCCTGAGCCGTGCGGACCCGCGTGCGGGGTTAGTCGCGGCGGTGGAGGGAAATCAGTAGTTCGGCTTCGTTGCGGGGGATTTCGCAGTCTTTCATCAGGTCTTCGACACTGGCGCCTTTTTCGACCAATTTGGCAGCGCGTTGGTAGAAACGGCTTTCTGGGGTTTGTTCTTCGACTTCGGCCTGGCGTTCTTCCAACGCGTTTTGCATATCCTGCAGCGATTTTTGTTGCGCTTGCAGTGCTTCCTGCTGTTGGCGTAACTCAGCGAAGCTTTGTTCTAATGCCTGCTGAGTTTTCTCCAGTGCACTAAACTGCTCGTCCAGTTTTTGCTGGGTTGCAATAACGGGCTCTGTAGCGGTTTGCGTTTCTTTTCTGGCTGCGGTTTTGGCCGCTTTCTCGGCGGCTGTTTCGGCAACGGCTTTCGCCGATACCTGGGCAGCATCGGTAATTGCCTGGGCGGCGCGCACCATATCCTGGCGCTGTCTGACCAGCGCTATAACCACAACTATAACGCCGGCCAACGCGGCCAGCGCAATGCTCATACTCAACCAATTAGCAAATAACAAGTGCATGATGTCCTGTGCTTGCGGGGTCGCGATTAAATACGCGAGATCTCATCCCACTCTTCGTCAGTAAGTAGCTTATTGAGGTCGACCAGAATTAATAGCTCGCCATCGCGATTACTTACGCCCTGAATAAACTTAGCGCTTTCTTCGGTGCCAACATTCGGTGCACTGTCGATCTCTGAGGTACGCAGGTACACTACTTCGGCAACGCTGTCGACCAGGATGCCGATAACCTGTTGTTCTGCTTCGATAATAACCACACGGCTATTTTCGGTCACTTCGTGAGTTGGCAGGCCAAAACGGGTGCGGGTGTCGATGACGGTTACCACGTTACCACGCAGATTAATTATTCCCAGCACGTAGTCAGGTGCGCCCGGAACTGGCGCAATCTCGCTATAGCGAAGCACTTCCTGGACCTGCATTACATTAATGCCGTAGGTTTCCTCTTCTAAACGAAAAGTCACCCATTGCAGGATCTGGTCGTCGCCTTCTTTGGCGGTCTGGTTCTTAAGACTGCGATTATCGTATTTGTCGCTCATAGTGCTCACCGTTACTCCATTGAGTCAGGCGCTTAGTCCTGACTGTTTAAACCTTTTTCCAGCATGTCTACCATAGCATCGACGTCGAGAATGGCGCACATTTTTTCGCGCACCACACCCGCCAGCCAGGGGCGTTTAGAGCCTTCGCCTTTTCGCCACTGAACGTCTTCCGGTGACAACGACTCTGTCGTCACCAGGGTTTCACATGCTAGCCCCCACTGGCTTTCGCCAAGCATAATAAGGTACTGATAATTAATTGATTCTGCTAACTCTGGTGTATATTTCTCTGGCATGACCCAACGCGCGGTGTCGACTACATTGAGCTTCTCATCGCGGTTGGTCATGATACCAAGGTACCAGTCCGGCTTGCCAAAAATTGTATTCGCTTCTTTCCACTGGTGAATACCACCCAGACTTTTCAGTGGTACTGCCAGCTTGAGCCCGGCGACACTAAAAAACAGCGCCTGAAAATCGCCCTGTTTATAGTTTTCCATGTTGCTAACCGGAGGCGGCGGTACATCTATCAATGCTTCGCCCTGCGCTTGCTCAGCCTGTTTTTCAAGCTGCGCTGCCATTTCGGCCTCTTGCTGACGTTCCAGTTCAAGCAGTCGCTGCTGTTCAGCCTGCTTTTTCGCAACTGCGGCCTGTTCAGCCTGTACCCTGGCCTGCGTCTCGGTTTCCGCCTGGGCCTCCGCCTGCTCATGCTCGCGCAAGGTGGCCTGGGCCAGTAGCCGTTCAAGCTCGGCTGTATTCTTCTCTGCTACCGGGGCCGATTCGGGCTGGCTGGCTGGCGTTTTTTCGTCAAACAGCAAAGCGTCAAGGTATTCATGCATTGCTAACTTCTGGTCGCGGCTCATGCGGAGGCCTCCTGACTTAGCAAGACCTGCAACAAGCCTTTATACGCAAACGCCCCCCGACTGCCTTTTGCATACATCGATATCGGGGTCTGTGCGGTACTGGCGTCGCGGAACTTGGTGTCGATCGGGATCATGCCGTTCCATACTAACTTGCCATGCTTGCGTCGCAGTTCCTGATAGGCTTCCAGAGATGCCTTGGTACGTCGGTCATACATGGTCGGTACTATGGTGATGTCATGGGTCAGGCCCTTTGAATCCTGCACCATGTCCAGCGTTCCCATCATTCGGTCAAGGCCTTTCAGCGCCAGGAACTCGGTCTGCACTGGTACGATAACCCGGTTTGCAGCCGCCAGTGCGTTGATCATAAGGACGCCCAGTACCGGCGGAACGTCGATTAAAATAAAGTCGAAATCATCTTCAAGCAATTTACGCACGCGACGCAATAACAAACCCATTCCGCTTTGCGGACCGAGTTTACGGTCTAAAGTAGCCAATGCCATACTCGCTGGCATGACTGATAAATTTTCAAACCGGGTCGGCTGTATAACATTGGTTACCTGCTCTTTATCCACTTCTTTACCGTGCATGAACAGGTCATAGAGGGTGGCACTGCCATCCTCGCCGTCTATATCGAAATAATAGGTTAGCGACGCATGCGGGTCGGTGTCGATAAGTAGCACTCGCTTACCTTTTTCTGCCAGCATGCCGCCTAAACTGACCGTGGTGGTTGTTTTACCCACACCGCCTTTCTGGTTTGCTATTGCCCATACTATCAAGTGACGCTCCTATGTATATCCGACTTCACGCAGAATCTTACCGGCCATCTGGTCCAGTGAATAACTTTGTGTAGCAATACCGGCCGCGGTCACTGCTTGCGGCATACCATAGACGACACAGGATTCCTGATCCTGCGCCCAGATAGTCGCACCTTGGTCTTTCAGCATCCGGCACCCCTCGCGTCCATCAGCGCCCATCCCGGTCAGGATCACGCCGAATACCTCACCGCCGAACACCTTGCTCAACGAGGCAAAGGTCAAGTCCACGCTGGGTCGATAGGTGATGCGTTCGCTGTCATCAGCACGAATACGCAACCGGGCCTGACCGGCGCGACCATCGGCCAGCATTTGCATGCCGCCGGGTGCCAGGTAGGCGGTACCAGGCCGCAACACATCGCCGTCTTCAGCCTCTTTCACGGTAATCTTGCACAGACCGTCTAAACGTTGGGCGAAGGCTTTAGTAAATGAGGCAGGCATATGCTGAACGAGCACTATCGGATACGGAAAGTTCGCTGGAATACTGGTCAGAATTTTTTGCAGCGCGACAGGTCCCCCTGTCGAGGTGCCTATGGCAAATAATTTGTATCGCGAGTTTGTTTGCAGCTGATTTCCAGGCAAGCCCTCATCAGCACTGCCGGTTGAAGCTTTGGCGGCAGGGCTCAGCACAGGCCGCTGAGGACGAGACGCCGGTGGTACACTGACTGTACTGCTTCGCTCACGCAACGACGTCGCCGATTTTTCGGGCCGTCTTACAGGCGTGCTTGCTGGCCGGCGCATCCCAGGTTTGCGAGCAATCTCACGTACCCGCTGCTGCAACACAGCAACCGCATCATCACGGTTGCGTGCTATATCTTCGAATTTTTTCGGTAAGAAATCAACCGCACCAGCCTCAAGTGCATCCAGGGTCGCTTTGGCACCTTCATGGGTCAGCGAGCTGAACATCAAAATCGCGGTCGGTGATTCGGCCATGATTTGACGCACAGCACTAATACCATCGAGTACCGGCATTTCGATATCCATGGTAATCACGTCGGGTTTCAACGACCTGGCTTCACGCACGGCTGCTGCGCCATCTGCGGCGGTGCCTATGACTTCAATATTGTCATCAGCATTGAGAATTTCACTGACCCGGCGACGAAAAAAGCTGGAGTCGTCTACAACTAAAACACGAACCGTCATGCGCAGCCTTACCGTCTTGCGTAATGTTTCAGCAGATTTGGTGTATCCAGAATCAAGGCAATACCCCCATCGCTGGTAATAGTCGCACCGGCCATGCCTGGTGTACCTTGTAGCAGGCGGTCAAGCGGCTTAATCACCACTTCTTCCTGACCTATCAGACCATCAACAACAAAACCTACCTGTTGCGTGCCTAACTGAACCACGACCACATGCCCTACCGTAGGCCGCTGTTTGCGGTCAGCACCGCGTCTTAACCAGTGCTCAAGGTAGAACAATGGAATCGCTTTCTCACGCACTATCATCGTACGCTGGCCATCGACGGTATTAATCAGCTCCTGATCAAGGCCGATAATTTCGCTAACCTGAGCCAGTGGCAGCGCAAAGGTTTGCTTCGCTACCAGCACCATCAGGGTTGGCAGAATGGCCAGGGTCAATGGCAGTTTAATCTGCAATATGGTGCCGCGGCCTAATTCAGAGTCAATCTTAACCGAGCCATTGAGCTGGTTGATTTTGGTTTTCACCACATCCATGCCCACACCACGGCCGGAGACGTCTGAGATCTCCACCTTGGTCGAGAAACCGGCTGCAAAGATAAGATTGTAAGCCTCTTCGTCGCTCATTCGAGCGGCGGAGTCTTCATCCAGGATGCCTTTGCTAATCGCTATGCTCTTGAGCTTTTCTGCATCCATACCAGCACCATCATCGGTGATGGTAAGCAGAATATGATCCCCTTCCTGTGAGGCAGCAAGCTTAACGTTACCTACCCGTGGCTTACCGTTTTTCTCCCGCACATCAGGGGTTTCAATACCGTGGTCAACCGCATTGCGAACCAAATGCACCAAGGGGTCCGCCAGTGCTTCAACCAGGTTTTTATCCAGATCAGTTTCTTCGCCTTCAAGTTCGAGGCTGATTTCTTTTTTCAATGTACGTGCAAGGTCACGAACCACGCGCGGGAAGCGTCCGAACACTTTCTTCACCGGCTGCATGCGGGTCTTCATCACTGCACCTTGCAGATCACCAGTCACGACATCCAGGTTGGCGATGGTTTTGCTTAGCTCTTCATCGTCAATATCCTGCTTACTATCCAGACTCAGCAGGCGGTTACGTACCAATACCAGCTCTCCGACCATATTCATGATGTCGTCTAAGCGCTTGGTATCCACCCGCACCGTCGTCTCAGCAGCTGGTGCAGTCGGCTTCGCCGGGGCTTTTCCAGTACTGCTCGCGGCAGGCGCTGGCGCTTTTGCAGCAGCGGTTTGCTCCGGTGCTGGCTGTTTGGCTTCAAACTTACCTTTGCCGTGCAAATCATCGAGCAAGGATTCGAATTCATCATCGCTGATTTCATCGCCTTTAGCGTTGTCATTACCGGACGCAGCAGGCTTAGCAGGTGCCTTGGGCGCTTCTTGCTGAGCCTTTTCCGGGGCCTTTTCCGGCGCTTTGCCACCACCGTGGATTTCATCCAACAGTGCTTCAAATTCATCGTCGGTAATGTCGTCATCCGATGCCGCTGGCTTCGGTGCTGGCGCTGCAGTGGCTTTTTTATTGCCGTGCAGTTCGTCCAGTAGCGATTCAAATTCGTCTTCGGTTATTTCGTCAACACCGCCGTCACCTTCGACCTTAGTGCTTGTTTCAGCTGCTGCCGGCGCCGCTATTGGTGCCTCATCCTCGCTTTCCGGACGACTCAGGGCAGTTAACGTCTGCAGTAACTCCGGCGTCGCAGGGATCGGTTCTTCACGTGCCTGGACCTGAGCAAACTGGGCATTGATGGTGTCGAGTGACTGCAGAATAACATCCATAAGTTCTGCAGAAACAGAGCGCTGACCATTGCGTAGGGTATCAAAGACATTCTCGGCACCGTGGCAGGTGTCAACTAACTCAGTTAGCGACAAAAATCCGGCACCGCCTTTAACAGTATGGAATCCGCGGAAAATTGCATTCAGCAGATCGCGATTTTCAGGGTCGTTTTCAAGCTGCACCAATTGTTCGGACAACAGCTCAAGGATCTCCCCCGCTTCAATCAAAAAGTCCTGTAGAATATCTTCATCTACATCAAAGCTCATGCGCTCGGTGCTCCTAGAATCCTAAACTGGACAACAAATCATCAACTTCATCCTGCCCTTGCACCACATCCTGGCGTTCATCAGGGTTTATCACCGGGCCTTCAGCTCCGATAGGATCAGCTTTTTTCTTATTGTCTGTGTTGCTTCGCTCTGCTCTGGCGCGTTCCTGATCGCCAAACACTCGTAACAGCTCTATCAGACTGACTTCTACTTCATGCACCAACTCGATAACCCGGCGGATAACCTGCCCGGTCAAGTCCTGAAAATCCTGAGCCATTAACACTTCAGTTAACAGGCCTTGCAGATGTGCAGAGTCGCCTCTGGCTTGCTTAATAAACTTATCGACCTGATGACAGAGAGCTTTAAATTCGCTTAGCTCGATATCACGGCCCATCAGTTTATCCCAGGCCGGCTCAATCGATGCTGTCTCTGTGGCCAGCTTATCCGCTAACGGTAAACTGGCTTCGACCGCATCCATCGTTCGGTTTGCAGCATCTTCAGTGCGCTGCATCACGTAATGTAAACGGTTCTTAGCATCAGGAAGATCATCAGCAGTCATCTGTTCGATACGTGGATCAAGCTGAAAGTCGGACAAGGAGTCATGCAATTGACGCGTCAGCTTACCAACCGAATTGAAAAGTCCTTCACTTGACTTGTCTTTCAAGCGCATGAACATCTGGTCGGCCTGCGCTTGCTGACCACTTTCAAGTAAAGTGACCAGCTCCTGCGCCTGTTCGAGTGTGATTGCTGGAGTTTGAGCCTGCGTTGTATCCCCCATCGCCGCTTAACCCAACCGCTCGAAAACTTTATCCAGCTTTTCTTTCAGTGTTGCTGCAGTAAAAGGTTTTACTATATATCCATTGACGCCGGCTTGAGCTGCCTCAATGATTTGTTCACGTTTAGCTTCTGCCGTTACCATCAGCACCGGGATTTCTTTCAATCCGTCATCGGCGCGAATTGCGCGTAACAGATCAATACCCTGCATGCCCGGCATGTTCCAGTCAGTGACCACGAAATCGAAGTCACCGGACTGTAGCATCGGCAACGCGGTGGTACCGTCGTCAGCCTCTTCAATGTTGGTGAACCCAAGGTCACGCAACAGGTTTTTTATAATGCGACGCATCGTGGAGAAATCGTCCACGACCAAGATCTTCATACCTTTATCCAAAGTACCCTCCACTGAGGCATTTGTAATTAATGTTATTTTTCGGATACGTCATCATGACACACCCGCACCTTTATTTGAATCGTTTGCAAGGTTGCGTGGCAGCCTTACGACGTCCAATCCTGCATCCGTGACTTCAGCCGCATCATTGCCTGACTATGGATCTGGCTGACCCGGGACTCACTGACACTCAGTACTTCACCAATTTCTTTCAGGTTCAGTTCTTCGTCATAATACAGTGACAATACCAGTGCTTCGCGTTCAGGCAAAGTCCGAATTGTCGAGGACAGCGCATTTTGGAATGCATCCTGCTCAATATCATTGAAAGGGCCGTCAAACGAAGCGTCCTGTTTATCTGACAACAGCACGTCGTCGGTGACCCCCAGATCTTCGATGCCAATCATACGACCAGAGCGGACATCATTCAAAATTGAATGATACTCTTCAAGCCCCATATCCAGTCTTTTCGCCACATCTACGTCGCGCGCATCGCGCCCGGTTTCAGACTCTACTTCGCGGATCGCATCGGCAATCAGACGTCCGTTGCGGTGAACCGAGCGCGGGGCCCAGTCACCACGCCGAATTTCATCCAGCATGGCACCGCGTATCCGGATACCAGCAAAGGTTTCAAAACTAGCGCCTTTACCGTGATCGAAGTTACCCGCCGCTTCCAACAGCCCAATCATGCCGGCCTGGATCAAGTCATCTACTTGCACGCTGGCTGGCAACCGCGCCACCATATGGTGAGCAATGCGCTTCACCAGATTACTATGCTGCTCAACGATTTGTGTGCGATTATCGACGGTTGTAGCGTAGCCTGTCGCTTTATTCATTGGCCACCCCTTTGTACATGCTGGGTTTCTGAACCAGTTGTTCAATGAAAAATTCTAAATGACCGCTCGCCTGAGCCTGCACCGGCCAGCGCGCGGCTCGGTGTGCCAGCGCTTTAAATGCTAATGACGACGGTGACTTCGGCGCGGCCTGAACAATTAACTGTTGGCGGCGTACACATTTACGCAGATTCTCATCGTACGGCACAATCGCCGCCAGCTCCAACGCTACATCAAGAAACCGATCGGTCACCTTGGTCAGTTTGTTAAACAGCACCTGCCCTTCGCGCATGGTGCGAACCATATTTGCTATCACTTTAAAGCGGAATACATTGTGCTCACGGCTAAGAACCTTGACCAGCGCATAAGCATCGGTGATTGAAGTCGGCTCGTCACAGACCACCAGTACCACATCCTGCGCAGCGCGGGAAAAGCTCAGAACCATCTCTGAGATACCCGCGGCGGTATCCACAATCAATACATCGAAGTCATCCTGCAAGGTACTGAATGCGCGAATCAGCCCGGCATGTTCAGCGGCAGACAGTTCCACCATGTTGCGCGACCCCGAGGTTGCCGGCACAATTTTAATTCCAGCAGGGCCCTCGACCAGAATATCTTCCAGGTCACATTCACCGGCAAGTACGTGAGAAATATTTTTCCGCACCCGCAGGCCAAGCATGACGTCCACATTGGCAAGGCCTAAGTCGGCATCCAGCACCAGCACGCGCTGGCCCTGTTCAGCCATCGCTACCGCCATATTCAGTGACACATTGGTTTTACCCACACCGCCCTTGCCACCTGTCACAGCAATTACTTTGACCATGCTCTGTTTCATCATTTTGCGTAAACCGCTTGCTTGATCCATCACATTCTTCTCTTATAGCTGCTGCGACGCGTTGGCCTGGGGGACAAAAGGCGCTGCTTCGGCGTTAGTGGTCATATTCTCTGCAGCCTTACGCACCAGCGTTTTCGCGTCTGCAATGTGAATATCCTCAGGCACTTGTTGACCATCGGTCAGGTAGCTAATTGGTAAGCCGTTGTTAATCGCTGTACTAAGTACCTCGCCCAGGCTCAGTGATTCATCAAGCTTGGTAAAGATACATCCGCATAGCGGGATCTTCTTGAACTGACGCACAATCTCGTTTTGTACTGGTGCCTGCGCAGTCGATGACAGCACCAGGTAAGGCCGGATTTTAAGCCGCGTATTGTCCATCAATGTCGCCAGTTGCTCACTCAGGCGCAAATCTCGCTGTCCCATGCCGGCGGTATCAATCAGCACTAACTTGCGTTGCCGGAACTGCAACAGAACCGCATTTAACTCGTCTGCATCTTTGGCTACTTTAATCGGGCAACCAATGATCCGAGCGTACGTCTGTAGCTGCTCACTGGCTGCTATACGGAAGGTATCCGTGGTGACCAGCGCCACGTCGTCGGGACTGTGCATCTGTGCATAGCGCGCCGCCAGCTTGGCAATGGTGGTCGTTTTGCCGACCCCTGTAGGGCCTACCAGCGCGACCACGCCACCCTGACTTAAAATGTCATTTTTGGTCGTGCCTATCTGTCCTTCAATCAGATCCAGCGTTTGCTCCCAGGCTTGCTCATCATTGAGGCCCTCAGGAATGAAACAGCTAATCTGGTCTGCAACCTGCTCCGTAAACCCAAGTCGCATCAACTTTTTAATCAGCATTGCGCGGGTTGGTTCGTTGCGCTCGATCTCTTGCCACATCAGGCCAGAGACCTGTTGCTCCAGCATTTGCCGGATTGCTGACATGTCCGATTTCATCGCACTAATGGTGGCATCGTGGTCTTCCAACGGTCTCATTTTGAAATCAGTCGAGGCCTCAGCATGTTTGCCTGAACTGCTTCCGTTGGCACGCTGCTGACCATTTGCTGCTGACGGCTCGGCCCGGTTTGTCTCGTCATTCGTTTCTTCACCAGCCGCCTTCGCGCCTTCTTCCTGGCGCGCCAGCAATGCTTCGAGTGAATTGGCAATCGCCTCTTTCTTTTCCTCGCCGCCTCTTATCGCTTTGCCTCGTGCCGCGTTGCCATTTTTCGCCTTGGGATCAGGTTCCTGGTCAAAGGCCGCCATAATTTCAACGCCACCATTGACGCGTTTGTTCGACATGATGACAGCATCCGGCCCTAAGGTGTCTTTCACCTCTGCCAGCGCTGAACGCATATCCTTGCCAAAAAAACGTTTAATCTTCACTTAACTACCCCCAATCCACTACTGGCCGATCGAGCTCATGATGCGAATTTGCTTGTCGTCCGGGACTTCCTGGTACGACAACACATGCATGCCCGGGATGGTGTTGCGCACAAAACGCGACAACGTGTTTCGCAACACGCCGGATGTTAATAACACCGACGGCTGGCCGTTCATTTCCTGACGCTGATGCGCCTCTTGCAATGACTGCTGAATCTTCTCTGCCATCCCCGGCTCGATACCGGCACCTTCGTTGCCGGCGGCCTGCATGGACTGATGCAACATCTGTTCCAGCTCAGGCGCCAGGGTAATGACAGGCAGTTCTTCAATACCACCAGCCGCTTCCTGCACAATCAAGCGGCGTAGCGCTATGCGCACCGCCGCGGTCAATACATCGGTATCCTGACTCTTAGCGCCATACTCCACCATGGTCTGGGCGATGGTGCGGAAATCCCGTACCGGGACCCCTTCACTTAACAGGTTCTGCAGCACTTTAACTACCGCAGCCAGGTTCAGCGTATCCGGCACCAGGGCTTCTGACAGCTTCGGTGTCTGTTTACCCAGCATATCCAGCAGCTGTTGCCCTTCTTCATGGCCTAGCAGCTGCGATGCATTGTTGGTCAGGATCTGGCTCAAATGGGTTGCAATCACGGTTGCCGAATCGACTACGGTATAACCCAGTGTCTGCGCGTGCTCACGGTCTTCCCGTCGGATCCAAATCGCTTCCAGACCAAACGCAGGGTCAATGGTTTTCTCACCTTTTACTTCGCCGAAGACCTGGCCTGGGTTGATCGCCATCTCCCATTCAGGGCGGATCTCAGCTTCACCGAAGGTAACACCCATTAAGGTAATCCGGTATTGGTTCGGCCCCAGGTCGAGGTTGTCGCGAATATGGACTGCTGGCACCAGAAATCCGAGTTCCTGCGAGAGCTTTTTCCGCACTCCTTTAATCCGCGCTAAAAGCTCGCCACCCTGGCTCTTGTCAACCATCGGGATCAGTCGATAACCCACTTCCAGACCAATGGTGTCAACCTGATGCACGTCATCCCAGCCAATCTCTTTTTGTTCATGCGGGGTCGAGTCAGTCAGCTGCTTTTGTTGCGCAACCAGTTCGCCGGAGGCTTCTTCTTTCATCGTACGAATACGGAAATAGGCCATCGAGGCGAGCATTAATGCCATGCTTAAGAATGCGATATGCGGCATCCCGGGCACCACGCCCATAACAAAGAGAATGCCGGCAGAAATAATCAGGATCCGCGGGTTCGAAATAAGCTGCAGGCTCACCTGCTCGCTCATATCTTTGGAATCATTTTCCCGGGTAATTACGATCGCAGTGGCCACGGACAGCAATAGCGCAGGTATCTGAGCCACCAGGCCATCACCGATACTTAGCAGGGTGTAGACCTCTACCGCATCGCCGAAACTTAAACCATGCTGCGCCATACCAATGATAAAGCCGCCGATCAGGTTGATCATCAGGATCAGAATACCGGCAACCGCATCACCTTTAACAAATTTACTGGCACCATCCATCGAACCGTAGAAGTCGGCCTCGCGGGTAACATCCTGCCGGCGCTGCTTGGCATCTTCCTGGGTGATTAAGCCGGAGTTGAGATCGGCGTCAATCGCCATTTGTTTACCGGGCATTGCATCCAGGGTAAAGCGAGCGGTCACTTCGGAAATACGCCCGGCACCCTTAGTAATAACAACAAAGTTGATGATGATAAGGATCGCGAAGACTACTAAACCAACCGTGTAGTTACCGCCAATTACCACGCTACCAAAGGCTTCAATCACGTTACCGGCGGCATCCGCACCTTCATGTCCATGCAGCAAAACCACCCGCGTCGAGGCGATGTTTAATGCCAGTCGCAACAGCGTTGCAATCAGCAAAATCGTGGGAAACATGGCAAAATCGAGCGGGCGCTTGGTGTAAACTGCGACCAGCAGTACGATCATCGACAATGTGATATTGAACGAAAACAGGGTATCCAGCAGAAAAGGGTGCATTGGCAAAATGACCATCGCCAAAACGGCGAGGACAAAGAGCGGTGTGCCTACTCCTTTAACGTGCTGTGAATTATTCTGATAAAAGCTTTTCAGCGCACCAAACTGCTGCATTCGATTAGCAACCTCAAAACTGCATGACTGAGCAGCTCAGTCAACAAGTTGAAACTTCAGGAAGTGTCAAGAAAGTGTCAACGTCCCCCATCCTATCTAACTACTATTCAATTATCAGGCCAGCTTGATCAGGGACCTCCTTTTCACATTGAAATAAGTCCACGCGCCTTGTGTAATAAGGCATAGGTTGATCTAACTGGCGTTGATTGAGAGTCTGATAGCGATCAGTCAGATCATCCAGCTGTGGGTACCAATGCAAAAATAATGTAAAAACTGCCAAAGTTCCGACGCCTGCTATACTGCTTGCAATCAGCACCTCGAGCAGGCTGCTGCCGTCGTCCGCTCTAGCGCAGGCCCGGCCGCGTCCGGGGAAATACAGGGTCATCAGGGAACTCCTCATTCGGCGGCGGGATTGTGCTGTCCAGCGCCAGGCTTGAAGCGCTCGCATACCAGTAGGGTTGGCTACAACTTTGCGCCGGCACCAGTAGTAAGCGCTCACGTTCCACGTTGTTCCGTCGGTCTGTAACCCGCACCGACCAACACTGGGTTGTGGTTGGATAAGGGTGAGGACACTCGTCAGGCATCACCGCCCCGTCCAGCTCACTATTGTTATAACTGTCGGTTTCGAAACTGCCAGGCGACGACCCGCTCTGCCCCTCATTTAGTTGCAGTGCAAGCTGACTGAATAAGGCCTCAACCTCCTGCTGACGAGCGATACCGGTCTGTTGCAGATGAAGGTGCATAAACTGCCCCATCATCTGCTGACTACTCAGCGCCATCGCGGCCAGCGAGAAGCTTAATAACGCGAGTACGAACAGGAGTAGCGCGACACCCCGCTCAGTAGGAAACCGATAGCTGACCATCTATTCGCACCCGCCAGTTAAGTAAGTCATCACCGACCCGCCCCGCGATTGATACAAATGCCTGGGGGGTTGGCTCCGTGGTATTCAGCGTAAAGACAAAGGATTCAATATAAGCATGAGCGGATTCATTTAGATTCGACCAGTAGCCATCACTGCAACTCCTATTTCCACCCCGCCATTGCAGATGCCCGTCACGTAAACGAAGGCCAAGTTCATCACCCAGCAGAAGACATTGGGTCGCTGCACTCCACTGCCAGTTTATTTGCCCCGCGTCGACAGTGCGTCGCAACTCGCCATCCAGCCACCCGGCCAGCTGATAGAAATGCTGAACACGTCGGGCATGGGTGAGCCGCTGATCGAGTTCGATCAGCGGCCGGCTGAACACCGGCACCCAGACCAGCATAAAGATGGCGCTAATCAGCATTACCAGGCTCAATTCGAGTAAACTTACTCCCCGTTGCTGTCTGCGCGGCTTAAACACAGGCGGGTATTCCGCTCATGGCCGGCGACGAGCAACCTCTGATCCGGCCCAGCGCACTTACTACTATTGATATTTCCTGATCCTGCCTGCCCGCACGAAGTCTCAGCGTGCCCCCGTTTACACTGCTAAACCCACGTCCTGCACTAAAACTGAAGATGCGCGGGTTGTATTGTGTCGCTCTGAACGTAAATCCCTGGCGCAGCGTTCCTTTTGCCAGTGCACAGTCGCTTTTGTGATCACCTTCAAACCAGGCACACCACTGGTTATTTTCAAAGTGAATATGGCTGGTGCGTTGCTGCGCAATAGCCTGTTCGCGGGTTTCACTTATCTGCATCAGCAAGATTCCATGCAATCGTCGCAGCATCAGTGTATTAAAGCTTTGCTGTATCTGCGGAACCGTCACCGCCCCCAAGAGGCTCAGCAACGAAACCACCAGCATCAGTTCAAGTAAGCTGAACCCGCATTGTTTGCCGTGCATCTCTATAGCCATAGCCATTCCCCCACCCGCAATACCGAGAGTATGAACCTAGGCCGCTTTTTTGCTCGCCAGTTGCGCAATCACGCACAAAAAAGCCCGCCGTGTACGCAAATACACGGCGGGCTTTTAACTACATACTGAAATCAGGAGACCTGGGTAACCCTTAATTCGGGGGGAATTGAGAAGGTCACATTCTCTTCGCGACCGCTGCGTTCCTCGACGTCTCCACCACCCCACAGCTGCAAACGTTTCACCACGTTATGAACCAGAATATCCGGAGCAGATGCACCTGCGGTGACGCCCACATTGCGCACATTGGTAAACCAGTCTTGCTGCAGGCAATGTTCGTCATCAATCAGATACGCCGGGGTACCCATTTTCTCAGCCAGTTCGCGCAAACGATTCGAGTTGGAACTGTTGCGCGCACCGACCACCAGCATCACATCCACTTCGTCCGCCATCTCGCGAACCGCATCCTGCCGATTCTGGGTGGCATAGCAGATGTCGTCTTTACGTGGCCCGTTAATCGATGGAAAACGAGAGCGCAATGCATCAATCACATCAGCAGTATCATCCACCGACAGTGTAGTCTGGCTCATGTAATGCAGGTTTTCCGGGTCCTTGACGTCAAGTTCGGCCACATCGTCGACCGATTCCACCAGGTAAATACCGCCTTCGTCGTTCAGATACTGGCCCATGGTCCCTTCTACTTCAGGGTGTCCGGCGTGCCCAATCAGCACACACTCATGACCTCTGCGACTGGCGCGGGTCACTTCCATATGCACTTTGGTGACCAGCGGGCAGGTTGCATCAAAGACTTTCAAACCCCGGTTCTGAGCCGCCTGGCGGACCGCCTTTGAGACCCCGTGGGCAGAAAAGATAACAATACTGTCGTCCGGTACCTGATCCAGTTCTTCAACAAACACGGCCCCACGGTCCCGCAATCCGTCCACCACATATTTGTTGTGGACCACTTCATGGCGCACATAAATAGGCGGCGAAAACATCGCCAATGCCTGTTCGACAATGGTGATCGCACGGTCAACACCGGCACAAAAGCCGCGCGGGTTAGCCAGGATTACGTTCATGCGTCCTCCACACTCAAAATTTCAACCGCGAAGATAATGCGCTGACCGGCCAGTGGATGATTAAAATCGATGGTCACGGTATTACCTTCGACGTTACGCACTATGCCGGGGACTTCTCGCCCGTCAGGCTGGTTAAAGGCAATAATAGAGCCCACTTCCGCCGGCGCATCATCACTGAACTTAGACTTATCAAGATGGTAAATGTTCTCATCGATCGGCACACCGAAGGCTTCTTCAGGTGCTAAAGTGAATTCGCGCTCGTCACCAGCCTTTAACCCCAACAGGTGTTTCTCAAAATTTGGGGTCAGATTGCCGTCGCCGACCCGAAAGCGCGCGGGCTTTCCGTGCACTTTCGAACTATCCGCCGCACTGCCGTCTTCCAGCTTAATCGAAAAATGCATCACCACCCGGCTATTCTCACCGATGACCGCTAACTCACTCATATCTACCTCTTCACTTTCAACCATCGAGCCGGGGCCTGATCATTGAATTCACTTATCGATTTCGAAAGCCGTCCCAGATCATCAGGCCAGCGCCAATGACAATGGCGCTGTCGGCTACGTTAAATGCTGGCCAATGATGGCTGCTGTCACCGAGACGAATATAAAGATCAAGGAAATCTACCACGTAACCATGCTGCAGTCGGTCCAGCACGTTACCCAGCGCGCCGCCAATAACCAGCCCAAATGCCCAGTTTAAGCGCCATTCCCGACGCGACTGACGGCGCATCCAGAAAACCAGCACCGCCGATATAACGACCGCCAGCAAGGTAAAAAACCAACGCTGCCAGCCACCGGCATCACTTAAAAAGCTAAACGCGGCACCAAAATTTTGTGCATGCACAATATCAAAAAACGGCAGCACGTTAATTCGTTCATACAGACTCAAGGTCGCCAGAATCGCCTGTTTGGTAAGCTGATCAAGGACAATAATCAGCAATGGCACCCACATCAGGCGCCAGCCACTGTCCTGCCAACGCGCTGGTCGTTGTGCTGTCATCAGGCGAAACTCCGTTGCTCACCGTCGCCATCCACATTGGTGACACAGCGCTGACATAGCTCAGGATGCTCGTTGATAGTGCCAACCTCTTCGCGGTGATGCCAGCAGCGAGCACATTTGCTATGCGGTGACTTCAGGACCACTACTTTAAGCCCCTCGACGTCAGTGGCAATGGCATCATCTGGGATCTGACTCAACGGCGCCGTGTCAGCGTGCGAGGTCAGCAACACAAACCGCAGCTCGTCTTTAAGTTTAGCCAGCAGCGCTTCCAACTCGTCGCTGACATACAGCATAACGTTAGCTTGCAGCGAGCCACCAATACGATCGTCACGGCGTGCCTGCTCAAGAGCCCGGTTTACTTCGCCGCGCACCACCAGTAGTTGTTGCCAGTCGCTGTCACTAAGCTGACTCTCAACATCCAGCTGTGGCCATGCCTGATACCACTCCGCCGTAAATACATAAGTCTGACGACCCTCGACTTCAGGCATCAGCTCCCAGATTTCCTGTGCGGTGAAACTGGTAATAGGCGCCATCCAACGCACCAGCGCTTCGACAATATGCCACAGCGCGGTCTGACACGAGCGTTGCGCAACACTGTCTTGCTTCGCCGTGTACTGACGGTCTTTAATAATATCCAGATAGAAACTACCAAGCTCAATCGAGCAGAAGTGCATCAGTTTCTGGGTCACGCTCAGGAACTGGTAGTTGTCGTACGCATCGATAATCTCACTTTGCAGTGTCCGCGCCCGGCCGACAATCCAGCGATCCAGCTCAACCATATCTTCAGTCGCTACCGCATGCTCTGCCGGGACGAAGCCATTCAGGTTAGAAAGCAGAAAACGCGCGGTATTACGAATACGACGATAAGCATCGGCTGACCGCTTAAGGATTTCGTCTGACACTGTCATTTCAGCGGTATAGTCCGTTGAAGCAACCCACAAACGCAGAATGTCACCACCCAGTTTGTTCATTACTTCCTGGGGTGAAACCACGTTGCCCAACGACTTGGACATTTTGCGTCCATCCTGATCAACGGTAAAGCCGTGGGTCAGTACATGGCGGTACGGGGCTTTTCCTTTGGTCGCAACACCCGTCATCAGCGACGACTGGAACCAGCCACGGTGTTGATCCGAGCCTTCCAGGTACAGATCCGCCGGCCACGCCAGCTGTTCCTGCTGATCAAGCACGCAATAGTGAGTGACCCCGGAATCAAACCAGACATCCATGGTGTCGGTCAGTTTGCGATACTGCTCTGCTTCATCGCCCAGTAGTTCTGCGGCATCCAAATCAAACCACGCCTGAATACCGGCCTGTTCAATTTTGCCTGCCACCTGCTCCAGCAACTCAAGCGTGCGCGGGTGCAATTCGTCAGTTTCGCGATGAACAAATAAAGTAAGCGGTGTGCCCCAGGTACGCTGACGCGAAATACACCAGTCCGGACGCCCTTCTACCATGCTGGCGATACGGTTTTCGCCCCACTCAGGGACCCAGCGAACCTCTTTGATCTGTTCCAGCGCATCGCGGCGCAAGTTTTCTTTTTCCATGCTGATAAACCATTGCGGTGTAGCACGGAAGATAATTGGAGTTTTATGCCGCCAGCAATGCGGGTAGCTGTGCGGATAAGCTTCGTGGTGCGCCAGATTTCCCGCCTCTTTAATCGCTTCGGTAATCACATCATTGGCTTTAAATACGTGCTGACCTGCAAACATCGGGGTGTCGTCTTTATACACACCACGGTCATTAACCGGGTTGTACACTTCAAGACCATATTGCTTACCAACCAGAAAGTCATCGACACCGTGCCCGGGGGCTGTGTGTACACAACCGGTGCCTGATTCGGTGGTAACGTGATCGCCCAGGATCAGTAAAATATCACGCTCAAACAGCGGGTGATTCACTGTCATTTTTTCCAGCGCCGCACCCTTGCAGAAGCCAAGTTTATGATATTTATCGATACCATATCGAGCCATCGCATCGCTCACCAGATCAGACGCCATGATCAGACGTTCGACCGGCTTATCATCATTCCCTGCTTCAACCTGAACCAGTGCGTACTCCAGATCACCGGCTAAGGTAATCGCCTGCGAGGCCGGGATTGTCCACGGGGTGGTGGTCCAGATGACCACGCTCACCGGGCCGCTGCCTTCGTGCCCTTCCGGGTGTTCAAAAGCCGCCACCAGTTCAGCCTCGTTCTGGGCCGGGTATTTAACATCAATCGCCGGTGAGGTCTTGTCTTTGTACTCGACCTCAGCTTCAGCCAGCGCCGAACCACAGTCGGTACACCAGTGCACCGGCTTAAAGCCTTGTTGCAAATGGCCACGCTCAATAACTTTACCTAACGCGCGAACGGTATTGGCTTCCTGTTCGAAAGCCATCGTCATATAGGGCTGGTCCCACTGACCGAGTACACCTAATCGTTTGAAGTCTTCACGCTGGCCCTGGATCTGGCTGAGGGCAAACTCACGGCATTTCTCACGAAACTCGGCATCGGTTAGTTTAGCACCCGGCTTGCCGTGCTTTTTCTCAACGACCAGCTCAATCGGTAAACCATGACAGTCCCAGCCTGGAACGTAAGGAGCGTCAAAGCCACTTAAGGTCTTCGATTTCACCACCACATCTTTAAGGATTTTATTGACCGCATGGCCAATGTGGATCTGGCCGTTAGCGTACGGAGGGCCGTCGTGCAGAATAAACTTGTCGCGACCTGCACGCGCATTGCGGATCTCGCCATACAGATCGGCGGCGTACCATTGCTCAAGCATTTTCGGTTCGCGTTGCGCCAGGTTGCCGCGCATAGGAAACGGCGTTTCAGGTAAGTTTAACGTGTGCTTATAGTCGCTCATGCCTTTCTAATTTCCGTCGCTTTATGAATTATTACCCGAATTCAAGATTCAAGCCCCGCGCTCGAATCTTGAATTCATGACTGACCTAGCGGTTTGCGTAGGCCTGAGCCTGCATTACATCCAGGTGAATTTGTTGTTTTAGTTCTTCCAGCGAAGCGAATTTCACTTCGTCGCGAATTTTATGCAAAGGGGTGACGACCATCTCTTCACCATACAAGTCACCGGCGAAGTTAAACAGGTGCGCCTCAAGCTGGACACCCTGGCCATTGACCGTAGGCCGCCGGCCAATATTGGCGACCCCGTTGTAGCGTTTGCCGGCCACCTCAACCTGAACCACAAACACCCCCTGCAAGGGTGAACGCAACCGCTTCAGTGGAACATTCGCGGTCGGAAAGCCAATGGTACGCCCTTTCTTTGCGCCATGGCTAACTTTACCGCACAGAGTAAAAGGTCGGCCAAGCATCTCCTCGGCATCGGCAAAATGGCCCTGCTCCAGTGCTTCACGGATTAACGTCGAGGAAACACGTTGGGTATCGTGGCGATAGCTTTGGGTGTCAACCACCGCAAAGTTATACTGCTCACCCATTGCTTGCAACAGCGCGAAATCGCCAGCGCGGTCTTTACCAAAACGAAAATCATCACCCACTACAACCAGCTTAACGCCGAGTTTATCGACCAGCGTGGTTTTTACAAAGGTTTCTGCCGCCTGGCTGGCAAATTTTTGATTGAATGGTGTACACAGCATGCGCTGGATACCCTGACTTTTCAGTAATTGATACTTCTCGCGCCAGGTGGTCAGCCGTGCCGGAGCAATTTCCGGACGAAAAAATTCAAGCGGCTGTGGCTCAAAGGTCATCACCACCGCCGGTAGCTGTAATTCAGCCGCGCGGGCTCGCACCCGCTGCAGCACCGCCTGATGCCCGAGGTGAACGCCGTCAAAATTACCAATGGTGAGAACACAGTGGCGATGGGACGGAGTAATTGTGTGTAAACCGCGAATAAGTTCCATAAGCGCTGGATTATACCCCAAACCCCGCCCAGGTTTCACCCACAATTCAACGTTCAGGCGCGGGGCTTGATCATTGAATTGACGCAATTCAACGTTCGAGCGCGGGGCTTGAACGTTGAATTGGACTCATTGCGTACAGCAAATGCGGCAAATTCAATGATCAAGCCCCGCGCTCGTTTGTTGAATCGTTAGTGGGGGGTGCGCAGGTGGCGCAGGCGGCCTCCGAGGAGCAGGAAACTGGCGCCGTAGACCAGGCCACCAGCGCCGATCAGGCCACCAAGCCAGAGGCTGCGGATCAGATTACCCTGTGCCAGCCAGCTTGTAATGGGCGGCGACAAGAGCAGGATCATGGCCACCATGGCCAGTGTCGCAGCGATGATTCGGGCAAAAAACACTAAGGTGGCCCGCGGTAACGCCAGCACGCCTTCGCGATACAAAACGCTCGCCAGCAACAAGGCATTCACAGTTCCTGACAACGCGGTGGCGATCGCCAGGCCAACGTAACCAAAAGGAATCGCAAAAATCACGTTGAATACCATGTTCGCTGCCATGGCGATAATGCCGTACTTCACCGGCCGTTTGGTGTCCTGGCGCGAAAAGAACCCGGTTGCCAGTACTTTAACCAACATAAAGCTAAGCAAACCTGCACCGTATGCCATCAGACTGTACGAGGCCATCCGCGAATCATCGACGCTAAATTCACCGCGCATAAAAAGCACCATCAGCATCGGTTGAGCCAGCACAATGAGTCCTGCCATCGCCGGTAAACCCAGCATACTGACCGCGCGCACGCCCCAGTCCAGAGTTTCGCGAAAATGCGCTAGTGACTGGTCTACGTGCCGCGCTGACAATGCCGGTAAAATAACCGTGGCGATGGCGATGCCAAACAGCCCAAGGGGGAACTCAAGTAAACGGTCGGCATAATAGAGCCAGCTGATCGAGCCGGTCATCAGGAAGGAGGCAATCAGGGTATCAAAGAGCAGGTTGATCTGACTGACCGACACCCCAAAAATAGCGGGTAGCATCAACAGCCGAATACGTTTGACCCCGGGGTCGTTCCAGCCCCAGCGTGGGCGGACCAGGAAACCGGCGCGCTTTAAAAACGGCAGTTGAAACAAAAACTGCACCAGACCACCGGCGAAGACACCAATGGCTAACCCAATCTCCGGCTGGGCCAGGTTCGGAGCCAGCCACCAGGCCGCGGCGATAATAGCCACGTTGAGAAAGACCGGGGTAAAGGCCGCCACCGCAAACTTACCAATGGTATTCAGGATCGCACCGGCCAACGCGGTGAAGGTAATAAACCACAAATAAGGAAAGGTGATTTTTAACAACAGGCTGGCAAGCTCAAACTTTTCAGCGTGCGGCCCGCCCTGCCAGTAATCAAGAAACCAGCCGAAGCCAAACATCGCAGCCACCACTGGCGAGCCGATCACCGCCAGTATGGTCACAACCGTAATAATGGTACCAAGGGTGCCTGCGACCCGGGCGATCAGCAGCCGCGTTTCATCCAGCGTTCTACCGCGGTGATATTCGGTTAAGACCGGTACAAACGCCTGCGCGAAGGCGCCTTCGGCGAACAGGCGGCGCAAAAAATTGGGAATTTTATTGGCAAAGAAAAATACGTCCGCCGCCTGACCAGCCCCTATCAGAGCCGCAATCACAATATCGCGTACCAGGCCGAGAACCCGTGAAATAAGGGTCATCGCGCTGACCACCAGCCCGGAACGAACCAACCGGGGTGACTGCTTTGGAATATCTGCCTGCCCCTGAGGTTCAGACGGGGTCGACGGTGAGGGTTCAGTTGTGCTCAAGGCAACGTCCTGCGCTGTTAATCCGAATACAGGCTATAGTACGGGATAGCAAAACGCAGGCATAGACCCTAAAACGCAAAAGCCACGTTCAGATACTAACCAAATAACTGTTGCCCTCAGGCCAGCAGGCCGGTAGAATACGCGCACAAATTTTATCAATGTCATGCACAATGGATTGACTTTTAGGTCCGAATTCGGGTATAGTCCGCGGCCTTAAACGTTAAGACAGCAATGTCAGACACAGCTTACAGAATTTAGGAGTTTACCTTGGCTAACATCAAGTCTGCTAAGAAACGTGCGGTACAATCCGAGAAACGTCGTCAGCACAACGCGAGCCGTCGTTCAATGATGCGCACGTACATGAAAAAAGTTAACGCAGCTATTGCTGCTGGCGACCAGGAAAAAGCATCAAACGCATACGCAGAATTGACGCCAATCCTTGATCGTTACGCGAGCAAAGGCCTGATTCACAAAAACAAAGCGTCTCGCCATAAGAGCCGCCTGAACACACAAATTAAAGCATTAGCTTAATTTGTGTTGTTGAAGTGAATTGCGCCACGCGCAGATCAAAAAACCGGCTACTAGCCGGTTTTTTTGTATCTGATTATTGTCTATTTGGCGTCTACTTGACGTCTACTTGGCGTCTGCTCGACCAAGTGAGCCCTACAAACCAAGCCCTTCTTTTTCCGCCCAGTTGCGCAATGCGCGTTCCTGCGCTGTCGTCACCAGTTGCCGCCAGGCAGCCAGTTTACCAATTGAATTCAGGTAGTGGATGCCAGCCCGGACCGCCGCTTCCGCTGTACAGTCCTGCGTAGTCTGAGCGAATTCAGCCTGCTCCTGCTCACTCAGTTGACGCTCGACCAACAACCCCATCAGCTCAAATTCATTGAGTAAGTCATCCTGTGCCGGCACGCGTACGTATTTAGACGCATCATCCAGATCCGCAGGGATCTCGTCGCCATCATTCAGCTCTATATTATCAATATGAATAGCTCCATTGTCACGTTCTACAAAGGCATTCACATCCAGCCCCGAGCCTTTCGCTGACACCAGCATGTAGGCAAGTTCTAACTCTGAATAGGTCAACGGTCAAACCCCTCAAAAAAGTCCTGCAACGAATCGTCATCCAGGGTCAGCTCGTCACTGCTCTGTTGAGTTTCCTCGAAGGCGCGCTGCAACATTAGCTGCATAATCATATGGTAATCACTGTGCGCCAGGGCCTGGTACTGCTCCGGCAGAGGCTTGTCGGCGACAATCGCATGCAGGAACTCAAGCAGTTCCTGAGTCGCATCTGCCTTTTCCGTGCTCAGGCGGTCACTTTCCGTCCACAAGCTAAAGCCAGACAGGAAACCACCCGCCCACGGCACTAAACTGTTGAGGTTCTCGACCGCAACGGATTCATAATAAGGGGCAGCTTCGCCAGCTAGCAGCGAGTCTTTTACTTCCGAATAGTAGGTGGTCAGCTGGTCAACGCTCTCTTCGCAGATGTCCTCGCTGATATCTGCCAGCGTTTCGTCCTGCAACAGGGCCAGCCATAACGAGCGGGCGACTGGCGTTGGGCTCAGTGCCAGCGCATAAAGCAATCCATCGAGTTCCGCCATGGTGCGTAAACCGCTCCCCTGGCGTCGCTGAAACTTCGTTTCCAGTGCCTGCCGGATCTCATCCAGTTCTTTGGTATGCATAAACTGTTCGAGGCCAGCTTCAAACGCCGTTTCCGGCGTTAGCAACGCCTCTTCAACGGCGGCGGCGCTGGTGTATTCAGCACTTGTCACCAACTCTTGCTGATAAGCACGTTGAATAAGCGGAAGTAGCTCTTCGGCCTGCATACTGACACAGGTTTCAACCAGCACCCCATTCACCGCTGCCGGGTTAGCCGTAAAGTCCTGCAGCCGGGCACCGACCACTTTGGCCACGCGACCATAGTATTCCGGATGCAACGCTGCATACTGCTGCAACAACCAGGCGGCAAAGACACGCCGCTCATCGCGGTGCTCGCTATTCCCCATCAGCGCATCAAGCAAGCCAATTAACGGGGCGTCACAGTACGGCAGCGCATAACTGACGATGTACTCTTGTTGCGCATGCAATAAGCCTTCATCCGCAGCCCCTAGCGCCCGGGCGAACAAACTATCATCGTGACATTGCAGCAACGCCAGCAGTGCATGAGTCGCCGCCAGAGGATGCAGGATAAAATAATCGGTCCCGATCAGCTCCACCGCCGCGTCAGTGTCCTCAGAGCCAAGCTGATAATCGGGCAATTGATGGCTATCGAAAGTATCCGGCTCTGCCAGTTGTGAAAAACGCTCAAGCAGCTGCGCCGTACTGTGGGACATTAAGGACACTCCGGGATTAATGGAAAGCTGATAGTTTAAGAAAAATTAACGCTTAATGGAAATAGTAACGTGCCGGCCGCTGCCAGGGTTCAAGACATTCCCGGCAATGTTCCTGCAACGTCCGTTTAAATAGCTTACGTTCCGCGACAGTCCGTTGTGATGGCGCCAGCACATCCACCCGCACCAGTTCACCGAGTACCGGGTTAGGCATACTCGATGCCTGTACGTCAGCCACGCCGACCACCTGCAATAACGCCTGCTCAACCACTTCCGGCTGCACGCCGCGGCCGCCTACCATGAGTTGGTTGTCCTGATGGCCCAGTAAAAATACCCGTTGATCCTGCTTAACCGCGAGGTAGCCGGTATGGATAGTAGCGCCGCTGCCGGTAAAGCGAATATCCAGCTGGGCATCATTGATTTCCAGCTTAAGGCCATCGTCGTTGGCAGCAAAAAGTGAGACCGGTAGTCCGGGTTCACGGTCATCAATCAGCCAGCTCACCCCGGCCCCGGTGTTGGAGAAGCTGTGCGCCAGCATGGCGTCCGGGAATAAGTTTTCCAGCCGCTGCAACGTGGCCGCATCAACGATACCACCATTGACTAAGGCAAGGTGCAGCGCCAGGCGGGTGATTTCTTCCGACGCGGTCAGGTTTCGCCATAAGCGAGGCGGTGCCGCAATTGCATTGACTTCAGCATGGATAAACATATCAGCCAGCGCATTTAACGTGTCCGCTTGTGCCAGCACGATGTCTTCGCCATGCCTGAGCGCGCGTAACCACACCAGAAGCCCAGCCAGTTCAGCCGGTTCCTGCATGACGCCCCAGCGCAGGGGGTGCTCTATGGAATCTTTCTGTACCAGGTCATTGTTCGCCAGTTCATCCAGCGAATAGCTAATCACGTCCCCGTGCTCATCCAGCAGTCCCCACTGGGTCACCACTGGCAGATTGTCGCTGCTATAGTCGTTGAGATCGCGCAGCTGACCACGCTCAGAAATATGGAAATGACAGCCTTTCGGAACCGCGTGATCCACCGGCAGCAAAATCAATTCAGCGACGAACCCATCCAGAGCCACCATGTGCACCAATGCATCTGCCGACGCAGTCAGGGTGAGTGCCAGACGTGAGCCTGCGACTGCGGCATACTGATTGCGCAAGGCTTTGGCCTGTTTCGCCACAGCCTTGAAAGTCTGGGTGCTTTGGACGTTGGGACCGTAATTATGGACCCGCGGTTGCTTAGAGTCGGTAAACTGAGAAAGGTAGCCTAATAAGGTGCTCATGGTATCCGCTAATCCTGGCGCTGGGCCTTATCCGTTGATCGTTTTACGTAGCTTGCTAGCGCAAACACTAGTAACGAAATACTACCTGTTTGCAATGGCCAGGTACATAGCCAGCCGCTTCAGTTTTCAGATTGTTTACGGGTCTTCAGGCTGTGTTAGAAGTGGTTCGATCAAAAAGCGCGCAGGCTAGTAAGCTTTGCGCGCTTTTTTTGATGTGTTCAGGGTGATTAAACGCTCTTTGACGTCACTTTGTTCGGCCTGACACCGCTGTAACAACGCCTTGGTGTTGTGGTAGGCCTGACGAAAATACGGTTGATAGACATCCAGCGCAACCTTGTCATTATCTATTGCGGCACCCATTTTCTGATGCAGCGTTTCGCGCTTTTCCAGTACCGCACTTAAGGCATCATCATCCAGCTCTTCAGCATCGGCAAGTTGCTTTAACTCTGCTTCCAACGCTTCCGCCTGAGCCAGTAAGTCGATTGGTTCCGGCAAACTATCGGTCAAGTTATCCACCCACAGCCATCTGATCACGCTGGGCAAAGGCCTGATTGCGGGCCTCAACCGGAATAGCATCCCAGCCTTCTTTCAGGTTACGCATCACTAACAGACAGTTATCCACAGCCTCAAGCTTGTTCTCGGCCATCGCCTCAACAATCTGCCGCTTCATATAGTCATACAAATCAAACATATTGTTGACTACTTCACTGTCAACGGTCATATCCAGACCTTCCTGCAGGGCACTTACAATTGAAAGCGCCTTGGTCAGGTTTTCCGATTTGGTCTCAAGGTCTTTCCGCTCCATTGCGCCTTTGCTGATAGCGAGCTTTTGCAACGCCCCATTCATCAACATCTGAATCAGTTGATACGGGTCCGCTGTTGTCGCCTGATCGCGACCACCAACGCTTTGATACGCATTCACACCTTTCTTATACATAACAATACCTTTTCGGTTTTACTATCTGTTACTCAACGTATCGGCGCCAGGCGCCGATACTTTATCGCTATTTAGCCGCCACCGCCCCACTGGGTCAGAAAGTTCAGACTGGAGGACATCCGTGCAATGTTCTGATCAAGCGAGCCAAAACGCTGGCGCAGGTTGGATTCATACTGCTCCATATAGCGCTCAAACTGCTCTCGTTCATTGTCGACCATCTGCTTCTGACTTTCGTAAACATTTGTACGACCATCGAGTAAGCCTTGCGACTGGGTATATTCACGAGTGACGTCACGCAACTGAGTAGCAATACCGTTTTCCCCGGACAGCAGCTCTACCATGCCGTCAAAGTTCTGCGCCAATGATTGATCGAAACGCTGAGTACCGGTACCACCGCCAATATTGCGCGGGTCAAACTCAATCTTACCATCGTTGTCAGTTACAATACCCATCTGATAAAGGCTATTGAAATCACCGCCGCCCTCTATCGGGGTGGAGATAATCGACGCCATACGGCTACGAATCGAGCGCACCATAGAGTCACCAATCAATGGGCCACTCTTGCCCTCAGGCACATATTCAGTCAGCTTGGCAATTTCATCGACCAGACCGTTATACGCCGATACGAAATCATCCACCATGCCACGAACGCTTTCCTCGTCGACCTCTACCGTAAGCTTGGGTTCATCATCCACACCGGTTTCACGCTCCGCGGTAATAGAGACCCCTTCAATGGCGTTATCAAAGGTATTCGAGTCGCTGCGCACTTCAATGCCATCAACGGTCATGATAGCGCCCTGCGCCGCCTTACGCTCAGTCAGATTGGCATCGGTTAAACCATCCAGGCCGCCGACGCCGTTGGCCGTAATCGACAAATCATTGCCATCGCCAGTGACAGTAGAATCAAACACCAAAAAGCTTTCGGTGCCTGTATTAATAACACTGGCAGTCACGCCAAAATTACTGTCTGAACGATTGATCGCATCCGCGATATCACTCAGGCTAGCGCCGTCTTCAACATCGACATCAAAGGTGTTATCGCCACCGGCACTGAAGGTCAGCGAGCCCGCGCCCGTTGCCTGTGGATCCGTCGAATTAGCAAACGATGCTGATTGCATCCGTGACCCCGAGGCCACCTGGTTTATCTGAATATTGTAGTTACTGGTCGCAGCACGTTGGTTCGCATTCGCGGTAAAGAACGGGTTGTCTTCATCCTGACCGGCGATCGTGGCAGAGCGTGCGTTTAAGTCGCGCTCACGACTTAAGCTATCTAACGCATCAACCAGTTCGGTCATTGAGCTTTTCAGCTTACCCACTGCAGAAATATTACTTTCTGCGTCTCTGGTACGTTCCACCAGGCGCGATTCCTTGCCCTGACGCTCTAACTGCACTAACTGACGAACCATGCCGTCCAGGTCAATCCCTGAACCTACACCTAATGATGTCATTGCCATGGGAAAATCTCCCTTTTATAGTTCAAATACATTAAACCAGGCTATCGACTAGAAAGCCTGTCGCGCTGTCAATTTCAGGTTGGGTACTTTGCCCTTGACTGGCACTCAGTTCCCGCACCCGCTCTGCTAAGCGCACAATTTCTTCCGACGGTATCTGCCTTACGGTTTCACCCGTATTGCGGTCAATCACCGTAATCACGGTTTCGTCAATGTCTTTGTTCACCGAAAACTGCAGTTCTCTATTCAAAGTTTGCGCCACTTCGACAAATTGTTCTGCCGTTTTTGACAATTCGTCCTGGCTCATTTCGCGCTGCTCTGAATTCTCTGTGCGCTGCTCCCGAATGGCCTCGCGTACGCTGTCTATCGTACGCGGATTCAATTCGTTCGATTCCTGCGCCTGTGTCTGCTGCGCCTGAGTCCGGTTTTGCTCACTGCTGTCTATACGTGGCAGTGAGTCTGAATTCATCGATTCTATACTCATAACCTACTCTCCAACCTACCTTTTTTTGCTACCTGTACAGCTGATTCAGGTATGCCCCTATATAACTATCGGCCAGTTCACCGTTTTACTTTAACCCTAAAGTCTATTTTTTCGCCAGCTAGTGTTGCAACCACACTACCCTAAAAGTGACAAAACCAGCGATGGACTTTGATTTGCCTGCCCCAGGATGGCAATAGTTGCCTGTTGCATGATCTGAAAGCGGACAAGTTTTGCCGTTTCTGCGGCAAAGTCGGTATCCATAATCCGCGACCGGGCAGCACTGACGTTCTCTGCTACATTGCTTAAGTTCGCAACTGTCGACTGCATCCGGTTCTGTTTCGCCCCAAGACCAGAACGTGAGCGGCCAAGATCGCGAATGGCGTTATCCAGTGACTGCAGCATATCCTCAGCCGACAGTCCCGACCCTTCGCGCACGTCAACTTCAGCCTGGGTAATAGCCAGATCCGTGGTGCTTGCGCCCGCAATAGTCAGGCTAATCCGCTCGGCCGCATGCCCAGTTGAGCCGACTAAAAAGTTCAGCCCGTCGGTGGCAAGACTGCCATCCAGCAGTTTTCGTCCGGAAAACGCAGTGGTCTCTGCGATGCGATCGACTTCTGTCTGCAAGGCCGTAATCTCACGCTGAATCGCTACTTTGTCTTCCGCGGCGTTGATGCCATTGTCTGACTGAATAACCAGTTCGCGCATGCGTTGTAGCATGTTGCCGACTTCCTGCATCGCGCCTTCTGCTACCTGCGCCACCGAAATACCGTCATTGGCATTGCGAACTGCCTGGTTCAGACCGGTTATCTGCGACGTCATCCGGGTGCTTATCTGCAATCCGGCTGCGTCATCGGCCGCACTATTGATCCGAAAGCCCGATGACAAACGCTGGAACGTCTGGTTTAACCCAAACGACGACGTCATTAGCTGACGCTGCGCAGTCAATGACGCAATGTTAGTATTTACATAGAGTGCCATACGACACCTCGATAAACGGGCAGAGCCCGATTCACAACCTGTTTAGCCCGCGAAACCTGACACGGACTACCCCACCTCAGTTACTTATCGGCCAAACTAAATGAAGCTTGAGTGATTTTTGTGCTTTCTACATTAATTTATTCTAAACTATACGAATTGAAGCACATGCGCTGCCACAAAGCGGCAAAGTTCGCCGCTCTGGCTAGAAGTCGCCGCTTTCAGGCGAATTCATTCCTTTGGGCAATTCCAGAGCCAGTGCTTTGCCGAAATAATCAGGGGTCTTTTAGTCGTTAACGCGTTTACTAACCGGGGCAGGCTGGTGAATAAAACTGGCTGAGCGGCCACTTTTTTAACTTTCTGCATTATTTATCGGTATTTTAAAAAAGTTGGCACAAGCTCTGCATTACCCTAATCGTGAAACGGTTTAACGACTGTCTGCCGGCTGAGTTGGATGCCCCCCTACAACCTCCTTTTCCAACTCGGCCGGTTCTTTCACAATGACTGTCTGTCGGCTGAACTGGATGCCCCCCTACAACCTCCTTTTCCAGTTCAGTCGACTCTTTTTTGCCCAGCGTTTACCAATTTCTCTTAACTGGCTTCCAGCTCAGTCAAATTATTCAGCCCCAGAAATAACAAAAGCCAGGCATATGCCTGGCTTCTGCGTTACTGGCTGTAAGTAGGGGTATGGAATTACAGCAGTGACAATGCCGCTTGAGGACGAGCGTTCGCTTGACCCAAGATAGCAGTACTTGCTTGCTGGGTGATCTGGAACTTAGTTAAGTTCGCAGTTTCTGCAGCAAAGTCAGTGTCCATGATGCGTGAACGAGCACCAGAAACGTTTTCAGAGATGTTGCTTAAGTTAGAAATAGTAGACTGGAAACGGTTCTGAGTAGCACCCAGTTCAGAACGTGCAGTACCTACAGTTTCGATAGCGCCATCAATGGCAGTTAAGAAAGTTTCTGAGTCGAAACCAGCTGCTACGGTAATAGTTGCAGCGTCAACACCCAGAGTAGCCGCGTCCATGTTACCAATCGCGATACCTACTTTCTCGTCAGCTAAACCTTGTGAACCAACCAGGAAGTCAGCGTCAAAGTTACCGTCTAACAGGTTCTGACCAGAAAACTGAGTAGTACCAGCGATACGATCGATTTCATCAACCAGCTCACCAATTTCCTGGTTGATAGCTGCCAGATCTTCGTCGTTGTTGATACCGTTGTCTGCCTGAACAACCAGTTCACGCATACGTTGCAGCATGTTTGAAGATTCCTGCATGGCGCCTTCAGCGGTTTGTGCAACAGAGATACCGTCGTTCGCGTTACGAACAGCCATGTTCAGGCCATTGATTTGCGAGGTCATACGGTTAGTGATTTGCAGACCTGCCGCGTCATCAGCAGCGCTGTTGATACGGAAGCCAGATGAAAGACGCTCGAAAGCGGTATCCAGGCCGCTGCCTGAAGTCATAAGTTGACGTTGTGCGTTCAAAGACGACACGTTCGTATTCACGTATAGTGACATACTATTCTCCTTTACAGGTTTACACCTGTTGCCTAGTTATTGTGTTATGCCACCCAACCACAAGTGACAAAACCTTCCCCTACATCAAGGGTTTCGGCCTAAGAGAAAGAACCTTTAGGATTATTTTACGTTTTTTTTGAAAAAAACGTATTTTCCTTTAAAGCCCCATAGCGCACGGGGCTTACAGAAGGATAAGAAAGGTCAGAAAAAGCCAGGGATAACGAAAAAATGAAAATCCAGATAAGAAAAAACCAGGCAAACGCCTGGTTTTTGATGAGGTCTGCCAGCCAAACAGGGTGCCCCAAATTCCCCTTTCCCTGAGTGGCTGGCTCTTTCCCCCGCGCAGCTGGCAAAGCCAGGAGCGCTGGAAGTTGGATTAGCCCAGTAGCGAGAGTGCCGCTTGAGGACGCTGGTTCGCCTGTCCAAGAATACTGGTGCTGGCCTGTTGCGTAATCTGGAACTTAGTCAGTTGAGCTGTTTCCGCTGCAAAGTCAGTATCCATAATACGTGAGCGAGCTGCTGACACGTTTTCAGAGATATTGCTCAGGTTAGAAATGGTTGACTGAAAACGGTTTTGCGAAGCACCCAGTTCTGAACGCAATTCGCCCACGCTTTCGATACCGTCATCAATTTGGCCTAATACCGTTTCAGCGTCGAATCCTGCTGCAACAGCTACCGCGCCACCAAACAACTCTGCTGAGCCCATGCGGTCAGGAATATCGATGGTAACCTTTTCTTCCGCTAAGCCCTGGCTACCAACCAGGAAATCTACTGCAGTAAAAGAACCATCAAGAATGTTGCGGCCAGAAAACTGCGTAGTATCCGCGATACGGTCGATTTCATCCTGCAACTCAACCAATTCCTGGTTAATAGCAGCGAGATCTTCATCGTTGTTAATACCGTTATCTGCCTGGATAACCAGTTCGCGCATCCGCTGCATCATGTTGGTACTTTCCTGCAACGCACCTTCGGCGGTCTGAGCTACAGAAATGCCGTCATTGGCGTTACGCACAGCCATGTTCAGGCCATTGATTTGCGAGGTCATGCGGTTAGTGATTTGCAGACCAGCAGCATCATCCGCCGCACTGTTAATACGGTAGCCAGAAGACAGACGCTCAAAGGCAGTGTCCAGGCCGTTGCCTGACGTCATTAACTGACGCTGAGCATTTAAAGATGATACGTTGGTGTTTACATATAAAGACATGGGGCGTCTCCTTTATAGTCGACTCAATCTAGCCGCTTGTTCATTGTTAGTTAAAGCGTCAATGCCTTGTCTGCAGTGCGCCTTGGTTACTTAAGTTATCGGTGGAATGATTTTTTTCTTTAGTAGAAATTGCTATTTTTATTGCTTTCGCCTGATAACGCCGCCCAGATACAAGAAAACCAGGCTTTCGCCTGGTTTTGCAGAGTAACAACAGCCGGCCCAGCGCCCCTCCGGGCCAACCGTTGTTGAAGCCGGGTACTTAACCCAACAGTGACAACGCTGCCTGAGGACGTTGGTTTGCCTGACCCAAAATGCTGGTACTGGCCTGCTGAGTGATCTGGAACTTAGTCAGCTGTGCTGTTTCGGCAGCATAGTCTGTATCCATAATCCGTGAACGAGCTGCTGATACGTTTTCAGAGATGTTGCTCAGGTTAGAAATGGTTGACTGAAAACGGTTCTGTGAAGCACCTAGCTCTGAACGTGTGGTGCCCACAGTTTCAATTGCTGTATCAATCGCACCCAGATCCGTTTCAGAATCGTTCGCGGTTACATCCACAGTCCCAGAAGTAAGTTCTGCAGCGCCCATACGAGTGGCAATATCGATCGTTACTTTTTCGTCTGCCAGACCCTGGCTACCAACCAAAAAGTCAACAGCAGTAAAGCTTCCATCGAGAATGTTGCGGCCAGAGAACTGGGTAGTATCGGCGATACGGTCGATTTCATCGTTGAGCTCGCCAATTTCCTGTTGGATCGCTGTCAGATCTTCCGCGTTATTAACCCCGTTGTCAGCCTGAACCACCAGCTCACGCATACGCTGTAGCATGTTCGTGGTTTCCTGCAATGCACCTTCAGCGGTCTGTGCAACTGAGATACCATCATTGGCATTACGCACTGCCATATTCAGACCGTTTACCTGCGAGGTCATCCGGTTGGTGATCTGCAAACCGGCGGCATCGTCGGCTGCACTGTTAATGCGAGAGCCAGAAGACAGACGCTCAAACGCGGTGTCCAGGCCGTTGCCTGATGTCATTAACTGACGCTGAGCGTTCAGTGACGAAACATTGGTATTTACATATAAAGACATAATCAAACTCCTGCTTGCTGTCGCTTTTTTAAATGGCGCATCGCACCATGCTTACCCCTGCTAACGGCGATCTGGCAGCAGACTTTAACGCTGCGTTGCTATTTTTCTTTAGCAAATTGCTATAACCCCTGGCATGCGTGCGCTATAGCGTTTTAATTTTTTTTGCAACAGACACAAAAAAGCCGGGCAAGCCCGGCTTTTTAAGCGTTCGGAGGGAATTAACCCAGCAGTGACAACGCTGCCTGAGGACGCTGATTCGCTTGTCCCAGGATGCTGGTACTGGCTTGCTGAGTGATCTGGAACTTAGTCAGCTGTGCAGTTTCTGCTGCGAAGTCAGTATCCATGATACGTGAGCGAGCTGCTGAAACGTTCTCAGAAATATTGCTCAGGTTAGAAATGGTTGACTGGAAACGGTTTTGGCTAGCACCCAATTCAGAGCGAAGTGTGCCAACGCTTTCAATCGCAGCGTCAATAGACGCTAAATCTACGTCTGAGTCGTTTGCTGCAACATCGACTGTCGCTGAGGTTAATTCAGCCGCACCCATACGAGCCGGGATATCGATAGTTACTTTCTCTTCAGCCAGACCTTGTGAACCAACCAGGAAATCAACCCCGGCAAAAGTACCGTCCAGAATGTTACGACCTGAGAACTGAGTAGTGTCCGCGATACGGTCGATTTCGTCGTTCAACTCACCGATTTCCTGCTGGATTGCAGCCAGGTCTTCTGCGTTGTTGATACCGTTATCAGCCTGAACCACCAGCTCACGCATACGTTGTAGCATGTTGGTAGTTTCCTGCAACGCACCTTCAGCAGTTTGTGCTACTGAGATACCGTCATTGGCGTTACGCACAGCCATGTTCAGGCCGTTGATTTGCGACGTCATGCGGTTAGTGATTTGCAGACCGGCAGCATCGTCAGCAGCGCTGTTGATACGGTAGCCAGATGAAAGACGCTCAAATGCAGTGTCAAGACCGTTACCTGAAGTCATTAACTGACGCTGAGCATTCAACGATGATACGTTAGTGTTTACATATAGTGACATGGTATTTCTCCTCGCCGAACCTCGGCAATCTAGTTAATAAACGCAAGTCGCCTTGCTTGACTTATGTAACGGTCGACTTTGATAAAACTTTAACTATTTATTCATCTATTTATTCGTCAGTGGCTAAATTCCCGTCATTCTGCGGCCATAAAAAAAGCCTGATAACGGCCAAGTGCCGATATCAGGCTTTTTTGTTTGCACGAGCGGCGTTAATGGCGGCTCACTGTGTCAGTCAATTACCGTAGATAGTCAAATAAGCTTAAGCGGGTAATTCGGGTAAAGGTCGCCTGAGCTGCCTGCAGCGCTGTATCCTGCTTAGTCAGTTCAGTCATCGCTTCAGCGTAATCCACATCCTGGATTTTGGCCCGGGTATCTTTATTCGCAATTGAAAAATCAGTGTTGGTCAAAACGGCGGTCTCAGCACTGTTCATCCGGCTACCGGTTCTCGCCCGAGCTGTCCCCAGCGACGTTTCGACTGAATCAAGGTTGGCGATCGAGAATTCAATCCCCTGCCCCAGTTCATCCTGCAGCGCATTAGGGTCATTCAACAGAGTAATCATGTCGTTCAGCATGGTGGCGGCGTTCTGTTTTGGCTGACTTAACCGAAATTCAATCTCATCACCAGCCGCCGGAGTACCCTGCACCCGCATTTCCATGCCATTAAAGACCACCGGGTCGCCTGGTGTATAGGCTCCGGTATCCAGTACGTTATTCGCTGCATCCAATACGTCGTAGGTACCGCCGTTAAACTCAACCCGATAGACGTTATTGGCTGCATTGTCTTTGTCATAGTTGGCCTGGTGGAACGTATCCCAGGCTCCCCGATCAGCAATAAAGGTATTACCACCCGTAATAGCACCGGTGTAATTACCAACCCGTGCCATCAACTCCATTGGCGACTGCTGAAATACTTCAGCGCCGGATGATGTCGACTGCAATTGCTGATTCGCGGTGACCTGAACCTTGCGGTCGCTTGAATCACCATTGTATTCATAAGTACCGGTGAGGGCATCTAGAGTAAAGGGACGCACTTCAGACTGACTGCCGGAAAACAGGTAGTCACCGTTTTCATTCTGTGCGTTCATCATATCCAGCACGTTGTCGCGCAGAACCTCAAGTTCCAGCGCTACCGACTTGCGATCCTGCGGGCTCAATGCACCATTACCTGCCTGCACGAACAACTCTTTAGCCCGGTGCAGTGAGTCGGTCACGTTCGACATCACCGATTCCTGACGCTGCAAGTCGTTTAGCAACAATTCAGAGTTTTTCCGAAACTGGTCGTTCTGTGCGATACGCTCGGTCAGCGACAGTGCCTGCGCTTTTCCGGCGGGGTCATCGGCAGGCGTCAGAATTTTAGTTTCACGCGCAATTTGATCCTGCACTTTCAGCAGTTTCGATGTGCGGTCAGTGACCGAGTTTAAACCACGGTCGTACATCATGCTTGTCGATATACGCATATCTTAGCTCCTTCCGTTAACGCGTTGAGCTTAGCAAAGTGTCGAATATCGTTTGTGACACCGTAATAATGCGAGCTGCTGCGTTGTACGATTGTTCGTATTTGAGCAGGTTCGATGCTTCTTCATCCAGGTTAACCCCGGATACTGATTCGAAAAAGCTGGTCGACTGCTCAAGCAAAGACTTAGAGGCTTCATCGGAGGTCCGCGCCTGGGAGACTTTATTACCCACGTCGGAAACCATCCGGCCATAGCCTTCATTAAAGCTCATCATGTTCTTTTCACCCTCTACAATGGGGTTACGGCGCAAGGTTTTTTCCCGCTGTAACTCACTCATCGCGAGGCTGTTGCTGTTATCTGCAAAGCCGTTGCTATTGTATTCAATATCAAAGCTGTCACCCGCATCCGGGTTGCCGCTCAGGCTAACGTCATAGTCTGGGGTAAAATCATACAGTGTCGGAGTCGTGGTCATATCCGGGAAGGCACCTGTGCCGTTCCATTCCACTGCATTATCCAGAATGTTGTCCATGTTGGTTCCCTCAAAGTAACCAACCGTATTGCCGTCATTGTCAATAATACTCAACTGATGAGTACTCCCGACACGACCTTCGTAGCGGATCTGCACCGGTGCATCGTTAAGCAATTCGTTATTGGTGCCGTCGAAGAAGTTATCAACTGAGTCCATACCTTCGAAGCTGATCTCACCACCGCCAGAGTTCTCTGGATTTTCGCCAACCCGAACCGGAGCAGCCAGTGCAATATCTTCCGGACGTGTGATGCCCACATCGATATTCAACGCGGCATTCTGAGTGAAGTTCACTTCAAAGCGATCGCCTGGATCAAAGGTGCCATCTGCGAAATTGAACTCCATGCCAATGCCCAGATCGCCTTCCCAGTCGCCCGCCGCACCTATGGTACCAACCGGATAATCCGTTTCGTCACCAATCATACGACCATTGGTGTCGAGTGCGACTACCTGAAACTCAGTCCCAGACGGCTGGATACGTACTTCGTAACGGTGGGCAGTCAGCTCAGCCGCCTTTCCTGCCTCAAGGCGAACGTCAATCCGCTGATTGGTGCCGGTATTCGTATCAGTATGTGGTAACGCCGTCGTTTCGGTGTTGCTCAAATCAAAAAACACACCGCCCAGCTCATTGTCCAAATCCATCCCTAAACGATTCTGCTCGTTTAGAGCATCGGCAAAGCCCATTGCCATCTGGCCTAGTTTAAATTGAGTCGGCTCCAGCACCTCATCACGGTAAGCCACCATGCCACCGATGGTGCCACCCATACGGGTCACATCGACCGGTACATCGACCAGCTTGCCGTCACTTCGGGTTTGCGTGGTCAGTTCCGGACGTAACGGGTTCGGATCACCCTTTAGAGCAATCAGGTTAAAGGTGCCATCTTCCATTACCAGGCTTTGACCGGTGGCCAGGGTGATATTCTGGCGGCCATTCGAAAAGTCGGTGACGCGAATGTCAGCATATTCGGACAACTCACGCAGTTTCTCATCGCGATCGTTCAGCAATGTATTGAGTGCGCCCTGTTTTTCTTTCTTGGTACTGGTATAGCTTGAGATTTCCTTATTCAGTTCGGAAATACTCTCAATCAGATTATTTGCACGGTCAACTTCCAGGTCCAGGCGATCATTAAACTGATCGTACTGGTTCTCCAAAAACTCGCCCATTTCCCGCATCCGGGCAGCGACCCCTTCGCCTTCGGTCAGTAGCAATTCACGGTAGGTGAGCGACCCAGGATCATTATTGGTGTCCTGCATCAGGTCGAAAAATTTCTCAATCGCCGTGGCTACAGACCCTTCATCCCGCCCAAGCACGGTATCGATGCGAGTCGCCTGATCCAGATAAGTATCAGTGAAGGCAGCACGCGAGGTATCAACCCGCACTTGTCGCTGGGTAAATTGATCAACCATGCGCTCGACTTCTAAGCGGTCAAGGCCGTAGCCAATGCTTGACTCATTGTAAACAGGACGTTCACGGATATAACCGGCCGTGTTTACATTGGCAATGTTGTTACCGGTAATCTGCAGCGAGCGCTGATGCGCCAGCGTTGCATTCCTACCCAGGTTCAATAAGTCAAAAGACATTCACTCTCTCCTTTCAAGAGTTTTTATACCGAGCGCTTTCTATATCGGCTAGAAACCAAATTTCTCGCGTACATTTTGCATCACATCACTTTGCATGATGGTTTGCAGCTTGCGAGCGTACGACGGATCGGTTGCATAACCCGCCTGTTGCAGCTCTTCAACAAACTGACCAGCGTCCTGCCCTACTTCCAACGCACGCTGATAGCGCGGGTTGGTTTGCAGGAAGTCCACGTAATCATGAAAGCTGTCCGCAACACTTTGGTAAGAACGGAAAAATGCGCTTTCTCGTTGTGGCTGACCGTTGTAATACTCGGTGGTCATGGTTTGTGCCCGATCACCATCCCAACGGTTGTCCGCTTTAATATTAAATAAGTTATTACTGCTACCGTTATCATCAGCCACCACATGACGGCCCCAGCCGGTCTCAAGTGCGGCCTGAGCCAGCACAGATTCAGGTGCAATACCCGCTTCTTCGCTGACTTGCTTAGCATAGGGCGCCAGCGTTTCGAGAAACTCAATCGGGTTGCCAGGGCGCCAGTCGGCGCGATCGGCAAGCACCATGTTGTCACTGCGGCGGTTATTTGCCGCTGCCAGCTCGTCCTGAGTGCCGCGTGCATCCTGGTAAGGCACTGCCTCATCGCTCTGGCTATGTGCCGTTTGATGTGAGCTGCCATTAAAACGCTGCGCTGGAAGCAAATCTGACGGAGTATGGTCCGCTGTTCCTGTCGGGCTCAGCTGCTGCACCATCAGTTCTGCCAGTCCTAATGTACCTTGCTGCGAAAGCTCACTGGTTAACTGGTTATCATGCATGTCCTGAAAGAACTCGACGTCACGGCTACTAAACGGGTTTTCGCCGTCTTCAAAGACTTTATTGGCCGCCCGCATCCCTTTCATCAGCATGTTCATGAACAATGCTTCAAACTGCTCAGCCGCAGCCCGCAACGCGCTCTCGTCGTTGTTCAGGCCGCGCTGACGCAAATCATCTAGCTGCTGCAAATCGTAAACCGAATTGCTGCGAGCTTGCTCTAAATGATTACTACTGAAGCTGTCCATCATAACCCTGCTCTCTGCCGAAGATTCAATGATCGAGCGCGGGGCTTGATCATTGAATGGTCTTACCAATTCAACATTCAAGCCCCGCGCTCGATCGTTGAATTACCAATTATGTTGTGAGTAATGCAAATTTAAGGCCAATTAGATGACGACCAGCTCGCCGTCGATGGCACCCGCCTGTTTCAGTGCTTCCAGCACAGCGATAACATCGCTTGGCGCCGCCCCGATCTGGTTGATGGCACTAATTAAATCATTCAGTGAAACGCCCGGGTCAAACAGGAACATACGCGCGTCTTCCTGCTGGATCTCGATGGTCGTATTCGGAGTCACCACAGTCTCACCCTGCGCAAACGCGCCAGGCTGAGTCACATTCAGGTTCTCCATAATATTGACCTGCATATTACCGTGCGCGACAGCGGCGCGGTGCAGGCGCACATTGTTACCGACCACGATGGTGCCGGTTCTGCTGTTAACCACAATACGCGCCGGGGCCTCACCCTGAGTGATATGAATATTTTCCAGCGTCGACAGGTAACTGACCCGCTGGCTAATGTCCTGCGGTGCTATAACACGCACCGATGCAGCATCCACTGGCGTCGCGCTACCAGGCCCAACTAAATCGTTAATGGCCTGAGCCATGCGCTTAGCCGTCGTGAAATCAGCACGATTCAGGTTAAAGGTAATAAATTCGCTTTGCGCAAAACCGGTTTCGATTTCACGCTCAACCATAGCACCATTAGGAATACGGCCAACCGTCGGGGTATTAATCACCACACTGGAACCGTCAAGGCCTTCAGCACCAAGACCACCTACCACCATGTTGCCTTGAGCGACAGCATATACTTCACCGTCAGCGCCTTTCAGGAAAGTCTGCAACAACGTGCCGCCGACCAGGCTCTCGGCATCACCCACCGACGACACTGTCACATCAATTTGCTGACCTGGTTTGGCGAAGGCTGGAATTTCCGCATGCACGGCAACAGCGGCAACGTTATTAATCTGCGGGCGCTGTCCCTCCGGCAAGTTAATGCCGAAATTGCCAAGCATGGTGCGGAACGTCTGGTCAGTAAACGGCGTTCGTTCACCGGTCCCCGGCAAACCCACCACCAGGCCATAACCCATCAGCTGGTTCGAACGCACACCCGCCACCTGCGACACATCTTTAATACGCTGTGCCTGCGCTACCTGCGACAACGTACTGGTCGCCAGCAACAAAGCCGACAGTCCCACTACATGCCAAAATTTCGCTTTTAAATACCACATATTCTAATCCCCTAACCCCAACGGATCGTTCATTCTCCAACCATTCATACACATTCCGTGCCAAGGTGGTAGGGAGGCTCAGTTAAGATTGGCTGTATGGGGGAGAAGGCGTGTGTTTGCTGGGACGCCGTAAATACTTCCCTGTAGGCTCGGCTCGCGCATCCATGCGCGAGACGCCCAGCAAAGCACACCGCCTTATCCCCCACGCCAATCTTAACTGAGCCCACAGATGTACTTGCGGCGTCCCTCAAAACAGAACCCCAACCCGGCCGGAAAGCGGGCGACTGCGCCCAAGCCCAAGCCCTTGCCTTTGCCCGTCAGGTACAAAAAAGCCCGCAGAGCGGGCTTTTAGCAACAGGTTGATAGCGTTTAGAAAGGCCAGATAGGGCCGTTAAAGAAGCGGGTTAACCAGCCTTCACGCTGAGCGCTGGCAAGGCTGCCGGTGCCCGAGTATTCAATGCGCGCATTGGCAACGCGGTTCGACTCGATGGTGTTGTTTGAGCGCACGTCCTGAGGACGGATAATTCCGGTCAGGCGAACGTATTCCTCGCCGTTATTCAGAGTTAGCCACTTTTCACCGCGTACAATCAAATTGCCGTTCGGTAATACACGGATAACCGCCACGGTGATTTCACCTTGCAACTGATTGCTCTGATCCGCGGATGAGTCACCGCTAAATTCAGATCCACCGTTAACACCCGCTGAAATCGGGTTGCCAGATACAGTTACGTCACGGCCAAACAAGGTTGGCGTTGGCAGATCCACGTTGGTATTACGTGAAGTACCTGTGCTCGCTGATTTCGAGGCGCTCGTTTGTTCCTGCAGCTGCACCGTAATGATGTCACCTAAATTGCGCGCTTTAATGTCGGAATACAGCCCGTTGACATTCTGACCACGGAACAGTGAACCGTTCGCCACCGGCGGGTCAATCTGTTCTTCTGGCATCACTGGCGCGTAGTATGGGTCATCAGGCATAGGCGTCGGTTCGGGAACCGACGTACATGCCGCCAGAGAGAGGGCCATCAGGCCCGTTAGCCGTTTTAAATTACGCAGGAACATAAGCATCACCCTACATTTACATTTGTTGCGTCGCGAAGCCAAGCATCTGGTCAACCGACGAAATTACTTTTGAGTTCATTTCATATACACGCTGGCTCTCAATCAGATTCACCAACTCTTCGGTCACGTTGACGTTGGATGTTTCAAGTGAACCCTGCACCAACGAACCACTACCGTCCAAACCTGGAACATTAACCTGTGGCTGACCACTGGCGGCGGTCTCAACGTAGAGGTTCTCACCCCGTGGCTCGAGGCCGGCCGGATTGATAAAGTTGGCCACGTTAATTTGCCCGACCACCTGATTCTGCGCTTCACCGGCAAGTTTCACTGACACTTCGCCATCCTGAGCAATGGTCACAGACTGCGCGTCATCTGGAATATTAATCCCTGGCTGCAATGGATGACCGGCACCCGGGGTTACCAGATCGCCTTCATTATTCAGCGTGAACTGGCCATTACGGGTATAGGAAATAGTCCCGTCCGGCATCAGAATTTCGAAGAAGCCCGGACCATTGATCATGATATCCAGTGAGTTGTCAGTAGTCTGCATGTTGCCCTGCGAGAAATTCTTCTGCGTCGCGACTACTTTCGAACCCGCACCTAACATCAAACCTGAAGGCAACTCAGTGTCAGCTGTCGACTGGCCACCCGGCTGGTTAATGTTCTGGTACAACAAATCTTCAAAGACGGCCCGGTCTTTCTTAAAGCCGATCGTACTGGCGTTAGCCAGGTTGTTTGATGTAATTGAAATATCGCGTTGTTGCGCGTCTAAACCAGTTTTACTAATCCACAGTGCTGGATGCATCATCCACCTCCGCTAAGGGGAAATATTAATAAATACGTAAGAGTTGTTCTTGCCGCTCGTCGTTTTCTTCAGCAGCCTTCATCATTTTCACGCTGAGCTCGTAGTTACGATGCAGCGCAATCATCTGAGTCATTTCTTCGATGGCATTCACGTTACTGCCTTCGAGTGCACCAACTTCAAGCTGGGCATCAAATTCCGGCAACGGCAATTCTTCGCCATTTTTCATTCTGAACAGGCCATCGGTACCTTTTTCAACGTTGCCATTTGGCGGGTTTACCACACTGATACGGTCAATTTCTTCACGTACCTGAGATGGAGCGCCCTGAGGCTGCACGGAAATCGTGCCGTCTTTGCCGATCGTAATGTCCGTGATCGGCAATGGAATAAAGATGGGACCTGCATTGCCCATAACCGGCTCACCACTGGAGGTCTGCAACATGCCGCCCTGGCTAATTTCCAGATTACCGTTGCGGGTCATAGCTTCTTCACCATTCTCATCGAGAATATGCAGCCAGCCCTGGCCTACTACGGCAACATCGAGGTCACGACCGGTCGTTCTTAGTGCACCTGCGGCAAAGTTTTGCCCGGCACGCTCGGTCAGTGAAAACACCCGGCTCGGATGGCCTTCGCCATACGCTTGCATGGCACGGGCTTGAGCCAAATCGGCTTTAAACGCGGTGGTATTCACGTTGGCCAGGTTATTAGCCCGCACCGCAACCGCGTTCATGTCTTCTTTGGCGCCACTCATGGCAATGTAGAGCATGTTATCCATTGTAAGCCTCAGCTTTGCGAATACTTGTTCAGTCTATGTAGTGATTAATGCACGAGCTGTGCCAACTTTGGAGATGGACGGACGTTAATACAGAAAGTTTTTGATGGGGGGAGTAAGAAAGGTAGAGCAGAAACAAAAACGGGCGCCATAGCGCCCGTTTCTTCAACGTGTTGCCGTTATTAACGGATCTGCAGAATAGTCTGCTGCAAGGTGCTGTTCACTTCCAGTGAACGCGAGTTCGCCTGGTAGTTACGCTGCGCCACTATAATATCGACCAGTTCTTCAGTCAGGTTCACGTTGGAGTTTTCCAGCGCCGATGACTCAATAGCACCAAAGGTACCAATACCCGCTTTACCAGTGATTGCCTCACCCGAGTTATTGGTTTGACGCCACTTGGTACCACCAACCTGCTCCAGTCCTTGGTCATTATTAAACTGCACCAAAGCCACCTGGCCCAGGTACTGAGTTGAACCATTGGAGTACTCAGCAGCGATAAGACCATTCTCGTCAATCTCGACATTGGTCAATCGACCAACGGTGGTGCCGTTTTGTTTCAAAGCCTGTAACTCAAACGCTGAAGCGAACTGAGTCGGCGTCGCGCTACCACCTTCACTACGGAAATTGAAAACGATATCTAGAGGATCCGCGCCACTGGTCGGTGTATACGTGAATTCACCCGGTTCGAAATATCCGTCTGCGGTTAAGTCAGGTCCTGCAGGACGGCCACTTGCATCAAACTGAATGCGAACACCCGTATTACCACCCGAGGTTGCATCTGCAGTCAGTGTTCCGCCTGGTGCCGCAAAATCCTGCATGTCGCCATTCACGGTTTTGTACACATCCCACTGCGTCTCACCCGTGGCGGCATCATCACGACGTGCATAGTAAGTGGTAACAGTGTGCGCTTCACCCAGTGAGTCATACACAGTAGCAGACGTTGAATGGCTATAGGTGGCATCATCCGTCGGATCGAATGGATCCAGAATGGCGTCCTCACGTGAATCCAGGTTGACTGACTGATACAACTCGTCAGTGGCTTGCGGAGAACCGGCGGTAGTCGGAATTTCGACCGGACCTGTGGTACTCAACGCAGTTGAAGAGTTTGCGCCTGTTTCACGATTAACTGGATAAGCTTGCAGATAATCGCCGGAGTTATCCACGATGTAATTATCGCGGTCCATTTTAAACGCACCTGAACGGGTGTAGCTGTAGTCTTGCGACCCTTGCTCTGGCGCAGTCACGAAGAACCCGCCACCTTTAATGGCCATGTCCAGTGAGTTTTCCGTAAAGTCCAGGGTACCCTGACTGAACTGTTGGGCTACGCGCTGAATTTGCACACCGTCACCGACTTTAGTTCGGCTGTTGGTAAAGATCGATGATGCATACACATCACCAAACTCAGCCCGTGAGCCTTTGAAGCCCGTGGTATTTACGTTAGCAACATTATTTGAACTGGTATCCAAATCGCGTTGCGATGCAGATAAACCACTTAGAGCGATAAAGTATGACATACGTCACCTCGTTATTTTTTATGGGCTCAGCTAATTAGCCGTTACCGTTTGTAATCTGAATAACATCTTTAAAGTCGATGCGTCCGATGGATTCCAGGTTTAGTACGATTCCACGTTGACCACCTGTACTTACACTTTCAACATTGGCATAGGTCAGCGCCATAAGGTCTTCACTGCTACCACCGACCCGGCCATTGGCGGCAATTTTGTAATCGCCAGCCGGCACAGCTTCGCCGCTATCGTCTAAACCATCCCAGCTATAACGGTGTTGACCCGCTGGTAAGGTTCCCATATCGATAGTACGAACAACCTGACCGGCTTCATTCTCGATACGCAACGTTGTATTCTGAGTCGTTTGTTCGGTAGCAACCATGCCCTCTACCGGCTTACTGCCATCGAAGTGACCGACATCAGACGGAATCAGCACTTGCCGGCCAACCAGACTGGATGCCTGCAACGCCTGGTTCGAGGTCATGCTTTCCGCGAAGTCTTTGAATTCTTCACTCAGTCCGGTGATTCCCTCAGCCATAGTAAAACTGGTCATCTGGGCGATCATCTGGTCGTTTTCTACCGGCTTACTCGGATCCTGCATGCTTAATTGCTGGGTCAGAAGCTTAAAGAAGTCCTCCTGACCTAAGCGCGCGTCTTCCGGTTTCGCCGCCTCAGCACTCTCTTCAGGAGTCCAATACAGATCCTTTAAGGGCGAGCTATTGTTGTTTACATTGTCAACCATTCTTGGTTACCTCACCTACTGGTTCTGGCCCATGCGCAAAGTACGACTCAGCAACTGCTTCGTTGAGTCCGCGATCTGCACATTGGTCTGGTACGAACGAGAGGCCGACATCATGTTTGCCATCTCTTCCATTACATTGACATTCGGCTTGTAGATATAGCCTTCTTCATCCGCCATCGGATGATTCGGCGAGTACTCCACAATCAAAGGTGTCTCGTCTTCCACAATACCCATGACTTTAACTCCGACCGCTGAGTCTTCCTGCATCAGACTTTCTCGACCAGGTCGGCCCTGCATAGCTTGCTGCAGTTGAGTCGCAAAAACCGGATGACGGGCGCGATAGGTCTCGCCAGCCGAGCTGCTCACTGAGTTTGCGTTTGCCAGGTTACTGGCCGTGGTATTCAGACGCAGGTTCTGCGCGCTCATCGCGCTGCCTGCTACATCAAAAACATTATACAAACTCATTTTAACGGCCTCCGGTAATGGCTTTCTTCATGCCTGATATACGGTCATTCAGAAACTGTAAACTTGCCTGGTATTCCATAGAGTTTCTCATATACAAATTCCGTTCCACTTGTACATCTACAGTATTGCCATCACCTGTATCTGGTTGATCTGGAACGCGATATTGCTCGCGATTATTGGCTTGCAAGTCCAGTTCAAAATGCTTGCTATGGGTTCGGGACATACTGTAACCGGAACGACTTTGCACCCGCTGCAGCGCATCCTGGAAATTAATATCCTTTGCTTTATAGCCGGGAGTATCAGCATTCGCGATGTTACTCGCCAGCACCGTGGCACGTGCTTCTCGGGCGAGCAGCGCATGCGGGTGGATACCTAAACCTTTATCAATACCAATTGCCATAACAGCCTCGCTTATTCATTACTGCAAATACATAAGCAAGCACTGTGCCAAAGGTGGCGGCAAAGACAAACATCTGCTAAATCCCCCATTCAACGAGGGCGGGCGCGGGGCTTGAACATTGAATTGACCAATCAAAGGCCACCCAATTCAATATTCAAGCCCCGCGCCAGGGTGTGTTGAAAGACGGTTATAAAAAAAGCGGCAATTGGCTGCCGCTTAGAAAAGTTAGTTTTTACGTTGGTAGATAATACCGGGGTTACAGCGGATCATGCTGTAATCTTCGCTAAGGCCAGAAATCGATTCCGATGCACCCAGAATCAGATAACCATCCGGGTTCAGAGAGCCACGAAACTGAGCGAGAATTTTCTTTTTCACATCCGGTGAAAAGTAAATCAGCACGTTGCGGCAAAATATAATGTCAAACTTACCCAGCAATGAATAGCTATCCAGCAAGTTCAAATGGCGAAACGAGACCATCGAACTGACTTCTTTTTTCACCTGCATTTTATTATCGTCGGCAGGCTCAAAGAATCGTTTTTTGCGCTCGTCACTTAACCCACGTGCCAGCGACAAACCGTCGTAGACTGCTTCTTTCGACTGAGCCAGTACTTTGTTCGATATATCCGTCCCCACCACCTGGATGCCATGGCTTAGCGCACCAGGGTTCTTCTGCTTAAACTCCAGCAAACTCATAGCAATAGAATAGGCTTCCTGCCCACTGGACGATGCAGCCGACCATATTTTTAACGGCCGTTTTAAATTGGCAAACTCAGGAAACAGTTTCGTTTTGAGTAATTCAAACGGGTACACATCGCGAAACCACAAGGTTTCGTTGGTGGTCATTGCATCCAGCACTGCACTGCGCAATGCACGTTCACTGATCGCCATCGAACGACGCACCAGTTCTGACAATGAATCGATACTAAACTTATTCATCAGGGGACCTAGCCGGCTTTTAACCAGGTACATCTTGTTCTCGCCCAGTACAATGCCGCACTGGTGTTCGAGAAACTGTCTGAACTGGTTATAATCCGCTATATCAAGCTCGCGATCATTCACCAATGGCTATCCCTACGTTATTCATATGATTGGTCGTGTCATTCTTCATGCGTTCTTTATATCTTTTCTTTCAATTTGCATGGTGGTTCAGTGCTATGCCGACGTTTGTGCTTGCGCCGCAGGTTCATCAGTTTTCAACCATTTCTGCACCGCACCCGCCAGCTCATCCGGATGGAATTTAGCAATAAAGTCATCAGCACCGACTTTTTTTACCATCGCCTGATTAAACACACCGCTGAGCGACGTATGTAAAATGACATGCATTTTTTTCAAATCCGGGTCCGCTTTGACTTCAGCCGTTAGCGTGTAGCCATCCATCTCCGGCATTTCTATATCCGAAACCATCAGCGGTACGTGAGGCGAAATATCGCCGCCCACCTCTTTTGCTTTCGCCTTTAACCAGTCCAGCGCTTCGCGTCCGTTTTTTACCACTTCCATTTTTACGCCCAGCGAACTCAATGCTCGTTTAACCTGGTTCCGCGCCACTGTCGAGTCATCTGCGACCAAAATGGTCACGTCTTCGAGTGTTTGCGGATTACTCTGCTCACGTACGCTTTCGCTTACATCGGTACTCAATGGACTGATTTCATCAAGGATTTTTTCGACATCTAAGATCTCAACCAATTCGTTGTCAATCTCAGTCACAGCCGTCAGGTAACTGTAACGCCCCGCCCCTTTCGGTGGCGGCATCACCGCTTCCCAGTTGATATTTACAATGCGCTCGACACCTTCAACCAGGAAACCCTGCACCGTGCGGTTGTACTCGGCAATAATCACAAAACGATTATGGATATCGTCGATTGGCTTGCCACCAGTGGCCATACTAAGGTCAATAACCGACACAGCCTGGCCACGAATATGGGCTACACCACGAATAAATGCATTGCGTTTAGGCAATGCCGTAAGCCGCGGGCACTGCAAAACTTCACGAACTTTGAACACGTTGATGCCAAACCGCTGACGCCCGTGCAACTTGAACAACAATAACTCAAGACGGTTCTGACCGACCAGTTGAGTGCGTTGATTTACCGAGTCTAAAATACCTGCCATGTTGCTCTCCGTGATGTGTTGCTGTGTTTTCTTGTCTAACCCTCTACCAGGCACAGGTATTGCATGCTTTTCCAGCTAATTCCTGTTACGTCGGAAGATTGACGTACACTAGTCTAGTTATACCTTTTTTTGCCCGTGTCGCATAGTGCTGTCCAGTACATGTACGTGATGTAACACAGGCAACCTGGACAAAACATGAGGCCTTCTGCATGAAAGCTGTCACAATGCTGACGCTATTTCTGACCATCGTCGCTGTCCCCCTCAGTGCTCACAGCACCGAGGCCACTCAGTATGGCCCAGCCGAGCTGGTTACCCTGGCCGAAGACCACGTCAAGTCATTGATCGCGCGTGAATCCAGCGATGACCGAATTGAAGTCAGCGCCGGCTCACTCGACCCACGTATGGGTATCCGCACCTGCCAGCAACCCATTGACGTCAACCTGGCCAACAACGCAACCCTCGACCGCCAGACCACCGTATTAATTCAGTGCCATGATTACGAAGGCTGGCGGCTGTTTATTCCAGTACGTATTCAGCAAATGCGCGCCATTGTAGTAGCCGCGCGCCCGCTGTCTCCTGGGGATGTTATCGGCCGTAGTGACGTAAAATTTAACCACGTCGACATTCACCAGTTACGCGACTCAGCACACACCAATATCGACGAGTTACTCGGCGCGCAAATAAAACGCCGAATTGGTACCAACCAGGCAATCCAGGCGCGTCATACCTGCTTTGTTTGCCGCGGTCAGAATGTTACAATCATCTCCGGTTCCAATGGGCTGGAAGTTCGCGCAACCGGGGTTGCCCGCAGCGATGGCCTGATGGGTGACCGCATCACCGTGCGCAATAGCCGCTCCAACCGGGACGTCCAGGCAGTGGTTTCAGGCAGCAATGAAGTACGTGTCGTTTTTTAAACAAATTCGACTAAAGTTTATTACTGCAACGCCGATAAGGTTGGCGTAGGTTAGATATTACTAGGGGCAAATTATGGCTATCAATAACGTAAACTCGAGTGTCAACAACACTCAACTGAACACTAAATTTGAACAACAATCACGTCCGGCAGAAGCCCAGACTACTCAGTCTGCACCTCGTCAGGACGCGGTTTCGCTGACACCGCAAGCGCAACAGCTCGCGCAGTTGCAGCGCCGTGCAGAAAACAACTCTGGCGTTGATGAAGCCAAAGTCGAGCGTATTAAACAAGCGCTGGCCAATGGCGACTATTCAATTGACGCTGAGCGTCTCGCTGCCAACATTGCCAGTTTTGAAGCTGACATGTTCGGTAACGGAGAATAAGGCCCTTACCCATGGCTGCCTTGCTTGCTGATCTATTAGAACAGCAGATTGCGCAATTGACGCAACTGGTGGAACTACAGGCGAGCGAGAAACAACTGCTAGTCCAGCGCGCTGCCCCTGCGCTGGAAACTTTGACCGATCAAAAAGAGGCATTGCTCGACCAGATCCAAACCCTGGACGAGCAAATCGCCGAGCATCCGCAAAAAGAAATCATCTCCACCCATCCGCAACTGCGCGACAAGCGCAAACAAATTATCCAGCTGATGGAATCCTGCCAGACCAATAACGAAGTCAACGGCCAAATCGTACGCATGACACTCGGTCGCATTCAAAACCTAAAACAAAGCATTCAGGCTGCCTACACCGGCACCACAGTAACCTACACCAACAAAGGCAAAACCTCGACCGGCCCATCCGGCTCCAGCATCAAAGCCTAAACTCGCAGCTTAGCGGTAGCCCGGCAAAGGTTGGCTTTGCGGGGGACAAGGCATGTGTTTGCTGGGACGCCGTAAACCCATCCCTGGGGGCTCGGCTCGCGCATCCATGCGCGAGACGCCCAGCAAAGCACATCGCCTCATCCCCCGCGCCAACCTTTTCCGGGCTTCTCACTGCTTCTTACTCGATTCAGTTATGACCAATCTTTCATGGCCAGGCGGGTGTCGCTGGCTGCGCGGGTAGTAGGTGCGCAGAGTTGACCTCGTGGGCGGGTGGGGGATTCTGCTTTTGGGGGCGTTGAGCGCATGGATGCGCGAACCGAGCCTACAGGGACGTACTTGCGGCGTCCCCCAAAACAGAACCCCTGCCCGTCCGCAAAGCGGTCAGCCCTGCACACCGCGCCCGCGCAGCCAGCGGCACCCGCCCTGCGCGCCAACGCAAAAAGCCCGCGGCGCGGGCTTTTTGGTGGTGAGTGGTTACTAGTAGTAGAGTATCCGATCGACTTTGGTGGGGCGTACGGTTGCGATGTAGAGGTTGTGGACCTGTTCGAAGTCGAGGCGCAGTTCGGTGGCGTAGTAGTCGTCGCCGACTGGGTAACTGCGGACTACTTCGGCACCGCGGATAACGCCACTGATTTGGCTGCGGAACTGGTCGTCGCGAAGCATCATGTCGCTGACTTCGCTGGTTCCGCTAATGCGTACGCCTTGCACTTGCTCAACCAGTTCACGGTACGCTTCAAGGCGCGATGCACGCATTGCCTGCAGCACTCGCTCCTGCTCTGTCCCACCATTTTGCTTGGCAATGGGGGCGTAGCCAACAGCGGTTAGCTCCGGGAATGACTCTGGGGTTACTGTGGTGTATTCGACATGCCGGTCCATACTGCTGCAGGCAGACAATAAGCCAATACTGGCGGCAATAATAAGGTTGCGTAACATGCTCGACTCCTTGATCTAGTGTATTGTTACTAGCGTTTATTCTCTATCGGCACAAAAGCTGCATAGTTGAGTACAAATTTCGTGAGGAAAGACCCATGCAGAAAGTTTTCTTATTCAGTGCCCTGCTCACTTTACTTAGCCTGGCCTTACCGGCCCAGGCTGAATGGTACGAGAGTACCGGTAGTGCGCCGATTGTAAACAATGACGTTAAAACGGCACGTTCTGAGGCCGTGACCAGTGCGCTGCGGCAAAGCCTTGATTTTTCAGGCGGTCGGGTCGCCAGTGTCGAGCAGGTCGTGGATGGTGTGCTGACCGGCGACTTTTTTGAATGGAGTGCTGAAGGCTCAATTGAGCAGGCAGAGATTGTCCGCGAACGGATACGTGATAACCGCATTGAGGTCACCATCCGCGCCAATATCCGTCAGGACGAAGAACATTGCCCGGCAGCAAGTTTCCGCAAAGGGGTGTCGATTGTACCATTTGAACTGGCGCGGGCTGAACAGGCGCGCCATGGTGCATTATGGGATCTTGAACGCGCGGCCTCACAACGTTTCGCAGAAATGCTGGCACAGCACAGCAACACCTTATTCCTGGAACACCGGATTGAGCGCAAAGTCGGCCTGACCGATATGCGTGCCGCTAACAACGATCAGGCGATGGCTGGATTTGCCCGCCGTATCGGCAAAGAAACGGATGCCCAATATGTGATGGCGGCGGTTTTTGATGACATTAGCACCGAGCAACGCGGAACCAATTACACCTTCTGGACACCTGCCGAACAGAACCGCAATATGGCGCTGACGTTGTATGTATTTGAAGCATCCAGTGGTGACTTAATTACCCGCGCCAATGTCCGTGGGCAGACAGTGTGGGACTTTGATTACAACGAAGAAGTTGACCCCTTCGGCCAGCGCTTCTGGAGCAGTGCCTATGGCAACCTGATTCAGGAACGGATGCAGGATTTGGTCTATGGTGTCGATGAACGGCTGTCCTGCGAAGAGCCTCAGGGCCAGGTCATCGCAGTGAGTGGTAACCAGGTCACCGTCAATCTGGGCGCTAATCATGGGGTCGACGAAGGACAAAACCTGCATATCTACCATCGTGGCAACTTCATTGATGATCAGGGCATTTATCGTGAACAGTGGGTGCTCAGCCCGTACCAGCTGACTGTCGCCCAGGTCGAACGTTCTTCCGCACTGACCCGTGTCGCAGATGACGAAGTCGGCAGTAACATTCAGGTCAATGACCGGGTAGTGGTGCGATAAGCACCACACTGCTTACCTCGAGTAGCGCAATAGTCCTTTCAGCGAGGTCTTTTGCGAACCGACTATCTTATAGGCCTGAGCGAGAAACAACTCGGCACAGGCCACAGCGTCACTTAAGGCATGATGTTGCCGCACTGGCGGCAATCCATAGCGTTGCCGGCACGCCGCCAGTGTCAGTTCGCCTTTCTCGAGCCAGTCCTTCTGGCGTTGCAGACGAGTCTGTTCAAGTTTTAACGTGTCCATCAGCGCCAGTGGCTTACATGCAATACCCTGCTGACTAAAAGCGCGCTGCAGAAACTGCCAGTCAAACCCGGCATGATGCGCCACCAGCACCGCCCCATCCAGGCTTTTTGCCAGCCGTTTAAGCACCTTAGCCAGGGCTTCTCCGCCCTGAATATCGTGTTCAGACAACTGGTGAATAACCGCGCTTTGGCTAAGCGGCTGGTCACTTTGAATCACCCCGTAATCCGCCGCATTCAGCGCAATCCGTGGCACCTTCAGGGGCACCCAGCCGATCGCCAGAATCCGGTGCTGCTCAGGGTCTAAACCATCGGTTTCCAGGTCCAGGGCAACATAACGGGCTTGTTGCCACGCCCCCTGAAGGCTGGCCTGCCGCTCGCGGCCATCGCTGTTAATTATATTCGACTGCATGCCCTGGCCGAGCTGGCCAAGTTTATCGAGCAGGCTAATTAGCATCGCTCAGCCACCATCTTACAGCCCTCGCCCCACTTTGAAACCAACCCCTTGCTGCGCATCTTTGATCACACTAAAAGCAGCCTTCAATTGGCGTCGCTGTAGCGTGCTTAAAGTTTCCGGGTCAATGGAGTTCACCGGCTCAGTGGAGTCACCCTGCAACCTTAACTGATGCGACAGCCGTAGCTGGGTTAAAAATTGCCAGGCTTCAAGCAGGTTCTGATTATCTTTGGCCGTGAGCAGTTTATGGCTCTGCAGCGCCTGCAACCGCGCTGGAGTCGCTGGCATGGTTAAGCCTTCGATTAATGAGTACAGGCGCACAATGTCGTTAATAACGGCAACGCCCTGGGTTTTAATATCAATGTAATCACCGCCCTTTTCACTTTTCGTGCGCAAGCGGTTAAAAAGCCCCAGGGGGACATTTAGCTCCCCAATATGACGGCCAATATTACCCAGAAAAATATCGCGCTGGGCAATTTTGCCAATGGCTTCACGGTGTCGTCGATAGAGCTGCTGGTTGCCCGCTATCATTCTGCTATCGAAGAAAATCATACTATGCATTATCGCATCGGGCGTCGGCGACTGAACCCATTTTTTAATCTGCTGCTGCCATTCCAGCGAGGTTTTGTTCCACTTCGGATTCATCGCCATCACATCACCCGGACACAAACGAATGCCGCAGTCCGCCAGACCTGTGCAGACAAATTCAGCGAGCTTATGAAAGTACTCGCGCTGCCCCTCTTTGACCCCATCGGCTAACAGCAGACCGTTGTCCTGATCCGAGCTCAGGGTTTGGTCTTCGCGTGCTTGCGAGCCAAAAGCCATCCATGCATAGGCAACGGGTGCGGCGCCATGCTCATGCTCATACAAGCGAATCAGCTTGCGTGTCATGCCATCCGTCAGTGAGGCCAGTAACCGGCCGACCATGCCAATGTCTTTGACCCGGGTGGCAAAAGTACGCAGATAATGCGGTATGTTCTGTGCTTCCTCGACCAACGCTTCGCGGCTTTGCGCTTTAAACAGCGCATTCATTAAGAACACCGGCTCGCTGCGCTGCTGCTTCATGAGGTCAGTGGTGGTGATCATTCCGACCGGCCGCTCTTCGTCATCCAACACAGGTAAGTGGTGAATATTTGCCTGGTTCATCATTGTCAGTGCATCAAATAAACTCTGCCGGGTGTAGACCGCTTCCGGCATCTGGGTCATCACGGCGGTTACCGCCACCCCGTAATCCATACCCTTGGCCACAACCCGGTTGCGGATATCACGGTCGGTGATAATCCCGCGAAGGTGTCCTTCATCCACTACCAGTAAACTTGACACTTTATTCTCACTCATTGAAATCGCTGCTTGCTGAATGCTGGTGTCACTGCCAATACTGATTAGAGGGCGTGAAATGACACTCCCTATATCGCGCTCAGTCCAGTCTGGGGTCGAATCCTCGCCACGATGCTCGACCAGTAACCGGCGCTCCTGCGCCTGCATAAAGTAGCGCTCAAAGGGTTCAGAGTAGCGGCGCAGATAGGCGAAGGTGGCTGCATCCCAGCAAAATAGGATGCCATCAGCCAGCACTTCTATTTGGTTGGTAATCGTCCGCCCACTAAGTAGTGCCGGAAAACCAAATACATCGCCCGTTTCCAGCCGTTCGATAAACTTGCCGTGCTTATCGGTCAGGTCATAGGTACCCGAACGCACCACGTATAAGGTTGGGTGTCCCTCGCGCAGTATCTCTTCGCGGTTGTGTTGATTGACATACACCGCTTCAGCATGGTCCAGAGCGTAGTCAAACCGGGCGTTATCGAGTGCATCAAAAGGCGGCGTTTGCTTTAGAAAATCCGCCATATCCTGTAAATCTAGAGCCATAAAAATAAACCCCCGAGCTTAACGCCCGGGGGTTCCATTGTTATCAGAGTGCATGACTAATCACGCTGTCTGAAGTTAGTGGCCTGTCGCCGCACCCGATCCTTTTGGATAGCGGATAGACTCGACCAATTCCTGGATTTCCGCTGGCGATTCTTTCGTGAACTTCAGCACAATATTAGCAACGATGAAGTTCAGAAGCATACCTACAGTGCCAATTCCTTCCGGCGAAATTTGCATGAACCATTCATCTGGTCCCGCCGTCGGGTTCATGAATTTGAAGTAGATAATGTATGCCAGGGTAAACACGATACCTGTCACCATACCGGCAATCGCACCCGTACTATTCATGCGCTTATGGAAGATACCCATAATAATCGCAGGGAAGAAGGATGACGCTGCCAGACCGAACGCGAAGGCGACCACCTGCGCCACGAATCCGGGAGGGTTAATACCAAAGTACGCACCGATAAGAACCGCGAAGCCTGCCGCAATACGTGCCGCCAAAAGCTCCTGCTTATCAGTAATATCTGGTTTAAAGGTCCGTTTCAGTAAGTCGTGCGAGACCGAACTGGAAATAACCAACAGTAAGCCTGCCGACGTAGACAGTGCGGCGGCTACACCACCAGCTGCTACCAGGGCTACGACCCAGTTAGGCAAGTTCGCAATTTCCGGGCTGGCCAGAACGATAATATCAGCATCGACATTGGTGTTAGCACGGTCATCGTTGGAGAAGAACATTGGCTCTTCGCCTGCGCGAGCTTCCTCACTGATCTGAATCAGTCCTGTCTGTTCCCAGTTTGAGATCCAGGTTGGTGCATTTTCATACATTACACCTTGCTGATCAGGTCCGTTGATAGTATCCAGCACGTTCACCTTAGTGATCGATGCGATGGCCGGCGCAGTGGTATAAACCACAGCAATAAATACCAGCGCCCAACCGCCAGAACGACGGGCATCACTTACTTTAGGAACGGTGAAAAAGCGAATAATAACGTGTGGTAAACCAGCTGTACCTACCATCAGTGCCAGCGTAATCGCGAACACATCCAGTGTTGCCCGTGACCCCTCGGTGTACGCGGCAAAACCTAGCTCACGTGACAAGCCGTCAAGACGTTCCAGCAGGTAAGCGCCAGAGCCGTCAGCCAGGGTTGCACCGAAACCAGTTTGCGGCAGGATATGCCCGGTCATCTGGAAGGTAATAAATACCGCAGGGACGGTATAAGCGAATGCCAGAATGCAGTACTGCGCAACCTGGGTGTAGGTAATGCCTTTCATACCACCCAGCAAGGTGTAGAAATACACCATCGCCATACCGATAAGAACACCGGCGGTGATATCAACTTCGAGGAAGCGGCTAAAGACTACACCAACACCACGCATCTGACCTGCGATGTAAGTAAAGGACACCACGATGGCACAGAATACAGCTACCGTGCGCGCCGTTTGTGAATAATAACGGTCGCCGATAAAGTCTGGCACTGTGAACTTACCAAATTTACGTAAGTACGGAGCTAAACAAAGCGCCAGCAATACGTAACCGCCGGTCCAGCCCATCAGGTAGACACTTCCGTCATACCCCATGAATGAAATCAGGCCGGCCATCGAAATGAAGGATGCAGCTGACATCCAGTCAGCAGCGGTTGCCATACCGTTCGCTACTGGTGGAACACCACCGCCTGCTACGTAGAAGTCGTTGGTTGAACCCGCGCGAGCCCAAATCGCAATTCCGATATAAAGGGCAAACGTCAGGCCAACGACGATAAAGGTTAATGTTTGAATATCCATCGATTACTCCTCGTCGACCTGGTATTTTTTATCCAGCTTGTTCATCTGCCGAATATAGATAAAAATCAGTACGATAAAGGTATAAATCGCACCCTGTTGTGCGAACCAGAAGCCCAGTTTAAAACCGAAAAACTGCACCTGGTTCAGTACGTCAACGAGGAATATGCCGAATCCGAAAGAAACCAGCGCCCAGACAAACAGTAGTTTGACCATCAGCGACAGGTTTTCTTTCCAGTAGGCTTTGGCATGATCTGCAGATTCAAATGCCATATGAACGCCCTCCAGTTAGTTGTTGTTGTGAAAGTTATACTTATTGGGTCATTAGCGACTTTATCAGTGAATGGAAAAACGGGAATTGGACTATAGTCGTAGAAAAGGGGCAGTACGACCAAGGTCGTACTGCCCCTTTTCTACGACTATCTGTTGAGAGTGCGGGGCTTGAATATTGAATTAGCTCCACCAATTCAATATTCAAGCCCCGCGCTCGCCCTCATTGAACCCAACCAAACCCACCAATTCAACGTTCAAGCCCCGCGCTCGCCCCCATTGAATCTACAACAACATCAACGCCGGTTAGCTCGCTGCACATGCTGTAGCAGAGCTTTGAGTTGTGCCGGTTTAACCGGTTTAGCGACAAACTGCAGTCCCAACTTGCGCGCTTCTTTTTTTACCTCAGGTTCACGCACCGCCGTCACCAGCGCACCCTGCAAGGGTTTACCCCATATCTGCAATAATTCAGCTGCCAGGGTCAGGCCGTCACCTTCATGGCCCAGCTGATAATCTAATAAGACACCATCCGGTTTCGGATGACACTTAGCATATTCAATGGCATCGTCAGCGCGGGTAAACAGGCTGCAGGTCGAGCCCCATTTCTCCAATAAAGCTCGCAATGCATTGAGATTCTCCGGATCGTCATCGACACAGACGAAATGCATTGCCGAAGTCTGCACCCGACTGACCGTCTGTGCTTTCTGCCGCACCACGTGGACCGCTTCGCCCATCGGTATGCGCACCGAAAAACAGCTCCCCTGGCCTAGCACCGAACGCACGCGGATCGGACAGTCCAGCTGTTTAGCCATCCGCTGCGCCACCGACAGACCAAGGCCCACACCACTGGTTGAGCCTTTGTGGTAGCGAATAAAGGCTTCAAAAATTCGTACATGCTGCTGCTCCGGAATACCTGGCCCGGTGTCCCACACATTGATTTCCACCAGCCGGCCACGTAACCGAACACCCAGCACAACCCGCCCACGCTCGGTATATTTGATCGCATTGGATAAAAAGTTTTGTACGATACGGCGCAGATAGGTGGGGTCTGTATGCACCACCACCTGTGAACGCGTGTAGGCACGGAAGTCGAGTTTACGCTGCTCCGCAAGCACCGAATATTCGGCCACTAATGGCTGTAACACCGTATCCAAATCGACGTGTTTTAATTTCGGTTGCAGGGCGCCCTGCTCCATCTTGGCGATCGCCAGCAGGGTCGACAGCAGATTCTCTGTTGAATCCAGCGCGTTATCGACTTTATTCAGCAACTGGTTATTTCTGCTATCCAGCTGACCGTGATCGATCGCTTCCAGATACAAGCGGGCTGCATTCAACGGCTGCAAAATATCGTGACTGGCCAGCGCCAGAAAACGGGTTTTACTGGCGTTAGCCGCCTCCGCTTCTGCCTTCGCGCCTTTCAGTGCTTCTTCCGTTTCACGTCGGCGTTCGATTTCTTCGGTCAGCTCGCGGTTGACCTCGCGCACCTGGCGGGCCCGGCTTTCGATCCGCGCTTCCAGGTCAATGTTGGCATCTTCTAATGCCTGCTGGGTTTCGATATGTTCAGTCACATCGGTGAAACTGGTGACAAAGCCGCCGCTTGGCAACGGATTGCCGACCATTTCGATAATACGTCCGTCACTGCGACGACGGATAAAGCGATGGGGTGAGCCCTGCTGCATGTGCCGCAGTCGTTTTTCTACCAACCCATCGATGTCTCCCGGTCCACATTCGCCCCGTTCGGCGTTGTAACGGATCATATCCGCAATCGGGCGCCCCGGTTGCACCATCCCGTCGGGGTACTCAAACAGATCCAGATAGCGTTTGTTCCAGACCACCAGGCGCAGTTCTGCATCGACTACAGATATGCCCTGCGCCAGGTTCTCCAGCGAACTGAACATAATTGACTGCTGGTTCTGCAGCGCCTGTGTGGTGTCATCGAAAAAGTGAACCACCTCCTCAATGTTCAGACGCCGGTCATTTAACGCAGCGCGCACCAGCGAACGTGCAGTTGCCGCGCCTAATACGCCGGAAATCGCGCGTTCGGTAAAGTCGATAAACTGTTCATCAGCGACCGCATTCAGTTGCAGTTCATGGCGCTGGGTGTAGTCGGTAACCAGCTGCTCCGTGCGCTCACGGCCGAGGAAGGTCTGCATCAGCATCTTCATATCGCGTCCACGTGCTCTGTGGTGACGGGTGCCCTCACTTTGGGGAGCAGACTCCCGCGGACGCACGTACGCCATTGCCTGAATCCGGTCAATCAGGCTCGGCACCGCAATCAGGCTGAACACAACATACGCAATCAGATTGGCGGCGAAGCTATACATGGCACCAAAACTAATGATCTCATCAACCCGCGTCTCACTCAGATTTGCACTGCTGACGATGGGCAGAAAAATGGTCATCAGCCACACCCCAAAGCCAACTAACAGACCGGCATAAACCCCCTGAGCATGCCCGCGTCGCCAGTACAAACCACCAAGTACGGCGGGAAGGAGCTGCAACACCACCGAAAATGCGAGTAAGCCCATACTTACCAGATCGAGCTGCGCCAACAGCAGGTGGTAACATAACCAGCCCATCAGCAGGATACTGGTAATCGCAATCCGCCGGACCAGCAACAGCTTGCGGTAAAAACGCCGCGCCTGGGGCATTCTGGTCACATCACGTTTCAGAACCAGCGGCATAATCACGTCGTTGCTGACCATAGTGCTCAGGGTCAGCGTGGCGATCACCACCATCGCCGTGGCCGCTGAGATACCACCGACATAGACAAACACTGTCAATGCATCAAAGCCCTGCGAAAGCGGCAGGCGCAAGGAATAATTGCCGCTTGCATCCGGCAACAGGGTCACCCCGGCAATCGCAATAACCGCGATAGCCAGCGAGGTCAGCATTAAATAGAGTGGAAATAGCCAGCGCGCGGTATTCAGGTGTGACAAATGCACATTATCAATCACAGTGACATGAAACTGACGTGGTAAACACAAAATAGCACCAGCGGCCATGAACAGCTGCGCCATGAACATGGGCGTCAGCGCCTGACTAAAACTCCAGCCTTCACCCAGGTTCAGGGTCTGCAACTGAGCAGTCAGACTTAATGAAGTCCCGCTACGCAGCAGATACCAGGCGACGATGGCGGACACCACCAGTGCCAACAGCTTGACCGCGGACTCAAATGCAATCGCCAGCATCATGCCGCTACGGTACTGGGTCACATCAATATGGCGGGTTCCAAACATGATCGCGAAAGCGGCCATCAGGATAGCCACGGCGAGTTCTTTTAATGAATAGGCGGCGGTCGGATCGTCGGTGCCGAGGATGGTGGTGAAACTGATCCCCACCGCTTTAAGCTGCAGTGCGATATAGGGAATAATCGACAACGCGGCAATGATAGTAACCACCAGTGCCATTTTATGCCGCTTGCCATAACGCGAGGCAATGAAGTCCGCGATGGAGGTGATATTCTGCTGCTTACTGACCGCCACCAGCTTGCGCACGATGGGCAGCGCAAATATATACAGCAGCATAGGGCCAAGCAGAATAGGCAGAAAACTCCAGCCATTGGTGGCTGCGTTATCGATGGCACCATAGTAGGTCCACGAGGTGCAATAAATGGCCAGAGACAGCGCGTATACACTCGGATGCAGACTCCAGCGGTAACCTCTGGTCTTGCGCCGATCACCCCAGACTGCAATGACAAACAGCAGCCCTATATAAGCAAGCCCTGAGGCAATCAGTATCCAGCTCATCTGCATCCTAGTGTTTTTATTGTTAGCTTACTTTAAATTGCGCTACCTCATCTTGCAAATCCGCAGCAAGGCGCGCCAGCTCCTGACTAGACGAGGCGCACTGATGCGCACCGGTCACAACCTGACGGACACTGTCAGCAACTTTATTCACATTTTCAGTAATATCATGCGCCACTGACGACTGCTCTTCAGTCGCGGTAGAAATCTGGATACCCATTTCGGTAACCTGTTGAATCGAGTCATACACGCGGGCAAATGAATCACCGGCCTGCGCCGCCAGGTTGCCACTTTCACTCGCCTGATCAGCCGACACTTGCATCGCTTCCATCGCCTCCCGGGCGCCACGTAACAACCGCTCGGTCGTTTCATGAATGGTTTGCGTGGAGGCTTTGGTATTGGCAGCCAGGGTACGGACTTCATCTGCAACTACCGCAAAACCACGGCCCTGCTCTCCGGCACGTGCCGCTTCAATGGCTGCATTGAGTGCCAGTAAATTGGTTTGCTCAGCAATATCCTGAATAACATTGACCACTTTACTGATTTCGTGAGTTCGTTCATTGAGTACCTGAAGCCGCTCGCTGGTGCCAGTGACTGCGCCTTGCAGCTGCTCCATCGAATCGATATTGCGGGTAATACTTTGCTGCCCCGCATTTGCTTCGGTCGCGCCTTTGTCCGCCGCTTCTGAAGCCGCCAGTGCGTTGCCGGCAACTTCCTGAATAGCCGCCGCCATTTCGGTGATTGCCGTCGCGATCATTGCCGTCTGCTCTTCCTGATTGTGGGCAATACCACTGACTTCATCACTGACGGTACTGAGTTCCTGGGACGCCGCTGCCAGTTGATTCGCCGCCGTCGCCATATTGCCGATGACTCTCTCAAAGTCTGTCATCATCTGGTTGAAGCTGACTGCCACCGACGACACCTCATCGTTGCCCTCAGTATCAAGACGTATCGACAGATCTTTGTTCACCGCAATCTGCTGAATGACGCTTTGCATGCTCAGAATTGGCCGAATAATACTCCGGCTTATCAGTAAGTTAAATAAAACAACCAGTCCCAGAACCAGGGCAAACACCAACAGGATCATCCGCGATAAATTTTGCGTGCTGCTGGCCAACGCCTGTTCGACCACCTCACTCAACTCCTCAAGATTGACCTCAGTTTGATGAACCGCGGCTCGCATCTCGCCCATCAATCCGCTGCGTTCATCCACACCAAGCACCTCACGTTGACTGGCATAGCGCGCAAATGCCTGTTGGTAGCGAGTCAGCAACGGCTGTGCAGACGATGATAATTGAGAATTCAGGGCATTAGCCTGCTGTTCAAATTCAGCACGTAAAGCCGGATCCGGGTTTACTATGAAACTGGTGCGCAGTGCATGCAATTGCATGATAGCAACGCGTGCTTCCGCGGATGCCGCGTTATCAAGTCGATTCGCGCTTTGTAACAGCTCCGCAGTCCTGCCGTCTTCATCGGTTAAACCGAGTGTTTCCGTGGCCGCGACGACCTTTGAAAACCCCTGCTGGTACTGACGGATATTGCGGCGAAAGGATTCTAAATGAGAACGGTCAATTTGCTGCTCTTCAAGAATATCTGCAAGCTGCTGCAGATGCGTCTGCAATGTGCTGACGTTGCTATCAAAGGTAGCCAGGTAACGCGTTTCTGCGCGCATTAAAAAGTCTTTTTCATTGCGACGCAACATCAGCATATCGGCCACAAGTCGTTCGTTGAGTCGCTGCGCTTCGCCCAGTTCCGTTTGTTGTGATGCCTGGTATTGGTTCAGGCCAAGAATAATCAACAAACCAACCACTAAAATGGCGGTATTGAGGATTAAACGATGTTTAATAGAAAGGGAGCGCATAAAAAAAACTTTTCCAACTGGTTAAAATTGGCGCAATTATAAACACTTAAAACTGTAATCTTTGTTAATTCTTTGCTGTTTTTTTAAACGCTCTAAACATCAGACACGGGTATTATCATCTGGCGGCGCCAGCTGCAGACGTTCGGCCAAAAGCACCGCCTGGGTACGGCTGTAGACGTCCAGCTTGCGAAAAATTGCGGTCATATGCGCTTTCACGGTAGCTTCAGTAATGCCAAGCTGATAGGCAATCTGTTTATTCAGCAGGCCTTCATGCACATGGTAAAGCACTCGGTATTGCTGTGGCGTTAGCGCGGCCACCTTGTCTGCCAGCTCAATGTCTTCCTGGGACAACGCCTGCATCTGCGAGCGTAAACTCTCCGGCACCCACTCATCACCTTCCAGAATAGTGCCAATGGCTTCAGCGATTTGCTGAGAGGACATCGATTTAGGAATAAAGCCAAGCGCGCCAAAGCCAATACAACGGCCAATCACCGCCGGGTCTTCGGTGCCGCTGATAATAGCTACAGGTAGCAAGGGGAAGTCTTCGCGGATCCGAATTAAACCATACAGGTCACCGCTGCCCGGCATATGTAAATCGAGTAGCAGCAGATCAATGTCGTCATCGTCGTTCAGCACCTCGAGGGTACTTTCAAGACTGTCAGCTTCAACAATAGAAAGGTTATCTAAATGAGTCGCGAGAGCGCCTTGCAGCGCCTCGCGAAACAAAGGATGGTCGTCCGCTATTAATAGTTTGGTCATAACGCCTCTAACCTGCGCCGTCCAAACTACTGACGGCCTTACTTATTTAGTCTGTTTTCGATTAATGACTCTACCACACTCGGATCAGCAAGCGTAGATGTATCACCCAGACTATCATGCTCGTTAGCGGCTATCTTACGCAGGATCCGGCGCATGATTTTACCCGAACGTGTTTTCGGCAATCCTGGTGAGAACTGAATATGATCCGGGGTCGCTATCGGGCTTAAATCCGTGCGCACCCATTGAATCAATTCTTTGCGCAGCTCATCAGTCGGCTCGGTTCCTTCCACCACAGTGACATAGACATAAATACCCTGCCCCTTGATATCATGCGGAAAACCGACCACGGCCGCTTCCGCCACCGCTTCATGAGCAACCAGCGCACTTTCAATCTCAGCGGTGCCCAGACGGTGTCCGGATACGTTCAACACATCATCGACCCGACCGGTAATCATGTAGTCACCGTCTTCATCGACTTTGGCACCATCCCCGGTGAAGTAATACCCTTCGTAGGTGCTGAAGTACGTCTGCACAAAGCGCTCATGGTCGCCCCACAGGGTACGCGCCTGACCTGGCCAGGAATCGGCAATCACCAGATTGCCTTCGGCCACGCCCTCAAGCTTATTGCCCTCGTTGTCCACCAGTGCAGGCTGCACGCCGAAGAATGGCGTCATCGCCGCACCCGGCTTCATATCTTTCACCGCTGGCAATGGCGTAATCATGATACCGCCCGTTTCCGTCTGCCAGAAGGTGTCCATAATCGGGCACTTGCCATTGCCGATGCAGTTGTAATACCAGTCCCAGGCTTCCGGATTAATCGGTTCACCGACCGAGCCAAGAATGCGCAAACTGTCACGACTACTGCCCCGCGCCGCTGCGTCACCTTTCGCCATCAACGCGCGGATCGCAGTGGGTGCTGTGTAGAGAATATTAACCTGGTGCTTATCGACGATCTTCGCAATCCGCGTCTCGTCAGGATAGGTAGGCACCCCTTCAAACATCAGTGTCGTTGCACCATTGGCCAACGGACCGTACACAATATAGCTGTGCCCGGTAATCCAGCCCACATCGGCGGCACACCAATAGACATCGTCCTCGCGCAGGTCAAACACATACTCATGGGTCATAGCGGCATACACCATGTAACCACCCGTCGTATGCTGCACACCTTTTGGTGTGCCGGTTGAGCCTGAGGTATAAAGAATGAACAACGGATCTTCAGCCTGCATGACTTCGGCCGGGCAGTCGCTGTCGCAATCACCAATCAGCTCATGCCACCACACGTCGAGTTCACTGTTCCAGGGCACCTCTGTTTCGGTATGTTTGAAGACCACCACACTACTAACTGATGGGCATGCATTGTCTGCAACTGCTTTATCAACATTGGTTTTCAGCGCCACACCTTTACCACCGCGACGCCCTTCGTTGGCCGTAATAACCACTTTAGCGCCACAGTCATTCACCCGATCGGCAATCGCGTTGGGCGAAAAACCAGCAAAAATCACTGAATGAATAGCCCCGAGACGGGCACAGGCGAGCATTGCATAGGCCGCTTCCGGCACCATTGGCATGTAAATAGCCACCCGGTCGCCTTTTTTAACGCCTAGCTTCTTCAAACCATTGGCAAATTTCGCGACCTGCTCGTGCAGCTCCCGGTAACTGATATGCTTCTGCTCGTCGACATCGTCACCTTCCCAGATGATGGCTGTTTTATCAGCACGCTCGGCCAGATGACGGTCCACACAGTTGTAACAGGCATTCAGGGTGCCATCGCGGAACCACTCAATTTGCACGTCATTTTTACCAAAGTGCGTATTTTTCACCTCAGTGTATGGGGTGAACCAGGTAATCCGCTTGCCGTGTTCAGCCCAAAAGGATTCTGGGTCCTGAACCGACTGGTTATACATCGCCTGGTACCTGGCAGCATCCAGGCGAGCTTCATCTTTTAGTGCAGCTGGCATTGGATAATGAGCTTGTGCCATGACTACTCCTCCGTCATTCAAATGTGGTACTAGTTGTACTCGCTAAGACCCTCAAAAACCTATTAGACCATAGTCTAGATTGACCTATAATGGCGCCTTGCCCGATGATTTACCTTCACACTCTCTCACTCTCTCTACTTAAAAAAAAGGGTTAGCAGAATGAATAAAATGAGCAACAACAACCTCGTTTCGAGCGCTGTAGCCGGCGCCCTTCTGAGTCTAGCTACCTTAGGTGTTTCGACAAGTGCCGCCGCAGACACAGACTATCGTGTTGGTGGGTATATTAAGCTGGACGTTATGACCAGCCACTTTGACGATGGTACTTTACCCAGTGGTAGTATTGGCCGTGATTTCTATATTCCCGGCCTGACCCCTGTAGGTGGTGGGGACTCCAGCACGGTTACAGATTTCCACGCACGTGAATCGCGCTTCTTCTTCGAAGCTAAGCAAACACTGTCCAATGGTGAAACCATCAGCGGCTACGTCGAGTTCGATTTCCTTGGCACCGCCGGGGGTGATAAACGTATCACCAACTCCTACAGCCCTCGCGTCCGTCATGCTTTCATTGACTATCGCAACTGGCGGGTTGGCCAGTTCTGGAGTAACTTCCAGGAGACAGCGATCATTCCTGAAGCACCGGACTTCGTTGGCGTCGCCGACGGCATCGTGTTTAACCGTCAGCCACAAATCCGCTACACCTTTGACAATGGTTTATCAGTCTCTGTTGAAGCACCGGAAACCACAGTAACGCCGTATCAGGGTGGTACCGGCCGCATCACCTCCGGCGACACTGCCATGCCCGACCTGACGGCGCGCTGGGCAACCAAGCTGGATAATGTTTATTTTAGTATCGCCGGTATCTACCGTCGCCTCGAGTTGCGTCAACAAGGCGTTGATGACACTGAGAACGCGTTCGGCGCCAGCTTAGCCATGAAATGGGACATTGGCCCACACGACATCCGTACCAGTGTGGTGCATGGTTCAGGGTTAGGCCGTTACGTCGGTATTAATGTCGCCAACGGTGCGATTATTAATGAAGACCTCAATCTTGATGCGATTGACGTCACTGGTTTCTCGTTTGCATACCGTCATGTGTGGAGCGAGAAATGGCGCACCAACCTGATTTACTCACGTGCTGACATCGACAACCAGATGGAGCTCGCAGGTCCGGTAGCCAACGACAGTACTCAGCGTTACGCAATCAACATGATGTATCAGGTCAACGAACGCCTGGTCGTCGGCGGCGAATATAGCAGCGCCAACCGTGAATTGCTTAGCGGCGCTGACGGCAACATGGACCGGGTGCAGTTTTCAGCGCAGTATTCGTTCTAAGCTGAAACCGTTTACATAGGTCCAAACCTGTTTAGCCGCCCTTCTTAGGGCGGCTTTTTTTTCCTCCTTGCTGCCACTTTTGATATAATCGCTGGTCCATACGATATGGATGGAGGTGCCTATGTACGACAACAACCGTTCTCAGGACGATAGCTTTGACAGCTTACTTGGCGATGACGTCGTTCCGTTAAAACATGACACGATAGGCGACATCCGTCAGGCGTTTACCCCAACGCTAGCCCAGCTTGAACGCCAGAAGGCCGCCGCAGCCGAAGCACAGGATCAACCCGCTGACGCCTTGAGCGAAATTATCCAACACTGGCTTGAACCGGGTGAAGTTATCAGCTGGCGTCACGACGGGGTGCAGGATGGAGTCTTCCGAAGCCTTAAGCGAGGCGACTATACGCCCAGTGCCAGCCTTAGTTTACAGCAACATAACGTGACCCAGGCGCGGCATGCTTTAGCCAATTTTATTCACGACTGTTATCAGCGTGGTGTGCGTAATGCACTCATTATTCATGGTATGAGCAAACACAGCCAACCCAAGCCTGGTTTGCTCAGAAGTCTTTGCGGACAATGGTTGCCGCAACTCGAGCCCGTCCTGGCCGCACACAGCGCCCGCCCCGAACATGGCGGATTAGGTGCAACTTATGTCATGATACGGAAAAATAACGCGGCTAAGATAGCCAACAAAGAACGTAACCGGCGCCGCTAGCAAGCACTCGCTCTCGGTTTTTATAGTTGTGATACATGGGATCAATGATGTTTAATAAAGTAATCACCAAGCCGCTGCTCAGCAGCCTCTTTATCCTCGCGGCGCTCACCACCGCCACCCCGGCTACCAGTTTTGCGCAAACGGCAGAACCTGGCGCTGAAACCCCGCGCAACCTGATCCTGGTTATCGGTGACGGCATGGGTTTCCCATACCTTAGCGCCTATCGCTACTTTAAAGACGGCCGCGGCATGACCGACCGTGCCGACATTGAACAGACTATTTTCGACCAGTATCTGGTCGGCGCTGCCTCAACCTATCCCGCTGACGAAACCCTGGTCACAGATTCCGCAGCCGGTGCGACCACCCTTGCCTCCGGCGTCAAAACCTACAACGGTGCCATCGGTGTAGATCCTGACCGGGACCCCGTTAAAAGCATGATGGCCTATGCCAATGAGCGCGATATGTTAACCGCGGCCATTGCCACCGTGCAGGTAACCCATGCCACGCCCGCCGCCTTCTTTACCCATAGCGAAAGCCGCCGCCTGGAAAATGACATTGCCGACCAGTTCGCCAGCCTCGATGACAATGGCAACTGGCGCTTTGACTTACTCCTTGGCGGCGGTGAAGACTTTTTTGTTCGCCCTGCCAGCGACGAGCATGACGCCGTTGATCACCTCGAATACTTTCGCAACAACGGCATGCGCGTCGTCACCAGCTTCGAAGAACTGGCGACCCAGCAACGCCTGCCCCTGATTGGCCTCTTTGCAGAGCGCAACCTGCCGAACGTCATCGACGATCAGACGCGCCTCAAGAACATGACCGAACAAAGCCTGCGTTTGCTTAACAATGCCGACAAGCCTTATGTACTGATGATCGAAGCCTCAATGATCGACTGGTGTGGTCATGGCAACGACATCGGTTGCGCCATGCACGAAATGGCCGAGCTCGACGAGCTACTGGAATTCCTGATCCCATACGTCGAAGAGCAAGGCGACACCGCCCTGGTGGTCACCGCTGACCATTCAACCGGCGGCCTGACCCTGGGTGCAGACGGTGCTTATCAGTTCCGCGCCGCTGAAGTACGCCGCCAGGGCCGCGCCCTGCGTAGCATGGCAATCGACCTCAACGACATGCCCTGGATCGACTGGGAAGGCTACATCGAAACCCATCTGCCATACCCGCTAAGCACCGATCAACAGCAAGCCATCGCCGACGTCGCCGAATACCAGGGCGATGATCGCCGCAACAAAATCAACGACGTCCTGCGCGACATTCTCAACTACCACACCCGCGCCGGCTGGACCACTGGTGGCCACACCGGCGAAGACGTCCCCGTTATCGCCGCCGGTCCATGGGCCGACCGCTTCCGTGGCAGTCAGGACCACACCGACATCGCCAACCAATTCATCGAGTGGATAAAAGCCCACTAATCAAAAAGCCCGCGCCGCGGGCTTTTTTCTGCCCCGTGGGAGGGCCCGGTAAAGGTTGGCTTTGTGGGGGGCGTAGGGTTGACCGCTTTGCGGAGAGGTAGGGGCTCTGTTTTGGGGGACGCCGCAAGTACATCCATGTAGGCTCGGTTCGCGCATCCATGCGCTCAACGCCCCCAAAAGCAGAATCCCCCACCCCTCCGCGCGGCCAATCCTACGCCCGGCAAGCGTCCATAGCCCACGTCGGTCTTTCTCCGTGACTCCCTTACTCCAACAAATAACACATGTTAAGCCACGAAAGACGTGGCCCAAGAAACAGTGACGTTGTTAGTTTATGGATTCGTTAAATAGCGCACAGGTGTTGAGTGGAGGGTGACGCTGGCTGCGCGGGCGGGTGGGGAGTTCTGCTTTTGGGAGTGTCGGCCGCAGGGATGCGGCCGTCAAGCCCCCAGGGACGGGTTTACGGCGTCTCCCAAAACAGAACCCCCACCTGCCCGGGAAGCAGCCAGTGTCACCCTCCCCGAGCGATGCGGGCCTTTTTGCTTAGCCGATGGCTTTGCGGGCGTTGCGGAAGATGCGCATCCATGGGCTGTCTTCGCCCCACTCGCTGGGGTGCCAGGAGTTGGCGACGGTGCGGAAGACCCGTTCAGGGTGCGGCATCATTAGGGTGACGCGGCCGTCGTTGCTGGTGATACCTGTCATGCCGCCGGTTGAACCGTTCGGGTTGGCTGGGTATTGCTCGGTGACTTTGCCGTAGTTATCGACGTAACGCAGTGCCACCTGGCCGGCCTGGCTTAGGCTGGCGGCGCCATTGGCATCTTTAAATTCGACCCGGCCTTCACCGTGTGACACGGCGATTGGCATGCGTGAGCCTTCCATACCGGCAAACAACAGGGACGGTGATTTTTGTACTTCGACCATGCTGACGCGGGCTTCGAAACGCTCGGAACGGTTGGTCACAAAACGTGGCCAGCCTTCAGCGCCTGGGATCAAGCTGTGCAGGTTGGACAACATCTGGCAGCCGTTGCAGACGCCCAGTGACAAGGTGTCGTTGCGCTCGAAGAAGGTGGCGAATTGCTCCCTTGCTTGCTGGTTGAACAGAATTGATTTTGCCCAGCCTTCACCGGCGCCGAGTACGTCGCCGTATGAGAAGCCGCCGCATGCTGCCAGCGCCTGGAACTGCTCTAAGCTGACCCGTCCACTGAGAATGTCGCTCATGTGTACGTCAATCGCTTTGAAGCCTGCGCGGTCAAATGCCGCTGCCATTTCATAATGGGAGTTAACGCCTTGCTCGCGCAATATCGCAACCTGCGGCGCTGCACCTTTATTAATATAAGGGCTGGCGATGTCTTCGTTGAGATCGAAGGTCAGGTCGGCGTGCAAACCAGGGTTGCTGGTATCGGTTTTAATCGCCCATTCTTCGCTGACGCATTCGGGGTTATCGCGCAGACGTTGCATCTGGTCGGTGGTTTCGGCCCAGATCGCTCGCAAACTGGAGCGGCTTGCGCTGAAGACGGTCTCGCCCTGCTGGCGAATGCGCACTTCATCGCCTGCGCTAACTACACCAAGCTCCACCAGTACATTGTCGAGGCCGTGTTCCTGGCACAGGGTCTGCAAACGCGCAGCGCCGGCCGCGGTGACCTGAACCACTGCGCCCAGCTCTTCAGCGAAAAGTGCGGCTACAGCATCGGTGTTCGCGGGCAACTCAACATCCAGGGCGCAGTTACCGGCAAACGCCATTTCTGCCAACGTGGTAAAGAGTCCGCCGTCTGAGCGATCATGGTAAGCACTGAGCTGGCCATCGGCGATCAGGGTCTGAATAACATGGAAGAAGCCTTTTAAATCCTCTGCGCTGTCGAGATCTGCTGGCTGCTGTCCGATTGAGCGATAGACCTGAGTCAGGGCGGAGCCACCTAAACGGTTCTGACCACGGCCTAAATCAAGCAGGAATAGCTTGTTGTCGTCTTCGTTCGCGCTGGGCTGCAACTGCGGGGTAATCGCATTGCGTACATCGGTGACCCGGGCAAAGGCGGTGATAACCAGCGACAGCGGCGAGGTCACGGCAGTGTCTTTACCGTCCTGTTGCCACTGGGTTTTCATCGACATTGAGTCTTTGCCGACCGGGATGGTTAAGCCAAGCGCCGGGCAAAGTTCTTCACCCACTGCCTTTACGGCTTCGTACAAACCGGCATCTTCGCCGGGGTGACCGGCGGCGGCCATCCAGTTTGCTGACAATTTAATTCGTTTTAAGTCACCGATCGCATTGGCTGCGATATTGGTGATCGCTTCGGCAACCGCTAAACGGGCTGAGGCAGCGTAATCCAGCAACGCCACTGGGGTGCGTTCGCCCATCGACATGGCTTCACCGGCATAGCTGTCATACGACGCAGCGGTTACACCACAGTTTGCGACTGGGATCTGCCATGGTCCTACCATTTGGTCACGAGCCACTAAGCCGGTCACAGAACGGTCGCCGATGGTTATCAAGAAGGTTTTTTCAGCCACCGTTGGCAAGCGTAAAATACGTCCTACGGCGTCGTCGACAGTAATACCCTGAGTCGCAAAGTTGTCACCCCCGGCTTTGCGGCTGGTCACGTCGCGATGCATTTTTGGTGCTTTACCCAGTAGTACGTTTAGTGGCATGTCGACCGGGTAGTTATCAAAAACCTCATCGTACAGTTTCAGGTGACGCTCTTCGGTTGCTTCACCTACCACCGCGAACGGCGCGCGCTCGCGCTCACACAAAGCGCTGAATATCGCCAGTTTAGCTGGGTCGATGGCCAACACGTAGCGTTCCTGGGACTCGTTACACCAGATTGCCAACGGGCTCATGCCAGGCTCATCGTTCGGGATTGCACGCAGCTTAAACTGACCGCCACGTTCACCGTCATTGACCAGCTCTGGCATCGCGTTGGACAGGCCACCTGCACCAACGTCATGAATAAAGACAATGGGGTTATCGGCGCCCATCTGCCAGCAGCGATCGATCACTTCCTGACAGCGGCGTTCGATTTCCGGGTTTTCACGCTGCACGGAGGCGAAATCAAGTTCAGCCGATGAGGTACCCGAGGTCATTGACGACGCAGCACCGCCACCAAGACCGATATTCATCGCTGGACCGCCCAATACGACCAGCGGTGCGCCAACCGGGATCTCGTCTTTCTCAACGTGGTCTTCACGGATGTTACCGAGACCACCGGCGATCATAATGGGTTTATGGTAGCCACGCAGTTCGGTGCCGTTATGGCTTGCAACCATTTCTTCGTAGGTACGGAAATAGCCGAGAATATTCGGGCGGCCAAATTCATTGTTAAAGGCGGCGCCTCCTAATGGACCTTCCAGCATAATATCGAGCGCGGTCACAATACGGTCAGGTTTGCCGAAATCTTCTTCCCACGGCTGATCGAAACCAGGAATGCGTAAGTTGGACACGGTAAAGCCAACCAGCCCAGCTTTTGGCTTGGCACCAATACCCGTGGCACCTTCGTCCCGAATTTCACCGCCCGAGCCGGTGGCCGCACCTGGATAAGGTGAAATGGCAGTCGGGTGGTTGTGGGTTTCCACTTTCATCAGAATGTGGATATTTTCGTTGCTGTAACCGTACTCACCCGGATCGGCGCTGCCAAATGGTGCCGGGAAAAAACGTCCGGCTGCAGAGCCTTCCATCACCGCGGCGTTGTCTTTGTAGGCAGACAGGACGTAGTCCGGGGTGCTTTTAAAGGTGTTTTTAATCATCCCAAACAGTGATTTGGCCTGCTCTTCGCCATCAATCGTCCAGTCGGCATTGAAGATTTTATGCCGGCAATGCTCTGAGTTTGCCTGCGCAAACATATAGAGTTCGATGTCATTGGGATTACGGCCAAGGGCACGGAAATTTTCAACCAGGTAGTCGATTTCATCCTCTGCCAATGCCAGACCCAAATTAATATTTGCCGTTGCCAGTGCGTGACGGCCATCGGCAAGAATATCCACGGTGCTCAGCGGCGCCGGTTGCGCATGGGCAAACAGGACGTCGGCCTCAGCCAAAGTGGCGAACGTGCTTTCAGTCATCCTGTCGTGCAAAAAGCCTTTCGCGAGTTCCCATTGTTCAGCGGTAAATTCACCTTCCAAGTGATACAGAATGCCCCGCTCAACCCGCTTCACCGCTACCAGCCCACAATTATGAGCTATATCGGTAGCTTTCGACGACCACGGGGAAATGGTTCCCTGCCGTGGGGTGACAAAAACTTGCTGCTCGCCGCCTGCTTTTTCTTCCCGGGCCGGGCCGTAGGTTAGCAGCTGCTGCAATACATTTTGCTGTTGCTCGCTAAGCGCAGGTTCAGCGGTATATAAATGAATGAATTCCGCGCTAACAGAACGGACATCAAGGCCCGCTTGTTGCATACGGTTTATCAGCTTTTGTTGACGAAAATCGGATAAGGCAGGCGCGCCACGCAAAATTTGCACTGGTCTGGACTCCGCAGGTTAATTGAGCAGGTGTCTGGTGGCTGCGATTATAAAGAAAGTGGCCATATTTTGCGACATAAATGACGATGCAGTGGAACTTTTAGCATGGTATAAAGAGCGTAGTAACGCATAGAGGATTGCATGGAAAAACCAAATATAAAAAAATCCCTGCGCTTAGCGGCTCTTAGTCTGCTAGTCGTTTCGGTCTCATTATTAACGGCCTGTAATTCAGATCCGGTTAAACAAAATTACCTGCAAGAGGTACAGCAGCGTGGTTATCTGACCGTGGGCACGATTATGAACTCATCGAGCTACCATCTGGACGGGGAGAGTCCCACCGGCTTTGAGTACGAAATGGCCCTGGCCCTTGCGGACGAATTAGGCGTTGAACTCAGAGTGCTCGACGAAGTCCAGATTGAGCATTTATTCGAGCATTTAGAGCACGGCCGCGTCGATTTTCTCGCAGCCGGACTCGATGTGACGGACCAGCGCCGCAAGCACATGCGTTTTACCCCGTACTACCACCGTGTTGACCAACGGCTGATTTTCAAACAGGGTACCCGTCAACGTCCGCGGGACTGGAGTGACCTCGAGGGCGAGCTAGTGGTGGTTTCAGGCAGCAGCCACGAAGAATATTTGCAGGAGGTCCAGGCCGAGTATCCGGATTTACAGTGGCGTGCGACCCGGCTCTACGACGCCGACGAACTGCTAGCCAAGGTCATTTCCGAAGAAATTGATTTCACTATTGCCGATACCAATACCCTGGATATCAAGCGGCGCCTGTATCCTGACCTGAGTGTAGCCTTTACGGTGCGTTTTGATGTGCCGCTGGCCTGGGCATTCCCGCTCGCCGAAGACGACTCATTGTATGCAGCCGCCATTGAATACATCGGGCGCCAACATGAACGCGGCGAAATCACTAAACTGGTCGATCGCTACTGGGGCCATGTTCAGCATTTTAATTACGTCGATACGCAGCTGTTTATTCAGGCTGTAGACGAGACTTTGCCACAATATATCGAACTATTTCAACAGTATGCAGGCAACCTGGACTGGCGCCTGCTGGCTGCGATTAGTTATCAGGAAAGTCTGTGGGACCCCTGGGCGCGCTCGCCCACCGGTGTTCGAGGGATGATGATGTTAACCCTGCCGACCGCTCGCTCGATGGGCGTGCGCAGTCGACTGGATGCTGAACAGGCCATTCGCGGCGGCGCCCGCTACCTTGAGCGCTTGCACCAACGCCTGCCGGATCGCATCACCGAACCGGACCGGACCTGGTTTGCCCTGGCAGCCTATAACGTGGGCCTCGGCCATTTAAATGATGCGCGTGAAATTACCACCCGCCAGGGAGGCGACGCGGACTATTGGGTCGACGTTCGCGCGCGTCTGCCATTGTTGCGGCAAAAGCAGTACTACAAAGATACTCGCTATGGATTCGCTCGTGGCGACGAGCCTGTCACCTACGTTGGCAATATCCGACGCTACTATGACACGCTGCAATGGCTAGATTCACAAAACCGTATCCCCTACCCTGGAGACAACCGCCTGGTCCAGCGCGAGGATCAGGCTGACGAGTCAGAGGAGTAAGGTAAATGAAACGAGGCATGCGCAATACCCCTCGTGGCAAAGGGATTATTCCCAACGAACGCCGTCGTCAGCTTTGGCGCAAGCACCGTTTGAGCTTAACGGATCGCCGCACCAAATGGTTTTATCAGGATACGCAAAAACGAAAAGCTCAGGACGAGGACGGATCCGAACCGACCCTATCAGAGGACGACTGATACGCCCGTGCCGCTTTTTTTAACGCTTTTTTAGCGGCTCTGCGCTGACGGAAGAAGTTTGACAGCTTTTCCGCGCAGGGCTCGGCCATCAGCCCGGCAGTGACTTCCAGCTGATGGTTCAGGCGCGGGTCCTGAGTTAAGTTAAACACACTTCCACAGGCGCCTGTCTTCAGATCCGCCGCAGCATACACCAGTCGTTTTACCCGCCCATGCACCAGGGCACCGGCACACATTGGACAAGGTTCCAGCGTTACATACAGCGTTGTGTCGAGCACCCGATAGTTCTGCAGGTAATGCGCGGCTTCTTTTAACGCCTGCATTTCAGCGTGCGCAGACGGGTCAGCCAGGGTGATCACCTGATTATATCCACGGCCGATTATCTTGCCGTCATGAACCATCACGGCTCCAACCGGCACTTCGCCCTGGGCTTCGGCCTGATCAGCGAGTTCCAGCGCCAGCTGCATGTAATAGTCGTCTTGCATTGAGGTATGGGTATCGATTGAAAAGGGTAGGTCTAGTATACGGATTTATCTGACAGAAAGAAAAAAGCCCGCATCCTGCGGGCTGGTCCCTTATCTTTCCTGCGCGTCCCTTAGCTGCCATCCATTGGCACCAATCCTTTGGCATAGCTACATCCTGTAGGTGTCTTCCATGGGGGCGTCCAGCCCTGCGTCCTCTTGCGTCTTCCCTAACGCGGTGTCCAGTACTTACGTCCCTGTAAGCCGTTCCAAGGTCTTTTAATCTGCTAATTGCTTAGCTGAATTCGACTATGCACATAGAGTACAGTTATCTGCCTATATCTATTAGCAAGAGGCGCGCCAGTTTTTCAAAAAACTGAAATCACAGGAAAGATAAGGGGTCTAGCGAGATTGAGCGGTCGCCACGGGAGTGCTAGCAAACGATATTGACGTCAATTGACGCCAATATCGTCTTTTTTACATCACCCAGAGGCCATAGGTGAGATAAAGCAGAATGGTGCCGAAGGCCGCCAGCAAGGCGTAAGGTAACTGGGTACGTACGTGGTCAATATGTTCCGTCCCCGCAGCCAGTGATGCCAGAATTGTGGTATCACTAATCGGCGAGGCATGATCACCAAAAATTCCGCCTGAAATAGCCGCCGCAATAAAAGGCGCGGGGGGTAAACCCAGTGACAGTGCCAGCGGAATCGCCAGCGGTAGCATGATAGCAAAAGTGCCCCAGCTCGAGCCGATGGCAAACGCGGTCAGCGCGGCCAGAATAAAGGTGGTCGGCAACAGCACCCAAACCGGAAAACTGTCATCAATCAGGCTGGTTATAAAACTGGCGGTGCCGAGCATCCGTGTCATGTCGCCCAGTACCATCGCCAGCCACAAAATAATTGCTAACGGCAGGATTTTACGGGCCCCTTGCAACGCGTGCCAGCCGAGCTTACGCCATGACGTTTGCAGACTTATCCGCGCACCGAATACCGCCAACGCCAGCGCACAACTGACCGCAACCAGCACACTGGTGGTGCCAGCGCCCTGCACGATACTGCCGTTGCCCGTGATTAATAGCATCAGCGGAACCAGTACAATCATACTTAGCAGGCTTAGCATCACGCTGCGAGCTGCAGCGGAGTTGTAATCCGCTGTAGCAGGCTCACTCTGCGTCGCTGCGTCCGCGTTCTGCTCGGCCTGCGTGAGCGCGCGTCGGTCTGCTTTACGCATAGGGCCAATGCTCCAGCCACTCCAGGCGACCCAAAGTGCGAGTACAATAGCCAGAATGGCGTAGAAGTTAAATAGCAACGATTGGGCAAAGGTTAGCAGCGGGTTGGCGATGTCCTGCGCGCTGATTAAACCCAGATTAAAAGCACCCCAGGCGTTCAGCGGGATCAGAATACAAATCGGCGCGCAGGTTGAATCAATCAGGTAAGCAAGCTTTTCGCGGGACATGCCCAAACGGTCGTAGAGCGGACGTGAAGTGGTACCCGAGGTCATAATCGAGACATTCGACTCAATAAAGACCGCCACACCGAGAAACCAGGTAAACAGGCGTGCTTTACGTGGCGAGTTACCCAACCGGCGGCGCTCGAGCGCAGCGACAAAATGGCGAAACGTCCCGCCCCCTTCCAGCACACCAAATAAGGCGCCGATAATCAGGGTGAAGGCCCAGATTTGCATATTACCCGGGTCGACCAGAGCACTACTTAACGACACCACACTGCCAAGAAACGCGCTCAGCAGGTCGGGTGCATAGAAAAGTCCATTGGCCAGTAACACGCCACCCAACAAGGCGAGAATGACCCGCCTGGTGAGGATGGCGAATACGATCGCCAATAATGACGGCAGCAAGCTATACCAGCTACCGTCCATGGTGACTTACCGCGTTATTCCCACTCAATCGTTGCTGGTGGCTTGCCAGAAATGTCATACACAACCCGTGAAATACCATTAATTTCGTTAATGATACGGTTTGAGACGCGTTCCAGCAAATCATACGGCAGGTGAGCCCAGCGCGCAGTCATGAAATCGATGGTTTCCACTGCACGAATGGCAATAACCCAGTCGTATTTACGCGCATCACCCATCACGCCCACAGAGCGAACCGGCAGGAACACCGCAAATGCCTGACTGACTTTGTCGTACCAGCCCGAGTTGCGCAGCTCTTCGATAAAGATATGGTCGGCACGGCGTAATAAGTCACAATATTCTTTGCGCACTTCAGCCAGTACCCGAACCCCTAAGCCTGGACCAGGAAAGGGATGGCGATACAGCATGTCGTATGGCAAACCAAGCTCAAGCCCTATTTTGCGCACTTCGTCTTTAAATAGTTCACGCAGCGGCTCAACCAGGCTCAACTGCATGTCTTCGGGCAAGCCGCCGACGTTGTGATGCGACTTGATAACGTGTGCTTTACCGGTTTTGGAACCAGCCGACTCAATCACGTCGGGATAGATAGTCCCTTGTGCCAGCCATTGTACGTCTTCGATTGAAGTCGCCTGCTCATCGAACAACTCAATGAACACACGGCCGATGGTCTTGCGTTTAAGCTCTGGGTCACTGACACCGGCAAGCTCGCTTAAAAAGCGATCTTCGGCATCCACGCGCACAATGTTAAGGCCAAAATGGTCGCCGAACATTTCCATCACCTGGTCGCCTTCGTTGAGACGCAGCAGTCCATTGTCGACAAAGACACAGGTTAACTGGCTCCCGATAGCGCGGTGCAGCAACATCGCGGTGACGGAGGAGTCCACCCCACCGGACAGGCCAAGAATAACTTTGTCATTGCCGACTTGGTCGCGAATACGTTCAATCGCGTCATCAATAATGGTGGCTGGCGTCCACAGGTTTTCACAGCCGCAAATGTCATTCACGAAATGCTCAAGCATGCGCAGGCCCTGGCGGGTATGGGTCACTTCCGGGTGAAACTGAAGCCCATAAAAATGACGTTTGGTATCCGCCATTGCCGCATGCGGGCAGGTTTTGGTACGCGCAACAGTTTCGAAACCAGCTGGGATTTCAATGACCTTGTCACCGTGGCTCATCCATACATCAAGCAGCGGTTTGCCGTTTTCGCTGACCGCATCTTCAATGTTCTTAAACAGTTCACTTTCGATCACGTGCTCAATCTGGGCATACCCAAATTCACGTTCATCTGAACCCAATACCCGTCCGCCGAGCTGAGCGGCCATGGTTTGCATACCGTAACAAACCCCAAGCACCGGTACACCGGCCTCGAATACGTACTCTGGCGCGCGTGGTGAACCTGGTTCCGGCACGCTTTCCGGCCCACCGGACAGAATAATCCCTTGCGGGTTAAACGCTTTAATGTCGGCGGCATCCACGTCCCATGCCCAGAGTTCACAATAGACCCCGATTTCACGGATACGGCGGGCGATTAACTGAGTATATTGCGAGCCAAAGTCGAGGATTAGAATACGATGCTGGTGAATGTCAGTGGTCATTGGTTCTCTCGTGTTGGTTGCGACTGGCATAACTAACCTGCCATAGATACAAAATGCCTGAAGGCAGACCCTGCCTGCCCTCAGATAATGCGCGATGGCATGCAGTGCATGCCCCAGGGGTTAACCTAAACGGTAATTCGGTGCTTCCTTGGTAATCTGTACATCATGCACATGGGACTCACCCATGCCGGCAGACGTGACCCGGACGAATTCAGGTTTAGTGCGCAGGGTCAGAATATCGGCACTGCCGGTAAGCCCCATCGCCGAGCGCAAGCCACCCATCTGCTGATGGATAATGGTCGCCATCGGTCCTTTATAAGCAACCCGGCCTTCAATTCCTTCCGGAACCAGTTTCTCCGCCTGGTTGCTGCTTTGGAAGTAACGATCTGAAGAACCGTGGCTCTGGTTCATCGCACCGATGCTACCCATGCCGCGATAGGATTTGTAATAACGCCCCTGATACAGCTCAACTTCACCTGGCGCTTCTTCAGTGCCAGCCAGCATACTGCCGACCATGACACAACTGGCGCCGGCAACAATGGCTTTGGCAATATCACCGGAGAAACGGATGCCACCATCGGCAATAACCGGAATGTCGCGGTCTTTAAGTGCTTCAACTGCATCCGCAATAGCAGTAATTTGTGGCACACCACAGCCGGTCACAATACGTGTGGTGCAAATAGAACCCGGGCCAATACCGACTTTAACGGCATCGACACCGGCGTCGGCCAGCGCCAGCGCACCGGCTTTGGTGGCTACGTTACCAGCAATTAACTGCACATCAGGGAAATTCTTGCGAACCCAGCGAACCCGCTCAAGCACCCCTTCAGAATGGCCATGGGAGGTGTCGACCAGAATCACATCAACACCTACATCAACCAATGCAGCGACCCGTTCTTCAGTGCCTGCACCAACACCAACCGCAGCACCGACCCGTAAACGGCCCTGCTCGTCTTTACAGGCATTGGGTTTGTTGGCTGCTTTTTCGAAGTCTTTCAGCGTAATCATGCCAACCAGCGTCTGCTTGTCATCGGTGACCAGGATCTTTTCGATCCGATGCTGATGCATTAAGGCCAGGATTTGCTCGCTTTTGGCGTTTTGTTTGACCGTGATAAGGCGCTCTTCCGGCGTCATCACATCGGCGACTGTCGTATGGCTGCCATCTTCAAAGCGGGTATCGCGACCGGTAACAATACCAACCAGGCGCTTATTATCGACTACCGGGAAACCCTGGAAACCATGTTCTGCCGCCAGTGCTTTCACGTCGGCAATGGTCATCGATGGCGTCACAGTGACCGGGTCTTTAACAATCCCGCTTTCGTATTTTTTAACCTTGCGAACATGTGCAGCCTGTTCGCTGATACTCATGTTCTTGTGAATAAACCCAACGCCGCCTTCCTGAGCCAGCGCAATCGCCAGATCAGCTTCGGTCACGGTATCCATCGCCGATGAGACCATTGGAATATTGAGTTCGATGTTGCGCGTCAGACGCGTGCGTAAGTCCGCGGTATGAGGTAGAACAGTAGAGTGACCGGGAACGAGTAAAACGTCGTCAAAAGTCAGGGCTTCTTGAGCAATTCGTAGCATGGCAACATCTCTCTTGTGAAAGGTGGGAGCTGGATCAATGTTGCGGCGGTATTTTACTCACAAGCATGGCTCCAGTAAACTAGTTTTTATCAGATTCTCAATAAGGCCTCATTGTGTTTGCACCCGAACAAGCTGAATCCAGCCCACAGCGCACTATTTACAGCGTTTCTAAGCTAAACCTGGCGGTCCGTCGGTTACTTGAAGGTCACTTCGGTCAGGTCTGGCTGGTCGGCGAACTGTCGAACTTTTCAGCGCCGGCGTCCGGACACTGGTATTTCACCTTAAAAGATAGCAAAGCGCAGGTACGTTGCGCGATGTTCAGAGGCGCCAACCAGCGGGTTATGACTCAGGTTGGCAATGGCAAACAGGTCATGGTGCGGGCCAAACCAGGTCTCTATGAACCGCGTGGTGACTATCAGCTGATCGTCGAGCACATGGAAGATGCCGGTGCCGGGTTACTGCAACAGCAATTCGAACAACTTAAAGCCAAGCTTCAAAGCGAAGGTTTGTTTGACCCCGCCAGTAAAAAAGCACTGCCCACAGATATCCGCCGTATCGGCGTGGTGACCTCTGCCAGTGGCGCTGCTTTGCATGATGTGCTTTCAGTCCTTAAACGTCGTGACGCCAGTGTTGAAGTGATTGTGTATCCCTCACAGGTACAGGGTAGTCTGGCAGCTGAGAATCTGATTAGCGCCTTGAATACAGCCAACCGACGTAATGAAGTCGATGTTATTCTGCTCACCCGCGGCGGTGGCTCATTAGAAGATTTGTCCTGTTTTAACGACGAAACTCTGGCCAGAGTGGTATTTACCAGTAGGTTGCCTGTCATCTCTGCGGTGGGTCATGAGGTGGATTTTGCGATCACCGATTTCGTCGCTGACTTGCGTGCCCCGACCCCCTCTGCAGCCGCCGAATTGCTAAGTCAGGACCGCAGTCATTTACGCGCCCAACAGCAGCACCTTAGCCAACGCCTGTGGCGTGCCTGGCAGCATGCATTGCACCGGGTTCAGCACCGCCAGGCCTTATTGCAGCAACGGCTAACCCCGCTTCACCCGGCCCAGCAATTGCAACAACAAGGGCAACGGCAGGATGAACTGCAACGTCGGCTTCAGCAAAGCGTACATGCATTATTACGTCACTGTAGTCAGCAACAGCATCATTTGCAGGCGCGCCTTAGCCAAATCAAACCGGCCGCCCACCTCGATCGCGCCCGGCAGCAACACCTGCGTGCCGAACAACAATTGCAACGGGCTATGCTGCAGGTGCTCAAACAGGCTCAGCAACGCACCGCCGCGAACGCCCACTCATTGCAGCTGGTGTCGCCGTTACAAACCTTGAGTCGTGGTTATAGTATTACTCAGACTGACACTGGTGAGGTGATCAAAAACGCCGGGCAAGTAGAGCCCGGCGCTGTTATTACCACCCGCCTTGGTCAAGGCGAGCTGAAAAGTAAAGTACTCGACTAGCCGTGATTGGCGTGCTGCTTGTCTGCGTCACTGCCCGCGCTTTGGGACACTGTTGAAGCGATTCGGATCGGACCTTCGTCGCTGCCACCCTGATGCAAATGGACATCCATTTGTGGGAACGGGATGCCAATACCGGCTTCATCCAGCTTGAGCTTAATGGTTTCCATGGTATCCCAGTAAAACGGCCAGTAGTCTTCACTGTTAACCCAGGGACGAACAATAAAGTTGACTGAAGAATCTGCCAGCTCGTTCACCGAGACGCGCGGTTCAGGCTCTTCCAGCACACGAGGGTCGTCGTTAAGGACGCCCATCAGCACCTCTTTGGTCTTTTTCAGGTCCGCGCTGTAACTGACCCCAATCACCATATCGACCCGTCGCGTCGGGTGTTCGGAGTAGTTCGTGATCGGATTTGAAGTGATTTGCGAATTAGGGACCACCACTTTCTTACTGTCTGGGGTTTTCAGAATCGTGGTGAATAGCTCAATCCCGATCACAGTACCCGACACACCGCCCGCTTCGACATAGTCGCCGGACTTGAACGGACGGTAGATCATGATTAGCACCCCGGAGGCAAAGTTTGCCAGTGAGCCCTGCAATGACAGGCCAATCGCCAGACCCATAGCACCTAAGATGGCGATAAACGAGGTGGTCTGAATACCCACATGGGAGAGCGCCATCATAATCGCGGCAGCGACGATAATAGCCCGTACAATACCGGCCAGAAACGACACCACGGCATTATCAATCTTGCTCTTATCAAGACGCTTTACCATGCTACGGCTGATAATACCGGAGAGAATAAAACCACCCACTAGTATTGCCAGACCAATAACAAAGCGCACTGCATACATCGCCAGTATACTTTGGTTTTCTTCCAGCCAGAGCCACATCTCGTTCATGCTAATTCCTTATTTTGTCAGACAATATTGTATTAGCTTAATGAAAAGCCCGGCAGTTGCAAATTTGCGCTTCCGGCAAGCTACTGGAAACGCACACTAAAGCGCTGTTGCTGACGTGCTTGCTGCGGCAGCAGTGACATCAGGTTACGCACTGAGCGCGGGGCATCACTGCCCGGATTGAGCTGAAAGTGGCCCTGTGCCATCTGCAGCGATGCCTGCACCGATGCCGACAGGCCGAGGTCGTTCGGTTCATTCAGTTCACCGTATACCTGACCCTCTGCACAACTTAACTCCGCCTGCAGCATTCCTAATTCTTCCCACTCGCGACCAACCTGAACCGCAGCCCCCTGCACCCGGATCTGCCCTTGCAGTTCTGTACATAGCGGTTGCCCCCAGACGAAGTGAGCGACATTCAGTTCTACATCACCGCGCAGTGGCAACGGGCTGGGCTGAGGAGCAAACGCCGCAATGTCAGTTAGCCGCGCTTGCAACTGCAGGTTATCAACCTGTAACTGCCCTGAAGACGCTTTTACCACCGCGTCGCCGACCAGGATATTGTCCACATGGTCGCCAACTTCAATCGCCGCCGCCAGCTGACCGCGTAGCAACGACAAGGGCTGCAGGCGCCAGCTTACCTGGCGCAACATACTATCCTCCACGCGCAGTGCATCGACACTGCCAGACCAGAGACTGCCCTGCACGCCCCCTAGCTGTACCTGTGCAGGAAGCTGCACAAATTGCAGCGCAAATCGTGCTGGTAGTAAGGCCACCAGCGCACACAGGTAAGCCCCGATAAGCGCGAGCACAATTAACAGTTTCTTCATTCGGCCTCCGCCCTGACTTCCAGTCTACGAACCCGGACCATCCCTGGTTCATCGCCTTCGGCAATATCGACCGCATTTACCTGCACTGCACGAGATTCCAGCTCGGCGATAAACCGTAGGAGCTGATCAAAGTCAGCGTCATTAAAAACTACTAGCAACGAATCGCTCTGTGGCTGCAAGCGCGACACCTGTAAATTAAACTCGGCGCTGGTGCGACTGATAAAGGCGTTAAGCTCGCCGCTACGCACCGGTTGCTCTGCTGACGTGGTGGTCTGCGGTCCTGCTTGTTGACGCAACTGCTCGACCCGCGCGGCATTCTCCTCGACCCAACGCAAGGTTTCCTGTTGCGTCGCCAGGCGGTTTTCGGCACGAACTATATTGCTTTGCAGCGGTTGCCAAAGGCCGTACCAAAATATAAAAATAACCAACAATGCGGCTAATACGACCAGCAACTGCCGTTCACGTGGTTCACGTTTCTGCCACCACAATCGGGCCTGTTGTTTGTACTGCTTGAATTGATCCATTTATCCTCCCTGACCGCGGACTACCATGGTCCCGGCGATACGCCCACCACGACTGTTCAGTTGGCCTTGTTCGACCTCCAGTTCCTGCTCGCGCGCTAGCTGAATAAAGCGTTCAAAGGTCATGAAATCCTCTGCTGACGCCTGAATGCGTAATTCACTGCGTCCGGAATCAAACTGCAGCAGGCTTATGTCCAGTTCCGTCGCGGTAAACGCCGGTGTAAGCTGCTGCAACAGCACTAATAACTGGCTACCCTGACCTCCGCCCTGCAAGCGGCTTAGGTGCTGACCTAACTGAGCACGCACGTTTACTACCCGCGACTCCTCAGGAAAAGTATCGCGATAGCGCTGTTCGGTCGCCGCGGCCAGTTGCTGCTGTTGTTGATTCAGCTGCCACAAGTAGCTGCTGCGATCGACCAGTAGCAAAGCCAGCAGGACACCTGCCGCCGTCGCTGGCCAACGCCAGATACCGAGGCTGGTTTTGCGCTTACGTTTGAGTGCGAACTCCCCTTGCAGCAGATTAATCGCTTTGCTGGTGCGCTGATCAAGGTGACGAGCCAGTGCCAGAGCCGGTTCCTGCGCGGTGTCGTCTGCCGTATCGGCCTGGACCAACTGAGCTGGTGCCTGCGGCCACTCAACCTGGCCCCAGCAACGAATACGCTGCGGCGGGGGTAAGGCGTCGCTGAACAAGCCAGAGAGTTCGGCAAATAAGGTTTGCTCAATGGCAAATCCGCGCCAGGTCTGGTGGCGCACTACAATATCGTGATCCAGCTCCATTGCTGACCATTCGTCAGCTACCACAGGCAGGATAAACAAATCCGGGATCAAGGCTTTATAGGTCAGGCCTGCATTATCCAGCCAGTCACGCCAGGTCGCGACCTGCGCCTTGGCGACCACCACTACCGGCAAATGCGCCTGTTTGTCAGCCGGCAATTGCCAGGCGAAATGCAGTTCGCTGATATCCTGCGCCAGTTCCTCTTCCAGCGCGTAAGGGACGACCTGTGCTAAATGGCGACGAGAGCCCGGCGGCAACTCGAGTTGATGAAAGCCAACTTCGGTACTACTCACCAGCACAGTTAACTGTGCATCTGCCGCCTGGCCTGCCAGTTCATGCAATTGCCCGGAGTGAGCCAGAACGCCCTGATCCAGGGTCTGCGCCGACTTTCCATCCGCTGCATCCTGCCACAAAAGCCAGGGAATATTGCCGTCAGCTTGTCCGGGCAGGCGTATAATCAGCTGCTTAGTCATCCCAGTCATATCCTCTTCTTGAACGGTGCAAGATCCGAACCTCGCCCCCGCGCGCCTGCACAATGGAGGTCGCAAAAAATTCTGTCTCGCCGAACCTGATTGCCGCTCTCAATTCAAAATACTCACTGGCAACGGTCAATGAATCACCGGCTGGCAGGTCCTCTTCGCCTTCCGGAATAATACTTTGCAGCTCCGCCAGCTCCATAATCTCAGTGACATCCTCATACCCGGTCTCGGGCCAGCTCGCAAGCAGACTACTGGCCTCATCGACGCTCAGTTCACCGAAAAAGATAGCGCTGAGTAACTCCGCCTTGGTTTCATCCATAGTGTTGATATTAAACGCCAATGTCGAGCTTTGCGGGATCACGCAGACATAGGGACGGATGCGCTGGTAAACTTCCTGCGTGTAACCAATAATCTGCCGCGTTTCCGACACATGGCTCAGCAACCCATTCGCCGCCTGGTACGGCTGCGGCATCGACTCATAATCAGCATCTTCAGCGCCATACTGATTAATCAGTACGGTGTCGTCGTCCAGCCAGTCCAGCAGGGTCGCACTTAGCTGCTCGACGGTAAAATCATCAAACTCCAGCGCCCTTAATAACGCCTGATACTGCGCCAGCGCCAGGCTGGCGGTGTCATTGCCATCGCCGTCGGTGCCCGGGTACAGTGCATTCAAATTAAAGCAGCTGTGTAAATCACGGATTGTTCCGCCAATTAGTCCGCCGGCTACCGGGTACGGCCCCTGCTCTTCGGCCCAGCTTTGTCCGCCATGGGCATACCCGTCGTTTTCCAACTCAACATGCAGTAGCTGCCGCACCAGTTCTTCCGCGCTCAGCCAGTGCCAGTATCCCTGCTCAGCCTGCTCCATTGAGTGAGCCCTGGTCACCTGGCTTTGCAGGCGCCCGCTCATGCCGACCGCTATGACCGTGACTAAGGCGACGACCAAAAGCACGGTAATCAAAGCGACGCCCTGCTGTTTCCCTGAATGGTTCACTGTAGGCCCTCGCCCTGCGGATTGCCCTGCTCATCTGCCGCACCCAGCGGCCCTTCACCGCTGGTCAGTAACCAGCGCTCGATGCGGCCATAGCTGTCGGTTTGCAAGCTAACAATCACCACGTCCGGCAACCGGTTTGCGACATTCCAGTCTTCCCGCCGTTCGCCGTTGGCAATAAATTCAACACGAAAATCAGTCACGTTATGGAGCAGGTTCTGAATCGCTGGTTCAGCACTGACATCATCGACATAACTGTGGCTGAGTCGCTGTAAAACACCATCCCACAGACGGTAAACCACGGGTTGCAACATCGACCGCGGCAGCATCGCATCCGGGTTACTCCAGCCCGCACGGACGAAGGCCAGGCCATCAGCATCTGAATCGGTGTAGCGACCATCACTAAATAAATAGATGTTACGCTGCTCGGCTGGCACCTGACGCACCGGACGCATCACCATCTGACGCACATCACGCTCCAGCAACAGCAAGCTGAATTGCAGTTGCTCCAGCTCTTCGCGCCGTTCTGTGGCGCGTGCATCACTGCTTAGCATCTGATTAAGAACCACACTGCTGGCGAGACCAATCAAGGCAAATATAAACATTGCCAGCATCAGCTCAACCAGGGTGAATCCATTTAATTTTTTGTTCATCAGCGACGCCCCAGATAGCCGCTCAGGCTCGCTGACTCATCACCGTCTTCCTCGGTACGCACAATAATGGTGACTTCCCGCAGTCCGTCAGTGACGGTTTCCACCACCTGTTGCTCCCAAAACCAGTCACGGCCAGCCATCTCCACCCGTCCACTGGCGCCATTCTGCGGTGGCCACTGCTGCAGGCTGTGCAGTTCAGCCAGACGGTTCGAGGCGACCATGGTCGCCAGCGTGTGTTCCTCGATGAGGGATATATTACGAATATGTCCACTGGCAACCTGCAACGCAGCCAGAGCAGCCAGGGTAAAAATGCTCAATGCCAGCATCACTTCAATCAGTGTAAACCCAGCGCTGGTTTTGCCTCTCATGGCTCGATTTCCTCCACCCGTACGTGCAGGCCATCGTTGCCATTGACAAAATAGGCTGCACCACTGAGAAGATGGCGAAATTCCACCACGAAAGGAACAAAGTCGGTACTTTCAAAAATCAGCAGCCGTGGCTGCACGGGTGCTTCGTCGTCATCTTGATCACTCGGTTCGCTACGAAACACTGCCGAGCGGTCACCATCAATAATATTATCGAGCAGCGCGAAATCACCGAGGTTTAAGTCAAGTTGTAAGTCGGTCAGTTCGACGCGCTGTAAAGCCGGGTCGGGCAGCGCCTGCCAACGTCCCTGCTGCCAGTAATAAAAAGCATAGCTATGCTCCTCAACGTCGACACCGATTACCCAGTTACGAATAAGCGCCATTTGCCGCGCATGGCCAAGCTTTTCTTTAAATACCACTGCCGCCGTTTGCGCATCGTCGCGGTCCCCCCGCGGAGTGATATTAACTACAGCCGTCCCCGCAACCAAAGCCAGGATAAAAGCTACAATAAGAATTTCGAGCAGGGTAAAACCCCGCTGCGCTGATCGTCTGTTGCAACTCTGACCGCCGGGCTCCAGCTCAGACAACGGGCAAGTACGCATAGTGCTTACTGATAATCCTGCAGGTTCCAGTTACCCATATCGTCGTCAGTACCGGGCTGTCCGTCCGGGCCATACGAGAAGATATCGAACCGCCCATGCTCGCCCGGGTTTAACAGCTGGTATTCATTGCCCCAGGGATCTGCCGGCAAACGCCGAATATAACCGCCTTCGCGATAACGACGAGGCTGTGGCTCAATGCGTGGTTCATAGACCAGCGCCTCCAGCCCTTGCTCGGTCGACGGGTAAACGCCATTGTCGAGCCGATACATGTCGATCGCATTTTCCAGCGCAACAATGTCAGAAATGACTTTCTGCCGTTCCCCATCGTCACGGCTGCCCATTACATTTGGCACCACCAGACTGGCAAGAATCCCCAGAATTACCAGTACCACCATCAATTCAAGTAGTGAAAAACCACCTTGCTTCACAGTTTTCATCTTTTATAGTCCTACCTGTTGGTTAAGTGCCATAATCGGTTGGATAATGGCCAGTACAATAAATAACACGACGCCCGCCATGGTAATGATAAGCGCCGGTTCGAAAATCTTCAGGCTGACGTTAACCATATTGGAAAACTCATTGTCCTGATTGTCTGCACAACGTCTCAGCATCTGCTCCAGTTCACCACTTTTTTCACCTGACGCTATCATATGCAGCATCATCGGTGGAAACAGCTTACTGTCGGCCAGTGCTGCTCTTAAACTACTGCCTTCGCGGACCCGGTCACAGGCCTCGTCCACCACTTCGCGCATCCGCATATTGCTCATTACCGAAGCGGTAATTTTCAGACTCTCCAGTAAGGGAACTGCAGAGGCGGTCAGAATACTCAAAGTTCGCGCGAAACGCGCTGTATTAACGCCCCGGATAATGCGCCCGACAAAGGGCGTATAAAGCAATTTACGATGCACTTTGTAGCGAAATGAAGCTTGGTTCATCATCCGCTTAAAGGCGACCAGCAGCACGACAATTAAGAGGCCAAGGAAAAGCCCGTAATCACGCACAAAGTCACTCAGTGCAATCAAAAACAAGGTAACACCGGGCAATTGCTGACCTTGATCAGCGAACTGACTGACAATTTCCGGCACCACCGATGCCAGCAGGAAGATAATCACTGCTACCGCCACCAGTGTCAGCACCGCCGGATACACCGAAGCCTGCTGAATTTGACTGCGGGTTTGCTGACGTTGTTCCGTATAATCGGCCAGTCGGTCAAGGACTTCGTCAAGATGACCGGACTTTTCACCGGCAGCGACCATCGCGCAATACAGGTCATCGAAAATCTGCGGAAAATCGCGCATACCTTCAGCCAGGGTGTAGCCTTCAACCACTTTACTGCGTACCGACATCAGCATTTTCTGCAAACGCGGTTTATCGGTCTGCTCTGCAACTGCTAAAAGGCATTGTTCCAACGGTAAACCCGACGCTACCAGGGTGGAAAGCTGGCGTGAGATTAACGCCAGATCGGTGACACTGACCCGGCCCTGAAATAAGCGGCTACCAGAAGAGGGTCCCTTGTCCTTACCGGCTGCTTCCTCGACGGATAGCGGGATCAGCCCTTTCTCACGCAATTGCTGGCGTATCTGGCGCTCGTTGTCCCCTTCAAGCACCCCTTTCTTACGTCGCCCCCTGGCATCCATGGCCTGATATTCATACGCTGCCATGGCTTACTCCTCGCGGGTTACACGCAACACTTCTTCCAGTGTTGTAATGCCGGCCAGCACTTTATCGCAGCCGTCCTGACGGATCCCCGGGAATTTAGCCCGCGCATACTTTTCTATCGCCTGCTCGCCATGGCCATTGTGAATATGGCTACGGATCACTTCGTCGACCACCAGCATTTCATGAATGCCGGTACGCCCGCGGTACCCGGTCTGATTACACTCAGGGCACCCTACGGCGCGGTAAATCTTTGTTGGGTCCTGCTCTGTGATGCCAAGCAATGCGCGCTCATCGGCATTGGGCTGATAGGCTTCACGGCATTCACTACAAAGAGTTCGCACTAAACGTTGTGACAACACAGCCAGCAGACTGGATGACAACAGAAACGGCTCGATGCCCATGTCTTCAAGACGGGTAATCGCGCCGGAGGCTGTGTTGGTATGCAGAGTGGACAATACCAGGTGGCCGGTCAAACTCGCCTGAACGCCAATTTTTGCGGTTTCTGCATCGCGGATTTCACCCACCATGACCACATCCGGATCCTGCCGCAATATCGCCCGCAGCCCTCGTGCAAAGGTCATATCAACGCGGGGGTTCACCTGTGTCTGGCCAATGCCGTCGATGGCATACTCAATCGGATCTTCCACCGTGAGTATATTGCGGTCTTTCGAGTTAATTTCACTCAGTCCCGCATACAGGGTGGTACTTTTCCCTGAGCCGGTCGGCCCGGTGACCAGAATAATGCCATGCGGCTTGTGAATCAGTTCGGCAAAAATACTGCGGTTGGCTTCCGTCATGCCCAGCTGAATCAGTTGCAAACGGGCGTTGTTCTTATCCAGCAAACGCAGTACCACTCGTTCGCCGTGGTTCGATGGCATGGTCGACACCCGCACATCCACCGCGCGTCCGGCAATTAACAACGAGATACGACCGTCCTGCGGTAGCCGCTTCTCGGCAATATCGAGTTGCGCCATGACTTTTATCCGCGACACCAGCAGCGATGCCAGTTTACGGTTCGGCCGCAGGATTTCCCGCAACACGCCGTCAATACGAAAACGGATCAGCAAATCCTTTTCGAAGGTTTCAATATGAATATCCGATGCACCTTCTTTGATCGCCTCACTTAACATGGCGTTGATCAGCTTGATAATCGGCGCATCGTCTTCGCTTTCCAGCAGGTCCTCGGTTTGCGGTAATTCATCCGCCAGCGAAAACAGGTTTACTTCATTGCCTATGTCTTCCATCAACTGCTTTGCTTCCGACGAATCGCGCTGGTAAGCACGCGTCAGCAAGGCTTCAAATTCAGCTTCATTATGGCGTTCAACCCGGTAGGCCCGGCCCAGCAGACGGCGCACCTCATGCAGCGCGTGCGGGGTGACCGTTGGCCGGCAATGCACCACCAACTGATCATCCACTTGCATCAGTACCACCCCATTTCGCTTGGCAAAAGCAAACGGCAAGCGGGTAAAGACGGGGGTTGCCGTGTCGCTCATGCGCTACTCCTCGTCGTCCTGTTGTGGCGATTCATCCTCATTCGCTTCAGGATCAACGTAAGGTTCGAAACCCGGCGGCAGCAGTTTATGGTCAGCCCACTCCGGTAACACCGGGATGCGACTGTCCTGGCGCAATGACAGGCCGCGCTCGCGTTGTTCAAGTTGCTGCGCACGAATATAGCTGTACTTACGGCTGCTTAACTGGTCCATCCGTGCGTCATCACGAATAATAGTCGGCCGGATGAAGACCATCAGGTTACGCTTGCGGGTGGTGACACTGGTCGATTTAAACAAATGACCGAGGATCGGGATGTCACCTAAAATTGGCACCTTGGATAAACTTTCCTGCACGTCTTCATCGATCAGCCCGCCCAGCACAATGGTTTCACCATCACGGGCCAGCACTGTGGTCGACAGCTCGCGTTTGTTGATAGTGATATCCACACTGGTGGCACCGGCCAGACTTGAGACCTCTTGCTCGATAACCATTTGCACCGAATCGCCTTCGTTGATCTGCGGTGTGACCCGAAGCCGAATACCTATTTCCTGCCGTTCAACGGTTTGGAACGGATTGTCGTTGTTAGAACCCGCTGTTGACCCGGTCAGCGTCGGGACATCCTGGCCGACAAGGAAGTTTGCCTCCTGATTATCCAGTGTAGTGATACTGGGGGCCGAGAGAATATTTGAATTGGTATTCGTCGACACTGCCTGCACCACAGCGCCCCAGCCATCCTGCACGGTGCCGAACATCAGTCCGTTGGCCTGGCCTAACAGGTTCGCCAGCAGCGAGTAGTCGCCACGTTGGTCCGGTTCACGGGTGGTCACGACCTGTCCGGTATTCGGGTCGACCCGTTCAAATTCGGCTCCTGGCTGGTCGCGAGCCGCTTCTGCCGCAACTCCTATCTGTCCCAGCGGGACCAGATTGCCATTATTATGCTGCATTAAACCAAACTCGTCGCTGGCCCACTGCACCCCGAAATCAACTCCATCGCCTTCATAGACTTCGACAATAATCGCTTCAACCAATACCTGAGCGCGGCGGATATCGAGCTGACGCACGACCCCTTCAATCGCCCGGATCATCGACGGTTGCGCGGTTACCACCAGTGAGTTGGTACTTTCATGCGCCTGGATACTGACTTCGTTGCCGGTCTGTCGGCGTGCCGCGCTGGCGCTGCGTTGCTGGCCCCCGTTACCCTGCCCCTGGCTTTGCCGCTCTTCTTCGGCCAGCATGGTATCAGTCATGCCTTGCAGCACCTCGACCATGTCTTCGGCTTTGGCATAGCGAAGATAGAACACCCGCGTATTACCGCTCGTCTCGAGTTCGGAATCCAGCTCGCGGATCAGCCGTGCCACGCGCGCTCGTACCCGCGGTTCCCCACTGACCAGAACGCTGTTGGTTCGTTCATCAGCAACAATCCGCGGGACCAGTAGTTCAGGCGTATTGCCCGCGCTCTGTGGAATAAATATGGCACTGGCGATACGTACCATTTCCGCAGCTGATGCATGTTCAAGTTCAATTTGTTCGACGTCCTGGTCACCAGCGCGGTCGACCCGCCGGATAATCTCGACCAGTTGATTTACCACCGACGCACGGCCGGTAATCATGATCACATTCGAGGGGTCATAGCTGACCACGTTGCCGCCGCCTGACTGGTCGTTGAGGCCGCGTAGCAAAGGCGCCAGTTCACGTACTGACACATTCTCTACCGCTACCACACGGGTAATCATCGCCGCACCGGTCTGGCTATCGTCATCCACCACCGGCAGTGCTGTGTTACGTGCATCACGGTCACGGATCACGCGCAAGGTGCCATTGTCAGACTCAACCACAGCATAGCCGTAGACTTCAAGTACATCGAGGAAGAACTGATAATACTGAGTTCGGTTCAGCACATCGTAACTACGAACATTAATCCGCCCACGGACTTCAGGATGAACCACAATGGTCTTTTCCAGGTTACGGCTGACCGTCTGGATGAACTCATTGATATCGGTATTGTTAAACGAGGCCGAAAACTCACCCTGCTCTGCCTGTTGCGGCGATGCCTGCAACGCCTGGGCAACCGGAGAAAGTGAGAGCCCGGCAACCAATAAGGCTGAACTCAGGCCCACGGCGATGGTTGTTGTTAGAATACGCATTCCTGTACCTGTTACCCTAAGGAACCTGCAGTTCCAGGTCGATGATATTATTGCCTCGCTGCACCTGCACAATGGCGCGCGTAGCATCTTGTAATTCATTCATAGCCGCCAGAGCCTCGGAAGGCTCCGTCAAATCAAAACCATTAATAGCCAGCGCGATGTCACCGGGTTGCAGCCCGAGGGCATCAAATAAGGCCCGGTTCTGGCGCGGCGACAGCCGGTAACCAGTCAGCTGCTGGCCATTGCGCACTGGTGACACATTAATAATTTCGAGTAATTCTGACGGGTTCTCACGAACGTTACTGACTGCCTCAAGCAGCTCTTGGTTGGCGCTAAGATCCACCTGCTCCGAGCGTGTCGACTCGTTTTCAGACTGGTTTACCTGGGCAGCCGGAGACGCTGGCATTCTAAGCTGCGCTTCGGAACCGTCCCGCCCCTCGATATAGAGAGCCTCCCTGCGCCCGCCGTTGTCGAGAATAACCCGGTCCGGGAATACCGCATCCAGCGTCGCTCGGCTATTTCCAATACGTTCGCCGATAATATAGGTACGCTGAGTACCGGACTGTTCAATAATAGCCGCTGAGCGTTCTGGATCCACACTGGCGACCAGGCCGACCAGGCGCACGTTAAGCGTTGTTTCCGGTGCATCCAACACCTCAGCGTCTGCCTCCGCGGCGGCCACCCGGTCGCCAAAAAGATACAGCTGCTGAACGGCGACCAGGGCGTCACCTTCGACATTTCCAACGCGCTGTTGAAGCGCAATCGGAGCAACCACCACCTGTTCGGCAGGAGTTAGCACGCGCCAGGTTAACTGCGCCAACCACCATATGGCAATCAAGCTAAACAGCCACGCCAGACTCAGCGCTAATAAACGCTGTCTGGATGGAGTAAAATGTTGCTGGATTCGGGATTCTATTAGCTGCACATCTGTTATCGTTTTTATATATCGTTTAGCGTGACATTCTAGCCTGCCAGGCAAAAGCATAGCAACAAATTGTCAACAGCGGGTTTAACAAAGACTCTATGTTACACTTTAAATAAGACAATCGTCCTACAGTCGCCCGCTTCAGACTCGGAGTCCCGTTATGAGTTCCTTAAAAGCTGCTCAGTCTAAACAAAGCACCGCCAGCGTGCGGCTCGATAAATGGCTTTGGGCGGCGCGCTTTTTTAAAACCCGCGCCCTGGCCCGCGAAGCCGTTCAATCCGGTAAGGTAAGTTACAATGGTCAACGTAGCAAGCCATCTAAAGCAGTCGAAGTCGGTGCCATAATCGTTATCCCCCGTGGGTACGATCGAATGGAGGTCCATGTACTTGAGCTGTCCGAACGGCGGCGCGGTGCGCCCGAGGCCCAGCAAATGTATCAGGAAAGCGAAGCCAGCATTGCAAAACGTGAGGAAAATGCGTCTGCACGCAAAGCCAATGCATTGTATAATCCCCACCCGCAAGGCCGCCCGGATAAAAAGCAGCGGCGTGATATTATCAAATTCAAGAACCAATAGAGGTGGTCGCAGTGCAGTCAGCCGATAGTCTAATTCGTTATACCTTTGCCAATGCGCCCGTGCGCGGTGAACTCGTGCAGTTACAGCAAAGCTACCAGCGTCTGGTAGAAGGCCATGCCTATCCCGCTGGCGTACAGCAGTTACTCGGTGAGTTAATGGCGGTGACCAGTTTGCTGACCGCGACACTGAAGTTTGACGGCCATATTAATCTGCAGATACAAGGCGATGGCGCGCTCAATTTTGCCACCGTCAATGGTAGTCATGACCAGTTACTGCGCGGCGTTGCGCGACTCACGGCAACACCGGCTGATGACAGCTTTGCCGCTCTGATGGGCGCGAAATCGTACCTGATTATTACCCTCACCCCGAAAGACGGTGAACGTTATCAGGGGCTGGTTGAAGTGCGCCGAGATGACCACAGCCTGAGTCAGGTCATTGAACGCTATTTCACCCAGTCTGAGCAGCTCAACACCCGAGTCTGGCTGCACACATCGGCTACCCAGGTTGCGGGTTTACTGCTCCAGGCGTTACCAGGTGAAGACGATCCTGAGCGTGGTTTCGATCACCTCGCCACGCTGACCACCACTATGACCGCCGACGAACTGCATACGCTGGAAGCGAACGTTGTCCTACACCGTTTGTACCATGAAGAAGACCTTCGCGTATTCGAACCGGTGCCGGTGCGCTTCTTTTGTGGCTGTTCGAAAGAAAAAAGCATGCATGCATTGTACAGCGTGCCGATCGCAGAGTTGAAAGATATATTACAGCAGGACGGCGACATCCGCCTGACGTGTGACTATTGTCTGACTGAGTATGTCTACGACGAAGAGGATGTGGCCGCCGTACAGGGCTATCAGCAAAGCGGCGTGCAATAAAAAAAGGCAGCTCAGGCTGCCTATTTTTTTACGTGACGTAACATCCGTTTGCGCTTGCGTTGCTGCGACAACGTCAGCTTATTTTTCTTTCCTTCATACGGATTCGCGCCTTCACGGAACTCAACTTTTATCGGCGTACCCATAACTTTCAATGCTTTACGGAAGTAATTCATCAGATAGCGTTTATAGGTATTCGGCAATGACTTCACCTGATTGCCGTGAATAACCACCAGCGGAGGGTTATAACCACCAGCGTGGGCGTATTTAAGCTTAACCCGTCTGCCACGAACCAGCGGCGGCTGATGTTCATCCTGAGCCATGTCCATGATTTGCGTTAACTGGGCGGTACCAACCCGTTGGGTGGCCGACTTATAGGCTTCCTGAACGGAGCCAAACAAATGGCCTACATTGGTGCCATGCAATGCTGAAATAAAATGAATCCGGGCAAAGTCAACGAAGCCCAGGCGGCGGTCGAGTTCCTGCTTTAACCAGTCTTTAGCGTCCTGCTCCAGCCCGTCCCATTTATTCACCGTGATTACAATTGAGCGTCCGGCATTCAGAGCAAACCCAAGTAAACTCAAGTCCTGATCACTGATCTGGTCTCTGGCGTCGATCACCAGCATCACCACATTGGCGTCTTCAATGGCTTGCAGGGTTTTAATAACGGAGAACTTCTCCACCGCAAGGTCAATCCGGCCACGTTTACGCACCCCAGCGGTGTCGATAATCACATACTTCTGATCATCCCGCTCCATATCGATATAGATACTATCCCGCGTGGTTCCGGGCATATCAAACACGACCACCCGCTCTTCACCGAGCAGACGATTGGTCAGTGTTGACTTACCTACGTTCGGGCGGCCGACAATGGCGATTTTAATCGGCTGATCCGCATAGTATTCAGCCTGGCGCACCAGGGTGTCTTCGTCTTCGTCGCGCTCTTCTTTCGGCGGCGTAATCACATCCGGGTAGGTCTCCCGAAGTGGTTCAAGCGTCCGTTGCAGGAGTTGTTGCACACCACGGCCATGCGCCGCGGCAATATGATAGACCTCGCCGAGACCAAGCTGATAGAAGTCGGCAACGGCAGAGTCCGCATCGAGACCGTCAATTTTGTTGGCTACCACCCAGACAGATTTGTCCTGGCGGCGTAAGTGGTCGGCAAGTGCGATATCGGCTGCAGTTACCCCTTCACGCGCATCGACCATGAACAAAACAATATCGGCTTCGTCAATTGCCTGCAGTGACTGCTTAGCCATGTGCAGGTCAATGCCTTCCTCATTGCCTTCGATACCACCGGTGTCAATGACGATAAACTGATAGCCATCATAGTTTGCCTGGCCATACTTGCGGTCACGGGTAAGGCCCGGGAAATCAGCAACTAAGGCATCCCGGGTACGTGTTAAACGATTAAAGAGTGTGGATTTGCCGACATTCGGGCGTCCCACCAGTGCAACCACCGGAAGCATTCTATTTCCTTTCTAAAACTGAAAGCGCTGACTAGTCAGTCAGCGCAACTAGACGGCCGTCGATGGTCATTACAATAACCTTATCGCCCGCCCGTATGGGAGCTACCTGGATAGGGTCACTTGCTTCGTAGCGTCCCATCATCTGGCCACTATCGCGATCCAGCCAATGGACGAAACCAAAACGGTCGGCTACCACCAGTTGACCCGAAAGCACCGCGGGTTCTGTCAGACTACGCCCGTAAAGGTCAGCCGAACGCCAACTTTCATTGCCACTGAGCCGGTCAACCGCCACCACGTGGCTCTCACTGGTGGTCAGAAAAATACGACTGCCTGCCACCTGTGGGGTACGATGCCCCTGATAATCACGCCGCCAAACCACTTCACCGGTGCGCAGTTCTAATGCAACCAGCTCACCATTAAACGCCAGCATATACACCTGGTCACCACGTACCACAGGGGTTGCATCAATATCCACGATACGTTCGAGGTCACTGCCACCGGACGGAGTCGCCACGCGTTCGTCCCAGGCCATCTGGCCGCTTTCCAGCACTAATACCGCCGCGCGCCCATTATTGGTACCCAGAATCACGCCTCCGGCCGATATCACCGGCGATGAACTGCCGCGCAGAGTCAACGCAGGCACTTCCTCTTCGTGGCGCCATTGCTCTTCGCCGTCAGCAGCGTTCAGACTCACCACCATGCCGTTGCCAAGATGCAACACGACATAGCCTTCACCGACCGCAGGGGCTGAAATTACTTCGCCCTCGAGCTGGCTTTGCCATTGGATCTCGCCGTTGTCTTTATTGATCGCATAGAGCATGCCGCTCTCGTTACCCACATAAAGGGTATCGCCATCCAACGTCAGCCCACCAGCTAGTTTTGCCGGCGGCCCTTTACGGAATAAGCCCAATAACGAGAACCCCGTCGCTGGAGTCAGGTCCTGACGCCACAGACGTCGGCCGTTATCTGCATTCAACGCGACCACATTGCCATGCCGCTCAGCAGCGAAGACAACACCATCGTCATACACTGGCGCCAAGCGGGAATAGTGTTCGTCAGACCCCGGCCCTACATTGGCCTTCCAGGCTACGTTTACACTTACTTGCTCTTCGAATGTTTGCAGCTCGGCATAATCAGGCTCTTCGGTGCTGGAACAGGCTGCCAGCCCAACACTTAACAGAACGCCACTTATCGCAACTCGCCAATTCAACAATCGCACTATAGTTCACCTGCCAGGTTTTCAAATTTAAATTGCAGACCAGGAGACGACTGCGCGCCACCTAGATCGACCGCGGCTTGATAGGCAGCACGGGCCTGCTCAGGATTCCCCTGAGCCAGATACACGTCACCGCGGATCTCTTCTACCTGAGCCGTAAAGCTTTGCGGTAAAGACTGTTGCAAGCTCTGCAGTGCTGCATCGTATTCGCCCAGTGCCAGTTGCACGCGAGCTAGGCGGGTGGTCGCTAAACCACTCACAACACTGGAACCGGCTTTTTGCTGGGCACTGTAGAGATGATCTGCTGCACTACTCAAATCATCTGCATCCACTGCCTGACGCGCCAGTTGGAGGTGAGCTAAGGCGGCCTGACTGGATTCGTCCAGTTGACTCAGCACGTCTTCGGCTTGCGCCAGCGCTTCCTCGTCACCTTGTTGAACCTGTTGTGAGATTTGCTCATAGGCTGCGGTGCGCTGCTGCTGGGCTTCAATTTGTGAGGCATCATACGCACGCCAGGCAAATAACGAGCCCAACCCAATAACCACACCGGCACCAATCCAGATGCCGTATTCGCGCATAAATTGCTTTATCTGTTCGACCTGTTGATCTTCGTGTTCCACCTGCAAATCCTCTTCAGTTCTTAAACTAATTCGTTCACGGTCGCGACTATCTGTGCCCAGCTCATTTCTTGCTGAGGCGTGTCTTCGCGTAAAAACTTAACACTGACAACGTCACGTGCCACTTCATCCTCACCCATAATCAGGGCCAGGCGGGCACCAGACTTATCCGCTCTTTTTAATTGCTTCTTAAAATTGCCACCACCACAGTGCTGCATCACACGTAGCGTCGGAAACTGGTCTCGAAGGCGTTCGGCAACGTTCACCGCCGGAAGTTCCGCCGCCTCACCCATTGCCGAGACATAGAGATCGACTGCTTGCGGTAAGGTCACAGCATCGAGCTGCTCAAGCATCAGCACCAGCCGTTCCAGCCCCATCGCAAAACCCACCGCCGGGGTCGCTTTACCACCCAGTTGTTCAACCAGACCATCGTAACGGCCGCCCGCACAGACAGTACCCTGAGCGCCGAGGCTATCGGTCACCCATTCGAATACCGTGCGGTTGTAATAATCCAGACCACGCACCAGTCGCTCGTTATGAACATAACGAATGCCCAGCGCATCGAGGCGCTGGCATAACGCAGCAAAGTGGCTGCGTGATTCGTCATCCCAGTACTCTGAAAGCTTTGGTGCCTGACTGAGCATGTCGCTCATTGCCGGGTTCTTGGAGTCAAGCACACGCAGTGGGTTACTCTGCAGACGACGTTTACTGTCTTCGTCCAGTACCGCTTCGTGCTCGGTCAGATACGCGGTTAAGGCGTCGCGGTAGTCTGCCCGCGCCTCGTTCGAGGCCAGTGAATTAAGTTCCAGCGTAAGGTACTCGCTGAGTCCTAATTGCTTCCACAATCGCGCAGTCATGATAATCAGTTCGGCGTCAATATCCGGTCCGTTAAGGCCAAACACCTCAACGCCAACCTGATGAAACTGACGGTAGCGCCCTTTTTGTGGGCGTTCATGGCGGAACATCGGGCCCATATACCATAGCCGTTGCTGCTGGTTGTATAGCAGGCCGTGTTCATTGCCAGCGCGGACACAACTGGCAGTCCCTTCCGGACGCAAGGTCAGGCTGTCGCCATTGCGGTCCTCAAAGGTATACATTTCTTTTTCAACGATATCGGTGACTTCGCCAATCGAGCGTTTAAACAAATCGGTCTGCTCAACCACAGGCATACGAATTTCTTCATAACCGTAGCTTGCAACGATAGTGCGCACTACCTGCTCTATATACTGCCAGCGACGGCTTTGCTCTGGCAGAATGTCATTCATTCCACGAATTGCCTGGATTTGTTTGGCCACGTTAGTCTTTTCCTGCAGTCAAAAATGTCGGCATTATAGGGGCTGCTTGCTATCGCCGTCTACCGTTCCCTCGACCATGGTGATATCGATCGGTTGTTCAGCATCGCGCTTTTTCACGGCGGCACGGATGCGAGCTTCCAGGGTATCCACCAGATCGTCATTGCGCAGGCGTTCTTTCTGCCGAACACCATCGACATATAAACCGGATTTAGTCTTTGCCCCGGCCAGGCCGAGATCTGAAACCAGCGCTTCACCCGGCCCATTCACCACGCACCCAATAATTGAGACATCCATCGGCGTGGTAATATCTTCCAGGCGTTCTTCCAGCGCATTGACCGTGGCGATAACATCGAACTCCTGGCGTGAGCAGCTCGGACAGGCAATAAAGTTGATGCCCCGTGAGCGAATGCGCAGCGATTTCAGAATGTCGAAGCCCACTTTGATTTCTTCGACCGGGTCGGCGGCCAATGACACCCGCAGGGTGTCGCCAATGCCTTCGGCAAGCAACATTCCAAGCCCTACCGCCGACTTCACCGCACCAGCGCGAGCGCCACCGGCTTCGGTAATACCCAGATGCAGCGGCTGGTCGATTTGTTTGGCTAACAAGCGGTAGGCGTCGACGGCCAGAAAAACGTCAGAGGCTTTGACACTGACTTTAAAGTCCTGGAAATCATATTTTTGCAGAATATCGACGTGACGCATGGCTGATTCAAGCAATGCCTGCCCTGTGGGTTCCCCGTATTTTTCCTGCAAATCCTTTTCTAATGAGCCGCCATTGACGCCGATCCGAATTGGAATATTGTGGTCGCGGGCACAGTCAATGACAGAACGAATACGCGCTTCATTGCCGATGTTGCCCGGGTTAATACGCAGGCAGTCGACACCATATTCGGCAACTTTTAACGCGATCCGATAATCAAAGTGAATATCGGCCACCAACGGCACTTTCGCCTGTTGTTTTATTAATTTAAACGCTTCTGCCGCATCCATAGTGGGCACGGACACCCGCACAATATCAGCACCGGCATCAGCCAACCGGTTAACCTGCGCAACGGTGGCCGCTACATCGGTGGTCAGGGTATTGGTCATAGACTGCACCGCGATAGGTGCACCGTCGCCTATTGGCACATTGCCGACGTAGATGCGACGGCTGGGGCGACGTTTTATCGGTGATTCTGGGTGCATGATAACTATTACTACTCGTCTGCAGGCAGGGTCATCCGAACAACTCGACCAGGCCGATAGCCCGACAAGTCAACCAAAGTTCCCTGATAGTACATTTCAACGTTTTCCGGAGCGCCCAGAGTAACCTGGTACGGCCCCTGATCATTCAATTCGGTAATATGACCACTGCCTTTCACCCCAAATGCAACCGCATCGCCGTTGTTATCCTCGATCCGAATCCAGGTATCATCGGAGAAACGTAACACCAGTTCAGCGTCCGGTAACGGCAATGGTGCCTCTTCAGCTTCCGCCTCAGTTGGTTGCGGCGTCGCTTGTCGGGCAGGTGTTGGCTCAACAGGTTCAGCCGTTGTTGCAGCTTCATTTTCGACTGCGTCGCCCTGCGCGCTATTGGCGGGCTCTGGGGTTGCTGACTCCGCATTATTCTCGCTGCTACGCTCAGCGACATCGCGACTGGCTTGATCATTTTCAATCACATCAGCACTGCGGGGAGCATCGCCACTCGCCGTCTCCGGGTCACGATTAGCTCGGTCAGCTACCACACTGGCGTCAATAAAAATGGGGTCACGGGTCGCCCTGGTACTTTCGGCTTCGCTGGAGGCAGGTTCAAGCTCGACGCTGGCATCCTGTTCAGACACCATGCGTTCGGCCATGCCCTGGGCTACCGGTTCTACTTCACTGTCTTTATTTTGCAGCCAGAATATAACCGCAGAGCCAATAATAACGGCGCCGATAATATAAGTGACCAGCATCAGCCGATTATCGTTACTTTGTTCACGGGCACGCTGGGAAAAGCTTTGCATGGTCTGATCAACCGGCTCTTCGATGCCCTGCGACGCATAGGCCGCGAGAACTTTTTCTTCATCCACGTCGACTAACCGGGCATAGGATCTCAGGTAGCCACGGGTAAAGGTGCCCGCCACATACTTACTGAATAAGTCCCCTTCCAGATCAAGAATAATCTGGTGCCGCAGTCGCAAACGTTCTGCCACTTGCTGCGTTGTTAACTGAAGGCGCTCGCGCCCTTCTCTGAGCAGACGTCCAGGAGATTCCGGCGCAGGTCGCTGCACCGCATCTTCCGACACGTCCTGGTGCGGTTGTTGATCCGTCATGCGTATATTGGCCTCACGTGAATCACACGCTCTTGATGGCGATGGATTGCTGTTGTTGTTGTTTTTTTAGCAAACGTTTGGTTCTGTCGACCACGTCGCCGACTAACTGCCCACAGGCGGCATCAATATCGTCGCCCCGGGTTTTTCTAACCATAACGGTATAACCGTGTTGCATCAATACCTTTGCGAAGCGATCAATTCGTGAATTGCTCGAGCGCCCGTATGGCGACTGCGGAAAGGGATTGAACGGAATCAAATTAATTTTACTCGGCGTATCTTTTAACGTTTGTGCTAGTGCATGCGCCTGATCCGTTGAATCATTGATATGATCCAGCATCACATACTCAACGGTGACTTGTTTCTGCGCCTTAGACTGATCCACGTAGGCTTTTGCCGACGCGAGAAATTCTTTAATCGGATATTTTTTATTGATAGGCACTATTTCGTTACGTAATGCGTCATCTGGCGCATGCAGCGAAATCGCCAGAGCCACGTCAATTTTCTCGCGCAACATATCCAGCGCCGGCACCACCCCTGAGGTACTTAAGGTCACCCGCCGTTTGGACAGGCCGACCGCTAAGTCGTCGAGCATAAGCTCCATCGCTGGGACGACGTTCTTCATGTTCAGCAATGGTTCGCCCATTCCCATCATGACCACGTTAGTCACAGCTTTGACATTGGTTTTGCCAAAGGGGCCCAGCAGTTGGTTAACCCGCCATACCTGACCAATAATTTCGGCCACACGCAGGTTACGGTTAAAGCCCTGATAGCCAGTCGAGCAGAATGTACACTCAAGCGCGCAGCCAACCTGCGACGAGACGCACAACGTGGCGCGGTCATCTTCCGGGATCCAGACCGTCTCAACTTCCTGCCCGTCGAACAGTTCCATGGCAAACTTAATGGTGCCATCAGATGACTGCTGTTGACGTTTAATCTTAGGTGCGCGGATTTCGGCGATCTCTTTCAACTTAGCCCGCAGGACCTTGTTGAGGTTGGTCATTTCATCGAAATCGTCAATGCAATAGTGATGCAACCACTTCATTACCTGTTCGGCACGGAACTTCTTCTCACCCAGTTCGGAGAAAAAATCGTGCATCCCTTGCCGGTCTAAATCCAACAAGTTCACTTTTTCGTTTGTGGTCGCCATGTGCACCTCCGCGGTTTGACTTCAACCGTCACTGCCGTCGCAGTTATATCTCTACAACAAAAATTTATAAAAAAAGGGCCCCTGCTGCGCCCTTTTTAATTCCCTTACGGGAAGTCCTTTCTCTGTCAAAGTGGCAACGTCCTGCCAGGCTGGACGTTGCATGGTCAGGCAACTCTTAACGAGTGCGTGAGCACACTTCTTCATCAGAGAAGAAATAAGCGATTTCACGAGCCGCAGACTCAGGAGCATCTGAACCATGTACCGCGTTCTCGTCGATCGTTTCAGCGTAGTCAGCACGCAGCGTACCGGCAGCCGCTTCAGCTGGATTCGTTGCACCCATGATTTCACGGTTCTTACGTACCGCGCCTTCACCTTCAAGTACCATCACTACGATAGGACCAGAGGTCATGAATTCAACCAGCGCGCCAAAGAAAGGACGTTCGCTGTGTTCTGCATAAAAACCTTCAGCCTGTTCCTTGCTCAGGTGCATCATTTTTTGACCCACGATGCGCAGATCCGCAGATTCAAAACGGTTGACGATTGCGCCGATCACGTTTTTAGCAACTGCATCAGGTTTAATGATTGACAGGGTACGTTCCAAAGCCATGCTGTAACTCCAATTCGATTTGCTGAGGGCCCGCGTCACGCGGCACCACCTGGATTCATAAATTCGCGCGAATTATACGCGAATAGGTCGCTAATTCCCAATAAAACTTTCTTAAAAAAGGCTTTTCATCCTATCCTTACCGATCTAATATAGACGTCTATACGCCCACCGTGATGTGGCGGTGGCAAGTCGACAATGTGCAGCAACGTACGTCTTCGACATACGCGCCAAAACCAACAGGAGTTCTACGTATGACCGATCTAGTTTCCAGTAATTCCAGTGACACCCCGGATCTGGCGCATGCCACGCTTGGTGGCGGCTGTTTTTGGTGCATTGAATCTGCGTTTAAAGAAGTTCAGGGCATTATTGATGCGGAATCAGGGTACGCCGGCGGCCACATTGAAAACCCAAGCTACCAGCAGGTTTGCAATGGCGACTCAGGCCATGCAGAAGTCGTTCGCCTGAGCTACAACCCGAACCAGATTAGTTATCGGGAATTGCTCGAGATCTTTTTTGCCCTGCATGATCCAACCCAACTGAACCGTCAGGGTAACGATATTGGTACTCAGTACCGGTCAGTGATATTTGTTCATGATCAGCAACAGCGTAGCGAAGCAGAAGCGATTATTGCTGAAATGGGTGCCGACCAAACCTGGCCGGACCCGGTGGTTACTGAGGTCGCACCGTTGCCGGTTTACTATCCGGCCGAGCAATACCATAAGGATTATTACGCTAACAACCCGCAGCAACCTTATTGCGCGATGGTGGTTGGTCCGAAACTGGCGAAATTCAAACAAACGTTCGCTAAACGCCTGAAACAACCCGACTCAGCGTCAGCCTAGATCGGGTCAACTCGGGCTCTACCGCCAACTTGTTTACCAGGGGCTCGGCTGCTGACGTAGCCGGGTCACTGCCTCACTGACCACCTCAATACACTGAGCGACTTCCTCGTCCGTCGTAAAGCGACCGACACTGAAGCGGATCGAACGGTGAGCCTGGTCACGGTCCAGCCCCATTGCGGTTAACACAAACGACGGGTCGACACTGGCAGAATTACAGGCCGATCCAGTCGACACCGCCAGGTCTTTCAGTGCCATCAGCAACATTTCACCATCCACCTTGGCAAACTGCAGATTAAGAATACCGCCAACGCGCTGAGTCGGGTGGCCATTCAAAGTGACCTCACCAATAGCGCACAGCCCGTTGTACAATTGCTCCCGCAGCTTTTCAATGCGTGCCGATTGATCTGCAAGTCCAGCCTGTGCAATAGCGGCTGCCTTGCCGAATGCCGCAATCTGGTGGGTCGCCAGGGTACCTGAACGCATCCCCCGCTCGTGCCCCCCGCCGTGAATTTGGGCATGCAGCATGACCTTCGGGCTGCGGCGGACAAAAAGTGCACCTATCCCTTTCGGGCCATACATTTTATGGCCGGATACCGATAACAGGTCGACATCCAGTGCGCGCACGTCAACCTTCAGCTTGGCCACACTTTGCGCCGCATCGACATGCAACAACGCACCACTGCGGTGACACAGCGCTGCTATGGCGGCAATATCCTGCACCACCCCGGTTTCATTATTGACGTGCATCACACTGACCAAAGCCGTTGGCCGTTGCAGTGCCTGCTCCAACGCAGCCAAATCAAGCAGACCGTCGTGCTGCACATCAAGGTAGGTTACTTCAACCCCTCGCTGCTGCAGATCGTTGCAGGTATCCAGCACCGCTTTATGTTCGGTCTTCAGGGTCACCACATGCAGCGGATCATGACCACCCTGTCGCTGCAGATACTCAACCGCGCCTTTAATAGCCAGGTTATTCGATTCAGTCGCGCCACTGGTGAAGACGATTTCGCGCGGATCTGCATTGATTAAATCGGCAAGGTCTTCACGAGCGTTATCTACCGCCTCTTCCGCCTGCCAGCCAAAGCGGTGCGAACGCGAGGCCGGATTACCAAAAACACCATCGGCGGTCAGATAGCGGCACAGGGTTGCGGCCACTTCAGGGTCCATCGGTGTCGTCGCTGCATAGTCAAAGTATAAGGGCGTTTTCATTGTCTAACCTTTGGTTTTGTCACTTAGCATGCGTTTGTCATAGGTCGACAAAATGCCACGTAAGATGTTCAGTTCGTTCTCGTCGGGCCGCGCACGGTTAAATAACCGACGTAACTTATTCATGACCAGCCCGGGATGCTGGCGGACAATAAAGCCGGACTGCGTCAGGCTTTGCTCTAAATGCTGGTAGAAACGCTCAAGATCGTCGCCCCGTGGGTACGCAGATGGCTCCTGTTGCACCCCCTGCTGCTCGTTCTCACTGGCCAGCCAGGCCATACGCACTTCATAGCTGAGTGTCTGCACAGCCATCGCCAGATTCAATGAACTGTAGTCAGGGTTTGCCGGAATATGCACATGGTACTGGCTCAGCTGCAGCTCCTCATTGGTCAGGCCGCTATTTTCACGCCCAAAGACCAGCGCGACTTTGCCGCGAGCGGCTTCCTGTACCGCCTGCTTACCCGCTTCACGCGGGTTCAGCATCGGCCAGTCAAGTGTGCGTGAGCGGGCACTGGTCGCTAAGACCAGATGGCAGTCCGCAATCGCTTCCTGCAAGGTCGGAACGGTACGTGCCTGAGCCAGAATATCGGTCGCACCAGCGGCCAACGCCGAGGCGTGACTTTGCGGCGCTTCCACCGGGTCGACCAGAACCAACTCGGAAAGCCCCATGGTCTTCATGGCGCGGGCGGCAGAACCGATGTTGCCTTGATGGGACGTGTTAACAAGCACAATGCGTAAATTGTCTAAAACAGCGACTGACATGACGATCTCACAAACCTGGGGTTCGCTCCCACGGAATTCGTCCATGAGAGTCTACAAAAAAGAGACCTGGATTCTAACACAGGGCCGCCCTTTCGGTCATATTCGGTTTACGTTGGGTGCTGCATCACGTATAATGCGCCGGCGTTTTTTGATGAAAAAATGCTCACGTTCTTTAGCAACCAAAAGGTAATCACCATGCATCCGATGCTTAATATCGCGGTGCGCGCTGCGCGCGCGGCCGGAAAAGTAGTCATGAAATCAGTGGCTCAGGGCGAAAAGCTGATCATTGAAGGCAAAGGCCAACACGATTTCGTCACTCATATCGACAAAGCGGCGGAGAGCGTCATTATTGATACCATTCGCAAGTCCTACCCCAACCACAGTATTCAGGCTGAAGAGTCTGGCGACCAACAAGGTAGTGACAGTGATTACCTTTGGGTCATCGATCCCATCGATGGCACGACTAACTTCATGCGTGGAATCCCCCATTTTTGTATCTCTATAGCACTGGTCGTCAAAGGTCAGGTACAGCAAGCCGTAGTTTTCGATCCGGTTCGTGACGAACTCTTTAGTGCAAGCCGTGGTGCCGGTGCTCAGCTCAATGGCTACCGCATTCGCACCGGCAAAAACAAAGATCTGGACGGCACTATCCTCGCCACAGGCTTCCCTTTCCGCATGAAGCATATCCTGCCTGAGTACCAGGCGGTGTTCACTAAATTCTTCGAACAGGCTGCAGACGTCCGCCGCATGGGCTCTGCCGCACTAGATTTAGCCTATGTAGCCGCCGGACGATACGACGGCTATTGGGAAGCAGGCCTGAAACCCTGGGATCTGATGGCTGGTCAGTTGCTAGTTCGCGAAGCGGGTGGCATGGTCAGCGACTTTGCTGGAGGGATGAATCACGAAACCTCCGGTAACATTGTTGCAGCTAGCCCAAAAGTACTGCAAATGATGGTTACCCAAATGCGTACACTGCTCCCTGCCAGCCTGCGCAAGTAATAGATCAGCGTTTAAAATACCGCGCGAACCTCGCAAGCCCAGCCCAGTGCTGGGCTTTTTTATGTCCGCAAAAGATTGTCAGTGATCCACTCCCGCACCTGCACTACGAAATATGTTAATAATTCTGCAACAAAAGAGTTTTACAATCGGTTCAGATGTGGTAAAAGGTTAATACGTTAGCATTTTGTTAATGATTCGTTAGACAAAGGGGGTGCCCAGTGGACCATTCAGAAGAACTAAAAAACGTCACTGAAAAAACCAGTAAGTCTCGTGCGAACAAGCGCAAATGGCGTGAAATCGAAGCGTTGAAAGAACGTCATAGCTTACGCAAAGAGTTGATGGACATCGACTACTGCTTCGATTGCGAGCTCGAAGAGCTTGAACTCTAGTAGTTGCTACACACTCAAACACTAAAACTTACCACGCCAGCTTTTGCTGGCGTGATTGTTTTTGCCCGGGGTCTGCAGGCTGCTGCCGCATAACGCTGCACCACTCCACAGCGTCTCTTCCCTGTTGCAGCAGAAATTGATTACTCTGGCTAAAATGGCCACACTGAAAAAACCCCCGATGCGCCGATAATGGTGACGGGTGCACACTGCTTAATTTTAGATGACGTGAGTCAGTAATCACCGCGGCTGCATTCTGCGCATGCTTGCCCCACAATAAAAATACCAGAGGTTGCGGGTGCTCGTTGAGGCAGCGCAACAGGTTCCCGGTAAATTGCTCCCACCCCCATTTTGCATGGGAATGAGGCTGTCCTTCATTCACTGTCAGTACCGTATTCAGCAGTAACACTCCCTGCTCTGCCCAGCTGCTCAAATCGCCCTGCAATGGCGCTTCAAAGCTTTCAATGTCCAAAGCCAGCGCCTTGTATATATTGCGCAGTGACGGTGGCAGCCTGACGTCTGCTGGCACCGAAAATGACAATCCCTGAGCCTGGCCAGGCTGGTGATACGGATCCTGCCCCAGAATGACCACTTTGACCTTTGCATAGGGGGTTAACTGAAACGCCCGGAAAACATCAGCTGACGGCGGATAAACCGGCAGTGGACCAGATCTGGCCTGGTCCACTTTTTCACTCAGGGTCTGGAAATATTCCTGCTCTGCTTCATCAGCCAGCAATGACTGCCAAATCGGGCAGGTCAGATCCGACATTTGCATCAGTTGCTTTCACCGCCATTGGCGCGAAAACGGTCAAACCAGTACACCGCATAGGCTGGTTTCGCCATCAGGTTACTCGGACGCAGGTGCAAAGCATGGGATGCACCGGGCACTCGAACCATTGCCGATTCCACCCCACGTAGTTTGAGCGCCTGATAATACTGCTCCGTTTCACTGATTGGAGTACGGTGATCCGACTCACCCGTGAACAACAGTACCGGCGTATTGACCTTGCCGACATGGCTAATCGGTGAATACTCCATATAGTGTTCAACATTGTCCCATGGCAAACCCGGGAACCAGTACTGGCTGAAATAGGGGTACATATCTGCAGTTAAGGTAAAGCTAATCCAGTTTATAACCGGGTTCACCACCATAGCCGCAGCAAAGCGATCAGTATGAGCGATACTCCATGAGGTCAGCACGCCGCCACCACTGCCGCCCATCACAAAGAGTTCCTCTTCATCGACAAAACCGCGCGAGACCACCAAATCCACTGCATCCATCAAGTCATCGTAGTCATTGCTTGGGTAATTATGATGGATCAGATTAGCAAAGTCTTCGCCATAGCTGGTACTGCCACGTGGATTGGTGTAGACCACCACATAGCCTTGCGCCGCCATCAGTTGCAGTTCCATCGCGAACGCAGGGCCGTAAGCCGCATGGGGACCGCCGTGGATCTCAAGAATCATTGGGTACTGTTTGCTTTCATCAAAGCCCGGTGGATACATGATCCAGCCCTGAATCCGGGTGTCGTCCACCGACGATTCGAGCCAGAACTCCTCCACCTCACCGACGCTGAATGAACTAAGGAAATCGCGGTTGAGCTGAGTAATCGGGCGGGTCTGACTGCCCTCCAGGAAGGCAAGTTCGGCGGGGTGGTTACTTGCCATTTGGGTAAATACAAGCTTGCCATTGTCGGCGACCGAGAACTGCCCACCAGTATACGGGCGACTATAAGACAGGCCGCCCACACCGTCAGTCAGGGTTTCGGCAACACCGCGTAACGTATGCAGCGCCAAATGACCTTCGCCCTCGTCATCATAGCTAAAGTAAATACCACGGCCATCGCGGGCCCACTCAAAGCTACTCACACTGCGGTCAAGATCTTCGGTCAGGTTACGGATCTCAGAACCATCCGTATTCATCACGTAGAGGCGGTTTGCCTGATGCGCTAACTGGCGATCTTGATAACCGACAAAGGCTATCTGACGGCCATCAGGCGACACTTTTGGCTCGCTTGCCGGACCATTGGTACTGGTTATACGCTGCACTTCTGCAGAGTCTACTTCGACCCGATAAATATCCGAGTTCACTGGTTCTGTGACCGGGTTTTCGTTCTTATTAGCACTGTAATAAATAGCCCCACCGTCGTGGCTCCAACTTATCGTTCCACGCACATCGTAGTCACCCTCGGTCAACTGCCGAGGTGTGCCCCCTTCGACGGGCATCACGTACAGATGAGAGTTCCCCTGCGGGGAATAGCCAGCGCCATCGCGGCGGTACTGGACACTGTCAATATAGGTTGGGGCCTCTGCCCATTCTGCGCCTGCTGGCTTGCCCGGAAGTTGTACCGGGGCCTGGCGTGATTCAGGCGTAAACATGGTAAAGGCAAACCATTCGCCGTCCGGCGACCAGCTCAGGCTACCCGGGCTAAACGGAAGCGTAGAAACCAGCGAGGTGTGCCCGCTGTCCTGCCAGCGAATATGGATTTGCTGGCTACCACTTTGGTCAGACACATACGCCAGCCGTTCGAAGTCAGGCGACCAACGTGGACTGCTTTCATTGCCCTCACCCGAGGTCAGCGGACGCAGGTTCGAACCGTCAGTAGCCACCTGCCACAACCGTCCTACCATACGGTCTGCCTGGCGGTCCATGCTGCGCCGAACAAAGACCACGTGATTGCCATTGGCATGGACCTGCGGATCGGCTGCCAGCTCCAGCTCGAAGACATCGTCATACTGCAGTGGGTTAATCTCACTCTCAGCTGCAGACACCGGCCATGCGAACGCTGCCAGCGCCGCCGACGCCGTCAGTAAATAATTTAAACCTGGTTTCATACCATGCCCCTATCAATCGATCAGATTGAATCCAACAAAAAAGCCAGCATAAGCTGGCTTTTTAACATATTCAAGGTGTTAGCCGGGCATCTGCCCCTGCTTTAAACCCTTTGGTCGTTTCCGTGACCCGTTCCGGTTAGAACGAGTACGCGAAGTTAACACCGACGTGATTACGGTCCATTGCCGGGTCATAATCAGCACCTGTGTAATGGTTGTACGCTAATGACAGGCGATATTTGCTCTGGTAGCTCGCATCCATCAACACACCTACATTGATGCGCCCTTCAATAAAGTTAGAGTTTGGTGAATAGCCATGAACGTCGTGGTTAAATACCAGTGTCGGATTCAGGTTCCAGCCCTTGTACACGTTTGCGTATTCAAACACGAAGCGTGCACGATAACCGAACGACAGGTCAGTGACAAAACCTTCACAATTCTGGTCGTTGAAGTCCCCGGCACTTGCTCCCGGATTCCCCTGCAACTGTGCAATAGTTGCCTGGTCCTGTGACGTCAGGCATTTACCGTAAACCGGGTTGCGACCAAAACGTTGTTCATCCAGGCCTGGTAAATCAGCGACATAGTTGGCACCAACTTCGCCAATAAAGGTCATCCGTTGAGAACCCCACAGGCGATCAAAGAAGTTCACAAAGGTCATTTGCGCCTGATACACCTCAAGCTCTTCAAAGCCGCGCGCATAGGCACCCACTGGCGCATCAACATCGCCGCCGCGGGCTTCTGTAATGCGGCTTCTGAAACTGCTTGGTACTGCCGGTTGTAAACCAGCCGTCAGGATCTCGGTGGTATTGATTTGCACCGCCTGATTTGGGCGATAGCTTACTTCACCAGACCAGGACCAGGCACCCAGTGTGGTACTGAAGCTGGTACCGAAAATTTTGTTATCTTCCGGCCACTCGATAAAATACCGAGGACCAATAGCGGCTACGTTTGCCGTGCTGATATCACCTGTCTGCCAACCGCTAGGCGCGGTTTCAGTGGCGGTGTCCCACGCCAGCGTATCCCAGTCATAGGCTGAAATAATAGGCTGTGTATTGTGGACGTTGATAAAGAAGAAACCGAATTCAGTATCAAGCCCAGTCGAGTAATAACGCGCCGCTAAACCATACTGGCCACTGTCACTTGCGTCACGGTCACCAGCACGGGTGATGTAAGCGCCTGCTTCCACCGACTCCTGGTCGCTAAGGAAACGACCCGGTGCAATTTGCGGGTTCAGGGTTACTTTGTCACAGCCTGGACCACCGACAATATCGACCGTCGAGAAGAAGCTACCACAACCATCCAGCTTGGTGTTGTCCCATTCAAATGCACTAAAGGCATCCAGACTCCATTCGGCATTCAGGCCGATAGACGCGGTGACCATACCAATCGGCAACAAGGCTTCACGAACTTCGGCGCCAGGTCGGCGAATCGCGTTCACATCAGCAGGGTTAATTGAATTAATACCGTTCTGGATAAAGGTGCTTTCACCCCAGCTCAGAACCTGACGACCAATACGTAAATCAACCGGCATCTGACCAAGGTCAAAACCAGTGTAGAAAAACGCATCCAGCAAATTAAGACCGCTGCCAGCTGAGTAGTCATCGAATGCGTTGGTGTTGAGGCGCGCGTCCGGGTAGTAATTCGTGGCGGCGTGACCATGATAGACGTTTTCGTTTTTCAGAATATCGTCATACCAGTAGTTAAAACGAACAAAGAAGCCATGATTACCACCATCGACTGCGACGTCGTGGATGCCACGGAAAACCAAAGATGTCAGGTCACCTTTCTCGTAGTTCAGGTTACCGTCGTCGGCAACCCCCGACTGGCCTTCACCTCCAGCCATGTTACCCGGGTGGATAACGCGCATGTCTGGATCTTCAGTGCGCATCGTGGCACCAATGGATAAAGTTGAATCGACACGCACGTTGTAACGGCCGAGATCAAATTCAACAGCTTGGGCTGGCAATGCGAGTGCCATAGCAATCGCAGAGGCGAGAGGTAATTTTTTTATCATAGTTGGATTTCTTTTCATTGTTGTTGCCACCTATCCTGCGTACCCCACAAAACGTGAGAGTCCCTGGCGTTATTACTTTATCGTCGACCAGACATTGATCCAGTAAACGTTTATTTTTTGTAACTATAGCAAGCAGGTTAGCAGAGGACTAACCTGCTTGTCACTAGTTGTTATCAGATTAAGATAACGCCTTTTCTAACTCTGGCAAAGCCTCAAATAAATCCGCTACCAGACCATAATCAGCAACCTGAAAAATTGGCGCCTCTTCGTCTTTGTTGATAGCCACAATCACCTTTGAGTCTTTCATTCCCGCCAGATGTTGAATCGCGCCACTGATACCCACTGCGATATACAACTGTGGAGCGACAATTTTACCCGTCTGGCCAACTTGCATGTCATTTGGCACAAAGCCAGCATCGACTGCAGCACGCGACGCACCGACCGCAGCACCCAGTTTGTCTGCCAGACTTTCCAATAGCTTAAAGTTCTCGCCATTTTGCATACCGCGACCACCTGAAATCACCACAGGTGCTGAGGCAAGATCCGGGCGTTCTGATTCAGCCAGCTGTTCACCAACAAATTCAACTTTATCGCTGTTGAATACATCGCCGATAGCCTCTACCGAGGCACTGCCACCGGATGCACTGGCGGCGTCGAATGCAGTACCACGGACGGTAATAACTTTAATACTGTCGCTGCTTTGCACCGTGGCAATCGCGTTACCAGCATAGATAGGACGCTTAAAGGTATCTGCACTTTCTACCGCGACGATGTCTGAAATCTGGCCAACATCAAGTAGTGCTGCGACCCGCGGCATCATATTTTTGCCGGTGGTAGTCGCAGGCGCCAGAATATGGCTGTAGTCAGCACCGACTTTCGCCACCAGCTCACTGACGTTTTCCGCCAGTTGATGCTCATAGGCTGCATTGTCCGCAAGCCGGACCCGTTTGATCCCTTCAACCTGGGCCGCGTTATCTGCGACACCCTGGGCATTCAGCCCTGCTACCAGCATATCCACATCACCGCCAATCTGCTGCGCGGCTGCAACTGCTTTCAGAGTAGCCTGGTTCAGGCTCTGATTATCGTGTTCGGCAATCACTAAAATGCTCATAATACTTTTGCCTCGTTCTTCAGTTTATCGACCAGTTCTGCGACATCTGCTACGCGAACTCCAGCGCTACGTTCAGCCGGTGGCTCCGCTTTCAAAAGCTTGATGTTGCTGCTGACTTCGACACCCAAATCAGCTGGCGATTTGACCTCAAGCGGCTTGCGCTTGGCTTTCATAATATTCGGCAGCGACGCGTAACGTGGCTCGTTGAGACGCAAGTCGGTGGTCACAATAGCAGGCAAGGTCAAACGTAAGGTTTGCAAACCGCCATCCACTTCGCGGGTGACATCCACTTTGCCGTCTTCAACTTTCACTTCAGAGGCGAAGGTACCTTGCGGCATGCCAGTAAGCGCACCCAGCATCTGGCCAGTCTGGTTGTTATCTGAATCGATAGACTGCTTACCTAAAATAACCATGTCTGGCTTTTCTTCGGCAACGACTGCTTTTAACAGTTTAGCCACTGCCAGCGAATCTGGCATCGTATCGGCTTCGACATGAATGCCACGGTCGGCACCTAATGCCAACGCGGTGCGGATCTGTTCCTGGCAGGCTTTCGGGCCAATCGAAACCACCACCACTTCTTCAGCCGTGCCCTTCTCTTTCAATCGCACTGCTTCTTCGATGGCAATTTCACAAAAAGGGTTTAATGCCATTTTAACGTTCGCCAGATCCACGTCTGACTGATCGGCTTTCACACGGACTTTGACGTTGTAGTCAATCACGCGCTTCACCGCGACCAAAATTTTCATAACTTCAATCCTTCTTTACGTCGTAAAGATTCAGGTAAATTCAGATAATCCGTGCGGCATTATGTAAAACCCGCCTGCATCAAACAAGGCTTATGGGTATAATATCGGCGAATTTCCATTAACTTGCTGTCAACTTATACTGGCAGCGTTCATTATTTGTTCACATCAAACTGGCTGGCGACACCTTATGACAACTTTGCCTGCAGAAGCTGACAGTCTGCGTCAGCAACTTCTTGCCCAGGGTAACTGGCAGGAAACCTACCGGGTTCTCTTACTGGCCGCCAAAACACAAGCGTCACTGGACCCGGATCAGCGCACCCCTGCCAACCGTGTGCATGGCTGCGAAGCTCAGGTCTACCTCCGCGTAGAAGGGACTCAGCAGCATGCGAATTACCGCTTTCAGAGCGATGCACGGATGGTGCAGGCGCTGATCTACGCCTCACTGTTACCTCTGCAAGGGCAAACTGCAGAGGCAGCAATGCAATTCGACGCCAGCGCATGGCTGACATCCTGTGGCCTGGAAAAGCAGTTAAGCCCGTCGCGCAGTAACGGGTTGTACCAGGTAATTAAAGCCGCGAAAGCCGCGGCACAGACCTTGCCACCGACCTGAACCCACTAGGCCCCAGGCTTAGCCTGCGGTAACAAACGGTTCAGCAGCACCGCCGCGGCCTGCAAACCAAAGCTGGCGGTCACCATCATACTGGCACCGAAACCACTACTACAGTCCATACGACCGCTCTGAGTACCAGGTTTTGCGTAGGAAACCTCGCCATCCCCCGCCGGATAACGCAATTGCTCAGTGGAATACACGCAATGGATGCCAAATTTACGTTTGGGGTTGGTGGTAAAGTTATAGTCGCGACGTAGCTGCGAGCGAACCTTGGCCATTAACGGGTCCTGACTAACCCGCGCCACATCGGCGACGGCAATCTGGCTCGGATCAATTTGTCCGCCGGCTCCACCTGTGGTCACAACCGGAATTTTTTGCCGTTTGCACCAGGCCAACAGCGCGGTCTTTGCGGCAATGCTGTCGATGGCATCGAGTATCCCATGCGGCCGATTGGCAAAGATCTCAGCCAGATTAGACGGCGTCGCGAAATCATCAACCAGATGCAGCGTTAAGTCGGGATTTATCTGCAACAACCGTTCGCCCAGTACTTCGATCTTCGGTCGGCCGATGGTATCGGTCAGCGCATGTGACTGCCGATTCATATTACTTAAGCAAACATCGTCCATATCGACCAGAGTGAGTTCACCGATGCCACTGCGGACCAGTGCCTCAGCAGCCCACGACCCAACACCGCCAACCCCGACCACCGCCAGGTGCAAGCTGCGGATCACTGCGGTATTTGCGGTCCCGTATAAGCGCTCAATGCCGCCAAAGCGACGTGCAAAATCATCCATACTGCCTTCGTTGATTGGTTGGCCTCAGATAGCGATCGGCGCCTTGATGTGCGGGTGCGCCTTATAGTCGACCAGTTCGAAATCATCAAAGGTGAACGCAAACAGGTCTTTCACCTCAGGGTTCATGCGCATGGTCGGCAACTGATACGGCGTTCTGCTCAACTGCTCTCGCGCCTGATCGAAATGGTTACTATACAAATGCGCATCACCAAAGGTATGCACAAAGTCGCCGGGCTCTAACTCACAGACTTGCGCCAGCATCATGGTCAACAATGCATAGCTGGCAATGTTAAATGGAACCCCAAGGAACACATCGGCACTGCGCTGGTAGAGCTGACAGGACAACTTGCCATCAGCAACGTAAAATTGGAACATGGTATGGCAGGGTGGTAGTGCCTGCAGGCCTTTTGCCGCATTTTCTTTGGGGCTCAACCCTGCTTGCGGTAACACCGCCGGGTTCCATGCACTGACCAGCAGCCGGCGAGAATCCGGGTTGGTCTTTATTTGGTCCACCAGCGCCTGAATCTGGTCAATATGACCGCCGTCCGGGGTCGGCCAGCTACGCCACTGTGCGCCATACACAGGCCCTAAATCACCCTCATCGGTGGCCCATTCGTCCCAGATACTGACCCCATTTTGTTGCAGATAGCTGATATTGGTCTCACCACTGAGAAACCAGAGTAATTCATGAAGTATCGAGCGTAAGTGGCACTTTTTGGTGGTTACCAGCGGGAAGCCATCGGCCAGATTAAAACGCATCTGGTGGCCAAACACACTGCGTGTGCCAGTGCCGGTACGATCACTTTTGTCGACCCCATTATCAAGCACATGCTGCATCAGTTGCAGGTATTGTTTCATGACTTGCCTCCACGCTGTTTACCCTGCGTTTTGCTCTCTTTGCTCGCCACTTGCTGCGTGTAACGTGGCTTAAATACGCCACGATACGCGAGCAGCAGAAACAGAACTCCCACTAGCACCATGGGGATCGATAACCATTGGCCCATCGACAGTGACGCGGCCAACAAACCGAGATGAGCATCGGGTTCACGGAAATACTCGGTGAACAAACGTGCGCAGCCGTAGCCAATCAAGAATAAACCCGCAATGGCGCCGGTCGGCCGCTGACGGCGGCTAAACCAAAACAATAAAGCAAACAACAGCAGGCCTTCAAAGAACGCCTGATACAACTGGGATGCGTGCCGCGGGTCAGGCCCGGCCGCCGGGAAAATCACTGCCCATGGCACGTCAGTGGTACGCCCCCACAGCTCGCCGTTAATATAGTTGCCTATCCGCCCTGCACCTAAGCCAATTGGAACCAGAGGGGCAACAAAGTCACCCACCGCCATGATCGAGCGCCCTTTCACTTTGGCATATAGCAGGATCGCAACAATCGCGCCGAGCAAGCCACCGTGGAACGACATGCCGCCCGAGGTGATATCGAAAAGGTACAATGGGTTGGCAAGGAACGCACTGAACTGATAAAACAGCACATAACCCACGCGGCCACCAATAATCAGCGCCAGAAAGCCCCAGAACAATAAATCGCTCCATTGCTCACGGGTCCATACTTCACCGCCGATGGCCTGCCCCTGCTGAGAGCGGTCGGCCTGTCGGTTGCCCCACCACCAGGCGAATGCCAGCCCAACCAGGTACATCAAGCCATACCAGCGCACATCCAGTGGACCTACGCTAAAAAAAATCGGGTCAAATCCCGGATGAACGTAATAGTCTCGAGTCATTGCTTCTGCAATCCTTGTTAATGGTCGTCAGACAGTGACGAAAAGATGCACTGATACCACAATCAGCAGCAAGGCAAAGGCACGCTGTAACCAGCGTACCGGTAAAATCCGCGCCAGTCGCGCGCCAACAGGCGCCATCAACACCGACATCACGGCAATCCCTAACCAGGCGGGGAGGTAAATAAAGCCGACCGCGCCCTTAACCACCCCTGCACTCACCTGCTGACCCAGTAACGCGTAGGTGATGGTACCAACAAAGGCCAGCAGAACGCTACACACAGCAGCCACTGCCACTGCATGGCGCATGGTAATCTGGTAAAAATGCAACAGCGGCACTACCAGGGCACCACCACCGATCCCCACCAGCGACGAAATAACACCAATACCGACGGACCATAGCCGCACCGGGGTGCGCCGGATTCGTTTGTCGTCGGCGCGCGGCTGCATCTTCCAGATCATCCGCGCGGCCAGCAGTAACAGAACAGTGGCAAAAATTCGCTGCAATAATTGAGGCTCAATTTTAACCCCGAGCATGGCCCCCACTATACCGCCGCCGACCATGCAAGGGGCAATCAGCCCCACCCAAGGCCACAGGATCATACGATGGCGGTGATGCGCATAGGCGCCTGACAAGGTGGTCACGACAATAGTGGCAAGACTGGTACCCACCGCCATCGGCACCACCAGCGCCGCTTCAATCCCCATCAGTGGCAACAGGTAGATTAACAACGGGACGACCACAATACCGCCGCCAATGCCGAGCATGCCCGACAACAGGCCGGCCAGTATCCCACCCAATGCCAACAGGAAAAAGCTCAGCAGCATCTACTTGCCCGCCCGGATAAAGCCGCCCAGGCCGAGGCTTTCCAGCTTATTATTCACAATTCTGCGGACCTGCGACGGATGCCGTGCTTTCAACGCCTGAGTCAGCAACACCTGCAAGGTGCTGGTGTGCACATTACGGATTATCCACTTCACTTTATCCAGGTTGTGACTATTCATGCTCAGGTTGCGGTAGCCCATCGCGATAAGTAACATCGCGCCGCCCGGATCACCGGCAAATTCGCCACACACACTGACCGGTCGGTCCAGACGGTGGCATTCTTCAATGATATGCATCAGTGCCCGCAATACGGCCGGGTGATAGGGTTCATACAGGCTGGCTACGCGCGGGTTGTTGCGATCCACTGCAAGTAAATACTGGGTCAGGTCATTGGTACCGACCGAAAAGAAATCAACTCGCGGTGCAATCATTTCCAGCTGATATAAAATACCCGGCACTTCTATCATCACACCAAGCTCAGGTCGTGCCAGCGTCGCCCCCGGTTGTTTCTGCACCAGCTCATTGCGCACTTCGAAATACGCCTGATTGAGTAAGCGTGCCGCTTCTTCGACTTCTTCCAGTGAGGATATCATCGGCAGCAGAATTTTCAGATTACTGCGCCCCACATTGGCCGCCAGCATAGCGCGAGCCTGCACCAGGAAAATCTCAGGGTGGTCGAGGGTCAGCCGAATACCACGCCAGCCCAGAAAGGGGTTGTCTTCGTGCAATGGAAAATACGGCAGCGGTTTATCACCACCCACGTCAAGCGTGCGCATGACCACTGGCAGATCGCCAAAACTCTGTAACACCTGATGATAAAGCTCAGTCTGCTCAGCTTCCGTAGGAAAGCGATCTTTCATCATGAATGGAATTTCGGTGCGATAGAGGCCAATGCCGTCATAATGACCGTTGTGTTCAACCCCATGCTCGATATTCAGACCGGCGTTAATTTGCAGGGTTACCGCCACCCCATCCTGAGTTTGCGCAGGCAAATCACGATCCCGGGCAACAATTTCAGCCAGTTCCTCTTCTTCCAGCTGCAGCTGTTTATACTCGTCCAGGACCTGCTCAAAGGGATTTACAAAGAGCTCCCCCGAATACCCGTCCACTATCAGAAACTGTTCTTCAAGGTACTGCAACGGCACATCTTCAATCCCCAGCACCGCCGGCACGCCCATACTGCGGGCCATGATTGCTGCATGCGAGTTGGCACTGCCTCGTAATGACACAATGCCCTGCAGTTTCTCCCGCGGGATTTCAGCCAGCATACTGGCGGTGACTTCCTCAGCCACCAGGATACAGTGGTCCGGAATCACCTGATCGCGACTACTGCGCTGCTGCAGATGCGACAGAATACGCTGGCCGAGGTCACGCACATCGACCGCCCGCTCCTGCAGATAGGGGTCCTCAAGGTCTTCAAACTGAGCTACATAGTCTTCCACGGTCAGCTTGACCGCGGTTTGTGCCATCCAGCCATCGCGGATTTTGCTTTCAACCGCGTTGCCTAATGAGGCCGCATCAAGCATCCCCTGGTAGACATCAAAAATAGCCAGGGTGTCTTCCGCTACATAGCTCGCAACTTGCTTTGCCAGATCCTGCAACTCACGGCGGGTTTGCATCACCGCTTTGCGGAACAAACGAATATGGCGCCAGGGTTTTTCAGTTTTTCGTGGAACCACTGCACTTAGCCGGGCAGCAGGCTTGCCAATAAAAGCGCGACCAATAGCAACCCCAGGCGAACCGGGCACTGCATGCAGGCTCCGTAGCCACGGCGCAGTATGACTGGCCAACAAACCCTTGGCCTCGGCGTGCGCAATGACCGACGCTAACTGCGCGGCCAAAGTCACCACAAAGGATTCTTCGTCTGCAGAAAATGCCCGGGCCGCCGCTTGCTGCACCGCCAGCACACCCATCACCCGGCGCTGGTGAATAATAGGCGCGACCAGCATGGCCCTGAAGCCTTCTTCTTCGACCTCATCAACCAGTTTAAAGCTTGGGTGCTGTGCCGCATTGGCGAAGTTGAGCGGCTCTTCACGCTGTGCGGCGAGGCTGATAAGGCCTTCACCGAATTTCAGCGTGATCCGTTCACCCTGATTCATACGCAGGCCATCTGAGGCAGCGAGGACAAATTCCTCAGATTGATAGTCAGCAATATAGATGCTGCATACATCCGTTTGCAGAGCAGCTTTAACCCGGGTCACCATGGTACGCAGGGCAGTATCAAACTCCGGCGCCTGATTTACCGCCTCAACAATTCGATGTAATTTTGCCAGCATCACCATAGGTTATCGCCTGCGCTTACGTTTAGAACGTTTATGTTGAAATGGCATGGCGATAGCCGCAAATTCTTTCATTACACGGCGGTACACGTCCCTTTTAAAGGACACCACCTGACGCACCGGATACCAGTAGGACACCCAGCGCCAGCCATCAAACTCCGGATGGCCGGACTGCAACACATCGACATCTGATTCCGGGCAGGTCAAACGTAACAAAAACCATTTCTGTTTCTGTCCAATACACACGGGTTTGGCGCCTTTGCGCACCAAACGTTTCGGTAACTTGTAGCGAAACCAGTTACGGCTGGTATAAATAAGTTCCACTTGCTCGGGACGTAAGCCCACTTCTTCGTATAACTCACGAAACATTGCCTGTTCCGGCGTCTCGCCTTCGTCAATACCGCCCTGTGGAAACTGCCAGCTATTTTGCCCATAACGTCTGGCCCAGAAGACTTGCCCGTGCTCGTTACATATCACTATGCCGACATTCGAACGATAACCTTCGGCATCAATCACGCGAGCATCTCCATACTATTCATCTCTGACTTTGATTCTTCCATAAAGGCCAACAATGGGCAAACATTACCTGTAACTGGTAACATACCAACAGACCTTATTTCACAACCGATAACGACCCCGATGTCCGACTATTTACAGTTGCCACAAGTTCCGTCTCACCCGCCTGCCGACGAACAGCAGCTGCTGACCCGTGCCTGTGCACTGGCAGGTATGCCGCTGGGCTGGCTGGCTGAGCAAGCCGGCTGGGTCACACCGGATAATCTGAGCAGAGCAAAAGGCTGGAGCGGTCAGTTGATTGAGCTTTACCTTGGCGCCTCAGCAGGGTCCCGACCAGAGCAGGATTTCCCTGAGCTGGGGATTGAGCTGAAAACCATTCCGGTTAATAGCGGTGGTACGCCGCTGGAAACCACCTATGTATGCATTGCCCCCCTACTCGGACTGAATGGGGTCAGCTGGCAACAGTCCAATGTCCGTAATAAGCTGCAAAAAGTACTCTGGGTCCCGCTGGATGGCCGACGTGAGATAAAACCCGCCGACCGTTGCATCGGTATGCCCTTCCTCTGGCAGCCAGCCGCCGACGAAGATGCACTTTTACGTGCCGACTGGGAAGAAATCACTGAGCGCATTATTCTGGGGCAGATCCAGCAAATTACCGCGCGTCATGGGCAAGCATTGCAACTACGCCCAAAAGCTGCAAACAGTAAAGCCTTAACCGCGGCCATCGGGCCAGACGGCGATACCATTCAAACGCTGCCCCGCGGCTACTATCTGAAAACTGATTTTACCGCACGGATTCTGCAGCGTGCCTTGCAAAACAGCTGGTAACTCAGCATGCTGAAACTATGACTAAGAAAATGAAAAGCCGGTTGCGCCAATGGTGGCAAACCGACTGTGAATACTGTAAACGAACCCGCCTGTTGTTGCTCTGGTGCATTTTACTGTTGCCCTGGATAGCCTGGTGGGTGGTTAGCCTTGGTGAGCCGAGTCGATGACTGAACTGGTCCGCAGAATACGTCCGCATACGAAGCGCAACGGTTCCTTTTACCTGTTATTAGGGGCCGGAGGTCTGCTTTTAATTGCACTGGTGCACGGACAAACCGAGCTCATGCCCTGGCCGGTGCGGCTGTGTCTGTCATCGTTTTGCTTAATCACAATGGCGCTCGGCGTCGGTAAGCTGATTGAGCCGGAGACCAGCCTTGAGATCACCCCGGATAAAATACATTACATCCATATTCGCGGGCGCTGGACACTAACCTGGGACGACATTGTCCGCTACGACGTGCCCACGGTGCAGTATGGCGCCAAACGCCAGCCACTGGCTTTTCTTGGAATTCGTTTACGCCATTACGATGCCTTCCTGCAGCAGCTGTCGCCGCGCCTTGCGGTGCATCTGCTGCATCAGCAGCGGGCGCTGATGACCCAGGCCATACGCAGTGAAATGCCCGCGCACCGCCAGTACACTGATTATTTTGAAGTGCCCGATTACTTTGTCAGCGAAACCGGAAAACGGTACTCCGGTGTCCTTGCCACCTTTGCCGTACGCATGCAGCTGATGCGCGAACTGCTCGGCTATGACCTCTATATTCCGCAGAATGCGTTCGATCGACCCTTATCTGACTTTGTCGCTCACCTTAAAGCATTGCAGCAAACTCGTAATCAGTACCTTTAAATTCACGGGCAAAGGCGCGGATTAGCGCCACTCAGGCATAATGGCTTGTTCAAGGGCGGGCCGGGCGAAGTAATACCCCTGTTGCAGTTTCACCCCCGCGTGTTTAAAGAACGCGTGTTCTTCTGCCGTTTCCACGCCTTCAGCGATAAGCGTGATGCCGAGTTCTTCAGCCACTTTCGCAATACCCGAGAAAATCGCCTGTTTGACCCTGTTCTGGTCAATACCCCGGATCATTTTCATATCCAGTTTCAGCAAATCCGGCTGAAAGTCAGCAAGCAGGTTGAGCCCCGCGTAGCCTTCACCGAAGTCATCGATGGCGGTCATGAAACCATGCCGCTGATAGGTTTGGAATACATCGACCAGTAAATCATGATTTTCCACTTTCTCGTGCTCGGTCACCTCGAAGATAATATTCTGATGAGGGAAATTAACCCGCTTTGCAGTTTGCAGCGTTTTAGCCAGGCAGGTTTCCGGCTCGTAAATGGCATTCGGCATAAAATTGATCGATAACTTTGCCGGGAGCTTAACCGCAGCGGCGGTTTCAATCGACTTGACCCGGCAGGCCTGGTCAAAACTGTACAGATTGTCGGCATTGACCCTGCCAATCACTTCTCCGGCCCCTTCACCATGTTCGCCGCGCACCAGCGCTTCATGCGCAAATACGCTGCGCTGTTCAACATCAACAATTGGCTGAAATGCCATGCGGATGGCGAAATCTAATGGCGTATGGCAATGACAGTCTGTGCATTTAGGCATTCAAATCGCCCTCCTCTGAACGTTTACAACTTCTCGACTTTACGGATAAAACGAAAAAAGCGATGATGGAACCCGCATTTATTTCTATTAAGTTAGCGTATCATGTTGCAAGCCGTCGAGGCCTTTCAATTACCACCAGGCGAAGCAGTGTCAATTGAGACCCATGAGGAAACGTTGTTTATCCAGCGTCAGCCACAACAATGGGTGCTTGCCCGGGTTAACCGTGAGGCGCCCGCCTGCTCGTTGCAACGTGCGCTTTGCATTGAACGTAACGTCACCATGCCAGACCAGGCCAACACCTGGCAACGCTGGAGCAATGCAGAACAGGAAAGTACCCTGCGCATTGTCCCCTGTATGGCTGATAAGAACCTGGTCGCCCGCCCGACTCAGCCGATCCTGATCCCGCATGGCCGCAAACCATATTTTTATGTCAGCCTGCCGTTGATGTACCAACTTTATATTGGCAACAATAAACGCCCGTTGATTGAGTTTTTTGTCGAGAAATTGCCACTGACCTGGTTTGGCAGTAATACCCGCCGGGGTGAGTTATGTTATGAAATTGAGTCCGGGCTGGTGCAAAGTATTGACGAGCTTCCTGCAGCGCCGCATCGGGCGATTCTCGAGGTCCGCGTGCATAACCGCGATCCCGAGCATCTTAGCATCGACAAACTCAATCTGCCGGCGCAGTTTCTTCCCGTCTACCGGGTCGACGGCCAGCATTACTGGACCTGCCCGTTAACCATTACCAATGAAAAACTGACTGATGAACTCAGCCTGCATTATGGGAAGTCCGTGCCCTGTCGGCATGAACAGCTGCAACTCATCAGCGAGCCTCGCATGCGCAGTGAAGCGCGCACCATTTTACGGGCACTGGAAGCAATTATAGGATAAGGATCAGCGTGGATATTCTTCAACAAGTTCTGCAACCCCTGCAAGGCGCTGATGGCGGTGCCTGGTTACGCGCTCTGGGCTACCTGTTGCTCGGTATTGTGCTGCGTAATATTCTGATCCACGGTATGCGCAAGTACGTCGATACGCATACCAGCCCGCACAAGGCTATTCTGTTTCGTCGGGCGATGTCTTACAGCATTGTCTTTATTTTCGTCCTGATTGCGCTCAGTGAACTCGGTTTTCATAGCGGTGTACTGCTAGCCGTAGCCGGTGTGCTGTCGGTGGCCATAGGTTTTGCGTCGCAAGCATCGACCTCAAACTTTATTAGTGGCCTGTTTTTACTTGGCGAAAAAAGTTTCAAAGTTGGTGACGTCATAGCCGTCAATGCAACCCGCGGTGAAGTCGTCAGCATTGACTGGCTGGCGATTAAAATTCGCACCTTCGACAACCTCTACGTTCGGGTTCCCAATGATGACCTGATAAAAGGTCACGTGATCAATTTCGCCAAGTTTCAGATCCGCCGGATAGACCTTAATTTCTGGGTCGATCTGGGCACCGACTGTGTTCAGCTTGAAGACATTCTGACCCGGCTAATCCAGCCCCATACCGACTTCCTTCGTGATCCAGAACCTGATTTATTTCGTTTAGGAATAGGCGTACTTGGTTTACAAGTACAGTGGTCGGTCTGGACTCAAACTGAGGGTTTTTTTGATGCCCGCTCAAAACTGATTGATTTAATGCTGCCTGCTATGCAAAATGCCGGCGTTGTCATCACGCAAACCCCAAGCGTGGTTCAGGGGCAAGACAGTTCCTACCGGATGCCCTACCCTTAATGACAACCGCTGGCTCAACGCCAAACACTGGTCTAACACGGAATGGCGTTAGCAGTGCTAATCACACAGGAGAAAACAGTGGCAGCAACTACAACTCTGGGCTGGCGCGAATGGGGCGCTTTGCCTGATCTGGGTATCACCAATATCAAAATGAAAGTAGACACCGGGGCGAAAACCTCCTGTTTGCATGCTTTCCAGCTCGAACCATTTGAAAAGAACGGTGAACAATGGTTACGAATATGGGTCCACCCTCGCCAGGGCAGCAACGAAGAGCACATGTGCGAAGCGAGGATTAAAGACCAGCGAGCTGTCACTGACTCCGGAGGACACCGTGAGACACGTTACGTGATCGAGACTACACTGGTGATTGGTGGGAACGCCTTTAAAGTCGAGCTAACACTAACAAATCGTGACACCATGAAGTTTAGAATGCTACTCGGTCGCCAGGCTATGAATGGCCGTTATCTGGTCGACCCGCAAGCCTCCTATTTAACCGGGGAACTGAAATGAGAATTGGAATTTTATCGCGTAACAAGAATCTCTATTCGACGCGCCGCCTGATTGAAGCCGGCGAAGCCCGCAACCACGAAATGGTGGTACTGGATCCGCTGCGTTGTTATATGAACATTAATGCTAAAGAACCCAGCATTCACATGCGTGGTAAAGAGCTCCCTGAGTTCGACGCTATCATTCCGCGCATTGGCGCCTCGATCACCTTCTACGGTGCTGCGGTGTTGCGCCAGTTTGAAATGATGGGGGTTTACCCGCTTAATGAATCGGTCGCAATTAGCCGCAGCCGCGACAAATTGCGCTCACTGCAATTGTTGTCACGCAAAGGCATTGGCTTGCCCGTGACCGGGTTTGCCAGTAAGCCAAGCGACATCCCTGATTTGATCGACATGGTCGGTGGTAGCCCCTTAGTGATAAAACTACTGGAAGGCACTCAGGGGATTGGCGTGGTACTGGCGGAAACCCGTAAGGCCGCAGAAAGCGTAATTGAGGCCTTTATGGGCCTGAACGCTCACTTTATGGTGCAGGAATATATCAAGGAAGCCGGCGGTGCCGATTTACGTTGCTTAGTGATTGGTGACCGCGTCATTGCCGCCATGAAACGCCAGGCTAAACCCGGTGAATTCCGCTCCAACCTGCACCGCGGTGGCAGCGCGACGCTGGTTAAGCTCACTGCATCTGAGCGTGCCACTGCAGTGAAAGCAGCGAAAACCATGGGTCTAAGCGTTGCTGGTGTCGATTTACTGCGCTCCAACCACGGTCCATTAGTCATGGAAGTGAATAGTTCACCTGGCCTCGAAGGCATCGAAACAGCGACCGATAAAGATGTGGCGGCACAGATTATTAGCTTCATCGAAAAAAATGCTGACAAAGCCAATCGCACCCGCACCAAGGGCAAAGGCTAATCAATCCACGCAATCAGAAGGCGGTTAGATGAAAGCGTTTCAACTGCATGACCATTTTATTGCGCCAGGCAGCCGCGCCAGTATTCACCTGCCAGCCGCCCGGCTTTATAACGACGCCCCCTTAGATCTGCATGTTGAAGTCATGCATGGGGTTAAGAAAGGCCCGGTGGTATTAGTCTGTGCCGCTATTCATGGCGACGAGATGAACGGTATCGAAATCTGCCGTCGGGTCGCCGCTCAGGTCGACCCGACCAAGCTGCACGGCACCCTGATGGTAGTGCCGGTGGTCAACATGTTCGGTTTTATTCAGCAGTCCCGCTACCTGCCGGACCGTCGCGATCTCAACCGCTGTTTCCCCGGGTCCGAACGTGGTGCCCTGGGGAGCCGGCTGGCCTATTTGTTCAATACCCAGCTGGTCCAGCGTGCGAGCCATATTATTGACCTGCACACTGGCGCGATTCACCGCAGCAACCTGCCGCAAATCCGCGTTAACATGGACAACGCTGAGGCCTGTTTGATGGCTGAAGCCTTTAACTGCCCAGTGATTTTAAACGCCAAAGACCGCGACGGGTCGCTCCGCGCCCTGGCCGCTGAACTCAACATCCCGCTGATCCTGTATGAAGCCGGTGAAGCACTGCGTTTCGACTACACCGCCATTGACGCCGGCGTGAATGGCGTGACGAATGTGCTGAAAATGCTGAAAATGCTCAAAGGCCGGCGCACCCGCAAAAAGGTCAAGCCGGTGTGGGCGCTGCGCTCGCTGTGGATGCGCAGTGACAGCGATGGACTGGTCATTAAGCTCGCCGACCTCGGACAAACCGTCAGTCGTGGACAAATTATTGCCCAGATAGCGCCGCCCCACGGTGGCAACACCAGTGAAGTTAAAGCTGCCGTCAGCGGCATTATTATCGGCGCCAGCAATATTCCGGTGACCAACGAAGGAGAAGCCCTGTTTCACCTTGCCTGCTTTGACAGCAATGAAGCACCACTGGCAACCGCCATGGTAGACACCTTTGTTGAGGCCTATCCGAATCAACCCGCACCACTAAACGATTAAAGAGAATGCAGTTGGCGCCGATAGCTTGAGTATTCGCAGTTAATGCATTGAGGATTATCATGTCATTTGCACGTTCTGGCTTTCGCTATCTGGCGGTGGTTGCGACTGCCTTACTGATCAGTTCATGCGCCAGCCCTACGCCGGTCGCCAGTCACAATGATCGCAGCCTGCAAACTCATACTGAAGAGCTTGCTGCCTCCCTGTTCAGCACCCACTCGCGCCGTTCAGCGGCGCCGCGACGTATAGCGGTGGGCAGCTTGGTGCCGGTTCAGGACCTTCGCCAGCAAGGCGACGGCCAGGACCGGGTTATGGTGCAGCAGATCCAGGAAGGCTTAATTGGAGCCGTGACTCAACGCGGTGCACAGGTGATTGAATACCGCACCAGCCAGCAACTTAGACTGGAAGACAATCAGGAACTGATGCTGAGTCGCGAACTGCAGGAATTGAGTACCCGCCAACATCTGGATTACTTCCTCACCGGTACATACAGCGAAGTGAGTGGTGGCTTACTGGTCAATATACGCCTGGTGGCACTGGCCGATAACAGTGTGCACAGCGCAGCGACCCACTTTTTCCCCTGGAGCGCTCTGCATGGCAGTGGCCAGCAAAGTGAGCTGCGTCAGGGACGTTTATACCGTGAAGCGGTCCCAGCCGAAGCGGCGCAGTCGCGCACTCAGCGACAGCGCACGATGTTTAACCAAGGAGCTCGCCGATGATCAACTTTACTAACAGAGCCCGTCAGCTGTTTGTCGCTGCACTATTCAGCCTGGTGTTGGGCGCTTGCAGTCAGTTTCCACAACCTGTAGCGAGTCAGCCTCAACCTGAGTCGATTCGCGACTATGCACATCAACTGAGTACTCAGTTAATGGACTCGGGAAAGTATGTGCGTGGCGGACAGCGCATCGCGGTTACCACACCGGCATGGCTCGAAGGCAACCTTGACCATGGCAGCCTGCTGGCGTTGCAGTTGCAGGAGAACCTGGCCGCCGAGTTGCATAGCCACCATATGCATGTGATTGATTTTAAGCTGACGGATGGTATTCGGGTCACTCAGCAAGGCGATTTTGCACTGAGCCGCAACTACCTTGAATTACGTGAATTGCAGTCAGCGGATTATATTCTTGCGGCCACGGCGGTGGATCGCAGCGACGGTATCACGATTAATGCACGCCTGATTGAATTCGACAGCCAGATAGTCGCAGCCACGGCGGAAGTTACTGTACCTCGTGCACTGGTTGAGCAACTGCGTTCAGAGCAAGGGGTGGAGCTGGTTGCGAGATGACCTCCAGCCCGTTGCTCGACGTCGACTACGGGCTGAGGATCTGTCAGCACAAGCAGACACTGTATCGTTCTGTTTTAGAAAGCTTCGTCCAACAACATGCTGCTTTGCTCAGCAGCGAGGCCCTGACCAGTGAACAGGCGCAGGAACTCGCTCATAACTGGAAAAGCACCGCACCAGCCTGTGGTGCTCGCCCATTAGCTGACCTGGCGACTTCGCTGGCACCTCCAGCGCCCCTGCCTTCAGCCGGTCAAAGCCTGCAGTTGCTTGAGCTGGCACAAGATACTCTGGAGCAGATTCAGGCACAGTTAAATAGCCGTAGTCATGCAGTAAAAACTACTTCATTGACGAAGGAGTTGTTACAAAAGCTTGAACAGCATAACTTAAGCGCAGTAACATTGTTGAATTCCTGGGCATCTTGCGATGCTGCTCACTGGCCGGACGACGACCTCGCAGATATCGAATTGGCACTGCAGGCATTCGATTTTGAGCGTGCAAAACAACTCGTTATGCAAGGGCTGATCAGTCACCAGGACGATACCAACAAAGAATGACAACGCGCAGCGTGCTCACAGAGCCCGCTTAAAAAATAATTATAATTTTGTCAGTGGGTGGATCATGAAAGGCATCGATTTCGTGCTTACCGATCAAAACCTGTACCTGTCTCTGGACAGTACCGCAGAGCGTGCCAGCCTGAATAGTAAATCGCTGGATACCCTGTTTCAGCAATCCGATATGCGTCACTGCGTTCTCGACGACAATGCATTCATAAATGCCTGTCAGCACCTGACCGAGCATGACGACTCGCTGATCCGTATTGGCCAGTGTTTGCCTGCCTCGATAACCTTGCAACTGAGTGACGACCAGATGCAGGCCCACGCCGAGGTGATTGCGCCTCAGGGCGGTGCGGCCCTGACCATGAATCAAATCCTGAAAACCTTGCGCGCCGAGGGTATCACCTCAGGTATTCGCCGCCAGGCCATGGAAAAACTCGTCTTACATAGTATGAATGGCGAACCCGGGACCTCACTGACCTTGCTAATAGCACGCGGCCGCCCTCCTATTGACGGCGACGACGCGCGTTTTGAGGCACTCACCATGGATGCCCGCGAACGTGTTCTGCAACCGCAGGAAGTGGACGGTAACAAGGTCGATATGCGCGATCTTGGTGAAATTATTAGTGTTGAACCAGGCACTCCGCTGCTGCGTAAAATATCCCCCACCCCTGGCAGTCCAGGGTTCACCGTAAAAGGTGTGGCGACCCCGCCAATCCCCGGCAAGAACCGCGATCTGCACGCCGGAAACGGCACCGAAGTTAAAGAAGACGACCCCATGATACTGATCGCCGCGCGGCAGGGGTTACCCAGGCTGATTGACAATGCAGCCCATGTGGATGATGTGCTGACCATGCGCAAAGTCGACGCCACCACTGGTCACGTTAGTTACGAAGGGTCCGTTATCATTAATGGCAACGTCGGCCCCGGCATGAAAGTCGTCGCCGGAGGTGATGTCACGGTATCGGGCTATGTTGACTCGGCCATTATTGAAGCTGGCGGCAACGTCACCATCACCAAAGGTGTTATTGGACAACAATCTGAAGCCCACGACGAGGGGCATGAGGTCAGCGATGTACCTGAACATTCTGCTCAGGTCACTGCCAAAGGCTCGCTTTGGGTTTCTTACTCACAATACGCAACCTTGCATGGTGAAACCGGGGTCATCGTCGACAAACAGTTAACCCATTGTCACGTTGTCTCTGGTGGGTCGATTTGCCTTGGCGGCGAAGGTAAAGAAGCGCGCGGTAAATTAATCGGCGGTACCGTAGACGCCGCGAACCATATTTACGCGGGGCAAATTGGCGCCCCCGCTGGCACCAAAACCCACGTGGTTTTGCAGTCACCCAAAGCCGATCCCGAGTACCTTGCTGACAAGTCACGTCTGGCAGCTGAATTAAAGGCAGAGCTTATCCTGATTAAGCGCTTCAGCCGCGCCCGCGATCGGGCCCGCTACCGACTCGAAGCGGCGCCACTGAAAAAGTTTCTGCATACCCTCGATCAAAAGCTGGAAAATCACCGTCGCAATGCCACCGTACTGCGTATTCAGGTTCAGGAGCTGCAGAAACGTGCGCCTGAGCGCCAGATGATCGTGGTCCATGCAAACCGTGTCCTGTACTCCGGCGTGGTCTTTCACAGTGACTATGAAACCAAACGGATTGATGAAAACCGGGGTCCTTCATCGCTTATTCTGAAGAACGGGAGCTTCAGTTACCAATATGTTGGATAACAGCAGTCAGCTTTTGCTGCGTCACCAGCTGGTCGACCACGAGACCTTGCTGGTAAACGCCCCGGACGCCTTAGCACGCGAGGCCAAATGCCTCGCCCATTTTTATTATTTCAATCTCTGGCATCGTTATGCATTGCCAACCCATCAGTTTGGCGCTGTGCTTCAGCAACGGGCGTCAGCGACCGTGCTGTATGTTCCGAAAGAAAAGAATCTGGCGCGGATGCTGCTGGCAAACCTGGCCCACAGCCTGGTTCCAAGCGATACGCTCTATCTGGTAGGCGGCAACAAAAGTGGTATTAAAGCACTGGCCAAGCAACTCGGTGACGACTGGCATCCGGCGCAAAAAATCGCCAGTGGTAACCATTGCCTGCTCTACCGTACTCAGCTCAAAGACGCCAAAGCCGGCCACTTTGAACTGGCGGATTACCGCTCCATCTATCAGTTAAACCAGCCAGAGATCACGGTGGTGAACCTGCCCGGGGTCTTCAGCGAACAAAAACTGGATGCCGGCACCGCGCTGTTACTGCAACACTTTCCCGCGGAAATGCAGGGTAAGGTCCTCGACTTTGCCTGTGGCAGCGGAGTTCTGGCTGCGAGCATTGCCACCCGGTTCCCTGGCATCACCCATATTAGCGCAAGCGATGTCAATGCATTTGCCATCGAAGCGTGTAAACAGACGCTTAGTCAGGTCAAGCCAGCAGACAGTCAGATTGTCGCCAGTGACGGATTAGATCAGATCGAGGGCAGGTTCGACTGGATTATCAGCAACCCGCCTTTTCATACCGGACAACGCACCGACTACAGCATCGCCCGCGACTTCATTCGCTCGGTACCGGCCCATCTGACCGCCAGTGGTCGTTTACTTCTGGTGGCAAATAACTTCCTCGGCTACCCGGAACTGCTTCGTGAACAATTCCGCAACGTACGAGAAATCGTCAACAATGGTCGCTTTCATATTCTTGAGGCCAGTCAGCCATGTTGAATTCGTTGCGCAAAAGCTTTCTGGTAACGACGCTGTGCGTCACCTGCCTCAGCACCGGCCTGGCGCTCGCAGGTTATACCTGGGTTAATTACCTGCAGGCCCGCGGCACAATGCTGGAACGAACTGAGGACTATAGCAAGGCCCTGGCAATCAGCGTAAACCAACAACTGATTCATCATAATGAGGACTTCGCCCAGTCGTTTTCCAGCTTGCTAAATGAAACCCGGTTTATTCTCAACGCTCATGTCTACCTTTACGACGACGAGGGGCAACTAAACTTCCTCACCAGCTACAACCGCGCGGGTATTCAGCCAATAGCGGCGCGTCAGGATTCGATTAACGCCCTGCAAAGCCCGCATTTGACCAGCAACGGCATTGATATCATGGTTCCCGTGGTCGCCTTACAATCAGCCGCAAACGGTGACCAGGACCCACGCGGGTATGTGTTCGTCCGGACCAGCATACAACCGCTTCAGCAAGTGTTACGGCAAGCCGGAGTCACTGCCGTTGGCGCAATCCTGTTTGCAGCCCTGCTCTCTTTGTTGCTCGCCAGTCTGGTCAGTCACTATTTCGGACGGCCATTACGCCGCCTGATCATGGCAACCCGGGACGTAGCACGAACGCGGGATTACAGTATCCGCGCGCCCAACGGCCAGTTTTCAGAATTCGACCTAATTGCCCACAATTTCAATACCGTGCTCGAGCGTATCCAGCAGTACATCCGCCAACATGACAAGTCCGAAGCCGCGGCACAGCAACTTAACGCTGAACTTGAGCAGCAAGTACAGGAACGCACCAACGCGCTGCGCAATGCCAATCAGGAACTGCTCGAAACCCTGGAGCAGCTGCACCAACACCAGGGACGTCAGGTTGAAGCACAAAAAATGTCGTCGTTATCCGAGCTGGTGGCCGGTATATCGCATGAGATTAATACCCCGCTTGGCCTCGCGGTAACTGCCGCATCGATGGTAGAAGACAGCCTGCGTGAGCAGCCAATACGTACCGACGAAGCCCATGAGCAGATGCAGATCCTGCAGCGAAACCTGGACCGCGCGGTTGAGCTGATTAATAACTTTAAAAAACTGGCTATTGAGCATGCTGGCGAAACGGCGACTGACGTTGAACTTAGCCAGTTAATGGAAGATATTGTTACCAGCGCCCGAGCCTATATCACTGACGCCAGAAAACTTGAGGTCACCATTCACAGTGACATCCCTGAGCTGGTAAAGCTGAAAGTAGGTGTGTGGCAACAACTTATTAGTAGTTTGCTGGAAAACTCAGTGATTCATGGCTTTGCAGGTAAAGACAGCGGCCAGGTTGATATTTACTTACAAAATCAAAACGGGCATCTGCAAGTACGCTACAAAGACAATGGCTGTGGTGTCCCGGCCGATATTTTGCGGCGTATTTTCGACCCCTTTATTACCAGTAAACGTGGTCACGGCAATAGCGGCCTGGGTATGCACCTGGTTTACAATTTAGTCACCCACACCTTAAACGGCACTATAAACTGCGTCAGCGCTCCGGACGAAGGCTTTGAGGTCATCATTAACTGTCCGTTGGAACTAGTAAATTCAGCTTAAACCGTGCAAATACTTGCAATCAACCCGTTAAAAAACTTATCCTTACAACTTGATCTTCCTTATGTTTGCTAAATCGTTTAAAGACAGGACTTAACTATGAGCGCCAAACTTCTTATCGTTGAAGATGAAGTCGTCACCCGACAGACTCTGACCCGCCTCTTCCAGCAGGAAGGTTATGAAGTTTTTGACGCTGCGGATGGCAAGCAAATGGAACACATTATGGCGCAGCAGCCTGTTGACCTCATCATCATGGACGTCAACTTACCAGGCCAGAGCGGCCTTGAACTGGCTGAATCCTTACGCGAACAGAACAACATCGGGCTGGTCTTCCTGACCGGTCGCGATAGTGACGAAGACCGTCTGCTTGCGTTAGAACTTGGCGCTGACGATTACCTGATTAAGCCTTACAACCCGAAAGAACTGACTATTCGGGTGCGTAACCTGTATCGCCGCATTCAACATAGTCAGCAACCTAGCGAACCTAAAGTGGAAGGCTCACGCGAGTTCCACTTCAATGGCTGGGTATTGGATTGCGATAGCCGCTGCCTGTATTCACCGGATAAGAAAATGTTCCGCCTGCCGAAAAGTGAATACCGTGCGATGGAGCTGTTTCTGACCCAACCGGGTAAAATTCACGACCGTGAAACCCTGGTACGTAAAATGCTGGACCGCGAGTTGCGCCCCAATGACCGTACCGTTGATGTTGCTATCCGTCGTATTCGCCGTCATTTCGAATCGCACCCTGAAACACCTAACCTAATCACCACCATTCATGGTGAAGGTTACCGTTTTGTCGGTGACGTCCGGGTTGAAGTGTCCCAATAACACTCAGGCAATAACTGACAACGACGACTGACCAGAATATAACGAAAAAGCTGAGCTACCCTGCTCAGCTTTTTGCTTTCAGCCACTGCCGGGCGGTCTCCTGGTCTTCGGCTAACCATTGCCGGGCATCAGCAATAAGAGCAGGGACTTCCGGCCACTGCCAGTGGTCTTTTTCCAGATACTGCATCAGTGCACCTAAGCGGGCGAAGCCTAGCGAACGACAGCCGCCTTTTACTTTATGTGCCTGACGTCGAAAGTCATCCTCTTCTTCAGCCAGTGCGAAGCGCTCAAGCTCAACTATATACTCTGGCATTAAACGGGCAAAGGTATCCAGGCTCTGGGTTAAACCCTCTTCGCCCAGCAGCTCATGGTATTGTGAGAGCAGTTCTTCATCTAATGATTCGAATTTATTAATAAAGGTCATTTGTTTTTCCGTCTTGGGCTTTCAATCCAAAATACGTATGCTCGCGTATAAGAATTTACAAATTGGCCGGTCGCTGGTTGCTTAATAAGCAACGGTAGTTAAATAAACAGCACAAGTCAGATATAATATCCCGTCAATTTGTATTTTGACACCAACCATTTTGACAGCCAACACGCGGAGTAGTAATTGCATGCCGACCTCAATGCCAGATATAGCTAATCAAGACAGTGCCCAAACGATGGGGACGCTGGACTGGGTTGGCATGAGCAATATCGAAATGCCACTGCTGGTTACCGTCCCTGGTCAGCCAGACCGTCAGGTCAGCGCTAAGGTAGATGCGTTTGTCAGTCTCGACGACTCTCAAGCCAAAGGTATCCATATGTCACGCCTTTACCTGGCAGTCGACGAGTTGTCCGCAAGCGGCAGTCTTCAGCCTGCGCAGCTGCACACCCTGCTGAAAACGTTTATCAGCAGCCATGCGGATCTCAGTTCGCAGGCCATGGTGCGTTTCCATTTCGACTACCATTTACGCCGCAAGTCGCTGATTAGCAAAAAACAGGGTTGGAAAGCCTACCCGGTTACCTTGCAGGCCATATTAAGTGACCAGGGCCTGGATATAGAGCTTGGCGTTGCCGTGCCCTACTCGTCTACCTGCCCGTGCTCAGCAGCATTAGCCCGCCAGCTAATTCAGGATGCGTTTAACCAACGTTTTGATGATGACAGCATGGACAAAGAATCAGTGCTGGCCTGGCTCGGCACCACCGAGGGTGTGCCAGCGACGCCCCACAGTCAGCGTTCTATTGCCGATATTAAAGTGAAGTTGCAGGCTGAGCATAACGACTTGCCGATCGAAGAGTTAATTGATGCCATCGAGAACACGCTGAAAACACCGGTTCAGGCGGCGGTCAAACGTGAAGATGAACAGGAATTTGCCCGTCTTAACGGACAAAACCTGATGTTCTGTGAAGACGCCGCTCGCCGCGTCAAACACACCCTGAATCAGAATGCCCACATTCGCGACTTCTGGATCCGCATCAACCATTATGAATCGTTGCACGCCCACGACGCGGTAAGTATCACCACCAAAGGCATCCCCAACGGCTACTCCCCGCGTTAGCCGCCCTGGCTGCGGCTGGTATAAGGCATCGGACTGCCTTATACAAGCGCCAGGGTCCGCCGCCCCCAGTTTCAATTATATTCCCCACTGCTAATGAAACCTGGCACCTTGTTTGCATTAAAACCTTACAGAACAGTTAATGGTTTTTGAACGAGGTGTTCAATGGAATTTGTGCTAATTGGTTTTATCGCGGTTTTAGTATTGGTGGCGGTCTTGGCTTCGCGTCTGACGGAGCGTTACTCGCCTTACCCTTATCAGAAGCGTCAGGAGACATTCTTCTCTGCAACAGAAGAGCAGTTCCTGAGTCTGCTTGAGCGTGGGCTGGGCGACCAGTACCGTGTCTTCACCAAAGTTCGCCTGGGCGACGTGGTGAGCGTACGGGACAAAGGGCTGTCACGCGCGGCTAAACGTGAAGCACACGGCAAGGTGGCGAACCGGATGCTGGATTATGTGCTCTGTGACCGTCTCAACGGTATGCGTGTAGTGGCGGTAATCGAGCTCGAAGCGGCAGAAAGCAATCAACACCAGGCTAAACGTAACTGGTTCCTGAAGAACTCCCTGACGGCCGCCGGTGTACCTTTCCTTCGCTTTAAGGCTAAATCAGGCTATCGTGCTGACGAGCTGGGTCGCTTTATTCTGTCCAAACTCAACCAGTCTGACTTTGTGCGCGCTGCACGTCCGAAAATGCGTGGTGCCGATGGCCACTCTGCCCCAATGGCAGCCTGAGTTTTATTACTGGCTGTTACTCACATTTGTAGTGGGGCTGGAGCGGTTTTTGCCGCTCCCACGCTCCGCACACCCATTCTTTCTCCTTCATCAGCTAGCTGCCGGCATGGCTCGCAAGGTGCACCGACCGGACAATAGTCGCTCACAACAACGCATTTCCGGGCTGATGGCTACCCTGTCACTGACTCTGCCCTGGCTGGCGATAGCCGCCGTTATCTACTGGGTTGCCGAACTGGACTGGCTGTTTGAAGCTCTCGTATTGCTGCTCTGCTTACATAGTGGCCGTGCCTTCAGCGATTACCGGCAAGTGCAGCAGGCACTGGCTAAAGGTCAAAAGCAGTTAGCCCGAGAGCGCCTGGCCCGCTATCTTGCGCGTGACCTCACGCCGTTGTCCGAACTCGGTCTGCGAAAAGCGGCAATGGAGTACCTCAGCCGCCAGCTCATGCTTGGCTGGCTGGCAACGTTATGCTGGTTTATCATCGGCGGTCCGCTGGCGGCACTGGCGTACCGCATGCTCTTCGAACTTAGCCAGGCCTGGCCCGTGATGCAAAAGCGCTGGCGTGATTTTGGCTTTGCTGTTAACTGGCTAATGCGGGGCTTTGCCTGGCCTGCCAGTGTCTTGCTATGGCTCTTACTGGCGGTTCGCAGTCTGCTTGGCGGCAACATCTTGCCATGGCGCTTTGCCCCGCAAAGTCACATGCACAAACAGGATGGCCGACTTTGGCGCGCACTGGCGGTGCGCTTAAAATGCACCATGGGCGGCGCCATCAAACTCGATGATCAGCGGCAGCACCGGCCCAGGTTTACCCCTGGACCCGAGCCAGAGCCGCACCATTCAAAACGCCTGCCTGGTATTCTGACCCGTTGCCAGTGGGTGGCCTGGATGCTGGTAAGCCCGTTATTTCTGATTGGACTGCTTGCCACCTGATCTAACTGAACATGGCATCGATCCCGACGCCATGTTCATATATAATGCCTGCCTTAATGTCGTTCGGATTTATTACCCATGAAGAAATACCATGTCATTGGTCTTGGTAACGCCCTGGTCGATCAGGAATACAAGGTCACAGACGACTTCCTTGCTGAGCAAAGCCTGGAAAAAAGCATTATGACGTTGCTCGACGAATCGCAACAGGATGACTTACTGACTCAGTTAAACAAAAAATTTGAGTTGGAAAAGCGTGCCGGTGGCGGCTCAGCAGCCAATAGTCTGGTTGCACTCAGTCAGTTCGGCGGCAATGCATTCTACTGCTGCAAGGTAGCTAACGACGAAGCCGGGGCATTTTATCGTCACGATCTTGAGAGTGCGGGGGTCAATACGCACCTTAAAGCACAGGACAACGACGGCTTAACCGGTAAATGCGTAGTGATGGTGACGCCGGATGCTGAGCGCACTATGTGCACCCACCTTGGTATTACCATTGATTTCTCGGTCGAGGAACTCGAACTGGATAAAATCAGTGAATCTGAGTACCTCTACATCGAAGGCTACCTGGCGACCTCAGAAATCGCCCGCCATGCGGTTCAGGAAGCGCGCCAGATGGCAGAGAGCCATGGCACTAAAATCGCCCTGACGTTCTCCGACTCGTCCATGGTGAAGTACTTCAAAGAAGGGTTGCAGGAGTTTCTTCAACCCGGCGTCGACCTGCTATTCTGCAATGAAGACGAAGCGCTTGAATACACAGACACCACCGATTTCGACAGTGCGATGCAGCATTTATTGCGCTTTGCCAAACAGGTAGTAATTACCCGTGGGCCTGCCGGCGCTGTGATCGGAGAAGCCGATAAACGCGTACAAGTACCGGGCTTTAAAGTAAAAGCCATCGACACCAACGGCGCCGGTGACATGTTTGCAGGTGCGTATTTGTACGCAATTACCCAAGGGCTGGGTGCAGCACAAGCCGGTACGCTGGCGAGCCGCTCTGCCGCTGAGGTAGTCAGCAATTACGGACCGCGCCTGGAGCCCGGCACTCAGCAGGCTATTTTAGACGAATTAGGTTTGCAGCCTGACGCTGCAGCCGTAAATGCATAAGCAGGAAGGTACTAATGACTGAACAGACCGATTACAAAGTAGCAGATATTTCTTTGGCCGATTACGGCCGTAAAGAAATCGCCATTGCCGAATCAGAAATGCCGGCGCTGATGGCGATTCGCCGTAAATATGCCGCCAGCAAGCCATTAGCCGGTGCCCGTATTATCGGTTGTATTCACATGACGATTCAAACCGCAGTCTTGATCGAAACCTTACTCGAGCTTGGCGCTGAAGTACGCTGGTCATCGTGCAATATTTTCTCTACCCAGGATCACGCTGCTGCAGCGATGGCCGCCGCTGGCGTTCCGGTATTTGCCTGGAAAGGCGAAACCGAAGACGAATACGTCTGGTGTTTAGAACAAACCTGTAAGAAAGACGGTGAATTGTGGGATGCCAACATGATCCTGGATGACGGCGGCGATCTGACCCTGCTTATCCACGACCAGTACCCACAAATGCTGGACAAGGTTCATGGTATTACCGAAGAGACCACCACAGGGGTTCACCGTTTACTGGAGATGCTTGAAAAAGGCACCTTGAAAGTACCAGCGATTAACGTTAATGACTCAGTCACTAAATCGAAAAATGACAACAAATACGGTTGCCGTCACTCGCTTAACGACGCTATCAAGCGTGCCACTGATCACCTGTTGTCCGGTAAAAAGGCACTGGTCATTGGTTATGGCGACGTGGGTAAAGGCTCTGCTGCCAGCCTGCGTCAGGAAGGCATGATTGTAAAAGTCGCAGAGATCGACCCGATTTGCGCTATGCAGGCCTGCATGGACGGATATGAAGTGGTCTCACCATATATTAACGGTGAAAATCACGGCGATGGCAGCAACCTGAATAGCGACCTGCTGCTAAATACCGACTTGCTGGTTACCACCACGGGTAACTTCAATGTCTGTGACCGTTACATGCTGGCTGGCCTTAAAAAAGGTGCTGTGGTTTGTAACATTGGTCACTTCGACAATGAAATTGACACTGCGTACATGCGCAAAAGCTGGCGTTGGGATGAAGTGAAGCCACAGGTTCATCAGGTCTTCCGCTCAGAGTCTGATGACGACTACCTGATCCTGTTAGCGGAAGGTCGCCTGGTTAACCTGGGGAATGCAACCGGACACCCTAGCCGTATTATGGACGGTTCCTTTGCTAACCAGGTACTGGCACAAATGGATCTGTTCGAGCAAAAATTTGCCGACATGAGCGATGCAGACAAGCAGAACGCGCTGTCAGTCAAAGTCCTGCCTAAACAGCTTGACGAAGAAGTAGCGCGCTATATGGTAGAAGGGTTCGGCGGTACCATGACCCGTTTGACCAAAGAGCAGGCAAGCTACATTCATGTCAGTGTAGATGGTCCATTTAAAACGGATGCGTACCGTTACTAAGCATAGCTAACTACGGAGACTGTATGACAAGTCAACCTTGTCTGCACTTTCGACCCATGACGGCGGCAGATTTTGCCGCCGTTATTGTATTGGGAAACAAAGTGCATGGTGACAACTACCTTACCGAAACAAACGTCGCGGAGTATTTTGCGCGCGGTCAGAAAGACGGTCGCAATCTGCACTGGCTGGCCTTTGCCGATGATAAACTGGTCGGTCTGCGGCTCACTTTTGCTCCTGGCAACTGGCCGATTGACGACTATTGTTCACCCAGCGAATGGCCGGTCGAGCCGACCCGGATGTGTTACTTCAAGTGTGCGGCTATCGACCAGGACTTCCAGGGCTTAGGCATTGGCAAAAGTCTGCTCCAGCATTCCATCATTGAAGCGTCTGCATTAGGCTGCAAAGCGGGTCTTGCGCATATCTGGCGCCAAAGCCCGAACAACAGTGCCTTTGAGTACTTCTCCCGGTGCGGCGGCGAACTTATTGACGACTACCCGGACCGCTGGTATCTGGCCTCAATTGAAGACGGTTACTATTGCCCGGTTTGCGATGGGATCTGTCGTTGTATCGCGGCCGAAATGGTCCTCCCATTCAGCAAGATAAATCTCGCCTGACCCACTTATGGCCAGCCCCTATGCAGTCTATGACCCACTTTGCAGCCCGACTACACCACGCAACCATGACCGCGATATCAGCAGTTACTGGCAGCATAACGGTCCGCTGACAGGTGCCCCTGGTAGCACCGGGATTCCCTGCAGCAGATTGCCGCAGCATGCCGAGTTCGTTGTTGTCGGCGCTGGCTATACCGGCTTAAACGCTGCGATAGAACTAAGCCAGCGCGGTCATCAGGTGGTCGTACTCGAAGCTGGGGACGTCGCTGCTGGTTGCAGTAGCCGTAATGCTGGTTTCGTCCTGCCATCCAGCGGACGCCTGAGCCTGCACGACTACCGTCGTCACTATGGGGCTGAGTGCGCCGACAATGTTCTGCATGAATTTAACCAGGGTGTGAGGCATGTCGAGTCCCTGGTGAAAGCGCACCAAATCGAGTGTGACTGGCAGTCGGCGAGCTATGTGCGGGTTGCCCATACTCCCGCCCATGCTGCTGCCTTGCGAGCGCTTGCTGACAACGCTGCCGCCTGGCCGCGACGCTACCTGGATAGCGCTCATATGCAACAGCGCTATGGCGGCCTGCGTCACGCTCATGGCGCACTGCAGCAACAGCCCGCTGCACGAGTTCACCCACGGGCGCTGGCACAAGGGTATGCCACTATAGCATTACAAGCCGGTAGCCAGATTAAAACCAGCTGCCCGGTGACCGCTTTATCAGCTAAACGCGACGGTTACCTGCTGCAAACCGCCGAGGGGGAGATACAGGCTGACAAGGTACTGATGTGCAGTAATGGGTATTTGCAGCGCTCGTTACTACCCGCGCTCAGCCACTGCCAGCTACCCGCCCTTTCCAGTATTATTGTGACTGCCCCATTAAGCGACTGGCAACGCGAATGTATCGGCCTGACCGACCGTGAGCTGATGATGGATACCCGCTTACTCAAGTATTATTATCGCCTGTTACCGGATGGACGTCTTCTTTTCGGCGGCCGCGGCGCAGTTCAGGGCCGTGACGCGAACCATCCGCGATATCAGCACGCGTTGCTGCAGGCAATGTATACCAGTATGCCGGTGCTCAAAGGCATTGCAGTGGATTACAGCTGGTGCGGGTGGATTAGCGTCTCCGCCGATAGCATGCCCAGAGTCTGCGAACTGGATACCAACTTATTCGCCAGCTTTGGGTATTGTGGTGCAGGTATTTCGTTTTCCAGCCTGGCTGGCAAACGCCTGGCTCAACGGGCATTGGGCGACCGGCTGGCCGCGCTGCCTTTCTACCAGTTACCACCCCGCTCCTTCCCGATGCCCCGCATGCGGCGTTTGGGACAGCGCCTGTATTACCGGTACGCTCGAGTACGCGACGCCTGGTAACTGAGATAAAGAGCAACCAGCAGACATAAAAAAACCGCGCTTAAGCGCGGTTTTTACTAAAACGTATCTTAGTCTTCGGTGCGTTCACGGATAGCTTGCGCCACTTCTGAATCACCATGTCCATTTGCTTCGGCCCACTCTAAATCGCCGTTACTGGCCAGCTGTGACGCTGGCAACTGGCTGACCATGAAGGTACCAATGTCAGCAGAACCGCTTGCCATTGCAAACTGAATAAGACTCATGTTGTTACACAGAATGCCGTCATAAACAGAACGTAAACGTAAACGGTCTTCCCGCATACGTTGACGCATACGCATTCGGTCATCACCCTGTACATATGTGCACATGTTTAATGCCAGATCCTGCGCTTGCGCCGGCTTAACTACGACTAAGTTAGCCCCGAAAGCGACCGCCGCAACGGTCAATGTACTAGCAACGAACTTCAACATTTTTGCCCCCAAACTATGTGTTACTTTGACTTCACTGTCATATATAAAAATATATATTAAAGCATACCTACATCATACTTTTTCAGTATGACAAATTTATAAAATCACGCTTATTTTATCGACACGTTATCATTTTTCTCCAGTAATTTCGCTCGAAAAGCTGGAGTGTTTTCGTCTTCTGCATCGATATCTCTGAGAATAGTACTAGACCATTCATCCGAGTTGAATTCAGGAAACCATGTATCGCCGTCGACCACAAGATCAATTTCGGTCAAATACAGGCGGGTTGCGACAGGCAGAAACTGACGGTAGATTTCACCACCACCAATGACCATAATTTCATCCACAGCGCCGGCAGCCTGGAGTGCCTCGTCGACACTGCTAACCACACTGACCTCATCAGGCAGCGAAGGGTTACTGCCGCTGATAACAATGTTATGTCGCCCCGGTAGCGGCCTTCCTATCGACTCATAGGTGCGCCGTCCCATTACCACTGGCTTGCCCAAGGTTATTTCTTTAAAGTACTTCAGCTCTTTCGGTAAATGCCATGGCATGTCACCGCCTTTGCCAATCACTCGATTCGCTGCCATCGCAGCAACCAGGCTAATGTGCATGTCCGTTCACCAGTTATTCTTTGGTGTAAATAACTTCAACGTCATAATCGTCGTCGTCATCATCCAGATCATCGTCATCCTCTTCCTCAGCCATTTGTTCAAGCTGGCGGTCATGATAATGATCCCATTTGAAATCGACACTTTCAGCGGTTTCTTCCGGCTCCTGCTGCGCTTTAGGCAAGCTTTCCAGATACTTCATAATATCGAACATCAGTCCGTCACGGGCATTGCCCTGCAACGCTGATATCTGATACACCGGGCCTTCCCAGCCAAGCGCTTCAACTATGTTCGCAGTTTTCTCAGCAATCTCGTCTTCATCAAGCAAGTCCGTTTTGTTCAGCACCAGCCAGCGCGGCTTGTCTGCCAGGGCGGCACTGTACTTTTCCAGTTCGCCGATGATGGTCACCGCCTGCTCTACCGGATCGCTGCCATCGAATGGCGCCAAATCAACTAAGTGCAATAGCAAGCCACAGCGTTCAAGATGCTTGAGGAATTGAATGCCAAGCCCTGCGCCTTCGGCCGCGCCTTCGATCAAACCCGGGATATCCGCGATAACAAAGCTTTGATGCGGTGCCGGACTGACGACGCCCAGGTTTGGCACCAGCGTAGTAAAGGGGTAATCTGCTACTTTCGGCTTGGCAGCTGAAACCGAGCGTATAAAGGTCGATTTCCCTGCATTTGGCATCCCCAATAAGCCTACGTCCGCCAGTAACAACAGCTCCAGCCGCAACGGGCGAATTTCACCCGGGGTACCTGTGGTCTTTTGTCGTGGTGCACGGTTAGTCGAGCTTTTAAAGCGCGTGTTACCTAAGCCGTGGAAACCGCCTTTAGCCACCATTAACTTCTGCCCGTGCTTGGTCAGATCACCAATGATCTCATCGGTATCCATATCGCGAGCACGGGTGCCAACTGGCACTGGAATGGTTAAGTCCTGACCACGCTTACCGGTGCAGTTACGGCCCATCCCGTTCTGACCACGCTCAGCACGGTGAAAACGTTCAAACCGATAGTCAATCAAGGTATTCAGGTTTTCATCCGCAATCAGCCAGACGTCACCGCCATCGCCGCCGTCACCGCCATCTGGCCCCCCTCTGGGGACATACTTCTCACGACGGAAACTAACGCAGCCGTTACCACCGTCTCCGGCTTCTACACGGATATCTGCTTCATCGACGAACTTCATGCCTTACCTGCCTTAACTGTTAAAACTTTCAGTCTGCTACAGAACCTGTAGCAGACAAAACAAAAAACCCCGCGACAAACGCGGGGTTTCTGTTTCGCTATACGCGCGATAGAAGTGAGTAAAACTTACTCAGCTACAACGCTTATAAACTTGCGATTGTTCGGGCCTTTGACGTCAAAAGAAACTTTGCCGTCAGACTTTGCGAACAAGGTGTGGTCGCGACCAACACCAACATTGTCCCCAGCGTGGAAACGAGTGCCGCGCTGACGAACCAGGATGTTACCTGCTAATACAGATTCACCACCATAACGCTTCACACCCAGACGTTTAGACTCTGAGTCACGACCGTTCTTGGTTGAACCACCTGCCTTTTTATGTGCCATGTGTCGTTACTCCTTAATTAGGCGCCAAAACCAGTGATTTTCACTTCAGTGAACCACTGACGGTGGCCCATCTGAGTACGTGAGTGCTTACGACGACGGAACTTAACAATGTTCACTTTGTCGTTACGGCCATGGTTTACAACTTCAGCTGTAACCTTGCCACCTTTCACGAAAGGCGCACCAATAGTCACGTCGTCACCGTTTGACAGCATTAAAACCTGATCAAACTCAACTGTATCACCAGTTGCGACTTCTAACTTCTCCAAGCGTACAACTTGGCCTTCAGCGACACGGTGTTGCTTACCGCCACTTTGGAAAACCGCGTACATAATTCTTCTCCACTGCCCCGACAGGGCGCTCAAAACTCAATTCAGGGCGCGAATTTTACGCAAAATATGCCACTAACGCAAGGGCAAATTGGTAAAAAATCAAGCTTTTGCTAACTAACCATCAGAACACTGGCGAAATTGCAAGGATCCTGTAAAATCTGCGCCAAATCGTGACCTGTGAGACAGAACCGAAATGATGGATCTAGCGGCGATCAAACGCCTTTCTGAAGCTGATATGAACGCAGTTGATACTCTTATTATGACGCAGTTGCGCTCTGACGTCGCGCTTATTAATCAATTGGGTCTTTATATTGTCAGTGCGGGTGGTAAGCGTTTACGTCCTCTGCTTGCGGTACTGTCGGCACGAGCATTTAACTACCAGGGAGACCACCACCATACGCTGGCTGCGGTGGTTGAGTTTATTCACACCTCAACCCTGCTGCATGACGATGTGGTTGATGAGTCCGACATGCGTAGAGGGCGTGAAACCGCAAATGCCAAGTTCGGCAATGAAGCCAGTGTACTGGTTGGTGACTTTCTTTACTCACGTGCCTTCCAGCTGATGGTTTCGATGCAGTCGATGCGGGTGATGGACATTCTGGCGGACGCTACCAACGTAATCGCCGAAGGTGAAGTCATGCAGCTGATGAACTGCAATGACCCGGACACCACAGAGGCCCGTTACTTTGCGGTTATTTACAGCAAAACAGCCCGCCTGTTTGAAGCCGCAACCCAGCTGGGTGCAGTGCTTAGCGAACAACCAGCAGAGGTGGAAGAGGCCATGGCAGCCTACGGCCGTCACCTGGGGACAGCGTTTCAGCTGGTCGACGATATTCTTGATTACACCGCCGACGCCGAGGCTATGGGCAAAGAAGTCGGCGACGATCTAGCCGAAGGTAAACCCACCCTGCCGTTGCTCTACGCCATGTGGCACGGCTCTGACGAGCAGTCAGCAATGATAAAGCAGGCTATTGAGCAAGGTGGCCAGCGGGATAAGCTTTCCATGGTTATGCAGACGATGAAGGAAACCGATGCGATCGGTTACGCTCAGCGTAAAGCCATCGAAGAAACAGACAAAGCCATTGACGCGCTTGCTCTGGTGCCTGACAGCGACTACAAAGAGGCGCTGCTCGCGCTGGCACGAATTGCCGTTAAGCGAGTTGCCTGAAGACAGTTCGATCTATTAGATTTTATAATCAGTTCATGTTCTCAATCAGGCGCAGGCACTCGCTCTGCCTGGCCTGCTTTGTTAAAACTGTACTGATACTAAAGCATTAGAAAATAGCGAACACTTACATTCGTAAAATGAAACTTTCATTCGCTAATTTTCCCCGCATTTTTTTAGGCTGAGCCCCTTCCCCCCCAATCTCATACGTTTATTTCACTCCCAAAACCATCTATTATCATTTTGTTAATAATAATTAAAATACAAATGGACCTGCATGAAGGGATTAGTCTGCTGGCTCGCTCTTTGTCTTTCGTTGTTTTTAGTTACCACAACTGAAACTACTGCGAATGATACAATCAGAATCGAGCACTATTCAGTCCATCACGGGCTATCACAGAATTCGGTCACAGGAGTCCTCCTGGACCATGATGGTTTCTTGTGGGTTGCTACCGAAAATGGCTTGAATCGCTTCGATGGCTATCGCTTCCAGTCGGTCAACGGCCCTGACAACCTGTTCCAGACCAATTATATCTCGATGATCGCGCAGACTGACGATAAAACAATCTGGGTTGCTATCCCGACCCAGGGCGTATTTAGCCTCAGCCCGGGCGACCGCGAGTTTAAGAAGCGTATGGACGCAGAGATGTCTGATGACTGGTGGTTCGCCGAAGTCACCGATATCTTCGTCCATCGCGATCGGTATTACCTGGTCACTGAAACCAGCCTGCGCCAGCTGCACCCCGACGAAATGGACAGTAGCCTGCTCTTCGAAGTGGCGCAGAACAGCGAAGACTACTACGACCTGTTACGGCATGCTCTGGCGATTGACGAATTCGTCTTCCTGGCCACCTCCAGTGGTCTTCAGGTCTACCACACGGAAACCGGACAGCATCAGGCGGTTGATTATTTGCCCAACATGCACGACGCACATGCGGATGAAATCAATACCAAATATCTTTACCAATTCGACGATGAACTTTATGTCGCGACTGTACAGGGACTGTATTCGCTCGATCTGACCCAGGTTCTCAGTGCGTTACGCACCAACTCACCTATGCCGACGGCAACCGTGCGTGACCCGGTACAGAATGTATGGCAAATGATCGATCACGACGGTCAACTACTGTTAGCGACCCAGAATGGTCTCTATACCTATACTCCTGATGACCCTCAGGCCAGCCTGTTATTGCGTTTTGAGGATACCGAAAGAGCTATATTCGACAACAGCATCCACCACCTGACCCTTGACGGGCAGGGCAATCTCTGGCTTGGAACCGCTTTCAATGGCCTCTTCCACTGGCGCCCGTCAACACGTCAGTTCCATATCATGGCGCAGGGCATCGGCCCATACCCTGACCTCAGTAGTAACCAGGTCTGGACCTTAGCTGAAGACCTCGACCAACGACTATGGGTGGGCACCCAGAATGGTCTTAATCAGCTCAATCCGGATGGCTCTCATGAAGTCCATTTCTATACTCAGCATGACTCCGCGTATATTCATGAAGGCACCGTCTACGACATATTCCCCGACCCTCAGAACGCTAATCATATCTGGCTCTATCATGCTGAATACATGTACTTATTTAATGTAGAGGACGGCTCACTAACGCCATTACACGAGCTTGTTGACAACCAGGCCGACGCGGACCTGCTGGAAGACTATTTCTGGGGTTACAATCTGATTGGGGACCGTCTCTGGTTTGCCAATGCCGAAGGGCTCTATGTCTTTGACACTAAAGAATACCGCCTGCAACGCTACACTGACTTCGACCATTTGCAGTTTGACCTGATGAATGTTCATACCATTCTCGGTAGCCCCAGAGACAACCCGGATGCGCTTTTCCTTGGTCTGGCCAGCGAATTGTGGCTGTTTGACATGCAGGACAATTCATTGCGTCGTCTGTACCGCCATGAACCCTACCAGCTCTATTCACTTATTTATCCGGAAAGTTTTGTCTACGACGACCAGGGGCGGATCTGGTTTACCATGCTACGCCACGGTCTGCTGGCGTTGGATGCGGAGACTCTCAAGCCTGAAGTCAACCTGGGTATTAACGACGGTTTGCCAGCCAGTTCTCTCTACCAGGGTCACCTTGATCAATATGGCTACCTCTGGTTCAGCTCGATGCAGGGTATTATTCGGTTCCATCCGCAAACCCTCCACCACGAACGGTTTAGCTACATGGATGGCGCCAGTAGCAATGAATTCAATGCCAACGCCAGTGTCCGGCTTAACGATGGCCGCATCGCCTACGGGTCGATGCGGGGCCTCACTCTGTTCAACCCAAGCGACTTGAAACCCGCTCAGCGTACGCTTAATACCCGCATCAGTGGCGTCAACTTCATTACCAGTGGCGAGCGGCTAAACTCGCCGCTTGCCGATCTCAACGGCTCGCATATCGATCTCAACTACAATACCCCGGGGATCCGCATCGACGTTTCTACCAATAGTTTCGAACGGCCCCATATGGTGTTTTATTCATATAGCCTGGAAGGCCCGGAACCCGTTTATATTGCGCGTACCCAGGAGGCCAGCATTTCCTTTCCCCGACTGCCACCCGGTCACCATACACTCACGGTTCGCGCTATCGATCCGCGCAACGGTAACTACGCTGAAACTGCCACCCTAACCATACAGGTGGCATACCACCCGCTGCTTTCGCCGACAGCCTGGGTTAGCTATATTCTGATTGTTTCCCTCGCTCTGGCATCTTTCCTCAAATACCGCTACCAGCAGCATCAGCGTATCATTGAGAGCAAAGCACGCGCTGAGCGCAGCGAAGAACGTTTGCAGCTGGCCATCGGAGCCACCAATAGCGGTATTTGGGACTGGCATTATGAAGGGGACCGTTTATTCGAAACCCGCATGCAGCTGGAGCTCGGGTATAGTGACGATGAGCCGGATATGACGATGGCGATCCATCAAAGTCGCATCCACCGCCGTGACCTCGACGACTATCTGCAGTCATGGCAACAATTACAGCGTGGTCAGCGCAACGACTTCTCCTGTACCTACCGTTTACGTCACGCGGACGGACGCTGGCTCTGGTACCGCGATGTCGGACAAGTCACCCGCCGCAACCGAGACGGCACTGTAGAACGGGTTACCGGTGCCTTCCAGAATATTACTCACGAACGCAGCAACGAGGAAAAAGCGTTGCTGTTTGGTAAAGCCATTGAGCAAACCAAAGACTGGGTCCTGCTACTGGATGGGGATCAGATGCCATTGACCGCTAACCGCGCGTTCTGCGATGCACTTGGTATTGAGCATGACAAAATAAACGACTTCAATTTCATGAATCTGAGTGCAGAGCGCCTGCACTACTACCGCGATATTATTAAGCAGTTACGTCCGGGGCAGCAATGGCGCAATGAGGATGTTATCCGCCTGGTGGATAACGACGAGGTCCCCGTTATCATTAACATCAGTGCAGTGGCGGACGATTCCATTGGTAGCCGTGCCTATGTCATCGTTTTTACCGACATCAGAGCACAAAAGGAAGCTGAGCATCAGCTCCGCAGGCTGGCTAACTACGACGCTCTGACCGGTTTGCCGAACCGGGCTCTGCTCAACCAGCGAATTGACGAAACCCTGGCGCTGGAGGAAAAGAAGCAGGTCGCCCTGATGTTCATGGACCTCGACCGCTTCAAACAAATTAACGACTCGCTGGGGCATAGTATCGGCGACAAACTTCTGTGCGTAATTGCTGAACGGGTTCAGCACTGTCTGCGCAGTGTCGACACTGTCGCGCGCCTGGGCGGCGATGAATTTATTATTCTGCTTCATGCCAATAGTCTGCGCGCAGTTGAGGAGACCGCACAACGCGTCCTGCACACCGTTAATGAGCCCCTTGTCATCGATAAACATCATATCCGCGTCTCACCCAGCATAGGTGTCGCCCTGCACCCGCAGCACGGTCAGACTCGTGAAGAATTGCTCAAGCATGCCGACGTCGCTATGTACCACGCCAAAGACGCAGGCCGCAATTGCTACCGCCTGTTTAAGGACGAAATGGACACCAGGGTACGGGCCCAGCTCAACCTTGAAGTAGAACTCAAGCATGCCGTCAGTCAGCAATTGCTAACCAATAGCTACCAACCCATTGTTAACGCCGCACGCAACCAATGCGTCGGCGTCGAGCTGCTGATGCGCTGGCAGCATGAGAACAACAACATCAGTCCCGACGTATTTATACCCGTGGCTGAAGAGCTCGGGGTCATTGTCACCATGACTAATGTCGCTCTGCGCCAGGCGTGTCTCGATCTGAAAGAACTCCGTGCGCTGCAGCCAGACTTATACCTGTCAGTGAACCTTTCGGTGCGCCATCTTGAGCAGGATGATCTGATTGAACAGCTGCAAAACCTGCTACAGGACTTTGATCTGCCGCCCTCTGCACTGCGGCTGGAACTGACCGAAGGTGTCCTCATCGAAGAAACACTGCGCGCCAGTCAGATTATGAACCGGTTGCGTGATCTGGGCATTCAACTGATGCTCGACGACTTTGGCACCGGCTACTCGTCGCTACGCTACCTCAAGGAGTTTCCGCTTAACGTGATCAAAATTGATCGCACCTTCACCACCGATATTGGTTGTGACCGTTCCGATGAAGCCATCATTGAGTCGATTCTGGCGATGGCCAGCAATCTGGATAAAGTATGCATTGCTGAAGGCGTCGAGAGTGAAGCGCAACGCAGTTGGCTGTTAGCCCGCGGCTGTTATTTAATGCAGGGCTACCTGTTTGGCGGACCAATGCCGATTGAGCATGCCCTCAAATGGTTTAGCGAGTCTTCCCGCTAAGCCTCTTTTAGCTATAAGTTCAGCCATAAAAAAGCCCCGCAATGTGCGCGGGGCTTACTCGACAGAACCTAACCTGGTTACTGGTTAGCGAATTCAATACCGGTCTGAATATCACCTTTCAGACCATCTAACATGTCTGCTTTCGCTTTCGCTTCGAAGTCGCTCAACTGGCCATATGGCAGGATTTCAACCACACCGTCTTTGCCTAGTTTAACTGCTTGCGCGAAAAACGGTGCATCGCTGCCGTCACCTTCAACATAGGCGTATTCAGTCACAGCTTCGCCTTGCTTGGCACGTGCCAGCGATAAGCAGAAACGTGCTGCAGCCTGACCCATGGACAGGGTTGCAGAGCCACCGCCCGCTTTGGCTTCGACCACTTCAGTCCCAGCATTCTGGATACGGTGAGTCAGTTGTTCAATTTCGTCCTGGCTAAACTCAATACCTTCAACCTGAGATAACAATGGCAGAATCGTGGTGCCACTATGGCCACCAATCACTGGCACATGGATATCCGCTGGGTTCTTACCTTTCAGCTCCGCTACAAATGTCTCGGCACGGATTACGTCCAGAGTGGTTACGCCAAACAGTTTATTTTTGTCGTAGACACCTTTTTTCTTCAGCACTTCAGCGGCAATCGCTACTGTGGTATTGACCGGGTTGGTAATAATACCGATGCAGGCTTCAGGGCAGTTGTCCGCACAGGCTTCAACCAGGTTCTTGATAATACCGGCGTTCATGTTGAACAAGTCAGAACGGTCCATTCCCGGCTTACGCGGTACACCAGCTGGAATCAACACGATATCAGCACCTTGCAGTGCAGTAGCTAATCCATCTTCACCGTATCCTTTGATGCTAACGGCAGTCGGAATATGGCTCAGATCGACAGCGACACCCGGGGTTACTGGTGCGATATCAAATAAGGCTAAATCAGATCCCGCAGGTAACTGAGTTTTTAACAATAATGATAACGCCTGACCGATACCGCCAGCGGCGCCTAACACTGCTACTTTCATGATGTACTCCATTTAACTTGGAATTGAGAGGGCTAAAACCTTACTGGATTTGGGTCCAAAAAACAACCGAAAGGCGCAGCCTACTAGGCGTTTGCAGATGTCTCAGGTACACTTACAACATAAGTTGAACCAGTTAGAAGCGACTATGGCAAACTCACAGCAGGATCAGTTAACTGAGCAGTTTAAAGCGCTCCTTAAAGAAGAACGTTATGGCTCACAAACCGCTATCGTTGACGAGCTAAAAGCGCAGGGCTTTACCAACATCAGTCAGTCCAAAGTGTCCCGCATGCTGAGCAAATACGGCGCGGTACGCACCCGTAATGCGAAGCAGGAGATGGTTTACTGTCTGCCCAGCGAACTCAGTGTCCCCTCGGCGAAAAGCCCGGTACGTCAGCTGGTGCTTGAAATTGAGCACAATGATGTGATGGTTATTATCCGCACCTCGCCCGGCGCCGCCCAGCTTATCGCTCGCCTGCTCGACTCCGTGGGCCGCAAAGAAGGTGTACTGGGGACGATTGCTGGCGACGACACCATCTTCATTGCGCCGGTCAAAGTAGCCAACATCGATTTTACCCTGACCAAAGTGCAAGAGCTGTTTGAACGGGTTTAGAAAACCGATTTAAGGTGTTCGAACCAGGGTAACGGCGGCACAAAAAAAGCGGCGCTTAGCAGGTTGTCCTGGTAGTCCAGGATCGGGTCCCGAAAGCCATCTTCATCGTCTTCAATTCGCTGCGCTAACCAGCGATGGGCGGATTCAGGGGTATTACTCCAAAGCAGTTCGAGATGGCTTTGTTCATTCATACTGGCGATCGGCATCTGATGCCACAGTAGCGCCTGCCCCAGATGCTCCTGGACTTTGCTGAAATGGTTTGGGCGGTCAGTCAGGATCGGCTCGCCGCTTAATTTATTCCGCCCTATAACCTGTTCCTGTTGCTCTGGCTTTAGCTGTTGCCAGGCCTGATCCGCAATTCGCTGGTGCTGCAAAATAAGGTAACTACCCTGGTCCCATAACGGCTCATGCTCAGCCTGCATGGCAAGTAAATTACGTCGTTCAGCCCCAAGCAGGGTATCGCGCCAGCATTTAAAGCCGAATAAGTTACGGTTATCCAGATAATGAAAGAAATTGTAGTCGGCCAGCATCTCAACATCAGCGGCAAACCATTCGGTTAACACGCGGCCGGCGAAAAAACAGCTGTCATATCGTTCAGAGCGGATAATCAAGGCGATATCGACGGTTGTCACGTTGAGCGACGCCGGACTCTGCTCGAACGAGGGCAGGTCGGAAAAACGATGGGCCGGCGCCAGAGCTCCCAGTTGGCGGAAAGCATCTTCGCCGAATGCGGCGGTAACGGTTAACAACGACTCCGAAAAGCGTTCATCAAGGCTTGCCGCCAGGGCTGGTAATTTGGCCAGTTTCAGGCGCAGTGATGCCAGATGCGCAGGTTGCACCTGACACAATAAAACCAGGCCATGAATACTGCCCCGGTTTGCTACCCCTGCTTGTCCCTGTGACTTCATAGTCAGCCCTGTCGTGTGTTGCGAGTCGAGCGTTGCGAATTAGTCTTCTGTTTTGTTGCTATCGTGGCGCTGACGGATACTCTGACGCATCGATGTCATCGCTTTACTGCCATGGTAACGGCCTTTTTCAATGTGGCGAATACGGTAAATGGATGGTACCTCTACGGTCTCGCCGTGGGTCCCCATAATCCAGCGATAGGCCCTGTCTTCAAAGGTCTTTTTCCAACGATCTGTAGGGCGCTGATACGCCGCCACATCATTACAATAGCCTATTTCCCGACAAACATCGCCATGCACGATTTGGTAAGCGCCGACGGCACGTTCTAGCTTGCGTACCTTAAAATCGGATTCATCCACCTGCACTACTCTGGGTTCCCGCGCCGCCTGCAGCATCGGGCTATCGTCACTCAACAAGGTGGTAATACGTTCTTCAGCCGGAAAGTAGAGCATTCCACTACAGCCCTGCAGGGAGTCGGCAAGGCCATCGAGACAGCCTGCACCGAAAATCAGATCGCAGTCGGCAAACCAAACCCAGTCCGCGGTTGTCGCCAGCGCTGACTTGTTGCGGCCGATCGCGCGGCGGAACAATTCAGGCGCTGGTAGCCGTTGCCAGTTCCAGGTCACGTTGCTGACCTCTTTAGTGGCAAAAAAGTCGAGCAGTTGCGCCGTTGCCTGATCCTCGTCTGCGTAATACACGGTCATCGTCACGTCCACGTCCTGTGGTGGATGCTCGACCAACGAACTCAGCTGGTAGGCATGCAAGTGAGAATAGCGCCAGCAATGGCTGACTATTTCAATCTGCAGCCGGCCCTTGCGTGCCGCCCGGGTACTGGCAGGCTTGTTATAAAAAAACCTCAACGGCAACAGGTTACTCACTGCCGCACGCAACGCAAATTCCTGCAGCCCCTGATACCAGGGTGTCTTTACCTCAAAAACCGGTGCTTCACTGGTCGCCTTGCTCATTCCGCTTCCTTATTCTTTATAAGCGCCAGCTAGGCGCTTCGACGATGCCTTTCACATCCATCACCACGGGGCTAGTCGCAGACATGCGCTGGTAATCCGCCTGGGTATAACGGGTAAATAGCTGGTGCGCAACAGCCACCACTACTGCATCATAGCCCGCTGACTCAGCAAAGGGGTCACCGCAGACGCTGAAGTCATCATGCTTCGCCAGTTCCTGCTGGTCTACGACCGGATCAAAGACATCGACTCGTACCCCATACTGATTCAATTCATCAATAATATCGACCACTTTGGTATTGCGTGTATCCGGGCAATTTTCCTTAAAGGCATAACCAAGAATGAGCACCCGCGAGCCTTTGATGCGGGCGTCGTTCTCAATCATCTTCTTGATCGTCTGCTCGGCCACATATTTGCCCATGCCATTATTAATCTGCCGTGAGGCCAGGATCAGGTTTGGTTTGTACCCCAGCTCTTCAGCCTTGAAGGTCAGGTAATAAGGGTCAACGCCAATGCAGTGACCACCGACCAGACCCGGGAACAGCTTTATAAAGTTCCACTTGGTCGCGGCGGCCTCGATCACTTCTCGTGTGTCGATCCCCATTTGATTAAAAATGAGCGCTAATTCATTGATAAGGGCGATATTAACGTCGCGCTGGGTGTTTTCTACCACCTTCGCCGCCTCAGCGACGCGAATGCTCGACGCAAGATGGGTACCGGCAGTTACGACACTGGCGTATAGTGCATCAACGCGCTGGGCGATTTCAGGCGTCGACCCTGCAGTCACTTTCCTGATCGTTTTGAAGGTATTCTGTTTGTCGCCCGGGTTGATCCGCTCCGGTGAATAGCCAGCATAAAAATCCTGGTTATAAACCAGGCCGGAATTGGTTTCCACCACCGGAATACAAACCTCTTCAGTCACCCCTGGGTACACGGTAGATTCGTAAATAACAATATCACCGCGTTTCAGTGTTTGCGCCACCAGTTCAGAGGCACTTACCAGCGGCCGCAAGTCCGGGCGGTTGGCACTGTCAATTGGCGTCGGCACGGTAATAATGTAGATATTGCAGTCCGCGGTATCCGCGATCGATGCCGTCAAGTGCAAGCGGTCCGCTACCTGGGTCAGTTCACTCTCAGTCAACTCACCGGTCACATCGCGTCCCTGTTTTAACTGGTCAACGCGGGTCTGATTGATATCAAAACCAACCACCTGATACTGTTCAGCAAACGCAGCGGCCAAAGGCAACCCTACGTACCCTAACCCAACTACACAGACCTTATCGTTCATTCTTCATTTCCATCCGCTGATTCGTCAGAGCTGGCATCACTGAACATTTTCCTGAACTCTGTCAGTAAAAGTCGCCCGCCCCGCTCATTTAAGTGATCGTCATCGAAATAGACGGGTAATCCGTCTTTGTCGCCCCAACAATTTTCTTCATCGCACAGCACTGCCGTGGGGGCCAGCAGCTTAACATTGCATTCGACTGTGAGTTCATGCATTGCTTCAAGCGCTAACTTGTGACGCTGCTCGTATTCGGAAATACTGATACTTACCCGTTCTATTTCACCGTTAAAATGGAGTTTACGCGACATGAACTCCGGAACATCGACCGGCATCTCCGCCACAGGTTCGAGAACATACACAGGTCGGTGCTGAGCAAATGTACACACCGTGTCTTTAAACCCGCTGATTAATTCCTGCGCTCGTTCTACGGTATAGGTTGCAGCCGGCTCAGACAAGTAGATTTCAGGCTCCTGTTTTTGCGGCTCGCCATGAAGATAATTAGAAATGCGGTTAACCACCAGTAAGGGCACCTCGGGCGGCAACTGGCTGCTTTGCTCGATTGCGTAGTCAACAAATTCCGGGCACAAAAAACGCGATGAGTGCCGTTGGCTATGACGCAGATTGCGAATGGTTGGACATGCACTCATCGTCCAGTCGAGTACATGCAACCCGTCATTTGGCAACGCCGCCTCAACCGAGCGGACAAGCGCCGCTGCGTGACTGTCACCTATAACAATGGCACCTAAACGTTCACCCCCATAGATGCATGGTTCATGTAGTTCTGACATTGATTGGCGACAAGCGTCACCTCTTGGGTTTCGGTTTTCAGCTTCCGCCGCAATTCTCTCCACCTCGGTCGGCATACGCCCGTCAAATACGACATTTCGGATCACCAGACTCATAGCTAAAACCATGACCAGTGGCACCATAACAGCGACAAACCTGAGACGTCCTGAGAGCTCTTTGAAAGAACGCCGAACCGGCTGTTCCACCCACCAATACGATAAATGCCCGGCCAGAATACTGACCGCTATACCCACCGCTAAATACCAGGGATTACCCAACTGGCCGATGTAATATAACCATACCGCGAATGGCCAATGCCACAGATAAATCGAGTAGGATCGGTCGCCAAGCCACTGGAATAGGCGTGGCTTAGTCAAGATGCTTTGTGACTGATTCGCTAACAGCACCAAAACGGTACCCACCACTGGCAGCAAGGCCCAGGCTCCGGGCCAGGATAAATCAGAATTGAGAGTGGTGAATGAGAGCCCCAGTAAAAGCCAGCCTGTATACAAGGTCAGTGGTCTTTCAACCACACGGCGCCAATTGGAAACATACACAAAATACGCCACCCCTCCCGCTGCCATTTCCCAGGCTCGGGTGGAAAGTAAATAGAACGCTGCGGTGGGCTCACGCGGGGACAGCCAAATACTGTAAGACAGCGACAAAACGACCAGCGCAATAAGACTATAGAATAGGACATGCAGTCTGGCATTGGTGAACTTAGCAATTAACACCAGAAGAAGCGGAAACAGAATATAAAATTGCCACTCAACAGACAAAGACCAGGTATGCAACAGCCAGTTTTCATGCGAGTTGGCTGCAAAGTAGCTGTCCGCACTGGCAAATTCGACGTTTGACCAAAAGACCAGAGCATAGCGTGCATGACCTGCCAACCCCTGATAGTCAGGGGTCGGAAGGTAAAACCAGGCCCATACTAAAAGTGACAGCACCAGTACAACCAGGGCCGGCACAATTCGAACAGCCCGCGCTAAGTAGAAGCGGGAAAAGCTAAATTTTTGCTCGACCAGGCCTTGAGTAATGATCCCCGTCATCAGAAAACCTGATATAACGAAGAAAATATCTACCCCGACGAACCCTCCGGAAAATCCCGGGACGAGGAAGTGAAACAGCACCACTGAAATGACAGCCCAGGCCCTTAGGCCATTGATGTCATTTCTAAAGCCCGACTTTTCTATTAAAAACTGCACACTATATTCTTATCTTTATAAAAAGTGCGCAGTATAACGTGCTTTAACTGTTGTGCCTATCCATCGCATCAAACATGGCAAACAGGCCGCCAGCACGACTATTCTGCTGGTCATTGCCCTGCACCTGGTCTTCCAGCATGGAGAGTATATTGACGGGTTTCTGACTGTCATTATTCAGCGACTGCAAGGATTTCTGCCCTTCACCAAATAATGCGCGTAAGTCGCTTGCTTCTAACTCAGATATCAAGCCCTGCTCTTCAAGTTCGCTGGTCAGGTTGTCAAAATCGTCTGCTGTCAGATTCTGCACATCAAAGCGGCTGGCCAGATCACGCTCCCGTTGTGCCATCGCCTGACCCTGTACACTCAAATCGGCACGAGTTTCCTGCGCCGGCGGAGCAGGGATCGGAGCCTGCTGGTTTTTCTGCTTATCGTCCTCATCAATACGCTGGGTCTGCAAGTTACTTACGCCCGGCAAACTGGTAACGTTCATAGTGCCTCCACAAGGGTTGCATGGGGTTTGAGAGCCCGCCTAATCCTTCCTGTAGCGGCACTCTCGCTCAGCACTACCAATGCAAATTGTGATCCAGCCTGTCATCTGCAATTTTCGGCAATGGCTTGCCGCTCTGCTCTGTTGCAGAAACAGGCATAAAAAAACCCGGCAACTCAGTGCCGGGTTTTGGTCGCGATGCTTTCGTTAAGCACGCATGCTATTAAGCAACATTGATAGTTGGAATAATAGTCTGTTTCGCGTTGTCTTCAGCCTGTTTAAACTCAGGCATCTGATCAAAGTTAAGGTACTTATACACTTCGCCAGCCATCGCATCGATGTTCTGTGCATATTCCATGTACTCTTCACGCGTCGGGATTTTACCCAGAATTGCACCAACCGCTGACAACTCAGCAGAGGCCAGATACACATTAGCACCATCACCCAGACGGTTAGGGAAGTTACGCGTTGAAGTTGACAGTACCGTAGCACCCGCTTCAACCCGTGCCTGGTTACCCATACACAGCGAACAGCCTGGCATTTCAGTGCGTACACCGTTGCGACCGTAGATGTTGTAGTACCCTTCTTCCATCAGTTGCGCTTCGTCCATCTTGGTTGGTGGCGCAATCCACAACTGAGTTTTTAATGCTTCGGTATTCTGCTCAAGCAGTTTACCAGCAGCACGGAAGTGACCGATGTTGGTCATGCACGAACCGATGAATACTTCATCGACCTTGTTACCTGCTACATCAGACAGCGTTTTCGCATCATCCGGATCGTTCGGGCAGCACAGGATTGGCTCTTTGATCTCGTTCAGATCAATTTCCACTACTTCCGCGTATTCCGCATCTGCATCCGCGCTCATCAGCTCAGGGTTCGCCAGCCACTCTTCCATCTTGCGGGCACGACGTTCCAGGGTACGCTGATCGCCATAGCCTTCGTTGATCATCCAACGCAGCATGGTGATGTTTGAACGCAGGTATTCAGCCACAGACTCTTCTGACATCTTAATCGTACAGCCAGCCGCTGAACGCTCGGCAGACGCATCCGACAATTCAAATGCCTGCTCAACAGTCAGGTTATCGAGGCCTTCGATTTCCAGAATACGACCCGAGAACGCGTTTTTCTTACCACGCTTCTCAACGGTCAATAAACCTTGCTTGATGCCATACAGCGGAATGGCATGAACCAGATCACGTAACGTTACGCCCGGCTGCATTTTGCCTTTGAAGCGAACCAGTACCGACTCAGGCATGTCCAGTGGCATAACCCCGGTCGCGGCGGCAAACGCCACCAGACCAGAGCCTGCAGGGAATGAAATACCAAGCGGGAACCGGGTATGTGAATCACCACCAGTACCTACGGTATCAGGCAGTAACATACGGTTCAGCCAGCTGTGGATAATACCGTCACCCGGGCGCAGTGACACACCACCACGGTTCATAATGAAATCAGGCAGCGTGTGCTGAGTATCAATATCAACAGGTTTCGGGTACGCCGCCGTGTGACAGAACGACTGCATTACCAGATCCGAGTTAAAACCAAGGCAAGCCAGGTCTTTCAGCTCGTCCCGGGTCATCGGGCCGGTGGTGTCCTGTGAACCTACAGTAGTCATCTTCGGCTCACAGTAGGTACCTGGACGCACACCGTCAAGGCCACAGGCCTTACCAACCATCTTCTGCGCTAAGGTATAGCCCTTACCGCTGTCACCTGGTTGCTCTGGGGCACGGAACAGATTGGCGTTGCCAAGACCCAGCGACTCCCGCGCCTTGCCTGTCAAACCACGACCAATGATCAGGTTGATACGGCCGCCAGCGCGTACTTCGTCGAGGATAACCTCGGAGCTGTATTCGTACTTAGCAAGGATATCGCCAGCGTCGTTGGTGATTTTCCCTTCGTACGGGTAAATATGGATCACGTCGCCGGTGTTCATTTGGTCAACGTCCGCTTCAAAAACCAGCGTACCGGTATCTTTCATGGTGTTGAAGAAAATAGGCGCGACTTTACCGCCGATGCAGATACCGCCGGTGCGCTTATTCGGCGTACCCGGCATGTCTTCACCGATATTCCACAACACAGAGTTGGTCGCAGATTTACGTGAAGAACCCGTCCCTACTACGTCACCAACAAATGCAACCGGGTGACCTTTTTCTTTCAGTTCAGCGATTTGCTGCTCAGCGTTGGTGACACCTTCACGTGGCATCTTGTACATCGCTTTGGCGTGCAAAGGAATATCAGGGCGTGACCAGGCATCAGGCGCCGGAGATAGGTCATCGGTGTTGGTCTCGCCGGGGACTTTAAATACGCTCGCGGTAATCTTCTCTGCTAACGCAGGGCGGTTGGTAAACCACTCGGCCTCTGCCCAGCTTTCCACCACGGCCTTGGCCACGGCATTGCCGTTTTTCATTTTCTCTTCAACGTCATGGAAGGCGTCGAACATCAAAATGGTGTGCTTCAGCTCTTCACCGGCTAACTCTGCCAGTTCGCTGTCGTCAAGCAAATCAACCAACGTCACGATGTTGTATCCACCGTGCATATTGCCTAGTAATTTAACGGCTTGTTGCTTGCTGATAATCGGTGAGCTGTCTTCACCTTTGACGATAGCGGCCAGGAAACCTGCTTTGACATACGCGGCTTCATCTACGCCTGGAGGCACGCGTTCACTGATCAATTCAAACAGGAAGTCTTCTTCGCCTGCTGGTGGATTCTTTAGCAATTCAACTAATTCTGTTACTTGCTCAGGGCTAAGTGGCTTTGCCGGGATGCCTTCTGCGGCGCGTTCGGCCACGTGTTCACGATACTGTTTTAACACTACTGCTTCCTCTTATTTCAGGATCTGCTGCCGAACTCGGTTTCAAACGGCAACAGCTCATTGGAAAAACACTGCGCATTATACGGGAATTCGCTTGTCATTTGAACGCAGCAGCGTCAGCAAAGGCGGATTTCCGTCATTCACCGTGCTTATGGCTTGTAGTCAGAAGGAAAATAGCGGAGCAGTAAGGAGACGATGGAAGAATACTATAAACAGAATCGAGGCCGGCCTAGACCGGCATGGCGTGGATATGGCGGTACAGCGTAATTGCCCGCTCGGTGAAAGTATACCCCTTCGAAGATGCACTCAGCGTGGACCAGTTAGGTGCCCCTTCAGAGCGTGACCATTCGGCGCTTTCCTTGGTTTGGTTCGACGCCCCTTGTGTGGCAGCGGTGCCGCTGGCGGCGGCAGGTGCAGTAATGGCTTGATCTGAACCGGCTTCAGCCAGCTCGCGAGCAACGCCTGCGGCCGCTTTCTCTTCGCTGAGAATTTCAGGATTAAAAGGTTTACGCCCCTTCTCACCTTGCGATGTCTGAGCCTGCAGACCGACTGTCGGTCCAGGCGCCGTATGAACTCGTCCTACATCAACCATAGTAACTCTTTATTGTTCTTTGGATGCGATGCATCTCTGCTTCCTACCTGAGGCGCCGATAGTTTGACAGCCTCACCCCGAATTCTGTTCTGACCAGCGCTTTTATGTGCTTTAGCGTTTTATATGAAAATTAATTCAATATATGTGCCACATTTAATACGTTGCTACCAGCTGACTACATGCGCTCCAACTGTCTAAAGTAGTCCCACACCACCTGCCCGGCGGGCCCAAGGACAGTACTCGCAAGTTTAACCAGATGCACCTCCGCCCGGATGCGGTCGAGGAAACCGTCAATATTAAGTTCCACCAGTTCACCCTCTGCTATCGAGTCAGCAACCAGTTGCCGCGGTACGATGCCCCACCCCATGCCAGCTTTAATAAAGGTCAGCAGTGTCGAAACGTCATTCACCCGCAACCGTGCGACACCCCCTACCCGGTAGATCTGCTCGGGGTCGATGCCCATATCCATCTTCTGTGGCAACACATAAGGAAGCGTATTTAGCAGTTCACGGGTGGGCCGCTCAGTGCCTGGCAGAAGGTCTCGCGCTATCACCACCGTCAGTTCAAATTCACACACATACAAGCTCTCAAAATCAGCGCGCTGCTGAAACACCGGCAGCCAGGGTGTCAATGCCAGTGCGACCTGATTGTCCTGCACCATTTTTAGTGCATTCAACTGCGAATATCCGTTGACGATGCATTCGGTGCCGGCAAACTGGTGCTGCACCAATTGCAACGCGGGTGTCAGTAAATTGGCGTTGCAAGTGGCATCAAACGCCAGCTCCAGTTCCGCTTCCGCGCCACTGGCCAATAACGCACTGAACGATTCAAGCTTGGCATACTGCCGCAGCAGCTCGTAGCTATGCCGGGTAAACTGCTTGCCGCGCGGGGTCAGACGAAGGCGATAACCTTCACGGGTGAATAAACTGAAACCAAGTTCCTGCTCCAGTTTACTTAAGGTCATACTCAGGGCCGGCGGCGTGCGATGCAAACGTGCCGCCGCCAGCTGCAAACTGCCGTCATCGACGATCGCTTTGAACACCTGCAACTGCCAGATAGTCATTAAGAAATCCTTAATAAAAGCAAAAAATTTATTCAATATTACTTTAAAAACAAATTGACTACACTGCTTTATCAGAATACTGGTCCACTACAAGGTTTTAACATGTTACCTGCGCGCAATTTAGTCCTCATACTTCCGGCACTGACGGTGCTGCTATCTGCTTGCAGCGACCCATCTCAGCCCACTGCCGCTGAACAGCCGAGACCGGTGCACCTGTACCAGGTCAGCGGACATAGTGAACATCAGATCCGACGTTTCCCGGCGATTGTTGAGGCAACCCAAACCGCAGAACTGGCATTTCGTGTCGGTGGCCAGCTTGAGCAGCTGCCATTGCGGCCAGGGCAGTCGGTAAACCAGGGCGACCTAGTGGCGGCACTTGACCCAACCGATTACGAACTGGCCCTTGAACAGGCCTCAGCTCAGGCCGAGCTGAGCGAAGCTCAACACCAGCGGAATCAGCGAATGGTGGAAGAAAATATGCTGTCACAGGCAGCATTTGATCAGTCCAGAGCCGACTTACGTGTCGCCCGGGCCAACCTGCAAGGTGCCGAAACCAATCTCGACTACACCCGCTTAAAAGCCCCCTTTGACGGGGTCATCGCCCATTTGCATGTGGAAAACCACGAAAACATCGCCCCCCAGCAACCCATTCTGACCTTGCAGGTAGACGGATTTATCGATGTCAGCATCCAGGTTCCGGAGCGCCTTTTCGCGCGCGTGCGCCGGGATCTCGAGTATCAGCCTGATGTGGCATTTGATGGCATGCCGAATCACTTTTATCCCGCGACTATCCGCGAATGGGATCGTATCGCTGACCCGGCGACCAACACCTACCGCGTGGTGTTTACGCTGCCAGCGCCGGACAATGTCAATATTCTGCCCGGCATGACGGCCACAGTGTTGATCGATACCAACCGCATGACCCAGGCACAACCTGAAGTGGTCGTGGTGCCAGCCTCGGCTGTATTCGCCCCGGAGCAAAAACCGTTGCGCGATGGTCGCGCCTATGTCTGGCTGTATCAGCGGCAGTCCGGCGAGGGCGATGAAGTCGGCAGCATTCAGTTGCAGCCGGTGCAGATCGGCAATATGACCAATGACGGTGTCGAAATAAGCAGGGGCCTGCAGGCGGGCGATCTGGTGGTACAGGCAGGCGTTCACCACCTGCGTGATGGGCAGACCGTTAAGCCCTGGCACCGTGAGCGGGGGTTATAAGCAATGGATATTGCGCAGTACTCAATTAAAAACCGTACCAGCAGCTGGTTACTGTTACTGATTTTACTGATTGGTGGTGCGTTTGCGCTGGATGGACTCGGCCGGCTTGAAGACCCCGAGTTCACCCTAAAGCAGGCGCTAGTCATTACCAGCTACCCGGGGGCGTCAGCGCAGCAGGTCGAAGAAGAGGTCACCCACCGCCTTGAAAGCGCAATCCAGGAACTGCAATACGTTCGCCATATCACGTCGATTTCCAAACCTGGCTTGTCGCAAATAACAGTCGAAATGCAGGACACCTATCGCGCTCGCGAGCTTAAACAGATCTGGGATGAATTGCGGCGTAAAGTCAATGACAGCCAGCACCAGCTGCCACCGGGCTCCAATCCATCTCAGGTGATGGATGATTTTGCCGACGTTTACGGTGTACTGCTCGCCCTGACCGGTGATGGCTATAGCAACAGAGCGCTGCACGACCACGCGCGCTATGTGCAACGTGAACTGGTCAGTATCCCCGGTGTTGCCAAAGCAACGATTTCCGGGGTTCAGCAAGAGCAGGTGGTGGTTGAAGTGTCGCGTGCACGTCTCGCCAATCTGGGGATTTCACCCCAGCGTATCTACGAATTGCTATCGACACAGAATACCGTATCCAACGCCGGACAGGTCATGCTTGATGACGATGCGGTGCGGTTTGCCACCAGTGGTGAGTTCAGCAGTGTCGAAGCAATGGAAATGCTCCTTATCAGCAACCCCGGTGCTCAGGAGCAGCTTTATCTGGGTGATGTCGCACGGATTTATCGCAGTCCGGAACCCATTCCTGATCACATTCTGCACTTTCAGGGCCAGTCTTCAGTCTGGCTCGGGGTTTCGTTTGCCTCTGGGGTCAACGTGGTTGAAGTCGGCGAACGGGTGCAACAGGCACTGAACGATATTGAGTATGCGACGCCAGCCGGCCTTAACATCGATCCCATTTACAACCAGCCGGCTAAAGTTGAAAGCTCAGTCAACGGCTTCCTGATAAACCTGGCGCAAGCGGTTATTATCGTCATGCTGGCGCTGTTGCTGACCATGGGCATGCGCTCCGGCTTTATTATCGGCTTCGTGTTGCTGATTACCGTGCTTGGCACCTTTATTTTTATGTCGCTGTTCAGCATCGAACTGCACCGGGTCTCGTTAGGCGCATTGATTATTGCCCTCGGCATGCTGGTCGACAATGCGATAGTCATTACCGAAGGCATGCTGGTCGGCGTGCAACGCGGCCGTTCAAAACTTGATGCGGCGCGTGAGGTGGTCAAACAGAACATGTGGCCATTGTTAGGCGCGACTGTCATCGCGGTCATCGCCTTTGCCCCGATAGGCCTGTCTGCTGATGCGACCGGTGAATTTGCTGGTTCCATGTTCTGGGTGCTGCTGATTTCCTTGCTATTGAGCTGGTTCACTGCCCTGACCCTGGTGCCTTTCCTTGGCGAACGCTTGTTAAAAGCACCGCGCCTCTCATCCGAGAGCAGTAACCCTAGTGAGTCCGGCGCTGACTATGATGACCCCTATGGTGGCGCGCTTTATCAGTGCTATCGCACCCTGCTCAAATTGTGCCTGCGCTTTCGCGGTCTCACCCTGGTCGCAATGGGCGTGCTGCTAGTCACCGCGGTGATTAGTTTTGGTGCGGTCAAACAGAGTTTCTTCCCCGCCGCAAACACGCCACTCTATTACGTTGAAGTCTGGTATCCACAAGGTACTGACATCCGTGCGACCAGTGCTGATATCGAGCAGGCCGAACGCTTTCTGACTGAACACCCTGACGTTGATCAGGTAGCCACCACCATCGGCCAGGGGGCGTTACGTTTCACCCTCACCTATGTGGTCGAGAAAGCCCACGATAACTTTGCTCAGCTGATTGTGCAGGGACGGGATATGGACAGCCTGCAAGGGCTGATGGAAGATACCTCGGAGTATTTTGCCAGCCACCATCCACAAGCCAGAATTAAGTTGCGGCGGATGGAAATTGGGCCTCCTTCAACCGCAAAAATTGAAGCGCGCTTTAGTGGGCCCGATCCGCAGCATTTAAGGCAACTGGCGCACCAGGCAAAGCAGATCCTTGAAGACGACCCCGACGTTGTTAATGTCATGGATGACTGGCGTGAACGTTCGATGGTGTTGCAACCACAGTTCAATGAAACGGTCGCTCGTCGGGTCGGAATAACCAAAGCAGACGTCGACGAATTGCTACTGGCCAACTTTAGCGGCAAGCATGTTGGGGTCTACCGCGACGGCACTGACTTATTGCCAATTGTCATTCGCGCACCGAGTGAAGAGCGTCTCGACCTCGACAACTGGCAGGATCTTCAGGTCTACAGCCCGGTTTTGAATCGCTATATTCCGTTAGCTCAGGTCGTCACCGACATGCCATTGGCCTGGGAGGATTCGCTCATCAAGCGCCGCGACCGTAAGCGAACACTTACTGTAATGGCCGACCCTGATCTCTTTGGCGAGCAAACCGCCGCCGAGGTGCAACGCCGCATTCAGCCGCTGATAGAAGCGATTCCGCTACCCCGTGGTTACACTCTCGAATGGGGCGGTGAATATGAGGCCTCGGGCAATGCACAGGCAGCGCTCTTTACCTCGTTACCCTTTGGCTACCTGTGCATGTTTGTTATCACCGCCCTGCTTTTCAGTTCAGCGCGTAAAGCAGCTATTGTCTGGACCACAGTACCACTGTCGATTATCGGCGTGAGTATGGGCTTACTGATCACCGGTCAGCCATTCAGCTTTATGGCCTTGCTTGGATTACTCAGCTTAACTGGCATGCTAATCAAAAACGGCGTGGTGTTACTGGAGCAGATAAAAGCAGAAGAGGACAGTGGCAAAAGCGGTCATGCAGCGTTGTTCGACGCCTCGGTGAGCCGGGTCCGCCCGGTCAGCATGGCAGCCGTTACCACCATCCTTGGCATGATCCCGTTGTTATTTGACGAGTTCTTTGCCGCGATGGCGGTGACCATAATGTTTGGTCTTGGCTTCGCCACGCTGTTGACGCTGATTGTAGTGCCAGTGATGTACTCGCTGGTCATGCGCGTGCCACAAACAGAGTAACTCCTCACCATACCCAGTGGCGCATGCGTAGCAACAACCGCTCGCCGGCACTTAAATCAGCCCGCTCCTGCTGAACTTCGCTCAGCAGCGCGGGCTGATCGGTAATAATGCCATCGACACCCATGTCCATATAGCGGTGCATGTCACTACTGCTGTTTACTGTCCACACATGCAGCTGGTAACCACCACTGCGCGCTGCGCGCAGTGCTGCTGGTCCGGTGACGGCATCGCGTAAACTCAGAGCATCATAGGGTTGCCGGGTAAATGCGCCGATCGCCGTATGCACCAATAAACTGGTACGCAGATCAGGTTCCAGCTCACGCACCTGATCCAACACCCGTGGCGACAAGGCAGCAATCAGGGTGTCATCGACAAATTCGAGCTGCTGCAGCGCCGCAACGGTATCCTCGACCAGAGTTGGCATCGCGGGTGAGGTTTTTACTTCCAGGTAGAGCTTTGCCCGGCCTCGCATTAACTCAACCGCCTCAGCCAGTGTCGCTACCTGCTCTGCGGCAAACGCCGGCGCAAACCAGCTGCCGGCATCGAGCTCTGCCAGTTCAGCATAAGAAATATCCCAGATAGCGCGCGGGTCACCGGCGACCCGCAACAAGTCCCGATCATGCAGCAGGACTAACACGCCGTCGGCAGTTTGCTGTACATCCAGCTCAATGTAATCAGCGCCCTGCCTGATCGCTTCTTCAATCGCGGCCAGTGAGTTTTCCGGTGCGTCAATGGACGCGCCCCGGTGGGCAATGTTGAGCACCTCAGTACGGGTATCGAAACTTTGTGCCACATAGGTCAGTTGACCCAGCGCGAGGAGCGCCATGACCAGTTCAAACGACCACGCCAGGGGGGCAGTCGCTCTGGGCTCGAACTCAGCAAACACCTGCGGCGTATGCCCGCAGCTGCGCAGGTAGAGCTTTAACAGCAGCAGGCTGTTGGCGCTAATAGCAATAAATGACAGCACTACCGCCAACAACACGTAGAGCACGATGAGTAGCCCCATCAGGGTGACCTGGACCGCGGTCGGACCCGGCAACCAGGCCATCAATGCCGCACCAATGGCCTCAAAGGTCAAAGTAAACACAATCGGCAATGACAGGGTCAGTAACGCAATCGACAGAATTAACCGCGCCGCTTTGAAGCGTGCACCTTTCACCAGCTGCCAGCTGCGGGTCAGCGCAACCCGTGGCTTAAAGCCATCCAGCAGCATGGCTGGTAACGCCATTGACCAACTGACGTACAGCAGCCCATTGCCCAACAGTAAAGCAATCAGCAACATGGTGGCCAACGGCAGAAAGTAGAAAAGCTCAGTCGGATGAACGTTGACCACATAGTAAATATCGTAGTCACCCAGCAGCCATTGAAAAAGCCACAGGAGCAGAAGCAGGCTAGGAGCGGCGAGCAATAAATGAGAGACCACCTGCATCGAGGCGAGTTTAAACAGATCAGTAAAGCGTTTGAGTACACGCCACAAGGCGTTGCTCGCGGTGTGGAACCTGTCATCCTGATCACGTGCAGCAATCAGAATCATCCCCGCCGACTGAAAAAAGAGGAAAAAAGCCACAAATGAAGCGGCGAGCAGTACCCAGGCGATACCGGTGGGGGTCAGTAAAAAACGCGCTAAATCCTGATTGCCCAGCATCGCCGAGCCACTAAGCTGAACCAGGCCAGCCAGCGTCCAGCCCGCTAACGGACTTAACGCAAACAATGCCAGTAGTGAAAAATACAAATGGAACGCCAGTAAGGGCCGTTTATGGTAGGTAATGGCCCCCCAGACCTGGCTGGCATATTCGCGAATTATAATCATGCCGCTACTATAGCCGCCGCTCCCCGCGCCAGCAATACAACTTGAGCACGACAAGCAGAGCTCACTACATTTTCTTACATTTTGCCCACACCATTTGTTAGACAACTGCGATACAATGGCGGGGCAAACCATAACAAATAGATGCCAACACTGACGATAAACACTGATAGGAAATTTTATGCTAACAGTACGCAAATCCACCCTTGCCAGCCTGATTGCGATGAGTCTTGTACTGACGCCAGCCTGGGCTGAAGAAGACGCAGAAGAAAAAGATGATAAAGGCTATGCCGAACTCATCGCCGAACTGACTGCGCAGGAAGGTCTTTTTAATTTTTACCGCAACGAAGAAAACGGCGAAACCATGCTGTCGTTATCCAACGAGCAATTGGATACGCCATTTATCTATTTTGCCCAAACCATGGATGGCGTGGTTGAAGCCGGTCACTTCCGCGGTAACTTCCGCCAGACCAACCTGATTGAATTCCGTCGCCACTTTAATCGTATCGAAGTGGTCACCTGGAACCCACGCTACACCTTTGACCAAGACAGCCCGTTACGCCGTGCGGCTGACGCCAACCGCAGTGAAGCCGTCCTCGCTGTACTCGATATTGAAGCCGACGACAATGGCCGCGTGCTGGTAAAAGCGGATCCTCTGTTTAAAAGTCAGGCGTTGCACCGGGTTGCTCCGTGGGCGAACCCAAATCAGTCTGGCCCCGCGTTCTCGCTCGGCCAACTGAATTCTGACCGTTCGCGCATTGCCCGCGAACGTGTGTACGAAAACAATATGGACGTCGTGGTTGATTATGTTTTCGTCAACGAAGAACCGGTCGTATTTGGCTCAAATGCCATTGCTGACCCTCGTTCAATTACTATCAGCCTGCAACATTCATTTATTGAAATGCCGGAAAATGATTACCAGCCACGCCGTGACGACCCGCGCGTCGGCTACTTCACTCAGGAATTTGATCAAATGACCAACCCTGAGTGGGCGCCGTGGGGTGATGTCATCAACCGCTGGAACCTGGTAAAACAGAATCCGGATGCTGAGTTGTCAGAGCCTGTTGAACCCATCGTTTGGTGGATTGAGAACACCACTCCGCACGAATGGCGTGATGCCATTCGCCAGGGTGTAGAAGACTGGAACATCGCCTTCGAAGCCGCTGGCTTCAAAAATGCGATGGAAGTTCGTGAGCAACCCGATGATGCAGAATGGGATGCCGGCGATGTGAATTACAATGTGTTGCGTTGGACCTCTTCACCACGCCCTCCGTTTGGCGGTTATGGTCCATCACTGGCTAACCCGCTGACAGGTGAGTTAATCAGCTCCAACATCATGCTTGAATATGTGTTTATGTCGAACCGCTGGACCTTAGGCGAGCTATTCTCGCAAGGTGCTGCCCATTCGGATCTACATACCAATGATGACGCAACCATGCTGTGTAGCCTGGGTCATGAATTGCATATGGGCCAGATGTTCGCCCGTTTAGGCTCCGATAACCGCATGTACGATGACATCGAGAATGACCCGATTCTGGTGCAGGGCTTACGTCATTTGATCATGCATGAAGTGGGTCACACTCTGGGTCTGAACCACAACATGAAGTCGCATAGTTTATGGGACAACGAGCAGGTTCATGACGCTGAGCTCACTCAGGGCGTTATTGCCGGCTCAGTCATGGACTACAACCCGGTCAACCTGGCACCTGTAGGCGGAACCCAGGGTGATTACTACAGCTACAAGCCGGGTCCTTATGACCTGTGGGCAATCGAATACGGTTATTCGCCTGCACTGGAGGACCCTGAAGCCGAAGAAGCCCGCCTGCAGGCTATCCTTAACCGGTCTCACGAGCATGAGCTGGCATTCGGCAACGACGCCGACGACATGCGTGCCCCGGGTCGTCATATCGATCCACGGATCATGACTGGCGCAATGACCTCCGATCCGGTTGCCTATGCAGTGGACCGCTGGGACTTAGTGAATCATGAGTTCGGTCAGTTGCTGGACAAAGGCCGTGAAGAGGGTGAGTCGCATCAGCGTGTTCTGACCAGTGCCAATATGCTCTATGGTCAGTATTCAGGCCAGGCAAACGTGGTTAGCCGCTTTGTTGGTGGTGTCTATGTGGAACGTGCGTATGTCGGACAGAACGATGATGTTCGTCCGTATACCCCGGTGCCACGCGAAACCCAGAAACAAGCCATGGAAGCATTAGCTGACTACGTGTTTGCCCCAAATGCACTGGAAAGCATGCACCCGGTACTAAGTTACATGCAGCAGCAGCGTCGCGGTTTCAACCACTATGGCGATAATGAAGATCCGAAGCCGCATCAGATGGTACTCAACATTCAGCGCAATGTGTTTAACCACATTCTGCATGAGAATGTTCTGCAGCGTCTGTCTGACAGCAGCTTGTACGGCAACGAGTATCGGTTAAACGAGATGATGGCCGACCTGACCAGCGCCATCTTCCCCAGTGCCGATCTGACCACTACCAGCCAGAACCTGCAGGTTGAGTACATCAACCGCCTGATTGGTATTGCCGGTCTGGGAACTGGTTCGAGCTACGACAATCTGAGCCAGGCGAGTGCCGTGGGCCAGTTACGTCGTATTCGTAACATGAGCATGCCACGTCGCGCCAGCGATGAGGCTCGTACTCATTATAACTACCTGCATCTGCTAATTGACCGCGCGTTTGAAGCCTAAACGCCGGTAGCGACCTCAGCATCCGCTGAGGTCATAGCGAACCAAAAGAGCCAGCCCGCTTCACGCAGACTGGCTCTTTTTTATTGGTTTGGCGGTGCATCAGGCAAGCTCAATTACAAGCGCTTGAACTCTTCCCGCAGCTGATAGGATTTATCCGTCACCAAAGCTTCCAGCGTCGCTACCCGTTCTTTCAGGGCCTCCACTTCTTCCCGTAACGCCGGGTCAGTCTTACTCTGTTTGGCATTCTGACGTTTGACGTAGGTACGGTATATCTCAATGGCACAACCACCAATAATAGCAATGGCAGCAATTTCAAATGGACCCATAGTAATCTCCTTGTTCTTTTTCACGCTACGCTGACAGCGACAGTGTTGTTAGTTAACTATACACATGTTTATGCAACACACGAGCCAACAATTATTCATTTGAAATCAACTAGATAGAAACATTCGACCGAGAGCTAATGTGCACTATGACCACTATGTAGTGCGCCTAGCCGCCATCTTGGTCTGCTTCACTACCCATTCAGCCAGCCCAAAGCGCCAGCCAGATACTGCGTCCGCCCAGTCCACAGGCGACCACAAATACCAGCCCACCAAGCAGGTTCTGCCACCGCGAATTGGCGTATTCACCAAGCTCACTGCGGTTCACCGCTAACAACAAAAACGCCGTTATCAACGGCAACAGGATGCCATTAGCGACCTGCGCAAACAGAATCAGGGTTACCGGCCTGACCCCAAGAGAGGCCAGCAGCATACCTATCACTATGATAGTGAGCCAGGTTAAACGAAAACGCCAACTGCGCATATCCGCCGACCAGCCAAGCACCCCGCTCAACGCATAGGCGGAGGCTAAGGGTGCCGTTACCGACGAGGATACTCCGGCAGCCAGCAGGCCGAGTGCCATCAGGTAAGTCGCTGCAGAGCCGAACACCGGGTTCAGAGACTGCGCCAGATCGGCGGCGCCTTCAATACTGGCCGTCTGGCCAAAGAAAGCCGACGCAGCCGTCGACACAATGGCCAGGGTCACCAGCCCGCCTAACGGAATTGAAACCAGTACATCACGTCGGGCTTCGCCTACCGCCGGACCCGGCGACTCCCCAGCCACGCGCGGCCAGCGTTTACTGGCACTGGATGCATGCAGAAACAATGCGTATGGCACCACCGTCGTTCCAATCAATGCCATCATAGTCAGGGCGCCACCTGCCGGTATCGAAGGCCGCACCAGACCAGCCAACAAGCTACTCAGATCAGGCCGGCTGACCACAAAGGTGGTCAGAAAAGCCAGTGACATCAGCAGCACCAGCACCACTAAAACTCGTTCTATGCGTTTGTAGTGACCATTCCACAATACTGCGATTGCAATCAGTCCCACCAGAATCGCCCATAGATTCACCTGGGTCGTCGCCTGTACATGGTGCAGCAGCGGAATGTCAGCGGCCAGCGCATCTGCACCCAGGGCGGCCCCGGTCAGATTGCCACCCTGGAACGCGCTATTACCGACCACCACCGCAGCCAGCACCACCGTTATGAACGCGGGTCGACCCAAGGGATGCACCACCAGCGAACGTAAGCTTTCACCTAACCCCTGACCGGTAACGACCCCAATACGGGCTGCCATTTCCTGCAAGACCATGGTTGCTGCGACCGCGAACAACAACGCCCAGAGTAAATCGTAGCCAAACTCAGCCCCCGCCAGCGACGCGGTGACAACCGTACCCGGACCAATAAAGGCAGCAGCCACCAGGGTGGCGGGACCAAAGGTTATATAATGTCTAAATGCCATACCGTCTCTCAGTAGCAGACCTGAATTTGGGTATAAAAAAGGGGCTTGCGCCCCTTTTTTTATACCTGATTATTTAATCACAACCGGTATTACCAGATCCGTGCACGTTCATCTTCCGGGATAAACATACCGTCACCTTCTTTCACGTCAAAGGCTTCGTAGAAGGCATCAACGTTGCGCGGCGCGCCCATCGCACGGTACTTAGGTGGAGCATGCGGACCACGGGCAATCTGCTCGCGCATGGCGTCGTCCCGCATCTTCATTTTCCAGACCTGGGCCCAGCTCAGGAAGAAGCGTTGCTCGCCGGTATAACCTTCCAGTACCGGAGAACTTTCACCTTCAAGCGATTCCTGATAAGCACGGAATGCCGTGGTTAAGCCCACCAAATCACCAATGTTTTCGCCCAGTGCAACTTCACCGTTAATATTTAGACCCGGTAGCGGTTCAAACGCGTTGAACTGGTCAACAAGTACCTGCGCGCGGCTATCAAACTGCTCGCGGTCTTCGTCAGTCCACCAGTTATACAGGTTGCCGCCGCCATCATAACGTGAGCCCTGGTCGTCAAAACCGTGGCCGATTTCGTGGCCGATCACCGCACCGATACCACCGTAATTGACTGCATCATCCGCTTCCATATCGAAGAAAGGAGGCTGCAAAATACCAGCCGGGAAGACAATCTCATTGGCCGTTGGGCTGTAATAGGCGTTCACGGTTTGCGGTGTCATACCCCACTCTTCACGGTCCACCGGCTCACCAATGCGTCCAACCATATCGCGGTAGGCCCACACTGAAGCGCGTTTGGTATTGCCGATCAGGTCATCTGCAGCAATGCTTAAATCACTGTAGTCTTTCCATTTACTTGGGTAGCCAATCTTCGGAGTGAAGGTCGACAGTTTCTCAAGTGCCTGCTCTTTGGTTTCATCTGTCATCCATGCCAAATCGTTAATGGAGTCTTCAAACGCCACCAGCAGGTTGTCGATCAGTTCTTCCATCCGTGCTTTCGCTTCCGGCGGGAAGTGACGGGCAACATACTCTTCGCCCAGAACTTCTCCAAGAACGCCGTTGGTCGCCTGAACGGCGCGCTTCCAGCGCTCCTGTTGCTCAGGAACACCGCTTAAGGTGGTCTGATAGAAATCAAAGTTGAGGTCAGCAAATTCGCTGCTCAGACGTGAAGCGAAGCGGTTTACCGTACGCAGCGTCATATAGTCCTGCCAGGTTTGCAGGTCCGTTTCACTGAAAATACCAGGCAAGGCTTCGAAATAAGACGGCATCCGCACTACCAGTTGTTCAGCCACATCCAGCTCAGCTTGTGAGGCATACAGCGAGTAATCAAAATCACCCATGAGTTCAGCAAACTCGTCTGCGCTCATCGGGTTATAGGTTGCTTCAGCGTCGCGGCTTTCGGCACGTGTCCAGTGGTGTTCAGCCAGCTGTGCTTCCAGTTCGTAAATTCGTTCTGCGGCGTCGGCTGCATTGTCATGTCCGGCAGCAGTAAGAATGTCAGCAATATATGCTTTGTACTTCTCACGAATCTCAGCAAATGACTCGTTGTCATTGAAGTAGTAATCGCGGTCAGGCAGACCTAAACCACCCTGTGACATATACAGCGTATTGTAATCAGGGTTACGCGCATCGGCCCAGGCATAAAAGCTGAACGGTCCACCGATACCACGCATTTGCAACTGCGCCATAACAGCGGCGAGCTGACTATGGTTGCTAACGCCGGAAATCATTTCCAGTTCTTCTTCAATCGGCGTAATACCAAGCTCTTCGATGCGTTCTTCATCCATAAAGCTGGCATAGAAGTCGCCCAGCTTCTGATTGTTTGAACCCGCTTCGACGTCGTCTTTTTCCATCGCATCTTCAATAATGGTATGCAGACGCTGCTCGTTTTCTTCATGCAAAATACGGAATGCGCCGTAGCTCGACATATCACTTGGGATTTCAGTGTTTTCATACCAGCTACCGTTCACATATTGAAACAGGTCGTCCTGCGGGCGAGCGGTGCGGTCGAAATCTTCAAGAAACAAGCCTGCATGCAATTCAGGCTCTGCAGTGTTGGCTTGGGTTTGTGGATCTGGCTGATCCGGAGTTTCCGGTTCATTCGCCGGACTGCATGCAAGCAGCCCCAATGCCAGTGCTACGCTGCTGGCGACTAAAGTGAGCTTTTTCATTTGTTATAATGTCCTCGTGGTGTCACTGAGTAAAAGTCGGTGACACCAGTTTATGCTCCTTCAGCAGGCACTGCAAAGAGCAATAGGACTAAATTGTAAGCAATTACAACAAATGGCCGAATTTCTTCGTTTTGGTCGCCAGATAATGCTGGTTGTGCGGGGACGCAGCAACCTGATGTGGAACCCGCTCAACCACATTGATACCGGCGTCCGTCAACGACTGTACTTTATCGGGGTTGTTCGTCATCAGCCGAATCTCCGCCACACCCAACGCCTCAAGCATCGCAGCGGCGACTCTGTAATCGCGGGCGTCCGGCAAAAAGCCAAGAATTTCGTTGGCTTCCACGGTATCCAGGCCCTTGTCCTGCTCCGCATAGGCGCGTAACTTGTTAATCAAGCCAATGCCACGCCCTTCCTGACGCAGATACACGATAATACCGCGCCCCTGGTCAGCAATTTTCTGCATCGCCGCTTCCAGCTGTGGGCCACAATCGCAACGTTGACTGAACAGAGCATCACCGGTCAGACATTCTGAATGAACACGTGTCAGCACCGGTGCACCGTCGGTATAAGAGCCCATCGCCAGGGCGACATGCTCCTGCCCGGACTCAGTTTCAAAGCCAATTAATTCAAATTCACCGAACGGAGTCGGAAGTTTAGTCTTCGCCGCAATTTTAACCTGCATGTCGTTCTTCACCACATCATCACTTCAGTTAGATAGCTTATGTTGCCATTTTGGGGTACTGCCCATATGAGGGGCAATGTGAATAAACACAATGATACCAAAAGAGGCGCCGCAGCGCCTCTTAGTTGTAATACTATAACAAGGTTGTCAATCCATCAGGCTTCTACAACCGTCGCACTCTGGGCGGTCTGCTATGCCAGTCCCCACGTTCGGTTTCTAACATTCGGTTACCACGGTCGTAGATTTCCAGAGTTCCGTTTTCGTACAGACGGTAACGAAGTTCAGCATCGGAAAATTGATAGCCCATTAAACCGCATCGTGCGCCCGGCCGAGCACACACGGTATGCAAGGTGCGACCATACATGGTGCTTCGCGTCCCTCGTTTTTTATCGGTGAAGACCACTTCGTACGCATCACAGGCAACATCCCCTTCAATGCATTGACGCTCTAACTCAACCACATAATCACGTGAAACCCATGTCTGGGCCATTGAAGGTAAGCTGACTCCCAGCAATATAAGAACCAAGAATCCTCTTAGCATCATCCCTATCCAACTCCTCGTTGCCACACCCAGACTTCGCATCTAAGTTAACTTGTTGTTAACTCTACCGGAAGCGTCTGATAATTTCGATAATTTCCACACTTCGGTAAAACCACAGCGCGGATTAGCCGCCGACTTTACTGTGCAGCTATCTATCGACCTCGCACCTTAAAATCTTAAGCTAAGGTTCAAACTCTGCCAGTCCCGCGTCAGCAACAAGTTACAGATATTTTATCCAGGCCGTCTACTTTTACGTTTATAGCGATTAAAAGCCCGTGATTTGTACCTCAAACACTGACCGCTAACGTATACAGTAACAGCAGAACGAAGAGATGTAGAATATAGAAGAACATCGGCGCGCCACCGTAGCTCGCGAGTATTTCGTTGAGACGTCGGTTAAAGCCGCGTTAATCAGTCTCCGCGGCGGGGTAGACCCGCCCTTGGGCGGTATCAATAAAAAAGTGATCGCTGATTAAGCCATCCCTGAACCCGTCAAAAATTACCAGCAGCTGCGCCAGTTGCTGGCCGAGTTCTGAATCTGTCGTCGCCGCCAGTTGCTGAAGCTGGCTGTATTGGCGGAGCCGCGCTGCGGGGATATCCTGCAATCCCAGTGTTCCTGCATTGCGTAAGCGATAGAAATCAATGGCTAAATCGAGCCCCTGCCAGCTTTCAAACGGCTCCATATCGATATCAACAGAGTCGTCGCTTACATCGTCTTGTCGCAGCATCCTGACTAACTCAGCACCATTGGCCTGCAGAATTCTTTCCCGCAAGGGCTGAGGCCACTCGTTTGGCAAAAAGCGCTGCCGAGCCAGTTCGTGCAAATGCCATTCGGTAAATTCAGCATAACTGCCACTCTGCAGCACCTCTTTCTGCCACATCGCCTCATTGCCCTGCTGCGCGGTCATATACGCATGTTCGCGCTGATACAGGCCGAAGAACCGGTCAAAGCCACGCACCTCTGACAACACAGGTGTACTAACTTCAACCCGATTCGGCCCGTGCAGAGTCAGTAACTTATAGGCAGGCTGATAACCGGCGATAGACGGGGCCTGGATATTTACCAGCCGCTGTCCGTCATGGCCCTCGACCACACTGGTATGATTAAAGTGCATATGTCCGGCGACATGCAGTTGCAGGCCGGTATCAGCCAGCACCTGACTAACGTTGCGGGCTGGTTCACGCGCCATCTGGAAGCTTTGTGAACCAAACAGCTGACGAATATGGGGTGACATCCCACTGTAGAACTCTGCCATTGGATAGTGGCTAAAGGCGATCAGCTGCTTGCCCTGTTCCCGCGCCCTCAGCACCACCTCTGCTATCCACTCCACTACCTGTGGTTTATGAGTCAACAGCATGTTGTAACCCGCATTGCCAGCGCCTAAGAAATCCTCAGCCCGGTTCAGCTGTTCACGCTGGTCTGCCACTGGCTGGTATATATTGGCGTCTATCGCAAGTAACCAAAGCCCTTCAACCGGCTCAACCAGATAAGAAGCATCACTCACCGAGGTGCAATTGGTCAGCGAGTTTTCGTCTTCCGTTTGGCTTGGCGCACCTTCACGGCATATGCGGTAGTGTCGCTGCGTTAACGACGACGCCTGCTGCGCCTCACGCAAATTGTATTCTGCATAGGAGTAGCCGGAGTAAGGCGTTTCCCAATAAATATCTTCAGTCTGCGGCTGCAAACCGAACCCACCCATGTAATCAAAAATTCCCGCATAGCCAAGCTCGGTCAGTTCATCGCTGCAAATAACATCCGACGAGGCTGACTGCTGACACTGCTCGTGCTGATGGCTGTATATAGCGAGCGGCGCCCCATCAGGTCCGAGAAAATCCGGCTTTCCTGACGCTAAGTCATAAGGTCGAACCGGGTCATGGTTGCCAGTAATCACAAAGAACCGCATGCCATGCTCTTGCTCGTAGCGCTGCAGCAATCGCTGCAGACCACGCAAATGCAACGGCTGACCGTCGTCACTAAAGTCACCGGGCAAAATAACCAGCTCTACCCCTTGCGCTGTCAGTTCATCTAACGCTGCATGCAGCGCAAAGTAGTTTTCATTGAACAGACGGGTAGAGTGGAGCTGCGCCTGCATGGTACGCAATACAGCCCGCGGCTGATGGGCAGTTTCGCCAATCCCGGCGAAAGCACCATCGCTAAAGCTTGCATACACATCATGGAAATGAACATCCGGCAAAAACGCTATCCGGGTGCCGGTAAGCGCAGGTTCCTGACTGCTATCAAGCGCAAGGCTGTGGCCACAGGCGGCGAGTAGGATCAGTCCGCTCACCGCCTTGCCGAGTTTGCTCAACGCCATCAAATATCTGCCCGGATACCCAGGCTGATACGACGCCCTGAGAACTCATTCATAACCGGGAAGCGAGGGTCGATGGTGTAACCGCGGGTCGCTTCATCGCTCATATTAATGCCTTTAAGCGTCAGTCTGACCCGGTCACTCAACTGGTAGCCCAGCGCTATATCGACCTGACCATAGCCTTCGCGGTAGACCGGATACATATTACGTTCGATCACTTCCACGTAGTCATCTTTGTAGTTGTACGAAACCCGTGCATCGAAGCGGTCATTCTCAAAGTACAAGGTGGCGTTATACACTTTGTCCGCTAAGCCTTCCGGTGGGGTCGGAATGTTCAACGTTGATGCCCCTGTTAATGAATTATCCAGCATCGTGTAGTTGCTGTTAATACCGAATCCTTCAAGCGCCGGGTGAATCGCGTCGAATGGCAAATGCGCAATCAATTCGAGGCCGGAAATACTGTAAGAGCCATCCGCGTTAATCGGCTGATAGACATCAAAGTCGTAATAACCGTCCAGGGTGCCGTTGGCATTCAGCTTCTCAACGTCTTCCACGATGCCTGTCAGCTCCTGGCGTACCACGCCCTCAATGCGTTTTTCAAAATAGGTCGCGGCAAACAAACCGCCATTATCAAGGTACCATTCGAGGCCCAGATCCCATTGGTCTGCATAGGTCGGCTCAAGGTCCGGATTGCCGTCACTGAAACGGAATTCGTTCCAGCTGACGCTGCGCCGGTAGGCAATGTCAGTCAGCGCAGGACGCATCAGGGTGCGTGACGCCGCTCCGCGCAACACCACCTGGTCAGTCAACTGTGCCGTCAGGTTGAGGCTGGGCAGGAAGTCACGGTAGCTTCCATCGCTCGACACCGGTGATTCGGTATAACCGGTCGAACCATCAGGATTCTGAACCTGGTGAAAGCCAAAGGAATTAACCGACGTATCCACAGCACGAACGCCAGTATTTAAAGCCACAGGCACACGGCCCACATCAAAACTGAAATTGGCCATCAGGTAGCCAGCCAATACCTCTTCGTCCACGCGATAGAACTCACCTGGCTCAAAGTCCACCGCAAACCCCGGGTAGCGGAAGGTGTCACGCGCGTACGCATTGGACGGTTGCATCCAGTTGATGTCGTTGGGCCGATACCCGCCACCAGGGACAATATCCGTCACATACTCAAGCTCGCTTTCAGTCAACAACCGCGTATTGCTCCAGGATGCATCCCCTGCTGCAGGGCCACCCACCAGGGTGTCACCAAAATTACGCTGCTTCGATTTATCGGTATAACGCACACCAAAGCGGATATCCATTAATGCAGGTAGCCAGTCCAGCCGCATGTCACGGGTAATATCCAGTTGTGCCGCGTACTTATCATCTTCAACCTCTTCCAGGTTCACCTGATACGATTCAAATACGTACTGCTCAACGTCCTGATACATATCGAATCCGGCACCGCTTTGGCTGGGAATGGTTTCACCGCCGCGTTCGGTATAACGTGTGCGTGAAGGCGCAAACGCCACATGTTTGAGGTTGGCGAAGTCTTCTAGTTTACTGGCGCCTGAATAACCCACCAGGCCCGTTACACTCCAGGGACCCTGCTGCCAGTCGAGCGATAAACTCAACTGAGAAAAATCGGTATCACCGACGGTTTCTTTACTTAAAAACTCATGCTGGGTCGCCGTATAAGACGCATCCGTCAACACCATAATGCCGTAATCAGCCAAGGTGGTGTCATCGTAGTCATGGATCTGCTCCAGGGTACTGATACTCGACGCCGAATAAGCTGCCGCATCGTACTCATCTTCCGTGGTGTTATAGCCACCGAGCATGGCGTCCAGGGTCAGACTAAAACTGTCTGACGGGCGGTACTGTAGCGCCGCAGTCGCGCCCCATTTCTCCTGATCATTTAAATAAACACGGTCGCCCGCCTTATTCAGGAAGACCACCCGCGAGGTTTCCTCACTGTCAAAGCGGTCATCAATGACGCGTCCTGTATCACGCTCTACCACGTCAACCGCCTGCTGCCCCTGGGCGTCACGTTCTGCACTGCCGGTGCGTGCGGCAAAGCGTTCCAGCGGGCGGAAGTCGACCCCTGAATTGGAGTCCGTCCGGTTGGTCCGGGTTGCATACGACAACGATGCCAACCCACCCCAGGGACCCGATGTCGTGCTGGCCAGGAACGAAACCCGCGGGTCTACTTCACCGGACATCGAATTATGAGCAGCTTCCGCACTGGCAATAAAGCGTGACTCTGAATAGTCAAACGGACGCGCGGTGGAAATCATTACTGAGCCCGCGATTCCGCCCTCTTCGTCCGCTGCTGTTGGTGATTTCTGAATAGTGACCTGCTGAATAATTTCAGAGGCGAAAATATCAAATTCAACATCACGACCACCGCTACCTGACGCTGTGGCCAGGCCGTTAATCGAGACATGAGTAAATTCTGTGGGCAGGCCGCGCACATTAACCCGGGTTCCGAGGCCTTTGTCACGCTCAATGGTAACCCCGGGGATCCGTTGCAGTGCTTCGGCCAGGTTCTGTTCCGGGAAGTCAGCAATATCAGTCGCGACCACTGAGTCAGAAAAACCGGTGTTATAACGCTTCAGATCATTTGCCTGCTCCAGGCTACGGCTGTAGCTGGCGGTCACCGAAATTACTTCAATATTCTCTTCGGTTTCCGCCGCCTCGTCCTGTGCCAGTGCAGAGCTCATTCCCGCATACAGACCGGTCGCAAGTGCAACCTGAATACAAATAGCTAACGGCGAACGTGCCGCACGACCAGAACTAATACAAACCTTGGATACACCCATGACAACCCCGCAAAATTGTGTTTGTTATAAGCACTCAGAGCAACTGAGCACCTTGCGGAGAAGTACATTAGCGCCGGATTATGACAATTTAACTGAATAATTTTTGCGCTTTAATGAATAACCATTCACAACCATTCTCTGTCAGTTAACCTGGTTACGTTCATGCTCAAGTAGCCAGCGCTTGCGTTCGAGCCCACCGCCATAACCGGTTAAGTTGCCATTGCTGCCAATTACCCGGTGGCAGGGCACCACAATAGCGACCCGGTTATAGCCATTGGCATTGGCTACCGCGCGCACCGCAGTGGGTCGCCCCAGATAGTCCGCCTGTGCCTTGTAGCTGCGGGTCTGAGCGTAGGGGATCGTTTGCAGGCCTTGCCACACCTGCTGCTGGAAATCGGTTCCGGGCATATCCAGCGCTATCGAGAACTCGCGCCGTACACCAGCAAAATACTCCTCAAGTTCAGTTTTGGCTTGCCGGATATGGTCATTCTCACCCAACATAACGGGGGCTTTTAATAGCCGCTGCAGATCTCTGAATTCGGTTTCCAGCATCCGTCGGTCAACAAATTCGAGCAAACAAACCCCCTTCTCAGTCGCCCCCAACAACATGGGTCCGAGTGGTGTTGTAAGCCGGTCAAGTAAAATGGGTTGCGTCTCTGCGCTCACCGAGGGTTTCTGCCCGACCAGTTTTTTATAGGTATAACCGAACCCACTCAGCGACTGATAGCCCGTCTCATAAGCGCTGTCTATTACTGCCCGGCCATGCTTTAACTCTTCCAACGCCTGATTAATCCGGTACATTCGCTGAAACGTCTGGAACGTCATTCCATAGTGCTTTTTAAACCATCGTCGCACCGTTTCCGGGCCTATTCCCCGTTGCCGCAATTGCTCGTCGGTCACTTTGGTTTTCTCAGCATTGCGCACCATGTCGATTGCCTGTGCTACAGCCGGCGGTGCCTGGCAGGCATTCTCGGTGGGCCGGCATATCTTGCACGGCCGGTAACCGTGGTCCAGTGCATCTTTATAATGAGTGAAAAACTCGACGTTTTCCGGCTTAGGTTTGCGCGCACGACAACTGGCAATGCAAAACACCGAGGTCGTTTTCACACCGGCATAGAAAATCCCTACGTAGGACGGGTCTTTATCAAGCAAGGCCTGATAATAGCGTTGCTGCATCTGTTGATCAGTTATTCGCATCGGATTAATCCTTCGGTTAAAAACCTTTGGTAGGCTAAAGTTAATCTCACTGCGTGACTGTCAGCAACCGAAAACTGGACAACTATTTTAGCCGCATCTGTCAGTTCTGATACCAACTTGGTATCATCCACCGCAGACCATCGATGAACGAAAAATCAGCAGGCGGGCCCATGAGTAAGAAAAAACCAGAATCTATCGTATTAGAAACCCCGACCGGTTCTGATCATGTATTGCTGCATTCATGCTGCGCCCCCTGTTCCGGCGAAGTAATGGAACGCATGGCTGACGCTGGTATCCGGTTTACTATTTTCTTTTACAATCCCAATATTCACCCGGAAAAAGAATACCTGCTGCGTAAAGAAGAAAATATCCGTTTTGCTGAAAAGCTTGGGATCCCCTTTATCGATGCGGATTACGACAGCAAAAACTGGTTTCAACGAATCAAAGGGCTGGAGTGGGAACCTGAACGCGGTGAACGCTGCACCGTCTGTTTTGACATGCGCTTCGAGCGCACCGCACTCTACGCTCATGAACATGGTTTCGATACCATCACCAGTTGCCTGGGGATTTCCCGCTGGAAAAACATGGAGCAAATTAACGACTGCGGACAACGTGCAGTGGCTCGCTACCCTGGTATGCATTACTGGACCTTTAACTGGCGCAAACAGGGTGGCGCCGCGCGGATGGTCGAAATCGCAAAGCGCGAACGGTTCTATCAACAGGAATATTGTGGCTGCGTCTATTCCTTACGCGACACCAACCGCTGGCGAATGGAAAACGGCCGCGAACGAATCCAAATCGGGGTTGAGTATTACTCGCCGGAAAACTGAATTCCTGAAAGGTAATACCCAGGCCTGTTTATTCATTGGCTGCCAGATCACTGGCCGCACACTCCATCAGCAGTTCGCGGACCACACACTTGGCGCAGTTATTTATGCATTTAAAGTCACTCGCCACCAGATAGCCATGGCTCATTAAGAACCGTAGACGCGAACGGCTGATACAGATCGTTACCCCTTCATCTACGGCGGTGTTCTGAGCGCCGGGCTCAATGATATAGGGGTGACGGGGTTTGTTTGCCATCAGTGTACCCTCCCATCGAGCTGTGCAGACGTGACAACGCACAGGCGCTTTGATTCGCTCTAATCAATACACATTGGTAGCGCTGAATAAGCGCTCGAACGTCACTTTCTGTGTTACTTGTATAAAGTCGGTTCAGGGTGTGCAGCGACTGGCTAAAGTCATTTAACGCGGCGGCTTGCTGGTGCATGCGCAGTTTAGTCGCCGCCAACAGGATAACCGCCTTGCAATAGGCTTCCAGATTAGTATCGCTGGGAGGCTGCTGGGTCACAAACGAGGTCGCCAGCCGGACACAGCGCGCCAGCGAAACCTCAGCCGCTTTATACAGCCCGCACTCCAGCTCCTGAGTCGCAATTCTGAGAAAATTTGTGTAAGTCGCTTTACCGTTGTTCATTGTGATGACTCCCATGCTGTCCTTAAATCCTAGTGTAATTGAGAATCATTATCAACACGACCAATTAAGTTAGCTTGCTATCTATCCCTTTTTCGCACTGATTAGTCGCTTCGCTGTCTAATCCAGGTTGTATTTCTTACCCAAATAGGGGAAAGTCTTTACGTTTTGTTCGAAGTAACTATCAGGAAGCTCTTATGTTTATGCGCAAAAAGACTCTAACCGCTATCGCGGTCAGCGCAGCGTTAACACTCGCTGCATGTTCAGACCAGGCAGACCAGGCAGACAATGCGTCTGCCAATACTGGTTCTGAAAATACTCAATCCCAGGTTGCCGGAAACGACACGGCTCAACTGGATTCCAGCAATCCATTCGCTCAACCGTCAGAACTTCAGTATGAAGCCCCTGACTTTAGCATCATCGAAGATGACCATTTCTTACCTGCCTTTGAACAGGGCATGCAGGATCATATGGCCGAGATTGAAGCCATTGCGACCAATTCAGAGCCTGCAACCTTTGAAAACACCATCGTCGCGATGGAGAGAAGCGGTGAGTTATTAACCCGTGTATCGCGTGTATTCTTCAACCTGACTGGCACCGACAGCAATGAACAGCGCCGTGACATTCAGCGTACGCTGTCGCCGAAACTGTCAGCGCATTCAGACGACATTAATCTGAATGCTGACCTGTTCGCCCGCGTTGAATCACTTTACAACCAACGTGACGAACTGGGTCTCGACTCTGAAGCTGAACGCTTACTTGAAGTCTACTATGACCGTTTTGTCAGTGCGGGCGCGAAGCTCAACGAAGAAGAGCGTCAGCAAATTCGTGAACTGAACGAAGAACACGCTAACCTGACCACTCAATTTGCGCAAAACCAACTGGCTATTACCAGCGATATCGCTGTAGTGGTTGACTCCGAAGAAGAGCTCGACGGTTTGTCAGACAGCGAAATTCGCAGCGCTGCAAATGCTGCGCAGGACGCTGGTCATGAGGGTAAATACTTACTTAGCATCACCAACACAACACGCCAGCCAGTGCTGTCTTCGCTGAATAACCGCGAACTGCGTCAGCGTGTGTGGGAAGCGTCTGCCTATCGCGGTACTTCAGGTGAACTGGATAACCGTCCACTGGTGAAGCGTCTGACCGAAATCCGCGCTGAACGCGCTGAGCTTTTGGGCTTCGACACCTGGGCTGATTACCAGTTGCAGGACACCATGGCAGAAAACCCAGGCAACGTACTGGAAATGCTAAGCAGCATGGTGCCAGCGGTTGTGGCCAACACCGAGCTTGAACAGGCCGATATTCAGGCCCTGATCGACCGTGAAGGCGGCGACTTTGAGGTTCAGCCGTGGGACTGGGCTTATTATGCTGAACAGGTGCGTCAGGAACGTTATGACTTAGACGAAGAAGAAGTACGCCAGTACTTTGAATTCAACCGTGTATTGCACGACGGCGTCTTCTACACCATGAACCGCCTCTATGGTTTGACCTTCGAAGAACGTGATGACCTGCCTACCTACCACCCGGACGTCGACGTCTACGAAGTGTTTGATCACGACGGTACCAGCCTGGCTATTTTCTACGCGGATTACTTTGCGCGTGAAGGGAAACGTGGCGGCGCCTGGATGACCTCTTTTGTTGGTCAGTCACACTTGCTTGAGAAAAAGCCTGTGGTTGTGAATGTTATGAACATTCCAAAAGGTCCAGAGGGTGAACCGACGCTGATTTCCTATGACCATGTCACCACCATGTTCCATGAACTGGGCCACGGTATCCACGGCATGCTGTCAAACGTGAACTACCCGTCGTTAGCCGGTACCTCGGTATCGCGCGACTTTGTTGAGTTCCCGTCTACTTTTGAAGAAGACTGGGCAGCGTACCCTGACGTGTTAAGCAACTACGCTAAGCACTACGAGACTGGCGAACCTATCCCGGACGAACTGCTGGAAAAAATCATGCAGTCGCGCAGCTTCAACCAGGGCTTCGATACCCTTGAGTACATTGCGGCAGCATTCCTCGATATGGAATGGCATATGCTGGATGCAGACACTGAGGTCGAAGACGTAGAAGCGTTCGAAGCAGCAGCGTTAGAGAAGCACGGTGTAAATATGCCGGCAGTTCCACCACGATACAAGTCGACCTATTTTAACCACTCCATTGGTGGTGGTTATTCAGCTGGTTACTACGCGTACATGTGGAGTGAAATTCTGGCTGCGGATGCCTTTGCTTATGTACAAAGCAGAGGTGGTCTGTCACGCGAGAACGGGAACCTGTATCGCCGCGCTATTCTGGAAACCGGTAACTCTCGTCCACCAATGGAATCTTACATTGAATTCCGTGGTCAGGAGCCAACTACAGAAGCATTGCTAATTCGTCGTGGTCTGAAAACCAACGTCGAGTAAGTTAATCCTACTGCCTAAAAAGCCCCGGTAACCAACGTTGCCGGGGCTTTTTTTATCATCCACTAAAACAAACCGTTGATATCAGCAAACAACTTCAATCTGGCTGAGTAAGTTCAATATCAACTGTGAACGGCACCGTTTCAGTTTCACCTCGATACCAGATCTCGACCGTGTTCGGCTCGCCATGGAAATAATACACATCGACCGGCTCCCCATCCCGACGAGGTAACGTCAATGTGGCAATTTCCGCCAGATAGCCATGCTCATCCCGAGTGAAGACCTGGTTTCGTTGCTCAACCATGGGTTCGTTAATATCCGCAACTTCCCGGGGGGTGAATTCAGCATAATCAACAATAAGCTGGTTCCCATTCAAGCTCAGGCCCGCTGGTAACTGGTCTTTCTGATAACTGTCTTTAACAATCCCTGGGGCGGTGAGAACCGGAATAGTCGCCTTCAATCTGGTCGGTGTGACCACAAAGCGAGCGGGATCGTATTCTATTCGGCTGACCATAAAACTAAACGGCAGGCTGTCCGCACTTTCTTCATCAGCCTCGACGACCTCCACCCGCTCTCCACTTGCAGCAAAAAACTGCACGTCACCAGCATTCGGCTTATTGTAGCGCTCAAAAATAGGGATAAAGAGGTCACTTTGCACCACTGGGTAATGGAAAAATACCTGAGCGGGATAAGTAATACTCGGATCTGATGCCGGTGAAATACGACGCTGGCGAATTTCGATCTGCTGCTGCATCGCTGCTGCATCCAAATCGTTATATTCAGCACGCACTTCCTTACGGTGATTATAAACCGGCGGGGTCAGAGGAAGCTGCGGCAACGACGTCAGGTTGACCTGCTCTGCTGCGCTCGGTGGAGTGAATGAGTACACCGGCAGCTCAATCGTCTGCTTTACCTCACGCCGCGGGTGTTCGCCAGCCAGCAAGGTCACCTTAGCCGTCTCCACCGGCCCATGGAAAGCGTATGCGTTATACAAGGAAGCGCCTTCATCCGCGTCCAGAGACTGATTAAATGTTTCTAGCTCAGCCTGAGCATCCTCTACGCGCAATTCACCGTCAGCAGCCTTACTAATCAATTGACCAAGCAGTTCACTCAGTCGCGGCTGACGATCGCCACGCTGGCGGCCGGTAACCCGTCGCTGAATATATTGACCACTTGCAGTAATGGCTTCGCCAATCACCTCATCCTCACGCAGCCCAGTGGGCTCACCGTCAGTGCTCTCAATTTCAATTGCGTACGAGTAGTTGTTCAGTTCCAGCAAGGTCACCACGTACCCGTTCTGCTCAACTGGCTGCCCAATATTCGCTGCAGTCAGTTCGAGTTCAATAAAATCCTGCGGCAACTGAGCATAAAACTCGGCTGTTGCAGCAACGGCTCGCGGGGCATTCTCTTCGCGTGGTTTGGTAAAGCAATAGCCGTCCCGCATACGGATAATATCCGCTGTTTCTTGTTGGCTACTGTCCTCATCGGCTACCTGCAGTAACTCTCCGCTTTCTAGCTGCACACTCTGCAATCTGAGACGATGTGCCAACGGCAACGAGAACCCCTCATGCAGTGACAAGCCCTGCCCGTTTGAAGAGCGAAAACACGCTCGGGAGCTTGACTGGGTACTCACCAATAAGCTCCCCAGATAAGCATCGGTCATCGACTCGATGCTCGCGTAATCACCGAGCCGATGCATCCGCGGCTGGGTATATTCAATTTCATAAGGCTTTGAGTCAAAAGCCAGCGTTTCCAACTCCCAGTAATAGTTCTGCTGCTCTGCCTCCCACAGTAACTGGGCCAGTGCCTGGTCATCAAGCTGACGCAGAATCTCATATCGGCGCTCATTTAGCTGCAAACGTTGCTCCATTTGCTGTTGTACGGTCAATGTGGTGGTCTCTGTCTGTGGGCTACACCCCAGGGCCAGTCCCAGCAACAGGGCCCCAGCCAATACCTGCATTGCTCTAACGTTCATCGGTCCGTGCACTCCTTCTACGGTGAGTATTTCCTTCTGAGAAGTAGAGGTTACCTGTCTGCGCTTCGTTTGCACATTGGTTCAGCACAAAAAACCATACCTACAATCCCGAACGTTTCCATTGTATTCTCCTTACCTGGCAAAACGACCGTTACCGTTGAGGCGTCTATGAAGTTTGACCATTTTTACCAGCTCGCGATCGAGCGAAAAGGCAGCAAAGCAGCAGTTCGTGAGCGTCTTCCGCATGTCGCAACCGCCCGCGAATTAACCGAATTCGGCGATGACCGCTACCTGGCGGCCCTGACTAAGTGTGTCTTTCGCGCAGGTTTCGTCTGGCGCATTATTGAAAATAAATGGCCAGGCTTTGAACAGGCATTCAGCGGTTTTGTACCAGCCTATTGGCAGCAGGTGCCGCCCGAGCGGTTAGAAACACTGGCACGCGACGAGCGCATTGTGCGTAATATGCAGAAAATTGCCACGGTGCCGCGTAACGCCTTCATGATTATGGAAGCAGCAGAAACCCATGGCAGCTTTGGTAACTTTCTCGCCCAATGGCCATCAAGCGACCAGGCAGGCTTGCTGCTCTGGCTCAAGAAAAACGGTTCGCGCCTGGGCGGCGCCAGTGCTCAGTATTTTTTACGCATGGTCGGCTATGACGGGTTCGTTCTTTCCGCAGACGTGGTGACTGCATTGCAAAACCACAACCTCATGGATGCCACGCCCGGTACCCAAAAAGGTCTTAAGCAGGCGCAGCAGGTCTTTAACCAATGGCATCAGGAGACAAAACTGCCTTACGCTCACTTGTCTAAAATTCTGTCAATGACACTCGACGCGCGTTAAGGCAGCCAGATAACCCCTGCCTGGTTTAGTGTTCAACCTCGATATTAAAACGCAGGGTGAACGGCATGGTCACGGGAATCGCCTCGTAGCATTCACCCATGATGTCACCCACATAGCAGTCCTCATCTGACTGGTCTTCGGTCTTCTTCGTCAGTTCAGTCACGGTACCCGACCAGGTACCGCTCAGGTAGCCATCTTCAAAGGCGTCAAGGCTGAGTTGAAAACTGGAGGTGCGAAACACATCCGCGTCAAAGTTGAGCTCCCGAAGCGGGTTTAGCGGCTGAAAATATACCTCACTATTACCAGAGCTAAGCGATGGAATGTCGATGCGCATCGATGCATAGTTGAAGTTCTGAATAATACTGGCGTAGGAATAATTCCCCACTAACAGTGGCGAAAATGACATATACATCATCAGGCTATCATCACTAAACCGGTGTGCCCGGTAAGTGGAATCTCTGTCACAGGTCCCCCCAGACGGACATGCAATAGTGAACTGCCCGGCATTTGCACGACGAACTTCATAGGCTTCGCCGTCAAGCTCATACTCAAGTACATAGCCTCCGCTCGCCAGAATTTCTTCATCCGTTTTCGAGCTATCACAGCCCACTAACACCGCCAGCAAAATACAACTTAACACCAGGTTCCCTTTCATCAGCATGCTCCTTTAATTAAGATTCCTATTTTTTACCCATCACTTCCTGTCGTTCCCGCTCATACTGCGGATACGACTTATCAACGCGCTGACGGCACTCGTCATAATCCTCAATAGTGCCGTTACGGCACTCCTGCAACTGACGCGAGCGAACCTCTTCATACCAGGCCTGAGTCGTGCAGCCAGTCAGGCCTAATGCCAGAAAAAGAATAATTAGTTTCATAAAAAAGTCCTGTTAAAGCTTTATATGTAGAGTCAACGCTAAGGCTGTATATCAGCCGGCTCTTCGTGCTCCAACTCCCCAACTATACTGCCGTCAGCACTATAACTGACGAGTAGATAACTATACCCTGGCGCCAGATACAGTGGGAAACGCTCGCCCGGATACAATAAAACCTGGTCGTAAGCCACCTCATTCATTCCATGCTGGTAAGCTCTAACCAGAACTGCCTCGTCACCGTGTCGCAGTTCATCTGCAATAACGACCGGGGTTCCCAGAGTTTGACGATAGTACCCTGTTTTCAAACTGTCCGGCCCAGGCAACGGAAGATGGACCTGAGCGTCGACAAGTCCGCGGTACTGACCAGTTACCCGCGAACGATTATTATCATCTGCTAACACCATCCCTGAGTTTGCCAACGCAGAATCGCTGCCAGCATATCCACAACTGGTAAGATCGATAGTGAATGGATCAATAGCCGACTGTTCCTTTAATCGTGCTGCCATCCAGCGAAGCTCGTCGGGTCCTTTTGCGGCTTCCGCAATATGATCCCAGCCGGCAAAAATTACAAACCGGGCGTCGTCGTCCGCTTGCTCAATTTGATTGAGAATGTTTGTTGCCTGGGTAAGTTCACGCACCTCAAATGCCGACTCACCCTCAGCTATTGCTCTCGTCGATTCATAGCCAAAAACCTGAAAACCCATAGCCTGCGCCTGACGTATCAACGCTGAAAACGTCGGTTCCTGAGTGTAAAAACCATGTACCGGGGAAAGCTCTTCACTATCCGCCAAATCAGCCTGAAATGCCTCAAAACCGATATGAGTGAAGCCCGCAGACTTCAGTATTTCAAGCTGACTAGCCACAAATACTCTTGCTTCGATGCGAAAATGGTTTTCGTTAAACATTACCACCTTCTGATCGGCAACCACGTCACTTATCCACGAGGATACAGGCGCGAGTCGAGTGATATCATCGTCGGAAAAACAAGACTGCGACTCAGGTATATCCTGTAAAGTGGCAGCCAGATCCTGACGACCAACAAAGGTGTAGAAGGTTGCCCGCATCTGGTTACTCAGCCCAACGGGTTCGAGCGCTTTCACTCGCTCATAGGTCACACCGAAAGCCCCTCTCTCTAATAAGGGAGCCATATAATCGGCCGAGCTTTGAGGACTCACAAACAGCGCGGCCATCATTACTCCCTTAACCATCCTTGGCGTGTTCATCACCGCGACGAAACCAGATGAATGATATTTGCCGGGCTGGAGATCCAAAACGCTTTGAAGTCGTCCGGAAGCGGTTCAATTTCGTCCCGTCGGTGGCACCCTTGTTCTTTCAGATACGCTGACGCCGCCTCGATATCATTAGTTACGATTTCCAGCCAGGTTTCGGCCTGACTAAGAGCCGCCACAGAGTCCAGCCACAATACCTTATCGCCAAACGCAAACTTTGGCGTCGCCCCTGGCTCATCGGAGGTTAATTCCTCAAGTCCAAGTACCTCACGGTAAAAATGCACCGTTGTTTGATACTCATGGGTAGGGATCTTCATCGCAATATTGGCGCCCGGCGTAAATACAGGTTTCATTAGTTATCTCCAGTCAACCGCTAATGCAGTCAGCAGTTGATAATAATCAGAGATTACGAGCACAACAAAATATTTACAAGAATAAATACTACCTAGCTGTACTGGGCTGCGAACTCTGCAGAGGGGGGTATGACCTGGATTACATCAATCAGCACGCCGTTCGGATCTGCAGTAATAAAGTGGCGTTGCCCGAAGTCTTCGCTTCGAATCGGCTGGTGCATGGTTAAACCCGCCTCGCGCAAGCGTTGATAGTGACTGTCTGCATCATCCACTTCAAAGTTAAGCAGTAAGCCACCCGCAAGCGGCTGACGAAAACTCTTTGGTATTGTCGGGTGCCCGGCTTGCAGCAACGCCAGTTCAAAAGGTTGCCCCTGCCCTGCGCGCAGGCTGACATACCAGTCGGCTTCGAATGTTACTTCAAACCCAAAATAACGGGTGTAAAATGCTTTCGATGCTGCCACATCGCCGGTCATCAGCACTGGGTAAACACTGTTAAATTTCATATCAACCACCTCAAGTCAGAATAGAGTGCTCATTGTGGTCAACGGGTTGGTTGGTGTCTTGTAAAAATGCGACATCAGCACGTGCCCTCGAAGGTGGCAAACCATGAAAGCCGACGAACTCATGGGTGAAATGACTTTGATCTGTATACCCCAGGTCAAACGCTATGTCGGCCAGCGACAATTGGGAATGAGTCAGCAAGCGGGTTGCCCGCTGGACACGGATAACCTGAGAAAAATGCTTAGGCGACAAGCCTACTATCTCGACGAAGTCACGTTCAAACTGACGACGGCTTTTACCGTACGTAGCAGCCAGTCGTGCTACCGAATGAAAGCTTCCGGCATGCTCCTCTTTGCATGAAGTGGCCTGACCAAAGTTCCCCTGACAGCTACTAAGCTGATGAATCAGGCTATCAAGTTTGCTCTGTTGGGGTGAGCAGCGCGCCAAATGCTTGCTCAGAATCCGGTCCAGCTGAGCAAAAATATAATCACCATCAATGCATTCGCTGGCAGCGAGAATATCGCTGACAAGCTGCCCATGCGCCGGAACAGCAAGGTTCGTTAACTCAGCTGCTTTGGCATCAAGAAAATGCCTGCTCTGCCCGGGTCTAAACCGAACGCCCAGATAATCCACGCCGAGTTCGAGCACCAGTTGAATCCGACACCTGCTGGTGCCATACATGTCTGCGCGTTGACGGCCTGAATACCCGGCCACTACCACCAGGTCGACCGCTCCATCCGGCAGCACAGTATACGTCGGTGCCCTATTGTTACGACTGAACCAGTAATGACTAATGTAGGGCCGTAACGGAGCTGCTGGTAACGAAACCATACTTGGTGCCTGGTGTTCCATCCGCAGTTCCTCCGCTATCGCCACGGTTCGTTCGCGACTGTGTGCCAGTGGCTGTCTGCCAGGCATTCGCGAGTATGGGTCTACGACCCGGAAGCCTGTTTCTCCACTCTGAAAAACACCCCATCCCAGAGTATATACGCTGAATCGCTACCCGCTTTGATCATCTTTGAACCTGCAGCAATCCAGTTGTCAGGGCAGCCAACTTCAACAATTTCAACCTGCTCGCCTGCTATTCCAAGTGCCTGCAAGGTGGCTCTGTAGGATGCATAAAATTCATCCCCGGTCAGAGATGAAGTGGTAAAGGTCGGGCTGTCACAGCGCTCGTCACGAAAGGCGACCTTGGCTGGGGTATAGGTTAGTTCTGAGCCAAACCAGGTTTCTGCCTGCTCCATTCCCATCGCGCTCATGCCCGGAAATTCGGCGTCCGACACCTCCCAGGTACCGAAATACCAGTCACTGTCCGCGGCAGCGCAAGACAAGGTAAATAAGCAAAGCAGTAAACTAATATATCGCATTCAGGGCCTCCTGTAGGGTTGATAGCAGACGATCGATGATGGAATAAAAAAGGCAGCGCCATCACTGACCCTGCCTTTTTAGCATGAACCTGTCGCTGCTTACCAGGCGTACTTCACACTCAGTTGCACGTTGCGCGGCGCGCCAAAAAAGCCCTGGTTGAAGAAGTCGATACTGGAATAGTATTTTTCGTCAAACAGGTTATTCAGGTTCAGGTTGAGATCCCAGTTCTGGCTTAACTGGTAGCTGGCCATCGCGTTCACCACCGTGTAGCTGCCCTGGTTAAAGGTTTCTCCATTCGGCCCCACACCCGGGTTCGAAACCTCACTTTGCCAGTTCGCATTAACACCGAAGCGGAACGCATCGTTCCACGCATACAGAACGCTCGCTTTGATCATATCTTCAGGCAAATAAGGAGCATAGGCTATACCATTGGCATCTTCCGATTCGGTATGGGTATAACTAAAGAAAATATTCAGCGAATCAGTTGGTTTACCGGTCAGTTCAATCTCGTAGCCGTCACTTTCAGCACCTGCTATTCCAATGTGTGGAAAATCCACGCCGCCGGGCAGTAACTCAGTATTGTCCGGGTCCGGCACCGCCAGGTTGTCTTCTTTTACTTTGAACACAGCGAAACTAGCGGTTAATGCTTCATTGAAAAAGTCACCTTTTAGACCCGCTTCAATATTCGACCCCTCGACCGGACCGACAAGGCGGTTATTGACATCTTTTGCCGCCTGCGGCTGGAAGATCTCGGTGTAACTAAGGTACCCGGACAGTGTGTCAGTCAGGTCATAGACCACACCAGCATAAGGCGTGTTGACGCTACTGTGCTTATAAATACCGGTGGTGCCGTCGATATCATACTCACTTAAACGATTCCCCAGTATGACCGTCACGTCATCGTGCACATTCAGTTGCGCGGCAGCGTAGACACCGGTCTGTGTCTCAGTGCCGTAATTTACTGCCGGTGTCTGGCCAAATACAGGGCGCTCAATGCCAGTTCCCCACTCAAACAGATTACCGACTTCAATCGTGCTCTGCGCATAGAACGAATCCGCCGTGATCTCCTGTTCTGAATGCAGTGCACCCGCCGTTAACTGGTGCTGGCGGCCAAGAAATTCAAACGGACCGGACGCCAGTGCTCTGAACGACGTCTGTTCGCGGTCAGACTGGTATATCATTGACGACGCACCCAGCCCCAACCCGGTTTCGCGGTCCGGGAAACCAAACATATAGACCAAATCCGCATCCATTTCATCCTGACGGTGTTCAACGTCCAGTTGTACGTCCCAGCCATTATCGAAGGCGTGCTCTAACTGAACAAACCCATTGATGCTTTCACGGTCCCATTTGCTCCAGTCAGAGGCTGTGGTGGTGCTAACGGGTAAGTCATCGGCCTGGCTGCCGTCGGCGTAGAACAGCGGTAATGCACCCCACATACTCCCTTGCGGATTGCGCTGACTGTAGTCGGCACCCAGGGTCAACCGGGTGTGTGCAGATAAGTCAGCGGTTACTACGCCATAGAGCTGAAGATTCTCTTTTTCTGCCAGGTCGGTGAAGTTCTCGCCTTCTTCATACGCCATGGCTACGCGGCCTTTGACATCACCGCTGGCCGCAAGAGTCTGTGAATGATCAAGCTCCAGCCGACGGTTGTTCCAGGAGCCAAACTGAGCATTGGCGTAGCCACCGTCCTCGACTTTTGGCCGTTTGCGGATCAGGTTAATAGCAGCAGAAGGTTCACCGGCCCCAGTTAGTAAGCCCGTGGCCCCCCGCACGACTTCGACACGTTCAAACATGACCGAATCATTCACCGCTTCACTGAAGAAGCTGTCGTAACTGATGGGGACACCGTCGAACTGGAAATTGGTAATATCACGTCCACGGGCACGGAAGAAAAAACGGTCCGTTTCGGCCTGCTGGGCGTGAATACCCGGCGCAAACTGCATGACATCAGCGACTGAGTTCAAGGAAAAGCTATCAATAAAAGTGCGGTCGATAATCGAAATTGATTGAGGTGTCTGACGCAGGGTTAGCGGTAAACCGGTAGCGGTGGTCGCCTGATCAAGCGCGCTGCCAGTGACTTCAATCCGCTCGAAAATTTTCTCCCGCGTTTCACTCTGTGGTTCAGACCCTTGCTCCGTGTCCTGTTCGACCTGCGCCAGCGTTGCTGACGTAAACAGTGCTGAGCTTATCGCCAGCGCCAAAACACCTTTATTGAAAACCTGCATACTTTTCCCCTGCCCTTTTTCGCTAACCAAAATCACAAATGAGAATTATTCTCAGCACATTCTATTTGATAATGGTTCCCGTTTTCAATATCATTCCGGAAAGTTTTATTGGGGACTCAACATGACACAGCGACAATGGTTCAAATTACACGGGTGGTGCTCGCTGCCCATCTGGATGCTGTTTTGCTTCATCTGCATTACTGGCACCATCGCCGTCTTCAGCCACGAACTAACCTGGCTGTTCAATGAAAATGCCCGCGCTGTGAATCCAGACGGGCTTGCAGCTATGCCCGTTTCAGAGCTTGTTGGCATCGTCCAGAGCCAGTTTCCAAACGCGCATATCACCACGGTGATGACGTTTGAACCCTACCTGATCAATGCAGTGATGTTTTCCAGCGACGAGATCCCGGTCGGCATTGCCTATGTCAACCAATACACAGGGGTGGTGCAGGAAGTAAACCAGGGCATTACCTTTATCAACTTCATGCGTTCGCTGCATAGCTGGCTGTTGTTCCCGTGGCAAAACGGCTACAGCATTGGCTACTATCTGGTGTCTGCGATGTCCTTTGTGATGATAGGAGCCCTGATTACTGGCCTGGTCATTTACAAGAAGTTCTGGCGTGCTTACACCCAACCCAAAATACGCGTCAGCAAAGGCAAAAAGTCATTGCTGACGGACCTCCATAAACATGGTGGTGCCTGGTCGATTTGGTTTCTGATTTTAATGAGCGTAACCGGCCTCTGGTACTTTACCCAGCAAGTGTTCTGGCACGCCGATATCGACATCGAAGGCCATGCGCCGCTGGTTCAGACTACAGACATTCCGCTTGGCGAACAGGCCCAGCCGCCGGTGTCCTTTGCGCAGGCACTGCAAATCGCTGAGCAACGTTTTCCCGATATTCGCCCTAGCTTTATCATGATGCCCGAACATAACCGCGACATGTTTAAAATTATGGGGGGCGGCGATTTCATATTCTTTGATCAGTATTCATACCGCCTCGATATTAACCCCTGGAACGGAGAAATCGCCCGGGCGGTGTCGCCGGATAGCATGGGCACACTGCAAACCATCCAGCATATTGTCGATCCGCTGCACTACGGCACCATTGGTGGTATCTGGACCAAAGCCATCTGGTTCATCTTTGGTCTGATCCTGTCTGCCATGTCCATCACTGGCTTTTTACTCTGGGGCTCACGCACCGTGAAAGCGTCCAAAGCACGACAAACGCAGACTCAGGATCAGTTGCACCACCCGTTACCACAAGAGGAAGCCCGCTAATGGCACGTCGCAAAAATACATTCTGGAACCGCAATAAATTTAAATTCAGCGGCCTGATTCTGGTCCTGCCTATCTATTTCCTGTATCAGTCGCTGCAACCACCCGAGTTTCCACCGATGTGGGATGAAAAGACCATAGGCCCATTCAAAGTCGCGATACAGCCGCTGAACAACGAGCCTCCGTACGCTCACCATGACGACTGGGTGAAAGACTTTTCCGCCTACGTTAACCAAGGTGAAGTCAGAAATATCCGTCAGGGGTACGTTAATATCGGCACCAGCGCAATTCCGTTGCAGGAACTTGAACAGGACGACGTTGGAATTCTGCATGGCAGTGAACTATTGCAGCACGTGCACGCGATTGCACCGCAAACCTTCAGCGCAGAACAGCGGGTTTGGGTCACCTTACAAACCTGGGATGGCGATGTGTACCAGGGGAACTGGGAACTTCCGGCGAATTGGTTAAAATAAAGCTTTAAATACGAATCGTTATCATTTACGATCCCCTCAAATTAAAAACAGCACATTGCTGAGGGGACCGATGAATTTTCAAAAAACCTTACTCGCGGCTGGTATTCTGGCCGCTTTCTACAGCGCCGGCTCATACGCCCAGACTGAGAACCAGAACCAACAACCAGCTCCAGAAGAGCAAAGCCAGGCCGACGAGGACGACATTGAAGTCATTACCGTCAGCGCCCGCGGCTTAATTTCCTACGTTAGTGCCACTGGGGCCAAGTCAGACACGCCGATCACAGAAACACCCATGTCGGTATCAGTGCTGACTGAAGCCCGGATTGAAGACTTAGGCGCTGTCACCGTGCAGGACGCTATCGGCTATGTGGCGGGCCTCTACAATGGACCCTACGGAGTAGACACCCGCGGCGACTGGGCGCAGATCCGGGGCGTTGCGCCGGTGCAGTATCTGGACGGCTTAAAGTCACTGTTTGGTTACTACAACAACGTGCGGGTGAACCCGTACTCACTGGGTCAAATCGAAATCCTCAAAGGACCAAGTTCGGTGCTGTACGGGCAAGGTTCGACCGGCGGCATTATCAACCTGGTCAGCAAACGGCCGAAAGCTGAAACCGAAGGCCAGTTCTGGGCCCAGGCTGGTAACTATTCACGTACTCAGGTCGCTGGCGACATTACCGGCGCACTTAATGATGACGCCTCGCTACTTGGCCGTTTTGTTGGTTTGTACCGCGACAGCGATACTCAGACGGACTATGTCCCGGACAACAGTCTCTTGCTGAACCCGTCACTAACCTGGCATGCCAGCGACGACACGCAGGTTACCCTGATTGGTAATATTCAACGCAATGAATCAGGCTCCAGCACCCAGTTTTTCCCCTGGCAAGGTACCCTGCTGCCGAATGAATTTGGCCCGATAGACAGCTCAACCTTTGTCTCAGAGCCTGGCTTCGATGCTTATGACACCGAGCAAAACTCGTTAACGGCGATTATCGACCACCGTATCAACCTCGACTGGCGTGTCCGTCTGGCGAGCCGCTACAGCGATAGCAACTCCGATTATCGCACCATGTACGGCTGGCCACCTGTGTTTCAGGAGGACAACCGCACCGTGTCCAGGGTTTCCTATCTTTCGCTTGCCGAGTCCCAGGCATGGACCACTGATTTTCAATTGCATGGGTCGCTGTATACCGGGCCGGTCGAGCATGAGTTAGTGTTTGGTGTGGATTTCCAGGACGCGTACACCGACAATGACTACGCCTATGGTGCCAATAACCCGCTTGATCTCTACAACCCAGTTTATGGTGAGGCCACAGGCCTGCCCACCGAGGCTGATGTTGTCGATTATCCGGGCAGCACCCTGTATCAGCTGGGTCTGTATGCTCAAAATAATATGCGTATTGACGACAAATGGCTGGTTTCCGCGGCAATGCGTCGCGATCGGGCCACCACCAATCCGGAAGCCGGAGCGTCTACCGACCAGTACGCCACCACTCGTCGTCTTGGCTTTATGTACCTGATGGATGGGGGCGTGTCGCCCTACTTAAGTTACAGTGAGTCCTTTTCACCGGTGTTGGGCACCAATGCATTTGGCAACCCGTTTGTCCCCAGCGAAGGGCAACAATGGGAAGCCGGGATCAAGTTCCAGCCACAAGGGACAGAACACCTGCTAACCGCATCGCTCTATCAGATCACCGAACAAAACCGCACCACCCAACTCAGCGCTGAACAGGCCGCCGACCCAACCGTGGTCAACCCCAACGGCCAGGTTCAGACCGGTGAAGTTGAAATTGAAGGTATCGAGCTTGAAGCGCAGTTGGCCTGGGATTCATTGGATGTTTACGCAAGTTACGCCTACACCGATGCAGTGGTAAGTAAAAGTAACAACCCGACGGAGCAAGGCGCTACCCTGGTTTCAACACCAGATCAGCAGGCCTCAATCTGGGCCACCTACCGACCACAGCACTGGAACGGCTTCAAAATCGGTGCCGGCGCACGCTATGTCGGCAATACCATGGACGGCAGTGCGTATCTGGAACAGGATGGCACGGTACTAAACGACCCGTTAGAAACCCCCGGCTATACGTTGTTTGATTTTATGATTGGTTACGAATGGGCTAACTACAGCCTTAGTCTGGACATCGATAACCTGACCGATAAAACCGTACTCAGTTCGTGCCTGGCTCGCGGCGACTGTTTCTACGGTCAACAACGCACAGTGATGGCAAACTTCCGCTATAGCTTTTAGCCCTTGAAGTCTGAGGTGAGCGCGCCCGTGCTCACCTCAGTTCATCGCATTTCGACCTCCCACTCATTCAAGCGCCTAAAACTGTCATAGTCCTGTTCTAGCCTGTCCAAAACACAATAAGGAGCAGGTTATGAGCATTTCAAGACGTCATTTTCTAAAATTATCCGGCGCATTGTCGCTAGCACTCTCGACACCTATTCTGGTCTCCAAAGCCAGGGCCGATAGCGCGCCCGTCAATGTACCCGTCACCGACGTCGATTTTGATTGCGGTATTGCCAGCGGCGATCCGGGCTGCGACCGGGTGATGCTATGGACGCGGGCAACACCCAAAGCGCAAACCCCCAGCGTAACAATTGAATGGGACATCGCGACCGATCAGGACTTCCGCCATATTGTCCGAAGCGGCACAGCGACCACCTTCCCCCACCGCGACTACACGGTAAAAATAGACGTCCAGGAATTAGCTGAGAACCAGGTCTATTTCTATCGTTTCAAAGGGCAAAACGGTTACTCGGCAAGCGGTAAAACCCGTACCCTGGCGAAGCGCGGTATCGACCATTTAAAACTCGCTGTCTTTTCCTGCTCTAATTACCCGGCTGGGTATTTTCATGCCTACCGCGAAGCCGTTAAAAACGACGACATCGATTTTACCCTGCACCTTGGCGATTACATTTACGAATACGGCAGCGGTGGCTACGCCACAGAACAGGCAGCGGAACTGGGTCGGTCGCTGGCCGCAGACAATAACGGCGAACTCTTTACGCTGCAGGACTATCGCAAGCGCTATCAACTCTACCGTCAAGATCAGGACCTGCAGTTAATGCACGCTGCCGCTCCCTGCATAGCGGTATGGGACGATCACGAAATCAGCAATGACACCTGGATTGCCGGCGCCGAAAATCACGATGCCAGTGAAGGTGACTTCTTCGCCCGGCGAGCGGCGGCTATCCAGGCCTATTATGAATGGATGCCGATTCGTCCGCCTGAAGGAGAGCAGTCATTACGCATATATCGCAGCTTCGACTTTGGCCAACTGTTTAGTCTGCATATGCTTGATACGCGGATTATTAAGCGAACCCAGCAACTTGAATACCGCAATTTCATGGATCCTGAAAACGGTCATTTTGACGCCTCGGGGTTTCAAACCCGAATGGCCGAATACCGGGCCCTGCTCGGCCACGAACAACGCGAATGGTTACGCCAGCAAATTGAAACCTCACCGGCCCACTGGCAAATTATCGGTCAGCAATTGCTGATGAGCCGAATGCAGCTCCCCGCCGAGATGATGGCCAACCAGGATCTCACCCGGGTGCCTCAGTTACTGGCTGATTTAGTGCCGCTTAAGCAGCGTGCCCTGGCAGGCGAAAGCCTGAGCGATGAAGAACGCAGACGCATCTCGCAGGTGATGCCCTACAACCTCGATGCCTGGGACGGCTATGCAGTCGAGCGGGAAATGGTTTATCGCGACTGGAGTGCTGCGGGTAAGCCCGTGGTTGTGCTCGCTGGCGACACCCACAACGCCTGGCACAATGTATTGCGTAACCAGCAAGGTGAGCAGGTTGCTGTTGAGTTTGCCACCTCGAGTGTTTCCTCACCCGGTATGGAATATTATCTCAAGCTTGATCAGCAAAATGCCTCACAAACTGCTGCGGCGATGCAGACCCTGATCGATGATTTACAGTACTGCAACCTTCATCAGCGCGGCTTTATGACCCTGACTATCCGTCCCGATACCATTGACGTAGAATGGGTCTTCATCGATAGCGTACACCAGCGTGACTACCGTGTTGCTGGTCGCCATGCCCTGACCCATCGCAGCTAAGCGCAGCGCTCACTAAACAAAAAAAGGGGTTGCCTCAGGCAACCCCTTTTTTACTGGTATGTTAGTATTTAAAAGCCAAATTGCTTATGAAACTCAATGCCTACCATACGCGGAGAACCTGCAATAAAGGTTGGGTTGCCAAATGAACCACCCGTGTTGCCGGCATCAACCAGATACGACTTATCAAACAGGTTATTGGCGTAGAGTTTTACCGACCAACGCTGTTCCGGGTGTTCAATACCAATCCGCAGGTTAGTCAGCTGGACAGCGCCCTCTCCGATATCCAGGCCCATCACTGGCGCGTTATCCGGGTCAAAATAGATATCAGAACGGAAACTGTAGACCAGGGAGCTGGTCAGGTTGAGCGTGGAGGTCAACGGCCGCTGATGGAACAGGCCTGAACTGAATGTCCATTCCGGCTGCATGCGGAACCGGTTGCCCGCCAGATCACCGTTATTACTGTTACGGTCAATGCGCGCATCGATGTAAGCCATATTACTAAACACCTGAGTGTGGTCACTCAGGCGATAACGCAGATCGGCTTCAAAGCCAACATTGCGCGCCGCGCCAGCGTTATCAGTGTAGAAATTTCCGGCATCATCCTGCAAAGTGACCTGAAAATCTGAGTAATCCTGATAAAACACAGACGCGGTATAGTTCATCGCCCGGTCAAATAGAAACCCTTTCACCCCAGCTTCATAGTTCCAGATAATTTCCGCCGCTACTTCAGTCACATCCGGCACCACCGTGCCCTGCTCCGACTGAGCAGAACTGACACTCAGCACCTCGGCACGTCGGCCTTTACCGATCGTGGCATACAGGTTCAGTTGCGGGTTAACCCGGTACAAGGCGTTAAAGCGCGGTAACCAGTCATCGTAGGACGCACTGGCAGTAAAACGCTCACCATCGGTGCTCGCGATTGGCAGTAAGGGTATGCCAGCCAGAACCGAGGCCGGTAGCGCGGAGCTGTAGCTACTTTCTTTAGATTCATCGACGTAACGCAGGCCAGCAGTCAGCTCCAGCGTCTCGGATACATCGTAGGCGATATCAAAGAACGCAGAGTAGCTACTGTTGTCGCCAAAGTTCGTGTATTCAGCCTGATACGGCAGTACCTCGGCAGCACCCCCGGTTAAAAGCGGCGTCAGCAGGTTGACTGAGCCATCTTCATTGACGCACGGTAAACCTGAACCGAGCATCCCCATGCAGTTGAGGAAAATTGATTCTTCTGTGCTAAACGGCACGCGCTGTGAACCATCTTCGCTGAAGTAATTTACCCCAAATAACATGGTGCTGCGGTCACCCATTTGGGTAAAACGAAACTCCTGACTGAACTGGTCGCCCTCAGCGTCTTCTGCAAATTCAAGGAACCAGGCCTGGGTACCATCCGCATCGAACACCTCCAGCGAATCGAAAGAGCGCAAGCCACTGATCGAGGTAAAGGTTAAGCTGTCATTCAGCTCCCAGTTCACTGTCAGGTTAAGGTCATCCAGGGTTCGATCCAGGCCCAGCTTTTCCCGCCCAAGAACCTCAGCCGATAGCGGACTACCTGACATTTCGACGAACGAATACGGGCTGGTGTCACCGCCGGTTGGAGCGAATAGCCCGTTCTTAAACGAGGTTCCCGTATCTTCGTTTCGCTCATAGGTGTATACCAAATCCACAGTCACGTAGTCAGTCGGTAACCAACGCAACGATGGCCGCACCCCGAGACGCTGAATACCGTTCATATCATCCTGGCGAATACCATTGGGGTCCTGCGAGGCTTCGCTACCAGCAATATTGTCAATATAGCCGTCACGCTCACGATAACTCAACGCCAGCCGGCCCTGCAGCTTCGAGTTGCCCCCCGTTACGAAACCTTCCGTCGAGCGAGCGTTGTAACTGCCAGCGGAGGCACGCAGGCTGGCGGCAAATTCTTGCTGTGGCTTATTGGTTGAAACGGCCAGCGCACCCACTGCAGCGGCCGTGCCGAACAGTGTAGACTGCGGCCCACGAACCACTTCAACCCGTTCAATATCGAACAGCTCAAAGTAAGACCCGCGTGACCGGGAAATATCGACCCCGTTATAAAAAATAGAAACCCGCGGTGCAGCCTGCGCACTGCCGCTGTCTGAGGTGATGCCGCGGATGACAAATCCCGGGTTATTCGGACTTTGCTCCTGAATCACCAAGCCCGGTGTAATATCAGACAACACATCCAGTTCGACAATCCCAAGTTCCTCCAGCAACTCCCCCGAGTAGGCACTGATAGTTGCGGGTACATCCTGTATCGCCTGAGTCCTGCGCTGGGTTGTTACCATAATGCGCTCTATTTCTTCCGTCGCTTCGGGCTCGGTTTGAGCCTGGGTCGCTGGCGCATAAAGCAGTGCCGCAATGCACGCGCTGAGCGTGGTATAGGTAAAGGGTAGTGATTTAACTATCATTATTATAAGTCCATATTTTGTGAGAGTTATGAGAGAGCTATGTGAGTAATACGGACCTAATTTAGGGCTAATTAGCGGCAGTTTTATGATAGAAAAATGAATCTAAAGTTACGCAACATTCACGAAAATGTAGTAAACACCGAATAAATGTCATCAAAGTTAAAAGAACATAGGCTAGCCTGATTTTAGTCCTGTGCTGCCACCGACCCTGAGGATCTTTCTGATGTTAACCACTCACCCGCTGCGCTTACTGCTACTGATTTGTTTATCGTTACCAGCCATGGCTGTGAGTGAGTCAGATAGCATCAACATTCAGGTCGGAGAACGTCCGTTGTATTTAACTGACCGCCTGCCTGAGGGTCCTTTAAAGTCAAAACTGCAGTCGTGCGACCTCAACACTATTGCACCGCAACCGTTTTCTATTGCCCATCGTGGTGCGTCACTGTTCTATCCCGAACATAGCGAAGCCGCGTATCTGGCAGCGATTCGTCAGGGTGCCGGTGTGGTCGAATGCGACGTGACCTTTACCCGTGATAAAAAACTGGTGTGCCGCCACTCACAGTGCGATCTCCACCACACCACCGATATTCTGGCGCGTCCAGAGCTGGCTAGCCGTTGCCGGGTCCCTTTCACCCCATTCGATCCACAAACAGGCGAGCCCGCGCAAGCTCAGTGCTGCACGTCCGAATTCACGCTGGCTGAAATTGAATCCTTATGTGCTGTTATGGAAGGCTTTGACGAGACCGCCAGCACAGCGCAAGACTATCTTCGCGGCGGTCCGGCATGGCGTACCCAGCTCCATGGCCAGTGTGAAAAACCAATGTCCCACGCGGCCAGCATAGCGCTGATAGACGAATATGGTCGTGCCATGACACCCGAGCTGAAAGCTGCTGAAGTAGCAATGCCCTTTAATGATTTCAGTCGTGCAGATTTCGCCGATGCAGTCGTCGAAGCCTATATCGACGCAGATATAGAACCTCAGCGTGTATTCCTGCAGTCATTTCACCTCGAGGACATTGAGCACTGGTTAGCCAACTGGCCGCAGTTTGCCGAGCAGGCAATTTGGCTCGATGGCCGCCAAACCCTGCCCGACTTTGACCCCCAGCAACCGCAGAGTTGGCAGATCTCAATGCAGGAGTTGTATGACAAGGGCGTGCGGTATCTGGGCCCACCGCTATGGATGCTGGTGACGAGCGAGAACGGGAACATTGTTCCGTCGCTGTATGCCCAGCACGCCAAAGCCGCCGGGCTGAAGTTAATTGCATGGACCGTTGAACGTTCAGGGACGCTGTATGACGGTGGGGGCTGGTACTACCAAACTATTAGCGAGATCACAGAGGACCCATCGATGGTGCTGCAATTACTGGACGTACTGAAGCACGATGTCGGCGTCGAAGGCGTCTTTTCCGACTGGCCTGCGACCACCACCTACTTCGCGCATTGCACAGCAGAGTAAAAGCTGCTGTGCCGCTGCTGGTTGAGCAAAGCGGGTCGTTTTCGTTCCTCGAGTACCTCGTCAACCACAAAAACCCCTGTCATACAGTTTTACACTCCATTGCGGCTATATTTCATTCACTTTATATCGTAAAAGTACCGAACCAGACTCAAACCAATCAACGCCCAACAGGCTAAGACCAATTCGTTGTTTTATCGCCGTAAATGCTCGCGGATCAGCTACCCCTATATAGGGTTGGGCGACAATATGAAGTTCATTCACCAGCCCTTCGTTTAACAAGCTGTCGGCAAGGCTGGGGCTACCGAAAATAACCACCCGACCCTGTATTCCCGCCAGCGTTTGGCGAATGCTCTCAAGACCAGGCTTAATCTGTGTCGTATTGTTCCAGGTCACGGCAACCGATGTACCGGAGACTACCAGCTTAGGGATATGATGAAACGCTGTCGCCAACGCCAGCGTCCCCGCGGGCAGATCGGTTTGGCTAGCCGTTTGCGGCCAGAACTGCATAAACAATTCAAAGGTATGCCTGCCCAGCAGCATCGCAGCGGCGGAACGCGTAAGTTGAGTCGCGTAGTCGAGGTGTGCGTCATCGATGCTGCTATCCTGATGATGACACGACCCACCTGCTGTCACATTGATTGAATGGACGACATGTGCCAATTGCAAACTCCTGTCCAGATCTGTTTAGCCTGCATGCTAGTCGGATCAGGACGACGCGTTTCGACAACCCCCGGCTTGCAACCTGCTACTCAATCCCGGGTAATCCTGTCAGTCAAGCTGGACGTTCTGAATTGACTGGTCCAGAGCAGAGGGTCTGGTTGACAGGTAGGCAATCGGAATCAAACCGCCAAGCGCACCAATAAAGAAACAAATTACCCCCGCCAGGGCAATTAGCACCAAGGTGGGAAACGAGTTCAATAACCCTTTGCTTTTAGCAATTAACAAACCCAGCACCAGTGTATAAATTATAGCCACGATAGTGCCTGTTCTGGCACCCACCTCAAAGGCATTCTCGCTGCCGACAATGGTACCTGCGATTCCCCCGGCTAAGGCTCCAATAAGAACACCTAAAATGACGTACGCCAGGTAAAAACCAAAGGCCTGCTTAGCAGATCGCTCATAAAGGAAATTGGTTAGGTTTGAAAACATAATGTATCCCTCGTGGTGTCGCTGATAGCGTTATTATCTTACTGACTTTACAAGAGTTAATACGGACGGACAAGCGTGGATATCAAACCTCAGGCTTTGCTGGAATAGACCCCCAGCGCGGTTACTGTTAACAGAATCAGCGCCATACCAAGCAGCTGCGGAGCTGCCAGGCTTTGCGCCAGAAAGACGACACCAAATAACGACGCAGTAACCGGCTCAATCATCGCTACAATAGCCGCCAACGCCGGCGCCGTGTAATTCAGGCCCCTGATATACAAGATAAATGATATCCCGCCCCCTAAGAGTCCCAGCGCCAGGAACAGCGGCAAACGCGGTGCTGACAATACCTCCAGCGTTTCCGTGGTGCCGCTCAGACCAATTAATAAGACTGCAAGAATTGCGAAGGCTATTAGCAGAATCGCCTGAGGGCTGCCATGCGGAGCTGCGTATTTGAAACCAAAAATGAAGAGTGCATAGGACATTCCGGAAAGCAGTCCTGCGCCTGCGGCAATCAGGGTAACGTCGGTGTTTTCCAGGTCATAAATACCGGTAAGCAATACAACACCAGCCATCACCAACACCATGGCAATACACTTCGGCACCGTAGGTTTTTCAAGCCTGAATAAAAAAGACACGATATAAACAAAAACGGGGGCGCAGTACATCAGGGTTGCCGCCACAGCGACACTGCCCTCGGCGATGCTGATAAAATAAAACGTGAAGTTACCCGTTACCCCCACACCTGCAAGCACTGACCAGAACCATAACCGGGGGTTGGCCAGCCCACTATGGTGTGGCTTGAGCGCCAGCCAAATGAGAACAAAGAGGAGTCCGGTTCCGCCGCGGTAGAACGAGACCACAACAGGATCCCACCCCTCGCCGGTGAGTATCCCCGCGATACCACCAGAAAGTCCCCAGCAAAGCGCCGCAAGCGCTACAAAGGCCAGACTCCAGTTCGTGTTTCTGATGCTTGAAACTGCTCGTAAGGGGATTCTGATCTGCCAATGCATATTGCAAACCCTTTTCCTTACCCACCAAAGACAGTAAAGCTAAGCCCCACATAGGCCGCGTAGCCTAACAGAAGCAGGCCACCCTCCAGTCGGCTGAGACGATGCCCCGTATAAAGAAACAGTAACAGAACCAGTGAAGTGCCCAGCATCACCCACTGATCAAACTGCAGAATTCGTTGGTGAACCGGTAGCGGTTGCAACAACGCCGAAATACCAAGGATCCCAAGCAGGTTAAAGATATTGCTACCCAGAATATTACCAATAGCAACGTCCGCATGGCGGCGAAACGCAGCGATAACTGAAATCGAAAGCTCCGGCAACGAGGTTCCCACCGCAACCAGTGTCAGTCCGATGACCGCTTCGGACACGCCGAATGATTCGGCAATACCGACCGCCCCTCGTAGCAGTACCTGAGAGCCCGCGATTAAAAGCACTAGACCCAGCACTATTGCGGTGATCATCCATAATACGGTTCGCGGCAAGGAGGCGACTTCCTCTCCTTCCGCCCGATGTAGTTCTGCAGACGGTGCCGTGCCAAGCTGTTCAGTCCGGTACGCCCAGGTGAGATAAGCCAACAGCACAATTAAAAGAATCGCAGCATCCCATCTGGCCAGCGCACTTCCGCCGACGAGTATCAGAAAGAGGATACTTGCGGCCACCACGGTAATTGCATCACGCCGCAATACAAGTGGCCGCACAGCAAGCGGTGTTATCAGCGCACACAGCCCCAAAATCAGCAAAATATTCCCGATATTACTACCAACCACATTACCCACAGCGATATCCGGACGTTCGCTTAATGCCGCATCAATGGAAACCACCAATTCCGGAGCTGAAGTACCAAAACCAACGATAAGCAGGCCACTTAGCAGGGGCGACACTCCCAGCCGCTGTGCAGCCGCCAGTGCCCCTCTGATTAGCGCTTCACCCCCGGTGGTTAGGAGTAAAACGCCTAGTGCCACCAACAATAAATTCAACACTCGTTAGTTCCCTTAAAATACTCCATGCGTATTCTCCTTTCGTTACATCGCGCCAGCCCCTTGTATGCGACGCGAGTATGCCTCAAAACATGTCTGCCAGCTTGCTCGCTCATAACAGCGAGCTAAATATGCCGTCACCTTCGGATAGGTTTCTAAAATAGTTGTATGCTGAATCTGACGCACAGCCAACGCCATCAGAATATCCGGGTACGTGAAAACGTTTCCCAGTAAATAGCGTGTCTTGCTAAGCGTGTCACTTAAAATCTCAAGGCGTTTATGCGCTAACTCGACCAGCGCCGGCCGACGAAGCTTAGCCCACTCGGCGTCAGCATCGAACAAGTCAATGGACGCAATCTCCGTTAACGGCCCCTCCACAGTATCCAGCGCCGCAAAAGCCCATTGCAGGGCTTTTGCCCGCTCTGCTGCAGGCTCCGGCATAAGCTTTCCTGACTTTTCTGCCAGATAACTGACTATAGCCCCTGATTCGAAAAGAATTAAACCATCGTCATCGATAGCAGGGACTTTTCCGAATGGGTTGAGCGCGAGAAAATCAGGACCATGCAACTCATCTGCAAAATCATCCAACCCTCGACCTGGTATTCTAATTCACATTCCTCAAGTGCCCATAGCACACGCAGGTCACGTGTGATACCAATCACCTGCGGCGCTACCTTGCCAAATCCGTACACTGTAATCATCATTGTTCTCCCAACCGCCGTTTTATTACGACTGTAAGTAAGGCTGCGGCCAGAATCGCCGAGCCATCCTTAGTCGTCTATGGCTGGGTTAATTCGACGATTTACATGTGTTTCTACGAATGCTGGAATATCGGGTGAACCAAGCGCTGTTTCAGTTGGCTCCTGTGCAGCCAACGAGCCGCTACATGCAATGGATGCAAGAATAACTACTATGACTCGTTTCATTGGAGGGCCTGCTCAATCTCACGCTCCATTTCTGGAGTGAGGGCGGTGGAGCGCGGGGGTAGCGCCACATCGCCGCGCTCGCCGTTTCGGTCAATATCATCCAGCAACCGTTTCATAAGCGCGATTTCGCGAACCTGTGCAGCAATAATCTCGTCCGCCAACTCGCGAACCCGGGGGTCGTTAATGCTCGCCTTGCGGGCATTATTGATCGCGATAGAATGGTGCGGGATCATAGATTTCATAAAGTTCACGTCGCCGATTACCAACTGGCTTCTATTCGAAAATAATAAAAACAGGCCTAACACCGCGGCTAAAACCACAATGGCGATCTTGGTTCCCTGCCCCTTATACATTGACCACATAAACGACAGCATCACAATGGTCATCACACAGCCCATCACCAACGAAGCGATTAGCCGATTCATGCTAAAGACAGCATGGTCAAATGAGTAAACGAACTGGTACATCAGAAAAAACATAACCAACGTTGAGGTCACAATCATCGCTGCGAATCGACCCCAGCTCATCCCTTCCATATGCTCCTGATTAGCCATAGCGGTTCCTCCTTCATTGCACACCGAAACTGGTTAAGATGTCAGAAAGGAGTATAGGTCCACTGGTCAAAAATGCGACAGGGCGGCGCGCAAACTCTGGGTCAGATGCTCTGGGTAAGCCTGGGTCAGCGATATCGAGTCACAGTTCTGGAAGCGGCAGAACTCCGTCACGGCGTCGGCAAAGGCTGCAATAACAACATCATGGTCAAAGTTATGAGGCTCAAAGTGCAGTGACTTTATTTCCAGGTGGCTTATTTTTCGGTAGGCTTTGCAATCCATACGGCCAACAAACTGGTCGCGGTAAAGCAGGGGCAGGCAGAAGTAGCCAAACTGACGTTTAGCGGCGGGGACATAGCATTCTATCTGGTAGTCGTACTGAAATAAGGATTTTAGACGGTCGCGCTGGATCACACTGTTGTCGAATGGCGACAAAATCTGTAGGCGGGTATTCAGCCGCGGCAACGGCCTTTCCAGGCCTCCGGCTTGCAGCAAGAAAACTTCTCCGTTGCCAAGTTGAACCTGGTCTAAGCTACCCTGCGCCAGCCTTTCGTTGACCAGAGTTTTCATCGTTTTGCGCAGCTCAGAATTACGCCGCAAATAAGTCAGCCCTTTCAGCGACACCAAGCCATGACAGCGCAGTTGCTGCTCTAACATATGAGCTGCCAATTCTTCTGTAGTCGGCATCTGGGTATTAACGTGCGCTGGCAACACCCGCTCGGTCAGGTCATAAGTTTTCTGAAAACCTTCACGGTCACTGACCATCAGGTCACCCTGCATATAGAGCTGCTCAAGTGCTTTTTTGGCTGGCTTCCAGTCCCACCAGCCTGCTCGTTTGGTGGCATTGTTTTCAAGATCACGCGAACGCAACGGGCCGTCGGATGTAATCCTTGCCAACAGCTCAGACATCAGCTTGTGATCCGGGTTTCGATTCCAGTGGGTCTGACCGCTTTTAATCGCGTGTTTGTAAGGTAGCGAAAAACGAAAATCCTCGATCGGCAGAAACGCGGCCGCGTGGGACCAATATTCGAAAATATCACCTGCGCGCAGCATCTGATTGGTCATCGATGGCGTAAACCCGGGCACCCGGGAATACAAAACATGATGGTGCGCCCGTTCCACCACAGAAATGGTGTCAATCTGCACATAGCCAATATGCTTAATTGCCTTGCGCGCGCCTGATACCCCGCGCCCATACGGCTTAGCCTGCAACAACCCCTGTGCAGCCAAAGCAATGCGACGCAGCCGAGTCAGGTCGTTGCTAGTCGACATATCAGGCCCCGGCATGGTGATGCAGTGTCGTGTTGCAAGGGTTAAGGTCGTACATTGTTTAGCAGCTTAACCAGTTCGCTAACCACAAGCTCCGGCTCGTCGTCCTGCACGAAGTGTCCGCTTTGGCTGGTAACCACCGCCTCGCTCCGGGGGAACTGGTTTACCCACTCGCTTTGTATCTGGCCCCAAAGCCGACGCCCCTCTTCACTTTCAAATGCAGTAGAAGGGTCTTCAGCCACTTTCACCCCGGCAATTAAGGTCACCGGTATATCACCAATCTCGGCAAGGCCAGCGGCAGGTGACTTGTCCCACATCATATCCAGGAAGCACCATCTACCTTCGCCTGCGGCGTAATCGTTTTGTTTGACCATCTCAATTTCCGCGCGCCCCTCTTCCGGGTTTAGCTGATAAACAATATCAACGTCACGAGGGTTTTCCGGATCAACCATCAGCATGGCGGCGACGTCTCCCTGATGAGTCGCGGCGAAATTGCGAGCGGTGGTGCCGCCAAGCGAATGCCCGACATACACAATTGGCCGCTCAACATGCAAAGCGTTAAGCAGTTGATCGACTTCATCGACGTAATCTGCCGCGCTACGTTGCCCACTGCAAGGTTCTGAATTACCTTCGCCTAAGCGGGAAAACCTGATCGCAGTAATATCGGCGGGCAGGCGTTCCCATATTGAGTCCCATCCCGCCATTCCGGATAAAGCACCAGCATCGAAGAGCACAACCCTGTCGCCGCCCTCTTTAACTTCATATTCTATCGACCCTCCATCAAGCTCAAGCATGGACGAAGCCGCGACTTGAAAGTTAACTAAGCCGATCAACAAAACACTAAGCGCTTTCAACAAAAAATTTCCTTATGTCTATGAATTCAGACCTTAACCTTGTACCCAGTGCGGAACACCCACCAGATTATCACAAGGAAAAGCGCTAAGAATGAACATATCATAATCAGGCTCCAGACAATGCTGACGTCTGCCACCCCATAAAAGCTCCAGCGAAAACCACTTACCAGGTACACCACCGGATTAAACAAGGTCACCTTCTGCCAGAATTCAGGCAGCATGCTAATCGAGTAGAAGGTACCGCCGAGAAACGCCAGCGGCGTGACCACCATCAGTGGGATAGCCTGCAGTCGTTCAAAACCATCCGCCATAACCCCTATAATGAAACCAAGCAGGCTGAAGGTAACAGCAGTCAGCAACAGAAATAAAACCATCCAAAACGGGTGCATAATCGAGTAATCGACAAATACCCGTGCGGTTAGCAGAATAATAACCCCGAGAATTAACGACTTAGTGGCGGCCGCCCCGACGTACCCGACGACAATCTCAAACGCCGACACCGGTGCCGAGAGGATTTCATAAATAGCACCGGACCACTTCGGCATGTAAATACCGAAGGAAGAATTCGACGTACTCTCGGTCAGGACCATCAGCATAATAAGCCCCGGCACAATAAACGCGCCGTAACTGATGCCATCAATGCTGGCCATCGCCGAGCCGATTGCTGAGCCGAATACAATAAAGTACAACGAGGTAGACAACACTGGCGAAGCAATGCTCTGCATCGGTGTGCGCCAGGTGCGCGCCAGCTCGGATAAGTAAATCGCTTTTATCGCATACCAGTTCATGCGCGTGCCTCCACCAGGTTTACAAAAATTTGTTCGAGTGATGTCTGTTCTGTACGCACATCACTCAGCATAATATCCGCCCGATTCAGCGCCCCCAGCACCTCAGTCACCCGGTTTTGCTGGCTATTGCTGTCGTAGGTATAGGTCAGCCGTTGCGCAGCAGCGTCATAATCAATCTCAAAGTCGTCAAACTCAGGGGGTAACGACGTCACAGGTGTCTGCAAGTGCAGAATAAGCTGCTTCTTGCCGAGCTGTTTCATCAGCTGGTCTTTGTTCTCGGTCAGCACGATCTCCCCACCACGAATGATACTAATGCGGTCAGCTATCTCTTCCGCCTCTTCGATATAATGCGTAGTGAGAATAATGGTGACGCCCTGACGGCGCAGCTTTTCGATAAGGCGCCACATATCGCGGCGTAATTCCACGTCCACACCCGCCGTTGGCTCATCCAGAAATAGAATTTCAGGCTCATGGGCCAGTGCTTTGGCAATCAGAACCCGCCGCTTCATACCACCCGAGAGTGACTGCAGCTGCTCATCCCGTTTGTCCCATAACGTCAGCGAACGCAGCACCTCTTCCAGGTAGTCATCGTTGGCCGGTTTACCAAATACCCCGCGGCTAAAACGCAGGGTATTCCACACCGTGTCAAACATATTGATAGAAAGCTCCTGCGGCACCAGCCCGATTTTGCTGCGGGTTTTACGATAGTCACGCACCACGTCATAACCATCCACGGACACCGACCCACTGCCGGGGTTAACCAGCCCACAAATGATACTAATCAGCGTGGTCTTTCCCGCACCATTTGGCCCTAGCAGCGCAAGAATTTCGCCTCGCTCGATGCTCAGACTGACATCGTTCAGAGCCTGCAGCCCGGACGGATAGCGCTTGCTTAAGTTTTTAACTTCAAGAATTGTCTTCATTGAGTTCTCCAGAATGGTATCCAGCAACTAATCGATACAGCTCCGCGTAAATCAACCAAAGCTACCGATTAATTCGTAACGCTGGCAATGCTAATAGTTGAAGTTAGGTTTAGGTCAAGAAATTTTCGGTGGGTGGATTTACTATTTAGCCCACGCAGTAGCCAATAAGTGACGGGCATCAGGTAGTTGTATAGGCAAAAGAGAAAACCCAGGGTATTAATGATACTAAATTACTCAGTTCGAAGAGCATTAATACCCGGGGGATTATGTTACAGCTCAGAGCACGATTTAAGCGAGTCGTCCTCGGAACGGCACATAACAGGATAACTTTCCGCATGCTCTTTAGTTGGCTCTACAGTAAGCACCATATCTTTAAAGTTGTCCCAGCCATTCTCAGCCATTAATACGCAATAATCTGGATTTACGTCCTTTTCACACTCTGTTTTGGCGCGTTGGAGCGCTACATACTCCACTTCACACGCGTTTACATCGGCTGGTTCAACAAATGTTGCGGAGCAATAGCCAGCATCGACATCATCGTTCTTAAACGTTTTCCACGAAACCCCTGTACTTGAACAACCAGACAGGATCACCGCTGCGCTAAGGACCATAATTGCTTTTTTTATCATTTTTCTTCCTCTTTTTTTAATAAACTGCTCTTTTGTATATAGCCGCGAACAAACCACAGGCCGCACGCTATTTACGTTGGCTCGGCTTCTTTTTCAACGCCTAGCCGACCCATTTTGGCTCGATCAATGGCAAGATCCTGCAGCTTGCTCAGCTTCACTTTCGACATTGAAATAGCAATTCCAGCGCATACAGGCGCCAATAGGTATATAAGAGGATTTAACTGGAGTAGCCAGCAACCCGCGATATGAAGAATCATTGCTAGAAGGCCTATTGGCAAGCGTACTTTCAGTCGGTAGGGAAAGCCTGTATATCTGGCAAACAGGCCAATCACCACCGCAGGCAATAACAGCATAAACGCAAGAACACCGCCCATTTCACCAAAGAATAAATAGAGTGCTGCCGCAGGTAACGCGCCGCCTATTGCGCCAAAAAAAGCGGCAAGTGGACGCTCTTTCTTATTGAGTTCAGCATACGCATGCTGCATCTCTTCGATTGAATATTTCATTGTTTTCCAAGTCTCTCGACCATCAATGTTAGCACTTGATAATGCTCTGATTCCGGGGTTATATCGTACTGCCCCGCCCTAATTTCATCAGGAAATCCATTACATATCTTTAGCTGTTCTGCGCGACTTCCGGATAATACTTCATCGATCATTTCGGTCCCGATTGCACTTAAAGTTTCAGATTTTTCCGTCAGCATTGTTTGTCTTATGGCCTGCTCCTGTTCGCTGCCGAGTTCTCCTGCAGTTTGATGCGCCGTCAAGAACACGCTCATCGCTATCCAACGAGTGCCAGCATATGAGTATTCGCCATTATTGAGTTTCCAGTTATCCACAATACCATCCTCAAACGTGTCATCTCGTCCAAGAAGATTTTTGCAGGTACCGGCAGCTCTAATTACGAAAGCGTGGAGTCCTGCAGCGTATTCTGCGGCAGCATGTAATCTTGCTTCGGTTCTGTCACCTGATCCATCCGTTGTAGCGCAGGATGTTAAGAGCGTTATTTGCAACATGAAACATAGAACTATCGATATTTTATTTAGTTTCAAAATCCTCTCCGATACCTTTGAAACACTGCTAACAAACGCTGATTTATATAGAAATCACCAGAATTTCCACCAAGGCTTCTTTTTTTTAGTTCCATCACCAGGGAATACTATTTCTCCGTTATCTGCACTGACATCGAAAAAACCTACAGAATGTTTTATCGCCAATTCCCGCACTTTAGGGTAAGCCTCTTCAACTACAGACCATGAAAAGGCAGAATAAATGACATTCTGCCCTATGCTATAGTCCGTTACTCTGGAGTCATCCGAATCCTCGTTTGCCAGCGGGCCATTCATCGCCGGAAAATGCTCTATCATTTCCTGAAGCCACGCCTGCAGTCCTGGTGAAGATACGGTGGGATTCTGATAGCCATGGTCTTCTGTCCATTTTGTTTGGTGGGCATACCATGCCATGAACTCTTTTCTCTCTTTCGGTGCAGCTGTCGGCTCAAACACCATCAAGTCATAACTCATACTCTTCCCTTTCGCGGTGCACAATGGCTATCTATTGGTTTTTAGTTAGTTGGCAGGGAGTCGGGCATTAATGCCCAGGCCTCAAATTCAGCCTCCAGTGCTTCCATCGAGCCAGGAAGTCCGGCGTCCAAGCCAGCTTGAGCCAGCCATTCATCGAATGACTGACCGTTCCTCATGGTATCGGCCATGTTTCCAAGAATTTGAGGGTTACCAGTCTGTTGCAGCAAATAGTCGAGCCAGCCACGGGTTTGCGCGTAAAAGATTCGTCCTTCGGCAATTTGCTCTGCACTCACCGACGCCGACAGTACTGCCGCGCCTTCCTCAGTCGCTCTTTCCCGCGCTTCTCGCATCAACTCACGCAGGTCACTATTGTTGAATACCGGGTGAGTCATCGACAGGTAAGAACCCAGCGGCACCAGTTTCTCTTCTCGTGCCAGCTGCCGAAATTCCGTACGTCGCCCTGCCGTCATTTCATCAGATTCAGCCGTAATTGCAGCCGCCTCGTCAAGCCAGTCAGGCGCATCGCCGCCATACTGTGTTCCGCCTGGCCGGGTCGATGGCCAAACGCCTTCTATAAATAACTTGTGCGCTACTTCATGCCGTAACGCCGTGGGCTCAAGTGTGGTGGCTGTTGATGTCGCAGCTGGAGGATGTTGCGCCAGCGCCCTCTCAAGCAGCCTTTCAACTTGCTCTGGACCTGGTGTTCTCCCAGCGCCGGATAACTGGGCCTCGATCTGCTCGCGAATCGCCTGTGTACGAGGGTCGGTCGAATTTTCACTAGCAGTGTCGTCAGCAAACCGCCAGGGTAAAGCCCATGCAAAACCGGCTGCACGAATCGAGGCGAGCGCTGGTGCATGTTGAACATCGACGATGGCACCGTCCAAAGGCGTCCGTGCAAAGTAGTGAGTAAAGGCTTCAAAAGCCGCTTCTCGTTCCCTCGCCGCCTCCACCGCCTGACACTGACTTGGCGCTATTACCCACCCTTGCGCCGATCTGAACCAGTGCTTTCGCGGAATCGATTCCACCGGCACCGCCTCGTCATCCGGCCACGACTCAAACCCCTCCGGTTCAGGGCCACATTCTGCAAACGTCACCGAGCTAAGAAACGCCAGCCCCAAAGGCCAAAGACGATATTTGATATTCATGGCAAATCTCCGATTGTATGATTATTAATCAACCGTAAATATAACCAGGATATTTGAGCCGGGGCAAGATTTCGGGGGAATGTATGCAGTGGGATTTAAAGAGTGGGAAAAGGGAAGAGAGGAAAGTGAGATAAACAAAGCCTGCCAACAACTTGGTCAGCAGGCTTTTAAACTTGTCGCTAGCGAGGAAGCTCGAAGCGGTACTCGTGTCGCTCCAACGGCCCTTCCACGTCAACCTGGAAAGTCTCTACCAGAACTTCGTCATTATCGAAAATGCTGAACACCCGATACATCGGCGTATGTCGCGTTTCGTCAGGTATTTTAGTCCGCTCCAGCGCCGGAATATGCAGGTAGTGTACATGGTCGATGCGTTTTGAATGCTCAACCCGCTCCATGTCCATATGCAGATCACCCGAAATCACAGCAGCTAAGTTCGGCTGCGCAACGATATCTGCAAATCCTTCATGGGTAATGCCTTTATCCGCATTCTCTGGGTAGACGCCCGTTTGCGCACCATGAACAATAAGAAGAACAGGCTTCGGCGCCAGGTTGGTAATCTGCTCATGCATCCAGGCAATACCTTCGTCACCAAAATCGCGGCCGAAGTCAGGCGAGGCGAATACCAAAGCGACGGAGTCATGCTCAAGTACGTAACTTGGCTGTTCAATCGTAACCTTGCCCTCATTCCACAGGTTAGCGTAACGCATGTAACGCTCTACACTCTCACCGTGCTCTTCGTTACCCATAATCGGGTAAAACGGAAGTGTCAGGCGTTGCAGGATCGGCGTCACATTCTCATATTGAATGGTCGTGCCTTTATGAGCAATGTCACCCACGCCAGCAACAAAATCAAAATTACGCTGCTCATTTAACCGATTAACTTCATCAACTGCAGCTGACACACCAGGGAACTCCGCCTCCGGCTTGGGTTCGGCATCCCCCAACACCGCGAAACTCAGTACCACGTTATTATCAGCGGTATCAGCCTCAGCGCTGTCAGTACAGCCACTTGTTAAAGTAATGGTCCCGATAAGGGAAATAGCAGTAAGAATTCGAATCAAAGACATATGGCCGAGCCCTATTGTTAGTTTTTTTAAATAAGCCTGAGTAAATAGCAGGGCGAATGCTAGCGAAAGAGTATGTCAGATAGATGACAGTCTGATATCGGTCGGCGCAGCTGCGATGCAGGATACGTGATTCTTGATGAGTCCTTCGGTGGTAGTTAACGGATAAATTTGGCCATAGTATGGGTGTTCCCGGCTTCAGTCTCTTCAAGCCCCGCCTTTACCCCCGCGCGGTTTCGTTCCGGCAGGTTTTGACTCGCTTTCAGTTTACCGGTTAACGCTTCAATCTTTATCTCAATACCAACAATAACCTGCATCAAACGTTGGGTGTAATCCGATGGTGCGTCAGTGACTGACCAGGGGTCACTCATTTTTGATTCGTGTTGATCGGTGAGGTTATGGAGGTGCTGTTGCAGCCAGACAGGGTCCTCAATCACCGTTGCCTTGCCTTCGGCATGCACAGCCAGGTAATTCCAGGTCGGTACCACTCTGCCCGTCTCGGCCTTGGTTGGATACCACGAGGGAGAGATATACGCATCAGGCCCCTGAAACACCACCAGAACCCGGCCGCCATCGAGCAACCGATTCCATACCGGATTATTCCGCGCAACATGGCATTGCAGCGTACCCAAAGAGGCGTCGTTACCACTGAGATAAAACGGAACATGGTTGGCTTCTATTCCATTCTCATCCGCAACAATCAGCACCCCGAATCCATAGTCACGGATATACTGGTGAAGCCTTGCTTTATCGTCTTCCGCAAAATGTCTGGGGACGTACATCTTCTATAAACCTTCTTTAATTTAATTAGCGACCGCACTCGGATTAGTGTTTTTCATCAGCCTTTATTTTCCTCAGGATACCGGTCAACAGCGCAACGACGGATGCCACCACAGAAAACTGCCCAAGCATCAGCATCGCTAGCTTAGGCCAGAAGTTAATTTCTTCGGTAAACAATGGATGCCAGACCCACACGAGCGTCAAATTACCGGGAAACAACAATATCTGAACGCCCGGCATCGGCCCGCCCCATGTATCCCACAAATTCCAGCTGAGAGTAAAAGCTGCTAAACCGACGACTAGTGCGATAATGCCAGCGTAAAGTGCAACGGTGTGGGTTTTAAGCGTTTTCATATTGTTCCAGTTCAAAAGCGCACTGATTGACGCGAATGGAATGTGTGTATATATTTAGAATATACACATAACTAAAGGTGGCCGCCATGCGAACCAATATAGAAATAGATGACAAATTAATGAATGACGCGCTTAAGGCTACAGGAGTCAAAACAAAGAAAGAAGCCGTAGAGCTTGGCCTCAAAGCATTGATCAAAATGAAAAAACAAGAAGAAATAAAGCAGTACAGAGGCAAGCTGGAATGGTCAGGCGATCTCGACGATATGAGACGCGCCTCTTGATACTTGTGGATTCCAGCGTCTGGATTGATTACTTCAGCGGTAATGACTCAGCCGAGGCCGATTTTCTTGACCGTACTCTGGGTAGTCGCGCCGTCGCTATTGGCGATTTGATCCTGGTTGAGGTCCTCCAGGGGTTTCGGCACGACAGAGATTATAAGATTGCCAAACGCATGCTCGAAGAGCTAACCGTGTTTGAAATGCTTGGGCAAAGCATGGCAATAAAAAGTGCAGAGAATTTCCGAAAGTTACGCAAAAAAGGCATTACAATTCGAAAAACCGCCGACGTTATTATTGCGTCATTTTGCATCGAACATAACCTTCCTTTACTGTTCTCAGATAAAGACTTTCTGCCATTTGTAAAACATCTCGGACTTCTTAATGCTACTAGCATTTAGGGAAGCCATACAGACAACCAACCAGCAGGACAAATAACGTCATAACGAATGTGCGCATCGATTTCATACTGTGGTGCTCCAATGAAGTGCAACGGCTGTGGAATACATGGTGTCTCTTTCCTATACTCAGGAAACAACTGATTATTTTTTAAACACCCGGAGTTCCCTGATGCCCGATTCTGACTGCCTAGCCTTGCTTGCTAATCCGCATATACGTCTGTCGGGTTCTGTCGATCAGTCCATGTATGACCGCTTCCGTCAGCAGCTGGAAACCTGCCCCGCGGGGCCTATCGTTATTTCCATCACCACGCTCGGTGGTGATCCCGAGGTAGCGCGGCTGATGGGTGACGATGTTCGTTTACTAAGGGAGCAGGATGGGCGCGAGATAATATTCCTCGGTAAGGTCGCGGTTTATTCGGCTGGCGCCACGTTCATGGCAGCCTTCCCGGTCGATTGTCGTTTCCTGACCGAGGAGACATGGCTGATGATCCACGACCGCCAGATGCACAAAACCATCCCCCTCGACGGCCCTTTGCGTAGCTGCGTTGCAGTGCTCAAGGCCACACTTCACGAAATCGAACATTCCGTTATTATTGAGCAACAGGGCTTTCAGGCGATAATCAAAGACTCAAAGGTGGATTTCGACACAGTTTGCGAGCGGGCTCACGAAAACTGGTATATCAATTGCCGCGAGGCGGTCAAACTTGGGCTGGTCCATAACGTGATTTGAGCCGATCTATATTCCCAACGATGGTAGCAATATACGAGACCAGGCATTTTCACGCCGCAGCTAGAAGCTTACTGAATAGGGATGGCGAGTCTTGCAAGTCGCTCTCTTTCATCTGAAAATGAAACAGCAACTGAAGACACTTTACCCATCACACGATTTTCATCAACGAATCCCCAAGCGCGTGAATCCACACTATTGTTCCTGTAATCGCCCATCACGAACAACTTCCCGTCAGGAACAACAACGCGTCTTCCTGAGTTCGGAAAGCTTCTGCCTCTAATTACTTTAAAAGCATGCTCGGCTTCAAAAAGAGTCTCGGTGCCGAGAATAATATCATCCGTTGAATGGGTCACGGACTGCTCCAGGCGCCGATTATTTATATAGATGGTATTGTCTTCTATGTAGAGACTATCGCCGGGTACACCCATGACCCTTTTCACATAGAGCACATCTTCATGCGGCGGAATGAAGGTAATAATGTCGCCCCGCTCAGGCTGGCTCCATGTGAAAAGCCGCTTATTAAAATAAGGGAGCGATGGACCAAAGCTGGTCTTATCAATCCAGATGACATCGCCGGGAAGAATCGTCGGCTCCATAGAACTGGTGGGAACATGCGACCAATCTGCATAAGCGGTTCGGAAAAACAGCATCAGGAAAATAACGAGTAAAAATGATTTGTATCCTTTAACGACGCTTTTTACTTTATTCATTCGTATCGCTCCTAAGAATGGCTAACACATACCGTAGTTATCTTTCCGTTATCTGTACCATTTTTTGCAACTGAAGATAACGGTCTAACCGGGGAGTTATGTCATAGCGTCCAGTGCTAACTTGATGCGCAAAGTTATTGCAGCTTTCTAGCTGGTCATTATGACTCCCGGAAAGATGGGCATTGGCCATCCGAGCACTATCCCTCTCTATCGCAGCACCAAACTCCGCAGCCTCCGCGCGCGCTACAGCGAATCCCTTATCCTCCCCTAACTCTGCCTGTCTTAGTTTCATGTTAAGGTACGCCTGCGCCATGATTAACGTCCTACCAGCGTCTATATATTCTCTATTTCTGGTTTTCCAGCCATCACTTATGCCATCCATTATCGCGTCGTCTTGTCCAAGGAGATCCGTGCAGCTATGAGCAACTCCGGCTACATAAAGCTCAAGGACCCTCATATATGACGCTGCACTCATTAAATTTCTATACTCATCCTCAGGCGTCGTCGCCTCATCTTTATCCGCCGTTGAGGCACAGGATGCTAAAAAAACCACTTGAAGCAGAACACATAAGGTTCGCAATATTTCCTTATATTTCAATGCCTTCTCCGTGTTCCGATAGTAAATGATTTCTTAAAGGTCATTTACGGGCTTCTATTGACTCCGCTTCCAGTGCTTTATTTTTGCTGGAATCAAGAAAAAACCAGCCAACAACCACCAGAATCAATGGAGCTGAGTAGTAGCCAAGTTTAATGCCTATAGCACCATTGAATGTAGAGGCAGATGAAGTATCGAGTGAAGAAAGACCAAATATTTTCATCAATATGTTTCCAGCAGCAAGTACGAAAAATATGATCGCAATGTTTCGTCTTGTAGTAGCCTGTTTTCTGGCTTTATTCATTTTTATTCTCCCTGATTTAGAATGCTCGGCTCACCGAGCTTTTTTTTAGAAACTACACGGGCCGCAGTTGGTTATCCCCCACTCATAGCGGCCCCTACTCACAGCGGATGGTTCTCGAGCCACTCGCTGTCCTCTGCTTTTTTGGTGAAATTCCAAAGGCTGTCTTTATCAATAGACGAACTAATCAGCAGCCGTGTATCCGACACCCGATCAAACTCCACGTCGTAAAATCGTAAAACATGCTCCACCCGGTCTACATGCTCTTTAGTAAGCAACGCAGGGTCTTCAACGAAGCCCTCCCGGTTATCTAAGACAAGCGGCATATACTCCTGGCTTGCAGGAGCCTGGCTACAAGAACCAAGGAAAAGAGCGAGTATTAGGGCGCAGATAATTTTATGCTTCATGGATTACAACTCGATGTAAGTCCAAAGCTAGCAACACGCTTCACCGCAGGACACGTTGCTCCGGTTAAGTAAGAATCAAGGGTTTTCGCATGAACAGCGCGGTGCGAATGATATCAACGTAAATCTGTTCCTTGTCAGCATGACTTAGCAACGACACGCTCTCGCCATTTTGTAGGTTCACTTGTATCTGGTTATTCACATAACTGCGCTCACCGGTGGTAAGTAGCTTGTTAAGCTGCAATGACTCGACGTCACGAAATCGAATGTTGCGCTTGTTACCGGGCAGCGTCAGCAGCTCTTTTCGGCTGTCTAACGTCGCGTTACTGGTACCAGATCCAAGCAAATAGAGACCTACCAAACTAAAAGGAATAGCCAACATTACGCTCTGCATAAACCCGCCCCACTCCATAAACTGGATGGGAATGGGGCCGCCAGTCAGCGACTGATATAGAAAATACAATTCGACTCCAAGCGCCCCATGAGGCGAGAGTAAAAAGGCGAGTGCCATGATAGTCAGGGTTTTACTGCGGACTACTTTAAGCTTGTGTTTGTTGGTTGCTTTTAGTCGACCGGTAGAGAAGTTCGAGGCGTTACGCGCTGGCGCAGCATCGCGCTGACTGCTTTGAGGAGCAAGCTGCAGACCAGGAATGTTCCCGGGCTCGCTTTCCAGCCACTGCCGCTCATCACGGCTAAAGCCCGGTTCAGACCCGAGCAGATAATACAAACCCAGCAAAATAAAGGTGCCGAACATGACGGCATTGCCAATCCAAACCCGCAAAAAACTGCGCTGTAACCGCGATTTTCCTTTTTCTAAGGCAATAATAAAAATATTGGCGTCAGCGATTCTGGTTTCCAGCAAACGGATATCTTCTTCCGTACTGTCGCTAGCGGCGCCCGTCGTGGCTTGCTCGAGTTCATGACGCAGCTCTGCAAGTTCCGTGCGGTGTTTGTCAATTCGCTCGCTATGACTCTCCATGCTTTGATGGTGGAGGCTCCACGAGCGCTTCACTTGATGAGCAGCAGCACCGATAACCATAGTGATAAGAATGAGGATAAGTACACGAATAGTCCATTTGATCACGTTAATAAGTCCATTTAGGTTCGAATAACCCTAATAGTAACAAAACCTTACAGGGGAAAGCGACTGTATCAGAGCGCTGCTGTTACTATGCCCTACCCGAACCAAGCCATGAGCGGAGTCGGGAGCCCCATTTTCTCTCATAGAAAGGTTTGGTTTGATTGATAAAGTAGTCGCTCACCCCCTGTTCATTCTCATGAACCGGGTATAAATCAACTGGCTCACCGTCAGGTGCAGTATCACCCGCTACATTGCCGGCCTCCCTCATCACCTTCTCACTACCGCCTTCTGCTTCGATGCCCACTATTAGATGTGGCCTTTCATCAACAGAGGTATCGTGCATGAGCGCTAAGTATGCTTTTTTAACATTACTGTGCTTCGCTAAAAGCTGGGTAAGAGAATCAACCATTCTAGAGGGATAGTTAGACGGCTGGCCGAGTAGCACCTTAGTTTCTTTCTCAACCACCCTTGGAGACGGCGCCCGACTAATGCCGATAGATAACAGCTGAGCAACTTCTTCGGGACTAAACTCCTTGCCATACTCCGACATAGGGTTGAGAACCAGTCTGGCCCCCTCGGTCATCTCAAATAAAGAACGGGCCGGCAAAGCCAGGAATGATTCTTCGCGCTCAATCGATTTCTGCAGAACTTCCAGCGATGAAAAGAACGGGATGACAGGTGACGCATCGGCCTTTTCCCAGTGTTTGATCTGGATTTTACTGCCGGCCTCTAAATAGACCTCTCCGTCAGTATCTGCCTCTGCGGTTGTTCCGAGTACAAATACCTTCGAGCTCAGCAGGACTTCACAGAACTGCGGCCGATGAGCCGGCTCCCCCGCTGCCAAGCGTAAAATTTCTTCCAGTTTATTTTCTTCAGTTATTTCCACGATTTTTAGCTTGCATCCCACGTGCAGATTTCATTTACGCCATAGAAACCACCGGCACTAAACCAGAGCCCTCCCTTTCCACAGATCGAACAAGCCGATGCATTATCCACCTTAAAGACAAAATTGTCGGGTCACGGAAATATTTAAATTTCATTTTATTCAGAATTTTTGATTGGGTGTTTAGGTTTTCCCAATGTACGTATATACAGCTAACTCAACTAATAAATACCATAATACACAAGCCAACGAAATTCCGGCGGATATAATTGCCTCCTTTTTTCCATAGTGTTCACTATCAAGTCGTCTACTAAAAACAATGAAGCCCACAATGAAAAAGCAAATCAAATAAGGCGGAATGAAAACCTCGACACCCTGTACGTTTGACGCAATCGCCATTTGCGGTGCGGCGATGATAGCTCGAACAACAAATGCGATTCCCGCTGTAAGGTAAATAGCACGGAATGGGTTATTTATTCTAAATAGTCGAGAATTTTTCCCCAGCCACGCTAAAAAAATAGCTGGTATCAAGGTAACTCCAAGAAACCCAACTAAGAGAAAAAGCCCTATGAGGAAAAATGAGGGAGCAACAATCATAATTAAAACCTAATGCCGAACTCAGAGGCGAATTGTTATGGTTGTGGGTCAGACTCGGCCTTTTTTGAGTACTTCTCGACCACCTTTCCAGTGGTCGCCCAAATCAACACTCCGCTCCACGCGATTAATGAGAACCCCGCAGGGACACACGCAAGTAAGATCAATTTGAAGTGCTTGCGGTTGAAAAACAAAGCGAGGACTGCAGGCAGGAACCATAGAGCTACAACTACAATACCCACAATAGCTATCATTATGTAATTTTCACTAACAAATATCTTCTCTAAAAACTCCATCTACCTTTCCTCCGGTGAAACATAACGCCCGAAATAACCGACGTGCGTTAGCGTGTCTGGCGCCGCAGGCGCGAACTGATGCGACTTGTTATGCAGCTGTAAGCTCAACCTTCTGCACCTTATCTAAACTCAAATTCTTTCCTGCATGCCACAAATCGTAAGCATCCTGCATCGCCAACCAACTTTCAGGGCTTCTACCTAAAGCTTTCGATAAACGAAGAGCCATTTCCGGGCTAATGCCACTTTGACACTTCAAAACCCGGTTCAAAGTAGACGGTGAAACATCTAATTTTGCCGCCAGATAACGGCAACTCAAGCCAAAAGGTTCCATATAGGTTGCAGATATAAATTCACCCGGATGGGCTGGGTTAAACATTACAGACATCAGTGATAATCCTCATAGTCAAGCAGATACACATGGCCATCACGAAACTCAAAGGTCAAACGCCAGTTGCCACTGACCGTGATCGACCAAATGCCCTTTCGGTCACCTTTTAACGGATGGAGTTTGTATCCAGGAATGTCGAGATCTGAAGCTTCCATCGCAGTATTCAGCGCCGTTAATTGCAAACGCAATCTAGTAGCATGTTTCACCTGAATACCACGGGTACTTCCTGTTTCGAAGTAAAGCCTCAGTCCCTTGTGCTTGAAAGTTCTAATCATGGATTATAGTGTAGCGCGTTGCGCAACAGTGTCAAACTGTATAGCGCACGGCTATGCAGCGCGAGCTTGCGAGCGTCCGGCAGCCGAAGGCTGCGAACATAAGCCGCTTGTTAAATGTCTTTCGCTTCAACAGCCGTACCTATCCTTTATATACTGATGGTAGTACTGCCCCACCGACCTAGCACTGATGAACTCACGGAAAACTCTCTCGGGAACCCTGCAAAAACTGTAGACAGGGTCGCTGTCTTCAAAATCTACATACATGCGCATAGCGTCGGAATCGTAGCCAATACGCCGAATAGCCGTTGACCTAACCATTACCCATTCTGCCATTGTTCCCTCTCCTTTTTAAGCCGGTCTCCGGTCAGAACCCGTTAGATACATGATGTGTTGTAGCATTTAACGCCAAAAGAACCCGTGCCTACGGCGTCGGGTTACTTGCCTTAGGCTTAGGTACTTCAAAGTAGCTGAGAACTTCAAATGCAAGCCTGCTTTCATTAAGTGGTTTTTCGTATTGAAAATAGCAATTCCAATAACTGATGGCCCTTTGTCTAGTGAGATGTATAAATCCTGGATTTTCGTTAAAGAATTCAATATACATATCACGGTTTAACTTACCTAAATTGCTATGGATTATGCTGATAATCTCAATCACATACTCTCCACATAGCTGTATTACAAAGGGAACAACATACGGGCTATTGGTATGAATAACTTCCCTCAAAAATCGCTCCCTTACAAAACCGTCTGACATTCTTGAATAAAGGCACGACCATACTAACTGCTGTGCGTCAGAGCAGTTCAAAGGTGGTGGAACGTCACCATAGAGCCGCGAGGGTATGCTTATGTTTTCTCCCTGCACTATCACATCAAATGTATGCTTTGGCATGCCTAGGTTACGTGACAAGAACCTAGGAACCATTACCTTATGTTCTTCTATTAATTCTCTCATTTCTGGCATGATGCTCAATGGTTTTGAAGGCTAACGCTCAAAGCAGCGGTGCCGAACGCATCCGATGCCTTTGCTTGTTATAGCCATTTTGTACGCTCGAACTCAAACCAGGGAGTGCAGTTTCGCCACCGCAGTCTCTGAAACTGTAAACCTTGAGCTTTTGCAGGTTAACTATTTTTGAAATATCAGACTCGCTGCAATCTTGGCCAAAAACAATTCCTTTCAATGAATTTTTGAATTCGAAAAAAATCTCATCTTGATGCTCAAAAATGGCAAATCTAAACTCTGATTCATGCTCCCAATCTTTGGCCTTTTCGAAATACAACCTATTTTGATATTTTAAGATATGCTCGTAAGCATAGTCTTTCGCGCCATGCTTTTCTAAGTGATCCACATTGATAATGAAGGCGGATTCCATTTGCATTTCTTGAATAATCCGATCTTTGTAGTCAACATGGTCATACTTATAAGTCTCCGATGAAAATGCATCATGAAACAGATTTGTAAACCTATTGAAATCAAATATAAGACAAACTCCTGCATGATTCCCACCGTATTGAGCCCACATTCTCAGTTTGCAAAATCCTCTTTTGGGTGTGTCAATCATATGATTTCCAGTTAACTCACCATCCTTAGAAAAGCAAAGCAGCTTTGTTAGCTTTTTGAAGTAAGGGTTTAAGGTTTCTGAAAAATATTCCGGTGTATAATCTGTTAAATCTCTGTTTTCGTTTGTTCCAGGTATGAAGAACCAATTTTTGGATTCTTTTGGATCATTTGTTTCCAAAAATGATGAAAACATAAGTTGTCCATGTTTGAGTATGTGCTCTATCGCTGTCGATGATTTTGTATAGTGGTATATACTTTGCACTGTCTTTTTGATAAGTGAACAATTTCTTCAGTTACTCTCTGTGGTTATAACGCCGCTCAGCACGCGCGGCTATGAAATGGAGGCGAAGCCGCAATGTAGTAGACGTCGCCGTGACTGGCCTTGTTAGGTGAAACACCCAAGCTATCGAGATCTTACCGCATGAAACTCTCGACGTAGCCAGTTGCGTATCCAAGAGAAAAAATTAGAAGCCCCGCATGTGCAATGACCTGAAATACATACGCCCACTTGAATCCGAGATACAGCCAAAATTTATTTCTCTCGTTAGACAGTACCGCCGACAGATTCGGACGATTACAGGTGTTGGTAATTGCCGCCTCGAATAGAAGCGCATATATAAGCAAAGCGATCAAGTAATGCAGGGCTACTTTGTGATCAGCGGCAAGGCCGAGCACCGCTTCGCCTTCGATCTTAAAGAAGGACACGATAGCTGCGACCGCAGCAATTAACACCATGTCGAATTTAAAGTAGAACAGGCAACTGTCTCTCCATCGAGAGAGCGCCGAAATGAATGATGCCTGCTTTGTTTCAACTTCCATATTCACCTAACGCCTCAAACACCGGTGCAGCTTGCTGCGCCCGATGCTTTGAATTGTTAGGGTTTACTACATGGGGCAATGAAATTAAAACTGAAAGTCCAGTCCCCTCATTTATCCATTCATTACATGAAGCAGTCAACTCGACTCTGGAAGGCTGATCAACATAAAACTTAGCTCCATGAATAAAGGTATGATGAGCATTGATTACAAGATCATCTTCACATCTTAGTACATGCCTGAACCCATCTGTAGGAATAAGAGTAGCGAATGAAAGCATTATCCAGTGATCAGAACCTGCTTCTGTCATATCAATTGAGATATCAAGGTGAGAGCATTTTTTTGCATATTTAGACAGTGGTATTGTTGATAGTCGAGCAGAACCAGCATCGATTTCAATATCTTCATACTCAAATTCTTCAATTACTTGTCGCTCTCCATGCGGAGTATTTACCACAACCTTGCGGCAAGATGATTTCTCTTCTCCTTTGAGGAAACCCACTTTAATATCACTATAACCGTCTTTAGTCGGATAAAGACGATAGGATATATTTGAATCAACATAAACTGTATTGGAATCAAGATATGCTCTAGCATTTATTAAATAATTACTTCGTACACACTTATTTGTTACATCCATTGCTTGGCTTATATATGTATTTAGGTAATCTTCAATATTTGAATATGCTTGCTTTTCTTCCATTGACGGCTTGATTAGAGCACTTAGTGCTTCTCTCTTACTTTCAGAGTCTATATTCCCTAGGAAATTTCTGCTGACAACGATGTCTTGCAACAAACTTCTTATTTTGTCTACAAATTCTGACGTACCACTGGCATAGGTAAAGATTGAAGCAACAAGAACTGCTATACCAACAGACTCAACAGCTTTCACTAATACACTATAACCAAATAACATTCGAGGAAATTGTAAATCCACTAAAATTGCCAAAAGAACAAGAACAATCCCAAGCCAGAAGTAGTTGGTAAATAACTTTAAAAATCCGTAATTACTATTCTTAGACATTCGATACTTCCATGATTCTATTTACTTATGTGTTAGCCTAACGCCCGCATAAACGGCGCGAGTTTGCGAGCGTCCGGCGACTGATAGGAAGCGAATTTGATGCGATTGTTAGGTGCTTACCTTGACAATAATGCAACAAACTCTTCATCTGTAATCTCTTTTTCTGGATAAGGATGATCATCGTGCACAACCCAGCCGCTGTGGCCATGTTCCAACCTATGCTGAGACCCTACCAATACACAATTTGGCAAAACGACTTCTTTAACAAAAGGCGTTTCCTCATGCTCTTTAGCCACGTACATCGCCCCCTTAGTACCCGAAATGTACCAAGGTTGCCCACCAAACGAAGAGAACTGTTTTTTTATAATTTGTTGTAAGGTTTGTATTGCTTCGAGTGCACCTTCCTTGGCAGTGTTATCTGTTTCAGGGTTGAAGTGAATGGATTGATTGCGAACCCCTGCTAGTTTTCTGAAAAGGTCAGCGGCTTCTGGAAGAAGCACCGACCATGAAATAAGTGTTTCAATAGCGACATCCCAATTGTCGAAGGACTCTTTTCTATAGACCTTTTTATACTCAGGTGTTGATTTATAATAACCTCGTAAGTGAAGGATTAATCGGTTAAGCATCCGTTCTCCAAGAGTACAAGCAGAAACCAGCGCCGGATAGTAACTCCCATGTACGAACGCATTCCGGCACTGCCTCATGAACACGTTGTGAAAGGAGATCAAAGACAGAGGGTTAGCGCCAAGCACTGTAAAGTCATCAATTTTGCGTTCGTGATCTTTAGCTCCAAACTCAAACACTAAGCCATCACGAATAGATCGTTTGTTTTGAAGCCAAAGCTGACTATTACTTTCCTCCCAGTCATCTTTGATTTCTGTATTAAGCATGACTGCTCGGGTGTCGAAATCGTATGCTAGAACTCTATATCGCTTCATGTCATTTGGCACCTAACGCCGTTGTTCAGCGGCAGCCTTGGCAGAGCGAAGCGGCGGCAAGGCTGTCCGTTGGAGAGCCTCTAGGCCCGGAACGAACTGCAAATATTGGTTAACCCATGGACTTCAGTCACCCCCTAACTATCGGGAAGTCAATCTTTGGTAGCGATCTGGCGTCTTTCCCAATAGACCAAATCCAGCAGAATGCTACTAGATCCTTTTTATCTTTACCTTGTAATTCATCTATTGTAAATCTAAAAGCCGGACACGCAATCTCATGCACTTGTGAATTCTCTTCGATAGTAAATAGTTTACTAGAGAATTCTTTCTCAAGTGTTGTGTGCCTGCGCTGTTCAACAACTCCTGAAAAAATAGAAAGCCTTATTGGATGAGCACACTTTAGCAACTTAGACCAGTCCTCTTTTATCTGGCCTGGCGTAGCCCCATCACTTTTTATTTCAATAGCGGTATCATGCGCCTCTTTAGGAGGTCCAAGTGTAAGATCAATCCTTTTTCTCGCATTTGGATACGGCTGCTCTTTTAAAGTAACAAATGACTCTGATAACGTATCAATCAGAATCTCTCTTAAAAGTTGACGCACTAAAAACTCATCTGTCGCGTCATCAAACCTTGCTCCGGCATCAAAATACAATGTCGGCACCTTAGCAGATAGCCGATAAGCCACTCTCTGCCAATTAAGTTCAATCTTTCCTATTGCTTCAGGCGCATTCGGCAAGTTCACCACCATACCCAATAGCGAGGGCCTCTTTAGGAATAGTTAAATGATCAGCCAAAGCTTCCCAGCTAACAGCTCTACCCCAGCTAGGGCTACCATTTTCGTCAAATTCAACTGGCATAAGAGAATATGAATGCTCCAAAAGGCCTACACCTGTTGGGTAGTGTTCAAACCATTTCGCGTTTTTCGATATTTTACTAAGATTAATCAGATCCTCTCTTATTATTTCAGCCGCGTTAGTTACAGAAGTACCGTAATAATCCTTTAACTGGCTACATATCACAATCATCAATTTGTCCGACTTCCTGACAATAATAGTCAACGAACATTTGGACTCGACAATTGAAGAAAAGCCCTTAAAAGTGAATTCATCACAAACCTCCAAGCAGTCCAGAATTTCTGGCCATTTATTCAGATCCTCAAACTTATCTTTCATATCAGGGGATATCCTCACTCATAGAAATAGTTAACGCTTCAATAATGGGCCGGAACGCGGCGGCGAAGCTGCGGAGTGGAGGTCCAGCCCCGCAGGGGCGCCATTGATTGATTTGTTAAGAGTTTTCATGCTCTTCGATTAGGGCCAACAACTCGCCTGGCTTCACAATATGGGCATTACAAATTTTGTGTAACTCGCCACGTAGCTTCAGTATACGGTTGTCGGTGGTAATGAAATAGCCTCCATACTTATGGGCCTCAAACACATGCTCGGCATCCTGCTGCATTTTCTCGGGCTTGCCATTACCAGTGAGAATATCCCATATCTCCTGCTTCTTCTGCCGCTCGTGCTGCGCCAACCCAGTTTCGATGGTGTAGAGCTTCTTAGCTGCAGCGGCTTTGACATGCGTTGGAGTATTTGGGTGCTCAGACTCTTTAAGAGTTGAGTGAGCGACAACGAGGTTTATTTCTCCCTTTTCATAGCGCTCAAATATTTCATCTGATGCACTGGTCTCCGGCTCATATTTTGGATCAAATGCACATGAGTCAATAAAGATATTTGCATAAAACGGATCTAGTGCCATGAGACTCTCCTTGTACTCTTAACGCCTCACACAGCGGCGCGCGTTAGCGCGTCCAGCCCGAAGGGCGATGCTGCTTTGACTTGTTACATGTTTACTCGACATTGCCTTCAATCCATGAGGAAATATCTGGATGATTAGCTTGTGCTGAGCTTGTTAATTCTGATGGGTTTTCGCAGAGCGAGCCTGTATAAGATTTTGCTTTCTTGAATAGCAGCTCCCAATCCAACTCGTCTTTCTCTTCATCATCTGGATCAAGCCAGCAGCCATCGAAGAAAACTTTCCCAGAAGTGATTTGCCATACAAAATCATGGGCACTATTTGAAACAAGTGCTCTTTCGCCTTCGGAACCCAAGAAAACCACCGGCGGTTCACCTTTCAAATCAGGGTAGAACCAAAGACAAAATAAAGAGCCACAGCCGTCTTGACCAAATTGGATGAAATTATGTTCTGTTTCTCTCCACTTCTTTCCTCCCAGCCACATATCTAAGACGTCTGATGTTTCTGAGAATGTTTGCCTGTTAGCTTCGTAATCAATGGGCCAACTTATCACCTCTTCGAGCGACATCCTATCTAGGAAGGCAATATCCTCTTGCGTTTTTTTACTTAGTTCAAATTCCACACTGTCATCCTTAAGCCATGTAACGCTTTGCTCACCGGAAAATTCGGAGCGTAGCGAGTAATTTTCCCGTGTGCAGCAACTGGTTACGTTTCCTCTGGTTATAGTGCGAGAGAACGTACCCATTTGTTCTGGTGTTCACGGCCAGCCAATAAATCAGTCAATCGGGATTCAACGTGTTCCGGCTCCCACACCGCCGCTCGCTCCAAATTGACACAATCATCCCGCAAAGCACGCTTTTCCTCCGGATGGCGATATAAACTTGCCAGAGATGATGTCTTTTTTAAAAAACCAAGGGTCCAGTTCTACGTGTGACGGCAAATCTATAGTGCCAACGATAGACCAGTGGGCCTTACCGATAGCGTTGTTTATCACCCATACCGAGAAGGCAATAGGCGCACTCGAAATATCGGCCGGCATCTCCTTGGTATTGGCTCGGCGTGTGAAGAATGCTATCAATGGTTCCTCAACGACAACGCCAAAGCCGAATCCCCCATCCTCGAGCGGAACCGCCACTACGTTCCCTTCAGTCCATCGCTTTGCTCTGACCTCTCCCCCACGAATAGAACCATGACATCGATGAGATTTCCATTAAAATGGGTCAAGTGGAGATCTCAAAATGAAAAAACGTTACAGCGAAGAACAAATCATCAAGGCCATCAAAGAGCACGAGGCTGGAGCCAAGGTCGAGGACATTTGCCGTCGCCTAGGCATATCCAATGGCACTTTTTACAACTGGCGCAGTAAATACGCTGGTATGGAAGTCAACG
>NZ_PIPN01000002.1 GCF_003986955.1 Aliidiomarina sedimenti | reverse complement strand
AATTTTGACCCTACCTGCAGGACAAGCCTGTGGTTGAGATCTGCTACCGAAGTAGCTTTTTAAGTTGCTCAATCAATGTAAGTGCCCACACAGATTGCTTGGCTTTGATAGATTGTTAAAGAACGTTTGCTTGTGGGCGTTAGCCGCTTCAAGCGAGGTGCGTATTCTACACGCCTCATTTTCGGTGTCAACGACTTTATTCAAGTTTCTGCGTTCAATTTGACTTGTTAGCAGAGAGTTAACACGTACTTTTAATGCTTTCCTGCTCATCTCGAGCCGGGAGCGCCATTTTAAGGATTTAAAACATCCCGTCAAGGCTTTTTTCAAACTTGCTTTGCTGGCAACTCGTTGCTGGCTAACCGTTTGAAGTGGGGCGCATTATAGAGCGCGGAGCTTTAAACACAAGCGATTTTCTAAAAAAAACCTTAGAAAAAGGCCGTTTGAAGCAATTCTGTCCAGTTTGCTGTATATTTATACGTATTAAGTAAAGAAAGCGACTTCAGAGGTAACTATGTCTTCAAAATCTGTCCGTTCTTATAAAGGTAAATGCCCACAATATCCTTCTTCAGTCTACATCGATGAATCTGCGGAGCTGGTTGGCGACATCACACTAGGGGAAGACAGTAGTGTATGGCCGTTGGTCGCCGCTCGCGGTGATGTCAATTTTATCCGCGTAGGCGCGCGCAGCAACATTCAGGACGCATGTGTTCTCCATGTCACCCGGACTAGCGCTGCAAACGCGGATGGCTATCCATTGATTATTGGGGATGATGTCACCCTTGGTCATAAAGTGATGCTCCACGGCTGCCAGCTTGGTAACCGGATCCTGGTAGGGATGGGCGCTATTGTTATGGACGGTGCAGTGGTGGAAGACGATGTCATGATTGCAGCAGGTGCACTGGTAGCGCCGAATAAAACGCTCGAGAGCGGTTATTTGTATGTCGGCAGTCCAGCGCAGAAGAAACGTCCGCTGAATGAAAGCGAGCGCGACTTCCTGCAAAAATCGTCACGTAACTATGTGGAACTGAAAAACGATTACCTGGCAGAAACGCAAAACACTAACCGGATTTAATGAAAGTCTCGTGAGCGGATTGCCTGCGTCGGCAGGCGATCCGAGATGTCACGGAGACGGCCCGCCACGACATGCACCACACTCTCTTCAATTTCTACCGTGCCTGTTACCTGCAATAGCTTTGCATGTAACCAGTGCTGACGTTGTTGACGCCCTAACTTTTGCCATAGCACCACATTGACGTTACCGGTTTCATCTTCAAGGGTAATAAAAGTAACCCCGGTGCTGGTCGATGGGCGCTGGCGACCTACGACCAGGCCTATTACGGTGACAACCTGACCACTGCGAAGATGAATTAGTTCTTGTGCGCGCTTATGCGTCGGCAGTACTCCCTGCTGGTTCAATAGCGCTAGTGGGTGAGTGCCTAAGGTAAGACCCGTCGCAGCATAGTCCTGCACCATGGTATCGACGGCCGAAGGCTCCGTTAGCTGATATTCCGCCTGGCCAGCTTCCGCCTCTGTTAATAAGGGGAGCTGCTCACCCAGGTGGGTCATATCCCAGCGAGCCTGATAACGGTGACCCGCAATACCCCGAAATGCATCAGCACTGGCCAACGCCTGCAGGTCAGAACTCGGGATAGCAAGTGATTCGATCTCAGTTAACTTAGCAAAACCCACACCCGGACGTGCGGCAGTTATCTCAACGCTGGCAGCTTTGCTTAGGCCTTTTACTACGCAAAAACCCAGACGAAGGGCCCAGCTTTCATCTTCTTTAGTTAGCTGGTGCTCCCACAGACTGTTATTTATACATACAGGCAATACAGTTACCTGGTGCTGCCGGGCGTCCTGAATAAGCTGTGCTGCAGAATAAAACCCCATCGGCAGACTATTCAGCAGGCCGACATAAAAAGCCGCGGGGTAGTAGTACTTTAACCAGGCCGAGGCATATGCCAGATTAGCAAAGCTGGCAGAATGAGACTCAGGGAATCCATACTCACCAAAGCCACAGATTTGCTCAAATAAACGCAAAGCAAATGACTCGTCATATCCCCGCGCCAGCATCCCTGACACTATTTTGCGCTTAAACTCGATCATCTGCCCCGTACTTTTCCAGGTCCCCATCGCCCGGCGCAGCTGATCGGCTTCACCACCGGAAAATCCGGCAGCCACCATGGCAAGCTTAATAACCTGCTCCTGAAAAATGGGAACGCCTAAGGTGCGTTTAAGTACCGCTTCAACCGCTGGGTTGGGATAGTCTTCAGGCTCCAGGCCGTCGCGGCGACGTAAATAAGGGTGAACCATGTCCCCCTGAATCGGACCTGGTCTGACAATGGCTATTTGCACTACTAAGTCATAGAAGGTCTTCGGCTTCAGGCGCGGTAGCATATTCATTTGTGCCCGCGACTCAACCTGGAATATTCCCACCGCATCGGCGCGTTGGAGCATCGCATACACGCTCGGATCTTCCTGCGGAATGGAGCCAATAGTAAGGGTTCGTCCATAGCAATGTTCGACCCACTGAAACCCCCGCCGCAACGCCGAGAGCATACCCAGCCCCAGTACATCGACTTTTAACAGCTTCAATGCTTCGATGTCATTCTTATCCCACTGAATAACGGTACGCTCAGGCATTGCCGCATTTTCCACCGGGACCAGGTCAGATAAACGTTCAGCAGCAATAACAAAGCCACCCACGTGCTGCGACAGGTGACGCGGAAATCCCCGGATCTGCTCCACCAACTGGAGTAAATGGCCGCCCATGGGGTGTTGTAGAACGCCCAGAGCATCCAGTTGTTGTTGCCAGTCATCTTCACTGTCACGCCGATCCAGGCGAGTCAGTAACTGGCTCAACTGAGCAAGCGGAAACCCCAGCGCTTTACCTACGTCTTTAATTGCACTGCGTAAGCGATAGGTAATAACGGTCGCAGTCAATGCTGCCCGATGGCGCCCGTACTTGCGATAAATATACTGAATGACTTCTTCCCGCCGCTGATGCTCAAAATCGACATCGATATCCGGTGGCTCATCCCGTTCCTTCGAGATAAAGCGCTCAAAAAGTAATTCTGACTGGTCTGGATCAACGGCAGTAATGCCCAGACAATAACAAAGCACTGAATTTGCTGCCGAACCACGACCCTGAAAGAGAATATGCTGGCTTTCGGCAAACTGAACTAAGTCATAAATAGTAAGAAAGAAATGTTCATACTTGAGCTGTTCAACCAAAGCCAGCTCTGAATCAAGCTGACTCTGAACCTTCTGCGGAACCCCTGCAGGGTAACGACGTTCAGCACCCGCCTGGGCTTGCTCAGCCAGATAGTTCGATGGCGTACACCCGGCCGGAACCACTTCGCCCGGATACTGATACCGTAAACACCCAAGGTCGAAGCTGCATTGACGGGCGATAAGCGCACTTTGTTGCAGCCACTTCAGTGGAAATAACTGAGTCAGTTGATCGCAGGGGCGTAAATGACGCTCAGCATTCACCCAATGCTCCGACTCCATCGCTGCCACCGTGGTATTTGCCGCGATTGCATTGAGGGTATGTAACAATGGCAGACGCTCCGGACTGTGCAATAACGCCGCATTGCTGGCCGCAATGGGGGCGTCCAGCTGGGCCGCCAGAGAACTCACCGCCCGGGCACAGGCCTGATCGCTGGCGAGGCGATCACGCACCGCTAAGATCGCAAATCGACTGCCATAAAGCCGCCGTATATCAGCGATCTGCGCGTATACAGTCTGTGTATTTGCTGCCGGTAACCAAAGCAACTCGCAGTCTGACAGAGGTTTGCTCAACAGCCACTGCGGCTTAAATACATAGCTGCCTTTCTCTGCCTGTTGCCGGCAATGGCTAATTAGGGCGCTCAGTTGCTGATAGCCTGCCAGGTTTTTTACCAGGCATACATAGCGCCCGGTGGGGTCATTAAAGAAGCAACCCACTAGCAGTTGAATCTTATGCGCTTTCGCGGCCTGCCATGCTTTCACCACCCCCGCAAAAGAACATTCGTCGGTGACCGAAATGGCCTGGTAGCCAAGTTCAGCTGCGCGCTGCACCATCTCCGCAGGTGACGATGCCGCCTGCAGAAAACTATAATGGGTCAGACAGTGCAATTCAGCATAAGCTGTCATTAGCTTGCCCACCCATGTAAGTACCAGCGTTGCTCAGCAGCAAGAAAGTAAAGCCACCCCCAACGCCTGTGATGGTCCCGCGCCAGCATATAGTCACGCTGTTCAGAGCGGGGTTGCCACCAGGGGGATTGCAATCGTTGCGGCTGCCCATGCAATTGCCACTCATTGATGTCTACCACCTCGGGTGTGACAAGCCACGGCGGCCGCCAGTCATCTGCAGCCTGAAGATTGCCCGTCGTCCCCGGCGCACTGGCGGCAGGTGCCTGTTCTTGCTGACTTTCCGGCATCCACCCCGGTTTACGCCGATAGCCATAAACGCGCGCGTCACCTAACTTCATTTGCAAACGGTTTAATAGCGCTGGTAGCGCAGTTTGCTCGCCGGTAACCGGTTCGAAACCATAACTGGTCGCCTGCAGTTGCTCAAAATGTTGCGCCTCAAGCTGCACGTACATCACCGGGGCACGCAGCTTAGTCGCCTCCATTGCTACCTGCAGCAGGGCAAAAAAGTCATCGGCCTGGGTTTGTGGGTAAGCTAACTGAATTGGGATCTGCTGATGCAGCCCCTGGCGGCAGGTGAGCACAATGAGAAAACGGGTCAGTGCCAGCTGGCGGGTCTGCAGGTAGCGCTGCAGCATCTGTAACAGTCGTTTGCAGCTAAAACGCAGAGCAGCCCAACTGCGTGCTTCCGCCGCCAGTTCAACCCGGTGATTGAAGTTGTCCGCTGGCTGCAGCCATTGCAATGGCAATCTTTGCTGACCACGCAATTCAGCGACCAGGCGCACCACAGGAGCACCGAATTTCTTACCTAATGCCGTGGTCGGGACCTTTAGCAGTTTATCCAGCGTATCTACACCCATGTGGAGTAAACGAACTTTGACGGCTTCATCCAGCGGGGTATTGATCACCAGACAATGCTGGCTGGCATCCGCCATCGGCTGCTGCAAATCGTCCAGTCCTAATTGAGCACACCGCGGATTGGATGCAAAGGTCAGTTGATAACCGGCCCCGGTCAGGTGGGTCTGGATACGATGCTTAACCTGCCCGGGATCCTGATATAACCGCTGCAGCCCTTGTAGCCTCAGCCACAATCCACAGTGCTCTGGGTCTTGTGCTACTTCAGCAAAGTCGGCATACAGCGCCAGCGCTATGTCAGCCAATAACTGACGTTCAGTGGCTTCATCGTACTGCTCTGTTTGCAGGTTATCGCACAACAACCAGGCGTCGGATAGTGGCATTGCAACTTCAACGCCGCAGGCGAGCGCGGCCTGGTTTGCCTGCACAACGCGTAAACCAGTGACCTCATAGACCACCACGGGCTGCTCATCACTATAACGACGCTGGATATGCTCGAGATAGAGCTGAAAGCAACGAATGTACGCCCAGGGCGGTATTGAAGCTGGAACTACCATGCCTGCAACCGTTCACCCAGGCCATGTACCGGCCACCCTCCAGGTCGCTTTAGTACATCCCAACTCAGTTGCCCCTGTTCAAGCTGCAGACGCAGCCGGCTATGGTAAGCACGCGCTTCGTTATTCATATGACGGGTAAAGACCAGCAGCAGAAGCTCGCCATGCAAGCGCCGCTGCCACTGGCGAACTGCCTGTGCGGGCAGGTTAGGATGCCAAATGCAGACCACCCCAGTGGATAATTCACTGACAACCTGGCTCACAGCCCAGGTTAACTCATCATCCTCCAGCCCCTGAAGTAAGGTATGCCGGGCATGGCTCAGCCCCATACCCGACATATGAGGCTGCGCAGGCGGGTTAAACCAGAAGACCGGATGGTTTGCGCGCTCCGCAGACTGCAAGGGGGCACGGAGCAGGGCTGTTTCCCCACAGAATAACCCCGGCAGCTGTACTTCATGCAACTGGCCATAAGGCAACCCCCCGGCAAGCACCTGATCAAGCTTCGAATACCCTGTGCTGGCACGCTGGTGGTTAGTCTCAACAATGTGCTGCTGGCCACGGAAAAGCTGACCACGTTGCAACATAGTTTGTAGAGCCGGGTGCTGCAGAGAATTCATGACAACCTCTAACTACTGTACATAAATACAGTATACAAGGCTGTTTTTCTTCAACGCAAGATGAGGCTGCGAAATTTTCTCTGCTTCAGGTATGATAACGGCAAAAACCTATGAACTTGCTGAGATTTTATTGCCAATGCTTCGATTTCTTCCTGCACCACTTAAGATACTGATCAATTTTCTCTGGGGCTGTGTGGCCACTACAGTAATTGCAGTGGCGATTATCCTGTTGGGGATTCTACGGATAATTCCTATTCGTCCCTGGCAGCGCCTGGTAGCGTCGCTCGCCAATGGCTTATTCAGACTCTGGGGTTATGCAGTTACGGCAATGTTCAACCTGACCCAAAAAACCATCTGGCAGATAGAGGGAGGCGTGGAGCTACGCCGTGATGGCTGGTACATGATCATGGCCAACCATTTGAGCTGGGTCGACATTCTGGTGTTAATGCGGCTGGCCCATAAAGATATGCCAATGCCGCGCTTTTTCCTCAAACAGGAGCTTTTCTGGGTTCCTTTTATCGGCTTTGGCTGCTGGGTGCTCGACATGCCCTTTATGAAACGCTACTCGCGCCAGCTGCTGGAAAAGAAGCCGCATTTAAAAGGCAAAGATATCGAGACCACGCGCCGGTCATGTGAGAAATTTAAGACTCTGCCGACTACGGTGATTAATTTCTGTGAAGGAACCCGTTTCACCGAGAAGAAGCGCGCACAAAAACACAGCCCGTATCAGCATTTACTACCCCCTAAGGCTGGGGGCACTGCCTTTACGTTGCAGGCCATGGAAGGTAACTTTGATGCGATCCTCGACATTACCATTGTCTACCCTGACCGTAACCCTGATAAACCCCTGGTAATTGACTTCCTTGCCGGGCGCCTGCGCCATATTCATCTGCACATTGATGCGTTGCCAGCCACTGATGATCTGGTCGGCGACTACTTTAACGACGCGGCGTTTAAAGAGCATTTCCAGAGCTGGCTGAATACGCGCTGGGAGTTAAAAGACCAGCGCATCGAAAATATTATGCAGAGTCACCGCTCTCAGGCGCAGCGTTAGTTCGCTGCGTAGTTTTCTCCTGAGAGGACTCTTCGCTCTCCGCTTCGTCGTTATCTGAGTCCTCGTTACCTGACTCCTCTTTATCTAACTCTTCAAGGTCCTTCTTCTGTTCTTTCTCAACCTGCTGCGAGGCAGCCAGTGCCGCGCCAACCTCGCGCATATCGACGCCACTTGGGTGCTGATACACACGCAAGCCAAATTCCGGAATAATAGCAAACAGGTGGTCAAATATATCCGACTGGATCCCTTCGTACACCGCCCAGCCAGTGTCGTTGGTAAATCCATATACCTGTAAAGGAAGCCCATCGGCGGTTGGCGCCAATTGCCGAACCAGCATAAACAATTCCTGATGGATCCCAGGGTGGTGTTTTAAATACTGGCTGATATAGGCGCGGAACGTACCGATATTGGTCATACGTCGGGAATTAATGGTGTCCGCGCCATTCCCCTCCAGTTCATGATTCCACTCACTCAGTTCATCATGTTTTTTCTTAATGTAATCGCTCAACAGTGAAAAGCGCTGTAAATGCTCCAGCTCGTCGTTACTCAAAAAGCGGATGCTTTGCTGATCGATCATGATTTCGCGCATCATGCGTCGACCGCCGGCCTGCTGCATACCGCGCCAGTTTTTAAATGCGGTATCAATAAAGCGGCGGGTAGGAATGGTGGTAATAGTTTTATCCCAGTTCTGCACTTTTACTACATGCAACGAGATATCAATGACATCACCATCCGCACTTAAGCCGGGCATTTCCACCCAGTCACCCACACGAATAATGTCGTTGGAGGTGATCTGCATGCTGGCCACCAGCGACAACAGGGTATCCTGAAAGACCAGCATCAATACCGCCGCCATGGCTCCCAAACCAGACAGCAAGATAACTGGCGAGCGGTCAATTAACGTCGCAACGATGAGCAGCACCGCAATGACATAAATTAGTATTTTGACGACCTGGACATAGCCTTTGATGGGTTTCATCGCGGCGTCGGGACGACGCTCATATAAGCGGTTGAGAATTGTCAGAAAGTTTGCCACTGCCAGGGCGACAGTAAGAATGATAAATGCCGTGGCCACATTTCTGACCACAGTAACCACAAAATCCGGCAGATGAGGGATTAAAACGACCCCGGAGGACAACACCAACGCAGGCACTACATTGGACAATCGGGTAATCACCCGTGATTCTTCAAACAAATGGTCCTGACCGAACCGGGTTTGGCGCAAGCCACGGGTAAGGCCTGCCAATAAAACGTGCTTAGTAACCCAGTTACTGATCAGCGCCAGCAGCACCAATACTGTGACTGCGACCAGCGCGTACAGGTAAGGTTGTTCCTCCAACCAGGTCACCCATGTTTGCACCGTGCTGACGATTTCTTCCAAAACAACCTCTGTCCGCTGGATAATAAGTTCCCATAAACTAGCAAAAACCCTGTGATCGCGCTAGTTAGACTAAAGTCGGCGCGCCCTTTAGCCGTTAAATTAGTATAATCTTATCCTTATCTTTACGATTGCAGGAGAGCAGGATGTCCCTTTCTATACAGCAGCGGGTACTAGCGCTGGCATTGATACCACCCGTATTGATTGCCGCTATGGTTACTTTTTACAACTTTTATCAGGCACGCCATATGGGCGAACAAACCGTGGCTGACTTCGCAGGACAAATGGAAGGGGACCGTCGAGCAGAGGTACGTAACTACCTGCAGCTTGCTATCAGTTCGATCCAACATCTGGTGGCCGCTGATGACGGCAGCAATACCGCACAGCTGCAGGAGCAGGCTAAAACCGTCCTGCGCAGTCTGCGTTTCGATGATGCCGGTGACGTCGGCTACGTCTTCGTCTATGACCAACAGGGTGTCAGTGTTGCTCACGGTGTCAACCAGGCCCTTGAAGGGCGCAATTTACGTGACTTCCAGGACCCAAATGGGGTTTACCTGATTCAGGAACTGATCGCCGCCGCCGAGCGTGGCGGCGACTATGTTGAATATGGGTGGGAAAGTAGTAATGGCACTATCGGGCCCAAGCTTGGCTACGCCGATCTGGTTGAGAAATGGAACTGGGTGGTGGGAACAGGTTTCTGGATTGAAGGTTTGCAGGCCCAGGTTGATGCAACAGCCAACCGGGTCGACAATGCGGTTACCGAAGCCTTCATCAGTACGCTAGTGGCTTCAATTATTGCGGTGCTGATTATCGCAGCGGTTGCATTGTACGTTTCCAGAGGGATTACCCGCCCGCTAAGAACCACCGTCACCGCGATGAACGACGTCTCTCAGGGTGACGGCGATCTGACTCGTCGCATCACCGTCGAACAGGACGACGAACTGGGTCAGCTCGCGACCTCCTTTAATCGTTTTGCCGATGACGTCGGTAACATGGTAATGACCATTCGTGATTCCTCTGGCGCCATGAATGAAGCCTCGGTTAAGCTCAATCGGGTGCTCAGCGAAACGCGCCAGGGTGTCACCCGGCAACAGGAAGAAAGTGAACAGGTTGCCACCGCGATCAACGAACTGGCCGCCGCATCGCAGGAAGTCGCACGCAGTGCTCAACAGGCTTCGACTGCAGCGAGCCAGGCTGAGGAGCTTGTTCAGTCTGCCAACAGCCAGCTGCATTCTGCGGTCGAAGTCATCCATGGACTGGCTGACCAGGTTGCGGCAGGGACGAGCGCTGTCGATCAGTTGAATGAACAGTCAAAACAAATCGGTAGCGTACTGGACGTTATCCGCAATATCGCCGAACAAACCAACTTGCTGGCACTCAATGCTGCTATCGAATCAGCCCGCGCGGGTGAGGCCGGCCGTGGCTTTGCGGTAGTCGCCGACGAAGTGCGCACTCTGGCCAGCCGTACCCAGGCCAGCACCCACGAAATCCAGGCCATGATTGAACAAGTCCAGCAAGGTACTTCTCAGGTAACCGGTATTATGGAAGCCATCGAGCAAGGAAGTTCTACCAGCGTGGCTCAGGCCAGTGACGTCGAAAACGCCCTGGCTGATGTATTGCAGGCAGTCAATACTATCAATACTCAGAACGCACAAATCGCAACCGCTGCGGAAGAGCAAACATCGGTCTCTGAAACAATCAATCAGAACATGACGACCATTGTGGATATTGCCAACCAGACTGCAGACGGCACCCGTCAGGCGACGAGTTATATGGAAGAGCTTGCCGATACGGCGGGGCAGTTAGAGAAAAATGTAAGCCGCTACCAGGTGTAGCGGCTTAGGCTTAGCGGAGTATTAGCTGTCTTTATTGACCAGATACTTCGCCAGTTCCAGATAGTCTGAGAAGAAATCATTACTATCACGGAAACCTTGAGGATTCATGCGGTAGCGACCATTGACGATAAACGTCGGGGTCTGCTGCACATTGTACTTTTCTGCTTCACGGCGCATGCGGTTTGCCTGACTGCGAGCAGGAAAGCTGTTGTACGCATTATCGAACTCTTCACGGTCAATACCGGCGGCGGCAAAAACACCCGCTAAATCATCCAGCGAATTACTAACGTTACGCTGCTGGAAATGCTTACGGAAGACCAGCGGTGCAACCTCTTCGGTAACACCTAAAATATTGGCTGCCGCCCATGCACGAATGGTGATATCGCCCATGTTACGAGGACCGATAAAGTTTACATGATATTTTTTGAAGCTATCACCGAACTCTTCTCTGACCATTTCACTAAACGGCTGGAACTGGTAACAACTGCCGCAGTAGAACGAGAAAAAATCAATGATCTCAGTTTCTTCGGTGGCTTCATCGCTCACCACGTCATAATGCACACCTTCTTCAAAATCCATTGCACTGGCACTCGCCATCATGCCCAATGTCGCAGCGGCGACCATTGCTAACCAAAGTTTTTTCATTGTCTGTTTACCTATTTTGAAGCGATTTATAAAAGCATTATGCCTTCGTTAGTAACCAGGCTGCAAGCGCAGCGGTTCTTCGTCCAGCGCTGCAAATTGCTCTTTCAGGGCAAGTACCTGGCGCTCCCAGTACGCGGCTTCTGCGAACCAGCCGAAACTACGGGGGAAAGCCGGGTCGTCCCAACGCTTTGCCAGCCATGCCATGTACTGAATGATTCGCCAGGCGCGTAAAGGTTCAATTAATTTAAGTTCGGCCGCATTAAAAGTAGCAAATTCTTCATAGCCGTCAATCAAGGTATCCAGCTGCGCGACCTGATGATGACGCTCACCGGAAAGCATCATCCATAAATCCTGAATAGCGGGGCCCTGGCGACAGTCATCAAAATCGACCAGGGTTAAGCTGTCATCCCGCCACAATAAGTTACCAACATGACAGTCACCGTGCAGGCGAATGGAGTCATAGCGCGTGAGATCCAGGTCACCCAGGCGCGCCACAACAAGATCCAAAATGGTAAAGAACGGCAGTCGCATTGAGTCCGGGATTAATGCACAGTCACGCAGCTGCTCGGTTGCCTGCTCAAGATCCGTTAAGCTGAACAACGAAGGGCGGTGCACAAAGGGGGTTCGTTTCCCCACCATATGCATCCGCCCGACCTGGCGGCCGAGCTGAAACAAATGCTCGTCCTGATCAGCTTCCAGAGCCCGCCCGCCAACGCTGGGGAACAGCGAAAAACGGAAACCACTATGTTCGGCCAGCGTAGTGTCACCCAGCGCCAACGGCGCCACCACCGGGATCTCAGCCTCTTTGAGTTCGGCCAGAAACGAATGCTCCTCAAGGATCTGTTGATCGCTCCAGCGTTGCGGACGATAAAACTTGGCCACGTAACGCTTGCCGTCGGCGGCAAACTGGTAGACCCGGTTTTCGTAGCTGTTCAGCGCCAGCAACCCGGTATCCGGCCAAACATCGACGGCTTCAAGGGCATCCATAATCAGATCTGGGGTGAGACCAGTAAAGCTAAAATCTGTCATCTTGTTGATAAAAAATTACTCTGGGTTGTTCGCTCAACCTCAGAGTCTGACACCGAGCTCACCGTAAAGCGAATCTCAATCAGGCTCGCCTCAAGAAAATACGGGTCTATCGCAACAGTGACCGGCACCGTATACACTTCCCCGCCTTCAATGCGCAGTTCAGTCGGCCCCATATACTCGATTTCATCTAGTCCACTCACATCGATGCGGAAAGTGTCTGCCTGCTGCGATTTATTGATAATTCGCAGCTGATAGACGTTCTCAATAAAGCCCTGCTGATTTTCCCGGAACAAGGTATTACGGTCACGCACCACGTCCAGTTCAAGAGGAACCCGGAACAGAATGTCTAGCACCAGCAGCGCCGTTAACACCAGAAGTGCCGCACCATAGCCAACGCTTTTCAAGCGGAAGACTTTGGTTTTACCGCCTTCCAGGCGCCGTTCCGTGGTAAAGCTAATGAGCTTTTTCGGGTAACCTATTTTCTCCATCACATTGTCGCAGGCGTCGATGCAGGCACCACAGTTAATGCATTCGTACTGCAAGCCATTGCGAATATCGATACCGGTCGGACACACCTGGACACACAGGTTGCAGTCAATGCAGTCACCGAGCCCAAGCGCTCGCGGATCCTGTTTACGCCCACGGGGTCCCCGCGGCTCGCCGCGTTTTTCGTCGTAAGCGACAATAAAGGTATCTTTATCAAACATCGCCGACTGAAAGCGGGCGTAGGGGCATATGTGGGTACACATAATTTCGCGCATCCAGCCTGCGTTACCGTAGGTGGCGAAGGTGAAGAAGATAACCGAGCCGGTCGCCCATGCTCCCGACTGGAGCAGAAAAAACTCACCAAACAACTGCCGGATATCGGTGAAATAGCCGACAAAGGTCAGTGCGGTCAGTAAAGCGACCAACAGCCAGGCGACGTGCTTCAGCACTTTACGCATAGCCTTGTCTGCGTCCATTGGCCGCTGATCGAGCTTCATTCGCTGGTGCCGCGAGCCTTCAATCTTGCGTTCAAACCACATAAAGATGAAGGTCCAGGTGGTTTGTGGACAGGTAAAGCCACACCAGACCCGGCCCCATAAAGTGGTAACGAGAAACAGGGCAAACGCGGAGACCATGAAGATCCAGGCCAGAATGGTCAGATCCTGAGGCCACAGGGTCAGCCCGAAAATACGGAAACGCTGATCCAGAATATTGAGCAGAATTGCCTGCTCCCCCTGATAGGTTAACCAGGGTAACAGCAGGAAGAGTGCCATCAGCGCAAACCCTAACAGGCGACGGGCTGTTTCAACCCGGCCTTTTACGTCACGTACATAAATACGATCCGTTGGCGCATGCTGAGTGGACCCCTTAGCGGGCTGGATTTTGACAGGTTTACCAACACTGTCCGGCGCTTTATCCTTCACTTCAATATTTTGCTGCATCGCGGCATACCACTACTAGTACCGTAAGTGCCGTCAGTATACGCCTTTCGGCAGCAAAGATCAGGCCACAGAGCTTGCGATGCATCAAACAGTCGCACGGTTAAACCTCGTCCTGCTGGCATTGCGCCAGTACCACATCAAATAGCAGGTTGCTGCCCATTTCGACGTGGTGCCAGTGCGACCATTCGTCAGGGGCGTGACTTACACCGTTGACGGAAGGAATAAAAATCAAACCAGCTTCGCTAATCTGAGTGAAAAACTGGACATCATGACCGGCGCCGCTTGGCATTCGTAAATACGTATAATCGCGCGCTGCAGCTTTTTCCTCCATCAGTTCGATCATACTGTCACTGCAATAGTCCGGCGCCAGCCAGCTGACTTCTTCCCTTTCATAGCGGAGTCGATGGCGCCGGGCGATGGATAACAAGGTTTTATCGCAGGCTTCCGCCAACTCTTTCATAACGGTTTCGCTCATGTCACGAGCGACAATGGTAAAAATAGCTTCGCCTGGCACTGTATGTGGGTAGCCTGGTTTAAGTTCGACTTTGCCCACCGTTATGCGCGTTTTATCGGTCCCGTTTTCGTCGATAATCCGGGGGATCTCGTGGGCAAAATCAGCCAGCCCCATAAAGGCGTCGCTGCGCATATCCATCGGCGCTGTCCCCGCATGATCGGCTTTACCTTTGAGGTGAACAATCCACTTAAAGACCCCGGATATTCCATCGACAATGCCAATCGGAATATTTTGCTGTTCCAGCACCGGGCCCTGTTCGATATGTAACTCCAGAAAGCTGCGCATACTGCCTTTCGGCCAGGCAACCTCTAAGGCGTCCATCGGGTTGAAACCGTGGGCTTTCATCGCATCCGTGAGGTAGACACCATCCGCATCATGAGCCGACAACAGCCAGTCCATATTGAGCTTGCCGGTAATCGCCTGAGCACCGAACATGCCGCCAAAGCGACCTTCTTCTTCGGCGGTGGCGACCACCCGTATGGGGTAATCGAGAGCAATTGACTGCTCCTTTATACAGCGCAGGATTTCAAGACCCGCCATCACTCCCAGAGCACCGTCGAAGATACCGCCTGCAGGCACCGTATCGAGATGGGAACCAATCACTACTGCAGGTTTATCAAGGTCGCCGAGACCAAACCAGACATTGCCGCCGCCATCAATATCAGCGATAAACCCCTCACTCAGAGCCAGATCGCGCAACCAGTAGCGTGCTTTCATATCGGCGTCGGTAAAGCCAGACCGGTAGACCCCATGGTCCTTTTCGTTGAAACCTATTTTAGAAAGTTCGAGAAGACTAGATTTAAGACGAGACAGGTTGATCTGCTGCATAGTGACTCCCAGTCAGTAAGGTTCAGGCTGGGAGCCACCTGCAGGTTAGCCGAGTGCTAACCCGAGGATTGCCGTGGCAATGGAAAAATACACCATTACCCCAGTGGCATCGGCAATCGTGGTCACCAAAGGTGTACTTGCCGTTGCCGGATCCCAGCCGAGACGCTTCAGTAAGAAAGGTAGTAGCAGACCGACCAGGCTGCCAATCATTACGATACTTAGCATACTTAAACCGATGACCAGCATTATCTCAGGGGCGCGGAAGTAAGCCACAACCATGACCGCAGCCGCCATCGAAAGACCCAGTGAAAAACAAACCAACAACTCTTTGGCAAATAACTTAAGCACATCCCCTTTGCCTATATCACCGGTGGCGATCGCCCGTATGACCAGCGTCGCGGTCTGTGAGCCGGAGTTACCACCACTGGCAATCAGCAGGGGTAAGAAAAACAACAGCGTGCCATACGCCATAATAGTGTCTTCATAGTAGGCAATCGCGGCACCCGAAAAGATATTCACAAACACCAGCAATACCAGCCAGTTGATTCGTTTGCTATATAAGGTTCTTGGGCTGGCGTCGCGCAAACTGGCTTCCAGCTTACCGACGGTTGCTGATTTGTGCATGGTGTCAGTGTCTTCTTCTTCGACCACGTCCATCGCGTCATCGAAGGTCACCATCCCCACCAGCAGGTTATCATTAGTCACCGCCGGAATAGCAATCAAGTCATAACGGGAAATAATACGCGCCGCTTCCGACTTGGGCATGTCCGGGTTTACACTGACCACATCGACTGTCATCAGGTCGTCAATCTGTTCATTCGGGGTCGCGGTCAGCAACTGGCGCAATGACACCACACCGGCTAGCTTGTGCTGCGCATCAACCACATAGACCTGATAAATGGTTTCTTTTTCCGGCGCACTCTGACGTAGCTTCTTCAATGCCTGCTCTACCGTGCATCCGACCGGTATCGTGGCATAATCAGAGGTCATCACCGAGCCCACCACGCCTTCTTCATAGCTCACCAGGCGCAACAGGTCTTCGCGTTCTGAACGTGCCAGCCGGCGCATCAATGCATCCTGCAGTTTAAGATCCAGCAGGGCATAGACATCAGCCCGCTCGTCCGACGACATATCGCGGAACAACTGCGCCAACAGGCTCAGCTCCATGTGCGACGCAACTTCCTGCTGGTGGGCCGGACGTAAATACCCGAACACCTCAGCCTGCTGCTGAGGTTCCATCATTTCCATCAGCGCCAGCGTATTGTATACCTCAAAATGCTCGTCGAGGTATTCCGCCACGTCCGCCGAGGGCATGGCGTTGAGTGCTGATTTTAACCCTTCTGCATCGCCGTGCTCGACCAACTCGACGAGATTTTCATAGCCTTCTACATATTGCATGGCATTCTCCTTTACGAGTTATTGCACTGTCGGCACGCGCATATCAGCCTGATGATCCTGCTCAAAACGTTGTGACATATGGCTAATAAACCCTTCATCCCCACGGGTAATAAACAATGCCGCAATATCGTGCTGGTTGGCAAACGCCAGTCCGCGTTCCGTTCCCATCACCAACAGCGCCGTGGCGTACCCATCGGCATCTGTCGCATTGTCTGCCAGCACGGTCACCGCGGCGAGCTTGTGGCTGATAGGTAAACCCGTCGTCGGGTCAATGGTATGCGAATAGCGTACGCCATTTTCTTCAAAATAGTTACGGTAATCGCCTGACCCGACCAGGGCTATATCCTCAATCGGGAGAATATGCTGAACAACCTGACGCCCCTCGGTAGGCGCCTCAATGCCAACGCGCCAGCGCGTCTCTTCACTGCGCGTGCCTTTAGCGTATATATCGCCACCAATATTTACCAGGTGGTTATCGATACCCTGCTCGGTTAAATACGCACTTACCGCATCGACACCGTAGCCTTTTGCAATCCCGGATAGTTCGATAAAAATATCGCTGGTGCGCATGGCGCTCTGTTCGTTTTCGTCCAGGATTAGGAAATGGTAGCCAACTTCCTCTAAACGCTGTTCGATTTCGTCCTCATCAGGTGCCGAGGTCACTCGGCCATCACGACCAAACCCCCACAGGTTGACGAGTCCTCCAACCGTATGGTCAAAGCGTCCCTGTGAACGTGAGGCAATTGCTTCACTGCGCTGCAGTACATAAAAAAGCTCATCGTTAACGGGTACAGGCTGATGCAAAGGTGCATTATTGAGTTGGTTTAATACCGAGTCATCGCGATAGGTCGACATCTGCCGATCCACTTCATTCAATGTGGTCATGATGCCCTGTTCAAGCTGCGCCAGATCCACATCCTCGTGTGCCGTACCCAGCGTTACCTCAAAAAAGGTGCCAAAGATTTCGCCACGCAGGGTCTGGGGCTCCACGGGCCTGCTGCAGGCGACCAACATACTGACTAGAAGAAGAATCGAAAACAGGCGGGAAAACATGGTCATTGCGCTACCTCATTCAGTATGCTGGGAAAAATCTCCCAAATTCTACCAAAAGGCCGGAAAATGAGCCACAACGAAGCGCTGCCAGTAGAAAAAAAGAACCCGCCGGGGAGGCGGGTTAAAAGTTTCAACGGTCGTTTGGGGAACTTCCGTTACCGGGAGCAAAGGATGAGTTACTCCCGGGTCTTGCAGGTTCAGGACAGCGCGTACGCAGTTTTCGCTGCATTTAACACTGCAGCCATCTTGGCAGCGCTTTGCACGGCCTGGGCTGATACGCCATGATCCAGCAGTGTCTTCACATGCGAATCAATGCACATGCCACAGCCATTGAGGGCTGACACTGCCAATGAATAAAGTTCGAAATCAACTTTCTCGACACCTGGGTTCGCCATTGCGTTCATGCGCAGGCCGGCAGGCATCTTGGCAAACTGCTTGTCAGATGCCAGGTGTAAAAATCGATAATAGATATTGTTCATCGCCATTAACGAAGCAGCGGTTTTGGCCGCTTCAATCACGTTGGCTTCAACATTGCCTTCGGCTTCAGCTTCAACTGCTTTGATCAGGTTGCTGTCATTCAGCGAATAGGCCAGAGAAAGCGCTGTTCCGTAAAACTGATCCTTGGTCATCCCACTTGCGTCGGGATTGGAAAACAGGTTACCCAGATTCAGCTTGGTATCTTTTGAGTGGCTACCAAGCCCTGATTTGTAGTCTGCAATAGTCATACTTCACTCCAAAATTAGTTGCGTACTGAACAAGGTGGCTTAACAGCCGGGAAATCGCAGCGGTGCCCGGTATTCTGGCACCGCTGACGTACTGGGCGCCTCGGTTACAGAGTATCGCCACCCACCGCACGGTTACATGGGCACAGCTCATCGGTTTGCAAGCCATCGAGGATACGTACGATTTCCTGAGGGTTACGGCCCACGTTGAGGCTGTTCACTGAAACGTGCTGAATCGTGTTGTGCGGATCAACCACGAAGGTCGCACGCAATGCCACGTTCTCTTCTTTGTCACGAACACCAAGACCGTCGACCAGGTCGCCTGAAGTATCAGCAAAAGAGTACTGATTCAGGCCGTTCAGATCCGGGTGCTCACGACGCCATGCCAGCTTCACAAACTCGTTATCTGTGCTGCCGCCAAGAACCACTGCATCACGGTCTGCAAACTCTTCGTTCAGCTTCGCAAATTCAACGATTTCAGTTGGGCATACAAAGGTGAAGTCTTTCGGGTAGAAAAAGATAACTTTCCACTTACCTTCAAAGCTGTCCTGAGTAATAGTCTCAAAAGCGCTTTGGCCATTTTCTTCTGGCATGTTGAATCCAGGCTTCGCTGCAACAACTGAGAAATCTGGTAATTTATCGCCTACTGTTAACATAATTCGTCCTCCAATTAGGATTGCTGTTTGAAATTCACGTTGCACATGATAGGTTTAGCTCTGCATCGACGAAAGCGAATAAAAACTATCACAGTAATCGGTTAAACGAATAAAAGTGGTCAGCGGGAGAACGCCATGAACAAATTGCCAAGTCTTAAGAACCTTAGCTATCTATTGGCATTGCATCAGCATCAGAATTTCAACCGTGCTGCGCAGGCTTGCTACGTCAGCCAGTCCACATTAAGCAGTGGCATTCAAAACCTGGAAGAACAACTTGGCTGTCAGTTGATTGAGCGGGACCATAAATCTTTCCTGTTCACCAGCATGGGCGAAGAAATTGTCGACCTGTCCCGCAATATTCTGACCCAGACCGAAGAATTGATGAATCACGCCCAAAGCCAGGGCAATATTATGGAAGGCCCATTGCGGCTTGGCTGTATTCCAACTATCGGCCCTTTTCTGCTCGGCCCGCTTAGCCGCCGCCTGCACGACGACTTTCCGAAGCTGCAATTGCAGATCCGCGAAGACACCACAGCACACCTGATGCAGCTGTTAAAGAATGGCGAGCTGGATGCACTTATTCTGGCCTTACCGATCGAAACACAGGGCAACCAGTCCTGGGTATTGGGTAAAGATCCGTTCAAGATGGTGCTGCACCCGGATCTGGCCAAAGACGTCGGCGAGCCCGTGGACTACAATAAGCTGCCGGATCAAAGCATTTTCCTGCTCGAGCATGAACACTGTATGACCGGGCATGCGGTCACTGCCTGCCGCTTAGGTAATAGCCGTAAGATCAATCCATTTACCGCATCCAGTCTGCATAGCCTGGTGCAAATGGCCGAAGCGCGCACCGGCGCGACCTTTGTGCCACAAATGGCAATCGACCAGGGGATCCTAAGTAACACTGAACTGGTTGCGCTGACCCCAACAGACGGGGAAGCCTATCGTGAAATAGGTCTGCTATTCAGGCCCACCACGTCACGCCGCCAGACATTCCGAAAAATTGCGGAAACGGTTGCAGACCTATTACCAATATCGACGTTAAGCTAAATAAAACCGTCGATCTGCGGCCACTGAACCTGTAGAAGCAAACACCCGTATAGCACTACTAACACGGATCAGAATACGTCTCATAACAGACTGGAGAGCAACATGAAATTAGTTACCCGTTCACTCGCATTGGCAAGCCTAAGCGCTCTGACGCTGGCCACAGCTCAGGCTGAAACCATTGAAACCCGCTGGGCTGACGTCGACGTCGAAACCGTCGCTGAAGGCCTTAACCACCCATGGGGACTGGCGTTCTTAAATGACGGCCGGATGCTGGTGACAGAGCGTGCAGGAACCATGCGTATTATTGAAGCGGACGGCACGCACGGAGAAGCCATCAGTGGCTTACCTGAAATCAAGGTTATGCGCCAGGGCGGGTTATTCGACGTGAAATTGAGCCCCAATTACAGCAGCGATAGCCTGATTTATTTCTCCTATTCAGAACCTGAAAGCGAAGGCAGTGAAATCACCAGTACTGCGGTTGCCCGTGCTCGCCTCGAAGACAATGCGCTGCATGATCTTGAAGTTATCTTCAGTCAGTATCCAAAAGAAGAAGGCGGTCGTCACTACGGCGGTCGGTTGACATTTAGCGACGATGGCGAGTATCTGTTTATAGGGCTTGGTGACCGCGGACACCGTCAGGATGATGCCCAGACACTGGATAAGCATACCGGTAAGCTGGTTCGAATCCACCCCGATGGTTCGGTGCCGGAGGACAACCCCTATGTCAACGAAGAAGGCGCTCTTGAGGAGATCTGGTCTTACGGCCACCGCAATATCCAGGGCATGGATATCCAACCTTCAACCGGTCATTTGTGGGCTGTCGAGCATGGCCCACAAGGCGGTGACGAACTGAACCGGCCACAATCCGGACACAATTATGGCTGGCCAGTCATAACCCATGGTGAACAGTACGGTGGTGGCGAAGTGGGTATCGGCTTCAAGAAAGACGATATGGAACTGCCGGTTTGGCACTGGACACCATCTATCGCCGTATCGGGCATGGTCTTTTATGACGGAAACCAGTTCCCGGCATGGCAGGGAAATGTACTGGCAACCGGTTTGCGCGGACAACAGGTTGCGCGGCTCGAAATCGATGGTGACCATGTGATCCATCAGGAAACCCTGGAACTTGGCCAACGTATCCGGCAGGTTCAGGTTGGCCCAGAAGGGTATATTTATCTGTTAACGGACAACGCGGATGGAAAAGTACTGCGTTTATCTCCTGCTGAGTAAGCCTGCGGAGTGGTATCTATGAATCAATCAATTTCAAGGCTCGCGATCACCGCGAGCCTTTTTTCATTAGCTTTACCCGGCGTCGCCAGCGACGCGGACGATTCTGCTAGCGCACAAGACGAGCCGATTGAGCGGGTCGTGGTAACAGCAACGCGCACCCGCCAGCCCTGGTTGAACTCCGCTGGTTCTATCGACCGCGTGGAAGTCGATCAGCAACTCCCGGGCATGCGCATCGACATGGCAGAAATCCTGGCCGGCATTCCCGGCGTGCAAACCGATACCCGCTACAATTTCGCGCAGGACACCCGTATCGTGTTGCGCGGGTTCGGCGCCCGGGCCGCCTTTGGTGTGCGCGGTGTGGTCATGCGACTCGACGGTATTCCATTATCGATGCCCGACGGGCAGGCACAAACGTCGAGTATCTTTGTCGATGAACCAGCTCATGTGGAAGTTCTCCGCGGCCCCATTGCCAGCGTCTACGGCAATGCGGCAGGCGGAGTCATCAATCTGCAAAGCACCCAACCCCGGCAGAGCTACCTTGGTGCCTCACTTGCGGTCGGTGAAAACGGCCGTCAACGAACCGCTTTGAATGGCGCTTATGTGCAGGGTCCGTTCTTTTTATCCGGGCATTATGCCGGCTTTCGCACCGACGGCGACCGTTCTCACGGCAAAGTAGAGCGCGACCAGTACGCACTACGCAGCGGTTATCAGTTTGCTAACGGGCTGGAGCTTATTGTCCGTGCCGATGATAACAATGCCCCCTTGTTGCAGGACCCTGGCTCGTTAACCGCTGAACAATGGCGCGAAGATCCGCAGCAAACCTTTGCTGGCGCTACGGTGTTCAACACCCGCAAGCAGATCCGTCATCGTCAGCAGTCTGCCACCTTGCGTCAGACCCTGACCAACGTGGACTGGCAGCTAGCAGCCTGGAATGGACAACGAGAGGTGGAACAATTTCTGCCCTTTCCAGGCTCAGACCTGACCTCGTCGGGTGCCGTAATAGACCTGACCCGTGACTTTTACGGGGTTCATGGTCAGGTCAACTGGCGTCCGGCAGCCTTCAATGACCAGTGGCAGTTGAGTCTGGGAACCGATATTGAACGACAGCAAGACACGCGCCTGGGCTTTGTAAATGAGTTCGGCACCGCGGGTGAACTGCGCCGTGACGAAACCGGCGATGTTGAGAAAACCGATCTCTACGCGCTCAGTCAGTACGCACTTACCGACCAGTTAACCTGGTTACTCGGCGGCCGTGTCTCGGATATGAAGTTTGCGGTCGAGGACCGCTTTATAATTGACGGCATACGTCCGGACGACAGTGGCCAAATCGATTACTCCGAGCACGCTTGGACGACTGGTTTTAACTATCAGCTAACTGACACCTGGTCGGTATTTGCATCGGCTGGCGCGGGATTCGAAACCCCAACACTGACTGAACTAGCGTATCGAAACGATGGCAGTGGCCTCAACCCCGAACTCGGTCCGGCACAGGTGCAGCAGTTTGAGTTTGGTCATAAGTGGCTGACTGAAAAAGGAATGGCTCAGCTCAGTCTGTTTGAAGTGCGTACGGATGATGAAATCGTGGTCGACCAATCGGTCGATGGGCGCACCACGTATCGAAACGCTGCAGAAACTAAACGCCAGGGTGTCGAGCTAAGCGGTACCTATCAGTGGACACCGATTCTTGACCTGCGGGGAGCGGCAACCATTATCAAGGCTCGCTATAAAGGGGGACAGCTAGACGACCAGCGTATCCCCGGGGTTGCAACCAGCAATCTGTATGCTCAGCTCAACCTTTCCCCCTGGCAGGATCAGCGTTTGCGTGCGTCGCTTACCGCACAGTATCGCTCGCGAATTGCCAGCAACGACGGCAATACAGAATTCGCGCCCTCATTCGTGCTTTGGCATAGCGCGGTGGAAGCACGCCAGCAGATCGCTCAATGGCAATTCCGCCAGTGGTTACGGATCGACAACCTGCTTGACCGCAACTACGTGGGTTCTGTGATTGTGAATCAGGGAAGTGGACGTTCGTTCGAGCCCGCTCCAGGCCGTCAGCTGAGTGCCGGGTTTGCAGTCGAACGGCGCTTTTAAGTTAGGTGACCGGTGGTTATTTACTTTAATAACCACCGGTCATATAGGCAAGCGTTAAGGTTCGCCATTCAGAATATGAAGCAGTGCTTTCGCTGCAGGCTCCGATGAGGCTGGGTTCTGCCCGGTAATCAACATGCCGTCCTGGATAACATATGGCTTCCAGTCATCGGTTTTCTCGTAGCGGGCACCTTTACCTTTGAGTTCATCCTCAAGCAAAAATGGCACCACAGAGGTCAACTCAACGGCCTCTTCTTCGCTGTTACTAAAGCCAGTTACAGCGCGCCCTGCGATTAAAGGCTTTCCGGCCAGGCTGGCGTTTAGCAGTACCGCGGGAGCATGGCAAACCGCAGCAACGGCTTTACCTTGCTGCCAGAACTCCTCCAACAGACGAATGGATGTTTTATCCTCTGCCAGATCCCACATTGGTCCGTGCCCTCCGGGATAAAAAACCGCATCAAAGTCATCAGCACGGACCTCGCTCAGCTTCACCGTGTTAGACAGGGTCTCCTGTAGCGCGTCATCTTTGTAAAAACGCTCTGTCGCTGCAGTCTGGGCATCTTCGGTTTCACTGTTTGGGTCGATCGGTGGCCGACCACCTTTTGGCGACGCCAGAGTGATACTGACTCCGGCATCGGCGAACACATAATAGGGCGCAGCAAACTCTTCCGCCCAGAATCCGGTTTTGTTACCTGTATCTCCAAGTTGCTCATGAGACGTCAAAATCATTAATACTTTCATTCCCGTTCCTTATTGATCAACGTAGTTATCACAGCGCTACGTATGCGTTATGACAAACGATCAGTCTTCCAGCCAGCGGTACAGTGTGCGACGGGTAACGCCGAGCACCTCAGCGGCTTTGCGCTTATTACCGCCAGTCTCACGCAGCACATAGCGAACATAGTCGCGTTGTACATCACTTAATGAGCGTAGCTCACGCATGCCGGGCTCGCTATTGCCAGTGTCGTTCTGACTTAAGGTTAACTGGGAAGCCTGCTGCATTCGTTCAGGCAGGTGTTCGGGACGAATTTCGCTGTCCTGACAGAAGGTTACTGCCCGTTCCATCGCGTTTTGCAGCTCTCTTACATTGCCCGGAAAAGGGTAGTCGTAGATTTTCTCCATCGTCTCACGTGACAATGAAGGCGACAGTCCATCATCTTTACTCAGCGCGGCGACGAAATGCTGTGCTAACAACTCACGGTCATCCCCTCGCTCGCGCAACGGAGGTACCTTGAGCGCAAAGGTTTCCAGACGATAAAACAGATCCTGACGGAACTTACCTTCGCTAACCAGAGTTTCCAGGTCACGGTGGGTTGCAGCGATAATACGCACATCGACCAGGGTTTCCTGGTCACTGCCAACAGCGCGAATAGTGCCTTCCTGCAACACTCGGAGCAGCTTCGCCTGCAACTCAAGCGGCATTTCACCAATTTCGTCCAGTAACAAGGTGCCACCATGGGCTTCCTTCAACAAACCGCTGCGTGCCTTCTGGGCACCGGTAAATGCGCCCGCCGCATGGCCAAAGAACTCGCTTTCCATCAGCTCTTTCGGAATGCCTGCACAGTTAACCGCCAGAAACGGGCCTTGCTTTCGCGCACTTTCGGCATGAATAGCTTGCGCCACCAGTTCTTTACCGGTGCCACTTTCGCCAAGCACGAGCACCGCCGAACCAGCATCAGCGACCTGATGAATTTGCTGGTATAAATCACGCATGGTGCGGCTGCGTCCAATCATGCCGTGAAAGTTTTCAGTCTGCTGCTCTCGCATTGCCCGCACCGTATGCTTTAAACGACGGTTTTCCAGCAGGCGTCGTACACAGAGCAGAAAATGCTCCATATCCAGCGGTTTGGTTAGGAAGTCATCCGCACCTTGCTTCAGCGCTTCTACCGCTTGCGCCACCGTACCAAATGCGGTGATCAGTAAAATCGAAGGGGTATCGCTTAGGGTGAGCAGTTTAGGCACCATGGTCATGCCATTGGCACCCGGCAAACGTAAATCGCTCACCACCAGGTCAGGCTGCCATTTTTCAATTAACGGCAGGGCACTTTCCACGCTGTCGCAGGCCTGTACCTGATATTTTTCAGCTTCGAGCTCTTCAACCAGCAGCTCCTGTAGCCCCGGATCGTCTTCCACCACGACTATGCGCTCAGTCTTACTCGCCATCTTTATTCTCCACTGCCTTTATCACGGGCAACGCCCGCGTTGGCAACCAGATTGTTACTTCACATCCACCTGCGCTATGGTTTGCGATAGCAACCCGGCCACCATGCTCAGTTACCACGTTATGAACAATTGCCAACCCTAAACCCGTGCCTTCACCTTGCGTCTTGGTTGAGAAAAAAGGCTCCAGCAACTGTGCCTGGTCCACCCCTTCAGGCAGTCCGGCGCCGTCATCGCGCACCCGGATCTGAACGCCGTCTCCGTCACTGACCGCTGCGACTGAGACCTCGCGCGTCGCCGACTGAGCCGCATTGCGAATAATATTAATCAAAGCCAGCTCAAGTCGTGCTTCGTCAGCTTCAATATGCAGATCATCCGGGACATCGAGTGTAATCTGCAATTCGTCGCTGGTTAACTCATGACGCAGGTTGGCTACACAGTCATTCGCCAGCGGCCGCAGCTGCACCGATTCATAATCCGAGCTGCCAGCCCGGGTATAATTGAGTAATTGCCGAACAATACGGGTTAACCGCGCAACCTGCCCCCGAATAGCCTCCAGCTGCCTTACCTGAGTGGGGTCCTGATTGTCTTTTAACAGCCGGCGGGCACGGCCATCAATCACCGTCAATGGTGCCCCCAGCTCATGGGCGATACCGCCGGCAACGCGACCAATTGCGGCCATCTTTTCCTGGTACTGCAACTGCTGCGCAAGCGCCTCCTCATGAGCCTGTCGCTGCACCAGCTCTCTATCTTTGTTGTCGATGCTATTCAGCATCCGATTAAGCCCCCGCGCCAGCTCCGCCAGTTCCGACGGCCCGGCTTCATCAGCCCGATGAGCACGCTCACCGCGCTCAATCCGGTTCATACTTTGGGTTAACGCATTCACGTGACGACCGACGCCACCATAGTGGCCGAATATCACCACCGCCAAGGTGGCGAAGCAGAGCACCCCCCAGGTCGCCCAGGCGGTTTGCGATAACTGAGTCAGAGAGGCATCAAAATCACTGGCGCGCCGGTTTATCTGAATAAAGCCGTTGGTGCGACCGAGATCGTCAAAGACCGGAATAAAATGCGAGAACAGGAACATCCCCGACACCTGGCGGTAGCGTTCCTGCTGTTCGCCAGTGGTAACGACCTGCTGAGCAACCTGGCTGGTGGTCAGGTCGCGTTCGGTAATACCCGCCGCCGCTACCTGATTGCCATTGACGTCAAACACTGAGGCACCATAGATACGGCCGATATCGAAAACCGACTGCAGCGTCCGGCGCACTGCTTCTTCATCATTTACCGCCAGCGCTTCGCCGATGGGTAAACGAATCGCCCGTCCTATTAGCTCAACGTCATCTTTTAACCGATCGGATTCCAGCGTAGCCATGCGATCAAGGCCGACCGCTATCCCAGCGCCGGCAATAACCAGTAAGGGCAGCACCACGTATAAAAGCAGTGCTCGCTGCAAGCCACTCAGGCGAAGAAATCGAAATACGGACTTTTTCATAGTTGTGTCACTTCTGTCACTGACATATCTGTCACATGTGACAAAAGTATACACTAATACCGTCTATATGGCTCCCTGGTAACCTGCTTGATCATCAGGGTAATTAAAACACCCCTTTAAAAACAGAAGCTTATAAATTATTTTTGGGTTATTACACAACCTGGCATGACCTTCGCTTTATAACCTGTGACAACTTTAAACGAGGAGAACTTATTATGTTTAAACGTACTTTTGCATTATCAGCTATCGCCGCCGCTCTGTTTTCAATGCCAGCCCTGGCTCAGGAACAGCAACAACAGCAGCAGCAACAAGCTCAACAGCAGCAGGCTCAGCAGCAAATGGAAGAAATGGCGAGTGAGCCAGTTACTGATGAGCAACTGGAACAATTCGCTGATGCATTAGATGAGATCGAGCGCATTAACGATGAATTCGTAGCTGAACTGGAAGAAGCGGAAAACCAGGAAGAAGCGCAGGAGCTGCAAATCGCAGCGCAAAGCGAAATGGTTGAAGCAGTAGAAAACAGTGGTCTGTCTGTTGAAGAATACAACGCTATTGCGTATCGCATGCAGAACGACCCTGAAATTCAGGAACGCATCGAAGACCTTCGTTCTTAATAGCTGAACCTAAACAAACCAAAGCGCGGCCAGTCGGTCGCGCTTTTTTTTGCTTCTCCTTATCCTCAATTCTATGCGTGCTACCCCCATTGCCTGTCTGAAGTGGTATAGTTAGTGCGCTAATAATTAACAAGCGTCTGAACGCTGCCGAATTCTACAACCGAGGATATAGTAATCATGTTGCGACATTTAAGCCTACTGGCGGCCGTTGGCACCTTTGCTGTGGCCTGTTCGCCTGCCAATGGTCCGGCTGAGCAGGACTCTCCCGCCGATACGGCCCTTCAACCAATGGTCGACGCCGACGGATATGTCGACTATCGCTTTAATGAAAATTACCGCGAGCATCTGCGCACCTTGTCAGCCGATGAATTCGAAGGCCGCGCCCCTGGCACCAAGGGTGAAGAGCTGACCATCGATTATGTCACCAGCTTATTCGAAGCCAATGGTATCGAGCCATTGAATGACGACTCCTATTTACAGCCGGTTCCCTTAGTACGCATAGCGCCAACCCGGGTTACCAATCTGGCCATCGGTCATGATGGCAGCGACAGCGAATTTAAGTACCGCGATGAGATGATGGTGTGGACTCCACGCGTAGTTGACAGTGTGGCCGTAGAGAACAGTGATCTGGTATTTGTCGGCTACGGGATTGTAGCCCCTGAATTTGACTGGAATGACTACGAAGGTCTTGATGTCGAAGGCAAAACCGTGGTGATGTTTGTCAATGACCCCGGCTACGCCACGCAGGACGACGCATTGTTCACTGGCAATGCGATGACCTATTATGGCCGCTGGACCTACAAGTTCGAAGAAGCTGCCCGTCAGGGTGCTACCGGCGCTATTATTATTCATGAAACCGGCCCGGCCGGGTATGGCTGGGGTGTGATTGCAGGCGGTTCTCCGGTTCGTTTTGATCTGGCGCGCGACAACCGCAATATGGACCGTAGCGAAATCGAAGGCTGGATTACAGCTGAGAGCGCCGAAAAGCTCTTCGCTAACGTCGATATGACACTTGAAGAGGCACATCAACAGGCACTATCCAGTGATTTCGAACCCATGTCACTGAATGCACAGGCTTCAGTCACGGTGGAAAATGAATTTAGCTACATCGACACTCATAACATTGCCGGTTACATTCCGGGGTCTGAACACCCGGAAGAGCATGTTATCTACATGGCCCACTGGGATCATTTAGGCGTCGAGCCAATCAGTGGCGACATCTACAATGGTGCACAGGACAACGCCAGTGGCACAGCTGGTGTTCTGTCGATGGCAGAAGAGTTCGCCAAAGGGGAAGCGCCGGAACGTTCAGTGGTGTTTCTGTTGGTCGGCGCTGAAGAGCGCGGTTTACTTGGCTCTGCCTGGTATGCCTCTAACCCGTTGCTGCCGTTAGAGCAAGCCGTCGCAGGCATCAACATGGATGTGCTCAACGTGTATGGCCCCATGCGTGACTTTGTCGTGGTTGGCTGGGAAAATTCTGATATTCAGGACTACGCTGCACCTTTCGTTGATATGCAAAATCGCCACATGGCGCCGGAAACAAACCCGGAAGCAGGTATCTTTTATCGCTCAGATCATGTCAGCCTGGCCAATAAAGGGGTTCCTGTACTTTATGCAAAGGGTGGCAACGACCACTTTGAGCTTGGCGAAAGCTGGGGTCAGGAGCAGCGCGCTATTTTCAACCGTGAGGCCTATCACAAGCCAGCCGACGAGTACGATCCGGAATGGGATTTACGCGGCACCCATCAGGACCTTTGGATTTACTTTCGGGTCGGCAATCAACTGGCCAACAGCCGCGACTGGCCACAATGGGCAGAGGGTAATGAGTTTGAAGCCCTGCGCCTGGAATCCGAACAACAACGTCAGCAATAAGCCGGGTCGGTCAGGCGGTTTGCCGTTGCAAGCCGCTTTGCTGCCATAGTTGCTGCGATAAGTGTGCCACTGGCGTTTTCGCGCCGGTGGCAATCCATTGTGCTACATGCTGACTCACATCGGGCCACTGCAACCGGGCATGAGATGGGCTCTGGATCCAGCGGTGCACCCGTTCGGGCTCCAGATGCTGACAGACACCAGCCAAGCCTTCATGCTGTAAACAATGCGCATTGGCAACCTGTTCAAACTGCCTCTGCAGCGGCTTTACCAGCAACTTCTTACCACTGGCCAGCGCCTCACTGCTGGTCCCAAAGCCAGCATTGGCGATGATCCCTTCTGCTTTACTGAATGCGTGTCTGAAACCTTCCCGTGAAGGCGCAAAGTACGTCGCGTTAGCGGTCACTCGTGGTGTTGCTTCAGGGTGAAAAACATCAAACTGATACTCTGGTAGCGCCTGCAACAGCACATCAATATCCGCCAGCGGCTCGAACGGTAAATAGACCAGGTAACGTTTCGACTGAGCGCTGCCCAGTTCTCCGACTGGCGCAATTAACGGCGGTAAGGTGGATGAATTGAGCGGACTCCAGTGCGTTCCTAATGCTTCATCACACGGAGCAAACTGGCGGATCATCGCACGCTGCAATGGATTGACCGGCAGTGCATGGTGCCCTTGCCAGAACGCGTACTGGCGGCCCAGCCCAATGCAACGAACCCCCTGCCGTCTGGCGGCCCAGGCGGACACCGGCTCAAAGTCCGTCACCACCAGATCATAGCCACTCAGATCAAGCTCGTGGACGTCCTGCCAAAAGCGCCACCATGGGTTCTGACTTAAAGTATCGCGAATAGAGACGCGCCCTCCGCGGGTGGCAAAACTGAGCCCGGCTCGCCAACTGAAGTCACCTAATGCGTCGACCCCGAACAACTTGGCTCGTTTGCGCCCCGATAGCAGGAAATCAACTTTCAACTCTGGGCAGGACTCAAATGCAGTTGCCATCGCCAGCGCGCGGGTTAAATGGCCATTGCCGGTCCCCTGAACACCATATAGAACTCTCATTATAGTAACTCCATAGTAATCAGTGCCAGATAAGCGAAGCCGCTTCCTAAACCAGCGCCCGCCAGAATGTCAGTTGGGTAGTGCACACCCAGCGCTACGCGGGACAAGCCGATGGTTACAGCCCAGGTAATTAACCAGGGCGCCGCCTGAGGGAAAAAGTGACTGGCAATTATGGCAAACACGAACGCACCCGTAGTATGACCGGATGGGAAACTGAATTTATCGCTGGCCTGGATGACCGCGCAGATCTTTAACCGTTGATAAGGCCGCTGACGGCGCAGAGTGTTTTTCAGTACCACGTAGACCGGTAGTTCCACAGCGAAGGTCAGACAAAGTAACCAGAACATGGTGCTTGCCCCGGGTTGCTCAGTGAGCACTAAACCAGCGCATAACAATGCGTACATCCAGCCGTCACCGCTCATTGAGATGACCCTGGCGAGGACTACTTTGGGCCTGCATTGCCAGGTTCCACTAAACCACCGATAGGACACTTCATCGTAGCGTTGAATATAATCTAACCATTTCATACGCGTCTCCGCTTATGGCGAATTTTTCAGCAGCATACGAAGCCGGTATGACGCTTTCGTAACAAACAGATGACGCTTTGATGACAAAGTTACCTGCCCCTCTTAACCCGTACTCGAAAAGGGGGTATAGTCTGCAACAAAATAAAATTTGAGCAGTTGTAAATGAAAGTTGTTGTTAATATACACAGGGCGGTGTTGCTGCTGTTGCTGATTCAGAGCACAGCGATGGCTCAGACCCAGTTCGACTGGCCAGCGGAAGGCGAGTCGGTGATCGGTGAAGTGCAAACGGTTCGGGTAGCGGATGGCGAAACGCTACTGGATATTGCAGAGCGCCACGGCCTGGGCTATGCCGATATCCGGGATGCTAATTTACATCTGGACCCCTGGCTACCAGAAGTGGGCGCCAGCGTTACCTTACCCACACAATATGTATTACCAGACGTGACCTGGGAAGGGATTGTGATTAATCTGGCTGAATACCGCCTGTATTACTTTCTACCCGATGAAAATACGATTCATACCTTCCCGGTAGGGATTGGCCGGGGAAATACACCCACCCCGCAGGGCGATATGAATATTACGGCCCGCATCCCAAACCCAACCTGGTACCCGCCGGAGTCTATTCGTCAACGCTGGGAAGAACAGGGCCGCGAGATCCGCCGCGTAATTCCGGCAGGCCCAGACAACCCGCTTGGCCCTTATGCGATTAACTTAAGTGCTCAGGGCTACCTCATACACGGGACCAATCAGCGTTTTGGTATCGGGGCACAAACCAGTGCGGGCTGCATCCGCATGAATAACCACGACATCGAGGCACTGGTCTATATGACTGCCATCGGTGTGCCAGTGCGGATTATTGATAAGCCGTTAAAAATCGGTGTCACTCAGGATAAGATGGTGATGGAAGTGCATCGTGAGGTAAATCAAGGTACTGCGCCTGCAAGTTCGACAGATTTAGTCTATACCTTAACCCAAACGCGTGATACTAATTTAGAGCGAGTAGGGCAAATAGACTGGGACAGGGTGGAGCTTGCCTTTACTCGCAAAACAGGTATCCCATTAACAATTTCGTACCAATAAGCAACCTCTGCTTGTAAGCACTATCAGAGCAAAAATGGAGAATAATATGATCAATAAGCCGTTAAAAACTAAAGCCCTCTTGGTACTAGCCAGTGCAGGTATGCTATTTCTGTCTGGCTGTGCGTCACAGGCACAACAAGACGAAGTCACTGACTTGCGTGCCCAGGTTCGCAACGCTGAGCGTTCTGCTGAACAGTGTGAAGCGCGCAGCGCTGAGCTTGAGCAACGTGCTGAAGTAGCCGAGCAGCGTGCTGAGGAACTGCAAAACCGCAGCCGTGAGCTGGAGCGCCGTATGCAGCGGATGGAAGAGCGCATGGGTAGCGCAAAAAATTAATTTTGTTTCCCGCGATACAAGAACACGCTTCCTAAGGCCCCTCCGGGGCCTTTTTCATACCCCCGTATTTCGTATATTTAACGTGCAAATCTCATTCGCCGTGTTAATATAAAAATTGATTTTATAACAAATGGATTGAGATCCATACAAGGGGTTATGAGGGTTGTTATGTCAAAGTATAATAAATTTCTGATTGTATCTAACAGCGCCAAGCCAACCAATATCGCGTTACTCGCCAATTCTATTGATATTGAAACAGAGTCAAAAAGTCGCTCTGAGCTTTTTCATATGGACGTCGACGCTGACGCAATGGTGGCGTATTCGATGGCTGGCAAACAGTTAACTCACAATCATACAGCCAGTGAAGTAAACCTGATTGCGCAGCGGTTCCCTATTTTTGTATTCGACGTTGCCCGTGGCAGTTGTGATCCACAACAAGCATTGGATCTCGGCGTACGAGGGATTATTTACAGCGATGACCAGCTGGACAAACTGTTAACCGCATTTAAAGTATTAAGCGAGGGCCAGCTGTATTATCCACGCTGGCTGCTATCAGAGCTAGTCAACGAAATGCTGACCCGGCGCATTGAACAAACCAACAATAGCGACAGCGCCTTCCCACACACTTCACTGACAAAGCAAGAACTGAATATTGTAAAACTGGTGGCTCAGGGAGCACGCAACAAAGAAGTGGCTTATCAACTGAACATCAGTGCCCATACGGTTAAAACGCACTTGTCGTCCATATTCAGAAAGACTCAGGCACGCAATCGGGTTGAGCTTTTACGCTGGTCTCAACAGTCCAATATTGTTAATTACCATCCGGACTTTTCCATTAAATCCGAAGCCTGACCCAGTCTGTCGCTGGCTCGACTTAAAAAACGCCGCATTTGCGGCGTTTTTTTTCAATTCAGCCCTAACAATGGGCCTTACAAATCCTTTGAGCTCCGTGCTAACTCGCTGAACGCCAGAAGCCGCGTTCTTTACCCCGCTCTATGAGCTCAACCAAGGCCGTTTCCATGGCCCGCTGAACAGAAAGCTGAACGGGTTCATTCATAGAGAAGCCACCTTCAGCTTCCGCCAGTCGGTTCAGCGACACATAACGAAACAGGCCGGCACGCACCTCGGTGGAAAACACCTTTTTAGTGGAGGAAACCGATAGCAAAACCTGGCCTGTATGCACATCAACCGCGCGCAAATAAACCGAGATCTGATCTTCTCGGTACATCTCAGACATCCCTATACCAAAGTATTCCGCACCGATCCCGCCTGATGTGGTATTGGTGTCATAGCTGATAATACCGCCCTCCAGCAGCAGCCGCGCTTCTTTCAACGGTGGCAGGTCCTGACCATTACCCGCTGAATTATATATCTGGCGTTCAGTTAACAGGTTCTGCAGGTTTTCCCGTTCCAGCGGGGCGAACCAGCCTGAGTCCAGCAGCAGTTGCATCATCATCGATGTTCCGCCCTGGGTAACGGCGGTTGAGAAACTTGAGACATTCGCCTGTGGCTTGTATTGGCCAGTCTGGTCGCGAAATGCATAGACAGTGACTGGGATCGGGGTTCCAGGGCGAGGCTGCTCACGCAGATACTCCATCACCGAACTGCGTGCATCTATGGTCGCAGGTTCAATATTGAAATTTTCCGGCTTAGGCACGATAGAGCAGGCAGTCAACGAGAGGCCCGCCAGAGCCATGATAAATACTCTACGCATCTTAACCTCCCCAGCCCGGCATGGTGATAACAGTCACTTCACCACTACTGTTGTTGGTGATATACACCAATACACTGCCGTCAGGCTGGCCGGTCACTTCTACCGTGTATTCGCCTGTATCATAGACCCCTTCAACTAAATCGCCGTCCGCTATGCGGCGGGTTAAGCTATTAATGATGTTTCGTTCCAGCTGCTCCTGAAAACGCTGCACAAACGAACGCTGATTACTTTCGGGGCGGTGTGCATTCTGACTTTGCGCTTTTTGGAGCAGAAACGAGCCGTTCATCGGGTTGCCACCGAAGCTGGGATTGACAGGTTCATAGACCAGTTGCGTGGCACTGGCCTGGGTAGTCACGCCGATAACAGCGAACAAAGCGGTTAGTTTGAAAATTGCTTTCATGGCCGTTCCTTATTGTAATTGTTGTAGGATCGAGTCAGCGACAGCACGAGCTTTCAAATCTGCGACTCTGTCGAGACTGATCAAAATTGCCTGCTCCGCCACTTTCTTTACGTCGCTGTGACGGCGTCCAAAATAGGTTTGAAAAATGGTTTCCTGTTCAATTTCGACCCAGAGACGGGTACCAGCCTGGGGGTATACCTGCTCATGAATAACCACTGTCAGCCCCTCGGTATCGGGAATATCGCGCCAGTAGCTGGTGTAGTAAAAAAAGAAATCTTTACCGAAACGCGTGATGGTTCGGTCCAGCACCAGACCACTTAACTCAATATCAGAGGACTGCGCAGAGGCGGTTCCGGGAATGAGAGCAGGGGCTAAGAGGAATAGGATAAACAGCCACTTAGCCGGTGAACGACGGCCTGTAAACATGCTGCACCTGTTAATACTGAGTCACTGTCATACTGGCTTCGAAGCCAGTTTGCAGAATTTGTATCTGGTTGTAGTGACCAAGTTGCTCCAGCTGAATAGCGTTGTCGAACCCTTCCTGCACAATGTCAGCCGTGTTGTAGCTGCCATTCTGATAGGCCTGAACGTTATTGCCTGAGCCTATCTGGGTTGCATTTACCTGGTTGTCCTGACCGATTTGAGTCAGGTTGAGTTGCTGGTAGCTACCTGACTGAGACAGGATGGCCTGATTGTTACTGCCGTCCTGCACCAGTTGCAGCTGGTTGCCGCTAAGGCCAGAGGAAGCAGCGGCACCGAAGCTGGCCATTTGCTGGCGCTCAAGCAAACTGGCCAGGCCTACTGGTAACTCAGACGATGCTTGTACTGCTGGCAAGAACAAACTTATTACTGCAGCTAAACTTATTGTTGTTTTTAGGAAAGCCATGATTATGTCCCTTAGGTTCCTAGTCGCTAGTGTTAGTACATTAGCCACTCTTAGCCCCTTATCAATCGTATTATCGGGCTAGCGTGGTTCTGATAAAAATCGGGATATTAAATAAAAAACCTTTATTTTCATTGGGTTAATTATTCACCCGTAAGGCCAATAGACGTAATTAGGTAGTCCCTTTCTACTAATTCAGGAATAAAAAAAGCCACCGAAACCGGTGGCTTTTCAGATTCTTTCTTAGTTTGTCTGGCTAACGATAGCTGTATTACCAGTACCAATCTGAGATACCGCCATAGTGCTGCCATTGGACAGTTGCTGGCCCATCACCATGTTCAGCGAACCTTCTTGATAAATATCAACTAAGCCATTGTCACCACCAACTTCAAACGATGAACCAAGACCGCCCATGCCAACGATGATATTGCTGGTACCGTTCTGAGCCAGCGCAATGCTGTTGCCAGAGCCTGTCACCAACAGGTCGATCAGGTTGAGGTCACCAACCTGCGATGCTGCGACATCATTGCCTGAGGCGCCGAGGCCTGCCACGTAGGCTTCGTTCAGGTCACCGTCCTGTTGTACGTCAACCAGGTTGTCATCGCCCTGGAACTCAACCAGTGCGGTGTTGTAATCACCAGTTTGGCTTGATGACAGATCATTGTTCGAACCGTCTGCCGCCACTGCATTGAGGTTGTAGTCGCCGTCAGAACCAACGTAGACCATGTTGCTGTCGCCAATTGCGAAACCATAGGCTTCGTTAAAGTCACCAGCCTGTTCGATGCTGACATTATGGCTGTCGCCATCAGTCTCAAACATGGCGTAGTTGTCGTTGCCGCTTTGGTCGACGTAGATCTGATTGTCATTACCGACTAATCCAGAAGGGCCATCGATAAGGTTGGCGTCGCCTACTTGCTGCGCAAGTACCACATTGTCGTCGCCTTGCAGTGGGTCGAGCAGGAACAGGTTTTCGTTGCCAGACTGGAGGACGTCGATGTAGTTGTTGTCACCTTCAACGTCATAGGCAATGAAGACGTTCTCTTCACCTGACTGGTCAATAAATGCCGTGTTGTTATCACCCACTAAACCAGAAATACCACCGACGTTGAAATCACCAACCTGATAGACATCAACTAAGTTGTCGCTACCCATACCACCCAGAACCGCGGTTTCATTGCCGTTCCCATAGGTTTCGCTATTGAAGTCATTGCTGTCGCCAACCACTTCAAACAGGCTCCAGTTTGAGTCGCCCTGTTGGATAATTGAAGTGTAGTTATCATCCCCAGTCTGGACGATTTCTGAGAAGTTCAGAGAACCAACCTGCTCGGTCATCGCCGTGTTGTAATTACCGTCGACATAGCTGAATGAAATGTTGAAAAAGTCATCCTGGAAAACATCAACGACGTTGTCGTCACCAGTGACATACGAGTAAGCTTCATGCCAGGTATCGAGTTGTTCGATAGTAGTATCGTTGCCATTGCCTTCCTGAGTAGACTCAGCAATTTGCCATTCGCCGGATTGCAGGATAGTCAGGGTGTTTTCATTGCCATCCTGAAGGGCGGCAGCGTCGTGCAAACCTGCCTGCTGGTCGATGGTGGCCAGATTGTCATCGCCAACCTGCTCTAAATATGCTTCCTGAGTGTCCGCTAAAGCGGCACCTGAAAAAGCCATGCTAATTGCAACGGCCAAGACTTTCTTTTTACTTGTTAAGATAGACATAATTGTCTCCCTGTTATTGTATTAGTACTGCTCGATTAAAAGTACTGCTCGATTGAAATCAGAAATTATTGCTGAATGTTTTATTGATTTTTCAATTACCATGCAGTGCCGCGCAGCCATGCTGCGCGACATGAAAATAAAAAAAGAAGTCGAGTTCAATTCACCAGAATCAGAGAAAGTCATTATTTTCTTCTTTTATTATCCCTTGCAAATACGTAGCTAAGGGTAACTTTCAATAGCTATCAATCAATCATCATCTTGGGTCATTTTTATCTAGCCCAAAACTAATACCTTGAAATTGAAATTCATTTAAAAACATAGTCTTGAAATAAACACCAATGCACTAAACCAACCAAAGGGACTACAACTAGGTTCTTAATTTAGGTTCGACCTCTCGTTATAAGAGCATCCAACTCGATTATTTATGCTAGATCTTCTTGGTGCGGAAAATCCGCATTTATAAGAACACAAACCTTCGTATAAATTGAGGAATAGAATAAAATGACTAATAAAACTAAATTAGTCGTTGGCATTTCCTTAGCCCTATTTACGGGCTCAGCTATGGCAGCGAGCACCCAAGCAGAGGAAGACTCTTTGCTGGTGATGTTTAAAGAATCGGTTTCCAAGGAACAACGAGAAGAGGTAATTCGCGGTGTTGGCGGTATTCTGCGTGAAACTGACGTACTTGGCCGCGACCTTCGTATGCGACATGTCGCACAGGGTCGCATTAATGAAATTCGTGTAGCAAACTCTGCTCAACGTGACCGCGCGATAAAACGCTTAGCCGCGCACCCGTTAATTGAGGTGGCAGAACCGAACTACACCATCTCGATCAATGATATTCAGGCGCAAGCCGTTCCCAATGATCCAAACTTTGGCAATCTCTGGGGTCTGCATAACACGGGGCAGGCGGGAGGCACACCTGACGCCGATATCAGCGCTGTGGAGGCATGGGATATCACCACTGGCTCCAGTGACATCGTGATCGGGGTGATTGACTCAGGCGTTGATTACACGCACCCGGATCTTGCCGCAAATATGTGGCAGAACCCGGGTGAAATTTGTGACAACGGCATTGATGACACAGGCACAGGGGTCATTGACGATTGTTTCGGCTATTCGGCTATCGATGATGATGGCGACCCGATGGACGAAAATGGTCACGGTACCCATGTAGCAGGGACGATTGGCGCCGTCGGCGACAATAATCTCGGAGTGGTCGGTGTAAACTGGAATGTGAAGGTTGCTGGTTGCCAGTTCCTTGATGCAGACGGATTTGGTTCCACTGCAGGTGCAATCGCCTGTATTGACTATTTCACCAACCTGAAAGTCAATCATGGTGTCAATCTGCTTGCGACCAATAATTCGTGGGGCGGTGGCCCATATTCAGAAACCTTACGCACCGCGATATCAGACGGTATTGATGCCGGTATTTTGTTTGTAGCTGCATCAGGTAACGAAGCTAGCGATTCAGACGCCATACCTGCATACCCGGCCGCTTATGACCTGGATGGTATTATCTCGGTTGCCAATACTGACCGCAATGACGAACTGGCCGTATTATCGAACTACGGACTAACGTCGGTTGACCTTGGCGCCCCAGGATCCGCTATTTTATCCACCTATCTGAACGACGGTTACGCAACAGCCTCTGGTACCTCAATGGCATCCCCTCATGTCGCTGGCACCGCTGCTTTGATTTGGTCCATCGCACCGCATCTGGATTTGTTTGAAGTAAAACAGATCCTGCTCGATTCGGGTGACCCGATTCCTGCACTGGCTGGCCGCACCGTAACCGGAAATCGTCTGAATGCTTATCAGGCATTACTGGACGCTGACCCAACACCGGGCTTTGCCTTAATCATGCAGCCCGCTGCACAGGAAGTATCGGCTGGTGACAGCGCTGAATACACCATTGAGGTGCTCAGTATTGCTGACTGGTCAGGTGAAGTGGACTTAAGTGCAAGTATTGACCCGGCACTTGATTTTGATCTCTCTGCGGACACTGCGTTTGCCGGTGAAGAAGTCACTTTAACCGTCTACACGGATGAGGATACCCAATGGGGTGAGTACGATATCAACCTAACTGCAAGTGATGTTGATACTGGTGAGTTAACAGGGTCTGCTGCCAGCTCACTGATGGTATTACCTGCTAACCTGGTCGACTTCCCTTATGAGAACAACAACCCGGTATCGATTCCTGATGCAGATCCTGAAGGCATCACCAGTGTAATCAGCGTTGCTGAAGAAGGCCTGGTGTTTGGCACGGACGTGTCAGTCAACATTACCCATACCTGGATTGGTGACTTGATCATCACGCTAACATCTCCTGACGGAACTGAGCATGTGCTTCACGACCGCGATGGTGGTAGCGCCGAGGATATCGATCAAACCTGGTCTGTGGACGCGTTCAACGGTGAGTCGATGCAAGGTGACTGGACGTTGTTTGTTTCGGATAACGCAGCTGCTGATACCGGCACTCTGAACTTCTGGTCACTGGTTATCAGTGCCGCCAGTGACGAAGAGCCACAGCCAGATGCGCCATCTGCAGACTTCAGTTATAGCATTGACGGGATGACCGTTAATTTCACTGACGAAAGCGAAGCAGACCTGGATCTGGTAAGTCATGAATGGGACTTCGGTGATGGCGCAAGCTCTACTGAAGAGAACCCCATGCATACCTATGCGGAACAGGGCAGCTACGACGTAAGCCTGGTAGTAACGGATAGCGATGATCAGTCTGATTCAGTGACTAAGACCATTACTATCAACCTCGACCAGATTGAAGTTTCAGTTGCTTCAGCGCGTAAGTTACGCACTGGTCTGGCAGTCGTTCAGCTACGTTGGGACAACGCTGACGGTGAAGTCGTTGTATATCGGGACGGCGAACTGGTAGGCACTTATACTGGTAACCGTTTACGTGACAGCTTCATGACGGACGCAGACGAAGTAACGTATGAAGTATGTCCAGCGGACGGTCCTGCTGACAAATGCGGTGAGGTCACCCACCAGTTTTAAGGTGGTAACCACAGCAAACTTAGCAAGATCTCGATAATACTGGTAAGTTTAAAGGGCGTCTGCATTGCAGGCGCCCTTCTTTACTTAAGCCCAGAAGACCCGCGCGACATCGCGCAATGACGAAGCATCAACGAGGCATCAACATGAACAGACACTCTATACTCGGGCTTAGCATGGCCCTGGTCCTTGGCTCGCTTTCCACTGCAGCGGCCGAAGATGAACTTGAGCTCGATATTCGCCCCGGACTTTGGGAGCACAGCTTTTCCATGCAAAGTGAAAGTGGGCAAATGGAAAGGGCAATTGAAGAAGCATTACAGCAACTGGAGCAGCTTCCACAAAGTCAGCGTCGGATGGTCGAGCAAATGATGGCATCTCAGGGGATTAACCTTGATTTGGCAGGGTCCAGTGTGCAGGTCTGTCTGACCGAAGAAGATATCCGCAAAGGGAATCTTCCACAGCAGGACGGCTGCGACCAGACCATCACCCAGCAAGGCGATACCTACCACTTTAGTTTTCAGTGTGCCGGTGACCCTCCGTACGAAGGCCGGGGCCAAATCGTTGTGTTAAATAACGAGCAATACGAAGGCAACGCGGAATTTACCACGCGCATGGCCGGAAATCCCGAAACCATCCAAATCCGCCAGCAAGGGCGTTGGCTGAGAGAGGAGTGTAACTAGATCAGGACATAGATAAATTTGCCAACAGTGTGTAAAATTCGCCCTCACGTGTGTGTTATGTATTGTCTAACAGGATGAAGTCATGGGCCGAGCCTATCAGAATAAAAAAGAATCGATTGCTAAAACAGCAACCGCAAAAAGCCGTGTCTACAGTAAATATGGCCGTGAAATCTATGTAGTGGCAAAACAAGGGGGCGCCGATCCGGACATGAACCTGACCCTGCGTTCGCTCATTGAGCGGGCTAAGAAAGATCAGGTACCCGCCCACGTGATCAGCAAAGCACTGGATAAAGCACAGGGTAGCGGTGGTGAAGATTATGCTACCGCTCGCTATGAAGGGTTCGGCCCAGGTAACTGCATGGTCATCGTTGACTGCCTGACCGACAACGGTAATCGCACCTACACAGACGTGCGCAACTGCTTCACTAAAACCAAGTCCAAAATTGGGGCCCCGGGTACGGTTTCGCACATGTTCGACCATGTCGCGATTTTCGCATTTGCAGGTGACGATGAAGACAGCGTCCTTGAGTTACTGATGGAAGCCGACGTTGATGTGACGGATGTCGAAGCGGAAGACGGCATGGTCACTGTATTTGCCCCGCACACTGAATACGCTAAAACGCGTCAGGCGCTGCTCGAAGCCTACCCTGATATTGACTTCGCCACCGATGATATCCAGTGGGTGCCGCAGACCGCAGTTGAAATCAGTGAGGAGGATGTGGCGATGATGGAGAAATTCCTCGACATGCTGGAAGACTGTGATGATGTACAGAAGGTGTATCACAACGCACAGTTTTAGCTCTGATACTTTTCAAGTTTGTTATACAGCGTTTTAACGCTAATCCCGAGTTGTTCAGCAGACGACGTTTTGTTGCCCTGATTGCGCAACAATGTCTGCTGAATGGCAGCGGCTTCCAACTCCTTCAGCGGCATTCCACTGGGCATCGCCAGCACACACGGCTTGCTAGCGCCATCAAGCGCAATATGACGCGGCTCAATAACATTGTCAGCCAGGATATAGGCTCTTTCCAGCGTGTGTTTCAGTTCGCGCACGTTACCCGGCCAGTGGTAGCGACCGATCTGCGCCAATGCAGCTGGTGTAATCGACTTCGCGGTGCCTTCACAGGCATTGCGATAGGCTAAAAAGTGCTTGGCCAGGCCTTCAATATCTTCGCCACGCTCGCGAAGCGCAGGCACCCGAATTGGAAACTGGGCCAGGCGAAAATATAAATCCTGACGCAAAAAGCCGTGTTCAACCGCATCCTGAACCTCTCTGTTGGTGGCCGCTATAACTCGCACATTCGCCAACTGAGTGCCTGAACCACCCACCTTACGATACTCACCCGACTCCAGCACGCGCAGCAATTTAACCTGCTGCTCAAGCGGCATTTCGGTTATCTCGTCGAGAAATAGGGTGCCCCCGTCAGCTTGTTCGAAAACCCCTTTATGATCACGAAGGGCGCCGGTAAATGAGCCTTTGACATGACCAAACAATTCGCTGTCTATCAGGTCAGGACTAAGGGCGCCACAGTTCAATGCAATGAAGGGTTTATCCGCTCGGGCGCTGGCAGAGTGAATGGTATTTGCGACCAGCTCTTTACCTGCGCCGCTTTCACCACTAACCAGCACATGCGCCGCCGAGTCAGCGACTTTGCGGATGGTCTGGTAGAGGTCACGCATCGATTGAGAGGATCCCACCAACAAGCCGAATTGCTCCAGTTCACTATGTAAAATCTGTTCGCTAACCGCCTGGTCACGTTGTCCCCTGTGGTAGAAGTCCTGCAGGGTAGCCTCGATCTGCTGCAGACAATAGGGCGCGCGAAAATGAAACCCTGCATGGTGAAGTAGCTGATTATCTATATCAGGGTTGGGCGACCCCTGGCTGAGGATAATATAGTCACGCCGTTGAAACGGACGCAGCCGACGAAGCTGCTGCCGCTCTGTGTCGCAAAGCTGATTCATTTCTACTAACGCGACAGTGGGTTTAGCGGTCACCATGTGGGTAGGCCAGTCAGGATCTCCGCGGCTTGTTATCAGCGAGAATTTGCTTACCACCGGCAGGCTACGCAGACGCTTGTCCAGCGACGGATCTTTAATATGAAGAAACAAACGAGGTCTAGCCATCACCCGGCCACTCCTTGATAGCAACGTTGAGTGAATCTGCGTCAAGCAAGTATAGAAAAGGGCGTCACGGCCAGCGTGAACATTTACATTTATTTGATTTTTGGTACGACTATTGTATGGGTCACCGGAACCTAAACCGAAACTGAACACCCCGGTGTCGGATGGCTATCTGTTCAGACCGCGCAAAAGATTTAATTCAGGAGTGTCTATGCCTCTCAATGATATTTATGCGTTAAGCAAGGCAGGGTGCAGCTTCTATCGTTTCGCCACGCATCACGTCGACGACTACAACATCCGCCGTATATTTCAGCAACGGTTCGAAATTCATCAGCAGCTGCAAGAGGTGGTCGCTCAATACGGCTCTCACCCTGACTCCAACAAAGAAGACCGCATCCAGGCCTGTAGCGACTGGTTTGAAACTGCACAACGCTCAATTCAAGTCTTTGATAACTTTATCTTTCTTGATTTACTCGAAGCACAGGAGCGGCTTACCCTTGATATCCTCAAACGAGATGTCAAAAAATCTACTGACGAGCAGTTAAGCCACTGCCTGGCGCAGCTTGCCGCCTACCTGCAAATCTCCAGAGACCAGTTGGCGGCACTTAAAGAGCAGTATCGGGTGCAACACCAACTTACCCCCTCAGCGCCCTGAAATAATTACCATCCACCCTGTAATTATTTCATAGCACACCCCTTAAAGGCTGCTTAAAACCCGTCCGTAGCGCTAACAATTCAATATTCATCAATGAGTTACAAAACATGGCACGGGCTTCGCTAGTAACTCCCTGAACTTCTATACAGGAGATACAAAATGAAACGTACCTTAACCGCCGCGTTAGTCACGCTCGCATTAGGCAGCGCCAGCATCAGTGCTCAGGCAAATACTGACTGGGAAGGTGAATCGCGGGACGCCTGGATCCATGGTTCAGCTCAGACCTCACTGATGCTGAATACCAACCTCAATGCTTTCCGTATCAGCTCGTCGGTGGAAGACGGGGTGGTGACCCTGGAGGGCGAAGTAGAGACCAGTACCGACAAAGCCTTAGCCGAAGAACTGGTGGAAGGGATTGAAGGTGTTAGTGGGGTTGAGAATAACCTCACCGTGCGCAACGAGGACGACGGCGACGATGATGACGAGGGTGGAGTCCGTGCCACACTCAACGATGGGCGTATTTTTACCGTCCTCAAATCCCGCTTACTGATGTCGGGCGAGGTTAGCGGCCGCGATATCGAAGTCGAAGTCGAAGAAGCCGTGGTAACCTTAAATGGCCATGTAGAAAGCTCAGCGCAGCGTGATCTGGCCGTTGAAATGGCGCGCAACACCAATGGAGTTCGCGATGTTCGGGACAACCTGCGGATCAGAGGTCGTTAAGCGCGGATACGATTTAGAACCAGTTAACAAAGCGGCCCCCCGTGCGGCCGCTTTTCATTTTAGCAACCCGACACCCGCCAGCCGTACAGGTTTTCGGCAAAACTAAAAGTGCAGAAAACGACGAAAAAACCAATCGCTGCCATTTGAATATTCGCATTTAATAATTTACAGCGGCCCCGGATAATAGCCTTCTACTAACTACGAGGTGTTGTCATGCGAATCTGTATTGTATTGCTGCTGTTATCGCTCTCGTTACCATTGAACTCACATGCGAAGCAAATGGGGGTCGACTACCTGGCTGGGGAATATTCGACGTCGGGGATCCGGGTTGCACTGCAGCCGATGGAGCCGCAACGGCTGCCGCTTTGGAATCTCAACTGGCACCTTGAAGCCAGTTTTAATCGCTGGCAACAAGACGCTGGCGATGAGCATCAACAAGTGAATGTATTAGCACTCTCTCCGGTTATTACCCGACAATTTGCCGCTTTGGCCAATAAGCCGCTTTTCTGGGAGTTTGGTATCGGTGTCAGCCTTCTCGATGAGCGTTTGTTTGCACATAAGAACATGGGCTCTCATTTTCAGTTCGAAGACCGGATCGGGGTCGTTCTGAAGGTGAGCGACGAACATACCCTGAGTCTGCGCTACATGCATTATTCAAATGCCGGCCTGGCAAGCAATAACCCGGGCATGGACTTTCTCAGCCTGTCCTACCGCCGCGGCTTTTAAAGCCCGTCAGGTCTGCTAAGGTTGATGCCAGACAAAATGCAAAACTAAGATGGCGATAGCCCCTAAGGGGCTATCGCCAAACGGAGGATGCAATGAGCAAAGTAATGTTAATTACCGGTGCGTCGAGCGGTATCGGCGAAGCAACGGCACGAGCAGCGGTTAAAGATGGAGTGAAAGTCATTCTGACCGCACGCCGCGAGGAACGCCTGCAGGAATTAGTCAGTGAATTAGGCTCGGAGCATGCCTTTGCCATCGCCGCCGATATTACCGACTACCAGCAACTAAGTACGGTAGTCGAGCAAGGGGTGAACCACTTTGGTCAGCTTGATGCGGTGTTTGCCAATGCCGGCATGGGCGTTAACAGCCCTGGCGTGGAGGCCGGTGAGCCCGACCAGTGGCAGAAGATGATCGATATTAATATCAATGCCTTACTCTATACCGCTAAGTTGACCCTGCCGCATTTACGTAAAACCACCGGGCACTTTATTATGACTGGTTCAGCGGCTGGTCGTCGAACTATTCAAGGCTCGGTGTATGGCGCCACCAAATGGTTCGTACACGGCTTTGCATCGAATCTGGCCGAAGAAATGAAAGAATGGCAGGGCCGCTGCACCGTTATCGCGCCTGGGATGGTCAACACTCCTTTCTTCGATGAGCCAAAACCGGACAAACTCGATGCAAACGACGTCGCCGATGCGGTGCTACATGCGCTGAATGCCAACCCCCGCAATTGCGTGCGCGAAATTTTCCTGATGCCTGCCTACTAGGCTGTTAATCACAACCTGATCAGCAAACACCTGAGCCTTTTCTATACTAAGGCTTAGGTTAGTGCTGATGAGGTTTTATATGGACAACACGCTGACGCGGGATGCCATTCTGGATGCTGCTCTTAAGCTGGGTAATGAAACCGGCTGGGAGCAGCTCACGCTGTATCAGCTAGCGCGCCAGCTGAATACGTCACTTGCTGTTATCCACACACAGTTCGCGCAGAAAGACGAACTCGTCGATGCCTGGCTAGACCGGGCTGACAGAGCCATGTTGAAGAGCTTCCCACAACCACGGCCTGCCAACCCTACAAGCCCGCTCACCTTGCAACTGAACACCTTACGCCTTGGCAGTGCCATGCAAAGCTGGCTGGATGCGTTATCGCCGTACCACAGGCTGACTGGTGAAATGCTGCTCTACAAGCTCGAACCCGGGCATATTCATCTGCAGGCTGCCGGGCTATTACGTGTCAGCCGCACCGTGCAATGGTTTCGCGAGGCAGCAGAGCTCAGAGCCAGTCATCTCCAGCGAATCGGTCAGGAAGTTGCACTTACCGGATTGTTTATAAGGGTATTTATTCACTGGCTGAAAGACACCTCACCACAGCAGTGCCACACCAAAAAGACGCTGCAAAAGGCGCTTCGCCGGGGGCAGCGTGTTCAGCTCTGGAAATAATCCGTGGACCCGTTAACCCACGCAGCGCTGGGTGCTCTTGGCGGCGCGGGGGTGGCAAGGGTGGTTGATCGGCATTCAGTGAAAGCAGCGACCGGACTCGGTGCCCTGGCCGGGCTTTTTCCCGACATCGATAGTGTTACCTTGCTAGTCAGCCCGCTTTATTACCACGCCTACTGGCATGGTACGTACACCCATTCGTTGCTGCTGGCACCGGCATGGGCGCTGCTGTTTGCGCTTCTCATTCGATGCATACAAAGACACAGCAAAGGGCCAGCGCTCCCCTTTGCTTTGCTGTATTGGCTGGGGCTAACAGGTATTTGTACCCACATTGCTGCAGATCTGCTGACAGCCTGGGATGTTGGTGTATTGATGCCGCTGAGTAACGAGCGGGTGTCATTGGGGCTGCTATTTATTGTCGATCCGGTGTTTAGCGCCAGCATCGTGCTGGCGCTGGGCGTGATCTACTGGCAGGCGAGACAGCCAAACCCGCGCCTTTTAGTCACCGTTTTAACGCTTTTCGGCCCCGTTATCTGGCTCAGCTTTGCTGCTGTGCAGAAACACGCTGCGCTAACCTATGCCAAGCAATATGCCAGGCAAGCAGCACCGCTTAGCGGACACGCCATGCAAGCCTGGCCGCAGCCATTTTCACTCTATCACTGGAAGTTGTTACAGAACGCGAACGATGGGGTGTGGGCCATGGACCTCAGAGTCAGCGATTCAGACCCGCTAGACTGGCCCTTCAACTGGATGCAACAAAGCGCCAACGCCTACCTCGCTCGCAACGACGCGGAATGGACGTTCCACCCCAGGCAGCCGACCCCTGAGGCCGAGACAGCCTGGCAGCATCCCGACTTTCAGGCAGTACGTGATTTTATGAGCTACCCGGCGTACCTCGACAATGACAGCAGTTGCCTTTGGTTTACCGACCTTTTGTTCGTGGTACCGCAGATGCAACCGCCGTTTCAGTACGGCCTCTGTACTCACACCGACGGCTCGACCAGGGTCCGCCGTCGTTAAACCACAGAGTAACTAGCGTTTTAACGCCAGCATAAACCCCAACACCGTCTGCACTGCAATCATCAGTAGCACCACGGCATACACCAGCGTCGTAATCCCCAGTGCAATCCAGACGCCCCAATGGGCAAAGTTGATCTCGAACCAGGCGCCGCTTATCCAGCCGAAGGTTCCCTTCGCCAGCAGGTAACTTGGTAAGCCTACAACAAGCAGCAAAATGGGATAGAAAATCAGCTTATTGCGAAGCTTCTGTGCCTCGGTTTCTTCACCACGTCGGTGCATCATTTTTCCTTATTTTACCCTGACTAAACTATTCCACCGTGACCGACTTCGCCAGGTTGCGCGGCTGATCAACGTCAGTCCCTTTGATGATTGCCACATAGTAGCTCAGTAGCTGCAATGGCAGGGTATAGATAATCGGTGCAATCAGCTCATCAATGTGGGCCAGGTTGATTACCCGCATGCTGTCGTCGCCTTTGAAGTTTGCATCGCGATCAGCAAAGACATACATGATGCCGCCGCGGGCGCGCACTTCTTCAACGTTGGACTTGAGCTTTTCCAGCAGCTCGTTGTTCGGTGCCACCACGATAACCGGCATGTCGGCATCAATCAGCGCCAAGGGGCCATGTTTCAGTTCGCCGGATGCATAGGCCTCGGCGTGAATGTAGCTGATTTCTTTCAGCTTAAGCGCACCTTCCATAGCTATCGGGTATTGGTCACCGCGGCCAAGGAAGAGGCTGTGCTCTTTGTCGGCAAACTCAGGAGCAAGCTTCTCGATATCCTGAGTAATGGTCAGACACTCTTCCAGCTTGGTCGGTAACGCGGATAGTGCCTGCGCAATGCGCGCTTCGGTTTCAGCTGACATGCCATGGTAACGACCTATGGCGGCCGTCATCATCAGTAAGCCAGCCAATTGGGTGGTAAACGCTTTGGTTGAGGCAACACCAATTTCGGCGCCAGCCCGGGTCAGGAAGGCCAGATCCGACTCACGTACCATTGATGATGCAGCCACATTGCACACCGTTAAGCTGGCGGTGTATCCAATTTCTTTTGCCAGACGCAGCGCGGCCAGGGTATCGGCTGTTTCGCCCGACTGAGAAATAGTCACCAACAAGCTGTTCGGAAAGACATGGGACTTGCGGTAGCGGAATTCTGAGGCGATTTCGACGTTGCAGGACACCCCGGCATACTGCTCAAGCCAATAGCGGGCGACCATGCCGGCATGGTAACTGGTACCACAGGCAATAATCTGCACGTGCTGGATGGTTTTGAAAATCTCATCGGCATTGTCGCCAAACGCATCCAGCGCAATTTTACCGTCCAACACGCGACCTTCTAAGGTATTGCGCACCGCAAACGGCTGCTCGTGGATTTCTTTGAGCATAAAGTGGCGATATTCACCTTTACCGCCGGCGTCGTACTGCAGATCCGAGGTAATGGTTTCGCGCTCAACGGCGTTGCCTTGCTGATCGAAAATAGCAACGTCATCCCGCGAGACGGCGGCCACGTCACCTTCTTCGAGGTAGATAAACTTGCGGGTTACAGGTAACAGCGCCAGCTGGTCGGACGCAACGAAGTTCTCACCAATACCTAGCCCTATAACCAAAGGACTACCAGAGCGAGCGACCACTAACTGACCTGGTTCACGTTCATCCATGATCACGGTGCCGTAGGCACCTTCTAACTGGCTTACCGCAGTCTGCACTGCTTTTAATAAGTTAGCTGCCGTTTTCAGCTCGTGGTGCACAAGGTGAGCAATAACTTCGGTATCGGTTTGCGACTCGAATTCATAGCCGAGCGCCTGCAACTTAGTGCGCAGACTCTCATGGTTTTCAATAATGCCGTTATGGACCACCGCCAGTGAACCCGAAGATACATGCGGATGGGCATTGGCTTCTGTAACCCCACCATGAGTTGCCCAGCGGGTGTGGGCAATACCCACATGACCGTTGATACCATCTCGTTCAACCGCATCGGCCAGCTCTTTCACTTTGCCGACCCGGCGCACTTTGGTTAACCCCTGGTCATTCAGCAGCGCCATACCGGCTGAATCATAACCACGATACTCAAGACGGCGTAAGCCTTCTAAAAGAATTTCTGCAACACGACGCTCAGCCGTTGCCCCGACAATCCCGCACATAATGAATCCTTCTGCTTAATCTGATTTTTTCTGTGGCCGTTTCCAGCCAGTCAGGTTGCGCTGGCGTGCCCGCCCGACAGCAAGCTGATCTGCTTCGACATCCTGAGTCACCACAGAGCCAGCCCCGGTCGTAGCACGGTCACCAATCTGGACCGGTGCTACCAACGAACTATTTGAGCCAATAAAAGCCTGTTCACCAATGACGGTGGTGAATTTATTCACCCCATCGTAGTTGCAGGTAATAGTGCCGGCGCCGATATTGGCGCCCGCGCCAATTTGGGCATCGCCAAGATAGCTTAAATGGCCAGCCTTGGCACCTTCGCCAAGGTAGGACTTTTTCATTTCGACAAAGTTGCCAACGGCGGCGCCTTTGGCCAGTTCGGCGCCTGGCCGCAAACGGGCAAAGGGGCCTGCCTGGGCATTTTCACCCAGTACCGCGCCTTCAATCACGCTGTTGGCTTTAACCCGTGCACGCTTGCCAATGCGACAGTCACGTAATACGCAGTTTGCTTCAACCACGGCACCTTCAGCCAGATAAACATCACCTTCAAAAACGACGTTGACGTCAATCACCACATCATTTTCGATCTCGACCTTGCCGCGCACGTCGATACGCGCCGGGTCCATCAGGGTAGCGCCCGCCAGCATCAGCTGTTCTGCCTGACGTTTTTGATACGCGCGCTCAAGGGCCGCTAGCTGCACACGGTTATTGGCGCCTTCGACGTCACTCGCGCTTTGCGGCTGGCTACTGGCAATCTGCACGCCTTCATTGGCAGCCATCGCAACAATATCAGTCAGGTAGTATTCACCCTGCACATTGTCGTTCGATAACGCACTAAGCCAGCGTTTCAGGTCTATCCCCTGGGCCGCCATAATCCCCGTGTTTACTTCGGTTACCAGGCGCTGGGCAGGGGTTGCGTCTTTGTGTTCAATAATACCGGTAATGGTGCCCTGATCGTCGCGCAGAATACGCCCGTAGCCGGTGGGGTCTGGCAAGGTCACGGTGAGTAATGCCAGCGCACTGTCGCCTTTCGCTTCGAGCAAGGCTTGCAGACTTTGTTGCTGAATCAGGGGCACATCGCCGTATAGAATGAGTACAGTGTCGTCATCTGCGAGATGCGGTACCACCTGCTGAACCGCATGGCCGGTGCCGAGCTGCTCAGCCTGTTCGACCCAATTAACCGGATAACCAGCCAGCGTTGTCTGCAACTGATCAGCGCCATGACCATAGATTAACTGAACCGCCTGTGCGCCTAAACCCTGCGCTGTTTCAATGACATGCGCCACCATCGGCTTGTGCGCGACGGGGTGCAGCACCTTAGGTAGCGCGGAGCGCATTCGGGTGCCTTTGCCAGCAGCCAGAATGACTGCATTGAGCTTATTCTGTTCCATTGCTTCAAACCATATCGATAAAACCTGCTAGTCCGCTAGTCTACCACTTACTTCGCCACCCTTAAATTGAAAAGCAGCACGAGCAACGCTATCATCGATGTAATGTAGTGACAGAGGTAGTAATGACAACTCAACATGAGCAAGCCCACCAGCTACTGCTGAAAATTATTCAGCAAGGTTTTCATCGCCAGCGACTCCCCATCGCTACTCTTATCGAGCTGGCGAGCCGGTCTGCCGAATTTACCAATGTCTGGCTTGCCCATGCGCTGGCAAGCTCCGCTTCAGATAAGGAAATCGCTCTGGCGCTTCACTTTGCTTCTGAGCACGACCTTGAAGGACTGAAGTTGCTTGAGCAATTTTGGCAGCATGAAATCGCCACACAGGATAACAACGAGAGATTCCGCACCACGTTGGCAGAGTTTGCAATAACTGTAAATTCGCGAGCAACGTCGCTGTGGAAGGCGCTGACTGAGCCGACTCGATTGCTTACTTCAGAGCAGTCGTTAAATGCAGATCTACGGCAAACCCAGCTGGCGCTACCCGAACTGTCACTACGCTATCTGATTGACCATACCCATCGTCAACTGGAAGATGCCTTGCTATACGGTGATAAGAACGAGCAGCAGATCCTGACCGATGTGCGTAACAACAAACAATTTATCTCAGAGGTACCGGCCACCGATCTGGTGGTGGCGTCTTTAACCCGACTGATGGCAGCCGCCCAGCAGCAACCAGTCAGCCATAGTGAACCCTTGATTTTTTATCGTTATCAGCAAGGCGAAGAATTTAAATGGCATCACGACTACATTGTCAGTGACGCGCCTGCGGTGCAGGACGAAATAGCAGTATTTGGACAACGGGTGAAAACCAGCGTGCTTTATTTAAATGATGAATTCAGTGGTGGCGCTACCCGGTTCAAACACTGGAAACAGGAGGTGAAGCCACCAACAGGCGGCATGGTCACCTTTAACAATACCAACGAAGCAGGCCTTCCAATACCTGCATCACTGCACTGCGGTAGCCCAGTCGAAAGTGGCGAGAAGTGGGTCGCAACCCTGTGGAGCCGACAAAAACCGCATTGGCTGCGCCGCGGCCTGCTGGATTAACCCGATTATTGCAGTAAAAATCCCGCGCAATAAAAAACCCGGCAGCATGGCCGGGTTTTTCGTTACTAGGGTTACTAGCTTAGGCTGTTAACCACCTTTGCGACGACGCAGTTGTTGCAACACGCGTAGCTGTGCCATAGCACGGGCAAGCTCAGCAGCCGCTTCGGCGTAACTCGTGTCGCCTTTGGCATCAGCCATGGCTTCACGGGCACGTTTTTCAGCCGCGTTGATTGCTTGCTCGTCCAGATCACCACCACGTACAGCGGTGTCTGAAAGTACCGTGATATGGTCAGGCTGAACTTCCATAAAGCCACCGGCGATATAGAACAATTCATCATGACCGTCTTCTAAAACCACTCGTACCATGCCGGGCTTTAAGGCGGTTAGTAAAGGCAAGTGACCAGGTAAAATACCCAGCTCACCTTCACTACCTGTCACCGTCATCGATCGCACTTTCTTCGAGAATAGTTTCTCTTCCGCGCTTACGATATCCAGGTGTACTGTATTTACCGCCATCACAAACCTCCGGTTCGATTACATTTTAGCTGCTTTTTCAGCCGCTTCTTCAATGGAACCAACCATGTAGAACGCTTGCTCTGGCAGGTCATCGTAGTCACCATTCAGGATGCCTTTAAAGCCGGCAATGGTGTCTTTCAGCGACACGTACTTACCAGGTGAACCGGTAAATACTTCTGCAACGAAGAACGGCTGAGACAGGAAGCGCTGGATCTTACGAGCGCGCGCCACTGTACGCTTATCTTCTTCTGACAATTCGTCCATACCAAGAATTGCGATGATGTCTTTCAGCTCTTTATAACGCTGCAATACGGACTGTACGCCACGTGCAGTGTTGTAGTGCTCTTCACCAATCACTTGTGGATCCAGCTGACGCGAGGTCGAGTCAAGCGGATCAACCGCCGGGTAGATACCCAGTGACGCGATGTCCCGGTTCAGTACCACGGTCGCATCCAAGTGCGCGAAGGTGGTTGCTGGTGACGGGTCAGTCAAGTCATCCGCAGGTACGTAAACGGCCTGGATTGACGTGATTGAACCAGTTTTGGTTGAAGTGATACGCTCCTGCAATACACCCATCTCTTCGGCCAGGGTAGGCTGGTAGCCTACAGCTGACGGCATACGACCCAACAGTGCAGATACTTCAGTACCGGCCAGGGTGTAACGATAGATGTTATCAACGAAGAACAGAACGTCGCGACCTTCATCACGGAATTTTTCCGCAATCGTCAGGCCGGTCAATGCAACGCGCAAACGGTTACCCGGTGGCTCGTTCATCTGACCATATACCAGCGCAACTTTATCCAGTACGTTCGATTCTTTCATCTCGTAATAGAAGTCATTACCTTCACGGGTACGCTCACCAACACCGGCGAATACTGAGTAGCCGCTGTGCTCGATAGCGATGTTACGGATAAGCTCCATCATGTTGACGGTTTTACCAACACCCGCACCACCGAACAGACCAACTTTACCACCCTTAGCAAATGGGCAGATTAAGTCGATGACTTTAATACCTGTTTCTAACAGCTCTACCGAACTCGACTGCTCTTCATATGAAGGCGCCGCACGGTGGATAGACATACGCTCTTTTTCACCCACCGGGCCCGCGTGATCGATTGGCTCACCCAATACGTCCATGATACGACCCAGAGTTTCCAGGCCTACCGGGACCATAATTGGCTCACCGCTGTTTTCTACGCTCACACCGCGACGCAGTCCGTCAGTACCACCCATTGCGATTGCACGGACGATACCACCGCCTAACTGCTGCTGAACTTCGAGGGTCAAACCTGTCAGCTCACCTTCGGTGATACGGAGCGCGTCATAGATCTTTGGCACTGCGTCTTGTGGAAATTCGATATCCACGACGGCGCCAATGATTTGGACGACCTTACCTTGACTCATGACGTTTCCTCTAACTCTTTAAATCTTTAAGACCTTTGCCTTATACCGCACCGGCGCCGGATACAATTTCCGAAATCTCTTGCGTGATTGCTGCCTGACGGGCCTTGTTGTAGACCAGTTGCAGGTCATCAATAAGTTCACCCGCATTGTCAGTTGCAGCTTTCATCGCGACCATTCGTGCCGCCTGCTCACTTGCAGTGTTGTCGACGACACCCTGATACACCTGGCTTTCAACGAAGCGTTTCATCAGTGTATTCAAAATGGTTTTAGCGTCCGGCTCGTAGATGTAGTCCCACGAGTACTCTCGCTTGGCTTCATCACTTTTCGGCAAAGGCAACAGCTGATTGATCACGGGCTCCTGCGTCATGGTGTTAACGAACTTGTTGTACACCAGAAACAGGCGGTCAATCGTGCCTTCATCGAATGCTTTTAGCATTACCGCAACGGTTCCAATTACATCATTCACAGATGGTGCATCGCCCAGGTTAGAAGCCTGTGAGGCTAAGCTACCTGCAATGCGTTTAAAGAAACCAGTTGCTTTACTGCCCACGGCTGCGAAGCTGACTTCAACGCCTTTCTCATCCCATTGCTGGACATCGCGTAATACGGCTTTGAACTCGTTTGCGTTCAAGCCACCACACAGTCCACGGTCGGTTGAGATGACGATGTAACCAACACGCTTAACCTCACGCTCTTCCAAATAAGGATGCGTAAAATCAAGGTCGCCCTGAGCGATGTGTCCAATCACATTGCGAATGGCATCGGCGTAAGGACGAGACTGCTCCATACGCTCCTGCGCCCGTTTCATTTTGGACGCAGCAACCATTTCCATTGCGTTGGTGATCTTCTGAGTATTTTTAATACTCCCGATCTTGGTTTTTATCTCTTTACCGCCGGCCATGACTTTTCTCCTGCGATTAAACGACTTTAGCCGCTACGCGTAAACGCAGCGGCTGCTCAATTACCACGTTTGCGTAGCTTTGAACTTCTCGATAGCAGCACCAAGCTGTTTATCGATATCGTCGTTGTAATTGCCAGTTGAATTAATAGTAGCCATGAGCTCAGCGTGCTCGCTTTTCATGTAGTCGATCAGAGCGGCTTCGAACGGCAAAATTTTGCTGATTTCGATACCTTTCAGATGACCTTTCTCAGCAGCGTAAATCGATACTGCCATGTCAGCGACACTCATTGGCTTATACTGGTTCTGCTTCATCAGCTCAGTGACGCGCTGGCCGTGTTCTAACTGAGCACGGGTCGCAGAATCAAGGTCAGAGGCGAACTGGGCAAATGCTGCCAGCTCACGATACTGTGCTAAGGCAAGACGGATACCGCCACCCAGCTTCTTGATGATTTTAGTCTGAGCTGCACCACCGATACGTGAAACCGACACACCAGCGTTCACCGCAGGACGAATACCCGCGTTGAATAAATCAGACTCTAAGAAGATCTGACCGTCGGTGATTGAAATCACGTTGGTTGGTACGAATGCTGATACGTCACCGGCCTGGGTTTCAATGATAGGCAGGGCGGTCAGTGAACCGGTTTTACCTTTTACAGCACCATCCGTTAAGCGCTCAACTTCTGCTTCGTTAATACGAGCAGCGCGCTCCAGCAGACGGCTGTGTAGGTAGAATACGTCACCTGGGAATGCTTCACGTCCTGGTGGACGGCGTAGCAACAGTGAGATCTGACGATACGCAACGGCCTGCTTTGACAGGTCATCGTAAATAATCAGTGCATCTTCACCGCGGTCACGGAAGAATTCACCCATGGTACAACCAGCGTATGGCGCGAGGTACTGCAGTGCAGCAGACTCAGAGGCAGACGCAGCAACGATAATCGTGTGCTCTAACGCATCGTGCTCTTCCAGCTTACGTACTACGTTGGCGATGGTCGAAGACTTCTGACCGATAGCCACGTAGACACATTTAACGCCGGTGCCTTTCTGGTTGATGATGGCATCGATACCAATCGCGGTTTTACCGGTTTGACGGTCACCGATGATCAGCTCACGCTGGCCACGGCCGATTGGAATCATCGCATCAATAGATTTGTAACCAGTCTGGATTGGCTGATCAACGGCCTGACGTTCGATAACGCCCGGCGCGATTTTCTCAACCGGTTCGAAACCAGCCGCGTCAATAGCACCTTTACCGTCGATTGGCGCGCCCAGGGTGTTTACCACACGACCCAGTAACGCTTCGCCCACTGGAACTTCCAGTACGCGGCCAGTTGACTTAACTTTGGTTCCTTCCTGCAAATCTGCATAAGGACCCATAACGACCGCACCTACAGAGTCGCGCTCCAGGTTCAGTGCGATAGCGTAACGATTTCCAGGAAGCTCGACCATCTCACCTTGCATACAATCTGCAAGGCCGTTGATACGAATGATACCGTCGGTATTCGCGATGATGGTACCTTCGTTACGAGCTTCACTGACGACTTCAAACTGATCAATTCGTTTTTTAATCAGTTCTGCAATTTCATTTGAATTCAGTTGCATGCTCTCGTCCCCGATTATGATTGCAGTGAGTGCGCCAGCTTCGAAAGCTGGCTCTTCAGGGTCCCGTCAATGACGGTGTCGCCGGCCTGTATATAAAGGCCACCCATAAGGTCAGGATTTACACTGCAATTGAGCTTAACTTTGCGTGCGAGACGTTTTTCTAACGCAGTACTTAACTTGGCTTGTTGCTCAGTACTGAGCTCACTGGCCGAAGTGACATCGACACTGACTTCATTATCATGGTCAGCGCGCAATTCAGAGAATTTCTCTAAAATTGCTGGCAATGCATTTAAGCGTTGGTTAGCAGCCAGAACTTTAATAAAGTTCTGGCCTTTCTCGTTGAGCTGTTCGCCGCACACACTCAAAAATAGCTGAGTGGCTTTATCCCGGCTAACGGCACCTTTCAGGAACGTCTGCATGGTTGCATCGTCCGCTACCTGCGCGGCAAACGCCAACATGTCCTGCCATTCCTGTAACGCGCCCTGCTCAACAGCAAAATCAAAAGCTGCTTTCGCATAGGGGCGAGCCACCGTAGTCAAATCTGACATTTGCTCAACCCCCGTGATTACAGTTCAGCGACCAGTTTATCAACTATGTCACTTTGTTTAGCCGCATCTACTTCGCGCTGAATAATTTTCTCAGCGCCGGCAATTGCCAGTATAGCGACCTGCTTACGTAGTTCTTCGCGAGCACGGTTACGTTCCGCTTCGATCTCGGCATGACCAGAGGCAATGATTTTCTCACGCTCTTCCTGGCCACGCTGAGTTTCGTCATCAACCAGTTTAGTTGCACGCTTACGCGCCTGTTCGATGATTTCAGCGGCATCAGCTTTAGCTTTATTAAGCTCCGCTGCAACCTGCTCGTGTGCTTTTTCAAGGTCTTTCTCGGCACGCTCGGAAGCCGCAAGACCGTCAGCGATTCTCTTCTGACGCTCTTCAATGGCATTGTTCAGTGGTGGCCACACAAATTTCATGGTGAACCACACGAACACGACCATTGCTATCGATTGACCTATCAGAGTTGCGTTGATATCCACAACGAGCCTCCTATTGGTTGGTTACAGGGACTCTTACGCAAACGGGTTAGCGAATAATAGTAACAGCGCGATACCAACACCGATCATAGCGATTGCGTCAATAAGACCCGCAAGGATGAACATTTTAGTTTGCAACTGAGCAGCCATTTCTGGTTGGCGTGCAGTCGCTTCTAAGAACTTACCACCCATCAGTGCGAATGCTAACGCAGTTGATAGTGCAGCGGTTGCCAGGATGATAGCTACAGCGAACAAAGTTGCAGTTTCAATACCCATTGGTTTCTCCAGTTTTCTCTAAAGTTAAGGTTAAAAGTAAAAGTAAAAAAATCGTGCTTAGTGGTCTTCAGCTGCCATGCTCAGATACACGATGGTTAACATCATGAAAATGAACGCTTGCAACAAAATAACCATGATATGGAAGACCGCCCAGGCGAAGTGCAGCGGTAACTGCCCCAGACCGACCAACGCAATCAGAATAAAGATGACTTCACCTGCATACAGGTTTCCGAACAAACGCAGACCCAGTGAAACCGGCTTCGAAATCAGCTGCACCAGTTCGAGAACCAGGTTAAATGGAATCAGCGACCAGTGATTGAAAGGGGTCAGGCTCAGTTCTTTAGCGAACCCGCCAACGCCTTTGTAGCGAATTGAGTAACCGAGGATCAGCACAAACACGCCCAGCGCCAGACCCATTGCAATATTGATGTCGGTGGTCGGTGCTACTTTCAGATAGCTCCATGGGTGCGACATGATTTGCTCAAGGTATGAATAGTTCTGCGCGTACTCTGGTAACGCGCTGCTATTGAACAGCAAACCAAAGAAACCGGCAATCGTAGGGAACCAGTCAACCGGTACCAGCTTCATCAGGTTCATGAGGAAGATCCACATGAAAATAGTCAGCGCTACCGGGGCAATCAGGCGATCTTTACTATGAAAGGTTTCACGCACTGAGCCACTAACGAACTCTACAATCATCTCAACGAAGCACTGGAACTTACCCGGTACACCCGTTGTTGCTTTACGTCCCACCAGAGCAAAGCTGATGACAAATAATGAACCAAGAATAATCGACCAGCCTAACGCACCGAGGTTAATGGCCCAGAAGCCTTCACCTACAGTCATGTCGTTTAAGTGGTGGTTGATGTATCCCTGGACTGTAATGTTTCCATTTGCAGCCATGTTAACAACCTAAGTTAGTTAGTTTTTAAAAGTAAAATCGGGGCCAGCAAATGCAGCAGGTGGAGGAGGGCAAATACCACGAACAAAGGTAACAGAGGTTCGCTTAAGAGATTCAACGCCACTACTAACAACACCACGCTGAGCATCAGTTTCAATGCTTCACCGGCCATAAAACTGTTTACGACACTATGTGCCGATCGCGCGCCGCTAAACTGAAAAGCAAGCACGGCAAAAATACTGTTGGGGACCAGGCCAATGACTGCACCGGTCGCTGCACTTAACGCGGCTGCTGCGCCGGAAAATGCCCAAAATAGACAAACTAAAATCGCAGATACCGCAAACTGCAAGGTCAATAAACGTCGCGCGACGCGGCGGCCCGATGTATTCATTATTCGATGGGCTGACCGTGACATGACCGATATCCTGCTTTTAAGCGTGCTGCCTGAAATAAATACAGCACAAAAACTCGGCCGATTATAAAGTTTCAGCAGAAAATTGCAACTTTATTGCTAACCTATACGGCCCGCCAGCCGTTGAAATTAAAGGCAACCAACAAGGGAATAACAATAAAAAGACTAAGGGTAACCTTACTTTATGTGGGCCAAAATCCCGTCCAGCTCATCCAGGGTTGAGTAGTTGATTACCAGCTTACCTTTTCCTTTGCGATTATGGCTAATCGCAACGCTGGCTCCAAGCCGTTCACTTAAACTCTCTTCCAACTGCTGTACATTGGGATCTGTAGGTTCTGGTTCTTTCTTTTCGGTCGGGTTCAAGGCTTTGTTAATCAGCTTTTCTGCTTCACGCACAGTTAACGCCTTGGCCACAATGAGTTTGGCCAGTTCACTTTGCAGGTCGCCTTCTACCGCAAGCAAGACTTTGGCATGGCCAAGTTCAATGTCGCCGCGTTCGAGTAACGTTTTGACGTCCGTGTTGAGGTTATTCAGACGCAGTAAATTGGTTACTGTGGTACGCGATTTACCAACCGCATCGGCCACGCCCTGGTGAGTCATATTAAACTCATCCTGCAAACGTGCCAGCGCTGTGGCTTCTTCCATCGCATTGAGATCTTCACGTTGAATATTCTCAATCAGGGCAATGGCAACAGTGGCTTCGTCACTGACGTCTTTAATCAGACATGGAATGGTATCCAGCCCTGCTATTTGGGCGGCGCGCCAGCGCCGTTCACCGGCAATAATTTCAAAGCTTTTATCACCTAACTGGCGAACCACAACCGGCTGAATGATGCCCTGGGCACGAACGGAGTTGGCTAATTCTTCAAGGGCTTCCGGTGCCATGTCTTTGCGTGGTTGAAAACGACCAGGCTGGAGAAACTCCACCGGTAACTTTTGCAATTCGCCTTTGTCTGCCGCTATATCTTCGATAGCCGGACGCTGACTTTCATGCCGCGCTGCTGCATTTGCACTGTTGGTTAACAGAGCGTCCAGACCACGCCCTAAGCCTCGTTTTTTCGCTGACATGAATGTTGACCTTCGCTAAATTAGGATGTTTGCGCCGCTTGATTTTCCTGCTCAGCACGGCGAATTACTTCGCCTGCTAATGCCAGATAGGCTTTTGAGCCAGTTGATGACTTATCATAGTACATAACCGGTGCACCAAAACTTGGTGCTTCAGCCAGGCGCACATTGCGCGGAATGACTGTCCGGTACACTTTGCTGCCAAAATGATTTTTTAATTGTTCGGAAACATCATTGGCCAGGCGGTTGCGCGGGTCGTACATGGTACGCAGAATCCCTTCAATGACAAGGTTTGGGTTGACCACCGACGCCAGTTGTTCAATGGTGTCCATGAGCGCGGTTAAGCCTTCAAGGGCGTAGTACTCACACTGCATGGGAACCAGAATAGCGTCTGCCGCGGCCATTGCATTGACCGTTAATAAATTCAGCGATGGCGGACAGTCGATAAAGATAAAGTCGTACTTATCACGCACAGGCTCGAGGGCTCGGCGTAACTTGGTTTCGCGAGCAAACACTTCCATCAGCTTAATTTCAGCTGCGGTTACGTCCGCATTGGCGCCAATGATATCAAACTTGACGTCTTCACTATGCACGGCAACGTCCTGCACCGGCTTGTCATCCACCAGAATATGGTAGGCGGTGTACTCAAGATCATATTTGTCGATACCGCTTCCCATGGTGGCGTTGCCTTGCGGATCGAGATCAATCAGCAACACTTTACGCCGGGTTGCAGCCATCGACGCTGCCAGATTCACTGCTGTCGTTGTCTTGCCAACGCCGCCTTTTTGATTCGCTATTGCGATAACTCTGCCCAAAGCTGCCTCTTACTTGTTATAGATAGACGGATGGTTACACAGGATGTCCACAATCGTAACCAAGCAATGGCTCAACCTGGTTTACTGGTGTTGCCGTATCACCACCAGATGACGCTCTGCTTCAAGCTCGGGGACATTCAGCCGTACCTTGGATTCGACGGTAAATTCTGCAGGAACAGCGGTAAGCTCATCTTCGTCCAATTGGCCCTTCAGCGCAATAAAGCTTCCCTCCGCAGAAGGTAGATGATGACACCAGCTAAGCATATCTGCAAGTGACGCGAATGCCCGACTTATAACCGAACTAAACCCTTGATCAGGTTCATAATTTTCAACCCGACTATGGACTGCAGTGACATTTTTCAGGCCGAGCTGATGAACCACCTGACGAATAAAATTAATCCGCTTTCCTAAGCTATCTACTAAAACAAATTCTTTATCCGGATTGAGAATCGCCAGGGGTAAGCCTGGCAGACCCGGACCAGTGCCTACATCCACGATCCGTTCGCCCTGCAGGTAAGGGGAAACCACGACGCTGTCCATAATATGGCGGATCAACATGGCCTGGGGATCGCGTACCGAGGTTAAATTATAAGCCTGATTCCATTTATTTAGCAGTAAAACCAACTGGACTAACTGGTTTTGTTGCGCTTCGCTGACTGCCAATGAGGTCTTCGCAAGTAGTTGCTGAAGCTTCTGCGCAAGCTGAGCTGCGTCGGACATTTTCTGTTTCATCCTCGGTATGTGAACTTAGGCGCTTTTTCGCAGCAAGCCTTGTTTCTTCAAATGCACCAGCAGCATCGAAATAGCCGCCGGAGTGATTCCGGAAATACGCGCTGCCTGGCCAACGGTCTGTGGTTTGTGCTCAGCAAGTTTCGCCACCACTTCATTGGATAAACCAGAAATCGATGAGTAATCAAATTCAGTCGGTAATTTGGTGTGTTCATGGCGTAACGCTTTAGCAATTTCGTCTTGCTGACGGGTAATGTAGCCAGCATATTTAGTCTGAATTTCAATTTGTTCAGAAGCCTGAGTATCATCCAGCGCAGGCCCTAAACTTTCAATTGAGGTCAGCTGTTGGTAGGTCACTTCAGGCCGGCGTAACAGCTCTTCGAGGTTGACCTCTTTGCTGATCGGGCTTTTTAGCATCGGGTTGAGTGCTGGTACAGCAGGATGGTCTTTGTGCACCCATGTGCCACGAAAACGTTGCAATTCAGTCTCAATGGTTTCCATTTTGCTGTTAAACCGTGCCCAGCGAGCATCGTCAACCAGACCCAGTTCGCGTGCTTTTGCAGTCAAACGACGATCCGCATTGTCTTCCCGCAGCAGCAAACGATATTCAGCACGGGAGGTGAACATACGATAAGGTTCTTTGGTCCCTAAGGTCGCCAGATCATCAATCAGAACACCGATATAGCCTTCATCGCGGCGTGGGGTCCAGGCTTCTTTCTGCTGTACCTGCAAGGCTGCATTCATACCTGCAATAAGCCCCTGAGCACCGGCTTCTTCATAGCCTGTGGTACCGTTAATTTGTCCGGCAAAGAACAGACCATCAATGTATTTTGTTTCCAGCGAGGGTTTTAAATCACGGGGATCGAAAAAGTCATACTCGATGGCATAACCAGGTCGCGTGATATGCGCATTTTCAAAGCCTTTGATTGAATGCACCAAAGCGACCTGCACATCAAATGGCAAACTGGTGGATATACCGTTGGGGTAGACCTCTGTGCAGCTTAACCCTTCTGGCTCGACAAAAATCTGATGGCTGTCTTTATCGGCAAAACGCATCACTTTGTCTTCAATCGATGGGCAGTAACGCGGACCGACCCCTTCTATCACGCCTGAATACATCGGTGAGCGATCCAACCCCTGGCGGATCAGGTCATGGGTATTGGCGTTGGTATGGGTGATATAACAACTAATTTGTTTCGGGTGGTCAGCAGCAGTGCCCATAAACGAGAAAATAGGCGTGGGATTGTCGCCGGGCTGTTCCTGCAGCATTGAAAAATCGATGCTATTGGCGTCAATTCGTGGTGGTGTACCAGTTTTTAAGCGATCAACCCGTAATGGCAATTCGCGCAGACGGTCTGCCAGGGCAATCGACGGAGGATCGCCAGCACGTCCGCCGCGGTAATTGCTTAAACCAATATGAATTTGTCCACCGAGGAAGGTACCTACGGTCAGAACAACGGTTTTAGCTTTAAAGGTCAGGCCCATTTGGGTAATAACCCCGGTAACACGCTGACCCTGGCCAGTACTTTCAACAATCAGATCATCGCAGGCTTGCTGAAAAATTTTCAAGTTGGGCTGATGTTCAAGTGCCTGGCGGATATAGGCTTTGTATAACGCACGGTCTGCCTGGGCTCGGGTTGCCCGAACGGCTGGCCCTTTCGATCCATTCAAGGTTCGAAACTGAATACCTGCATGATCTGCAGCTTTTGCCATGATCCCGCCCATGGCATCGATTTCTTTCACCAAGTGACCTTTGCCAATACCGCCTATGGCTGGATTGCATGACATCTGACCAAGTGTATCGATGTTATGAGTCAGTAACAGGGTTTGCTGGCCCATACGGGCAGCAGCGAGAGCAGCCTCAGTACCGGCGTGGCCTCCACCAATTACAATCACATCAAACTGTTCAGTCATAGGTCAGTCACCATGGTTATTCAGAGCATAGATTGCGGATCCGATCATTAGGATCGCAAGGGCGGGTATTTTACATGAATGGGGGTGATGAAGAAATGACTTATATCGCTTAGTTGCAGGTTTTTACAGAGGCTTTGCGCAAATCTGGTGAGTAGCGACGAAAGCGAATTAAGCCTTGAGAGAAGGATCTAATATAAAGATCTTTTATTTTAGATCTCTTTATTACTTTTACTATTAGCGAGCGTCTTTTCTGTGGGTAAGCAGCTATTCGTGTTGAGGATCAGGATCTTACGCGATCATGATCCTTGTGCATAAACAGCGATCTTATGCTGGGGTAACCAGTGGTATAAAAGAGCCCTTATCCACAATGGGTTTTATCCCCATAGTTGTCCCTGCCTGTGATCACAGCTTTGATCATGATCTATTCACACCTTTTCAATTTTGGGGGTAACTAAGCTTAAAAGCTGTTAGTAAACCATGTCGGTTAAGGTCGAGAGGCTTATCTGTATGCGATCCTTGTTGTGGATAAGCACTGTTTTGATCAACGCTCAAGTTTGCCTGCCCAGCTTTGCAGCCAGTTCATCGCGCTTTGCTCGGGATCGCTGTCACTCATCATATCGATATCGAAACGAGGGCTTATTAGATGCACACCCAGACCGATTACTAAGCGTTCGATGTCTTTACCGGCCTGACAAAAGGTATCGTAGCTTGAGTCACCGACTGACAGTATCGCGCCCTGTACGCCTGTAAGTGAAGGTTGTTGCTGTTGCAGTTGGTCGTTTAGATCGAGCATGCTGTCGGCGACTTCGCCGGCGCCATGGGTGGCGACACAGATCAACCAGAACCCTTCGTTGGTGGGTAAGTCACTTAGTTGCGGGTTGTCGTGGAAGCGCACGCTGTGGCCACGTTGTTTTAGTTCCTCGTGAAGCATGTCTGCGAGAAATTCGGTATTTCCTGAAGTAGTACCGACTAAAATATCAATAACCATGCTGATCTCCCTGTATTGATTGTTTTACGCACAGAATTACAGTAGTATTCGCGCTCCAAATTTTATTCATCCTGTTGTAAACAGGCTGTTAATTCAATAGAAAAGTAGGATTTTCATAGTGCCTATCACGCCGCCCTAGAAAACCGCCCATTTCTGAAGGTTTCCATAATCTTCTGTGATCTTTCCTGTTCCGGAGAGCTCATTCTACCTGCATTTCTCGCAGTATTTTACGTTGTGTGATTTTTCACCATTTTTTAACATTTAATGATTATAGTGGCCCCTGCCATAGCGGGTGCTATATGATTTTTATCGATCTAAGAAGGAAAACCCATGTTAGCCAATCTTCAGAGAACCTGGTTCTCGAACATTCGTGGTGATGTATTAGCTGGACTTGTTGTTGCTCTGGCGCTGATCCCGGAAGCGATTGCGTTCTCAATTATTGCTGGTGTCCACCCTAAAGTTGGATTATATGCCTCCTTCTGTATCTGTGTGATTATGGCATTTGTCGGTGGGCGGCCTGGCCAGATTTCAGCAGCAACAGCGGCTATGGCATTGCTTATGGTATCGCTGGTGGAGAACCACGGGCTTGAGTATTTGCTGGCCGCAACGGTTTTAACAGGTCTTCTGCAAATTGTATTCGGGGTGCTCAAATTAGGCGTGTTAATGCGCTTTGTCTCGCGCTCGGTTGTTACGGGTTTCGTCAATGCACTGGCGATTCTGATTTTTATGGCACAACTTCCAGAGCTTACTAATGTGACCTGGCATGTCTACGCAATGACGGCTGGCGGACTTGCGATTATTTATGGTCTGCCTTATCTCACCAAAGCAATCCCATCACCGCTGGTATGCATTGTGGTGCTGACTGCGCTGGCAATGTATTTGGGCATGGATATTCGCACCGTGGGCGATATGGGAGAATTGCCTGATACACTTCCCGTGTTCCTGATCCCTCAAATTCCGCTTAACTTAGAAACCTTAATGATTATTTTGCCTTACGCACTACCTTTGGCAGTGGTTGGTTTACTTGAGTCGATGATGACGCAGACCATTGTTGATGACCTGACTGACACTAAGAGTGACCGTAATAAAGAGTGTCGTGGTCAGGGTATCGCTAATGTAGGTGCTGGTTTTATGGGCGGTATGGCTGGTTGCGGGATGATTGGTCAGTCTATTATTAATGTGAAGTCGGGTGGCCGTGGACGTTTATCGCAACTGGTGGCAGGTGTCGTGCTAATCCTCCTGGTTGTATTCCTGGCTGACTGGGTGAAGCAAATTCCAATGGCGGCTCTGGTCGCTGTAATGATCATGGTATCGATAGGTACCTTTAGCTGGTCATCGGTGACAGATCTGAAGAAACACCCGATGAGTACCAATATTGTGATGGTTTCCACTGTGGTGGTGGTGGTATGGAGCCATAACCTGGCCTATGGTGTATTTGTTGGGGTGCTACTGGCTGCGATGTTCTTTGCTGCCAAAGTGGGCAACTACATGCACGTGGCGTCTAAATTGTCTGAGGACGGCAGAAGTCGCCGTTATGATGTTGCAGGTCAAGTTTTCTTCAGTTCCGCTGAAAAGTTCACCGATTCTTTTGACTTTAAAGAAGCCCTTGATAAGGTTGAGATTAACTTAGAACGAGCGCATTTCTGGGATATCACCTCAGTTTCAGCGCTTGACCGGGTCATTATTAAATTCCGTCGCGAAGGGACTGATGTTGAAGTGGTCGGAATGAATAAAGCCACCGAAACGGTGGTAGATAAGTTTGGTGTGGCGAATGATCCCGAAGCCACTGCTAAACTAATGGATGGCCACTAAACTTCGATTATAAAAAGGATAACATTATGAGCACTCACACTATTGCTTGTGTTGACGGCAGCTCGCTGAGCCAAACGGTTTGTGATTACGCAGCCTGGTCTGCCCTGCGTTTGGACAATGCATTGGTTTTACTCAATGTATTAGATGATGTACGTACTCCGACTGATATCGATTTTAGTGGCAATATTGGGGTTGATACCCGGCAGAATCTGCTGGTCGAGCTGGCGGAAATTGAAGAAAAGCGCGCTAAACTGGCACGTCGTCAGGGGCTGATGGTACTGGACGCTGCTGAGCGGCACATTAAGGAGTCGTTTACCGACCTGGCTGAAGTGGCGACCCGTCAACGCCATGGCGATCTGGTTGATACCTTGCTTGAGGTGGAAAATGAAACCCGCTTATTGGTGGTCGGCAAGCAGGGTCGCCACGGTGAAGGGGTTGGCCAGCATATCGGCCATCAGGTTGAGCGCGTTATTCGCGCGGTCAGCCGTCCGGTTTGGGTGGTGACGGGTAAGTTTAAAGCGCCTGAGCGTATTTTACTGGCTTATGATGGCAGTGCCACCTCACGCAAGGCGACCGAAATGGTGGCTGACAGCCCACTGTTTAAAGGTATTCCCGTGCATGTGATGATGGTGGGGGTTGAGAACCATGACAATTTGGCAGATTTGAACTGGGCGAAAGAGCGTCTGCAACAGACTGGCTTTACCGTCACTGCGGTCCTTGAGCCGGGCGACGTTGAAAAGACACTGCTTGAGTATGCTGAAGATGAAAAAATGGATGCGATGGTGATGGGGGCGTATGGCCATTCACGAATTCGCGAGTTTTTCGTTGGCAGTCATACCAACCGTTTGTTAACCAGTACTAAGATTCCACTTTTGCTACTGCGTTAGGGCCTGGTTTTACTGAGTGTTAAAGAAACCGCTTGCGACCTGTAAGCGGTTTTTTTTATTTTTTTATGGATTTGGAGTGATAACGGATATATGCAGGCACTGGTAGTCGAAGGTGGCGCGATGCGCGGAATATTTGCAGCGGGGGTTTTAGATTATTTTTTAGAGCAGGATTATAACCCGTTTGATTTCGCTGTCGGCGTATCAGCGGGCGCGACCAATTTGATTGGATACCTGGCTGGTGATCTGGGTAGAAACCATAAAGTCATTACCACGTATGCGATCAGGCCAGAGTTTATTCGTCCGCGGGCGTTGCTGAGTAAAACGGACCATATTTGCAATGTTGCCTGGCTTTGGTTTACTTCATTTGAGGAGGTGCCTTTGTCATTTGACCGCTATCTTGAACGCAGCATTCCGCTGCATGTGGTCAGTACCCAGATTGACAACGGCGAACCTCATTACACGGTGATCAATGAACAGAATTTGCATCAGGCCTTCCCTGCCAGCTGTGCAATTCCGGTTGTCTTTCGTGAGTTTCCGGAGCTGGATGGTAAAGCGATGACCGATGGAGGTGTCAGCGACTCGATTCCGGTTCGTTATGCCTATGAGAAGGGAGCCCGCGATATCACGGTGGTGTTGTCACGGCCGCTGGGCTATCGAATGCGCCAGTCACGCACCCCCTGGCTGGCAAACTGGTTACTACAACAACATCCGGCGCTGTGTGCAGCAGTGCATTCCCGTCATCAACGCTATAACGATGCGCTGGACTTCATAGCGAACCCACCAGCTGATTGTAAGGTTAGAGTGATAGCCCCTGATACTACGTTTAACGTCGGTCGTTTTACCCGCGATACGCGTAAACTAGACAAAGGCTTTAAGCATGGAACCAGTAAAGCACAAGCCTACCTTGCTGAGATCTCGCTATAGTTTATAGTAGGTAGTTAGAGTGGGGGCAGATGGTATGCAGTACTACATTCGAATACAACAAGATGGTTGGCGGTCGACCCTATGCTGATGCCTCATAAGCCAAAAGGTAAACGAGCTTTAGTGGTGGAAGGCGGCGCTATGCGTGGCATTTTTGCGGCTGGGGTACTGGATGCGTTTATTCAGGCTGACTTCTATCCATTTGATTTTGTGATTGGTGTCTCGGCGGGTTCCACCGCTGCGTTAAGCTACCTTTCAGGGGATTTCCAACGAACCTACAAGGTATTCCAAAGCCATGCTACCCGCCCCGAGTTTATTAACTTTCGGCGCGCGTTAACTGGTGGGCACCTGACCGATGTGCGCTGGCTCATTGAAGAATCGGCGAAGGATGAGGTGCTTGATGAGGCGATGTTTTTGCGGCGCGGAATTCCTCTCTATGTGGTGTCGACCCGGATTCGGGACGGCAAACCCTGCTACAGCCAGATAGATCTTGATAACCTGGGTCATGTGTTGCCAGCGACCTGTGCTATTCCCCTTGCCTATCGCGATTATCCCAAAGTGAAAGGGATGGCGATGACCGATGGCGGATTAAGCGATTCGATCCCCGTCGAGACTGCGTACGCCTGGGGTGCCCGCGATATTACCGTGATCCTGTCGCAAAGCCATGGGTACCGCAAACGACCAGCGAACAAAACCTTTATGAACCTGGTTTTGCGCAAACAACCTGCGCTAGCCAGGGCGACCAAAGACCGTTATCAGCATTACAATCGCTCGCTTGATTTTATCGACGAGCCGCCTGCGGATTGCAATATGCGTATGCTCGCTCCTGGACCTGAATTTAAAGTCGGTCGCCTCTCGCGCAATGGTTTACGCTTACGCAAAGGCTATTTGCATGGTAAACATGCTGGAGAAGAGTTTATTGCGCAGGTAAAGAAAGGAGGGGCTGAGTAGTGAATTTAGAGTGCTTATCGGCCAGGGAACAAGGATGATCGAGGGCTTAGTAGCAGCGTTTGACTGGATTCAGCCATATCTCCCCTGGTTAACCTCCATCAGCGTTATACTTGCTGTGGTGTCCTTAGTGGTCCTGCCGGTGCTGATTATTTATATGCCGAAAGACTACTTTCTAGGTGCGCATCGGCGCAGGCGTCGTGGTTTGTCGTCGTACTGGTTCACTACGGCGCGCAATCTGCTGGCACTGGTGCTGATGGTGGCGGGGCTATTGATGCTGGTGTTGCCCGGACAGGGTTTACTGACATTACTGGCCGCGTTGATTATGTCGGACGTGCCGGGCAAATACAGAATGGAGCGATGGGTTGTGCTGCAGCCGGGGGTTCTTAGAACCATTAACTGGGTTCGGCGTAAATACAAGAAAGCGCCAATTCTGGCGCCTCCTACGGGTCACAATCGCAAACGACCACCGCGCATCACGGGATAACCTGTGGTCGATACCACTATGAATGAATAGCGAAGTAACTGGCGTTGAGCCAGAGATGAACCGCAACCCCGGCTATATAGCCTAATAAGATGACCGGGGACCATTTCAGGTGTCCAAAAAAGGTGTAATGACCCCGGGCCTGTCCCATCAAAGCGACTCCTGCTGCGGAGCCGACGGATAGCAGGCTGCCACCGATACCTGCGGTAAGCGTGATCAGCAGCCAATGACCATGGCTCATATCTGGCATCATGGTAAGTACAGCGAACATTACTGGAATGTTATCGATCACGGCACTGAGCAAGCCAAGCACAATGTTGGCGCCGGTTGCATTCCAGTCCAGATAGAGGAAGTTGGAGAGTACGGCGAGATAACCCATGTAGCCGAGGCCACCGACACACATCACGACCCCATAGAAAAAGAGTAAGGTGTCCCATTCGGCCCGCTGAACCCGGCTGAAGACATCAAAAGGAACTACCCCACCAAGCCGTTTCAATGCCTGTTGATCGCCACGTTGCTCGGCTTTTGCCCGTTTACGGGCCAGTGAGCCCGGCAACGTCATGCGCAGGAAATAACCAAAGAACTGCAGGTAACCCAGGCCCATCATCATGCCCATGACCGGCGGTAAGTTAAGTAAGGTTTTAAAGCACACCGCTGTAATTACGGTGAAGACAAACAGACAGGCAATGCGGATAGCGCCTCGTTTCAGCTCGACGTTCTCGATCACGCCACCTGGTTTGGTTTTTGGCACAAAATAATACATTGCGCAGGCCGGCACCAGGTAACTGACGGCTGCCGGAATGAAGAGCACAAAAAATTCCTGGAAGTTGATAACGCCGGCCTGCCACACCATCAGTGTGGTAATGTCGCCGAATGGACTGAACGCACCGCCCGCATTGGCGGCTAAGACAATATTGACGCAGCTTAAACCAATGAACTTGCTGTCGTGCTCTGCCACTTTCATGACCACCGCGCACATCAGCAAGGCGGTGGTGAGGTTATCGGCGATGGGGGAAAGGAAAAACGCCAACAGGCCGGTAATCCAGAACAGTGCTGGGTAACTAAAGCCTTTCCGCACCAGCCAGGCCCGCAGCGCATCAAATGCGCGACGTTCTTCCAGCGCATTAATGTAGGTCATTGCGACCAGCAAGAAGAGCATCAGTTCGGCGAATTCAAGCAAGGTGTGCTTGAAGGCATCTGCCGTTTCATAAGGCAGGCCCGCCTGGACATAGTGCCAGCCAATCAGAGCCCATATAATACCGGCGGCGACGAGTACAGGTTTCGATTTACGCAGATGCAATTTTTCTTCACCCATGACCAGTAAATAGGCTAGGGTGAAAATAATTAGGGCGATATAGCCAACACCTGAGGTGGTCAGGTCAAGAGTGCCGCTGGCGGCGAATACGGGGGCGGGTGCAAGACCAAGCCCAAGGCCGAGGAGGCCAAGTTTGCTTCGTTTCATGCTTTACTCTTCTAATTCAGTGATTAGTTGTGTTTGTTGCTAGCAAAGATAATTGCTCGGTGAGACAGGTCGGAGGACAACCTGAGACGGGCGGATTCTAGCAGCTGGCTTTGGTTTTTGCGCGTTTCTCAACAAAATTTTAGCGTTTTGAAGATGTATTTATAGTATCTGTTAACTTAGAAAAACTTATCATTTAGAAATGCCGCAGTAAGCTATAGTTAGCAGCAGTTATAACAATAAGATATGTTGAGGCGGTTTATGCAAAGCAGTCAGAACCCTGAATCCAAAAGCAATTCCAGCTTACTAAAAACCATCAAGAAACAGGATTTAAGCACGCCTATTTATGGGCTGTTCACCTTTGCGGTTTTATATACTTTGTTTCTGGCCAGTGAAATTTTGCTGCCGATTGTTTTTGCGTTGCTGTTAAGCCTGTTGATGGCACCGGCGGTCGCGACTGCCGGCAAACGCTGGCATATTCCGCGCACCATAAGCGCGTTGGCTTTGATCCTAACCTTTATTGCTGCACTTGCCGGTATTGGTTACGGGGTTTTCGCACCGCTAACACAATGGGCGGAAGATGCGCCCCGTGCGGTTGAAAGGTTATTGCAGGGGCGTAGCGAAGTTCAGCAGGATTTGGAAAAGTTACAACGAGCGGCCGAAGATATTCAGGCCGAAGTTGAAGATGAAGTCGAAGAGTCGGACGAACCTCAGGTTATTATTCATGAAAGTGAACTTTGGCAGAACCGGCTTGCGACACAAGTACAAAGTGGCGTAACGGGTCTCGCGTTAGCGCTGGCGCTAACCTATTTTATTCTGGTCAGCGGTGATGTGTTGGTGCGCAATCTGGCGCAACAAATGCGTCGCCAGCGGCGGCATATCTTTCTATGCATCGTGCGTTCCGGTCAGGAGCAGATAGCCCGTTACCTGGGAGTAATCACCTCAGTTAATGTCGGCATTGGTGTGGCGGTTGGTTTGTTATCCTGGGCCGTTGGTTTACCCACGCCTGTATTGTGGGGACTAGTGGCTGGTTTAGTCCGTTTTATTCCATACATTGGCGGTATTCTTGGTACGGGTCTGCTATTGGTGGTTTCGGTGGCTACGTTCCAGGAGCTGTGGCAAATTCTCCTGGTTCCGGGGGCGTTTGTGCTTTTGATTACCGTTATCGGCTTCTTTCTTGAACCCTACATTCACGGCCAGCGTTTAGCGGTTAACCCGATCATCGTTTTTGTCTCTATCTTTTTCTGGGGTTGGCTATGGGGACCTGTCGGGGTGTTACTCGCAGTGCCGGTAATGACTGTTATTATGGTCGTGATATCGCATATTCCGAGGTTAAAGCCGCTGGCGGACGTGTTGCGTAAGTAACGCCCCTCTCTTTTAGTGGGTGCCTGATGTATACTCTGCGCTGTTTTTTTGTCCAGTTAATCTATCAAGCAACGGAGCGCCCTGTATGCGGTTGTTAGCGCACCTTACCCACCACTCTATTGAAAGCCTGGGTAACCAGCAAGATCTGAAAGTGCTAAAACGTGAAGCAGCACGCGGTATTGTTCTGCGCGATGAAAAAATACTATTGATGTATACATCACGCTATGACGACTTCAGCTTCCCTGGGGGTGGACTGGATGCGGGCGAAGATCCTCAGCTGGGGTTGCGCCGTGAACTGCATGAAGAAGCCGGTGCCCATGATATTGATATCATCGCGCCTTTTGGCAAAGTCACGGAACATCAGCCTACCTGGAAAGCGGACTGGGACATGATGTTTCAGACCTCCTACTGGTACCACTGCAAACTCAACCAGCCATTGGTTGCGAATCAGCTGGAACACTATGAAGTTAGCAATGGTATGTCGGTCGAGTGGGTGGCGCTGAATGACGCGATTCGTCATAACCGTCAGGTAATGCAGCGTCGGCCTGACAGTATGGGCATATCTATAGGGCGTGAGACACTGGTTATGGAACGGGTTGCCAGTGAACTCTTAGCTGGTGACACAGAAAAGCCAGGCCAACCACCAAGTGAACGGGAAGCGTCATTATGATTAGATTGATAACAGTTGTAGTTGCAGGGTGCCTGATGACAGCGTGCGCCCAAATGGGTCAGTTGATTAATTACACCATCAGTGAGGATGAACTGGAGCAGCTGGCGCTGAATGAACTGCAGTCAACCCGCTATCAGGTCGACTTTGCGGGTTTAAGTGCGGCGCTGAATGTTGATGCACTGGAACTTGATATTGGCCAGGACGGTGATGGCAAAGTCCGGGTTCGCACCCAGTCAACGCTGAATGCGACTGTGTTTGGTCAGCAATACCCGGTTGCGGTTGATTTGAGTATGGCCGGCGCTCCTAGTTACAGCGCCGAACATCACGCAATTTTTATTCGCGATTTGGTGCTCGAAGACTCCTCCGTCGAGACAGGGCTTGGCTCGCTTCGTTTAAACGGCTTACACACGGAGATATACCGCTTGCTGCATGATTATCTGGATGAACATCCGGTGTATCGTTTCGATCAGGACGATAGCCGTTATCAGCTATTACAACGGCTGGGAATGGATCTGGTGGTGGAGCCCGGACAACTGCGGATAAAAAGTGCCGATCGTGGGCAAGCGCAAAGCGACTGAAACGTCGCTTTACGCTGCTTGATTGGCATTAAAAAATTAGTTACTGGCTTCTTAAGCGTTGGATGAAGGCTTCAGATTCCGCAATCGAAGTTTCCATATTACGGATCAGGGTATCAACATCACTTCTGATCTGAGTAAGTTCACTCTCCAGCGCGCCAATGGATTGCGCGTTTAGGTTGTGACGCAAATACAACATTTGGTCCTCAAAAGCGCGCAATACCGGGCCCATACGTTCTTCTGTTTGTTGCATACGGCTAATCAGACTTTCATACTGCTGGCGCGTTTCACCCAGCTGACGTTCGCTGGAAGCACGAAGCTGCTGATTGGTATAGCGATCGAGTTCATCTTCCCATTCATCAAACAGGTCATCTGCGACATCTTCGACTTCCGCGATGCGGTCACTTACTTCTTTAGCGGCCTCTTCGCTGTCTTCATATGCTTCCCGGACTTCTTCGTATTTTTCACGGAGGTCACTTTCCGGGGTATCGATAACGCTCTGATAGCGTTCTAAGGCGCTGCGGAAGGTTTCCTGAGCATCTGACTGAGCGTCGCGCGAGTCTTCAACCCGTGATACCAGGATGTCGCGTTTTTCGTAGCCGAATTTCTCCATGGTATCGTAATAGACACTGCTACAGGCGCCTACACTGAGCAAGGTTGCTGCAATGGCGGCTAGCTTAATAATGGTTAAAGAAAATGGGAAGGTTTTCAAATGCATGCCTTTGTCTCACTCTATTATTGCGATAGTTAGTAGTGTAGTTGCTTTTCGACAAAGGTGCGTAGCGAGGTTCGACAGGACCGTCTTGCAAGAGAACAGTCCTTAGGTTTGCGCTTCGATACTTACCAATCCGTTACTAAGCACTTACTTTTTGATTTATGATGTGAGCGCTTACTTACTTCGACATTCCTGGACTGCGTATTTAGCAGAACAGCTCGGCTTTGTAGACAACTGGTCTAATCAAGTTATAAAATGTGGCTATGAAACTATCAGCAACCAGCAATGTTCGGCAGCATATCCTCGACACGGCCAAGCCAATTATCAGCAGTAAAGGCTTTGTTGCCGTCGGGCTGAATGAAATCCTACAGACCGCAGGCGTTCCCAAAGGGTCGTTTTATCACTATTTCAAGTCGAAAGAAGCCTTTGGTGAAGCCTTGCTGGAAACCTACTTTGCGGATTATTTACTCCAGCTTGAAACTGTATTGACCCAGCCGGGCGCCTCTGCCGCGCAGCGACTCATGCGATACTGGCAATATTGGCTCGATATTGAGGCCGATTGCGACCCTAAAGGCAAATGTCTGGCGGTTAAGCTCGCCGCTGAGGTTAGTGACTTGTCGGAAGGCATGCGTAAGGTCCTCGAACAGGGAACTGGAGCTATTATTGCGCGCCTTGCGCAGACGTTGGAGCAAGGTGTTGCGGATGACTCATTGCGTCCCTGGACTGAAAGTAGCGAAGCAGCAACCAGTCTCTATCAGCTATGGATGGGAGCCAGTCTGCGTGCCAAAATAACCCGCGATCGGAAACCACTTGAGTCAGCCCTGCTGGCTACTAAACGGATGTTGGGCTTAGATTAGACCCATAACAGTTTTATGGGTCTGATTTTTACTTCTCTAGACGACTGGTCTAATTTTAAATAAGATGGTGCTCCTGCAGCAGCATTGGCTGCTTCATTTCAATGTAGAAATTCACTTCAGTTTAGAAATAGAAGAGAGCAATGACCTATGAAAATTTTAGTTGTTTTAACGTCTCATGATCGTTTAGGTGACACCGGAGAGAAGACTGGCTTCTGGCTGGAAGAGTTAGCGGCACCCTACTATGTATTTAAAGACGCTGGCGCGGACGTTACCCTGGCATCCCCCGCTGGTGGCCAGCCGCCGCTGGATCCTAAGAGTGACGACGAATCAGCACAGACCGCTGCGACAGAGCGCTTTCGCCAGGACGACGAGGCGAACAAGCAGTTGGCAGCGACCCTGGCACTGAGTCAGGTTGATGCGGCTGATTTCGATGCTGTGTTCTATCCTGGAGGGCATGGGCCGTTGTGGGATCTTGCGACTGATACAACCTCAATTAATTTACTCGAAGCCTTTGCCCGTGCTGACAAGCCGCTTGCTTTAGTCTGTCACGCACCTGGCGCATTGGTAAAGGTGCGCGACGCTGACGGTCAGCCGTTAGTGGCGGGTCGCCGGGTAACCGGGTTCTCGAACAGTGAAGAAGACGCTGTGGGCCTGACTGAGGTGGTACCTTTCCTGATCGAAGATGAGTTTAAACGGTTAGGGGGTCTGTATGAAAAAGGCCCGGACTGGGAACCTCTGGCGGTGACGGATGGGTATTTGGTGACTGGTCAGAACCCGGCTAGCTCCGAAGCGACTGCTTCAGCATTACTTAAACTGTTGTAGTCGGCCAGCCTGGCTCGACAAGAAACGGTTATTTGGAATTTATTTAGTTAAGGAATTTGATATGCGCAGTGCTATTTATACTGAATTCGGTGAACCTGCTGATGTTCTCAAGCTCGGCGATAGCCCAGTTCCACAGCCTGGCCCGGGCGAAGTCCGGATTAAGACACTGTTGGGTTCGATACACCATCATGATCTTTGGACTATACGCGGCCAGTATGGCTATAAACCCGAGCTGCCAGCCATTGGCGGAAGCGAGGCCGTCGGCGTAATCGACGCGCTTGGCGAAGGTGTGGACGGTCTGTCGGTCGGGCAACGGGTCGCTGTCGCCAGCGCACACGGCACCTGGGCCGAGTATTTCACCGCGCCAGCGCGAATGACAATCCCGATGCCTGACCAGATTAAAGATGAAACCGCGGCTCAGTTGATTGCAATGCCACTGAGCGCGTTGATGCTGCTTGAGTTCCTGCAGGTCGAGGCTGGTCAGTGGGTGGTGCAAAACACGGCAAACGGCGCCGTTGGGAAAACCCTGGCGATGTTGGCAGCTGCTCGCGGTGTGCATACCATCAATTTGGTACGCCGTGATGCAGGTGTTGATGAATTGGCCGAGCTGGGTATTACCAATGCGGTTTCTACCGCTCAGGCAGATTGGCAGGATCAGGTTCGGGCTCTGGTCGGTGACAATTCTATTAGCGCTGCCGTCGACTCTATTGGAGGCAAGGCGAGCGGGGACTTGATGACGCTGCTTGGCGAAGGCGGCACCCTGGTTTCCTTTGGCTCAATGACCGGTGAGCCGATGAGCATTGGCTCCGGGGATGTGATCTTCAAACAAGCCACAGTGAAAGGATTTTGGGGCAGTAAGGTTAGTCAGGAGATGAGCTCAGAGAACAAACAACGTCTGGTTGGAGAGCTTCTAAAGCGTACCCTGAGTGGTGAGCTGAAACTCTCTGTTGACAGTGTTTATGAACTGGCCGAGGCAGCCGAGGCTGCCCGGGCTACCCTTGAGCCGGGCCGCAAAGGCAAAGTCCTGCTCAAACCCTGAGTCGCCAGCTGGCTACCATTGCGCTGATCCAATGGTAGCTTTTTATTTGCCGATACAGAAAGAGCCGAAAATTTTACCAAGCAGGTCGTCGCTGGTGAATTCACCGGTGATTTCATTTAAATGCTGTTGGGTAAGGCGCAGTTCTTCGGCGAGGATTTCCCCCGCCATGTTCAGCTCCAGCTGTTCCTTGCCTGATAGCAGGTGATTTCGGGCCATTTCCAGTGCGGTAAGATGGCGGCGGCGGGCCATAAAGCCCCCTTCCATGTTGTCATTGAAGCCCATGCATTCTTTCAGATGAGAGCGCAGAAGTTCGATGCCAAGGCCGGTTTTAGCGGACAGGTTCAACACTGGCACGTTTTGCTGGTTGTGGCCCTGGTGGTGTTGAATAGTAGCCGGTTCATCGCTTAAATCCGCTTTGTTGCGAATTACACTGTAGGGGATATGCTCAGGCAGCCGCTGAAAGAATTCCGGCCAGATATCCATTGGGTCATTTGCGGATGTTTCACTGCTGTCGACCATAAATAGCACACGGTCGGCTTGCTCGATTTCCTGCCAAGCCCGTTCAATACCTATTTTCTCAACTTTATCCGGACTTTCCCGCAGCCCTGCGGTATCTATGATATGCAGTGGCATCCCATCAATTTGAATGTGTTCGCGAAGGACATCGCGGGTGGTCCCTGCAATGTCCGTTACAATCGCTGATTCACGGCCCGCCAATGCGTTAAGCAAACTGGATTTACCGGCGTTCGGCCGGCCGGCGATAACAACCCGCATGCCTTCTCGCAATAAAGACCCCTGGCGGGCTTCGCGTTCGACAGCCAGGAGATTATCAATGATGCGGTTGAGATCGTTCGCCACTTTGCCATCACTAAGAAAATCAATTTCCTCGTCGGGAAAATCAATTGAGGCTTCGACATACATACGTAACTGAATAACCGCATCGACCAGTACATCAATCCGGTGCGAGAACTCCCCCTGCAGGCTTTGTAAGGCCATCCGTGCGGCCTGCTCTGAGGTGGTGTCGATTAAATCCGCAATCGCTTCAGCCTGGGCAAGGTCGAGCTTGTCGTTGATGAAGGCCCGCTCACTGAATTCTCCTGGTCGGGCCATGCGCAGGCCAGGTAACGTCAGGATCTCCCTAATCAGCATATCGATGACGACGGGGCCACCGTGACCCTGCAATTCAAGTACATTTTCACCGGTGAATGAATTCGGCCCTTTAAAGAACAGGGCGATGCCTTGATCCAGCACCTGGCCTTTGCCATCGCTGAACGGCGTGTAGTCTGCATAGCGTGGTTTAGGGCAGTGGCCTAGCAGATGGTGTGCCACCAACTCAGCCTGTGGCCCTGAGACACGGACAATGCCCACGCCGCCTTTGCCGGGAGGAGTTGCTTGGGCGACGATGCTGTCGTTGGAGAATTGCTCAGCCTGCGGTCTGCTCATGAGGGCACCAGATTAGAAATTAAGAGCTGTATTATCGGGAAAAAGCAGCAACGCGTCCATCGAAGCTTAGTCGTCGTTTTTGACATTGGTTCGCTCGAGCAGAACCCGGTACCGACCATTGTTGCTGTCCATTCGAATCAGATAGTGCAAACCGTGGTCGTTGTTGTTAACCAGATCTAATGCCTGACGCAGGTGTTCTGGGTTTTGCAGGCTTGCTTCGATGTTGTTCTCGTTTGTCGGACGGCGGTCGCGGATGTCTACCTGGCATAGGGTCGTGCGACATTCGATATCGTTGAGTTGGTAGTGTTTCAGTGCCGGGTCATCAGCAAATAGCTCGACGATACGTTCACGGGTACGATACGCCCAGTCAGGGTCTACCGACTGAATATCGAAACGCTGTTGGTGGGAGGCAAAATCATCCAGCATCGTGGTATCAACCGTTACTGGCTGTTGGGGACTGCCTGCGGCAGGGGTTTGTTCTGTTGTCTCAGTAGAACCAGGCGCTCTGTTGCCAGTTGCATCCTCCAGTCGGGTGAGCTGCTGCTGCAGGGCGGAGAGTTGGTCCAGCAGGGTTGTCTCGAGGGTTTCTAACTGGTCCACTAGTGCATGGTGTTGCGCCTGGTAGTCGTCTTCCCGGGTAGCGCTGACGTTTGCCTGCTGGTCCGTATCCGAAGTTGTTTCGGTGTCCTCATAACGTTCTACATAGAGCAGGGTCAGGAGTACGGCAATAACAATCAAATAGAGCAAATGAAACACTGAACGGGAACGGCGCATGCTGAATTACCTCTGGTAAATGGGCGGTTGTTCGCACTTCTAGCCTAGCAAAAAAATAGCCCGGCAGATGCCGGGCTAGTTAAGGTTAACAGTCCAAGGGGCGCTTACGCTTTCTTTTTCTGGCCCTTGAAGCCTTTCTTCTCAATCTGTCGATAAATCCAGAGCATCTGCGAAATTGAGACCAGGTTACTGGTAAGCCAGTATAGAACCAGACCAGATGGGAAGAACAAGAAGAACACAGTGAACAGAACAGGCATCAGCTGCATGATCTTCTTCTGCATTGGGTCGGTAACCGGGCTTGGCTGTAACCGTTGCATCAGGAACATCGAGCCACCCATCAGCAATGGCAGAATGAAGAATGGGTCACGGCTGGATAAGTCAGTAATCCAGAGCACGAAGTCAGCATGACGGAATTCGGCAGACTCTAACAGCACCCAGTACAGGGTTAAGAAAATAGGCAGTTGCAGCAGCATCGGCAAACAGCCACCGAGCGGATTCACTTTTTCTTCCTGATAGAGTTTCATCATGGCCTGACCAAGCTTCTGCCGGTCTTCCCCATGCTTCTCTTTAAGCGCTTTCATTTTCGGTGCGACCATGCGCATTTTTGCCATGGAGGTGTATTGCGCTTTGGTCAGTGGATACAGAATCATCTTAACAATCAGCGTCACCAGGATAATAACGACACCCCAGTTGGCAAAAATGCCGTAGATAAACTGCATCAGGCTGAACAGAGGAATAGCCAGCCACCACATAAATCCGTAATCAACGGTTAAATTGAGGTTCTCTGCCAGGTCACTAAGGCGGTCCTGATCTTTTGGTCCAAGGAACAGGCTGGCTTCAACCTGGCCGCGTGAACCTGGCTCTACCTGAATGGTCTGGCTGGTAAACCCGATAACCGCTTCATTGTTTGGCGCAGCCATGGTGTAGATAACGTTCTGGCCAACCTGGTTTGGTACCCAGGCGCTGACAAAATAGTGTTCAAGCATCGCAACCCAACCACCGACTGTGGTTTGATTCAGGTTACGGTCTTCGATTTTATCAAAGCTGTATTTATCATAACGCGTGTCCTGGGTTGAAAACGCAGCACCGCGGTACGTTGGCATAAACATGCTGCCGGAGTCGCTAACCATGCTTTGGCGTAACTGGCCATATAGCGCGACACGCTTGGCACTTTCGCCGTTATTAGCGATGTCATAGCGAACATCCACGGCATAGTCACCGCGGCGGAACACGTATGTTTTAGTGAATTCAGTTCCGTCGTCACTGACGTAGGTCAACGGGACTTCTAAAACATCGCCTGAATCCAGCGAAAAGTCGTTGCGCTCAGCACTGAAAGTCGGGCGCGGCTCGTTTGGCGAATCGGTACCGTCGCGACCTACCAGGCCACTCTGCGCAATGTATGTGTGGTTGGTGCGGCGATGCATGATATTAAAACGCTCGGCCTCACCTTGACGTTCAGCAAACTCAAGCAAGTACGCGTTAACTAAATCACCGCCAAGGAGGTCAATTTCGACATCCAATACGTCAGTGCGCACGCGAATGGTATCACCCGATTCTGCATCCGTACTCAGAGGCATGTCCGCAGAGGTTGAGTCTGGCTGGTCGTCGGCAGTGCCTGGCACCAGGTTGCTCGACTCGTCGTTACCTACAGTAGGTAAAACATTGGTGGGTTCAGGTTTACTAGCGGCATCAACTCCCGGAGTGGACGCTGCGTCTCTGGTTTGCCATTGCTGGAACATAAAGAAACTAAGGACCAGCAAAGCAATAATGAGTAGGGAACGTTGCGAATTCATAGGGTTACTTTGTCTCTTTTTGCCTTTGTTGCGTTTCCGCTTCAAGTTGAGAACCTGGCACTGGGTCAATGCCACCGGAGTTTCCCGGATGACACTTCACAATGCGCTTAGCAGCGAGTGCGCTGCCTTTGAGCACGCCATGGATGCGAATTGCTTCGATGGCGTAATGTGAACACGTAGGGTAAAAACGGCAGCGCGGCCCCAGTATAGGGCTAATAACAAGCTGATAGACGCGAATTAACGCGATTGGTATTGCTTGCAGCGCTTGCTTAATTTTCGCCATAGGTAATTCATCAAGTCATGCAATGCCTGATTATCCAAATTGGTGATACCAGGTTTTGCGATGACGATAATATCAAACCCTGACAGATTGTGCTGCTGTAACCGATAGCTTTCACGCATAATTCTTTTTATGCGGTTGCGTTCTACCGCCAGACGCGCTCGTTTTTTACTGACTGTAATGCCCAGCCGAGGGTGCGAAAGGGAGTTTGGTTTGGCAAGAACGGTTACTTCTTTAGTAACAGCTTTAACTGGAGGGTTATCAAATACGAATTGAAAATCCGCGGGAGTTAACAGACGTAACTCCCGCGGATATGTATTCTGAGTCACTCAGGTAGCCTGAGTAAAAAAGTACTGAGCATTAAGCGCTCAGTACTTTACGACCTTTGGCGCGGCGACGTGCTAAAACCTGACGACCATTCTTGGTAGCCATACGAGCACGGAAACCGTGAGTGCGCTTGCGCTTTAAAACGCTTGGTTGAAATGTTCTTTTCATAACAATACTTCCGTACGTGAACGTGTCTTAAAATTTGAGCGCGAATTCTACAAAAATAAAGGATCTGTGTCAACGTAAAGTGATCACTAATTGCTGTGGATAACTTGCCTTTTTACTAGTAAATGACTGGCGTGCGGCCGCCTAATTCCGTATTATGGTGGCTTGATCGCGAGCCAGGGTTTGGCCGCTCGTCACATCCATTCAATGATAAAAACAGGATAGCAGGAGTGAAGCGTGAGTAAGTCGCTTTGGCAGCAGTGTTCCACTCGTTTACAAAGCGAGTTAAGCATGCAGCATTTTAATACCTGGATTCGACCTTTGCAGGTCGAACTAGAGAATAACACCCTGTTTTTGTACGCACCCAATACCTATGTGATGGATTGGGTGAAGGATAAATACCTCGAGCAAATTATTAGTTTCCTGCGCGAAGAAGCGGGCAAGGAACCACCGAATGTTGAATTGAAAGTCGGTGGAGCGCGAACAAATAGCAATACCAATAACAGCAGCCTGAATGGTAGCCGTAAAACCAGCAGTCAGTCTGTTTCGAACCAACGGCCACGGCCTCAGCGCCGGACATCTGATGATGATCGCCCGGTTTCGCTACAAAGCAGTAACTTGCATCGTTCCTATACCTTTGAAAACTTTGTCGAAGGTAAGTCCAATCAATTGGCGCGTGCGGCAGCCCTTCAGGTCGCCGAGAATCCGGGCGGAGCGTATAACCCACTGTTTATCTACGGCGGTACGGGCCTGGGTAAAACCCACTTATTGCATTCGGTCGGCAATGGTATTTTGGCGCGTAAACCGGATGCCAAGGTCTACTACCTTCGTGCTGAGCGCTTTGTGCAGGACATGGTGTATGCCATGAAGCACAATAAAATTGACGCGTTCAAAGAGAGCTATCGTTCGGTGGATGCTTTGCTCATCGATGATGTTCAGTTTTTTGCCCGTAAAGAACATTTCCAGGACGAATTTTTCCACACGTTCAATTGGTTACTTGAGGGAAATCAGCAGGTTATACTTACAAGTGACGTCTACCCTAAAGAAATCGAAGGGGTTGATGACCGCCTGAAATCGCGCTTTGGCTGGGGCTTAACCGTCGCCATTGAGCCGCCTGAGCTGCCCACACGGGTCGCAATTCTGGAGCGAAAAGCCGAAGAGCGGGGCATCAAATTACCGCATGAAGTAGCCTTTTTTATTGCTAAACGTCTTCGTTCCCATGTTCGGGAACTGGAAGGCGCGTTGAACCGGGTTGCGGTGAATGTAAATTTGACTGGTCGAGAGCTAACCATTGATTTCGTCAAAGAGGCGCTGCGTGACTTAATCGCTGCGCAGGAAAAACTGGTAACGATTGATAATATCCAGCGCACGGTGGCGGAGTATTACAATATTAAAGTGGCAGATCTGACCTCAAAGCGGCGCAGTCGTTCGATTGCCCGCCCTCGTCAGTTAGCGATGGCCTTAGCCAAGGAACTGACCAACCATAGTTTGCCTGAAATAGGCGATGCATTTGGCGGCCGGGATCACACCACGGTATTGCATGCCTGTCGCAAAATAAAAGAGTTGATAGAGTTGGATCATGAGATCCAGGAAGACTTTCGCAATCTTAACCGGACATTGTCGGTTTAACGAACATGTCTGCATATGCTGTGGTACGGACATAGCGCGCCACAAACCGGCTCGCAACAGTATGGGAGATAACGCACATGAACTTTAGCACCACTCGGGATGCACTACTGAAGCCACTGCAGGTTGTTAGCGGTGCGGTAGAACGGCGTCACACCTTACCGATTTTATCCAATGTGTTAATTCGGGTGAGTAGCGATGAGCTGCGCATGACGGGCACTGACCTGGAGGTAGAGTTGGTCTCTAAGGTCAGCCTGGAAGGCGCCGTAGAAGGCGAAGCGACGGTTCCTGCTAAAAAGCTGCTGGACATTGTTCGCAGCTTACCGGAGGGACATGACGTTAAGCTTGAGTCGAATGGTGATAAAATCATTCTCCGTTCAGGCCGCAGTAAGTTTACTTTGAGTTCGTTGCCGGCAAGCGAATTTCCGGACATCGATGAGTGGGAGGCTGAAGTTACCTTTGAGCTTGCTCGGGGGGAACTGAAACACCTGATGGAACGAACTCATTTTTCGATGGCGAATCAGGATGTTCGATACTATCTGAATGGGATGTTGTTCGAAGTCAATGACAATCAGTTACGCACGGTTGCCACGGACGGACACCGTCTGGCGATGGCCGGGATGCAACTCGAGCAGTCTGGCTTACCACAACGGCAGGTGATCGTTCCGCGCAAAGGTGTGACTGAGTTGATGCGTCTGCTGGAGCAGGACGACCAACTTATTCAGGTGGCCATTGGCCAGAACCATATCCGGATTCGTAGCGAAGGCATGGTGTTTACCAGTAAGCTGCTTGACGGTCGCTTTCCTGACTATCGACGTGTGCTTCCGCAAGGTGGTGATAAGACGGTAATTGCTGATAAAGACCTGTTGCGTAGCGCCTGTGCCCGGGCATCGATTCTGTCCAATGAGAAGTTTCGTGGCGTACGTTTGAATCTGAGTTCAGGCGAATTGGCATTAACTGCCAATAACCCGGAACAAGAACAAGCGGAAGAAGCTATTGAAGTGGATTATCAGGGCGACGCTCTGGAAGTCGGATTCAACGTAACCTACGTCCTCGACGTGTTGAGTTCTATTCAGGGTGAGCAAGTGAAGTTCACGTTAAGCGACGCCAATAGTAGTGCGTTGGTTGAAGACAACGCGGATGACTCGGCGTTGTACGTTGTTATGCCCATGCGCTTGTAGTCGATGCGACTAGAACGTTTGCACATAGAGAAATTCAGGAATTTTTCCAACGCACAGCTGGAGCTGTCGTCGAAGGTGAATATGCTCTGTGGTGCAAACGGTAGTGGCAAAACCAGTATTCTGGAAGCTATTTACTGTCTCGGTTTTGGCCGTTCCTTTCGAACCCACCAAATCAGGCAAGTAGTTCAGGACGGTGAACAGGCATTTACTCTGTTTGCAAAGTTACTGGAAAATGGTAGCGACGACCCCGTTGAACATCGCATAGGTTACCGCCGCTTTCGAAGTGGTGAATCTCAGGTCAAAGTCGACGGAGATACTGAAAAGCGATTTGCGGCACTTGCACGCCTGGTCCCGGTTCAACTGATAACGCCTGAAAGCGTCGAGCTGATTACGGGTGGGCCGAAGGAGAGGCGTCAGTTTATGGATTGGGGATTGTTCCACGTGGAACAATCGTTTTTTCCTCAGTGGGCAGGTTATGTAAGGCTGCTAAAGCAACGAAATAGCTTATTGAGACAGGGCACCCACCAAGCGCAAGCTGGTGCCTACTGGGACCAGCAGTTAGCAGCATCCGGGGAAGAGGTCGCGATAGCCAGGGAAGACTATGTAAACGGGCTGAATGGCTTATTAAACGATTACTGTCAGTTATTTCTGCCTCAGTATGATTTTAAATTTAAGCTGAATCATGGGTGGCATCGCCACGATGAAACACTTGCAGATGCATTGAAGCAAAAATTTGAAGCGGATAGCAGACAGGGTTTCACTAGCGTGGGCCCCCATAAAGCAGAGTGGCAAATTAAGGTTGATGGAGTGGACGCTCGAGAGCGACTCTCCAGAGGTCAGTTAAAGTTATTAGTCTCTGCACTGCGTTTGGTGCAGGGACAGGATTACAAGCTCCGAAGGGAGCAGCCGTGTATCATCTTAGTGGATGACTTACCGGCAGAGCTGGACGAAAAGAACCAGCAAACGTTGTGTAGCGCATTAAAAGATAGTGGCAGTCAGGTATTTATTACCGCGATTGATGAAGCCAAAATAAGGTCACACTTTAGCGATACCGAAACTCAATTGTTCCACGTGGAACATGGAACAATTTAAAGACACGAGTAGGAATATTTTTATGTCAGAGAACAACTACGATCAGTCGAGTATTAAGGTCCTTAAGGGTCTGGACGCCGTGCGTAAACGCCCAGGTATGTACATCGGTGACACCGATGACGGAACGGGTTTGCATCACATGGTCTTTGAGGTCGTGGATAACTCAATTGATGAGGCGTTGGCTGGTCACTGCAATGAGATTTATGTGACTATGCATGCGGATGGCTCAGTGTCGGTTCGCGATGATGGTCGAGGCATCCCCGTTGAGATGCATGAGGAAGGCGTGTCGGCTGCAGAAGTTATTATGACGGTGTTGCATGCAGGCGGTAAGTTTGATGATAACTCGTATAAAGTGTCCGGTGGTTTACATGGTGTCGGTGTATCAGTTGTTAACGCGCTGAGTAAAACGCTTCAGTTGACCGTATGGCGCGGTGGTAAAAAATGGCAGCAAACCTATACCCACGGTGTGCCGGATGCTCCTATTGAACCAGTGTCTGATACAGATAAGTCGGGAACTGAAATTCGTTTCTGGCCGAGCGAAGAAACCTTTACCGATATTACCTACCATTACGACATTCTAGCCAAGCGTGTGCGGGAATTGTCGTTCTTGAACTCTGGCGTTTCTATTCATTTGGTAGACGAAGGGAGTGACCGCAAGGACCACTTCAAATACGATGGCGGTATCGCTGCCTTTGTTGAGTATCTGAACCAGAAAAAGACTCCGATCCACCCTAAGGTGTTCCAGTTCTCAATGGAACGGGACGATGGAATTTGCGTAGAAGTAGGTCTGCAATGGAATGATTCGTTCCAGGAGCACATCTACTGCTTTACCAATACCATCCCACAGCGGGATGGTGGTACCCATATGGCAGGCTTCCGTGCTGCATTAACGCGGACACTGAATAGCTACATGGAAGCGGAAGGCTATGCGAAAAAAGCGAAGACCACGACCTCTGGCGATGACGCTCGTGAGGGCCTGACCGCTGTGATTTCAGTAAAAGTACCAGACCCTAAATTTTCTTCGCAAACCAAAGACAAACTGGTTTCGTCGGAAGTAAAAGGTGCGGTAGAGCAAGCGATGAACGAGTATCTCAACGAGTTCCTTTTAGAGAATCCGACAGATGCTAAAGTTATCGTACAGAAAATAATTGATGCGTCTCGTGCCCGCGAAGCTGCGCGTAAAGCGCGTGAAATGACACGACGTAAAGGCGCATTAGACCTCGCCGGCCTGCCTGGTAAGCTTGCAGACTGCCAGGAGAAAGACCCAGCGTTATCTGAACTCTACATTGTGGAGGGTGACTCGGCAGGAGGTTCTGCCAAGCAAGGACGTAATCGTAAGAATCAGGCTATTCTGCCGTTGAAAGGTAAAATCCTCAACGTTGAGAAAGCGCGCTTTGATAAAATGCTCTCCTCGCAGGAAGTGGCGACTCTGATTACCGCCATGGGTTGTGGTATTGGCCGTGATGAGTACAACCCGGATAAAACCCGTTATCACCGTATTATTATTATGACCGATGCCGATGTCGACGGATCGCATATCCGGACCTTGCTTCTAACGTTCTTCTACCGTCAGATGCCGGAGATCATTGAGCGGGGGTATATCTATATCGCTCAGCCACCTCTTTATAAGGTGAAGAAAGGGAAGCAGGAAACCTACATCAAGGACGACCCAGGTCTAATCCAGTATTTAGCCAGTCTCGCTCTTGAGAAAGCGTCTTTGCACGTCAACGCCGATGCGCCAGGTATAACCGGCGTGCAATTGGAGAAAATGGTGCAGGACTATCAGTTCGCGATTGATACTATCAAGCGCTTGAGCCGACGCACGCCTAAGCACATGCTGAATCGATTGGTATACGCTCCAAAGCTAACTCCAGAGCTGGTAAAAGATAAGGCTCGGATGGAGCAATGGGCAGAGGACTTTGCTGCTGATTTAACACGGCATGAAAAGGACTCAGCAAGCTATCAGGTTCATCTTGTTGAGGAAGACGAGCGCGGAGCTTACCTGCCTGTGATTAAATTGCGTCGACACGGCATCGATACTGATTTCCCATTAACGTACGAATTTATCGTAGGTCGAGACTACGAGAAGATGACTGCAATCGGCGGTGAGATCAATGGCCTGGTTGAAGAAGGCGGCTTTGTGATGCGTGGAGAGCGTAAACAGGTCGTTAAAGATTTCGTTGAAGCCATTGAATGGCTTATCAACGAGTCCAAACGCGGCTTGTATGTTCAGCGCTACAAAGGTTTGGGTGAGATGAACCCGGAACAGTTGTGGGAAACCACAATGGATCCAAATAATCGTCGTATGACTCAGGTCAGAATTGAAGACGCGATTGGGGCGGACCAACTGTTCTCAACATTGATGGGTGATCAGGTAGAACCGCGCCGTGCATTTATCGAAAGTAACGCGTTGAAAGTGTCTAACCTCGATGTTTAGATGGATGTCTGCCGTTGCGGCTGGTCATAGTGGCGCGGGCAACTAAAATTTAATTTTATGTAAAAGCCTCTGTTTTGCAGAGGCTTTTTTGTAAGAATATGGCTAACACAACAGGAATTATCACAAAGGAACGTCACCATGCACTTAGTCAGACACTCTCTTACCATTCTCATTGGGCTGTTCATTTTAACCGGTTGTGCCAACCTAATTGGTCGTAGCGCTTTGCATCCTCCAATGCTGGATTTTCAACTACTACCCACCGCTGAATACCAGCGAATTGGTTATCAGAGCGCGACCTACTGCCCGGACGGACAGCCTTGCCTGGCGTATTCAGTTGCCCCTGCCTACGACAATCAGGGGCGTGAGATCTGGGCTGATGCTGCAGATAGCTGGGCGCAACAGGCCCCGCTTGAGACCGAGGCAATGGAGGTCCGTTTACGATTCTGGCCGTATGCGGAGAAAACAGCAGCGGATCGAAGTCGACGCACGGCTATGCGTTATGAGATCGAACTGGATACGACCCGGGGTAGCGACCAGGTCGAATTACTGCTTGATGGTGCTGTACCGAAAGCCACTCGCGGGACGTATATTCTGATTCATGGATTCCGAACCAATAAGGAATCACTCTTTTTTGTTGCCGAAAGTATGCGCTTTGCGGGGTTTGATGTCGTTTTAGTCGATCTGTATGGTCATGGTAACTCGGAAGGTGCATTTACCTTTAGTGGAAAACCTGAAGCTCAGGCTGTTAATCAGCTCATAGAGGCAAACAATTTCACCGGACCTCTCCACCTGGCCGGCATGTCAATGGGTGGTACAGCGGTAAGTCATCTTGCGTCTTTGCGCGACGATATCGAAAGCCTGTTGCTGCTTGCTCCAATGCTTGAGTTTGTCGATTCGTTCGTTGATGCGGGAAGAGCCTATACTCGCAGTGCTCACTTAGTGCCGGAAAGTAGCCTTAAAAAGGGGGCTCGCTATGCACTTAATGAAGCAGGTACGACGCAGGCCGATACGGCTGCCGTACAGCGCGTTGGCGAGCTTGGAATCCCGACACTTATAATGGGCTCGGTCGAAGACCGGATAACCGCCCTGGGCCGGCTACAGGAGCTTGCAGCCAGTGATCAGGATATCACCCTGCATGCGGTGCAACCGCGCACGCATCACGGCATGATTCTTTGGGACACCGACGACTTTGGCGCCTGGATACGCTGGATGGAGTCCAACGTTATAGAGGGGTAGGCGGCTAACGGCTACCTATTTGATTGCAATGTATAAAAAAGCCCGCTTAGGTAAGCGGGCTTTTTGGTTCAGGATTGCAGTAGCGAAATATCGGCTATATTGAGGAATTGCGCTCGCAACTGACTTAGAAGGGCAAGTCGATTCGCTCTCACAGCACTATCGTCTGCATTTACCATGACCTGTTCAAAGAATGCGTCCACAGGTTCCCGCAAGCTCGCTAAACGGCTCAGCGCCGCGTCGTAGTTTCCTTGCTCTGCATCGGCACTGACGTCGTTTCGAACTGAATCCAGCGCACGGTGTAATGCTTTTTCCTCGGCTTCAGCCAGCAAGTCCGGGTCGACGCTTGAACCAACCTGATCAGCTTTCGCCAGAATGTTGCTAACCCGTTTATTGGCTGCGGCGAGTGCGTCTGCTTCAGGGTTCGATTTAAACGCGTGCACGGCATGCACACGACGATCAAAATCAAACGCAACCGTCGGCCGTCGTGCCATCACTGCCTGAATGACATCCACCGGAACCGACTGGTCTTCGTAGTAAGCACGGAAGCGTCCTAGCAGGAAATCGACGATTGAATCAGTTAACGCGCTGCTCGCTTTGATCTTGTCGCCATATCCTTTAATCGCTTCATCCACCAATAGTGGCAGATCTAAGGGCAGTTCCTTTTCAATAAGAATTCGCAGCAGGCCTATAGCTGCACGGCGCAGGGCAAAGGGGTCACGATCGCCTTTCGGCTTTTGTCCGATGCCGAAAATACCAGCCAGGGTGTCGAGCTTATCTGCCAGTGCAACGGCGCAGGCGACTTTACTGTCAGGTAAGGTGTCACCAGCGAAACGAGGATGGTAATGGCCTTCTATCGCATTCGCCACAAGGTCACTTTCGCCGTCCAGGCGCGCATAGTACATGCCCATAACGCCCTGAACCTCGGGGAATTCCATTACCATGTCTGACATCAAATCGGCTTTAGCCAATAACCCCGCGCGGGCCGCCGCTTTAGCGTCGTCATTTAATAGTGTCGCAATAGCACCGGACAAGCGAGAAATACGCTCTGCTTTCTCTCCTAACGTGCCCAGTTGTTTCTGGAATAGCACTTTGTGCAATCCCTCGACGCGTTGAGCAAGTGGCGTTTTCTGGTCGGTAGCAAAGAAGAACTCGGCGTCGGCAAGACGGGGGCGAATCACTTTTTCATTGCCCTCAATGACCTGCTTCGGATCTTTACTTTCGATGTTACTAACAAAAATGAAGCGAGGAAGGAGCTGTCCCTGGTTATCCTCCAGAGGGAAATAGCGCTGGTCATCCTTCATCGTATAGATCAGGGCTTCTTTAGGTACTTGAAGGAAACGCTCCTCGAAATGAGCAACATGGGCAACTGGCCATTCAACGAGCGAGGCGACCTCATCCAATAGCGCTTCGTCCATAACTGGAGTCGCATTTTCCTGATCCGCGAGCTCTTCAATTTGCTCGCGAATAACCGCTTTGCGCTGTTCAAAATCAACCAACACATGAGCGTCTGCCATTTGTTCAATGTAGCTGGACGCATTGGCAATGGTGACCAGTTCAGGGTGGTGGAAGCGATGACCGGTCACCGTATTTGAGCTTTCAATACCAAGTACTGAGCAGGTGACTACCTCGTTGCCGAGGAGCACCGTGAGGTGATGGACCGGGCGGATAAAGCTATGTTCGCTGTTACCCCAGCGCATAGGACGCGGGATCGGCAGTTGCTTAATGGCTCGCTCGATAAAATCCTGCAGTAGTGCGGTCACTGGCTGGCCTTTCTCGGTGGCTTTATGTACCAGCCACTCACCCTTGTCGGTTTTTAAGCGTGAGGCCTGTTCTATGCTAATACCGTTGCCCCGGGCCCAGCCGAGTGCGGCCTTGGTCGGGTTACCGTCGGCATCGAATGCGACGTCAACGGAGGGACCTTTCTTTTCAACCTCTTTGTCAACTTGCTGAGTCTGTAGCCCTTCAACAATCACAGAAAGTCGGCGAGGGGAGTTAAGGGATTTAACGTAAGTGAATGCTAACTCACTAGCGGTGAGCTGGGTTTTAATACTGTCGGCAAAACTCTGCGCCAGCTGAACCAGCGCTTTAGGTGGCAGCTCTTCGGTGCCAAGTTCGATCAATAGGTCTTGTGTGGTCATGGATAGCACTCCCTTACTTGGCCGCTACATTTGCTAGTGGAAATCCAAGCGCTTCACGCGCTGCGAAGTAGGCCTCTGCACAGGCCTTCGCCATAGTGCGTACCCGAAGAATATAGCGTTGCCGCTCAGTCACAGAAATTGCGTGTCGTGCGTCGAGTAGGTTAAAAGCGTGCGATGCGCGCATTACTTGTTCATAGGCCGGTAACGGCAGGTTGTGCTCAATGAGCAGCTCGCATTCTTTCTCACAGGCTTCAAAGCGAGCGAACAGCACATCAACATCGGCATATTCGAAGTTATAGGTCGACTGCTCAATCTCGTTTTGCAGGAAGACATCGCCATAGAGGATTTTGCCGCGGGGGCCGTCGGTCCAGACCAGGTCATAAATGCTGTCGACGCCCTGGATATACATTGCCAGGCGTTCAAGACCATAGGTGATTTCACCAGCGACTGGCTTACACTCGATTCCGCCGACCTGCTGAAAATAGGTGAACTGGGTGACCTCCATGCCGTTTAGCCAGACTTCCCAGCCAAGACCCCAGGCACCCAGAGTCGGTGATTCCCAGTTGTCTTCGACGAAACGAATATCGTGGACTAAGGGGTCAAAACCCAGCATCCGCAGCGAATCGAGGTAGAGTTCCTGGATGTCCGACGGAGAGGGTTTTAAGATAACCTGGAACTGATAGTAATGCTGCAGGCGATTCGGGTTTTCACCATAACGGCCATCGGTCGGGCGGCGGCATGGTTGCACATAGGCAAAGTTGGCTGGCTCCGGGCCGATTGAGCGTAAAAATGTTTGTGGATGGAAGGTACCGGCGCCAACCTCCATATCTAGCGGCTGTACAATGGCGCAGCCTTTCTGAGCCCAGAAATCCTGCAGAGCCAGGATCAGGCCCTGAAATGTCTTAACGTTAAATTTTTCCATGAGAGTTCCACTTACAGTCGGCCGAATTTACGCTGTCCAGCGCTAAAAGTTTGTGTGATTATACCCTGAGCTAAAGCCCGATTTATAGGGAGGATAGAGGTTGAATAACGCACTAAATGCAATTAAACGCTGTCCTTGGTGTGGTGATGCGCCAGATTATCAAAAATATCACGATGAAGTCTGGGGACGGCCGGTGTACGACAGTCACGAGTTGTTTGCCAAACTTTGCCTTGACGGCCAGCAGGCCGGCCTGAGCTGGATCACCATATTACGCAAACAATTGGCCTACGAAGAGGCGTTTTTGCAGTTCAACCCTGAACGCCTGCATGCCATTCAGGGCGCTGAACGTGAATCCTTTGTTGAGCGGCAGATGCAGAACGCCGGGATTGTACGTAACCGTCTTAAAATTAATTCGATATTCCGAAATGCAGATGGCTATATGGCGCTGCAGGACGGTGGAGAGGACTTCTCCGAGTTTCTTTGGCAGTTTGTAGGCGGCCGGGTTGTGGATGTAAAACCCAATAAAATGGCTGATATACCAACGCAAACTCCGGCTTCTGAAGCAATGTCAAAAGCACTGAAAAAGACCGGCTTCAATTTTGTTGGGCCAACCATATGTTATGCATTCATGCAGGCGGTCGGCATGGTAAATGACCACCTGCAGGACTGTCATGTACGAACACACAGCAAATAAATACAGGTACTCCATGTTAGAAATTCGAGCGGTAGATTATAGCGATCAAACTCAGGCCAATGAACTGTTAGCCTTACTGGATGCGTACGCACGGGATCCTATGGGCGGTGGTGAAGCCCTGCCGGAGACAACCAAAGCAACGCTCATCGCAGAAATGGCCAAACGTGATGGGGTGTATAGCTTTATCGCCTATAAAGACGGCCAGGCGGTTGGGCTGGCGAACTGCGTTGAAGGGTTCTCAACCTTCGCGGCAAAACCCTTGTGCAACATCCACGATATTGCAGTCCTCGATGGGCACCGCGGTGAAGGTATCGCCCAGCAGCTGATGGATAAAGTTTGTGAAGCCGCCAAGGCACGTGGCTGCTGCAAAGTCACCCTGGAGGTGTTAACGGGCAACGAAAGTGCGCGACATGCGTATTTACGTTTTGGCTTTAAGCCCTATCAGCTGGATCCGACGTTAGGTCAGGCTGAATTCTGGGAATACAAGCTCTAGCTGGCTCAATCCTTAACCAGACCCTTTTGAATCAGGTACTGGTAGGGTACTTCCGCCGTTTGCTGGGCCAGTAGTTCATGGTCCATAAAGCGGCAAAAACTAGGAATGTCACGGGTCGTCGCCGGGTCGTCGGCGATAACCAGCAGGGTGTCACCTTCTTCCATTTTGCGAACTTTGGCCCGAATTAACATGACTGGCTCCGGGCAGCGCAGTCCGCTTGTATCGAGTTGATGGTCAGCATTTTGAAACGGGGCCATGGTCGATGCTCCAGTGAAACCAATATCGTTAACGCAGTCTGTTGTCGAAAATAATTCTAACACGACAGGTATAAAAAAAGCCGCAGCAAATCGCTGCGGCTTTCTAATTTTTAAGCGGATATTTTTATACGCGCTCGTACACGGTCGCGATACCCTGACCCAGGCCAATACACATAGTGGCCAGACCTAAGGTGGCGTCTTTACGCTCCATCAGGTTGATCAGTGTGGTCGAGATACGTGCACCTGAGCAGCCAAGTGGGTGACCCAGGGCAATGGCGCCACCATTCAGGTTCACTTTGTCTTCCATCAGATCCAGCATATCGAGACCTTTCATTACCGATAATGCCTGCGCTGCGAAAGCTTCGTTGAGCTCAAACAGGTCGATGTCGGCCAGGCTCAAGCCTGCGCGTTGCAATGCTTTTTGCGTTGCCGGCACCGGACCATAGCCCATAATGCTCGGATCGCAGCCTGCCACCGCCATAGAACGGATTTTAACCCGAGGGGTTAAGCCCAGTTCTTTCGCTTTGTCGGCTGACATGATCAGGGTCGCTGCGGCGCCATCAGAGATTGCTGATGACGTACCAGCGGTGACCGTACCATTAGCCGGGTCAAACACTGGACGCAAGCCTGCTAAGCCTTCTACGGTCGTTTCAGGGCGTACCACCTCGTCGTGCTTAACACGGTGCAGCGCGCCGTCTGCGTTATGGCCATTAATGGCATGGATTTCGTTGTCAAAACCGCCATCAATGTTGGCCTTATGCGCCAGCTTGTGCGAGCGGGCACCAAACTCGTCCTGCATTTCGCGGCTAATACCGAACTTGCGCCCCAGCAGTTCCGCGGTCATGCCCATAGAGCCTGACGCTTTAGCCACCGACTTGTTCATACCCGGGTGGAAATCTACACCGTGCATCATAGGCACGTGGCCCATGTGCTCAACACCACCAGCGATATAGATATCGCCATGGCCGGTTTGAATGGCACGGGTTGCGTCGTGAATCGCCTGCATCGATGAACCACATAAGCGGTTTACGGTAACGCCCGGAATGCTGTGCGGCAGACCAGCAATCAGTGATGAGTTGCGCGCAATATTAAAGCCCTGCTCAAGGGTTTGCTGAACACAGCCCCAGTAGATGTCTTCGATTTCGTTGACATCAAAACCCGGGTTGCGCTCAACTAAGCCTTTCATTAATTCTGCTGAGAGGTCTTCAGCACGCACGTTACGGAATACGCCGCCTTTCGAACGGCCCATTGGCGTGCGGATACAATCTACAATGACTACGTCTTTCATAATCTTCTCCGTTCGAGTTAGCTGTTTAAGTAGGATTCGCCGGCTTCTGCTTTCTTACGCAAACCGTCGGTCACCTGGTACATCTCACCTAAATGAGCATACTTGTCAGCCAACTCTACAAATTTCTTCAGACCCATGGTTTCCAGATAGCGGAATGCACCACCACGGAATGGAGGGAAGCCGATACCATAGAGCAATGCCATGTCGGCTTCTTCGGCGCTGGCTACGATGCCATCTTCGTAACAACGAATGACTTCGTTGATCATCGGAATCATGCAGCGAGCGATAATTTCGTCGGCTTCAGCGTCACCGGTCTTCTGACCAATAACTTCGTAAACCTCAGGGTTTACCTCTTTAACCGGGCGTCCACGCTTATCAGTGCTGTACTCGTAAAAGCCTTTGCCGTTTTTCTGACCGTAACGGTTGGCCGCTGCCAGTTTGGCAATAGCACCGTTTTCGTCACGTGGCATGCGGCTAGGGAAGCCTTCAGCCATAACGTGCGTGGCATGGTCTGAGGTGTCGATACCCACCACGTCACTCAAGTAGGCAGGGCCCATTGGCCAGCCAAACTGTTTTTCCATGACCTTGTCGATTTTCGGGAAGTCGACGCCGTCGTCAAGCAATAAGCTGAAGCCTGCGAAGTAGGGGAACAGTACCCGGTTAACGAAAAAGCCAGGGCAGTCATTCACTACGATAGGCGTTTTGCCCATTTGCAGAGCGTAGGCGATGACAGCTGAAATGGTATCTTCTGAGGTGTCCTTGCCACGAATGATTTCAACCAGCGGCATTTTATGGACCGGGTTAAAGAAGTGCATGCCACAGAAGCGGGCAGGATTCTTTAAGTTCGACGCCAGACGGTCAATTGAAATCGTCGAGGTGTTCGAGGTGATGATGGCATCATCAGCGACCACGCCCTCGATCTCTGCCAGCACGGCGCCTTTCACTTTCGGGTTCTCAACCACGGCTTCAACGATGATATCAACGTTCTCAAGCTCGTTGTTGTGCAGCGTAGGTACAATATTGTTCAGGGTCTGAGCGACTTTCTTTGGTGAAACTTTACCGCGCTCAACCCCTTTACCGAGGATCTTGGCCGCTTCGTTGAGACCTAAATCCAGTTGTTCCTGTTTGATGTCTTTCATCACCGCAGGAACGCCCTTAACAGCTGACTGATAGGCGATACCACCGCCCATGATACCCGCGCCTAATACGCCGGCGCGTTTGATTTGCTTGCTGGCGGATTTCGCGGCTTTCTTACTTTTCCCTTTGACCAGTTGGTCAGCCAGGAAAATACCGACTTGAGCTCGCGCTGCGTCCGTTTGCGTTAACTTTACAAACAGCTCGTTTTCGATATTCAGAGCATTTTCGCGTCCTTCGCCGGCACCACGCTCAACAACTTCGACAGCAGCATGCGGGGCAGGGTAATGCTTACCTGCTTTAGCAAAGACCAGTGCTTTGGCGGTGCTAAATGTCATTAAGCGTTCGGTGTCGTTAGCTTTCAACGGTTCAAGTTTTGGCTGACGTTTCGCTTTCCAGTCCAGATCGCCGGAAATCGCGTCTTTTAGCATGCTAATAGCCGCGTCTTTCAACTTATCCTGCACGGTAATGGCGTCGATTAAGCCAATGCTCAGGGCTTTTTCTGGCTTGTGATTGGCACCAGTGGTAATCGCTTCCAGTGCATTATCCGGACCAATTACCCGAGGTAAGCGAACCGTTCCACCAAAGCCTGGGATCAAACCGAGCTTCACTTCAGGCAGGCCAATAACTGCGGTTTCGTCGACAATGCGGTAGTCACAGGCAAGGATAGCTTCACAGCCACCGCCCAACGCAAAGCCACTGACAGCGGCTACGCTTGGAACTTGCAGGTCTTCGAGCTTGTCGAAGACGCGTGATGCTTTATGAACCCAGGTTTTTGTTTTCTCGATATCAGAAAAAAGGGTCAGGAACTCGGTGATATCAGCGCCTACAATAAACGTAGATTTGCTGCTGGTAACCAGAACGCCTTTAAGTCCGCTTTCTTTATGGAGGGCGTCTAACGCGTCACTGAATTGGTTCAGAGTCTTCTCGTCAAACTTATTGACGGAGCCTGGGGCGTCGAATTGAAGTTCGGCAATACCGTCTTCAACAAAATCGACGTGCAGGTTTTCACCTTGGTAAATCATCGTGGGTCTCCCGTTTGTTTACGGCGGATGCCGTTAACCTTTTACAACGAATAACGAATATGGTGCTCAAAGTATGGAACAAAAATGTGGCACTAATCATCCCACATTGCAACCTGGATTTAAACAGGTGTTTAAAAGCTTTCGTTGGCTTGTGCTAAGTGGCTGTCTGGCTTTTATTAGTTCCTTTTCAGTCTGGTCAGGCGAGGTCGAGCAACGTCGGCCTACTCAGCCGGATGTTCGGCCCTTACCAGAGAACCTAAGCGCGCTTCGTAGCGAGTTTGTCGAGGCGGAAAGGTCGGCCGGGCGGGCGGATGCGCAGGAATTCTTTGAGTTAACAGAACGCTTCTACCATTACCCTTTATGGCCGTACATTGAAGCCGCTTACCTCGAAGCAAACCTGAGCCTTGGGCGGGAATCCCGAATTCGGAACTTCATGCAACTCTACTACGGCACAGCGGCGGAACGGAGTTTGCGTGATAGCTGGCTACGCTATCTGGCCCGGCGCAATGATAAGCAGCGTTTCGTCCGGGACTTTGTCGATCGTGGTAGCAAGGAGCAGATGTGTCGTTATCTGGTATATCGTCTGCAGTTGACGGATGAACCAACAGACGCCCTTTGGCAAATGGTCGAGCGACGCTGGGTGCAGCCACAGAGCCAGCCGCGGACCTGCGACCCGGCGTTTACTGCCTGGCAGCAAGCCGGACAACGAACGGACGCTGTGGTCTGGGAGCGATTTGATCTTGCGATAGGTGCAGAGAACTGGGGTATGGCGCGTTATCTGCGTAGCCTGTTGACGAATGAACAAAGCATCGCGCTGGCTGACAACATTCTGTTATTGCGCCAGCGGCCTCAGCGAATTATTGAGTATCATCAATTGCCCGCTGATTCGGAACGTGCAAAAGCTCACGTGATCGCGACGGCCCTTGAGCTGGCGTGGCGTGATATCGGCGTCGTGCGGAAAGTATGGGAGGGGATGCAGGCTCATTTTTCATTTAGCGATGAGCAGCGGCAAAAAGTGAATAGCCTGGTTGGGGTTGTGCTTGCGGTGCGTGAAGAAAAAGACGCACGCGAATGGTTAGAACAGCTACCCGTTGAGGGCTTGAGTGACTCTGCGCGACATTGGTATTTAGCCACGTTGTTACGGCAACAGGATTTTACTGCAATTCTTAACCTGACTGAGTCACTGCCTGATGCCTCCACTCAATACCGCTACTGGCAGGCCCGGGCCTTAAGCGAGCTTGGTCGGCCACTCGAAGCAGAGCCCATCTGGCAGGAGCTGGCTGAACAACGCCATTACTACGGTTTTATGGCCGCTGCTCAACTGGATCTCCCTCCGAATCTGCATCGGGAGTCGGTGATTATTGATGAGGCGACCAGATCCAGGTTACTTAGCCGTCCAGAGGTACAGCGTGCCTATGAATTCCTTCAGTTAGAGCGCTATCTGGATGCGCGTCGGGAGTGGAATCTGGTACGGGCTCGACTGCCGGACGAGGAACGAGAGGTTGCTGCTGTGCTAGCAAGCCAGTGGCAATGGCTGGACCAGAGTATCCGTGAATTCTCAAACCTGGGCCTTTATTCAGATCTGGAGCGTCGCTTTCCATTAGGGTATCAGCAACTGCTGACCCAGCATTCAGGGCACTGGGGACTCGACTTAGCCTGGGTTTACGCCATTATCCGGCGGGAAAGTGCCTTTCAGCCTGATGCGCGGTCTCCAGTAGGAGCCCGGGGATTGATGCAGATTATGCCGACAACCGCGGACTATATCGAACGCAATACCCCTGGGCCTACGAACCGTCATCCTCCGCGGCTTGACCGGCCTGAGGACAATATTCGCCTGGGAACACGCTATATGGCTGATTTGCTCAGCAGAAACCGTGGTAATTGGCTACTCGCCACAGCGAGCTACAACGCTGGCTATCGGCGGGTTCAGGAGTGGGTCCCTGAAGCTCAGGTTGCGGCGGATATCTGGATTGAAACGATTCCTTATCAGGAAACCCGCGATTATGTAAAAGCCGTACTGACCTATCAGCAGATCTATGCGAATTTGCTGGGGCAGGATGACAAGCTGATGCAACACATGCATAGTATGCTTATTCATCCTGATGGAGGCATCTGCACCAATGTCGAGAGTCCAGCCCAGCTTACCTCACTTTGCTGAACACTTTTCCCAGTTACGTGAAAAATATGACCGCCTATTGATAGCTAAGGACATTGAGGTCCTGGCTATCCACGCGGGTCAGTTGAAGCGTCATTTTATGGATGACAGTGAATACGCATTCCGGGTTAGTCCTCACTTTAAAGCGGTATGTCCACTCCTGCAGTCGACCAATAGCTGGGTTCTGATGCGCCCAGAACAGAAACCGACTCTGGTGCTCTTTGCCAGTGACGACTTTTGGCACGACGCGCCGTATATCGACCAACAGGACTGGCTGAGTATGTTCCACGTGGAACTAATCAGTACCCCAGAGGCTGTGGATAAATACCTTCCTTACGATAAATCACGAACTGTGTATCTAGGCGAACACATCGAAGTGGCTCAGGCGTTAGGTATTTTAGAGGTTAACCCTGAAGCGGTGCTCAGTTATCTTCATTATGCCAGGTTATTTAAAAGCGATTACGAAATAGCCTGCATTGAGCAGGCAAACCGACTCGCAGCTCAAGGCCACGAAGCGGCGGAAGCCGCATTTTTTAGCCAGGCATCTGAGTTTGATTGCTGGCTTGCATATATGGCGGCAACCCGGCAGGGGCCAGATGAGATGCCATACAATGCTATTATTGGTTTCAATGAGCATGCGGCAACGCTTCATTACCGGGGTAAGCAGACGTTTGCGCCCGCGGTAATGCATTCGATGCTGATTGACGCTGGCGCCCAGGTTCGTGGATACGCTGCAGATATAAGTCGAACCTATGCGTTTGAGGATGACGAGTTCGCGGCAATGGTAAAAAGTGTCGATTCGTTACTGTTAGACCTGACTGCACAGATCCGTCCAAACCGTACCTATGTCTGGTTGCATGAGCAAACGTTACTGGGTATCGCTGATATTCTAAAACGCTTTGATATTGTCAGAATGGATGTCGATACCATGATATCGCGGAAGATTGTCGATAAATTCATGCCCCATGGGTTCGGCCATATGCTCGGGCTTCAGGTTCACGACACCGGCGGTAGCTTGCCTGATGCCAGTGGAAAGATAATAGCGCCACCAGCGCGCTATGCAAACTTAAAGACAACCCGTAAAATTGAACCGCGTCAGGTTGTTACACTTGAACCTGGTTTGTATTTTATTGATTCACTGATGCAGCAGTTAGCCAACGGGCCTGATGCGAAAGCCGTTAATTGGGCTAAGCTTGACGAACTTCGTAACTTTGGTGGTATCCGCATAGAGGATAATTTGCTCATTACCGAGCAGGGCGCCCGTAATCTCACTCGTGAACAAGGTCTTGCTTGATGCAGGTTCGCACAATACTTCGAATTCTAGGGCTGTTGGTTGCGCTATTTAGCAGTACCTTACTACCGCCTATTGGCATAGCCCTCTATTACAATGACGGGGGCGCGGGGGCGTTTTTCTTTGCGTTTCTGTTGAGCCTGTTGATTGGCTTCCTGCTTTGGTATCCGAACCAGAGTTTTCGTCGTGACTTAAAAACCCGCGAGGGCTTCGTCATTGTGGTGATGTTTTGGGTGGTACTGGCCTCAGTGGGGGCGATTCCGTTCTGGATGCCTGATGAATTCACACTTAGCTTCACTGACTCGATGTTTGAGTCATTTTCTGCGTTAACTACCACGGGTGCTACTATCCTGACCGGTATTGACGAGCTCCCGCATTCGTATCGTTTCTATCGTCAGCAGCTGCAATGGTTTGGCGGCATGGGAATAATCGTGTTGGCGGTGGCAATATTACCGCTGCTTGGTATCGGTGGCATGCAGTTGTTTCGGGCGGAAACTCCGGGGCCAATGAAAGACAATAAAATGACCCCCCGCATCGCCGATACTGCTAAACATCTTTGGTACATTTACCTCGGACTGACCCTTGCCTGTGCCTTTTTCTACTGGCTGGCTGGGATGAGCGTATTTGATGCCGTTGGTCATTCGTTCTCAACGGTCGCCATTGGCGGCTTTTCGACCCATGACGCCAGCCTTGGCTACTACGATAGCGGCTGGATTAATCTGGTCTGCATTGTCTTTCTATTAATCGCTGGGGTGAACTTTGCGCTTCACTTTGGTGCCGTGCGGGGGAAGACCATTCGTGGCTATCTATATGACCCCGAACTGCGCGCCTTCTTACTGATCCAGTTTGTGCTTATGCTGATTTGCGCCTTTACCCTGGCAGTCCTGCAGTGGCATGACGATATTCTTAGTTCGATTTCACATGGTGCCTTTCAAGCTGTTTCCATCGCTACCACTGCCGGCTTTACCACCGATAACTACAGTGTGTGGCCCGTATTCCTGCCGGTGCTGCTAATCTTCGCCAGTTTTATTGGAGGCTCAGCAGGGTCTACCGGCGGGGGACTTAAAGTCATCCGGGTACTGCTGTTATTTCGTCAGGGCGTGCGGGAGCTAAACCGCCTGGTTCATCCGCGCGGCGTATTCAGTGTCAAATATGGCAACCGACCATTGCCGGATCGGGTAGTGCAGGCTGTGTGGGGCTTTTTTGCTGCCTATGCGCTGGTTTTTGTGTTCATTATGCTGGCTTTCATTACGACCGGTCTTGACGACTATTCAGCTTTTGGCGCTACCGCAGCGACCCTCAACAACCTGGGGCCGGGTCTTGGTGCCGTCGCCTCCAACTTTCAGGATGTGAGCACAGTGGGTAAATGGGTCGCCATACTGGCAATGCTGTTCGGTCGCCTTGAAGTCTTTACGTTACTGGTCTTATTCACGCCGACGTTTTGGCGGGGATAACCTCGCACCGGGCATCGCCTGGTGCGGATTCAACTCGTTCAGAAGAAGAGTGCGCTAGGCTCGAACAACCGTTCAACATCGCTGACGTACTTTTTGTCGACCAGAAACAGAACCACGTGGTCGTCGGTGTGAATAACGGTTTCGCCGTGGGCAATAATGGTTGTGTTACCGCGCACAATGGCGCCGATGGTCGCGCCCGGCGGCAACTTTATTTCATTCACTGAACGACCAATCACCTTAGATGTTTTCTCGTCGCCATGCGCAATGGCCTCAATGGCTTCAGCTGCGCCTTTGCGCAGAGAGTACACGTTAACAATGTCACCACGGCGTATATGGCGCAGCAAGGCGGAAATGGTCGCGTTCTGCGGCGAAATCGCGATGTCGATATCACCTCCCTGAACCAGGTCGACATAGGCGCTACGCTGGATAAGCACCATGGTTTTCTTTGCTCCCATGCGCTTTGCCAGCATCGCTGACATGATATTAGCTTCATCATCGTTGGTTACAGCGACAAACACATCAATGTCTTCGATATGCTCTTCGCTCAGCAATTGCTGATCCGATGCGTCGCCATGAAGGACCAGGGTGTGTTCAAGGGTCGCTGAGAGGTACTCCGCTCGCTCAAGCTTGGTTTCGACCAGTTTAACCCGGTGCGTATGCTCAAGTGCTTTGGCGAGGCCGGCGCCGACTAAGCCTCCGCCGACAATCATAATGCGCCGATAGGTATCCTCAAGACGCTGTAACTCTTCCATCACGATACGAATGTTGTCGGTATCAGCGACGAAAAAGACCTCGTCGTCTGCTTCGATTACGGTGCTGCCCAACGGCCGGATGGCCCGGCCCTGACGAAAGATAGCCGCTACGCGCGCGTCTACATTAGGTATGTGTTGTTTCAGCGCGGAAATCGCGCGACCAACAAGCTTGCCACCATAATAGGCTTTTACCGCGACCAGACTGACTTTGCCCGATGCGAATTCCATCACCTGCAATGCGCCGGGGTAATCGATTAAGCGTTTAATATAATTGGTTACCAGCTGCTCCGGCGCGATTAGGTGGTCGACCGGCATGTCCTGGTTATGGAACAGCTTGTCTTTGTAGCGAATGTACTGCTCAGAGCGGATGCGAGCTATTTTGGTCGGTGTATTGAACATGCTATAAGCGATCTGGCAGGACAGCATATTCACTTCATCGGTACTGGTGACCGCAATCAGCATATCGGCGTCGTCGGCACCTGCCGCCTCCAGTGTATCGGGGTGCGCGCCATTACCAATGACCACCCGGAGATCAAACTTTTCCTGCAGCTCACTAAGCCGATGGCGATCAGGATCGATAATGGTAATCTCATTCTGTTCACCGACCAGGTTCTCGGCCAGTGTGGTACCAACTTGTCCTGCTCCAACAATGATGATTTTCATAGTGCCGGGTATATCCTATGCCATTAATGCTGCTGCTTTTTCAAGCGTGCATAATAAAAGCCGTCGTGTCCATCGATTTTCGGTAGCAACTGCCAGCCTTTGCCGGCAAGCGGGTCGACCGCCAGCCAGGCAGGAGGTGGAGGCAATTCGTCCCACTCGGCATCGCTGTTTGCGTCAATAAAACGGGTAATTTGCTGCTGATTCTCTTCTGGCAGCACCGAACAGGTGGCGTAGAGTAACTGTCCGCCTGGCTTCAGCATCGACCAAAGGTTGGTCAGTATGGTTTGCTGCAGGTCACTCAGATCCGCTATATCACTCTCTCTGCGTAACCACTTGATGTCGGGGTGACGACGAATAACACCCGTCGCCGAACAGGGTGCATCGAGCAGAATACGGTCAAAAAGCTCGCCATCCCACCAGTCGTTGGCGGTGGCATCGGCTTCGACGATAGTCGCGTTAAGAGCCAGTCGTTGAAGATTGTCTTTGACCCGTTCAAGGCGACTCGCTTCGATATCTAGTGCGGTCAGCTCACACGCCGCAGCTTCAAGTATATGCGCACTTTTTCCGCCTGGAGCCGCGCAAGCATCCAGTATTCTTTCAGTCGGCTGGGCGCCTAATAAAGGGGCTGCAAACTGAGCGGCGGCGTCCTGGACTGATACCCACCCCTGAGCAAAGCCTGGCAGGGTTGCGACATCGAGGGGTTGCTGCAGACGTAACCCGTGATCAAGTCCCGGGTAGCTATGACTTTCAATGCCTGCCTCGGTCAACAATGCCTGGTACGAGGTTGCGTTGTGATGGAGAGCGTTTACCCGCAGCCACATTGGCGGTTGTTGTTGGTTGGCGGCGATTATTTGCGGCCAACTTTGCGGGTAACGTTGCTGTAAACGTTTTTTAATCCAGCCTGGATGGTTACCGCTCAGTTCGCTCGCTGTATTTATCTCAGCTTCAAACTCATCCTGTCTGCGCTGGTAGCTGCGCAGTACTGCGTTAATCAGGCCTTTAAGACCTTGCTGGCGCACCAGTACCGCGGCATCAACGGTGGCCGAGATAGCGGCGTGGCTCGCGGTGCGCATGCTGCGTAACTGGTAGAGGCCGGCCAGTAAAAGGTAGTGAACAATGCGCACCTTTGGTTTGAGCGGCTTATCGACGAGTTGGGCAACTAACCACTCGAGTGTCGGTAAGTCACGCAGCACACCGAACGCGATGGCCTGAGCCAGTCCTTTGTCGGCCGCAGCGAGCTTATATTTCTGCGCCGCTTCAGGCAAAGCTACATTTAACGAACGCTGATGCTGAAGCACCTGCTGTAACGCTGAGGCTGCAGCGGCACGCGCTGGCGCGCCGGATGCTCCCGCATGGGGTTGGCTCATTGCGTTGCCCCGGCCTGATCAACGTGCTTACCCGGGCGAAACAGATCGGCGCGTGCGTTCAGTACATCGGCAGCGGCCATTGCTTTCTTACCGGGTGGCTGGAGCTGAGTGATATTCAACTGACCGTCGCTGGTGGCAATACAGATCCCCTGTTTATCCGCTGACACAATAGTGCCGGCAGGCCGATCGGACTTCGCATCAACAACCTCTGCGTGCCAGACTTTAAAGCGCTGGCCGTCAATGCTGAATTCGGTGCCGGGCCAGGGGTTAAAGGCGCGCACGCAACGTTCAATAAATACCGCGCTATTGTCCCGCCAATTAATCCGCGCTTCATCCTTATGCAGTTTTTTGGCGTAGGTTGCCGCGCTGTCATCCTGTGGCTCAGCGTCCAGCCCACCCTGTTCAAGCTTGGTGACCGCTTCCAATAATGCCTGAGGACCGAATTCGGCTAGCTTGCTATACAGAGTGGCGGATGTTTCCTGAGGGTCAATGGCGACACTATGCTTAAGTAGCATTGGGCCAGTGTCGAGTCCGGCATCCATTTGCATAATCGTGATCCCGGTTACTTCATCACCCGCCCAGATGGCCCGTTGGATTGGGGCCGCTCCGCGCCAGCGCGGGAGTAGCGAACCATGCACATTAATGCAGCCCAGACGCGGAACATCCAGAACGGCCTGGGGTAACAGCAACCCGTATGCCACCACCACCATTAAATCGGCTTCATACTCGGCGAGCAGACGCTGCGCATCTTCATCTTTAAGACTTGCAGGTTGTTCAAGCTTGAGCTGGTGGGTCATTGCCAAGGTTTTAACGGCGCTCGGCTGGAGTTTTTTACCGCGCCCTGCGGGGCGGTCTGGTTGAGTATAAACGGCGACAATGTCGTGCTCAGAATGAATAAGCGCGTCTAAATGACGCGCTGCAAAGTCCGGAGTCCCGGCAAAAATAATTCGCACGATGCTAATCCTCTATGCGTGGCGCGCTGCCAGTTTGGCTTCTTTCTCTAACTTTTTGCGAATGCGACTGCGCTTCAGTGGCGATAAATAGTCAACAAACAGCTTGCCTTCAAGATGGTCTATTTCGTGCTGAATGCAAATCGCGAGCAGGCCTTCAGCCTCCATCTCAAATTCGTCACCATTCCGATCCAGCGCTTTAACCGTGACCGTACTGGCACGTTCCACTTTTGCGTAAACATTTGGAAAACTCAGGCAGCCTTCCTCATTTTCATGCATCCCGTCGCGTTGAATAATGTCGGGATTGATGAAAACCAGTGGTTGGTCGTTATTTTCTGAACAGTCGGCAATAAAAAAACGTTTGTGTACGTCGACCTGAGTGGCCGCCAGGCCAACCCCGTTCGACTCATACATGGTTTCGAACATGGCGTCGATGGTAGCTCGCAGCCCGTCATCTACCTCGCCAACAGGCTTCGCGACGGTGCGTAAACGCTCATCCGGGTATTGTAAAATGTCTAACTTCGCCATGGGTAATAGTGCCTCACTTGCAATTGCTTTCGGACGTATGGTTACAGGGTTTCAGATAACACCACACGCAATGGCTTAATTTTAACCTGTACGGCGCGTAAATCCTAGTGCCGCCCTTGTGATGTCGCTAATTTGTCTGACTATATATGTTTCCACAAATGGTGAAACAAGGATGTTCGATGTTAAACGCAAATACTGAGGCAAAACTTTTAGTGGCCGCACTAAGCGACTGGATTTCGTTAACTCTGGCGCCGAGGTCCTTATTAACGCTGCTTGAAAAGCACCGCATCGTTGTCGGTGACAACATGAAGGAGCCGTTGGATGGGTTAACGTCGTTCTGGCGTCAACAGTTTCCCGGCTGCTCTGCACAGGTGCTCAAGGCCGCGGTAGCCTGGCTTGAAGAAGGGGAGCAGCGAGCGGTGGTTAGCCAGGCGTGCAGTGAATACCCTGAGCACCTGAGACAGATTGACCGCGCTCCGCCGTTGCTGTTTGTTGAGGGTGATGTGGCGCGACTGGGTAACCCCTTGATTGCAGTAGTGGGCAGTCGCCGGGCATCCCCTTATGGACTCGAGCAAACCGAACAGCTAAGCGGGGAGCTGGTTGCTGCAGGGTGGGGGGTTTGTAGCGGAATGGCGATGGGGGTCGACGCCGCAGCGCACCGAGCTGCACTTAGTGCGGGCGGGGTTACCTTAGCGGTGTTAGGCACCGGGCCAGATATCTGTTATCCCCCACGGCAGCGAGACTTGTACCACCAATTGCGAAACGATGGTCTGGTGGTAAGTGAATTTTTCCCTGGCACGGCGGCGCGAAGCGATCATTTTCTACGCCGTAACCGTATTATAAGTGGTCTTAGCCAGGCGGTGCTGGTGTGCGAAGCCAGCGCTCGCAGCGGTTCCCTGGCGACGGCACGCTTCGCACTAGAGCAAAATCGCAGCGTGATGGCAGTCCCCGGGCCCATTACCCAAAGTAGTTACGCCGGTAATCACAGCTTAATTCAGCAGGGTGCTAAACTAATTACCAGTGGTCAGGACATTTTAGATGAATTGCCGCCACTAGTTTGCAATACGCCGCTTGAAGTTTTAGCCTTGCGGCCCGATATAGTAGGAAAGCGTGTAACTGGCAAGCCGTGCTTGGCAAACGAGCAAATGTTAGCTAACGTAGGATTTGAGACCACGTCCGTTGACAGCCTGGTCGAACGTACCCGCCTGCCAGTGGCCGAGGTTATGAACCAGCTCATCAGTCTTGAGTTGGATGGATGGGTAACAGCAGTTCCTGGCGGGTATGTCAGGGTGAGGAGGGAATAAGCGATGTTTGATATCCTCATGTACTTGTTTGAGAACTACATTCATTCAGAAATGGAAGTGGTTGTCGACCACGAAGAACTGACCGATGAGTTAACTCGGGCCGGGTTTCACCACCAGGAAATCAATAAAGCACTGGCGTGGCTAGAGCGTCTTGCAGACTTACAGGACAGCGGTAAAACACCCTATCTGCAAACGTCGCCTCAGGCCGCGTTTCGGGTATTTACCGCCGATGAGCAGGCGCGCTTAGATACATCGAGCCAGGGCTTCCTGATGTACCTCGGGCAAATCGGCGTACTCGATTTCAGCACCCGTGAGATGGTGATGGATCGGGTAATGGAGCTGGATGCCAAGCAATTTAGTCTGGAAGATCTTAAATGGGTCGTGCTGATGGTACTTTTCAATGTGCCAGGTCGGGAAGATGCCTACTCGCAAATGGAAGGGTTACTGTTTGAAGAGCCAGAAGGCTTCCTTCACTAGGCCATGAGTCGACGCGACGATACCTTATTTGAGTTGGCTGAGTCGAATAACTCGGAGCCCTGTCCTCGTTGTCAGGGCTCTTTAGTTATTAAGCATATTGGCCAAAACAGCTTTTGGGGGTGTAAATCGTACCCCCAGTGCACATATACCCGATCTCTGCATGAAGAAGAGGCATTCGCTCCCGAGCCTCTGCCTGATAGCTTTTGCCCCCTGTGTGAAAAACCCCTGTTACTGAAAAAAGGCCGTTATGGGTTCTTTATCGGTTGTAGTGGATTTCCGTTGTGCGACTACATGGCAGATCCGGAGCCAGACCCTGAAAGCCCATTGTGCGATTGTCCGCAATGCGGCAAGGGTCAGTTGGTTGAACGAACAAATAAATTTGGTAAACACTTTTACCCATGTAACAGATACCCAAGCTGCAAGTTCGCGCTCAATCAAAAGCCTGTTGCACAGCCCTGTCCGGACTGTGGTTATCCGGTTTTGGTGGAAAAAGCATCTGCCGCAGGTAAACGCCTGAGTTGTCCGCAAAAGACCTGCGATTACAAGTCAAAGCCTTTATAATAACCAACTATTCACCTGTGTTTTGTTAAACGCGCGATTGTCCCGCGCTATACCTGCAAAAATAACAGGCTCAACGTTAGCGCGATTAAGGAGAACCCCCGGTGAACGAGCAGTTAGAGCAATTCGTTGAAGCCCGTGAGGCATTGTTGAATCATGGCGTAATCGCGTATCCGACAGAGGCTGTGTTCGGCCTGGGCTGTGCCCCCTATGATGAAGTCGCCGTACGTAAGTTGCTGGCATTGAAACAGCGCGATGCGGCAAAAGGGCTGATCTTGATTGCGGCCAATTACAGTCAGTTGCTCGATTATGTGGATGACCGCAAAATTGGCCAGGATGTTCGCTTTAAAGTGCTCTCTCATTGGCCTGGCCACACCACCTTGGTGCTGCCCGCTCGTGATGATGTCCCTAAATTTTTGCGTGGGGAGCATGACACCATAGCGGTCAGAGTTACTGCCTTCGAACCTGCCCGGCAACTTTGCAAAACTCTGGGTACAGCGCTGGTATCAACCAGTGCCAACTTAAGCGGCAAAGCGCCATGCACAACAGCAGACGAAGTCCGCCAACAGTTTAGTGATCAGGTGGCGTGGGTAATGGATGCACCAGTGGGTGGCGCCACAACCCCGAGCACTATTATTAACCCATTGACTAATAAGGTACTGCGTTAATGTCAGACCGCTTTGAATCGCAAGCTCAGTCACCGGCCACTGGCCAACAGTCCAGTCATGAGCATGGCTATCTGGCACAGGTGAAGACGTACCTGCTTGAGTTACAGGACCATATCTGCCAAACGCTGGCCGCCGCAGATGGCAAGGCACAGTTTGAAGAAGACAGCTGGACCCGGCAAGAAGGTGGTGGCGGCCGCTCGCGAATTATCAAGAACGGCGCGGTGTTCGAGCAGGGCGGTGTCAACTTCTCTCATGTCTATGGGGCGACTATGCCTGCGTCGGCAACAGCGCATCGTCCAGAACTTGCCGGACGAAGTTTTCATGCCTGTGGTGTGTCGCTGGTGCTGCACCCGAACAACCCGCATATTCCTACCAGCCATGCCAATGTTCGGTTTTTCATCGCCGAAAAAGAGGGTGAAGCCCCGGTCTGGTGGTTTGGTGGTGGCTTTGATTTAACACCTTTTTATCCCCGCGAAGACGACGTTATCCACTGGCATCAAACTGCGAAAGCCGCGTGTGACCCGTTTGGTTCTGGTTATTACGACAAGTTTAAACACTGGTGCGACGACTACTTTTACCTTCCGCACCGCAACGAGACACGGGGCGTCGGTGGGCTGTTCTTTGATGATCTGAACACAAATCCAGGCGGCCAACTTGATTTTGAACATGCCTTTGGCCTGATGCGCTCGGTGGGTGACCATTTTGTCAAAGCCTATGTTCCTATCGTCGAAGCCCGTAAAAACGAGCCCTACACCGAGCAGCAGCGGGACTTTCAACTGTATCGCCGTGGCCGTTATGTCGAATTCAACCTGGTGTATGACCGCGGAACGCTGTTTGGTTTGCAAACCGGTGGCCGAACAGAGTCGATTCTGATGTCGATGCCGCCGCTGGCGCGTTGGGAGTATATGTATCAACCGCAAGAAAACAGCGACGAAGCGCGCCTGTATGAACGATACCTGCAACCACAGGACTGGCTAAAGTGAGCGATGCGAACGGTACCCGCCTGAATAAATGGATCAGTGAAACGGGCATTTGCTCACGGCGTGAAGCGGACAAGCTGATCGCCGATGGGGCGGTCAAAGTGAATGGCGCGGTGGCCGAGATGGGCGTCCGCGTGGGGCCGGATGACAGAGTCGAGGTGCGGGGTAAGCCGCTGGGTAAAAAGCCCGACCGTGTTTATCTCGCCTACCACAAGCCAGTGGGTGTGACCTGCACTACGGAGCGAAAAGTTCGCAGTAATATTGTCGATGCGGTGGGATATTCGCAGCGCATTTTTCCGGTGGGTCGGCTCGATCGGCCATCAGAAGGTTTGATTTTACTCACTAATGATGGTGATATTGTAAACAAAATATTGCGTGCAGGTAACGAACATGAGAAAGAATACATAGTTACCTTAGCAGAACGATTCGATGATGCCTTCTTGCAACAGATGCGCAGCGGCGTACCGATCCTGGACACCGTAACCAAACCTTGTGTTGCGGAACGCATCTCCGGTCGAACCCTGCGTATCGTTTTAACCCAGGGCTTAAACCGGCAGATTCGGCGTATGGCGGAATACCTTGGTCACGAAGTGGTCACTTTGAAGCGGGTGCGCATTATGCACATTGCGTTAGGCGACCTGGCCGTAGGTGAGTACCGGCAATTAGCCGGGAAGGAGTTAGCAGTACTGGAGCGAGTGCTATCTCACTCTATAAAAACAGAAGAAGCTTCTCGGCCACCTGTGGTGCAACAACGTCCGTCAAAGGCGCGGTCACCACGCGGAGCCAAGGCAAAAACCGCAGAGAAACGGGGTAAACCAGGATTTCGTGCCCGCAAACGTTAATCTGCATTGGTAAATGGGACTCTACCGATGATTAACTTTTTAATGTTCGTTGCTGTTATTGCTGTCGTGGCAATAGTGGCCAGAAGTATAGTGGTTAAACGCCAGGTGAATAATAGTGAACCTGTTACTCACTCAGCAGAGAAAACGGCAGCAGAGACAACCAGAACAGAACAAACGGACAGTACTGCTATTGAAGCCTCCGCTACAGGTGAGGCGGAAGCGCAACAAGCGACAGTCAAAGCGGCCGAAAAAGCACACATTGAAAAGGCTGGTGAGGCTACCAAGAGTGACCTTGAACGGGCAGCCGGCGCTGGTGTTGCTACCAACAGCGCACCGCCAGTACCGGGCGAAGTAGAACCGCAGGCGGCGGGGCTGGCCGAAACAACCGATCCGTTAGCGCGACATCGTTTGTACCAGCAAATTGTCGATACCTGCTATCGCGAACGCGATACTGAGCAAGGCCGGATTGCACTGATGCATTATGCACAGGCACATCTGGATGAGTTCGAGCATATCCGGGAGCGATTGGCGCAGGTTAATGGCGGGAAGTTACCGCAGGTGAGTACCTTCAAACATTATGCCAGTGTGCTGGGTGAACGCGGGCAATATGCCGAAGCCATTTCGGTCTGTGAGCAAGCACTGGATTATGGTCTGAAAGATGGGACTAAAACAGGCTATCAGGGACGTATTGAACGCTTGAAAGCAAAGCAGGAAAAAGACTAACAGCGGCTTAGCTGTTGATCATATGATGAGCAAGTTGAGTGAACTGAGCGCGTAACTGCTGTTTAAGCAGGGTGTCATCAACTTGTTCGTCAATGACCTGATACATGCAGTAAAGCCATTGGTCACGCATGCTCTCGTCGATTTTAAAAGGCAAATGGCGAGCGCGTAAACGTGGATGGCCATACTTTTCGACAAAGCGTTGCGGCCCGCCCAACCAGCCGCTGAGGAAATCAAAGAAACGCCCTCGAACGCTATCGAGCGGTTGCGGATGCAACGCCAGTAAAGCGTGCACAGCAGGCTCGCTTTCCATGATATCGTAGAATCGATTGGCCATGGCCTCGACGCCGGGGTCTCCGCCAAGCTGGCTATATTGCGAGCCTGCGTAAGGGTCCTCTGTCTTAGATTTAGCAAAAAAGCGAGAAAACATGATACCTCTGGCGGTTTTCGGCGATCCTATCGCGCACAGCGTGTCTCCCAGATTGCATCAGTTGTTTGCGCAACAGGCAGGGCTGGCAGTCGATTACCGCGCTATTTTAGCACCCAGTGCAACCTTCGCCCACCAGCTCCGTGAGTTTTTTGCCGCCGGTGGTGTCGGCGCCAATATTACCTTACCGCATAAGCAAACGGCACTGTCGCTGGCTGACCAGGCGACTCCACGGGCGTTGCGGGCGGGTGCTGCGAATACACTCTTGCACAAAAACAATAGCTTGCTGGCAGACAACACCGATGGTGAGGGTCTGTTAACGGACCTCGAGCGTTTGCTCGGTTCGATTACAAGCACTCGCATTTTGATCCTCGGCGCTGGCGGCGCGGTACAGGGGATTCTGCAACCCATACTGGAGGCTGGCCCGGCGAGCGTTGTTATCAGCAACAGGACGGTTGAAAGGGCACACCGGCTTGTTGACCGGTTTGCTGACGAGCGCTTACGTTGCTATACCGAAACCGATGAACGGGCTTCGTTTGATATCATTATAAATGCCTCCGCGGGGGGCCACGGCGGACAGGTCGCGAATCTGCGCGGCGAGTGGTTTACTGAGGCACGGCTGGCGTATGATCTGAGTTACGCTGATGCTGCGGTGCCTTTTCTGCAAACGGCCCGCTCGCTGTTACGTAAACCTGCTCAGGTCAGTGATGGCCTGGGTATGCTGGTTGCTCAGGGTGCCGCCAGTTTTAAGCTGTGGACCGGTGTGCAGGCTGACATTGAACAGGCGCTGCAGACACTGCGCGTGTAAAACGAGCGAGCTTTCTTTGCGATACTGCTAAGCTAAGGCAAAAAGGATATTAACGGCGCGCTATGAACCTCGACCAAATTCTGATTTTGCTGGTACTGCTGGCTGCCATGGTAATGTTTATCTGGGGCAACTGGCGCCATGACATGGTTGCGCTGGGGGCATTGCTCGCCTGCGTCTTTCTTGGCCTGGTGCCGGCAGATAGTGCATTTACCGGATTTGGCCATCCTGCAGTTATCACCGTGGCCTGTGTGTTGGTGTTAAGTAGTGCACTGCAGGCATCCGGCGCCGTTGACGTGCTGGCACAAAAAGTCCTTCCTAAACAGTCCGGGCCGACCTTCAGTATTGCAATGCTGACGGGGCTCGCCACGCTGATGTCAGCCTTTATGAATAACGTCGGAGCGATGGCGCTTTTGATGCCCATTGCTATTCAGTTAGCCAGTCGTTTGCAGCTCCCGCCTGGCCGCGTGCTGATGCCGGTGTCGTTCGGCTCAATCCTTGGCGGTATGACCACGTTAATTGGTACCCCTCCCAACCTGATAGTTTCCGGATTTCGTATCGAAAACGGGCAATCTGGGTTCGCTATGTTTGATTACACGCCCGTCGGGGCTTTAATTGCTCTCGCCGGTGTGGTGTTTGTTGCCTTGCTTGGCTGGCGTTTAGTGCCGGCGCGGGAGCGGGCCGACGCCTCGGGGTTCGATACTGCGGCGTATATTACTGAAGTCAGGGTCCGTGAAGGCAGTAAAGCCGAAGGGCTGCGCATTAATGAGCTGGAAAAATCGCTAGACGAACATGATGCGCAGGTGGTCGGAATTTTGCGTGGCAACGAGCAAGTGACGGCTCCGCATCCTCAGCGTCGCTTGAAAGCAGAAGATGTTCTGGTCATTGAAGCGGATCCGGAAAGTCTTGGTGCTGCGCTGTCCAGCCTGGGGTTAAAACTTGAAGAAAGTCAGCGGCCCAAACGCGAGGAGGACAACGGAGAGGAAGAGGACGCAGTGAATCCGTCGCCGAAAGTTAAACCGAAGGCCTTTATGGGCCGTCGGGTGACTGCTTACTCGCGGGGTACTGACGCGCTGGATGATGAAGATCAGACCGCGGATGAAAAAGAAGACGCGCGGCAAAAGGCGGCTGGCGATGTTGTTATACTGGAGCTGGCGGTGTTACCGGATGGAGACATTATTGGACGCGCCGCCAGCGAGCTGGCATTGCGGACCCGTTATTCGGTAAATTTACTGGCGGTTTCACGCCAGGGTACTCATAATATTCGGCGCATACGGCACACGCGGCTGCGGGCTGGTGATGTACTACTGATGCAAGGCGATTCAGAGGCGCTGGCAGAGTTTGCATCGGTGTTTGGTTGTGTGCCGTTGGCGGAGCGCTCGATTCGCGTTCCTAATAAGCGTAAAGCGATGCTGGCAAGCCTGGTGATGGCCGGGTCTATCGCAGGCGCTGCATTTGGTTTGCTTCCTGCTGCAATTACCTTTGCCGCTGGCACGCTGGCTGTGATGGCACTGAAAGTCGTAGCGCCTCGTAAGATATACTCGGCGATTGACTGGCCGGTAATCGTGTTATTAGCGGCTTTGATCCCGGTTGCTGGCGCCATGATCAGTACCGGCACCGCAGACTTGCTGGCGAACTTTCTGCTTGCTGTGGTGGCGCAGGAAAATGCCATTATCGCATTGACGGCGATTTTAATTATTACCATGGTGTTGTCGGATTTTATGAATAATGCGGCCACTGCGGCGGTCATGTGCCCTATTGCACTGAGTAGCGCGACCGCCCTCAGTGTGAATAGCGACACGTTTTTAATGGCAGTGGCAATCGGCGCATCCTGTGCCTTTCTGACCCCGATAGGTCACCAGAATAACACCCTGATTCTTGGACCGGGTGGGTTTAAATTTGGTGACTACTGGCGCCTCGGTGTGCCCCTGGAAGTGATAGTCTTGTGCGTCGGCATTCCAGCGCTGCTGCTGTTCTGGCCATTGTAAATGCAACCGCGATAGATGAGGTAACAGATGAGCAATGTACTTGGCGACAAACAACGCGCCCGTACGGCTAAAGAGAAGGACCGTCGCCGCGACAGTATTGTCCAGTCCGCGTTGGAACTTTTTCTGGCAAAGCCAGGCGCGTTGCCGACCATGAACGCCATAGCGACACGGGCCGGGGTATCGAAAGGGACCACCTATATCTACTTCGATACCAAAGAATCGATCTATCTGGCGTTGCTGGAAGATGAGCTGTATGACTGGCTGCAACATATTGAAAAACAATTAAGCTACGTCGGCGGGGATGAAGTTGATAAACTAGTCGACGCGTTGATGGCGTTCACGGAGCGACAGCCTAATTTGTGGCCACTGGCGAGTTTAAGTCATTCGGTGATCGAGCTGAACATCGATAGCAAAGAGTTGTTGTCTTACAAGACCAAGCTGGCACAACGCTTCAAACGCTGCGGCAAAGCGATCCGCGAGCACTTTAAGCTATCGGATAAGTTCAGTGAAGAAGTTGAACCTATGCTAATGCAAAGCTACGCGTTTATCCTTGGCCAATGGCAGGTCTGTAACCCGCCGTCGAGTATCGCAAAGTTGTTGCGAGGGCCTGGTTTCAAGGTCTTACAACCTGACTTTGAAAAGGTTACACGGCATGCTTTAGAGCAACTCTGGCGCAACTTTATTGATGAGCAGCGCAAGCACGAGCAGGGGCCAGGTGTGCTTAACCGCCTGTTCCGCAGAAATTAACAGTTAACCTAATTTACTAAAAAAGAGAAGGGATATTCATGAGTCGTATAGCAAAATGGGTGGTAGCGCTACTTGTAATTGGGGTTGCTGTGTACCTGGCACTGGTCGGTATCACCGGCTCCAAAGCGCGTGAGGTTGCCAGCGAGCAGTTCCAGACCTATGCCAGTCAGTCACCTGAAGTGGATTTAGAAATTGAATGGACTGAAACGGGCTTCTGGAGTTCAGAAGGCTTAGTTACGGTGCAAATGGACGTAGAGCCGCTGGGTAACCTGGTGATTACTCACACTATGCGTCTTCGTCATGGGGCTTTGGGTGCGGCGGTCGCCGGTGAGCTTGAAGCATCGTTAGGCGGTGAGTCGATTAATACCCGCTTGCTAAATGGTGAACCTGTTATTCTTGATGGCCGAGTCGGGCTGGGCGGAGCACGCCTGAGCTATCAGGTGCCGGCGATTGAAATGGCTGACGAGGCCTCAGATATTGTATTTATGGCTGCACCTTTTGCGCTGGATGTTGTATTGAAAGAAGACGAGCAGCATAGCCAGGCACGGGTTGAATGGTTGCGTGTGACGCCGACTCAGCAGTCTCATGCGAAAGAGGGCGTGTATTTTGAAGGGCTGCACTTTTCTGCTCAGACGCGGCTTGACCCGGACGACGGGGAGCTTTTGCTAAGTACCGGCGAATCGGGCGTTGAGTATGTTGCCTTCAATAATGCGGATGATCAGGCCCAGATGAGCCTGCGCCAGCTTGTGAATGAGATCCGGGCAGAGCGGATTGGTGATAATCTTCAGTTCGAGTCTGATCTGTCTGTCGAAGAAATCGATTACATGGGCTTTATGGCCGATCTCGAGTTAGATGTCATGGTCGAAAATATTCCATTTGCAGCGTTTCAACAGTTTCAGCAAAATGCTGATCAGGAAGGCGCAGATTTCGCTTTACTGGAAGCAACTCAGCAAAACGACGGCAAGCTAATCATTAAGCAACTGCAAACTACGATCAAGGATTTTGGTCGGGTTGAAGCCAACGGTGAGTTCTGGTTGCGTGAAGGTTTCCCACGTACCGACGATGCTGAGTTTGGTGATTATCTTAATGGTCAGATGAACGTTCTTGATTTACCGCAAATGTTGATGATGCCGTTAAGCGGAGTCATTAGCGGTGAGTTACCCTGGTTAATTGAATTAGAAGATGGTGAGCTTAGTATCAACGGCGAAGCCCTGGATTTACCGGCTCATTAATTCTTGCTATAAGCGCCGGCCTTTTTATCGCAAAAAATTGCTGGCGCTTATTCCCCCCTGTGGTAGTCTTATCGACCCGCTTAGTTAGACCCTGTAGCGGGACAGAATGAAAATGACCAGGACAGAACATGCAGTGTGTTCTATGCAGTATCCACAGTCTAAAGTAAGCAGAAGTTTCTAAAAAAACGACCTGCTTATACCAAAGGCTACAGCCGTAAAGCCTTATAAATCAGTATATTATGATAAATCCCCACTGGATCCTTGTTTTTTGACGGAGACGGTGCCTTTGTTTTGCCCACAGAGTTATCCACAGCTTATTCAGATCACTTCAAGCGCCCGTCAACATGGTGAAAAGAGCCGCCTTGTGGCATCCTATACGCTATATAATTTCTTTAATCAGACGGCTTTGCTATGACCCAGATCCCTGAAAACCCTTTTATTCTGGTCGATGGTTCCTCGTACCTGTTTCGCGCTTACCATGCGCCTCCCCATCTGACCAATAGTGCTGGTGAACCGACTGGTGCGATCTACGGTGTGGTCAACATGCTGCGCAGCCTGTTGAAGCGCTACAAACCAAGCCATATGGCAGTGGTTTTTGATGCTAAAGGTAAAACATTTCGTAATGACCTTTATGCAGAGTACAAAGCGAACCGGCCGCCGATGCCCGATGACTTGCGCAGCCAGATTGCGCCATTGCACAAAATTGTCCAGGCGATGGGGTTACCTTTGCTATGTATTGATGGTGTCGAAGCCGATGACGTTATTGGCACGCTGGCCCGGCAAGCAGAGAAAGAAGGCCGCCTGACCCTGATCAGCACTGGCGATAAAGACATGGCGCAGTTGGTTGGTGAACATACCATCCTAATCAATACCATGTCCGATACTATTACCGACATCGAGGGTGTGAAAAGCAAATTTGGTGTCTCGCCGGAGCAGATTATTGATTACCTGGCACTGATGGGCGACAGTTCGGACAACATTCCCGGTCTGCCGGGAGTCGGCGATAAAACAGCACAGGCGATGTTGCAGGGCATGCAGAGTATTGATGCGATGCTGGAAGCGCCGGAGAAACTGACTGAACTCGGCTTTCGCGGCGCCAAAAGCATGCCGAAAAAGCTTATGGAATACAAAGAGCAGTTGTTGCTGTCACGCGAGTTAGCCACCATTGATGAAAATGTTAGCCTGAGCATGAAGCCGGACGAATTAACCATTCAGCCTGCCGATACTGAGGCCCTGGTGCAGCTTTACGGACAGTGCGAGTTTCGTCGCTGGCTGGGCGAAGTACTTGAGCAGGGCGCCGCGACTGACCAGGCACTCGGGCTCGCGCCTGACGAACGCAAAGCGGGAAGCGACATCGAGACCAAGACAGCTAGCATCGATACCAGTGCGTACGAAACCATACTGAGCAAAGAGGCATTCACTCGCTGGCTGGAGAAGCTGAAGGCGGCCGAGGTGTTTGCGCTGGACACCGAAACAACCAGTCTTAACTACATGGATGCGCGCTTGGTTGGCTTGTCGTTTGCTGTGCAGGAAGGCGAAGCGGCCTACTTGCCGTTAGCTCACGATTATCTGGACGCGCCTGCGCAGCTGGATATGGACTGGGTGCTGGCTGAGCTGAAACCATTGCTGGAAGACCCGACGCCGCGCAAGGTAGGTCAGAACCTGAAATACGATATGCATATTCTGGCTAACTACGGCATTGGTTTACGCGGCATCCTTAATGACACCATGCTGGCCTCCTATGTGCTGAATAGCGTTAGTTCACGGCACGATATGGATACGCTAAGCCTGCAATACCTGAATCATAAAACTATCTCCTTTACAGACGTAGCTGGCAAAGGTGCCAAGCAACTAACCTTTAATCAGATAGGACTCGATGAGGCGGCGCCTTACGCTGCCGAAGATGCGGATGTCACGCTGCGTTTGCATCACGCTTTATGGCAGCGCCTGCAGGACGAGCCTGGCCTGCGTTCGGTGTTAGTCGACATGGAATTGCCCGTGCTCAGTATTCTGGCGGGGATGGAACGTCGCGGTGTGGTGGTGGACCCTGGCTTACTCGCAATCCAGAGTAAAGAGCTTGAACTGGCTCTGCGCCAGATTGAGGAAGAGGCGTTTGCCATTGCGGGGGAGGAGTTTAACCTAAACTCGACCAAGCAGCTGCAGGCCATCCTGTTCGAAAAGCTCGAACTACCGGTGCGCAAAAAGACCCCCAAAGGGGCACCAAGTACCGCTGAGGAAGTATTGCAGGAGCTGGCACTGGACTACCCGCTGCCGGATTTAATTCTGAAACACCGGGGTATGGCCAAGCTCAAGTCGACGTATACCGACAAGCTGCCAAAAGTCATGAACCGCACCACGCAACGAATTCATACCTCCTACCACCAGGCTGTCGCGGCCACCGGGCGCTTGTCGTCCAGTGACCCCAACCTGCAGAATATACCGATACGAAATGAGGCGGGACGCCGTGTTCGTAAAGCATTTATCGCGCCTGCCGGGTACAAAGTAGTAGCGATCGATTACAGTCAGATTGAACTTCGTATCATGGCGCACTTATCGCAGGATAAAAGCCTGCTCGACGCCTTTGCCAAAGGGCTCGATATCCATAGCGCCACCGCAGCGGAAGTTTTTGGAGTGCCTCTTGAGTCGGTTAGCAGCGAGCAACGACGTAGTGCCAAAGCGGTCAATTTCGGCCTAATCTATGGCATGTCAGCCTTTGGCCTGGCGCGGCAACTCGGCATCGGGCGGAATGACGCCCAACATTACATGGACACTTATTTTGAGCGTTTCCCTGGTGTTCAGGACTATATGGAGCGTACCCGCCTGCAGGCGGCGGACAAAGGCTATGTCGAGACCCTGTTCGGTCGTCGACTGTATTTGCCGGAAATTAAAGCGCGTAATATTCCTCGCAAGAAGGCTGCCGAGCGGGCTGCGATTAACGCACCGATGCAAGGTACTGCGGCCGATATAATCAAACGAGCGATGATTAAAGTCGCCGACTGGTTAGCGAAACAGCCGCAACAGGACGAGGTTTTCATGACCATGCAGGTTCACGATGAACTGGTTTTTGAAATAAAAGAAGAGGCCCTGGATCGGATTGTGCCCGCTCTTTGTTCAGTGATGGAAGAGGCCGCTGATCTGGATGTGCCGCTGGTTGCTGAAGCTGGAATTGGTGATAATTGGGACGAAGCGCACTAGCGCGCTTCGTCGGCTTCTAGATCGTCCAGACTTTCACTGACCGTGGCGGCATTCGCTCCGGCGACCGGGGTACATGGCTGGCGATTCGCCGACCAGACGCCGAATAGGATCAACGCCATCCCTGCAACCTGATAGATAGAAATCAGTTCACCATCAAGCACACCTAAGGTAATGGCCACAATGGGGATCAGGTAGGTCACTGAGCTGGCGAAAATGGCGCTGGCTATCTGTACCAGGTGGTTAAATAGAACCAAGGCCAGTGCCGTACCGATGACGCCCAGGGTGACTACAGCCAGCAGTGACCACCAGGCTTGCGGTCCGCTCGCGAGCTTGTTGACGACGTCGGCTGGGCCGGCTAAGTACAGCACAGCCACTGGCAATACCATCAATAATGAAACCCCGGTAATGGTGACCGGACTCAAATTAGGTAAGTAGTTTTTGATGAAATTCAGGTTAAGGCCGTAACATAATGTGGCTAGCACAATGAATAACGCGTAGGCATTTAAGGCCACCAGGCCATTGCCCTGGACTAAAACCAGCAGCAAGGTGCCGGCAAAGCCAATACCCAGGCCTACGATGGTGCGGCGACTGACCCACTGAGAGAATAACAGCGCGCCAATAATCAGGGTGAAGAGTGGGGTTAAAGCATTTAAGGTGCCGGTTACACCGCTATCCAGCTGGGTTTGCGCAAACGCAAACAGGAAAGCAGGGAGCAGGCTACCCGTCATACCCACGGATAACAGCACCAGCCATTGCTTACCTTTTACCGTACGCAGCCGCCACAGAGCGAATGGAGCTAGCGCGGCGGCTGCCGCAGCCAGGCGTAACGCCGCTACTTCGGTTGGCGTGTAGCTCAACAGGCCTTTTTTAATCAGCATGAAAGAGCTCCCCCAGACCAGTGCGAGGAGTAATAACTTCAACCAGGTAGAAAGCGGATAGTTAGTCATCGTGTGCGGTGTCATTCTCTCTTGGCTCAGCAGGCTGGGTAAGCCAGCTATTCAGGGTTGATTCAAGCTCAGGCAAACCATGTTTGTTCAACGAGCTAAAGGTAATAACCCGGACATCACCACCAAAGCCTGGAACTGCTTCTTCAGCGTCCATGAGCGCCTTTTTTCGTGCCCCGGATTTCAGCTTGTCCGCTTTAGTCAGCACCGCCAGAACAGGAATGTCGCTCTCCACAGCCCAGTGAATGAGTTCCTGATCGAGATCTTTAAATGGGTGGCGAATGTCCATCAGCACCACTAAGCCTCGCAGACACTCACGCATCTGAAGGTATTCACCAAGGGACTTTTGCCATTTAAGTTTGACTTCAAGCGGTACTTTGGCAAACCCATATCCGGGTAAGTCAATCAAACGCTGGTGATCGGACAAGGTAAACACATTAATAAGCTGAGTGCGGCCCGGCGTTTTACTGGTGCGGGCTAACTGCCGTTGCCGTGTTAACGCATTGAGCGCACTACTCTTACCGGCGTTGGAGCGGCCAGCAAACGCCACTTCAATGCCTTGGTCAGCAGGGAGCTTACGGATATCGGGGGCACTGGTCAGAAATTGGGCCTGACCAAAATTGATTACTGAATCTGTCACGCTACACCTCTGCACAGAAATTGGGCGGCTATTATGCCGGATTTCGTGCCGTTCAGCTAATCCATTGTACACTCGGTGGGATTAGGCATTTATTCATGCCGAGAATCGTGTAAAATGTATGCCAGTTTAGTACGTTAACAGCGACTTTAAGTCTGGGCGGATGCCCATAATGGATGCAGAGATCAAGTCATGAAGAAATTCGCGATTTTATGTGGTGTAGTACTTTTTGCCAGCAATGCAGCCTTGGCAGAAGAAGGTGATATCGAGCGCGGTCAGGAATTGACGCAAACATGTGCAGCTTGTCATGGCGCAGACGGGAACAGCCCAAGCGGAGATTTTCCGACTATTGCCGGGCAGCATAATAAATACACAATTAAACAGTTGCACGATTTCCAGACTGGCAATGAAAGCCAGGGCGAGCGTGGTCGCTACAACGTACTGATGGCCGACCAGGTTGCAGGCTTAAGTGAGCAGGACATTCGTGATCTGGCAGCATACTTCGCAGCACAGGAACATGAAATTATCGGTACCGACCTGAGTGAAGAAGAGCAGGCTCAGGCGCAGGCCCTGTATATGGGTGGTGACGAAGAGCGTGGCATTACAGCTTGCGCAGCCTGCCATGGCCCTCGAGGCAACGGCATGGGGCTGGCGGCATTCCCAATGATTAGCGGCCAGCATGCAGCCTACACGCGCAATGCACTTGAGCAGTTCCGCAGTGAAGAGCGAAGCAATGATCCGAACGCAATGATGCGTGACATTGCCAGCCGTTTATCCGACGAAGACATTGAACTGCTGTCCCGTTACATCAGCGGTCTTTATTAATAGCTAAGTGATTACTAGCTAAGTGCTAAGCTCTATCAGTTAGCGCCTGCTACTTAACGAAAGCCCCTCGCAACGAGGGGCTTTTTTGTATCTGGTTTTTAACCTGGACAGTGGCTTACTGTGCGGTTTCCTCCAGGTAACGTTGAATATTGGCTTCCAGTGTTTGTAACGGCACACTGCCATTTTTGAGTATCTGGTAGTGGAACTCACGAACATCAAAGTCATTACCCAGCTGTTCTTCAGCCAGCGCACGCAGCTCTTTGATCTTCAGAGCACCTAGTTTGTATGACAACGCCTGGCCAGGCCAGCTGATGTAGCGGTCTATCTCGGTATTCACGTTATGCATCGACAAGGCTGTATTGCTGGCCATGTACTCGACCGCTCGGTCGCGGCTCCAGCCCATGGTGTGCATGCCAGTGTCGACGACCAGACGAGCAGCGCGCCACATTTCGTAGGTTAAACGCCCAAAGTTACTGTAGGGGTCTGTGTAGAAGCCCATTTCGAGCCCCAGATACTCAGCGTACAGTCCCCAGCCTTCGCCGAATGCGGAAATGTAGATCTCACGGCGGTATTCAGGTAACTGGTCCATTTCCTGCGCCAGTGCAATTTGCAGGTGATGGCCTGGAACGGCCTCGTGCAAGGTCAGGGCTTCCAGTTCATACAGCGGCCGACGGTCCAGCGCGTAGGTATTAACCCAGTAAAAACCAGGCTGATCATCGCGATTGGCTCGGACATAGCGGCCAGTGGTGTAATTGGGGGCTATTTCGGCCGGAACCGGCTCAACACCATACGGCGTGCGTGGCAAATGTCTGAACAAGGCGGGTAACGCAGCATCGGCCCGTTTGGCGATGTAAGCTGCCTCGCGCAGTAGTTCGTCGTCACTGCCGGCATAGAACTGATCGTCGCTGCGCAGGAACTGAATAAATTCAGCAAAACTGCCATCGAAACCAACTTCTTCAATAACCTCACGCATTTCAGCGCGAATACGGGCGACCTCGTCAAGCCCGATCTGGTGGATTTCTGCCGGGGTTAAGTCGGTGGTGGTGTAATGCTGTGCCCGGTTGGTATAAAAGCGCTCTCCATGGGGTAAAGCAGTCGCGGCTATAGAGCGTCGCGCATTGGGCAGGTATTCATTCTGCATAAAGTCATAGAAGTCCTGATACGCGGTGTTGACCTCGGTGGCAATGACGGTCTGCGCTTCCATTTCGAATTCACTGTACTGCTGCTCGCTTAGGTGCGACGAACTCTGTGCGAAAGGCCGATAAAAAACGCTTTCTCTGGGGTCTCCGGCAACATAGGACTGAATACCATCGGTGAACCCTGAAAGCACAATCGCGGGTTGGGTAATACCCTGCTCGATGCCTTGACGCATATAGGCCATCTGCTGCTCGAAATAGGCCGGAATTGCACGCAGCTGTTGTAAATGATTGGCGTAGTCCTGCTCGCTGACGAGCTGTGCTTGCCCGGCTAAACTGGCAATCGCACTGTGGAAACCAAATTCGTTGGTTAGCGGCATCAGGTGCGCATTGAATTCATATTGATCAATGTCATTGGCCAGGCTGTACATAATCATGTCGCGGTTAATACGGTTTTGAGTACTTAGTGTCCGCGCATCAATGGCTTCAAGCTGCTGAAAAAACTCAAGGCGCTGAGCATGCCGCTCAGCGAGCGCCTGAGGAGAAATGTCCAGTAACCCGTCCTGAGGGTGGCTCTGCTCTTTCTGATAGTCCCAGGCCTGCTGAGCGAGACTGGTAAATGCTCGGTCAGGGTGACTTTGAGTCTGAGATTGAGCCTGATTAGACTGAGTTGAAGGCGACGGCGTGGTACTGGCGCAGGCGCTAAGCATTAATACCGAAGCGGCGACAAGAGAGAGGCGCATGGTGACTCCTTTAAACGGGTTAATCGCAACGTCATACTATCAAGACATTGATTGTACGCTTAATTAGCGTCCGGTTGCGACCCTGAGAACAGTTTTATACCGCTGGTCTTTACACAAATTTAACGAACGGTAATAAGAAACGCGTTTTTTATAGCAATAAAGTTGTTGATACTCTGCTCAAAAACCGTAACCTAGGACTCCATAAAGCGTGCTGGCCAGATGAAAGGTTAATCATTTGTTGGTTTGTCTTTTTCAAGTAGCAGCACCAATAACAAAAATACTAAAAGCTATAAAAATAATAATTATAAAAAGTGCAGTAAAAAGCGCGCAGATTAAACAAGGAAGAATAATAACGCCAGGAGGCGACATATAAGTTAACCATGGGATGTGGTCGACGTGCCAACAAAGGGATGCACAGCAGTTACTGTCGCGCATCGACAATAATAATGGCTAAAAGCTTACAAGACGTAATAACAATAATAACTACGAAAGTAGCGACAACAGTTCTCGAAACACCTTAGGGTGCATTGGGTTCAAGTAAGGCGATGAAAGCAATTTCATCGCCTTTTTTATTTTCTCTGCGCAAATTCACTGCTCTGAATGTCCTTATGCGTTACCATATAGCAAGATAGTTATAGTGAGGTACGGATAATGACCCGCCGCAAAAAAACACGCAAACAAGGTCCGCTGGGCGTGAAGTCTCAGCCCAAAAATTTACGTGAACATGGTGCCACCGACAACAGCAAAAAGCCGCAGCGCAGTAAAGGTAAGCCCGCCGGCAACCGGCACGCCGAAGGCGCCGCGAAATCACCCGTTGCCACTGGCGAGTCACGTCAGAACGATCCGAGAGTAGGAAGTAAACGTAAGATCCCATTGAATGCGCCGTCACCAGCGCCAGTCACAGCGAAAAAAGCAACTGCTGAACCGCTGTCGCCTGAGCAGGAGTTTGCCGCGCTGGAAGAGAACGAACGGTTACAGACACTGTTAGCCAGGCTGGATGATGGCAAAGCGTTGAGTGCTGAGGACCAGCAATGGGTGGACCGCCAGTTAACCCGCTACCGGGCTCTTGCGGAGAAACTGGGGATCGACCTCGAGGACGACGATGACGACAGTGACGATGATTTAGAGCCGTGGCAACGTTTTGAAAACCCGAAAGACTGGGTGTAACAGGAGAAAGCAATGGTTTGGTTAGCATTGATTGTAGGTAGTATTATTATTGCGGCACTGGCGTACTACGCAGGTTCGCTGTTAGCACAATTACGGCGCCAACGGCAGATCCGGGATACGGCCATCGGCAAACGCAATAGTAATCTCTTTGAGAGCATCGAAACGATTGCATTGGCGATGCAGCAGGAACAATGCCCGCTATCCGAGGGGTCGCTGCGGCTTACGGTGTTACTTGACCATCTCGCGTTGCCGGGCGACAAAACCTATGAGCAGGACTACCCTGCAATCCATGATATGTATCACCGGATTAAACATATGCCAACCCACGAAGCGCGCAAGCAGCATCCGAAAAAGGATATTCGTGAAATGGACCGGGAACGGGAAGGGTATGAGGTGGAGTTGGCAGAGCCGATTCAAAAAGATATCAGCGCGCTGCTGGTGTGGGTTCGCCGACAGCGCGCTTAACGGTAAATGGGTTTTAGTTCTGCTTAAAGACCTGGCCGTCACGCATCACAAAGTGAATATCACTTAGAATGCTGATATCGGCCAGAGGGTCGCCTTCGACAGCGACCAGATCGGCCAGTTTGCCAGCTTCAACAGTACCCAGTTCATCGTCTTGCTTAAGCAGCATTGCCGCATGATAGGTCGCGCTGCGAATGGCTTCCATGGCAGGCATACCAGCTTCAACCATGTAACCGAATTCACGGTAATTTTCGCCATGGTCAAATACCCCTGCGTCGGTACCGAATGCAATGTTCACGCCCGCATTATAGGCATCGGCGAATGTTTGCTGAATTAACGGGCCTATCGCGCGTGCTTTAGGGCGCACCATCTCTGGAAAAAAGCCATCTATCTCAGCTCGTTCGGCAACTGACTTACCTGCGGTAATAGTGGGCACGTAGTAAGTGCCGTGCTCGCGCATGGCTGCCATTACCTCTTCATCCATGTAGGTGCCGTGTTCGATTGAATCCACCCCGGCGCGAACGGCGCGCAGCATCCCCTCGCGTCCGTGAGCGTGAACAGCAACCGTCATGCCGTAATCCTGGGCGGTGGTGACAATAGATTCCAGTTCATCCATCATGAACTGAGGATTGTCACCACTTGAGGCCATGCTGAGAACGCCGCCGGTGGCGGTCAGTTTGATCAGATCAGCACCGTCCTGGTAACGTTTACGCACTGCCTGGCGCGCTTCGATAGGGCCGTTGACCACGCCATCAGCGGGCGTCGGGGCATCGCCAATTAAGCTGTCACGTGTATTATTCGTTGGGTCCGCATGACCGCCGGTGGTGGCGAGTGACTTGCCAGCTGCGAAAATGCGTGGGCCTTCGATAAGCCCCTGGCTGATGCCGTTGCGCAGGGCGACGGAAACGTGATCACTGTCACCAAGTTCGCGCACCGTGGTAAAGCCGGCGTGAAGGGTCAGTCGGGCATAATGTGCCGCGCGCACCGCCGTGGTCGCCGGGTTGTCGGTGAACCGGTTCATATACGACCCCTGGCTCAGCTGACTGGACAGGTGGGTGTGGCTGTCAATAAAGCCGGGCATGACGGTGGACTGGCGTAAATCAATCAGAGTGTCATCGTCGGATGGCTGTTGAAAACCAGACTCTACACGAGCAAAGCGACCATCCTCAACAACAATGGTCACTTCACTGCGAGGGTCGTTATCGGTTCCGTCGATCAGGGTTCCTGCATGAATATAGGTCGCAGCCTGCAGCTGGCTGGAAAAAGCAAGACTGGCAGTAACGCCGAGCGTGGCTAAGATTGCTTTCATTGGGCACTCCTCACTATTGTTTTTTTAATTTGCACCCCAACATAACAGAGTTCATAGATGTACGCTTCACCGAATCGACGTGCTCACGTTATACTGCGGCAAAGCCCCACACCTGAATTAGGACCAGCGACATGTTTAAAGGCTTACGAGAAGACATTGCCAGCGTTTATGCAAGAGACCCTGCAGCGCGCCATTTCTTCGAAGTGCTGACCAACTACCCCGGGCTTCATGCAATCTGGTGGCACCGGCTTAGTCATCGCTTATGGCTGCTGAAGCTGCGCTGGCTCGCGCGTTTTCTATCGACACTGGCGCGCTGGTTTACCGGGGTAGAAATACACCCGGGGGCAAGAATCGGTCGCCGTTTTTTTATTGACCACGGAATGGGCGTGGTTATTGGGGAAACCGCTGAAATTGGCGATGACTGCACCCTTTATCATGGTGTTACCTTAGGTGGCACCAGCTGGACCGCGGGAAAGCGCCATCCAACCCTGGGCAATGGCGTGGTTATTGGTGCTGGTGCTAAAGTGCTGGGGCCACTCTATGTCGGCGACAATGCACGTATCGGTTCGAATGCGGTGGTGGTGAAAGATGTTCCTGCGGGGGCAACCATGGTCGGTATTCCGGGGCGAGTTGTGGCGCCGAAAGATATTCCTACCGACGGAAAGCGGGCCGCGATGGCAAAGAAATATGGGTTTGATGCGTACGCTGTGTCAGAAGATAACCCTGATCCGGTGGCAATGGCGATCGGCAATATGCTCGACCATGTCAATTTGCTGGACGAGCGGGTCAGCGAGCTGTGTAGCTCGGTAAACAAACTCGGCGGTGATGTGTGTGGGGACTTACCACGCATTGAAATGGATGATGAAGATTTCAGGGAAGCAGAAAAGCGCGCGGCGGAAAGTCGCAAAGACGCATTAGACCGCTTTGACCCCAGTATCTAACCGGCAAGTGCCCGGTCGTAGTTAACTTAAGGAAGGACCATGGCTGAATCCAGCATGCAAGTATTTGATGACAACGCCAGCAGCATTGGACGCACACCGTTGGTGCGCCTGAACCGCATAACCAGCTCCAACGTGCTGGTGAAAATGGAAAGTCGTAACCCGTCTAATAGCGTCAAGTGCCGCATCGGTGCGAGTATGATTTGGGCGGCGGAAGAAGCGGGCCTGTTAACAGCAGGCAAAAAAATCATCGAAGCGACCTCAGGTAACACAGGGATTGCGCTGGCATTTGTAGCCGCTGCGCGCGGCTACCCGTTGGTGTTAACGATGCCTGCGTCAATGAGCCTTGAGCGACGTAAACTGTTGAAAGCACTGGGTGCCACCCTGATTCTGACCCCACCCGAACTGGGCATGAAAGGGGCGGTCGCCGAAGCGGAACGACTGGAACAGGCAGAGCCAGAGACCTACGTCCAACTGAAGCAATTTGAGAACCCGGCGAACCCTGCCATCCATTTTCAGACCACCGCGCCCGAAATCGAAGAGGCACTGGGTGGAGCACCGGACATTTTTGTGGCTGGTGTTGGGACCGGTGGCACTATTAGCGGCGTGGCTCGTTACTTTAAAGACAAAGGCTGCGCTATGCAGGCGGTTGCGGTTGAGCCGGAAGATTCGCCGATTATTGGACAGGCGCTGAAGGGGGAAGAACTCACCCCTGCCCCCCACAAAATACAGGGCATTGGGGCTGGCTTTATACCAGCGAACTTAGATCTGGCCTTAGTTGATGGTGTTGAGCGGGTCAGTAACGACGAGGCGATGGCAATGGCGCACCGGTTGATGCGCGAAGAAGGTATTCTTGCGGGCATTTCGTCCGGCGCTGCGGTGGTTGCGGCCGTACGTCTGGCTGAGCAGGCAGAGAATGATGGAAAAAGCATTGTGGTCATATTACCAAGTTCGGCAGAACGTTATTTAAGCACGCCGCTGTTCAAAGATGTATTTACCAGCCAGGAGCTTGAACCCTAAATGAGACGCTTCAGCCTATGGCTGACCGTTCTACTGACGCTGGTGAGCGTTAGTGCGGTGGCTGATACTGATGAAACAACGAATGCGGCGTTAGCTGCTGCGCTGCAGGAACGGGCAGAACGGCTTAGTATTGGCCAGGCCGAGGTGATTATCTTTGATGGTCAGGGTGCTCGCTGGCGCCACTCTGTGGGGCAAAGTGATGAGAACCGCCTGTATTTTGTTGGCCAGGTGACTGAAACACTGACCGCGTTGGCGGTGATGCGACTGGTCGAACAGGGGCAATGGAGCCTGTTTGACCGGATCGATCAGCGTTTGCCTGAACTGGCGGTCGAGAACCCATATCAGGAGCAGGCACCTGTTTTGATTATTCATTTGCTGGAGCATTCCAGCGGGTTTGATCAGCGCCGGTTTAAAAGTCATCTGCAAAGCGGTACAGAACAACCGCCATTGATGCAGCGCCTGGCGCAGGAACAAGCTGCGTTAAAGGTGCGCTGGGCACCAGGTTCCGCCAGTAGTCCCAGCACCCTTAATTATGCAGTGTTGGCTGCGATGCTGGAGCGCCACTACGATCTGTCGTGGTGGGAGGTCATCGAGACTGAGGTGTTGCAACCGCTTGGGATTGAAAGTGCTCAGCCAGGTTCCGGCGCAGGCGACGTTCGCCCAGGGTCACATGGTTTACCGGCAGAAGAAGTGCCCTTTGTAGCTCGCTATTTCGCTGAAGCGGACGGGCTGTGGCTGCGCAGTGATGATCTTGTCACACTCGGACGATTCTTCTTAAGCCGCGGTGCAAGCAGTGCGTCTGCGGTGTTGCGCGCTGACAGTATTATCGCCATGGAAAGCCCGCGCAGTACGGCTGCTGCAGACGCCGGGCTTGAATACGGCTACGCAGTCGGCCTCGACACACGAGCCAGATTTGGTCTCTGGCGCGGACGCCAAAGCAGTCTTGCCGGGTACAGCACGCAGTTTCGTTATAACCCGGAGCTTGACCTGGGCTATGTCATTGCGACCGATCATCAGAGCTTTCTGCCTGCCCTAGACGAACTGGTGTGGCAGCATTTGCTGGTTGAGCAACAGGGCGTGGTTAATGTACCGGGCGGCGTCAGTGTGGAGCAGCGCTGGCAGGGGTGGTATCGGTTAGAGAATCCGGAACATGCCATTCTGGCGCCTTTGCACTCTATTTTTGACCTTGCCTATGTCAGTCGGGATGGCGCCAACCTTACATTGAAACCCTGGGTGTCGGCTACGGTGCCGCTGCGCTCCGTTGATGGTAGTCGTCTGGCGCACCGTGGAGATGGCAGTGAAGTTGGGGTGCTTTTCAGTGACGAATACGGCACTCAACGGATCCAAATCCATACTGAGGTGCGTCAGCGAACCCCGGTGGTCAATGCGTTAGCGCCGCCGTTGTTGGTCATACTGGGTTTGCTGGTGCTGTTAAGCCACCCATTTGCCCGTCGCAATAGCCTGCGCTACCCAACCTCCCGGCATCTCACTACGGCAGCGGCGTGGTGTCTGCTGTTGGCTGCATTTGTTGCCGGCAGTCTGAGTCTGGAGCAGGCAAGCACCGACAACTGGCGTAGTGTGTTGCTGTTTATATTCACGTTCTTATTTCCATTGTTCGCCCTGGCGGGTCTGCTAAGTAGCCTGTTTTACTGGCGCCGTGAGCCGGACCTCCGGGCGAAATGGAGAAATCTTCTTGGTGCAGTCATCGCGGTCGCGTTTGCTGTCTGGTTTATAACCTCAGGATGGTTCGCACTTCGAACCTGGGCCTGGTAGCAGGTAGGCAAAGATGCAAAGGCAAGACTTACAAAACTGGCAGCAGAGTTTTCTGACCCTGCGCTCAAACAAGATGTTTGAAACCGTGGTGATTTCCATCATCGTGATATCGGCGCTGATGGTCGGAGCGAAAACTTATGAGGAGACCAGTCGCTATACGCCGATTCTGAATATTCTTGACTGGGCGGTGACCCTGTTTTTCCTGGTCGAAATCATTATTCGTATGCTCAGCGAACCGCGTTTGCGCAGCTTCTTCCGGTCGGGCTGGAATATTTTTGATTTCGTGATCGTGGTTGCCAGTTTGATCCCGGTTGAGAACAGCGAAACCGTGCTCATTGCCCGCCTGCTTCGTGTTTTCCGGGTGATGCGGTTGGTGTCGATGGTACCGGAACTGCGGATGCTGATGAACGCCTTGCTAAAAGCCCTGCCAAGAATGGGGTATGTGGCCCTGTTTATGTTTATTATTTTCTACATTTACGGGGCCGTCGGTAGTTTTCTGTTTCATGACATCAACCCATTCTACTGGGAAAACATTGCAATTTCGGTGCTTACCTTATTTCGTATTGCGACCTTCGAAAGCTGGACCGCGATCATGTACGAGACGATGGAGGTTCACCCATGGTCCTGGATTTACTATGTCTCCTTTATCTTTCTCAGTGCTTTTATTTTCCTCAATATGATGATTGGTATCGTGCTGGAAACGATGCAAAAGGAAAGTGCTGCGCATGACATTGAGCAGGGTGAAGGCGAAGCGGCGGACATCAAAGCGTTACGCCAGGGCGTCGATGATATGCAAACCCAGTTGCAGCGTATGGAGCGGATGCTGACCAGACAGCAGACGCCTTCTGACAGCAAATAGCGCCGTTTGCGCTATACTGAAGCCAGTTCAGTGAACCGTCACTTAAGGTAAATAATAATGTTGAAACAGACCCTTAGAACAGTATTTACATATTTCGGCGGGGCCTGCCTGTTGGTAGTGGCGGCACATGCCGATGCTCAGAATATCGTGTTTACGAACGTCCATGTGGTACCTATGGATGAGGAACAGGTATTAAGGGATCATGCGGTTGTTATTAGCGACGACAGGATTACCGCTGTGCTGCCAATGGACGACTTTCAGCCGCTGCACGATGCAACTCTTATCGATGGAGAGGGGCGCTACCTGCTGCCGGGTTTAAGTGAAATGCATGGTCATGTGCCGCCTCGGGAGAGTGAGCAATTTCCTCAGCGTTATCTTGACGATACGCTATTCCTGTACCTCGCTGGTGGGGTCACCACAGTCCGCGGCATGCTCGGACATGATGATCAGTTGCAACTAAAAGACGAGGTGGCAAACGGCACCCGTTTAGGACCGACCTTATATCTCGCGGGGCCAAGTTTTAACGGAAACTCGGTGCAGTCGCCTGAACAGGCGCGGCAAATGGTGCAGCAGCATAGTGAGGCAGGGTGGGATTTACTGAAAGTGCATCCCGGCCTGGAACTGGAAGAATTTACCGCGCTTGCTGAAGAAGCAGCTCGACAGGGGATGCCGTTTGCTGGTCATATTCCTCAGTCAGTGCCGCTGGATCGAGCCATGGAGCTGGGCATCCGCACCATCGACCATTTGGATGGCTATCTCGAATTTATTGATGCACTTGACCGGGTAGCGAGCGACGAAGAACTGCGCTCGCTTGCCGAACTTACTAAGCAGAGCGGTGTCGGGGTGGTGCCGACGCAGGCATTGTGGGCAACCCTGATTGGCGCCGCCGATACTGAACAATTGAGCCAGTATGACGAAGTTCGCTACATGCCTCAGTCGGTTGTAAACGGGTGGCAACGGTATCTGGATAATGCTGCTGAATCGCGGTATTACAGCGGAGAAAATGCAGTTGTTCACCAGCAAAACCGACAACGATTATTACAAATTCTGCATCAGGAAGGGGTCGAAATTCTGATGGGGACAGATGCGCCACAGGTATACAGTGTGCCGGGGCTCGGGCTTAAGCATGAGCTGGCGATGATGGAAGCGGCAGGGCTGACACCCTATGAGGTGCTGCGTACCGGCACAGTCGCGGTCGGGCAGTATTTTCAGGACAAGGATACCTTTGGTCAGATCCGGCCTGGCCACCGGGCCGATTTGCTGCTGCTAGCGGATAATCCGTTACTGGATCTATCTACACTCAGTCACCCTGAAGGCGTCCTTGTGCGAGGCCATTGGCTAAACCGGGACGAGCTTGATCAGGGATTAGCAGAGATTGAGGCCGCTTATCAAGGCGACTAACTCCGTTCTGTATTCGCTGGTTACGAGCCTGACCCTGGTATTATCCGCCTGCTCCCAGTCAGATGTCAGTCTTGAAGACCACAGCGAGCGGAATGCCCACATCCACCGTACTCATGCGGTGGTAACCTCAAACAAGCACGCCAGTGAGATTGGCCGCGAGATTCTGCGTGCCGGCGGTAATGCGATGGATGCAGCGGTCGCCAGCCAGATTGCACTGACCTTTGTTGAACCCCATGAAACCGGCCTCGGCGGCGGTGGTTTTATGCTTTATTTTGATGCTGAAAGCGGCGAGCAGTTTATGTATGACGGCCGTGAAATCGCTCCGGCTACTGCCGAAGAAGACTGGTTTCAATGGTGGGGTTGGCCGCTGCACCATTATCTGGCGGTTACCCGGGGGCGCTCGGTCGGAGTACCGGGCATGCTGGCGATGTTACACAAGGCGCACCAGGACCATGGGCAGCTCGAGTGGAACGAGCTTTTTACCGCCACTATTGAGTTGGCTGATGCAGGTATCCCGATGCCACCGCGACTGCAGCGGCAGATGGCGGCGGACAGAACCCTGGGTTGGTTTGGGGATGTAAAAGACATGTTTGAAACCTCGCTGGGCAGCGACGAACCCCGATTGCGTAACCCGGAGCTTGCCGCCACCTTAAGTCGCCTCGCCGCAGAGGGGCCTGATGCATTTTACCTCGGTAGTATTGGCGATGCGTACCGCGCCCGCGCCGCTCAGCGCTGGCCGATGCGAGGTGAGTTGACGGCGGAAGACTTCGCCTCGTATGAAGCGGTTTTACGCGACCCGTTATGTGGAGAGTATCGGGGCTGGCGCATCTGCAGTGCTGCGGCGCCATCGTCCGGTAGTATTACCATGCTGCAGATTCTGGGCATGCTGGAGCCTCACGATGTGGGGTCGATGCAGCCGGACAGCCCTGAGTTTATTCATTTATATGCGGAAGCAAGTCGGCTGGCATTTGCTGACCGTCAGTACTATATCGGTGATCCGGCATTTGCGACGGTGGACGGCGAAGCATTGGTTAACCCTGACTATCTGGCGCAGCGTTCGCGCCTGATCCGATCCGGTCGCGCGGCCCGGCAGGCCAACCCCGGTGAACCTTATGGCCGGTTGGAGATTGATGATGCCGAACCAGTGCGCGAAGACGATGAATACGGTACCTCGCATTTAAGTGTGGTCGACAGCAAGGGCAATGCAGTGGCGCTAACCGGGTCTATCGAGGCGCCTTTTGGCAGCCGCATGGTAGCCGCTGGCTTAATGCTGAATAACCAACTGACTGACTTTGCCTTTGAACCGACCTTAAGTGACCGCCTGTCACCAAACCGGGTTGAGCCGGGTAAACGACCGCGCAGCTCGATGGCTCCAACTTTTATTTTTAACGCGGAAGGTGAACTGACGTACATCCTAGGTTCTCGTGGAGGCAGCCGGATTATCGGCTATGTCACCAAAACCGTGATAGGTATTATTGACTGGCAGTTGAGCCTGCAGCGTTCGATTGACCTGCCCAATCTGCTGCACCGCGGCGAACGGCTTGAAGTAGAGCGAGGCACGAATCTGCAAGACAGAGTCGAGGCACTTGAAGCGCTCGGGCATGAGGTCGACCTGGAAACGCTCGACAGCGGCGTGCATGGTATCGAACGGGTCGACGACGGCTGGCGCGGAGCGGCGGATAAGCGGATGGAAGGGGCTGTCTACGGCGACTAGCCATACACAGCCGCAGAGTGCTACTCGGGCTGCTCTTTAACCTTCTTTTTCGCCGCGTTACTAACCGTGGAACCGCTGATGATGGCGTTGCGGATTTCATCCATCTGGTCGAGTTGCCCGGTTGGCTGGGGAACCATAATAACGGTCCCTTCTTTGCCGATTGACTCCAGTGCATCGACGTAGTTGGTAAAGGTCAGCAAATAGACCACATGTTCAGCGCCGATGCCGTTCTTTTCGTCGACGACCATGTCAATCGATTCGCGCAGTCCTTCGGCGATGGCTTTGCGTTGACCGGCAATACCCTCACCAGCAAGGATCTTCGACTCCCGGTCCGCTTCCGCTTTCTTGACGATTTTGATCCGCTCGGCTTCGGCTTCATGCTCCGCCGCGCGGCGTTCGCGTTGCGCCGCATTGATACGGTTCATAGAGCGTTTAACGTCTTCATTCGGGTCGATGTCAGTGACCAGGGTATTACGAATACGGAAACCGAACTCTTCCATCGCCTGTTGCAGCTGGTCCATCACAACATTAGAGATCTCATCTTTGTTATCAAAGACATTGTCCAGAGTCTGGCGCGGGATTTGAGCACGGACGACATCATAAACGTAGGAGGTAATCTGCTCTTCCGGATCGTCTAACTGATAGAAAGCATTGTAAGCCGCTTCGGCGGACTCAACAAAATACTGCACACTGACCCGGGCAATAACAAAGACATTGTCGGATGTTTTTGTTTCAATGCTGACATTCAGTTGTTGCACACGTAACGACTGCTTGTGCGAGATTTTTTCCACGAACGGAATAATGAAGTTAAGGCCGGGTTCGAGGGTGCGGGTGTATTTACCGAAGCGTTCCACCAGAGCGACGTGCCGGTGCGGAATTAAACGAACCGACATCGCAAGAATAACAAGTACGGCAAGTGCAATAATTGCGTACTCAAAAGGTAAATTTTGCATAAAGCCTCCAGCTGTTTTGCGGACCAAATCATATTGTACATAGCTTGTTACGATTTAGATTAGCATTCTATGTCGGTTACGATAGGTTTAATGCAGTCGAACGGGCGATTGATTAACGAGTGATAAGGAGTCAGCGTTGAGCAGGTTTAAACGAATTAAAGCAGATAAAAAGCAGTTGATAGCGCTGGCGCTGGTTATCGTGCTGATTGTCTGGTTGATATCAGGAACTTTGCGCAGTGCCCGTGACGAGGCTCCGCAACCTGATGAGGAGCAAGCCAGTGAGGAAGTGACCCGGGTCCAGGCACAGTGGTTCACGGCCGAGAGTTATCAGCCGCAGCTACCGGTTCAAGGACAGCTCGAACCCTGGCAACAGGTTTCGCTGCGGGCTCGCGTCGCTGGCGAAGTACTCAGTTTGCAGCAGGCCGAAGGCAGCGAAGTTGAAGCGGGTGAGGTGCTACTGCGAATCGAAGCCGAGGATAAAACGGCCAGGCTTGAGCAATTGCTGGCTGATCAGGAGGTTGCCGCTGCTGAATTGGCTGCTGCTCAACGGCTGCAACAGGATAACCTGATTGCACAAACCGAACGCTTGCGCTTAAGTGCGGAGCTGGCGCGAGTCGAGGCCGAATTGAAGACGGCGCAGCTGCAGTTGGAATACACCGAGCCGAAAGCGCCCTTTAACGGAATCTTCGACCGCCGCCTAATTGACCCGGGCGAGTATGTGAGTGTTGGCCAGGAGCTGTTAATTTTTGCTGATATTAGTCAGCTAAGAGTCAGCGCCAGTATCCCTCAACAACGCATTAATGAAGTCCACTCCGGTCAGCAGGTTCAGGTCGAGCTACTTGATGGCACCCGACTCCAGGGCGAAGTGATTCATACCAGCCATATTGCGGACCCGCAAACGAGAAGTTTTCATATCGAAGTTAAAGTAGCCAACGACGCAAAAGCTGCAGCAGCAGGAGCGAGTGCTAACTTGCGGATTGCCCTGGATGCGACCGACGCGCATCAAATTCCTCCATCGCTGTTGCGCCTGGATGGCGACGGACGGACCACAGTGCGCTTGCTCGACGACCAGCACCAGGTTGCTGAGCGCAGCGTGGAAATACTGAGCATGGGACGAGAGTCATTGTGGGTTAAGGGGTTACCGGCCAGGGCGTTACTTATTACCCAGGGTGCCGGGTTCGTTGGTCCAGGGGATAAGGTCGACGCACAGATAGTCGATAACGAGTAGTGGAGGCGGAGCATTGGAATTACTAATACGAGCCGCCCAGCAACGTAGCAGAGCAACCATTCTGCTGTTCGTTATCCTGCTGGCTGGCGGTTTATTTGCGTACCAGACTATCCCCAAGGAAGCGAATCCGGACGTGCCTATCCCGATTATATACGTCTCCATGGTGTATGAGGGGGTCAGCCCTGAAGATGCAGAACGTTTGATGGTGCGGCCGATGGAGCAGGAGCTTCGCTCGATAGAAGGCTTGCGGGAAATGACCGCCATCGCCGGCGAAGGGCATGCCTCGGTAACGCTCGAGTTTGATGCCGGGTTTGATTCCCGCGCGGCACTGCAGGACGTTCGCGAGAAGGTCGACCGTGCCCGCGCATACATTCCCCAGGAAGCTGAAGAGCCCAGTGTACATGAAGTGAATGTGGCGTTGTTCCCGGTGCTGTCGGTTGGTTTATCCGGCCCGATCTCCGAAGAGGAGCTGATCCGCACTGCGCGACTGCTTAAAGAAGAGATAGAAGGGCTTACCGAAGTTCTCGAGGTGACCATAGGTGGTGACCGCGAAGATCTGCTGGAAATCATCGTCGACCCGCAGGTGCTCGCCAGTTACAACATTGTGTACAGCGAATTACTCAGTCTTGTTTCGAACAACAACCAGTTGGTCGCCGCAGGGCGCCTGGACATGCAAAGCGGTAGCTTTTCAATCAAAGTGCCCAGTGTAATTGGAAGCGTAGAAGATGTGCTTTCAGTGCCAGTCAAGGTCGATGGCGATAATGTGGTTACGTTTGGCGACGTGGCCCGGCTGCGACGCACCTTTTTTGATCCGGAAGGCTTTGCCCGTATTAACGGCCAGCCCGCGGTGGTGCTGGAGATCTCAAAACGAACGGGTTCCAATGTCATCGATACGGTGCGCAATGTACAACAGCTGCTTGAGGATGCCGGTGAGGTGATGCCGGAAGACTTGCAGGTTGATTATATTCTTGACCAGTCGAGCGAAGTCGAGCAGATGCTATCAGAGCTGCTTAACAATGTGATGACAGCGGTTATTCTGGTTCTGATCATTATCATCGCGACCATGGGCGTGCGCTCCGCGTTGATGGTAGGCCTTACCATCCCCGGTGCATTTCTGGCCACCATTCTGGTGCTCTTAACCATCGGCTATACGATGAACATTATTGTTCTGTTTGCGCTTATTCTGGTCGCCGGGATGTTAGTGGATGGCGCCGTGGTCGTCTGTGAACTGGCTGACCGTAACCGGCAGCAGGGGGATGACCCTTACGACGCCTGGGCAAAGGCAGCGACCCGCATGGCCTGGCCAATCATTGCGTCGACCGCAACGACGCTGGCAGTGTTCGTGCCCTTGCTTTTCTGGCCTGGGGTAGTCGGTGAGTTTATGAAGTATCTTCCGGCGACGGTAATTATTGCGCTAAGCGCCTCGTTGGTAATGGCACTTATATTTCTACCCACTCTGGGCGCCATTTCAGGGGTTTCCCAGGCCCGGCAAGAGACTGTGGAAGGGCGTTTCACTCACTGGTATAAGTCGTCTCTGACCCGCGCCGTGACACGGCCGTGGTGGGCGCTGGGCGGAGTGCTGCTGGTTATTGCTGCAATATACATACTGTACGGAAAATTTAATCATGGTGTCGAATTCTTTCCTGCGGTTGAACCAGAATCCGCTCAGGTTGTAGTGCGCGCACGCGGGGACTACTCAGTCTATGAAAAAGACGACATGGTGCGTCAGGTCGAACAGCGCCTTGCAGACATGACCGAAGTGCGGGCGCTCTATGCACGCTCGATAGCGGCACCAGACTGGAATGCCGGTGTCGACACCATAGGGATTTTGCAGTTTCAGTTCATCGACTGGCACCAACGCCGGCCTGCGCGGGAAATACTCGCGGAAATGCAACGACGCACCGCTGATATCCCCGGACTGGTGCTCGAGTTTCGGGAGCAAGAGCAGGGCCCTGGGGAAGGGAAACCCTTTCAGCTGACGGTGAGTGCGATTGAGCCGGAGATGATCAATGAGCAGGTCACTCGTATCCGCGCGGCGATGGATGAGATCGGGGGCTTTACGGATGTGGCCGATGATCGCAGCCTGCCGGGCATCGAATGGCGAATTCAGGTGGACCGTGAAGAAGCCGCCCGGCTTGGTACTGACGTGCTGACAGTGGGCAACGCGGTGCAATTAGTGACCAATGGTATTTTATTGGCGCGTTACCGTCCCAGTGATGCGATTGATGAAGTAGACATCCGTCTGCGCTTCCCTGAGAGCTGGCGTCATATCGATCAGCTACGACAGCTCACGGTGCAGTCATCACGCGGGCAGATCCCGATCGCCAATATGGTCGAGCTTGAAGCGGCGCCTAAAGTAGGAACACTGCGACGGATGGACGGGCGGCGCGCGGTGACCATAGAAGCGGATCTGGAAGCGGGGTATCAACTGGATGAGCGCCTGCAGAGTCTACAGCAGGAAGTCCTCAATGAGTTGCCGGATGGCGTATTTATCTCTATCGGCGGTGAAGGCGAAGACCAGCAGGAGGCGGCGCAGTTTTTGATGATGGCGTTCCTGGTGGCTATCTTCCTGATGACCCTGATCCTGGTGTTGCAGTTTAACAGCCTGTACCAGACCTTCATTGTGCTGTCGGCCATTTTACTGTCAACAGCCGGTATTCTCGGTGGGTTACTGCTGAACGGACAATCGTTCGGCATCGTGATGGTTGGCATGGGCATTATTGCGCTGGCCGGGATTGTGGTGAATAACAATATTGTATTGATTGACACCTACAACGAATTTCGTGGACAGGGCAAAAGTGCGGTCGAGGCGGCGATTGAAACCGGCACGCTGCGTCTGCGGCCGGTATTGTTGACCGCCATCACCACGATCCTGGGGCTGATGCCGATGGTGCTCGGGGTCAACGTCAACCTGATGGAACCAAGTCTTGGCATCGACGCGCCGTCTACGCAGTGGTGGACTCAGCTCTCCAGTGCCATTGCTGGTGGTTTGGCATTCGCCACGGTGCTGACCTTACTGTTAACCCCTGTGCTACTGGTTTTGGGCGCTCGCTTTAAAGAGCGGATTCGACACTAAGACTAGCGGATATAGGTTTTACTAATGTGACGAAATTCGTCAGTAGCGCTTTGCTGAAGCCACTCAAAGGCCACCATCTCGCTACTGACGACAACGCAGCCAGCATCCCGCATGCGCTGTAGGGCCAGTTCTTTATTGGTGGAGTCGCGCGAACCGACTGCGTCTGCCACCACAAAGATCTGAAAACCGGCAGCCTGCATGTCGAGGGCCGTCTGTAATACGCAGACATGGGTCTCGGTGCCGGTCAGAATAACCTGTGGCCGCTTTAACGCTTTCAGACAGGTAGCAATATCGTCTTCGGCGAAGGCACTGAAATGGGTTTTTTCCATTACTTCAGCCGCTTTCACCAGCTCCGTCAGTTCGCTCACCGTGTGGCCAAGCCCTTGCGGATATTGCTCAGTGACAATCGCGGGCACGTCCAACTCAGCAGCGACCTGCAGCAACCAGCTATTGCGCTCTACAATTGCCTGACTGTCGGCAATGGCAGGCGCCAGGCGTTGCTGGATATCAATTAGCAATAAAAAACTGCTGTGACGATTGAGTAATGCGGCATGTTTCATGGCGCCTCCGGCGTTGTCTCGCGGCTGAAATGAACGTCGCGATAGTAATTAGTCGGGTAGAGTCCTACCTGCGTCAGCACAGGACGCAGGGTGAAACGTACATTCAGACCTTCGACCCTGCCTTGAGCGTCCATACTAAAATAGACGAACTTCTCGCGTTGTGCGCGGTTGTGGTAACTGGCCCGCCAGGTATTGTGATGCCAGTGTTCAAGATCGAGCAGACTCTGCCCATCATTCCACAGGTGCAGCGACAGGCCGCCGTTGTCATTGACATAGACTTCAACCTCGCCGTAGAGGTCATCAACATAGCGGCCAGCCATTTGGGTCAGGGTGAAACTTGGCTGCGTGCCCGTCTGGCGCGTCGCTTCTATGCGCTCGCGCTCTTCCATGGCCTGTTCGAAGCGGGCCTGGTAGGCATCAAAGTACTCTCTTTGCCAGTCTTTGGCTGGCAACTCAGCGACCCGGTCAATGATTTCATTGACCACAGCGGGACGGTAGTTTTCAAAGGTATTGGTCATCACAACGATGCCGAGATCAAGCTCCGGAACCAGGGTTAAACTGGTATTGAAGCCGTCAGTAGCACCACCATGAGAGGATGTAGCGAGTCCGCGATAGCTGTCCAGCGTCCAGCCAAATCCGTAAGCTCGCACGGGCTCATTGCGGTCGCTTCGGGAAAGCGCGATCTGCGGATGATGCATCTGTTGCATCGTTTCTTCACTTATCAGCCGCTCCCCGGCATAGACCCCAGGTTCACCGAGCTGTAAACGGATCCACTGAGCCATGTCATGAGCGCTGGTATTGACTGACGCGGAAGGACCAACATTGTCGAAATTCCGTCGTTGAATAGGAACAATGTCGCCTTCAATATATTGATGTGGCCAGGCGATATTGTCATCGTCGGCGGTGAACTGGGTGATCGAGGTGTTGCTGCGCGCCATGTTCAGTGGCGCAAACAGTCGCTCGGCAATAAAATCATCCCAGGACATGCCCGACACGGCTGCGACAATCTCCCCTGCGGCTGAATACATAACGTTGCTGTACACATAACGGGAGCGGAACGGCGCTTCAGGCTCGAGGTGGCGCATTTGTCGGATCACGGTTTCGCGGCTGGCGGTTGGCATGTAGCGCAGCTGGTTACCAGTCATCCGGCCGACGCCGACCTGATGGCTTAACAAATCGCGGATGCGAACCTCATGGGTCACCCAGGGGTCACTTAACTGGAAGTAAGGTAAATGGTCAGTCACGCGGTCGTCCCAGTCGAGCTTGCCTTCATCGACCAGTATTCCGAGCGCTGCGGCGGTCATCGCTTTGGTGGTTGAAGCGACACCGAACAGGCTGTGCGGGTTGACCGCCTGTTGTTGGTCAAGACCGAGCACGCCAAAGCCTTTGGCGTAAATGATTTGGTCATTCTGGACGATGGCGACCGCCAGGCCGGGAACCTGCCACTGAACGCGACCACGTTCGATGTAGTCATCCAGACTGACCCTGCCATCCGGGTTAAGCTGAGCGGCCTGAGTTGCCACCGGCAGGCAAAGCACCGCTGCGGCACTGGCGGCAACGACAAGCTGGCGCATGGCAGAGTGAAAATTAGCGATGGAGAGGCGGGATGAACTTAACATGGGAGGCCTTTTAGTAACGATTAATAAAAAAACGTGGTCACGGAAGTACTTGCAACCGGCAAGCTGGCTGAAATAGTATCGAGCTTTTAACCACGAGGTACGCCGTGAAACTTGCGACCCTGGGGCCACCAGGCACTTACTCTGATGTGGTTGCGACTATGTATCAGCAGCAACCCGGCGTCGTCTTCGGTGCCCGGCTGGTCTACTACAGTCATCTGCAACGCTGCCTGCAGGCCCTGCCCGATGAAGCTGACTATGCAGTGGTACCGATAGAGAACATATCAGAAGGTTTCGTACCTGTCGTGCTGGATTATCTGGTCAGTGCCGATCTGCATATTGTCAGTGAGCACTACCAGTCGATTGAATTCAGTGCCTGCGGGGCGGTGACGGAACTTTCTGAGTGTAAGCGCTTGTATGTGCAGTTTGTTGCCAGCGGCCAATGTCGGGACTTTATCGATGCACTGGGTGATGTGGAGATCCTGACGACGCAAAGCAACAGCGAGTCACTGCTACTGGCGGCGGAATACGGTCAGGGGGCGATGGCCATTGTGCCGAACCATTTACTGGCCGACGCCGCGGCGGAAACGATGCCCTGGCGGCAGGCTAACGTACACGACTACAGTCACAATGCCACCCGGTTTTTGCTGCTGGCACCCGGGCCTGCTCAGGTTGAAGACGTTATTGAAGACGACGGCAGAGCCCGTAAAACGTCGCTGATGGTGATGAATGACAATGACCGGCCGGGTTTGCTTGAGCAAGTGCTGCACTGCTTTTCGACCCGGCGCCTGAACCTGTCATCAATTGTGTCGCGACCCACCGGCCAGGGGTTTGGCCAATACCATTTCTTTATGGACGTCGAAGCGAGTCTGAACAATATCGCTATGCAGGGCGCGCTGCGGGCATTGCAACAAATCACCCGGGTCAAAGTGCTCGGCTGCTATGGCTAGAGCTAAGGACCATATTAAAGGCGAATTCGATGGCCAAGTTCCAGCACGACGTCGCGCTCCCAGCGTGATTCCAGCTGCGCTTTCAGCTGCAACGCCTGCTCCGGCGACAAGGGTGCCGCCGCCAGCGTTTCAGCTCGAAGGACGATAGTATCCTGGCTCAGGCTGACATCGACATTGACCAGACGTACCTCAACATCAGATAACAGGAACACCCGTTGCGCCGTGTCACGCTCGAACTGCCAGTGCTGGTACATGCCGGCAAACGACAGCGACAGGGGAATGGTAATCAGCACAATTGACACCGCGGTTATTGCCAGACCCCGCTTGGCGCGCTGAACCGGGGCGAAGCCAAGGACCAGAAAGGTAATGACCGCGGCGCCTATCACGCCGACTAAGTTGGTAACAAACAGCAGGCCTGCCCCGTAGACCATGTCCCATCGCCACCAGCCGAGCCCGATGCCGACCACACAGAGAGGTGGCACCAGCGCCACGGCGATCGCCACGCCCGGCAGACTGCGCATCACCGAGCTGCGGGCATAGGCATAGGCGCCTGCGACACCACAGGCAATCGCGATGCCTAAATCGAGAATGGCAGGTTGCAGCCGGCCCTGGATCTCCGGGGTTATCTGCTCAATCGGAAACAGTCGGGCGATGATCGCGGCAGTTGCCAGTGATAAGCCAATCCCTATACCAATGGTTCGCGCCGACTGGGCAAATAAATTGCCTTCACCGCGCAGAATCGCCATCGCCGCGGAGACCAGCGGGGCCATTAATGGCGCCAGGATCATCGCCCCGATGATCACCGCCGCACTGTTCACGAACAGACCCATGGCGGCAACCATGGTACTGAGCATCATTAACGCCACGTAATCTGGGCTTGGGGTCGCATTCTCGCGCAGTTGGACAAAGGCTTCCTTAAAATCATCTTCCAGGGCATGGGTGAAAAACGGCAACCGACGGCTAATATTGGCAACCCGGGTTTCGTTCTGTGGCAGGTTCTCGATGCGCATGGTGTCTTTGTTGTCATCCCGGGCCACATGCATGTCGTGGTAGGCGTCACTCATATTGATGCGCGCGGCACGCGGGAACATGGTCAGCTCAATGGTACTCGCTTTGCGGGGGCGGCCATCGAGATAGAATTTCAGTGTCTGCGCGGACTCAATGGTCAGTGTATCGGCTTTGATATAACTGAGCGCGGCTGGCAGGCGTTGCAACGAGCGACGTTTACGGCTTAGGGTGGCAAAAATGAAGGCCAGGTACTGGACGATGGATTTAGGCGCAATAACAATGGCCGAGAAACGCGCATCCTGTGCCGAGAGGCTGGTATTGAGCAGACGTGCCGCACCACCTTGCAGATCGTTTTCAAACGCAATCAGCCCGGTGATAACAGTGCGGATTTTCTGTTTGCGTGTGGTAGAAAGAACCACCGGCACCGCTCTGATAGAAAACAACGTCTGGATACTGGACCAGAGCAATGCCAGCCAATAGAGTGAAAACCGCCAGGCGGACTGGTTTCGGCGCAGGTAAAGGCTGCTGCGTTGATTGAGGAATGGTGTTTCACCCAGGTTCATGGTCCCGAGCACAATTTCATCATTGCAACGCAGAATGTCGAGCGCTTCCGGGTCATTCTCAAAGGCCAGACGGATAGCGTCGCTGGTTTGTTTGGGTAGCTTAAACCACTGGCTCAGCATGAGCCCCTTTTCTAACGGGACTAAGCCTAACGAAAAGTTTAGTGTTTTAGCTAAGTCGATGAATTCACGAACATTCATGTCGGTGGCCAGGGCCACCACATGGTCAGCCTGGTCACTGTAATAACCGGGTCGCTGGAGAAAATCGTCGAGCTCAGCATCGATTAACTCGATTTGATGGGTCAGGGCAAAGCTATGGATGCTTTCCAGCAACGGAAACTGATCTTTGGGGTAAACGACCAGCGCTTTCTCGACATACCTGGTGTTATTTTTTTCCGTGGTCATCTGATGTCTCCGTTGGCGGGTAAATCTTTGCCTAAAATAGTCGGCGCTGCTGGAGTCCGTGGCTTAGAATAGGGTAGCCTTAACCACTTTGTGTTTGCTTCGCTCGCTTGCGGACTGTGTTGAATGTTACGAGGAGCCACCAATGAAGTCATCTTTATTTATTGCCAGTGTTGTTACCGGGACGATTCTTGTCAGCGCCTGTGCCACCACCCAAGGCCCCAAACCCGGCACCAGTATGCAGGTTCGGCTGATGCAGACCACGGATCTGCATGCCTATATGAAAGGCTATGATTACTTTGCTCAAAAGCCGACCAGCGACTACGGACTCGCTCACACGGCGGTTCTTATTGAGCAGGCGCGCAGTGAAAGCGCCAACTCGGTGCTGATTGATAACGGCGATGTGATTCAGGGCTCAGCGCTGGGCGATTATGTCGCTGGCGAAGGGGTTTCCTACTTAACGCAGCAGACTCACCCGGTGATTGCAGCGCTTAACACCCTGCAGTATGACGTCGCCAACCTGGGTAACCATGAATTCAACTTTGGCCTCGAATTTCTGCAAGCGACGCTTTCCCAGGCAGACTTTCCTTTTGTTAGTGCGAATACCTTTATAGCCCCGAGCGCAGAGAGCAGCGGCAAAAAGGACGTTCCTTTTGGCTCTGCCGAGCCGTTGGTCGAACCTTATGTCATTTTGCAGCGTGACTTTGTTGCCAGTGATGGTCGCACACATCAGCTGAATATCGGTGTGATTGGTTTTGTGCCTCCGCAGATCATGAACTGGGACGCCCATCATCTGGACGGTAAAATCCAGGTTCAGGATATGGTCAAAGCGGCCGAGCATTATATCCCGGTGATGCGAGAGCAGGGGGCCGACATTGTGGTTGCGGTTCCGCATTCGGGGTTGCAGAATTTTGACCATTATCCGCAATTTGCTGAGCAGGCCAGTCTGCAGCTGGCCAAAGTGGCGGGCATTGACGCCATTTTATTTGGCCATCAGCACCGCGTATTTCCGGGCGCAAGTGATTACGATGGTTTACCCGGCGTCGATAACGATGGCGGCTACATTCATGGGGTGCCTGCGGTGCAGCCGGGTTACTGGGGGAGCCACCTCGGACTGATAGATTTGCAGCTGCGTTACGATCAGGGCTGGCAGGTTGCGGGCAGTCAGGTGAGCCTGCGTGAAATCGACGAACGTACTCTTGCTCAGGTGGACGCCAGCGTGGCAAACGCCCACAGCGAGACACTGCAACGCTTAAATCAGCCCGTGGCATCGTTGCAAACCCCGTTACGGAATCATTTTGCAATGGTGGCACCGGAGCTGACGGTGCAGTTGATCAATGAAGCGCAACAGACGCATGGCGAAACACTGCAACAACAGGGCATTTTACCCACAGACTTACCGGTTTTAAGTGCTGCCGCACCCTTTCGAAACGGCAGTCAGGGGGCTTCTGATTACACCAGTATTGCAGCCGGCGAGCTTACGTTGGGCAACCTGAGTGACCTGTATGTTTACCCCAATACCTTACAGGTAGTGCGGGTGAATGGCGCGCAGTTGCGCGACTGGCTGGAGATGAGCGCGCGGGCCTATGAACAGATTAGTATGCAACCGGAGAGCAATGAATGGCTGCTGCGAGAGGATGTCGCGAGCTACAATTTTGACATTATTCGCGGTGTTACGTACGAAATTCAGCCGCACCACCCAGCCCGTTTTGATGCCGACGGTGAGCTAATCCATTCACGTCATCACCGGGTTTACAATTTGCGGTATCAGGGGCAGCTGATTTCGCGGGACGACGAATTTTTAGTCGTCACCAATAACTACCGGGCCTCAGGGGGCGGTAACTTTCCTCATCTGGATGGCAGTTTAACGGTGTACCAGAGCGCCGAGCAGACTCGTCAGCTGGTAGCAGACTACTTGCGTCAACAGGCAGCAATGAATGAGGGAGTTCTGGCCCCTGAACTGGATATACACTGGCACCTGGCGTTGCCTCGTGGTGCACGCGCCCTGATGCAGTCGGCGGGAAGTGCAGCGGCGCGGGAAGAGGCCGCTCAATTGCGTGATATTGAGTATTTGCCAGACTACGATGACCATGAATTCGACGAAGGCTTTGCGGTCTATCGGGTACTCCCATAAGAGCCCGGCAGGAGCCTGAGAACCGCAGCTGCAAAGGCAGTGCGGGCGTACTTGCCGTCGCGCTATGCTCGGCGTATGCTAAAACAAAAAAGGAGCACCGCTATGAAAACCGTGACTGAGCAGCTCGCGAATTACGCTTGTTATCACCGCAATAGAAAGAACATCGCTACCCATCTTATCGGTATACCGCTTATCGTCGTGGCGTTACTGACCTTGCTTTCGCGGCCGTTACTATTTTCAGTAGCGGGGCTCGCAGTCACCCCGGCGTTGCTGGTTAGTATCGCCGCGGTTGTCTATTACGTTCGCCTGGACAGGGGGTTAGGGCTGCTGATGGCGGTGCTTCTGGCGCTGGCCTTATGGGCTGCGGCAGAATTTGCCGGGTTGACGACCGCTGCCTGGTTAAGTTGGGGCATTGGATTATTTATTGTGGGCTGGGTGTGGCAGTTCGTCGGCCATTACTTTGAAGGGCGCAAGCCAGCCTTTGTTGATGACATTATCGGACTGGCTATAGGTCCGTTGTTTGTGGTTGCGGAAGTGGTTTTCATGCTCGGTTTACGCCGCTCACTGCGACATGATGTCGAAGACCGGGTGGCCGTATTGATGACCGAGGTTGAACAGAATCCTGATCAAGCGGCATCTGCCAGCGACTGAAACTAAGCGCTGGCAGTGTCTCTGTGAGGGTACTGTCTAATCGTTTTCAGCGATGCGTTGGCGAACCACGCTTTCCAGGCTTGTCAGGCCATAGTCCTTACCACGTTCAATCGCGTCTTCCAGTTCCATATTGTCATGCCATACCGCGTGTAACGCGATCATGGCACCGACCCGGTTGGAACTGGCACAGTGCAAGAGTGCTGGTTCGTCACCGATGCGCTGTAAGATGGTATCGAGAACCTCCACATGCTCAGAATTTAAGTCTTCTCCGCTGGCAATAGGAATATGATAGTAGGCCATACCACTGGCAGACACCCAGGCTGCTTCGTTAATGTCGCTGGATTCCTCCGGTGGGCGCAAGTCGACCACATGACGTACTCCTAATTCAGCGAAGGCTTGCAGTTGTGACTCAGTGGGTTGTCCGGCGGTGTAATGCATGTCATTCGGACGGTGAATGTGAGAAACCTCCTGCACCGACGCCGGAATGCCTGAGGCCCAGGCTGGCATACTTACAAGTGCCGAAAACAAGAGTACTTTCAATATTTTAATCATCTTTACGTTTCTCCTTGGTGAGTCGCTACGTCAGTTATGACGCGGTTTCACTTAATGTTAGCAGGCAGTAATGAAATCTGCAGACGTGCGCACTGAAAATTTACTGCTATGTTTTAGTTGGTATTAAATTGAACTGAACGGAAGGAGACATACATGTTAGGTTGGGCTCTGTTATTTTTCATTATCGCGATCGTTGCGGCTGTATTGGGGTTCGGTGGAATCGCAGGTGCGGCTTCTTCAATTGCTCAGGTGATTTTCTTTATTTTCATTGTTCTGTTGGTTATCTCTTTGATTGCAAATGCGGTGCGAGGTCGAGGGCCTAAAGCCTGACCTGGTGTCTTAATCAGCTGAGAGTTCTGTCAAAACCCGCCGTGTGCGGGTTTTGTTTTTTCGGCGACTCTTCAGTACTATACGGGTATTCGTTAGGCCTGACATTTTGTCGTTGCTGCATTGAGGGTTCCCCTTGCCATTCTTAGTTATTTTACCCTTGCTTGGCTGGCTTGCAGTCAGTGTGATCCCGCCTTTATTCACGGTTGCTGAACCGGTTATCAATGCACTTGCCTCAAGCTGGGTCATCTGGCTCAGCCTCAGCGCGGTCGCTGCGTTGGCTGGGTTAATGCGGCAGTGGTCGTGGTGGTATTGGCTGGGGCTAGTCGCCAGTGTCTTTTTTGTCTCTCAGCGGGTACTGGGCGAGGCGCTCACCGAGGACGGCGTAGCGGTGTTGCAGGTATTTCTGCCGTTGTTAATGGTTGCCCTGGTATTGCTGCTGAGCCTGCTGCCGAAACCTCCATTATGGCGACCCCTTGGCCTTACCCTGCTGGCGGTTGTGGTCGGTTTGCCGCTGCTATTGCTGTTATTACCACTTGCGGGGGTCCAGCACTGGTGGGGCTTTAATCTGTTCGCCGCCCGCCCGTTGGTGGCTGGTTTGTCACTAAGCTGGCCATTGTTGCTGTTTTCATTGCTGGTGGTTGGGGTGTGGTTTATCCCCCGGGCCAAACGTAGCGGTCAGCCGCGCGAATGGACCGAACTGGCGGTCACCCTGCTCCTGTTGTTGATGTTACTGACCACGCAACAGCCGTTGTTAATGAATCTGGCGGCGTTTGCCATGGCGCTGACTCTGTTACTCGGTCTGACCACGCAAATGCTCAATCTTGCCTACGTTGATGAGCTGACCCAGCTCCCAGCAAGGCGGGCATTAATGAATGAAATGCGTAAGCTCGGTCGACGCAGTGCGGTGACCATGCTCGACGTGGACCACTTTAAAAAGTTTAACGACACCTATGGTCACGATGTCGGCGACCAGGTTTTGCGCTTGATTGCAGCTCAGTTACGCAAAGAGCCTGGCTGTAAAGCATTCCGCTACGGCGGCGAAGAGTTCACACTTATTTTTAGCCATGCGGATAAAGAGGAAATTACCCAGCGGCTGGAGTCTGTTCGCCAGCGCGTAGCCAATTACCCGTTACGCCTGCGTTCGCAGCGGCGGCCGGTGAGCGGTAAGAAAGGCCAGCAAAAACGTGGCGGCGGTGCTGGTAAGGTGAAAACAGTTAAAGTGACGATTAGTCTTGGCTGCGCGATTCGCCGCCTCGGCGAGAGTACCGATGCCATGCTAAAGCGTGCTGACAGTATTCTCTACAAGGCGAAGAACGCCGGTCGTAACTGTGCCCTTGTTTCTCTGTAAACTCGTTCAGCGTCTGCTACAAAGCTAAGGAATCGTCGACAGCAGCATGGCGCTGGCGGAAAAGGTCAGCAGGGCATAAACAATCTGTTTGAACTGCCGTTCGTTAACCCGTTTGTGAATACGGTGACCAAGCCAGAAGGCGATTGCCAGTACCGGCAGGTAAGCCAGAATAACCGGTAGCACAGGTTGAATCAGGCCCTGCTGCCACATAATAGCCGAATAGGTCAGGTTCAGACCGAGCCAGACACAGACCAGTGTGGCGCGGAAATTGGCTTTGGCGATGGCAAAGGTATTCATCGAATACACCAGTAACGGCCCGCCAGAGGCAAAAAGGCCGTGGGTAATGCCGGCACAGAATGTCCACCAGGGTTGCCACCACACTGGTTTCGGACGGGTGATTATGCCGCGCTGCAATTTGTACCATTCGCGTAGAGCAAACCATAACACCAGGACCGCGAAGGCAGCCTTGAGTGCATCCGAACTCAGCACCTGCAAGAGGGCGATGCCAAGCAACATACCTGCCAGCATAAACGGCAGCATGCGTTTAAAAAGCAACCGGAAGTCGATGTCGCGAAAGAAACGGATAAACAACGCGCTACTCATAAAGACACTTAACGGCACCAGAATGGGCAATAATTGCGGGATCGGAAATAAAAGGCTGCCCAAGGCCACCGCAATAACAATGCTGCCGAAACCAGTTATCGATTCACTGGTAAAGGCAATGCCGACAAAGATACCGAGTACTACAAACTCCCAGCTCATACCTTCCCTTCGTTGTTACAGTTCACGTAAGTGACTAGCGATCTCAAAGACATGCTCGTCGTCGGCCTGCATGTCACGCAGCGCACTTTCCAGTTTCAGCAAGTACTCGTCATTCGGCCCGCTTGGGCCGGTCGAGGATTTAATATGGCGGGCAATATCATAGGCCGATGCAGGACCGAGAAACGCCGCATTTTCCTCGGTCGCGATGTACACCAACCCTTGCGCCGTATCTCCGTTATCGAAGGTCATTTCGGTGGTGAAGCGCAGGTAGCCGTTTTTCTCACGGTGGTCGAGGTGGTCAAATACCGCCGGGGTAATCAGGTAGGCCATTCCTTTGCAAATGGCGCCCGGCTTTTCCACCAGTGTGGCGACACGCCCCGGCGCGTCCGGTGTGCCGCGGTGGTCATGTGAGCCTTGCCAGAAACGGCGGGTCCAGTTTTCTATGTGAGCCGGGCGGCGTGCGAGGTAGTCAAAGTCAACTTTATAAATCAGCGAGCCGTAGCCAAACAACCATATCTGTTGCTGGTCACCAAACAGGTTACGGGTCTGATTGAGAGTCTGGGTGTCGTGTGCCATGGAGTGCCTCTAGTTGAGCTGCGGGAACGGGCCTGCCCAGATAATACCCTTGCAGACGGTCACAGTTAAGCTCTGTCAGTAAATCGACCTGGTTTTTCGTTTCAGTACCTTCGGCTACCACTCGAAGATCAAGGGCGTGGGCCATCGCTACAATGGTTCTGACAATCAATAAATCGTTTTGATTGCGCTCGATATCGCGCACAAAAAGCCGGTCGATTTTGAGCTCATCGACCGGCAACCGGCTTAGAATGCCGAGTGACGAATAGCCGGTACCGAAGTCATCAATTGCAATACGAAAGCCTTTATCTTTTAGTTGCTGCAATAATTGAAGACTGTGGTCGATGTTCTGCATCACCGCGGTTTCGGTAATCTCAAGCTGTATTTTACCCGCCGCAATAAGTTCAGCGCCCTGCGCATTGTGGGAAAAACGGCTGATGAAGGAGGCCAGTGCATTGCTATCATTAATATCGTGCGCTGAGACGTTAACAGACACATGATCGAGTGTGCTAAAAAGCTTCAGAGGGGTCAGGTCATCGAGAACCCGCTGACAGGCAAAGTCGGTTAGCGCCCGGATAATACCCTGTTGCTCCGCCAGTGGAATGAAGACATCCGGTGGCACCTGGCCGTGCAAGGGGTGCGACCAACGGAGCAAAGCTTCTACACTAACCAGACGCTGCCCCCCGGCAGCGAACTGAGGCTGATAGACCATACTTAGCTCACCGCGTTGTTGGGCCTGGCGCAGGTCGGCCGTTAGCTGGGCACGTTTATTAATGCTTTCGCCATAGGATTCGCGGTACACGCAGCGCTGGCCGCGGCCCTGTTCTTTAGCCTCGGTTAAAGCCAGATTGGCGGCGCTCATTAACTCTTTGCTGTGAGAGGCGTCCTGTGGGAAATAGGCAATGCCGATACTGCAGGTGGCGGCGGCTGGACTTTGCTGACGCAGGCTTGTACCCAACAGGGTGTCTTTGATTTCCGTTTGTAAGGTTTCCAGTTGAGTGAGTAAGCTATCGTGCGGCGACACACCACGCAAAGCGACGCAGAATTCATCCGCAGCGATTCGGCTAATGGAAGCGTGGAGCGGAAAATGGGTCCGTAGTTTCTCGGCAAACCCTTGTAACAGGTGGTCACCCTGGCGCTGCCCGAGTTGACTGTTGAGCTGACGGAAATCGTCAATATTGACGACCACTAAGGCCAATGGCTGGTGGGCACTGCGGGCGGCATCGAGCTGCTCGGAGAGAACGTCACGAAACATATATAAGTTGAGAAGCCCGGTAAGGGCGTCCCGTTCATGCAGTTGCTGTTGGCGGCGCAGCCATACCCACGCCAACAGACCAAATAAAAGACCGGTGACGAGTACATAGGCCCAGCCTTTATAGGTTTGCACACGCATTAATGACGCCGGGTCGACAACCAGAAATTCGGCCGCTCTGTCAGAGAACAGGATCCACACCAAACCGATCAAAATATAAATCGCCGTCATTCGCATTGCGGCTTTGGCTGGAGCCATAGTGCCCCCTTTGCTGGAGTAGGATGCTTGTATAATTTAGCAGCAGTTAATGTCTACTGTAGCAATGGAAGCGAGTTGTGGGAAGCTCGTTACGTTGTGGCTCGTTCGGTTGTGAAAGCCGTACTTTGAGCTAGCCTTGCTAGGTAACCGTATTTACAGGCAGAGGTGGGAACAGCATGTTTATTGAAACGATCAAAACCGACGGACTGGCCCATTTATCGTATCTGGTTGGTGACCAGGAAGAAGCGGTAGTTATTGATCCCAGACGGGACACCCGGGTGTATGAGCAACTTGCAGGTGAACATGGGTGCCGTATTCGGGCCATTTTCGAAACCCATCGTAACGAAGACTTTATCAGTGGTGCCCCGGTTCTGGCCAAACGAACCGGGGCCACCGTTTACCATGGCCCTAATCCGGACGGTGAGATCGCTTATGCAAGGTTACTTGATGACGACTTCTCGATTCAGCTTGGGCGTTTGCGGCTTGACGTATTGACCACCCCTGGTCATACCGACGATAGCATTTCGATTGTGCTTTACGACACCGAGGCCGACAACAGTATCCCAACCGCAGTGTTTACCGGGGATGCACTCTTTATTGGTGATGTCGGGCGGACTGATTTCTATCCCGACCGGGCCGAGGAGGTCGCCGGTCTGCTGCATGACAGCCTCGAGAAGCTGGTGGCACTGGGAGACCATGTACTGGTCTACCCGGCACATGGCGCCGGGTCGGTCTGCGGCGGTGGTTTGTCCGACCGCGAGTTCTCGTCTATTGGCCATGAGCGACTGACCAACCCTGCGTTGCGGCTACTCGGTGACCGGGATGCATTTATTGCCCATAAAACCTCTGAGCAGCACTATATGCCTCCGTATTTCAAACTGATGGAGCAACGCAATCTGGATGGACAGGCGCCTGTGCTGCAGCAGGAACTACCGGCACTGAGCATGCAGCAACTGAGCGAGCTGAACGACTGCAGCTGGGTTGATGTGCGGGGGGCGGAGTGCTTCAGTGGCCAGCACCTGGGCGGCACACTGTCCCTGCCGATTGGCATGATAGCCGCCTATGCCGGATGGTTACTGGACCCAGAGAAGTCGCTGGTACTGCTGGCTGAAAACGAAGCGCAGGCGAACACCGCGTATGCGCATTTTTACCGTCTCGGCTTTGACAATGTACGTGGGTACTGGAAACTGAATACCAACCAGTGGACCATTGAACGTGGCCAGGTTAATCAGCTTCAGCATATCACCGCAGCGGCATTGGCATCGGCCTTACAGGACGGGTCAGAGACCCAGATCCTGGACGTTCGTAAGCTCGATGAGTGGCAAGATACCGGGGTGATTTCCGGCGCCTATACCGCGTACCTGGGTCAGCTTTCCAGTAAGCTGGGCGGCCTGCGTTCAGACCGTCCGGTGGTGACCGTATGCGGTTCCGGAACAAGGGCAGTCGTCGCCGCCTCGTTGTTAAAGCGGCAGGGCTTTGACCAGGTTAAAGTGTTGTGGGGCGGCATGCAGGCCTGGCAACAGAGCTATAGCACCGAGCCGTATACTGATTAAATTCAGGGGTTACTCCACTCGTTGCAGCATAGGCGGCAGGCAATTCAGTAATTGCTTGCCATACCCTTTGGTCTGTAGGCGGCTGTCATAAATTCGCACTTCGCCATAACAATCCTGACTGCGCATGAGCCGGCCAACACATTGCACCAGGCGGCGGCTGGCATCGGGCAGCGCGATCATGGCGAAAGGGTGTAAGCCCTGCGCTTCAATAAATTCACTTTCCGAGGCTGCAATCGGGCAATTGACGTCGGCAAAGGGCAGTTTGGCGATACCTACAAAGGTCAGGTAAGCGCCGGGAAGGTCGAGACCTTCTGAAAAACTTTGGCAGCCAATCAAAATCGAGCGCTTACCATCATCAACACGCTTTTTATGGCGACGAATCAAGCTGTCGCGGGTGGCGGTGTACTGCACCAGGCTGTCAGCAGCCAGTGCCGCTGGCAACTTGTCGACAAAGCTCTGCATTTGTCGCTTGGACGCAAAGAGCACCAGTGCTGCTTTATGCTCGCCAAGGTCGTTGCCGAATCGTTTGAGCATGGCACTGGTGTGCGCTGCTTCATTGTTAAAGTTCGGCTCGGGTAAGTCACGGTAGGTCACCAGCTGCGCTTTTTTGTAGTCAAAGGGTGATTCAATCACCAAAAACTGCACGCCATCTTTTTGGTACAGGCTCAATTGCTCGCTAAAGCGGCGGAAGCTGCCCAGTGACTGCAGCGTCGCCGAGGTGAAAATAGTGGCAAAGGCCGGGGTGACAATTTCGCGCTCAAACTGGCGGCCAACCTGAATCGGCGTGGCACTTAGGGTAATATCGACCCGCAGGTCAGAATGGCGGGTTAACCAGCGCGCAATGCCCTGCTTAGGGTTAATTTCAGTTTTCAGTAACACACAGGCACTGAGTGCGCTTTCCACGGTCTGAGTCAGGTTGCGCAGGCTACCGAGGTAGTTTTGCAAACGGCTGTCGTCGCTAATTGCTTTTTCCTGCGCGTCTTTGATTTTCTCATTAACCTTCTGACAGGCTCCATTAAGCCCTTCCAGCGCTGGTTGCAGCTGCTCGCTTAACAGCAGTTGCAGTTGCTCCGGCAGCGCGCCTTGCTCAAAGCGATGAACTGGTTTTTTAAAGGCGCTGGCGCGAGCCTCGCCTAAATAGCCATGCGCACAGTCAATGATCTGGCTGGCCGCGCTGCTCATCAGTTTAAAGTCATCCCGCATGCGCACGGCCAGGTTGTCGACGTTGACCACATCCAGAGAGGCCCCGTTGACCAGACTTTGAATATGGTTCACCAGGCGGCCGCTGTTGCGATCCAGCTTCGATAACAGTTCGAAGTTAAGCTCGGCGGCGAGCGAGCTGCGAAAGGTATCGCGAATATGGTGCGCTTCGTCAAAAACAAAAATACTGTCTTTCGCTGCTGGCAATAAACGCATTTCCGGCTGCACGTGCAGCATATCGGCGTAGAGCATGGCGTGGTTGGTGACAATGACCTGCGCGTCACGGACATCTTTACGGGCATCGAAGAAGGCGCAGTTGTCGTAGTGCGCGCAGTTGCGCCGTGAACAGGTGTCGCGGTTGGCATTCACCTGCGACCACCAGGGCTGCTCAAGGCTTAGTTTGCCGCGGTAGTCGTCTTTCAGGCCATTCCATTGATTGGCATCGAACAGGGTAATCAGCTGCTCCACCTGAGTTCGATGCTTGCGCTGGTGCTGCACATCCGCTTCGTCGGTTAGCAGATCCGGCGCATCCTGGTCGTTAACGAAGGTTTCGGCGTCACGGCGACAAAAATAGCGACCACGACCCGCCACAAACGCTTGTTCAAAATGCAGACCTGCTTTGCGCAGGCGCGGCAAATCATGATTCATGATCTGTTGCTGCAAGGCGACATTGGCGGTTGCCACTACCACATGCTTTTTCAGCTTAATCGCACTTACAATCGCCGGTAATAAGTAACCGAGGGTTTTGCCAGCACCGGTCTGGCCTTCAATCACCAGCGAGCGATGCGGTTGGTCGCCTTCCTGATAGACCCCAAATAACGTCTTAGCCACTTCAGCGAACATCGTCATCTGGCCTTTGCGGCTGGTAAAGCCAGGCGTGTCACGTAGCGCATTGAGCGTCTTTTGCATGCTTTGTTTTACATTGTCAGGAACCATCAGCAAAAGACCTCGGGTTAAGAAAAGACTGCGTTAGCAACGGGGCGCTAGTATACCCAAGCAAGGGGGTGCGTTGTAGCCTTTGTCAGGCTACACTAGCGCGGATGTGGAAACGACTGCTTTTTATTGTTTTATTACTGGCCTGCCTGCACCCGCAAGTGCACGCGGCGCATGCTCTGCTATTAGGATTGCTGGTCGCCTTTGCCGGTGCCGCGCCGGTCAGGCTGAACACAGCAAAAGTCAGTAAAACCTTACTGGCGTGCTCAGTGGTGGGGCTAGGCTTTGGCGTTCAGATGAGCACCGCGGTGACCCTGGGCCGGGACTACGCGAGCTTACTGATTGGCTCGATTCTACTGACCTTGCTAGTGGCGTGGTGGGTCACTCGCTGGTTAGGTGTGGCGCGAAAAACCGGCTTCTTAATCGGCGCCGGGACCGCAATATGTGGGGGCAGCGCCATTGCCGCGGTAGCTCCGGCCATTCGTGCCCGTAGCGAACAGATCGCGATAGCGCTTGGTTGTGTCTTTATCCTCAACGGCCTGGCCCTGATTATTTTTCCTGTCATCGGTCACTGGCTGGCGCTTGACCCGCAAACCTTTGGGGTCTGGGCGGCCGTTGCCATTCATGATACCTCGTCGGTGGTGGGCGCCGCGCAAGCCTTTCACCCCGACTCACTGGCACCCGCGACCACCCTTAAGCTGGCCAGAGCCGTTTTTATTGTGCCGCTGGTGTTACTCAGCGTCTGGTTGTTTGCCCGCCAGGCACCTAAAGCCCGCCAGACCTTAAGCGCATTGCCGTCCTTTTTGCCCTGGTTTCTTGTCGCTGTGGTGCTCGCTCAGGTAGTACCCCAATTGCAGTGGCTATTTGAGCATCTGATTTGGTTGGCGCAACAGCTTCTGGTGGTCAGCATCTATTTACTCGGAACCAGCTTGCAGCCTGCGCAACTGCGGCAGGCGGGCAGCCGACCCCTGTTACTGGCGGTGTTGTTGTGGCTATTGGTAGCGGTAGGGTCTCTGATGTGGCTGCAGGCGTACTCGCCAGCCCTCTAGCTAAGCGGCCTTTCAGGCAAGCTCTAGGAGAGGTCCTGGTGCGGAAGTTGATAACTTCTTTTTACTAACTACCGATTGCTGCTAGGCTTTTATCACATAAGTCGCGTATTTTTTCGATCATAAGGTGGCACTGATTATGGTGGGATCTGTTGGTATGCTGAATTTTTTACGAGTACTGCGAGGGTTTGCTGGCCTGTGTTTTTTATTGGCGGTGGGTGCGATTATTCTTCAGATACTGGTCAATTTTGTTCATTTTGACTTTGTGATGCCATCGTCAATGGCAATCTTTATGCTTGGGGTGATGCATGCGGTATTTTGGTTGTGGGCGTTTATTGGTTTGCGCAGAATTATTAATAGCATTCATAAAAAGGAACAAGGGGGCCCGCACCCGTCCTTAAGCAAACCCTGGCACTTATAAGCGCTTCATTACCCTGTCGTAAAACGGCGTTCGCGTCCTGCGAACGCCCGGGTCGATTTTTCATTTAGTGATAGTGACTAATAGCCTTGATTAAACTAGCCGTTAAATCTGAATCACCGCAATGATCAGCAATATCGCCAACCGTCACTACACCTACCAGTTGTTTGCTGTCAGGGTTATCGAGCACTAACAAACGTTGCACCTGTTGTTCCGACATATTTGATAACGCCTCTTCAACAGAGGTGTCCTGATAGGTATAAAGCACTTTTTTTGTTGCTAACTCTTTCGCGGGTCCATCGGCATTTTTGCCCCGAGCGAGGCCGTTTATAACCAAGTCCCGATCGGTTACGACAGCCACCACTTTATCGTCATTAGTGAGTGGCTCGAAACCTGTTGAATGCTTTCGCATCGACTCCGCTACTTGCTGGATGGTGGCGTTATCGCTCAAATAGTGGGGTCGGGTGGTCATAATATCTTTAACAAGCATAATGTGTCCTCCTACATTTAGTGCGACGTTGATAAGTCGCATTATAGAAAGCGTCCTCCTGCTGAGTTAAAGTTCCTTCCCTGAAATTAGTGACTTAACGAAATATTATGAGTGGTCAGCCAAAGTTCCAGTAAGGTGACCTGCCATAATTTTGAACCAAATGGGCCGGTGAACTGTTTCGGCGATTCAAGCATTTGATCGACATAGGTCATATCAAAGATTCCACGCTGTCGGGCTCGTGGCTGGCTGAAAATAGAACGTGCGAGCGTTAAATACTCACCCTGCATTTTGCGTAACGCTGGCACCGGGAAGTACCCTTTCGGGCGGTCTATCACCTGCTTTGGAATGATCTCGCGGGCGACCTCTTTGAGCAGGTATTTGCCACCGTCACGAACTTTCAGCTGGTGCGGTATCTGAAACGCCAGCTCAACTAAGTCGTGGTCGAGAAAAGGTACCCGCGCCTCCAGTCCGAATGCCATTGTCATATTGTCGACGCGCTTTACGGGGTCATCGACGACCATCGCAGCGCTGTCTAAATGCAGTGCTTTATCGACCGCCGAGGTCGCTTTGCACTGGTTAAAATAATCGCTCACGAAATCCATGGCGTGGGTGTGGTTACGGTAAGCTGGAGCGAGCACCTTGTTGAGGTCCTCCTCACGCCAGGAAAAGTAGTTGGCTGCATAAATTCTAGCTGCTTCATCGGGTTTTGCTTCTGCCATTGGCGGGTACCAATGGTAGCCGCCAAAAACCTCATCGGCGCCTTGCCCGCTCTGCACCACCTTAACGTGTTGACTTACTTCCTTAGATAATAAGTAAAAGCCGATGACATCATGGCTCACCATGGGCTCTGACATGGCTTTAACGCATGGCTCAAGATGGGTCAGTAGCATCGAGTGCTGAGCGTGGATTTTATGATGATCCGTTGAGTAATGCCGGGCGATGCGGTCTGAGTACTGGAATTCATTGCCGCTTTCGTTATCGACATCTTCAAAACCGATTGAGAAGGTATGAATATTACGTTGACCAAGGTCATCCAGTATTCCCACAACTAACGACGAATCGAGTCCGCCTGACAGCAGAACACCGACTGGGACGTCCGCTTCCAGCCGCCTTTCGACACTTTGGTAGAGCGCTGTTCTCAGCTTTTCTTTCCACGCGTCCTCACTGTAATCAGCGCGACTGCCGGATTGATCATTATAGGTGGGCAGAGACCAGTACTGCTGGCAAATTCGCTTTCCTGTCTTATCGATTTTCATCCAGTGCCCTGCCTCCAGTTTGTGTACATTCTTAAATAAGGTGTGACTTCCAATAATGGCCCGGAATGACATGTTGTGATGCAAAGCAATTGGGTCTATCTGGGTTGGCACAAACTCACATTGAAGCAACGCGGGTAGGGTCGAAGCGAACCAGAAGCCATTGTCATTATGGTGAAAATACAATGGCTTGATTCCTAGCCGGTCTCTGGCAAAAAATACGTCGCCCGATGCCCGGTCGAGAATGGCGAAGGCAAACATGCCAGAGAGTTTATCCAGGCACTTTTCCTGCCAGTGACTATAGGCTTTAAGAATGACTTCACTGTCGCTGGTTGAATGAAAATGGTAGCCGAGGGCGCTTAGTTCGTCCCTTAACGCCCGGTAATTGTATATGCAGCCGTTGAACACTAGTGTGAGTCCTAGTTCCGCATCATGCATGGGCTGATCGCCATGGCTGCTTAAGTCGATGACCTTGAGCCGCCGGTGTCCAAAACAGGTATGACCGTGACTGAAAACGCCCTTCCCATCGGGGCCTCGGGGTGCCAGTTTATGCAACATTTTTTCGACGCATTGGGTATTTGCATGGTGTCTAAAGCGTATCTCTCCCGCGATGCCGCACATAGTCGCCTCGTAATGGTTCGAGTAAAAAGAATGAAATATCTATCAGTTTCGAATGTTTCAGGTACAGATCGAGCTACTTGCAAAGTTTTTACAATGTAAACAGACGTGCAATCACTTTACGGTATTTTTACGTTTTCGAAGCTGGCGAGGCAGCACTCAGCTCTTATGGTTAAAGCTACAGTCCGGTAGTTCATCTGGCTTGAGTATTAACTGCAACGAGGGTTCAGATCGTGAATATCTGTATTTTGTCAACGGATCAGGAAGACGATGATAACCGTATTCTGGAGGCGGCACTTGAGAAAGGACATAAGGCTTGTATCTACCGTATGCAGGATATTCGTCTCGCGTTAAGTACTCATCAGCCATGCGTTTATGCGGGGAACGAGGATATCACCGATAAATTTGATGTGATTATCCCCCGATTGAACGTCAATTGCTCTGATTACGGCATTAACGTATTACAGCAATTCATTTGCAGCCAGATTTATGTCAGTGAGACACCAGATGCTCTGCGTCTGGGCCGGGACAAGCTCAAATGCTTGCAGTACCTGTTAGCTCAGGGGCTTCCTTTTCCTACCACCTGCATTTCGTATCGACCAGAAGGGTTTAGTGATCTGGCCAGGCATACCGGGTTACCGGTGGTGGTAAAACTTATCGACAGCACCGAAGGAGTGGGCGTGTTTGTGGTTAACACCAGAAAAGAACTGGATAATTTGGCAAAGACCTTTACTCGGTTTGGGGCAAGTTACGTCATTCAAAGCTTTATTGGCGAAGCAGCGGGCTCTGACGTCAGAGCCTTTGTGGTAGGAGGCCGGGTGGTAGCGGCGATGGAACGACATTCAATTGATGGCGACTTTCGCGCCAATGTGTCATTGGGCGCTACCGCTGACCCGTGCGAACTGAGCGAGCATGAAGAGAAAACGGTGCTCGCTGCGACAGAAGCTATTGGTATAAACGTGGCCGGCGTCGATTTTATTCGTAGCAAAAGCGGACCTTTATTGCTGGAAATTAACGTGTCGCCCGATTTCACTGGCGATCACGGGATAGAAAAGGTGACTGGAATAGATATTGCGGGTGCTATTGTTGATTTTGTGGTTCAGCAAACTCAGCCTTTCTACGCCAATCATCGCCTTTTGCAAATGTGTAATTCTATGTCGAAGGAGGGTTAGTTTATGTGCCGTTGGCTTGCTTATACCGGCGACCCTATTTATCTTGATACACTCATAACTCAGCCAGACCATTCATTAGTTCAGCAGAGTCTGAATAGTAAATTAAATTACAATAATGCGGGCCAGCTATTGTCCACCAATGGCGATGGATTCGGTATCGGTTGGTATGATCATCGCCCTGAACCTGGCGTTTTTAAAGACGATATCCCTGCATGGCATGACAAAAACCTGGCTAACCTTTGTCACCATATTCGAGCTCATACCTTTATGGCACATGTCAGAGCGACGACTACCGGTGATATTCAGCGTACCAACTGCCATCCCTTTAGCTATAAAAACTGGCTTTTTCAGCACAACGGGCAGATCAGCCATTTTCCCCGTTTGAGAAGGGAATTGCAGCTTTCAATCGCCCCTGAACTATTTCCAGCTATCCACGGCAATACCGATAGCGAAACCTTCTTTTTGCTGGCGCTTACCTATGGGCTGATGGAAAATCCGAAGCGTGCTTTACAGCGGATGGTTGAAGAAGTACTGAAAATACTTGAACGAGAGGATAAAGATGGCGTGCTTAATTTATCGTTCGCCATCTCAGATGGTCTTAAATTGTATACCTTGCGCTTCTCTCATAATGAAGCGCCAATGACTCAATTTTATTCAACAGATCCCTCTTGTATGGAAGAGTTTGAAAATGACGAGATACCCCCCATTCCTAATGGGTGCACCGTCGTGGTCTCGGAACCGCTGGATCACACTGATTCTAAATGGCAGAAGATAGAGAACAACTGCTTCACGACCATTAAGCAGAATCAGGTCACTACCGAAACCTTCCTTTAAGCTAACACTGATGAGTCAGGAAGAAATCAACCAAAACGAGTGGAAGCGTTCTGAAAATTGGTCGCGGCCTCGGTGGCTAGGTCTCTACTTTAGTAAGAAAGATACGCGAAGTTGGGTTCCTAAGCAGGTTCCTGCTCTAGGCTGGACCCTGAATCTGGGGCAACCGAAAGGCGCCTTATGGGCTGTAACGCTAGTTGTGGCCGCTATTTTAATCGGTGTTGTGGCCGGATGGTGGACGGGCTCTCAGTGAGAGTGGCTGAGGTCGGAGCCTCAGCCTTGTCGTTAAGCCCCCTGAAACGAACTTTCCATTTGTAACCAGAAAGGAACACCGGCTGCAAGTTCCTCGTCATTCAGCAGGCATTGATCTAACTGCTCGATGATGTCGTCTTTCTCGATTCCCTGGCCAATGAAAACCAGCTCCTGACGCATGTCACCAAAGGGTTCCTGCCACTTCTCATTGATATAATCCAGGCTTTCCTGATCGCTTGGCCAGTCATTGCTGGGCACCGCTTTCCAGAAGTAACCGGCCTCGCCATACCGTGCAATACCGCCAGCCTGGTTCCATTGCATCGCTTGGTGGGGTCTGCTGGCGAGCCAGAAATAGCCTTTTGAACGGATTAATTTACCGGATGGCCATGACTGATGCAGGAACTGGTGAAACTTGGCTGGGTGAAACGGGCGTCGGGCGGTGTAGGTGAAGCTGCCGATGCCGTATTCTTCGGTTTCAGGAACGTGGTCGCCGCGCATTTCTTTAAGCCAGCCCGGTGCCAGAGACGCTTTTTCGAAATCAAAAAGGCCGGTATGAAGTACCAGGCTGGGCGATATGTCGCCGTTTTCTATCGGATAAACCCTGGCATCCGGGTTAAGACTTTTGACTATCCCAATGACTTTTTGCAGTTGTTCCGGAATCACCAGATCACTTTTACTAACCACAATCACATTGGCAAACTCAATTTGGTCGACGAGCAGGTCGGAGACACTGCGCTGGTCGTCGTCGCCTAAATGCTCCCCCCGCTCCTGCAATGAGTCGGCCTCGTTGTAGTCGCTGAGGAAATTGACTGCATCGACCACTGTGACCATGGTATCAAGCGTTGCAATGGACGACAGGCTTTGGCCGTCTTCGTCTTCGAAGGTGAAGGTTTCGGCGACAGGCAACGGCTCGGAGATGCCGGTACTTTCGACAATTAAATAGTCGTACTTGCCACTTTGAGCTAATTCAGTGACTTCCGTGAGTAAGTCTTCACGCAGGGTGCAACAGATACAGCCATTACTGAGTTCGATGAGTTTTTCATCGGCGCGACGTAACTCGACGTCATTTTTTAGCGAGTCGGCATCGATGTTGAGTTCGCTCATGTCGTTGACGATAAGCGCAATACGAAGGTTATCGCGGTTGCTTAACAGGTGTTTCAATAGTGTGGTTTTGCCTGCACCGAGAAAACCGGAGAGTACTGTGACGGGTAGTTTTGATGGTTGCATAAAATCAGCCTCAGGAAGATGGTATTGTTATGTTATAACATATTAAAAACCATCTTCAAAAGGCTGTTTTAAAACCAGGCTTTATTTATCTAATGGATCAATGCTTAGCGTTGTGCGCTTTTCAGCATTTCGGACAGACCAGCAACAGCACCGCCGATATTGGCCAGTTCAGCCGGCACGATCATGGTGTTGTTGGTTTTCGCCAGGTTACCGAACTCTTTCACGTACTGTTCAGCAACACGCAGGTTAACCGCTTCAGAGCCGCCAGGGTGGTTGATCGATTCAGCGATTTGACGAATACCTTCGGCGGTCGCCACGGCAACCAATTCGATTTCACGGGCACGACCTTCGGCTTCGTTAATCTGGCGCATTTTGTCGGCTTCAGACAGGTTAATAACTTCCTGTTTGTGACCTTCCGAGACGTTGATCATTGACTGACGCTCACCTTCTGACTTGGCAATTGCGGCGCGACGTTCACGTTCAGCACGCATTTGTTGTTCAAGGGCGTCTTTAATACTGGCTGGTAGCTCGATGTCAGAGATTTCATAACGGAGCACTTTTACGCCCCATGGAGATGCCGCTTCATCGAGTGCTTTGACCACTTCTTCGTTTATCTTGGCGCGTTCCTCAAAGGTTTTATCCAGATCGGTCTGGCCAATCACTGAGCGCATGGTGGTTTGCGCTAGTTGTGATGCTGCATAACGGTAGTCGTTAATGCCGTAACTGGCTTTATGTGAGTCGACGACCTGAATATAGAGAACGCCATCGATACCTACCTGGATGTTGTCTTTGGTGACACAGGTTTGTCGTTGTACATCAATGACTTCTTCTTTAAGCGTCTGAATATAAGCGACTTTATCGATAAAAGGGATCAGAATGTGAAAGCCTGAGTCGAGTGTGCGAGAGTATTTACCCAGTCGCTCGATGACGAAATTGCTTCGTTGGGGGACGATGCGTGCGGTTTTCGCAATGGTGATAATGACCGCAATGGCAAAACCAATTGTCAGAATCAAACTTACACTTATTTGTGCGTCTTGCATTGTTTCGTTTCCTTGAGAGGTGATTCTATTCGTGAATAGTTTGGATTATTCAGAAGGTTTGGTTAACTGGGTTTCGTTGCAGAGACATGCAGGTGAATACCGTCGTTATCCACAACCCAGGCAACGTCGCCCGATTTAAGCGGTTCATCAGAACGGGCGTCCCATTGCACACCGTTTAGCACAACACGACCAGCGCCCTGAATAAAGTCGGCATGAACAAGTACGCGGTTGCCAATGTCCTGGCTTAATTTACTTGGTTGTTCGTTATTGTCGACCGTATAGCCTACAAACCAACGCTTGCAGCGGCCTCGGGCGGTAAACAATAACGCCAGGCTGATAATGCCAAATAACAGGAACTGCAGGCTGGCAGCTTCAATTAAACCAAACTGCAGCAGTAGCCCTACCAGAATAGCCGCGACACCAAAAAATACTGCTACCACACTGGTTGCCAGTAATTCCGATAGTATCAGTAACACACCAATGGTAATCCAGATTACGGCGATACTCATGTTAAGTCCTTGTATTTATTAGCTCAGCCAGGTTGTATTCTCCGTTGAGTGGAGGGGATCTTCAAGTGAATTGTTTCGTACCCGCAGGCGTTTTTTGTCGTGGTTCGAACCAGACTCAGCGTTTGTTCGTCTTATTACCATACTGATGAGGTAAGGATGCAAATATATGATTTGCTCGCCTAGTGACTAAGAAGGCATCCGTGAAATGGATAGTGAACAGATTGAAGTGCTGGTGCTTAGGGCGCAGGAAGGCAAGCGTGGTGCTATGGCAGCACTTTACGGGCACTTTTTCACGCCGATGAAACGTTATGCAATGCTGCGGGTTCAGAATATGGCTCTGGCCGAAGACCTGGTGCAAAACGTGTGGTTAAAAGTGGGTAAGAGGCTGCGTCTGATGAACGATGCCCGGGTATTTCGCAGCTGGCTTTATCGCGCACTACGCTGGGAGATCATTGACTGGGCACGGCGACAAAGCAAAGTTGAGGTTGCATCGGTTGACCACTTAACCGCTGAGAACGGCTATGAAGAAGCCGCGATTGAATACGATTATCGGCCCGATATAGAAGATGTGGCGCCACTGCTAGCTGCATTGAAAAAGGAAGAACGGGAGGTCATGGAGTTGTTTTATCTGAGCGAGTTGTCGGTCAACGAAACCGCTCTGGTGTTGTCGATTCCCGTGGGAACCGTGAAATCCAGACTACACGGCGCTCGCGAGAAATTACGCCATATCTATTCAAACGAGGAGTAGCACAATGACTAGCAACAAAGATGTTGATCAACAAATTGAAAAAGACCTGGCTGAACAAGCTCGCGAGCTGGATAAATTAATGGACACTGGGGAAGGTTTGACCGGGTATTTAAAGCAGGGCTTTAAATACGATATTGGCTGGGTGGTCAAGGTTGCCTATGGGCTTGGTGCAATATTCTCCGTGCTACTGGTCATCTGCGGTTATCGCTTTTTTACCGCTACTGCTGACACTGAACTATTCTGGGGCGTGTTGTTTATCCTCACTTTTAATGCTCAGGTGGCGACTAAATTGTGGATCTATATGCAGACCAACCGTAATCACACAGCACGGGAAATACGGCTACTGGAGCTGCGCTTGAAATCCAGAGCATGATGTTTTGTGTCGCCCTTGAGTAGCTGGAGATCTTTTGAAGGTGGCAGCCCAAACAGACGACTGTACTCGCGGGTGAACTGCGATGGGCTCTCATAGCCGACCTGGTAACCAGCGCCGCTGACATCGAATTCGTTTGTCAGCAGTAAGCGGCGCGCCTCCTGCAGCCTCAGCTGTTTCTGGTATTGCAGCGGGGTCATAGCAGTGACGTCTTTGAAGTGCTGGAAGAAACTGGTCGCACTCATGCAGGTCAGCTCGAGCAATGTGCTTTTACTAAAGGGTTCGCGGTAATGGTATTTAAGGTGCTGAATCGCCTTGTTAACCTGCGCCAGGCGGTTGTCCCCGCTAATCAACTGGTGCAGGACCCAGCCTTGTTCGCCCTGCAGTAGCCAATAGAGAATTTCCTGCTCAGTCAAAGGCCCGAGAACCGGAATCGACTCGGCAGATTCCGTGAGTAGAAGCAGCCTTTCAAAGGCCTGCAACAGTTCAGCGGTGACCAGGCTAACTGCAATGGCTGTTTCACTGCCGGCTGGTCGGGCAGGTCGCGGGCTGTTCATTTTTAACATCAGTTCACTGAGCAGGTTGAGGTCCAGGTCTAGTTTCAGACAGAGGTAGGGCGCCTCGTCCGACGCTTCAGTGATCTGCCCGGTCACTGGTACATCGACCGACACGGCCAGATAGCGGGCCATGTTGTACTCGAAAATACGCTCCCCGAGAATAACTTTCTTGGCCCCCTGAACAACCAGACACACCGCTGGTTGGTAAACCACCGGAATAGCAGGCGTGGGGCCTGAAAAGCGGGTCACAGACAGACGTGGCACTGCAGTTTGAAATACACCGTCAGCAGGAAAACGCTGCTGTATTTTAACGGCCAGTGCCTGAGCTTGCTGAGCAATGTTCGTCATGTCGGTAACCCTCTTTAAGTGGTCTGGGTATTACTCAATGTCAGTGGTTGTGGACAGGTGAGCCCAGTCTATCAGCTCTTTCAGTCGGCCCTGATACGCTTTACCAACCAGTTCGATGGCATCTGAACCCGCGACAAAATGCAGTGGTGGCTTCGCCTCGTTGGCTAGTTTTACTATCACCTGACCGAATTTGACCGGGTCGCCAGCCTGTTGATGATTATGGCTCTGATACGAGCCAATGACCTGTTCAGAGTAGGCTTGATAGTCTTCCAGTTTAGTATCTCCGTAGCTGACCGAGCTGGGGTCAAGAAAGTCCGTGCGAAAGAAGCCCGGTTCGACAATCGTCACGCCGATGCCGAATTGCTTCACTTCCAGTGCCAGGCTTTCAGAGAACCCCTCGACCGCAAATTTGGTCGCGCAGTAAACCGACGCACCATCAAAGCCAGCGACGCCACCAATGGAAGAAAGGTTAATAATATGCCCTGCTTTTTGCTGGCGCATATACGGCAATACTGCGCGGGTTACCGCCATCAGACCAAAGACGTTGGTGTTGAATTGCATCTCAACTTTGGGGGCTGCAATTTCTTCGAAAATTCCGAGCTGCCCATAGCCCGCATTATTGACTACCACATCAATTCGGCCAAAATGGTCTGCAGCCTGCTTTACACAAGCCTCAACCTGGTCATGATGGCAAACGTCTAATTCGAGTAATAAGACGTTATCGCCATACGCGCTATACGCCGCTCGCAATGTTTCGATATTACGCCCGGTGACAACAATATTGTCACCGGCTGCCGCTGCCGAAGTTGCGACCTGAAAGCCAAGGCCGCGTGCGGCTCCGGTGATAAACCAGGTCTTTATCTGTTGATTCGCCATACTATATGCCCTCGTCACTATACTAGAGTAGGTTGTGATAACGGGTATATAGTGGCAGCGAGCAGTGCAAGTGGTTAGCATAATGCTACTTTCTACTTGCCCAATAATACAAATTTTAGCGCGACGCCAATCGGCCCTCCACGGCTGATGCGAGCAGCCAACTTCTTCTTCGGACACCAATACATCATGCAAAAACAGAAAGGCTCATTCACTCCATTTATTACCGGCAAAAGTACTGGCAAACGTCTGTTAGGCCTGTTGGTAGTGGTGCTAGTGACTATCGCTATATATCAGGTCTACAAGCCACTACCTGCGGGTTTAGACCTTGAAGCGCCACCACGAAGCGCTGGCAACGTCGAGTTTCTGGCCGACCGAACCTATCTCGATGCCAGCGGTGAGCGCCAGGTGGAGCAGCAGATCTTCGATGCGGTGTTTGACATGATCGCTGAAGCACGGCAGTTCGTGCTTGTGGATATGTTTCTGTTTAACGACTTTCAGGGCGAGCTGAGTGAAACCCATCGGGCCTTATCCACCGAACTGACAGCGGCACTGATTGCGCAGAAGCAGCGTTACCCCGAGCTGGAAGTACATGTCATTTCTGATCCGTTAAATACAGTCTATGGCGGACAGTCGTCCGCACATTTTACCGCGCTGGAGGAAGCCGGCATTCCGGTAGTGCTTACTGACCTGACCCGCCTGCGTGATAGCAACCCGTTGTATTCGGCCCTATGGCGGCCGCTTATCCAGCCGTTTGGTAATAGCGAAGGCGATACATTGCCGAACCCGTTTGGCGAGGGCAAGGTGACTTTGCGTAGCTATCTGGCGTTGCTGAACTTTAAAGCCAATCACCGCAAACTGGTGATTGCCGATAGCGGCAATCAACTCAGTGCACTGGTAACCTCGGCCAACCCTCATGATGGTAGCAGCGCACATAGTAATGTGGCGCTGCGTTTTAACGGTGCAGCGGCGTGGGACTTACTTGATAGCGAAGCGACCGTGTTGGAGTTTTCCGGCGGGACTGCACCGGATACAGGTTTGCAACCAGCAGCCACCAACGAAAGTGCGCTAAGCGTACAAGTGGTTACCGAGCGTGCAGTGGAACGTGCATTGTTGCGAATAATTGACCAGGCAGAAGCGGGCGAGGCGCTGGATATGGCTATCTTCTATCTGTCAGACCGTGATGTGGTGCGCGCATTAACAAGGGCGGCGCAGCGCGGTGTCCAGTTGCGCGTGTTGCTTGACCCCAACAAAGATGCATTTGGTCGCGAGAAGAATGGCGTACCGAACCGGCCTGTGGCGCATGAACTAACTGAAGCCGGAATCCCTGTGCGCTGGTGCAACACCCAGGGCGAACAGTGTCACGCTAAATGGATGCTATACCGAGACAACCAGGGCCAAGCCAGTATGCTGCTTGGCTCGACCAATTTTACCCGACGCAATTTGCATAACCTCAATCTGGAGACCAGCGTAGTAGTGCGCGGTGCCATCGGGTCCGGGCCTTTACAGCAAGGCCAACAATGGTTTGATGACCAGTGGCATAACCGCGACGGGCGCGAGTTCAGCGTCGACTACGCGACCTACGCCGATGATGGTGTGTGGCCCCGACTACTGTACCGGGTTATGGAAGCCACCGGGTTGAGTACCTTCTAGTACTGACTCTTAAGTTACCCACAGTCAGCTTGCGACCAGCAGCAACGCAGCATAGATGCCGGCGCCTGAGGCGAAGGGCAGAAAGCGGCTCTGCCGCTCTTCCGGGAGCTCCTCTTTGAGCACATTAAGGATGATACTGCCAGCCAGGAAAGCAAATAATACGCTGGTTGCGGCTTCGCTGACTTCGACCAGGTGACCGGCAGCCCAGCCCAATAATATGGCGCCTGAGAGTAACCAACGACCACGTTTGAGATAGGCCTGACGATGATGCTGGAGCAGCCCGTGGTCGTTGACCAGAAAGTGAAACCCCATCGCCAACACAAATAAAACCAATTCGAAGGTCGCGGATTCGCGATAGACCAGCAAATACCCAACCAGTGCGTTATACAGTGAGAACGAGACAATGTGCAGCCAGAAGACGCCGATGCCGGGCGCATGGTGGTGACCGGAGTCTGGGTGGGTTTCTGGTTGGGGACGTGGTTGCCGGTAACGCTTGACCCAGCGCTCCAGACCATAAAAGACGGTGAGCCCGACGAGCGCCACCAGGTAGGCATGATGCTCAATGTAGGCAACCAGGCCGTGACCACTGATCGTTTCCTGAGCTTCCACCAGTTCCGGAAATATTAAAATAAAAACATACGCGACCGACACCCCGCCAGCGAATGACAGCGCTGCGCTGCGGGGGATCTCTTTTAGCCTCAGCAGCTTAGCTGCATAGGCGTGGATAAAGGCAAGCGTAATAACCAGAGTAAGTTGCAACAACATAGGCATCTCGCTTTCTTGCGCTAAAACTTAGTTCAGGTTAGTACGCGATAGCAACTTGCAGCAAATTCCTTTATGCCTAAACGAAACGCTTAAACGTAATAATAAAGTCATATTGCATAAGTACAGTTGCCGCCATCTGTAGTGGAGCGGTAAACAAAGATGTTGTCGAGACTGAAAATTCGTACCCGGGTCATCCTGTTGGGTGGCATCCCAGTAGCCTTTCTTTTGTTAATCTTGGTGGTTTCGGTGTGGGTGGCGAATACCAAGGATCGTTACTTTGACCAACTGTATGACGAGCACCTGGCGGTACTGGCAGATGTTATGGCCACTCAGCAGCTGCTGCAGCAGGATGCATTACAACAGATACGCCAGTATCGAACGGGCTGGTCCTCCGCCGAAGCTACCGACGAAAGTGTACGCGCTTTACTAAATCAGGCCGCGACTCACTGGCAGGCCTTCGAAGCGTTGCGGCCGCCGCTTGCGTCTGCTGATGACAGCGACGGGGTCGATTATACCGAGTTGGATGAAAGCTTTATTCAGGCCATTGCAAAGTATGAAGAATGGCTAACCCCAGCAGGCAGCGACGCTCTCACTGTGCGAATTCTGAACGAGTCCACAATTACCTCGGAAATTAACCAGTATATAAATCACTTTAGCAGTCTGGTCGATGGCTTTGTGCAGCAGCAAATTGAGTCCGCTGTCGTGGTACGTGACCAGGCAGAGCGCTTAACCTGGTTGCTGGGCTGGATTTATTTGTTAGGCGGCGGTGTTCTGCTGGTTGGGGTTGTGGTGTTTATTTGGGTCATCCAGCGCAGTATTCGACTCCCTTTAGAGGGTTTGCGTAACTTGCTGAATCAGGTGGCCGCGAACTCTGATCTGCGACTGCGTGCTGATGACAGTGGCGAGGACGAAGTCGCAGAAGCGGCGAAAGCCTTGAATATCATGTTGTTGCATATGCAGCGACTGATTCAGGACCTGGCAACGAACTCGTCTACACTCAATGAGCAGGCGAAACTGGTTCAATCAAGCAGTGACCATATCTCCGTTGGTACTCAAACCCAGGCCTCTCGATCGGAAACGCTGGCGGCGGCGATCGCGCAAATGAGCGCAGCGGCGAGGCAGGTAGCTAACCATGCCGAACATGGTGCGGAACGGGTAGGTGACACAGAAGCGCTGAGCAACGCAGGGCAGACCATTGTGCAGGAAAACGCAGGCATGATTGAGCAGCTTGCTCATCAGGTATCGCTTGGCGCTGAGGTGGTGGTTGGTTTGCAACGAGATTCTGAAAAGATTTCAGATGTGCTGGATGTTATTCGTAAGATTTCTGAGCAAACTAATTTGCTGGCGTTAAATGCGGCGATTGAAGCGGCCCGGGCTGGCGAGGCAGGACGCGGCTTTTCGGTGGTTGCTGACGAGGTCCGCTCATTGTCCGCGAGTACCCGCGACGCCACTGAGTCGATCCGGGTTATGATTGAACAGTTGCAGCAGCAAGCCGGCCAGGCTGTCGAGACAATGACCTCGGTTAAGACTCAGGCGGAGCGGACAGTCGGTTTAAGTAAGAACAGCGAGCAGCATTTTGCCGATATTCGCAAGGCAATCGCGGGTATTGCAGACGTCACCCAACAGATTTTCGCAGCAACCGATGAGCAACAAAAAGTCGCCAACGACACGGCAGAAAATATTACCCAGTTAAACGAAGAAATTACCCGGCTTTCAGGCGCTGCCCTGAATGCTGCAGATGCCAGTGCCAATATGAGCCAGCAAACGGAGTATCTTGCTGCGGGCTGGCAGCAGTTTAAAGCCTAGTTATTGACTTGCGTCTGTCTTTGAACGTCAATGAGGGGTAAGCAATGTTCATAGACCAGTACGAGGAGTTCGATAATGCCCGGGAAGAGCCCGCAGAGAGTTTCAGACAGTGGTGTGTGCGTTGATCAGGTCATTCAGCGGGTAGGTAAAAAAATAACGCTGGGTTTGCCGCTTGGTTTGGGGAAGCCGATCCATTTCGCCAATGCCCTGTATCAACGGGCAAAAGCGGACCCCTCGCTGGAGCTTCACATAGTGACGGCGCTGTCACTGGTGGCCCCGGAACCGTCGGCAGGTCTTGAGAAGCGCTTTATGGACCCGTTTATCGAGCGTTTGTATGGTGATATTCCTGAGTTGGAATACGCCCGTGATGTGCTTGCTCACAATCTGCCGGACAACGTGAAGGTCTCGGAGTTTTTCTTCCAGGCTGGTAATTTTCTAGACAATAAAGAACAGCAGCAGCGCTATATCTGTACCAATTACACCCACGCCATGCGCGACCTGATAGCGTTAGGCGTGAATGTTGTCGGCCAGCTAGTAGCACCAGATACGGATGCCGATTACCCACAGCAGTTTAGCCTTAGCTGCAACCCCGACTTGTCACTGGACTTATTCACTAACCTGCGAGCCGCGGAAACCGACGCTAACCCCATAGCGCTGGTTGCGGAGTGCAATACTAACCTGCCGTTTTTCGGGCGCGACGCGGCGCTGCCGGTGAACACGTTTGACCTGGTTTTAGAAACCAAAGAGCCGGATTACCCGCTCTTTTCAGTCCCGCAAACCCCGATAAGTGCCTCAGATCACCTGATTGGCTTCTATGCGAGTTGCCTGTTAAAGGATGGCGGTACCTTGCAGGTGGGGATAGGTTCGTTGGGCTCAGCGTTAATCTACAGTACCTGTTTACGGCATCAGAACAACGCCGTGTGGCAGCAACTGTACCGGAAGCTTGAGGTAGCAGAACGATTTCCGGTTGCTGATAAATGTGGTGGCCGCGAGCCTTTTAGCAAAGGCCTGTATGGTTGCAGCGAAATGATGGTCGACGGCTTTATCTACCTTATGGAAGCTGGCGTTTTAACCCGACAAGTCTATCCGGATGCGGAACTGCAAGAGCAGGTCAACGAGGGCCGTTCAGAGCCGGGGTTAGCAAACGATGCTCGCCTACAGCAGGGGGTTGTGATGCACGGAGGCTTCTATCTGGGCCCGCGTAATTTTTATAAAAAATTAGCACAGCTGACGGCTGAGCAACGTCAGCTTATTTGCATGAGCAGCGTAAATTACATTAACGACCTGAATGACCATCGCTTTGGTAACCAAAGGCTCAAAGTCGCGCAACGGGTGTCTGGTCGTTTTATTAACTCAGCGATGCAATGCACACTGGATGGTGCCGCGGTGTCGGACGGACTGGAAGATGGCAGGGTGCTGAGCGGCGTCGGCGGACAATATAACTTCGTCGCGATGGCCCATGAACTGGAAGACGCGCGCTCGATATTGACCATACGCAGCACACGCACGTCAGGCGCTAAGACAAGCTCAAACATCGTTTTTTCCTACGGACACTGCACTATCCCGCGTCACCTGCGGGACATTGTTATCACTGAATATGGCATTGCTGACCTGCGGGGTAAATCCGATGAAGAGGTTTACCTGGCACTGATCCGTATAGCCGACTCCAGATTCCAGCGCGGCCTGCTAGAGCAGGCGCAGGACGCAGGCAAAGTGAACACGAACTTTGAGTTACCTGCTGGGTGGCAAAACAATACACCCGCTGCTATCGGGCACAGTTTGAATGAACTCCAGCAGCAGGACCTGTTTCCGCCATTTCCTTTCGGGTGTGAGTTTACTGATGACGAACTGAAAATAGGCAAGGCGTTGAAACAGTTAAAAGCCGATACGTCCACGCGCACAGGTAAACTGCTGACCCTGCTAAGGGCATTGCTGTCAGGCACTGGCGGTAAAGACTATGCGTCGCTGTTACAACGGATGCAATTAGATAACACAGATAGTGTGGGCACCTGGCTGGAGCGCCGTCTATTAATTCGGGGGCTGAAAAAAGCGGGGCTCTGAGCTCTGTGCCTGGCGATCATTGAAGCTGGCTTTCACATGGCGAACTTGCTACGTTCAGACATCGACTGAAACCTGATGTTCTGTTAACAGCCCAAGGAATTCACCATGCTATATAGCTTATCCCGGGTAGCTGCTTTTGCGCTTTTACTCGTCGCTTGCTCAGTGTCCGCCGACGAAATTGATGACTTCACCGGCGACATGGAAAAGCAGGCTGGCTATTACACGTTTTACATTGATGCCGCTGACGATGCACTTTACCTGGCAGTTCCCAAGCAAAGTGACGCCTTTATTTTTCAAAGTAGTTTACCGCGAGGCGTCGGCTCGAATGACCTTGGTCTGGACCGGGGGCAATTAGGCAAAACCCGCCTGGCGGAGTTTTCGGTGCACGGAGATCGGGTTTTACTCAGCGAGAAAAACACAGATTACCAGGCACTGACCGATAACGACGCGGAGCGCAGAAGTGTCGAAGAGGCTTTCGCTGAATCGGTACTGTGGGGCTTCGATGTCGTTGCGCAATCAGACGACCATGTATTAATTGATTACACGCCCTTTCTGTATACCGATATCCATGGCATTGGACCTCGCTTAAAAGAGCTGGATGAAGGTGATTTCAGTGTCGATGCCACGCGTTCAGTTCTGTGGCCTGAGCGCACCAAATCCTTTCCGCAGAATATAGAATTTGAGGCCAAGGTGACGTTTACCGGTGACGGAGCGGGGCAGTATGTGCGCTCGGTCACACCTGAGCCGACGGCGATTACTGTGCATTTACACCACTCTTTTATTGCATTGCCGGATGATGGCTATCAACCGCGCAGCTTTCACCCCACTAGTGGCTATTATGCGCGAGGCTTTCAGGACTACGCAGCGCCGCTGGGCGAGTCGATGGACCATCGCTTTATCACCCGCCACCGTTTAGAGAAAAAAGACCCCACGGCACAGGTCAGCGAAGCGGTCGAACCTATTGTTTATTATCTGGACCCAGGTGTTCCCGAGCCTGTCCGCACTGCGCTTTTAGAAGGTGCCCGCTGGTGGAGTGAAGGCTTCGAAGCGATTGGGTTTAAAGACGCGTTTGTGGTGCAGGACCTTCCTGACGACGCCGATCCGATGGATGTGCGTTACAACGTGATTCAGTGGGTGCACCGTGCAACCCGCGGCTGGTCCTATGGTTCGTCAGTCACAGACCCGCGCACCGGGGAGATATTAAAAGGGCATGTAACCCTGGGTTCACTGCGCGTACGTCAGGATATGCTGATAGCTCAGGGGCTGCTGGCGCCCTTCGCTGAAGGACGCGACAGCGAGCAGATGATGGCAGATATAGAGGCCATGGCGCTAAACCGTATCCGTCAGCTGTCTGCGCATGAAATCGGGCATACACTAGGGATCGCGCATAACTTTGCAGCGAACTCGCAGGATCGTGCGTCAGTTATGGATTACCCGCACCCATTGGTTACCCTGACCGGGGATGGCGAAATTACCCTGCGCGATGCGTATGACACAGGCCTTGGGGTGTGGGATAAGTTTACTGTCGCCTACGGCTATTCCCAGTTCGCATCCGCTGATGAGGAACGGCAGGCTCTGCAGGCCTTGCTCGATGAAACCAAAGCGCAGGGCCTGAACTTCATTTCTGACCGGGATGCACGGCCCGTCCACGGAGGGCACCCGACTGCCCACCTTTGGAACAACGGCGCCGATGCGACCGACGAACTGGAGCGACTGATAGACATACGGCGCACTGTGATGGCGCACTTTGGGACGGGTAACCTGGCCCCCAACCGGCCACTGGATGAACTAGAGCAAGTGTTTGTACCCATGTACCTGCTCCATCGCTATCAGGTTGAAGGCGCGGTTAAACTGGTTGGCGGCATGCACTATCGGTACTTACTCAATGGAGCAGGGGAGCCGGACTATCGGCCTGTCGAAGCGAATGCACAGAATCGGGCGCTGAACGCGTTGTTGGGTACGCTAGAAGCGGAGTTCTTAACTATCCCTGAGCACATTGAAGCGTTATTGGTGCCAAAAACCTACGGCTCAGATGACTCGCGCGAGGACTTCCCGTCACGCTGGGGGCTGTTTACTGATCCAGTCACCATTGCTGAAACCAGTGCGCACCATACCCTGCAGTTATTATTTAATGCTGAGCGCATGAATCGGTTGCATTGGCAGGCACGCGACAATGAGTATGCAGAGCTGGCGCCGGTATCTATCGCCAATCGTTTGCTTGATCAGGTACTTAGCGACGTAGACGGTAACCCGGTTCGCCAGCGCATTGCCTATCTGTCGTTGTATCACCTGGTGAATGCCCTGCATGATGAGCGGACCGTACCGGAAGTGCGCGGGCAATTTAATCACGCGCTTAATCGCGCCCAGGAAGCACTGGCGTCGCAATCCGGTTACTACGCCACCTATTTAGCTGGTTTGATCGCCGATGGGTTGGACCAAGGCGCCTGGCCGGAGGCTTTTAGCCCCGCATCCATGCCGCCTGGTTCGCCGATTTAAGACAACCGAGGGGCCCCTGGCCGGACCCCCTTACCTTGCTCCTGTTTGCGGTTCATTTCGCCAAGGCTACACTTGAAGCTAAACGACTATCGCTCGTAGGCAGGCTTGAGGAGGACTGGCGGTGATTGATCTGGAAAAGATTGTCGATTATCTGAAAGAGCAGGCTATTGTTTTAGCGACTGCGGAATCCTGTACAGCTGGGTTAGTGGTCTCGGAGCTGGCGCGCATTCCCGGAAGCGGTGGCTGTATTGACTGCGGGCTGGCGGTATATTCTCCACAGTCTAAAAATCGTTACTTAGATGTTGGTTTTGACACGATAGATCACTACGGCCTTACCAGTGAGCAAGTTGCGCTGGAGATGGTTGAAGGGGCTATCAACCGAAACAATGCCAGTGCAGCACTTTCCAATACCGGCGTGGCGGGGCCGGCGACCAGTGACGATGGAACCCCGGTTGGCCGGGTGTGTTTTGGCTGGGCGATACGGTGCGGGGACCAGGTCTATCAATATAGCGAAACCTGTGATTTCGACGGTGACCGCAATCAGGTCCGTTTAACGGCGGCCCACTATGCCCTCGAGCGACTTCTTTATTATCATCGCAAGGCACAAGAGCAGGATTAGAGCACCGAGAAAGCAGAGATCACAGGAGTTAACCGTGAATAAGTCTATAAACGACGATATTCAGCAACAGATTATCACCGCATTAAGGGCTCAACCGTCAATTGATCCCATTGAGGAAGTTAGACGGCGGGTTGCTTTTTTATATGAGCAAATAAAGCACACCGGCCAGCATACGCTGGTTCTGGGCATTAGTGGTGGAGTTGATTCGACTGTGGCTGGCAAGCTGGCCCAGTTAGCGGTGAAAAAAGCACGCCGGGAGGGCATTAAGGATGCTCGCTTCGTCGCCATGCGGTTGCCGTATGGTGAGCAGCATGATGAAGACGACGCTCAGTTAGCCTTGCAGTTTATCGATGCGGATGAGGTGCTAAGCACTAACATAAAACCGGCCAGCGACGCGCTGCTCGATGCTCTGGAATCCGGTGGACTCACATTCGGCGGTGCGGACGATCGTGATTTCAATATGGGCAATATTAAGGCCCGCCAACGAATGGTCGCCCAGTATGCAGTCGCGGGCGCTCGTGGCGGACTGGTGTTGGGTACGGACCAGGCTGCTGAGGCCGTGACCGGATTCTTCACTAAGCACGGTGACGGCGCCTGCGATGTCGCTCCTTTGACAGGACTGACAAAGCGTCAGGTGCGTGCAATAGGAACAGAGCTTGGCGCCGCTGACCGGTTGGTAGGCAAAGCGCCAACAGCGGATTTGGAAAGTCTTAGTCCGGGTAAAGCCGACGAAGATGCACTCGGGGTGAGTTATGACCAAATCGATGATTTCTTAGAAGGTAAGCAGGTGAGTGATTCCGCGTACGACACCATTACCAGCCGCTATAAAAAGACCATGCATAAACGAAAATTGCCGAAAGAACCTGAATAGCTAAACAGTAAATGGTGCTGCTAGCAGTAACTTAGAAGCTGTTCGGCGCGCTGGCGCAAAGCTTGTTTTAAGCTTTGCGGGCTTATAATGGTAAAGGGAAAGGGCAGGCGAGAGAGCCACCATGCGAACCAGTAGGCGCTGTCGACCGTGGTTTCAATAAATATTGAGTCGCCTTCCTGATGCAGCAGCATGGCATTTGAACCTAGTTCTTTGCTGGCTGTGTCGATATCGGTGTGCAATTGAACACGAACCTTCAGGTTGCCGGGCATCGCGCACAGGCTTTGTTTGAAATGGTCGGCGGCGTTGTAGTTGGCTGGCCTTTCGAAAGTCGCTTTGAGTACTGTTACCGTTGCCAGTCGGTCCAGTCGAAACGTGCGCAGCGCCTGCCGTAAGTGGCAAAAGCCACCAATATACCAATGGCCGAGGCGATACAGCATGCCATAGGGATCCAGCTCACGTTCCAGTCGGGTTTTGTCTTTACCAATATATATGACCAGTACCCGACGCTGACTTTCTACCGCTTCCATTAATGGCATGAGCAGCGACTGCTCCTGCGGTAAACCGGCGTCTGGCAAAAGCAGATTGGTGTGTTGGGTAATGGAGCGAGCCCGTGCCTGAATGTGCGCGGGCATAACGCGCTCCAGCTTCGCCTGAACACTGTTCAAGGCTGGAGAAGCATCAGTAAACTGGAGTGTTTTCGCGGCCAGCAGCCCTAACGAAAGAGCGAGGGTTTCCTCGTGGGTGAACATCATCGGTGGCAGTTTATAGCCCGCGACCAGCATGTAACCGCCATGGGGCCCTTGCTCCGTGGTTACCGGAATACCTAACTCTTCAAGCGCGGTGATGTAACGCCTGACCGTGCGTTTATCTACCCCCAGCATTTGCGCCAGCTCGCTACCGTTCAAACGCCTGTGCGACTGCAGTAACTCCAGTAAAGCTAATACTCGTGTTGTCGGGCCGGTCATGTCTGTCCTTTGCATTCGTCTGAAAATAAATGCGCAAATATATTTTATATAGGACCAATAGTGACCTATATAGCCAATATAGTTCTCAACAGACGTAAAACCCACAACAAAAGGAAGAGGATGATGCAAAACGATACCAAAGAACTGATTTTTTATACCAACCCTGAATCCCGGGCTCGTATTGTCCGGCGTATGCTGGAGGAGGTCGGTGTGCCTTACACCACCAAGGTGCTCAATTACAAAGGTGAGATGAAGACGCCTGAGTACCTGAAAATTAACCCGTTAGGTAAAGTGCCGGCTATTCAGCATGGGGATCTTGTGGTCACTGAAACGGCTGCTATTTGTGCCTATCTGGCGGATCAGTTTGCAGAAAAGAACCTGGCGCCGCCGGTAGATAGCCCTGAACGTGGTACTTACTACCGTTGGTTATTCTTTGCAGCAGGGCCGCTAGAAATGGCAACCACTGCGAAGGCCTGTGGCTGGAACCTTGATGAAAACCGGCAAATGATCGGTTCCGGTACGCACGACGATATTGTGGCTGCACTTGAGCTGGCGATTAGCAAAGGGCCTTTCATTTGCGGCGAGCAGTTTACTGCGGCCGATGTGTACGTAGGTAGCCATATTAGCTGGGGTATGCACTTTAAAACTCTGGAAGAGCGGCCTTCATTTAAACGCTATGTCGAGCGAATCGAAGCCCGCCCAGCTGCGCAGCGAGCGACTGCGCTGGATGATGAATTGAGTAAATGACCTGAGGTCACAGCGATTGGCGGAAGCGGGTCACATCGGCTCTCGGTGGCGCGCCAAATAGCCGGCTGTATTCCCGGCTGAACTGGGAAGGGCTTTCATAGCCGACCTTGTAGCTGGCGGTGGACGCTTCTGCCCCTTCGTAGAGCATAATACGGCGGGCTTCATTTAAGCGAAGTTGCTTTTGAAACTGCAACGGGGACATCGAGGTCACGGCCTTGAAGGCCTGAAACAGACCGGACTCACTTAAATGTGCGGCCTCGGCCAGCTCTTTAATCCGCAGTGGCTGCTTATATTGTGCGCGCAGTATTTCGGTCACCTTACTAATGCGATAGGCCTGACTGTCAACCCGCGCAAACTCCCGCAGGCGGCTGCCTAAAGGGCTAAGCAGCACGCGGTATAAGAGCTCACGCTTAATTAACGGTAACACGACCGGAATATCCTCCGGCGAGTCGAGCAGTTCGACTAGTCGATGGAAAACCGTAATAAGTGTTAAATCAGCATCGCCAACCGCGATACCGCGGGTGGGGGTTTCCCCAGTTGTGCTCTTGCGAGGCATATCAATCACAAGATCTGTCAGTTCATCTAGGTCCAGGCTGACGCTTAACGCCAGATAGGGTTTATCCCTACTCGCAGTAATAATTTTGCAGGTTACCGGTAATGTGACGGGCGCTAACAGATACCTAAGCTCACCGTACTCCAGAAGCTCGTCGCCCAGCCACACCTCTTTTTCCCCCTGCAGGATTAAGCATAAGTTGGGCTCATAAATAGCGGGTGCGGCTGTGGTCAGGTCGTCACTACGGTACAGTTTTACCCCGGGTATGCGGGTGCTGGTTAAGCCCGGTGCATCAATAGCTTTCAACACCGGCACTAGCATTTTCTGGCGCAAAGACTCGCGGTCATCAGTCATCTTTGGTTCTCCATCGTAGCGATAACCAAAGTATAATCAGCGGACTTTGCTTTGCCTATTCTCTCACAGCAGGATTAGAGGAATAGGTAATAAGTGTGGAGTATCAGGCAATCTGATTATTTCTGGGGAAGCTCTGCAATGTCATTGCGGCGACCTGACGTAAGTCGTCGGTGCTGGCACCATTATTGGCTTGAATCGCCATTCCTTGCAGCACGGTTCCCAGATATCGGGCCAGCACGTCGGGGTCAACATGCGCGGGTAAGTCACCTTCTGTTTTGGCCTGCTTAAAACGCTCTCTTAGTTTTTGCTCGCCTTCTACCCGGCGGCTAAGAAGCGCTTCTTTTACCGTCGAGGCTGCTTCACTGCAGGACAAGGCGCCATGCACGATGACACACCCTTGCGGATGGTTGGTGTCAGTCATATTCATCGCCGCGCCATATAACATATGCTCCGCTACCTGATAAGCAGTGGGTTTTTCCAGAGCGGGCAGGAAAAAAGCGCAAGGCCGACTTTCGTATAGCTCTATTGCCTTCAAAAACAACTGTTCTTTATTGCCAAAGGCCGAATACAAGCTGGGTTTATTGATGCCCATCGCGTCGGTTAAATCAGTTAGCGACGTGCCGTCATAGCCTTTACGCCAGAACACTTCCAGCGCTTTTTCAAGTGCGGCGTCGATATCAAAGGCGCGTGGGCGACCAATACAAGGAGTGCAACTTGCGAATGACTTTACGGATGGCATTGTTCAGCTCCTATTTGGAAAACTGTTTGTATAGTAAACAATCCGCCCCACCTTTGTCCAGCAAGTGTCCAGCAAGGATTATTTACCAGGCAGTATAAAATACCAGGCAGTATAAAATGTAACTTTAGTACGCTGGAATTGGCAGTCTGGATTGGTAGTCCATTTTGTGTCGAAAAGTGCGTGCTGTAGTTTCAGGCAAAGACTCTCAAGTATTCGGCATTAAACATAGCCGACTCTCTACGTACACTGATGAGGTAGCCTGACGGTACCCCTACCGACCCGGTATTTACTTTGAACTGTAGCAGTGCGGATCTGTTTTAGACCGGATTCGTCTTACATATAACAAAATTTATTTACCGATCGTTACAAAAATCAGTTGACGGAATTTCTCCGTCTTATATATTTACCGTTCGGTACACAAGTAGCAGTTTTTTAATTTAGCGTTTGCTGTTTTCAGGAACAACTCGGAGAAATCGTCATGAGCACTACGAACTTAGTAAGAACTTTTATGTTAGGCAGCGTGGCTGTCATTTTGGCTGCTTGTGGCAATCCGGAAGCAGCTAGCCAGAGTCAGGCGCCAGCAGCCCCTCAGGTGAGCGTGGCAGAAGTGGTCTATGAGCGGATCACCGAGTGGGATGAATTCACCGGCCGTTTGCAGGCGCCACAAACGGTGGAACTGATACCGCGGGTATCTGGTTATATCGAGCAGGTTCACTTTAGCGAAGGGGCACTGGTGGAACAAGGCGACTTATTGCTGCAAATCGACGCGCGGCCCTTTGCTGCAGAAGTAGCCCGGCTGCGCGCTGAATTGCAAGTTGCGCAGAGCGCCGCCAGCCACGCCGCTAACGAGTATCAGCGGGCAGAAACATTAAGTGCCGCGCGGGCTATTTCAGCGGAATTGCTGGATAGCCGTTTAGCGCGTCAGCAACAAACCGCCGCCACGGTAGCCTCGGTCGAGGCCGCGCTGCAACGCGCCGAGCTGGAACTTAGTTACACCGATATCACTGCGCCGATTAGCGGACGGGTGTCCTATGCAATGGTAACCGCCGGAAACTACGTGAACGCCGGCCAAAGTCAGCTAACCAGCATTGTGTCGACCGACAAAATGTACGCCTACTTTGACGTTGACGAGCAGAGCTACCTCAAATATGCCCGCCTGGCAGATGCCGGTGAAAGGGCGGACACCCGCGATGCGAGTGCAAATCCGGTGTACATGGCGCTCGCCAGTGACACCAGTTACAACCACTCCGGCAGCATTGATTTCGTTGATAACCGGGTCAATCAGCAGACCGGCACTATCCGTATCCGGGCCAGCTTCGCCAATAACGACAGCAACCTGTTACCGGGTCTGTTTGCTCGCATCAGACTGGCAGGCAGCGAAAGCTACGATGGCATTTTGATTGACGAAAAAGCAATAGGCACCGATTTGAACAACAAGTTTGTGCTGGTGGTGAATGACGATAACCAGCTGGAATACCGTGCAGTCACTCTGGGCGAGAAACTGAACGGACTGCGCATCGTGCGCGAAGGCTTAACCCCGACCGACAAAATTGTGGTTAACGGGCTGCAGCGTGTGATGCCAAATATGGAGATAGAACCCCGGCTGGTGGACATGGCAAGCGCGGAGCAAATAAGCGATTTACGGGAAGAGCAGGAATTGCTGGATCAAACCACTACAGCACTGACTGCACAGGCAGACCGTGCGGCGAATCAGGATTAAGGAAAGCGTTATGTTCTCGCAGTTTTTTATCAGAAGACCCATTTTTGCCGCGGTTATCTCACTGTTGTTTTTTATTACCGGTGCGATAGCCGTATGGCAACTACCTATTACTGAATACCCGGAAGTGGTGCCGCCTACGGTGGTGGTGACCGCCAACTACCCGGGTGCAAACCCGAGAGTGATCGCAGAAACCGTCGCCTCGCCACTGGAGCAGGAAATCAACGGCGTGGAAGGCATGCTGTATATGTCATCACAGGCTACCTCTGATGGCCGGATGACCTTAACCATTACCTTTGCCATTGGCACCGATGTCGACTTAGCGCAAACCCAGGTTCAGGCCCGGGTTGATCGAGCTATGCCGCGTCTGCCACAGGAAGTGCAGCGCTTGGGCGTAGTGACGGAGAAATCGTCTCCGGATTTAACCATGGTGGTGCATTTAACGTCGCCGGATGACCGATATGACATGCTCTACCTGTCTAATTACGCTGCGCTGAATATTCGCGACGAGCTGGCGCGGATTGAAGGCGTGGGAGCCGTGCGCCTATTCGGCGCTGGCGACTACAGCATGCGCATCTGGCTCGACCCGAACAAAGTAGCGGCACTGGACCTGTCGCCGGCGCAAATTACGGCTGCTATCCGTGAGCAAAACCAGCAGGCTGCAGCCGGTAGTCTCGGCGCACAGCCTAGCGCAGATGCTGAATTTCAGCTGCTAATTAATGTGAAAGGGCGTTTAACCACCGAGGAAGAGTTTGAAGATATTATTATCAAAGTGGGTGCCAATGGCGAAGTCAGTCGGTTAAAAGACGTGGCCCGGGTTGAGCTGGGTGCTTCGACCTATGCATTGCGCTCGCTGCTTAATAACAAAGACGCCGTTGCACTGCCGATTTTTCAGGCGTCCGGCTCCAACGCTATTCAGATCTCGGATGATGTGCGCGCCAGAATGAGTGAGCTGTCCGACGATTTCCCGGAAGGTTTAGCCTATGACATCGTCTATGACCCGACAGTATTTGTGCGCGGTTCAATAGAAGCAGTGGTAAAAACTTTACTTGAAGCAGTGCTGTTAGTGGTGCTGGTGGTGGTCTTGTTCTTACAAACCTGGCGGGCTTCTATTATCCCGTTGGTGGCTGTGCCGGTGTCTTTGGTAGGTACCTTTGCCTTTATGCACCTGCTCGGCTTCTCGATCAATGCATTGTCCTTGTACGGCTTGGTATTGGCCATCGGTATCGTGGTGGATGACGCCATTGTAGTCGTGGAAAACGTCGAGCGTAATATCAGTGAAGGCCTGTCACCACTGGCGGCTAGCCAAAAAGCAATGAAAGAAGTGACCGGCCCTATTGTGGCGACCACACTGGTATTGGCGGCGGTGTTTATACCGACAGCCTTTATGTCGGGGTTAACCGGGCAATTTTATAAACAGTTTGCGTTAACCATTACTATTTCGACTTTTATCTCGGCGATTAACTCACTAACCCTGAGTCCGGCGCTGTCTGCATTACTTTTAAAAGGCCCGGGCGAGAAAAAAGATGTGTTAACCCGCGGCATGGACAAAGTACTCGGCGGTTGGCTGTTTAACCCCTTCAACCGCTTCTTTGCCCGCTTATCCAGCGGGTACGGCTGGCTGGTGAAAAAGGTTATTCGCTATGGCGTCATTGTTGGCGTGATGTATGTTGCCCTGGTCGGCGTAACCGGCCTGCAGTTTGCAACCACACCGACCGGTTACGTGCCAGGTCAGGACAAACAATACCTGGTTGCTTTCACCCAGTTACCGGATGCCGCTTCGCTGGAGCGTACCGACGACGTAATCAGAGAAATGTCGCGTATTGCCCTGGATCATCCTGGGGTAGCTAACTCGATAGCGTTTCCTGGATTAAGCATTAACGGTTTTACCAATAGCCCTAACTCCGGAATCGTATTTGTCGGGCTCGACGGGTTCGATGAACGGGAGAGTGAGGAGCTGTCTGGTAACGCGATAGCGGCGGCACTGAACCAGAAATTTGCCGGTATTGAAGATGCATTTATCGCTATCTTCCCACCCCCACCAGTCCAGGGGCTGGGTACCATCGGTGGTTTCAGATTGCAAATACAGGACCGCGCGAACCACGGCTATGAAGAGCTGTACAACGTCACCACGCAGGTCATGCAAAAAGCCTGGGCGACACCAGAGCTGGCGGGGGTATTCTCCAGTTATCAGGTGAATGTGCCGCAACTGGACCTGGATATAGACCGCACCAAAGCTAAACAGCAAGGCGTCGCGCTGGATGAAGTATTCCAGACGCTGCAGGCTTATATGGGCTCGGTGTATGTGAATGACTTTAATCAGTTTGGCCGCACCTATCAGGTGAATATGCAGGCTGACGAGCAATTCCGCCAAAGCGCGGCGCAAATCAGCCAGCTAAAAGTGCGTAATCTGCAGGGCGACATGGTGCCGCTGGGCTCCTTTATAAATGTCACTGATTCCGCAGGGCCAGACAGGGTGATGCATTACAACGGCTTTACGACCGCGGAAATTAACGGTGGGGCGGCACCCGGCTACAGCACGGGTGAGGCGCAGGCAGCGATTGAGCGTATTCTAGCTGAAACCCTGCCCAACGGTATGAGCTATGAATGGACCGAACTGACCTATCAGCAAATTGAGGCTGGTAATGCCGGGATGTTTGTCTACCCGCTGGTTATTCTGTTGGTGTTCATGGTGCTTGCCGCGCAGTACGAAAGCTTGAGCTTACCGCTGGCGATTATTCTGATTATCCCCATGACTCTGTTATCAGCGCTGAGCGGCGTCATGATCTATGGGGGCGATAACAACATCCTGACCCAGATTGGATTGATTGTACTGGTTGGGTTGGCGACCAAAAATGCCATCTTAATTGTCGAATTTGCTAAAGAGCTGCAAGACCATGGTATGAGCGCCATGGACGCGATTCTGGAGGCAAGCCGCCTGCGCTTACGGCCAATTCTGATGACCTCTATCGCGTTCATTATGGGTGTGGTGCCGATGGCGTTCTCCAGCGGGGCCGGGGCAGAAATGCGACAGGCGCTGGGGGTTGCGGTGTTCTCCGGCATGATAGGTGTGACAATTTTCGGTTTAATTTTAACCCCGCTGTTTTATTACATGTTGGCGAAGCGCGGTGACAAAGCGCAGGCAGCTGCAGCAAAGACAAGCAATGAGGAGATAAGTCATGGGTAGTGGACTAAAACTCACAGTTATCGCCGCGCTGGTCGCATCCTTAAGCGCCTGCGCTGTAGGGCCGGATTACCAAGCGCCGGAGGCAGTAGCCGATATCAGCTTCAACAGCCCGTATCAGCAGGCTGAACAAGCGCAAAGCTGGTGGTTGGCATTCGATGATGCGGTTTTAAACCAGCTCATTAGCCACGCGCTTATGGAGAACCGAACGCTGGCACAAGCCAGAGCTAACGTCGACCGGGCTTATGCTGTATTTCGCAATGCAGAGATTGACCGTCTGCCTGACGCAAGCCTGGATGCTGATTACCAGGCCAGTGAAAATGCGACTCTGGCCACAAACGACAATGGTGTGATCACCCGGGGTTACAGTACCGGAGCCCGGGTAAGCTGGGACCTGGATTTGTTTGGCAAGTTACGTCGCGCCAGCGAAGCGGCTGAGGCACAAGCGCAACAGGCCGACATTCTGTGGCACGACGCTCAGGTTCAGCTTATAAGCCAGGTGGCCACCAGTTATGGTGAATACCGGGGGGCGCAGTTGCGGTTAGTGGTGGCAGAGCAAAACTTGCAGAACTTACAGCAAAGCCGCGCTATCGTGCTGGCGCGGTTGGAGGCCGGTATGGCCTCTGAGCTGGAAGTGGCGCAAATCGACGCGCAGTTATATCAGATACATGCCTCGGTGCCGGTGCATCGGGTGGCACTGTTAACGGCTGAAGCGACCTTATCGGCTCTGCTGGCGCAGCAGCCCGGCCAGCTGGACCTTGAGGCGGAGCCTGACTTGCCGGCGTTGAAACACCCGGTGGCGGTCGTGGATGGTGAAAATTACCTGCGCTATCGTGCTGACGTAGCCAGCGCTGAGCGCTTGCTGGCGGCGCGCACAGCACAAATTGGTATCGCCACTGCTGACCTCTACCCCAATTTGTCCGTGCGTGGATTTCTGGGATTCGTTTCCGGGCCAGGCTTAACCCTGGGTAGTGAAACCCAAAGCTGGTCAGTGGCGCCGACCCTAAGTTGGCAGGCGGCTGATTTAGGATCGGTAAAAGCACGCATTCGCCAGGCCGAGGCGAGTTCGCAAATGGCGCTTGCTCAATTTGAGCAACAGGTCTTCAATGCCCTTAACGAAATGCAGTTGTCTCTTAACAGCTATAATTTGAGCAGGGAACAGCAAATAAGCTCCGAACTGCAGTGGGAGGCCAGTAATAAGGCGGTGCAGATTGCCCGTCAGCGTTATGATGCGGGCACCGGAGAGTTTCTTGAGCTGCTGGACGCTGAACGCGAGCTACTGCGAAGTCGCGACCAGCTGGCACAATTGCAGCAGCAAAGTTTTATCCGCTTAGTGAGTATTTACCGCAGCTTTGGCGGTGGTATTGAGCTGATTTAGTGCTGACGTCTGAATCTAAAAGCCGGACCCTTGTCCGGCTTGCTTGTTTGGCCGCTGCGGCACAGTGAGCGAATGCACTGGACGACGAGTTGAGTACTATTTAGGGAGGAGAGCAGGTGAAATATATTTTTGAAGTGCGGATCAAAGACGGGCATACCGCAGAGCAATATGCTGATGCCTGGGTAAAAGCCAGTGCCATTATTCAGCGTGCACCTGGCGCGTTAGGTACCGAGCTGCACCGTAAGCTGGATGACCCTAAGGTATTGATTGCTATAGCTCACTGGGAAAGTAAAGCAGCGCGGGACGCGATGGAATCAGAGCATAATGCAGAGGTCGCAGCGATTATTCGCAGTGCAGCGCTCTATTGTGAAATTCGACCGCTTGGCGAGTTTGCCGACCCCGAGTGGGTTGTACGCTCATCATAAAGGGTTAGTCGTAGCCCGGCCGCATCTCTCTGTTACAACTTCTAACATTATAGTGCTCGCCTAACCGCACAAGAGCCTTTATCCTGCGCTTAATATAACTGAGTTAGTGTACCAGAGGAATGTATGAAAACCTGGCTGAAAATTTCATTACCCGTTGCTGTAATTGTTATTGGTATTACGGGTGCGGCGGTGATAAATGCAACTGGCACACCGCCGATTGAACCTGTCAACGAAGCGTCACCCGGACCTGTTGTGACGGTGCGTAGCGTCAATCCTGAATCTCATCAGTTTAGCGTGACCTCGTGGGGCGAACTGCAGCCGCGGGAGAAAACAACCTTAACACCTGAAGTGACAGGGCGTGTTATCGCGTTTCATGAAAATTTCATCGAAGGTGGGTTAATACGAAAAGATGAAGTGCTGGTCAGGCTCGACGATTCCGACTATCGCACCGCACTGCTTAGCGCCGAGTCAAATCTGGCCGCAGCACAGGCTCAGTTGCAGGAAGAACAGGCCCTGGCCCGTGTTGCGCAGGAGGAATGGCGGAATACTCAGGACCCAACCCCACTTGCTTTACGATTACCTCAGTTACAAAGCTCAGAAGCTGCTGTGAAGTCGGCTGAAGCTGGCTTGCAAAAAGCGCAACGGGATTTAGACAGAACTCAGATCAGAGCGCCTTATGACGCATTAGTGAGATCGCGCAATACCGGGGTAGGGCAGGTAGTTTCGATGGGAACCACTCTGGGAGAAATTTATAACGTGGAACGGGCCGAAATTCATTTGCCTATCGCTAGTTTTGATCTGCAGTTTTTACAGGAACAGGTGGTGGGTAGTCAGGCCTACATCGACACCCTGACGGACCCGCGGCCAGTCAGCATCGTGCGGGATTTAGGCATTATCGATACGCAGACCCGGATGACACGTTTAGTAGCCAGTCTTGACGATCCTTATGGCTTGCATAGCGATAAACCGACCTTACGCTTTGGCCAGTTTGTAGCGGTTCATATTGAAGGGCAGTCAATCAATCAAGTCTATCGTTTACCTCAGGAAGCTCTGGTGCGGGACAGCATATGGCTGGTGAGCGATGACAATACACTGCAGCGCCAGCAGGTTGATATTTTGCGCAAAGAAGGTCGCGACGTATTGATTACAGAAGGCATTTCCTCCACCGATACGCTGGTCGTGATGCCTCCTAATTTCCCGCAACATGGCATGAAAGTTCGCCCTGTAGCTGAAGATACGCTGACAGCGCAGGAGTAAAACCGATGACTCAGGACCATGTGACTCAGGACCAGCCGCGGCCCACTGGTATTATTGCCTGGTTTGCCAATAACCCGGTGGCAGCCAACTTATTGATGGTGTTTATCATCGTGCTGGGCCTGATTGGTTATGCGACAGCGCAGCGGCAGATGTTTCCGCAAATGGAAGTTAACTATATTCATGTGAATAGTGTTTTCCGCGGTGCCGCGCCACAGGAAATTGAAGAAGGCATCCTGATTAAGGTAGAAGAGGCACTGCAGGACGTCGAAGGCATTAAACGCGTTCGCAGCGTGGCCTGGCGTGGTGGCGGGCAGGTCTCTATCGAATTGGATGAAGGCGAAGATATAAGCCAGCGTCTGGACCAGGTGAAGTTAAATATCGATTCAATAGCTACCTTTCCTGCGGGCATGGAGCCTTTGACCATTTACCAGGTAGAGTTTCGTCAGCAGGCGGTAGAACTGGTACTCACCGGCAGTGACAACCCCATTGAGCTAAAAGAAATGGGACGGGATATCGAGCGCGAACTGCTGCAACTGAACAATGTCAGTTTTGTCGACTTCAATAGCATGCCAGCCTGGGAGATCGGGGTTGAAGTTGCTCCTGAAACACTGCGTCGATACGCGATTACGCTGCAGGATGTAGCCACCGCGATCCGCCAGTATTCGGATAATTTGTCGGCCGGTAATATACGCACCGAATCGGGCATGATTGCGATTCGTTCTGAACAGCGGGCATACCGAGGCGATGATTTCGCGCAGATTCCGGTGATTGTCGGTAACCAGGGCGAAATCGTGTACCTGGGTGATATCGCCACCATTCATGACGGCTTTGAAGAGCGTATTAACTACATGCGCTATAACGGTCAGCCTTCAGCATATATGGCAATAAACGCAAGCAGCTCGCAGTCGTTGCCAGATGTAGCGGGTGCGGTGAATGACTATGTGGAATGGAAAAATACCGATCTGCCGCCTGGTTTTGAGCTGAATGTACTGGTTGACATGACCTACTACCTCAATGGGCGGCTGACTATGATGCTGACCAATATGCTGCAGGGTGGTGTCCTGGTGTTCCTGATGCTGATGCTGTTTTTACGCATGCGGGTCGCGTTTTGGGTCATGCTGGGCCTGCCGGTTGCCTTTTTAGGTGCGTTCTGGTTAATGCCATTCTTTAGTATCAGCATTAATATTATTTCGCTGTTCGCGTTTATTATGGTGCTGGGTATTGTGGTCGACGATGCCATAGTGACCGGGGAAAGTGCTTATGCTGAAACCGAGGTGAACGGGCACAGCGTTGATAATGTGGTGCGGGGAGCGCAGCACGTAGCGGTGCCCGCCACCTTTGGTGTGCTTACGACGATAGCGGTATTTGCGCCTTTCCTTATGACTCAGGGCATGGAAGCGGCTTTCTTTAAACCGTTGGCCGGGGTGGTCATTCTCTGTCTTGTGTTTAGCTTGATTGAGTCAAAGCTGATATTGCCTGCTCACCTTGCGCACACCAAGCTCAAGCCACTCAAAGAAAATGATATCCGTGCCCGCTTTAACCGACGCTTCCAGGCTTTTATAAACAATGTGTATCAGCCGTTATTAAACCGCTGTATCTCTCATCGTTATATGACCTTCGCGGTGTTCGTAGCCTTATTCATTATCAGTATGAGCCTGATTACCTCAGGCCATGTGCGGAATGTGGGGCAGCCGAAAGTGTCCCATGATTACCCGTCGATAAACTTTGAAATGAATCAGAGCGCGTCGGAGCAGCAAACGCTGGCCGCGTTGCAGTCGCTTGAGCAAATGTTTCATCAGGTCGAAGCGGAAAGTCAGGAAGAGTTTGGTCAGCCAATGATGGTCAATATACTGGCTTTCCTCAATGGCCAGACTCAGGGGCGTATACTTATGACCCTGGTAGCGGAAGACGACCGGCCGTATAACTCGTTTGAATTGTCCCGCCGCTGGCGTGAAGCCATGCCAGAGATCGCCGGGCTGCGTGAGTTAACAATTTATGATTCGGTGACGTCAGGGGGAGGCGATGGTGATTTAGGATATCGTCTGTTTGGTCGTGATCTGGATCAGTTGAATGATGCTGGTAACTGGCTGGCGGCTGAACTGCGCCGTATTCCAGGGTTTATTGATATTAGTTCAACCATTGATAGTTCGGCCCGGGAATTCAATATTGCGCTAAAACCAAGGGCTCACCAACTAGGTCTGACACCAGCCGCAATTGTCGCTCAGGTTGGCCACGGTTTTTATGGGGCAGAAGCTCAGCGTATGATCCGCGACGGCGATGAAGTACGGGTGATGGTGCGTTATCCACGTGAAAACCGCGAACAAATTTCGGAGCTGGAATACACCCGTATTCGTTTAGATAATGGTGACTTTGTGATGCTTGGTGACGTGGCTCAGCTGGAGGAAGTGCCAGGTGTTGCCCGGGTCAACCGTGAATCAGGGTTCCGTACGGTGCGCGTTTTCGGCAGTGTCGACCAGGCGGTGACGACCAGCGGTGAGGTTGCGACGGCCGTAAGCGAGAACCTTATGCCTGAACTACTCGAGCGCTTCCCCGGGGTAAGAACAGAGCTGGGTGGGGATTTTGCTGAGCAACAACAACAGGCAGCTGAGATGGTGATGTTCTTTGTCGCTGGTTTACTGGCTGTCTTTATCCTGTTGGCGATTCCACTGAAAAGCTACTCGCAGCCGCTGATTGTGATGTCGGTGATACCGTTCGGCATGATCGGCGCCGTCTGGGGGCACTTCATTCTCGGTTATGACCTATCGATGATGTCTTTCTTCGGCATTATTGCGGCTGCTGGTGTGGTTATCAACGACAGTCTGGTACTGACCTCGTACGTAAACTATGCACGCAGCCAGGGCCTGTCTATGTATGAGTCAGTCATGGGTGCCGGTAGAAAACGCTTCCGGGCGATTATCCTGACTTCACTGACCACCTTCTTCGGCCTGCTGCCGATTATGTTTGAGAAGAGCCTGCAGGCGCAGTTCGTAATCCCGATGGCTATTTCACTCGCCTTTGCAGTGCTTTTTGCCACCATGATTACCCTGCTGCTGGTACCTTGTCTGTATCTGATCCTCGACGATTTGAAAGGGCTGTTAGCCCGGCTGTTCGGCCGCATTTTCCGACGCCGGGAGCGGCTGGAGGAGTCTTCGACTACCAGTTAGCCAGAGGAAGCACACACGACCACAGGGTCGTGTGTGCTTGAAGCGGCTCAACGCCTACCTGGTTTTCAGCGGATCAGGATGAAGAGGCCACTCGCCGTAACTTATTAATAAGTAGATACAGCGCAGGAAGGACGACCAGGGTCAGCAGTGTTGAAGAAACAATCCCACCAATCACAACGGTCGCCAGCGGCCGTTGTACTTCAGCGCCAGTACCTGTATTGAAAGCCATGGGTATAAAACCAAAACTAGCGACCAGGGCGGTCATGAGTACTGGCCGCAGCCTTTGGCGTGCACCTTCAAACACAGCCTCCATGATGGTCTTGCCGCCGTCTCGTAGCTGCTGAATAAACGACAACATCACCACGCCGTTTAGCACCGCAACACCGGATAGCGCAATAAAGCCGACAGCGGCGGAAATTGACAGCGGCATTCCTCTCAATGTGAGCGCCAGAATACCGCCAGTTAGGGCCAGTGGCACACCAGTGAATATAATCAACGCATTGCTCAGTGAGTTAAAGGCACTGTATAGCAGTCCAAAAATTAGCAGCAGTGTTAGTGGAACCACGATCGCCAGCCGTTGCGATGCTGATTGCAATTGCTCGAATGTGCCGCCGTAGTCAATCCAGTATCCCGCAGGAAGCGACAAGTCAGATTGCAACTGCTCCTGTATGGCACCGACAAATGAGCCAAGATCACGGTCAGCCACATTGGCACTGACAACCATATTACGTTTGCCGCTCTCGCGATTGATTTGATTCGGCCCAACGGTCAGTTCAACGTCGGCAATTTCACCAAGCGGCACATACTGAAGCTCCGGATTGTCCGCTTCGGGAACAGCGACGGGCAGACGCCTCAATGAGTTTATATCTGAGCGCCAGGATTGATCCAGGCGGAGCATAAGTCGAAACCGTTTGTCACCCTCGAAAATAGTGCCCGCTTCGAGACCACCAACAGCGCTTTGCACTGCCCGTTGCACGTCATGAACCGTCAAGCCTAAGAGCGCCAGATGATCACGTTGCGGGGAAATAGACAACGTGGGTAAGCCAGTCATTTGTTCAGCACGAACGTCGACCGCACCGCTAACCCCCTGGATGATCTGCACCGCCTCATCGCCCAGTCTTTTAAGTTGTTCAAGATCATCACCGTAAATACGCACCGCTAAATCAGCCCGAACGCCTGCAATAAGCTCGTTGAATCGCATCTCGATAGGCTGCGTGAACTCATACTTATTCCCGGGCAGTTGTTCAACTGCCTCACGCAGTTCAGCTAAGAACTGATCTTTCGTTTTCGACGAATCAGCCCATTCATCCCGGGGTTTCAGAATAATAAAGGTATCCGCCACGCTCGGTGGCATCGGGTCTGTGGCGACATCCGGTGTACCTATTTTCGAAAAGACCCGCTTTACTTCATCGAATTCAGCAATGACTGACTCAAGCTGCAATTGCATATCGACGGACTGCTGTAATCCTGTCCCCGGAATTCGGAGTGCATGCATAGCAACATCCCCTTCATCCAACTGGGGCAGAAATTCGGTGCCCATTTTTGATGCTTGATAGAGCGAACCAATAAATAAACTAAACCCGATAACAATGATGAGTAAGGGTTGCTTGAGCGTTACCCTTAAGAGCGGTTCATACAACCGACGAGCCCCCCGCATAATGCGGTTTTCTTCGTGGTTCACCTTCCCCTTGACGAAAATGGCAATCGCTGCGGGCACAAAGGTCATCGATAAAATGAGAGCGCCCAACAGAGCAAATACCACAGTAAACGCCATTGGGTGGAACATTTTACCTTCGACACCACTGAGTGCGAATATCGGCAAATACACCAGCATGATGATAAGCACACCAAAAACTGCGGGGTTAAAAACTTCGCGTGTGCTTTCAAAAACCTCGTTTAACCGTTCTTTGGTGGTTAGTAGTCGGCCCAATCGCTTTTGCGCCAGGCCAAGGCGACGCAGTGCGTTCTCAACAACAATAACGGCACCATCAACAATAATGCCGAAATCGATTGCGCCTAGGCTCATCAAGTTGCCGGAAACGCGATTGGCCGTCATTCCGGTAACTGCGAACAGCATACTTAACGGGATTACCAGCGCAGTAATAAGGGCTGCGCGCATATTTCCTAACAGCAGGAACAGCACCACCATGACCAATACCGCGCCTTCGAAAAGGTTTTTTTCAACTGTCGCAATTGTCTTTTCTACTAAGGTCGTGCGGTTATAGACCGGCTCCACGGTTATCCCGTCAGGGAGACTCAGTTGCACCTCTTGCAATCGTTCAGCAACTGCTTCTGAGACAATACGGCTGTTTTCACCGATTAGCATCATAGCGGTGCCAAGCACTACTTCTTCACCATCTGCAGTGGCAGCACCAGTACGCAGCTCTTTACCAAAATAGACCTCAGCAACATCTCTTACTCGCACTGGCGCATCATCACGTTTGGTGATCACCACGTCGCCAATATCGTCCAGAGATGCTAGCTGCCCAGGTGAGCGCACCAACCACTGCTCACCATTTCGCTCGATATAACCGGCCCCGGCATTGTCATTGTTTAACTGCAAAGCTTTGAAAATATCAGCGACAGAGACTTTGTAAGCCAACATGTTGCCGGGATTAGGTGCCACCTGATACTCGCGCTCATAGCCACCGACGGTATTGATTTCAGTAACCCCTGGCACTTTCACTAATTGGGGACGTATCACCCAGTCTTGCAGCGTACGCAGGGATTCGGCGGTATAAGGCCGGCCCTGTTCGTCCCGGGATCCCGGCTCCGCTCGCACAATATAGGTGAATATTTCACCCAACCCGCTAGCGATGGGTCCAAGGGCTGGCTCAACATCGTCTGGTAATTCACTGCGAACCATCTGTAAGCGTTCGCTAATTTGCTGCCGTGCCCAATAAATGTCAGTACCTTCCTCGAACACCACGGTCACTTGCGACAGCCCGTAACGTGATATAGACCGTGTGTAATCAAGATCAGGAATACCGGCCATGGCATTCTCCACCGAGTAGGTAATACGCTGTTCTGTTTCTAATGGGGAATAGCCCGCAGCTTCAGTATTTATTTGTACCTGAACATTTGTAATGTCAGGGACCGCATCAATTGGCAGTTTTAAGGTGCTATAAACGCCAAGTCCTGCAACAAGCAATGTTGCCGCAATCACCAGCCAACGGCGTTGAATAGCGAAACGGATAAATGAATCAATCATAAGTTCGCCCTCTAGTGGTCGTGACTTGCGCCGTCTTTCAGCACATCGGCTTTCAATAAATAGCTATTGCCATACACATAGGGTGTATTGGGCGCTAAGCCGTCTTTTACTTCGATATAGGCGCCGTCGCTATCACCCAGCTCAAGCATCCGCACCTCAAAGGTATTGCCATATTGAGCAAAGACTACCTGCCTATCGCGAAAGGTTTGCACGGCGTCGACGTTTACTGCCAACGCCACGTTTCTCTCGCCAGTGGTCACATCTGCCTGAACATGCATTCCAGGACGCCAGTGGCCGTGGTCATTGTCGATCAGCACACGAGCCCGTGCGATGTGTCCACCTGTCATCACAGGTGCAATATAGATAATCTCTCCGCTGACGCGCTCATGTTGATGTAAGTCAAATACCTCCGCCTGTAACCCTACTTTCAGTTTTTCGATGTTCTCAGGAAATGCTGAAAGCTCCACCCAAACACTGGATAAATCCACTATTTCAAAGAGCACTTGCTGATTGGCAACTTCACCCGCGGTAATGAACCGCTCAGTCACCTCGCCGGCAATTGGGCTGACCACTTCATAACTGGCACCGCTGCCCGCATTGATGACCCTGGCCAACGTCTGCCCTTCTGCCACTTGCTCGCCGACAGTGACCAGGACATCGGACACTGTGCCCCGGTATGTTGCTGTTACGCTCGCCATCTGCCCGCTTACAGGCGCGACCACACCAAATAACCGGTCTTTGAACTTCAATGTTCTTGGTACCGCTCTTTCCACCTGAATACCGGCCTCTTCGATTATCCGGTCCGGGAGGGTTGTTCGTCCCTCAAAACTTTCGTAATGCCATTCGCCCCGATTGTGTTGAGTAGACGCGCTAACAGAGACTTCGTAGGAATGCGGCTCAGTGACAGGGCTATTGCTAACCAGGTAATCGTCTTCAGGCGTAAAGTTAAGAGTATCGTTGACCTTGCCCAGCCGGTGAAGTACCACTTCAAGCTCTACCTGCGCAGGATTGATAAGTTCACCTCCCGAATAGGCATAAACGCGCATTTCCGGTGAAATGCCTGATTCAAATATGGTTATTTCAACCGCGAAGTCGCCTTCAGTGAGCAGTGTTCCGCCGTTAGGCCCATTTACGTCTGTTTCTGAATGTCCATGACTGGATTCAGCTGAAGCGTAAGTCGGTTGTGTTACGGCTAACCCAATGAACAGGTTTAGGAGGATAAAAATTGATTTAATAAGGTTCATAATGCGGATTCCAAAAATGATTGCCCTGTCATTCGCTCAAGCTCAAGAATGTCTTGGTAAATAGCGTAACGGCGATTAATTTGCTCATACTCCAGCTGTGCGAGTTCTTCTTGCGCATCAAGCACTATCAAGAGGTTATGAATACCTTTAACGTAACCAGCGGTGGTCTCTTGCTCTAATTGCTGAGCAAGCGGCAGCAAATCGAGTTGAATACGCTCCAGATAGTTTTGATTCATTTGCAACCGCGCCAAGATAGCGCGGGTATAAACTCGCAGTTGTTCGCGCACTATGCGTTGCTGGTCGAGGAGCAAGTTCCTCTCAGCCTGGTTCGATCGAACTAAGCCTTGATTGGGGTTGGTCAGCTGAAGTGGCATAGATGCCTGAAGAACCAGGCTCGACTCATTGAACTGGTTGTTGTAACGGACGCCAACTCCAAGTGTTAAGTCGGTGACTGAAGCTGCTTCCAATGCGTTCGCTTTAGCTGCCAACAAGCGTTCTGAGTCAACCAGGCGGAGAAATTCCGGGGCTTGATTCACTGCGCTTTCAACATCCGCTGTTGAAGGCAAATGAATAGAGTCGTCAAACTCGCCGACAACCCGGGAAAAGTGAGGCTCTGCAGCCCACATGGCACTGAGATTGGATTTAGCTTGCGCAATTTTTCCGGTTATTTCTTCTGAATTGGCAACAGTTTGACGTTGTTGCAGGCGAATGCGGGTAACTTCCGAAGGCGGTACCGCACCAGACTCCACGCGCTCTGTCGCTATATCAAGTGCATCTTCCAGCCGTAGCTCTTGTTGCTGACTCCAGTTCGCCAGCGCCTGCAAAAGAACAAGTTCATAGAAACGACGGGCGGTCTCAGCCAGAACTTCAACTTTTTCGTAGTTAAATTCAGCATCAAGTTGCTGCTGTTCAGCAGATGCAACGTCAACGCGTCGACTCCGCTTATCGCCCAGCTCAACCAACTGGCTAAATGATAAAGTCGCCTCGGCGTTGTCAATTCCCCGGTTGCTGGCGCTACCAACAATATTTTCGAGCTCAATGCCAAGTGTTGGATTAGGCGTTAAAGATGCCTGCAGTTTTTCTGCTTCAGCCATCCGTTGTTGATACGGGTACGTTTGTAACCCCGGATTGTCTTGCACCGCTCTTTCTAAGGCATCCCGCAAGGTCAACTCATTTGCGATTGCTGAAAGGGGCACAACCAGTGAACCCACTAATACAGCAATCACGAAATAGACTAATTTCATGATTCATCTCCACAATAAAAATGATTGTGCGTAACGCACAGATTTTAAGGGTGAAGATTAAAAGTTCGGTGGGGGGACAGGTGGTTGGTGATCGTTACTGTCGAACGTTAGATCTATGTGCGCTATCGCGGGTGCTGGTGAAGGTCCTTCCGAACGCAATGCCGCGTAGCCGATAATGCAGCTTACATGGGAGTGAAATTGATGTTCATGATTCAGATCGGGGCTTTCAGGTGAGCTCGTGTCGTGGTCAGTGTGGCTGTGGTTTTGATACGCATAATCGAATGTATGCTGAGTATCCTCAACGTGCCCAGCCGCAACCGCACAGGTGAAAAAACTGTGAAGAAGCATAACCATAACCAATGACCAGACAAGTTTTGACAAGCTAGCTACCTGTGGATACAACCGGGATCGTACTTAAGAGTAACAGGCAGACGCCAGTAAACTCAATGGCTAATGGCTCCCAACGTAGCTTAAAGCTATGCGTTAGCATCGCGACAGGTTTCATCAGGGTGCTCAAGTTCAATTGTGGTGTGGCTGAGCTGGTATTTTGCTAACGCTTTGTCAATGTTCTTTTTTAAAGCATCAAGGTCGTCGATTTCCAGGTTTCCTGATAATACCAAATGTGCGGTTAGTACATGGGATTCCCCATCGAGAGACCAGAAGTGCAGATGGTGGACATCGGATACGTTTGGTAGTCGTTTTAATGACTCAGCAACTTCCTGATATGTTTTTTGATCCGGAACGGCCTGAATGAAGAGTTTCAGAGTAGACCATAGATTGCGAAGCACATTGACGAGTATAAATAGCGTAAAGCCTATAGAAAGGATAGGGTCAAGAACGGGCCAGTCAACAAACAGCAATACTATACCCACTATCAGCACAGCGACCCAGCCTAAGACGTCCTCTAACAGGTGCCAGTTAATGATGCGCTCGTTGAGCGTTTTCCCCCGCGAAAGTTTATAAGCCGCGAAACCATTCACAGTAATACCCAACACCGCCAGGGCAATCATGCCGTCAGCAACAGGCATTTGCGGATCCCACAACCGTGGAATGGCTTCAACTAACACCCAGGCGGAACCGGCGATCAGTATTGCCGCGTTAATGAACGCGCCTGCAAGGTTTAAGCGCTTGTAACCGTAGGTAAATTCTTGACTGGCTGGCTTGCTACCCAGCTTATTCAGTATCCAGGCTAGCCCTAGCGAGAGGCTGTCACCGAGGTCATGAACCGCATCGGCTAAGATGGCGGTGCTATTAGTAAGGGCACCGCCGATAAACTCAATAATAGTAAAAGCAAAATTAAGGAAAAATGCCCAGCCTAGGCGGGATGAGGGTATATCCTTCGAATGATCATGACCATGTTGGTGATTATGTCCCATGGCAAATACCTTCTTGATTCTTTATTTTGAAAATCAGGACTAGAGTACTGACAATACACTTAGTACTACAACCGTTTCCCAAAAAACCTGTGCACCATATCTTTTCGGCATTGGAACAGGGTGGGCTTCGGTACGACACTCAGGAAAAGGCGAGACTATGGGTAGGATCAAAGAAAAGACACACAAGATGATTCATTCAAAGAACATGCTGACGGGCATTACGCTAGCGTCTTTTCTTGAGTCTACGATAGTCCCCGTGCCTTTGGAGGCGATGCTTATCCCTCTGATGCAGGCGCGGCGTGAGCGCCTGTGGCTGATTGCCTTAATGGCGACCCTTGGGTGCATAGTTGGTGCTGTTTTCGGGTATGCCATGGGGTATTTTCTGTTTGACCTGGTTGGCGACTGGTTCATTCAAACATTCTCCAATCAGGAGCAGTTTGATCGGGTTAAGCAGCAGATGCAAAGTCAGGGGTTCTGGTTCGTAATGACCGTGGGGATTTCCCCGGTGCCGTTTCAGATAGCCATGCTGGCAGCAGGTGCTACCAAATTTTCGCTACTTTACTTCGTGCTTGCTACAGCGGTTGCCCGTTCTGTTCGTTATTTTGGCCTGGCTGCGGTGGTCTATATTGCTGGTAATAAGGCCGAGGCTTTAATTAAGCGCTATAAAGTACTCGCCGTTATAGGGCTGACCGCGGTGGTGGTATTACTGTGGTAGCTTTTCAATACCTTCGCATAATGCGGAGAGTTCTTCTCTACGTTCCTCGGTTCGATGTTTTATCTATCGACGAGCTGGACTGGCTTTGACTCTCGTCTGCAGTGTCCTGTTCCTGCCAGGGGTCAACTCCGGCCTTGACCCATTCTCTTACCGTATGGCGGTGCTTGCGGCGTACAAGTTGCTCAGTGAAAATACTGTAGGCGTGAATTTTAGTTTTTTCGTCGAGGTGCTCGAGGAAAAAGTGTCGTCGAGCACCAATGTGGTGTTTCTTGGATGCGTATACCACAGCCACACACAGCTCGAGGCTATCAATTTGCGAAAGCTGGTCAGTCGTCGATTCGTTGCTGCTTTCGTCCGCCGACTGATTGCCAAGCATGATATCAGCAAAGGAGCCTAACACCAGGTATCCGCCCGGTTGAATCGGCCCCTGCCGCAGTTTTGACTGAACATGCTGTTCGGTGGCCGTGATGCGTTCATAATTTGTAATTCGATACGACGTACAATCATCGCCTCTATGAACCCGGGCAATGACCGCCTGTAGGTGAACAGGCTCCTTGCTCAGGTTCACAAACAGGCACAGCGCCGATGGATCGTTTTCATGCGCATGCTGAATCACTAAAAAAGGACGATTGGCCCGCATATACTGAGTGAGGGCAAGGTGCAGATAAGCAACCCAGGCGAGCGTCATTACCACCGAGGCAATAGTAGAAATAAGGCGGTAGTCGAGAGAAGAAAAATCCATACTAGGTTCCTCTTTCGCCTGCGAGCTACACGGCATTGCTGCTGGGCTCGCCGATCTTAGCTCGATACTTTCAAGACTACTTTAATTTAGTGTCGTTTATGCGCGAAGGCAAACGGCATACCCGTCCGTGTCCTAAGCCAGGCTCTTTTTCTCGTTTTTAATACTCGAATGTATGAAATACAAAGCAATGCCCAGGCAAAGCACAGCGCCAAGTCGTGAAAGCGATAGGGTTACTTCTGAGTTACCAAACCAGCCAAGGGTGTCAATCAGAATGCTCATTGCGAGTTGACCGAAGATAACCGCCACTGTCGCGACGGCGGTGCCAATTTTCTGTACGGCCATCACCATGATGACAATGTAGGGAACTCCGCATAAAGCACCGAGTAATTGCCATTTCGGCACATCTGCCAGTGTCGTTGCGTAGCTGGGTTCAAAATAAAAGATAAGCAACCCGGTAATAATGGCGCCCAGGAGGAAGGTCAAAAAGGCACTTCTGAAGACGCCGACTTTACTGCCTAACTCGCCGTTTACGGCGGCCTGAATACTAAGTGCTGCACCGCCTGCAATGGCGATAATAATCATTATTAAAGTCATAAAAGTTCCTTAATCGAGAGCCATGAGAGCGAGAGCGACAATAATGAAACACAAAGCGGCGATGCGTCTGCGGTCGACTTTGCGTGGCGGTGTACCGAACAGACCATAGTGGTCAATGAGAAAGCTCTTGGTAATTTGCCCGACCAGAATCCCGATCATAGTCATGGCAATGCCAATCACAGGAACAGTTACGGTCAGTGCGACGACATAGACAGGTCCTAGCAAGCCACCTGAAAGCGTCCACGCGGGCTGCGATGAGAACGACGGGCTGTTGCGTGGACTGAAAAACAGCATGAGGAGGAAGGTCAATGCGGCACCAACTCCGAAAATGCTGAATGTCGCCCAGAGCTTTCCGACCTGTTCTCCAAGCGGTCCAAGCAGACCGGCTTCGACTGAAAGTCCCATGCCGGCCAGTACCGTCAATAAAACCATGATAATTTGCATACGCTACTCCTTACGTTTCAAGAGGAGCAGCCTACCCTAGACTCATCAACTGAAAAATGGGAAAGTGCACTAAACACCTTTGCGAATATTGCACAAATGAATTCAGTTAACGCAATCAACATCAGAGCACTGAAGTTTTTTATTGCCGTGTACGACAGCAAAAGCTTTTCAGTCGTGGCAAGACGGGAAGGGGTCTCGCCCTCGATGGTTTCGCGTGTGATCCAGCAATTAGAGGACGCATTAGGGCAGCAACTGTTCTATCGCAATACCCGAGCGATTATTCCAACCGAGGCGGCTCGCCTGTTTATCGAATTTGCTCGTGAGACGAGCGAGCAGTTGCTTGATGTACGCAATAAACTGCAGGACCGAAAGGAGGAGCCTGAAGGGGTTGTCAGAATAAATGCGCCTGTCTTTTTTGGCCAGCGGCACCTCGCGCCCTGGTTACCGGGGCTATTCCTGCGCCATCCCAAACTTCGTGTTGAACTAACGCTAACTGATGACTATATCGACCCACATCTCGAGCCTGCGGATGTTATTTTTCGTATTGATACACTGAATGATTCATCCCTGCATGCGCGGGTTTTAGGAAACCAGGTTTACCATCTGGCGGCGAGCCCAGAGTATGTGAAAATGCATGGGCAACCTGAAGCTCCAGAGGACTTAACCCAACATAACTGTCTGGTCTATAGCGGCTCGTCAGGGCCGAACCGTTGGCTTTTTAAGGCACCCAATGGAGCCTGGGAACAGCAGATGGTTGACCCCATTTTAGCGTCCAACAATGCAGAGACCTTACTCACATCTGCACTAAATGGTACCGGCATTGTGCTTTTTCCGGACTGGCTCATCGGTGACTATTTAAAAAATGGGAGTTTGGTGAAGTTACTTAAAGACCTGCCTACCGCGATTAAAACCACGCCGCAATATATTGCGGCTATTTATCCTGATTCGAGGCACCAGCCGCTCAATGTCAGGGCGGTCATTGACTACTTCGTTACGGTGTTTGGTTCGCCGCCGTACTGGCAATACAGCGAATAGCCAATCAGGCATCCGAAAATATCTGTTAACACATTGTAAATTAACGGTTTCTAAGTTATTTCTGATGTCACTTATTCGGCTTACCTGATAGTCTTTTCAGAGCAAATCCACAATTGACCGGATCAAGGAACTCGCTGATGGGCGCTTTGAAAATCATCCTTACCGTAGCTGTATGCACCCCGCTACTATTCAGTGCTATTGCGAGTACCGCCAAGCAGGATAACGTGATGGTAGAGGACATGACTGAGGCAGAGATCGTGCAGTGGTACGAACAACGCGAAGCGCTCTACGATGCTCACTATGACATATTGGAATCGCTGTCTGACCAGGATTTAGCACAATTACTGTGGCGGGAAGAGCGCGCTAATTATTTTCGCGGTTTGGACCGTATGAGTTTTCATGCGCCAGCCTATAACACCGAATACCAACCGGCTGAGTTAAACCGGTTGAATGACTATGCCGACTCCGAAGCCTTAATGAACGCCTATTTGGGCAGTCTGACCGCGTTGCAAAACGACTTCGAGCCGCGCTGTTCACGTCTTGGTTCACAGCAAGCCCTGCAACTTGATACAGGTTTTGAGTTTCCATTTCGCTATCAGCTGCATTACTACAAAGCAACGCTAGCCAATGATGATATTCTTCCATTCTTCGACGAAAGCAATCCAGCCCGAGCCTATCAATCGGTAGTAAAAAGCGGTGATGCGTATTGCATACTCAACAGTGCAAAGAAGCCATTGGCGCCACAGTCGGTTAGTGCCAATTTTAGGGCGCAACTGCCCGGTACTATGATTGAGTTTGAATTTAGCGCCGAAGATCTTGGTAAAACCCTCACCCAACAGGGTTACTCGTTGACCGTGCAGGCCTGGCAGGATAACCGCTTTGAGGTGTACATAGGGACCCCAACGAACGATGCCAGACAGCGTTTTCGCCCGCGTGATGTTGTTGCCGAAGCACAGGCAAGCAATGGTCACTATTTAACCTGGCACGCGACACGGCGGAGACCCATGGCAGAAGTGCCGCTGGTCGATGAAGTCGTTCATGATCTTATTCGGCGCGCGCAACAGAATGATGTCGACGTTGATGAGGCGCGTGCTGAACTGGAAGCGCTACAACGGCAGTTTAACCAAGAGCAGAGCAGTCGTTTGTATTTCGCGCGTGCCTACAATGGCGATATCGATAAAGTGCGGATGACCTTGATGATTTATGAAGAGGGTAACCCTGTCATTGAAGAGCAGTTGCAGCTTCCAGTGCAACAATTGGTGACTGAAGTACCAGCGGATGCCGACGTTGAACAGGCGTTGGCAGAACTCGACATCACCTCGGCCGTTTACGACAAACGTGTCAGCGTGAATGCGGAGCGTGCCGAATTACCTGCAGACGAGATGGATAATCTGGTTGAGCAAAGCAACTTTACGTTGTTTGACCCAAGCTCTCTGCGGCCCGGAGATTACCCGAAACAGATCGCCTGGTTTTACCCGCCGTTGCGTAGTGATCTATTGTTGAACCGGCAGAAACGGGTCATAAAAACCAGTGCCTCGATGTTGCTGTTTCTGGACGATCAGGGCAAGCCCTTAATTGACCCTGCTATTGAAGCATTTTATGCAGACCTTGATGGCGACATTCATTATGCGTCGGAGCTCAACTTCGGCGGCATTGAAGCGCCATTTATGGCGGCGCGTCTCGATTATGACCCTGAACTCTGGCCGGATCGTCCAGCCAGTATTACTGGCAAAATATCTCTCGTCACCGCACCCAACATGCGACAAGTACAATACGCGATTGATGAATTACCTAGCGGATTAACTTTTACTGGCAATCGCTTGACGGTCGACTTGGATGTATTTAATGCGCCAGAGGTCGAATCAATTAAAAAAGATACTGCGTTAATAGCTGACTATCAACTTATGGCCAAAGATGAGCATGGTTATCTGGCCGTGTTGCGGGAACAGTCTGTTTATGTCCCTGATGAGCGTGAACCACGCTATCAGACCTACTACTTTTATGGTCAACCTGAGACCATTGAGGTCTGGTATCCGGGCGAACTGGACATCGTTGATTTCACGGTGGAAACGGAACTGTAACGGATGAGAAACCGAGCCAGCTACTGGTGTCCTGGTGCTACAACGACGTCAAAAAAGCCAGTAGCGCTTCACGCTCATCTGTAGGCAGGTCCATGAAACGATTTTTAATAACCTCAGCTTCTCCGCCATGCCATAATATAGCCTCGGTCAGCGTGCGCGCGCGGCTATCGTGTAAATACCCGACAGGTAGACCGTCAGCAACATGTTCAGTGTATCCCAGACCCCATAATGCCGGCGTTCGCCACATGCTTCCGCTTGCCAGACCTTCGGAAAAATTATCAGCCAGGTCTTCGCCCATATCATGCAGTAGCATGTCAGTATAAGGTCGAATAGTTTGATTGCGTACTTCATCAAACGGTGAGCGGGCGCTCGTCTGCACTTCGCTGACATGGCAAGCATTGCAGCGGATGGCTTCAAAGATTTGCTCGCCCTGAGCTATTTGTGCTGGTTCAACATCTAAATATGCCATTGGCGACACACCTTCAGGAAACCCACTAACCAAGCTTCGCTGTGCCGGTACGGCTAGCAGATGCAGATATTCTGTCATTAACTGCAACGCATCATCTGGTAAACCTGGTTCTGTTCCGCTTGCAGCATCACAGTATTTGGGGCCAGCCAAACAGTCTCGATTCGGGTAAATGGATGAGGTAACAGACATGTCCAGTAAAGCCGCATTCGCGACCTGATGACGCAGGCTAACCTTAGAGGCTTTCCAGCCGTAACGCCCTAAGCGTACATCACCGGTTTCCGGATCGTAAGCATAATTAGCGGTACCAAGAACGCCATCGGAATCAGGAGTGGTGCGAACACGCTCTAAAATAGTTTCATCTGCGATTGCTTCCAATAGGCCCATCCCGATTAATGGTTGAGCTGAGCGCAATGAATAGGCTTCAGGAGTCGGGCCTTCAAAGGCAATTTCAGGTTTGCGTAGCTCTACCACAGTGCCATCGGCAAGTTGCACATTTTTCGTTTCGAAGCCAGTAACAGTTACCGCATTACCCCAATTTTGCACGACCCCTGAGGTCGTGGAGCGCGCGTTCATCTGTACTGCCTGACCGTAAATCGGATGTGGCAGGTAGTTACCGTTGGCATTTTTACTGGTGGCACCAACACGTACTGCCATAGTGTCCAGCCGTTGGTTCAACAGGGCCGGCGCTACGCTGCGGCCATTGCTAACGTGGCAGCTTAAGCAGGATGACTGATTAAAATGCGGCCCTTGCAGGAATCGACCTGCCTCATTGCGGTCATTGCCATCTTCATTATGTTCGCCGCTCCATAAATTAGTATGTAGCCAACGCCGCCCTTCCATAAAGCGCTGGATATTTTGCATACCAATATGGTTATGGGGCTGCTGAAACATAAAAGTAGCATTGTCCGCGTAATCGTAAGACACGGAGCCCAACCCACCTTGTAAGGTACTATCAGGTAAGGGGTGATTCATTAACCTGGGTTGCACACCATACCAAGGGCGTAAGCCCTGACCCATAACATACGTCAGCTCGTTGGTGTAATAGCGAAAACCACCGTTATCGCCAAGAGAATCCATAACCTCACGAGTAGAAAAAAATGAGCCCGTGAATTCAATAATATCGCCTTTTTTCAACGCTCTCGCTGCCACAGTATCCCCGTTTGGCACCAATACGCCATCGGCATTGGCAGAAAGCGCTTGATGGGCTGGGTACGTGTCAAATACCACACTGCAGCCATCATTGGCCCCAATAACACCGTCATAACCGCTGCTAGGATTTAATAATACGCCGTTGGCCGGTTTTTCAACGACCGGGCAGGGCGCCCCGTCACTAAGGTACGTTGAATCATCCAGCAGATCACCTGGGCTCATCCAGCCAAAGCCCGTTACGTTCGGGTCATCAAACCGGCGTACAAAGGAGTGCCCTCCGCCTTTTTGCGCTTGCTGATAATACTGGTTAACAATAATTTCCGGGGCAGTGACACCAGCAACGTTGCTGTTGTCGATAAACTCCACACCCCAGGTACGATTATTAAAATAATTAGCGACAAAATTTAGATGTGCGCCAGGCCCCAGATCAACCGGGTCCCCATACGTATCAACGGTTTCATTCGGGCCAAACCCGTATTCGTTCCATTCTTCACCGCGTTCTCGAGCGTGACGTGAACGTCCCACCATACCAAACCGGGTCACTAAAGTGCCGTCAGCTAACGTGAAGCTCAGGCTTTCAACTGGTTCGGCCGGGGCTGGCAACGGTTGTCGACCACTACCGCTTAATGGGAAAGATTCATAAGAGGTATCCAGCACTGGCATTGAGGTGTCGAGGCCCGGGGTTTTAAATTCAACCTCAAACAATGAATACCCATATTGAGTGTGTCGGTTGATACCTTGTAGACGAACATAGCGAACATCAATATCGAGATTAAAAAACTCTTCTGTGCCCCCTTGAGCTCCGGTGATGTAACGCAATTGGTACCAGTTTTGTGCATCATCAGAGACATAAATAGCATATTCGTCAGCGTATGCATTTTCCCAGTAAAGCTTCATATAACCAATCGCAGTTTTAGCGCCAAAATCAAACTGCAACCAAGCGTCGTCAGCACTATCACCAGCGTCGCTCCAGGCACTTTCCCAACGGGTAGTTAAGTCCCCATCGATTACTTTATCTGGGGTGTTAGTGGCATTTTCATCCTCTGAAGAGCTTACCGTAAGACCGCTAATCGGCTGAGACTGATCACTCTTAACATAACTCGAAGAGAGTCGAAGCTCGGTGGGCGGTGGTGGCAAGGAGGGACCATCCGGTTTCGGCAACGACGGAGTGTTTGCGCTAGGGGCTGATTCAAAATCCGGTTCTGGCAGAGAACCAGTCGGGGGCGGTGTTTCCTCGGGTGGCGTTGCGACAGGCCCATCATCAGTGCTACCACCACCACATGCCGACGTAGTTAACGCCAGAAAACAGACCAGCAACCAAGCTAATGCAGTGTCCCTATTTACGATTGGCTTAACAAAAAACCAAACACTCATTACCATTACTCCAGAGTATGTACTATTCAGAATGTCGTTCAGTGCTTGGGAAATCACAAGCCAAATTCAATAATAGGAACTATAAATCCATCGTTTATTCTTTATCTTTATACCTAGCAATTAAGCCTGGACTGGACTGACCTCTTCCCAACGTTGCTCAGGAAAAGTCTGCTGTGGGAGAGTCTCGCGGGTGAAGTTTGCTGGGGTATGAGGATGAGAAATGGCACCTACATGACAGCGTAATGTCGTGACAGTGTCGTGGGTTCTTCGCTATGGTTTAATTCAAATAAACGGGCGAAAAAGCTGAGCAGCATCTATGAACCATTCTCACATTGCCAAGCGATTAATTTATCAACGCAAACTCAAAGGCCTCTCGCAGGAGCAGTTGGCGGATCGTACGAATGTGACCGTGCGAACCATTCAGCGTATTGAAAAAGGGCAGGTCACGCCTCATCTGAGAACGGTAAAGCTGTTAGCAGCCGTTTTAGATATTGAAGTAGATGACTTGCTGCAACTCACGACGCCAAATGCCGGCATAGCGCAAACACCCGAACTCAAGTGGCTGCTACTGCTGCATGTTTCTCCGTTTGCCGGATTTGTTCCTCTGCTGAATATTATTGCGCCGTTGCTACTTTGGACCTATAAGCGCGGCGACGACCCCATGTACGACACCCATGGCCGCGCCGTCGTGAATTTTCAAATCACCAGCACTTTGCTATTTATTCTCTCGTTGGTGGCACTGGTGACTGTGCGGGGATACGGGTTTTTGTTCTTTATGAGCGTTATTCCCATTGTCGTAACAATCATGCTGATCAATATCATTGCCGTCATCCAAAAGCAGAAATTTTATTACCCAGCTATTCCATTCCTAAGGAGCGGCTAGCAGGCCGCTTCGTTCCGCGAACGACGACACATTCACCACTCTTAAATTTAAAGGAAGCATTATGAAAGCAACCATCTATGGTGCGCTGCTGACGGCGGCTGCCTGTTTTTCAGTGAGTACTCTTTTCATCAATGAAGCCGTCGCCGAGTCGGCCACAACGCAGCAACAACTGGAGGAGTTTCAACGGTACCTACGATCGTTTCGCGAGGAGAAGCACATTCCTAGCCTTTCTGTGGCCGTAGTAAAAGACGGCGAGATCATTTTAGTGGAAAGCATTGGATTTCAGGACCACGATGCCGAAGAAGCTACCACGGAAAACACCTCTTACCTGGCCGCTTCGATTACCAAAACCTTCACCGCCGCAACCTTGTTAGGCATGGAAGCCGATGGTCACATTGACCTCGATGCGGATTTCACGACCTTAAGTGATTGGGACCGCCGCTGTCATTGGCTAACCACCAGCGGCAACCTGTTTGGTGGTGGCACAATGGAAAACGGCTATCAAGTACCGGATATTACCTGTGATCAAGTGATAACGTTGCGTCATGTGCTGCAGCACCAGGTCAATGGCGAACCGGGTAGCAGCTTCTTCTACAACCCGATTGTATTTGGTCGACTATCGAATTGGGTCGAAGAGAACACCGACAAAAGCTGGCGTTATTGGATGAGAAAGTATGTCATTGAGCCGGGCGAACTGGAGCATATAGCTGCCGGCTGGCGTGATGCCAATGCCAGTGGGGTACTAACCCATTTCGCACCGCCGTTTAAAAATACACCCGACAGTTCAAACTGGGCAACACCATGGGTACTGCCAAATACCGAACTCAACGCAAGTTCAGGAATTATCGCCAGCGCCAAAGCACTCGCTGAGTATTCCATTGCCCTGGATGACGAACGGATCATGTCGGCAAGCTTACGTGAACACATGTGGACACCAACAAACGACACAGAAGGCAATCCAATGCCCTACGCCTATGGTTGGTACGTGCAAAACTGGCAGGACCATCGCCTCGTCTGGCACAGCGGTTGGTGGCCAGATGCCTATGCCGGGCTCTTGCTAAAGGCCCCAGATGATGGCCTCACTTTAGTTGCACTTAGCAACGGCGACGGGCTGCGACACGAAATAGACACTCTCACCCAAGCGCAAATTGAGGAGAACCCGCTAGCGTTGAAGTTTTTTCAGATATTTGTTGGAGGGGCTGAGTAGCAGAGCGGTGGCAACGTGCCGCGACACCGCCGCTGGCGAACAGTATTGCGTGTGCGCGGGGGGGGTATCTGGGTCCCCCCGAGCACGCGCAGTCTGACAATGTAACCAACCTAGAATACGTAGATGAACCCGACGCCTATTTCAGTCTCATAGTTGCTGCGAGCGATTGGGCTAGAGCGAACATCGCTGCTAAAGTACTCGTACAGTGCTTCGCCGTAGATCTGCCAGCTGTCGTTGATATGGTGACGATAACTGAAATCGATCCCCACAGAGCGCAGTCCGCTGCTGATTCGTGTTTCGTCCAACCCTGATGCCACCGATTGCTGGGCGGTAATGCCAAAACCATTGTTGGCATAGTCGCTATCGTGGAATACCGCAACAAGGTTCACCTCCAGGCCAGAACCGTCTAGCTGGTCACCAAAGCGGCGACCCACGCCAAATAGCCCAAGGTTGCCGTTCTCGCTGGCAACTACGCGGCTAACCAGCCAGTAGCGCCAGTCTTCGGTGAACGCATAGCGAGCTTGCAAGACAAGTTCTAGTCCTTCATCGCTTTCACCGAGCCCATCTAAATAGCCTTTGTCGGAATCGCCTTCTTCACGGCCTTCTTCAAACCCGACTAGCGCTTCCAGTAGCCAGGTGTCGGCGCGCAGGCCACGCCAGCCGAAAGCTTCACCGGCGAAATAGAAAATGTTGTCGCCGCTGCGCCATTGCAACGCACCGGCTGGGTCAATCTCAAAGCCGAATTCGTCCGACCCTTCGTAGGCGGTTTCATATTCAATACCAAGTCCCAACCCTAAGGCCCAGCCGTCTTCGCCGCGGGTGAAGTCGTCCTGCGATGGCAAGGGCACCATCACTGTTTTTTCTTCTTGCGCTAAAGCTGTTTGAAATAAGAAACCTTGTAGAAGCAAGGCCAGCATTAAACTTGTGACGTTTTTCATGAAAAATTTTCCTGAGTGTAACCGGGCAATGGATGCCCGAGATATGGTTATTACAAGGTATATACGAGCATCCTCGGAAAAGAGATCTCAGATTAGTGTTATAGGGGGTATGCAATGTACTCCTGCTGGTTCTCGATATTTCAGCGACTTTTTAGTCACATTGGCTTTGCTAACCTATCAGCGCTTCATAAACTCACTAAGGCTGATCGTTAGAGGAATACGAATATGAGCAGGTACTTGAAACAGGTATCGTTGGTGATGCTGTGGGGGCTTCTACTTAGTGTCCCACTTTCTGCGCATGCAGCTGAGGCATCCGGTGCGCTGACTTTTATAATAAAAAATCAGAAAACTGACCGGCCACTATCAACTGCGCAGGTTACGCTCACGGAACGCAAAACCAATGCCATACAGTCGGTAGAAACCAACTCACAAGGTCGCGTCGTGGTGGAAGACCTCGATCCCGGTCTCTACTCCGTCAGCGTAACCAAAAACGGATTCGCTCCAGCTTATGAGCCAAGCATTCGCGTGATCACTCGCAAAAATGTCAAAGTTGAATTCGAACTTGTAGAGCAGGCCATTGAGCGAATTTTAGTTCAAGGGCAACGTGCTGAAACATACGCATCAGGGAGCAGTACTTATCTGGATAGAGAAGCATTGCGAAGTGCAGTTGGCGGTGGCGCAGATCCCCTCCTGTCGCTAGATGGTTTACCTGGCCTGGCATCCGCCAGTGAATTCGCGAGCTTCAGCGTGCGCGGCCGTGGCCCAAGGGATAATTTGTTATTCGTCGATGAATTTCCGTTTGATAAAGCGATTCATTTTGATGCCACCCTGGGTGAAGAAGAAGATGTCGGTGGGGGTGGTCGTTTCTCAATTTTCGCACCGAACGTGATCAGTGGCGCAGAATTTTCGCCGGGTGGCTGGAGTGCGGCTTATGGGGGCCGGGCTGCATCTTTGCTTAAACTGGACGTCGCCGATGGTAATCCAAGCCCTTCCGCTAGTTTTCGCTACGATCTTGCGGGCTATGAAGTGGGTTATGACGGTCCAAGCGGCATCACCGACGACGCTACTTTGCTGGTTTCCGCAAGACGACTCGATTTCGGTCAATTATTTGAAACCATTGAGGAATTAGATATTGGTGAGCCGGTATTGCGAGACGTTCTCGTAAAGTCGGTCACACCCATCAACGACAACCAGACCTTAGAAGTTTTACTGATAGATACACACGAGGACTACACTCGCGGCGTGACCCACGTTGCAGAATCGCCCAACTTCGAAGATGCGGCGCTGCAAGATTCTGAGCAAGACAGCAGTTTGTATGGTCTGACACTGCGTTCATGGATTGGTGAAGAAGCCATCTGGACCAACAAAGTGTACTATCGCAGAAGCGACAAAGTCAGCTCAGAAGGTGAAGCGTTTCCTGACCTTGTACCAGAGGGTTCTCCCGCGTCGAGTTTTCCGGTACGGGAAAACATTCTTACCATCGGTGAGGAGGAAACGGAGTTCGGCTGGCGTAGCGACTTCGAGACAATGAACCAATGGGGTGTGTTTAAAGCTGGTATTCGATTAACGCAAATTGAACTGGATTACGATACCGTTTTAGACGGCGATTGGATCCGATTCGTTTACGACGACGATGATTTCAGACCTGACCCCGATCAGAAGTACATTGTACTGACGCCGGAAAACATCAATTCCTCACTAAATCAAAAAGAAACGAATTATGCAGGCTATGCTGAGCAGGTTTTTGAGCGCGGCGACTGGGATATTAGCACCGGCCTGCGGCTAGAACGGGATGGCTTTGCAGACGAAAGCCGGGTGTCGCCCCGTTTCAGCGTCAATTGGCGGCCGGGCACAACCATACGATACTTTGCGACCGCTGGACTCTTTCATCAGTCGCCCCGGTTTTTAGACCTGGCTGCCGACGAGTCGAACAACCTTGAAAACGAACAGATCACGCACAGCAGTGTCGGTTTGCAGTTCTTTCCTAGCAAGCGTTGGTCGGTGTTGACAGAAGCCTATTATCAAAGCCTCGACAATTTGGTGGTCGATCTTGATAGAGCAAACGGGACTTTCGCAAACATAGGTGACGGTGCATCGTACGGCGTAGATATCGTGGCCAACGGTATGCTTACTGAGGGCCTTTACGCGACCGCAAGCTACTCGTATAACGATGCCGTAGTCGACCGCAAAGACGGTCGCGGTGACGTTGCGGCTGAATTCAGCCGTAACCATGTCGCTACGATCGGTTTGACCTGGGAAATCAACAATCGCTGGAAGGTTGCAGGACGCTACAAATATCTTTCTGGCAGACCTGACAACGACTTTATTATTCACGCTGACGTGTTAGGACCAGAGGAGCCGTTGCGCTACTCTAAAGAGATCACAGCGCGTAACTTTGGCCGTAAAAGTGGATCCGGTTTGTTTAACGTTCGCGTTGACTATCGGCGTGCTCTTGGCCCAGTAGATGTAACGGCGTTTCTCGATGTTATCAACGTAACGGCTGCGTCTTCGAGCGACGATACCGAGTTTGATTATCGTCGAGGTGTGCCAGTGGAAGATGGTAGCGAAGCGGAGCCACTCATTGGTCTGCGATTCGATTACGCCTGGTAAAGGGAGTAAGTAAATGGGACAGGTGCTTGCGCCAACGCCGATTAGAGCATTGATTGTCGAAGACAACCGTGACATTTGCGGCAACATTGCCGAGTACCTTGAAAGGCATAATTATGTCTTAGATTTTGCTTATGATGGTATGAGCGCGGTGCAGCTTGCGTTGACCAGCTCGTTCGACGTTATTGTTCTGGACTTGATGCTGCCAAGGATGGATGGGTTAAGCGTTTGCCAGAAATTACGTACCGAAGGTGCATTAGAAACGCCCATTTTGATGCTAACGGCCAGGGATACGCTAGATGATAAACTCAAAGGGTTTACGGCGGGAGCAGACGACTATTTAAGTAAGCCGTTCGAGTTACAAGAGCTGCATGCGCGCCTGCAGGCGCTTTACAAACGTAGTCACCGACAAGCGACCAACCTGTTAACCGTGGGTGATTTAACGATGAACAGGGCCACGCTGCAAGTACATCGAGCGGGGCGACGCATTGATATCACGCCGGCAGGCATGAAGGTGTTGCAACGATTAATGGAAGCGGCGCCGTCCGTTGTGGCCCGCGATGAGCTGGAAACGCTATTATGGGCTGATGAGCCTCCCGATGGTGATGGGCTTCGCTCGCATATGTACAAGTTGCGTCAGATTATCGATAGGCCGTTTGATAGCCCGCTTATTCATACAGTGCATCGCATTGGCTATCGAATTGCGGAGGAACCTGAGTAATGTACCGTCATAGTTTGCGCAAACGTGTCGCCATTGCATTTGCGGTTTGTGTTGCGGTACTGAGTGTGGCTTGGGGATTCGCGTTCTTTGCTGCAATTAAGTTGAGCGAAGACCGTGTGATGACGCATCAGTTGGAGCATGCTGCTGGAAGCTACCCGGCTTTAACGATGAACCCTCGCGGCTACGATCAGATTGATAGCTTGCCGGAATCGCTCAGAGAGTGGGCCCGCACAGACCCCGCTGAGGGAACTTACGAATTTACTGCCGACGAGTTTCATGTTGCGGTCGTCCCCACCGAGAATGAGCAGGGGCGAGCATTTGTGGTTTTTGATGTTGCTGGAATTGAGGCTGACTCGTCAGAGGATTGGTGGTGGTTGCTCGTCATCACCGGTGTCGTGGGTACGCTTGGGTTGCTTGGCTTTGGTCTGGGCATGGTGGTGATTCGCAGGGCAGTCGCCCCGGTCGCTGAACTCGCTCAAGTGGTCGCGAGCATCGACCTGAAACATCTGTCCGCCGGTGACCATAAACGCATCGAGTCTGGCCGTTTCGGCGATGATGAAGTGGGTATGTTGGCTGGAACCATTGAGAAGACGCTTGAACGTATCAGCGCATTTATTGTGCGGGAGCGATACTTCACCGGCTCAGCCAGTCATGAGTTGCGCACGCCGGTCACGGTCATAACTGGCGCGCTTGAGTTGCTGCAGCAAAGCGATTTATCAGCGGCTGACGCAAAGGTGCTAGATCGAGTTCGGCGTGCGACGCACGAAATGAAAACTACGATTGAAATGTTCCTGTGTCTTGCGCGCGAAACCGATGACGGATTGTATGAAGAACAGTTTGCCGTGATGCCGATGGTGAGTCAGGCGGTCGAGCAGCAGCGCCACCTGCTAAACGACAAGTTCGTCGATGTTGATATCGATGACCGCGCAACGCCCCGAGTCAGCGGGCATCCCCAGGCTTTTTATATTGCAGTAAACAATCTGGTGCGAAATGCGTTCGAACATGCTCATGAAGGGCAGGGGCCGATTACCATTCTGCTTAACGAGCGCGAGCTGTTAGTCGCCAATCATGTGAGCATTGATGCTGATAGGCGCTATATGCCAGCAGAGGCATCATCTCATGGGTATGGGTTAGGCCTGGGGATCGTCCAGCGACTGTGTGAGCGCAATGGCTGGTCGTTCGTCCTTAATGTGGATGGAACACGCGTCGCCGCTCGCCTTTCGTGGTGACGTTCGCGTCTTTCAGAATACGTAAAAAGCTGGCAAAGCGTGGTTACTGAAATATTTCGACACTAAATGACTCTTTTGACTACTCTAGCACTGACCTGAAAACTCCCCGGTGCGAGTAACTTGTTAACTATTGATAGTCGCGGATCGGTGTTTCCTTTCTCGACATCGCGCAGGGTTTTGTCGGAAACATTGATAAACCTGGCGTAATCGTTCTGATTCATGCCATAGAGCTCCGTTCTAATTTGCTTCACTGCCTCACCAATGGAAATGCTATTGGAAGCCAACGCCGCTTCTATTTGTGCTATCAGTGCTTTGCGCTCATCAGCGGATAGGTCATGCATGATAGACTCCATAGCTCACTAATTTTTGGTGGATATTGGCAAACCCAATTGCAGGGTACTCAAGTATCTCTTCTGGACAATTTAGCTTGGTCAGCAAATTAGGAAGCTCAATGAGAGGTGTTGCGAGGTTTTTCAAATACGCCAAAAGCGAATCAGGTTCACCAAAGTCACTAAGCTTTTCGACAACCTGGTCAAACCTGACAGTACCGCTACGTTCACAGTCGTCGCTCCACTTAAATAAACGAGTCACCATTTCTGGATCTGCTTTCATCGGGGCAAAGTCGTAAATGGGTGCGAATCGGATATCATTTTCGAACTTTAAAAAGGACATGTTACGGCCATGATTATCGGAGTTACCAAAAACCAAATTCAGCAAGTCTCGGGCAAGGTATTGTGTGGCAAACTCGAAACTAGACATCTGTGTGGTGTTTCTAATTCTTTCCCACACTGTGTGCATAACGGTCAGGTGATTTTGATAGCTACCAGGCGCGGCATTGATGATTGAGTAAATACTTTCCAATCCAATACGAGCGGCAACTGAATTTTCTATGGCTACATCAAACCGAGGCAACCATAGGCTTACTTGGCCTTGATGCTCTTTTACCATGAGACGGTCTACATCAATAGTTTCGATGTCAGTCCCTTGGAGTATTTCTGCCAGAGCCTGATAAAACACGCCTTCAGCTTTAAGCACGTTATTGTCTCGAGGAGAGCGCGTATTTCTGGCGAATTTAGTGAGGTATGGAGTTGCAGAGAGGGCTTTTCCAGCAAAGTCACCGTCAATGAATACTTGGTTATTTTCAACCATCAGCAGTAACTTCGGCGCAGCACCGCCGGCGCCGGTTGCCCCTCCAACAGCCGCACCTTGCTCATTCGCATATTCTAAGAAATCGTGTTGCAGCTGAACGACAGATTCGATAGGAAAACGGTGAGCAGTATCGTAATTAATTTGCTCGATGGCTTCTTGAATTCGCAAGTTACCGATAGGCGCCATGCATGCTTTCGTGAGAAGCGCGTAGCTTTGCTCAAACGCACTGCTTCTGCTGACATTGAGGTAATTGAGCCACCAAGTACGAGATTCACCTGCAGGTAGTAAATCGTCTAATAACGCCGGCCAACCTGGGTAATCAATGGGCACGATGCTGACCGGTGCATTTACACTACATGCCCAGCTATCGCTCAGGTCGTAGCGTGGTACATGGCGTATATAATCGGGGAGATATGATAAGGTCACATGGCTATTCATTTTATTTCCGCCAAAGCTAAGCTCAGCGGCATTCCACCATTGCCCTCGATTAAAAAGCTGCAGGGTTACGGTTTTCATAGTCGAACTCGGTAGTTTGATACTGATATTAATTCAATATAGACCATGAAACGGTAGCAGTCTACCTTATATGTAAGGGTTTACGGGTTTTACCGGAATCAAACTACTGGTCGCTAGCCGATGCTAAATTGAAAATTGATGACAGGCTCCCATTATTAGAACCACTCGCGGAATGAATTGAGCTGATCAATTTTCAATGGATGCCACAAACTTGTCACAGATCTGGCACAAGAACAAATTTGTAAGTGGTTACCATCATGGAAGGAGTTTCTGTAATGGCGCGCCCGAGAGGATTCGAACCTCTGACCTCTGCCTCCGGAGGGCAGCGCTCTATCCAGCTGAGCTACGGGCGCATTTTACAGGTGTTAGCAAGGGTGCCCGACAAGGGCGGATGCTAATTCGCGGCCATCTGATATGCCAGCGAGCGGGGATTGTAGGGAATTCTTCGGCGTATGTCTAGCTCTGAGTGGCGGCGAATCGCAGGGTAAAGGTTGTGGCCGAATGATGGAAGGCGGAGCTTGTGGACTAGACTCTCTAAGAGACTGGAAATCAGGCGGAGGCCGAACCATGCAACCAATTACGAATGTAAAAGATGCGACGATAGTTATTACAGGAGCGTCCAGCGGTTTTGGCCGGGGCGTGGCGCTCAAGCTTGCTGAGCTGGGGGCTCATGTGGTGTTGGCGGCCCGGCGAACGGCGGCGCTGGAGGAGCTGCAGCATACCATTGAGACAAATGGTGGCTCCGCGTTGGCGGTGACGACAGATGTGAGTGATGCGGAAGCGGTGCAGCGGCTGGCCGATGCGGCAATTGAGCGCTTTGGCAGCATTGATGTATGGATAAATAACACCGGTATAGGTGCGTTGGGTCTGTTCTGGGATATTCCTTTAAAGGACTATGACCGCGTTATAGACGTAAATCTGAAAGGTGTGGTTTACGGCGCCCATGTCGCAATCCGCCATTTTCAGCAACAGGGTCAGGGTACACTGGTGAATGTGGGTTCCATCGACAGCGAGGTGCCGCTGGCATATCAAACGGTGTACGCGTCAACGAAATCTGCGGTGTTAAGTATAAGCCGTTCTTTGAATGCAGAGTTACGCCTGGCTGGTTACGACAAGATTAAAGTCGGTACGATTATGCCTTGGGCGGTTGATACGCCCTGGTGGACTCATGCCGCAAATTATACCGGGCATGCTCCACGGATGGCGGCAATGGACGACCCGCAAATCGTGATCGATGCCATTGTTGATGCCTGTACCAACCCCAAAGAGGAGCAACCCGTAGGCTGGAAAGCACGGTCTTCCAATGTGTCGCATCGGATTTTTGCGAATTTTAGTGAGTTCATGACTGCAAAGGTGGCGCAAAAATCAGTGCAGAAAGCCATGCATGCTGAACCAAACTGTGGGGCGATCTATGAGCCCATGGAGACAACGATTTGTATAGACGGCGGTATCCGGCAGCGAATGAAGGAAGAAGACGATGCGTCTTCATAATGCGATATAAAAAAGCCCGGCACTAGGCCGGGCTTTGTGGTGGTTACGACGCACTTAGAATGAGTAGTTTAAACCGACGGCGAATCCGTCAAGGTCACCCATACGTAGCTGGCCTGTGGCTGCCAGGTTTGGCGTCAGGTAGATACGCGTACCTGCCGTGTACGAGGTGAGGCTCTCACGTTCGAAGTCGATGTAGCTGACTTCACCGTTGATCTCAACGCGCGGTAGAATCATCGCACGTATGCCAGCAAAGGCACCCCAGTCGGTGGTGCTGTCGTCACCGAGTTCCCAGCCGCCGTCAGAACCCAGGCCGTATGTGCTTTGAATGTAGCTGACTTGTGGGCCTACGTAGGCTGCGACGGGTTCGTCCTGACCAAAAATGAAGCCCAGGCGACCGGTTGCGATGTCTAAGTCGACATTGCCTAGTTCAGACCAGTTGCCAGATGTTTCGCCGTAGCTCCCAGAGATAAACATGTAGTTACCTAAGCGCCCGGAAACTTCAGCTTCATACCCGTCGAATGTAGTCTCCGCTTCATCCATTTCGACATAGCGGCCTTCGATATAAGAAAATGATGGTGTTTCTGCCATCGCGGTGGTGGCAGCACCCAATGCAAGGGTGGTAGCAATAACAAGCGATTTAATCTTCATGTGGTCTCTCCTTTTATTCAAGTCCCACACAAAGTCTTGTTGATATGCTGGTTATCGCAAGTAAAACGGCGGCTAAAAGGTGTAAAAATGTCGTTAAAATGCGTAAAGACGCCAGATCTTTAGATGATCTGGCGTCTTTTTAATCGTTCGTCATGTACGCTTAACCGGTATTTTGAAGATTGAGCATGGCGGATAGGATCAGAATAAAGCCGACAACCGCGACTAAACCATGGCCCCAGACAATAACCGGGGGGATCAGCTGGTCATTACGGTGATAGCGAAAATACATCCAGAGCCCGAAAAACGCGGCCAACGCTATGAGCGCGACGCCAATGTTTGCCAGCATCGGGTAGCCGACGAAAAAGCTTCCATACAACAAGATAAGAAACCCAGTGATTGCAAAGCCACCATGCCACCAGACGAGCACAGGTGGTGGGTTCGCTTCTTTGCCGAACCGAGCAAAGGCCAACATTATACCCAAAAGGACGGCCCATAAAAAAAGTATACAGGCGAGCCCGAGAGCTAGAGCTGGAGTCATAACCTTCTCCTGACTAAAAATTCACCATTAACGTTAGACGAAAACTTCCGATCTGTCAGGCGCTTATGCGTTTTGGTATAGAAAACATACAGGCGGCCCAGTTAAAAGTGAAAACTTACTCCCACCTGAAAACCGCTCCATTCACCAAACCTCGCGGTGGCATCTACAGTTAGATGTTCAAACAGGAAAAAGCGGGTGCCTGCACTGTATTGGAGTAGGGTATCGCCGCTGATGGTGTCAAAGTGGATGTAGCTCACTTCCCCATTGAGCTCGATATTGAGGGTCGCCATATACCGAAGCGTGGCGAAGGCACCAAAATTAGTTTCGCTGTCTTCAGACATACCGCCTTCATGCTGGTAACTGATATACAGAGCCTGGGGTCCACTATACAAAGCGACACCATCGCCTTCATACAGCATGTAGCCAAGACGTGCTGAGGTTATATCCCAGTCGGTTTCTATCTCTTCGGTTTGCGCCGATACCTCTGCATAACTACCAGCAAGGAGCCAGCGTTGACCGAGTCGCCCTGAAACGTCGAAGCCAGCACCATCAAAGTCGAATTGATCTTCAAATTCCTGATAAGTCGCCGATACATAACGAGTAGAGGGTTCAGACCCGATGGCCTGAGCACTGCCCGACCAGCAAACTAAGAACAGGGTGGCGAGAGTAAATAGGGTGGAATTAAAGTAGGGCACGCGAATAAGCATAGTAAAGTGTACCGTTTTGTTATTGTTCCCACGTTCAGTTTAGCTCAAGATTTTGCGCTAATTGGTAAACAGGCAGGTTTGGCCTGCTGGCTTTCGCTTTTTGATTCTATTACTGTGAGCCTGCTGAATAATAAAAAATACAAACACCTAGCAGAGAATTATATGTCGCCAAGGGCTTCTTTAGTGAGTGAGAACCGTGAGTCCGTGCTACGCACGTTTGCGCGGCTGTTTTCCGTGATTCTTATTTTGACGGCGCTGTTACTTGCGTTTCTGACCTGGCAGCGCACCGTTAGCAACGAGCATCAACGACTGGCTCATACCGGACAATTGATGGCTCAGGGCATGCGCAGCCACCTCAGTACATTCGAATTACTGCTGAACAGCATGGCGGATGAACTGGTCTATCGGGATGTGTTTAACAATCCGGCGGCGGGCGATGCGTTTTTAGCGCGTGCTCAGGAAACCGATGTGGGGCTGGTCGGTTTTGGCTTGGTTGGGCTGGATGGCGAGTTTATTTCGGCGAGCACCCGGGATCTGCGCGCTCCTCTGCCTAATGTCGTGACCCATGGTGAAAGCAGAGAAAGTTTTCAGCGAGTGGTGGAAGAAGGACGCTTTCATATTGGCCGGCCCTATCTTTTTGAGGCGGTTGGCGAATGGATTATACCGATGCGGGTACCTGTTTACGATGACCAGGGTCAGCTTCGAGCTGTGCTCACCGCGGGTAATCGGCTTGATGGGGGCCACGCTAGCTGGGCACGAATGCCAACGTCCTCAGCGACTTACCTGTCGGTAGTGCGTGCGGATGGTTACCTGAATTACCTTCATCCACTGCCCCTTGAACAGCAGCGCCGGAAAGAACTTTTTACTCATGTCGTGCCATCCAGTTTGCAGGATATTCTGACTCAGGGGCGCGGCTTCTACCATTATCAGGATACCGCATTAACCGGCCCGGGCGCCTCCTACCTTTGGGTCGAGCCCGTAGCTGACTACGACCTGGCAGTCATTTCCGCGACATCCAAAAGCGCAGTTGTGCAACGCTGGATGAACAATATGGTCATGCCATCGCTGTTGTGGCTTATTTTTGCCCTGGTGACCTGGCTTGGTTACCAGCGCGCCGCGCGCTTGCTGCGACGGGCTGACCGTGAGGTGCAGGATAAGCGTGAAGCATTGCAGCGTTCGATTTCCCAGTATCATGAGCTTACTCGCTTGATTCCCATCGGTGTTTATCAGTTTAAACTGACTCAACAAGGTCGCCATGAAATGACCTACACCAGCGAACGTTTTCGTGAGTTGCTTGGCCTGGAGGACGCCCTCGAGCAGTCTGACAGCCTTGCTCAGTATGTGTATAACCAGCTTCATCCTGAAGATGCGCTGGCATTTTATAAGCAGCAGCAACGTGCCACCAAGGAAACCCGCGACTTCTACTGGGAAGGGCGACTGATTCAGGGGCAGAAGGAGCGATGGGTCAGCGTGCACTCGGTACCGAGCAACGAGCCGAGTGAAAATGGTCGTCTGTGGAATGGCGTGGTAGCTGATATTACTGAACGTAAAGAAGCGGAACACCAGATAAACCTGCTTGCTTTTTATGATGCTTTAACCCAGTTGCCAAACCGCCGCCTGCTGCGGCAACGGCTGGAGAAAGCGGTGCGTATTGCGACTGCGAAAGAAGAATTTGCGGCGCTGCTGTTCATTGATGTGGATAAGTTTAAACAACTCAATGATAGCTATGGTCATGCCGAAGGCGACCGCATGCTGCGCGAGATTGGTGATCGGCTGGAAGAACTGGTTCGCGATTACGATACAGTCGCGCGACTGGGTGGCGACGAGTTTGTAGTCTTGTTGAGCAGGCTTAGCAACCAGAGTGACAAAGCGGCGGCTGAGGTCGAAGTTGTGTTGCAGAAGATAGAACGCTTGCTCAACGAGCCATTTCGGATTGGCCAGCAAACCACCCGTATTACGCTGAGCACCGGTATTACCCTGATTGATGGCAGTGAAGACGACATCGATATTATTCTGCAGCAAGCGGACCAGGCGATGTACCGGGCGAAAGATGCCGGGCGCAACACCCAGTGTTTTTACGACGCCAATATTCAGCAGATGATTACCGAACAGCTTGAGTTGCAGCAGGACTTGCGGCATGCGATGAACCACGACGAGTTAGAGCTCTACTATCAACTGCAGCTCGACCGTGAGCAGCAGGTGGCAGGTGTTGAAGCATTGATTCGTTGGCACCATCCAACCCGTGGCATGGTGATGCCCGGTGTGTTTATTCATATCGCTGAACAAAGTGGCGAGATAGTCGCCCTTGGTGACTGGATCCTGCAACGAGCCTGTCGCCAGCTGGTTGAATGGCAGAACCACGCAACCCGCAGTGACTGGACCATTGCGGTGAATGTAAGCGTACGCCAGCTGCGGGCTGAAGATTTCGCTGAGAAAGTACTGATTACGCTGGCCGAAACCGGGGCCAAACCGGACAAGCTGGTGCTGGAAATCACCGAGTCGATGTTACTTGTGGATACCGAGCAGGTGATCGAGAAAATGGCCCGCCTGAAGCGCGTCGGCGTTAAATTTTCACTGGATGATTTTGGTACCGGGTATTCATCGCTGGGGTACCTGAACCGTTTGCCTATTGATGAACTAAAAATAGACCAGAGTTTTGTTCGTGACATGAATCAGGGGGAGCATCACAAAGTGCTGATCCGCACCATCCTGTCGCTTGGACATACTTTGTCACTGACTACTATTGCCGAAGGCGTCGAGAGCGAAGAGCACTTCCGCAGTTTGCTGGCGCTTGGCTGCGACCGCTTCCAGGGCTACTATTTCGCTAAACCGGTGCCGCCTGACCAGCTTCCCTGATGATTAAATTTTACCGTTTTCAGGTCGCAAACTGTGCAAATATGAACCACAGTTGTAATCAGAGAATGCAAGGTTAGCGTTTTGTAACCTCGTTTGAATTGGTTAATCAATGGAGTTAACAGATGAAAACTGCGATAAATTTAGTGCTGACAACGGCACTGGCGATCGTTGCTCAGGCCGCTCATGCTGAAGAATTGAATATTGACCTCACTATTGAAGAATGGGAGGTTCCGTTTGAAGGCTCACGTTCACGTGACCCCTGGATTGTTAACAGTGACGAGATTTGGTTCGTGGGCCAACGTTCTCATTACGTTGGTATGTTCACCCCGTCGACCGAAGAGTTTACCAAGATCGATCTTGAAGATGGCGCCGGACCACATACCGTCGTAGTCAATGACCGGGGGGCATGGTACGCCGGTAACCGGGCTGCGCATATCGGACATATCGACCGCGAGACACATGAAATCACCAAAATTCCATTGCCTGGGGATGGGCCCAGAGACGTGCACACCTTTGACTTTACCAGCGACGGCGACTTGTGGTTTAGCGTTCAGGGCGGAAATCAAATCGGCTTTATGGACACTGAAACCTACGAATTTACCATGTATGACGTGGAGACAGAGCGAGCGCGGCCGTATGGCGTAATTGTTCACGATGACCAGCCGTGGTACGTGCTTTTCGGCACCAATAAACTCGCGACTGTGGTTGATGGCAGCGTGCGGGAAATTGATCTGCCGAGAGAGAATACCCGTCCACGCCGACTCGCGGTGACGGACGACGGCATGCTCTTCTATGGCGATTATGCAGAGGGCTATATTGGCCGCTACAACCCGCAGACCGAACAAATTGATGAGTGGCGTGCACCAGGCGAGTCTGACTCAAAGCCCTATGCGGTGACCAATGACTCAGAAGGCCGTATCTGGTTTGTGGAAACGGGCATTCAGCCGAATCGCTTTGTTGCGTTTGATCCTGAAAGCGAACAGTTCAGTCGGCCATTTGAAGTGCCGAGCGAAGGGGGCAGCGTACGCCACATGGTGTTTGACGAGGAAACCAACTCGATTTGGTTCGGTACCGACAAGAACACCATTGGCAGAGCGACTATCAGTGATTAACCGAGTAGCGCTTATAGCCGCAGGGTTGCTCACGAGCTTTACCGTATCTGCTTTTCCGGAGGGCGCGGAACCTGGTTATACCGGCGGCTGGGAGCAGCCAGACTGCAGCGCCTGCCATTTCGCCGGTCCGCCGCAATCCGAACGAAGCGGGGTCGAACTCGCTGGCCTTGCTCAGCAACTCGTACCGGGGAACACCTATCAGCTGGAACTCACTGTGCGCGACCCCGAACAGCGAGTTGGTGGCTTCCAGATAGCGATTAGAAACGCTGGGACCGGCGCACCGAGTGGTCAGTTTGAGCCGCAGTCTGGTCAGCAGCGGCTTGAGGCGGAAGGGATAACCTACCTCAGCCATTCTGAGCCAGCCGAAGCCTCGGCGGACGGAGATCAACAACGTACCCGCTGGTATATCCACTGGAAAGCCGGGGCTGACCAGGCGGTTGAGATCTCGGTCGCTGCAGTTGCCGCGGATGCCGATGCCTCGCCCTTAGGTGATAATGTGTACACTTTAAGTCGCAAAATCACGGCGGATTAACGCGGCGAACTTGTTTTCATTTTGTAAAAAACGCATGCTATAGCCTTTGTTGTTTCAGACAAGGGCTATTTTTTTATGAAACTTGCACGATCATTAATGTTTGGTGCTGCGTTAGCACTTACCTCCACGCCAGTGCTGGCAGATTCTTATCTCAACACCAGTATTGCGTTTACTCAGCAGGCTGAGTTAGAGCAGGCAGATACCGTGGTTGTCCTGGTTCCGGCTGACACTGAACGGCTGGATGTCCCCGGGCTGACGCGCGCCACCCGCGAACATCTTGAACGTGTAATGCGGGTTTCTGAATTTGATGGCAGTGCAGGCAGTGTGCTGGATGTGATGGCACCAGCCGATTCGCAGGCAGATCGCATTGTGCTGTTAGGTGTTGGCGAAGTAAGCACGCTGTCGCGGACCGATGCTGAGAAAGCGGGGGCGTCGCTGGCGGCTCACCTGGCCGATACCAGCGCGGAAACCGTGGTTGTCGATACCCAAATGATCAACGCCGCCTCTAACCCGGCACTTCTGATTGCTAACATCGCGCATGGCGTCGACTTACGTAACTACCGTTTTGACCGATATCAGAGCGAGCCAGCGGAACGTCCTCAGCAGAACTTTACCTGGCGTGCTACTGAACAGGCAGAAGGTGAGTACAATCGCCTCAATGGCCTGGCTGAAGGCGTATTCTTAGCGCGTGAGCTGGTTAATATAGCGCCCAGCGATTCGGCACCGATGGCTTTCATTGAGCGTGTAAGACACCTTGAGGACATGGGCGTCGAGATTACGGTTTTAGGACCTGAACAGGTGCGCGAAATGGGCATGGGTGCCCTGTACGGGGTTGGTCAGGCTAGTCGGGATGGAGCTCATATGCTGGCGCTGCAGTGGCGTGGTAGTGACGATGCCCCGTTGGCGTTGGTTGGAAAAGGGAACACCTTTGATACCGGTGGGATTAATGTAAAAAGTTCGGGCGGAATGCGTTCGATGAAAACAGATTCTGCAGGTGGTGCCGCCGTGGTTGGTGCTATCAAAGCGCTGGCGATGCAGAATGCCGCCATTAACGTGGTCGGGGTTGTACCGCTAACTCAGAATATGATCTCCCGCGACAGCCAGCTACCAAGTGACGTGGTCACCACGGGCAGCGGTATTACCGTTGAGATCAATAACACCGACGCGGAAGGACGTTTAATACTGTCTGACGGTCTTTGGTATGCGCGCAGTCAGTTTGAACCACGAGCGATGGTTGATATCGCGACCCTAACCGGCGCCAAAGTTGGCGCTGTTGGTACCGATTACTCAGCAATATTCAGCGACGATGAGCGTATTCTTGAAACCTTGAAGTCCGCTGGCGATGCAGTTGACGAGTTAGTGTGGCAGCTGCCAATGCATGAGAATTACATGGCATCGATTCGCAGTGATGTGGCTGACTTGATCAATGGTGGTTCGCCGGGCGCGTCGGCAGGTGCAATGTTCCTGCGTGAATTCGCCGGTGACACGCCTTGGGCGCATATTGATATGGCCGGTAATGCGTTGATTTCATCACCCAACGGTATTCACCCTGCGGGTGCAACTGGCTACGGCGTGCGTTTGCTGACGGAATGGGTTTACCAGTATTCAGCGCAGCAGTAAGGCGTTGGTTAGCGTTCGATGCGTAGACAAATAGAAAGGCTAATATAAGACAAAGGCAGCTCGGATGAGCTGCCTTTTACGTTACACAAGGGTTACACAAGGTTAGTACTACTGCGGATTAGAGGTTAGCTCTTATGCTCAATCGCTGCGTCGGCGTTTTTAATGCTGATGCTGCGAGGCTTGTGTGCTTCCGGAACCTCTTTAACCAGATGGATATTGAGCAGGCCGTTGCGCATTTCTGCCTCGGTGACCTTAACGTGTTCTGCGAGGTTAAATTTACGTTCGAATGCACGTGCCGCAATACCCTGATATAAATAGTTGCGCTCTTGCTCGTCGTCAGACTTACGTCCGCGTACGGTTAGCACGTCGCGTTCGACCTGAATGTCGAGTTCGTCTTCCGCGAAACCTGCCACGGCAATGGTAATGCCATAACGGTTTTCACCCAGCGCTTCGATATTGTAAGGAGGGTAACCTCCGGAGCTGGTGTCACTGCGTAACGCGTTGTCGAGCATCGAAGCAAGGCGATCAAAGCCAATGCTGCTGCGGTATAGTGGAGTTAAGTCAATCGTGTTCATAGGTCTATCCTCTTTTGAGCGATATAAATTGTTTCACCTGTGCAGGCTGGCGCTCTCTCAGAGACCCGCCGCCTACACTCTTTAAATGTGCGCAGACTGCCAGGTTTCAAGACTTGGGCGACTGAGAATTATGTTACTAATTGATTTATAAAGATTTATTTTTCCTGAATTCAGAGCGTAAACGCGGAGGTGAATATGTCCAGCTGTCGATTAAAACCCGGAGTGGTTAAAGTGTCTGAACAGACCTTACCCTTCACCAACCAGGTAGTTACAGCGAAGCACGAGTGGCTGGCCGATGAGCCGGAAGACATGGGTGGTGCGGACCAGGGGCCAGCTCCCTTTGAAATGGTGCTGGCTGGACTTGGTGCCTGCACCAGCATGACGATGCGGATGTACGCACAGCATAAAAAGTGGTCGCTGGATAAAGTCTCGGTGACCTTATTGCATGTGAAGAAAGGCGCTGCAGATGGCAAGAGTGATAAGTTCATTCGCCATATAGAGATTGAAGGGGATTTGAGCGACGAGCAACGCGAACGGCTGCTTGAGATTGCCAACAAGTGCCCGGTGCATAAGTCTCTGACCGGGGCGCTGGAGATTGAATCCAAGTTGCTTTAGCATGCAACGTTGCTTTATTAGAACAGGACCTAGCACGATGACCTATTTACCTTGCGAAGAAGTGGTAAGCCGCGAACCCGTTAATGCCTCAGTCATCTGGTTGCATGGGCTGGGCGCGGACGGCAATGATTTTAAACCGGTAGTACCACATCTGGCGCAACCGGCTGGGGTCAACATCCGTTATGTTTTCCCGCATGCGCCGCGGATTGCTGTGACTATTAATAACGGTATGCAAATGCCGGCGTGGTACGACATTCTGGAAATGAGCCTCGACCGCAAGGTCGATAACGAACAGCTTTGTAAGTCTGCTGAGGCGGTGATTGCCCTGGTTGAACGCGAAATTGAACGCGGTATTCCGGCAGAGCGTATTATTCTGGCTGGCTTCTCCCAAGGTGGGGCGGTGGCGTACCAGGCGGCGCTGAGTTACCAGAAAAAACTCGCCGGGGTGATGTGTTTATCGACCTACCTGGCGACGCGCGAAACTATCCGCCTTAGCGCAGAGCAACAGACCACACCCTTTCTAATCCACCACGGCTCGATGGATCCAGTGGTTCCACAGTCCCTGGGGGAACAGGCTCGCGACTGGCTGCAGGCGCGTGACTATCAGGTGGAATTTAAAAGTTATCCAATGCAGCATCAGCTATGCGCTGAGCAAATTGCCGATATTCGTGACTGGCTAACGTCGCGACTGGCTTAACAAAGAGGTTTTTTATGCGTTCTTTATTTACAGCAAGCTGGCTTATACAAGTTGCTGCGTTCGCCATGCTGGCAACCGCTGGCCTGAGTCTGCCCGCGACTGCCGAGGAAAAGCAGGTATTTAGTGCCGAAGATATCTTTGCACTGGAGTATGCCAGCGATGTGCAGGTATCACCGGATGGCAGCCAGATTGCCTATGTGCGTAACAGCAACGACATTATGCAGGACAATACCAGGCGCAACCTGTGGATTGTCGATACCGCGACGGGCGAACACTATCCGTTGTACGCTGATGATGCCAGCTATACCCAGCCGACCTGGTCACCTGAGGGCGATCGACTGGCGTTTGTCAGTAACCAGAGTGGACGTAATCAGATCCATGTCCACTGGCTCGAGCAAGAGCGTAGTGCGGCGGTCAGCCAGCTTGACGCTGCGCCGGGAAGCCTGAGCTGGTCACCGGACGGACGCCAGCTCGCATTTAGTATGGAAGTTGAGGCACAAGCAACTGAATTTGCCAGTTCGGTGCATCGGCCAGCTATGCCTGACGGGGCTGAGTGGGCTAAACGGCCAGTGGTGGTTGAGCGGGCTCAGTATCAGGCGGATGGCCGCGGCGTCATGCGTTCGGCGTATCGCCACATCTTTGTATTACCGGCGGATGGCGGCAGCGCGCGTCAGTTGACTGAAGGGAACTTCAACCACGGTGGAACGCTTGCATGGACGCCGCAGGGCGATGCCATTGTGTTTGCTGGCAACCGCAGCGAGAATTTTGAGTTTGAGAGCCGGCTTAGCCACCTTTACCAGGTGAGCCTGGACGGCGACATTGAACAGTTAACGGATGAAGCCGGGACTAAACGCAATCCGGTGTTCTCGCCGGATGGCCAGCGTCTTGCTTATATTCAGGGTACAGGAGAAGCCGTACCCTATGCCAATAGCAAACTGCGGGTGATGAACTGGGAGAGCCAGCAAAGCGACCAACTGCTCAGCGATTTTGACCGCTCAGTTGGCAACCCGCACTGGCTTGGAAACGAGACCCTGGTGGTGAGTTACCAGGACCGTGGGCGAACAAAAATTGCCCGGGTGACCTTGCGTAGCCGAATTCTCGATATCCTTGAGGATGTATCAGGGTTGCCGTCCGGTCGGCCTTATAACAGTGGCATGTTTAGCATGAATGAGCAGGGCGATATTGCTTACACCCGTGGTCATGCGACACGCCTGGGTGATGTCGGCTTTAAGTCGGCAGACACCGAACCTCGCTACCTCACTGATCTGAATGGCGACGTGTTGGGACAGCGAACCCTCGGCGAGGTGCATGAATTTACCTATCAGTCGCAGACCGATGATAGTGAAATCCAGGCCTGGTACATTACACCGCCAAATTTTGATCCGGAGAAGAGCTACCCGCTGGTGCTTGAAATTCATGGTGGTCCACACCTGAATTACGGCCCCCACTTCAGTGCTGAGTTGCAACGCTATGCGGCAGAAGGCTACGTGGTGGTGTACAACAACTACCGCGGCAGTACCTCATACGGCGAAGATTTTGCCATGTTGCTGAACAATAAGTATGCCTCGGTGGATGACTTTGGTGACCATATGTCGGCGGTGGATGCGATGATGGAAATGGGCTTCATTGATGAAGAGAACCTCTTTATTGCCGGTGGGTCTGCGGGTGGCATCGCAGCAACTTATGCAGTGGGTCTGACCGACCGTTTCAACGCGGCGGCCGCTACCAACCCGGTGATCAACTGGGTTTCCAAAGTGCTGACTGCCGACAGTTACATCGGTCAGATCCAGAATCAGTTCCCGGGCACGCCCTGGGAAGCGCACGACCATTACTGGCAACGTTCACCGTTATCACTGGTGGGCAATGTGACCACACCGACCATGCTGTTTACCGGTGAGTCGGACCGGCGCACCCCTATCAGCGACACGGAGCAGTATTATCAGGCCCTGCAGTTACGGGGTGTTGATACGGCGATGGTACGAGTGCCGGACGCTTATCACGGTGTATCGGCGCGGCCCTCTAATATGATTGCCAAAGTGGAACATGCGCTGGCCTGGTTTGAGCGTTATAAAAAAGACCACGACTAGTTAGCGTGGTTTGGGTTTCCAGAAAGGCCGGGCAGGTTGCTGCTCGGTCTTTTTTATTTCTTCAACAAAGGCCATGGTGCCCTGCTGGAACGTGACCCGGACCAGTTTGCCATGGGTTATCAGGCGGCTTGATTCGGCGGTGGCTGGCCACACTTCATTGCCTAGCTGAATCAGCCCTTGCGGATTAAGGTTTTCAATCACCTTCCCTTGCTCGCCGACCACATTGCGGTCACTGGGTTTACGGTTGCGCATCCGGCTGCGCGCCATCACCAGGGCGATAAAAGCGACTGAGGCCAATGCCACCAGTGCGACTGCGTAAATTAAATTCATCGATAACTCCATCCCCGGGACTGAGCTGTCGAAGAGCATCAGCGAACCGGCGGTTAGTGAGATGACCCCACCCACGCCGATGATGCCGAAGCTGGGGACAAAAAACTCGGCAACTATCAGAATTCCACCGAATAGGATCAGCAGCAGTCCAACGGTATTTATAGGTAGTATCTGCAGAGAAAATGCAGCTAAAAGCAGGCAAATGGCGCCAGTAATGCCGGGGACCAGCACGCCCGGACTCATTAATTCAAAGATTAAACCATAAATACCCACCAACAGTAATAAGTAGGCTATTTGGGGGTTTGCAAGCAAACTCAGGATTCGATTGCGGGTGTCCGGGGCGTACTGACGAATCTCAAGGTCAGCGGTACGCAGCGATAGAGTTTCGCCTTGCAGGCTGACCTCATGGCCGTCAATATCGGCCAGCAGCGCTTCTACCGATGCGCTAACGTAATTGACTACATTCGCCGCCAGCGCTTCTTCGGCGCCAAGGGTAGCCGCCTCGCGTACCGCCTGTTCAGCCCAGTCGGCATTGCGGCCGTTGCGTTCGGCCAGCGAGCGGATGTGGGTCACAGCGTCATTGGTGACTTTGTCACGCATGGCACTGTCCAGGTCATCGCCCTGCATCTGTACCGGCGTTGCTGCCCCGAGCTGTGACGACGGTGCCATCGCCGCGATATGACTGCCATAGACCAGAAAGGTACCGGCACTCGCCGCTCGCGCGCCTTCAGGGGCGACGTAGGTGACTACAGGTATGTCAGACTGCATAAATAGCCGGGTGATGTCACGCGTGGTGCTGAGCAGGCCGCCGGGTGTGTCGATAGTAATCACAACCAGTCGGGCACCCTGGCTCTGTGCTTTTTGCAGACTGCGTTCGAGGTAATCCGTGGTCGCCGGACCGATCGGCCCTTCAATCAATAACTGGGCTACATGGGGCTGGTTGGCATGGGTACTGGTCAGCCACAGACTTAGCGACGCGAGACCGAGCAGGAGCATACTCGCGAGTAAGCGAAACCTTTTCACAGCCTGTCCTCTTAGCTAAGGAATACTAGGCTTAGCTTGGCAAAGTTAGAAAGCTTTTTCCATAGTCCAGTGGCGGCAGGTTGTGGTGAGTAGCAATACTCTGGCCAATGTCGGCGAAAGTGCCGCGTCGGCCTATACTTGCGCCTTTAACGCCCGGTCCGAAGCAAATTACCGGAACAAATTCACGGGTATGGTCGCTGCCGGGGAAACTAGGGTCACAGCCGTGGTCGGCCGTAATGAAGACCCGGTCGCCTTGTTTTAACTGCGCGATCAACTGTGGTAACCGCGCGTCGAACTCGTTAAGCGCATTGGCGTAGCCCTGAATGTCCCGACGGTGGCCGTACTGGCTATCAAAGTCGACGAAATTCGGGAATATGAGGCTGTTATCCGGGGCTGAACGCATTGCTTCCAGAGTGGCCGCGAAAATATCGTCATTGCCACTGACTTTCACTTTTTGGGTAATGCCCTGATGAGCATAGATGTCAGCAATTTTGCCAATACTGATAACTTCACCGCCTGCTGCTTTTAACCGGTCAAGAACGGTGTCAGCTGGCGGCAAAACAGAATAATCGCGGCGATTGCCGGTGCGGGTATAGTCACCGCTTTGGCTGCCACCGACAAAAGGTCGTGCAATAACACGGCCTACATTCAGTTCCATGTCATCGAGTAACTGACGGGCATCTTCGCAAAGCCCGAGTAGTCGCTCGAGGCCGAAGTGTTCTTCATGGGCCGCAATCTGCAGCACGCTATCTGCCGAGGTGTAAACGATCGGCATGCCGCTCTGGCAATGGCGGTCACCGAGCTGCTCCAGGATGGTGGTGCCGGATGCGTGACATTCACCGAGCACCCCGGGTAACTGGTTACGTTGAATCAGTTGCTGGATAAACTGCGCCGGAAAGCACTGTGCCTGCTGAGGAAAATAATGCCAGTCAAACAGTACCGGCACGCCGGCCATTTCCCAGTGCCCGCTTGGAGTGTCCTTGCCGCGACTGACTTCAGCGGCGTAGCCGTATAAGGCGTCTACCGGGCCGTTGTAGGTAAGGCCTTGCGGGCGTTCGCCACTGGCTTGTTCGGCCAACAGGCCCAGCCCTAGGCGCTCCAGATTGGGCAGGCTAAGCTTGGCATGCCGCGCTATGCTGCCGAGTGTATTCGCCCCGGTATCGCCAAATTCCGCGGCGTCCTCACTGGCTCCTACGCCAAACGAATCCATCATTAAGATAATACTGCGCGGCATGGCTCACCTCGTCGCTAGTCGATGCGGATCTGCTCCGCTTGTTGCGGGCTGATAGTGGAATAGACAACCGGGGTTGGCTTAGGTTGCGTGCTGGTTACTTCGATGCAGGCACGCAGCTGCTGAGCAGCCAGTTGTGCTGCCTGTTCGGTGCGGGCATGCACGGTGGCGATTGGCTGCCCTTGCTCAACCCGGTCGCCCACCTCAGGTAGCTGAGTGAGACCGACTGCATGGTCAACCGGGTCTGCAGGGTTGGTGCGACCACCGCCTAACTCGACGACTACCAAACCGAGATCGCGGGTCTCAATACGATGAATGAAACCGCTTTGCTCAGCAAGGATTGGCACTATCACAGGGGCAGCGGGCATCGCGGCCATCGGCTTGTCAATAAAGTCGGACGGGCCACCTAATGCATGCACCATCTGCGCAAAGACTTCAGCGGCTTTACCATTATCGAGCACACGCTGAAGTTGCTGATGAGCGTCTTCGTCATTGCTGGCTAAGCCTGTCAGCGTCAGCATTTGTGCGGACAAGGCCATGGTGACCTGGTGCAGACGTGGGTTACGATGTTTACCGGTCAGGTAGTCTACCGCTTCAAGCATCTCCACCGCGTTGCCAGCGGTACTACCAAGCGGTTGATTCATATCGGTTATGGTTGCAGAGGTGCGAACACCCGCCTGATTTGCCACTTTCACGATGCTCTCGGCCAGCCCGGTAGCATCATCTAGAGTAGACATAAAGGCGCCACTACCGGTTTTCACATCCATCGCCAGCGCGTCGAGTCCTGCGGCTAATTTCTTCGACAGTATAGAAGCTGTGATCAGCGGCATTGAATCCACGGTCGCGGTGACGTCACGGATGCCATAGAAACGTTTATCCGCTGGCGCCAGATCGCTGGTCTGGCCGATAATCGCGACCCCTACATTTTTTACGATATCGCGAAAGGTCGCTAAATCGGGGCTGGTGTTGTAGCCACGAATGCTGTCGAATTTATCCAGGGTGCCGCCGGTATGGCCAAGCCCTCGCCCCGAAATCATCGGTACATAGCCGCCGCAGGCGGCAACCATAGGCCCCAGCATCAGGCTGACCATGTCGCTGACACCGCCAGTTGAATGCTTGTCCACTACCGGGCCGGGTAAGTCGAGATCATCCCACTTGAGGACACTGCCGGAGTGCATCATATTACGCGTCAGCGCGACTCGCTCCTGCAGGTTCATGCCGTTAAAGTACACCGCCATAGCGAACGCAGCGACCTGGCCTTCGGTCACGGTGCCTTTGGTAATGCCGTTGACGAAGAAGGCAATTTGTTCATCTGAGAGGTTTTTTCCGTCTCGTTTAGCGCGAATAACTTCCTGCGGTAACATTAATAGGCTCCTTGCTCGGATGACGTGGTTTTTGCACCCGTCAACTCGTCTTTTAAGGCGTTCAACAATGAGCTGGCGCCAAAACGGAATAGCGCCGGGGTCAATCGTTCAGCCCCTACGCTGTTTTCTACCAGGTTAAAATAGGTGGTGACGTCATCCAGGTTGCGCACTCCTCCGGCAGGTTTGAAACCGACCTGGCGTGGTTGTGCTGCGATGCATTCAAGCATAATTCGGGCTGACTCAGGGGTGGCACTGACGGCTACTTTACCGGTGGATGTCTTGATAAAGTCTGCACCTGCCTGGATAGCCAGTTCGCTGGCGCGTTTAATCAGCTGAGCAGATTCAAGTTGACCTGTTTCGAGGATAACTTTTAGCTGGGCATGGGTTCCGCAGGCCGCTTTGCAGGCAGCAATTAAGTTAAATACAGTTTTTTCATCACCGTCGAGTAACGCCTGATAGGGCATCACAACATCGACTTCATCAGCGCCATAGGCAACACAAGCCTGGGTCTCTTTTACCGCTGTATCAATATTAGCACGGCCATGGGGGAAGTTAGCGACCGTCGCTATACGCACCTGATAGAAGCCGAGCGCATCCAGGGTTTCACGGGCAAAGGGAATGAAGCGCGGATAAATACAAAGTGCTGCCACACTATGCGCCTGGCCGTCGTGGTCGGTTACCACGGCCTGTTCACACAGCGCGCGAATACTTGCCTCGTTGTCATCATCGTTGAGGCTGGTCAGATCGAGCAGGCTGACGGCTTTTGCGGCAATCTGTTGTCTGGCTTGCTGGTTCATAGAGGTTCCTTGCTGGTTAATCCGCCTGTGTGACGTTCAGATGCTGCGGACCAAATGAATAGGGTAGTAGCTGATCAAGCAGAAGCGATTTACGAATGCCTTCCGGACCGCAAATATGAACGGTGGTTGTGCTATCGGCAAACTCGCGGATACGCTGACGACAGCCGCCACAGGGGCTGACCAGACCATCACCGGCCCCAATGACGTAGATAGCCTGAATTCGCTGTTCTCCCGCCATCACCATTGCTGAAATGGCACCGGCCTCGGCACAGGTACCTTCCGGGTAGGAGGCGTTCTCGACATTGCAGGCACTGAATACGCTGCCATTGCGGCTGACCACCACCGCGCCGACTTTAAAATCTGAATAGGGCGAATAGCTTTTTGCCATAGCCTGACGCGCAAGCTCTACCATAGCCTCGTGATCAGGACCGGGCTGCCGATCTTGTTGCGAAAGTTGTTTAGTCACTTTCAATCAACCCTGACAATAAAAAAAGGGCAAGTAGTTTAGCGGATTTTGGCCACTGCGGCTAACCATCTTTGCCGGATCTCATCGCGAATTGACGCGCTCAGATTGCTGTTAAACTCAATATCGACCTGATGCAGCGCCGTTATATCGTCAAGGCTGCTGAAAACCCCGCTCTGCAGCCCGGCCAAAAAGGCAGCGCCGAGCGATGTTGCCTCACTGATAGCGGCCCGTTCCACCGGCAGTCCGGTCATGTCGCTCAACGCCTGTAAAAACCAGCGGTTGTCCGTCATGCCGCCGTCAACCCGCAAACGGGTTGCGGGCTGACCATCACCGGCCATTGCCTGCAGTAAATCCTGGCTTTGCATGGCGACACTTTTTAACGCGGCAGCTGCCAGTTCTTCACGACCGGTATCGCGGGTCATACCGAACAACGCTGCTCGTGCGTCAGGGTCCCAATAGGGGGCACCGAGGCCAGTAAAAGCTGGCACCAGAATTTCGCTTTGCTGGTAATCAACTCCTTCGGCGAGGGTTTCGCTCTCCGCTGACGTACTTAGCACGCCTAAGCTATCGCGGAGCCACTGAATAATGGCGCCGGCCATAAAAATACTGCCTTCCAGGGCGTAGGTCGCTTCGCCGTTAAGCTGATAGGCGAGCGTGGTGAGTAGTCGGTTGTCTGAAAATATCGGGCTCGGACCTGTATTGAGCAAAGCGAAGCAGCCGGTGCCATAGGTGCTTTTTAACATGCCTTTATGAATACATGCCTGACCTATTAATGCGCCTTGCTGATCGCCAACCATGGCTGAGATTGCGATAGGGTGGCCAAAAAATTCGGTGTCGGTATGGCCGAAATCACTGGCATTGTCTCTGATTTCAGGCAACACCGAGGCAGGTATATCAAGGATCTCCAGCAATTCGTTGTCCCATTGCCGGGTCGCTAAGTTCATCAGCAGTGTCCGTGAGGCGTTGCTGGCATCGGTCGCATGGACCTTACCGTTGGTCAGACGCCAGAGCAGGTAACAGTCGACGGTACCAAAACAAAGTTCGCCGCGCCGGGCAGCGTCGCGAGCGCCCTCCACGTTGTCCAGTAACCAGCGCAGCTTGGTTGCCGAGAAGTAGGGGTCGAGCAACAACCCGGTACGTTCGCGGAACAAGGGTTCCAGTCCCTGTTGCTTTAAGTTGTCACAAAACCGTGCGGTGCGTCGGTCCTGCCAGACGATGGCGTTGGATAAAACTTTGCCGCTCGAACGCTCCCATAGCAAGGTCGTTTCACGCTGGTTGGTGATACCCAGTGCTCTAATCTGGTGTGGTTCAATACCACTGTCGCGAATAACCTGCTGACAACTTTGCAGCGTGGTTTGCCACAAGTCTTCGGCATCGTGCTCCACCCAGCCGTTGTGCGGATAATGCTGTTCGAATTCAAACGCGGCACTGCACTGAGGTTGTAGCAGTGAGTTGTACAAGATGGCACGGCTGGAGGTTGTGCCCTGGTCGAGGGCCAGAAGATAAGTGTCAGCTTGAGCGTTTGCCATGGGTGAAGAGGTCGCCTATTGGTTGAGGTTTGCCAATACCATACCCTTGCGCGTAGTCCACGCCAAGGTTTGCCAGGCGATCTGACAAATCAGCGTTCTCCACAAACTCAGCAACAGTTTTGAGTTGCATTGCGGCCGCGACCTTACAAATTGCGTTGACGATGCTCTCATCGACGTCGTTGTTTGCGAGTTCACGGATAAAAACCCCATCGATTTTTATCTCGTCAAAATGGAATTGGCGCAGGTATTCAAACGACGCCAGGCCAGTGCCAAAGTCATCAAGGGCAACCCGGCAGCCGAGTGCATGCACATCAAGAATAAATTTGGTGGCCTGTTGGGTGCTGGTTATAGCTTCGGTTTCTGTTATTTCAAAGGTTAGCTTGCTCGCCGGTATTTGAAAATAACTCAGTTGCTGGGCAATGTAGTTAGCAAGATCAGGGTCTGACAATGATGCCCCGGAGAGGTTGATCGCACATTTGCAGGTGCCCTCAAGACGAGTGCTGTCGGCGGCAAGAAACGCCATCGTGTGGTGGATAACCCAGCGGTCGAGTGCGGGCATCAGGCCAAAAGCCTCGGCGGCTGGCATAAACTGGGCGGGGGTTAAAAGCTCGCCTTGTTCGTCACGCATCCGCACCAGGACTTCAAAGGCTCTGCCTTCTTCCGGCTCCCTTAGAGCACGGATCTCCTGAGCAAAGAGTTCAAGTTCATCGTTCTCGATGGCGTCTTTTAATAATCCAAAGCGATTCAGCTTGGTGTAGTGGTCCGCGGCAACCTGTTTGGGGTTGTCTACCCAGAACACATTCAACGAATGCTGCTTGGCAATATTAGCCGCCTGAGCAGCCACACTGACATACTGTTGGGGGCTATAAAGCTGGCCATTAACCGGCGTGACTCCGATCGAGATACGTAAATTGGAGCGCATCCCGGCTTCATCCACTGGCCGCGACAAGCGTTGCTGCAAGTCATTGACCGCTATCTCGGCCTGGGTTTTAGTGCTGTTTGGCAGGAGTACGGCAAAGCGGCCCTCGCTTAAGCGGGCGATCACGGCGTTGTCTACGGCAAACTGCTGTAATTGCTGGGTCAGAACGCTCTCGACGGTTATGGCACCGTCCAGCGCTAATAACTCTTTGATGATTTGAATATCGATCAGGCTAATGTAAGCCAGATAATGCTGACCGTTACGGTTGGTTTCCAGTAGCTGTTTTATTTCCTGATATAACCCACGGTCATTTGCCAGGCCAGTGCGATAGTCCTGATACGCCTGACGGCGAAAGCGGTCGAGCAGCAGGTGGCGCTGGTGATTAATATTAGCGACCAGCTGTGCCATAACTGCCAGAAAACCAACCTGAAGTAAGACGCGGAGTAGTCCGGTAATGTCCTCAACGGCGGGTAACCCACCCCACTGGTAAATGGAAAAAACAACGAAGATAGCGGCAAAAATTGGAATGATACTATCCAGGGACGGCGGGCTGGCTTCAGAGGCAAACCAGCAGACCAGCGGGAATAGAGCGAGGGCGAAAATGGGCGCGTAACGGTCGTCGCCCAGTTGGCCGAGAATAACTGACAACGTGATTGCCAGGAGCACCATGATGGCCCAGATAAGGATCGGCTTTTTCGCAAAATCGACGCGAATGGACTGCCAGGTAAACGACGGTCGGCGCAGCATAAAGAAAAACAGTGGCGCGAAGAGAATAACGCCGAGGCCCTCGAGCAGCCAATAGACTAGCCAGACATCCTGCCAGGCGAATTCGGCGGCGGCCGGCACCGAGAAACGATAGCCAAGGGAGCCGATTAACGAGGAAATACCGCTACCGACGAAAGCGCCCTTAAAATACAGATTGGGAAGATAATGCAGAGGGGACAGGGTGCCGCGAGCACTGATGCTATGTTTGCCGCGTTCAATCAATAGTCGCGCAACGAGACTTCCGCAGGCAAGTCCTGCTGCACCGGAAAGCGCCATGGCCCAGGGCTCATTCATCAGCATGGATGACCAGAACACCATGCAAGGGACCAGTATCCATAACGGGCGGTTACCCAGCGCGAGCACAGCACCAAGGAATATACCTGAGGCTGGCCACAAAGCCGAAAAGGCGACATCAGGTAAGGTGAGCAAGCGGGACGCAGCGGACAGACCTAAGGTGGCAACGGCCAGAAAGAGCCATTGCCAAACAGGTAATCGGGCAAAATGCCGCTGAAATATGGAGGCTGCGTTCATGAACCCAACTGAAATAAAGAGTGTGCTATCTAAACGTTCATAAATACTGAATGGTTCATTCGACAGCCAGTTTTTCTTTACGGCGCAGCCAGATGTCAGTCAGCCAGTTGTTGTGCCTGCGGCTGCTCGCGATCAACGAAGGCCAGTGCTTCACCACGGCTCGTGGTGCGCCAGTTAATATGACCGACCTTACGTCCGGGGCGGGCATCTTTGCCATACCAGTATGGGTCGGCGTCGCTTGGCCACAGATGTTCGGCGATCTGACTGACCCCAATCACGTTTAACATAACCGTAGCCTGGGTATTCAATGCTGCCGGAAATGGCATACCGGTAATAGCCCGAATATGCAGGTCAAACTGATCGCAACTGCTGCCTGTCAGTGTCCAGTGACCTGAATTATGTACGCGGGGAGCGACTTCATTCACTAGCAGGCGCGCGCTACTCGCCTCTCCAACCACAAAAAACTCAATTGCAAGGGTGCCTACATACTGCAAATGGTCGGTCAAACGTTTGAAGAAGTCTTCGGCCTGAGCCTGTAAATGCTCTGGCAATTCGGTTAGTCCAGCCAGGGTATGACTGAGGATACCCTGGCGGTGGACATTCTCGACCAGCGGGAAGCAGCAAATGTCGCCCTGCGCATTGCGCGCGCCGACAAGGGAAACTTCACAGGTGAAGTCGATCATGTCTTCGACAATACCGCGCTGGGCGCCGGCTTGTTGCAGCAACTCAGATGCTATATTGCTATCCGCTTGTGGGTTGTGACGCCATTGGCTACGTCCATCGTAACCGCCCTGGGCTGCTTTAATTACCACCGCATTTTGTGTCTGCTGCAGGCAGGCCTGCAACTCATCCCGGGTCTTGAAAGCCTGCCATGGCGAGGTCGCCAGGGCGAGTTCATCGCACAGCGACTTTTCCAGCTCGCGGTCCGTTAATGCCAGGATGTTGTCGGTGGGCGACAGAAATTTAGCCTTGCAAATGGCAACGTGCGCAGGGGCGAGTTGTTCGTGCTCCCAACTGACCACGTCGGCCCATTCAGTCGCCGCGGCGATATCCATGGGTAATGGTTCGTAGGCGGCGACCGGCATGACCTGGTCCGTTTTGGTATCGACTAACAGGCATGCGTGCCCATAATGTATCGCGGCTCGGCCAAGCATTTGCCCCAACTGGCCATTCCCCAGAATAAGGATATTCACTACGTTATAACTCCAGCTTTGAGTTCTGCATTACTTTGTCACGTTGCGCTGCGCGGAAGCTTTTAATACGTCCGGCTACATCGCTGTCATGGGTGCCAATTACCTGTGCGGCAAGCAGGCCAGCATTGGCTGCACCGGCATCGCCAATGGCCAGGGTGCCAACAGCGACCCCTTTGGGCATTTGCACAATCGACAATAAGCTATCAATGCCTTTTAGGGTGCGGCTCTGCACCGGAACCCCAAATACCGGCAGGTGGGTGAAAGCTGCTAACATGCCCGGCAAATGCGCGGCGCCACCAGCGCCGGCAATGATCACCCGGACATTGCCCTGTTCGGCTTCCTGCATCGTGCTTTGCAGTAAGTCCGGGGTGCGATGGGCCGAAACCACGCGGGCTTCCCAGTCGACACCCAGGTCATCCAGCATGGTTGCTGCATGGCGCATGACTGGCCAGTCGGATTGCGAGCCCATTAAAATCAGTACGGATGCCATGATTCTTGCCTCTTTGAGCGCGAAGTGCGCTTTCCAGTTAGATTTGAAAAGCGCTGGATTTTAGCAGATTTATTGAACAAAAGCACTGCTTAGGCACTGTCATCTGTTGCGTTAGTGTTTTTCTTCGCAAACTTATTCACCCACAGGGCAATGGCGCCGTCGCCGGTTACATTGCAGGCGGTGCCCAGGCTGTCCTGTGCCATGTAGAGTGCGATCATTAGCGCTACCGCCCCTTCGCCGAAGCCAAGCATACTCGTGAGCAGACCAATGGCGGACATGACGGCTCCTCCGGGGACGCCTGGTGCGGCGAGCATGACGACGCCGAGCATCAGCAGAAATGGCAGCATGTCGAAGAAGTTCGGGATAGCGAGCCCTTCGCGCATTGCCATGACAGCAACGGCGCAGGTAGTGATGGTGATAATCGAGCCCGACAGGTGCGTAGTGGCGCACAGCGGAATGGTAAAGTCGGCAATGCGTTTGCTGACCCCATTTTGCTTGGTTGCCTGCAGTGTGACAGGAATGGTTGCGGCACTGGACATGGTCCCTAGTGCGGTAAAATAGGCAGGTAGCATATTTTTGATCAGGCGCAGGGGGGATTCGCCCATGGCCAGGCCAGTACTGACGAACATAATGCTGAGCCAGAGCCAGTGCATGGCGACGGCCAACAGCAGGATAATGCCAAAGGTCTGCAGGGTTGCGAACACGGTACCGGACAGCGCCAGGTCAGCAAACACACCGGCAATGTAAAACGGCAGCAGTGGAATAATCACTCTGGTTAGCAGCAGTTCAATCACGTCACGACCTTCGTCTGAAACCTGACGCAACGACGTAGCCTGCAGTGCGCTGATCCCGAGGCCAAACACAAAAGCGGCTGCCAGTGCTGTCATAACACTGAGTAATGGCGGGATTTCAAGGGTAAGCAATGGCAGCACGCCATGGGCGCCGAGATTTTCAACCGAACCGCTTGCTGCGGTGAGCGAAGGCACCACGGCCGCCGTTATAAAATAGGCCATGCTACCGGCGACAATAGTCGAGCCGTAGGCAATAGCCAGGGTCCGCCCAAGCAAATGGCCGGACTTTTGCGGCAGATTTGCGATCCCACTGGTAATAAAAAATAAAATTAATAAAGGAATGGTGAAGGTGAGCAATTCGCTGAACAGATCTTTAAACGTGAGCAAAACACGGTTCAGCCATTCCGGGGCGAACAGGCCAATCAGGATGCCGCCGAGAATACCGGCAATTAATTTCAATATCAGTTTCATAATACAGCTGTAACAGGTTGGTCAGGGGGTAACGGAGATTACCACAGCTGAGCTAACGGCGTTAGCCGACCAGTGTTGGCTTACTCGAGGTCTAACTCAAGCTGACGTGAAGAGTCAGGGTCGGGCAGGGTGACGCTGATGCCAATTAAGCGAACTGAGCGCAACGCTCGCCGATCCCAGGCTTCGCGTAGCAGGCTATAAAATATCGAGGGACTGATACGATTGCTGGCGCGGGAGACCGTCGTTTGCTGAAAGTCATTAAACTTCAGCTTAACGGTCTGAGTTTTGATGCGGGCATCCTGCCAGCGGTCAATACGCAGGCGCCGCTTTAACGATGGCAGCAGTTCGCGTTCCGTGAATTGCTCCACTGCGCGCAGCGAGGTCAGATCCTGACGCAAGGTTTCTTCGGTGCCGACGCTTTTGCGGACGCGGGTGGTAACGACCTCGCGAAGATCAATCCCCAGGCAGCGCTGGTGGAGCACATAGCCCGCCTTGTCGCCGAGTACTTTTTGCAGTTGGTCGAGTTGCAATGCCTGGATATCGGCGCCGTAATGCCAACCCATGGTGTGTAAACGTTGCTGACTTTTGGGCCCGATCCCTGGAATCCGGGCCAGTGCCAACTGACCAATATAACTGAATACCTGATCAGGTGTAATTAGGGTCTGGCCGTCGGGTTTGTGCTCTTCCGAGGCAATTTTAGCGACCATCTTCTGGTTTGATATACCGGCAGAGCCAGTGACCCCAAAGTCCCTTAACTCGTCACGGATCATCTCCATAGTCATTGACGCACTGCCCTTACACAGCTGGTTTTCAGTCAGGTCGAGATAAAACTCATCGATCGAGGCAGGTTCCATATGCGGCGTTACTTCAAGTAAACGTTGCTGGATTTGCATTGACGTATCTTTATAGGCAGCCATGTCGGGTCGCACAAAATGCAGCTGCGGGCATAGCCGGCGCGCCTGATGGCCGGGCATGGCGCTGCGGACACCAAACTGGCGGGCTAGGTAATTGGCGGTTGCGACCACTCCTCGCTCACCACCACCGCCTACTGCAAACGGCACGCTTGCCAGCGCTGGATCTTTTTTTACTTCCACCGCGGCAAAGAAGGCATCGAGGTCAAGTAAGGCAATTTTACGGTCATGTGGGTCCATCCACTGAGTTTATCACAGTGATCTTTTTCCCATACGAATGGTAATGAAAAGAGACAGCTATTTAACCGAGCAAGGTTTGTGGCTATAATCGGCGGAGGTTTAAACCTCTAAGTACGGTGATAACCCCCCAGGCAAAGGTTGCGAATGGGGTAGGCCGTCGTTTGGCAATCTCAGGAGATAACTGTGAAAGTAGCGAAATTAGCGAATTGGAAGACTTGGGTAGCGATGGCGGCAGGAATGGCTATCGCAGGCGGTGTTGCTGTTGCACAGGATATGTCAGAAGACAGCATTGCAGAACGCATAAAGCCAGCGGGCCAGGTTCGTATGGCAGGTGAGTCGTCTGCAGCGCAAAGCGCAGGTTCGAGCGAGCCTCGTTCAGGTGAAGAAGTGTATAACCAGGCTTGCTCTGCCTGTCACGCCGGTGGTGTACTGGGTGCACCGAAAAAAGGTAACGCCGGTGACTGGGAAGAACGTATTGCCAAAGGGATGGACGTATTGTTAGACCATTCTATTAATGGTTTTAACGCGATGCCTCCTCGTGGTGGTTGCGGTGCGTGCTCGGATGAAGAGATCGAAGCCGCCGTTGAGCACATGATCGCGGGCTTATAAGCCCGGTAAAAATTTGAGTTCTATAAAGCCGCCTCATTGAAGGCGGTTTTTTTTTGTCTGCAGCTTGCCCGCGCCGAACTCATTTCCGTCAATAACTTGAAAAGTCTTATTTTTGTACTATTTAAAGAGCAAATATTAATATTATTTTAAACTAATTGGACGCTTTTCAGACTTTTGTGACCCATGTATAGTAGTGGGTGCTTATATGCTGATGTTTTATAACTTAATGACTGACCACTTACTATAGGGTACTAGTCTAACAACATGACACAAGTTGCCGCCCCCAACGAGCAGCTCTCAGAGCTCAAACGCCAGCAAAAGGTGATTGAGCGGCTGAAGCTGCTTACGCATAAGTACCGCCAGGCAGAGGTGGTACAGAAAGCGCTGTTCAGGATCTCTGAGCTGGCGGCTTCGGCACGTGACATGGACCAGCTTTATGCGTCGGTACACGCCATTATTGGTGAGCTTATGGCCGCCAATAACTTTTATATCTGCTTGTATGACGCGGCCTCTGAAACGGTTCACTTCCCCTATTTTGTTGACGAGCAGGATAACCTCGACACCCTGACCCAAATGCCCGCCGAAAAATTGAAGCGCGGTATAACCGGCTATGTGCTGCGCACAGGTGAACCTTTGTTGTTGACCAAGGACACCTTCCGCGAATTAGAGCACAGCGGTGAAATCGATAAAATGGGTTCGCTGCATGTGGACTGGCTGGGTGTCCCCTTATTATCTGGCGACCAGATCATGGGCGCGATGGTGGTGCAGAGTTACCAGGAAGACGTTCGCTACAGCCAGCAGGATCTCGAATTATTAATGTTCGTTTCGCAGCATGTGGTCAATGCGCTGGAACGTTTTCGTCAACGGGAGTTGATGCAGGCCGAGATTAAAAGGCAGACAGCGGAACTGCGGGTCACCAATGAAGATCTGTTGAAAGAAATTACCGTCCGCGAAAAGGCTGAGCTGCAAACGTCGGTGCTGTTTGCTATTTCAGAACTGACCAATAGCTCTGAAGATATGCACAGTTTCTACAGTGAGCTGCATAAACAGATCAATAAGTTATTGAAAGCGCAAAACTTCTACGTCGCGCTGCTGACAGAAAATAACCAGCAGGTGTATTTCCCTTATTATGTCGATGAAAACGATCGTAAAGCCAAGCAGCGGCGCTTGCGTAAAGGGATGACAGAGTACGTTCTACGCCAGGGCTCGCCCATTATGATCGGCAGTCGTGAACGTGAGGAGCTGGTGCGCCGCGGTGAGATTGTGGTTGGCGGTGACAACGGTATGTTGGCACAGCAATGGCTGGGGTCGCCGCTATCAATTAATGACGACGTGTTCGGCGTGCTGGCGGTGCAAAGCTACAATAACGAGTCGACCTATTCGAGCGATGATCTCGAACTGCTTAACTTCGTTTCTCAGCACGTGGCAGTCGCTATTGAACGGCGGCGTTCAGCCGAAAAGCTGGCTCGGGCCAATGTGTTTCTGGAAAAACGTATTGCGGAACGAACCGAGGAGCTGGTCGAGGAAATTGAACGGCGCAAGAAGATTGAAGAAAAACTGTATTACGATGCCCACCATGACAACCTGACCGGATTACCCAACCGGCCTATGTTTACAGAGCGGGTCGAAAAAGCGATTCGCCGGAAGCAACGTGAACGAAACGGCAACTTTGCGGTGCTCTTTATCGATCTCGACCGCTTCAAAAATATTAATGACACCCTCGGCCATTCGGCCGGTGACCAGTTTCTGCTTGAAGTCAGCCAACGCATGCGCAGTTCAGTCTCGCAACATGATCTGATTGCCCGTATCGGCGGTGATGAGTTCGTGATTTTGCTGGAACATATCGAAAGCCTTGAGCAGGCCCAGCAGGTTGCTGAGTCAATTATTCAGATGATGCGGGCGCCCTTTATCCTGGACGACCAGGAGCATTTTTCCGGGGCCAGTATTGGCATTGCATTAAGCCGCGATATTAATGAAAGTGTAGATCGCCTGCTGCGCGACGCAGACGCCGCTATGTATGAAGCGAAAAGCTCTGGCCGCGGCCGCTATGTGGTCTTCGACGATACCATCCGCCACGGCCTGGTGGCAGCAGTTAGCCAGGAATCGGCGCTGCGAAGTGCGCATACCTACCGCGATTTTCGTTTGTGGTATCAGCCTATTTATGGGCTTGATAGTGACCGTATCGAAGGGCACGAAATCCTCTTGCGCTGGCAACGAGGTGATAAGTTATTGGCCCCGGGGTCTTTTATTAAGCAGGCAGAGCGTTCAGGCGCCATTTTGGATATCGATCACTGGGTCATTAAACAGACAGCGTTGGTGCTGGAGCAGCAAGAGGGCGAATTACCACAGGCACCGATTCACTTTAATCTGTCGACACAGCACCTGATGACCATGCGCCATCTGAAAGCCCTGGAAGACGCCATCGATGCGTTGCCGATACCTAAGGACATGGTAGTACTGGAGTTTGACGAGCAGAACCTGCTCAGACAGGAAGGCCGACGACTGCTGGTCAGTCTGCGTCGGCTGCACGCATTCGGTGTCAAGCTGGCGCTGGATGATTTTGGACGGGGGTCAGGGCCGTTGCAGTTTATCTATAATTATCCGTTTGACATTATTAAGCTGGACCGCAACTTCGTTCGCCAAACAGGTCGCAAGCCGCGCGCCCGCGCGATGGTGCGACATGTGGTCACCTTATGCGAAGAACTTTCGATTCGTCTGACAGCGGAGGGGCTTGAGTCAAAGGCACTACTTAAACAATTGCGTAAACTGGGCGTGCATCATGGCCAGGGCAACTTGTTTAGCGCAGCACAACCGTTGCAGGAAAGCGATAACGGAGCCAGCGACGAACAAGAAGCCTACGCTTAAGTCAGTCTTTTTTCAGCATGTTGCGCAATGCAGCAATGTTGCTGGCACTGCGTTGTTGTTTTTCTTCATGACTGACTTTGGTCTGACTATCTTCCCACTTAACGTCATCCTGCGGCAGCTCGAATAAAAAGCGACTGGGTTCGGGCCGTATGGTTTCACCATACTGGCGACGTTCACGCGCCAGCGTGAAAATAAGTCGTTGTTGGGCGCGGGTAATACCGACATAGGCCAGGCGCCGCTCCTCTTCAATATTGCCTTCATCAATACTCGACTGGTGCGGCAACAAGCCTTCTTCCATGCCGACCATAAAAACGTAAGGAAACTCGAGCCCTTTTGAAGCGTGCAGCGTCATTAGCTGCACCTGATCGCCGTCGTCTTCTTCATCCTGTCGCGAGAGCATATCGCGCAGCATCAGTTTATTCACAGCCTGTTCGAGACTCAGCGCCTCGTCATCGTCGTCTTTTAGCATGTCGCTGACCCAGCGATACAGCTCGTTAACGTTCTTCATCCGCATTTCGGCGGCGGCCGGACTTGGGCTGCTTTCGAACAGCCACTCTTCGTACTGAATGAACTTAATTAAATCGCGGATGGCATGGACGCTTTGTTCACCGGGTTCAGCCGCTTTGCGTGCGGTTCGCTGGATAAGCTCAACAAAGCTTTGCACCGCATGAAAGGCAGGTGCACTTAACAAAGTATTCAGGCCATGAATTTGGCAGGCAGAAAAAAGACTAACCCGTTCCTGATTGGCCAGCTCGCCAATTCGTTCCATACTAGTCGGGCCAATGCCTCGACGCGGAAGGTTGATGATACGCAAAAACGCATTATCGTCGTCCGGATTCACCAGCAAGCGCAAATACGCCATGATGTCTTTGATTTCAGCGCGCGAGAAAAACGACTGACCACCGGTCATTTTGTAGGGTATACGGTTGTTTATCAGTGACTTTTCAAACCCACGTGCCTGGTGGTTGCCGCGATAGAGGATGGCGTAGTCACCATAGCGTGTTTTTTCTAAGAAACGCTCGCGGACTATCTCGGCGACCACCCGTTCGGCTTCGTTTTCTTCGTTGCGGCCAAAGATGACGCGTAACGGCTCGCCATACCCCATATCGGAAAACAGACGTTTTTCAAACACATGCGGGTTATTGTCAATCAGGATATTGGCGCATTTGAGGATCCGCTCCATGGACCGGTAATTTTGCTCGAGCTTGACCACGCGCAGCTGTGGAAAATCGTCCTGTAGCAATGCCAGGTTCTTCGGCTGCGCACCACGCCATGAATAAATACTCTGATCATCGTCACCCACCACGGTAAAGCGAGCGCGTTCGCCAACTAACAGTCGAACCAGCTGGTACTGGCTGGTATTGGTATCCTGATATTCGTCGACCAACAGGTAACGGATGCGTTTCTGCCAGCGTTCACGAACGGCTGGGTGATCACGAAGCAGCACCGTTGGCAACAGGATCAGGTCGTCGAAATCAAGTGCGTTGTATGCTTTCAGATGGCGCTGATATTGCTCGTAAACCACCGCAAACAGTTGGTCGTCACCCTCAGCAGAGGCCAGTACGGCATCAGGCGAGCGCATGTCATTCTTCCAGTTACTGATTTTACTGACCGCTAATTTAAGCCAGCTTTTATCGACATCCAGCTCATCGTCGGTCAGCGCTTTCAGCAGAGCCATTGAGTCCTGGTCGTCAAACAACGAAAAGCCAGGTTTCATACCCAGGGTGGCGGTTTCCCGGCGGATGATATCGAGACCCAGGGTGTGGAAGGTGGAAACACGGAGTCCACGGCAGGCCTGGCGACCAAGAGTTTTGTGAATGCGCTCTTTCATCTCACGCGCGGCTTTATTGGTAAAGGTGACCGCGGCAATGTCCTTCGCCCGGTAGTCGCAATGGCGGACCAGATGAGCAATTTTTTCGGTGATGACCCGGGTTTTACCACTGCCAGCACCGGCCAGCACCAATAATGGGCCGCCAATGTAGGTGACTGCTTCGCGCTGACGTGGATTTAACTGCATAAATACCTCGAAGAAAACGCGCAGAGTGTACCCCATTTCCCGTGCTATAGTTAAGGCAAGAGTTAAACATGAAGTAAAAACGGATTAAGCCTAATGATTGATACCAAAAAAATTGAACAACTCGCCAAGCAGATCACCGACAGCATCCCGCCGGGAGTACGTGATATGGCCGATAATATCGAAAACCGGGTGAAATTAACCTTGCAGCAACAGCTCAGCAAGCTCGATGTGGTAACACGTGAAGAGTTTGAAATTCAGCAACAAATGCTGTTACGCCTGCGCCAGCGTATCGAAGTACTGGAAAAAGCCGCGCACGAAGACACTGCAAGTCAGCCAGCCATGGCGAAGGGCGCTGACGATGCGAACCCAGTGGATACTACGAACTAAGTGCATTCATGAAACGGCGCCGAGCATGTCCGGAATGTGATCTTGTCGTCGCCTTGCCGGCTTTAAAGGCTGGTCAGGCGGCGAATTGTCCTCGTTGTAAACGGGAATTAACCTACCGTGCTCACGCCCCTGCCGAACGTGTTTTAGCCTATGCCCTGTCGGCATTGATCATGCTGGCGTTTACCATGCCATTTTCCTTTATGTCCTTCGCTTTAGGGGGGCAGGCACAGGATATCGTGTTGCTGGACACCGCGACTGCCTTTCGCAGTAACGACTGGCCGTTGTTATCAATTCTGATCGCGGCAACGGTCCTGGTGTTACCGGGTTTGTATTTACTAGCGGTGGTCTATGTCTACTCCGCCATTGCTTTACGCCAGTACTGGACGGGCGCTATCTGGTTAGCAAGGGCCATTAGTAGCATCAAACCCTGGCTAATGACCGATGTATTTTTGGTCGGCGTGTTGGTCAGCCTGGTAAAATTGTTGGGCATGGCAGATATCCAGCTGGGCATGTCGTTTTGGGCATTCTGTGGCTACGTTATTCTGCTGGTAAAGACAGTTTCTAACATCGACACGGACTGGATGTGGTTTGCGTTGCGCCATGAGGCGAAAACGCCTTACGTCGCCAAAGTGGGCGTGGATGCATTGTCTCAGGGGCTGGTTGGCTGTGACAGTTGCGGCCTGCTTAATCGAATTGAACAGGGCCACTGCCGGCGCTGCTTTCGTAAGTTACGTATGCCCGGGCGTCACCGTATTGAGTGGTGTCTTGCGCTACTGGTGACGGCGAGCATTCTGTATGTTCCGGCTAACCTCTACCCGATGATGCGAACCGTTACTGTGGGTGGCACCGTCGATTCGACGATTATCGGCGGCGTTTGGCAAATGGTCGAGATGGGCTCGTACCTGGTCGCGGCAATTATTTTCTTTGCCAGTATTATTATTCCAATCGCTAAAATAGCGGTACTGGGCTGGCTCTGTTTTGTCATTCGCCGGCCGCAGCCACTTAGCGTCGAGCGCCGGGTGTATTGGTACCGGGTGGTTGAATTTATTGGCCGTTGGTCGATGATTGACGTCTTCGTGGTGGCCATCATGGTTGCACTTATTCAGGCTGGGGCCTTGTTGTCCATTTACCCGGGGCCTGCAGCGATGGCGTTTGCAGCTGTGGTTGTTTTAACTATGCTTGCAGCTATGGCTTTTGACCCGAAAGCACTTTGGCACCCCGAGCGAGCTCGCTTTGACGTACAGGAATGGAAGCATGAACGACACCTTTGAAAAAGCCTCTCGCCGCAAAGCGCGCCGGATATCCTCAATTTGGTTAGTCCCTGCGGTGGCGCTGGCTATTGGCGTGTGGATGGCCTTTGATACGGTCAGTGGGCGGGGTCCGCTGGTGACACTCGAACTGCGCAACGCTGAAGGAATTGAAGCGGGCCAAACCCTGGTTAAAGTGAAAGATGTGGCGGTGGGCAGGGTTGAAGGCGTACGTTTGTCGGACGACTTTAGTCATGCCATTAGCGATATTCGAATGTTTGATGGGACCGAGGCCATGCTTACTGAGCAGACTCGATTCTGGCTGGTAAAGCCGAGGATTGGACGCGAAGGGATCAGTGGTCTGGGCACTATTTTGTCCGGTGCCTATATTGAAATGCAGCCCGCCGAAGGTGCCTCAGGGAAACGAGATTTCGTTGCCCTGGCTCAGCCTCCGGTACTACGGGGTGATGAGAATGGTCTGACAGTTCAGTTACGTGGCCAATACGGTAATCAGCTAAACCCCGGTGACCCGGTGACCTTCCGCGGCCACACCGTGGGTCGTATTGAAACCACCGAATTTGATATTGAAGAGCAGCTGAACGTCTTCTCAGTATTTATTGAAGAACCCTTTATGGCACTTATTACCGATGACGTACGGTTTTGGCAAAATTCTGGGGTTTCGATGCAGTTTGGTGCTGATGGGGTTAATATCGATATAGGTTCGCTGGAATCAGTGCTGGCCGGAGGTATTACCTTCGATACCCTGGTCGACACCCGTTATGGCGAGCCGGCCGAAGACGGTGCCGAATTCACCCTGTTTCGAGACCAGGAAGCGGCACGGCAGGAAGGTTTTACGCATTACGCAGACTACTTATTGTTAGTCGAGGACAGTGTCCGCGGGTTGAGCCCGGGAGCGCCGGTTGAGTACCGTGGTATTCGAGTCGGTACGGTGTTACAGGTTCCATATACGGGTGGTGAAAACCTGGGGCAAAATCTGTTGGAACGGCAGGTACCAGTGTTAATTCGGATGGAACCAGAACGATTAGGCCCCAGGTTTGCCGGCTTTAATATGGATCTATGGGAAGAGCAGCTGGAAGGGTTGTTTGAGCGCGGACTGAGCGCCAGTTTGCGCGCCGGAAACTTGCTGACTGGCGCCTTGTACGTGGATATTGGTTTTAGTGAGGATGGAACCATCCCGGTGACGGAGGCCAATGCCGATTACCCGGTCTTCCCTGTTCAGTCAGGCAGCGGCGGCAGTCTGGATAAACAACTGGGCGAACTTATCAGCAACCTCAACCAGATCGATTTTGGTCAACTGGGTAGCAACGCGGAGCAGACCCTGGCAACTTCAGAAGAAACTTTGCGAGCAGTGTCTTCGTTAAGCCAGCAGGTGACCCGCTTACTCAGTGATCCGGCGATGGAAGATATGCCTGCCCGGCTGAATGCGACATTAGCTGAACTGGAACGGATGATGGCTGGGTACTCCAGTGACGCACCAGCCTACAATGATTTGTCACGCTCGCTGGATAGCCTGCAACAGATCCTCAATGACCTGGAGCCGTTTGCTGAGCAACTGCGTGAGCGACCTAACTCGTTGTTGTTTAATCCCCCGACGGAACGCGATCCTGAGCCACGGAGACCTCGCCAATGAAGCAGTCCATCTATTTAAACATCAGCCTTGTACTGAGCATTTTCTGGCTCAGCGCGTGCAGCAGCCAGCCGCCGCAAACCGTGTCGTACCTGTTGAGCACACCGGAATTTGAGGTTATTGACGACTCGATGCAGAAACGGGTCGTGGTTGGCGACGTTGAAGTGGCCAGTTATCTGGCCGGAAAAAGCCTGACTCAGGCACTCAATAATCAGCAGATTCATCGCTCACGGCAGCACCAGTGGGCTGAGCCTCTGCATTCCCAGCTGCAACGGCAGCTTCGCCACGGTCTGACCCAGCAACTCGCTGGAAGCGATTGGCTGCCAGTGGCCGGGAGCGGCCATTTGCGGAGCTACGACTTGCGCCTGGATCTGCACATCGACAGCTTTCACCTGTTGCCAAATGGGGAAGTCGAGGTGGCGGGGATCTGGCAGGCCCGTAACTATCAGCAGGACTTCTTTGCCAGTGGTCGCTTTAGCGAACATCAGCAATTGGCGGAGGACGGATATGACGCTATGGTGGAGGCTCTGGAGATTGCCTGGCAGCGAAGCATGCAGGAAGTTGCGACGCAATTGCTGAGAACCCTCAACGAAGCAAGCGAAAGCAGCGTGAATACCGACGAAGGCGAGTAACCCAGCGTGAAAAAACTTGGCTTATCCACTGGCTGGCAGCTGTTTATTGCCATCGCAGGTGTGGCATTGATTCTGGTGATGGCCACTCTGGTCGGCATACGCCTCTATTTTATTCATAACTTCAATAATTACCTCAGTGCTCAGGAAACGCAGCGGATGCAGGAGCTCGCTGTGCTTATTGCCGACTACTACGAACGCCAGACCGAACGCGATGAGGATTTTCGCTTTGAGCAGCTCGGTGAACTTGAACGGGGCGGTGTGCGTCGACTGTTGGCTGGGTTGAGCATCGCGCAGTGGCGTGAGTCACGTCAGCAACCCCAGAGCGACGGGCTCGACCCGCTACGCTTCAGCTTTCGCAATCTTGCCTTGTATAGCGCCGATGGTGATTTACTGTTTGGCCGCGAGATTGATGACCCTATTCAGGTGTCTATTGTTGAGCCGGACAGCGGAGTGACTCTGGGCTATTTACGAACGGGCCGGCCGCAAGGGCCGTTGCAGCCAATAGACGAGGTCTTTCAACAGCAGCAAATGGCGGCGATCCTGCTGGCGGGTTTTGCTGCTTTGGTGGTCGCGGCGCTGGTTGCAGCAATACTGGCACGACGTTTACGACGCCGGGTGAGTACCCTGACCCGGGCGACCCGCCGGCTTGCCGCTGGAGCGTACGATGTCGAAGTGCCGCAGCAGGGGCGGGATGAGCTAACGGCGCTGGCCGCCGATATTAATGCGCTGGCGCGAACGCTGCGTGCGGCAGCAGGCCAGCGACAGGCGTTTATGGCCGACATTGCACACGAGTTACGCACGCCGCTGACTATTTTGCAGGCTGAGCTGGAAGCGTTGGAAGACGGTATTCGCCATCTGGACGCTCAGGAAATGGGCCTGTTGCAGGGCCAGGTTCGGCAACTGACGCAGTTGGTGGACGACCTGCATATGCTGGCTGACGCCGATGCAGGTTCGTTACGTTACCAGTGGCAGCCGCTAACCTTAAATAATTGGTTACAGGAGCAGTGGCCGGTGCTTAGCCATCAGGCAGAGCAGGCGGGCCTTAAAGCAACGCTGAAACTGCCGTTGCAGCCCCTTAGCATCAAAGCTGACCCGCAACGATTGCAACAGTTACTGATGAATGTCTGGTCCAATTCCATGCGCTATACCGATGGGCCAGGTGAGGTTGAACTTGAGCTAGCGCAGGCAGACAATGCCGTGCAATTGATCGTTCGCGACTCGGCGCCGGGCGTGGCAGAAAGCGCAATGAAAGATATTTTCCGCCGTTTGTATCGTGGCGAAGCTTCACGTAACCGCCGACTGGGTGGCAGCGGATTGGGGCTGGCGATATGTGAGCGGATTGCGCAGGCGCATGCGGGCACCCTGACAGCAACGCAAAGCGCGCTGGGCGGCTTACAAATTTGTCTGAGCTTGCCGGACCCGGGAGTAACCAGCCAATGAGCCAGCCGCAGGCCCATATCGTCGTGGTTGAAGATGAAGTGGAGATTCAGCAGCTTGTGGCGGACTATTTGCAGCATGCAGGCTTCCAAGTAACCACCTTTGGCGAGGGTGACCGGGCCCTCACTGCGCTAACCGAAGGAGCACTAGAGGCAGATCTGGTGATTCTGGATATTATGTTGCCAGGCCTTGATGGACTGGAGCTTTGCCAGTCACTGCGCCAGCATTCTCAGGTCCCGGTGGTATTTTTAACCGCCCGCCACGACGAAATCGACCGCTTGTTGGGGCTGCGGCTTGGCGCCGATGATTACATCTGCAAACCTTTCAGTCCGCGTGAAGTAGTTGCCCGTGTGGAAGCAATTTTACGGCGTCAGCGCTGGCTGAGTAGCTCCGCTGCAGAGCAGGGCACACCTGGTTTATTGCTTGATCCGGCGGCACTCAAAGTGAAGCTGGACAATCAGGCGATTGAGTTAACACCGGTTGAGTTTCGCCTGTTGCAGACCCTGGTTGAAAACCCGGGGCGGGTGTTCAGACGCGACCAGCTGGTGAATGCTGCGTACGACGACTATCGTGTGGTGTCGGACCGCACGATTGACAGCCACATCAAAAATATCCGCCTTAAACTGACACAGGTGCGTGCAGAGCAGCAATTTATTCAGTCGGTCTATGGGGTGGGTTACCGGTTTGAACCGGATATCTCCACAGTTTCTCCTTAATTCCCTCACCCTCTCTGCACACTTGAGGAATAGATTAGAGGTATCAACTTAGGATACCCAATCGGGTAAGGAGAACGACCATGAAAACATCAATGCAATTAACCTTTAAAACTCTCGTTGCAGCGGTAACTTTAACCTCGGCTATGCTGCTGGCAAGTGCTGCTGCAACGGCCAATGATGAAACCGGTGAGGCTGTTGAGGAGCACGACTGGTTTGCCCGGATTGACAGCAACAATGACGGCATTATCAGTGAAAGCGAATTTGTTGCGAACGCGATACAACGGGCGGAAGAACGAGCGGCATCGGCCTTCGCGCGCATCGACGAAGATGGCAACGGTGAAATTTCCGCAGATGATTTCAATGCAATGATCGAGAAACGTGGTGAATGGACAACCGAGCGCCGTCAGGAAATGCGTGAACGCATGCGCGAGTGGCGGGAAGAAGGGCACCCCCGGGGTGACAAACACCGTGGTGAGCGCAACCATCGTTCAGATCGTCAGCAACAGCAAGGTTAAGCGAGCGTCAACACTACATCCATCGGCCATGGAAGGTCTTGCTGTTGGTTAGTAGGTGCTCACTAATTCGCTGTAATTCAGATTCAGGCAACCAGCTAATGGTTTCACGGCCGGCAGCGCTATATACCTGCAGACTGAGCATCCCCCAATAGCGTAACCACGGGCCCTGGCGTAATGTCAGGGCCTGTATTTTATGTGCCGGCACCCAACGCTGTTGCTTGCCGAGAATACCTTGCTGGGTCGCAAACCAGTGGTCATTTACAAATACTGCCCGTTTGCGCCAGCTCAACCATTGCACCAGCCCTGAAACCAGCGTGCTTATCCATAAAGCGTGCAATATCACTTTCAAATCGAATGAACTGATCAGAGTGGCAGCTGCAGTTATAAAGGCGACGCTAATCAGGAACGGCAGCACCATACTGGCTTTGTGGGTCCGCTTCCATTCCGGGGTCTGCGCTAAGCCGAGCTGTATTTTTATGTCATCGAGACGAGACTGGTCCAGTACCGGCAGGAAAAAGGCTTTTTGTTGCTGGCGTTGCACCTGACCACTTTGATTGACCCGCATCGAGTAGCGTGAAATAAGGCGTGCCACCAACCCTTGCTGAATGACCACACGCTGTAACCGCAGGTACTGGAAGGTACGTGAGGCGATAGTAAAGAGGCCGAAACGAGACTGGTAGCGGTGCAGGTTTTTATGCGCAGGGTCTTTGGCAGTCTCAGCTGCAGTACCATCTGAAGTGCCAGCAAAAATATGCAGGCTGAACCGATAGAAACGAACGATAGCGATAACAACCGACAGCGCCACCAGCAGCGCAATGGCACCCAGGGTCAGCGCTATTAACAGCGCCCAGCCGCTTTCGTCCTGACTGATGTGATTGAAAGACTGCATCAGTTGCTGCAGATGCTGATCAATCAGGTCGTCCAGTATATCGCCCTGGCTGAGTGGGTAGAGCAGAATAGGCAGGGCTAGCAGCACCGGATTATGCATCAGACCATAGCGGGCGATTTCTTTTAGCCCAAGGGTGAACTGATAAATGGTTGAGGGGCTGTTGTCTCCACTGGCTTCGCTCCCGTCGACGGGGTGGCCTTGTGATACGCTTCCTTTAGAGCGTGACTCATGTAGCATTTGCTCTTTAAGGGTCTGTGCGTGGGCAAACGGAATTCCGGCGAGTTCCACCTCTTTGCTTTCTGAACCTGCGCTGTCGACACCGAGTACCGCCAGACCTAAGGGGCGAAAGTACCAGGGTTGGCGAATATCCGCCTGCTGAATACGGGCATAATCCAGGGTTAACTGGGTACGTTTAAAAATGCCACTGCGGATAAAAAGCCGGGTATTGTCGTTCTGGTATCGGAAGAACCACCACGACAGCCCGGCGTGCAAACAAAGCCCAACGGGTATAGCAATGAGCAACACAGGTAACGCCAATTGGCGTAGGTGCTCGCCGCCAGCGAAAAGAATGACCAGCAACGGGATAAAGTTACTCCCTTGCCTGACCAGCTGGACGATCGAGCGGCCGAGAAAGTAAATCAGCGTATAGGCGGAGACTCGTTGCACGGTTAGCTCTCTGCTCCTTTAGTCTTCGTCCGGCTCGTTGATAAGGCCGAGCAACTGACTGCGGATTTGCGCCGCCTGTGATTTGGCTAAGCCGGGTATCGCTAAGTCTGAACCAGCCCCGCCAGCGGTATACAACGACAGGCGACTAAGCCCAAGCATGCGCTCAATCGGGCCCTGGCTTATTTCAACATGCTGAATACGGTTCACAGGCACCGCGGTTTGCGTGCGCCACAGGGCGCCAGTGCGGTAATGAACGTCCAGTTCACTGACCGCGTAGCCGGTTAACTGGTAACGTCGTGGCGCCCAAAAAAACAGCATTACCAACAGGATCAAAATAAATAAAATTGTCGCCAGGCCTGGAACCCAGCGCCATTCAGCGGGTATCCACCCCAGCGCTATCAAGCTGGCCACAATTAACAGCCCCCAGTTAATCAGCGCGTCTATGCGCAGCTGCAGGCGATATTTGGGGTCTACATGCAGGTAGTCCGGTAAGGTCATTTCGTTATTCCACCAGAATAATGTCGGGCAATAAGCGTTTTAAATGCAGGCTGAGCTGACCAACCTGATCCGCAGGAAATAGCAACCGGACCCGGAACTTAGGATTGAACGGAAACTGAAGGTAACCCTGTTCACCGTTACTGCCAATAGCAATGCGTTGCACCTGACTCGCCTCAATGGACTCGCCCAGTATGCGCAGACGGCCACCTTCCAGTTGCACCGCCTCAATAACATCTTCCACATACACCGACTTATGTTCCGTGCGGGCCACAATGCGGTCAAAAAACAGTAAGAACAGCAAAACCAGAAAAAAGCCGGCGTGATTAAAGATAACCGGACCGGACATCACCAGCAGAATAGAAAAAACGGCGACCACGAAAGCCACCCGAATCCAGAACGGGATTTTACCGACTGCGTTTGCTAACCACATACCTAAACCATGCCTGTTGTTTTACTAGGTCAGTGTATGCGTTTTCGCGAGTGGCGGCAATTGGTAGGCCGCGACCTATCGACGGGTTGCGGACGGTGATTCGGTAAAACAGCGACAATCCCTGATGTTGCTAGGTACCCTTGAATATCTTGCTGGAGGCGAAAGCCTCAACGCATTGATGGCCTCTAACCTCACCGAGCAAATTAATCTGCTTGCGAACCGTAAAAACCAGCTCGAACGCCAGGTTGCTAGCGATGGAAGATGTTCGCCAGCAGTAACAGTTGGAGCTAAATGCGCGGGGTGAAATTTTAATAACCGCGCCAGTTGACGGCATAGTAACAAATTTAATTGCTGAGATCGGTCATCATCTTCAGCCCGCAAAATCGCTTGTAACTATAGTGCCCGAAAACTCTGAGCTTAAAGCCGTACTACTTATTCCAACGAGGGCCTATGGCTTTGTTCAGGCCGGGCAAGCAACCCAGGAGCCAGTATACCGAGTGGAAGCAACGCTGGCTGCGCAAGAGATCCGCGCTTATGGGGATGCTGTTAAGCCCGAAAGGGCAACTTTGAAATGTATTATTGGAGATTCTCATGCGAGAATTAAAGTTCGAAGAATTGGATAAAGTGAGTGGTGGAATAGTTCTACCTGGAGCTGAGCTTGGTGTTATCGTGGGCGCTGCTACATATATGGGTAGCGCTGCTCAAGACCCGCAATAAGACTCGATGTTTCGGGGCCAGTAGCCCCTGTTTTCGCAAGCTACTCTAATTGGGAGAAGAAGATGAAATTAGTGACCTTGAGTGTAATCGTTGTATGTGGCTTGTTTATCGTTCTTGGGTTGACGAATCAAATAGGGTTCGCAATTATTGGAACGATATCTCTGCTACCGATAAACTTATTATATGGAAGTATGTCATTTTCTGAGTTTCAGCAAGATAAAAAGAAATACGATGGCCCAAGAATTTTTGCTCACCCGTTGCTTTTAGTTTTTGTGCTTATTTTCACCAAGCCCTATTGGCTTGGCTAGCAGTGCGTGTTAGACATATTGGAGTCTTGTCGAGTTGACGTAGGCTAATAGGTTTTTATAAATCTACCATGTTTGGATATGAAATCCATTGATAAACTCAACAAATTAATTTTTTGATGCTCGAGATCTGACGCATTTTACGTCTTAGGCTTATGAATTTTAACCGTTAGACTGAAGCATAAGGGTACTAGCTATCGCAGATGTCGAAGCCTGGTAATTCTAATCTGACTAAATATTTGACCTTAAAAAGATGCTGCCAAATTACCCTTGCTTTTTACTGGGTGGGGATAAAATGAAAATGCGAGATAGATCAACTAAAGAAATAGCCAATCGTTCGATATGGAATTTTATTTTTATAAAAGGGATTGCGATATGGGGGGGCGTTTTCTTTTTGATAATGTTTGGGGCCGGGTTCATTCGGGGTGAGTACAGCGAACAGGGAGACTTCATTTTCGGATTGATTGTATGGTCTGGAGTAGCCATACTCGGTGGAGCTCTGTTCGGATATTTAGAGTGGGTAGAGAAGAAGAAAAAGAAAGGTTCCTAGACTTGCAGACGTTTGCGTAATGCCAGCATGTCCAGAGGTATTTAATATTACACGCCGGACGAAAGTAGTTTCCGTGAGCTCAGGAGTCGTTATCGGGCTTGAAGTCGATGAGCTGATGAAATATATTCGCCATTATTGAATTCTAGAATAGCAAGGTTGGTACTATGAAAGACGATCAGCTTTCTTACTCACTCGGTATTGTTCTTGGGTTAACTGGTGGATTAGGCGTTGGTTACGTTTTAACGACTAGTTTCTTTGACTTGCTGGAGCGCTTAATGCAGGTTCTTTGATTTTAATTGTTATTTTTGAGAATTAGAATAATAGCGATGTCTATTGAGAATTTCTCGCTCAATATTTTTTCGTTTTAGGAGATGCTTTACTTTCATGCGTTGCGCCAGGACTAGCTATTATCAGTCTGTGAAAGGCCGAAATAAAATGGCGAGCTTGGTCGATGCCAAAGTAACGTTATTAAACTTTTGGTTTTTTATCTAGCGCTCATAGATAAGTTAGTTTGAAGTGATAGCTACTCGAAGGGGGGATTATGCAAGAGAATAGATTAAATACGCTTTATCTATTACCCATCTTCGTCCTGATTTTAGCGCCCTTAGATATGGTAAGTCAGACTGTGAGTATTTTGGCGCTGGCCCTCTCTGGGGTCATCGGGAGTGCTTACTACCTTTTTATACAGAAGAGGCGCAATACCGTAAAAGTCGTTTTGATTTCCTTGGCTAGTTTCCTGATTTGGTGGCCTCTTGCGTTTCTCTCTGTTAGAGCAACAACCCTATTTTTTGAGCGTCTCTTTGCTTGAGTTCAACAAGCAATGACAGCATGGTGCGAGCGATCGTGGCGGTGATGCACCTGCCGTTGATTTAGCGATTATTCTCGATACAGTAAAAGGACGGATTTTTCACTATACGCAATTGACTCATAGGCAGCTGGCGCGCGGCTGACTAGGCTTAGGGAAGGTTATTGGCCAGGGAGAGGGCGTATGGGGCTTGCGGTGGTGCACACCCGGGCGATGCTGGGCATGGAGGCGCCGGCGGTTCAGGTTGAAGTAAGTGTGGCAAAGGGAATTGGCCAGTTTCAGATTATTGGCATGCCGGAAACCACGGTGCGAGAGGCGAAGGACAGGGTACGTACGGCACTGCTGAACAGTGACTTTAGTTTTCCGGTGGGGCGGATTACCGTCAACCTGTCACCGGCTGAGCTGCCGAAGCAGGGCGCGCGCTACGATTTGGCTATTGCAGTTGGGGTATTGCTGGCGGCTGATACCTTGACCCTTGAGCACCTTGATGACATCGAATGCTATGGCGAATTGGGCCTCAATGGCGAGCTGCGCCCGGTGCGCGGCACCCTGCCGAGTTTAATCGCCTGCCAACAGGCGCAACGTTTAGCACTGATCCCAAGCCAAAACGCTGAAGAAGCGGCGTTACTGCGTGAGGCGGTGGCCTATGGTTTCGCCACCCTACGGGAGGTGGTCGCGCACCTTTCGGGCGCGCAACGCCTCCCCCTTATCCAACCGTCACCTTTGCCCGTCAGGACGATGGCCCATGGCGACATGCAGGACGTACAGGGGCAGCATCAGGCCAAACGGGCGTTGCTGCTGGCTGCTGCCGGTGGGCACAATATTCTCTTTGTGGGGCCACCGGGGACGGGCAAAACCATGTTGGCGCAGCGCATGTTGAGTATTTTGCCGCCTCTTAACGAACAGCAGGCGCTGGAAGTGGCGGCGGTGCAGTCGATAAGCCAGGACGGCTTTCAGGCGCAAAGCTGGCGTCAGCGGCCGTTTCGCTCGCCGCATCATACCTCGTCGGCCGCGGCTTTGATTGGTGGGGGTTCGGACGCCAGACCGGGTGAGATATCTCTGGCGGATCACGGTATTTTATTCCTTGATGAACTGGCTGAGATCCATCGTCATATTCTGGACAGTCTGCGGGAGCCACTGGAGTCAGGGATTGTCCATATCAGTCGGGCTAAGCAACGGGCCTCGTATCCGGCGAGGTTTCAACTAGTCTGTGCGTTGAACCCGTCGCCGTGCGGTAGCTTTGACGGTGATCTCGCGTCGGCCCGGGCGACCCCGGATCAGATCCTGCGTTACTTAAGTAAAATCTCCGGGCCATTTTTAGACCGGATTGATTTGCAGGTGGAAGTGCCGAGGCAGCCTGATGTGTTGCGCCATGGCATACAGCGCAGTCCGCAAAGTAGCAATGAGGACAACAGCGAGAACAGCGCCGATAGTTCGAGCCTGTTAGCTAAGGTGCAAGCAGCCAGGGAGCTGCAGCTTGAGCGTCAGCATTGCCTTAACAGTGAACTGAAAGCCTGTGACGTGATCGAAATCTGTCAGCTCAGTGAGGCGGACCATGAATTTCTGGTCGCGGCAGTGGAGCGTTTTAAAATGTCTCATCGCGCCTACCATCGGGTTTTACGGCTGGCGCGAACCATTGCTGATCTGGATGCTGCGGGTCGGGTTAGTCGTCAGCATTTGAGCGAAGCATTAAGTTACCGCGCGCTGGATGCATTGTTACGGCAGTTACGTGAACTCTGATTGTACAGGCCTTCCGCTATACCAGGCTCTGCTATGGTGAGTTTTGCTGTGGTACTCTGTTGCTAAAGCAGCGGTACTCTCTTGGCAAAGAGAATGAACGATAGCGATGTTGGGGCTTAGCAGCCGCAACTGTGACAAGCCAGTGAAGTGGAAGTGAAAAGAGGCAAGTATGACTGACCAACGAATGAATAAAACGCAAGGCTCAAATGCAAAAGCGGACGGCCAGCGATTGCTCTGGCTGGCGCTGGCGATGGTGGCTCTGACGATTCCCTTATGGTACGAAATTGCATTGCAACCGGGAACTTATGTGTTTGCCTGGCGCTGGACTGAGCAACAGGTAATGATTGAAAGTATCGTCAGTGTACTTCACCTGATTGTAGTGATTGCCGGTGTCGTGATGCTCAAACGCGCGGTCGGCGACATGCCGCAGTGGCCGTTGATACGGATTGGGGCCTGGGTCTGGACCGGTCTGGTGGGCTTACTGGCACTCTTTGCTATTGTCATGTTCCAGGTCAGTGACGATACCGTGCTTGAATCGATTGAAGGTGAAGGGTATCGGATTAATGCCGTACGCAGCGGTGGGGAGGTTGCAGAACGCACTCAAATAAACGTGGTATTTAGCTGTAATCACACGCTGCTCTACAAAAACATTCTCTATCTTGACCGTCTGGCGACCGTGAATGAAGTCGATATGAACATTGATGAGGATGAACTGCACATTCGTTATCGTTGGGATGAGCGCATGGTGCAGGAAGAACGCTACTCGATCAGCGACTTTTATCGTCAATGCCGGGAAGAATAAAACCAATCCGACTAGCAGTTTAGTAATCTTTTTGTAAACATTGTTAAAATAACGTTTTTAATTTGTTAGGGTCTTTACGGGCTAGCCGTTTTGGGTGATGTTTAGATCCTTATCAGACCCGCAGTAATCAGAACTACGGGGCTCATCTGAGCCGATTTCTTTTCTAAAACAAAAAGAAAACGTTATGCAAAAAGTTATAAACACAAAATTAAGCGTGCTAGGTTTAGCACTAGTTTCTTCCTTTGGTCTCGGCGCCGTTCAGGCGAATGAACTGACTCAGACTGAGATCGCTCGTCCAGCTCCTCCGGGACAGGTTAAAGAGGTTAACCGCGGTGGCGCAGGACAAAGCGGGCAGAGTCGCACGTCATTGCGTCAGAACGGGCCCGAACTCAGTTTTATTATCCGCTTCAAAGAAGAAAAAGATCCTGACGTAATGGCTAAAGTTAATGGCAACCCGAGCGAACGGGGCGCGTTAATGCAAGCTCGGGCTCAGCAGATGTCTCAGCTGAGTGGTCAGGAAATCAGTTATGTACGTAGTATGGGCCTGGCCCGAACCCACGTATTCCGTGCGGTCGACGCTGTTGGTGGCTCCGCCCAATCGTTGCACCCAACTTCACGGCGTAATGTTCGTCGTATGATGGAAGTTTTGGCCAGTGACCCAAGTGTTGAGCTGGTTGAAGAAAACCGCTTTCACCATCCGCAAAACGCGCCGAATGACCCGCAATATAATCAGCAGTGGCACTATTACGAAGCGGTTGGCGGTGCCAATACCGAAGGTGCCTGGTCCCAGGGTATTACCGGACAGGGCGTGGTTGTAGCGGTACTGGATACCGGTTATCGACCGCACACTGATCTGGCAGGTAATCTGTTACCGGGTTACGACATGATCAGTGACTCTTTTGTTGGCAACGACGGTGATGGCCGTGACAATGATGCCAGTGACCCGGGCGACTGGGTCAGCGCTGGCGCTTGTGGAGGTGGGCGACCTGCCCAGGACCAGGACTCAAGCTGGCACGGAACCCATGTCGCTGGCACCATCGCGGCGGTTTCTGATAACGGTCAGGGTGTCGCCGGTGTCGCTTACGACGCTCAGGTTGTTCCGGTTCGTGTATTAGGCCGCTGTGGTGGTACCACCGCCGATATCGCGGATGGCATTTTATGGGCGTCTGGTGCTAGTGTCCCCGGCACAACCGCGAATCAGAACCCGGCCGATGTGATCAACATGAGTCTTGGCGGGCAGGGCAGCTGTCAGTCGGTTACTCAAAGCGCAATTAATACTGCGCGCAGTAACGGTTCGACTGTGGTGATTGCCTCAGGTAACAGCGACTCAAACGCGGACAACTTCAGCCCGGGCAACTGTTCAGGCGTGGTTAATGTGGCCTCCACCGATCGTGACGGTGGCCGTGCTTACTACTCTAATTACGGCTCATCTGTGACTTTGGCGGCTCCGGGCGGGGCTCAGAGTTTCGCCAACGACCCTGAAGGCGTATTGTCTACTCATAACTCAGGTTCTACGACACCTGGCAGTGACAGCTATCGCTTCAATCAGGGCACGTCGATGGCTGCTCCACATGTTGCTGGTGTGGCTGCGCTGGTGAAACAGGCACTGCCTTCAGCTACCCCAGATCAGGTTGCGCAAATTCTGACCGACAGTGCACGCAGCTTCCCTGCGTCGTGCAGTGGCTGTGGCGTGGGCATTCTGGATGCCGGTGCAGCAGTCCAACTGGCGTTAGGTGATGGCGGCGACAACGGCGGTGGTGACGATACCGGAGGTGGCGGCAGCGTCGATAACCTTAGCGCTGCAACCGGCGAATGGAACCGATTCACCATCGATATTCCATCTGGTATGAGTACCTTTACGGTCGAAATATCTGGTGGCTCAGGTGATGCTGACCTATATGTTCGTAACGCCGGGTCTCCGACCCTGCAGAACTGGGATTGTCGCCCGTATCTTTCAGGTAACAATGAAATCTGCACCATCGATAACCCGCAGGCTGGCACCTGGCATTTAGGTGTGCATGCTTATCAGGCTTATTCTGGCGTAGATTTGGAAGCTAACTATCAGCCATGATTTGTTGAGCGCTGAATAAAAAAACCGGCCGTCACTTTGTTAAGTGCGGCCGGTTTTTTATTTATACTGGAAAAATTTTACTGGCGATAATCGTAGTTATCCTGCCAACCCCATGGTGCTGGTGGCGCTTCAACTGGTTGTGAGAGGTCGACATCGACCTGGAACTCGCGTCCATCGCGCACTAACCGGTAGCGTAGTGTATTTTCGTCAGGTAGTTCGAGCCACCAGGTATTACGGATAGAAGCAGTAGACCCCAGTTCGGCAAACAGTTGCTTACTGTACTCGTCGGCTGGAAATGATTGTGAAGATGCGGTACCGGGACTAAAGGTTTCGCCCCCGTACATGGTCAGCGGGTCATGGCTGCCATCTTCTTCACGATGATCGTGTTTTAGTTCCAGTCCATTTTGAGTGCGGGTGAGTACCCAGGTACGCGACCGGTCTTCGCCAACGTGAAGTGGGATACGAATCCGTTCTTCACTGCATTCACGTAATTCGATGACAATGTCACTGGCGATCCATTTTGCATCCAGTTCTTCGTCTCCCTCTGTGACTTCACCTGCGTACGCGTTGCCACAATGTGCTAACAGGCTATCAAAAAACTGGTCCTGAGGAGGCTCGTCGGCAGTCGTGCATGCGGCCAGCGCGAGCAGCGCTGAGCCACCGAGAAGAGCGCGTGTTAAGCGAGAAGAAGCAAAAGTACTAAGTTGCATTCAGGTTTCCTTATTTATAAGCATCTTGTAAACAGAATTGTCCGCGAATTGCGATTTGTCTCAGTCTAGCTACATTTGAACGCACATAAAAGACATAGCTGATAACCAGTTGGCATAGACGCTGGCATAGATACTGGTCTTCAGCTTTAGTATCATACCCACTCACCCAGCACCACAGGCAGATTCACTATGAACGTATATGCAAATGCACTGGAAATGATCGGCAACACGCCGATGTTACGCGTTAGCAATCTTGATACAGGCCCTTGCGAGTTGTATTTGAAACTTGAAATTCAGAACCCGGGCTTGTCGATTAAAGACCGTATCGCCGTGAGCATGATTGAAGCAGCCGAAGCAGAAGGCAAGCTGAAGCCAGGCGATACCATTGTCGAAGCGACTGCTGGCAATACCGGTCTGGGATTAGCGCTGGTTGCTATGCAAAAGGGCTACAAGCTGGTTATCGTGCTGCCGGACAAAATGAGCCGCGAGAAGCTGCACAACCTTTTAGCGATGGGCGCTGAAGTTATTGAAACACGCTCCGACGTGAACAAAGGCCACCCGGAATACTATCAGGATATGGCCCAGCGGATTGCGAAAGAACGCAATGCGTACTATGTCAACCAGTTTGCCAACCAGGCAAACGTGAAGGCCCATTACACCACCACAGGCCCGGAAATGTGGCAGCAGCTGGATGGTAAGCTGGATGCATTTGTGTGTGGCGTCGGCTCTGGCGGAACATTAAGTGGCGTCGGCAAATACCTGCGCGAGCAAAATGCCAATGTCGATCTGGTGCTGGCTGACCCGGATGGCTCAATTCTGGCGCCGCTGGTCAATGAAGGTAAAGAGATTGAGCCGGGCAGCTGGCTGATCGAAGGCATTGGTGAAGACTTTATTCCTGACACCTGTGATATCAGTCTGGCGAATAAAGCCTATGCTATCAGCGACAAAGAGTCGTTTCAGACCGCGCGTGATGTATTGTCCAAAGAAGGCATCTTGGTCGGTTCATCCAGCGGTACGTTAATTGCCGCAGCGTTGCGTTACTGCCGTGAACAGACTGAAGCAAAACGCGTAGTGACCCTGGCGTGCGATACCGGTAGCCGCTATTTATCGAAGCTATTCAATGATGACTGGCTAGCCGAGCAGAAACTGGATTAAGAGGTAGTTATGAGCAATAAAAAAGATTTAGCATTTTCAACCCGTACTATTCATGGCGGGCAAGCGCCTGATCCAACCACCGGCGCGGTGATGCCGCCGATTGTGACCAGTTCAACCTATTTGCAGGACAGCCCGGGTGTACATAAAGGGTTTGAATATTCGCGCTCTCACAACCCGACCCGCTTTGCCTATGAGCGAGCAGTAGCCAACCTTGAAGGTGGTAGCCAGGGGCTGGCGTTTGGGTCAGGTATGGCGGCTACTTCAACCATTCTCGAGCTGCTCGACAGTGGTGACCATGTGGTGGCAATGGACGACTTATACGGCGGCAGCTTCCGTTTATTCGATAAGGTCCGTGGACGTTCTGCAGGACTTGAGTTCTCTTACGTCGACCTGGCCGATCTGGAGCAGGTAAAAACCGCGTTCACCGATAAAACACGCATGCTTTGGATAGAAACACCGAGCAACCCGATGCTGAAGTTAGTGGATATTGAAGCGGTTACCAAGGCAGCGAAAGCGCACAACCCGGATATGATTGTGGTCGTTGACAACACTTTTGCGACCCCATTCAACCAACGCCCGCTTGAGTTAGGCGCTGATATTGTGATGCATTCAGCGACCAAGTACATCAATGGTCACTCTGATATGGTTGGCGGCATCGTCGTGGTTGGCGACAACGCCGATTTGGCTGAGCGGATGGTGTTCTTACAGAACGCGGTCGGCGCGATCGCCGGCCCTTTTGACAGCTACCTTGCTTTGCGTGGGGTTAAAACACTGGCGCTGCGGATGAAGCAGCACAACGAAAGCGGCCTCAAAATCGCCCAGTGGCTGGAACAACACCCACGGGTACGCAAAGTGGTGCATCCGGGCCTTGAAAGTCACCCGCAGCATGCGTTGGCGGCAAAACAAATGTCTGGTTTCGGCGGCATGATTTCAATCTTCCTGGACGGTGATATTGAGAGTGCGCGGCGTTTCCTGAAGGCTGTTGAGATTTTTGCGTTGGCGGAAAGTCTGGGTGGCGTTGAGAGTTTAATTGAGCACCCTGCCATTATGACTCATGCATCCATTCCTGCGGAAAATCGCGAAAAGCTCGGTATCCACGATAATTTCGTGCGTATTTCTGTCGGTATCGAAGACACCGATGATCTGATTGCAGACCTCGGGCAAGCGCTGGAGGCCATGTAATGGCTCATCAGAAGCAGACTGCGATACCACCATTTCATCTGGCTATTCCGGTCGATGACCTGGGCAAAGCGCGCGAGTTTTACGGGACATTATTAGGTTGTGAAGAAGGCCGAAGTTCCGAGCAGTGGATAGACTGGAACTTTTTTGGCCACCAACTGGTAACCCATGTAGCGCCAGAGCGTATTCTGCCACCAGCACACAACGCTGTGGATGGTCACAATGTACCAGTGCCACATTTTGGCGCGGTGCTGGAAATGGATGTATGGCAGGCACTGGCGGATAAAGTGAAGACGGCGGGTATCGAATTCGTTATCGAACCCTATGTGCGCTTTAAAGGCAAGCCGGGTGAGCAGGCAACGATGTTTTTCTACGACCCGGCGGGCAATGCAATGGAATTCAAAGCGTTCGCTGACATTAATCAGCTGTTTGCCAGTTAATCGCGTTGCTTTTTGCCTCTGGCAATTTCGGTCTCCAGTGCGCTGAGCCGGGGTTCCCAGAAGGTTCGAAAACGATCCAGCCAGGCATCTACTTGCTGCAAAGGTGCTGCTTGCACTGAGTAGATGCGCCTGGCTCCATCGATACGGGCGTTAGCGAAACCGGTTTCACGGAGCACCCGAAGGTGCTGGGATACCGCCGCCTGAGTAATACCGAACTCACTCTGAATGACCAAAACAATATCGCCTGATTTGTGCTCGCTTTCAGCGAGCAGCTCCAGTATGCGACGACGAACGGGGTCGCCCAGTACATCGAAAGCGTGCATCTGACAATCCTCTTTATTTTTACCTACGTGCTTTCACCTGCAGATTCACCTGACTATTCACCTGACTATTCACCTGAATAAAACGCCGCTGTTTTTTCGGCCGCCAGTCTTGCTTCTTGCTCATTGTCACCCGCTTCAACAGCAGCCTCGCCCCAGTTGTGACTTAGTGCCGTGATAAAAGCCCGACCGTCTGCCGTTTTTGTTAAAGCCTCTTCATCAAAACGTTCGCCGCCCTCAGATTCAAGGTGAACCGCCAGTCCGACTAAACCGAGATCCCAGCCAACGCCTGTGGCACCGGGTCCATAGGTTGGCCAGAACTCCTCGTCAAGCGGGCAGATATGAACCAGTTTAAGATGTGAGGACTGCTCGTCCAGGGGGGTAAGCGTTACCTCTACCCAGCTCACGCCGCCACCAAACTCCCAGGTTAGCGCTAACGAACGTGGCGCTGTGCATTCGGTGATAGTGCCACCGGCATTGCCTTCCAGTTGATAGTGACCACCGTGTTTCAGCTCACCGCTAACCGGCAAAAACCAGCGTGGAAGTCGTTCCGGGTTGGTAATAGCATCCCAGAGATCCTCAAGAGTCGTCTTAAAGTCCCGCTCCAGGGTGACGCCCCGGGCGGGTTTACCGTCACGTTCTAACACTGCCACCGAATGCGTAACCTTACCCAAATAAGCACCAAAATCAACGGACATAGCATGCTCCTTATCAAGTTAGTATTTATATAAGTCTATACTTATATGGATGAGATTAGTAAATCTGTCAAGGACGCACGGAAAAAACTTAAATCGTCGCGCTAAAGTGGCGGGATCGACCCGGAGTGAGCGAATGAGGGATGGGTAGGGGTAAGCAGGCAAAGGACGCTTAACGCGTCCCCTGAATAATCATAAAGTCGTGCATAGCGGCCATCGTCAGGCAGGAGTGGGCCGGGGCGATCACTAACAGGTCACCGAGCCTGGTTTGCTCGATCAGAGCGGGTGGCATGCGCACCTTGCCATGCTCCTGTGACAGGCCATGCACGAACGCACCCTCGACGGGCTTGCCCTGCCAGCCATGCTCACTCATCTGCATGATCTGGCCATAACAGGGCCGCCCTTCATAGCGCTCTTTACTGAGCAAATAATCCTTACTCAAATGCACAGCTCCGGCATGAACGACGACTTCGTTGCGTTCCGGGTATCGTGCGATAACCGGGCAGGCCAGGGTCAGCGCAATGTCATCCCAGTCGCAGGCACCGATATGTTGTTGCTGTAAGTCGTAAAACACATAATTACCGGGGCGGATCTCATCTACCCCGGGAAAGCTTTGCATGCGGCTGCAGGTCGGCGTGTCGCCAGCGGATACGAAAAGCTGGCTGTGCGCTGGCTCGGCAATATGCGCTTTGACCTCAGCTAAACGTTGCAGACTTTCTTCATGAACCTGCTGGATAGCGTTTTCACCGCTTGCCTGATAGCTGTTGCCTGCGTGCAGCAGCAAACCGACCTGACGCACCTGGGGTAACTGCAGTGCCTGGTTGGCGAGGTCGCTGATCAGGCGCTGTTGCTGCCAGTCAATGCCAGTGCGGCCGTAGCCAGCATCGATTTCGATCATCAGGTTCACGTCCTGACTGAGTCGGCGGATGGTATCGAGTGCCTCCCCGCTTTCAATGGTCAGGGTTAATGAACAGTTACCGGCGAGCTGGTTGATGGCGGACAGTTCTCGGGGGTTGAGCGGGATCGCGAGCATGATATCGCGCCAGCCTGCACTCTCAAATTGCTGTGCCATGCGAACCGATGACACCGCGATGGCGTGGGTACCGGCTTCGCGGAACCAGCGCCCTATTTCTACCGACTGGTGTGTCTTAAAATGGGGGCGTAACTGAACACCCGCCTGAATGGCCTTTTGCTGCATACGCTGGATGTTGCGCTGCGCGCGAAACCGGTCGACAAGAACCCGCGGGCCGGTGATGTGTTGCCATTGCAAATGGGTCATGTCAGCTCCTGATAATCGACTGGCCAGGGTAAGCGACTAAGGTCGACGTTGCCGCCGCTTATAATCAGCCCGACCCGTTTACCTTTAAATAACTCGGGGTAGCGCAGCACAGCAGCGAGCACGGTAGCCGACGAAGGTTCAACAATGACTTTGAGCTCGTGCCATAGTAAGCGCATCGCTGCGACCACCTCGTCTTCACTGATACGCAGGATATCATTGACGTGTTGCTTAATGATGGCGAAGGTTCTGTCGCCGAGGTTGGTCAGCAAACCGTCGCAGATACTATTGGGTCCGCGCGATGGTTCAATAGAGCCGCTTTGCAGCGAAGCCCAGGCATCGTCGACCTGCTCTGGTTCCGCGGCATAGATCGGCAGGCTCTGGCTGTGGGCGACCATGGCGCTTCCACTGAGCAAACCGCCGCCGCCAACAGGCGTTATCAGGCAGTCGAGGTCTGCTACGGTTTTAATCAGTTCCAGCGCAGCAGTGCCCTGGCCAGCAATGATGTGGTCGTGATTGTAGGGCGGTATGAAGGATGCGTCCGGACGCTCCTTCTGCCACTGAGCTATGATCGCCTCGCGTGCCGGCATGCCTGGTTCAATCTCGACCGTGGTGGCGTGGTAGCGGGCAATGTTGGCTTTTTTACTGGCTGGGGCACTGGCGGGCACTGCGACCGTTACCTTGATACCCAATAACTGCCCGGCACAGGCTAGTGCTGCACCGTGGTTGCCGGACGAAACGGTGTATACACCGGCCGCCCGCTGTGCTTTGGTCAGCTGCAGTAACGCGTGGCAGGCACCGCGGAATTTAAAGGCACCAGTGCGTTGCAGGTTTTCACACTTAAAAAATAGTGACGCCCCGGTCAGTTCATCTAACTGCGGGCTCTGCAGCACCGGGGTATGCACAATATAAGGCTCTATCAATTGATGAGCCTGATGAATAGCGCTCAGCTGAAGCGCTTCGGTGCCTGCGACATGTTGCCAGTTCATACGCTAAAAATTCGCCTTTGCTGGTTGGTGAATAACTGACTTCAGAGTACACTATCGACAACCTGTCACGCCAGCCTAAGGACCCACCACGCAGATGGATATACTGACTGCAACCGTTACTCTGTTATTGATTATGAACCCGCTCGGCAACCTGCCCATCTTCCTGTCGGTGCTGCGTCATGTCGAACAAAAGCGTCGTCGGCTGGTATTAATGCGTGAGCTGCTGTTTGCACTGGCGTTTATGCTGCTATTTTTATGGCTCGGGGCAAGCCTGTTGAGCTGGCTGGGTCTGCGTCAGGAGTCGGTATCAATTGCGGGTGGTATCATTCTGTTTATTATCGCGTTGCGGCTTATTTTTCCACAGCCCGGCGGTGTCTTGGGGCTTCCGGCAGGGGATGAACCTTTTATTGTACCGTTGGCGATCCCGTTAATTTCCGGGCCTTCCTTGCTCGCCGCGTTGATTCTGTTTGCCAACCAGGCGCCTGACCGGATGCTGGACTGGACCGCGGCCAGTGTTATCGCCTGGGGAATTACGGCGACTGTGCTAATGTTCAGCAACGTATTTTTACGGGCCCTGGGTCAACGTGGCTTGAATGCTATTGAACGGCTTATGGGTATGATTCTGGTTATGATTTCAGTGCAGATGTTCCTGGACGGGATTATGGCGTATATGGAGCAGGCGGGGCAGGCATGAGTAAACGTACTACTTTTCAGCAAATCCGTGAGTTACCTTTTCTCCATCAGGCTCTGCTTGCCTGTTACTTAAGTGCACGAATGCGACCAAACTACGATCTGTTTCATCGTGTCACCGGCTTTGGTGACCCCAAGGTATTGCAGGGCGCGCTGGATGTCGTCTGGCATTGGCTCGGCCATGGTGGCAAAGCGAATTTTGCCCGTTGGCAGGAAAAAATCGATGAGCAAACCCCCAGTGAGCATGGCCATGATCTGCTCGGCGTTTACCCGGCAATGGAAGCCTGCGTGGCGATCAGTACTTTACTGCAAGGCTTGCTGGACAAAGAGGACAAGCCGTTGCTGGACGTAGCGAAAGTTTCCCAGGGTAGTGTCGCTCATTTCCTTGAACTGACCGAAGGGGCTGAAATGAGCCCGGATGATCGTCAGCAAATGCTGCAGGAGCATGAACTGGTTGAGTACGAAATTGCCATGCAACAAGCGATGGTTACCTTTCTGCAAGGTCAGCCTGAGATTACTGCTGAACTGGTTAAGATGGTTCGCGGCATGGTAGAGGACGAAGGCATCAGTAACCTCGGCTTAGCCATCGATACCTTGTCTGAAGCGCCTAGTCGGTAGTTGCCCCGGCGTTTTCACGACGCACCCTGAATAAACGGCTATGGACTTGCCCGGCACGCTTTTCGCGGTGCAGATGCCAGGCTGATGGCCAGCTTGTGAATGGGTCATTGACTCCGCTTTCGACATAGACCCAGCCGCCATCGGCGACCAGTTGACGGGTCTCCATCGGCGCAATAATACGCTGCAGCCAGTCTTTGCCAAACGGCGGATCAATAAACGCGATATCGATGCTATGGGTTGGCAACTGCTGCAGGCAATGCTCTGCACCTTGGCTATCGATCTGTCCACTCGCTTCAAGCATTGCCAGATTACTGCCTAGCTGCTGACAGGCCGGGCGTTGGGTTTCTGCGAAAGTTACCTCAGCAGCCCCGCGCGATAGCGCTTCCAGACCAAGACTTCCGGTTCCGGCAAACAAGTCCAGCACGCGGGCACCCTGAAGCTCAAACTGGAGCCAGTTAAACAGGGTTTCCTTTACCCGGTCCGTGGTCGGGCGTAACCCTTCCGCGGCCAACACTGGCAGTTTTCGACCGCGCCAGCGGCCCCCAATAATTCGAATGCTGCCTGTGGCCTGAGTAGAGCGTGCTTTGGGTTTAGCTTTCAATGTCGGGGTACCTGATTGAGATATCTTGGTAAATTGTATCCAAAATCTCACCTCGGTGGCCACTTTTGAGACGTGCGTGTTAGAATTGAACGCAAATTACGCATTTGACGAACTGGATACTTGCTACGCTATGGCTGAAAAACGTTCCCTATTCTCCTCATGGTTCAAAGGTAAGAAAGAGCCTGAACCAACGCCCGATACGCTTGATAACGACAATCATCAGGAACAGACCGACGCGCAGCCTGCTGCACCAGAAGTGGAGCCGGTGCGCTCAAACGAAGCCACCGAGGATGCCGCCACCGCGATGGCGGAATCTGCCGCACGACAGCGGTCGCTTGATCAGACAGCGGTGACTGAACAGGTGCAAACAAAAACTGAACCAGCTCCGACTCAGCAAGAGCAGGATAAAAAGAGCTTATGGAGCCGCTTACGCGAGGGCCTGCGTAAGACATCGTCGAATATCGGTGAAGGCCTGGCCAATGTATTTGTTGGTAAAAAGATTGATGACGAGCTGTTTGAAGATTTAGAAACTCAGTTATTGATGGCCGATGTTGGGGTGGAAACCACCCAAAAGATTATTGATGAGCTGACCGATCATGCCTCGCGCAAGGACCTGAAAGACGCAGAGCGCTTGTTTGACCGACTGAAAGAATACCTTGAGGAAATCCTCGCGCCGGTAAGTAAGCCACTGGTGATTAAGCCGGAAAATGGCCCTATGGTGATTCTGATGGTCGGCGTCAACGGTGTGGGCAAAACCACCACCATTGGTAAGCTGGCGCAACAGTTCAAGAGTGAAGGTAAATCGGTGATGCTGGCGGCAGGCGATACGTTCCGTGCGGCTGCCGTCGAGCAGTTGCAGGTCTGGGGTGAGCGCAACGATATTCCTGTTATTGCGCAACATACCGGGGCCGATAGTGCGTCGGTTATCTATGATGCGGTTGAAGCAGCGCGCGCACGTGATGTGGATGTGTTGATCGCGGATACTGCCGGACGCTTACAGAATAAAGCCAACCTGATGGAAGAGTTGAAAAAAATCGTCCGCGTGATGAAGAAAGTAGACCCACAGGCGCCGCACGAGATCATGTTGACCCTGGATGCGGGGACAGGTCAGAATGCGATTAGTCAGGCGCGCCTTTTTAATGAGGCGGTTGGGGTCACGGGTCTGGTTATGTCCAAGCTTGATGGCACTGCCAAGGGTGGGGTGATTTTTGCATTGGCAGACCAGTTTGCGATTCCAATCCGCTATATTGGCGTGGGTGAGCAGTTGGACGATTTGCGTCCGTTTAAAGGTGACGAATTTATTGAGGCACTTTTTGCTGAGGTCAAAACTGCCGACGTGAAGAGCGCCGATTGAAGTCGGCAGGCTTAGCCAGCGCGGCCTGCTTTGACAAGAGCTTACATAGCCAAAGCTTACTTTAAGTGAAGCGATACCCAATATGATTAAATTTGAGCAGGTCAGTAAAACCTATCCCGGTGGCTTTCAGGCGCTGAATCAGGTTAATTTCCATTTGCGGGCGGGGGAACTGGCGTTCCTGACCGGTCACTCCGGGGCCGGTAAAAGTACGCTACTGCGCTTAATTGCGTTGATGGAGCGTCCGAGCATTGGGCGAGTCTTAATTAATGGCCACGACCTGCGTAAAATTAAACGACGCCAGATCCCGTATGTGCGTCGTGATATTGGGGTTATTTTCCAGGACCACCGGCTGCTGATGGACAAAACCGTCTATGACAATGTCGCCTTACCCTTGCTGATTGAAGGGTACACCCATAAGGAAGCAGCCAAGCGGGTCAGCGCAAGCCTCGATAAAGTGGGGCTTGGCGGTAAAGAACGGCACTACCCGATTATGCTATCCGGCGGTGAGCAGCAACGTGTTGGCATCGCCCGCGCGATTGTAAATAAACCGCCGCTGTTACTCGCCGATGAACCGACTGGTAACCTTGACCCTAAGTTGTCGATGGACATCATGCGTTTGTTTGAGTCATTTAACAGTGTTGGTATGTCGGTGCTGATTGCGAGCCACGACCTTGGGCTGATTGCGCGGATGCGCTATCGCACACTGACACTGAAAGACGGACGCATGATTGATGATGGGCTGGCCCATGAACATCATGGTGGCGCGTTGACAGGGAGCGAGTTATGAGTCTGTTGTTTCGCAGTAAACGCGGCGAGCAGGGTGCAAAAATCACTCGTATCGGTCCGATACGTCGCTTTATTATGTTTTTCGTCTCCAATGCACAACAGGCGGTGGGCAGCCTGGGCGAGTTATGGCGCACTCCGTTTGCGTCGCTGATGACCATTGCTGTGCTCGGCCTTAGCCTGACATTGCCGGCCACCTTGTACGTGGTGGTTAAAAACAGCCAGGCAGTGGGTCAGCAGTGGGATAATCCGGCGGAGATCACTGCCTTTCTGGACAAAGACCTCAGTAGTCAACAGGTCGAAACGTTCCAGCGTCGGGTAAGCCTGATGGACGAAGTGGCAGAGGTCAGCCATATTTCACGCGAGGAGGCCTTGCGGGAATTCAGGGAGTACTCCGGCTTTGGTAGTGCGATTGATTATCTGGACAGCAACCCGTTGCCAGACGTCCTTATTATTACTCCGGTTCGTGATTACAGTTCGTCCGAACGTGCGTCGCAACTGCAGCGTAAACTGGCGGCTGAAAACGAAGTCAGTGAAGTTAAACTGGACCTGGATTGGGTCGAACGCCTGCAGGCACTGATTCAATTGATCGAAGATGCGTTAGGCGCATTGGCAATTTTGCTCTGTATTGCCGTGGTATTGATTGTTGGTAATACGATACGTCTGGGTATTTTGAACCGGCGTGACGAAATCATGATCATGAAGCTGGTTGGGGCGACGGACGGCTACATCCAGCGGCCATTTTTATATACGGGTGCCTGGTATGGCGTGATAGGTGGTCTGATAGCCTGGCTGGCGACGTTTCTTCTGATCTGGTGGATACGCGCTGCCGTACTGCGGGTGACTGAACTCTACGACAGCCAGTTTCGTCTGCAGGGACTGAGTTTCAATGAATTGTTAATTCTGTGGGCGGTGGCAGTTGGACTCGGCTTACTGGGCTCCTGGATTGCGGTGCGGCGGCATGTGGCAGCGATAGAGCCACGCTAAGTGAAGCCGTCATCTGCCTGTCATACCCCTGGGCTAAACTGACCAGGTTATACGATTTACAGCGCTTGAGATCGTCGTTGGCTCTGCTAGTATAGTGGGTCCGACGGAACTTTTTCACCGTTTCGGGCTCTGAACGAGTGCGATCTGTAGCGGACAGTCACTCTGGTAAACGTTTCTTCCGCTAAACTTCCGTTAAGAAGTGCAGAGAGCTCTCCAAAGAACATGAACGCGAGGTAGTAAATGAGCACTAACGTTAACTCAATGGCACTTTCGGTTCCGCGCAGCGGAAGCCTGGAAGCCTATATTTCTTCGGTAAACAGCATTCCGATGCTAACTGCCGCGGAAGAAAAGTCATTGGCAGAACGTTTGCAAAATGAAGGCGACTTAGCGGCGGCTAAGCAGCTGATCATGTCGCATCTGCGTTTTGTCGTTCACATTGCCCGCGGATATTCAGGCTACGGCCTGCAGCAGGCGGATCTGATTCAGGAAGGTAACATCGGCCTGATGAAAGCCGTTAAGCGTTTTGACCCAACGGTCGGCGTACGCCTGGTTTCTTTTGCAGTGCATTGGATCAAAGCTGAAATTCATGAGTTCGTTTTGCGTAACTGGCGTATTGTTAAAGTAGCGACCACCAAAGCGCAACGTAAGTTGTTCTTTAATCTGCGTAAAGCGAAAAAACGTCTGGGCTGGTTTAACCGTGCTGAAGTGGAAACTGTCGCCAGCGAACTGGGTGTAACCAGTGCCGAGGTGATGGAAATGGAGTCGCGTATGAGCGCCCATGATCCAGCCTTCGAACTAAGTTCTGATGACGATGATGCCCGCGAAGGCGGCAATTTCTCACCTGCTCAGTATCTCGAAGACAAGAGCACCGACGTTGCCAGTCAGGTAGAAAATGATGACTGGGATGCGCATGCTAATAAACGTTTAGGCAAGGCCCTGCATGCGCTTGACGAGCGTAGTCAGCATATTGTGCGGGCGCGCTGGCTGGATGACAGCAAAGTGACGTTACAGGATTTAGCAGAAGAATATCAGGTCTCGGCGGAGCGTATCCGTCAGCTTGAGCAGAACGCGATGAAGAAACTGCGTTCCGCTATGCTTTAAATTGTCGTTTAGTATGCAATGCCGGAAGGGGTGTGGTGCTTGCTGCATCGCCCCTTCTATCTCTTCGCCTATTCCAGGCATGCCGAATGGCAAACCCGCCAATACTCCCTGTGTCCAGCTCGACAGCGATAATCTGTGTAAGCTCTTTGGCGATCCGCGTCGGCCCGACGTGTGTGCACAATTTAGTGCCGAAGCCTATGTTTGCGGTGACAACAGGGAGCAGGCATTGATTCTGCTGAGCACACTGGAAGAGTCTACTTCCTGAGCCTTAGCGACGAATGTAGCGCACCGGGTCGACTGGATTGCCTTCATGGCGTATTTCGAAGTAAAGCCCCGGTCTTGACTGACCGCCACTTTGACCGGTCAAGGCAATGGTCTCGCCACTTCGAACGGCTTCACCGACGTCCCGGGTTAATGACTGATTGTAGCCATAGAGACTCATATAGCCTTCCCCATGGTCGACCACAACGACCAGCCCAAAGCCTCGTAACCAGTCTGAGAAAAGAACCCGACCGTCCGCAATAACCCGAACCGGCTCCTCTGCATCGGTATTGATGATGAGCCCTTTCCAGTTCACCTGGCCGCTGCGGCGCTGACCAAAGGCATGACGAATCGAACCGTTAACAGGCCAGCGTAACTCCCCGCGTTGCGATGCCAGACCTGAGAGTTCGATTTCCTGCTGGCTAATGACATCGTCTAATGCGGCAAGAAGTTCGGTCAGCTCCTGTTCGTCCTGCAGCATATCGGTTAATTCACGCTCTTCATTCTGTTGCGCGGTGCGCAGTTGCTGCGCGTTACGCTGCTGTGTTTGCTGCTCTTCTCGTAACTGTTGGCGTTGCCGTTCCTGGCGGGCGATAGTGCGGCTAAGATCGTCACGCTGCGACGTCAGGGCCTGTTCGACACTACGCAGTTCCTGTTCGGTGGCGTGCAGTGCCTGGATCTGTTCCATTCGGGCCTGGTTGAAATAGCGATAATAGGTCAGCAGACGTTCAATCCGCGCCGGGTCCTGCTGGTTTAACAGCATTTGGACGAAGTCGTTGCCTCCGCTGCGGTAGGCACTTTCAATCTGGTCGGCGAGCATTTCCGCCTGTTCCTGCAACTGCGCTTCAAGCACGCCCTGTTCCTGTTCCAGGTCACTGATACGGGACTGGTTCGCATCCAGTTCAGCTTCAGTGCGGCGGATCTGCTGGGTGGTATCAGCGACTCGATTTTCGATGTCGCGCAGTTCGCGCTCCAGTGAACTCAATCGCTGCTGACGACGCTGGACTGATTCCCGACGCGATTCAATTTCGTTTTGCAGGGCTCGCAGTTGCTGTTGAGCTTGCTCGCGTTCCTGTTCGGTATCGGGTTGTGCATTGCTACTTGCTGCCATAAGGCAGCAACATGCTCCGAAAAGAATCAGGCCAGGGCGCCATGTCATCAATTACTTATCCTTGTTTTAGCTGCATTAAAGGTTTGCCGGTCATTTCATCCGGCTGTGCTAACCCAAGTAAATGCAAGATGGTCGGCGCTACATCCGACAGCCGCCCGCCACTTACCGGGGTCGCGTCGCGACCAACGTAGATAAAGGGCACCGGTAAACTGGTGTGGGCGGTGTGCGACTGCCCGGTCTGATGATCAGCCATTTGCTCAGCATTGCCGTGGTCGGCGGTAATCAGGCACTCACCATGATTGCGTTCAAGGGCTTCAAGTACTCGGCCAATACAGGCATCGACGGCTTCACAGGCTTTTACCGCAGCGTCAAAGTTTCCGGTATGTCCAACCATGTCGCCATTTGGATAATTACACACGATAACATCGTACTCGCCACTGTCGATTGCCTTTACTAAGGCATCGGTCAGTTCAGTAGAACTCATTTCCGGTTTAAGATCATAGGTCGCCACATCAGGCGAGGGGATCAGTACGCGTTTCTCGCCCGGGAATTCCTGTTCGCGTCCACCACTAAAGAAAAAGGTGACGTGGGCATATTTTTCAGTCTCGGAAATACGCAGTTGAGTGCGGTCATGTTTAGCCAGCCACTCGCCTAATACATTACCTAGCGCATCAGGCGGGAAGGCCACCGGGGCTTTAATATCCGCCGCGTACTCGGTCAACATAACAAAGCTGGCGAGGGCTGGATGCCGGTTACGTTGAAAGTTGTTGAAGTCAGTTTCAACGAAGGCCCGGGTCAGTTCACGTGCACGGTCGGCACGGAAATTCATGAAAATGACTGCGTCGCCGTCGCTGACTGGGGTTTGCTCGCCGATCCAGCTCGGTTGTACAAACTCGTCGCTTTCGTCGCGGTTGTAGGCCGCTTCTAATGCGCTCTCGGCATCGTCATAGACCTCGGCCTGGCATTCGGTAAGTAAACGATAGGCGCGTTCAACCCGGTCCCAGCGGTTATCACGGTCCATTGCGTAATAACGGCCGATGAGACTGCCAAAACGGCCTTTTCCAAGTTCAGTGAAACATTGCTGAAAACGCTGCAGGCTTGGCTTCGCCGAACGTGGAGGGGTGTCCCGGCCGTCGAGGAAGCCGTGCACAATAACGTCTTTAGCACCTTTGTGAACCGCCATTTTGACCATCGCCAGCAGATGCTCCTCATGACTGTGTACGCCGCCGGGAGATAGCAGGCCCATAATATGGACCTTGCCGCCAGCCAGACTGGCCTGCTGGATAGCGTCGTTGAGGACCTGATTGTCTTCAAAGGTGGCGTCGTCAATGGCTTTACTGATGCGGGTAAAGTCCTGATAAACAATGCGACCGGCACCCAGGTTGACGTGGCCTACTTCGGAGTTACCCATTTGTCCGTCGGGGAGGCCAACGGCCATACCGGACCCATCAATCTGGGTGTTCGGGCGGGTTTTGTATAATTCGTCCAGCACAGGGGTGTGTGCCGCTGCAATCGCATTATCAGGGGCGTCTCCACGTAAACCCCAGCCATCAAGAATTAAAAGAGCGAGTGTTTTTTTGCGAGCGCCTGGCGACGTATTCATAAACTGCCTCAATTAGATTAGTCGTCTGCAGAAAACCGGTTTTATCCAGGTGATTTACAATAGTGTCAATATTTTACTGCAAACTGGCTATTTAAGCACCCGTCCAGACGGAGATTTTACTGGTAACTCAAATTTGAGTCGGTATACTTTGGGGCTCGATTTTATGCCGTCAGGCGAGCTACAGCGACGTTTTTCGGTTCAGGCAGCAAAAGATTCAACGGGAGTTGCAGCAGTAACATGAATGAATTTATCGATTTTGCGACCGAGCATTACATTCTTACCACTGCATGGTTAGTGGCGTTTTTCCTCTTGGTCAATAGCCTTATTAAGGGCGGTTTATCCTCAGCTAAAATGTTAAAACCGCAGGAAGCGACCATTGCTGTAAACCGGGGTGGTGTCTTTGTCGATGTTCGTTCGGCAGATGAATTCAGCCAGGGGCATATCCAGGGGGCTCGTAATATCAGCCTGGAGCAACTTAAAGCCGGTGAAACAAAAAACCTTGAAAAATTTAAGGACGCCCCCATCGTTGTAGTATGCAACCATGGTAACACGGCTAAACAGGGCGCAGTTGCCCTTGAGAAAGCAGGATTTTCACAAGCGTCAGTGCTGCAAGGTGGGATGTTTGCATGGAAAAATGCCAGTTTCCCGGTTTCTAAGTCGAAAACCTCTGGTAAGAAATCAAAATAATCTTATTCAACAACATTTAGGCAGGAATTTATTATGGCTGATGAAAAGCAACCAGCACAGCAAAATGGCGCCGCTCAGGGTGAGCAACAGCAACCTCAATTCGCAATTCAGCGTATCTTTCTGAAAGATGTTTCTTTCGAAGCGCCGAATGCCCCAGATGTTTTCCGTAAAGAATGGAAGCCTGAGCTAAACGTTGATATGAACGTTGGTAACAAGAAAATTGATGAAGGCGTGTATGAAGTCACCTTAACGCTAACGGCTAAAAACACCGTAGAAGGTGAAACAGCGTTTCTGTGCGAAGTCGCGCAGTCTGGTATCTTCAGTGTTTCTGAAGACATGCCTGAGCCGAACAAGGCACACACTCTGGGTGCGTTCTGCCCGAACATCCTGTTCCCATACGCACGTGAAGCCATCAGCAGCCTGGTAACCCGTGGTACGTTCCCACAATTAAACCTGGCGCCGGTCAACTTTGATGCGGTTTTCGCTCAGCACATGCAACAGCAGCAAGCGCAACAGCAAGCCGCTGAGCAAAAGCAGGACGCGTAAGCGAGTCATATTGTGACGACATCGGTAGCGAACAACGCAATTACCGTATTAGGGGCGGGGTCTTATGGCACCGCCCTTGCTATTTGTATTGCGAGAAAAGGGGTCCCGCTGACATTGTGGGGACGCAATCAGGATGACATTGAAACCATGCGGAGCCAGCGTGAAAACACCCGCTATCTGCCGGATATTCAGTTGCCTGATACCATTACCCTGCAAGCAGACCTGGCCAAAGCGGTGGCGGATGCCGACACCATTTTGGTGGTGGTTCCCAGTTATGGTTTTGCGGACGTACTGCAACAGATCAAGCCTCACTTGCGCCCGAATGCGCGAGTTGCCTGGGCAACAAAAGGACTCGAACCTGGCACCGGGCGTCTGTTATCAGACGTAGCCGTGGATGTGTTGGGACCAGAGCGGGGGCTGGCTGTCTTATCGGGGCCGACATTTGCCGGCGAGATGGCCCGTGGCATGCCGACGGCGATCGCCGTGGCGTCGAACCAGCCCAATTTTGTCAATGAGCTGTCTGAAATTCTGCACTGCGATAAATCGTTCAGGGTCTATCAGAACGACGACTTTACCGGTATGCAGCTCGGCGGGGCGGTGAAAAATATTATCGCCATTGGCGCTGGTATGGCTGACGGCATTGGCTTCGGGGCCAATACCCGGACCGCTCTTATCACCAGAGGCTTAGCCGAGTTAACCCGCTTAGGCCTGGCGGTGGGTGGAAAACCGGAAACCTTTACCGGAATGGCTGGGCTTGGCGATTTGATTCTGACCTGCACCGATAACCAGTCGCGAAACCGTCGTTTCGGCATGGCCTTAGGTGAAGGAAAAACAGTTGATCAGGCAGTCAAAGAGATTGGGCAGGCGGTTGAAGGCTATCGTAATACCAAGGAAGTCTATGAGCTTGCTAAGCGTTATGATGTAGAAATGCCGATTGTTGAACAAATCTACCTGGTGCTGTATGAAGGTAAAGACCCGATGCAGGCGTCTCAGGACCTGCTAGCTCGAGCGCGCACCACGGAAGGGCTGTAGTTACTTTCTGTAGGCCTCAGAGCATCCCGCGCTCGGCGAAGGACACGGTGCCTTCACCGCCGATGACAAAGTGGTCCAGTAAGCCAACATCGATGACGTCCAGTGCGCGTTTGATCCGCTCGGTGACTTTCTGATCGGCCAGACTGGGTTCAGCGACGCCGGACGGATGATTGTGGGCGATGATCACCGCCGCGGCATTGTGGTGCATCACCAGTTTAACAATTTCCCGCGGATAGACGGGCGCGGCGTTGATTGTGCCCATAAACAGTTCCGTATAGTGCAGCAGTCGATGCTGAGTATCCAGCAGCAGCACAGCAAAGACTTCACGCGCTTGGTGACGCAACTGGGTAGCCAGGTAGTCGCGAACCAGTGACGGGCGTGTGAAGCCCTCTCCGCGACTCAGTGCCGCCGCCAGATAGCGTTTGGAAAGCTCAAGCACCGCCTGCAACTGAATACTGCGCGCCGGCCCGATACCATTGAGCGCACAAAGCTGCTTGCCGTCCATGGCGAGTAAGGGCGCAAGCCCACCGCTTTGCTGCAGTAACTCGCGCGCCCAGTTAATGACATTCTTTCCGGCCGTACCAGTCCCAAAGAGCAGTGCCAGGAGCTCGGCATCACTTAATGACTGGCTGCCGTGACGAATAAATTTTTCACGCGGCCGTTCTTCAACCGGCCAGTTTTTGATTATGTTGTCCATTCAGCGCCTCCCTGATGATTGTTCCCTGATTTATTGTTCCTTGATTATTGTCCGCCGCTCAGCCCTGAGCTAGTAAGCACTTACAGCCTAGCTAAGGTAGGTGCCAAATGCCTATAGGTCGTGGTATCTTAAGCTAAATTTGCGACATATCGGCGACTTCAGAGATGACTTCACAGATCGAAAACCAACAGTCTAAGCGCGTCATTCTGGCCCTGACCGGTGGCATCGCCGCCTATAAAACGCCAGAAATCGTGCGCCGTTTGAAAGAACGTGGCATTGAAGTAAGAGTTGTGATGACCGCAGGGGCTAAGTCGTTTATCACGCCGCTGACTATGCAGGCGGTTTCAGGCCTGCCGGTTCACGATGATCTACTCGACCCGGCTGCAGAAGCAGGCATGGGCCATATTGAACTGGCCAAGTGGGCAGATTTAATTCTGGTCGCCCCGGCAACTGCCAGTGTGATGGCGAAGCTGGCACATGGACAGGCGGATGACCTGCTCGGCACCTTGTGTCTGGCGACGGCCGCGCCGGTCGCTATTGCGCCGGCGATGAACCAGCAAATGTGGGCGGCGGCAGCCACCCAGCGTAATCTGGCTCAGGTACGTGCCGACGGCAAACTTATCTGGGGGCCGGGCGAGGGCTCTCAAGCCTGTGGTGATGTCGGCTCGGGACGCATGCTGGAACCCGCTGAGCTTATCAACCGGGTTATTCAACAGCTCGAAGGCAGGAGCAGTTTATTGGCTGGCACCCGGGTGATGATCACGGCGGGCCCAACCCGTGAAGCACTCGATCCGGTGCGTTATATCAGCAATCATAGTTCCGGTAAGATGGGCTTTGCGCTGGCTGAAGCAGCGCGAGCGGCAGGCGCCGAGGTTACTTTGATCGCCGGGCCGGTCACGTTGCCTACCCCTCCGGGTGTGACCCGAATTGATGTTGAATCTGCGTTGCAGATGCAAGCAGCAGTGGATGCCAGGGTCGCGGAGCAGGACGTCTTTATAGGCTGTGCCGCCGTAGCCGACTACCGCGCCGCCGAGGTTGCTGAACACAAGATGAAAAAGAAAGGCAGCGACGATGACCAGCTTGAGCTGCGGCTGATTAAAAATCCGGATATTCTGGCTGGTGTCGCGACTATTTCGCAGTCACGCCCTTATACTATGGGGTTTGCGGCCGAAACACAGAATGTAGCGGATTATGCGATAGGCAAGCTCGAGCGCAAAGGCCTGGATATGATTGCGGCCAATGATGTAAGCGTGGCAGGCAACGGATTCAATAGTGATGCCAATAGCATCGAGCTGTTTTGGCGCGATGGTCCCGGCGATATTGCGCATGAATCGCTTGGTAGTGCCAGCAAGCGAGAGCTGGCAGAAAAAATTGTCCAGCATCTGAGTCAACAACTACAGCAACGAGAACACTGAATGATGAATAAAAGCCCAGGCAAGAAAGTGGATATAAAAGTATTGGATCCGAAAATGGGTCAGGACATCGCGTTACCTGAATACGCAACACCGGGTTCAGCGGGTTTGGATTTACGCGCCTGTCTGGACGCGCCGCTCAGTATTGAGCCGGGAGAAACCGTTTTAATCGGCACCGGGCTGGCGATGCATATTGCCGATCCAGGCCTTGCTGCAACTATTCTGCCACGCTCTGGGCTTGGTCACAAACATGGTATCGTACTTGGAAACCTGGTCGGTTTAATTGACTCGGATTACCAGGGCGAGCTGAAAGTGTCATTGTGGAACCGCAGTGACAACGCGTATAGGGTTGAACCCGGTGAACGTATTGCACAAATGGTGATAGTGCCAGTGGTGCAGGTGGAGTTTAATCTGGTTGATGAGTTTACTGACAGTAGCCGTGGGGAAGGCGGCTTCGGTCATTCAGGAACGCAATAAGCTACACAGATACACACTACGATAAAAATAACGCAGCATATATCAGGGATTAAAGAAGGACCCACACATGTCACAGCCGAAAACCAATCGTCGCGAGGCTATTCTGCAGAGCCTCACTACCATGCTTGAAAACAGCCCGGGAAAACCTATCACAACGGCGCGTCTGGCCGCAGAGGTCGGTGTATCGGAAGCGGCGCTCTACCGCCATTTCCCGTCTAAAGCGCGCATGTTCGAGGCGTTGCTGGACTATCTGGAAGATATTCTGCTGGGTGGTATTAACCGCATTCTCGAGCATGAAAAGGACAGTACCGAACGGGTTCGCCTGAGTGTTCGCCTGTTGCTGGATTTCGCCACGCGAAGTCCTGGTATGGCGCGGATATACACAGGAGATGCATTAAGCGGGGAGCATGAACGCCTGCGTCACCGCGTTGCAGCGATCGCAGATAAGATCGAAGCACAGTTTAAACAGATGCTTCGTGAGCGACGGATTCGTGATGGGCTGACCTCGAGCATGGATGAAGGCATTTTAGCCAATTGGGTACTAGCTTTTGTAGAGGGGAAGATCGTACAATTCGTGCGTTCTGGTTTTACCCGCAAACCAATCGATCATTTTGATCAGCAATGGTCACTAATTGAGCAGCAACTAAAAAATTAAGCGGTTTTACTTGCTTTTACCGCTCAAATTTTGTATAAATTGCGCCCTCGAATTTAAGGCAAGGCCACCGCGGCGAAAGGCGAGCTTGCAAGCAATTTTTGGAGTAAATGAAAATGTCACGAGTATGCCAAGTTACAGGTAAGCGACCTGTGGTTGGAAACAACCGCTCACACGCGCGCAACGCAACGCGTCGTCGTTTCCTGCCAAACCTGCAGACTCACCGTTTCTGGGTTGAGAGCGAGAAACGTTGGGTGAAGCTGCGTATTTCTACTAAAGGAATGCGTATTATTGATAAGAACGGCATTGACGCAGTATTGGCAGGTTTACGTGCCGATGGCGTTAAAGTCTAAATAAAGGGAGCTCATTACGATGCGCGATAAGATCCGTTTAGTATCTTCAGCTGGTACAGGCTTCTTTTATACCACTGATAAAAACAAACGCACCATGCCTGAGAAAATGGAGATCAAAAAGTTTGATCCGAAAATTCGCAAGCATGTGATTTTCAAAGAAGCGAAAATCAAGTAAGTAGTGTTTGTTAAAAGCCCGGCTCTGGCCGGGTTTTTTGTATCTGCAATCTGGCCAGCCAATTATGTTTAGACTGATTTCCAGTAGCCGCCTTGTTAAGCCAGTATACCTCTTGGTCATGCTCTCTTATGTGCCACCTTTTCTTTGGTATTTGCTTAGTGGGCAAGGCTTCTATCAGCATGGCTATCATGTCTTGCTGGTATTGCTCGCGTCCGGGCCAGCTACCGGCGCGACCTTGCGCTGGCCGTTGCTGGCGACGTTCCTGATTGCATCGATGCTGCTCAATGTTCTGATTCTTCTATTGGATACGGCGGGACTGCGGCTGAATGCTTCGATATCGCTTGCTGCGCTGGTGTTACTGGCGCTGAGTGTGCTCTGGTACTACGTAGTCTGGGGGCTAGTGCTGTATCTGCGCTGGCGCAAAAAGCCTTAGCCGGGGTTAGCGGGGCGGATCGATAATACCGCTAATTGAACTGTTAAGGCGAAACCAGCCGGTGATGCTGAAGCGTTCTTTTAGTCCGGTTTTCACTTCATGGACGAAACGGTCGCTGAGAAAAATCACCATAGTCCCTAAAGTCGGCAGCACCTCTGTCAGCACCTCACCGCGCTCACCATAGAGCACAAGTTCGCCGCCATCGGCTTTGCTCCATTGCGGATTGAGATACAGCACAGTGGTCAGGATTCGGTTACTGCGACCTTTAAAAGCATCCAGGTGTTTCTTATAGAAAGCGCCTGGCCGGTAACGCGCCAGGTGAGCTTCGTAATCGAACAGGCCCATGAACAATTCCCGATTGAGTCCCTGCCGCAGCTGGTCCATGTACGTCAGGTAATCGGACTCAACCGAGTCGTGCCTGTCCAGCCAATGGATGGTATCGCTGCGGACGTTGGTATTAATGGTTTGCTGCTGCTGGCGACCAATCGCAGCCAGCTGCCACTGGCTATCATCCAGTGATTGAGCATAGTGATAGAACTGCAGAGCTTTCTGTTGGCTAAAAAATTGTGGCACAATGAAATAACCGTGCTCGGCGAGCTCGTCGGCAATACCAGAAATATCCAAGTGTGGTGTTTCCTTTAGTCAAACGGCGCACAATATATAGTGTTCTGGCGAACAAGTGAACAGGCATAATATGAAAAAAACACAGTCTGACCAACGTAGCATTTTCGGCATCACGCTTTCAAAGCGGGGTTGGAACAACGTGATCATTTACGTTGTGTTGGCCTTTATGTTTATTTTTTACTTCCTTGGTCAGGATAGCAGCCGTACTGCATCTGACGAGTCTTTCCGCCCGTTTGCGGTGTTTAATATTGTTGAGTTACGCGATCAGCAGCATGATCTTGTTCGCGTTGGCAACCAATGGGAATTGCGCGGCGGGCAGTTGACCAGTGCAGAGCAGAGTACCTGGCTCGATGCCTGGCAAAGTCTTACCCTGAAACCCTATGACGGCCTTCTGGAAGGCGAAGAATATGCAGTTGAAGTCAGTGTGGCGGATCAGAGCGGAGTGCTAAAAATTGCGGTATTCTTTCAGCCGAACCAAGTTCTGGTAGCGTTGCCTGGTTACGATACCGTGTTTTTAGCCACCCATGACCAAGCCACCAGCTTACGACCACCGCGTTAGGCAGCAATCAGATGCCAGAATTACCCGAAGTAGAAACCAGCCGACGCGGAATTGAACCGCATATTGTCGGCAACCCTGTGGTTCAGGTACGAGTCCATCGGCCTCAGCTACGCTGGCCAATACCGGCTAGCGTTCAGCTGATAAACGGTCACGCGATCACCAGCGTTGAACGCCGTGCCAAGTACTTACTATTGCATACCCCCCCGGGCATCCTGATCATTCATTTGGGTATGTCCGGTGCGTTACGCATCGTTGATGCAACGCTACCACGCAGTAAACACGACCATTTCGAAATTGAATTCGCTTCAGGTCAGGTACTTCGCCTGAATGACCCGCGACGTTTTGGTGCTGTACTGTGGCAGGAGCACGGCAGCGAATTGTCTGTGCTGAGTCGCCTTGGCCCGGAACCGTTAACCGATGAGTTCAGCGGGCAGCGTCTTTATACCTTGTCGCGCTCGCGACGCAGCGCAGTAAAAACCTTTATTATGGATAATGCAGTGGTCGTAGGGGTTGGTAATATCTATGCAACCGAAGCGCTGTTTGCGGCGGGTATTGACCCGCGACGTGCGGCCGGGCGTATTTCGCTGGCACGGTATCAGGTGCTGAGCAGCGCAATTAAAGCGGTATTAACTAAAGCGATTGAACAAGGCGGCACCAGCTTAAAAGACTTTACCCAGGCGGACGGCAAGCCTGGGTACTTTAAGCAGGAGCTGCTGGTGTATGGCCGCGCCGGAGAGCCCTGTGTGCGCTGTCAGACGGTGCTGGAGACCATTCAGCTAGGACAGCGCGCCTCTGTCTATTGTCGTCGCTGTCAGCGCTAGCGGGCGTCGTCCTGCTCTGACTGAGGAATATCCGCTCGCGCTGCGGCTGAGATGAAACGGGGGTGGTAGGGGCCATGCGGCAGACTTGAAAATGCCCGTCGGTTCATTTCTCGTGCCAGCGGAATATAGTCTTGCTGCGCCGTGTTCAATGCGGTTTCTAACAAGGCCCCCAGCAGACTGCTGCTGTCTCCTCCGGTATTTACCGATTGTCGCTCATTAGCCTGCCAGACAACCTCGCCGGTATGGGTTGAAACTAGTTGATACTGGGCTGCGACGGTAACCGACCCACCGATCACCAGATAACTGGTATCCCATGCAACCAGCGTGGTTTGCAATACCATGTCGGCACCAAACAAGTCATAGAAACGGCGTGGGTCGACGCTCTCAAGCTGAGCGCCGTCGATAATACCCTGATCACGTAACAGCTGTTGGGTCAGTTGACTGGGAAATACGTAAAACCCGGCCCGGGTTAAAGGCACCGCAAGGCTGGTATAGAAAAGATCCGGCGCCTGAGCTGCGGTGGTCCGGTTGGCTGGCGGCAGTACGAGTACGCTGCGCATATTGGGTGAATTGAAATACGCGTACTCATCGGGTGGCGCTGAACTTGCGCATGCACTCAGGGTCAGCGCCACGACGAGGGCGAGAAGCAGTGTTCTAAGATGGCTCATTGGCTTGCTCCTCAGTGGCATCCTGGTCTTTTGATGGGTCTGCTGGTGTGTCGTCTTCGTCGGTCATCGCAGGCTCAGGCACAACCACAGGCGGCACCACATCAGCAAACCAGCGCCGAATAAACAGGTTCGACTCAGGATAAAGCTGACGTTCACGATTAACGTAGTACGCGTAGGTCTGCTGATTGCCTAACTGGCGCTCGTAGTTAGCAAGCTCAAGTAAGGTCCCGGGAGGCGGTGGCCAGCCACGACTGTCGCTGACCGCAACGATATTACGCAGGGTATCGATGTGGCGTTGCCGGGCCTGGTCGCCAGGCGTATTCTCAAGCTCATAATAGCTCGATTCATAGCTACCCCAGTACATTCCTTGCCGTGGTTGGCTGGCGCAGGCTGAGAGGAGCAGACAGAGACTGATTATGAGCCCGTGGCGTAAGCGTAATGTAGTCATATGAGTTTAGGTCAGGGCACACGAATGGCGATAGCGTTTCCGTTTGAAACGTACAGCTCGCGATTGATTAACACTCTGTCGTTGCGGTATATCTGCACATGCAAAGGCCCCGGTGAAACTTCAAAGGCGGCAAAGCGCTGACCTTCAAGTTGAAAGGTCCGGGTTTTACCCTCGCGCAGCGTGATTGGGTCCTGGCTGTTGATGATCAGAACCGTACCCATAAAGTTACCTGTAAGATGTAAAAAGGCCTGCTCGCTGGCTGGCTGTGTGACCCGTTCATAACTGCTGGTGCAGGCATTGAGCACCAGTAGGGCGAACGCGACACTGATAATGGTTATAAAACGGGGCATAGTCAATTCCTTAAAGACAGAATATCGGTTATCTACTCGGCGCGTATGACCAGGTTATCGAAGTCGCCGCTTAACTCGGTGTCGCTGCGTACCAGCGACAATTCATTGTCACCACGACCAATAAAGTCGATGACCTCAATTTGACCGAGTCGAGTCGGAGGAAGTTCGATGTTGAGCCCTGTCTGTGGGTTCTCAACCTGCTCACCACGACGATAAAGGACCAGCTGTTGACCACGGCTAAGACCCTGCTGCGAGCCACCAGTCATTAACAAATGACCATCCTGACGACCAATTAAATAGGCCTGCCAGGGCTTATCCAAAAGGTTTTCCATCAGGTTGCTGACCAGCTGCGATATAGCGGCTGAGACCGCCTGATCTGCCAGCGCGGTGTTGAATGCGGCGCGCTCCCCAACACCAAAGGTCGTGCTTGCCTCGGCCCGGGCTTCGCCACTGGCCTCTTCCGAAAAGACAATTTGTCCGTTGCTGGTGTCAATCAAGCGTACGTTAACGGTTGCCCGCGCTTGCTGGATGCGGTTGCGGGTGAAAATACCGGTTTCACTGACGTTCGAATGACCAAACTCAGAGACTGAACCGACGATAAGATAGTCCGCACCGACCCGGCTGGGTTCAAGGTTGGCGTAGCTTTGTTCTGCGATGACCTGATTCAGGTCAGTGCGTTCTAACATAATGAAGCGACCGCTGTCGGTCAGTCGGGTGGCGAGGATATCACTTGCCTGTTTGCCCAGACGGTCAAAATTGTCGTCCACAAAAAAGCTACTGCCGCGACGTGTTTCATCGCTAAACCGGGCAATGGCGACGCGTCGTTTCAGTCCTTCATAAGGTTCATCCTGCTGCAGACTTGGACTAACCTGCGGCGATGACGGGGTCGGATTCACCCGTTCATTGGTTGAAGTGGCACAGGCACCCAGAGTGATGCTTACGAGGAGCAAAAGCGCCGGTCGGAAAGGGGAGCGAATCATAGTTATCGAGTCCTTGATGGTAAGTAGTCAAACGCTGCTAAGTATAGAAAATAAACATATTTATGCTACATAAATGTAGAGTAACTTACTGCAAAACAGATACAAATAGCTGAGCTTACTTTAGTTGCTTTGTGCCGTCCGTGGTGGCTCTTTGCTGTGGTTTTACATTGTCTTACATTGTCGCCGTAATCCAGTCAATAAAGTCCTCAGGCTGATTGAGGAAGGGCGCATGTGCACTGCTGGCAAAAATTTCACAGTCACCTGATGTAATCTGACTTGCGACGGCCACCGGTACCAGGCTATCGAGTCGACCATAGGCGCGGTAGAAGGGCATATTCAGTTGCGACAACTTGTCGCGCAGGTCGATTTTTTCCAGCCAGTTTAAACCAGCTTGTAGTGCTTCGGGCACCGGTAGCGGCTTTTTAAGCAGCAGTGCCTGCAGCTGCTTGATATCATTCCGGGCGGAAGGCGCCCCCATTGCCTGCACCGCTAAGAAGCGTTTCAGAGTGGTCTTAAAGTCATCCCTTAGCTGAGCCTGAAACGCCTTTAATACGGTGGGGTCCATGCCGGGCCATCCGTCGCCGGGTCGACTGACGAAGCAAGGGGAACTGGCGACTGTATAGAGCCCGGTGACGCACTGTGGATGACGCAACGCCAGTGTCGTGGCGAGCAAGCCGCCCATCGACCAACCAAGTACCGCTGCCTGACCGGTCGGAGTGCGGGTTCTAATATAATCAGCCAGATAGTCCGCAACGGCATCGGCATCAGTCAACTCGTCTTTCCATTGCGCATCGCCAAAGCCAGGCAAATCAAGCGCATGAACGTCGATTGAGCCTGGTATGGCGTGCTCAAGTTGAGGTTTTATCGATTCCCAGACTGCGGCGTTCAGCCCCCAGCCGTGCAGCAGAACCAAACTTTGCGCCATGGCTGACTCCTGTTTAATAGGGTAAGGGTTCATACTAAACCCATGATTATTCACTCATGTTGAGCTATGTCTTTCTTTTCTCTGGATATTGTAGGGCAGTGCTGGTTGTGTGACCAGAGCCGCGTTGACCACTGCGGCCTGTGTTCTACCTGCTTTAACGATTTACCGCGATTACCACCGCACAATCTACGGCCACTGACACGCCCTGATTACTGCCATATCTGGGTTGCCCCGTTGTCGTTTCAGCCGCCGGCAGACCGCTGGCTATATCGCTTTAAATACCACTCAACGCCGGCGCTGGCCAGCCATTTTGCGGTCTTGCTGGCGGCGCAGATTATTGCCTATCATAAGCAGTCACGTACCCCCTTACCGGATGCGGTATGTGCGGTACCCATGTCATGGCGTCGGTGGCGGCAGCGCGGTTTTAACCAGGCCCGTGAGCTGGCTACAGCGACTGCAAAGGTATTGGGACTGCCAGTGCTTGATAGACTAATCCGGGTTGGTGGCGAACATCAGCAACATCAGTTGGACTGGGCCGCGCGGCAGGCGAACGCAGACCAGGCATTTGCCCACTGTGGACGAGCCTGTGGGTGTCGCCATGTGGCAATTGTGGATGATGTTATTACGACAGGTGCCACCCTGACTGCGGCTGCCAGAGTGCTACTGGAGAATGGGGTAGAACAGGTCAGCGGGTGGGCACTGGCGTACACACCCGCTGAACACCATGGTGAGGATTAGTGCGCGTGCGCATTCTCCATCTCTGCATCAGCCGCTTCGTCGTCGTCCGACGTCGTGCCTTGCGCATACTGAGACCAGAAAATAGCATTTGCTAACAGTTTAGAAGTACCCCAGAAAAAGCCGCGGAAGTTAATGTTATCGGCAAAACCAACAACTCGTCCGCTACCGAAACGGTGTGCAGCGACACTGGTGCGGTCACGCAATACATCGCGGTTCTGGCTGGACACGTACCCAGCGAGGACAGGCTCTTCGCGATAACGGGCGACATCCACAAAAGGAGCGGTATCTGCCATCATCGCCATCGTGCTGTCTTTAAAGACCGGCAGATGTTGACGGGTGTAGCCCACTGCAAGCGGGTGACTGAGATCAAGCTCGGTTTCAAAAATGGCACCGGCTACACGCTGCTGAGCGTAAAACTGGTCACGTTCGCCGTAACTCAGGCCATGTTTTTTGAACTGCTCGTCAAACTCTTCCTGTTCGACAAAGCTCACCCCAAGGATCTCTTTCTCTGCCATCCAGCGCGCGCCGCCTTTCTGACCGATTAGGGTACCACCCTGAGTGACCCAGTTACGGATGCGGTTCGTCAGCTGATCATTAAAATTGTAGCGGCCGTTGACCATAATAATATGGCTGTAGCGGTCAATGTTGACCTGCTCCAGGCGTTGCGTTTCGATTTTACTGACCGGCAGGTTGAGATGACGATCCAGGTAGTACCAGGTTTCTCCGGCTTCCTGTACCGGAACGCCATCGCCGACGACCAGAAGTACCTCCGGCATTTCAACCGGGTCGATACTGCGGCTACCAATATCCATGCCTTCGCCTGGGGTAAGACCACGAGCGATGGTATGCACTGGCACCTGATTGTCGTTGGCATACCCGGCAACTAAATTAGTAACCTGGTCCCATTCTTTCGTCTGGTAAGCACGAGTGACCAGAGCCGTACCAGCGGGGAAGCGTTGTTCGCCGTTGGCTGTTTCGATGGTCATTGGCTGATGGGCCAGACGAACATGGACATCCTCTTGCAGCAAATTACTGAGCAGGCGAGGGGCAAAATAGTGCTCCCAACTGAATGCATAGCCAACGTTGGTTTCGGTTAGCTGATTTTCTTGCCAGTTGCGTTCGCCGTCGAATGGTTCGTCGCTGACACGGAAACTACGAGTACTGTCCACCTGGGCGAACTCAATGTTAAAGGCGCTCGGTAAGGTCCATGCAGATACGTCGTAAAAGGTGTTGTCAGGAAAGTCTTGGCGGGTGCTGAAAGCGCCTTCGAGTAACCGGAACTGGCGCTGACTGGCTGGAATGTAAAAATCGCGGCCCGCTTTATAGTCTTCGCCGTCGGCAGAAAAGTCCTCACTGACCGCGAAGGCTTCGATTTGATGCTGGCGCAGAATGTTAAGGAGCTCGTCCATCCGCGCCGGGTCGGCGTCATCACCACGCAGCATGTAACCGTCAAAGCCAGCGTCACTGGCCAGTTCAATGCTGTCACGGTAAAAGCTCTGCATATAACTATTCAGACGATCCCGGTTTTCAACCGACCCACGAATGGTCGACAAGGAGGTCAGGAACTGATTGCGGATAGTAAACGGAAAGGAGAGCTCGCCGTTAACTGATTCCTGTAAATGGCCGCGCGACGACGCCTGTTCGAACAAAATTCCGATGGTTCCCTGGATGTCCGGGTAGCTTGAGCCTTTGCCGTAATAGAAGTCATCAAAAGATTCTTCGGTGTAATACAGGCTATGCACATCATCCAGACTGTCTGCGTGGTACTCGGCTAACAATGCGGTTAGTTCGACATTGCCGTCAGGCGTCATTGGGTTCTTGCGCGACGGGATGCCGGGCTGGAAGAAATACGTCGAGTTGGTCCCCATTTCATGATGGTCAGTCAGTACATTGGGCATCCAGCGCTGGTATGCACTGATACGGGCACGGGACTCAGGGTGTTGTAGCAATAACCAGTCGCGGTTTAAGTCGAACCAGTAATGGTTCTGGCGTCCACGTAACCAAAGTTGTTGCTGCTCGATATTTTGTGAGTCACTAACCAGGTTCTGGCTCTTAAACTGATTGGCCCACTGTGCAAAGCGTCCCAGACCATCCGGGTTAAGGGCAGGTTCAAGCAGAATCACAGTATTGTCCAGCCACTGCTCAACCTCCTCTCCCTGTGCCGCAGCCAGATAATAGGCCGTCAGCAGTGACGCATTAGCGCCAGACGACTCGTCGCCATGAACACTAAAACCAAGGTAAACGACCAACGGCGCTTCCGTGACATCGGCGTCCGCATCGGGATCAGTCAGGGCAAGGTGCTGTTGACGCATTTCCTCGACCCGATCTTTATTCTCTGCCGAGGTCACTGTTACCAGGATCAGCGGACGTCGTTCGTGGCTGTAACCAATAATTTCCATCTGAAAGCGGTCGGAATGATCGCTGAGTACTTCCATGTAACGCACCAGTTGGTCATGACGAACATGCCATTCACCGACTTCATAATGCAATACTTCAGCCGGCGTTGGCACGCTTGGGTCAAGCTCGGTACCTGCAGGCAGGTAGTAATCCAGATCGTAGTCTGCTGCCTGGAGTGGCAAGGCAACTAAAGCGACGATCGCCAGTGCCCATCGAAAAAGGTGGTGTTGCATGGTAACTCCCCTGATTTACATATCGTTATCAGGCACGCTAACAGAAGGGCGACTCAAGCTCTAGCGCTTTACTATGCATTGCCGTTTGTTTGCGATAAAATAAACCCTAGTAAATTACTCGGGTATTCTGAGTGAGAGCAATATATCGTGCAAAGAGGTGAGTGATGATTACTATTTCGCAAGCAGCGCAGGGTCATTTCCGTGAACTATTAAGCCAGCAACCAGAGGGCACTAATATTCGCGTGTTTGTGGTTAATCCTGGCATGGCCAATGCGGAATGCGGCGTTTCATACTGCCCGGCAGATTCGCTTGAACCGACTGACACAACGTTGCCATTTGAAGGTTTCGATGCCGTTGTCGATGCCCAAAGCGCGCCGTTTCTGGAAGCCGCCGAAATTGATTTTGTAGAGCAGGATCTGGGTTCGCAGCTGACCCTGAAAGCGCCCAACGCCAAAGCGCGCAAAGTGGACGATGATGCGCCATTGATTGAGCGGGTGGAGTACATGATCCAGACTGAAATCAATCCACAGTTAGCGAGTCATGGCGGACAGGTGATGGTTGCTGAGATTACCGACGATGGCTTTGCCATTCTGCAGTTCGGTGGTGGTTGCAACGGGTGCTCAATGGTCGATGTAACCCTTAAAGAAGGCATTGAAAAACAACTTCTGGAAGAGTTTCCAAATGAGCTGAACGGTGTTCGTGACGTGACCGAGCATAGCCGTGGCGAGCATTCTTACTATTAAAAAGTTGTATAAAAAATAACAATTCAAATGCTTGAGTAATCAATGAGTTAATTATTTAAGCGTTAATGAGATGTTAGTTTTTTGCACTAGAAGTGTGATCCTGATCACTTTGTACCCGCGTAGTTAAGATTGCTGAACCCTAACTACATATTAACGAGGTACATCATGATCAGAATCACACAAACCCTGGCCGTGTCGTCACTGGCGTTGGCACTGGCTGCTTGTAACAGTAGTAGCACACGGGTTGAACCTACTCCTACGCCAGACCCCGATCCCGCCGGCAATGCGCAACTGCGTATTCATCATGTTTCAGCGGATGCGCCGGCGGTCAATATTCTTGCTGATGGCGACATTCTGGGTGGTCTCGAAGATGTCGACTATCAACAGTCTTCGCCCGCCCTTGAAGTGCCTGAAGCATCTTATAATGTCACGGTTGATGGCATATTGCCAGGTGGCGAATTTAGCACCGTTATCGACGAGACACTGGCGCTTGAGACCGATGTTCGTTACGAAGTATTTGCCATTGGTCAGCTAGGTGCGGACGATGCGTTCGCCTTTGAACCTTTTATTCTGAATCGTCCGGTAAGTTCGGTCACTGATGGCGATGCCCGGCTGTGGGTCCTGCATGGGGCGCCGGTGGATGTCGCTGTTGATGTTTACCTGACCGAGCCAGGCGCCGATATTGTCGAAGGCAATGCCGCATACACATTATCGTACAAAGAAGATTCGGAGCCGTTCGAGGTACCAGCGGGCGACTATGAGGTAACTCTCACGGCGTCAGGTGATGCCAGTAGCGTACTTTTCTCATCACCGCTGACTCTGAATGATGGTGACGACCTGATGGTCACGGCCACTTTAAACACCGCAGCGAACGCCGATGACGCGCCGCTTGCACTGCTCGTCGCAGACGGTGAGAGTTCATCGGTGGTGTACTCGACCACGACAGGTGCTGACCTGAGAGTGGTGCATGCTGCCGCTGACGTACCGGCGGTGGATGTGTATGCGAATGAAGTCACAGGTACGCCAGCGGTTGCAGCACTGGCATTCCCTGAATTCACGGACTATCTGAACGTCGCGGCGGGCGACTATGATTTTCTGGTCACACTGGCCGACGATGCGGACGTGCAATTAGAGCTGGCAGCGTCGCTAGTTGACGGTTGGCAGGGTACTGTAGTTGCCGCCGGTGAACTCGGCGATGGCAGCGCCAACCTTCAGGCACTCACCTTCGACAATCGCCGCGTGGCCACCGAAGCACGTGTTCGGATTGTGCATGCGTCACCGTTCGCTGGTGATGTCGACATTTACGTTACGCCAACCAATGACTTTACCGACTCAGCTCCGGCATTTGAAAGTGTACCTTTTAATGCGGCTGAACTAGCGACCACCGGAAACGTGCCGCTGGCAGCAGGCACGTACTTTGTGACGGTCACCCTGGCCGGTCAGACCGATGCAGCGCTGGGTCCCCTTGAAGTGGATCTTGAAGCGGGTGGAATCTACACGGCGGTAGCTGTCGGCAACGATGCGGATAGCCTGGGTCTGGTGCTAATGGACGATCTAGCCCCGAGCGGAAACTAATAGTTTAACTTTCGACATGCCCATGTCATTTCAGGCCGCCTTTGGGCGGCCTTTTTTTTCTCATCGATTATGAGGTTAGGGTGAGCATCTGGCGGCGTTGCAATAACAGCCATTGCCAGACACCCCGGCTGAGCATAAACAGGCTAAGGGCGAACCACAGCCCGTGGTTTTGCCAGCTTAACGTTAGCAACCAGGCCGGTACAAAGCCAAACAGTGCGGCCAGCAGCATTGAATCACGCATCGCTTTACTCTGTGAAAGGCCGATATAGATACCATCAAACAGATAACTCCAGTGAGCTAGCAATGGCATCACAATCAGCCAGGGCAGGTAACTTTCTGCGACGCGAATGACGTCTGGAATATTGGTAATCAAGCGAATAATGGCGCTACCGGTGAACAAAAACAGCAGGCTGTAGCTAACGGCAAAAAGCATTGACCAAAACAGGCTTAAACGAAACCAGTGCTTCAGTCTGGCATCATTGCGCTGCCCTTTGGCCTGACCCACCAATGCTTCTGCTGCATAAGCAACGCCATCAAGCCCCAGTGAAATAAGCATCAGAAACTGCATCAGCACCGCGTTTGCGGCGACGGTAGTGGCCCCATAATAGGAAGCGTAGGCGGTCATCACTGCCATACACAGCTGGAGCACTAGCGAGCGGATGAATATATTCTGGTTCAGGGTTAGTAAGTCTTTACATACCTTCAGGCTGACTTGCTTAAAATGACGCAACTGCAGTGCCAGGCCGCGGTGAAGAAAAACCAGGCCGGTCAGAGCAGTTACCCATTCAGCACTGACTGATGCCCAGGCGGCGCCCGCAACGTTCATGCCGAGGCCCATAATTAAAATCACATCGAGTATGACATTAATAAGATTACTCAGGATCACCAGTACCATGGCGCTCCGCGCTTGTTGCCGTCCAAGTAATACGCCTAGAATGACCAGCATACTCAGCGCGGCTGGCGCGCCCCACAGGCGAATACGGATATAGTCCGTGGCTAACAGCTGTAACTCGTCGCTGGCGCTCACCAGCTGCCACAGAGACCACAAAATAAATGGCTGCAATGCAATCATGACAACACCGAGGACTACCGCGAATAACAAGCCGTGCACGGCAAAGGTACGTTGTGAGTGGATGTCGTCTGCGCCGAAGCTTTGTGCCACCAGCCCGGTGGTGGACATGCGCAAAAAAACCGCCAATAAATAGACGAAATTAATAGCCATGGCACCAATTGCAACGGCACTCAAGTAGATAGCATCCGGCAAATGCCCTATGATGGCTGTATCAACCAACCCTAATAAAGGGGCGGCGATGTTGGAAATAATCATTGGCAAGGCAATCGCAAACAGCGTGCGATGGTCACCTGGATTTTTCAGTACGGACTGCAACAAAGAGGACTACCTATGCATTTTTGGGGACTGGTAAAAGGCACTGCTTTGGCGGCGCTGCTGGCAATGTCGCTGCCTTTCGACGCTGCCGCCGAGGCTGAGCCGAGTGTATCTATATTAATGTACCACCATGTTAGTGAGAGTACACCACGCTCAACCACAGTGTCACCGGATGAATTACGAGCACATCTGCAGTACCTGGCGGACAATGACTTTACCGTGATTGATATCCGTGACGCTATTGCTGGTGTTAAAGGCGAGGCCGAGTTACCTGATAAAGCGGTAGTGCTGACCTTTGATGATGCTTACGAAAACATTTTTAGTGCTGGACGACCGATTTTGCAGGAATTTGAGGTGCCATGGACCTTATTTGTTACCACCGACCCCATAGGTGAGCGGCCCGGGCGCTATATGAGCTGGGACCAGGTCCGTCAGTTACATGACGAAGGCGTTACCATTGCCAACCACACCACTGACCATGCCCATATGCCTCGCCGCGGCGAAGACGAAACTGACGCCGAGTGGCGACAACGTGCGGCCGAGAATATTCTCCAGGCGGAGCAAAAAATCCTCGATGAAGTAGGCGTTAGTCACCAGTTGTTCGCTTTCCCATATGGGGAGTATGACAATGTGTTGCTGGAGCTTGTTGAAGAGCTTGGCTTCACCGGCTTTGCTCAGCACTCGGGCGGATTCGGGCCGGCCTCGGATATGCGTGCCATTCCGCGGTTCGCGGCTGCCGGGGTGTATGCAGATCTCAGTTCATTGGGGACCAAAATGGCGGCACTGGCATTCCCCATTAAGGAGGTTCGCTACGAGGACACCTTATTGACGCATGATCAAACCCGTCCGACGCTGGAGATCGAATTCGAGGTGCGCGATTTTCGCACCTCACAAGTAACCTGCTTTATTAGTAATCGGCCGCACGATATTGAGTGGCTTGATGACAACACCATGCGCGTACAGGCGGAAGACGACCTTAGCTTTGGCCGTTCCCGCTACAATTGCACCGCGCCTAGCATCAGTAAGCCGGGTCGTTACTATTGGTACTCACAGCAGTGGATACGAATGAACGAAGAGGGCAGCTGGCCAGGCTAAGTAAGTGCATCCGGTAGAAAACGTCCGAACCAGGTTCGGGCGTCTTCGGTCTCCAGATACCGAATAATCCGTTTCAGATCATTCACCAGCAGGGTAGGGTTCACGGTTGGTATCATTCCCGGCTCATGGCTGGCACGAAAAACCGCTTGCTGATGGCCCTCCGGGCTAATCAAAATAATAGCCGCACTGTGATTAACCAGGTAGTTGGTTTCATCTTCTTCCGGAATGCTATACATCAGCCCGATGTTACGCACGAACGGGAACAGATCTTTGTGTTCACCGCGAACACCAAGAAAAGGAGTCTGTTGCGAAGCTTCAAGACCCTCATTAAAGAAGCCGACGTACTCTCTCAGGCGAGGAATATCATCACGCTGGGGGTCAACCGAGACCATCCACACCTGCATCGGCGTTTCGCTGACCTGATTAATATCGCTCCAGCTTTGCTTGAGTTGCGCCATGGTGGTGGGGCAGATATCGGGACAAAAGGTGTACCCGGTAAAGATAATGGTCCATTGCCCTAACAGGTCGTCATTACTGACCTCGTGCCCTGCAGCGGTGTCACTCTCCGCCGCCGGTGCAGCGGTACTTTGTAAGGTGAACGGGTCGATACTGCGAGGGCTGGAGTAAAGCAGACTGGTTTCCAGCGCCGGTGGTCCCGGGTTGCCAATTTTCTGATAGCTCCACACACCGCCAAATGCGACCAGTGCCAATAATAAGATAAAAACGATACGTAACATCATGTGAATAAGTAATGGTCCACAAGTAAAAGAATGAATAATCCCATCAGGTACCAGATAGAGTACTTGAACATGTTATAAGCGGTTAGCTTTGAAGGGGCGAACTTCAGTTTCCAGGCATAGCCTAGAAAACCAAGATTCAGTGCGCTCACACCGGTAAGGTAGAGCCAGCCCGACATGCCAGTCAGAAACGGCAGAATACAGACCACCGTCAGTAAGACGGTGTAGAGAAAAATGCAGGTTTTAGTGAAGTCTATACCGTGGGTTACAGGTAGCATCGGGATATCGGCTTTTGCGTAGTCTTTAGCGCGATGCACGGCGAGTGCCCAGAAATGCGGAGGCGTCCAGGTGAAAATAATCATCACCAGTAAGACCGCATTGGCGTGGATTTCACCGGTCACCGCGGTCCAGCCCAGCAAGGGTGGTGAGGCCCCGGCAAGCCCGCCAATCACGATATTCTGAGGGGTCGCGCGTTTGAGGTACATGGTATAAACGAACGCGTAACCAACTAAACTGGCCAGGGTGAGCAGCGCGGTAATGCGATTCACAAATAGCTCGAGGACCAGGTAGCCAAGGGCGCCAATAATCGCAGCAAACGTCAGCACCTTGACCGGTGACAAAGCGCCGGTGGGCAATGGACGGCGCAGGGTTCGCGCCATCTTGGCATCAATATGGCGGTCAACAAGATGATTAATAGCCGCTGCGGAACCAGACATCAGGCCAATACCGGCGACTGCCGGCACTACTACCTCGAGACTGACCCAGGTGGTCGTGGCCAGGCACATGCCAACCACGGCGGTTAACAGCAGTAGCGCCACAACCCGAGGTTTGGTGAGTTCGAGATAATCGCGCCATTGCGCACGTTTGGCTGACGCCTGTGCAATCGCTTGATGAGCCATAAGAGGTTCCCCTTTCTTATTATGCTTTGCGGGATAAATTATAGTTTAGTCCGACTAAGGAAATGAGCAACAGCGCACCGACCGCATTATGGGCGACGGCTACTGCAAGCGGCAAACTAAACACTACATTACTAACACCGAGCGTCAATTGCACGATCAGTAACAGGGTAATAATAAATGTATGAGTACGGAACTGGTTCGAGCGGGCTGTATGCCAGAGCTTGTATAGTAAATAACCCACCACTAAGGTCGTAACAATGGCACCAAGCCGATGCAGGACATGCATGGTCATGCGTTCAGCATAGCTATGAACACCAAATTCATACGTCGCGGCTTTGGGCAGACTAAAGGCTCCGCCGAGGTCGAAACGACTAAGCCAGGGGCCCTCACAAATGGGTAACTCGGTACAGGCAACCGCGGCATAATTCGCCGCGACCCAGCCACCCAGAGCTATCTGGCCGACTACAACAACCAAGGCTAACGCGGCCAGGCCCCTTAGTTTACGCAAATTCAAATCGCCGCCCGGAATGCGGAAGTCGTTTTCCCGCTGATATAACAGGTAAAGCAAGGAAAAGGTGGCGAACCCGCCAAGTAAATGAAGCATGACGATCACCGGTTGCAGCATCATGGTAACCGTCCACATGCCAAGCGCAGCCTGAAAGCAAATCAGCACCAGCAGAATAATTGGCAGCTTCGTTGGTTTGCTGCTCTGCGGTGCTTGTAGCTTGCGACGAATGGCGACCGCTGCAATGGCGAGAACAAGAAAACCGAGGGTGCCGGCTGCATACCGGTGGATCATTTCGTGCCAGGCTTTTTGTGTATCCAGAGGGGCATCAGGGAATGCGTCAATGGCTACTGTCTGTCGTGCTTCGCTCTGAGGAACACTCAGAAAGCCATAACAGCCGGGCCAGTCGGGACAGCCCAAACCGGCATCCGTCAGCCGAGTGAATGCGCCAAGGACAATAACGATAAAGCAAAAAACCAGGGAAAATTTAACCAGATTACGCATCAGTGCTTACCCCACACGAGACATTTTTAATAGTTTTTTTAAGTCATCCAGCATATCACTACCGCTTTGGATAGCAGTGTCACGGTCTGCACTGCCTTCATAGCGCATCATCACCGCGCCCAGCGGATCGATAATAAACAGACTGCCTTGCGGTTGCTCGCTAAGCTGGTCGTGTAACTGCGGCAGCACCAGATACTGCAAACGGCTACCCTCTTCAGGCGCCGGTAGAGCAGAGACCTCGGACCCGGCCTGAATTGCTATCGGGGTAACGCGATCACTATCGCGGCCAAGTGCCATATCAACCTGTTGGATAACATAGAGGCCGTTGATACAACGCTGGTCACAGTCTGCTGGAACGCGGTAAGCAAGGCGCCAGGTTTGCGGCATGGATTCGTTTTCGCTGCTGCTGGCTTCAATCGGCGGGCTAATGAGTTCACCTTTATTGGTGACACCCGGGGTAAACCAGCCGAGGCTAAGAATAATCTGGGCGCCTGCTAACGGGATCAGAAAGCACAGGAAGATGCCAATAAACAGACGGCGGTTCTTTTGTTTGCGCTGTTGTTCGCTTTGCGCAGTGGATGAGTTATCAGAGGTGGTCATGGTGTATGTTCTCCTGAACCATTCTTATTGGTATTGCCAGAGTCTTCAGACGTATGTTGTTGTGGGCCGCGGGCGAGGCGTTTATTCGCTATCAGGAAGATAATCAGGGCTGCAATTGCCAGACCGAACCACTGCGCGGCATACGCATAATGACGATGGGGCTCCATCACCACGACTGGCCAGTCACGGCGAAAGCCAAAGTCGATGTCTTCATTCAGTAAAACGCTGAATGAAGCCAACGGCAGTTGTGTTTGTGCACGGATAGAATCAAGCTCCAGATACTGCACACGCTGTGGCAGTTGAGCAGAAAATTCCTGCTCGGCAAGCAGGAAAGGGCGCTCGGCTGGCAATTGAATACGTCCTGCCACTGTCCGTGTACCCTGGGGAAGCGCTACGTCAGGCAGCGTGTCGCGTGGCCCACCGAGTGGAACCCAGCCCAGGTTAACCGGAACCAGATAAGGCGCGAGAGCCTCGCTTTCGAGTAAGGCGACGACGTGATAGCCAACCCGACCATTGTAGGTTTGATTGTCGATCAGAAAATAAGCGCCTTCCTGAAACGAACCCGTTACTTCGATCTGGTCATCGGTTTGCAGCGATTGCTGCCGAATATGCTCGAGGGTAAGAGATTGGGTCTGCTGAGCCGATGAGGTTGCATGGTAATCGACTATAGCCTGTTTCTCCTGGCCACGGTCAATTTGCCAAAAGCCTAGCTTGACCATCGCAGCGATAGCTAGCAAAGTAATAAGCAGAGCGACAGGATGCAGGTAAAAACCCGCGTTGCGGCGCCGCGAGGCGAATGCTTTACTCAGGCCATCAAACGACATAATAAATAACCCGGAGAATACTGCGTGATAAACATCATTTTAAAAATACTGCTCGTTGCGTTACTGCTGTATGTGATCTACAACCTGTTTCAGGGCCTGTTTCACCTTATGCGGCAGAAGCAGGATGGGCCACGGATGTCGCACTTCATTGGTCGCCGAGTGCTTTTCTCTGTCATTATCATTGCACTTATTGTGCTGGCCCTGGCGACAGGTATTCTGACCCCAAACCCAAGGCCTTATTAACTAACGTTATGAACTAGTTAACTGGCGCTGATAAAAAAGCCGTACCGCAGTAGCGAGTACGGCTTTTTTTGACTCAAATGATATAGACGAAAACAAAGAGTAGAATCCACACCACATCGACAAAGTGCCAATACCAGACGCTGGCTTCGAAGGCGAACTGGTTCTCTTTGTTAAAATGGCCTTTAAGTACCCGGAAGAACATCACAATCAGCATCAGTGCGCCGAGGGTGACGTGCATGCCGTGGAAACCTGTCAGCAGGAAGAAGGTGTTGCCGTAAATACCGGACTGCATGGTAAGGCCAAGGTCACGATACGCGTGGACATACTCATACATCTGCATGCTGAGAAAGATCAAACCAAGCACAATGGTCAGCGCAAGCCACAGTTTCAAAGCGCCGCGTTTACCATGCTCAAGCCCGTGATGAGCAAAGTGCAGAGTAACTGATGAGGTAACCAGGATCAGCGTATTGATAAAGGGCAAACCCCAACCCATGGCCTGAGTTTCGCGACCGTCCGGGGTTGTGGTCAGAGGCCAGATAGCCTCGAACGCTGGCCATAAAACTTCACCGGTCATGGCGTTGTTACTGGCGCCGCCTAACCAGGGCACTGCGATCATACGGGTATAAAACAGCGCGCCGAAGAAGGCGAGGAAAAACATTACCTCTGAGAAGATAAACCAGCTCATGCCCTGACGGTACGAACGGCCCATCTGTTCACTGTACAGGCCCTGATGCGATTCGTTGATTTGGTCACGGAACCAACCTATCAACATCACCATCAGAACGACAATCCCGGCCAGTAATACCCAGTGGCCAAAGCCCGCTTCTTCATTCGACCATTCGATAATATAATGGGCCGCGCCGAACGCGATAAGACCCAGTGCGATGGCACCAATTAACGGCCAAATACTTGAATCGGGTACGTAATATTTTTCGTGTTGTGTGTTTTCTGAACTCATTTCCTGTTCCTCACTCAGAGGTGTCGACAACGACACGCCCTTGGGCCGCAGCTTCCGTCATGTCATACATCATGTAGGACAAGGTGAAAGTACGTATGTGATTGGGAATATCCGGGTCAACGTAGAACTGCATCGGCATTACCGCTGTATCACCCGCAGCCAAAGGCTGATTCTGAAAGCAGAAACATTCTGTTTTCAGCAAGTAGGGCGCGGCTTCGCCAGGCGCCACAGATGGCAGCGCCTGACCGGTCATGTCCCGGTTTGTATGGTTACTAGCGGTAAAGTTAACGGTTGTAGTTTCGCCGGGGTGCACCTGCAGGCGACGAACCTCTGAACTGAATTCCCAGGGTAACCCGCGGTTAACCCGGGTATGAAACTCTATCGTCACCAGGCGGGTAGTATCGACGAGGTTACCATCGCTGCCCGCCGCTGCTGAATTGTTGGTGCGTCCATTAAATCCGGTCACCTCGCAGAATTTCTCATACAAGGGGACCAGCGCAAAACCGAACGCAAACATCAGCACAACAGATGCAAGCAAGCGGGTAATCATCTTGCTGTTATCAGGCTTTGAATGCTGTTCGCTCATAATGACCTCACTTAACGGATCGGTGCTTCAATTTTGGGTGGCGTATCAAAGGTATGGTACGGCGCAGGTGATGGTACATCCCACTCCAGACCTTCTGCTCCTTCCCAGGGTTTGGCAACCGCAGCCTGACCTTTCTTCGCCATGCATTTAACTACCACGGCAAGGAAAATCAGCTGAGAGAAACCGAACAGGAAGGCACCGACGCTGACGATTGCGTTAATGTCGGCAAACTGCAGTGCATAATCAGGGATCCGTCGTGGCATGCCGGCCAGTCCCACAAAGTGCATGGGGAAGAACAGAATGTTGACTGAAATCACTGAGCACCAGAAGTGCAGTTTGGCAAGACCTTCGTCAGGCATAAAACCGGACCATTTTGGCAGCCAGTAGTAGGCAGCGGCCATGATCGAGAACACCGCGCCACTAACCAGAACATAGTGGAAATGCGCGACCACGAAGTAGGTGTCATGATACTGGAAGTCGACCGGGGTAATCGCCAGCATGATCCCTGAGAAGCCACCGATAGTGAACAGGATCACAAAAGCCAGGGCAAATAACATCGGCGGTTCAAAGGTCATCGAGCCGCGCCACATGGTACTCACCCAGTTGAAGATCTTGACGCCGGTAGGGACGGCAATCAACATCGTCATGTACATAAAGAACAAGGACGCGAAGACCGGCATACCGGTGGTGAACATGTGGTGAGCCCAGACCAGAAAGGACAGGCCAGCAATCGCTGCGGTAGCGTATACCATTGATGCATACCCAAATAATGGCTTGCGGGCAAACGCTGGGATAATCGCAGAAACAATACCAAATGACGGCAGGATCATAATGTAAACTTCAGGGTGACCGAAGAACCAGAACAAATGCTGGAACAGTACGGGGTCACCGCCACCGGCCGCATCAAAGAAACTGGTCGCAAAGTACTTATCGGTCAGTACCATAGTTACCACGCCCGCCAGCACCGGCATTACCGCAATGAGCAGGAAAGCGGTTATAAACCAGGTCCAGACGAATAGCGGCATGCGCATATAGGTCATGCCTGGAGCTCGCATGTTCATGATGGTGACGATAACGTTGATCGCCCCCATAATCGACGAAATCCCCATGATATGGATGGCAAACACAAACAGTGCTGTTGAATCCGTACTATAGGTGGTCGATAGCGGGGCGTAGAAGGTCCAGCCGAAGGCCGGTCCGCCGCCAGGCATCAGCATCGAGGAAAGCATGATGATGAAGGCAAATGGCAGGATCCAGAAGCTCCAGTTGTTCATTCGCGGTAGCGCCATGTCTGGCGCACCGATCATCATTGGAATCATCCAGTTGGCGAGACCAGTAAAGGCAGGCATAACCGCACCGAACACCATAATCAGACCGTGCATGGTGGTCATCTGATTAAAAAAGTGCGGATCAACGATTTGCATACCGGGCTGAAACAGTTCGGCGCGGATAACCAGCGCCATGGTGCCACCAGCGAAGAACATCAGGAAGCTGAATAACAGATACAGCGACCCTATGTCTTTATGGTTGGTGGTAAAGAGCCAGCGTTTAATGCCCGTTGGCTTATGGTCATGATGGTCATCATGCTCATGATGTGTATCTACAACAGTGCTCATGGCCATCCCCCTTTAGTTATCGCCTTGGATATAATTATGAATATCAGCCGCCTGAACTTCATCGCCGGTGTCATTTTGCCAAGCGTTTCGCTCGTAGGTAATGACTGCGGCAAGTTCACGCATGCTGAGCTGATCGCGGTAGGCCTGCATCGCGGTTCCCTGAACCCCGTTGGCGACAGTGTCGATATGGTCGTTCAGCCCGTCACTGTCGACAGACACACCTTCACCAGCAAGCGCGGGGAAGACACCAGGAACACCCTGTCCGTTTGGCTGGTGGCACGCCGCACATTGTGCGTTGTACACACTTTCACCAAGCGTCATGAGCTCGTCCATGGTCATTTGCATAGAAAGCAAACGTTCTTCTTCTTCACGTTCTTCAGCCAGTCGGGTTTCTTCGTTTGTTGCCCACTCCTCGAAATCATCGGGTTCGAGTGCGATGACTACAATCGGCATGAAAGCGTGGTCACGACCACAGAGTTCAGCACATTGACCACGGTAGATGCCGGGTTCGTCGACGCGGGTCCAGGCTTCATTAATATAGCCCGGGTTTGCATCTTTTTTGATTGCGAATTCAGGAACCCACCAGCTATGAATAACGTCATCAGAGGTTATCAATAAGCGAACTTTTCGGTTGGTCGGAATAACTAAAGGACGGTCAACTTCGAGAAGATAGTTCTCACCTTTGGGCAAGTTTGCATAGACCTGATCGCGCATGGTCGCCATGCTGCTGCGATACTGCACGTCATAGTCAAAATACTCGTAGTCCCAACGCCATTGCGATCCGGTGATAAGAACGGTCAGATCAGAATCATCTGTATCGTCCATGTCCAGCAGCAGAGAAGTCGCAGGCCAGGCCATGGCGATAAGAATCAAAAACGGAATGACCGTCCAGGCAATCTCGACTCGGACATTATCGTGGAATTTCGCTGGTTCAGCGCCGCGGGATTTCCGGTGGCGGATGATGGACCAGAACATGGCCGCAAACACAATGACACCAATGATCACACATACCAGAAATACGTACATGTGAAGGCTGTAAACTGAATTACTAACCTCAGTGGCGCCGCGTGGCAGATTAATTTGCAGGCTTTCAGCAAAGGCCGCTGGCATGACGAATAACACCAGCGCCGCCGTAAGCACGCGGTACAGTCTCGCTTTCACTCGACATCTCCTCTTAGTCTTTTGTTATCCAATCCATGGGGTGAATTGGTAACGCAAGAACAAAGAGATACGCAAGAATTGGAACAGCTTTTCCCCAGAAATCGCAGTTCTTGCCTAACCCTTTGTTATATTTTAATTATTTCCCGCTGAACGAGATTTATTTTGTTATAGGTTGCTTGGCAAGTGCACGTCTCATCGGGCTTATAAGTATAGTAAACCTAAGATGAACTACTTAGCGCGCAAAAGCTAATCAGGACATATTGTCGCAGATCAAAATAGCATCATATTTGTTAATAAAAAAGGGCTGTTAATAACAGCCCCTTGGAATTAGCCCAGCAAGGGCTAGTGGAGTGGAGTTGGTACGCAGGCTGAAGTGCTGAGCCAGCTTTGCGCCTGGCTGTGTTTACGCGCAAGTTGCAGACGCTTGAGGTCACGCCATTCACACTGGCCCAACCAGGCTACCACAAGTGCGCTATTGTCGAGTAACAGGGCCTGTTCGGTGGCCCAGGCTTTATTTTCAGCATCTGTGGAGCGGATCCAGCGGACCTTATGCAAAGCGATTCCTGCTTTATTGAGCAGGCTTTCGATTTGCTTCTGCATACCACTGGCATGGTCGACATCATCGGGCATTCCGATCAGCGTGATCCATTTTCCGCTTTGCTCGGCTAGCACTGCACTTTGCTGAAATAGCGTGGCAAGGTGACGTAATTCCTGTTCAACAGCAGGCAACGATGTCTCTGTCAGCGGAGCCTGTGACGTTGATACCTGGGGCATCGGAGCCGGTGGAAACAATGGCAACTGGTTTTCTTCCTGTGCCTGGGGCAAGGACCATAACCCGGGGTGACGGTGAGCCTTTAAATTCGCATTCATAACCAGCCTCCATTTCGAATAACACCGACGGCCAGCCCCTCAATAGTGAGCGGCTGAGAAGTAAGGTCGACATAGATAGTCGAAAATTCATCGTTCTCCGGATGCAGTAGTACAGTGCTGCCCTGACGCTCAAAGCGTTTCACTGTCACTTCATCGTCGATGCGGGCCACCACAACCTGGCCATCCCGCGCCTGATTTGTTTTATGCACAGCCAGCAAGTCGCCATCCAGAATACCTATTTTTTGCATGCTCATGCCTTTAACCCGAAGCAGGAAATCAGCCGCCGGGCGGAATAACTGCTGGTCAACCTGAACGTGATTTTCAATATGCTCAGCGGCAAGAATTGGCTCGCCGGCGGCCACCTGACCAACCAGGGGTAAGCCTAATTGCTCGGGTTCTGCCAGGGTGTCATCCTGCAACAGACGAATGCCACGAGACATACCAGGCAAAATCTCGATGACCCCTTTTTTGGCCAGCGCTTTAAGGTGGTCTTCAGCCGAGTTGGCGGAACGGAAGCCCAGCCGCTTGGCAATTTCCGCGCGTGTTGGCGGCATGCCGGTGGCTTCGATATTGCTCTTGATGAGCTCCAGAATTTCACTTTGACGAGGGGTTAACGGTCGCATATTAGTACCTGTTTTTCTATACAGTATGCTGTGAGTATATACAGTATTTTAACCAGTGCAACCTCTGTTGCGTTATTTTTGCGCAACAGCCTGGTCGGATCGCGGGGGCCGCCGCGGTATCAGCTGGACAGACCTTGAATAAAGGACAACGGCATACGTTGGTGGTATCCTCTGGAGCAGATTTGGCATAGGTTGATGTGACAGCTATGAGCATAAAACATACGTTATTTACGGTTTTTAAATGGCCAGTGCGTTGGCTAACGAAAGCAGAAACGATTTGTGATGAACATGACACCACGGCGTCTGCCGCCGACCATGTGGTGTATGTGATGAAGTCGCCGTCGTTCAGTGACCTGGTGGTATTGCAGCGCGCGGTCAGTAAGCTTGGGTTGCCGGACCCGATGACCGCACTTGAAATAGGCGATAAGCGTTTTGACCGGGTGTTGTTTGTCGAAGATCCGAAGCGGCGCCTGGAATATGAGGCTGAAACCCCGTTTGGCGAATTACTGGCCTTGCATAAAGCCAACCCTGCCTGCAACGTGATCATGTATCCAGCGAGCCTGTTCTGGGGGCGGAATGCCGGGCGTGAACAGCCGACCGGCATGGTCAGTGCGGATATCGAGGTGCCCAGTCTGTGGAAGCGAATGATGGTCCTGCTCTTTGCTGGGCGTACTATTATGCTTCGTGTTAGCCGGCCGGTAAGCCTGCGTCTGATGGCTGATAAATATCAGGATGACGATAAGCTGGGGCAGAAGTTATCACGTGTGGCACGCACCCATTTTAGCCGTCTGCGCCATGCCGTGGCAGGGCCGAAGCTATGGTCACGCGATGAAATGATCCGCTCCTTACTGCGCACGCCGGTGTTGAAGCAAGCCATTGCTGATGAAGCCCGGAGTAAAAAAATAAGTGAAGACAAAGCACGCAAACGGGCCCAGGAATACCTCGAGGAAATCGCCGCCGATTACCGCGAAGGACTGATCCGTATTGGCGATCGGGTGATGACCTGGTTGTGGAACCGGTTGTATAACGGCATTGATGTCCGTCATGCCAAGGTGGTCCGTACGTTAGCGCAGGACGGGCATGAAATTATTTATGTTCCCTGCCACCGCAGCCACATGGATTACCTGCTGTTGTCGTACGTTATTTATAAAGAAGGCCTGGTGCCGCCTCACATCGCGGCCGGGGTAAACCTGAATTTCTGGCCCGCCGGACCTATTTTTCGCCGTGGTGGCGCGTTCTTTATTCGCCGTAGCTTTCGCGGCAACAAACTGTATTCCACGGTGTTCCGCGAATATCTGGGACGTTTGTTCGAGAAAGGCTATTCGGTTGAATACTTTATGGAAGGTGGCCGCAGCCGGACCGGACGCTTGTTGGCGCCGAAAACCGGTATGCTGGCAATGACGGTGCAGGGCCAGTTACGCGGCATCAGTCGGCCGATTAGCCTGGTTCCTGTCTATATCGGCTACGAACACGTGATGGAAGTGTCGACCTACCATAAAGAGCTACGCGGCAAAAATAAGAAAAAAGAGTCCGTCTTCCAGGTCTTTGGCATTTTGCGCAAACTTCGTAATTTCGGCCATGGCTATGTCACCTTTGGTAAGCCGGTGCGCCTGGATGAATATCTTGATAGCAACCAGCCGGACTGGCGAGAGTCTAGCACCCGTGGGGTTGAAGAGCCGGCTAAACCAAGCTGGTTAACGCCGAGGGTTAACCACCTGGCCGATATCCTGATGCGCAACATCAACGATGGGGCCGTGGTCAATTCGATTAATCTGAGCGGGTTATGCTTGCTCAGCGCTGAGCAGCATTCGTTAACGAAAGAAGAGCTGATTGCCCAGTTTGATGGGTACCTGACGCTTTTGCGTGAGGTTCCGTATAGCTGTTATGCGGTAGTTCCCAAGCTGGACGGCAAAGCGTTCTGGCAGCATGCGGTTAAGATGGATAAGTTCCAGGTTGAACAGGATGCGGTGGGTGAAGTCGTTAGTCTGAACGCAGAGCAGGCGTTAAGCATGACCTATTACCGCAACAATGTATTACACCTTTTTGCGGTACCCGCCCTGGTGGCTAACTTTGCATTGGCCAGACAGAACTTCAGTACCGACCAGGTGGTCGCTTTTGTCACCAACGTCATCCCCATGATCCGTGCTGAGCTGTTCCTGAACCAGGATGCTGAGGACGTACCGAGCTGGGTCGCCGCGATTTGTGAGCAGCTCAGCGAGCAAAAGTGGCTGGTTAAAACCGAGCAGGGCTTCCGTGTGCCGACGCATGACTCGCAACCGTATTTTCAGCTGCGTCTGCTGGCGACGGCTATTAATGAAACCCTGGCACGCTATGCGATAGTGCTGGAGCTGGTGCAGATGTTTGACAATCTGTCGCGCGCCGAGCTGGAGAAACACAGCGAGTTACTAGCGATGCGGCTTGGCTCCATGCATGGGATCGATGCACCAGAGTTCTTCGATAAACGCATTTTCAGCACCCTGGTTCAGGTGCTGAAGCAGGAAGGTTACATTGTGGTCAATGACAAGGGTGATTATGTCTCCAATGACCGAACCACCCTGTTGAGCGATGAAATCGATGGTTTGTTACCGAGTCCGGTGGTGCAAACCATTCGCCAGTCGGTGCTAAAACTAAAAGAGTCCGCTTAGATCAGGCTGCCCAGCCAGGGCACATCGGGCAGCCAAAAATGCAAGGCAACGCCGATGGTGATAACCATGCCGACGTAGTAATTTTGTCGGAATGCGCGCATGCACTGGTCTGGCTCGCGGCCACTGATCATCCATAGTTGCCAGACGAACATCGCCGCTGCGATAACCAGTGCGATCCAGTAGTAGGGAGCAGCGCTGAACATCCAGCCGGCTAATGCGAGCAAGGCCAGGGTAACAACCTGCAGCACCGCAATGGCGAGAATATCGTAGCGACCGAAGAAGATCGCGGTCGACTTAATTCCTGCCTGGAGGTCATCCGGGCGGTCGGCCATTGCGTACTCGGTATCATAGGCGACTGTCCACAGGAAGTTTGCCGCAAACAATACCCACGCCAGCACAGGTACCCGATACTCGACTGCCGCGAAGGCCATTGGAATCGCCATGCTGAACGCTGCGCCGAGGAAAAGCTGGGGGAAGTGAGTAAAACGTTTGGCAAATGGATACACCGCAGCCAGTGCTAATGCCACCACACTTAAACCAACAGTTAACCAGTTCAACGTCAGCACCAGTAGAAATGCGAGCAACACCAATACTGCGAAGAGTAGCAGAGCTTCGAGCGAGGTGACCGCGCCGGTGGCCAAAGGGCGTTCGCGTGTGCGGCTAACCTGACCGTCAAGATTGCGGTCAGCAAAGTCGTTGATAACACACCCAGCGGAACGCATTAAAAAGACCCCAGCGGCGAAAATAGCAACAATTCGGATTGACGGGTCACCCGCGCCTGCAACCAGCAGTGCCCAAAACGTAGGCCAGGCGAGTAACCAGGTTCCGATCGGTTTATCCATTCGCATCAGGGCGCGGTAGTGTCGCAGACGGCTCATGCTAGCTCCTTGGTCACAGGTTGGTATCAATAATAGTATTATTTATCATAGCAGGGGGCGTTGGGTAGAAATACCTCGGCGACCAGAATAGCCTGATCGGCCAGCCAGAAATTGCGCCGACGTGCCCATAAATCGCGCTCCGAGCCAGTTAAACCGGTACTGAAACGGCCGATATGACTCGCTGGCCCAAACCTGGCCACCTGAAATGGCCCGGTGACTACATCCGGATGTGTAAACAGGATTTGGCCGAGTGGTTGTTCGCCGATGTCCTGCAGTTGCTGTAAAATACGACTGGGGTGTTGCGGGATAATGCTCCGGGCAAACACCCAGGGACGTTCCTCGTCACAGAGCAGGACTTCGCGTACCTGCACGTCAGGGGTGTGCTGTGCAGTTTGCATAAACGCAACCTCGTCGCTCTGTGCCGTTGCTTTTTCATGGCGTAACACGCGCACATTGAACTGCCCGGTATAGCGCTGCAATTTGAGGGTTAGCGAGTCCTCATCTGTGAGCCAGTCCGCCAGCGCATCAGGCAAAGGGAGGTCATCGATGTTTACCCAGGTGACATCGGATAAATGTGTACTAGCCAAGCGTGTTCGTCCTTCGGTCATGGTTTGCCGATAATAGCAGAAGCCGGTCCTGCTCGCAGTGATTGCCGTCGCGTCCGCATTCGGTATACTGGGGTCAGGTTTGATGACAGGTGATTACCGATGCAGTTTGCAGTTTTAATGAACACGAAGTTTTGGCTTTCCAGTATGGCGGCGCTCATGCTGTTAGTTTCGCCAGCAAGTTTCGGCAATGAAGAGCCGCGTCGGGTGATGTACTTCCCCTTCGACCCTGATATCACCACAAACTTCATTAAACTCGATGAGACCCGCCATTTAGGCTATATCCGGGTTGCTATAGAGGCCGCAGTCAGCAATCCGGTGGATCTCGGCATTGTCGAACACCATGCGCCATTGCTGCGCAGTGCGTTCGTGGAAATATTTGGTGCCGCTCAGGAAGGTAAAGTTCGCTCTATGACCGGGCGCGAAGAGCTTCGTCAGGAATGCATTACTACTGCTCAGGAGCTGCTGGAGCGCGAAACGGGTCGCCCGGTAATAGAAAATCTGCTGTTTACTACGTACATGTATCAGTAGCGAAGACGGTAAATAAAACCAAGCAGCACACCGCTGAGTAAGCCGAGTAAATGCGCTTCATTGGCCATATTAACCCACAGCAGATTGGTGTAGCCAAGTACTAGCCAGCCCACCATAAACACCAGCAAGGCGTTGGGCAGGGTCAGACTATTTTGACGCTGCCAGCCATACACCGCACAGAACCCAAGCAAACCGTAAACGACACCGGAAAGCCCACCAAACAGCGGTCCACTGGTGTACCACTGGGCCAGATTCGCACTGACCCCGGTAACTAAAAATATAAGCGCCAGATGAGCCGCGCCAAAGCGCAGTTCGATGCGTCCACCCAGGTACCACCACCAGAACAAATTAAACAGTAAGTGGGTCGCCGAAAGGTGAATAAATGCCGGTGTGATCAACCGCCAGGGTTGAGTTAAGTCAAGCTCGTTACCGCCTCCAGGGGTGATCATCAGTGCCGAGAAAACGCCGTCCATCGACCAAAAAAACTGCAATCCAGCAACCGCAAGCGCAACCAGAAAAACCACAAAGGTAAGCAGGCCGGCCTGCTGCGAGAGGCTGTTGATGGTCGGTCCCAGCACCGAGCCTTGCGAGGGGACCTGTGCATTGTCGGCGGGGTCGTCAACAAACTGGTCGAGCAGCGACAGCGCTGTCTCATAGTAACCGTCGTCCACCACCCAAAGGTCAAGTTTGCCGGCACTTTCCGAGACGCTGACCGGCACTCCGTGACGCAACATAAACTGACGCAAGCGGGCAATTTTGGTGGTATCTGAACTGGTCGTTAGCTTTTTCATTGTGGGCTGTATTTCCTTCGCCTTAATCGCGTCCTGCGTGATTCTGGGCCACCTGATCAGGCTGGTACTGTTGCCAGGAGGTAAAGCCGCCATCCAGACTGTAGACTTCAGCAAACCCCTGTTCAACCAGGTAGCGTGCAGCACCCTGGCTGCTGACGCCATGATAGCAAACCACAATAACCGGCCGTTGTTGGTCCTGCTCAAGAATAAATTCATGCAGGTTTTCATTGCTTAAACGCACGGCGCCCGGGATGTGCCCGAGCGCGTAGGACTGAGGGTCGCGAATATCGGCAAGGACGACCTCGCGGGTCGCCATTAACTGACGTGCCTGTTCAATACTGAGACGTTTAAAGTCGGCCACCTAGGCCTCCCAGTCGAGAATAACTTTACCCGATTTCCCTGAGCGCATGATATCGAAGCCTTGCTGGAACTCATCGATGGGCAGGCTGTGGGTGATCATCGGAGTCAGATCCAGACCAGACTGGATGAGCGCTGCCATTTTATACCAGGTCTCAAACATTTCGCGGCCGTAGATACCTTTAATCACCAGCCCTTTAAAAATGACCTGATTCCAGTCTATCGCCATATCTCCGGGCGGAATACCCAGTAGGGCAACCTTACCGCCATGGTTCATTGCTTTCAGCATGTCATTGAAAGCGACCGCAACGCCGGACATTTCCAGGCCGACATCAAAGCCTTCACTCATGCCCAGCTCGTTCATGATGTCGTTAAGGTTTTCCTGCTTTGAGTTAACCGTGCGTGTTGCACCCATTTCTTTGGCCAGTTTCAGGCGGTAGTCATTGATGTCGGTTATCACGATATGGCGGGCGCCTGCGTGTTTGGCCACGGCGGCTGCCATCATTCCGATTGGCCCAGCACCGGTGATAAGAACGTCCTCACCGACTAAGTCAAAGGACAGCGCGGTATGCACCGCATTGCCAAAGGGGTCGAAAATAGCAGCCATGTCGTCAGTGACTTCATCGGGTAACTTAAAGGCGTTGTCGGCTGGAATGGACAGGAATTCGGCAAATGCGCCCGGGCGGTTCACACCAACGCCCATGGTATTGCGGCACAAGTGGCGACGGCCGGCACGGCAGTTACGGCAGTGCCCGCAGGTGATATGGCCTTCGCCTGATACCCGGTCACCAATTTCAAAGCCACGCACCCCTTCGCCTATGGCGGCAACTACACCGACATACTCGTGGCCTACGGTCATGCCGACAGGCACTGTGTTCTGCGACCATTCGTCCCAGTTGTAAATGTGTACGTCGGTCCCGCAAATGGCGGTTTTCTTAATTTTAATCAGAATGTCATTGTAGCCTACCTCAGGTTTGTCGGCTTCGCTCATCCAGATGCCTTGTTCAGGCTTTAACTTTGCTAAAACTTTCATGCTACATCCTCAAACGGGAATGAATGTCAGTGCTATCAGGCGCTCAGACGGGGCTAGGAAACGATGCCAAGATCTTTACCAATGCGGATAAAGGCATCAATGGCGCGATCTAATTGCTCGCGGCTGTGCGCGGCTGACATTTGGGTACGAATCCGTGCCTGACCTTTCGGTACCACCGGGAATGAAAAACCGATGACATAAATACCTTCGTCCAGCAGACGGTCAGCCATTTTCGATGCGACTTTCGCGTCGCCCAGCATGACTGGAATAATCGCGTGGTCCGCACCGGCTAATTCGAAGCCTGCGGCGCTCATTTTTTCACGGAAATAACGGCTGTTTTCATTCAGTTTTTCGCGCAGCTCATCGCCTTCGCTGAGCATCTCAAGTACCCGGATCGATGCTGTAACAATCGATGGCGCCAGTGAATTGGAAAACAAATAAGGGCGTGAACGCTGACGCAGCCATTCAACAACTTCTTTTTTTGCTGCGGTGAAGCCGCCTGACGCGCCGCCTAATGCTTTACCCAGGGTGCCGGTAATAATATCCACCCGGTCCATGACCTGATGGTACTCATGGGTGCCGCGGCCTTTCTGGCCGACAAAGCCAACCGCGTGGGAGTCATCGACCATGACCATGGCGCCGTATTCTTCGGCTAAGTCGCAAATGCCGGATAAATTGGCAATCACGCCGTCCATGGAGAACACACCATCGGTCGCAATCAGGATATGTCGGGCGTTGTCAGCTTTTGCTTTGTCGAGTTGTTCTTTCAATGCCTGCATGTCGTTATTGGCATACCGGTAGCGTTTCGCTTTACACAGACGAACACCGTCGATGATAGAGGCATGGTTCAACGCGTCGGAGATAATTGCGTCTTCCGGGCCAAGCAGCGTTTCGAACAGGCCTGCATTGGCGTCAAAGCACGACGAATAGAGAATGGTGTCTTCCATTCCCAAGAAGTCGCTTAGCTTTTGCTCAAGGGTTTTGTGAATGTCCTGAGTGCCACAGATAAAGCGCACTGAGGCAACACCAAAGCCGTGCTTGTCGAGGCCTTCTTTAGCGGCGGTAATAAGCTGCGGATGATTCGCCAGGCCCAGGTAGTTATTGGCACAGAAGTTGAGTACTTTGTGCTGATTTACCTCAATCTCGGAAAACTGTGAGGATGAAATAATCCGTTCTTTCTTAAACAGGCCTTCGTCTTTCACCTCTTCAATTTGTGTCCGGATTTGCTGGTAAAAATCGTTTTTCATCCTTAACCTCTGCCTTAGCATGCTGTCTGTCAATTAATAGCCGCCATTTTACGCGCCCGCCGTTAAATGATCATCCTTTCTTTCACAGCGCAGACCTTTCCCTGTTATGATTTGTACACTTTTAGTAACAGTGGCCATGCTTTAAGCCCTGGCCAGCCATTTGCACACAGGTAAACAGCCGATGCACACAAAAGCAATTTACCCCGGAACCTTTGATCCTATCACCAATGGTCACAGCGATTTAATTGAGCGTGCCGCCAACTTATTTAACCAGGTAGTGGTCGGCATAGCGGCGAGTCCAAGTAAGAAGCCATTGTTTACTCTTGAGCAGCGGGTTGAGTTGGTTAAGGCTGTCACCAGTCATTTGCCGAACGTCGAAGTGGTAGGGTTTTCCGGCTTACTGGTAGAGTTTGCGCGTGAGCAGGACGCCACCGTGCTGATTCGGGGTTTACGGGCGGTCTCGGATTTCGAATACGAGTTCCAGCTGGCGAATATGAACCGTCGCTTACACCCCGGTCTGGAGTCGGTATTTTTAACCCCGTCAGAAGAAAACTCGTTTATTTCCTCGACCTTAGTAAAAGAGGTCGCGTTGCACCATGGCGATGTAACGCAGTTTACCGATGCGCGGGTCGCTGAAGCTCTGCAAAAAGCCCTCGCGCAAAATTAATGCAAAATGCATAGCGGGGTATCTTTTCGGGCGGAAAACCGCTATGATTCTCGCCCAAAATTTGACCGTTCAATCGCCACTTTGGGGCAATGAACTGGTCTGGTCAAAAAGTCGGTTCTCCGCGGGCTGGCTTTTTGGGTTGACGCTTTACCCACTTAATTAAACAGACTGTCCCGCAGGAGTCGTATCATGACCGATCTGGATCTGAGCCAATATGGTATTACAGAGGCCACGGAAATCGTTTATAACCCTTCCTATGAGCTGCTTTTCGAAGAAGAAACTCGCAGTGATTTAGAAGGTTATGAAAAAGGCGTTGTCACCAACTTAGGTGCGGTCGCAGTAGATACTGGTATTTTTACCGGTCGTTCCCCGAAAGATAAATACATTGTGCGCGATGACACCACCAGGGATACCGTGTGGTGGTCGGATCAAGGTAAGAACGACAACAAGCCAATTGATCAGGACACCTGGAACCATTTGAAAGGTGTGGTCACCAGTCAGTTATCCGGTAAGCGTTTGTTTGTGGTCGACACCTTTTGTGGCGCCAACGAAGACACTCGTCTTGCGGTACGTTTTATTACCGAAGTGGCGTGGCAGGCACATTTCGTTAAGAACATGTTTATCCGCCCTTCAGACGACGAACTGAAAACCTTCAAGCCAGACTTTATCGTTATGAATGGTGCCAAGTGCATTAATTCTGAATGGCAGAAGCAGGGCCTTAACTCTGAGAACTTTGTTGCTTTCAACCTGACTGAACGTGTCCAGCTTATCGGCGGCACCTGGTACGGTGGCGAAATGAAGAAAGGCATGTTCTCAATGATGAACTACTTTTTGCCATTGAAAGGTATCGCCTCGATGCATTGCTCGGCCAATGTTGGTAAAGAAGGCGACGTGGCAATTTTCTTTGGTTTGTCGGGTACCGGCAAAACCACCTTGTCGACGGATCCAAAGCGTCAGTTGATCGGTGATGACGAGCATGGTTGGGATGACGATGGTGTCTTCAACTTTGAAGGCGGCTGTTATGCCAAGACAATCAACCTGTCGCAGGAAGCTGAACCGGATATCTACAATGCCATTCGCCGCGATGCCTTGTTGGAAAATGTCACCGTAGGTGATGATGGTATGGTTGATTTTGATGATAACTCGAAGACTGAGAACACCCGTGTTTCGTATCCGATTTATCACATCGACAACATCGTCCAGCCAGTCTCCAAAGCAGGTCATGCGAAGAAAGTGATTTTCTTAACCGCCGACGCGTTCGGTGTGTTACCACCGGTTTCAAAATTGACCAAAGATCAGACTAAGTACCACTTCCTGTCTGGTTTTACTGCCAAGCTGGCCGGCACGGAGCGCGGTATTACCGAGCCAACGCCGACCTTCTCAAGCTGTTTTGGCGCGGCGTTCTTAAGTCTGCACCCGACTCAGTACGCTGAAGTGTTAGGCAAGCGGATGGAAGCGGCTGGCGCCGAAGCCTACCTGGTGAATACCGGCTGGAATGGCACCGGCAAGCGTATTTCGATCAAAGCGACCCGCGCTATTATTGACTCGATTCTTGATGGCAGCATTGAAGATGCAGAGTTTGTTGAATTGCCTTATTTTAACCTGGCGATGCCGACTAGCTTACCAGGCGTTGAAGACAGCTCGATTTTGGATCCACGGCAGACCTACGCGGATGCAAATGACTGGGATGTAAAAGCTCAGGATCTGGCGGCTCGGTTTGTCGCGAACTTCGAGAAGTTCACCGACAATGACGAAGGCCAGGCGCTGGTTGCAGCAGGACCTCAGTTGTAACCGCAGGCGCGGCTGTTGCTCTGGCGACAGTAACAATCTGAAACATAAAAAGTCGGCATTCGCCGACTTTTTTTATGATTTTTTAACAACTGCAAGGCACACTAGGCAGTTGTGGATGCAATCCTTACGACAACAAGACAGGATAAAAACGTGCATATAGAAATTTCTAATCTGGTAAAAGAGTACGCCACTCTGCGTGCCGTCAACCAGGTCTCTTTTTCGGTCAATGACGGCGGCATTATCGCGTTGCTGGGGCCTAACGGGGCCGGTAAGTCGTCGCTGGTGCGAATGCTGGTTGGACTGACAGAGCCGGACAGCGGCGAGATCCGGGTAGAGTCGGAAGGCAAGACCTATCCCCATTTACCCGACGGTAGTTTCGGTTACCTGCCGGAAGATCGAGGGTTGTACCAGGACCGGACCTTAAAGCAGAACTTAATCTATATTGGTCAGTTGCGCGGCCTTGAGAAGGCGGAGATAGAGCGGCAGCTTGACCACTGGCTGCAGCGTTTTGAACTCACCGAGCGTGCCAACGAACACCTGAAGCAGTTATCCAAGGGCAATCAGCAGAAGATCCAGTTGATCGCGACTCTGTTGCACCGTCCACCTATGGTCATTCTGGATGAACCCTTTTCAGGCCTGGACCCGGTTAACCAGGAGCACGTGCTAACGGTACTCAAAGAGCTGAAGGCAGAAGGGGTGACGATTTTATTAAGTGCTCATCAGATGGATTTGGTTGAACGCCTGGCCGACGAGTTCGTGCTGATGAACTGTGGTGAAGTCATCGCCAAAGGCTCGTTGGATGCCATCCATAACCAGCTCGCGGACCGCCAGCAGATTCACTTTAGTTTTTCTCGTCAGGTCGAGACGGACGCGCTGCAAAGCCTGGCGCTGGACAATTTGCAAAGTAATGCCGCCGGCACCCATTTTGAAGCCGACGTTGACTTAAACGCGGCGCTCGATGAGTTGCTTAAACAGGTTGCTGCCTGCGGTCCGTTGCAAGAATTCCGGCGCCATCGCAAGCCATTGCATGATCTGTATTTATCCGCTGTCCGCAGCTCTACTGCTACCCAGGAGATCCGCTCATGAGTTCAGCTTATCTGCAACGAGTTCGTCGTGTCGCGACTTTTGAGTTTTTACGTTTCTTTAAGTGGAAGCAAGAGCTGCTCACCATAGGTTTAATGCTGGGTGGTTTCATGCTGGCTATCCTGTGGCCGATGATTGTCGCTTTTTTCGATAGCGAGCAACGTATCGCGGTGTTTGATGAAGGCGCCTTGCCAGAGATCGAAAAGGTCGAGTTTGTTCGTCTGCCACCGGTCCAGAAAGACCGGATTATCAGTTCCATTGGCGAAGACTATGACGCCGTTCTGGACGTGGAAGGTTTTGACATGGTGCTGCATGTCGAAAAGAGCGCGTCCTGGCAGGACAGTCTGCGCGAGGAACTGAGCCAGTGGATGCAGGCGCGTAAGTTTGATGCGCTGGAGCTGGACGACGACGCCCGTGAGTTTTACCACAGTGACGTTGAGATCAGTATGTTCTACACCAGCCGGGCTGACGATGAGGATGCAGAAAGCGCCGAGAATGAGCGCCGCGGACGCAGTCTGATTACCGGCGGGATTGTGCTGTTGCTGTTTATCGGTGTGATGAATGGTTTCGCGCTGATGATGTCTTCGATTACCCAGGAAAAACAAACCCGGGTCACAGAGCAGTTGTTGACCCTGCTCAATCCGCAGGAGTGGATGGATGGAAAAATCCTTGGCGTCACCATGCACAGCGCCAAGTCGATGCTACTGACCGGCTTTTTAATGTTCTTACTGGTGAATGGCGTGCACATGGCATTTCAGGGCGGCTTTATGCAGTTGCCGTTGAGCTTGCTGGTGTTTCTGAATGCGATATTTTTCCTGCTTGTCGGGTTGTTGCTGGTAAACAGCTTCCTCGCCGGTTTCGCCGCCACTATTGATGACCCTAATCATTCATCGCGCTCGGTGGTGATGTTCATTCCGATGGTACCGGTGTTTGCCAGTTTCTCCATTGTCGGCTCAGCTGACAGCGGCTTAGCTACGTTTTTAAGTATCTTTCCGCTGACGTCGTTTGCAGCAATGCCTATCCGGGTCGCTGAAGTTGGGGTGCCCTGGTGGCAATGGCTGATCTCGGTGGGGCTGATGCTGGTCACGCTGTACTGGGCGCGTAAACTGGCGGCCCGCCTGTTCCGTTACGGGATTACTATGTATGGCAAGGAGCCGGGCTGGCGCGATATCTGGCGCGTGATTATTAATACCTAGTTAATCGCCAGCTAATTAGAACTAGCCCCACCAGTACTGGTGGGGCTTTTTTTATAGGTAGTTAAGGTGCATGACTTGATCATGAAGATGATAATCATTATCATTGGTGTGCTGTTGTTGCATTGAGTTCGTCTCAACGCCACAACCTAACCGAGGGAGTGAAGATATGATTAAAGAAGTACTGACTGTTACCGCTTTATTATGGGGTGCCACCCTGTCGACAGCGAACGCTGACCAGCGGCCGGAGCACTATCAGGCCTTACCGGCTGAGTCCATTGAACAGGCGGTGAGCAATCTGACCAGTTACAATCAGGAACTGGAGGCATTGATTAGCCAAAGCGAATTAAGCGATGAGGATATGGTAAAAATTCACGAACTTACCTATACCCTTGAAAATGCGCTGCAGCGCTTGCAAGCTGAACTCGAAGGCACCGCTGACGTGCTGGAAGAAGTTCATCTTGGTTCCGAAACGATGGATAACAGCCGGGTGTTAGATAATGCTCGTCGTTACCTGCAAAGTATGAACGAAATACTTCAATAACCTCGCTACTTCTCCTAGGCTGTAGTCATCGGCCACAGCCCGGGAGACCACATGCCCCAGCGTAAAACCTATCAAAAGACCGACCTTGGTGGTGTTCAGTTAGGCGCCAGTACCGCGCGCTGGCACCTGGAACACGATCATATCGACCTGTCACCTCACCATCGGCCTATTGGCCGCCTGCTTAAAATAGGAACTGCCGAAATACCTGTGGTTGAAGACACCCGCCGCATGGCATTGCTGATTGTGGATATGCAGAACGATTTTTGCAGTACCGGAGGCTGGGCTGATCAGGCAGGCTTTGCGACGGAACGTTGTCGTAGCGCAATACCCGGGATTCAGCGCGCTTTAGAATGGGCGCGAAAGCATGACCTGTGGGTCGTCTGGATTGGGTGGGCGAACCGGGAAGACTTGCGCAATCTGGGCGCGCCAACGCTATACCAGTATAAGAAGTCCGTTGCTATGCAGGGCATTGGTGAGAGCCTCGGTAGCCACAAAGCGTTGATCAGCGCGACCTGGGGAACCGAAGTGGTGGAAGAGCTTGCGGATCTGCAGCAAGATAACGACGTTGTGGTAGATAAAGTACGCACCAGTGGTTTTTACGGTACCCATCTTGAGCAGATTTTGCGTACCCAGGGGCTTAATACTTTATTATTTGCAGGTGTAAACACTGACCAATGCGTCACTACAACGATGGAAGATGCCTGCTTCCGGGATTACAATGTGTTGCTGATAGAGGATGCGACCGCCACCTCCAGTCCGGACTTTTGCAAGCAGGCAGTACTTCACAATACCCGGTTATGCTGGGGGTTTGTAACAGATACAAAGGCGCTCTTCAGTGCCCGTGAAACGACCCGCATGCAACCCGAACCTGAGGCGGGGGTCGAGACACCGAGTGGCGACACTGGCTAATAAACTGACTTAAAAAAGGAAGCACAATGACAAGTTCGCGCGCGCACTTTGACTGGCAGGACCCCTTTGCTCTGAATACCATGCTCACCGACGAAGAACGTTTAATCCGCGATAGCGTACATGAGTACTGTCAGCAAAAATTGCAGCCGCGGATCCTGCAAGCCAATCGTGAGGAACATTTTGACCGCGCGATCATGAATGAACTTGGCGAACTCGGTTTACTCGGCGCGACACTACCCGAAGAGTATGGCTGCGCAGGGGTCAACCATGTCAGTTATGGCTTGATCGCACGCGAGGTCGAACGGGTCGATAGTGGTTATCGCAGCGCAATGAGCGTGCAAAGTTCTCTGGTGATGTATCCAATTTATCAGTTTGGAACTGATAGCCTGCGCCAGACTTACCTGCCTAAGCTTGCCAGTGGCGAATGGGTGGGCTGCTTCGGCCTTACTGAACCCGATGCCGGTTCCGACCCTGCGAGTATGAAAACCCGTGCTGTACGTGTCGACGGGGGCTACCAACTGAGTGGCAGTAAGATGTGGATCACCAACAGCCCGATAGCGGATGTCTTTGTGGTGTGGGCCAAGCTCGATGGTGAGATCCGTGGTTTTGTGCTGGAAAAAGGCATGCAAGGTTTGTCAGCGCCCAAAATTGAAGGGAAGTTCAGCCTCCGTGCGTCGATTACCGGTGAAATTGTGATGGACCAGGTTTTTGTACCTGAAAGCCATATCTTTCCTGACGTTCGAGGTCTGAAAGGTCCCTTTAGTTGCCTCAATAAAGCCCGTTTCGGGATTGCCTGGGGCGCATTAGGGGCGGCTGAATTCTGTTGGCATGCAGCGCGGCAGTATACCCTTGAACGTAAACAATTTGACCGGCCGCTGGCTGCGACTCAGTTGATTCAGAAGAAACTGGCGGATATGCAAACAGACATTTCGCTTGGGTTGTTAGGCTGCCTGCAAGCCGGGCGAATGGCTGATGCGGGCCAACTGGCGCCGGAAACCATTAGCCTGATTAAGCGCAATAGTTGTGGTAAAGCGCTGGATATTGCACGCGCAGCCCGTGATATGCACGGCGGTAATGGTATCGCCGATGACTACCACGTTATTCGTCATGTGATGAACCTAGAAGCGGTGAATACGTACGAAGGCACTCACGACGTGCATGCGCTTATTCTGGGGCGTGCACAAACCGGGCTAGCCGCTTTTTAGCGGTTAGCCGGTAGCTGAATGATACTATCGACGGGGCACACCGGAATGCACTGGGGCTGGTCGTAGTACCGTTCGCATTCGGTGCAGGTGTCTGGATTTATCTGGTAGATGAGCGTACCCATAGTGATTGCATCATTAGGACATTCGGCAACGCAGATGTCACAGTTGATACAGTCGCTGGTAATGGTAAGTGCCATTAGCCTGCCTCCACGGCCAGGGTTTCCAGCACCCTGTCGGTACGAAGCAGGTAAGCATGTTGAAGCTGCGTTTTCGCAGTGGCTGCCGGAGCCGGTAACTGCAGCCATACCTGGTGCCCGGACCCCTTAGCGACCTCAATCGGAGCCCGCTGCGCGTTGCTTAAACTACTTAACGTCCAGGCGTGATTCCCTTGCGGGGTCATCAGTTCGAGCTGATCACCCAGACTAAACTTATTCTTCACTTCTGCCTCGACCCAGTCACCTTCCGCTTTACCGGTAAAGGTTGCGACCAATTGCTGGTTGCCATCGCTGTGACTGGTGGCGTAATTTTGCGTATCCTGCGGCCGGTGCCGCTGCAAAAAGCCTTCAGTGAAGCCGCGATTGGCCATGCCTTCAAGCGCATGCAGCAAGCGCGTATTAAACGGACGGCCTGCGGCCGCGTCATCGATCGCCTGACGGTAAACCTGGGCGGTGCGTGCGACGTAATACGGCGTCTTGGTGCGCCCTTCGATTTTTAATGAATGCACGCCCATCGCTGCCAATGCAGCAACATGCTGAACCGCACGAAGGTCCTTCGAGTTCATGATATAGGAACCGTGTTCATCCTCATCCATCGGCATGTACTCTCCCGGACGCATGGGTTCTTCCAGCAACACGGGCTGCGGATTTAGCTGACCGACCTGGTCTTCAGTCGCGGCGCTGGCTTTGTACTGCCAGCGACAGGCATTGGTGCACGCACCCTGGTTCGGATCGCGCTTATTGAAATACCCGGACAGCAGACAACGTCCCGAATAGGCCATGCACAAGGCGCCGTGTACAAATACCTCAAGTTCCATATCAGGACAGCGTTGGCGGATCTCAGCGATTTCGTCGAGTCCCAGTTCACGCGACAAAATGACCCGTTCTATGCCTTGTTGCTGCCAGAACTCGACGGCGGCCCAGTTGATGGTGTTGGCCTGTACCGACAGGTGCAACGGCATCTCGGGGAAATGTCGGCGAAGTAACATAATAACCCCGGGATCAGAGACAATGAGCGCATCGGGCGATAATTCAATCACCTCAGCCAAGTCATCCACCAGAGTGTCTATCTTTCGATTATGTGGGGCGATATTACTTACTACATAAAACTTTTTACGTAGTTTATGGGCTTCTTCAATACCCTGAGCGAGGGTAGCCAGATCAAATGCGTTATTGCGTACACGAAGACTGTAGCGTGGCTGGCCAGCGTAGACTGCATCGGCTCCGTAGGCGAAGGCGGAGCGCATTGCGTCGAGGTTACCGGCCGGCGAAAGAAGCTCTGGTTGCATAATTATCCTCAAAATACGACAAAATACCTAGGGGAGCTTCCCAGGCAGGGGCGGTATAGTGTATAAAATGTTCGGTAAATCCCATTGATCTATCACAAAGATCGAATAGTTTGCGCTATAATCCGCAAACATTAATTACCTTTGTTATGTTGGCGACGTATGAATACACAACACATCGATATGGCCCAAATTGAAGAAAAGTCTGGCGAAGCGGCCACGCTGTTAAAGCTGCTGAGTAACCAGCATCGCCTGTTAATCCTGTGCCATTTGGTTGAAGGTGAGCTTTGCGTGAGTAAGCTTGAGGAGCGACTCAACATCTCACAATCGTCGCTGTCGCAGCATCTGGCCCGCTTGCGCGAGCAGGGTATCGTCGAATTCCGCAAGGAAAGTACCACCGTCTATTACCATCTGGCGGATGCGAAAGCGCAGAAAGTGCTGGAAACGTTGTATGAGTTATTCTGCGGCGCTTAGTCTTTAGAGTTCTCGGGTGCTAAATATCTGCTCTAGCTCATTCCGGTTGTGTAGTAGCGAATGTAACGTGTAACTGGCCAGGTAATCGTAGAACACACGTTTGCCTGCGGCCAGAATGTGCTTCAGTTCACACGCCGGCTCAATGACGCACACTGGGCTATGGCAATTAACCCAGGGTGTATCTCCCTCTAAACGTCTTATCACGTGATCCAGGCGGATTTCCGCGGGTTCAGCTGCGAGCTGAAAACCACCGTTTTTACCACGCCTGGTGATGATAAAACCCTCTTTACCCAATTGGTGAATCACTTTATTCAGGTGATTCCTGGGTATCTCATAGGCAGCACAGATCTCATTAATAGTGGCCAGCCTTCCTTTGGGTAGGGTGGCAAGATAGATCAGTGTGCGTAAACCGTAGTCGGTGTATTTTTTAATTTGCATGACAAAATTATCGCACACGTTGACAAAGTAAGTACATGCTTTAATAATGCATCTTAATAAGATGCATTATTAAGGTATGTTTATGTCAGGTGAAACTTTATTAAAGTGGTCGAACGCAAGCATGCTGTTTTTCCTATTGGCGTTCGGTGCTGCGGTGTACGGCGCATGGGGGCTTGAAGCTGAGCTTCCGCTGATGGCGATTACCTTGCTCCATGTTGCTCAAATTGTTACAGCAGGGCTGTTTAAGCTGGCCTATGTACTGCGTTTAGTGGCGCAATCCCAGCTCGGGCGAGAGTTAAGATAAGGCGTCCGGCACCTGCCGGCCTCTATGGTTTAAACGTTGCGGGAGTTTGTATGCGCTCACTATGGGATCAGGCATTTCGACCACTGTTTTTAGGCGCGGCCGTATTTACAGCAATGGCCATGCTCCTCTGGGGTCTGGTATTAAACGCAGCGGTTGAATTCAAACCGTATGGCGATGTGATGTTCTGGCATCAACATGAAATGATATTTGGTTTTGTCGCTGCAGCTATCGTCGGTTTTTTATTAACAGCTGCTCAAAACTGGACCGGTCTTCGGGCGCCTCATGGTTCCCAGCTACTAATGCTAACCCTACTCTGGTTTTTAGGCCGGGTGATAATAGCGATGGGGGCTGCCTGGCCGGTCTGGCTGGTAGCGGGTATCGACCTTAGTTTCCTGGTATATGCAGCGGGGCTTCTCGCGTGGATAGTTATCCGGGCGGGCAATATGCGGAATTTGTTTTTCGTGCCGGTTTTGCTCATTCTGACTTTGTTAAACGGGGTCATGCATCTGGGGGTCTGGAATCAGATGTCCAGTTTAGTAACCTACAGCAGCAATGCGGCCATATTTCTGATTACCGTGCTTATGGTTGTCATTTCGGGCCGGGTTTTACCGATGTTCACCGCAAATGGCTTACAACGGCCCAGGGTTGCTAGCGTACCCTGGCTGGAGCGCTGTGCATTGGTGTCCACATGGGCTGTCGCAGTTATACATCTGCTCAATGTGTCAGCACGACTTCCGGCCCTGGTGATGAGTCTGCTATTCGGTTTTGCCGCTGTGGTTACTGCATGGCGGCTGTTGCGGTTGCGTGGCTGGCAGGCCAGGCGACTTCCGTTGTTGTGGTCACTTCATTTGGCTGCCGCGTTTATTCCCGTCGGGTATGCGTTGTTTGCATTGCGTTACGCCGGATTTGGAATTCCGCATTCATCGGCCCTGCATGCACTAACCGCGGGCGCAATGGGATGCATGATCCTGGCAATGATGGCACGTGTCGCGCTGGGTCACACTGGCCGCTCTTTGCATCCACACCCTATAATGGCGCTGGCTTTTGCCCTGATAACCGGAACGGCGCTGTTGCGCATTTTCTATCCATGGGTATTCCCGCAGTGGGGCCTGCTGGTGCTTAACGCCGCGGCGGCAGGCTGGATCATCGCATTTAGCCTGTACACGTTAGTCTATTGGCGGATATTAATGCATCCCCGGATCGATCAGAACGACAACTAACAGAGTAAAGACGGCTAATTGTGGAGGCTGTTATCGCGAGTGCTTGATTCAAATCAATCCGTTGTTAACGCGCAGCGATACACTTCGTTTATATCAATTGAAACGGAGGACGGTCATGCAACAACGTGCGAGCAAGGATTTGAAGCCACTGGTTTATTCGTGCTCCGGTTGCTCCAGTCTGGCTCAACTGGCAAACGATCTTGCCGTGTGGCTACACGCTGATGGCATCGCTGAGATGTCCAGTATTGCCGGGGTCGGAGGGGGAGTCCGTCAGTTGGTGAGCGTCGCCACATCGGGTCGCCAGATTATTGCCCTGGATGGCTGTTCACTGGGGTGTGTAAAACGCTGCCTGGCGCTGCGCAATGTAGCACCTACCTGGCACATTGAGCTAACCGAATTAGGGCTGCACACCGATTCAGGCGAGCCCTGTAGTCTGGCTGATACCTATCGGGCGTTGCGATTTATTCATGATAAACTCGGCGTGAATTTTGACGCCGATATCACCAGCCCGCTGGACAGAATTACGGGCTACTAGTCAGATTACTTTAGAATATTGCTGGCTCTGTTCCTGAAGATAGGCGTCGAATGCAGCACATATGATCCGCACCCATAACCGACCTGCGTCGGTGACTTCTATTTCAGTCGTGCTTACCTTAACCAGGCCGTCGTCCTGATAACGCTGCAGCTGTCGCAAAGCCGGCGCAAAGTAGTCGCTGAAGGCGATGCCCCAGGCCTTTTCAAATTCATCAATGTTGAGTTTAAAGTGGCAAATTAGCTCGGCAATAAGTGCAGCGCGGAGGCGATCGTCCTCATGCAGAACGATTCCTTTGCTGATCGGGCGCTGTCCATGGGCCAACTTACTGTAATAGGGTTGCAGGTCTTTCTCATGCTGCCAGATAACCCCGTTAACCTGGCTAATCGACGATACGCCAAGCCCAAGCAAGGCGTCACTACCATGGGTCGTATAGCCCTGAAAGTTGCGCTGCATTTGACCTTCACGTTGGGCCTGGGCGAGGCGGTCATCTGGTTTGGCAAAATGGTCCATACCAATAAATTGATAGCCAGCCGCATTTAATCGTTCAATTCCCGCAAGCAGTAGCGCCTGTTTATCAGCACCTTGCAGCAAGGTCTCGTCGGCAATTTTTCGTTGCGCTGCGAAGCGGGTGGGTAAATGCGCGTAGCTGAACATTGACACCCGATCCGGTGACAGAGCTATCACTTTGTCGAGTGAGTGATGAAAGTTGTCCAACGTCTGGTGTGGTAAGCCATAGACCAGATCGAGGTTAATCGAGCTAAAACCGAGCGCTTTTGCGGCGTGGACCTGACTTGAAACCAACTCTTCACTTTGCACCCGGTTGATGGCGATCTGGACGTCCTGATTAAAGTCCTGAACGCCATAACTGACCCGGTTAAAGCCTAAATGGCGAAGGTGCGCGAGTTTATCCAGACTGCAGCTACGTGGGTCAATCTCGATACTGACTTCATCGGCGTGGCCTGGGTGGAACGCCAGTTCCTCGGCCAGCAGCGACATCAAACGGCTTAACTGTTGCTCATTGAGAAACGTCGGGGTCCCTCCACCAAGGTGCAGGTTACGGATCCCCCGGTGCGCAATAAGCGGCGCGTACAGTCGCATTTCATCGGCCAACGCATCAAGGTAGCTATCGGCTTTGTCCTGGTGACGGGTGATGACCCGGTTACAGCCGCAGTAGTAACATAGCTTGTGGCAGAAAGGTAAATGAATATAAAGGCTTAACGGTTGATTGCTAGTCTGCAGCGCAGAAATAACCTGATCTGCAGCGAATCCGGTGTCGAGCGCGAGTGCAGTCGGATAACTGGTATAACGCGGGCCGTTAACATTGTATTTGTTTACTAACGACTGATTCCACTGAGTATTCTGCATGGTCGACTCCTGCCTGTACGCTGCTTGCACGGTGAGACCTGAATTCTACGTCAGGCAAGAGCCTTATAGGTTGATCTCAAGCAAGCGAACGGGCATTAGCAGTCAACGCCCGGATACAAAAAGGCCAGCTCAATCGAGCTGGCCTTCCCTAAGTTGGCAAGCGCTTACAAATTATCTGCGTGCGGCAATTCATGCTCCGGAATGCCTTCGTTCTGTTCGACCAGATAAAAGTTCATCCAGCGCATCAGACGCATGGCGTAATCCAGCTGCGAACCGACGCGGCTGTTACCATGCCCTTCACCCGGGTAGAGCACCAGGCGAACCGGCACGTTGTCATGCACTTTCAGGTACCGGTAGAGCTCCATCGACTGGCTAGGGTGAACCCGGGTGTCATCTTTACCGTGCATAATCAGGATTGGGGTACGTGCCTGTTCGGCCCAGTAGATAGGGCTGCGTTCAAGGTACCATTGCCATTTATCCCACGGGTAGCTGCGGGCGTGCACCAGATGCATTTCATTTGGAATATCGGTGGTGCCGAATTTAGACAGGTTGTTACTGATACCAACGAACATCACCGCGGCCGCGAAATGTTCGGTCTGTTTCGTTGCACCCCAGGCCGACGCGTAGCCGCCATAGGAACCACCGGTAATACCAACACGGTCAGGGTCGGCAATACCTGCCTCAACCAGATGTTCTTTGGCATCGACAATGTCATCAAACTCTTCACCGGCGTAGTCATTTTGCCCCAGCTTGGAAAACTCGACGCCACGGCCAGTACTGCCACGGTAGTTAGGGAAGAAGGTGGCAAAGCCTTGTGCAGCTGCATACCAGGTCGGGCTTGAATAGCGGTCGTTCCAGCCATTGCGGACGTGGGCTTCGGGGCCACCATGAATACTCATGATTACCGGCACCGACTGGCCTTCACGGTAGTTAAGTGGGTAAACCATAACGCCTTCAAGTTCGAGACCATCGCGTGCTGTGTAGCGAATGGTTTCCTGGCGAGGTTGCTCTACGTCAGCTAACCATGGGTTTGAATCTGTGATCCGTTGCAGCTCACCGTTTGCTAACTGATAGACTTCACCAGGATGGGCAGGGGAGTTAGCGAGGATAGTCAGGCGCCCGTTGTCGTCGTAATTAACCAGGCTTTGGACAATCAATCGGCCGGGTTCGAGCAACTGGCTGTGTTCGTTCGAGCGGACATTGAAGCGCAGGATTTCTGTCTCGGTGCCAGTTTCGCCTAAAATAAGTAAGTGTTCGCTATCTTGCCACAGCATATCCCGGACATGCCCTTCGTAGCCGGGCAACAGGTCACGGGTTTCGCCATTGGTGAGGTTGGCATGAAGGATGCGGCCTACGGCGGGGTCATGTTGATCGTCCGCGCCCAACACCGCCAGCTGAGAGCCGTCGTCTGAGAAGCGGGCGGCGCCAAGTTTACCCTCGGTTTGTAGTCGCACGACTTCATTGCCGTCGAAATCAATCAGCAGGTAGTTACTCAGCATCATACTGTCGTCAACAAACGGGGTGGCGGCGACGCGAAGTAACAGCTGCTCATGCTGAGGACGCAATGCGGCACTTAAAACGTGTTCGTTGAGCTCAACCTGGCGAGCTTCGCTGTCGTCCTCGCTGTTCAATGTGTGGATAAACACCTGGCCTAGGCGTAATTCTTCTTCAAAGACTTCAGCGCGAAAACCTTTTTTGGCGAGGTCTTCGTTATTTTCTGCTGCAGCTTCACGGGTAGTAAAAGCAAAGGTATTGCCATCACTGCCTATCGAGTAGCTGTTAATCGCTGTGTCATGCGAATAGGACTGTGACGATTCGCCTCCACGCAGTGGAATGCGATACAGGGTGTTATGTTCATCGTCTTCGCGCTTGGCAATAAAATGAATGTAGTTTTCATCATCACTGAAACGGATCTGGCTGACCTGTACGTCGCCACTGATATAGGGGACATGCTCCCCTTCAGGTGTTTTGACGAACAGTTCAGTGTAGGCTGGACCGTCATCGTCTTCATAGGCGGTTCTGGGGCGGATCCGGGTATAGGCGATGTAGTCGCCATCGGAGGTGGTAATGGCGGAATTTACCCGCTGCATTTGCACGATATCCTGCAAGGTAATGTCGTGCGCCTGGGCGACGGATGCACTGGCCAGTGCAGCGCCGAGGCAAAAGCTAATTAGTCGAGCCATGCGAACTCCCTGATTACGTTGTTGTAGATGCTAATTGAATAGGTTAGCTGACTACGTTAATTGTGTGCCAACAGGCCGTGGTAGAACCACGGTGCTTGCTACGCGTTAGCCATGCAAGGCATGATAGTTAAATACTCTACCTTGATCACCGATAAAAAGGAACGTGCATGAAGTTCAAGCGCCTGCTCTGTGCGACCATTACCACCGCCGTCGTGACCCTCATCAGTGGCTGTCAGCAGACTCCCTCCATGGATCCGACCCGAGCCAGTGAGCGTGCCGCCTTTAGCGAATGGAATTGCGACGGTGAGCCGGTGCTGGCTCAGTTTTACGGGGCCCGAGTGGTAATAAGCGACAGCAAGAGTTCACACTGGCTTGACCGCGGTACCCAGGTTGGCAAGGTGTTCCGGGCAGAAAACCATAGCTTTCGTTTTCGCGGGGACACGGCGACCTGGACTCAGCTTGAACAAACCAGGCACTGCACTGAGCGCGCACTTCCGGGTGACTGGCAACAAGCGATCAGTGAGGCGCCACGTAATCAGCTCCACTACATGGCCCAAGGGGCAAATGAGCAATGGCAGTTTAAGCTGCAGGGCAATCGCGTGCTGATTGAACTGAAGGAGGCCGGCGAAGCGGTTCAACGGCGCAATCTGCCGGCTGGTGAAGCTGATTATTATCTTGATATGTGGACGTATAACGTGCAAACCCGGGAAGAACGGATGCGGGTTCAAATCACCGACGGCTTATGTCGTCGCGCCGGAGACCCAACTCCGTATCCGTCCAGTATTCAGATTAACTGGAATGATCAGGTTTTGCAGGGATGTGGACGCTGGCTGGCAAAATCTGGTCATCGCCCATAAAGGTTTGCGCCCCGCGGGCGACCATTCTGACCTGAACAATGGTCTGTTCCATCAAACGTAATTTAGCGTCATCTTCGAGGTCAAGGGCATCGGCGCCGGCGCTGAAGACGACTCTTACAATCGCGTCACTCTGCAGCTCTGCGAGACGACGTGGCATGCTGCGCTCAGCCATCAGATAGTCGGCTAACTCAGATTTAAAGTGGTCTATCTCGCGGGCCACAGCGTCGCGAAACTCTCGTGAGGTGCCGCTGCGCTCCTGTAATAACAGGCGGAATATGCTGCTGTGGTGGGTCACGAAATAGATAAAGGTTTCCAGCGACACACGGATAATTGAACCTCCGCTGTCGATACGTTGTCTACTTTGTCGTAGCAGTTGTCTTAACGCGAGTCCGCCCTCATCAACTAAGGTTAAACCGAGTTCTTCCATATTCTGGAAATGACGGTAAAACGAGGTTGGTGCAATCTGTGCCTCACGGGCAACTTCACGCAAACTGAGGCTGGAAAACGATATCTCTGCACTAAGCTGATTCAGCGCAGCATCTATCAAAGCGCGACGGGTTTTTTCTTTTTGTCGGGCACGCACACCAGCCATGGCAATCCTCGGTGTAGTCAGGGTAAACAGGTAGGAAATTAATGCCAGTGTAACAAGTTTCACTTGAGTCTGTCACTTAACTAAGCTACATTGAGCGAACACTTGTAAGCTGAAAGTGTTTTGATGGTTTGAAAAGTAAGGTATTTATGAAAAAAGCTCCAATTATTTGGCTCAACGTTCTGGTTTTCAGTATCACTTTTGCTGTCGCAGCAATTGGTGTGCCTGTATACGCTTTAACGGTGGGCATCGATGCCAGCCTGTGGTGGGCCGCATTGGCTATGTTTATTTTCTCGGGTCTGTCGATCACGGCTGGTTACCATCGCCTGTGGTCGCATCGTACCTATGACGCACACTGGAGCGTGCGTGCAATTTTTGCGCTGGGTGGCGCACTTGCGCTGCAAAACAGTGCTTTGCACTGGTCATCAGATCACCGCGAGCATCACAAGCATGTCGACCATGATGACAACGACCCGTACTCGGCAAGTCGTGGCTTTTGGTATTCGCACATTGGCTGGATGCTGCGCGAGTATCACCCGGATAAGTACTATGACTACAACAATGTCAAAGACCTGCAGCGTGACAAAATTGTTATGTGGCAGCACAAGTACTATCTGCCACTTGCGCTGGCGCTGAATATTGGCCTGCCTGTTGTCCTCGGCTTACTGGTTGGTAACGTGCTGGGTGCTTTATTGGTCACCGGGTTCCTGCGCCTGGTAGTGAATCACCACACCACGTTCTTTATTAATTCGTTAGCCCATATCTGGGGTAACCGCCCATACACAGAGCGTAATTCGGCTCGTGATAATGGCGCGCTGGCGTTCGTAACCTTTGGTGAGGGCTATCATAACTTTCACCATATATTTTCAGGCGACTACCGCAACGGCGTCCGCTGGTATCAGTTTGACCCGACTAAGTGGCTTATTCGCGGCATGAGTTTCATTGGCCTTGCAGGTAACCTGAAGCGGGCATCAGAGTACCAGATCGAGAAAGCGCGGATGGAAGTGATGTGGTTACGTCTGCAGCGCAAGCGTCAGACAACCGCCGAATGGATGCAGCACGAGTACGACGAGTTGCTGGAAAAAACCAAGGCTTATTATCTGTCACGGAAAAAATTGCTGGATACAAAAACCCAGTCGATTAAAGACCAGGTTGCACACTCAGCGCTGATGGCACAGTACCAGGAGCTGAAAAGCAGCTTCCGCGAAGAACGTCGTCGCTGGCGCAAAATGGTCCGTGCCGCCTTGTAAAAGCTTGGTAAGTTTCTTTACAAGCGCGTCATGCTGGTGAATAATTAACCTCAAGTCCTACGTAGAATGTTAATACGTCGGCCTTGAGGTTTTTTCGTTTCAGACGTTTAATAGTTACTGATGAATCGTTATTGGTAAATAGTTACGGAAGCTGAATCATGCTGGTTAATTATATTGGTGCGATGCCAACTCAGGTTTTGCAAAATGGACAGACGGGAATGCAATCTGCCGAACAGCAGGTGGCAGGCGCGAGCAATGAAATTGCCCGACAGCCGCTGTACCAGCAAGAGCAACGAGAAGTGCGCGAACAAGCGCAGGCTGGCTCGCAAGCCAATGCTGAGAAAACCAGCACTGAGCAGACCGGCCTGCAGCTTAGTCCACAACGCAGTTCGATGATGCGAGAACTGATTAATCTAAGCGAAGGCGAAATGGCGTTTAAGGCCAATGCCCGTTCTATCGAAGCCGCGCAGACGATGTTTGACAGTTTATTGGCGGCTGGTCGTGACCCTGATACCCGTGCCGATCAGCGGGGCGATTCATTATGAACGTAACCGCTCAACCTGTTAGCTTCCTGCCCACCACGGCCGCTCAACCGACCGATGTTTTACGGCGCGACAATACAACCCGGGAAGTTATTAGCCCGATGCATGCGAATGAAGCGTTCAATCGGGAACGGGGGCTAGGGACTGATTCAGAACGCCGCCCATTGCCACAAGACCGCTCTTACGCCCAGCAATTGGCTGAAGCCCGTATAGAATCAGGCTTTCCTAATTTTCTGAATCGGGTCGAAGAACGTCAGCAGGGGCAGGGCGAACGTCAACAGGGTGATCGTCAGCAAGAGCAGCAGTCTGAAGCCGTAAATAGCGCTGAGCAGGATGCTAAGCCGGCAACGTTAAGCAGTGACGGACAATTGCAGCGCGACGACGATCGACTCAATACGCGCTTTTCTGATTTATCCAGGGAATGGGGCACTGCCAAAAGCCCAGCCGCGCAAACCACACTGACCTGGCGCAATGACGATGGGTCGTATCAAACCTCGGTAAATATTGCTGACAACGGCGCTGCCGTTGACCCGCAGATTTTAGCGCGGGGCGAGCGTATTGAGCAGTTTTACCAAAGCAGCTATCGGCCGAAAGAACGCTTTCTGTTAGGCGTAGCCTAGCCCGGTAATACAAGTACCCTAGTTGAATACCAGTTCAATCAGCCAGTACCATACTGGCAACGTCAACACGCTCAATAACACCCCATAACCAATAATTGCAGCGACAAGTGTGGTGCGCAAGCCCGCGGCAATGGCAATCGCGCCTGCGGTGATCATGGGTGGCATCGCCGCTTCAAGTAGCGAAACTTTCACTGCTAAACCATCCAGGCCAAGCCCCCACATCGTTAAAAACGCCAATGCCGGCAATATCACCAGTTTTAGCAACAGACTGGCTACAAACGGACCTACATCCTCGCGCGGAACCCGTAAACGCAACTGCAGCCCGACCGCAACCATGACAGCGGGAACCAGGGTCATACCGAGTATTGCTAATGCGCTGGCGAACCAGACCGGGTAAGTAACCTCACTGGCAAGCACCAGCAACGCGAGAACCAGCGCGATAAACGGCGGGAAGCTGAGAATTTTCAGCGCAATGCCGCGAGCAGAAGGGGTCATGCCAGCGCCATTCAGCGGCCGGCCAAAGATAGCAGCCAGCGTCGTGGCGATAACAGCGAGGCCAATGAAGGAACCAAACTGGTCGTATAGCACGGCGTAGGCCAGACCTTCGTTGCCGTAAAAACTGCTGATAATAGGGAAGCCTAAGAACGAGGTGTTCCCCAACGGCACTACAATCAACAGCGCACCCATTACCTGACGTGACCAGCCGAACCATTTGGTCAGCAGGAACACCATCAGCATGCTGCCTATCAGCATTGCCCAGGGGGTCAGCACCGGCACCCAAATGGTGGCGTCTACGGTTAGCTGCGCGAGGTGCAGCAACACCATTGCAGGCACCGCCACGTTGAGTACATAGCGGGTTAGCCAACGGGCGGTACTGATCGGCAGCGCAGGCACCCGTTGCAGGATAACGCCGACGAGCAGAAAGCTCAGAACAATCGCAAAACCGAGCATGGCTTACTTTTTCTTGGCGTTAGCAAACGCGTCGGCGAGTGCATTGCCCATAGCAGCATTGGCATTGGAGGCGGGTTTTGGCTTGCCGCCGCCACTATTGCTGCGATGACGGGAACCGCCTTTAGGGCCGCCCTTGCCGGGTGCTGTCGCTTTATCGGCCGGAGGAAGCTCGTCGTCCAGACGCATGGTCAGGCTGATCCGTTTACGCGGAATATCGACCTCAAGCACTTTCACTTTGACGACCTGACCCGCTTTAATGACCTGGTGCGGGTCTTTAACAAAGTCATGCGACAAGGCGCTGATATGAACCAGACCATCCTGGTGCACACCGATATCGACAAAGGCGCCAAAATTAGTAATGTTGGTGGCCACACCCTCCAGTTTCATTCCTGGCTTCAGGTCGCTCAGCGTCTCTACGCCGTCTTTAAAGGTGGCGGTCTTAAACTCAGGACGTGGATCGCGTCCAGGCTTCTCTAACTCCTGAATAATATCTGTCACCGTCGGCACACCAAAGGTCTCGTCGGTGTAGTCTTTCGCTTCCAGTTTACGCAGGAATGCAACGTCGCTAATAATGCCTTTCACGTCACGGCCATGATTCGTGGCTATGCGGTTTGCCACCGGGTAGGCTTCCGGGTGAACGGCTGAGGCGTCGAGTGGATTAGAGCTGTTCATAATACGCAGGAAGCCAGCCGCCTGTTCGTACGATTTCGGCCCCATGCGGGATACGCTGAGCAGCTGCTGACGACTTTCGAACGGCCCTTCAAGGTCGCGATGGTTGACAATGTTCTGCGCCAGAATCCGGCTTAAGCCTGAAATCCGTGCCAGTAATGGCACCGATGCTGTATTGACGTCAACGCCTACGGCGTTCACACAGTCTTCGACCACGGCATCGAGGCTTTCAGCCAGCAGTGATTGACTGACATCATGCTGGTACTGGCCAACACCGATTGATTTAGGTTCAATTTTAACCAGCTCCGCGAGTGGGTCCTGTAAGCGACGGGCAATGGACACCGCTCCACGGTAGGACACATCGAGATCGGGAAATTCGCGGGCGGCCAGTTCAGAGGCCGAGTAAACTGATGCACCCGCTTCGCTGACCATAACTTTGGTCAGCTTTAATTCGGGTGCTTTTTTCATTAGTTCGCCAACCAGCTTGTCGGTCTCACGGGAGGCGGTGCCGTTACCAATTGCGGCCAGTTCGACCTTATGTGTTTTACACATCTGTTCCAGCGAGCGAATGGTTTTATCCCAGGCGTTCTGTGGAGCATGCGGAAAGAGCGTGGCCTTAGCCAGCAGCTTGCCGGTACCATCGACGACTGTGGCTTTGATACCAGTGCGCAGACCCGGGTCGATACCAATTGTCGTGCGTTGCCCGGCCGGCGCTGCCATCAGCAGGTCTTTCAGATTGGTGGCAAAAACCTGGATTGCGGCTTTCTCTGCGGCATCCCGCAGCTGGCCGAACAGATCAGTTTCCATGCGTGGCAGGATCTTAATCCGCCAGGTCCACTGCACGACTTGCAGTCGCCAGCCATCTGCCAGCGCGTCATTAAAGCGAAGTCCAAAATGACTCGCAATGACTGACTCATACTGGCTGTTTCGACTCGTATCACCGTGCTCGGGGTCTGCATTCAACTGCAGCTGCAGAACACCTTCGTTGCGGCCTCGAAGCAGCGCTAATGCGCGGTGCGATGGCACCTTGCGAATAGCTTCGCTGTACTCAAAATAGTCCTGGAATTTAGCGCCTTCCTGTTCTTTCCCTGGGGCCACTTTGGCGGTGAGCTCGGCACCCTGCCACAAACTTTGGCGGATGGTTTTAAGTAGCGCGGCATCTTCGGCAAAGCGCTCCATCAGGATATAACGGGCACCTTCCAGAACGGCTTTTTCGTCCGCGAAGCCAGCGTCAGTATTAATATACTGCGTCGCGGCCTGCTCAGGGGTCTGCGCAGGGTCGTTTAACAGGCTGTCGGCTAACGGTTCAAGCCCGGCTTCAATTGCGATCTGCCCTTTGGTGCGACGTTTAGGCTTGAACGGCAGATATAGATCTTCCAGTTCAGTTTTCGATTGTGCCTGCGCGATCGCCGTACGCAGCTCGTCGCTCAGCTTACCCTGGTCGTCAATACTCTTCAGAATGACACTACGGCGCTCGTTAAATTCGCGCAGGTAGGTTAGCCGTGACGCCAGTGTCCGTAACTGGGTGTCATCGAGACCACCAGTGACCTCTTTACGGTAACGGGCGATAAAGGGGACGGTTGCGCCTTCGTCAAGTAAGGCGATGGTGGCCTGAACCTGTGCTTCACGCACATTTAATTCGTTGGCGATAGTGGATACAACGTGCGTCATGGCATCTCTCTGCTATCTTTAATTGACTGATTTTTACCCAACCCGGAGCTCCGGCTCCAGATTTAAAGCCAGCATCATAGCACAATTGCTGCCTTGTGCTGCGCGATGAAGATCAACCTATGTATACGAGTGATAAAGGACATAACAATGAACGATTTTGCGACTTGGTTTAGCAGTGGGCTGAGTACCTGGGCCGCTACACTACTGGGCTCAGCGAGCCTTTTTCTGGCGGTATCATTTCCCCTTGCAGCACAGCAGCCGCCGCACACAACAGAGCGCACCCTGTATTTAGCCAGTGCCGATCTTGACCATATACACTCGCGCCTCGGGGATGGTCAGTTGACCTTGATCGGCGAACCGGGTCGTGAGCAGGTGGAGGTGCAGGCGACGCTTTATTATTACGCCGAGGAATCGATTTTGCTGTCGCTGGAACAGCTCAACGGCGAAGCTCGTCTTGAGGGTGGCTTTATCGAAAGCAATTACACCGGGTTGGCGCCCTACATGGATGTGGTTATCCGGGTCCCGGCCAGCTTCAGTGCAGCGGTGCGGCACGGCAATGGTAATCTGTTTATTCAGGATCTGACGGGGATGGTCAGTATCGAAAGTGGCAGTGGCGATATTGACGTTAGCAATGTCGGTGGGGTGCGTATTGAGCATAGCAGCGGTGGCAAGGTAAGTACCAAATCGATTCAGGGGCCAGTCCGCATCAGTCAGCGTCGGGCGCAGCGCTAAGGGCCTGAGAAAAGCCAAAAAAGATGTAAAGGTTGCATCGAAGGGATGCATATTCGCCGACAACAGCTAGGCTTTAAATAGGTTTTCTACAGAAGGATGACGATATGAGTGATTCAGATGCACATAAACGCAAAGGTGAAGCTCAGGTAGAGCAATGGGAAGCCGAGCTGAAAAAGCTCAAGGCTGAGGCGAAGGAAGCGAGTGCCGATGGCCAGATTAAACTGGAAAAGAAAATGGATGAGTTGCGCGGAAAGATCGATAAAGCCCGCAATTAATCAGTTTGGTTTTGTTACAATGGAGTGATGGCGAAACCGAACAAGAAAGGGCCAGTACGCACAGTTAATGTGTATTGTGCGCGTTGCAAGGCCCAGTTATTCAAATACCGTAAAGGTGGCAAAGGGGCGTTGGTTAAATGCTTCATCGAGCGTATCGTTGAAGACAAGACCAATGCCCCTTGTGTTTGTCCGGGCTGTGAACAACAATTTGCCAGAGAAACCATGATCCGTGGCGCCCCCGCCTATAAGATGATTGGCGGCAAAGTGCATATGAAGTAAGTACCCTTTCAAGTAACCAGACAAAGAACCAGAGCATGAAAACCAACCTGATTACACGAGAAGGCTTTGAACGCCTGCAAGCTGAACTCGACCATTTGTGGCGCAAAGAACGCCCGGAAACTACCGCAAAGGTCAGCTGGGCTGCGAGTCTTGGTGACCGCTCTGAAAATGCAGACTATCAATACAACAAGAAACGCCTGCGGGAAATAGATCGGCGGGTGCGTTATTTGCGCAAACGACTGGAAGATGTCCAGGTCGTGGATTACAACCCGCAACAGGATGGCAGGGTTTTTTTCGGTGCCTGGGTTGAGGTTGAAGACGACGATGGTCAGGTGCTGAACTTCAAGATTGTCGGCCCGGACGAAATTTATGGCCGTAAAGACTACGTCTCGATTGACTCACCAATGGCCCGGGCGCTGCTGAAAAAGGAAGTGAATGACGAAGCGGTTGTTAAAACTCCGTCAGGCAGAAGAAATTGGTATATCAACCTGATTAAATATTGAGTATTATTTAACCAGTGCCCACTGTTTAATTAGGAGGTGTGGTATGTGGTTAGTCACTAAACTATCAGTGGCGGCTGTTGTGATAGGTTTAACCGCATGTGCGGGTAACCAAGGCAGTCAATATGAAGGTACCCGGCTTGTCATCGACTGGGATCAGGTGAATCGGGTTGAGCAGTCTAGCCGTGGCAACGCGTCGCTATTCTGGGTTAATTATCCACGCAAACGGATTGATGCCCAGGGTCGGGTCGTTGAACGGATCAACCAGCATGGCGAGGTTATAGCGCGCTACTCGTACGATGACGAAAACGATGAAACTAGCGACGTTTACTAGCCCTTTAGTAACGGTAAAAGAGCGTGACGGGCCGGAGTGCCTCGTTACGCTTTGTAACAAATCTTCCGCTTAAATACGCGCTACGCGATTGCAGATTAAGGCGTGCCCTCTTATATTGGGTTTAGTTACACTAACTGAACCCTGCATTATGAGTATTCAAACCCCGACAGAAACCCATAAAATTCTTGTTGTCGATGATGACGCGCGCTTGCGAGCGTTACTTGAGCGTTATCTTATTGAGCAGGGGTTCGCAGTGCGCTCTGTGGCAGATAATCTGCAAATGGACCGTTTGCTTGAGCGTGAGAACTTTTCGCTAATGGTTCTCGACCTGATGTTACCGAACGAGGACGGCATGTCGATATGTCGGCGCCTTCGTGAGCAGGGCAGCCAGTTACCAATTGTTATGCTGACTGCAAAAGGTGACGAGGTTGATCGGATTATGGGGTTGGAACAGGGGGCTGATGATTATCTGGCAAAGCCGTTTAACCCGCGTGAGTTAATGGCCCGCATTAACGCCGTATTGCGGCGACAGAAGCGTGAATTGCCGGGGGCGCCGAGTGACGAAGAAACCATCGTTGAATTCGGTGATTTCTGGTTCAATCTGGCGACTCGTGAAATGCGCCACGGTGACAGACCTATTTCTCTGACCAGCGGCGAGTATGCTGTACTCAAAGCGCTGGTGCAGCATCCGCGTGAACCTCTGTCGCGCGATAAACTGATGCATCTGGCGCGGGGCCGTGACTATAGCGCGCTTGAGCGCAGCATTGATGTACAGGTTTCACGGTTACGGCGGATGATTGAGGCGGATGCGACCAAACCTCGCTATATCCAGACGGTATGGGGGCTCGGTTACGTGTTCGTTCCTGATGGCACTAAACACTAATGTGGCGTTTACTTCCCCGAACCGCGTTCGCCCGCACTGTTTTTCTTATTGCGCTCATTCTGGTTATTAATCAGGCGGTTTCCTACCTGATGATAGCGGTCTATGTGGTGAAGCCTGGTGTGCAACAGATTGTGTACCTGATCGGTAGCCAGGTTGAAACCCGGGCGTTGCTCGAGCGCCTCGACATCGAGAACAGGGACGCTGTGCTTCGCGACTATGAAGCACTCGGGGGCGTGGAGCACTTTACTTTCGACGAAGCGCTTGAAGCAGGGCTTGAATACACCGTAGCTTATAGTTTTCTTGGCAATGAAATTAGCAAGGTGCTGGGTGAGCCGGCGGAAGTGCGATTGTCGAACAACGATGACATGTATGCCTGGGTGCGTCGCTCTTCGGCCCCGGACCAATGGCAGCGCATTCTACTCACCGAAATTGATGAGCGAACCTCGTCCCCGATTATTTTTTATCTGTTTTTAATTGGAACCCTCAGTGTTTTTGGCGGGATCTGGTTTGCCCGCTGGCTCAACCGGCCGTTGAAAGCATTGCAGGCGGCGGCTCGCAAAATAGCTGCTGGTGATGACCCGGGTCTGCTCGAAGAGCGTGGTGCCAGTGAAATTGTTCAGGTGACTCGAGCGTTCAACCAGATGTCGCGTGGCATTCAACGCCTGGAACAGGACCGTAATTTGCTGCTGGCAGGGATCTCACATGACCTGCGGACACCGCTAACCCGTATTCGTCTTGCTACGGAAATGATGCCGTCGACAGAAGACTACCTGGTCGAGGGCATCGTCCATGATATTGATGATATGAATGCGATTATTGACCAGTTTATCGATTATGTACGGGCACGTGATACAGCAACCTTTACCGAAGAAGACCTTAATGTGCTGGTTCAGGACGTGGTAGAAGGCCTGCAGTACATCGGCGAGGACGACATCAAGCTGACCCTGGCTGAGTTACCTTTGGTGCCTATGCAGGCGGTCGCCATGAAACGGGTGATCAGCAATATTATCGAAAATGCACAACACTATGGTGCATCACCGATTTGCATTGAAACCGGTGTGACTGAATTAACCGCAACTGGAGAGGTCAGTGCAAAAACGCGTGTCTGGTTAGAAGTGACTGACTCAGGACAGGGGCTCGATGAAAGCAAAATGGACGATGTATTCGAGCCGTTCATGCAGGGCAATCAGGCGCGTGGTGGTGAAGGGTCAGGGCTCGGCCTGGCTATCGTGAGGCGGTTTGTACAGTTGCATCAGGGCGAGGTTAGCTTACGCAACCACCCTCATGCTGGTCTGATAGTCCGAATTGAATTGCCGCTGCGTCACCGTAATACGGTCACGCCAGCGGCTTAATTAAAATCCGGTATTAGCCGTCGACCCGGTTGATACCGTTCAATGCAGCCACCCGGTAGGCTTCAGCCATGGTGGGGTAATTGAACGTAGTATCAATAAAGTAATCCAGTGTATTGCCTTTGCCTTTTTGCTCCATGATGGCCTGACCGATGTGAATGATTTCAGCGGCCCGCTCACCGAAGCAGTGGATCCCTAAAATTTTCCGGCTTTCCCGGTGGAACAATAACTTCAGACACCCGACCTGGGTGTCTGCTATCTGTGCCCGGGCGAGGTGCTTAAACTGAGCCCGGCCCACTTCGTAAGGCACCTTTTTTGCCGTAAGTTCTTCTTCGGTGGCTCCGACTGAACTGATTTCCGGGATAGTGTAGATACCCGTTGGTATGTCGGTAATGAGTTTCTTCTCGCATTTGCCGTCAATCATGGCGGTGGCCGCGAAACGACCCTGATCATAGGCAGCGCTGGCCAGTGACGGGTAGCCAATGATGTCGCCAACAGCGTAGATGTTATCGGTGCTGGTACGGTAGTTGTCATCGACTTCGAGCTGCCCGCGTCCGTTAGGTTGTAAATCGACATTCCCAACCTGCAGGCTTTCAACGTTGCCTGAACGACCATTAGCGAATAGCAGGCAGTCGGCCTGCATAATCTTACCTGACTCCGTGGTTAGTACGACACGGTCGTCAAAGCCTTCCACCTTGGCGAACTCTTCGCCGTGGCGAATCACTACCCCACTGTTGCGTAAATGGTAGCTGAGCGCATCCGAAATCTCAGTGTCGAGAAATGAAAGCAGGCGGTCACGCATATTAACCAGATCCACCTTGACGCCGAGGCCACGGAATATGCTGGCGTATTCACAGCCAATCACGCCGGCACCGACAATAATAATACTGCGTGGGTCATGCTTCAGTGACAACACCGTATCGGAGTCGTAGACCCGGGGGTGATTAAAATCGATCGACTTGGGTCGGTAGGGTCGGGAGCCCGTAGCAATCACGAACTGAGCAGCGGTAATGTCGTCACTGGAGCCATCGTCGCGGACGAACTTTAAGGTGTGTTTATCTTTAAAACTTGCTTCGCCGTGCAATACCGGAACACCGTTTCGTTCATAGAAGCTTCCGCGCAGTTTGATTTGGCGGCGGATAACGGACTGAGAATGGTCAAGGATATCACTGAATTTGAGGTGTAACGGGATATCCTGACGCGAGAATAAGGGATTCGCATTGAACTCGATCAAGCGACTGACGGAGTGGCGTAAGGCTTTGGACGGGATAGTGCCCCAATGGGTACAACCCCCGCCGATACTGCTATGGCGCTCGATCATGGCGACCCGCTTGCCACTTTTCGCTAGCTTCATGGCCGCGCCTTCACCCGCCGGGCCTGAACCGATTACAATTGCATCGTAGTCGTACTTCGTTTTCGCCATAGCTTGCCCTTATTGCTTGAGAACGGATTTTCTGCAGTTTATCAGGTGCTTATTATAGGCTGTAACCGGGCGTAGTTGTCAAAACTGCGGTGGCGTTGAAAAACCTTGGCTGGCAATTGGCTGTCAGGGTTTTCCACACCGAGCAAATGGGCGATACCAAAGGTCTGCGCAGAATCGAGAATGGCTTCACCATCGTCAATAAAAAGCGTTCGTCCGGGGTTAAAGCCAACCGCTGCGTGCAACCGCTGCCACAATTTCTGGTCTTCTTTGCAGGCTCCGAAACTATGAGTCGAAAACTGTTGGTCACACAATTGTTCGAGGTTGGTATGCTGATTTTTCAGTGCCAGCGCATCCGGGTGCGCATTGGTTAACAGCAGGATCTGCTTTCCGGCCCGGCGGGCTTCCTGCAGGAACGGTGGGACATCATCACGCAGCCGAATTAAGTCCACAGTGCGGGCTTTTAATTCGCGAATGGGAAGCTGCAGGGTCGTTTGCCAGTAATCAAGGCAATACCAGTTCAGGGTACCGGCAACCTGCTTGAAGTGGTTATGAACCAGCTGACGGGCTTCGTCTATAGAGACCTGATGATACTCGGCGTAATGCTCTGGCACCCGATGGTTCCAAAACTGGTTATCGTAGTGCAAATCCAGCAGCGTGCCGTCCATATCCAGCAATAAGGTATCGATTTGTGACCAATTGAGCATGGGTTTCATTAACTTTTCAGTTTATAGTAGGGTTACAGCATACCTAGCAGTGTCGGGGAATCATGGCTCAGAAGCAAGTACCTAAAATTCTCGCGCGTCAGCTTGTTGCAGAGAGCCGCTTGCTGCGTATTGAGAGTATTGACCTTCAGTTTAGTAACGGCGAAGAACGTCGCTACGAGCGCGTTCAGGGCAGTGGCCGCGGCGCGGTTCTGGTCGTTCCTATGCTCGATGATAAAACCATGCTGCTGGTGCGTGAATACGCCGCAGGGCTGCATAACTACCAGCTTGGTTTCCCTAAAGGGCTCATTGACCCGGGCGAAACACCAGCCACCGCGGCAAACCGAGAACTCCGAGAGGAGATTGGCTATGGCGCTGAGCGTTTGATCGAGCTGAAATCGGTGACCATGGCCCCCGCCTTTTTTTCTGCGTCAATGACCCTCTTCATCGGCCAGCAGCTTTACCCGGAGCGGTTAGAAGGGGACGAACCAGAACCGCTGGAAATCGTACCCTGGCCGATTGATCAGGTCGATGAGTTACTGGCCCAGCCGGATTTCACTGAGGCCCGCAGTGTAGCTGCACTGTTGCTAATGCAGCGCTGGTTGCAGGCAGAGGAGCGCATATGATGACTGAGATGCAGACCAGGGTAGCGCAGATTGCGCGGGAAACAGGGCAACTGGTCCTTGAACACTATCGTAAACAGGATTTTACCGTGAGTGATAAAGCCGATCATTCACCAGTGACCAGTGCCGACATTGAAGCCAGCGAATTTCTGACCGCCGCTCTTCAGGCGTATACCCCCGATATTCCAGTCCTTTCCGAAGAAGCCATTGTGCCATGGCACGAGCGGCGCAGCTGGCAGCGCTATTGGCTTGTTGACCCCATTGACGGGACTCAGGAGTTTATTAATGGCAGCGGCGATTTTGCGATTAGCATTGCGCTGGTTGAGCATTACACCCCGGTATTAGGTGCAATCTACTGGCCGAGCGAAGATATTTTGTACCATGCCGTTAAGGGACGGGGAGCGCTGCGCTCAAAATTCCGCGATGAGTCGTTCAGCAGTGAACCTATTAGCGTACGCCGTTTATCGGACCCCCGGCAGGACCGCTTAACCCTGGCGATCAGTCGTCGCCAGTCGCAGGACACCGTGCTGTCGCGGATGAATCCGCAGCGTGATATCGACACCTTAATGACTGGCAGCTGTTCGCTAAAATCCTGCCTGGTTGCTGAGGGCTCTGCCGATTGCTTTTTGCGGGTCGGGCCGACCGGAGAATGGGACACCGGGGCCGCTCAGGTGATCGTTGAAGAAGCAGGCGGAACGCTGGTTAGCGAGCATTTTGAACCTGTCACTTATAATCGCACAGCAAGTCTGGGGAATCCCAATTTCATGGTGCTTGGCGACCCGCGGGTAGACTGGGTTTCAGTTTTCCCCGGTTTAACGGTTTAAACGCGTAGCGGGCTTCAGCCGTCGTCAGGCTGATAGTCCGCCGCCAGCACGATATGCACACTTTCATGGAGTTCAGAGTAAACAATAAGAGCCTCACCCCGACGCAGTTGATCGCGTACCTGCTCCACTTTGGTCGACAGGCTGACCTCTTGTTCACCATAGTCAGTACCTTCCTGCAGCACAAAATGCTCGATCAGCGTATTAAGCGTGTCTGTTTCGAGTTGTTCGTAAGGTACTTTCATTCAGCGTTTCCTGTTTCGAAATTGCTTCTTCCAAAATTGCTTGTTTCAAAGTAATTCAGAATGCGTTCACTTAACCAGTGGTAGGGGCGGCCCCGGCGCGAGCCAACAAACCCGACGTGACCACCACTCTGGGTGAGCTGGTGGGTAACTATGCCTGCAGGATAACTGTCCGGCGGGGGGATGCAAGCCTTGCAGGTAAAAGGATCGTCAGCGGCATGAATAATCAGCAGGGGCGTACGAACCGAAGGGAGGAACTTTAACCCACTGCAGCTTGAGTAGTAGTCATCAACGTCCTGAAAACCGTGTAAGGGCGCGGTGACCTGATCATCAAACTCGCGGAAGGTTCGCAGTCGGCGCAGCTGAGCCGGTTTGAGGTCAATAAATCCCTGCAACTGGCCGAGTTCTATTTTCTTTAATACCTTGCGTTTGAGGCTACCGAGCAGGTGTCCGCGATAGACTCTGGAGAACCCTTGATCGATGCGCACAGAGCTGGGTCCTAATGCCAGGGGTGCCGACACACTGACGGCTGCTTTGAGCGGAATATCAGGGGTCTCGCCAAGCAGTTTAACCAACATGTTGCCACCCAGGCTGAAGCCTGCGGCAACCAGAGGTTTGTTTGTCTGACTGGCAAGTTGCTGCAAAAAATAGCGGGCGTCGCTGGTATCACCTGAGTGATAAGCCCGGTGGCTGCGGTTCAGGCGCCCACTGCAACCGCGAAAATGAAAGGTCACCGCGTGCCAGCCGCGCGCATGAGCCGTTTGCATCAGGTGATCAGCGTAGGGCGAATAGACCGACCCTTCGAGACCATGAAAAATAACCACTAAGGGTGTTTGTTCATCCTGCAGAGCGCGTTGTGGTGGCGTGGTCCAGGCGAGATCAACAAAGTCACCATCCGCCAGGCTCAGGCTTTGCCAGAATAATTTGCTACCCGGTTTATAACTGGCCAGCCGGGTCCACAGCGTCTGCAGGTGACAATTTTTCAGCAATGGGTGGGGCTGGAATGAACTGTTTTCGGCCATATCTATCTACTACACACTTCTTTACAAGTAAGTGCGCAGTGTGCCTGAACTGCTGATTGCAAGCCAGCACACTGCGCTGCATAATGGGTAACTTTTCATTAACAACTACAGTCAGGATGTTAGAAGATAATGAGTGAATTATTGTTGCAACGAGTCAAGCGGGCCTCGTCCGCTGCCTTACTGGCCCTGGTGTTTACCACACTAACGGCATGTCAGCCCGCTGAGCAGAAGGCAGATAGCCCGGCTGCACAGTCTGGCGAGGTTTACGTGAGTCCCAATGATCAACGTGACTATGGTGTGGTCCGCCTGGACAACGGTCTTACCGTATTGGTAGTCAGTGACAGCAATGCCGATAAAGCAGCTGCCGCACTAAATGTGCATGTGGGAAGTATGCAAAACCCGGAGCAGCAACTTGGCCTGGCTCACTACCTCGAGCATATGCTGTTTCTGGGGACTGAAAAGTACCCTGATCCGGACGAATATGGTGAGTATATGTCGCGTCATGGGGGTATGCATAATGCGTACACCGCTGATGACCATACCAATTATATGTTCCAGATAAATAATGACCGTCTCGATGAAGCGCTGGACCGTTTCTCCGACTTCTTTAAAGCGCCAATTTTTGATCCTGAGTACTCGGAAAAAGAAATTAACGCAGTCGATTCTGAGTGGTCGATGCGTCGTGCCTCGGACGGGTTTATTCTCTTTAAGCTCAATAATATGACGTTGAATCCTGAGCATCCGATTGCGCGCTTTCGTATTGGTAACAACGAAAGTCTGGGCGATAAAGAGGGCAGCGTACTGTATGAAGAAATGCTCGCATTCTATGAACGCTATTACTCTGCCAACCTGATGACCGCCTCTATTGTTGGTAACTACTCAGTTGAGGAGCTCACCGAGATGGCGCGTCGCCATTTTGCCGACGTGCCTAACCACAATGCTGAAGTGCCGGAGATCGACGTGCCAGCGGTGACTGAGCGCGAACGCAATGTGCAGATATTCTATAAGCCACAGATGGAAATGCGCATTCTGCAGATTGATTTCACCATCGACAATAACCGTCAGCAGTTTGCTTCCAAGCCGAATGAACTGGTGGCCTATATGGTGAATTCTGAAATGCCGGGAACGCCGGGCGCATTCCTGCGCGAACAGGGCTGGGCTGACAGTCTTAATGCCTACGCGCAGCCAGGCGCTTATGGCAATAGCGGACGTTTTATTATCCAGGCCGAACTGACCGAATCGGGGCTTGCTCATCGCGAGCAAATCGCCGGAATGCTGTTTAATTACCTGGATACATTACGCGAAGAAGGGATTAGTGACGCACATTACAACGAGCTGGCCACGGTGCTTAGCAACCGCTTCCAGTTTCTGCAGCGCGACGACGCCTTTAGCTACGCAACTCAACTGGCAGCAGCGTTGCAGTACTACCCTGTGGCGAACGTTATTGATGCCTCGTATCGGCTCGATGGTTTTAACCGTGATGCGGTGAGTGCCTTATTAAGTCAGCTTACCCCGGACAATGCACGAGTCTGGTTTATGTCGCAGAATGAAGAGGTTGATCAAACACTGCATTTTTACGACGGCGAATATCGGCTGCAGCCGCTGAATGATGAGATCATCAACGGATGGCGTGAACAAGCCGCCGAGATCGAAGTAGGGTTGCCGTCGGTTAATACGTTGTTACCCGAAGACTTGTCGGTAAAACCGTTGCCGGAAACGACAACCGCTCAGCAGGTTGTTGAAGAACCAGGTCTCAGTGCATGGCTACAGGTAAGCGAAAGGTTCCGTGAGCCGCGCGCCGATGTGACGCTGATGTTTTACCAGGATCATGCGCAGCGCGATTTGCAGGAGCGGATCGCAGCCACGATAGCGGTCGAAGCATTCAATGTTGCCGAGCAGGCGCTGGCCCGTGAAGCCTCGATTGCCAGTGTCAGTTATAACCTGAGCCTGCAGCAGGGTTTAAATCTGAGCTTATCGGGTTTTAACGACAAGCAGGCGCAACTTGCCGAGCGTGTGCTGACCAGCTTTGCGTCCTACGAACCAAGCGCCGAGCGTCTCAGCCAGATCAAAGACCGCCTACGCCGTAACATTGAAAACCAGGCGTTGCAGTTCCCAGTGCAACAGTTGGGGCCTCGTTTTAGTCAGTTAATGAATAAGCCGGGCGAAGACAATGCAACGGTGCTTGCAGCCATTGACAAGGTTAAACTAAACCATGTGGTCGACATGCGTGATGCGTTGCTAAATGATGTTCATTTGCGTGCGTTGGTGGTCGGCAACTACACGGCAGAGGACGTTGAAGCCTTGCTTGAGCGAATGAGCGGAATTGTATCGGTGACTGCTGAGGTAAATTATGCACGTGACCCAGTGGTTACTCCTCAGCCGGGGCAAACAGTTATCCATGCGCAGGATGTACCGGTTGAGGATGTTGCGCTGTTAGATAGCTATTTGTTTGCTGACGAGTCAGCGGCAACCCGGGCCCGGGTGAGCTTGCTGGCGGAGCTTATGCACAGCCGCTTCTTCAACGAATTACGCACCGATAAGCAGCTTGGTTACGCAGTGGGCGTTACTCAGCTCTCCGTCGCGGATTATCCGGGGTTAGGCTTCTATATTCAGAGTTCGGTCGCTAACCTGCCTGACATTATGGGTCACTTTGACAGCTTCCGCACGGAGTATACTGAGTACCTTGAGACCCTCGACGAAGACACCTTTGCTGAGGCGAAAGAAGGGGTACTTGGAAGCCTGCGTGAGCAACCGCAAAATATTAGTCAGGAAGCGGGCCGCATCCGTGCCGACTGGCGTCGTGAAAACTTCAGCTTTGATAGCAGAGATCAATTGATCGCTGCGGTTGAGAACCTGCGCCTTGACGATATGCTGGCCTTTTATCAGCAGCAGGTGTTGCAGGCGGACGCCAATATGCGGGTTCTGATCCAGTTACGGGGTACTAAGTTCAGTGACAGTGACTGGATTGAACTTGATGACGCGGTGGTGGTAGATGACGTCGCCGAATTCCAGCGTCAGTTTGAAGAATAAAGCGGGCGTGGCGTCACAGCTGGTTGTATAAATCGACCAGCAGCCGCTGCTCCGCCGCCTCTAAGGTAAGTTCAGCCGCCAGTAACTGCTCTTTCAGTTGCTGGCGGCTTTTTTCATCCAGTGCCTCACTCGCCAGCAGTTCACGGCGAAGTTTGCGAAGTTGCCCCGTATGCTGTGCAGAAAACGGCTGCAACGAGGCGGCCAGTTGACTGAGCTGAGCCTCACTGAGTGCGTGACCCTGGCGCTGCAGGTAGATTTGCAGCAGCGCCAGATTAACGTTGTCTCCGGCGTTGTCCTGAGCCGCAATCAACCGCGCCTGCATACCAGGCTCCTGATAGATTTGCAGCGCCGCCTGCCAAAGTGTCTGGTAACTTAATCCTCGCTTTGCAGCGCTTGTAGAATTTCGCTTTGTTCCAGCCATATCGCTTCGGCCTCATCCAATTGGGTCTGATACTGGGCCTGCTCCTGAAGCAGGCGGGTTAACTCGTCTTTTCGAGCTGCCTCGTAAAGCTCGCTGTCACTGAGCTTATCGTGCAACTGAGCCAATGCCTGCTCTGCCTGCTGAATACGTTTTTCAGCAGCTTTTACCTTATCTGTTACCGGTTTGAGCTGCTTACGTTTGTCCGCGGCCGCTTGTCTCTGCTCTTTTTTGTTGCCTTTCGTGCTCTCGGTTTTACCGCCATTGCTGGTTAACTGGGCTTCTTTATCAACCGCTTTTTGCTGCGCCCGCTCATCCTCAACCCATCGCTGATAATCTTCCAGTGAACCATCAAACGCCTGGACCGCCTGGTTGGCAACCAGGTAAAAATCATCCACAGTGGCACGTAAAAAGTGACGATCATGAGAGACGATGACCATGGCGCCGGTGAAACTTTGCAACGCGCGCATCAGTGCTTCGCGGATGTCGAGATCGAGGTGGTTGGTTGGCTCATCCAGTAACAACAGATTAGGGCGTTGATAGACCACCAGCGCAAGCACCAGACGAGCTTTCTCGCCGCCGGAAAACGGGCCGGTTGGGTCATACACTACGTCACCATGAAAGCCAAAGCTGCCCAGGTAGTCACGCAATGACTGTTCCGTTGCCGGTGGGTCAAGGCGCTGAATGTGGGTCATCGGGCTCTCTTCAGGGTGCAATGTTTCCAGTTGATGCTGGGCGAAGTAGCCTATTTCGAGCCCGGCACTGACCCGACGCTCGCCCGCCAGCGGCTTGAGTTCGCCCGCTAGCAGTTTCATCAGCGTCGATTTACCAGCGCCGTTGTGGCCGAGTAAGCCAATGCGACTGCCGGGCACCAGGTTCAGGTGGATGTTTTCGAGAATGGTGGTGTCACCATACCCAGCCCGAAGTTTTTCCATCTCCATTAATGGGTTAGGCAATTTACCCGGTTCACGGAATTCGAACACAAAGGGGGCGGCGTCTTCTATCGGCGCACTGGCGGTCAGTTTTTCCAGTGCTTTGACCCGGCTTTGTGCTTGCTTGGCTTTGGTCGCCTGAGCCTTAAAACGGTCGACGAATTTCTGCAGGTGGGCGCGTTGGGCCTGTTCTTTTTCATAAGTTTGTCGTTGCTGGGCCAGTTTTTCACTGCGCTGGCGCTGGAAACTGGTGTAGTTGCCGTTATAACACTGGGTTTGCTGACGCTCGATATGAATTGTGTGTGTCACCACCGCATCGAGAAAGTCGCGGTCATGGGAAATAAGCACCAGGGTACCCGGGTAGCGCAGTAACCAGTTCTCTAACCAGTAGATAGCATCCAAATCAAGGTGGTTGGTAGGTTCGTCGAGTAACAGCAGGTCCGAACGTGCAATCAACGCCTGAGCCAGATTAAGACGCATCCGCCAACCGCCGGAAAAGGCACTTACTGGCTGGCTTAGCTGGGCTTGGCTGAAGCCAAGGCCGGAGAGCAAACTCGCTGCCCGGGCTTCGATTTGATAGCCGCCGATGGCATCAATTTGACCGTGAATCCGGGCGATGGCTTGACCATCATTTGCCTGCTCAGCGTCGGCCAGGCTTTGTGTCAGGGCGGTGTACTCCTGGTCGCCAGTGATCACGTAATTCAGTGCAGAGCTATCCAGCGCCGGAGTTTCCTGGGCAACTGAGGCGATCTGCCAGCCAGCTGGAGCCTGAATGGTGCCGGCATCTTCTTTTAGCTCGCCACGCAGCAGGGCGAACAAGGACGACTTGCCGCTACCATTGGCGCCAACTAATCCAACACGGTGGCCGGGAAAAATGGTAAAATCGCTGTTTTGCAGAAGCTGTTTGCCTCCGCGCATAAGTGCTAAACCGTCTGCCTGAATCATAACTGCCCACCTGAAAAAGAGTGCTGGCAAGTTTAACACAGGCAAACCGGGCGAACAGTGGGTCAGATTGATAAAGGCAGAGGTGAACTATGACGCGTCAGAAAAAGCGCTTTATTGCAGGAGCAACCTGCACCGAATGCAATGCAGCCGACAGCCTGATGTTATTTACCGAACACGGTGTCGAGCATGTGGAATGCGTTGAATGTGGCTTTAAAATGAGTGAGCCGAAAGAACAGGGTAGCGGGTCAGAGCGGACCTTTGACGGCGTTATTGGCGTGTTTAAGCCGGACTAAGAATCAGTGAACGGATTACGCGTCGCGCGGCAGTCCTTTCTCAATCACTCTGACCAGTCGTTTTATTTGCTGCGACGGTCGCAGGCTATCGATTTTTTTCGCTGCCTGTTCAGCTAAAGCCCAGGCAATGTGTTCGCTAACCATGTCGCTGACCTCGTGTTGCCGCGATTGCAGCGCAGTTACGATGTCCTCGCTGTAGGGCGCGTTGCCAAGAGCAACCGCAATATTGCGTAACCATCGCTGGTGACCGATACGGCGAATTGGCGAGCCCTCTGTCTGCTGCAGAAAAGTCGCTTCGTCCCATCCGAACAAGGTCAGTAATTCAGGCGCGTGGAGCTGGTGACGTGGCGCGAAATCGCCTTCGTCGGTAGGCGTCGCATAGCGGTTCCAGGGGCAGATTAGCTGGCAGTCATCACATCCGTATATACGGTTGCCCATCGGCCTACGGAACTCCTCGGGAATCGGTCCTTTAAGTTCAATGGTCAGGTAGGAAATACAACGACGTGCGTCAACCACATAAGGTTCGACGATAGCCTGGGTCGGACAGATGGTCATACAGGCCGTGCATTTACCGCACTGTTCGGGCTGCTTTTCATCCACCGGTAAGGGCAGGTTGATGAACAGCTCGCCGAGGAAAAACCAGGAGCCATCTTTACTGTCCAGCAGTAAACTGTGTTTACCCGTCCAGCCAAGGCCCGCTTTTTCTGCCAGTGGGCGCTCCATCACCGGTGCGCTGTCGACAAACGGACGAAAGTCGGTATCAGCGAAGGCCGCTTTAATCCGCTCGCCAAGCTTTTTCAGGCGCTTACGCATTAGCTTGTGATAGTCACGACCAAGGGCGTAGCGGCTGACATAGCCAAGTTGTGGGTTTTTCAGAACCTTTGCAAACAGCGCCCCTTTGGGCAGATAGTCCATACGAACGCAGATAGCGCGCACGCTACCCGGGTGCAGCAACTCAGGGTGCAAACGCAGATCGACATGTCGTTGCATGTATTCCATTTCGCCGTGGTATTCATTGTCTAACCATTTTTGTAAGCTGGCCTGGTGTTGACTAAGATCGAGGTCAGTAATACCAACATCCTGAAAGCCAAGTTCTTTTCCCCATTCTTTGATGTCGCGGGCGAGAGCGTGATAATCGATGGCGTCTGGCGTGGTGATTGGCATGGTGATTGGCATGGTAAGGCGATTCCTCAGCAAGGTAAGCGAAGGTAACAAATGAATAGGTTTATAACACAGAGCATACCACAGCAACTGTATCGGCCTGAACAAGTGCGCGAGACAGAAGGCCGCGCTGCTGAGCTCGCCGGCTTGTCGATGTGGCAGTTGATGGACAGAGCTGGCCGCGCCGTTTTTGAATGCCTGCATGCAGAGTACCCGGTGCCGCAGCGGGTACTGGTGCTGTGTGGCAGTGGTAACAACGGCGGCGATGGCTATGTGGTTGCCAAGCTTGCCAGCCTGGCCGGTTATTCGGTACGGGTGTGTGCGGTCAAAGCGCCGACCACCGCAGACAGTCAGCGTGCGCAGCAGGAGTGGCATCAGCAGGGTGGCCAGACCGAGTCACTGAGTGACTGGCAGGACGTTGAAGCGGATGTGGTAATTGATGCCTTGCTCGGCACCGGCCTTACCAGCGATGTCCGCGGTGAAATTGCGGAAGTCATAGATGCGCTCAATGAGAGCGGCATACCAGTGCTGGCGGTCGACGTGCCCAGCGGCCTCAACGCAGACAGCGGGCGGGTGTTGGGGTGTGCCGTTAAGGCCACGCATAGCATTACCATGGTGGCGGCGAAACGCGGCATGTTTACCGGCCAGGCAGGCGACTATTGCGGTAAGCACTGGTTTGCGGATCTCGGTATCTTGCGCGAGTTCCGGGCGTTGAATGAAGCTTCAGTCTGGCGTTTGGATGCCAGTCAGTTGCAGCATGCATTTAGCAAGCGCCCCTGGAATAGCCACAAAGGCATGTTCGGCCATGTCCTGGTGATTGGCGGTAGCGACGGTATGGCGGGTGCGGCCCGACTAACCGGGTTAGCGGCATTGCGGGCTGGGGCAGGAAAGGTCTCAGTGATCTGTCAGCCAGGGCAACAGAGTTTAGTTGGGCTGCAGCCCGAACTGATGGTTCGTGGGTTGGATGCGAGCGACCAGACAGCGGATGAATTACTGGCACAGGCGGATGTGATCGCGGTGGGCCCGGGCCTCGGGCAGGGTAGCTGGGGGCAGGCATGGTGGCAAAAGGTCTCTGATTACGATGCGCCTATGGTGGTTGATGCCGATGCACTGAACTGGCTGGCGAAGTCGCCCAACCGACGCGAAGACTGGGTGCTGACACCTCACCCGGGTGAGGCAGCGCGGCTGCTGCAGTGTTCGGGCAGCGAGATTGAGGCAGACCGCTGGCTGGCCGCTAGCAGATTAGAGGAACAATTTGGCGGTATCGTGGTTCTTAAAGGCGCAGGCAGCATTGTCCATGGTCAGGAATACACCGCCGTGAACACCACGGGTAATCCCGGACTGGCAAGTGCTGGCATGGGGGACACCTTAACAGGTATCATTGCGGCTTTACTGGCACCGCTTTTCAGCCATTCGATGCAGTTACGTCAGAGCTTGGCTGAAACCGTCGGCTATGCCGTATTGTTGCACGGCTCGGCCGCGGATGAAGCCGCGCAGGCAGCGCCCCGGGGCATGTTAGCCAGCGACTTAATGGACGCAATACGGAAACAAGTAAACACACATGATGATTAAGCGAACTCTGGCGGATGAGCGCCAGACTATTGAACTAGGCTCGCAGCTGGCAACGGCGTTGCATGCGCCCCTGGTGATTTATTTACAGGGCGACCTGGGAATGGGGAAAACCACGTTCACGCGGGGACTGATACAGGCTCTCGGGCATCAGGGCGCGGTAAAAAGCCCCACCTATGCGTTGGTTGAATCGTATGAATTCACCGCGATGCGTGTTTTTCATTTTGACCTGTACCGTTTACAAGACCCGGAAGAGCTCGAATTTATGGGAATTCGTGACTATTTCGCTGATGATTGTGTATGCTTAGTAGAATGGCCGGAGCGAGGCTTTGGGCTGCTACCGCCAGCGGATCTTGAGGTTGAATTGCGGGAAAATTCTGATGGCGGGCGAGACGTGATGATCACAGCACGGACCTCGGCCGGTGAAACGTGCCTGAAAAAAGTTGTAAGTTGAAGTAAAAAACCATGATAAAGATAATCATGACAAAAATGATAACCAGTGCGCTATTACTGTTTGCCGTTCTGTCCAGTCCACAGGCCATGGCGGCTGAAGCCATTGAATCTGTGCGGGTTTGGCCTGCACCGGATAAGACGCGTATTGTGTTTGATTTAGCTGAGGCGCCCACCCACAGTTATTTTACCCTGTATGACAGTCAACCCTATCGGCTGGTGATCGATTTTCACAATACCCGCAACCAGGTCAACCTTGACGCGCTGAACTTCGAGTCGCTGATGGTGGGGCGTGTGCGCGCCAGTTCGCCGCCGGATAGTTCGACCGCGCGGATTGTGCTTGAACTCAGTGACCAGGTTGAACCAGTAATTTTCCCGCTTCCCCCGAATGAACGCTATGGCCACCGGTTGGTGGTCGATATTCCTGGTCAGTCGGTGCCTGAACAGCGAGTCACGCGCAGCGCTGACCGGTTGCCCGAGCGCGAGGTTATTGTCGCTATAGATGCCGGTCACGGCGGAGAAGACCCAGGTTCAATTGGCCCCTCCGGCGTCTATGAAAAGAATATCACGTTACCAGTGGCGACTAAGCTGGCCGCATTAATTAACTCAGATCCTGGCATGAAAGCGGTGCTGGTACGCACCGGTGACTACGGTGTGCCATTGAATCAGCGCACCCGCGTAGCGCGTGGCCAACGGGCCGATATGTTTATTTCAATTCACGCCGATGCGTTCACATCGCCTCAGCCGCGCGGCGCGTCGGTCTGGGTATTGTCGCGACGTCGGGCGAACTCAGAGTTAGGCCGATGGCTGGAAAACCGTGAGCAGCATTCTGAGCTGCTTGGTGGAGCCGCAGAGGTACTTTCCACCAATGGCGATGACATTTATCTGGCGCGAACCTTGCTGGATATGTCTCTGGACAGTTCCATGAGCGGTGGTTTTGATGCGGCGAACATATTAATCGATCAGTTGGGTACAGTGACGCGTTTACACAGCCGCCAACCACAGGCGGCTAGCTTTGCGGTACTGAATAGTCCGGATATCCCGTCGGTACTGGTTGAGCTGGGCTTTATATCGAACCCCCACGAGGAAACACAAATGCGCAGTAGTGCTCACCAGCAGCGCCTGGCTGAGGCGCTTTATCGTGGTACCCGGGAGTTCTTTGTTAATCATCCGGTGGACGGTACTATTCTCGCCAACCAAACTGAGCGTCAGCATACGGTTAAGTCAGGCGAGTCACTATCGATACTGGCTCAGCGCTACGGGACAACGGTACGGGCGATTCAGCGACACAATAATCTGAGTTCGACCACGCTGCGGGTTGGGCAAGTACTGGATATTCCTATTTCCTGATGCCAATCCGTCAATTACCCGCCCAGCTGGCTAACCAAATTGCTGCCGGAGAAGTGGTAGAACGTCCCTCATCGGTGGTCAAAGAGCTGGTTGAAAACAGCATTGATGCCGGCGCCAGTGAACTGCTCATCGATATTGAGCAGGGCGGGGCGCGGCGGATTCGTATTCGTGACAATGGCAGCGGCATCGAACAGGATCAGCTGGAGCTGGCGTTGAGTCGTCATGCGACCAGTAAAATCAGCTCGCTGGACGACCTTGAAAGCATTGCCTCATTAGGTTTTCGTGGTGAGGCGCTGGCCAGCATAAGCTCGGTTTCGCGGTTAACGCTGACCTCAAAAACGGCCGCTCAGGCAGAAGCCTGGCAAGCGTTCTGTGAAGGACGCGAGATGCGGGTGCAAATCCAACCAGCGGCGCACCCCACCGGCACCACGATTGACGTGCAGGACCTGTTTTTTAATACGCCCGCCCGGCGCAAGTTCATGCGCACGGAAAAAACCGAATTCGGCCACATCGACGAAGTCGTCCGGCGTATTGCACTGGGTTGCCCGCGTGTGCGTATTCTGCTGCAGCATAATGGTCGCAGAATTCGTGACTACCGGCCCTTGCGGGATGAAAGCAACGCCACGCAACGACTCAGTTCTATTGTTGGCAATGCTTTTGCGCAGCATGCGCTGAGCCTGCAGGCTGAAGTAGCGCCCTGGCGGTTGCGCGGCTGGGTTGCACCCGCAGCGCATTGTCGCCATCAGGGTGATATTCAGTATATGTATGTCAACGGTCGGATGATGAAAGACAAGTTACTCAATCATGCGATACGACAGGCATATGGTGAACAGCTGGGCGATGACCGACAACCCACATTTGTGTTGTATCTGGAACTGCCGCCGCGGGATGTCGATGTCAATGTGCACCCGGCGAAGCACGAAGTGCGTTTTCATCAGGCACGTCAGGTACACGATTTTGTCTTGCAGTCTTTACGTCAGGCGTTGCCGGGCACGAACCCGCAAACTGAAGGTGGGGATGATTATCAGCCACCACCACAGCATTTTTACCATCAGCCAGAGCGCAGCGGGCACACGGCTCAGGAGCAACCGCTCTCGTCCACTGCGCGGCCAGAGTCGCGTTCGCCGTCAAGTTCAGCGGCGTTTGCTGGCTATCAGCAATTGATGACGCCGGCAGCGGATGAACGTTCGGCCGCGCGCACGGACACACCTACCGACACGCAACTGCTGACGGTGTTGGAACAGGCCTACGTGCTGGTAAGGCAGGGTAGTGACCTGAGCCTGGCGCGGGTAAGTGAGCTGCACTATGAAGTCGAGCGGTCTCGTTTGCAGCAGAAGTTAGCCCAGGGCCTGAGTGGCCAGCCATTGCTGGTACCGGTTCAATTGAAGCTGGATCATGCGCTGAGCGAGGCCTCGGTGCATCAGCTGGCGAAGCTCGGCGTTATGCTTAAACCATTGAGTACGGATAAAGTCATAGTGATGCAGGTACCCGCCATGTTACGCAACCATTCTGTGGAAGACTCCCTGCATAACCTGCTGGCTTTATTGCGCGAGCAGGGTACGGATGAGAGCGAGCTTGCGAGCTGGTTAGCAGCGCAAGTGACCCAACCTCAGTATAGCGACGAACAGGCCGCTTACTGGTGGCAACAGGCACAGGCACTAGGGCGTGCCAGCGATCATCTGCGTAAACTTGACTGGCGCGCACTATGCTAGAGGCTAATAAAAACAACGCCTACGTTATCTGCATCTCCGGGCCGACCGCCGCAGGCAAAACCCAATTAGCGATGACCCTGGCTGACCGCCAGCCCTGTTCCATAATTAGCGTCGATTCGGCACTGATTTATCGCCAAATGGATATTGGCACCGCGAAACCGACGCTTGAGGAGCGGGCCCGTTACCCTCATCAGTTGGTTGATATAAAAGACCCGGCACAAACTTACTCGGCAGCGGATTTTCGTCAGGATGCGCTGCAGTGCATCAACGACGCGCTGCAGGCCGGCAAAACGCCCTTGCTGGTGGGTGGCACCATGCTGTATTACCGCGCATTACTGGGTGGGCTGTCCAATTTACCGGAAGCCGATGCTGAACTGCGCCAGCGGCTTAGCGACGAGGCCGAAGCAAACGGCTGGGCCAGTATGCATCAAAAGCTGGAGGCGATTGACCCAGTGTCCGCAGGGCGAATTCACCCCAATGATCCGCAGCGCATTTTACGAGCACTGGAAGTTTTTCATCTCAGTGGTAAATCGCTGACCGACATGACCGCAACGCGGGAACCAGGCTTACACCTACCGAGTTTCCAGTTTGCGGTAGCACCGGATGATCGAAGTGTCCTCCACCAACGTATTGAACATCGCTTTGAGCAGATGCTGGAGCAAGGCTTTCAGGCTGAGGTCGAGGCGTTGCGCCAGCGCGGGGATTTACACCTTGATATGCCGTCAATGCGCTGTGTTGGCTATCGTCAGATGTGGCAGTACCTTGATGGCGATTACAGCTACCCGGAGATGATTCTGAAGGGGGTTGCAGCGACCCGTCAACTGGCGAAAAGGCAAATCACCTGGTTGCGAAGCTGGCCGGATTTACATTGGCTTGACCCGGAGCGTGAGAACCTTGCTGACAGGGCGTGGTCTATATTGCAGAGTGAGCAACCGAGCCAGCCACAGATGTGGTTAAAAAAAACTTGATTTCTCAGAAATTGACCTCATTTATCTAAATATGTTGCTACACTAATGCGTGCTACACGAAGCATTAATTCTAATAACAAATTGCTAAAGGAACCTACTCATGGCCAAGGGGCAAACCTTACAGGACCCATTTTTGAATGCGTTACGTCGTGAGCGTATTCCCGTTTCGATTTATTTAGTAAACGGCATCAAACTACAGGGCCAAATTGAATCATTTGACCAGTTCGTAGTGCTCTTAAAAAACACGGTTAGTCAGATGGTGTATAAACATGCCATTTCGACTGTTGTACCATCCCGGATCCCTAACAATTATCACCCGACAGCAAACGGTGATGAAGAGGAAGGTAGTGTCGGACAACTCTAGTAAGCAGAGGTAGCTCGCTTGTTTGATAGATATGAAGGCGGCGAGCAGGCAATACTCGTCAATGTTGATTTCCCCAACGAGTCCGCGCGTGAAGATGTAGAAGAATTAGCATTGCTGGTCTCGTCGGCTGGAGTTGAAGCGTTAGATGTTGTTTCAACCAGTCGGCGTGCGCCGGATGCTAAATTATTCATAGGTACCGGCAAAGCGGACGAAATAGCTGCTCTGGTGAAAGCTCATCAGGCGGATATCGTAATTTTTAACCATGCCTTGTCTCCGTCTCAGGAACGTAATCTGGAAAAAGTGTTTCAGTGTCGGGTCCTCGACCGGACCGGTCTAATCCTGGATATTTTCGCGCAACGAGCGCGTACCCATGAAGGTAAACTGCAGGTTGAACTCGCTCAGCTGCGCCATATTTCGACCCGCCTGATCCGGGGCTGGACTCACCTTGAGCGACAGAAAGGTGGGATTGGGCTACGTGGGCCAGGGGAAACCCAGCTGGAGACGGACCGTCGTTTGTTACGGGCTCGTATTAAAGCAATTCTGGCACGTCTCGCTAAAGTGGCAAAACAACGGGAACAAGGCCGCCGGGCTCGTCTTCGCGCTGAGATCCCCACCCTGGCGCTGGTTGGTTATACCAACGCGGGTAAATCAACGTTGTTTAACCGGATTACGAACTCGACTGTGTATGCAGCGGATCAGCTTTTCGCGACGCTGGACCCGACGCTGCGCAAAATAGAATTAAAGGACGTGGGGCCGGTGATCCTCGCTGATACGGTGGGTTTCATTCGTCACTTGCCGCACGACCTGGTTGCTGCATTTAAAGCCACCCTGCAGGAAACACGGGACGCAGACTTATTGCTCCATGTGATGGATATCAGTGACGAGCGCCAGGCAGATAATCAGCGTCAGGTCGACGCAGTACTGGCTGAAATTGAAGCGGCTGATACGCCCCAGTTGCTGGTCTGCAACAAGATAGACAGACTTGATTCACAACAGCCGCGGATTGATTACGACGACCAGGGGCTGCCGCAGCGGGTTTGGTTGTCAGCGCAAACCGGGCAGGGCTGTGAGTTGTTGCTACAGGCTTTAGAAGAGCGCCTGGCTAAGCAAATGGTGGCCGAGAGTTTACGCCTGCCACCGGAGGAAGGTAAACTACGCAGTCATTTGTACGCGCTTGAATGCGTTGAAAGTGAGCAGATACTTGATAATGGTGATATGTTAGTATCTGTGCGAATGCCTGCTATCGAGTGGCAGCGTCTGCTCAAGAATTATGCGGAAAAACTGACTGGCTTCGTACGCGATGCGGGTTAGTGCCTTCAAGTAAGGTCAAATTATTTATGTTTAATGTGGAGTAATCGATGGCCTGGAATCAACCGGGGAATGGCGGCGATAAAAACCGCGACCCATGGAATAATCAGGGTGGTAAAGATCAGGGTCCCCCTGATCTGGACGAAGCTCTGAAAAACCTGCTAGGCAAATTAGGTCTTGGCGGTAAAGGCGGCAAAGGTAAAGGTGGCGGAACCCGCAGTGGTGGTGGCGTACCAACCAAAGGATTAATCCTGGTTGCGGTACTGGCACTGGTGGTGTGGTTCATTTCTGGCTTCTATACCGTCAATGAAGCTGAGCGCGGAGTGGTATTGCGCTTTGGAGCCTATCATACCGAAGTCGGTTCAGGCCTGCATTGGCGTCCAACCTTTGTCGACAGCGTCAGCAATGTCGATGTGAATAACGTTCAGTCACAAAAAACCAGCGGCTTTATGCTGACTGAAGACGAAAACGTGGTTCGCGTTGAACTGGGCGTGCAGTACCGGGTTACCAATGCCCGTGCCTATCTGTATAACGTCGAATCGCCTGACTCTAGTCTGGCACAGAGCACCGACAGTGCATTACGGTATGTTGTCGGACACAACACCATGGATAACATCCTGACCGTGGGTCGTGAACAGATCCGCCAGCAAACCTGGGAAATTATTGACCGTTTGGTTGAGCGCTATGACCTTGGTTTAGAAGTTATAGATGTTAACTTCCTGCCAGCCCGTCCACCTGAAGAAGTGCGTGATGCATTTGATGATGCCATCGCCGCTCAGGAAGATGAAGAGCGTTTTATTCGCGAAGCTGAAGCCTATGCCGGTGAGCGCGAGCCAGCAGCACGTGGTCAGGTTCGCCGTATGCAACAGGAAGCTCAGGCCTATAAAGAGCAGGTTACTTTGCGAGCGCAGGGTGAGGTTGCACGATTTAATGAATTAGTCGCGCAATACCAGATTTCACCAGAGACCACGCGTCAGCGTATGTACATTGAAACGTTGCAGGAGATTTACTCCAACAACGCGAAAGTGTTCGTCGATGTCGATGGCAGCAATAATATGCTCTATCTGCCGCTTGATCAGATTATGAAAAATCGTCAACAGCAGGCAGCGCCTTTATTGCCAACCGGTTCGCAACAGCGTGCTCCGGGAACATCGGGTGGCTCACCAGAGGTGATTCAACCAGAAGGTATTCGCGGTGGTACAAGCCGTGGCACAAGTGGCCGGGGAGGTAACTAAGCATGCGTAATCTATTGATTGTTGTCGCTGTGATTCTAGCTGTACTTGGCTATTCGTCACTGTTCACGGTGTCTGAAGGCGAGCGCGCGATTGTGATTCGGTTCGGTAAAATAGCTCAGGACGAAAGCGGTGAGGCGGTGGTCTATCAGCCAGGTCTGCATTTTAAAGTGCCTTTTATTGAGCGGATCAGGAAGCTGGACGCCCGGGTGAAAACCCTGGACGGTCAGCCGGATCGCTTTATTACCAGCGAGCAGAAAGACCTTATCGTTGATGCCTTTGTGAAGTGGCGTATTTCCGACTTCTCACAATTCTATTTGTCCACCGGCGGTAATGAGCGTCAGGCCGAAGATTTGTTGATGCGACGCATTAACTCTGGCCTGCGCAGTGAGTTTGGTACCCGTACCATTCGCGATATCGTTTCCGGTGAGCGGGATGAGTTGATGGAGCAAGCGTTGGTTCAGGCAGGCGAAGGCGCATCCGACTTAGGGGTGCAAATTCTCGACGTACGGGTGAAGCAAATCAACTTGCCAACCGAGGTCAGCCAGTCGATTTTTGCCCGCATGCGTGCTGAACGTAATGCGGTCGCACGTGAACACCGTGCTGAAGGTCGGGCTGAAGCGGAGTTTATCCGTGCTGATATCGACGCCCGGGTGACCGTTATGCTGGCTGACGCACAACGTCAGGCGCGTCAGATCCGTGGTGAAGGTGACGCTGAAGCAACTCGTATCTATGGTGAGTCATACAGCCAGGACCCAGAGTTTTTCGCCTTCCTGCGCAGTATGGAAGCCTACCGGGCGAGCTTCGCCGGTGGCGATGACGTGTTGGTGCTAAGCCCGGATAGCGAATTCTTCCGTTATTTGAGTCAAATGAGCGGTACTAACAACGACTAGCTTTGCTAAGGTTGTAACGACTGTGAATTAAAAAGCCGATGTGCAGGTAGGCCTGACATCGGCTTTTTTGTACGCTTGCGAAAGCAACCAAGGAGACCGTATGTATAAACATCTGTATTCGCGCTTCCTGGCCCAGCGGCCAGATATTCTGCATTGCTCGCCGCATAGTCATTACTATTGGCCGGATGTTACCCGTGAGGCGCATATGCAGTATTGGGACGACGCGGCACAGTATGCTGATGACAAATGGGATATCATTTTTTCTCAGCGGGTCCCCTCGGTGCAGGCGTTAATTGCCGGGCGACTGAATATAAGCCAGCCGCAGCAAATCACATTTGCACCGAATACACATGAATTTGTGTACCGGATCTTAAGCTGTTTTGACCCCGGGAAAGCAATTAAAATTCTTACCACCGACAGCGAGTTTCATAGCTTTAACCGGCAGAGCCGTCGTTTACTGGAACGCGGCAATGTGCAGATAGAACGTATCGCGACCGAGCCGTTCGACAGTTTTGCCGAGCGCTGGCGCGACGCCGTTGCCGCCTCTGAGTATGATTTAATTTTTATTAGCCAGGTGTTTTTTAATTCCGGGGTGGCGGCGCCCGAGCCGCGATTATGGTTGGATGCCGTGGTGCGCGATGACAGCGTCATTGTGGTCGATGGCTACCATGGCTTTGGCGCCATACCGACCGACTGGTCAGCCTATCAGCAGCGAGTTTTCTATATCGCCGGCGGCTATAAATATGCCCAGGCCGGCGAGGGAACCTGCTTTATCGTTGTGCCGACGGATTGTTCGTTACGACCTGAATACACGGGTTGGTTTGCTGACTTTGAAAACCTGGCGAAGCCACAACAAGGCGCAGTAGAGTATGCTACAGACGGTTTCCGGTTTGCGGGTTCAACTATGGATTACAGCGCGCTGTATCGACTCGAGGCAGTATTGAAGCTATGGCAGGAGCAAGCGTTGACGGCCGATGTAATTGATCGCTATATACGCTCGCTGCAGGAAGCGTTCTTAGAGCAGATAGACAGCCTGCAGCATCCACAACTGAAACGTGCGAACTTACTGGTTGATGACGTTGCAACCCATGGCCACTTTTTCACCTTTAAGCTGGCGTCAGCCGACGATGTCAGCAGACTCGCGTCGCGACTACGCGAACAGGGTGTAGCAACAGACTATCGACACGACCGCTTGCGGTTTGGCTTCGCGTTATATCAGAACCCAGAAGACTTTGCGCAGATTAAAGGCTGAAAATTTGGGTGAATTCTGAACGCCGCTTTGATAGAATCGCGGCTTAATTTTCCACTGCTTGAGAATCATGGGTAAAAACGTCGTTATTCTTGGCACCCAATGGGGTGACGAGGGCAAAGGTAAAATTGTCGATCTGCTTACAGACAAGGCAACTTACGTAGTCCGCTATCAGGGTGGTCACAATGCTGGCCATACGCTGGTCATCGATGGTGAAAAGACTGTTCTGCACTTAATCCCGTCTGGAATTCTGCGTGAAAACGTCACCTGCCTGATTGGCAATGGTGTGGTGTTGTCACCAGAAGCACTGATGGAAGAAGTTGAGATGCTGGAAAAGCGCGGTGTACCTGTCCGTGACCGTCTACTTATCAGCGAGGCATGTCCGCTCATACTTCCGTACCATGTAGAACTCGACAAGGCGCGCGAGCTGGCACGTGGTAAAGAAGCAATTGGCACCACCGGACGTGGTATCGGTCCTGCATATGAAGATAAAGTCGCACGCCGTGCTTTACGGGTCGGCGACTTGTTAAATATGGAGCGCTTTGAAGCCAAGCTGCGGGAAGTCATCGCGTATCATAACTTCTCGTTGACTGAGTATTATAAGCAGCCAGCAGTGGACGCCGATGCGGTTCTTGCGTATTGCAAAGAAATCGCCCCTGTACTGATTAAAATGATTGCCGATATTCCGGGTATTCTGGATAAGGCTCGCCGCAATGGCGATCATATGATGTTTGAAGGCGCTCAGGGCACGCTGCTTGATATCGACCATGGTACCTATCCCTATGTGACCTCTTCGAATACCACAGCCGGTGGTGTTGCCACAGGCGCCGGTTTTGGTCCACGTTATATCGATTATGTGCTGGGTATTGTCAAAGCCTATACCACCCGGGTGGGGTCAGGTCCGTTCCCGACCGAGCTGGATTGCGATGTTGGTCAGCACTTAGGGGTTAAAGGGCACGAATTCGGCGCTACCACCGGTCGTAAGCGACGTACGGGCTGGTTTGATGCCGTTGCCATGCGCCGTGCCGTTCAGCTGAACTCGATTAGTGGCCTTTGTCTGACCAAGTTAGACGTTCTCGATGGTCTGGACGAAGTTAAGATTTGTACCGGTTATAAATTACCGTCCGGAGAGGTTGTTGAGTTACCCCCTCTGTCCGCGGAAGACTACGATGCCGTCGAACCGGTTTATCAAACCATGAAAGGCTGGCAGCAACCGACCATAGGCGCGACAAAGCATGAACAGTTGCCTGCTGAAGCACTGGCTTTCATAGCCCGAATCGAAGCTTTGCTTGAGGTTCCGGTTGATATTATCTCAACGGGTCCGGATCGCATCGAGACGATAACGTTGCGCCATCCATTCTCGGCGTAAGCGTTGAAAGAAGCGGCAAAGTAGGGGAGATGGCAGTCATTGAACCTACTTTGCGTTTGCAGCTAAATGTGTAAAAAGCACCCGCTTTAGGCAAAAATTGAGCACTTAGCCGCAAAAATCAAAAAAAAACCCGATTAGCTGTTGCAAGACTAAAATCCATGCCATAGAATGCGCTCCACCTAAACGGTGAAGCCGGCATAGCTCAGTTGGTAGAGCAACTGACTTGTAATCAGTAGGTCCCGAGTTCGACTCTTGGTGCCGGCACCATTTAGAAAAAAATTTGTGGAGGGGTTCCCGAGCGGCCAAAGGGATCAGACTGTAAATCTGACGGCTCAGCCTTCGCAGGTTCGAATCCTGCCCCCTCCACCATTTTTTCTGCAGACCCCAGGTAGCCGAAAGTAAGATTTGCGGGTGTCGTATAATGGCTATTACCTCAGCCTTCCAAGCTGATGATGCGGGTTCGATTCCCGCCACCCGCTCCAATAAGAACATAATCCGTGCTGATATAGCTCAGTTGGTAGAGCGCACCCTTGGTAAGGGTGAGGTCGGCGGTTCAAATCCGCCTATCAGCACCATTCTCTTACGTTCTTATTCTTCTTTGCCAGCTTCCTGCCTCTGCATTAAATTGAATGTTTTATAAACCTAAGCACTGGTGAGTATCGTCACCGAGCGTATTAAAGAGAGGCTGTCATGGCTAAAGAAAAATTTGAACGTAGTAAACCGCACGTAAACGTCGGTACTATCGGTCACGTTGACCATGGTAAAACCACGCTAACGGCGGCGATCACCACTGTATTGGCAAAAGTTTACGGCGGTGCGGCAAAAGACTTCGCATCAATCGACAACGCTCCAGAAGAGCGTGAGCGTGGTATCACTATCTCAACGTCACACGTTGAGTATGACACTCCGATCCGTCACTATGCGCACGTTGACTGCCCAGGTCACGCTGACTATGTGAAAAACATGATCACCGGTGCTGCTCAGATGGACGGCGCTATTCTGGTAGTCGCTGCGACTGATGGCCCAATGCCACAGACTCGTGAGCACATCCTGCTGTCTCGCCAGGTAGGCGTACCTTTCATCGTTGTATTCATGAACAAATGTGACATGGTTGACGATGAAGAGCTGCTTGAGCTGGTCGAAATGGAAGTTCGTGAACTTCTGTCAGAGTACGACTTCCCGGGCGACGACCTGCCAGTTATTCAGGGCTCAGCTCTGAAAGCACTGGAAGGTGACGAAGCATGGGAGAAGAAAATTGTTGAGCTGGCTGAAGCCTTGGATTCATACATTCCAGAGCCAGAGCGTGACATCGACAAGCCGTTCCTGATGCCAATCGAAGACGTATTCTCTATCTCTGGCCGTGGTACTGTTGTAACAGGTCGTGTAGAGCGCGGTATCGTGAACACTGGTGACGAAGTTGAAATCGTAGGTATCAAAGACACCACGAAGACAACTGTAACGGGTGTTGAAATGTTCCGTAAACTGCTTGACGAAGGTCGTGCAGGCGAGAACATCGGCGCATTGTTGCGTGGTACTAAGCGTGAAGATATCCAGCGTGGTCAGGTATTGGCTAAGCCAGGTTCAATCACTCCGCATACCAAGTTCGAAGCAGAAGTATACGTACTGAGCAAAGAAGAAGGTGGCCGTCATACGCCATTCTTCAAAGGCTATCGTCCACAGTTCTACTTCCGTACGACTGACGTTACTGGTGCTGTAGAGCTGCCAGAAGGCGTAGAGATGGTTATGCCTGGTGACAACATCAAGTTCGTAGTGGACCTGATTGCACCAATCGCGATGGACGACGGTCTGCGTTTCGCAATCCGCGAAGGTGGCCGTACTGTAGGCGCTGGTGTTGTTTCTAAGATTTTAGATTAATTGGTAGCGCAGGCTTAGCCTGCGGTTAGCCAACAGCAACGTCAAAAAAAGGGTTCCCATTGGGAGCCCTTTTTGTTTTTTGCGTGGTAGCTTAGTTCAGTGGATCTGTCTTACACTAGATACAGACATTCGTAGTAAGCAGAGAGGCGTCAATGACCACCTGGATCAGCCACCGTGGGTATACCAAGAATGCCACTGAGAACACTGCAAAAGCGTTTGAAGATGCCATCGCACTGGGGTTCGACCACCTCGAGACCGACTTGCGTACAACTCGCGATGGCCACATTGTGCTGTGTCACGATCCTGAATTGTCGCGTATCAGTGCGCAAACAACCACCGTCAATCAGCTAACCCGAAAGGAGCTTGAAGCGATCAAGCTGGCCAAAGGTGAGCCTTTGCTTTTCTTTGACGAGTTCATTGAGCGCTACAGCCATTTAAACTGGATTTTGGATATTAAGCCGGATAGCGCTGAACAGACCATCAGGCAACTTGAACACTGGATGCGAGATCCAAAGGCGGAAGCACTGTTGACCAATCGAGCGCGTTTTCTGATGTGGCACCCGGACCACGAGGTACAGGTCCAGCGCACCATTGATAATGCGTTTTGCCTGGCGCGGGACAAAGCGTGCGTGCGGGCAGGGCTGTCGGCATTGGTGGGAGCCGCTGCATTGGGTGTAAAGGCAGAGCAGGTGTATGCGATCCCACCTAAACTTGGCGGACTGCCGTTACTTGGTGCCGGCCTGGTGAAGCGTTATCACAAACAGAATGCGAAGGTTATAGGTTACTTGCCAGAAACGCTGGTTGAACATGAACAGGCGCTCAAGGCGGGTGTCGATGAGCTGCTGACAAATCACGCGCACCTGATGCGTGACATGTCGACAAAGCGCTGATAGTCAACCATAAAAACGACCATAAAACGACAGGAACAGGCGATGACTCAGGCATGGATACTCGGCGTAGTTAGCATACTTTGCTCAGGCGTAGCATTGGCCCAAACCACCTACCATGTTGGTGTAGGGGCAGGGCCGGAATATGGAGGCTTGGGCGCGACCATAGAGCGAGTGACCGATAATGACAAGATTACCGTCGGTGGCGGGCTCGTGAATAGCCATCGAATCGTTGGTGAGGCCTATGGTGCAAGCCTGATGTATCACCGCTTCGATTTGATCAATGCAGAAAGCGGTGAGCACGCCCTTGGCATCGGCATCGCGCCGGTCGGTCATCGCTGGAGGTATTTTGTCGAGCAGGACAACGCCGGGCGGTGGCACTACCGAACCGATTATCATGATGTTATCTATGGGGGTCTGCTTGCCTATAACTACCACCCTCGCGGTGCGGCCCTCGGTGGTTTCCATATTGGCGTGTCCTACGGCTATGGTTCGCGGGCAGGAGAAAGTGCTAGCGGACTCAATATTACCTTTGGCTACAGGTTTAACTAAGCGCGCGGCCTTGCTTTCGCAAGTTTGATCGGTATAATACGGCGTCCATCCTAATCAGCCTTCATTTCCCTTGTTTTCCTTCTACACGGGGTTAGTCCAAGATTTGGGTGGTATGTGTTTTTAGGGGTGTAGTTCCAATTGGTAGAACAGCGGTCTCCAAAACCGACGGTTGGGGGTTCGAATCCCTCCACCCCTGCCATATTCGACAGAGTGCTTCGGCATTTGGTGTTAAGCGTACATTGCAGGATTAGCAACCATGAGTGCAAATACAGAGAGTCAATCTACCCCAATGGAAGCCCTTAAGTGGGTCATCGTGATTGCGCTGCTGGCGGCGGCAGTCGTCGGTAACTACATGTATGATGACGTATCAGTGGTATTTCGTGCCCTGGGAGTGGTTTTACTTGTTGTTGCAGCGGGTCTGATAGCCAGCCGTACCGCGAAAGGTCAGACGTTTATTTCGTTTGCTAAAGAAAGCCGTATTGAAGTACGCAAAGTGGTTTGGCCAAGCCGTAAAGAAGCAACCCAAACCACAGCGATCGTATTAATTGCGACCTTGGTTGTGGCGTTGCTGTTATGGGGCCTCGACGGGATTCTAGTGCGGGTTGTCGGTATGGCAACTGGTGTTAGCGCGTAATTTAAGCTGCAATCCAAGCGGAGATCATCATGGCGGAAGAACAGAAAAAACGTTGGTATGTAGTACAGGCTTTCTCTGGCTACGAGCAGCGCGTACAGAAAACCTTGCTTGAGTACATTAAAACGCAGGGCATGGAAGACTTATTTGGTGAGGTTTTAGTACCGACCGAAGAAGTTGTAGAAATGCGTGGTGGTCAGCGCCGTAAAAGCGCACGCAAGTTCTTCCCCGGTTACGTACTGGTGCAAATGGTGATGAACGAAGACACCTGGCATTTAGTTAAAAGTACGCCGCGAGTACTTGGCTTTATTGGTGGTACTGCTGAGCGACCTGCTCCTATTACCAGCAAAGAAGCGGATTCAATACTGAATCGCCTCAATGAGTCTGAAGACAAACCGCGTCCGAAAACGATGTTTGAACCGGGCGAAGTGGTACGGGTTACCGACGGTCCGTTTGCAGATTTCAATGGTACTGTTGAAGAAGTCGATTACGAAAAGAGCCGGATGAAAGTCTCGGTTTCAATTTTTGGCCGCTCAACGCCGGTCGATTTAGATTTCGGTCAAGTCGAAAAGTCTTGATCAAAGCCGCGGATTTGTATATAATCCGCGCTCAAATTTTCATCGGGAAGCCATTTGAGCCACCTTCCTCAAGGTCTGGCGAGGCGTTTAACCCATAGCAGAGGTAGAGAAACATGGCTAAAAAAGTAAGTGCCATTATCAAGCTGCAAGTAGCAGCTGGTGCAGCTAACCCTTCACCACCCGTAGGTCCAGCATTGGGTCAGCACGGTGTTAACATCATGGAATTCTGTAAAGCGTTTAACGCGCAAACAGACAACCTTGAAAAAGGTGCTCCGGTTCCAGTTGAAATCACTGTGTTTGAAGACCGTTCTTTCACCTTTATCACTAAGACTCCCCCTGCAGCGTTCTTGCTGAAAAAAGCAGCTGGTATCAAAAGTGGTTCAGGCGAGCCTAACAAGAAGAAAGTGGGTACTGTTACCCGCGCTCAGTTAGAAGAAATCGCTACTATGAAAGATCCGGATCTGACTGCAGCGTCTATGGATGCAGCAGTTCGTACTATCGCGGGTTCAGCTCGCTCAATGGGCTTGAACGTAGAGGGTTAATGCAATGGCAAAACTAACTAAGCGTATGCGTACCATTCGCGAAAAAGTTGAAATTCGCGATTACGACGTAAACGAAGCAATCGCTTTGTTGAAAGAATTAGCAACTGCTAAGTTCACTGAAAGCGTAGACGTTTCAGTCAACTTGGGAATTGATGCACGTAAATCAGACCAAAACGTTCGTGGTGCAACTGTACTGCCTAACGGTACTGGCCGTGATGTTCGTGTAGCCGTGTTCACCTCTGGCGACAATGCTGAAAAAGCAAAAGCTGCTGGTGCAGACCTGGTTGGTATGGAAGACCTGGCTGAGCAAGTGAAGAAAGGCGAAATGAATTTTGACGTTGTTATTGCATCACCTGATGCAATGCGCGTTGTTGGCCAGTTAGGTCAGGTTTTAGGTCCTCGTGGTCTGATGCCAAACCCGAAAACTGGTACGGTCACCCCAGACGTAGCAACTGCGGTTCAAAACGCAAAAGCTGGTCAGGTTCGGTATCGTAACGACAAAAATGGTATCATCCACTGCACTATCGGTCGTGTAGATTTCGATGACGCTAAGCTGAAAGAAAATTTAGAAGCACTGCTGGCTGCTCTTAAGAAAGCCAAGCCGTCTTCTGCGAAAGGTGCGTTTATTAAACGCATTAGCTTGTCGACCACTATGGGCGCAGGCGTTCGTGTTGACCAAGGTACCCTAAGCGACAAAGCTTAAGGTTGGTCTGTTGTCGCTAACTTCGGTTAGCGGGAACCAAAGGTTTTAGGGTTGGAGTTGCCTCTCATTATGATGCGGCTCTCATCCAAGACCGCAGGTGTCCACACCGGGAGGTGAGGGCTTAATCTTTTTTCTTCGGAAAGGGGCCTGCGCAGATGGTGACATCCGACTCAGACTCTCTGGGAGAGATTCACCGTGACAAAGGGGTAGCGACGCTTCGGCAGAACTACCAACTTGTAACGAAAGAACTGAGGTGGAAACACCAAAGTTCTTACATTAAGAGGTGATACTAGTGGCACTAGGTTTAGATGCAAAAAAGGCGATCGTTAAAGAAGTTAACGAAGTCGCTTCGCAGGCACTATCCGTCGCTGTTGCTGAGTATCGTGGAATCGAAGTTGCGGACATGACCAAACTTCGTACCTTAGCTCGTGAGCAGGGCGTACACCTTCAGGTTGTACGAAACACCCTGGCGAAGCGCGCTTTTGAAGGTACAAACTTTGCGGACATGGACGAGGCATTGAAGGGTCCACTTCTCTACGGTTTTTCTTTGGAAGCACCAGGCGGCGCTGCTCGTCTGTTCAAAGATTTTCATAAAGAGAACAAAAACCTGAATGTGACTGCGCTATCGATCGGTAACGGTCTGATGGGTCCAGAAAAACTGGACGCTGTAGCGTCACTTCCGACTCGCGACGAAGCATTGGCTAAATTGCTTGCCACCTTCAAAGCGCCGGTTACTAAATTTGTTCGTACTATTAACGAAGTACCAACTAAATTTGTCCGCGTATTGGGTGCAATCAAAGACGCTAAATAAGCGATATTTTTTTAATCGAATTTACATTCATAATCCCAGGAGTTTAGAGACATGGCTCTGACCAAAGAAGACATTTTAAACGCGATCGCTGATATGCCAGTTATGGAACTGGTTGAACTGATCGAAGCTGCTGAAGAAAAATTCGGTGTTGACGCATCTGCTGCTGTTGCAGTAGCTGCACCTGCTGCTGGCGGCGAAGCTGCTGCAGAAGAGCAAACTGAATTTGACGTAATCCTGAAAGCTGCTGGTAGCAACAAAGTTTCTGCTATCAAAGCTGTGCGTAGCGCAACCGGTCTTGGCTTGAAAGAAGCTAAAGCATTGGTTGAGTCTGCTCCAGTAGCAGTTAAAGAAGGCGTTGCAAAAGACGAAGCAGAAGAGCTGAAGAAAACGCTTGAAGAAGCTGGTGCAGAAGTTGAACTTAAGTAAGTTCTGTTTGCATTAAGGCCTTTTTAGGGCTTGGGCTGGTGACTTTTTAGTCACCAGCCCTTTTGCGCTAAAGAGGATGCATCCATTTCCACTACAGTTTGGGATGCATTTAGTATAGAAATTGTAGTAGTAGCTGCCACGCAGTTTGGCAGTTAGGGTCAGAAATCAGCTAGCTGAGGAACCCCATGGCGTACTCCTACTCTGAGAAAAAACGAATTCGTAAGGACTTTGGTAAGCGCCCACACGTGCTTGAAGTACCTTACTTACTATCTATTCAGCTTGATTCATTTAAAAAGTTTATTGATGCCGACCCAGAAGGCCAATATGGCTTGGAAGCCGCATTTCGTTCGGTCTTTCCAATTACCAGCTATTCGGGTAACGCAGAACTAAAATACGTGAGCTATCGCTTAGGCGATCCCGTATTTGATGTAAATGAATGTCAAATTCGCGGGGTGACTTATTCAGCACCACTGCGGGTCAAGCTGCACATGGTGCTGTATGACAAAGACGCACCAGCAGGCACAGTAAAAGACATTAAAGAGCAGGAAGTCTACATGGGCGAAATTCCGCTCATGACCGAGAATGGTACTTTTGTAATCAATGGTACCGAACGTGTTATCGTTTCTCAGCTGCATCGTTCGCCAGGCGTATTCTTTGACCATGACAAGGGTAAAACCCATTCGTCAGGCAAAGTGCTATATAACGCTCGCGTGATTCCTTACCGCGGATCCTGGCTGGATTTCGAGTTTGACCCGAAAGACAACGTATTTGTACGTATCGACCGTCGCCGTAAACTGCCTGCGTCTATCATTTTGCGTGCGCTTGAGTACAGCAATGAAGAAATTCTTGCTCTATTCTTCGAAACCACACACTTTGAAGTTAAACGTGACAAGATCTTACTGACCCTGATCCCAGAACGTCTGCGTGGCGAAACTGCGCTGTTTGATATCAAAGACGACAAAGGTGATGTGCTGGTTGAGACAGGCCGTCGGATTACCGCGCGCCATATTAAGCAACTGGAAAAACTGAACATCGAAGAGATGGAAGTTCCGGTTGATTATCTGGTAGGCAAAGTGCTGGCGAAAGACTATGTAAACACCAAAACTGGTGAACTGGTTGCCTCTGCGAATGACGTGATTACGTTAGAATTACTGGCTGAACTTCGTGAAGCTGGCTTCAAGAAATTCGACACTTTGTTCATGAACGACCTCGATCATGGTCCGTACATGAGTGAAACCCTGCGCATTGATAACTCGACCAACCGCTTAGAAGCGCTGGTTGAAATTTATCGTATGATGCGTCCAGGCGAGCCGCCAACCAAAGATGCGGCTGAAGCATTGTTTGAAAACCTGTTCTTCTCTGAAGACCGTTATGACCTGTCAACGGTAGGCCGGATGAAGTTTAACCGTCGCCTTGGCCGTGATGGTGAAACCGGTTCCGGTAACCTGAGCAAAGAAGACATCGTTGCGGTTATGCAGAAGCTGATCGAGATCCGTAACGGTCTGGACGTTGTCGATGACATCGACCACCTCGGTAACCGTCGTATCCGTTCTGTCGGCGAAATGGCTGAAAACCAGTTCCGCGTCGGCCTGGTCCGTGTTGAACGTGCTGTTAAAGAGCGTTTGAGCCTGGGCGACCTGGACAGCGTAATGCCGCAGGATCTGATCAACGCCAAGCCTATTTCGGCGGCGGTGAAAGAGTTCTTCGGTTCAAGTCAGCTGTCTCAGTTTATGGATCAGAACAACCCGTTGTCAGAAGTGACCCATAAGCGTCGTATTTCTGCGCTTGGTCCGGGCGGTTTGACCCGTGAACGTGCAGGCTTCGAAGTTCGTGACGTGCATCCGACTCACTATGGTCGTTTATGCCCAATCGAAACGCCGGAAGGCCCGAACATCGGTTTGATTAACTCCTTATCGTCGTTCTCGCGTTCTAACGAATATGGCTTCCTCGAAACACCGTACCGCCGTGTTGAAAACGGTGTGGTAACGGACGAAGTTGACTACCTGTCAGCGATCGAAGAAGGCAAGTACATCATTGGCCAGGCAAACATTGCGCTGACCGATGACGGTGCGATTGAAGAAGATTTAGTACCATGTCGTCACCAGGGTGAATTCACTCTGACCAGTAAAGAACAGGTCCAGTATATGGACGTGTCACCACAGCAAATCGTATCAATTGCAGCGGCTCTGATTCCGTTCCTTGAACACGATGATGCGAACCGTGCTTTGATGGGTTCAAACATGCAACGTCAGGCCGTGCCTACTTTGCGTGCCGACAAGCCGCTGGTTGGTACTGGTGTTGAGCGTACCGTTGCGGTTGACTCTGGTGTTACGGTGATTGCGAAACGTGGTGGTGTGATCGACTACGTAGACGCGAGCCGCATCGTGGTTAAGGTTAATGAAGAAGAAATGGTACCTGGCGAAGCTGGTATCGATATCTACAACCTGACCAAGTACACCCGTTCGAACCAGAACACCTGTATTAACCAGAAACCAACGGTTAACCCGGGTGAGCCAGTTCAGCGAGGCGATGTATTAGCAGATGGTCCGTCAACTGACATGGGCGATCTGGCGCTGGGCCAAAACATGCGCGTGGCATTTATGCCATGGAACGGTTACAACTTCGAGGACTCGATTCTGATTTCAGAGCGCGTCGCGATTGAAGACCGTTTAACCACGATTCACATTCAGGAACTGAACTGTGTAGCGCGTGATACCAAGTTAGGTCCGGAAGAAATCACCTCTGACATTCCTAATGTCGGTGAATCGGCGCTGTCCAAGCTGGATGAGTCTGGTGTTGTGTATATCGGTGCTGAAGTAAATGGCGGCGATATCCTGGTCGGTAAGGTCACACCAAAAGGTGAAACCCAGCTGACGCCGGAAGAGAAACTGCTACGTGCTATCTTTGGTGAAAAAGCATCTGACGTAAAAGACAGTTCATTGCGCGTACCAAACGGCGTGACTGGTACTGTAATTGACGTGCAGGTGTTTACCCGTGACGGTGTTGAAAAAGACAAACGTGCACTGGATATCGAAGAAATGCAGCTGGCTCAGGTTAAGAAAGATTTAACCGACGAGTTTAAGATCCTTGAAGAAGGTGTCTACGCACGTGTTCGTAACCTGCTTCTGGCGAATGGCTTTGATGAATCTAAACTGGCCGCGCTGGAGCGCAGCAAGTGGTTGATTCAGAACCTCAGAAACGAAGACGCGCAACAGCAACTTGAGTACCTGGCGCAACAGCATGAAGAGCTGCGCACAGATTACGACAAACGCTATGACGAAAAACGCCGTAAGATCACTCAGGGCGATGACCTGCAGCCTGGCGTACTGAAGATCGTTAAGGTCTACCTGGCTGTTAAACGTCGCATCCAACCGGGTGATAAAATGGCCGGTCGTCACGGTAACAAAGGTGTTATCTCGACTATCGTACCGGTAGAAGATATGCCGTACGACGAAAATGGTGAGCCTGTTGATATCGTGCTCAACCCGTTGGGTGTACCGTCGCGGATGAACGTGGGCCAGATCCTGGAAACTCACTTAGGCGCCGCTGCGCGTGGTATAGGTCGTAAGATCGAGACCATGTTGAAAGAACAGCGTGCGTTAGCAGAACTGCGTGAGTTCCTGCAAAAAGTGTATGACCTTGGTGAATGTCGCCAGCAAGTCAATATTGCTGAGTTCAGCGATGACGAAGTGTTACGTCTGGCCGACAACCTGAAAGCTGGTCTGCCAACCGCGACACCAGTGTTCGATGGTGCAATTGAGTCTGAAATTAAGTCGCTGCTGAAATTGGCAGACTTACCAGAGTCAGGCCAGATCACCTTGTGTGACGGTCGTACTGGTAATGAGTTTGAGCGTCCGGTAACCGTTGGTTACATGTACATGCTGAAACTGAACCACTTGGTTGACGATAAGATGCACGCCCGTTCGACTGGTTCGTACAGCCTGGTTACTCAGCAGCCGCTGGGTGGTAAGGCACAGTTTGGTGGTCAGCGCTTCGGTGAGATGGAAGTATGGGCACTGGAAGCATACGGCGCGGCGTACACCTTGCAAGAAATGCTAACGGTTAAGTCGGATGACGTGAACGGCCGTACGAAGATGTACAAGAACATTGTTGACGGCAACCATCAGATGGATCCAGGCATGCCGGAATCGTTCAACGTACTGTTGAAGGAAATCCGCTCGCTCGGGATCAACATCGAGTTGGAAGACGATTAGCCGTCACGGCGCAAGCCATGGCATCTTAGGCGGGAGCCTTAACCGGCTCCCCGAAGGTTTAACTCCGACAGGAGAAGAAGCGTGAAAGATTTACTAAAGTTTCTAAAACCAGCTAACCAAGCGGAAGAGTTTAATGGTATCCGCATTGGTCTGGCGTCGCCTGACCAGGTTAGAAGTTGGTCGTATGGCGAAGTCAAAAAGCCGGAAACCATTAACTACCGTACCTTCAAGCCAGAACGTGACGGCTTGTTCTGTGCGCGTATTTTCGGCCCGGTCAAAGACTATGAGTGCTTGTGTGGTAAATACAAGCGTCTCAAACACCGTGGTGTTATCTGCGAGAAGTGTGGCGTTGAAGTAACTCTGACCAAAGTGCGTCGTGAGCGCATGGGCCACATTGAACTGGCAAGCCCGGTTGCACATATCTGGTTCCTTAAGTCATTGCCGTCTCGTATCGGCCTGATGCTGGATATGACCCTGCGTGATATCGAGCGGGTGCTGTACTTTGAAAGCTATGTCGTAATCGATGCCGGTATGACGTCGATGGAAGTCGGCTCGCTGCTAGGTGAAGAAGATTACCTAGATGCGCTTGAAGAGCACGGTGACGAGTTCGAAGCGAAGATGGGTGCTGAAGCCGTTCTGCATATGCTGCGTCAGGTTAACATGCCTGAGCAGATCAAAATGCTGCGCGAAGAGCTGCCTGAAACCAATTCAGAAACCAAGCGTAAGAAAATTTCTAAGCGCTTGAAGCTGCTTGAATCATTCGAACAGTCTGGCAACAAGCCAGAGTGGATGATTCTGCAAGTATTACCAGTCTTACCACCAGACTTACGTCCGTTGGTACCGCTGGACGGTGGCCGTTTTGCGACCTCAGATCTGAACGATTTGTATCGCCGCGTGATCAACCGTAACAACCGTTTGAAGCGTCTGCTTGATTTGGCTGCACCTGACATTATCGTACGTAACGAAAAACGTATGTTGCAGGAAGCAGTCGATGCTCTGTTAGACAATGGTCGTCGCGGTCGTGCGATTACTGGTTCTAACAAGCGTCCATTGAAGTCGCTGGCTGACATGATCAAAGGTAAGCAAGGTCGTTTCCGTCAGAACCTGTTGGGTAAACGTGTTGACTACTCAGGCCGTTCGGTTATCACCGTTGGTCCTAAGTTGCGTTTGCACCAGTGTGGTCTGCCGAAGAAAATGGCACTGGAACTATTTAAGCCGTTTATCTATGGCAAGCTGGAAGGTCGTGGTTTAGCCACCACCATTAAAGCGGCGAAGAAAATGGTTGAGCGCGAAATCCCAGAAGTTTGGGACGTGCTGGACGAAGTTATCCGCGAACATCCGGTCCTTTTGAACCGTGCACCTACACTTCACCGTTTGGGTATCCAGGCGTTTGAACCTGTTCTCATCGAAGGTAAAGCTATCCAATTGCACCCGTTGGTTTGTGCGGCGTATAACGCTGACTTCGACGGTGACCAAATGGCGGTTCACTTGCCGTTGACCTTAGAAGCGCAAATGGAAGCACGTGCGCTGATGATGTCGACCAACAACATCCTGTCGCCTGCCAGTGGTGACCCAATCATCGTTCCGTCACAGGACGTTGTATTAGGTGTTTACTACATGACTCGTGAAGCGATTAACGCAAAAGGCGAGGGGATGATGTTTAAGAACCCGGCTGAAGCGGAGAAAGCTTACCGGACTGGCGCAGCAAGTATTCATGCCCGCGTTAAAGTGCGCATCGACGATGTCGAGCGTGACGATGACGGTAATGTCACTGAGTACACACACGTGGTCGATACCACCGTGGGTCGTGCCCTGCTGTCATTGATTCTGCCTAAGGGTATTAGCTACCAGAGCATCAACCAGAACATGGGTAAAAAGCAGATTTCAGCGTTGCTGAACAGCTGCTACCGTGACTGTGGTCTGAAAGATACCGTTATCTTTGCTGACCAACTGATGTACACCGGTTTCCATTATGCAATGGTTTCAGGTACCTCAGTCGGTATCAACGATATGGAAATTCCGGACGCGAAGAAAGAGCTGATCGAAGGCGCGGAAGCTGAAGTTGCTGAAATTCAGGCGCAGTTTGAGCAGGGTCTGGTAACCTCAGGTGAGAAGTACAACAAGGTTATCGATATCTGGTCAACGGCCAACGAAAAAGTTTCCAAAGCGATGATGGAAAATCTGTCGAAAGAGACAGTGACCAACGCCAAAGGCGAGCAAGAAGAGCAAATGTCCTTCAACGCGGTCTTTATGATGGCTGACTCGGGCGCTCGTGGTAGCCCCGCACAGATCCGTCAGTTGGCTGGTATGCGTGGTCTGATGGCGAAGCCAGATGGTTCAATCATCGAAACCCCAATCGTTGCTAACTTCCGTGAAGGTCTGAACGTACTGCAGTACTTCATCTCAACTCACGGTGCGCGTAAAGGTTTGGCTGATACCGCATTGAAGACAGCGAACTCAGGGTATCTGACTCGTCGTCTGGTTGACGTGGCACAGGATCTGGTTATTACCGAATCCGATTGTGGCACCCTTGGTGGCCTGTACGTTAAACCATTGATTGAAGGTGGTGACGTAGTAGAACCATTGCGTGAACGTGTACTGGGCCGTGTCGTTTGTGAAGACGTTTTAGTGCCTGGTTCTGAAGATGTGTTGATTCCACGTAACACCCTGCTTGATGAAAAATGGTGTGACATACTGGAAGCCAACTCAGTGGACGAAATTAAAGTTCGTTCAATCATTACCTGTGACTCGTTACGCGGTGTGTGTTCACACTGTTACGGCCGTGACCTGGCACGTGGGCACATGGTCAACGAAGGTGAAGCAGTGGGTGTTATTGCTGCACAGTCAATCGGTGAGCCAGGTACTCAGCTTACCATGCGTACCTTCCACATCGGTGGTGCGGCTTCGCGGGCGTCAGCAGAGAACAACATCCAGGTTAAGAACCCTGGTAAGTTGAAACTGCACAATGCGAAAACCGTTGAAAACAGCGATACCCACCTGGTTATCACATCACGTTCAACCGAGTTAACGCTGATTGATGAATATGGTCGTGAGCGCGAGCGCTATAAAGTACCTTACGGTGCCATCCTGAAGAAGGGTGACGGCGCGGCGGTTGAAGGTGGCGAGACAGTAGCAAACTGGGATCCGCACACTCACCCAATCATTACCGAAGTAAAAGGTATGATTAAGTTTGTGGACATGATTGATGGCGTCACCATGACGACTCAAACCGACGAATTAACTGGCTTGAGCAGCTATGTTGTACTGGAAACTGGTCAACGTACCAGTGCTGGTAAAGACATGCGCCCAGCGGTTAAGTTGGTTGACCAGAATGGCGACGACGTGAATATCGCGGGTACCGATATGCCAGCGCAGTACTTCCTGCCAGGCGGTGCCATTGTCAGCTTAGCCGATGGTTCAGAAGTTGGTATCGGTGACACCCTGGCTCGTATCCCGCAGGAAGGTTCGAAAACACGGGATATCACCGGTGGTCTGCCACGCGTTGCTGACCTGTTCGAAGCGCGTAAGCCGAAAGAACCTGCGATTCTTGCTGAAGTGACTGGTACCGTGTCGTTCGGTAAGGAAACCAAAGGTAAACGTCGTCTGATTATTACCCCGGCGGAAGGTGGTGACCACTACGAAGAGATGATTCCGAAATGGCGTCAGCTGAATGTCTTCGAAGGTGACCAGGTTAGCCGCGGTGAAGTTATTGCCGATGGTCCTGAAGCGCCGCACGATATTCTGCGTTTACGTGGTGTGTCTGCAGTTGCCAACTACATTACCAACGAAGTTCAGGAAGTTTACCGCCTGCAGGGTGTAAAAATTAACGATAAGCACATCGAAGCGATTGTTCGCCAGATGCTGCGTAAGGCGATGATTCTGCGTTCAGGTGACTCTGAGTTCTTAGAAGGTGAGCAGGTAGAAGTGGCTGCCGTGATCGAAAGAAACCGTGCGCTGGAAGCGGAAGGCAAAATGCCTGCGCTATACGAGCGTCAGTTGCTGGGTATCACCAAAGCGTCACTGTCGACTGAGTCGTTTATTTCTGCGGCTTCGTTCCAGGAAACAACGCGTGTTCTTACTGAAGCAGCCGTGCAGGGTAAAGAAGACAGCCTGCAAGGTCTGAAAGAAAACGTTATCGTGGGCCGCTTAATCCCGGCAGGTACTGGTTATGCCTATCATCAGGACCGTGCGCGCAAACGTGCCGCGGCGATGGAAGCAACCCAGCAAACCACGGTCAGCGCGGAAGAAGCAGAACAAGCACTTTCTGACGCACTGAACGAAAGCGACGACAACGAGTAATCGTTATCACGTTTAAAAAAAGGCCCTTCGGGGCCTTTTTTGTTGCCTGCGTCCGGGTAGGGCGTGGTGGTATATTCCACCACTGGCCTGCGGGAGCGCTGCGTGGCACCGATAAATTGAGTGCAGGCACGCTTCACATGCATATCAAAGAGGCCTGGCAAAGGCGTAAAGACCAGATAGATCGCGGGATCTGGTTGACAGGTTAATCTGTGACCTATAAAATTCGGCCTCCCTTATATGGGGAATCACTTGGAATATATGGTTCGTTGTAGCGACTGAGACCATTAAAACCAAAGCTGCGCTTGGGTGTTTGTTCACCCGGGCGCTTTGTGTCGTTTAAAAAAGTACTGATTACTTGGAGAAACCATGGCAACAGTAAACCAATTAGTGCGTAAGCCGCGCAAAGCACCAGTTGTGAAAAGCAGCGTGCCTGCGTTAGAAGCTTGCCCACAAAAACGTGGCGTATGTACTCGCGTATATACCACCACTCCTAAGAAGCCAAACTCTGCATTACGTAAAGTTTGTCGTGTACGCCTGACCAACGGTTTTGAAGTTACTTCATACATCGGTGGTGAAGGTCACAACTTGCAAGAACACAGTGTTGTTCTGATCCGTGGCGGTCGTGTTAAAGACTTGCCAGGTGTTCGTTACCACACTGTACGCGGCGCATTAGACTGTGCTGGCGTAAATGATCGTAGACAAGGCCGTTCTAAATACGGCGCGAAGCGGCCTAAATCTTAACGGTTCTCCGTTTCTAGTAAGGCCAAACTTTTAAATTTGTATGTTTTGGGTAATCCCTGAAGACACCGGAGAATTAATATGCCAAGAAGACGCGTAGTCGGCCAACGTAAAATCCTGCCGGATCCTAAGTTCGGATCAGAGTTGTTGGCGAAATTTATTAACATTGTCATGGTTGATGGCAAGAAATCAGTCGCTGAAAGAATCATCTATGGTGCATTAGACATCATCGCTGATAAAGCTGGTAAAGATCAGTTGGAAGTGTTTGAAGAAGCTTTAGACAACATCCGTCCAAGTGTTGAGGTTAAGTCACGCCGCGTAGGTGGTTCGACTTACCAGGTACCAGTTGAAGTTCGTCCTGTACGTCGTAACACTCTGGCAATGCGCTGGATGGTTGACGCAGCTCGCGCACGTGGTGAGAAGTCCATGGCTCAACGCCTGGCTGGCGAAATGTTAGATGCCTCACAGAACAAAGGTTCTGCGGTTAAGAAGCGTGAAGACGTTCACCGTATGGCAGATGCGAACAAAGCGTTCGCTCACTATCGCTGGTAATTCACGCTCACACTCAATTAAGAGGATTTTAACGTGGCAAGAAAAACATCTATCGAGCGCTATCGTAATATCGGTATCTGTGCTCACGTAGACGCTGGTAAAACCACCACTACTGAGCGTGTACTTTTCTACACCGGTTTGTCGCACAAACTGGGTGAAGTACATGACGGCGCAGCAACGACTGACTGGATGGCGCAGGAACAGGAGCGTGGTATTACTATCACCTCTGCTGCCGTAACTAGCTTCTGGGCTGGTATGGATAAGCAGTTTCCTGAGCACCGTATCAACATCATCGACACCCCGGGTCACGTTGACTTCACCATCGAAGTAGAACGTTCTTTGCGGGTACTTGATGGCGCAGTGGTTGTACTTTGTGCTTCATCTGGTGTGCAGCCTCAAACCGAGACTGTATGGCGTCAGGCGAACAAATACGAAGTACCGCGCATGGTTTTCGTCAACAAAATGGACCGCGCTGGCGCGGACTTCCTGTCTGTTGTGAACCAAATGAAAACGCGTCTGCAAGCCAATGCTGTTCCAATTCAGATGCCTATCGGCGCTGAAGAAGACTTCAAAGGCGTTATCGATCTGGTCAAAATGAAGACTATCAACTGGAACGAAGAAGACATGGGTATGACGTTTACCTATGGCGAAGTTCCAGAAGACCTGATGGACGAAGCGGAAACTCTGCACAACGAACTGGTTGAAGCAGCAGCTGAAGCGAACGACGACCTGATGAACAAGTACCTTGAAGAAGGCGAACTGACAGAAGAAGAAATCAAAGCTGGTCTGCGTGCGCGCACCCTGGCCAACGATATCGTTCTGACTCTGTGTGGTTCTGCGTTTAAGAACAAGGGTGTTCAGGCGATGTTGGATGCGGTTATTGAATATCTGCCGTCGCCAACTGAAGTTAAGCCGATTAACGGTATTAACGATGACGAGTCTGAAGGTGTGCGTAAAGCTGACGACAACGAACCGTTCGCGGCGTTGGCGTTCAAAATCGCAACCGACCCGTTCGTAGGTACGCTGACCTTCTTCCGCGTTTACTCAGGTGTTGTAAACACAGGTGACTCTGTTTATAACCCGGTTAAGCACAAGAAAGAGCGTTTTGGCCGTATCGTACAGATGCACGCCAACGACCGTCAGGAACTGAAAGAAGTTCGCGCTGGTGACATCGCGGCGGCTATCGGCCTGAAAGACGTGACCACTGGTGACACCTTGTGTGATATCAACAACAAGATCACCCTTGAGCGTATGGAATTCCCTGATCCGGTCATCTCTGTTGCGGTTGAGCCTAAAACCAAGGCTGACCAAGAGAAGATGGGTGTTGCACTGGGTAAACTGGCTGCAGAAGATCCGTCATTCCGTGTTAAAACGGATGAAGAGTCTGGCCAGACCATTATCTCTGGTATGGGTGAGCTTCACCTGGACATCATCGTTGACCGCATGAAGCGTGAATTCAGCGTTGAATGTAACGTTGGTAAACCTCAGGTTGCCTACCGTGAAGCAATTCGTCAGAAAGTCGAAGTTGAAGGTAAGTTCGTACGTCAATCAGGTGGTCGTGGTCAATACGGTCATGTCTGGTTACGTCTTGAGCCTCTGGCAATCGATGAAAAAGACGAAGATGCGCCTACTTACGAGTTCGTTAACGAAATCGTTGGTGGTGTGGTACCAAAAGAGTACATCCCTGCGGTATCAAAAGGTATCGAAGAGCAGATGCAAAACGGTGTTTTGGCTGGCTTCCCAGTATTGGGCGTTAAAGCGACTCTGTATGATGGTTCTTACCATGATGTTGACTCCAACGAAATGGCCTTCAAAATCGCTGGTAGCCTGGGCTTCAAAAAAGGTGCCCTGCAAGCTAAACCTGCGATCCTTGAGCCGATGATGAAAGTTGAAGTTACCACCCCTGAAGAATTCATGGGTGACGTAGTTGGTGACTTGAACCGTCGTCGCGGTATGATCGAAGGTATGGAAGATTCGCCAGGTGGCTTGAAAGCAGTTAATGCACAAGTACCATTGGCAGAGATGTTTGGTTATGCGACTGACCTGCGTTCACAAACGCAAGGCCGTGCTTCTTACTCTATGGAGTTCCTGAAGTACGCAGAAGCACCAAACAATGTTGCTGACGCTGTAATCGAAGCGCGTAACGCTAAAGATTAGTTGAGGTCTGGTCCCGGTCCCAAGGGCCGGGCTTTAAACTTATAGAAAGGAAATAGCAATGGCTAAAGAAAAATTTGAACGTAGTAAGCCGCACGTAAACGTCGGCACCATCGGTCACGTTGACCACGGTAAAACTACTTTGACTGCTGCAATCACTACCGTACTTGCAAAAGTTTACGGCGGTGCGGCAAAAGACTTCGCATCAATCGACAACGCTCCAGAAGAGCGTGAGCGTGGTATCACTATCTCAACGTCACACGTTGAGTATGACACTCCGATCCGTCACTATGCGCACGTTGACTGCCCAGGTCACGCTGACTATGTGAAAAACATGATCACCGGTGCTGCTCAGATGGACGGCGCTATTCTGGTAGTCGCTGCGACTGATGGCCCAATGCCACAGACTCGTGAGCACATCCTGCTGTCTCGCCAGGTAGGCGTACCTTTCATCGTTGTATTCATGAACAAATGTGACATGGTTGACGATGAAGAGCTGCTTGAGCTGGTCGAAATGGAAGTTCGTGAACTTCTGTCAGAGTACGACTTCCCAGGCGACGACCTGCCAGTTATTCAGGGCTCAGCTCTGAAAGCACTGGAAGGTGACGAAGCATGGGAGAAGAAAATTGTTGAGCTGGCTGAAGCCCTGGATTCTTACATTCCAGAGCCAGAGCGTGACATCGACAAGCCGTTCCTGATGCCAATCGAAGACGTATTCTCTATCTCAGGCCGTGGTACTGTTGTAACAGGTCGTGTAGAGCGCGGTATCGTGAACACTGGTGACGAAGTTGAAATCGTAGGTATCAAAGACACCACGAAGACAACTGTAACGGGTGTTGAAATGTTCCGTAAACTGCTTGACGAAGGTCGTGCAGGCGAGAACATCGGCGCATTGTTGCGTGGTACTAAGCGTGAAGATATCCAGCGTGGTCAGGTATTGGCTAAGCCAGGTTCAATCACTCCGCATACCAAGTTCGAAGCAGAAGTATACGTACTGAGCAAAGAAGAAGGTGGCCGTCATACGCCATTCTTCAAAGGCTATCGTCCACAGTTCTACTTCCGTACGACTGACGTTACTGGTGCTGTAGAGCTGCCAGAAGGCGTAGAGATGGTTATGCCTGGTGACAACATCAAGTTCGTAGTGGACCTGATTGCACCAATCGCGATGGACGACGGTCTGCGTTTCGCAATCCGCGAAGGTGGCCGTACTGTAGGCGCTGGTGTTGTTTCTAAAATCTTAGATTAATCTAAGGCTGGAACAGCATGTACTGGAGGTCTGCAATGCATTCCTTTAGTTAACGCATAAAAAAGGGCTCCCATTGGGAGCCCTTTTTGTTTGCTGATACAACAGCCTGCGCAAAGCCTTGTGGTCTTTGCGAAAGCTCGGTTTCTATAACACGCTATTTGTTTTACAATGCTGCGCTGGTAAAAAACATCAAGGCGCCGCCACTGGCCGCCAAGAGAGGATATTTAGATGTCTGAAGGCAACTCCAACGCCGCCGATCCGACCCAGAAGCGCGGTGCCTTTACCCGCTTTCTTGATACCGTTGAATGGTTAGGCAACCTACTGCCACACCCGGTCACTTTGTTTGCATTATTTTGTGTCTTTGTCGTTGTCGCCAGCGGTATTGCGTCCTTTTTTGGTCTAAGCGTGGCCGACCCGCGACCGGCGACCTTAGGCCAGGAAATTGCGGTCAATAACCTGCTGAGTGCCGAGGGACTGCGTTACATAGTCTCCAATCTGGTGACTAACTTTACCCAGTTCCCACCGCTCGGTGTGGTCCTGGTTGCCTTGCTGGGTGTGGGTATTGCGGAACGCTCCGGACTGCTCTCTGCACTGATGCGGGGCATGGTTATGAATGCGTCGCCGCGGATGGTAACCGTCACTATTGTGTTTGCCGGTGTCGTGTCAAACACCGCGTCAGAGCTCGGCTATGTGGTGCTGGTGCCGCTCGCCGCGATGATCTTTCATTCCCTTGGCCGCCACCCGTTGGCGGGTCTTGCAGCCGCTTTTGCCGGGGTTTCGGCGGGGTATAGTGCGAACTTATTCATTGGTACTGTCGACCCGTTACTGGCTGGTTTCACCACCTCGGCAGCCCAGTTGATTGACCCGACCTATGAAGTCGGGCCAGAAATGAACTGGTTCTTTATGTTTGTTAGTACCTTCCTGATTGCCGTGCTGGGTTGGCTGGTTACTGAAAAAATTGTTGAGCCTAAGCTGGGTAAATACAATCCGAAAGACATGGACCCCGACGCTGATATTGATGAAAACGTCAAGATGGAAAACCTGACCCGCACTGAAAAGTCAGGTTTGATCTGGGCTGGCGTTACTTTTGCGGCATTGATTGGTTTGTTGGCACTCACCGTTGTGCCTGAATGGGGCATTCTTCGTGATCCTGAAACCGGTAGCGTGTCAGGCTCGCCGTTCCTGCGCGGAATTGTGGTCTTTATCTTTATCACCTTCGCCATTCCCGGTTTCGTGTACGGCTTTGTCACTAAAGTGATGCGTACAGACCGTGACGTGATTAACGCCATGGCGGCGAGCATGAGTACCATGGGTCTGTACATTGTGCTGGTATTCTTCGCCGCTCAGTTCGTCGCCTTTTTTGGCTGGACAAACTTTGGCACCATACTCGCGGTGAACGGGGCCAACTTCCTGCAGACGATTAACTTAACCGGCCCCGGCGTATTTGTGCTGTTTATTTTGATGTGTGCCTTTGTCAATCTGATGCTGGGTTCGGCGTCAGCGCAATGGGCGGTGACCGCGCCAATTTTCGTACCTATGCTGATGTTAATTGGCTATGCCCCTGAACTTATTCAGGCGGCCTACCGGATAGGGGACTCAGTGACCAATATCATCACCCCGATGATGAGCTATTTTGGTCTGATTCTGGCCGTGGCTGCCAGGTATCAGAAGAACCTCGGTATCGGCACCTTAATTTCGATTATGTTGCCATACAGTATGGTCTTCCTGGTAGGCTGGATAATGCTGTTCTATACCTGGGTGTTCCTGTTTGGGTTGCCAGTGGGCCCCGGCGCAGCCACCTATTATCAGGTCGGCTAAGGGTAGTAAAAAAGGCCTGCTTTCGAGCAGGCCTTTTTTACGCCTTGCTTTGCATTTGACACTGGCAGCCAACGTGGTAAACATAGACCACTGGTCAGCAGTCGTAGTAAAGGCATGGAATGGCGTGTATGAAATTGAGTACCTGGTGTATATGTTTACTGGTGGTAGCCTTAAGCTCCGGGCTCAGTAGTCGGGTTAATGCCAGCGATGAGCCAACCCATGTGGCAGTAGCTGCTTATGAGTTTCCTCCTTATTATTCGTCGCGTCTGGAGCGCCATGTACTTGGGGCGCTGCTTGAGGCGGTCAACCAACGCCAGCAGACTTTTCATTTTGAAATTATTGAAATCCGTCCGCCACATCGCTATCAGGCGTTAGAACCTGAAGGCTGTTGTCAGCTGATTTTCTTTGAAGCAGAGCAATGGGGCTGGAGCAGTTATATTGGGACGGATGTTGAAAAGGGGCCTAAGCTGACTGAGGGGGCTGATATCCATGTCCTGCGCGCTGAGGAAGACACCAGTGACGTTAGCGATGACACCGACGGCGCGGCGCGGGTGGGGGGCATCGTTGGCTACCATTATGACTTTGTCGATTACCAGAGCGATGTTGCGGTGCTGGAACAAGAGCATAACCTGTACCTGGCAGACAGCCATGTGACCCTGATTAATATGTTAAGCCGTGGGCGATTGCAGAGTATTTTACTGAATACTGAACTGCTCGCGATGCTAGAGCTGCACGACCCGGACGTAGCTAAAACCCTTAAGGCCGGCGAAACTGTCGACCAGACCTATGCGACTCATGTGCTGGTAGCTGACGACGCTGTGGTCAGTGTTGAGTGGCTGCGCGGGCAGCTGAATGAAATGTGGGAGGACGGTTCATTAGCGGAGTTATTTGCGTCCTTTGGGCTGGAGAACCATCTTGTGTATGACCCCAGTCCGGCCAGTGTGCAGGCCGGGAGCCCTCAGTAAACGGATAAGCCAAGCTTTTTGGCTAACCGCGTGATCATGTACATGCCCAGACAGGAGTTACCATACTGGTTCAGCCTTGGGCTCCAGGCGCAGATAACCCCGTAATTCGGGACGACTGCGACGATACCACCGCCGACCCCACTCTTGGCCGGCAGGCCGACTTCAAAGGCAAATTCGCCGGACTGATCATACATCCCACTGGTTTGCAGAATTGCGTTTAACCGATGGGCGTCGCGGCGCGAGCAAATCTGATCACCGCTGTGTGGCTGCACCCCTCGATTGGCGAGAAAGCCAAGGCTTCTGGCAACATCCCGACAGCTCATATCAATTGAACACTGGTAGAAGTAATGGTCGAGTGCGTCGTTGACGTCGGCGTCGATGTTAGCAAAGCTTTTCATCAGGTAGGCGAGCGCTGCGTTACGACTGCCATGCATTTTTTCAGACTGAAAAATATCCTGATTCACATGGATGTCCTGATTGTCCGCCAGGCCGCGTACAAACGACATCAGCGCACTTTTGCTGGCCGAGTAATGGCTTACCAGGGTATCGGCTACAACAATGGCTCCTGCGTTGATAAAGGGATTACGCGGAATACCATGTTCCCATTCCAGCTGCACTATCGAATTAAATGCATGGCCCGACGGCTCCATTCGCACCCGTCGCCATAAGTCATCGCCCATGCGCAGCATGGCCATGACCAGGCCGAATATTTTCGATACGCTCTGAATGGAAAAAGGCACGTCGGCGTCACCGGCAACGTGCACTTCTCCATCCAGGTTGGCTAACGCTATACCACACTGATTGGGGTTGATGGAGGCAAGAGCTGGAATGTAATTAGCGGATTCGCCGCTGAGCGGCAAGTCGAGCGCCTCCTGCAGGATCTCCTGCAGCAGCAGTTCCTGATTGGTGGGGCGCTTAAATGTTCCTTCCATGCAAAGCTCCGTGACTAGCGTATTAGCTGGCTAAAGGGTGATCAGGGTGCGTCTGTTGCAACAGTTTAGCTTTGATCGTCTCGCTAATTGGCACTGAACGTCCGTTTTTATGGTCGTAGTTAACCAGTATGGTGGTGCCTTTCGCGCAAAGCTGACCGCTCTGCCAGACCTCACTGCCAATATCGAACGAGCTTTTACCGATGCGGGCAATGTAGGTCTTTAACGTGACCATCTCGCCGAAGTAGACCGGGCGCAAAAAATCCACATTCAGATTGGCAACAATCAGACTGACTTCATACAGATTACCCTGCTCAGTGAAGAGTTCAAAGACGGGCAGGCGGCCGGTTTCAAACCAGGCCGGAATGACCGTATTATTAACATGGCCGAGGGCGTCAGTTTCATAGAAGCGGACTTTAAGATCTTCTGTGTACATCGGGTGTAGTTCCTTGCGTTTAGATGCTGTTACAACATAGGTTTGAGAAAGTGAGCCGTGTGCGACACTTTGCTTTGGGCTACGTCTTCCGGGGTTCCCTGAGCCAGGATCTCACCCCCGCCTGAACCACCTTCAGGCCCAAGGTCGACAATCCAGTCGGCCGTTTTTATGACATCCAGATTATGCTCGATAATAACAATGGTATTACCATGGTCACGCAATCGATGGAGTACCGCAAGTAGTTGCTGAATATCGTGAAAGTGCAGGCCGGTGGTTGGCTCGTCGAGAATATACAGGGTCTTACCGGTGTCACGTTTGGATAACTCCCGCGACAGTTTGACCCGCTGGGCCTCACCGCCGGACAGGGTGGTGGCCGACTGGCCGAGGCGCACATAGGACAGGCCGACATCCATCAGTGTTTGCAGTTTACGCGCGATAGCGGGGACAGCATCGAAGAATTCACGAGCTTCTTCAATGGTCATCTCAAGCACTTCGTGGATGTTTTTGCCCTTGTACTGAACTTCCAGGGTTTCCCGGTTATAGCGTTTGCCTTTGCAGATATCACAGGGTACATAAACGTCCGGCAGGAAGTGCATTTCGACCTTGATCATGCCGTCACCCTGGCAGGCTTCACAACGACCGCCTTTGACGTTGAAACTAAACCGGCCTGGTTTGTAACCACGTGAACGAGATTCCGGCACCGCGGCGAAAAACTCGCGCACCGGGGTAAATATCCCGGTGTAGGTGGCAGGGTTCGAGCGTGGTGTGCGGCCAATCGGGCTTTGGTCAATGTCGACGACTTTATCGAGGTGTTCAAGCCCGTGTACGCTGTCGTGGGGGGCCGCCATACCCGTGGTAGCACCATTCAGTTCATGGTGAGCCAGTGGATAGAGTGTGTCGTTGATCAAGGTTGATTTGCCTGAACCGGATACGCCGGTGACACAGGTCATGATGCCCAGTGGTATCTTAAGATCCACGCCTTTGAGGTTGTTGCCCCGAGCCCCACGAACTTCAAGGAAGTCCTTACCCGGCTTATGACGTTTCTTCGGCACCGCAATGGCTTTGCGTCCGGACAGGTAATCACCGGTTAAAGAGGCTTCGCTATTAATGATGTCATCCACCTGACCAGCGGCAACGACCTCACCACCGTGGACACCTGCACCCGGGCCGATATCGATCACGTAGTCGGCACTGCGAATGGCGTCTTCGTCATGTTCAACGACCAATACGGTGTTACCCAGATCACGCAAGTGACGCAAGGTAGTAAGTAAGCGCTCATTGTCACGCTGGTGAAGACCAATGGACGGCTCATCGAGTACATACATCACACCGACCAGACCAGCACCAATCTGACTGGCTAAGCGGATACGCTGCGCTTCGCCGCCGGATAATGTTTCGGCACTGCGGGACAGGCTCAGGTAGTTCAGGCCAACGTTGACCAGAAAGCGTAAGCGGTCATTGATTTCTTTTAATATTTTTTCTGCAATGCTGGCTCGCTGCCCGTGCAGCTCAAGGTTGGTAAAGAATTCCAGAGCATCACCGATGGACTGCTCCACAATTTCCGGCAAGGTCGTCTTTTCCACGAATACATTGCGTGCTTCTTCGCGTAACCGGGTGCCGTGGCACGACTTACAATGCTGCGCAGCAAGGTACTTCGACAGTTCTTCACGCACGGCGCTGGAATCTGTTTCCCGATAGCGGCGTTGCATGTTGGGGATAATGCCTTCAAAGGCATGCTTGCGAACCACGGTATCGCCGCGGTCATTTACATACTTAAATTTGATTTCTTCGCTGCCGCTGCCGAACAGGACCTTACTGCGGACTTCATCCGTGAGGTCCTGAAAAGGGGCATTGAGGTCAAATTTGTAGTGCGTGGCCAGTGAACGCAGCATTTGATAGTAATAGAAATTGCGTTTATCCCAGCCACGAATGGCACCACCGGTCAGGCTGAGTTCGGCGTTACCGACCACCTTATCCGGATCAAAATACTGTTCGACGCCAAGGCCGTCACAGGTCGGGCAGGCACCCGCCGGGTTATTAAACGAAAACAGCCGGGGTTCGAGCTCCTGCATACTGTAGCCACATTCCGGACAGGCAAAATTGGCAGAAAATATGAGCGTCTCACCTTTGCCTTCCATTGGGGCGATAAAGGCGGTTCCACCACTGAGGTCGAGTGCGGTTTCAAAGGACTCTGCCAGTCTAAGTTCGAGACCGGGGCGCACCTTAATACGGTCAACCACCACTTCGATATCATGTTTTTTCTGCAGCTCGAGTGAGGGCGGATCGCTGAGGTCGCAAACATTACCGTCCACGCGGGCCCGCAGGTAGCCTTGTGCTGCCAGGTTCTCCAGGGTTTTCTGGTGTTCACCTTTACGTCCCTGTACCACTGGCGCCAACAGCATGACCTTACTGCCTTCGGGTAACTCGAGTACCTGGTCGACCATCTGGCTTACGGTCTGTGCTGCCAGTGTTTTATGATGGGTCGGGCAGCGTGGCTCACCGACACGTGCGAACATCAGTCGCAGGTAGTCATAAATCTCGGTAATGGTACCGACGGTGGAGCGCGGATTATGCGACGTTGATTTTTGTTCTATGGAAATAGCCGGCGACAAACCTTCAATGGAATCGACGTCCGGCTTTTCCATCAGACTCAGGAACTGCCGTGCGTAGGCCGACAATGATTCAACATAGCGGCGCTGCCCTTCGGCATACAAGGTATCAAAGGCAAGTGAGGACTTACCGGAACCCGACAGGCCAGTGATTACCACCAGCTTGTCACGCGGAATTTCAAGATTAATATTTTTCAGGTTGTGAGTACGAGCCCCACGAATTTCAATTTTATCCATAATCTCCGACTTCTCGTGACTGGGTGTATGATGACGCCCGCTGGCTAGCTGGATCAAACGAGTATTATCGCACATTTCAACCGCAAGCACAGCCAGCGTGGTCGCCCGCTGAGTATTCTGATACACTGTGCTGCCTTATTTTAGCTGCTCCCATCAACCATATTCAGGTGTTTTCGGGTTTGAATAAACACGGATTAAACTCAGTCGAAAAGAAAGCGGCAGTATCGCTGGCCTCCGTCTTCGGGTTACGCATGCTAGGCCTGTTTTTGATCATGCCGGTTATCGCGGTGTACGGGCAGGACTATGCAGATTATTCGCCGATGTTGATAGGGGTGGCCATAGGCGCCTATGGCCTGACCCAGGCAATGTTGCAGATTCCGATGGGCTGGGTGTCTGATCGGATTGGACGGCGGCCAGTGATTGTCGGCGGCTTACTGGTATTTGCGGCCGGTAGTGTTGTCGCCGCCATGGCGGATAGTCTGGTTTGGGTTATCGTCGGGCGCGCGCTGCAGGGAGCAGGCGCTATTGCGAGTGCTATTCTGGCCTTAGCCTCAGACTGCTCACGAGATGAGCAGCGGCCTAAAGTCATGGCGACTATCGGGCTGTGTATCGGCCTCGCGTTTGCGCTGGCATTGGTGCTAGGACCGTGGCTTGGCGGCATCGTCGGAATGAGTGGTTTGTTCTGGTTTACCGCGCTATCAGCACTGCTGGCCGTGGTATTGGTGCTGACCATAACGCCACAGCCAGTGAATCGTACCCCGAAGCGTGATTTAGTGGCGGTTCCGACTGAATTAATGCGACTTATCAAGCACCCCCAGCTGTTACAGCTCAATTTTGGCATTTTTATTCTTCATCTGGTGTTAACCGCCTGGTTTGTGTCCTTGCCGTTGACGCTAGTCGATGCGGGCCTGGCCGCAGAGCAGCACGGCTGGCTTTATTTGCCGACCTTATTGTTGTCTTTTCTGGTCATGGTACCGATGATGATTATCGCAATGCGGCGTAAACGTCAGTTAGTCGCTTTTCGCGTCGCTATTGCGATGCTGGTGCTGGCGATGTGCGCAATTGCGGCTTTTGCCCAGTCTTTAACAATACTTTTCCTCGCTGTGTGGATTTTCTTTATTGGCTTCAACTATCTTGAAGCTAACTTGCCAGCCTTGTTAGCGCAGTTTGCGCCGGCCGGAAGCAAAGGCAGCGCCAGTGGGGTCTACACCAGCTGTCAGTTCCTCGGCGCCTTCATCGGCGGTGTTGCCGGTGGCATGCTGTTTGGTAAATTCGGCATGACCGGGGTGGTTTTATTCTGTATCCTGCTGTTAATCATCTGGCTGTTAGTCAGTGCCGGAATGAAGTTGCACACCGGTGTTGCCAACGTCAGTTATGCAGCCGCACCTGCCGAGCGGCAGATGGCAGTAAAGCTGGCAGAACAATTGGCAGAATTGCCCGGTGTGCTGGAAGCAGTAGTGCTGGCAGATGAACAAACAACCTATTTAAAAGTGCAGCGCGATCAGTTTGATGACCAGGCCGCGCGCCGCTTATTGCAGCTGCACTAAACGATTACACGTATTCAAGTAAAGGAGAGTGGCATGGCCAGTCGTGGTATTAACAAAGTTATTCTTATCGGTAATCTGGGAGCCGATCCGGAAGTTCGCTATACCCAGAATAGCACCGCGATCGCCAATTTAAGTGTAGCCACCAGTGAAACCTGGAAAGACAAACAAAGCGGCGAGCAACGCGAACAAACCGAATGGCATCGCGTGGTCTGCTATCGCCGTCTGGCCGAGATTGCCGGTGAATACCTGCGCAAAGGTTCAAAGGTTTATATTGAAGGTCGTTTGCAAACGCGTAAATGGCAGGGTCAGGATGGTAAAGACAATTACACCACCGAGATCGTCTGCAACGATATGCAAATGTTAGATGGCCGTGGTGGACAAGGCGGTCAGGGTGGCCAGGGTGGATTCGCTCCACCACAGGGCGGCCAGGCTAACCAGGGCGGTTTCGGCGGTGGTCAGCAAGGCGGTCAGGCTAATCAGGGCGGCTATGGCGGCGGCCAGCAAAGTGGCCAGGGCAACCAGGGTGGCTTTGGTGGAGGTCAGCAAGGTGGTAAACCAACCGGCGGCCAAAGCAATCAGGGGTCGCAAGGCGGCTTCGGCGGCCAGCAAGGCAGTCAGGGTAACCAGGCGCCGCAGCCACAACCACTGGCACCGGATCCTGATTTTGATGACGACATCCCGTTCTGACGGACACGTTTTTGTGTTTTGTTAACGATAGCGTTAAGAAGCCCCATTAGTTGGGGCTTCTTGCTTTCAGCGGCTTAGGCCAGCTCCACCCGGTCGCGGCCGTTGGCCTTCGCTCTGTAAAGCGCCTGGTCAGCCCGCGACAACAAATCATCGATAGTTCGATCATCGGGATTGAGCATGCTGACCCCAAAACTACTGGTGATGCAAAAGTCGCTGCCTTTGGGGTCGCTAAACTGGTTTTGACGTATCTGCTCGCGTAAGGTTTCGGCGATGTTGCGGGCATCGAACAGACTGGCGCCTTCGAGTAAAATGGCAAACTCTTCACCGCCGATCCGGGCTGCTACATCGGTTGTTCGTAAGCGCTCACCCAATTGCTGTGTTACTGCGATGAGAACCTTGTCACCGGTAGCGTGACCATATTTGTCATTGACCTGCTTAAAATAGTCAATGTCGAAGATAATGAGTGCCAGGCGACTATCCTGACGGTGCGCCCGTTGGACTGATTTACTGCCAATTTGCATAAAATGACGGCGCGTATACCAGCCCGTCAGACTGTCGGTTATGGATTGAGTCACCTCGTTTGTTACATCAAGATGAAAGCCAGCCATCATCAGTGGCGTACCTTTGTCCCGGGCTGAAACCGTGCCGTGTGACTTTATCCAGCGCCATTGATTGTTCTTATGGCGCATGCGAAAGACCATCTGATAGCCGGTTTGTTGCCCATGCTGAACACTGTCAAGATGAGCCTGAAGCGACGCTTTATCGTCATCGTGCAGCAACGACAAAAAGCGTTCAAACGTAACGGGTTCGAGCTCTTCAGGCTGATATCCGAGGATATCTGCCCAGCGTGGAGTGACCTGACTGTCGCCGGTTCTCAGGTTTAGTTCCCAGAGCCCGAGTTGAGCGTTGTCGAGTATTTCGAGTAGAGCCTCTGCTGAGTGCTCTGTAAAGCGAAAGTCACTGTTTCCCTTACGCGAATTCATTGGTAGTTCCTGTGGAGTAATTCCTGTGGAGTAGTCATGCCGCACTCATTGTCTTAGCAGTGTCACTGTGGGTTCAGTCGCTGACTGAATTTGTCCGGGAAAGCGGCGCATAAATTCAATCACCGCGACTGCATCGGTATTGCATCTGACTTCTGCGTCATCACAGACAAGCGCAGAGCCCTGGTAACGAGGGCGGTAGCCGCCGTCGCTGGCAATAACTTTATCCACCGGAAAGGCCTGTAGGTGACCGTTATGGTACGCCAGATCAACACGACCACTGTGCTCACGTTGTGCCTGGTAGAACGAGGTCCATCCGTCGTTGCCGTTGGCTAGATAGCTGTTTACCACCACGTTATAGCGTCTACTGTCGTCAAGTGGTTGCCAGTCAGGCTGCTGCAGAGTACCAACATTGACGTCCAGCTGGCGCAGTTCGCCGTGCCTACCGGCCTGGGTTTCAACAAACTGGTAGCGGAGCATGCCACCGTATGGATAACGTCCTGCGTGCGCTCCCTCCGGCAAGGTCGCTTCTATCGTTTCCTGCAGTACCTGACGAACTGTCGAACCCGCCAATGGCACTACCGCAAGCTGGCTGGCAAACGGCAGAACTTCGAGTGAAATAATACCTTCATGCAATTCACCGGCGTCGAGACCGCTGCGAATACCACCTGCACCGACCAGCGCAAAGTCCGGTTGCAGGCCTGTTTCAGCGATGACCTCTGGCTGGGCAGCAAAGGCGTAGTGAGCATGCGCAATTAAGGGGGCCAGTCGCGAACCGTGTTGGTCCGAGTCATTGTCACCGGGCCGACGGAGATGGGAAATAGCACTGGCTAAGTGGGCGATCACGTCGCCATACGCTTCTTTTAGCGCAGGCTGATAAGTGCGCTCGATGTGCTGGCGTAATGCCGGGTCTTCGTCAATGACAGTGATGTTGGGCTGCTGGCCAATAAAGTCGTGAACGGCCTCGCTCTGGCTGGGGTCAAGGGCAACGGTTCGCTGCTGATCCTGGTACCACTCCGCGTTGCTAAGCAGGGTATTGCCACCCTCACACCGGGTAAGCTCCCCCCGGGCATCAAACGACAGGTGAAGCAATCCGGCGGCCTGCGCATATTCACCGGCCTGGACGATGCAGGTTGTGGTACTACCGTTGGGGTTGCTGACCCGTTCAGCATATGGCCGTTGGCTGGTGGCCAGAGCGAGGTTGCGGAAGTCACCCAACAGCGAATGTGAATGGCCGCCGACAATGGCATCAATTCCGTTTACCTGGCTGGCCAATTCCACGTCGAGGGCGTTGCCAATATGAGTCAGTGCGATAACTTTATCGACCCCGGCCGCCTGCAACTGGTCGACAGTGCGCTGAGCGCTGGTGGTCAGGTCGAAGAAGTCTACATTGCCGGTATTGGGTGCAATAGTGGGCATGTCATCGAGGACCAGTCCAAATACCGCGACAACCGTAAAGCCGTCCGCATGCTGACGACTCACTTCATCACTCAGGCTGGCGGTCATTTCAGCGGGCGTCACTGAGCGCTTCTGATCACGTTTAAAGGCAAAAAGGGTAAAAGGCTGCAGGTTCGTTTGCTGGCCCAGGTCGGCGTCTTCAGAGGCGTCGATATTGGCCGCAAGCAGGGGGAAATTAACACGGCTGATGAAATCGTTCAGGCGAGCATTGTTTAAATCGAACTCATGGTTACCCAGAGCCATCGCGTCGATTTGCATGCGGCTGAGAATATCCGCATTCATTTGCCCCTCATTTAGCTTGAAATAGGCGCTGCCTTGCCATGCATCGCCGCCGTGAAGCACCAGCAACGGCTGCCCCGCTTCTGCCGCATTGAGGCGATGTTGCTGTAAGCGTGAGGCCAGGCGAGGATGCCCACCCCATTGATTGAAAACGTCGCGGTGAGGCGTGCTGAACTGCCCTGGCGTTGGCTCAAACGCCGAATGGGTGTCATTAATATGGGCAATTTGCAGGCTGAATTCGTATTCTGACGACTCGATAGTCTGGCTGCTGCAACTGATCAGCAACATAGACGCCCACAGCATGGAGGCAATACGGATACAGCGGGTTACGGAGTGTCGCATGATCAAAATCTCTTCGCCTGACGGTGGTTCGCGGGTGCGAACCAGCAAATAGCCTTACTATACCGTTAGCGAGAGCATGCTGCCAGGCGGCAATGATTCGCCGTTTGCACGTTCGTTGGCTTGCCGGAAAAGTTCTTTGCGCTGTTCATATAGGCTTTCCAGCTTCTCGGCATCAAGTTGGGTGCGCTCTTCGACACTTTCCAGGTCTTCGATCCTGGATTCGACTTCATTTAGCGCGTCGATGTCTACGCCCATTCGATTGAGCAGAGTCAGTCGTTGTGCCTCTTCAAGAAAGCCTTGTCGTTCGAAACTGTTACCCTGCAAGGCACGGATAAGGTCGTCGGAACGCTGCTGATCAACGCTTTGCTGCTCTCGTTGTTGCTGTTGTGCGCTGGTGTCGGTGTTGTAGGTGACCGCCGCACTGGAGGTTACATTCAACATGAAAAAAGCCCTTTAAGTTGAGTATCTTAAAGGGCTTTTGCAGAAATAATGCCAACTTATTTAAATAAAGCCGTATTTATGCGCAACCTGGTCGAAGTACTCGAGGGTTTGCTTGGCGTAGGCACGTTTTTCAATATAGTTACCGGGGAAGAAGTTTTTCTTGAAGCCGTATGCAACGATGTCTTTTAGCCGTTTCAGTGGCACATCAAAGGTGTCCAGCGCTAATTTGTATTCGTCGCTGACGGTGGTGCGCGACACCAGGCGATTATCGGTACAGATAATAGTCGCTAAACGATTTTCCAGCATGTGACCAAAATTGTGGTTCTTCAACTCACCAATGGCTGGGTTGGTTTGCATATTACTGGTCAGGCAAACTTCTACCGCAATGCGACGGTCCGCAATGAAGGAGGCAAGTTTGCGTGAATAGTCGGCTTTATCGCTAATGCTTTCATCTTCAATCATGTCGGGTGAAAACAGTGAATACCCGTGGCCGAGACGGTCGGCATAGCACTGGGTCAGCGCTTCAAAAATACTCTCAGCACCGTAGGCTTCGCCGGCATGCACAGTTTTGAGGAGAAAGTTCTGATGAGCATATTCGTAGACATCTTTAAACTTGTGCGCTGGGTAACCAATTTCTTGGCCAGCAATGTCCAGCCCCACAATCGGTAAGTCCTGTTCGTCACGAACCCGAACGCTGGCGCGAACCAGTTCCATCGCCGCGGTCTTGATCACATCGATCGGCTTATGGTCACTGAGTAGCTGAAACATGTGAGTGTAGTAGGGTGAGAAGCCTTTATTGCCGAACATGCGCATGGCACAGTTGATAATACCGTAGTGGAAAGGCGGCTTGCCTTCTCGCTTTACGGCATCGCTGCGGTTGTACTCGTCCTGAGCTTTTTTCAGGCCGTCGTTGACGGCATGCATCACAGTGTCAAAGGTAATGCCCCTGGCCGGGTCCATCAGTAGCTGTGGTGCAAAACGAACCTCAATGTAATTCACCCCTTCGTTCTGATTATCGACCGCCAGCTCATACGCCGCTTGTTGCAGGCTTTCAAGGTCGCGCAGTACTGCACAGGTGTACTGAAAGCCATTCAGATACTCACCGAGATTCTTATAACTTTCCTTAAACACCAGGTCGTACAGGCCGTCTACGGTATAGGAAGGCAACTCAATCTTGTTGCGCTTGGCCATCTCTATCAGACTGTCAGGCCGCAGGCTGCCATCGAGATGCAGGTGGAGATCTGCTTTGGGCATTTCCTTCAGAAAGTCGAGCGAGTATTTCGAATGGGGTGAGGTTGATACAGCCATCGTGACGGGTACTCCTGATGCGGGGTGAATGTAACCGCGGATCGTACCATAAAATCTGCCATTCACCGAAAAGTGCAAAGAAACGATGTCCAGCGCTGGTCTTTGGCGGTAAATTTACGCATCATCAAGGCTTTATTACATCGTTCACAGTAAACGCCGTGGCTGGAAGCTCTCCAGCGATGGCTACACGCAAGCTGGCAGTTTAATTTTATGGCATCTCTTTATTTTACCTACTCTGCGATGAATGCAGGCAAAAGTACATCGTTGCTTCAGGTGGCGCATAACTACGAGGAGCGCGACCAGCATGTGTTGCTGCTGACGCCCGCGCTGGACACCCGCGGTGGGCGGGGACGGATTCATTCGAGGTTGGGAATAGAGCGTGAAGCGGCAACTTTTACCAGTAAAACCAACCTCTTCCAGTTGGTCAGTGACTACCTGACCAACGCCAGTGTTGACTGTGTACTGCTGGATGAAGCTCAGTTTCTGACCGTGGCCCAGGTCTGGGAGCTGGCGCGGGTTGCGGATATTCTGAATGTACCGGTTATGTGTTACGGCATACGCACCGATGCCTTCGGGGAAGCTTTTGACGGCAGTGCGGTGTTACTGGCTATTGCGGACAAACTGGTGGAGATGAAAACGATTTGTCATTGCGGGCGTAAAGCAACCATGTCGCTGCGTGTTGACAAGGATGGCCGCGCCGTTGGCTCGGGTGAAAAAATTGCGATTGGCGGCAACGACAGGTATGTCTCCTGTTGCCGCAAACATTGGCTGCAGGCGTTGCAGGACGCAGGGGTGCAGCCGTCTATTCTGGGACTATGAAATAACTGGATGATAAACGGATGAGCAACCTAATGGCACCGCGCGCCCGCATGGATGGCGGGACGAAAGTCTGGATGGCGGCGATACTACTGGCAGCTGTGGCGCTGGTAGCATGGTTTGGATTGGTGAGAGAGAGTAATCGCCACCAGGTACCGGCGACGGCACAGGTCGAGCGGCGTGATATCGAAGTACTGGTTACCGCCACAGGCCGCCTGCAGCCGCGTGATTACGTTGACGTCGGGGCTCAGGTTTCAGGGCAGTTAAAAGAGTTCTATGTTGAGGTGGGTGATGAAGTTAAAGCGGGTGATTTGCTAGCCGAGATTGATGCCACCTTGTTGCAGGCGCAGGTAGAATCGAATCAGGCGCAACTGCGCAATCAACAGGCGGTGTTACGTGAGCGCGAGGCGTCCCACGAACTGGCACGGCTCAACTACCAGCGTCAGGAACGTTTGCAGACTGCCAACCTGACCTCGGAAGAACTGGTTGAAACGGCCCGTGCAGGCATGCAACAGGCAGCCGCACAGGTGGACTCCATTCAGGCACAGATCGAGCAAACACAGTCTACCTTGCGCGCGGCTGAGGCAAACTTTAACTACACCCGAATTTTTGCGCCGATGGCCGGCACGGTGGTCACCATTGACGCCCGGCGCGGGCAAACCCTGAATGCGAGCCAGACCACGCCGACCATATTAACCATAGCCGACTTGTCTGAGATGACGGTGCAGGCGCAGGTTTCAGAAGCGGATATCGGACGTTTGCGGGTTGGCATGCCGGTTTACTTTACGACTATGGGTAATCGCACTCAGCGCTGGCATGGCGAGCTGCGCCTGATTGAACCAACGCCGGTGGTTGAAAACAACGTCGTGCTGTACAACGCGCTGTTTGAAGTGCCAAACCCGGACCGGCGCTTAATGACGCAGATGACCACTCAGGTCTTCTTTGTGTCTGATGCTGCCGAGGATGTGCTGGCGGTGCCAGCTGCCGCGGTGCAGCGTGATTCCGAAGGGGCTTATGTGGAAACGCTCAAGGCAGACAATCAGCGTCAGCAAGTGCGGATTGAAGCCGGCTTGAGTGACCGTATCCATACTGAAGTTCAGGCCGGGCTGGAATCTGGGCAACGCGTGATCCTGCCCACGGCTGGCGCGACCGGCAGTGCAGGTAGAGTGCCTCGTGGGTAGCCAGTTACTGTCACTGCGTGGTATCAGCAAGAGTTATCAGAGCGGCGAGCTCACCACCCAGGTTCTGCATGACATCGATCTTGATATTGAAGCTGGCGAGTTTGTAGCCATTGTCGGTAGTTCTGGCTCGGGTAAGTCGACCCTGATGAATATTTTGGGCTGCCTGGATAAACCAAGCAGCGGTGAGTACTACTTTCGCGGCCAGTCGGTAGCCTGGCTGACTGCAGATCAGCTGGCGGCTTTGCGGCGCGATGCGTTTGGGTTTGTGTTTCAAAGTTATAATCTACTTGCCGCAGCCGATGCGGTGGCCAATGTCGAGTTGCCTGCTGTCTATTCGGGACAGCCAGTCGGGCAACGGCGGCAACGAGCGCGTGAATTGCTTGGTCAGTTGGGTCTCGCCGACCGGCTTGACCACAAGCCAGGTCAGTTGTCGGGTGGTCAGCAACAGCGGGTTTCGATTGCCCGCGCGCTGATGAACGGCGGAGACATTATTCTTGCCGACGAACCGACAGGCGCGCTGGATAGCCAAAGTGGGCAGGAAGTGATGGCGTTGTTGCGTGAGCTGTCGCTGGCCGGGCATACGGTGATTTTAATTACCCATGATGCCGGGGTGGCGGCTCATGCGGACCGGCTGATTGAAATCAAAGATGGTCGCATTATCAGTGATCAGAAAAAGCCGCAGACGGAACAGAAAGCGCCCCCTAAGTCGACTCCGCCACGCGCTAACGCCAGCCTGCTCAATGATTTAGGTGAGGCCTTTAGCACCGCATTGCGCTCGCTGCGGGCCAATGTGTTCAGAACGATGCTGACCTTGCTAGGCATAGTGATCGGAGTCGCTTCTGTGATTTCGATGCTGGCGATCGGGCAGGGTGCGCAACAGGAAGTGGTGGATCGGATTAGCTCGATGGGCAGCAATTTACTCTCGGTTTTTCCGGGGGCACCGAATCAACGCGGGCGCTGGAGTGTGGCATCACTGGTACCGGAAGATGCCGATGCGGTGGCGCGGCTACCTAACGTACTGGCGGCGGTGCCTGAATTAAGTGGTAATCAAACCCTGCGTCGCGCGGGCTTTGATCAGCAAACCTCAGTCAATGCAACCTATTCCAGCTACCCGCTGGCGCGCAACTGGTTTCCGCTTAAGGGCAGCTTTTTTACCCCTGAAGATGAAGCTATGACCGCGACTGTGGCGGTCATTGGGCAGACGGTGGCGCGGCAAATGTTTCCTGACCGTGACCCACTGGGGGAGTTCTTACTGGTCAATAACGTGCTGTTTCGGGTCATCGGGGTGATGCAGGAACGAGGGGCGTCGCCCTGGGGCCAGGATCAGGATGATGTGGTGCTGGTCCCGTTCAGCACCGGCTCATTGCGTTTGTTTGGACAGCGTTATGTGCGCAATATTACGGTGGCCGTTGACGACACCAGTTTAATGCATGATACCCACCAGCAGGTGCATAATTTGCTACTTGAACGTCATGGCATAGAAGACTTTACCATTCGCAACATGGCATCGATTATTGAAACCCAAACCGAAACTGAAAATACGATGACCATTTTGCTTGCAGTGATCGCAGTGATTTCGCTGGTAGTCGGTGGCATTGGGGTGATGAATATTATGCTGGTCAGTGTCACTGAGCGGACCCGGGAAATTGGAGTAAGGATGGCGACGGGGGCCAGGCGCCTGCATATTATGCAGCAGTTTATGATCGAAGCACTGACCGTTTCGCTGGTAGGCGGCCTGTTAGGTGTCGCGATAGGCCTGGCTACGACGGCTGTGATTCAGTCACTCGGCACGCCAGTGCTGTATGCCGTGTTTCCGGTCGTGCTGGCGTTTGCCTGTGCGTTTTTGACCGGTCTTATTTTTGGATTTTTACCCGCCCGTAAAGCATCACGACTGGATCCGGTGCAGGCGCTGGCAAGCGAGTAAAGTGCCAGCAAGGTGTGTATAATACTGCCGTTTGCGACCACTACCCCGAGGAGAGCTAAATGACTGAACGCATCACTTTTACCCGCCCTGATGACTGGCATTTGCATTTGCGTGATGATGCTTTACTCAGCGGCACCGTACCGGCGAGCGCGCGGCAGTTCTCACGGGCTATCATCATGCCTAATCTGGTCCCGCCGGTGACCACGGTCGAACAGGCCATGGCGTATCATCAGCGGATCATGGCGCAAGTGCCGGAAGGACTTGATTTCACGCCATTAATGGCGCTTTACTTAACTCAGCAAACCAGTGTCGAGGACATCGCCAAGGCGGCGGCTAATCCAGCGATAATCGGATTCAAGTTATACCCGGCCGGGGCCACCACAAACTCGGCCTCAGGCGTAACCGATATTAACGCACTGGCTGACGTGTTTGCTGCGATGGAGCGCCTTGAAGTGCCTTTGCTGGTGCACGGTGAGGTCACCGATGCGGAGATTGATATCTTTGACCGTGAAGAAGTGTTTATCGAGCGTTATCTGAAACCATTGCATCAGCGCCATCCCCAGTTACGGCTGGTACTCGAACATATCACGACGCGCCAGGCGGTCGACTTTGTTGCGGCGGCAAATAGCAAGGTCGCGGCGACTATTACCCCGCAACATTTGTTGATGAACCGCAACGATATGCTGGTTGGCGGAATCCGGCCGCATCACTACTGCTTACCGATCCTGAAGCGCAAAAGTCATCAACAGGCCCTGCAACAAGCGGCTTTGAGTGGCAACCCGAAATTTTTCCTGGGGACTGATTCGGCCCCCCATACGCAGGATAAGAAGGAAGCTGCCTGTGGTTGCGCCGGCTGCTTCTCAGCACCAGCAGCGATTGAGTTGTATGCGGAGCTGTTTTTTCAGCATGACGCAATGGATAAGCTGGAGGGCTTTGCCAGCCATTTTGGAGCAGACTTTTACGGTTTACCGCGCAATACCGACCAAATCACATTGGAGGCCAACTCCTGGACAGTGCCAGCGAGTGTCGATATTGCGGGCTCTCCGTTTGTCCCCTACTGGGCTAATGAACCACTTCACTGGCGCCTTATATAGCGCAGCTGCGGGCGTAGAACCGCTGGTTACAGAACAAAGCACCTTAGGGTGCTTTTTTAATAAGTCATTCATAAGAAACAAAATTTCAAAGAAGTAGTTCATTTCTTGCTCAGTTGTTCGTATGATGGCTAAACGTACGTAACACATGCGGTAGGAAATAGGGATGACAAGACAACTACAAAATGGCTTGACCGCAGTAGAGATGGTGATTGTGCTGGCGATTCTCGGACTGTTGCTATTCACTGCGGTGCCACAATGGTTTAAAGGCGACGACAGAGCATGGGCTAGCAGTGTGGAGGAATTTAGTCGTTCGCTGCATAGTGCATCGCAGCGAATCAATGCGCAGGCAGGAGTCGCCCCGCAACAGCTCGGCGATATTCTCTTACAAGGCACCTTTGCCGCTCCGTCCGGGCAGGGTATCGGCGCCGCGTTGGGCGGGACTGACGGCGAGTGGGTTATTTTCGACAGTATGGGTGAAGACATTGTTGCCTGGCGTCCGGCGGATGTGTCGGTGTCCCGTAAGTGGTCTCTTGGCGAGCCGGAGCGCAGTTCAGCCAGAGGCAACCGGGGGTGTTTCGCCTATTACTATCTGCCAGCGGACAGTCCCCAGCCGGTGATTGGAACTGTGGTAACGGATTGCTAAGCAATTTGGTGATTCGTCAAATTGTCTCTGCATTGATGAAGATTTAAGCGCCTGATAATAGTAAACTGGTGAACAAACCAGAGGAGGCGCGAATGCAAATACCAGTTCAACCGGAAAATGAAGTGCAACGTCTGGCTCATTTAAAAGCGTTGAAAATATTGGATACAGCTCCGGAAGAGCGGCTGGATAACATCACCCAACTGGCCGCTGCAATATTTGCCAAACCGGTGTCCCTGATCAGCCTGGTTGATGAGGATCGCCAGTGGTTTAAAGCTCGTTGCGGTATGGAGCTGCAACAAACTGACCGTGAAGTGTCTATTTGCGCCCATGTGGTGGCTGAAAATACACCGCTCATTGTCGAAGATACCCTGAATGACCCGAGGTTTGCTGACAACCCCCTGGTGCAGGACGAGGATAAGCCAATTCGATTCTATGCTGGCGCACCAATCACAACCAGCGAAGGCTATGTTTTAGGGTCGTTATGTGTGATAGACCATGTACCAGGCTCATTCAGTGAGGATCAGCTAGCGCAGTTAAAGCGCCTGGCACGGGTTGTGGAAGATGAAATTCAGTTACGTCAGCTATTTGAACAAACCAGGCAGGCCGAACGTAAGCTGGTAGCAAAAAGTACATTGCTGGAAGAACGCAACAAGAAATTACTAGACCTGATAGAACGCTTTAAAAGTACCCGTTCGCGGCTGATTAGTTCAGAAAAACTGGCAACACTGGGACTACTGGCTGCAGGTGTCGGACAGGAGGCGAATCGCGCGATCAATCTCAGTCGCAAGCATTTGCTGACGGCGCTGGATTTTGCCGACAATAGCAAGAGCAAAGGCCTGATTGGGCAAAGCATGGAATCTATTGACGAGCTCAGACGACTGGTCGATGCGCTTTGCGACACCGCCGAGACAGCTGGAAATAACGAGTGGGCCTCAACTGATCTGAACGAAACAGTGAAGCATTGCCGCAATGTGGTGCTGAGCCGGTATGCTGACAAAATTCGTTTTGTATTTGAAGAGAACAGCGAGGTTCCGCTTATTAAGCTGGTGGAAAGTCAGATTTTTATGGCATTGCTGAATATTTTGCTCAACGCGGCTGAGTCGACCACAGGTCGGGTGACAATAAAGGCTGAGCTATCGGTAAAAGCAGACCATGTGCAGATCCGCATCGTTGACAACGGCAGCGGGATGGCGAAGGAAGAATGCGAACACGCTTGCGAGCCTTTTTTTTCCAGGGGCAAAGATGATACTCATTTTGGCTTAGGATTAAGTATTGCGCAGGGTATTATTCGTGATCACGGTGGAGCGATCCGCCTGCAAAGTGAGCAAGGGAAAGGAACAAGAGTAATAATCGCATTGCCTTTGCAAAGACGCAGCTAAACTTTTTATCGGCATATAGCCTTGCAAAATTGCCTGTTTAGTACTTAGGCTGGAAGCAAAATTCGCGATTAGGGCTTCCCTTTCGCTTGCCGAGCCGATATAACTTCGTTAAGTTGAGGGTTATTCCGCCGCTGTAAGGATGTAGAATCTGCGATAGCGGTCGATAAAAAAGAACGAAAATAAAAACAATAACAATTGTAAATGACGTTTGTTGATCACAACATTGGCTCTATTATATAGCCTTTGCTTGCCATTTGAGCGTGCAACAAATAGCATAAGCCTGTTAGGCATCAAATCACATATCACACTTGGGGAAACACATGCGACTGGCTCAAACATCGATAATAATAGCCGCATTATTCGCCTCGCCGTTATTCAGCACTCTCGCCAGTGCATCGGAGGGGAGTGAGCAGGTAACTGTTGCTGAGATCGAAAGTCAGATTTCGACTATTGAGTCTCAGTATCAGAGCACACAGGAAGAGCGCCGAGAGATGGAGGCGCAGCTTAATAGTGTGCGCGAGCGTCTTGAGCAGGCGCGTCAGCAAAGTGAGGCGGTTGAACAGGAACGTCGGCAGGCGCTGGAACAGATGAACCGCCGTTATCGTGAACTGGTTGACAACCCTGAAACTGATATCTCTGAAGCCCAGCAGGCGTACCAGCAAGCCGTGGTAAACGCGCAGCGCAATACACAGCAGGTCAGTGAACTATCTGCTGAATTGTCGAATTTGCAGGCTCAGCAGGAGCGTCACCGGGTTCGTGAGCATGGCCTCGTTAACCAGCTGGCAACCTACCAGGAACGCCTGGCATTGGCTCGTGTTGATCGTGTGATAACTGAATTCGGAGCGACCAGCCAGGTTCGCGTAGAACAAGAAGTAACCTGTGATCGTGATGAAACTATCGGTCAATGTGAAAGCCGTGCTGACTTGCTTGCCAAGCAACGAGCGTCACGCAATTTCCTTGACAGTGCATTTGACCGCCTGACTGAATCTGAACAAGCTCTTAAGCACCGCGACCAGGTGAGTCCGGATGTCCGTCTTATTGGTTCACGTCCATTGAACAGTGGTTTCAGTGGGCAGCGTAACTATTCGGTTAACTTGCAGGTCGACCTGCAGGGCCGTATTACACGCACTGATGTTTGTAAATTACTTGAACTTGATGTTCGTTATTGCACCGACAATTTGCAAGCCTCTAACGAAGAGGCGAGTGATGACGGAAAAAAGCCGTCTGACGAGGACGTCATGCACCGCGTCCTCATTCGTTCCAACGTCTATGATGACCAGGTAATGATTAATGGCGAGCGCTATGGCTCGACCCCTCTTGAGTTAATGCTGGAAACCGGCGAATACGATTTGATAGTGAGCCGTCGCGGGTATACGTCGCACAATGTACGAATGAATGTCGACCGGTCGGCTACCTACAGTGCTGAACTTGACCGTTTAGCCTATGATTTCTCTCCTGGCGAAATTATTCAGGACTCAGTTGGAAATCGTAACGAAGGGCCGTCGCTGATTGTTATTCCTTCAGGAAGTCAGCGGTTAGGTAATATCCGTAGTGGTTCCAGCGGTGACCCTCAGGTTCGTAATTTTGAACTGAGTGTACCTTTAGCGGTTGGTGTGTTCCCCGTTACGATTGAACAGTTTGGTGTTTTCGTGCGTGATACAGGTTACGTGACGAGCGCTGAACAAGGCGATGCGTGTAACGTGATGATTGATGGCATGGTCCAGGCTGACCCAAATATTACCTGGGAAGAGCCTGGTTACGCCGTGCAGGAACGTATGCCGGTGACCTGTGTGAGCTATGGTGATGCGCAGCGTTATGCGGCCTGGTTGACGCAAAAAACAGGTGAGCGCTATCGTTTAGCCAGTGAAGACGAATGGGAATACGCAGCCCGCGCTGGTACCGATACGCACTACTGGTGGGGAAATGGTATCGGGTCTGGGCGTGCTAATTGCTTTAGTTGCGGTACTCGTTGGGCTGGAGATAGTCCATCGCCAATGGGAACCTTTGCCAAGAATCCGTTTGGTTTAGAAGATACAGTGGGAAATGTGTGGGAATGGACGAGTGCTACGGATGGTTCGTCTCCAGTCGCACGCGGGGGAGCCTACAACTTTGCTCCAAGTCTGGTACGAGTGTCGTCCAGAATGGAGCTATATTCATCGTTTAGCGCAAACTATGTTGGTTTCCGGGTCGTGCGAGAAGAGTGATTTATTTCTCCGGCAAGGGGGGTATCCGCCTTGCTGGTCGCTTGTTAGCTACCCGTTGGCCTGCTACAGTTACGCCGGTTTTAATACACAGATTATTTTAGGATCAGCCCTCCATGTTTAAGAAGTTGCGCGGTATTTTCTCAAATGACTTGTCAATTGACCTTGGCACAGCAAATACCCTTATATATGTCAAAGACGAAGGTATCGTACTGAACGAACCTTCCGTAGTCGCGATTCGTCAGGAGCGCTCAGGCGGTCCGAAGACCGTCGCAGCTGTAGGGACCGCGGCGAAACAAATGCTAGGCCGTACGCCTGGTAATATCCGCGCGATTCGACCGATGAAAGACGGCGTTATTGCTGATTTCTTCGTGACCGAAAAAATGCTTCAGCATTTTATTAAAACGGTGCATGACAGCCGCTATTTCAAACCAAGCCCGAGAGTGCTGGTTTGTGTGCCTTGCGGTTCGACCCAGGTAGAGCGTCGCGCTATTCGTGAGTCTGCGCTGGGCGCAGGTGCGCGCGAAGTGTACCTGATCGACGAGCCTATGGCGGCGGCGATCGGCTCTGGTCTGCCTGTTTCAGAGGCAACCGGCTCTATGGTTGTCGACATCGGGGGTGGTACCACCGAAGTTGCTATTATCTCGTTAAACGGTGTGGTCTATTCTGCCTCGGTTCGGATCGGTGGCGATAAGTTCGATGAAGCTATTATCAGTTATGTGCGCCGTAATTTCGGCTCGTTAATTGGTGACGCCACGGCGGAACGGATTAAGCACGAGATTGGCTCCGCGTTTCCTAGTGACGAAGTGAAAGAGGTCGAAGTTCGCGGACGTAACCTTGCCGAAGGTGTACCACGTTCATTTATTCTGACCAACGCCGAAATCCTTGAAGCATTGCAAGAACCGTTATCCGGTATTGTGTCAGCGGTTATGGTTGCGCTGGAACAATCTCCGCCAGAACTGGCGTCGGATATTTCCGAACGCGGTATGGTTCTGACCGGCGGCGGCGCGTTGCTTAAAGATCTCGACCGCTTGTTGATGGAAGAGACCGGGATCCCGGTTATCATCGCTGACGATCCACTGACTTGTGTCGCTCGAGGTGGCGGTAAAGCGCTGGAGATGATCGACATGCATGGTGGCGACTTGTTTAGCTACGAGTAGTTGTGAACCAGCTCTTTAATCAACCGATCTCCCTTAAAGGGCGTCTAACGCTAGCCTTAGTGCTGGCGTTTTTGCTTTTGATTCTTGATTTACGCATGGGGGCGATGCAGCAGGTACGGATGGTCCTCAATTCAGCGGTCAGCCCGGTTCAGTACCTTGCAGCAGTACCCGAGCAACTGCTACAAGGGGTGTACGAAAGTGTTCGTACCCGGCGCTCGCTAAGTCGCGAAAATGCGCAGTTAAAGCGAGAGATGCTGGAGTTACAGGGCGTGGTACAGCGCTTTGACTTCCTCGCGACTGAGAATCAACGCCTGCGAAGCCTGCTTTCAAGCGAATCGGATTTGGATACCACCCGGATGGTGGCTGAAGTCATTGCTGTGGATTCGGACCCTTTTAGTCAGCAGGTTGTTATTAACAAAGGCCTGTTACATGGCGCCTACCTGGGTCAGCCAGTGATTGATGATCAGGGCATTGTGGGCCAGATCAGCAGTGTGGGGGTTAGCACCTCGCGGGTTATTCTTATTTCAGACCCGAGTCATGGCTTACCAACGCGGTCACGCATCTCCGGCATCCGGGTTGTTGCCCAGGGGGTCGGAGAGACCGAACGCCTGGAACTTATGCATGTACCACATTCCACCGATTTAGAAGAAGGTGAGTTATTGTTTTCTTCCTCTCTGGGTGGTGTCTTTCCTGAAGGGTATCCGGTTGCAGAGATTACCCGTATCCGGCGTGACGAATCATTCCCGTTTGCACAGGTCGATGCCCGTCCGGTGGCGCAGCTGGACAGAATACGGATGGTTCTGCTGTTGTGGCCAGCCGATGGAGAACACGCACCTTCGGCAATACCAGAGTTACTCGAGGAGGCAGGGCAATGACCTCACGTTTTTCTCAGCGGATGGCGATTAATGCCGCGTTGATGATGGGACTGGTGCTTTCGGTCATGCCGATGTCAGCTGGCTTGCAAGCGTGGCGGCCGGAATGGTCGATGATGATTCTGTTGTATTGGGTGATGGCTGTTCCCAACCGGGTGAATATCGGAACCTGTTTCATTATCGGTCTGTTAATGGATGTACTGCTCGGGTCCACGCTCGGTATCCACGCCGCCGGGATGTCATTTGTAGGCTATATTTTTGCGCATCACTATAAACGTATCCGCAATTTCTCGTTGTCACAGCAAGCATTGTTCGTCGGTCTTATGGTCATGATTGAACGCTCAATTGTTTATCTGGTCGAATACTACGTAAGTAACGCCAGTTTACAGAGTAACTATTTTCTACCGGCGGTTAGCTCCGCAATTATCTGGCCTTGGTTGTTCTTGGTAATGAGGAAAGTTCGCCGTCGTTTTGGAGTCGCATGAAACCTCTCTACCTGGCGTCCGGTTCGCCGCGACGCTATGAATTACTACAGTTGCTGCAGTACCCCTTTTCAGTTATCCGCCCCCACGTGCCTGAAATACCGCAGGATGACGAAGCTGCTCATGCCTACGTGTCACGTCTGGCCTGCAGCAAAGCGTCTGCCGGGTTGCCTCTGCGCGAAAGCACTGCAGGCATCGTTATTGGTGCCGATACTATAGTTGTCGTTGACGGTGACATTTTGGAAAAGCCACGTGATAAAACGCATTTTCTGCAAATGTTTAGCCGTCTCAGCGGGCGCGCTCATCAGGTGATGACCGCGGTATGTGTGGATGACGGTGACCGCCAGCTACATGACCTGGTGACCACCGAAATTCGTTTTCGTCAGATTAGTAGCGACGAAGCTGAGCACTACTGGACCACAGGTGAACCCACGGACAAGGCGGGTGGCTATGGTATTCAGGGGTACGCAGGTAAGTTTGTCGAATTTATCCGGGGTAGCTACTTTGCGGTGGTCGGACTGCCACTGTATGAAACGGACCAATTGATTAAGCGACTTGCAGAGGATAGCCAATGAGCGCAGAAATACTGATTAACGTCACCCCGAGTGAAACCCGGGTCGCTCTGGTCGAGAACGGCATTCTGCAGGAAATCCATATTGAACGGGAAGCGCGTCGCGGGCTGGTGGGCAATGTGTATATGGGGAAAGTGGCCAGAGTGCTACCCGGTATGCAAGCTGCGTTCGTCGATATTGGGCTGGAAAAGGCCGCGTTTCTGCATGCATCGGACATTATTACCCACATTGACCAGGTCGAAGAGCTTGACCGCGAGCAGCTGCCTGCACGGGATATCTCCAGTTTAGTCAGGCAGGGGCAATACATCATGGTGCAGGTGGTGAAAGACCCTCTGGGCACTAAGGGAGCAAGGTTGACGACGGATATCACCATTCCGTCCCGCTACCTGGTCCTGACCCCGCGTTCGAATCACGTAGGCGTGTCGCAGCGTATCGATGACGAGGGGGAACGTGACCGACTTAAACAGCAGGTAAAAGAAGTTGTTGATGAACAGCTTGGGTTTATTGTCCGCACCGCCGCAGAAGGCGTGGGTGATGACGAACTGCAACAGGACGCACGCTTTTTGCGCCGTTTGTGGGAAAAGATTAAGGAACGAAAGAAGCGATTTAGTAAGGGCGGCGTGCTTTACCAGGATCTCAATCTGGGCGCACGGGTATTGCGTGATTTTGTCGGTGGCCAGATCGAACGCATTCGTGTCGATTCCAAATTGAGCTATGAGCAGTTAAAAGACTTCGTTGACGAGTTTATTCCGGAACTGAAAGATGCCCTTGAATCTTACGAAGGCGAACGGCCTATTTTTGATATTTTCGATATTGAAAATGAGATCCAGCGTGCCCTCGACCGCAAGGTTAATCTAAAGTCGGGTGGCAGCCTGATAATCGATCAGACTGAAGCCATGACCACCATTGATATCAATACCGGTGCCTTTGTCGGACACCGTAATCTCGCAGAAACTATTTTTAACACCAACACCGAAGCAACCCAGGCGATCGCCCGGCAGCTCAGACTGCGCAACCTTGGTGGCATTATTATTATCGACTTTATCGATATGCAGAATGAAGACCATAAGCGTCGTGTGCTACACAGCCTGGAACAGGCGTTGGCGAAAGACCGCGCGAAGACCACGATCAATGGCTTTACCAGTTTAGGTCTGGTCGAAATGACCCGTAAACGAACCCGTGAAAGTCTGGAGCACGTGCTTTCCTCGGAATGCCCTGTATGTCAGGGCCGCGGCACGATGAAAACGGTGGAAACCGTATGCTACGAAATCATGCGTGAAATTGTCCGCGTCAACCGTGCCTATGACGCCGACCAGTTTGTTGTGTACGCCTCAGCCGCTGTGTCAGAAGGCTTGCTCAACGAGGAGTCGCATGCATTAGCAGAGCTCGAGGTATTTGTCGGTAAACAGGTTAAAGTTCAGGTCGAGCCCCTTTACCACCAAGAGCAGTTCGATGTGGTTATGATGTAGTATGGTGCGAAGAATTCTCCATTTCACAGTGCGCAAATTATGGCTGATGTTGGCCATCTTGCTGGTGCTCGCGGCGGTAGTATTAAGCGGCGTGCGTTATAGTTTGCCCTACCTTGACCACTACCGCAGCGATATCGAATCGCTGATTGAAGAGCGCTACGGACAACGCGTGGAAATCGGTGCCCTGGCAGCGGACTGGTCAACCTTCGGCCCCTCGCTGGTATTGCAGGACGTGAGTGTCACGGTGGATCAGGCTCAGCCCTTTACCCTGCATGTTGGGCGAACGCATTTAGTGGTTAATTTGTGGCAGAGCCTGTGGAACTGGCAATGGCAGCTGGACGACTTTGTGCTGGAAGGGGTGAACGTTGATTATCTGATTGATTTCAGCGACCCAGCTAGCGGCGAGCTGCCGTTGCTCGATGCGCTAGAGGGTTTGTTGCTGGAGCAACTGGAACAGTTTCAGGTCGTAGAGTCCCAAATCAATTTGCGCAACCAGGAAGGGAGCGGCAGAACCCTTTATATTGAGCAACTCAGTTGGGTTAACCGTGTCGATCGGCGTCAGGGTCGTGGGCGAGTGCGGGTGTCTGATGTAACTGCAGATAACCTGAACTTTATTCTGGATGTCGAAGGTGACCACTTCCTGACCATGCGTGGTGAGCTCTATCTGGAAGCTGAGCAACTGGATATGTCACCCTGGCTTGAAGCGGTTATTGCCGGCGTCGATATCAGCCGCGCCGAATTGAATGTGCGGGCCTGGTTTGACTTTGATCAGGGACGCCTGGGGAATGGTCAGGTGCACTTTGGCGAAAATGTGCTGCAGTGGCAGCGCGACGGACGTGATCATCAACTGGTATCGAGCCCGGTAACCTGGGGGATCTGGCCGCAAGACAACGGCTGGCTGATGAACAGTGAACCCTTAACCTTCCGCGTCGATGACAGTGAATGGCCGGTGGACTCTGTGCGCTGGCATTTCCAGGACGGTCAACATACCTGGAATTTACATAACCTTGTTTTCAGTGATACCGCACCGCTGTGGAGCTTATTTGGCTCACCGGGTGCGCAAATTCGTGACTGGTTTGCAGGGATCAAACCTGCGGGCGTGGTGAATGATGTACAGGTCAGACTAAGCCCTGCACTGGAGTGGAGTTTCTTCGCCAGCGCCGACAACATTCGCTGGCAATCGCATCGAGGAGTTCCGGGCCTGCAAGGCCTTAGTTTCGATTTCTGGAGTGACCTTAAACGGGGCGCCTACCGTCTGTCCGGGGAAAACGTTGCACTGGTCTCCCCGGCCACCTTTAGCAACACTCAACAGTTGTCGCGTATCCACTGGCAGGGTTACTGGGAGCGACTAAACGACGGTTGGCGTGTTGCCCTACCGGAAGGCCGGGTGCGGCTTGCCGATGTAGCGTTCAATCAGCAGTTTACCCTGACCCGGGAAGGTGATGGTGTGCCTGCTGTGGAATGGTGGTTGAGTGGAGACGGCGCGCAACTTGCGGTAGCTGATGCACTTGAACTACTGCCACTGCAGCTGGGACCGCGGCTGACAGACTATTTGCGTGACGCCATTGTCGACGGTGAGGTTAACAAAATGTCCTTGCTCTGGCGTGGCGCTTTAGAAACCTTTCCGTATTATCAGAATGACGGTGTTTTCCTGGCGAGCTTGCAGGCAAGCCCGCTGGATTTCCGTTTTCGACCGGACTGGCCGATGGTTACAGATACTGCGATGACCATCGAATTCCGCGACCATGCATTGCGTATGCTGGCTGAAGGCGGCAGTTTGGGTGGCACTGAGGTGCTCGAAGTAGATGCACAAATCAGTGATTTAATGTTGCCGCAACGCTGGCTGAGAATAAACGCGAAAGCCCGCTCAACCGGTGTTGCTGCGCGCGAACTGTTTATGGACAGTCCACTACAGAAAACAGTCGGAGCCGCATTGCAGCGGTTGCATTCCGAGGACAGCTTTTACGGTGAAGTGGAATTACAGATCCCGCTGTTTGCTGCTGCGCAGGATCAGAGTGAGGACCCTCGTATACATGTTGCAGGGCATGTCGATTTTAGCGGCCAGCAGTTATTGATTGAGCCGATTGGCATGACGCTGAATAATCTCGAAGGCCGTTTCAACTTTGACGATGATCAGCTCGACGCTGAGTCGGTAACGGCGGAAGTCTATAACTTACCGTTGCAACTGTCGCTGGCTGGCGCTCCTTTTGAGCAGGAAGCTGACAAGGGGTACGGCCTTGATGTAACTGTGGCGGGCGAGTGGCCTGCTGAATTTATTCACCGCCAGTTGGACGCGCAGTGGCTGGATGAGTTTGTGGATGGCGATGTGCGCAGTGACGCAACGCTTGCGTTGCGCTTTATCGACGACGGATTCAGTTATCGCTGGGCGATGCGAACGATGCTCGATCAGTTGACGATGGAGTTGCCTGCTCCTTTAGGAGCTGAACGTGCAGCGGGTGACTACTTTGATGTCAATATTCGTGGTGATCATGAACAGATGATGGTAACCGCATTATGGCCATCATTGCTGCGCTTTGAAGGAGCGCTCCCGCTTGGCGAGAAAACATTTAGCCGCGCGCTGGTGGAACTGGGTGAGACACCAGAACGGGGTCCGGCACTGAATGACCAGGGGCTTGCGCTGTATCTTGATTTGGACGAACTGGATGTCAGCTCATGGCTTGCCATTCGCAATGCGTTGCTAGCCGCCCCCCAGGGGACGGGCGACCGTGCCGGTATACCGTGGCGTCTGCCAGGGTTGAACCAGCTTAGTGGCCGTATTCAGCAGCTCAGTCTTGTGGGTCAGCAGCTGGAGGATGTTCAGCTTAGTGGCCAGTCCGACGACGTGGGCCTTAGTTTCGACCTTATTTCGGATTCAGGCCGGGTGGCGATGATGCTTCCGCACGACCCGCAACAGCCGATTGCTGTTCGCGCGGATTATCTTAGCCTGCAAAAAGTTGAGCACAACAACTCAGAGTCTTCGAGTGTGGATTTAACCCCAGCTGGAGACGTCTTCGACCAGTTACCTGCGATCCATCTGGTTTGCCAGCTATGTCGCTACGACGAAAAAGAAATTGGGCGTATCGAAGCGACGATTGACCCCAGCTATGAGGGTGAACAGTTACGGAACCTGAATATACGACGGTCGGGCGCAGAGGTGGATATGACCGGCGGCTGGCAGAAAGGAGGCACAGGTTACGTCAGTCGCGTGCAAGGCTGGGTCGCGGTCAATGACATTGGCAACCTGTTTGCCGATTTTGGCGCCAGTTCTGTGGTGCGGGACTCCAGTACCCAGCTTGAATTCGATCTGCACTGGGACGGTTCGCCGGCTGAGTTTAATAAGCAGAGTCTGACGGGGGAGATCGACTGGGAGCTCGGGTCAGGCTATTTACGTGATGTGAGTGACGGCGGGGCCCGTTTGTTTTCGCTGTTCAGCCTGGAAAGCCTGATGCGTAAACTAACACTCGATTTTCGCGATATATTTGCCCGCGGGATGTTTTACTCCAGCTTTCGCGGTACGCTGACGATCGACGAGGGTATTGTCTACACTGACAATACCCGTATGAATGGTTCGGCTGGTGATATGGATGTACGTGGCAGTACCAACCTGGTCAGTGAAGCACTGGATTACCAGTTGGTGTATGTACCTAAAGTTACCTCGAGCCTGCCAGTGTTAGTTGCATGGATGGTGAACCCGCCGACCGGGATTGCCGCATTGCTGATCGACCGGGTGCTACATGACGCTCAGGTTATATCACGTTTAGAATATTCGATTACCGGAACGGTTTCACAGCCAGTTGTAAATGAAGAGGCACGTGACCAGATGGATGTTGATATCCCTGACATAGAGTTTGAGCAATCGACGGAGAACGAAGATGACCCAAGTTAGTGTGATTCAATGGACGTCGGGCAACGAACCTGAAGAGAACATTGCCCAGCTAAAACGCCTGATCCAGTTATTACCGGCAGAACGGCCGCAGTTGGTTGTTTTACCGGAAGCCTTCGCCAGCTTTGGTGCCGGGGAGTCGAACCAGTTACAACGTGCTGAAGAGCCAGGAAAGGGCCCGATTCAGGATGCTATCGCTGATCTGGCGCGCACCCATAAATTGTGGATAGTTGCCGGCACCATCCCCTTGCAGGCGGGCGAGCGCTATGCGGGCGCCTCGTTGCTATTCGATGACCAGGGCGAACAGCGCGCCCGCTATGACAAAATTCATTTGTTTGATGCCACGGTTGAAGATGGCACAGGTAGTTACCGGGAGTCTCAGTACACCAAACCGGGTGACGAGCTGGTCGTTGTCGATTCACCTTTTGGCCGTATCGGCATGGCGGTCTGTTATGACTTGCGCTTTCCGGAACAGTTTCGTGCTCTGCGCCAGGCCGGGGCCGATATTATCGTGCTCCCCTCAGCGTTTACCAGGGTTACCGGACGGGCGCACTGGCAACCACTGTTGCGGGCAAGAGCGATCGAAAACCAATGCTATATGATTGCGCCGAATCAGGGTGGGGAACATCCGGACGGACGTGAGACCTGGGGTCACTCGATGATCATTGACCCCTGGGGCAAAATTTGTACGGAAATTAGTAGCGACATTGGCGTTGGCTCGGTACGACTGGACACATCCAGTCTGGAAAAAGTTCGCCGCCGAATGCCCGTCGATGCGCACAATCAATTTAAGGTGACGTTTAAAAATGCATGATGAAGTAAAAGCCCAATTGCTGGATCGAGCCGAGATGTCGATGACTGATCTTGAGTCTGGTCTTGCACAGTTGTATCAGGGCAGTATCGATTATGCTGATATTTATTTGCAGTCCAGCCATCATGAAAGCTGGGTGCTTGAAGATGGTATTGTTAAATCCGGTAGTTTCTCGATAGACCGGGGGCTTGGTGTGCGTGCGGTGGAGGGCGAGAAAACAGGTTTCGCCTACGCCGACGATATTTCCACTGCAGCGCTAAAACAAACTGCGGCGGCAGCACGTGGCATTGCCGCAGCGGGACAACAAAAAACCGTGCAGGCGTTAACAGCGACTGCAGCGCCGTCCCTGTACCTGCCGGATAATCCGCTGTCAGCGTGGAAAGAAACACAGAAAATAGACATTCTGAATGCCGTGGACCGCCATGCGAAGAAGCAGGACCCGAGAATAAGCGAAGTCACGGTCAGTTTGACCGCGGTATACGAACATATTCTGGTGGTCGCGACAGATGGCACTTTAGCCACCGATATTCGTCCTTTAGTGCGACTCAACTGCAGTGTACTGGCGACCCAGAATGGACGCCGTGAACGCGGTAGTGCAGGTGGTGGTGGACGCTTTACCTACGACTATTTTGCTCAGCGCAATGAACGCGGCCAGCCGCGCCATTTTGCCTTTGCCGAAGAGGCGGTGCGTCAGGCGCTGGTGAATCTCGAAGCTGAAGAAGCACCTGCTGGTAAAATGCCGGTGGTCCTGGGACCGGGCTGGCCGGGTGTATTGCTGCATGAAGCTGTAGGGCACGGCCTTGAAGGTGACTTTAACCGCAAAGGTTCGTCGGCGTTTGCTGGTAAAATGGGTCAGCAGGTCGCGTCGAAAGGGGTTACCGTGATAGACGACGGGACCCTGGAAAACCGGCGTGGTTCGTTATCGGTCGATGATGAAGGCACGCCCAGCCAGCACAATGTGCTGATCGAAGACGGCCGTCTTGTCGGATATATGCAGGATAAACTGAATGCACGCTTAATGGGCATGCCTGCAACCGGGAATGGCCGACGTGAATCCTTTGCTCACTTGCCAATGCCGCGGATGACCAATACCTACATGTTGGGTGGTGAGCACAGCCCGGATGAAATTATCGGTTCAGTAAAGAACGGCATTTATGCGCCTTACTTTGCCGGCGGACAGGTTGATATCACCTCGGGTAAATTTGTCTTCAGCGCATCAGAGGCGTATTTGATCGAAAACGGTAAAATCACCCGGCCGATTAAAGGTGCCACCCTGATAGGCAACGGGCCGGCATCCATGCAGCAGATCTCCATGATAGGCAACGATTTAGCGTTGGATACCGGTATTGGAGTGTGCGGTAAAGATGGACAGAGCGTGCCGGTTGGCGTGGGCCAACCGACGTTGAAACTGGATGCTATGACAGTAGGCGGAACCGGCTAACTGAGCGTTACGCTGAAACTTCGCGTAAATATTTAAATAACTCACGAAAAGCAGCAGGTGGTTTATTCTCCGCCTGCTCTTTTTTTACTTTACGTACCAGCTGACGAACTTTCTGACGGTCGGTCTCTGGATAGTTGTCGATAAAGCCCTGAATAGCGTCATCGCCCTCGTCTAAGATCCGGTCACGCCAGCGCTCCAACGCGTGGAAACGGGCATTTTCCTGGTCACCGCTGCGTTGCAAGCCGTCTAACGCCTGTAAAATCTCTTCGTGGTTATTGGCTCGCAATAGTTTGGTTACCAGCTGCAGTTGGCGGCGGTAACCCTCCCGGGTGTTGCGAATACGGCGGGCCAATACCACTGCGTTCTCAAGTTCATCACTGAGTGGCATTTTTTTAGTCGCGCCATCGGATAGATCAACCAGACGGACTGCAATATCGTGTAATGCTGCCATTTCACGCTTGATTTGGCTTTTATTCGGGCGTTCCGCTTTGGGTTCATTACCTGGCTGATTCGGGTTGGCCATTTTTTACTCTCTTGCACATGCTAACAATTGATTTCTGAAGGGCTAAACAACACCAACTATAGTAACACATGATATGCTGTAACTATTGAATTTAGACGAGGAGAAACGGGTGTCAGGGCAAAGCAACGATCAGCGTAAACTATTGCAGGCAGACATGCAGCAGGCGCAGGAAGCCGTACAGGAAGCATTGGCGTTTGCCAAATCGCTTGGAGCCAGTGCAGCCGAGTGTGGGTTGAGCCAAAGCCGGGGGCTTAGTGTCGACAGTCGCTTAGGCGAGGTTGAAACGGTTGAATTTAACCAGGATGGCAGTCTCGGTATTACGGTTTACCGCGGTCATTGTAAAGGTGCCGCGGCAACTGCGGATCTGAAACCTGATGCGGTGAAAGCGGCGGTCAGTAAAGCCAATGAGATCGCCCGTTTTACCTCCGAGGACCCGTATTCCGGTCTGGCTGATAAAGCCTTAATGGCGGACGACTATCCGGAGCTTGGGTTGTACTTTGACGCCAATATGGATCCTGAATACGCCATTGAACAAACTAAGCGCTGCGAACAGGCGGCGCTTGACCAGGATCCGCGCATTGTCAATTCAGACGGCGCCAATTACAGCTCCCATGCGGGTTTCCGGGTGTACGGTAACAGCCATGGCTTTATTGGCAGCTATATGAGCTCGAGACAGAGTCTGAGTTGTGTGCTGATTGGGAAAGAAGGCGATGTCATGGAACGCGATTATGCCTACACCCTGGCGCGCAACCCTGACTTACTGCAAAGCCCACAGCAAGTTGCGGCAGCGGCGGTAGAAGCCACCGTATCACGGTTAGGCGCACGTAGCCTGGATACCTGCAAAGTCCCCGTGCTTTTCCACAGTGACGTTGCACATGGCCTTTTTGGCCATCTGGTTGCTGCCATTAGTGGCGGAAGTCTGTACCGTAAATCGAGCTATTTACTCGACCGCTTAGGGACCAGGGTATTACCCGACTGGTTAACCATCAGTGAAGATCCGCACGTTCAGGGTGGCCTCGCCAGTAGTGCATTCGACCATGAAGGTGTGCGTACAGAGCCACGCGAGATTGTAACCAACGGTGAACTGAACACATACTTACTGACCAGCTACGCGGCACGCAAGATGGGTATGCAGCCCACCGGGCATGCGGGCGGTATCCATAACTGGTATGTCCAACACAGTGGTCTCGATTTAGACGCGTTGTGCAAGAAAATGGGACGTGGCCTGTTGGTTACTGAATTGATGGGGCAGGGGGTTAATATTGTGACTGGTGATTACAGTCGCGGCGCCGCGGGTTTTTGGGTTGAAAATGGTGAAATTCAGTATCCGGTCAGCGAAGTGACCATTGCCGGAAATCTGGACCACATGCTCCAGAACCTGGTGGCGGTGGGGAGCGACATTGATCCGCGGCACGGTATTCAAACCGGTTCAGTTTTAGTCGAGCAGATGTCAATAGCGGGAAATTAACGAGGGCTGTTGATGGGGCTGTTACTCAGCCTCATCGAAGCGGTTCTGGATTAGGTTTTCGATTGCATCTAAAGCCGCTGCGGCGTCATTGCCGCGTGCGGTGACACGAATGCTCTTTCCTTGCTGACTTGCCAACAGCATCAGGCACATGACACTGCTTGCATCGACTTCCTGGGTGCCTTGAGTGAGGGTTACTTTGGCATCGAACTGATTCGCCAGGCGCACCAGTTTGGTGGCAGCACGGGCATGCAGTCCGAGCTTGTTGCGAATAATCATCTCGCGACTTATTTCACTCATTTCTTTTCCAGTTCCCGATGTTTGACCTGAACCTGTTCGTGCTGAGTCCGAAAATAGGTGCCAAGCTGTTCGGCAATGTAAACCGAACGGTGTTGTCCACCCGTACAGCCGATACCGACGGTCAGGTAACTGCGGTTGCTGCGCTGAAAATAAGGCAGCCAGGTGGCGATAAAGTTCTCTACCTGATAAACGAATTTGGTTACCAGCGGTTGCTGGCCAAGGAAGCGTTGTACCGGTGCATCCAGGCCGGTGTAGGGTTTTAGCTCGGGTTCCCAGTGCGGATTAGGCAAAATACGGGCATCGAACACGGTATCCAGAGTTGAGGGTAAGCCATGTTTAAAACCAAACGACATGAAAACCAGTATGAGCTTATTCATTTTGCGGCCCAGTACACGCTCGGTAACCTGTTCGCTGAGCTCATGCACACTAAACGCCGAACTGTCGATGCGCCAGGTGGCACGGGTGGCCAGCGGCTCAAGCAGTTTATGCTCTAACGCAATGGCGTCATTCAGCATAATGTTCCCCTGCGACAAGGGGTGCATACGCCGGGTTTCACCAAAGCGACGCATAATCACTTCGTCGGCAGCATCAATAAACAGAATGTCAGCTTTAGTCTGGGCGGGTAAAAACTCGAGTGTCTCAACCAGGTCGTTTTCATCGGAAGGGAGGTTGCGAACATCGATACTGACCGCAATGGATTCGTACTTATCCATCACTGCGTGAACCAGAGTAGGCAGTAAGCTGATGGGGATGTTGTCAACGCAATAAAAGCCGAGATCTTCGAGCACCCGAAGGGCAATGGTTTTCCCTGAACCGGAACGACCGCTAACAATAATTAATTGCACGCACTTCCTTCCTCTAGAAAAATATCGTACAGCTCCTGATCGGTAGTCGCTTTGCGTAACGCGCGGCAGCATTCTTTCTGATTAAGCCGTTTAGCAACCTCAGCCAGGGTGCGTAAATGCTGCTCTGGCTCATTTTCCGGCACTAACAACGCGAAGATAATATCCACCGGCTGGTTATCGATGGCATCAAAATCGACTGCATGCGCCATGGTTACCAGGACTGCCACCGGTTTACCTGCTTTTTCCAGGCGGCCGTGGGGGATAGCAATACCAAGACCAATCCCGGTGCTGCCTAAACGTTCACGTTGAAGGAGACTGTCAAAAACATCGGCACGACTGATCCCAGCTAATTTAGGGGCCACCATACCGCTGATTGTTTCCAGTAATTTCTTTTTGCTAGAGTCCTGGACTGCACAATGAGTGCAGTCCAGGCTAAGGATTTCATTTAATTGCATAAGTTAATGACGTTGCATCTTCTCTTTATGCTTGACCACCTGACGGTCGAGCTTGTCGATAAGCCCGTCAATAGCAGCGTACATATCTTCATGTTGCGAGGTAGCAAAGACCTCGCCCCCACTTAAATGGACGGTAGCTTCCGCTTTTTGGGTTAACTTTTCAACATTTAAAATCACATGGACGTTGGTAATGTGATCGAAGTGGCGTTCCAGCTTGGCGAATTTGTTGTCTACATACTCACGCAGTGACTCTGTGATTTCGACATGATGACCAGTTAAATTAATTTGCATAGTACATCTTCCTTCTGTTGCCGTCGTTAAAGTAGGCTCTTACGTTGATTGGAAGGTGGAATATTGAGCGATTCCCGATACTTCGCAATCGTTCGTCGTGCTACTTGGATTCCCTGTTCGGCCATGAGTTCAGCAATTTTACTGTCACTCAGTGGCTTTGCGGGATTCTCTGTCGCAACCAGCTTCCGGATAAGGGCGCGGATAGCGGTTGAGGAGCATTCACCACCGTCTTCGGTACTTACATGGCTGGAAAAGAAATACTTCAGCTCGAAGATACCGCGCGGGGTGTGCATAAATTTTTGCGTTGTCACCCGTGAAACCGTTGATTCATGCATGTCGATGGCATCTGCAATGTCATTTAAAACCATCGGTTTCATCGCTTCTTCACCCTGTTCAAAAAATGCCTGCTGGCGGTGTACTATCGCGTTGGTGACTTTTAGCAGAGTCTCGTTGCGGCTCTCGATGCTTTTAATAAACCAGCGAGCATCCTGCATATGCTGCTTAATATAATCTGAATCTTCGCTGCGTTTGGCCTGCTTGGACAATGCTGCGTATTCTTCGTTAACGCGTAGTTTTGGCACCGAGTCAGGATTCAGCTCTACCACCCAGCGACCCTGATGCTTAAACACTGATACGTCAGGTATGACATACTCTGACTCGCGCTGAACAACGGTTTCACCTGGGCGTGGATGAAGCCGGTGCATCAGGCGCATGACCTCTCGTAACTGGTCTTCTTTAAGCTTAGACTTTCGCGCCAGAGTTCGATAGTCACGCGACGCCAATAAATCCAGATGATCGCGGATTACCATCATAGTTTCAGCGCGCATGGGGGTGTCTTCGGGAAGCTGAGTGAGCTGAATAAGCAAGCATTCACTGACGCTGCGCGCGGCGACGCCGACGGGATCGAATCGCTGCACGCGTTTCAGAACCATGCACACTTCGGCGTCGGTAACTTCCGGGTAATCTTTTTGCACAGCGGCCTGAACTTCGTCCAGATCAATGGTCAGATAACCGGCATCATCCACCGCATCAATAATAGCCTGAGCGATGGCCTCGTCCTCATCGCTGAAGTGCGACAATTGCATTTGCCAAATCAGATAGTCCTGCAGGCTTTCGCTGGTTTCCCCCTGGTAAACATAGTCTTCATCGGAACTGACACTGCTTTTGGCGGGCGCCGTGCTGGCAGAATAGACGTCGTCCCAGCTGGAATCTGTGGGTAAGTCCTGAGGAATATCCTGCTGACCTAAGGCGTCACTGGTTTCCATATCCGAGCTATCGGCTGTGCTGCTGTTACCGTCCTGCTGTTGGAAGTCATCGAGAGACTCGCTGTGCGGGTCATCTTCAGCATCCGTTTCGAGCAGTGGGTTGCTGTCCAGCGCATCCTGGATTTCCTGTTGCAGGTCCAGCGAGGAAAGCTGCAGCAGGCGAATGGCCTGTTGCAGTTGCGGGGTCATGGTAAGTTGCTGGCCAAGTTTTAACTGCAGACTTTGCTTCATAATTTTTACTTATAGCGAAAACTGGTCACCCAGGTAGACATCCTTAACTTGCTGATTTGCCAAAACTTGCTGGGCTGAACCAGAGGCAATCAACTCTCCTTGACTGACAATATAGGCACGCTCGCAGACTGACAAGGTTTCTCTTACATTATGATCGGTAATTAACACCCCGATGCCCCGGTTGCGCAGCTGATTGATAATTTTCTTTATATCAATCACAGAGATAGGGTCGACCCCGGCAAACGGCTCGTCGAGCAGAATAAATTTGGGTTCGGCGGCCAGGGCGCGCGCTATCTCCACCCGGCGGCGCTCACCGCCAGAAAGACTCATACCGAGACTGCCGACGATATGGCCGATATTAAACTCGGCGACGAGACTATCGAAGGCTTCTTCGCGCTGCTCACTGCTAAGGTCTTTGCGGGTTTCCAGAATAGCCATAATGTTGTCGCGAACGCTTAGCTTACGAAACACCGAGGATTCCTGAGGCAGGTAACCAATACCGAGCCGTGCACGGGCATGCATTGGCAGCAGCGTAAGGTCCTGATCATCCAGGGTGATACGGCCTTTGTCGTTGTTCACTAAGCCAACGATCATATAAAAGGTTGTTGTTTTGCCAGCGCCATTGGGGCCCAGCAAACCTATCACCTGGCCGGCCTCTACCTGCAGGCTGACATCTTTAACCACTGCACGCTTTTTGTAGCTCTTGGCTAAATGCTCGACTTTAAGAATCGCCATTATTTTGCTCGTTTTGTGATGAATTATTTGAACGGGGCTGGAAAATACTGCGCACGCGTTCGTCACTGTCTTCACTGCGTTCGGCGGTCGCTCTCAGTTCGTCGACGTAGTAGGTGATACGCTCGGCCGTTACCTGATTACCGCTCTCGCGCATCTCCGCATTGCCAGTTAAGGTCAGCACCCGGCGACGGGAATCAAATCGAATTTCATTGGCATGTGCGTTGACCGTGACCCCTTCATCAACCGTTTGTTGATAGGTGGCCGGTGAGCCTGTGGCCACAAATACTTCACCCTGGCCGAGTTCGGCATCGTTATCGCCTTCTACCTCAAGTAAATCGGCGGTAATCCGAAGGCTTCCCTGGGCGATAATGACATTGTCGCGAAACGTTAAGCGGTTGGCACGTAAGTCCAGTTCTTCATGATCAGCTTCAACCTTAATCGGTTGCTGAGAATCATACTCGACATCGGCCCAGGCAATGGCACTGATGAGCAGGCTACTGAGAGCGACGCTCAGGGAAATAGACAGTTTGCACATGTTCGGTCAACTCCAGTTGTTGGCTTTCAAGGTTGGTACGCATGCCCTGACCCTGCACTTCAAATTGTGGACCATAAATACGCACGGGGTGGTCGGTGCTGATCACCTGGGTGCTTGTATTGATAGTCAGATACTCGGTTTCTATGGCCCGGATAAACGATGTTTCATCTTCGTTGGTAATGCGAACGTTATCTTCCAGGATTAGGCGTTCGTCATCGTAATAGTTCCCTCGATCGGCGCGAAGTTGCCATAATTCGGTCACGCCATCGTCACGCTGGATAGTTGTGATATACACAGGATTGCTGAGTTCAGTCAGGCCGATAACGCTGAAATGCGCCATTCGCGTCGACTCAATCCGATGCTGTAGCTCACCGTCCGGGTTGAATATACGGGTAAACAAGCCTTCTGCCACGAAGTCAGGCTGCAATTCAGCGGGATCAAGCTGCGGCAGGGTCTCCTCAGGCTCAGAAAATGGGCGCCAGAATAAAAACAGCAGAGCAATAGCAATGCTGACCAGAATAAAGCTGACGCGCCAGTTCACTCGCTGCTACCCATGTATTGATTAAGCCGGCCGAGACTCGACAGAATCAGATCGCTGACCTCGCGCACCGCACCAAACCCACCGGGGAGCGCGGTAACGTAGTTAGCAGACTGTTGCACGCTGGCGTGGGCATCGCGCACGGCGATACCAAGTCCAACCTGTTGAATGAGCGCCAGGTCGGGCACATCGTCGCCAATATAAGCTACGTCAGCATCGTTTAGTGAGAGTTGCTGGATTAATTCTTGGTAGGCCACTGTCTTGTCGCTGAGCCCCTGATAAATATGCCGGACACCAAGTGCCTGCATGCGCGATTCCACAATTGTGGACTGACGGCCCGTCATGACGGCAACCTCGACCTGGTTCTGTAACAGCGCTTTCACGCCAAAACCATCGCGGGTATGGAAAGCTTTCAGCTCTTCCCCCTGGTTACCAAGGTATATGCGTCCGTCTGAAAAGACGCCGTCAATATCGCAAATCAGCAGGCGCACGGATGCAAAGCGCTGCCACAGGGTCTCTGAAATATCGCCGTACCAGGTACTGACCATCAAAGCACTCCTGCGCGTAATAAATCATGCATGTTAAAGGCTCCAATTGGGCACTGCTGCGGGTTGACCACAATCAGACCATTTATTTTTTTATCTTCCATTAATTTAAGTGCTTCGGCGGCGAGCGTGTCGGCGGTTACTGTAATACAACGCGCGGTCATCACACTGGCAATGCTGGTCTCGTGCAAGTCGACCTGAAGATCCAGAATGCGGCGTAAATCACCATCCGTAAACACCCCCAGCAAAACATCCTGCTCATCGACAATACTGGTCATGCCAAGCCCTTTGCGTGAAATTTCCAGCAATGCATCTTTAATCGACGCTTTTTGCTCAACTTTAGGCAAGCGCTCGCCAGCATGCATAAGGTCACTGACCCGTAATAACAGACGGCGGCCCAGACTACCACCCGGGTGCGACAGAGCGAAGTCGTCAGCGGTAAAACCGCGGGCATTCAGTAACGCTACAGCCAGCGCATCGCCCATCACCAGGGCGGCTGTCGTGCTGGCCGTCGGTGCCAGCCCAAGTGGGCAGGCTTCATTTTGCACCGCCACGTTAATGTGCACGTTCGAAGAGCGTGCAAGCGTGGACTGGGGATTGCCGGTCATCGAAATCAGGGTCAGGCCCAGGCGTTTAATGACCGGAATGATACTCACCACTTCCTGCGTTTCGCCGGAATTGGACATTGCCAGAACCACGTCCTGAGCGGTGATCATACCGAGGTCGCCGTGGCTGGCTTCGCCGGGGTGGACAAAAAAGGCGGGGGTCCCAGTACTGGCCAGGGTGGCGGCTATTTTACTGCCGATATGGCCAGACTTACCCATGCCAGTTACCACGACCCGACCCTTGCAGCCGAGCATGGCCTGACATGCATGAACAAAATTCTGGTCGATGGAGGGGGTAATGTCATTGATCGCTTCGCGCTCGATATCGAGAACACGCAATCCCTGACGAATAAATTCATCCGCTTGCTCAGTCATAAGCTTCCTGATGTTGTAACCATAATACGGGTTTAGCTCTTGCCGACAGTATATCACTGCTGCTTCTGAAGTCACTTTTCAACGGCAGCATCTTGTTACAACTTATTTATGTACCATGCAGACGGTATTTGTTACACTCGGGCTAATCTTGAGGAGAAACAACTATGAATGACAAACCGCGTGGCGGTCGCCCGAGCAAGCGTAGCTTTATTCTGGTGGCAGCCGAGCAACTGGTGAAAAAGCAGGGACCTGCCCAGCTGACTTTTGACCGGTTAAGCGAGGAAACTGGTATTAGTAAGGGTGGTTTGCTATACCATTTTGCCAGTAAAGACGAACTGGTGCTGGCGATGATGGAGCGTTTGCTCGATAGTCGCGAGAAACTGCGGGAAACAATCCAGCCCGAGTTCAGTGGCACTGACGCTGAAATAAAGGCGCTTATCATGGCTCAGGCCAACGTGCGCGCAGGCGCAAACGCTGATGGCGAGGATGAGCTGGCACTGGATAGTGCCGTGCTTTGTGCAGCATCGAATAATCGTGATCTTTTGTCTCCGATGCGCGGCCGATTCAATGATCTGTTGCTGAAGTTTGATCAGAGTGAAATGGGCGGTGATAAAGCACGGATCGCTTTTTTTGCGGTCTTGGGCGAACGCCTTATGCAGCAACTGGGTATGGTTGACAGCTCACCGGCCGACCGTGAACGCTTTGTTAACGCGATTCGGGCGTATGTCGATTAAGTGAATGGCCTGACGGGCGTCTCATTGGATTCCCCCTCTGCAAAAGGGTTGCAACGTGGAAAATTTAGTCGAAATTAAGGATGTACACTTCTACCGGGGTGCTACGCCAATATATAAAGGGGTTAACCTGCGGGTGCCCAAAGGTAAAATTACCGCGGTCATGGGGCCGAGCGGCTGTGGTAAAACAACCATGCTGCGTTTAATTGGTGGTCAGTTGAAGCCGCGCAGCGGCAGTGTCCAGTTTGCCGGTGAAGAGATCCCGGGATTAAGCCGTCAGCGTCTGTATGACGTGCGTAAACGCATGAGCATGCTGTTTCAAAGCGGTGCCTTGTTTACCGATATGACGGTGGCTGAGAACGTCGCGTTTCCTATCCAGGAACACACTAAGCTGTCGCAGGAACTCATCGATACCATCGTCAAAATGAAATTGCAGGCGGTTGGTTTGCGTGGTGCTGGTCAATTGATGCCGAGTGAACTGTCCGGCGGTATGGCCAGACGCGCTGCGCTGGCGCGGGCTATTGCCCTCGACCCTGAACTGATTATGTACGACGAACCATTTACCGGGCAGGATCCGATTTCGATGGGAATGATTGTGAAATTAATCCGGTCGCTGAATGAAACACTGGGCTTAACCAGTATCGTGGTGTCGCATGATATTCATGAAACCATGGGAATTGCTGATCACGTAGTGATTGTCGCTAACATGCAGGTGGTCGCGGAAGGCTCGCCAGAAGAATTGATGAATCATGATTCTGCGCTGGTCCAACAGTTCCTCAAAGGGGAACCGGACGGGCCGGTGCCGTTTCATTATCAGGCGCCTGATTATTTGGATGATTTGATGGCGAGGAAAGCATAGATGGATAAATTGGCGAAACTCGGGCGTTCTAGCCTGGATATTTTCAGTGGTATGGGCGCTGCGTTGATCATGCTACTGCAGTCGATCATCGGTAAACCGCAACCGGCTAAGTCGTTCCCGCTTTTCCTGCGCCAGATGTATGTGGTGGGTGTCCAGTCGATGCTCATTATCATTATTTCGGGCATGTTTATCGGCATGGTGCTTGGGCTTCAGGGATATACCATTTTAGTCGACTTTGGCGCAGAGCAGGCGCTGGGGCCGATGGTGGCACTATCCTTACTGCGTGAACTGGGGCCTGTGGTGACTGCACTGTTGTTTGCAGGACGCGCTGGCTCTGCATTGACCGCCGAAATTGGTCTGATGCGTGCCACCGAACAGCTTTCCAGCCTTGAGATGATGGCTGTGGACCCGCTGCGACGTGTGGTCGCTCCGCGTTTTTGGGCGGGGTTTGTCAGCATGCCGATGCTGGCGCTGATGTTTACGGCGGTTGGTATTATCGGCGGGTACTGGGTTGGTGTGCAATGGCTTGGCGTAGACGACGGTGCGTTCTGGTCGGTTATGCAGGCGTCTGTAGACTGGCGTGCCGACGTGATGAATGGCGTTATAAAAAGTCTGGTATTTGCCTTCGTAGTAACCTGGATAGCGCTTTATAAAGGGTATACCGCTGAACCTACGTCCGCTGGCATTAGCGCAGCGACGACTTCAACGGTGGTGACCGGGTCATTGGCGGTTTTAGGACTCGACTTTGTCCTGACTGCGATTATGTTTAGTTAACTAAAGTGGATTGTGAGTAATGGAAACGAGAAAAACTGAAATTCTGGTCGGTGTATTTGTCGCCGCTACCATTGTGGCGCTGGTATTCCTGGCCTTGCGTGTGGCAAGTAACACCGATATTACCCGCGGTTCTACCTATACGCTGAGTGCGACCTTTGACAACATTGGCGGTCTGAAAGTACGTTCGCCGGTTAAAATAGGTGGTGTCACTGTAGGGCGGGTCAGCCGTATTTACCTTGAAGGTGAGTACTATGTTCCTGTGGTCGAAGTGCAGATTAGTACTGACTATGACGCGCTGCCGGAAACCTCGACGGTCTCCGTGCTAACCTCTGGTCTGCTAGGCGAGCAGTATCTTGGTGTGGAACCAGGCTTTATTGACGACGGCATTATGATGCTGGAAGACGGTGATAGCTTCATGAACACCAACTCAGCGATGGTACTGGAAGAGTTAATCGGCCAATTCCTGTTTAGCCAGCGCGAAAATTAAGGGTAAAGCTGATGACACAAGAGCTTTCATTTAAGCGCCGGGATAATGAGGTCGCCGTTAGTGGCGATCTCGACCGCGGCTCGGTTCCTAAAGCCTGGGCAGACCGTAAAAACTGGGTACCGACAGGCACAGACGTGGTTCTTGACCTCTCAGGTGTGGCCCACGCTGACTCAGCCGGACTGGCGTTGTTGATTCGTCTGCGTTCCGAACTGGAGATGAAAAAACAGACCCTTTCTTTACGCCATGTAAACAAACAACTGCAACAATTCGCTGAGGTCAGTGGCGTTCAGGAGCTGCTTTCGATAAGCTAAGCGTTATTTGTTAACGTCAGTATATTGAGGCTGCAGTCATGGACGCCCAGGAAATCGCCGCGAAATTACGCGAAGCTATTGATTTAGAAGATGTATTTGTTAAGACCGATGGTAGCCATGTAGAGGTTATTGCAGTCGGTGCCGTATTTGCGGACGTACCGCGGGTCAAACAACAGCAAATGATCTATGCCCCCTTGAATGCTGCCATTGCAGATGGCAGCATTCATGCACTAAGTATTAAGGCCTACACGCCGGAACAGTGGCGGCGCGATAAGCTGCTTAATCAACCATCATAAGGCAGCAAAAATAGCTATGGAAAAACTGGTTATTCGTGGCGGTCATCGCCTGTCGGGTGAGGTTGCAATTTCGGGCGCTAAGAACGCAGCCCTGCCTATTATTCTAGGCGCCATTCTGGCCGAAGACGATGTCATCATTGAGAATGTACCGCGTCTTCAGGACGTTGAAACATCGTTTGAGCTTCTTCACCAACTGGGAATCCCCCATACACGCGAAGGCGAACACAGCTACCGTATTCGGGCCTGCCGTGAGCATGGCTGCGTGGCGCCGTACGAGCTGGTTAAGACCATGCGTGCATCTGTACTGGTGCTGGGTCCTCTGCTGACCAAATGTGGACACGCAGAAGTCTCCTTGCCGGGTGGATGTGCCATTGGTGCACGTCCGGTCGACCTTCATATCCAGGGTTTACGCCAGATGGGTGCGACCATCGTGGTCGAAAACGGCTACATTAAAGCGACCACCAGCGGTCGTCTGACCGGTGCGCATTTGCTGATGGACACGGTGAGTGTGACCGGCACCGAGAATCTGATGATGGCTGCAACTCTGGCCGACGGTGTGACCGTGATTGAAAATGCGGCTCGCGAACCTGAGGTTATTGATTTAGCCCGTTTCCTGAATACCTTAGGCGCTGATATACGCAACGCCGGGACGGATACTATAGAGATTCACGGCGTTGAACGCCTGCACGGCGGTCGTTATAAAGTGATGCCGGATAGAATTGAAACCGGTACCTTTTTAGTCGCCGCACTGGCAACACAAGGCCACGTGCGCTGCACCGATACCGATCCACGGATGCTGGATGCGGTACTTAAAAAGCTGACCGAAGCGGGTGCGCAGATTGAGCGCGGCGAAAACTGGATAGAGCTTCGCAGTCAGGGGCGGGCCAAGGCAGTGAATATTGTCACGGCGCCGCATCCAGCTTTCCCAACTGACATGCAGGCACAGTTCACGGCGCTTAACAGTATTGCCAGTGGCACCGGGTTTATTCGTGAAACCATTTTTGAAAATCGCTTTATGCATGTGCCTGAATTGCGACGTATGGGCGCCGAGATCGATCTGGAAGGCAACACTGCTATATGTACCGGGGTTGACCGACTGACTGGCGCTCAGGTGATGTGTACCGATTTACGAGCATCGGCGTCGTTGGTTATCGCCGGCATGGTGGCTGAGGGAATTACTGAGGTCGAGCGAATTTACCATATCGACCGTGGCTATGAAGAGATAGAACATAAGCTGGGTCGTCTTGGCGCCGATATTGAACGGGCTAAGATGGATAAAAGCGAGAAAGACGAAGATATCTGACGTCAGCGCGCAAAAAAAGGGGCCATTAGGCCCTTTTTTTATTGGTCGCCTGGGGTTTTACTGATGTTGCAGGCGCTCAATCTGTACTTGCGCGACCATTGGGCGTACGTCGCGGTAAAACTGAACTTCCAGCAGCTCACCGGGGCGGGTCTCGGCGACTAAGTCTAAACCTTGATTCACCGACTGAATGGGCTCGCCACCAATTGCGTATATAAAGTCACCGATAGCAATGCCTGCCTCCGCAGCGGGGCCTTCAGGGTCAATGGCGCTGACCAGCAAGCCGCGAGCTTCCTGGATCGAGTTATAATGCTGTTCAGCAGTAATCCCGATGTAGCCACGAACCACACGGCCTTCGCTAATAATCTGCTGCATGATGCGATAAGCCAGTTGATAGGGAACCGCGAAATATATCCCGCTGGTGCCCTGATCAGTCAACTGCGACTGATAGGAGGCATTATTGATACCGACCAGGTCGCCTGCGGAGTTGACCAAAGCACCACCGGAATTGCCTTCATTAATGGCGGCATCCATCTGAATAAAGTCGGAGTAACCACTACCCAGCCCCTGGGACCGCTCAGCAAGACCAATTCGCCCGGTTGCAGACACAATCCCCTGGGTCACCGTCTGGCCCAGGTTGTAGGGGTTACCAATGGCGAGAACTACATCACCGACTCGTGGCTGAAGGTCTGTATTCTGCGGTATGACCGGTAAATTATCGGCTTCGATTCGAAGTACAGCCAGATCGGTCAGCCGATCACTGCCAACCATTTGTGCGGCCAGCAGACGTCCGTCCTGCAGCGCAACCCGGATTTCATCCACTTCCGAGACGACATGGTTGGCGGTCAGAATAAAACCACGATCATCCATTATTACCCCTGATCCAAGCCGCACTGAATTACGCGGCCGCGGGTCATAGGGGCCCTGGCGAAGAGACTGGGTGTAGATGTTAACCACCGCCGGAGATGCTTTTGTCACCGCATCTGCATACGAAGCAACGGAGCTTGATGGGGTCATCCGCGGCTGGGGATCGGAATTCAGGTAAGACAGTACAGCGAGCACAACAGCAGCGACAAGCAAGCCCATCAGGGCTGGCTTAATAAAAAGTTGGAGTACGTTGGCACCTGCTTTACTCATGCGGTTGTGGTCTCAATCGGCTAGTCGCTAGATAATTGAACATACTAGCATTCCTGAGCAATTTCGAACAGGTGAAGTAAAGCAAGAGGCGGCTAAAATGCCGCCTCTTCATCACCCGTTGTGGGCTTAATTGGGTAAGACCAGATACAGGGTACTGGACCCCCGGCGGACATGCATAGCGATAACACCTTGTGCATTGTCCAACAGGCGTCGAAGTTCGCCGACGCTGGTAACCCGCTGGCGATTGACCGCGATAATAATGTCATCCTCGCGCAAGCCAATTTGGTGGGCCGGGGTGTTGTCCTCAACGGCGCTGATACGAACTCCCTGGTCGTTGTCGAGGGTGCTCAGTTGCGCGCCTTGCAATGCCGCATGCATCGAGGCGGCGACGGCTTCGACGCTGTGCTCTTCCAGTTCCACCGTTACCTCCAGTTCGTCGCCGTCACGCAGTAGTCCAAGGGTTACCGAGCGACCCGCTCCCATACTGCCAACTTTGGCCGCTAACTCAGCGAACGAATGCAATGGCCGGCCGTCGAGACTGACAATCACATCACCTGCTTCGATGCCGGCTTTGGCAGCGGCACCGTCTTCAACGACTTCGCTGACCCAGGCCCCACGGGTGCGGGAAATGTTGAGAGCATCTGCCAGCTCCTGAGTCAGGTTGCCGCCCCGGACTCCCAGTATGCCGCGGCGCACTTCTCCATGCTCGATTATCTGGGCGACCAGGTCGTTCATCATGCTTGAGGGGATGGCAAAGCCGATCCCTATGTTGCCGGCACGACCAAGAATGGCGGTGTTAATACCAATCAGGTTGCCGCGCAGGTCGACCAGGGCACCGCCCGAGTTGCCGCTGTTAATTGCAGCATCGGTTTGAATAAAGTTTTCCAGCCGATCGGAGCCGAAACCACCGCGACCGAGCGCTGACACAATGCCCGAGGTGACGGTCTGACCGAGTCCGAATGGGTTGCCAATGGCGACCACGAAATCGCCAACCCGCATGTCATCGGAATCGCCAATCGCGATCGCGGTGAGGTTATCGGGATCGTCTATTTTTAATAAGGCAATATCGCTTTGCTCGTCGCGACCCAATACCTGGGCAGCAAACTGGCGGCCGTCTTTAAGCGTTACAGTGATATCGGTGGCTTCATCGATAACATGGTTGTTGGTCACCACATAGCCGGCCTCGGCGTCGATAATAACCCCCGAACCCAGGCCGCGGAACGGCTGTTCGCGGGTGCCATTTTGCGGCGCATTAGGGCCAAAGAAAAACTGAAAGGCATCAGGCAGGCGCTGCTGCGTGACGCGGGTTCCTTCGACGGAGATGTTAACCACCGCGGGTGTAACCTGCTCCAGCATGGGGGCAAGGGTAGGAACTTCTTTTGAATTGGTAGAGAACGGAATTTGCGCATGCGCAGGGGTAAGTACCAGCGCACTTGCTGCAAGAAATAAAAGCACAAGCTTTTTCATGGTTTTATAGCTCCAGCATTAACAACAAGGGAATCGAAGTTAGAGACTGCTGAAGCTATTAATAAGTTCGGATTTTTTTAATTCAAGAGGTGAAATTAGTTACGATCGCGGGACGAGTAGTCTTCGTCATTACGAAACAGTCCGCTGCTGCCACCTTCAGAATAATCACGGGGTGCTGCATCACCCGGACGATCAGGATGCGCCTGGTCGTTGTCGAGCGCCTTGGCAGCCCGCAATTGACGGATAGTGTCGGCAGAGAAAAATGGCAATGGCTGCTGCCATTCTTTTTCCTGTTGCAGCAGTTGCTGGCTGTCACTCAGAAACGCATTGAGCTTAGTCTGAGTGTCATTCAGGTCTTCAGCTAATTGCCGCGCCGTTTCAAAATGTTCGAAGACATCTTTGCGGTAGGCGTCAAACTGTTCTTTATTTGCCGCTACCTGAGCTTCAAGCTGGGCAGAGTCAGAATGAGAAGAAAGATAGTACCGAGCTGCGAAAAAGCCGATGACAGCGCCGACGACAACCAGCAGCAAACCAATGAGCCAATCCATAATGACATCTCCCGAAAATGCTAATTTATATTGGATTATGATACCATGCTTTGCCCGACACGATAGTGGGTTTTTCTCAATCTGGCAGTGGTAAGCGCAGTGATGACACCCAAAGAATTATATCAAAGAGACCTTAGTAGTCATGGTTTTAGCCATGATCCGGCACAGCAAAACGCAGTCAACCATTTACAACGTCTTTACGATGACCTGCTGGCCACCGAACAGCCTCAACGACATGGCTTGTTGGGTAAGTTAAAGAATGTTTTCGGTGGCGGTCAGGCGGAGAAAGTGAAGGGCCTGTACTTCTGGGGCGGCGTCGGACGCGGCAAGACCTATCTGGTTGATACCTTTTACAATGCATTGCCGTTTGAACGTAAAATGCGCATCCATTTCCATCGCTTTATGCATCGTGTACACGATGAACTGAAGCAACTTAAAGGACGCTCTGACCCGTTGCCGCTAATAGCAGACAAGTTTGCTGAGGAAGCACGGGTGCTCTGTTTCGATGAGTTTTTTGTGCAGGATATTACCGATGCGATGATTCTGGGCACCCTGATGCAGGAGCTATTTAAGCGCGGCGTAGTGCTGGTCGCCACGTCAAACATAGTGCCGGACGATCTTTATAAGAACGGATTGCAACGGCAACGCTTTGTGCCGGCCATTGAGCTGATTAACGCTCACTGTGAGGTGGTCAACGTGGATGGCGGGATTGACTACCGAATGCGTACCCTGACCCAGGCCGAAATTTTCCATTCGCCACTGGATGATGACGCCGATGAGAACCTGGTCACCTACTTTAAGCAACTGGCACCAGACCATCAGGCGCATTCTACCGGCAAACCGATTGTGGTGAATGGACGTGAAATTGCGACCCGCATGGAAGCCGATGACGTCGCTATGTTTGAGTTTGACGTGTTGTGTGGTGGGCCGCGTAGCCAGAATGATTACATGGAACTGTCCCGTATTTACCATGCGGTGTTGCTGGCCAATGTGCGCCAGATGGGCGAAAAGAATGATGATATCAGCCGCCGTTTTATTGCCCTGGTCGACGAGTTCTATGAGCGCCACGTCAAGCTGATTATGTCAGCCGAAGTTGTGCTGGAAGAGTTGTATAGCGGCGGCCGCCTCAGCTTTGAATTTAAACGCTGTATCAGCCGTCTGCAGGAGATGCAGTCGCACGAATACCTCGCTCGCGAGCACCTTGCGTAATTCAACATTCAAGCCCCGCGCCTGAATCTTGAATTTGACGTGCGATCGTTGTTGAAAAACTAGCCTTGGTGCGTGTATAATCCGCGCCAGCCCACGTTACCGGTAGCGATAAAACCCGAAAGGGGCGTCGCAAGCCGTTATATATGTTGGCATTTCGCGGGGAAGCCCGGAATATGTCATGTTGTGGAACTTATTAAACTGGGTAATTAAAAGTCATGAAAACTTTTGTAGCTAAGCCAGAAAGCGTAAAACGCGACTGGTTCGTGGTAGACGCCACTGATAAAACACTTGGTCGTCTGGCCACTGAAATCGCTCGCCGTCTGCGTGGCAAGCACAAGGCTGAATACACGCCGCACGTTGACACTGGTGATTACATCATCGTTGTAAACGCTGAGAAAGTTGTTGTTACTGGTAATAAAACCACTGACAAAATGTACTACTCACACACCGGTTTCCCGGGTGGTATTAAAGAGATCAGCTTCGATAAGTTGCAGGCTAAAAAACCTGAAATGATTATCGAAAGCGCGGTAAAAGGCATGTTGCCACGTGGTCCGTTGGGTCGTGCCATGTTCCGTAAGCTGAAAGTGTATGCAGGTGCTGAGCATAACCATATTGCTCAACAGCCTCAAACCCTTGATATTTAATTACGGAGCAGATGAAAATGGCAGATAATCAATACTACGGTACCGGTCGTCGCAAAAACTCGACTGCACGTGTTTTCCTGCGTCCAGGTAGCGGTGACATCAAAATTAACCAGCGTACTCTGGAAGAATACTTCGGTCGCGAAACGGCTCGCATGGTTGTTCGTCAGCCGCTAGAGCTGTTAGAAATGACTGAGAAATTCGACCTCTACGTCACTGTAACAGGTGGCGGTACGACTGGTCAGGCGGGCGCAATCCGTCACGGTATTACTCGTGCACTGATGCAGTACGACGAATCACTACGCCCTGAACTGCGTAAAGCGGGTTATGTTACTCGTGACGCGCGTCAGGTTGAGCGTAAGAAAGTCGGCTTGCATAAAGCACGTAAGCGTCCACAGTTCTCGAAGCGTTAAGTCGCCCGGGTTTCTGGACCTTCTACAAAAACCGCGCTTCGGCGCGGTTTTTTTGTGCCCGTTTTGCTCACCGCTTGCAGGTGGTATATTGCAACATCAGGAGTACCAAGTAAGTGACCGCATCCGGAAAATTTAAATGAAATCAGTTAAAGCTGCCTTGCTAAACCTGCTTACCCGTCTGGCAACATTGGTTCAGGACCATCCCGGCTTAATGGCAGCGTTCGGTTTTGCCTCCGGGCTGGCCAGTTTTTTTCTGGTTGAGCGCAATGAATCACTGGCACAGGTCATAGCGTTGCTGATGCTGCTTAGCTGGGCATGGCTTATTCTGGAGCGCTGGTTGCGACTGGGTATTATCAAGCGTTTTGGCTTCAAAATGCCCCCTGCAGTGATGCGGTTTGCGACCCAGATGGTGCACCAGGAAAGTCTCTTTTTTACCCTTCCATTTTTTCTGGCGGCAACCACCTGGAATCACGGTCAGCTGGTATTTACGCTGTTACTTATTACCTGCGCGCTTATCTCCCTTATAGATCCTATCTATTACAACTGGCTGGCTCCCAAGCGCGGACTGTTTGTTGCCTTTCATGCGCTCACTCTTTTTGCCGTGCTGCTGGTGGTTAACCCTCTGTTACTCAATCTGGATACGGGCCAGAGTCTGATACTCGCGCTGGTTTTAGCCTTGTTGTTCAGTCTACCCAGTCTTAAGGGATTCATACCCAGCGGCCGTTGGTGGCGCTTGCCGCTGATATCTTTGATGCTGGTTGTGATGGCGACGGGCGCCTGGCAGATACGCAGCTGGATCCCGCCGGCGTCGTTGCGCATGACAGAAATCACGTTGTCGCAGCAAATGGATCGTGAACAACGGGTTCCCGGGGACAGTATTCGAAACATCGACGTGGCCAGTCTTCACCGCGATGGGCTCTTTGCCTGGACAGCGGTACGGGCCCCACGAGGTCTCAACGAACGCATTCACCACCTGTGGTTACTAAATGGCAACGAGGTTGACCGTATTACTGTGGATATCGTCGGCGGCCGCGACCAGGGCTACCGCGCCTGGACTCATAAGCTTAATTTCCCGGTGAACGCGGAAGGCAACTGGCAGGTACGGGTGGTTACCGACTCGGGGCAGCTAATAGGCCTGACCCGGTTTACCGTGGAGCCTGCCTCAGAGTAAAGGGTGCGCGCAACGACATTGACCAGTACCACCGGTTCCCCAATTCTTGTGGAGACCTGATAATCACCAAGAAGAAAACGGATTAAGCACGTATAAAGAGGTGCCTAGCCTTGTAAAAGGTAGGGCTTTTCTTTATCATCACGCTTGATAAATTTGTCACAATAAAATTAGTTTTTCGCTGCGGATGCCTCCGTCAAGCGTCCAAAACTGGAGATAAATGGATGAGCAATGCGCCTGTAGATAAAGGCCGCCGTCGGTTCCTGACTGTTGCTACCTCTGTTGTAGGTGGAGCAGGAGCTGTCGCTGCTGCCGTGCCTTTCATTGCTTCATGGAACCCGAGTGCGCGCGCGCGTATCGCCGGGGCTCCTGTTGAAATGAAGATCGACAAGATAGAGCCGGGCCAGCTGGTCAGAACTGAATGGCGGGGAAGCCCTGTTTGGGTTATTCGTCGGACCCCGGAAATGCTGGAATCGTTAAGCCTGACTGATGACGAAGTCCGCGACCCCGAGTCGGAACAACCGCAGCAACCTGAATACGCTAAGAATAAACATCGTTCGATTGACCCTGAGTGGTTTGTCGCGGTCGGTGTGTGTACTCATCTAGGCTGCTCTCCACAGTTTCTGCCGCGTAATTTCGGTGATATGGACGGCGTTGACTCTGGCTTTTTCTGCCCTTGCCATGGTTCGCGGTTTGACATCGCCGGGCGTGTTTTCCAGGGCGTTCCCGCACCAACCAACCTTGTCGTACCGCCATATTACTTTATCGACGACGCCACCATTTTGATTGGTGAAGACGAGGGGGCTGCATAATGTCACGTATTATGAACTGGATAGACGAACGTATACCTTTCAGCAACTCGCTGAAGCTGCACGTGACGCAATATCCGGCACCAAAGAATTTTAACTTCTGGTACATCATGGGCTCACTGGCCCTGGTTGTGCTGGTAAACCAGATCGTGACCGGTATCTGGCTAACCATGAACTATAACCCGAGTGCCGACGGCGCCTTTGCCTCAATCGAATACATCATGCGTGATGTCGATTACGGCTGGCTGCTGCGCTATATGCACTCAACCGGGGCCTCCGCGTTTTTCGTGGTGGTTTATCTGCATATGTTCCGTGGTCTGATGTATGGCTCATACCAGCGTCCACGTGAATTGCTGTGGATCTTCGGCATGCTCATCTTCCTTGTGCTAATGGCAGAAGCCTTTATGGGCTACTTGTTACCCTGGGGACAAATGTCGTTCTGGGGGGCGCAGGTTATTATTTCGCTGTTCGGTGCAATTCCGTTCGTCGGCGAAGAACTGACGACCTGGATCCGCGGCGACTTCGTTATTTCCGGTGCCACACTGAACCGTTTCTTTGCCTTGCATGTAATTGCCTTACCGCTGGTATTGGTAATTCTGGTGTTCCTGCACCTGATTGCATTGCACGAAGTAGGTTCGAACAACCCAGACGGTATCGACATTAAGAAACCAAAAGGGTCTGTGCCAGACGACGAGAAAGCGCCGTTTGAATTCCACGAGCGTTACACAGCGAAGAAAGACATTGTCGATGCTATCCCGTTCCATCCGTACTACACGGTTAAGGATCTGGTAGGTCTGGCAGGGTTCCTGATTCTGTTTGCCTGGGTGATTTTCTTTGCGCCGACGATGGGAGGTTTCTTCCTTGAGCCGCCTAACTTCCAGGCTGCCGACCCAATGAAAACACCGGAGCACATTGCACCTGTCTGGTACTTCACGCCATTCTATGCAATTTTGCGTGCTATCCCGGATAAATTATTCGGCGTTATCGCAATGTTCCTGGCCATCGTGTTCCTGTTCCTGATGCCTTGGTGGGACCGCTGTAAAGTACGTTCGGTCCGCTATCGCAGTACCTTGCACAAGGTGAACCTGACCGTGTTTGTTATCAGCTTCATTGCGCTAGGGTATCTGGGCGTCAAGCCAGCAACCGATGTGTACACTATTATGGCGCGTATCTTTACGTTCCTGTACTTCGCGTTCTTTATTGTGATGTGGTTCTACAGCAAAAACGAGCGCACTAAGCCACTGCCAGAGAGGGTTACGAAATGATTAAGCGTTTTCTTCTAGCCTTGGCTCTGCTTCTTCCGTCGGTCGCATTTGCGGCCGGCTACAGCGGACCGCTTGATCGCGCGGACCACGACCTGAGTGACAAGGCGTCACTGCAGCGTGGGGCCCAACTTTATATGAACTACTGCCTGGCGTGTCACTCAATGCAGTATCAGCGCTACTCGCGTACCTTTGATGACCTGGATATTCCTCAGGAACTGGGCGAAGAGTTGCTGCAATTCACCAACGAGCCGGGCGGACATAAAACCTCTGCTATTGACGGCGATGCTGCTGCTGAGTGGTTTGGCCTGACGCCGCCTGACTTAACCATGGTTGCGCGTGTCCGTGGTGCAGATTTCATCTACACTTACTTACGTTCTTTCTATGCTGACGACTCGCGTCCGTTTGGTGTTAACAACGACGTATTTGAAAACGTCGGTATGCCTCACGTACTCGAAGAGCTGCAGGGCACACCTCGCCGCGTTGAAGAACAGCGTATGGTTGATGGTGAAATGAAAGACGTGTACGTCGGTATTCGCGCCGATGGTAACGGCACAATGAGCCCGGAAGAGTTTGATCAGGCGATGCTCGATCTGACTAACTTCCTGGTGTACACCGGCGAGCCTATGATCCTTGAGCGTCAGCGCATGGGTTATTTCGTTATTGGTTTCCTGATTGTTTTCTTAATTCTGACAATATTGCTGAAGAAAGAGTACTGGCGCGATATTAAGTAATCGCCGCAGGATAAACCATAAAACATTGGGGGCGAAGTTCGCCCCCTTTGCTGTTTGCATAAACTGGAGAAAATCATGGCTGTAGCTGCCAATAAACGTTCGGTAATGACCCTTTATTCTGGCAAAGACGATTTGTTCAGTCATCAGGCCCGCATCGTGCTGGCTGAGAAAGGGGTGGGTGTTGAGATCAGCTTTGTCGAAGGTGATGAAAAACCGGAAGATCTGATTCAGTTGAATCCGTATCCGGACGCAGTACCGACCTTAGTCGACCGCGAGCTGGTTCTGTACAACTCAAAAATTATCATGGAATACCTTGATGAGCGTTTTCCGCATCCTCCATTGATGCCAGTTTATCCGGTCGCCCGTGGCAACAGCCGTTTAATGATGTATCGCATTGAACGTGACTGGTATGCATTGGCATCGACGATTCTGAAAGGCAGCAACAAAGAAGCCAACCAGGCCCGACAGGAGCTGCGTGAAGGCTTGCTGGCACTGGCGCCGATGTTTGCTGACAGTGATTACTTCATGAGCGAAGAGTTCAGCCTGGTGGATTGCTATCTGGCGCCGTTGTTATGGCGTTTGCCGCAGTACAAGATTGAGTTAGAAGGTTCCACAGCGAAAGAGATTAAGCGGTATATGGTACGCCTGTTTGAGCGTCCATCATTCCAGAAGTCACTGACCGAAGCAGAGCGCGAATTAGCTCAGGGGTAATCCTGAGCTGCGCCAAGAGGGGTTATGGATTTAAAGATGTCTCCACAGCGTCCTTATTTATTGCGAGCCATGTATGACTGGCTTGTTGATAACCAATGTACACCGCATCTTATTGTGGATGCGACATTGGAGTTTGTTGATGTGCCACAGGAACACGTGCAGGACGGCCAGATCGTGCTCAACGTGCATCCTGATGCAGTGACTCGCTTCACCATGGATCTCAATCACGTCAGCTTTGAAGCCCGCTTTGGTGGTGCTGCACGGCGTATCTGGGTCCCTATGACGGCGGTGACCGCAATTTATGCGCGGGAGAATGGTGCAGGCACTATCTTCGAACAGGAACCGGGGCTGGATGACTATCAGGGTGATCCTGAGTCTGCTTCTGAGCCCGCAGCTGAGAAACCAGCGAAGGGTAAACCTTCACTGAAAGTAGTCAAGTAAGTAACGACTAAGCTGGAGCGCGCGTTAACGGCGCTCCAGTACATCGATAACCCGTTCCACACCATTCATGTGACGAACTTGTTCAATGGCATCGGCGGCGGCATCAGCAGTGGTCACTCCTACCAGAAACACTTCACCTTTTTCGCTATATACTTTGATATTGCTATGGTCAAACTCGCTGTCGGTGATCAAGGCTGCTTTCACCCTTGAGGTGAGAAAGGTGTCTCGCGAGCGTTCGCTTAAGGTCGCTTTAGGACCGACACGGAGCTGGTCATAGACACGGTTAACGCCATTCACATCACGGGTAACCCGCACTGCCTGATCGCGAATGCGGTCGCTTTCAGCTTGCCCAAAAATTAATACATTGCCATTGTAAGCCACGATCTGGATGCGTTGCTCACGAAGCGTCTGGTCATCATTAAGATGGCTCTCTACCCGCAAGCGCAAACTGTTGTCGTCCACCTGAGTGCCGACATCACGCCCGTCCATGGCCACTACAGTAGCACCGACGGCACCCCCAGCAACGACCAGGGCACAACCGGAAAGGTTAACCAGCAACGGTAAACATAGCAGCATAACCATGCGTTTCATTAGGACGTCCCCCCCTGAAAAATCTGTTGTTCAATCAGACTACATAGCAGATGGCTGATAAACAATTGCTGTTCAGTGATACGTGCCGGGTTGGCGGCTGGGATTTGTATTTCGATATCAGCCGGACCGAGCAGACCGGTTGCGTCGCCGGATTCGGTGCCAATAATAGCGATAATGGTCATCTCACGGGACAGCGCTGCTTCCATCGCCTGATGGACCCGCTCGGAATGCTGTTCACTAATGAAGGCAACCAGAATATCACCCTGGCTCCCAATCGCCTGCACCTGGCGCGCAATAGACTCCAGCTCAGAGGTCTGGCTTGAACTGAGCCCCAACGCCAGCGCGGGAAAGGGCGGGCGTTCAAGTTCTGAGCCCTGCAGTAAGAGGTCAGCGAAGTGATTGGCAACAAACAAACTCTGTCCGTCGCCGCAGCTGAATACCCGTTGGCCAGCCAGCAGGCTGGAGACCAGCAGGTCGGCAGCGTCGACTAAAACATCGGCTAATGTTTCAGAAGCGGCAACCTGAATTTGTATACTCTCGTTGTAATAGTTTTTGAGAAACTCGCGCATGGAAAACCTTAGGTTTTTTAAAAAGCGTCTTTGACCCAGAGTAACTCCGCCGGGTCGGCCGTAATGGCGACGACGTCAAACCGACAGGGGGTAAGATACTCGGACAAATCATTGGAATAAAGATAAACTTTTGCACAGTGACGGATCCGTTGTAGCTGACCCTGGCGGATCTGCCCCAGCGGATGCTCGACGGTCGCATTATAGCGAAACTTAACTTCGACAAAGACCCAATAGTCCTGGTCGCGCATAATCAAATCAATTTCACCGCCATGCAGGCGAAAATTACGCTCCACCAGGGTCAGCCCCTGCTGCTTCAAATACGCTTCTGCCTGGTACTCAAAGTGTGTCCCCACTGAACGACTGCTCATTTCCGCGTTGCTCCACAATACGGCCGTTGTCGAATACGGCCCAGTGTAGCTGACGGCTGATGGCATGCTCAGAAATACGCAATTGCCCGGTCAGGCCCGGATGGTCATATCCGGGCAGCCAGTTCATTACGCTCAGGCGGGGTAACAGTTCCATTGCATCATAGCCCATCCCGATAAGCCGTTGCGACGATGGTGACTGATTCGGACGCAGTTGCTGAAAGCGTTCAAATAAAGCGCGCTCAGAATGCTCTGGTAACAGCCACGGCGCTTCTGAAAAGACAATGCCGTCAAGGTCACTGCTGCCTCGGCTGTCTGAGCTTTCGTGAACTGAGGATGAGGCAAAGACCGGCAGGCGGCGGGCAAACGGGCTGATATTCGTTTCGATAAAGGGTTTTAACAGTCGCGCCTGGGCTGCATCACCGAGCAGGTAGATAGCGCTAACGTCTCGTCGACTGCGCGGTTCAGATTCAATCGTAGTGGTGCCGGCGGCGCGTTCGACTAGCTCGATACGGTTGTTGGAATCGCGCACGTGAAGGCTTTCAGCCACCCGGTCAGGCATGTCATTGCTCGAACTGTAACGACCAACATGGACGCTGGTGGCGCCGTGTTTAGCCACCCACTGACTTTCAAACTGGCTGGCGAGCTGCCGTCCGCGTTGGGTATCAGCGCCTAGTACCAGGACATTTTCGTGGTCGCGCTGGCTAAGATAGTCAACCGCGGATTCAACTTCAGTATCGATATCGAGGGCAAAGAAATTGTCCAGCCCCGGCTCATAATCATCCGGTGTTCGGTTTAGCCACAACTGAATCCAGGGCATCGGCTCGTCCTGTGCGTTCAGCGTCGCGGCGAACCGGTTAACGTAATCGCGGGACAATGGACCTATGACCGCTTCGATATTTTCCCGTTGCAGACGTTCTAGTACTTCGTCGGCATTGTAGGCAGTGGTGTCGATAAACAGTACGTCTTCATTTCGTTCATTGCTTAGCGCGGCGAGCACGCCATCACGAACCGCCAGGCCTTGTTGTCCGAATTGACCACTCAACGGTAACAAAACGGCTATCCGGCGAGGTTGCTCGTGGAGCCATGGCTGGTCGGCGAGCACCTCTTCAACTTGTTGTCGGGCGGGGTGGCCGGAGAACTGTTGCAGCCAGCGTTCTAATGTTGGCGCGACGGGTTCCCGGTAGTCTAGTGCCTGAGTCAGACGGGTAAATAAGCTGGTCCAGCCGCGCATCCGCTCGCTACTTTCGCGGGCGGCATTGCGCCAGTACCCGGCGGGCACCTGACTTAAATGGTGCCAAATCCTTGGATTATGGTCCTGCTCATCGTAGGTCGACAATTCGACCAGTTGACGGGCGGCACTGAGGTGGCGCTGCTGCCCCGCGTAGGACTGATAATACAGGCGTAAAAGGGCAACCCGTTGCTCGCGGGAGCTGGTTCGCTCAATATCATCAAGAATCTGTTGCGCTGTCTGCCACTGCTCGAAGTAAAGCAACAAGGCGGCACGCTGCATCAGGTATTCAGTGCGCAGTCGGCCGGGCAGGGCGACATCTTCCATTTGGCTCAACACCGATGCACCCTGTTGCCATTCTCCGCGGGCAAAGAAAGCTTCGCTGGCCTGGAGCAGGAACTGATAGGTCTGGGCGCGGTTCTCAGCGAACGCTGCGCGTTCAAGGAAGTCCTCCGGGCTGGCATCGATCAGCGTCGTGGTGTCCGCTAACGGCTCATCCTCTATAGCAGATCGGTCTGTAACCGGTGCAGATGGCTGACCCGCGCAACCCGCGAGGGCGAAAATAGCGATGCAGGCAAGTAACTTCTTTGGCACAATAAACGCTCTTGGTAATTCACATGTCCATACTATAAACGCCCAACGGCGAGGACACAATCAAAGGGCTATAGGATATGCGGTCTGAGTCACCCAGCGGGATACTTTATATTGTTGCCACGCCGATAGGGAACCTTAGCGATATGACCTACCGCGCGGTTCAGGTATTGCAGCAGGCGGACCTGATTATGGCTGAAGACACCCGCCACAGCAGGCCGCTGCTTGATCATTATGGGGTCGAAGGACCGCTTTCTACGGTGCATGAGCACAACGAACGCCAGCGTAGTGAGTACCTGGTTAAGCGCTTGTTGGCAGGTGAAAATATTGCGTTAATCAGTGATGCAGGGACCCCGTTGATCAGTGACCCGGGGTATCCGCTGGTTCATGCCTGTCGTGAAGCGGGCGTTCAGGTGGTGCCTATTCCGGGACCCTGTGCGGCGATCGCTGCGTTAAGTGCCGCCGGGCTTCCCACAGATCGCTTTTTGTTTGTTGGCTTCCTTGCGGCTAAATCCGCCGCCCGGGTCAGCCAGCTCACTGCGGTCAGCGAGGAGAGCGGAACCCTGGTGTTTTATGAATCCCCACGTCGCATTCTGAGCACCTTACGGGATATGCAGGACGTCTATGGTGCTGACCGTCAGGCGGTCGTGGCACGTGAAGTGACCAAGCAATTTGAGACCTTCCTTGCTGGTAGCCTCTCGTCGTTGATTGAACAGGTCGCGGCGGACAGCAATCAGCAACGTGGTGAGATTGTAATCATGGTACACGGTGCACGACGGGCAGCCGATGCACTGCCAGCAGACGCGACCCGACTGTTGCTGCAACTGTTACCCCACATGGCATTGAAAAAAGCCGCTGCGGTGGTCGCTGAGCATTATGGGGTACGCAAAAACCAGCTCTACCAATGGGGCCTCGAGCAGCAGGAGGGTGGACAAGAATAGATTGACCTGCCCCCCTGGGCGCGTACAATGTCCGCCGGAGTCAGCCAGGGCAATCGCTGCCCGCATACTTTCGGGTGTGTGGGGGGAGGAAAGTCCGGGCTCCATAGGGCAGGGTGCCAGGTAACGCCTGGGCGGCGCGAGCCGACGACCAGTGCAACAGAGAGCAAACCGCCGATGACTCACTTTTCGGAGTGGGAACAGGTAAGGGTGAAAGGGTGCGGTAAGAGCGCACCGCGCGGCTGGCAACAGTTCGTGGCACGGTAAACTCCACCCGGAGCAAGACCAAATAGGGATCCTTGGGGTGGCCCGCCTCGGATCCGGGTAGGTTGCTGGAGGCTACAGGCGACTGTAGTCCTAGACGAATGATTGTCCACGACAGAACCCGGCTTACTGGCTGACTCCCCTTATTTTATCTGTGCTATGCCGCGGGCTGAAAGCCTGGCGGCATAGTCTGGATACCATTTAGCCAGCTGGTTACGCGGTAACGGCTCGGTGTAAAGATACCCCTGCAAATAATCGACCCCAAGGGTCTCAAGCATCTGCGCCTGAGCCTGGGTTTCGACGCCTTCGGCAACCACTTGTACGTCCAGCGCTTTCGCCATTTGCACCAGCGCACCGACCATTGCCACCACCCGGCGGTCCTCTGCCAGGTGCTGAGTAAAGCTGCGATCTACTTTAATCAGTCGGATTGGAAAGCGACGGACATAGTTGACCGACGAGTAGCCGGTGCCAAAATCATCAATTGCTAATTGAATACCTGCTTCGTCAAGCTGATTGATCAGCGCATGCTGGCGAGGCTGATCCGGCATCAACATGGACTCAGTAATTTCGAAAATCACATCGCGACTGGCGACCTGATATTCGGTCATGATCGCCAGCCAGCGCGATGCTACCTGCGGGTCATTGAATTCTGCCGGCGAGCGGTTAATGCTGACTTTGACGTCGGGGATCAAGGCCCGCAACGAAGCCAAATCGCTGCACACCCGGGTCAGTACAAAATCACCAATAAGTGCAATAATCCCATTGCGTTCGGCACAGGGTATAAACTGAGCGGGGCTGAGCAGCCCCAACGCGGGATGTTGCCAGCGGACCAGGGCTTCGAGGTGAGTTATCGCGCCGACGGGGGTGACGATCGGCTGATAGTAAATCACGAACTGGCCGCTGTTGAGGCCTGTACGCATCTCCTCGGATAGTTTGAGCTGGCTTTCGGCGGAACGCTGCATACTGGCGTCGAAGAAGGCACTGGTGTTGCGGCCTGCACTTTTCGCTGAATACATTGCCACATCTGCATGTTTAATCAGCGTCATGACGTCTTCGCCATCCTCCGGATACATGGCGATGCCAATACTGGCATGCATGTGGATATGATGACCGTCCAGCTCGACCGGCTGGGTTAGTGTTTGCTGCAGCTGGTTGGCCAGGTTCATGCAGGTTTCCAGATCGTCGACGTCTTTGAGCACCAGAATGAATTCATCGCCACCGATGCGCGCAACAATATCGCGTTCACGGAGACGGTTACTGAGCCGCTCCGCGATGGTAATCAACAATTGGTCGCCGAGATCATGGCCCAGACTGTCATTCACTTGTTTGAAATGGTCGAGGTCGATGAAAAGGACACAGAATTTTACCTGGTGCGTCTCGCAATAGTCGATATAGCGGCCCAGCAGCTGGCGCAAATAGACACGGTTAACAAGCCCGGTTAACGGGTCACGCTGCGCTTGTTCGGTAATCTGCGAGAACGCGTGCTGGAGTCGACGGTGGTTAATGAAGACCACAATAAACAACGCCAGTATGGCGGCAATGACCAGGTTCCCAGCCAGTAGCAAGGGCCAGTAATGCCACCAGGGCGGTGCCCAGTAGCCGTATGTTGGATAGCCGGCGAGGGACCACTGCAACACACCCAACTGAATGGGTAGTTCAACCACGTCGTGATTCCAGATCTGCTCATCACCGGCGAGATGGTCGTCACCAGCGCGCAATGCAGTATTCAATGAGTCGCCGTGGCCAATCCCGGCATCAGCGAACAGCCGCTGATGATCCAGAACCTGTGAGATAATACCCCAGTTATTGTCGTCATGGACTAAGGGAACCCGGGCGATTAGGGCCTCCCCTCCCTGCAGTAAGGGGACTGGCCCCTGAAATACGATATCGCCGCTTTCAATGGCCTGACGAACTGACTCCATTTGTGTGGGGAGCTCGCGGTAGTCAGTACCCAGGACCTGCTCGTTGCCATTGCGTGGATAGACATAGCGGATCACCAGATCCGGCGCTACGGCGACATGGCGGGTATGCAGATCATCAGCCAGCAGGTATTGGTTGAGCGTCGCAAAACGTTGTTCGTCGATCGCTGGGTTGGCCATGAATTCGGCACGCAAGCCACGCATGCTGGCGAGGTTCGCATTGAGGAGGCCGTCAAACTGAGCGCGCAGGGTGGCAAGCTGCTGAAATGCAGCGATACGTTCGTTGTTTGCCTGTTGTGTCTGATAACTATTGAGTAACGCGATCAGGATCCCTTGTAGCACAGCGAAGCTAACGACAAGAAAAAGAATGAACCAGCGACGCATCGCAACCATAGGGACAACCTAATTATTCTGGTAATATGTATACATAGTCCAGTATGGTCAAAATTAGATCAATATAAAGTATTAGTAGGTTGGCTCATTCATTTTCTCCCACAATTTCCCACCCAGTTTCATGAACTTGCTCAAAGCCCAGTAAAAATAAGGTAAAGCAATGCTTCTTAAGCCCCTGTTTTTGCTTGACAGGGTGCTTTTATGACGCCTAGACTGTACTATTGTGGGGAATAGTGGAGAAAAGTGGATCGCGCTGCGATCCCGGAGACGATCATGTTTCGTGGAGCAACTGCTGTAAGCATTGATGACAAAGGCCGACTGGCGATACCTAGTAAGTATCGTAGCCAGGTATTGTCGCAGGCTGAAGGTAAGATGGTCTGCACGATTGATACTCTGCAACCCTGTCTGTTGCTCTATGCCATGCCGGAATGGAAGGTGGTAGAGCAGTATTTGGCGGGGCTTTCCAATTTTGAGCCTGCTGAACGCCGGGTTAAACGCCTGGTTCTCGGGCATGCCCACGACTGTGACATGGATAAAAATGGCCGCTTATTGATAGCTCCCATTCTACGCAGCCATGCTGCGCTTGATAAGAAAGTCATGTTGGTTGGTCAACTGAACAAATTTGAAATTTGGTCAGAAGACGCCTGGAACGAACAAATTAAACGTGACATTGAAATTGAGCAGCGTGGCGACTTTGAAGTTCCAGACCGACTAAAAGATTTCACATTATAATGACGATGCCAGCCAAACATGTTCCGGTACTGCTCAATGAAGCCATTGAAGCACTTGCGATTCGCCCGGATGGAACCTACATCGACATGACCTTTGGTCGTGGCGGGCATAGTCGTGCAATTCTTGACGAATTGGGCGAAGAAGGTCGTCTTTATTCGTTTGACCGCGATCCGCGTGCTGCAGACGCCGCCGCTGAACTCGCCGGACACCCCCAGTTTCACTTCATCCAAGCTCCTTTCTCCACTCTGGCTGAAGCCGCGCAACGCGAGCAAATCAGCGGCCAGGTTGATGGCATTTTATTTGACTTAGGTGTCTCGTCCCCACAACTTGATGACGCCGAACGTGGTTTCAGTTTCATGCGTGACGGTCCTCTGGACATGCGCATGGACCCGGAACAGGGTCAGTCTGCGGCAGAGTGGATTAACACGGCCTCGATCGATGACCTGGTATATGTATTTAAACACTATGGCGAGGAACGCTATGCGCGCCGTATCGCGCGGGCCATAGAACATGACCGTAAAACCACCCCTTTTCTCTCTACTGCGCAGCTTGCGGGGCTGATCGCACGGGTAAGTCCGGTGAAAGAAAAACATAAACATCCGGCTACACGTGTGTTTCAGGCGATCCGCATTCATGTAAATCAGGAGCTGGAAGAAGCCGAAACGGCTCTGCATGCCGCTATTCAGGTGCTTGCACCGGGTGGCCGGCTGGCAGTTATTAGCTTCCACAGCCTGGAAGATCGTTTGGTCAAGCGCTTTATCAAACAACAAAGTGATGGCGCACAGTTGCCTGCCGGGTTACCGGTGACGGAAGCTGAACGACTGAAAGACTGTACTTTAAAGCCCTTGAGCCGTGCGATAAAACCTGGAGCGGCTGAAGTACAGACGAACCCGCGAGCGCGCAGCTCCGTTCTTCGGATTGCGGAGCGTTTAGCATGAGCCGGCTACAACAGTCCACGTTATTGCACGTGATCCGTCAGGATCTGGGGCGCCATTTAGGGTTGCTCACGCTGACGGCACTGACTGTTGCCACCAGTCTTGGGGTGATTTATCTGACCCACCTCAATCGTGAACTGGTGGCAGACCGCGAAGAGCTTCTGCAGCAGCGCGATGCGCTGGATGTAGAGTGGCGTCACCTGGTGATTGAGCAAACCGCATTGGCCGAGCACAGCCGTATTGAACAGCTGGCTACGCGCAATCTATCGATGCAGCGGCCGCAGGAAGATCAGGAGGTGCTGGTACCATGGCGGTAAAACGTAACCAACGCATCCTGCGACCTGAACCTATTCAATGGCGCTTTCAGGTGATGCTGGCCATGATCGGACTGGTGTTTTTCAGTCTGGTTGGGCGAGCGGCCTTTATTCAGGTGGTGGAACCGGATCGGCTGCGCCATGAAGGTGATCTTCGTTCGCTGCGGGTATCCCACAGTGAAGTTCAGCGTGGCAATATTACCGATCGCAACGGCGTTGAGCTGGCAGTCAGCGTGCCAGTGCAGACCGTATGGGCGGATCCACTGCGCATGCATGAGCAAAGCGGACTGGAAGATATGCGGCGCTGGCAGGCGCTGGCTGATGTATTTCAAACCCCGGTGGATGACTTATTAGCGCGGGTTGATAACCCGCAGCGGCGCTTTGTGTATCTCAAACGCATGGTTACGCCGGCAGTGGCTGAGTACGTGCGGCAGCTGGATATTCCTGGTGTTTATCTGCAAAACGAATCACGTCGCTTTTACCCTACCGGGGAAATCAACTCGCACATTATTGGCGTTACCAATATTGACGGTGAAGGCCTCGACGGTATCGAAGCGGTGTATGATGGCATGCTAACCGGAACGCCCGGTCAGCGCCAGTATCGCAAAGACGGCCAGGGCCGGGTTATCGAAGAGCTCGAAGTTCGCCAGGCTGAATACCCGCAGAATGTGCGTCTTTCCATCGACCAGCGAATTCAGGCAATGGCCTATCGCGAATTGAAAAAAGCAGTGAGTTATCACGGCGCGACCTCGGGGTCGCTGGTTGCGGTTGACGTGCACACCGGGGAAGTCCTGGCGATGGTGAACAGCCCGTCCTATAACCCGAATAACCGCCAGGAAATGCTGCCCCACCTGATGCGCAACCGTGCCATTACTGACACCTTTGAGCCGGGTTCGACGGTGAAGCCGCTGGTTATGTTAGAGGCGCTGCGGCAGGGCGTGGTTGATCTGGACAGCACTATAGATACCAGCCCTGGCTGGATGAGACTCGGCGGGCGCCGGGTTCAGGACGCACGCAATTACGGTGAACTCAGCCTAGCGGAAATTTTGCAGCATTCGAGCAACGTAGCGATCAGTAAACTGGCGCTGTCGATTGACATTGACGACCTGCTGCATACCTACGCTGGGGCAGGTTTTGGCAGTGATACCGGGATAAACCTGATTGGCGAAAGCATGGGCTTAATCCGCCACCGCACCAGTTGGTCTGACTTTGAAGTGGCGACGTTATCCTATGGCTATGGCCTGGGAACGACGACCATGCAACTTGCTCAGATGTATGCGATTCTGGGGAACGGTGGGGTGCAGCGTCCACTTAGCGTGCTGGCGCTGGAAAACCCGCATGAGGGACGGCAGGTTTTTGACCCCGAGTTAACTGAAGACGTATTGCGGATGATGGAATCAGTGGTGAGCAGCGAGGGCACAGGGCGTCAGGCTCGGGTCCGCGGCTACCGGGTTGCCGGTAAAACCGGAACCACAAGAAAAGCGGTGCCGGGTGGTTACGGCGATGAATATGTGGGCTTGTTTGCCGGCGTTATTCCCGCCTCGAACCCACGCATTGCGATTGCAGTGATGATCAATGAACCAGAAGGTGATGCCTATCATGGCGGTAGCGTGGCTGCGCCGCTCTTTTCTACGGTAGCGGAAGGCAGTATGCGGATCCTGAATGTGGCACCGGATGACATCTCGCCAGCTACTTTACGCTCAGCAGGATTTGGGGGGCAACGTGATTAAACTCATCCAGTTACTCCCGGACGCACCTGAAACGCTGCCCGATATTGAGGTGAGCGGACTTAAACTTGACAGTCGCCAGGTTACACACGGCGACTGTTTTGTTGCTGTACCTGGCTATCAGGTGGATGGACGACACTTTATTAACGCTGCGTTGCAAGCGGGCGCCAGCGCTGTGTTACAGCAAGCAGACAACTTTTCGATTGAGCAGCGGGACGGTGCTGCGATCATTTCGGTACCGCAGTTAAACGAGCAACTATCAGCCATTGGTGGTCGTTTTTATAATCAGCCAAGTGAGCGTCTTAAGTTAATCGGAGTGACCGGTACCAATGGTAAAACGACGGTGACTCACCTGGTGGCTCAGTTATACCAGGGGCTGGCTGAAAAAGCTGCGGTGCTTGGTACGCTGGGAAGCGGCTTTATCGATGCGCTGCTGGCAGAAAAAAATACCACCCCCGACGCGCTGACCGTGCAGTCACGGTTAGCCGGTCTCGCCAATGAAGGGGCGGATGTGGTGGCGATGGAAGTCTCCTCCCACGCGCTGGTTCAGGGGCGGGTTAACGATTTACGCTTTGCCGCCGTGGTGGCGACGAATGTGAGCCGTGACCACCTCGACTACCACGGTTCGATGGAATCCTACGCCGCTGCAAAGCAGGATTTATTCGACCATTATCCGGCTCGTGCGCGGATCTATAACCTTGATGACCCGATCGTTTGTGGCTGGTATCAGCAGTCGGCGCGACCAGCCTATGGTTACAGTCTTGAAGCCCCCGCTGACGGCTACAACGGCGAAGGTGTTCTGCGCGCAACGGGTCTGGAGTTTGACCATGAGGGTGCACAGTTTACCTTGCACTGGCAGGGTCAGCAGGTGGCGGCACGCCTGTCGTTGCTGGGTGAATTTAATGTCAGTAACGCCTTAGCCGCGTTATTGGTGCTGTTGAGTGAAGGCTACACCTTACTCGATGTGGTGCCGCTGTTATCGACCTTACAACCGGTCGCCGGCCGCATGGAAACCTTCAGCGCGCCGCAGCGTGCGCTCGCCATTGTCGACTATGCCCATACCCCGGATGCGCTGGAACAGGTTCTTAAAGCCGCGCGTCGTCATTGCAAGGGACAGTTATGGTGTGTGTTCGGTTGTGGTGGCGACCGTGATCGCGGCAAACGCCCTCAAATGGGCAATGTAGCAAGCCAGCATGCCGATATCGTGGTGGTCACCGATGACAATCCGCGTACCGAGTCGGCTGAGGCAATTATCGCCGATGTGGTCAGCGGCGTGACCGGAAGCGCACAGATAATTCAGCATCCCGGACGGGAGGCAGCAGTGCGCTACAGCCTGCAACATGCGCAGCCCGATGATGTGGTGGTGATGGCCGGAAAAGGTCATGAAGACTACCAGATCGTAGGTACACAAACATTGGATTACAACGAACGCGCTGTGGTAGCAGCCTGTATGAACGAGGTCGCCCTATGATAGACGTTGATATTAATTGGGTTGCAAGCAAGGTGAATGGTCACTTACATGGTGGCAATGCAGACATCAGCCGGGTCACTATTGACAGCCGCGACGTGCGCAGAGGCGACCTTTTTATTGCTATCAAAGGGCCGCGTTTTGACGGCCATGACTATGCGCAGCAAGCTATTGCGGACGGCGCCGTGGCGATCATGACCAGCCAGCAACTGGCGCTGGATGTGCCTCAGGTGGTGGTCGAAGACACCCGTTATGCGTTAGGCCGTTTAGCCGCCGCGGTTAAAGCCGAGGTCGATGTTAAAACGGTGGCAATGACTGGCAGCAGCGGAAAAACCACAGTCAGAGAAATGTGCGCGGCGATCCTGCGTCAACGCGGCAACGTGCTGGCGACTCAGGGCAATTTCAATAACGACATTGGGGTGCCTCTAACCTTACTTAATTTAACTCACGAGCATGAATTTGCAGTGATAGAACTGGGCGCCAATCATCGTGGTGAAATTGGGTATACCAGTGCATTAGTCAGACCTGATGTAGCCCTGATCAACAATGTTCAGCCGGCACACGTTGAAGGGTTCGGGGATATCTGGGGTGTCGCCCGGGCAAAATCAGAAATTGTTAAGGGGCTGGCGCAGGATGGTGTGATCTACACCAATGCCGACTCGGAATTTGACCAGTTCTGGCAACGCGAATATGCCAACCGGGTGCACAAAACATTCGCCGTGCAGAATCCAGCCGCGGATGTCAAAGCCAGCGACGTTGAACTTGATGAGCAGGGCTGTGCGCATTTCACCCTGACCTGTAAAAACCAGCAGCAGGCCATTTCGGTGCCGTTGCCCGGGGCCCATAACGTCGCCAATGCGCTGGCTGCGGCTGGATTGTGTATGGAACTCGGAAGCACTCTGAAGGATGTCGCCAGCGGGATTGCCAGCCTGAAACCAGTACCGGGGCGAATGAATGTATACAATTTACGCCCGGGTTTACGAGTAATTGATGATACCTACAACGCCAACGTAGCATCAGCTAAGGCGGCACTGGATGTATTGGCAAGCTTTACTGGCTATCGGGTGATGGTCCTCGGTGATATGGGTGAACTCGGTGCGCATGCGCGGGGATACCATGAAGAAGTAGGAACCTATGCTATCGATTCAGGGATTGATAGTCTGTTTACTCTGGGAGGCCTCAGCCAGAGTGCCAGCCAGATGTTCAACGGCCATGGTGGCCAGCACTTTGATAATAACGACGCACTAGTGGATGCACTAATAACAATTATGAAGCAGAAAAACGACGTCACTATTTTAGTAAAAGGGTCGCGCAGCGCGCGCATGGAAAGGATCGTTGAATCGATCCGTGACTACACTGCTAAAGCAAAAGTGGGGTACTCCACATGCTAGTTTGGTTAGCGGATTATTTGCAGTTCTTTTATACCGGGTTCAACGTTGTTCAGTATCTGACCATGCGTGTCATTCTGGGTATCTTAACCGCCTTAATGCTGTCGCTGTGGCTGGGTCCGAAAGTGATTCGGGCATTGCGTCGCTTGCAGGTCGGCCAAACCGTTCGCGACGACGGCCCGCAAAGTCATTTAAGTAAAACCGGCACACCGACCATGGGTGGCCTGCTGATCCTGATTTCAGTCTTTGTCTCAGTATTACTGTGGGCTGACCTAAGCAACCGGTATGTGTGGGTAACCTTATTTATTATCGGCGGCTTTGGCCTTGTCGGTTTTATTGACGATTATCGCAAAGTGGTACGCAAAGACCCGGCCGGATTGATTGCACGCTGGAAATACTTCTGGCAGTCGGTGATTGCCGGAACTGTTGCGGTGTACCTTTTCTGGAGCGCAGGGCAAAGTGCGGAAACGGCGCTACTAATCCCCTTCGTCAAAGACGTGATGCCGCAGCTGGGTGCCTTTTACATGCTACTCGCTTATTTTGTCATTGTCGGCACCAGCAACGCGGTCAACCTCACCGATGGCCTTGATGGTCTGGCTATTATGCCGACGGTCATGGTCGCGGGTGCGCTGGGCGTGTTTGCCTACGTGACCGGCAACACCAATTTTTCCACCTATTTGCAGATTCCCTATATTCCGGAAACCGCGGAACTAACCGTCGTCTGCGCTGCAATTTGCGGTGCCGGGTTGGGCTTTCTGTGGTTTAACACCTATCCGGCACAAGTGTTTATGGGCGACGTTGGGTCGCTGGCACTGGGCGCAGCACTTGGCATTATCGCCATTCTGGTTCGGCAGGAACTGGTTCTCTTCATTATGGGCGGCGTGTTCGTTATCGAAACGCTGTCGGTCATGCTGCAGGTGGGCTCGTATAAAATGCGCGGCAAACGGGTTTTCCGGATGGCGCCTATTCACCATCACTATGAATTAAAAGGCTGGCCGGAACCACGGGTTATTGTGCGTTTCTGGATCCTGTCATTGGTACTGGTGTTAATCGGCCTGGCCACACTCAAACTAAGGTAAGTTATGGACGTGAAGGCGGCTTTACAGGGGTATGAACGCATCGGCGTTATCGGTCTTGGCATGACCGGGATGTCGGCTGCGCGCTTTTTAGCGGCGCACGACGTCGCACCTGTATTGTTTGATACCCGTCCACAAGGTTCTGAGCAGTATCAGCAGGCAACCGATTTAGCGCACTACGAATGCTATTTGGGTGAGCTTAAACTTGAAGACCTGCTTGGCCTGGATCTGGTCATTGTCAGTCCGGGTCTGGCATTTACTGCCCCAGCGCTGCTGATGGCACGCGATGCCGGGGTCGAGTTTATTTCCGATATTGAATTGTTTGCACGGCTGGTTGATGTTCCCGTGTTAGCGGTGACCGGCTCGAACGGTAAATCGACCGTGGTCAGCCTGACCACCCATATTCTGCGCCAGTGCGGGCGCAATGTCGGTCTCGGTGGCAATATAGGTATCCCGGCGCTGGAGTTACTCGATCAGGGCCATGACTGCATTGTTCTCGAGTTATCAAGTTTTCAGTTAGAGCAGACTTACAGCTTACGCCCGGCAGCGGCCTGCGTCCTTAATGTCAGCGCTGACCACATGGACCGTTATGCGGATCTGGAAAGCTACGCCCGGGTTAAAAACCGGATCTACCGTAAAGCCGATATGTGCATTTACAACCGTGATGATGCGCTCAGCGTGCCGTTACGTCGTCGTCAACTGCAGCATTTTATCAGTGTTGGTTTACACGCAGACGAGCATAACCTGACAGTTGAGATGGTCGACGGTGAGGAATTCATCGTTTTTGCCGGACAGCCTCTGCTGGCGGTGTCGAGCATGCCAATGCCGGGTGATTACAACAAGCTCAACGTACAGGCAGCGCTGGCTCTGGTAGCGGCTTTGGGCACAGATCTTGAGTGTGCTGCAGATGCGGTGGCCAGCTTTGAACCGCTTCCGCATCGCTGCCAGCAGGTAGCCAATGTGGACGGTGTGCGTTGGGTCAATGACTCCAAGGCAACCAATGCAGGGGCTTGTATTGCGGCTATCGAAGGGTTGCGCGGCGATGTCAGCGGCAAGCTGATTCTGATAGCTGGCGGTGACGGTAAAGGGGCTGATCTGAATGTATTGAAAACGCCTTTGCAACAGGTAGATGTGCTTATTACCCTTGGCCGTGACGGCAGCAAGATCGCAGCACTGAAACGCGGTGCGATCGAGGTCGAAGGCATCGAAGAAGCGGTGCGTGAAGCGGCCAGACATACCAGCAAAGATAGTCTGGTTTTGTTATCGCCAGCGTGCGCCAGTCTCGATATGTTCCGCGACTACCAACAACGTGGTGATGTATTTACTGCCGCGGTGGAGGGGCTGTATGGCGACGCGTGAGCAACAACTGGAACTGCAGATGCCGGTTCGCGATGGTGTGATGACGCGCGTTCGCCACTGGTATCATCAACAACAGTCGGTGCTGTTATATGACCGGCAGTTACTGCTCATTATGCTCGCTCTGGCGGCGATTGGTCTTGTTATGGTGAGCAGTGCATCGATGCCCGTGGGCGAGCGGCTGACCGGTAACCCATTCTATTTTGTGATTCGCCATGGGTTTTACCTTGCATTCAGCATGGCAGTGGCCATGGCCGTGCTAACTCAGCCGATGTCACGCTGGGAGGCGATCAATGGCTGGCTGTGTCTGGCTGCTATCGTCATGCTGGTCGCCGTGCTCTTCGTCGGCCATACGGTGAATGCTGCGACCCGCTGGATCCGGATTGGTCCAATGACCCTGCAAGTCGCTGAGTTCGCCAAGTTGTTCTTCTTTATCTTTCTGGCCAGTTACCTGCACCGTCGGCATGACGAAGTGCGAAAAAATATTAAGGGCTTTCTTAAAGCGCTGGCGCTGTTAGGCCTGATTAGTATGCTGCTGCTGGCGCAGCCCGACCTGGGGACCGTGGTGGTAGTGGCAATGACCAGCATGGGCATGTTGTTTCTGGCCGGTGCCCGCATTACCCAGTTCTTTGGCGTGGTGCTGACCCTGCTTATTGCGCTGCTGGCGCTGATTATTTTCGAACCCTACCGGATGCGCCGGGTGACCTCTTTCTGGAACCCGTGGGAAGATCCTTTTGGCAGTGGCTACCAGTTAACCCAGTCGCTGATGGCATTTGGTCGCGGCGACTGGCTTGGTCAGGGTTTGGGCAATAGTGTGCAGAAGTTACAGTATCTGCCGGAAGCCCATACCGACTTTATTGTCTCGGTGATGGCCGAGGAGTTAGGTTTTATCGGTGTGTTGATTACGGTAACATTGCTCTTTGCGCTGGTGATAAAGGCGCTGTTTCTGGGGCAACGTGCGTTGCGTCAAAAACGGGCATTCAGCGGCTATCTGGCGCATGGAATTGGCATCTGGTTTGGCTTTCAGACCATGGTCAACGTGGGTGCCGCCGCCGGTATTATTCCTACCAAAGGTTTAACCATTCCGTTTATCAGTTACGGTGGTAGCAGTCTGTTGGCGATGACCATCGCACTGGCCATTTTGTTGCGTATTGATTACGAGCTTCGGGTTGGCTACCGAGCCAGCCCGGCGAAGAAAAAAAGCGCACCGCGGCGGCGTAAGGTGGTGCACTCATGAGTAAGCAAGTGGTGATCTTTGCTGGCGGCACCGGCGGGCATGTGTTTCCGGCGTTAGCCGTGGCCCGCCAGTTACGTGATGCGGGGTATCAGATTAGCTGGGTTGGCACCGAGCAGAAAATTGAAGCGCGAGTGGTCCCGGCAGCAGGTTTTGAGTTTCACGCGATGTCGCAGCAGGGGTTGCGCGGGCGTGGTGTAGTCGGTTACCTGAAAGCCCCTTTCGTGTTAAGTCGCGCGGTGTGGCAGGCAGCCCGGCTGTTAAAACGGTTGCGTGCCGAGCTGGTGCTTGGTTTTGGCGGTTATACTGCAGGGCCAGGTGGGGTGGCAGCGAAACTGATCGGCGTGCCGTTGTTAATTCATGAGCAGAACGCGGTACCCGGGCTGACCAATAAATTATTAGCAAAGATCGCTAATCGGAGCTTGCTTGGATTTGAAATTGCGCGTAAAACCCTGCCCTCAGCAGAGTGGGTTGGTAATCCGGTACGCGAGGAGGTTTTCACCCTCAACCGGGGCGTTGAACGCGCTCACCAGGCCATTCGTATCCTGGTTGTTGGCGGTAGTTTAGGCGCCCGGGTGCTGAATGAGCGCGTACCGCAAACACTGAGTCAGTGGCGGGGTGATGCCATCCGCGTTACCCATCAGGCAGGACAGGGCAACCGTGACCAGACCCTGCAGGCCTATCAGCAGTGCCCGCCAACGGTTGAGGTGGAAGTGCTTGAATTTATTGAGGACATGGCGGCGGCATACGCCAGCCATGATTTAATTGTTTGTCGCTCCGGGGCGTTAACCGTGGCGGAAGTGGCAGCGGCAGGCATTGCCAGTGTGCTGGTGCCTTTTCCGCATGCAGTGGATGACCATCAGACGCGCAATGCCGAAGTGCTGGTCATGCAGCACGCTGCGGTACTGATGCCACAGACGAAAATGACGGCGGAGCATCTGCTTGCCACCCTGGAAGAACTGACAGCGGTGCCGGATAAGCTTCGTCAAATGGGCGAAAATGCACGCAAAGTCGCGCAACCTGAGGCGACGTCACTGATTGTGCGCCATTGTCAGCAGTTAATGAAAGAGCAGGTAGTAGTATGAGTGAGATCAGAAGCGGCACCGACCGCCAGCCATTTACCGTGATCAGTGTGCCTGAAATGCGCCGCGTTAAGCGGATCCATTTCGTTGGCATTGGTGGCGCGGGCATGGCCGGGATTGCCGAAGTGCTGCTCAATCAGGGCTACCAGATTTCCGGCTCCGATATTGCTGAGAACGCCAATACGCAGCGACTCCGTCAGTTAGGCGCCTGTATTAAAATGGGCCACGATGCTGAGCATGTTAAAACCGCCAGTGTGGTAGTGGTCTCTTCCGCCATTAAAGCGGATAACCCGGAATTAACGGCCGCCAGTGAGCAGTTGATTCCGGTTGTGCGTCGCGCCGAGATGCTGGCCGAACTGATGCGTTTCCGACATGGTATTGCGATTGCCGGCACGCACGGCAAAACTACCACGACCAGCCTGATTGCAAGTATTTTTGCGGCGGCTGAACGTGACCCGACCTTTGTTATTGGCGGTTTGCTGAATAGCGCCGGCAGTAACGCACGGCTGGGTAGCAGCAAGTACCTAATCGCGGAAGCGGATGAAAGTGATGCCTCGTTTTTGCATCTGCAGCCAATGGTTTCCGTGGTGACCAATATTGAAGCGGACCACATGGACACCTATGAAGGTGACTTCAGCCGGGTCCAGGATACGTTTTTAGAATTCCTGCATAACCTGCCATTTTACGGCCTCTCGGTGATGTGTATTGACGACCCGGTTATTCGTAAATTGCTGCCGCAGGTGGGCCGTCAGATTGTTTCGTATGGTTTTAGCGAAGACGCCGATGTGCGGGCACTGGATTACACCCAAACCGGCAACGAAAGTCGCTTTACCGTGCAGCGTAAAGGGCAGTCACCATTGTCGGTGGTGCTCAACCTGCCGGGTCGGCACAATGTTCTGAATGCGTTGGCGGCGATTGCGGTGGCAACGGACGAAGGGATCGAAAACAGTGCGATTGAGCAGGCGCTACTTAACTTTGAAGGTATTGGCCGGCGCTTTCAGCACTATGGCACGTACCCGCTTGGCGATGGTGACGTGATGCTGGTTGATGACTATGGCCACCACCCGAGTGAAGTGGCAGCCACCATTGCAGCGGTTCGTTCGGGCTGGCCTGAACGTCGCCTGGTGATGTGTTTCCAGCCACACCGTTACAGCCGCACCCGCGACTTGTATGAAGACTTTGTTGAAGTGCTTGGACGAACTGACGCATTGCTGTTGCTGGAAGTTTATGGCGCGGGCGAAGAGCCGGTTGCAGGCGCTGACAGCCGTTCACTGTGCCGTTCGTTACGACAGCAGGCGGGTCTGGAACCAGTCTATGTGAAACAGGTTGATGAACTGGCCAGTCGCCTGGCGGACATCGTCCAGCCCGGCGATATCGTCTTAACGCAGGGCGCCGGCAATGTTGGTGGTCTGGCGAAAGTACTGGATGCCCAGTCGTTGAACCCGGAACAATTGCGTCAGCAGTCGGGAGGCAAGCAATGAGTGAATCGCTTTCCTTTGGCAAAGTAGCAGTGCTTGGCGGCGGCAATTCGGCAGAGCGGGAAGTCTCCCTGCGCTCGGCGGCGGCTGTCTGTAAAGGTCTGCAGCAAGCAGGAGTGGACGCTCACTTCGTTGACACCGCAGAGACCGACGTACTGACGTTGAAAAACGTCGGCTACCAATGTGCGTTTATTGCCTTGCATGGTCGTGGCGGCGAAGACGGGCATACCCAGGCGGTATTGGAGGCGATTGATTTGCCTTACACCGGTAGCGGTGTGATGGCTTGTGCGCTGGCAATGGATAAAGCGCGAACCAAATATTTATGGCGTGGCATCGGCTTACCGACTGCGGCGTCGAGAGTACTGACAAAAATCGATCTGAACGAGAACCTGGCCAACGTGCTGGCTGAACTGGGCGGCAAAGTCATGGTCAAGCCGAGCCAGGAAGGGTCGAGTGTTGGCATGGCGAAGGCGGAAAACGCGGAGCAGCTTCAGCATGCATTGCAGCAAGCGTTGCAATATGACCAGGAAGTGCTGGTGGAACAGTGGCTGGATGGGCCGGAATACACGGTCGCGGTATTGAATGGCGACGCATTGCCGGCAATTGAAGTGCGGACACCGCATGAGTTTTACGATTATGCAGCCAAGTATCAGGACAATACCACCGAGTACATTTGTCCTGCTCCGATCAGCGCCGCACTTGAAGATGAGTTGCGTCGTGTCGCGGTCAAGGCGTTTGCTGCCGTCGGCGGCAAAGGCTGGGGTCGGGTTGACTTTAAAACCGATACGCAGGGCGACCTGCAATTGCTGGAAGTGAACATGGTCCCGGGGATGACAGAGAAGAGCCTGGTACCGATGGCCGCTCGTCAGCAGGGAATGAGCTTTAGCGACCTGGTTGTGCGGATTTTACGTAGCAGCCAGGAGTGAGACTGATGGCAGTCGACTGGCGCGAAGTTCGATGGGACTTTTGGTTCGGCCTGCTCAGTCTGGTGCTGTTGCTGGTTGGGATCTATCTGGCCGGGAACTGGGTTTACCGGGTGCTGATGGACGAGCAACAGGTCCCGCTGGACGCGATAGTGCTGCAGGGTGAGCTGGTCTATACCAGTTCCGATGAAGTTCGCGATGCGCTGGTGGCAGGCGAGGTAGGTAGCTTTTTTGGCGCCGATATGACGACCCTGAAGGCGCGGGTTGAAGCTCTGCCGTGGATATATAGTGCGGCGGTGCGCAAGGAATGGCCAGGACGGTTACGGATTTTCCTGGTCGAGCAGGTGCCGCTGGCAATTTGGAACGACGATGCGCTGGTAAACCGAGACGGCGAAGTATTTTCCGGGCGGGTTGAACAAGTTGAGGACTGGCTTCCTCATTTGTACGGACCGCCAGCAGATATTGACGAAGTAATGCGTCAGTACCTGAGAATCGATGAGCTGTTGCAGTTGAACGGCTACCGGATTGATGAACTGAGCGTGACCGAGCGATTCTCGGTCAGTGTCGGACTAGAAGGGGGAATTACCCTTCACTTAGGGCGTGAAGCGCGGCTGCAACGCATTCAACGCTTTATTGATTTACATGAACGTTTGCAGCGGGCCGATGACAGAGACATTGACTATGTCGATTTACGGTATGACACAGGTGTCGCCGTAGGTTGGCGTGAAGAATGAGAGAAGTGAGTTAACCGTGATCGTGAAAACAGAAGAAGACAAAATGATTGTCAGCCTGGACGTCGGGACTAGCAAAGTGGTCGCGCTGATCGGTGAGATGTTACCCGACGGTGAACTGAGTGTGGTCGGTGTGGGTGTAACCGCTGCCCGCGGCATGGACAAAGGCGGCGTCAACGACCTCAACCTGGTAGTGCAGTCAATTCAGCGTGCGGTTGATGAAGCCGAACTGATGGCGGATTGCCGGGTGTCTTCGGTGTACCTGAATATTTCAGGGCGTCATGTGGGTTGCCAGAACGAAAACGGGATGGTGCCGATCAACGAAACGGAAGTAACTCAGGACGACGTGGAGAGTGTGATTCACGCAGCCAAGTCAGTCCCAATCGCCCAGGAGCGGCGCATTCTGCACGTGCTGCCGCAAGAATATGTGATTGATTCGCAAGAAAGTATCAAAAGCCCGATCGGTATGTCCGGGGTACGGATGGAAGCGCGGGTACATATTATTACCTGTGCCAACGACATGGCGAAAAATATTCAGAAAGCGGTCGAACGTTGTGATTTGAAAGTTGAGTCCTTGATTTTCTCGGCGGTGGCCTCAAGTCATGCGGTTTTAACCGATGATGAGAAAGAGCTTGGCTGTGCCCTGGTCGACATGGGCGGCGGCACCATTGATATCTGCCTGTTCTCAGGCGGCGTGTTGCGCCATACCGCGGTCATTCCGGTGGCCGGCAACCAGGTCACCAATGATATAGCGAAAATATTTCGTACGCCGCTGAGCCACGCAGAAGACATCAAGGTGCAGTACGCCTGTGCACTGCGCCAGATGGTTAGCCAGGAAGATAATATTGAAGTACCGTCGGTGGGCGGACGTCCGTCGCGGACCATGTCACGTCATATTTTGGCCGAGGTGGTTGAACCTCGTTACCAGGAACTGTTCGAACTGGTGCGTGACGAAATTCAGAAAAGTGGATTGGATGAGCAGATAGCGGCCGGTGTTGTGTTGACCGGAGGGACCGCGAAGATGGAAGGCGCGCTGGAATTCGCCGAAGAAATCTTTCAGATGCCGGTGCGTTTAGGCACCCCGCTGAATATCAAAGGGCTGACCGACTATGTCAGCGATGCAGCCTATGCAACCAGCATTGGCCTGCTACGCTTCGGGCAGCTGAAATTGAATGAACAGTTAAAAGAAAAAGAACGCAAGGAAACCAGCAAATGGTGGAAACGAATCCAGAGCTGGTTTAAAGGCGAGTTCTAAGCGCCTTAGAAAAAGATCGTAATGGGGTAACAACAACTAGCAGGTAAGTGGAGAAAAACAATGAGTAGCATGTTTGAGTTAATGGACAATTACGAGTCCGATGCGGTCATTAAGGTGATCGGTGTCGGTGGTGGCGGTGGTAACGCCGTTCAACACATGGTCAGCGAATCGATTGAAGGCGTGCAGTTTATTGCCGCCAATACCGATGCGCAGGCGCTGCGTCGACATGAAGCAGATGTCACTATCCAGCTGGGTGTGGATGTCACTAAAGGCCTGGGTGCAGGCGCTAACCCTGAAATTGGTCGTCTGGCTGCGGAAGAAAACCGCGAAGAGCTGGCGCGCCAACTGCAAGGGGCCGATATGGTGTTTATCGCCGCAGGCATGGGCGGTGGTACCGGAACTGGTGCAGCACCTGTGGTAGCAGAAGTTGCTAAAGAATTAGGCATTCTGACCGTTGCAGTAGTGACCAAGCCGTTTCCGTTTGAAGGGAAGAAGCGGATGGCGTCTGCCGATGCAGGTATTGCTGCACTGGCTGAGCACGTCGATTCACTGATTACCATTCCAAACGAAAAACTGCTTAAAGTACTGGGCCGCGGAACCAGCTTGCTGGATGCCTTTAGCGCAGCGAACAACGTTTTGTTAGGCGCGGTGCAGGGTATTGCTGAATTGATTACTCGTCCGGGCTTAATCAACGTCGACTTTGCTGACGTGCAGGCAGTTATGCGTGAGATGGGTACCGCGATGATGGGTACCGGCGTCGCTTCAGGTGAAGACCGTGCGCAGGAAGCCGCGGAAATGGCGATCAACAGTCCGTTGCTGGAAGATATTGATCTGTCTGGCGCGCGTGGCGTATTAGTAAACGTCACTGCGGGCATGGATATGAGTATTGAAGAGTTCGAAACGGTCGGTAATACGGTCAAGTCGTTCGCTTCTGATAACGCGACCGTGATCGTGGGAACCGTGATTGACCTGGAAATGTCAGATGAATTACGGGTCACCGTGGTTGCGACGGGTATTGGCGCAGAGCGCAAGCCGGATATTTCACTGGTTAACACACAGAAACCTGAAGGCAGCGGCAGCCGTACCAGCAGCAGTGCAAGCACTGGCAGCTACGCGAGCAGTAAAGAAGCCACCGCGCGCGCTTATAAAGAGCAAAGCGAGACTCAGGAGTCACTGGAAAAACCAGCTGCGAAGTCAAAGCCGTCAACGGATGCTGACTTTCTTGATATCCCAGCGTTTTTACGTCGACAAGCAGACTGATACGAATGGTTATTGATTGACCATTGCTGTGTTATTTGTTATAGTGCTCGGCCGCCCTTACTGGAGCGGTTAGTACACTTTCCCCAAGCGCAAGTAATGCGCAAAATAAAGTTGGGGCATGCAGCAAGTGAAAGTGAGGTTTTTATGATTAGACAACGTACGATACAGCAAGCGATCAGCACTACAGGTGTTGGCTTGCATAAAGGCAATAAGGTCAATTTGACGTTGCGTCCCGCAGCGGCAAACTCGGGCCTGTTGTTCCGTCGTGTCGACCTCAACCCGGTGGTGGAAATTAAAGCATCACCTGAACTGGTACGCGATACCCGTATGTGTACCTGTTTAATCAACGACGACAACGTTCGCGTGTCGACGGTTGAACACTTGCTGGCCGCAATTTCAGGGATGGGTATTGATAATCTGATCATTGAAGTGGACTCCCATGAAATTCCAATCATGGACGGTAGCTCGCACCCGTTTATTTACCTGCTGCAGTCTGCGGGTGTGCAGGAACAGATGCTACCGAAGAAATTTGTCCGGGTGAAAGAGAAGGTGCGCGTGGAAGATGGCGACAAGTGGGCGGAACTGTTACCCCATAACGGGTTCCGCATCGACTTTGCGATCGACTTCGAGCACCCTGCAATTGCCGATACCAATCAGATGGTATCGATGGACTTTAGTAGCCAGAACTTCATTAAAGATATCAGTCGTGCCCGCACGTTCGGTTTTATGAAAGACATTGAAACCCTGCGCGCAAATAACCTGGCGCTGGGCGGTGGCTTTGAAAATGCGGTGGTGCTCGACGAGTTCCGCGTATTAAACAGCGACGGCCTGCGGTATGACGATGAGTTTGTGAAGCATAAAATCCTTGATGCGGTGGGTGACCTGTACATGAGCGGTCACAGTATCCTGGGCCATTTACGTGCCTACAAATCAGGTCATGCGTTGAACAATCAATTACTGGTTGCCTTGCTGGAAAATCAGCAGGCCTGGGAATTTACAACCTTCGAGGAAGAGCGGGTCGAGTCTCCAATTAGTTACCTGCAACCCGTACTTGCTTAAGGTCTTGAATAGTATTAAAAAAAGCGGTGTCCCTAAAGGACACCGCTTTTCGCATTTTAAGGCAGGCGAAATTAGCGGCGCTGGCTAAACCCAGGGTCCACTTTGATTTCGGTCGCATGGACAGGTTGTTCTAGAAATTGATTGAAATAATCAATAAGATGGGGCTCTAACATGCGAAGCCGTGGAATCCAGGCCGCGCTGGCGACAGCGATTTTAATAACGCCCTGAGATACCGCGGTACAACGACAAAAAGGCGCTAAGTCCGCAGGCAGAGACTCCTGCCAGACGCGTTGCCATAGCTGAAACTGCTCCGTGCGTTGCTGCACCGAGCTCAGGCGGCTTTGTTGCATAATTTGGCGAATGTCTCGCGCTCGCTTGCGGATCATTTTGTTCTCGGCACAGAAAAGAGTATTAGCATGAGTTTATCAATTATTTATCGTGGCAGGAAAGTGAAGTTCGGACTACGGTTCTCGCGTCGACGTTTGTTGTCGCTAGCCGGTCTGAGTGCATTTCTGGTTGTTAGTTATTATCAGCCATGGGCCAGCGACGGTTTGGATGCCACCTATGCGCAGCATCGCATTAGCGACGAGAAGCAGCAACTGGCTTTACAAAGTGAAGCTGTACGCGAAGTGCGTCGTCACGCTGAGCAGGAACTGATGGCGATGACCATGCGGGTTGGTGAGATGCAGTCACAACTGCTGCGCCTGGAAGCCTTGGGCCAACGGTTAACAGAAGTAGCTCAGCTCGAACCTGGTGAATTCAATTTCTCACAACCAATGCCGGTCGGTGGTCCTGAAGTTACCGTTGCCGAATGGCCGAGTGACACTGAGCATTCGGTGTTAAATGACATCGATGCGATGCTGGGGCAGCTGGAAGAACGACAAAAACAGCTTCGCCTACTTGAGTCTGTGATGGTTAATCACCATATGAATGATGAGAGACAAATTGCAGGGCGCCCGATTACGACTGGTTGGTTGTCTTCACCCTACGGTATTCGTAAAGACCCTTTTAATGGGAATCCGCGGATGCACCGGGGAGTTGATTTTGCCAGTTCAGAAGGCGCACCCGTGGTGGTCACCGGCGCAGGCATTGTTACCTTTGCGGGTCGTCGTGCTGGATACGGGAATCTGATCGAAGTTGACCACGGTGGTGGACTGCGAACTCGTTACGCCCACATGAGCCGGATTGATGTTAAGGTGGGCGACGTCGTCACCCGTGGTCAGTCGATTGCCGCGGTTGGTAATACAGGCCGCTCAACGGGGCCGCACGTACATTATGAAGTAATAGAAAACGGGCGCCACGTAAACCCCAGTAGCCATGTGCAACGCCGTCTGGCTTCACAGTAGAAGCAAACAGACACTACTTATAACGGATTTAGGACAGATAAGAACTCATGATCAGCAGTTTATTTAAACGCATGTTTGGTAGCCGTAATGACCGCATTATTCGCCAGTTACGCAAAGTGGCTATCCAGGTCAATCAGCTGGAAAGTGAATACGAGCAATTAAGCGATGACGCGTTACGGTCAAAGACAGACGAGTTTAAGCAACGCCTGAGTGATGGCACTAAACTGGATGATCTAATCCCCGAAGCGTTTGCAACTGTGCGCGAAGCGAGTAAACGCGTTTTTGGAATGCGTCATTTCGATGTGCAGTTAATTGGCGGCATGATCCTGAATAATAACCGGATTGCCGAGATGCGTACCGGTGAAGGTAAAACCCTGACCGCAACGTTGTCGGCGTATCTGAATGCGCTGACCGACAAAGGTGTCCATATCGTTACAGTGAACGATTACCTGGCACGTCGTGATGCGGACTGGAACCGCCCGTTGTTTGAGTTTCTGGGCATGACTGTGGCCTGTAACGTCGCTGGTATGGCGCCGCACGAGAAGAAGCATGCCTATACCTGTGACGTGCTCTATGGCACCAACAATGAATTTGGTTTTGACTACCTGCGCGACAACATGGCATTTAGCCCGCAAGACCGCGTACAACGCCCACTGCATTACGCGATTGTGGATGAGGTCGACTCGATCTTAATCGATGAGGCGCGGACCCCACTGGTTATTTCCGGTGCCGCCGAAGACAGCTCAGAGCTGTATAAGCGAATGAACACCATAGTGCCGCAGCTGACCCGGCAGCTGATGGAAGATGGCAACGAAGTGGGCGAGGTCGGTGACTTTACTATCGACGAAAAAGCCCGCCAGTTGCATTTGACCGAGCATGGTCAGGAACATATTGAAGATATCCTGCGTGAAGAAGGGTTGCTGGACGACAGTCAGTCGCTGTATTCAGCGGCGAACATTACCCTGTTGCACCATGTCAATGCGGCGCTGCGCGCGCGCCACCTGTATCAGCGTGACGTCGATTACATTGTAAAAGAAGACCAGGTGGTGATCGTTGACGAACACACCGGGCGTACCATGGAAGGGCGTCGCTGGTCTGAAGGCCTGCATCAGGCAGTTGAAGCCAAAGAAGGGGTCAAGATCCAGAACGAGAACCAGACGCTGGCGTCGATTACCTTCCAGAATTTCTTCCGTCTTTATGAAAAGCTGGCCGGTATGACCGGTACTGCTGACACTGAGGCCTTTGAGTTCCAGTCAATTTATGGTCTGGAAACCGTAGTCGTTCCAACCAATAAACCTATGGTTCGTGATGACCGTCCTGATCTGATTTTCCTCGCTGCTGAAGACAAGTACAAAGCCATTGTCGAAGATGTTCGGGAATGCCGCGAGCAAGGTCGTCCGGTACTGGTGGGTACCAGCTCAATTGAAAGTTCAGAGCTGGTTTCACGGTTGCTGAAACAGGCAAAAATTAAGCACCAGGTTCTGAACGCCAAGTTCCATGCTCAGGAAGCTGAAATCATTGCCCAGGCAGGTCAGGCGGGCGCTGTAACCATCGCTACCAACATGGCTGGTCGTGGTACCGATATCGTGCTGGGTGGTAACTGGCAGGCCGAGCTCGAAGGCATGGGCGATGCCAGCGAAGACGCTATCGAAAAAGCACAGCAGGAATGGCAAAAGCGCCATGACGCGGTACTTGAAGCGGGCGGTCTGCATATTGTCGGCACCGAACGCCATGAATCACGCCGCATTGATAACCAGCTGCGTGGCCGTGCCGGTCGTCAGGGTGACCCGGGTTCATCACGTTTCTACCTGTCCCTTGAAGATCCACTGATGCGTATTTTCGCCTCTGAACGGATGGCTTCAATGATGAAGCGGATGGGCATGAAAGACGGCGAAGCGATCGAACACCCGTGGGTGACTAAAGCGATTGAAAATGCTCAGCGTAAGGTCGAAGCGCGCAACTTTGATATTCGTAAGCAACTGCTTGAGTTCGATGACGTCGCCAACGACCAGCGTAAAGTGGTCTATGAGCAGCGCAACGAATTGCTCGACGAAGGCGACGTGGCGGAAACCATCGAACGTATTCGCGACGACGTGCTAAATGATGTGATCAGCGAGTACATTGCGCCGGGTTCACTGGACGAAATGTGGAACATCAGTGGTCTGGAAGAGCGTTTACGTGCTGACTTTGACCTGCCGCTGCCAGTGCAGCAATGGCTCGACAACGATGACAAACTGTTTGAAGAAGTTCTGCGCGAGCGGATTATTGAAGAAGCGAATAAAGCCTACAAGCTGAAAGAAGAGCGTGTCGGTGAAAAAGTGCTGCGTCAGTTTGAGAAAGCGGTCATGTTGCAGAGCCTGGATCAGCACTGGAAAGAGCATCTGGCAGCCATGGACCATTTGCGTCAGGGTATTCACCTGCGTGGTTATGCCCAGAAAAATCCAAAGCAGGAGTACAAGCGTGAGGCTTATACCCTGTTTATGGAAATGCTGGAAGCACTGAAAGTTGATGTGGTCGGTATCTTAAGTAAAGTTCAGGTACGGGCTGAAGAAGACGTGGAAGCGGTCGAAGCGCAACGTCGTAAAGCAGACGCCGGACAACGTAGCTTCCAGCACGAGAGTGCCGCAACCAGCGGTGCGAACAACGATGCTGCAGATAAACCATTACCGGTGGGGGCGCCAACAGGCCAGCCGCAGGTTCGCGAAGGCGAAAAAGTAGGGCGTAATGACCCTTGCCCTTGTGGCTCAGGGAAGAAATACAAGCAATGCCACGGTAAGCTGAGCTAACCGATGGCATCGCAGCCCGTTGTCCACGTCGCGGTAGGTGTGGTTGAGAATACGCGCGGTGAGTTTTTACTAAGTCGCCGCGCGGCGCACCAGCATCAGGGCAACCTGTGGGAGTTCCCTGGCGGTAAAGTGGAAGCCGGGGAAACGGTGCAGGATGCACTGGCGCGTGAATTGCGTGAAGAAATGAATTTGGTGGTGGAAGAGTCCGCGCCATTAACCGTGGTCGAACATGCTTACAGTGACAAACGAGTGCGCCTGGATGTATGGACAGTGACTCGTTTTAGCGGCCAGGTTGAAGGGCTCGAAGGGCAGGAGTGGCGCTGGGTCCCGCGCCATCAACTGGAAGCCTATCCGTTTCCGCAAGCCAATGAGCCGATCATCGAACGCCTGCTGGCGGAAGACTAGGTTAGCGACTGCCAGCGGTAAGCAATTACCACCCATCGTCCTCTTTATCAGCATCCGGGTTCACGGCCTGCGGCAGTGGATCCCCGGCAATTGCTTTTTCCCCGTTCGCCCATTCACCTAAATCAATCAGTCGGCAGCGCTCGCTGCAAAACGGACGAAACTCTGAACTTGGCTGCCATACCACTGGCTTGTCGCACGTTGGGCATTGCACAATGAGGGGAGCCGATTGCTTACTCATACACTGATAATCCTGCCTGTCTGAATCTAAAAATAGGTTTATTGCTGACGCTTGCTAGCAGCAGCCTGAAGATACTGTTGATGAAGTACTTCAACCTGATCATACACGTCCGCGACGGTGCCGTCATTGCTCAACACATCATCAGCCTGGGCCAGCCGCTGCTGGCGTGGCATCTGCGCCGCAATAATCGCCTCGACCTGAGCCTCGCTGTTATTGTCACGGGCCATGGTGCGCTCGATCTGGAGACTCTCAGGCACGTCTACAACCAGTACCCGGTCCGTCAGGTAGGTGAGTTTATTCTCCAGCAATAAAGGGGCTGAGAGGATGCAATACGTTGCATCTGCGTCGTTGAGCCGGGTTTCGATGGCGTGGCGAATACGGGGGTGAAGTAACTGATTGAGCCATTCTTTTTCGGTCTCGTCGGCGAATATACGCTGCCGCAGTTGAGCCCGGTCCAGTTCGCCTTGTGCGGTGAGTATGTCCGGCCCGAAATGGCGGGCAATGTCGCTGAGCGAGTCGCTGCCGGCAGCAACCATTTCGCGTGCAATGACGTCGGCATCAATAACCGGAATACCTTTGGCGGCGAAGGCATCGGTGACGGTGGTTTTACCACTGCCGATACCGCCGGTGACGCCCACCACGAAATTACTCATGCAAACCCCGCCCACTGCCAGTACCAGCTGTAAATAGGGTCACCAAAGAACAGCGCGATGACCGCACCCATGGCGAGGAAAGGCGCAAATGGCAACGGTGATCCCCGTTGGTGCCGTTGCACTGCCAGCAGACCAATCCCCATCAAGGCCCCAGCGAAGGAGGCACTTAAAATGATCAGCGGCAACATGGACCAGCCGAACCATGCCCCAAGTACCGCCAGGAGCTTAAAATCGCCATAGCCAAGTCCTTCTTTACCGGTCAATAGTTTAAACACCCAGTAAACCAGCCATAACGAAAGGTAACCTGCGGCAGCACCATACATAGCGTCAACCGGCTCCACTGGCAGCACGCTAACCGAAGCGAGTAAGCCGAGCCAGAGTAGCGGGTAACTGAGTTGGTCAGGCAGCAGTAAGTGGCGTAAATCGATTGCGCTTAATATCAGCAGCCCCCATAGCAGCACGCTATAGGCCGCTGCGAGCGGGGTCGGGCCAAACTGGAGAATGCACAACACCGGGACCAGGGCGCTGATCAGTTCAACCGTCGGATACTGCCAGTGGATTCGGGCCTGGCAATGGCGGCACCGGCCGCGCAGGAGCAGGTAACTGAGCAAGGGGATATTGTCGTAGGCTTTAATGGGGGTTTTGCAGGCAGGGCAGTGCGAGCCCGGCCAGGCCAGGTTATAGGGTTTCCCCTGAGGCGGCTTCGGTTGGCCACAGTCGAGTTGCCATTGCAGCTCCATCATCCGCGGCAGGCGGACAATTACCACATTAAAAAAACTCCCCAGCAACAGGCCGAGCAGTGCAGCGAAAATAAGTTCAGTCACAGTTGGCTCCTTGCACAATGAGGCCAGTTTACCCCACCAACTGGCCAAGCTGAAAGAGCGGTATGTACAACGCCATTAAAATAGCGCCGGTAATAACACCAGTAATAGCAAGAAATGCCGGTTCAAGGGCTTTAAGAATACGCTGCTGGACCTGTTCAACCTGATCCGCCAGTTGCTGGGTCAAGCGCTCCAGCTGTTCGCTTAGCCGGCCACTGCGTTCGCCAAGGTCAATGATGCGCAGCTGTTCCTGATTCAGGCAGGGGTTTTGCTGCAGAATCTCATACAGGCTACTACCGCCGGCCAGTAATTGGGTGCAGCGTTGCCAGTGCTGACGCAGATACGCCGACTCGCAGCTGCGCGCGGTGAGCTGGCACGCGTCGGTCAGCGGTAAATGACTGGCATAGGCAAGTTGCAGAGTCGCAAAGTCAGCGGTTAAATGCTGACGCAGCAGCAGACTGCCGATACCCGGAAGCTGATAGAGCCAGCGTACAAATAGCGGGGAACGTCCCATGCTGTGCTGGAAGACGCGTTTAAGCGGCCACAGCGCAGCGAGCGGAAGCAGGAGTAACCAACTGGCTGGCTCGCGCAGCGCATCTGCTAAAGCCAGCAGCGAGGCCGTGGAAGGCGGAATAGCCACATCCATTTGCAGATACAATTGGGCGAACTGAGGTACCACAAAGTAAAGCATTGCAAATACCACCATAACAGCCACCGTGAGCACTATCAGGGGGTAGGTCAGGGCTTTACGAACCGCCTTGCCTTGCGCCGCGGACTGTTCCATTTGCTGCTGCAGCCGGCTTAGTACCTGTGGCAACTGGCCGCTTTGTTCACCCACTTCGACCAGCCGGCAGTATTGCGCAGAGAACCCAGCCGCACTGCGTTGCAGGCTATGGTGCAAACTACTGCCACTGTGGAGTGCTGCCAGCAGGCTGTGTAACCACTGACTGACTTCCGCATGCTGAGCCTGCTCCATTAAAAGCCGAAAAGCATCCAGTTGGCTCAACCCCGAATTAAGTAAACTGGCCCAGGCGGCGGTGAAATCAAGTTGCCAGCTACGCAGCCGTTTGCCGCGCAAGGGGCGTTGACGCACCAGCCGGGTCGAGACCAGTTGCACACCCTGCTGCCACAGTTGCAGGCGCAGTAATTGTGGCGGGATAAAGGCAATACCTCGCAACTTAAGCCCATGCCGGTTACGACCCTGCCAGTGCCAGGCGCGCAGGGTTTTCCTAAACACCGACCAGCTCCGCCAGGTGTTGCTGCTGGGCCTGCTTAAGGTCGATATCAGCCACACAGGCATTGGCCAGCGTTTGCCAGTAATGGGTCTGGTTCGGATTAGCCAGCAGCGCCATGCGCAATCTGTCGGTCATTGGCACCAGCTCAAAGACGCCAATACGCTTGCTCTCAGTCAGGCTGACCAACCGCTGGTTCATCAGCAGTAACAGGCTTGCAGCAAGCTGATAGCCATCAACCCCCAGTTGCTGCAATCGGATCAGGGCACTTAATGGGCTTGCCGCATGCAAGGTTGCCAACACCAAATGGCCGGTTTGCGCAGCCTGACAGGCCATACTGGCGGTTTCGGCGTCGCGGATCTCACCGACCATCAGAATATCCGGGTCCTGACGCATTAACGCGCGCAGTACCTGGGCGAAGGTAAGGCCCAGTGACGGTTGCACGCTGACCTGATTGACGGCGGGAAGGTCCACTTCAACCGGGTCTTCTACAGTACTGATATTGGTGGTTTCGCGGTTGAGCATTTGCAGCAGCGTATATAAAGTCTGCGTTTTACCACTGCCGGTTGGCCCAGTGGTCAGAATGAGCCCTTCACGGTGATTTAGAATGCCGTCGACAGTTTTGCGCTGGCTGGGTAATAAACCCGCCTCACTCAGGCAGCGGTTGGCATTGCCGACACCAAGTAACCGTAATACCAGCTTTTCGCCGCCTAAGGTGGGTAAGGTATTAACCCGACAATCGACCAACTGGCCCGGTAACTGAAAGCGGCAACGCCCATCCTGCGGTAACCGGCGTTCGGTGATATCAAGCTGCGCCAGGACTTTAATATGCGCGACTACACGCGGCGCTAACTGAGCATCAATGCTCTCTATCACCTTAAGCTGACCCATGCTGCGCAACCGCGCCCGGTAGCCGGTGGACGTAGGCTCAAGGTGTAAGTCAGAAGCCGCAGACTGAACACAGCGCTGGACCAGTTGGCTGACCAGCCGCTCAGCCGCCGAGTCGGCCGGGAGCGGGGTCACAGTATTGCCTCAGTGCATTCGGTCACCCGGGATACCGGACGCGCGGTGTCATCGTAGTCGGAACACCCGATGGTCCAGTTGAGATAGCCGGCACTTGAGGTATCTGGTGTATAGCGGACCAGAATCGGTTGCGAGCTGCGGTCATTGGCATCCAGGGTGACCGTGAGTGTACTGCCGGTGGTGGTCGCATTGGTAATACCGCGGGGTAAGTCGCCCGGCATGGCAACGTGGCTCCCCCCATAATGGCAGCTGCTGAGCTGACTCTCCATTTGCCAGCACAGCGCGACTGAGGTTAGCCAGGGGGCGACCCCCGCCAGTGCGGAGCTGACCCGTGCCCGCTGGGTGTAATCGGTGTAGGCAGGTATGGCGACCGAACTTAAAATGCCAATAATGGCGACCACAATCATCAGTTCAATCAGGTTAAAGCCGCGTTGGCGGCCAAAGGTAATGAAGTTCATAGCGCTATCCTTAGCAAAGTGACGTTAATCCGGGTCCTGTGGACGAGCAGATCGACACAAAAGACCCCTATGCTTAAGTAATAGCCTGTAAGCCCAAAGCGGCCAGCCGGACCTTGTACGCCTTAACGCAAAAAGGCTGCCCGAAGGCAGCCTTTTCTTATTAACTCGAGGTCAGTGCAGGGCTTAGCCCATATTGGCAAATCGCATTGACAGGTCGATTGCCTGCACATGCTTGGTCAGCGCACCGGAGGATATGAAATCAACGCCAGTTGCCGCGTAATCGCGCAGCTGATCGGCGGTGACGTTGCCGGACACTTCCAGTTTGGCTTTACCTGCGGTGAGGTCTACCGCGCGGCGAATATCATCCAGACTGAAGTTATCCAGCATGATCACATCGGCACCAGCGTCCAGTGCCTGCTGAAGTTCGTCCATGCTCTCGACTTCAACTTCAACCCAACGCTCGGGGTGGCGCTGGCGAGCGGTTTGCACGGCTGCTTGGACCCCACCACAGGCACTGATGTGGTTTTCTTTAATTAAGTACGCATCAAACAGGCCAAGGCGATGGTTCTTACCGCCGCCACAGGCAACCGCATACTTTTGTGCAAAGCGCAGGCAAGGCAGCGTTTTACGGGTGTCGAGTAAGCGCGTGGCGAAGCCCTGCAGTAAATCGACCGCGCGCGCGGTTTGGGTGGCAGTCGCCGATAAAGTCTGGACAAAGTTGAGCGCGCTGCGCTCGCCGGTCAGCAGTTGTTGCGCCGGGCCGGAGAGCTCGAACAGGGTATCGCCGGCCGCACATTCATCACCGTCGTTGACGCGCCAGGCAATACTGACATCGCCACCGAGCTGGGCGAACACTTCATCCACCCAGGCCTTACCGCAAAAGACGCAGTCTTCACGGGTAATAACGCGCGCGTTAGCGGTGGTGGACGGATTAATAAGCTGCGCAGTGATATCCCGGCTGATATCGATGTCGCCGCCGAGGTCTTCACTCAGGGCCAGACGTACCTGGGCTTCTATCTGCTGTTGCAGCACCTGCGGCTGGATCTCGTTCATGGCTTGCCTTCTTTAACTTAACGGGTAATGAGTTACTGATAAATCGTTAAAACACGATTCTGTTGGGTGAATTCTAACGTTTTCAGCGCGCTCATGCCCAACAATATTTGCTCCGACTGATAGCCGGGAACAATGGTCCCGGCGATATCGTGAAGCCGGATATCGCCTAACCGAAGTTCATTAATGGTGGTGGTATACGCGCGTGCGGTGCCATTGGCAGTGCGTACAATGACCGGGTTGCCCCGGGCAAGGCCAAGCTCTGCAGCCAGGGTTTGCGGGATAGCAACCTGGGTCGCACCGGTATCGAGCATGAAGGTCACCTGTTGACCGTTGATGGCGCCGTTGGCGACATAATGGCCGGAACGATTCTGCTTTAATTCAACCACGGCACGGCCGTCCTGCTGGTAACTGGCGACTGACTGATTGGGGTTTTCCTGCTTCTGCAGCAGGTCGCCAAACCACAGGTACAACACCACCAGGAGGAAAATCCAGGCTAACCCGGCAAACCATTTACCGATACGCGCACTTGAGTCCGAGCTGCTCATACCACAACCACCTTCGCTTTACCTTTACACTAAGACCTTGGATACTTGATACTGGTCTATAAAATCAACATTCTAGGGTATTCGTGCTTAGAGTATCACAGCATAAAGTAGAAACGGCGAGCTTTCGTGCTTCGCCCCATTGCGACGAGCGGCCCCCAGGCAGCGACATTGAGCTGGTTGTGGTGCATGGCATAAGCCTGCCTGCAGGGCAGTTTGACTTGCCTTATATCGATCAGCTGTTTTTGGGCACGCTGGACTGCACTGAAAAGCCTGACTTCGCCATTCTGGACGGGCTAAAAGTGTCAGCGCATTGCCTGATCCGCCGTGACGGCGAGCTTATTCAGTACGTGCCTTTTGACAAACGAGCCTGGCATGCCGGGGTTTCAAGCTGGCACGGGCGCGAACGTTGCAATGACTTTTCGATAGGAATCGAGCTGGAAGGCACCGACGACATTCCGTATACCGAAGCACAGTACCGGGTGTTGGGTCAGTTGATTGATGCCCTCCGTACTGCCTATCCGCAGATAGCCGGGCATGCCGTGACCGGCCATGAACACATCGCGCCGGGGCGTAAAACAGACCCCGGTCCCGGGTTTGACTGGCAGGCATTAGCAGCACAGTGCCAGGCTCAACCGGAACCCTGCGCTGCGGCTTTGCAGGCGAGCTTCAAAACAAATAACAACAAGGACAACAGCTAGCCATGGTTATTCTCTCACTGCTCATCGCCATTTTGATTGATCGCAGTTTACGCCAGCGCCAACGCTGGCAATCACGGATGCTGGCAGTTAGCTGGGGCCGTTTTTTGCACAAACAGGCACGCAACCACGCTCCACTGCAAAGAGCAATCAGCGACCCCGCCGGAAGTGTGCTGCTGTGGGTAGCACCGGCAGTGATCCTGGGAGTTCTGTTATGGCTGCAGGACAGCGCTTTATTGCTATTGTTAGTGAATATTCTGGTACTGGTGGTGACCTTAGGGTGTTCGCCGCAGCGCTTGCTGGTCCGCGATTACCTGCATAAGGCACATCGCAACAACGATGCAGGTTGTCAGCAGTTAAAAGCAGAGCTGGACGCGGCGAACCCGGACGCGGAAGCCACCACCCTTGGTGGGCACCTGGTGTGGCTGAATTTTCGCTACTATTTTGCGGTGTGCTGCTGGTTTATTGTTTTTGGTGCGCCAGGGGCTCTACTCTATGCGTTAGTGCGTGATTCGCGGCATGCCCAGGCGCAGGCACAAACGAAGAATGCCTCCGCAGACAAGGCAATTGAAGCAGAAACCGCTACCATTGAACAGAACAGCCACTTTATCCGTATTCTGCATTGGCTGGAGTGGGTGCCGGTGCGGGTCGCAGGTTTTGCCTATTTGTTGGTAGGCCATTTCAACCGGGCCTTGCCTGTCTGGCTGAAAGGTTTCGGCAAAGATGCCGAACTAAATGCAGGGTATTTACAGACCATCGCCGAGCGCGCCGAGGACCAGGCAGAACACGAAGACCTGACCGACGAGCCTTGTGCGATGCTTAAGCTCGCTAAGCGGACAATGACCTTTTTATTGGCAGCCACGGCGGTGGCAACCTTACTCGGCTGGCTGTCCTGAGTGGGGTGGAAGGTTTACAAACTCTGGATTGCCGCCTCGGTTGCGCTGGTCATACCAATCTGCGGCATGATTTACTTGGGTTTTATAGTCGAACGATTTAAAATAGGTCTATTGGTAAGACCAATTTAAGGAAGCGACATCAGGATGACAGGTTTATCGCGCGTACAGGCATTCAAATTGTCCGACGTGATCATGGAAAAACTGGAAGGCTTAATCGTCGACGGCACCTATGCGGCCGGCGAACGTTTGCCGTCTGAGCGCGAGCTGGCACGTCAACTGGATGTGTCGCGTCCTTCATTGCGGGAAGCCATTCAGAAACTCGAAGCAAAAGGTCTGGTAACCCGGCGTCAGGGTGGCGGTACCTATATTTCCGGTGCGTTGCATCAGAAAGTCACTGACCCTCTGTTTGCTTTGCTGGCGCAAAATCCGGAAGCCCATTATGACCTGCTCGAGTTTCGTCACGCCCTGGAAGGGGTGTCCTCTTATTATGCTGCGCTACGTGGCACCGATGACGACCATCGCCGCATTGAAGAAAGCTTTGATGCGGCGACTCAGGCAGCGGAACAAGGGGTGGCCGAACAAGCCAAAGCCTTAATGACATTCTATGTCGCCATCACTGAAGCTTCCCACAATGTGGTATTGCTTCATCTGGTGCGTGGCATGCAGGATATTTTAATGGAGAACATGCGGCAAAACCTGGACGTCCTGACCCGCCGCAGTGAAATACGAACCCAATTACAACAGCACAGGGCCTCTATTGTTGAGGCTATTTTAGCAGGGCAGCCCGAGCAGGCACGCGATGCATGTCATCAGCATCTGACCTATATTGAGGCTACTCTGCTGCAATTAAATCGTGATCACCAGCGTCAGCAGCGAGCAAGCCGGCGCAGTGAACAGTAGAAGCATCGTAAGATGAATCACCGTCACCGGTGATAAGAGTCGGTGAAAGAGTTAAGGAATCATTATGGCTGAACAAGAAAAGAACGATATCGATCAACAGGAAACGCTGGAATGGCTTGAGGCCTTAGAAGGTGTGCTGGAAGCTGAGGGGCCAAAGCGCGCCCACTTCCTGCTTGAAGAACTGATTGATAAAGCGCGCCGCAGCGGTGCGTATTTACCGTACAAGCCGACCACGGCGTACCTGAATACTATTCCGGTGAGTCAGGAACCAGTGATGCCAGGCGACCACACGCTGGAATCACGGATCCGTGCCGCTATCCGCTGGAACGCACTGGCGATGGTACTGCGCGCATCGAAAAAAGAACTCGAGCTGGGCGGTCATATTTCCAGTTTTGCCTCATCAGCGATGCTCTACGATGTCGGCTTCAACCACTTCTTCCGTGCACCAACGGACGAAGACGGCGGTGACTTCCTTTTTATTCAGGGTCACGTCTCGCCAGGTATTTATGCCCGTGCTTTCCTTGAAGGCCGTATCACCGAAGCGCAGCTGGACAAGTTCCGTCAGGAAGTTGATGGCGATGGCTTACCAAGCTACCCGCACCCGAAACTGATGCCAGACTTCTGGCAGTTCCCGACTGTGTCGATGGGCCTTGGTCCTATTCAGGCGATTTATCAGGCACGTTTCTTAAAATACCTTACGGACCGTGGCATTAAAGACTGCTCCAAGCAGCGCGTTTATTGCTTCTTAGGTGATGGTGAAGTGGATGAGCCAGAAAGCTTGGGTGCTATCGGCCTGGCCACCCGCGAAGGGCTGGATAACCTGACCTTCGTCGTGAACTGTAACCTGCAGCGCCTGGATGGCCCGGTACGTGGTAACGGCAAGATTATTCAGGAACTGGAAGGCACCTTCCGCGGCGCAGGCTGGGAAGTGATTAAAGTGGTCTGGGGTCGCTACTGGGATCCGCTTCTGTACCGTGACACCGAAGGCAAACTGGCCCAGGTCATGGAAGAGAGCGTGGACGGTGAATACCAGAACTACAAAGCCAAAGGCGGCGCTTACACCCGTGAGCACTTCTTCGGTAAGTACCCGGAAACCAAAGAAATGGTGGCCAACCTGTCAGACGAAGATATCTGGCGCCTCAACCGTGGTGGCCATGACCCTGTAAAAGTGTACTCCGCTTACAACAAAGCCGTGAACACCAAAGGTCGTCCACAGGTGATCTTAGCTAAAACCGTTAAAGGCTATGGCATGGGTTCAGCTGGTGAAGGTAAAAACGTGGCTCACCAGGTCAAGAAAATGGACATTGATGCGATTAAGCACTTCCGTGATCGTTTCAATATTCCAATTAAAGACGAAGATCTGGCAGATATCCCGTACTACAGCTTCCCTGAGGACAGCGAAGAGTACAAATACATGAAGGCGCGCCGTGAAAAACTCGGTGGCTTCATGCCAGTGCGCAGCAGAAACAGCGATAAAGAGCTGGAAGTACCCTCACTGAAAGCTTTTGATTCAGTCTTAAAAGGTTCAGGGGATCGTGAAATTTCGACCACCATGGCCTTCGTTCGTGTCTTAACCGCGATGCTGAAAGACAAGAAAATCGGCCAGCGCGTGGTCCCAATTATTCCGGATGAAGCCCGTACCTTTGGTATGGAAGGTCTGTTCCGCCAGGTTGGTATTTATGCCCACCAGGGTCAGAAATACACCCCGCAGGATGCCGATCAGGTCGCTTACTACCGTGAAGACAAGAAAGGTCAGGTACTGCAGGAAGGTATCAACGAGCTGGGTGCATTAGCCTCATGGGTTGCTGCCGGTACCAGCTACTCAACCAACAACGAACCGATGATCCCGGTCTACATCTATTATTCGATGTTCGGTCCGCAACGTGTGGGGGACTTGGTCTGGGCAGCCGGTGACAGTCAGACCCGTGGTTTCTTAATCGGTGGTACTGCCGGTCGCACCACGCTGAACGGCGAAGGCTTGCAGCACCAGGACGGCCACAGCTTGATTCTGTTCAACACTGTACCGAACTGCATCAGCTACGACCCGACTTACGGCTACGAAGTGGCAGTGATTACCCAGGACGGTCTGCGTCGGATGTATGATGAGAACGAAAACGTTTTCTACTACATCACGGTGATGAACGAAAACTATCAGCAACCAGAAATGCCGGAAGGCTCAGAAGAAGGCATTCTGCGCGGTATCTACAAGCTGGATGAGAAAAAAGCCAAGAAAGCCGAAGGCCATGTGCGCCTGCTGGGTTCTGGCACCATCCTGCAGCAGGTTCGTGAAGCCGCCGCGGTTCTGGAAAAAGACTTCAACGTCAGCAGCACCATTTTCAGTGCCACCTCACTGAACGAGCTGGCGCGTGATGGTCTGGACGTTGAGCGTTACAACATGCTTAACCCAACCAAGAAAGCAAAAACTGCCTACATTACCGACGTCTTAGAGAAGAACGGTAAAGGGCCGGTGATTGCCGCAACCGACTACATGAAGCTGTACGCTGACCAGGTTCGCGCCTGGGTGCCAGGACCTTACCGGGTGTTGGGAACTGACGGCTTTGGCCGCTCAGACAGCCGCGCGAATCTGCGCCGTCACTTTGAAGTGAACGCAGACTACATTGTTGTGGCAGCGTTAGCTGAACTGGCTCAAGCGGGTGATATCGATAAGAAAGTGGTAGCGAAAGCTATCAAAGACTTCGGTATCGACGCTGACAAGATCAACCCACTGCACGCGTAACGGAGGCTACTATGGCAGATGCAAAAGAAGTTAAAGTCCCCGACGTCGGTGGCGAAGAAGTCGAAGTCATTGAGGTACTGGTCAGCAAAGGCGACAGCATTGACGCTGAAGACTCGCTGATTACTGTTGAAAGCGATAAAGCGTCAATGGATATCCCGGCACCTTTTGGTGGCACCATCGAGGACCTTAAAGTCCAGGTGGGCGATAAAATTAAAGAGGGCGACCTGCTGGCGATGATCGCCGAGGCGGGTGGTTCGGATGAGGATGATTCTGAGGAGTCTTCAGATGAAGATGAATCAGAAGATAAAAAATCTTCAAACGAAAATGAATCATCTGATGACGACGATTCAGCTGAAGATACAGCGTCGGACGACGAAGATTCAGAAGACGAAAAAGCCTCCGGCGACGAGTCCGGTGGTTCTGAAATTATCGACGTTGAAGTACCGGATATCGGTGAAGACGGCGAAGTTGAAGTGATTGAAGTGTTGGTTAAAGAAGGCGATACCGTTGAAGCAGAAGACGGTCTGATCACCCTGGAAACCGACAAAGCCACCATGGACGTGCCTTGCCCACAAGGCGGTACGGTCAAAGAAGTGATGGTGAAAGAAGGTGACAAGGTTAAACAGGGCTCGCTGGTGATTAAGCTGGAAGTCAAAAGCTCCGCGTCGTCAGACTCAGGTTCAGCTGACTCGAAAGCGAAAAGCGACAGCAGCAGTGCCAGCAGCTCAAGCAAGTCGTCAACTGAAGATTCAAGCGACGATAAAAAATCTTCAAACGAAGATAAAGACAGTGGCGAAAGTGAAGGTAAGAGTGAAACGCACAGCTCGCGTTCACGCAAGCCACCAGTACCGGATCACCCGCTTGGGCGCAAAGGGCAGAGCGATGGCATTGTCCACGCGTCACCGTCCGTGCGCCGTGTGGCCCGTGAATTCGGTGTCGACTTAAGCCAGGTGAAAGGCAGCGGACCGAAAGACCGCATCCTGAAAGAAGACGTGCAGCAGTTTGTGAAATACGAATTGTCACGGCCGAAAGCCTCAGCAGCACCGGGTACCGGTGGTGAAGGTGGCCTGCAGGTCATCGCGCAGCCGAAAGTCGACTTTGAAAAGTTCGGTGAGGTCGAGAAAGTCCAGATGTCACGCATTCAGCGTATTTCCGGACCGAACCTGCACCGCAACTGGGTCACTATTCCACACGTGACGCAGTTTGACGAAGCGGACATTACTGAGCTTGAGAACTTCCGGAAGTCGGAGAACGAATACCAGGCGAAAATTAAGTCTGGCATGAAGTTCACCCCGCTGGTGTTTATCATGAAAGCCTGTGCTCAGGCACTGCGCGAATATCCGGTGTTCAACTCGTCGCTGCATGAAGACGGCGAACACCTGATCATGAAAAAATACGTCAACATCGGTATTGCCGTAGACACGCCAAATGGTCTGGTCGTGCCGGTGGTGCGTGATGTCGACAAGAAAGGCATCAAGCAGCTGACCGAAGAGTTATCAGAGATCAGCGTCAAGGCGCGTGACGGCAAGCTGAAAGCGGCTGACATGCAGGGCGGATGCTTCTCGATTTCAAGCTTAGGTGGTATCGGCGGTACCGCATTCACACCAATCGTGAATGCACCGGACGTGGCTATCTTAGGCGTGTCGAAAAGCGAGATGAAGCCAGTGTGGAACGGCAGCGAGTTTGTGCCGCGGCTGAAACTGCCACTGAGCCTGTCCTACGACCATCGTGTCATTGACGGCGCAGTCGCCGCGCGGTTCACTACGTATCTGAACCACGCGCTGTCTGATATTCGCAAGCTACTGCTGTAGTGATTGAAAAGCCGCCTGTGATTGAGGCGGCTTTTGTCCGTTCGCTGCCGTCATTCGAGCGAATTAGGCGGCGAATGGACAAGACGTTGGATGAAATTCTCGGTACAATATTGCCCATTTCGCGCAATTTGTATCTATATGTACAAAATTTTGGACTAACAGGTTGCTTACCGGATGAGCGGGTCAATTAAGTACCCGGGTAAGTTAAACGGTTAACTATAGGGGTCATCATGAGTAACGAGATTAAAACTCAGGTTGTAGTGCTAGGCGCAGGACCTGGCGGGTATTCAGCAGCATTCCGCGCGGCCGATTTAGGCCTCGACGTGGTATTGGTTGAACGTTACAGCACCTTAGGCGGTGTTTGCTTGAACGTTGGCTGTATTCCTTCAAAAGCACTACTGCACTTAGCTAAGCACATCGAAGATTCCAAGCACATGGGCGACCATGGTGTAACCTTCGGCGAACCTAAGATCGACCTGGACAAAATTCGCGCGCACAAAGAAAAAGTAGTCGGCCAGTTAACCGGCGGCCTCGACCAGATGTCGAAAATGCGTAAAGTGAAAGTAGTTACCGGTAAAGGTGAATTCACCGGCGCCAACGAACTGAAAGTGTCTGGCGACAAAGAGACCACTATCAAGTTTGACAACGCCATTATCGCAGCCGGCTCACAGCCAGTCGAACTGCCGTTCATTCCACATGAAGACGAGCGTATCTGGGACTCAACCAGCGCACTTGAGTTGCCATTCGTACCAGAGAAAATGCTGATTCTTGGTGGTGGTATCATCGGTCTGGAAATGGGCTGTGTCTACAGCGCACTGGGCTCGAAACTGGACGTGGTTGAGTTCATGGACCAGCTGATCCCAGCGGCCGACAAAGACCTGATCAAAGTCTTCACCAAAGAAATGAAAACCAAGTATGAAAACATCATGCTTGAAACCAAAGTAACTAAAGTTGAAGCCAAGAAAGACGGCATCCACGTTACCTTTGAAGGCAAAAACGCACCAGACAAGCCAGTTAAGTACGACGCGGTTCTGGTCGCGGTTGGCCGTACTCCAAACGGTAAGAAAATTGGTGCCGACAAAGCCGGCATTGAAGTTGACGACAAAGGCTTTATCAAAACCGATAACCAGCTGCGCACCAGCGCTGACAACATCTTCGCCATTGGTGACATCATTGGTCAGCCAATGCTGGCGCACAAAGCGACTCACGAAGGCCACGTAGCGGCTGAGAACATCGCAGGCAAGAAGCACTTCTTCGAACCTAAGGTGATTCCTTCTATTGCGTACACCGACCCGGAAGTGTGCTGGGCAGGTTTGACTGAGAAAGAAGCCAAAGAGCAGGGCGTTAAGTACGAAGCTGTAACCTTCCCATGGTCAGCATCGGGCCGTGCCATTGCGTCTAACTCAACCAATGGCTTCACCAAGCTGATTTTCGATAAAGAAAACGACCGCTTGATTGGTGGCGCAGTTGTTGGCTCACACGCTGGCGAACTGATGGGCGAAATCTGCCTGGCCATCGAAATGGGCAGCGACGCCGAAGACATCGCGCTGACCGTTCATGCTCACCCAACGCTGCATGAATCAGTTGGCCTTGCCGCTGAAATGTACGAAGGTTCAATCACTGACTTGCCGAACAAAAAGGCGAAGAAGAAGTAACCTTTAGCTTACTTTCAGTTTAGGTATGAACCTAAAAACCCAACCAATCGGTTGGGTTTTTTTATGCCCGCGGCCCGGCAAGTGTCAGGGTTGCAATCGCAAAGTGAACCTTATAATCTGGATTTTCAACTTAACGAAATAATTACAATTGCCCTCCACGTGCAGCCTGCTTTAACGGATTAGAGCGTACAGCCCCATCGACCTCTGTTCAATTTCAGCACCCGCATGATCGAATCTGCGCAGCTCTTAGCAGGGGCGGTAGCGTGGGCGCTATAACCTGCATACGGCTACAAACCAGGGTAAGGGAAAATCACCATGTTCAAAACGTCACTGCTTGCGGTACCACTTATTTCTCTCACTTTTTTGGCGACTGCAACGTCGGCTGTTGCTGATTCAGGGGAGTTGCAGCAGTCTTTCAGCAGCTATGAAGGCATGACCAGCCAGCATGACTGCTTCGCTCCACCGTTTGATGACGCGGAGCGTTTGCGCACTATGGCGCGGGAACTCAGTGGCATGTCCAGAGAGGCTGTGGATCGCCTTTTTAGTGACCAGGTGTTTGCAATGCGGCAACGTCAGGCTGAATGCATACGTTTCACCTACGAGGTAGACGGTGTCGAAGTACCCGGCTTTATGGTGCGCCCCCCTAATGCAGGTAGCAGTGATAGCGAAGACACGCCGGTGCTGGTTTATCACCGCGGCGGTAACGGCGGATTCGGTGCGATTACCTTTTTGAACCTGTATGCCCGGTACATGGGAATGATGGACCGGGGCTATACCATTATCGGCAGCAACCTGCGTGCGGACGACGAATTTGGTGGCGTCGATGTTGAAGACGCACGAACCATTCTGTCTATCGTCAAGGGCATGGACCACGTCGACCAGAACCGCATTGCACTGTGGGGCTCAAGTCGGGGCGCCAGCCAAATGATGCAGGTTGCACGCGGGCGCGACGACATCCATGCGTTGATTTTCGAGATGGGCGCAGCCGACCACGAACAATCCCTGGTAACCCGCCCGGAAATGCTCCAGGTCTACCAAAACCGGGTCCCCAACTTTGCTGAAAACCGCGAGCAAGCGATGATAGACCGCTCAGTCGTCTACTGGGCCGACGAGCTGCCTCAGGTGCCAGTACTGATACTACATGGCGACCAGGACGACAAAGTGGACGTAGAACAGGCCCACCTGCTGGCCGCCGCGCTGGACGAAAGCGGACACGAGTACGAGCTTAAGATCTACCCCGGCCAGGGCCACTCACTTATGCGAGTCTCAGAGGACGATATATTTGAGTGGCTGGGTGAGGTGCTTGAGCGGTGAGTGGGGCAATGGTTATCTGGAAAACCGAATTGCTGTAATACCTTAACTTAGGAATCTGAAAATGTTCTATTTAGAAGTTATCTTATTGATTTCATTCGTTGTATTAATGGTCGTTGGGTATAAGAAAAACAATCGAAACACGATGCTCGCCGCGTCTCTGTGTTTAGTTGTCGCTGTTGCGCTTCCGGGCTTCTCTGATGGGTTTCAAAATGGCTTTGAGGAAACCAAGGCTTCATTAGGTTGAATTTAAGATAGCTTCATTACGAAGCGCATCAGCACGGTATTTGCGAGATGAAGCGACTAACAAACCGCTCAAAAGCGATGCCGCAAGCGGTGCACATTGGGGGGCGTTATGCTTATCAATAGTTATGTTTTCATGGAAGAATATGAGTATCAAAATAAACATTTTAAATGCCAGTGAAAAATTCAACCATGTTATTGAGGCTTTAGAGTCTAAAGCACTTAGTGCCCTAAGCGAGATCCAGAATTACCTTAAGTTACCAAACCTAGATATCGTCATAAGCCCTTGCTCCGAAGAATATAGAACTAAGAGCGGTATCTTGGGGTGTGTTACTACGCCATATCTTATTGATCTAATGCTAGATACAGACCGAGAAGACCTTATCGATATAATTAATGTTCAGTTGCCTGCTGTGATAGCGCATGAAATCCACCATGTGGTTAGGGCTTCGTCCGGTGTAGAGTGTAAAACACTACTACAGAATATTGTGGCAGAGGGCTTAGCTTGTCATTTTGAGACCAAGTTTAACGGTAGTAAACTTCCTTCTCTGTTCAATGGTATTCAGAATCAAGATTGGGTGACGCTCTATGAGAAAATGCGACCGGAACTAAACAGCACAAAATTTAGCTACCCGGTATATTTTGGCGGTGAGGACGAGTCAAAATTCCCTAATCACGCAGCCTATTGGGTAGGCTTCAATTTAGTTTCACAATATATAAATATGCATGGTGGTTGTGCTGCATCGCTGGCTTCAACTCCGGCAGAGCAAATAGTTAAAAAATAAGCATAACAAACGCCTTAAACAACGCGGCCTTTGTCCGCTGGACTCGCAACAAGTTGCTCGCGTTTAGGCGGGCGTTATGTTTCAGGGGGAGAGTGAATTTGACGCGAGCTGACCTTTCCCCTGAAATAACACCACATTTTCAATGAGATTTCAGTTTTTATGCCACCTGTTTTGCGTACTCAGCTGGCGGTAAATAATTCAGTGAACTGTGAGGTCTTTCCTCGTTGTAATGACGC
>NZ_PIPN01000010.1 GCF_003986955.1 Aliidiomarina sedimenti | reverse complement strand
TTGCGTGTGCGATAGTAAAAGGATACTGGGTCTGTAGCTCAGCTGGTTAGAGCGCACCCCTGATAAGGGTGAGGTCGGTAGTTCAAGTCTACTCAGACCCACCATTTTGTCGCGCTGGACTGCGTTGTTCGGGAACTCGCATACTGATGTATGCTTCGTCCCCTCTCGCCTTGCCAGCACGCCAAAACCACTATTAGGTTTGGGGCCATAGCTCAGCTGGGAGAGCGCCTGCCTTGCACGCAGGAGGTCAGCGGTTCGATCCCGCTTGGCTCCACCAATTTCTTTTTGATGTATTCATACCTGGCGAACGCAAGGTTAGCGGTAAACGGTATCACGTTTACCAGTAACCTTATGTTACGTGCTCTTTTACAACTTGGACAAGCTGATTGTAACAAACAAAGAGAAATCTCTTAGGTAATACTCTACAAGACACACTTGGTGTAGAGGCGTATCGTACTTTGTCATGTAAAGAAAAAGTACAATCCAATACAGCACAGTGGCTCATTTATGAGGCTCTGATGTATACGTTTTTGGGTTGTATGGTTAAGTGACTAAGCGTACACGGTGGATGCCTAGGCAGTTGGAGGCGATGAAGGACGTACTAACTTGCGATAAGCCATGATAAGCCAGTAAGAGGCATTTGAATCA
>NZ_PIPN01000001.1 GCF_003986955.1 Aliidiomarina sedimenti | reverse complement strand
AATTTGTCTGGCGGCCATAGCGACGTGGAACCACCTGAATCCATTCCGAACTCAGTAGTGAAACATGTCAGCGCCGATGGTAGTGTGGGGCCTCCCCATGTGAGAGTAGGACACCGCCAGGCATCCATATAAGTCAAAAAGGCCACCCATCTGGGTGGCCTTTTTGCTTATGGGCGCACTACAGCAGGCGCGGGGCTTGAATCTTGAATGGGAATGAGATGGTTCATCTCTCCACCCACTGTGGACCCATTCAAGATTCAAGCCCCGCGCCTGATCTACCCATCTACCATCGACAGCCATCCCACACCAACCACCCCCCAGCCCTAAAAAACCCAATGCACTCCAACTATCAAACCAGCCTCATTGTCAGGCTCAAGTTTAGCGATACGCTGCTGGGACTGATTATAAAGACGAACCTCACGCTCAAGACTGTAAGTAACCCGTGCACTGAAGCTAACCTCCTCAGCAAGCTCATAGCGAACCCCAAACGAGGGTAAGATATCCTGATGCTTGATTACTGGTACGTTGCCGTCATGCTGGGAGTAGAAGCGAGTTTGCCACTTCAGCCCGGCATCCAGATACCAGGTGTCATTCAGTCGATAGCTTATTTTTGCCTGAGGGATGGTCAGGTTGCCCGACCATCGGCTTGCATCCTCTTCGGTAAATACCAGGCCGATAACGGGGTAAAGAACATTCTCATTGTCATGCAGGAGCATCCCGACACCGCCGACCCAGGCGATATTGCCTTTCCCTTGTCGGATAAGCGCGAGCTGAGGATTATAAGTAATAGCCTGCGAATTAATTGAGTCACGAAAACCTATCCGAACCCGGAGGCTAGGCCATACTGACCACTCATCATTGAGTGAAGCAAGGTACTGGACACCGGGATTAATATGGGTGTAACTGCTTGATTCCTGACTAAAGTGATACAGGCGTTGCTCTGCCGAAAACAAGAAAGCCTGATGTTCACCTGTCAAACTCCAGCTATCCGACACAGCAAAGTTATCATCATTGCCGGAACCAAGGCGTTGCCATTCAAGATCGACGCTTGCAGCATTTGCAGAAGCGGCCGTTAAAAGTGTTAGAATACCCATCCCATGCATTAGAGTGAGCAGAATGCTGTTTGGCATAAACGCTGTTCCTTGTTGTAGTCACCTGGTGAGATCACTATGTCACATTTCGCCGTAGCATCGAGACGACTTTACACTACAATCGAACTGCAACCTTATCGGGTCGATATTCCCGACGGCGATCTTTTTTATATTCCCGGTTGGCTGACCAGAGATGAATCCAATAGGTACTATAGCAAACTGTCGCAAACACTTGAGTGGCAACAAGATCGCATTCAGGTATTTGGTAAGTGGCATTTAATTCCCCGCTTGCAGGCGTGGTATGGTGACTCCGAAGCCAACTACCAGTATTCGGGACGAGCTTTGGCCCCGAATCCCTGGACGCATGAACTGGCGGTGTTGCGCACCAGGCTTAGCGAGAGCGGAGTAACGAGCAACTCTGTGCTGGCCAACTGGTATCGCAATGGTGAAGATCGGATGGGCTGGCACAGTGATAACGAACCTGAGCTGGGCCCTGCACCAACCATAGCTTCGGTTTCTTTAGGGGCGACACGGTGCTTTCAGTTGCGCCATAAAAGCAGCCGGCAACGCATTGATATTGAGCTCGAAAACGGTAGCCTGTTAATCATGGGTGGGCAATTACAAAGGCATTGGCAACATGGCCTTCCAACGCGTAAACGTTGTCTGGAGGGCCGAATTAATCTTACTTTCAGGCAGGTTAATAGTCGTGCAATCAGCGCAAACGGCCTGAAGTAGAAAGAGGTAAGTGAGATGAGTATGCAGCAGGTTATAGAGCAAAAACTGGAGAGGGTGTTTACCCCCGAGTATCTTGAGGTATTGAACGAAAGCCATATGCATTCAGGCCCGGCGACTGAGTCTCACTTTAAAGTGATCATAGTCAGCTCTGGCTTTAAAGGTGAGCGCTTACTCAATCGCCACCGCTCGGTGAATGAGGTGCTGGCAGATGAGCTGGCTGAACATATTCACGCGCTTGCGCTGCATACCTACACCCCTGACGAATGGGTAGAAAAGGGCAATGCGCCATTGTCACCAGCCTGCAGGGGCGGCAGTAAAACCGATTAGCAACTCAGATGTGTTGGAACGCCGGTTTCGAGTACACTAGCTGACATTTGTTGAGTTAAAACATACTGTTTAATTTACTTTTGCAAGGAAAGACCATGGTCATAAAACCTAAAATTCGCGGATTCATTTGCACTAACGCACATCCAGTTGGCTGTGCTGAGAACGTAAAACGTCAAATTGAGTATGTGAAACGACAGCCACCCGTTAACGACGCGCCAAAACGCGTCCTGGTTATCGGAAGCTCGACCGGATATGGCCTGGCGACCCGCATTGTGTCCGCGTTCGGCGGTGGTGCGAAAACCCTGGGTGTTTGTTTTGAGAAAGAACCATCAGAACGAAAAACAGGGACTGCAGGCTGGTACAACACAGCGGCTTTTCATCAGCAGGCCGGTGAAGCTGGCTTATATGCAAAAACTATCAATGGGGACGCATTTTCAGACGAGCTTAAAACTGAGGTGATCGAAGCGATTAAAGCGGATCTGGGTGAGGTAGACCTGGTGATTTATAGTCTCGCATCACCAAAGCGCAAAGACCCGGAAAGCGGCGAAGTATTCAGTTCAACACTCAAGCCAGTAGGTCAAGCCTATACCACGAAGACCTATGACACTGATAAAGACAAAGTGCATGAAATCAGCCTCGAGCCTGCAACGGATGACGAGATCAATAATACCGTCAAGGTGATGGGCGGTGAAGACTGGGAACGCTGGATTAAAGCATTGCACGATGCAGGCGTACTGGCTCAAGGTGCCAAAACCACTGCTTACACTTACATTGGCAAAAAGCTGACCTGGCCTATTTACGGGCATGCGACTATCGGTAAAGCGAAAGAAGATCTGGATCGGGCTGCAGATGCGTTACGCACCCAGTACACCGATGTGCAACTGGAAGCTTACGTGTCGTCGCTAAAAGCGTTAGTGACGCAGGCGAGTTCTGCTATCCCGGTGATGCCGTTGTATATTTCGCTGATGTACGGTGTGATGAAAGAAGAGGGCACCCATGAAGGCTGCATTGAACAGACCTATCGACTGCTTTCAGAGGGGCTGTACGCAGCCAACCCGAGCCTGGATGATGCGCATCGACTGCGTATGGATGGCCATGAGACCAATGACCAGACCCAGGCCAAAATCGAAACCCTGTGGCATCAGGTAAATCAGGACAACTTCCATCAGTTAGCTGATTACGAAGGGTATCATCAGGATTTTCTGCACCTTTTTGGCTTCGGATTTGACAATGTTGACTACGAACAGGATGTAGATCCGCTCGTAAACTGGTAAACTATGGCGCCGGGGTTTTAGCTTGGAATATATTGGCTTTCTAAATAGCGTAGAAAGGTAATGTAAAAAAATGCTAAAATCGCGGCCTTAGGTGTAAGAAGAATTTATACGCGCTCATGCTGGCACTCGACTGTGTCAGGTATGGGCGCGAGCATGTTTTTATAAGGAATTTGGTCGTCAGGCCGAAATAAAGTTTCAATCTTCCCTAAATTGAGTAGTGCTAACGCGTATGATTACGATAAAGAAAGGTTTGGACGTTCCTATCTCGGGCGCTCCACAACAAACTATTGAAGACGGTAAAACCGTCAAATCAGTCGCTACGCTAGGTGAAGAGTACGTGGGAATGCGCCCGACCATGCAAGTCCAGGTCGAAGACCGGGTCAAAAAAGGTCAGGTTCTTTTTGAAGATAAAAAGAATCCGGGTGTTAAGTTCACGGCTCCTGCAGCTGGTGTAGTTAAAGCCATCAATCGTGGTGCCAAGCGTGTTCTGCAATCCGTTGTTATCGACATCGATGGCGATGAGCAGGAAACCTTTGCCAAGTATGACTCGAAAGAGCTACTTAACTTAAGCCGCGAAAAAGTTCAGGAAAACCTGGTTGAGTCAGGCATGTGGGTTGCGCTGCGCACCCGCCCGTACTCACGTTCACCAGCCCTGGATGCTGAAGCAAAAGCTATTTTTGTGAATGCGATGGATACCAATCCACTGGCCGCTGATCCTGCTTTGATTATCAACGAAGAAAAGCAGGCATTTATCGATGGTCTGAAAGTCGTTAGCCGTTTAACGGAAGGTAAACTGCATGTTGCCACTGCGCCTGACGCCAACATCGATTTCGGTGATGCACCGGTAAATCACGAGACCTTCAAAGGACCTCACCCTGCAGGTAACGTCGGTACCCATATTCACTTCATTGAAGGCGCTGATTTCAAATACAGCGTTTGGCACCTTGGTTATCAGGACGTTATTGCTTTCGGTAAGTTATTTACCACGGGTGAACTGTTCACCAATCGAGTGGTGTCCGTAGCAGGTCCTGCAGCAACTAAACCGCGTTTACTGCGCACTCGTTTGGGTGCAAGCCTGGATGATTTGCTTGCTGGTGAAGTTAAAGAGGGCAACCAACGTGTGGTATCGGGCTCTGTGCTTAATGGTCACAAAGCCGATGGCTCACATGCCTTTTTAGGCCGCTTCCATAACCAGGTATCACTATTGGGTGAAGGCGACGAGAAACAGCTGTTTGGCTGGATCTGGCCTGGCAAAGAGATGCATTCGATTACCCGTGCTTACTTAGGCCATATCATTCCTAAGAAGAAGTTCGATATGAATGCGTCAACCAATGGTTCTGAGCGTGCAATGGTGCCAATTGGTAACTACGAGCGCGTTATGCCGCTGGATGTGATTCCTACACTGTTGCTGCGTGCAATTGTGTCTGGCGACATCGAGACCGCTCAGGAGTTAGGCTGTCTGGAGTTGGACGAAGAAGATTTGGCTCTGTGTACTTATGTTTGCCCAGGCAAGTATGAATATGGCACAGCTCTTCGTAAGGTTCTCACGACCATTGAGAAAGAAGGCTAATCATGAGCATCAAGAATTACTTAGAACGTATTGAACCGAACTTTGAACCGGGTGGAAAGCACGAAAAGTGGTATGCACTGTATGAAGCAGTTGCGACCATTCTTTATACCCCTGGTATAACTACTAAAGCGACCACGCACGTACGTGACAGCATTGACCTGAAACGGATCATGATCTTTGTATGGATGATGACCTTTCCAGCGATGTTCTGGGGTATGTGGAACGTTGGTTTTCAGGCAAACCTGGCTGTTATGGACGGCTATCAACTTGCTGATATCTGGCAAGTGGGCTTATTCCAGGCGTTAGGTGGTGAACTTGGCGGTGATGCGGGTTGGGCCACTATGATGTGGTACGGAGCCTGTTTCTTCCTGCCTATCTACGCGGTGACCTTTTTCGTCGGTGGCTTCTGGGAAGTGCTGTTTGCATCAATTCGCAAGCATGAAGTAAACGAAGGGTTCTTCGTTTCCTCCGTTCTGTTCGCATTGATTCTGCCAGCAACTATTCCATTGTGGCAGGTAGCACTGGGTATCACCTTCGGTATCGTGGTTGGTAAGGAAATATTTGGCGGCACAGGTCGTAACTTTCTTAACCCGGCCCTTACTGGTCGTGCATTCCTCTACTTCTCATTCCCGGCAGCTATTACTGGTGACCAGGTGTGGACCGCAGTAGACGGTTATGCCGGTGCGACTAAACTGACTCAGGCTTTCCAGGGCGAGCTGGACTATTCAGATATGGCTCAGTGGATGAACGCCTTCCTGGGTAAAATCCCTGGTTCAATCGGTGAAGTTTCAACCCTGATGATTCTCATTGGTGGCCTCGCTCTAATTTACTTCCGCATCGCTTCATGGCGCATTGTTGCTGGTGTACTTGCGGGTATGGCGTTGTTCTCAGGCGTGCTGAACCTGGTAGGTAGTGACACCAACCCAATGTTCGCAATGCCTTGGTACTGGCATCTGGTTGTCGGTGGCTTTGCCTTCGGTATGATGTTCATGGCGACCGACCCGGTATCAGCATCCTTTACCAACAGAGGTAAATGGGCCTACGGTATTTTGATTGGTTTCATGACGGTGATGATTCGCGTTATCAACCCAGCCTTCCCTGAAGGCATCATGCTAGCCATTCTGTTTGCCAACGTATTTGCACCACTTTTCGACCATTTCGTGGTGCAGGCAAATATGAAGCGGAGGAAGTTACGCCATGTCTAAAAAGAATGAGAGCACCAGTAAAACATTTATCGTTGTGATCGCACTGTGTCTGGTGTGTTCCATCATCGTATCTGGCGCGGCCGTTGGCCTTAAAGACCGTCAGGAAGCTAATGCCGCGTTAGCAATGCAGCGCAACGTGTTGCAAGCAGCTCGAATCGATTTCCCTAGTGGGGAAGCCGCTGGCATCTATGCTGAGCGTATTCGTGAGTATCGCCTGAATATGGAAACTTACGAGCTTACCTCAGCAAGTGAAGAAGAACTCGCTGCAGCCGCTGACACTGAAAGCCAGGGTGACGTTGCCCGTCGCTTAAGTGCTGACGAAGATGTTGCTGGTGTCCGGGATCTTGAGCAGCACACGATGTTCTATGTCGCACTGGGTGAAGACGGCGAGTCAGTCGAATCTTATATTTTACCAATTCGGGGTGCAGGCTTGTGGGGCATGATGTATGCGCTACTGGCACTGGAGAGCGACGGTCAAACCATCGCCGGGCTGAATTTCTACGACCACTCTGAGACTCCAGGTCTTGGTGGCGAAATTCAGAATCCACGCTGGGTTAGCAACTTTGAAGGCAAGCAAGCGGTGGATAGCCAGGGGAACGTGGAAATTCGTGTAACCAAAGGCGCAAACCCACAGGATAACGAAGTGGATGCATTGTCGGGTGCTACTATCACCAGTAACGGCGTGGACAACACGTTCCAGTTCTGGCTGAGTGACACGGCATATGGCCCGTTCCTGCAAAAACTGCGTGAAGGAGAGGTGTTGTAATGGCTAGTGCAAAAGAAATGAAGCAGGTGTTGTTTGGCCCTATCTTTGCCAACAACCCAATTGCATTGCAAATTCTGGGTGTCTGTTCTGCGCTCGCCGTAACGGGTAGCCTGGATAATACATTGGTCATGTGTCTTGCTTTGACCTTTGTAACGGCACTTTCAAACTTTTCAATTTCATTGATTCGTAACCACATTCCATCAAGTGTGCGGATTATCGTGCAAATGACCATTATCGCGAGTTTGGTTATTGTGGTGGACCAGGTGCTGCAAGCTTATGCGTATGACATCGCACAAGAACTATCGGTCTTCGTTGGTTTGATTATCACCAACTGTATCGTTATGGGACGTGCCGAAGCATTCGCGATGAAAGAGCCACCAGGCATGGCGTTACTGGACGGTATCGGGAATGGCTTAGGTTATTCCGTCGTACTGCTAACAGTTGCGTTTTTCCGCGAATTGTTTGGTTCAGGTAGCTTATTTGGTTTACAAATTCTGCCATTGGCAACCGAAGGCGGCTGGTATACTCCAGTGGGTCTGCTGGTATTGCCACCAAGTGCGTTCTTTATTATCGGTGGTTTCATTTGGGTACTGCGTACCTTCCGCACCGAGCAAGTTGAGGCGAAGGAGTAAACAATGGAACATTATTTAACAATGTTTGTTCGCGCCGTTTTCATCGAAAACTTAGCGCTTTCATTCTTCCTTGGCATGTGTACTTTCCTTGCAGTATCGAAGAAGGTAACTACGGCTATGGGCCTTGGGGTAGCAGTTATTGTGGTACTGGGTCTTGCCGTGCCAATTAATAACCTGGTTAATACCTTTGTTCTTTCTCCTGGCGCACTTGGCTGGGCTGGCTTCCCGGACGCGGACTTAAGCTTCCTGCGCTTCCTGACCTTTATCGGCGTTATTGCAGCGCTGGTACAGATCCTGGAAATGGCTTTGGATAAGTTTCTGCCCGCGCTGTATAACGCTTTGGGTATCTTCCTGCCATTGATTACCGTTAACTGCGCTATCTTTGGTGGTGTGCTGTTCATGGTGGAGCGTGATTACAACTTTACCGAGTCCGTGGTCTACGGTATCGGTAGTGGTGTGGGCTGGGCACTGGCAATTGTCTTGCTGGCCGCTGTGCGTGAGAAGTTGAAGTATGCTGATATTCCTGACGGGTTACGTGGTCTGGGTATTACCTTTATCAGCACCGGCTTAATTGGTTTGGGCTTCATGTCGTTCTCTGGCGTGTCTTTGTAGGCCCTTGTTGTAATGAATCAGGAATAAAAGGAACAAGTCGATGCAAGAAATATATCTTGGCGTAGGCCTGTTCACCATTATCGTATTAGTTTTGGTTGTAGTGATTTTGTTCGCAAAATCAAAACTGGTACCTTCTGGTGACGTAGAAATCATCATCAATGATGATCCAGATAAGAAAATCACGACGCAGCCCGGCTCTAAGCTATTAGGCGCCCTGGCTAACGCTGGTATCTTCGTATCCTCAGCCTGTGGTGGCGGTGGGTCTTGTGGCCAGTGTATCGTTAAAATTAAAGAAGGCGGCGGTGAAATTCTGCCAACTGAGCGTGACCATATTTCTCGTGGTGAAGCGCGTGACGGTGCGCGCCTGTCGTGTCAGGTGAATGTTAAACAGAACATGAAAATTGAATTGCCTGAAGAAGTTTTCGGGATCAAGAAATGGGATTGTACTGTTCGTTCAAATGACAACGTAGCGACCTTCATCAAAGAGCTGGTGCTGGAAATTCCGGATAGTGAGTCTGTTCCGTTCCGTGCTGGTGGTTATATTCAGATCGAAGCGCCTGCGCATCACGTTAAATTCAAAGACTTCGACGTTGATGAAGAGTACCGTGGTGACTGGGAACGCTTTAAATTCTTTGACCTTGAGTCAAAAGTAGACGAAGAAGTTATTCGTGCCTACTCGATGGCGAACTACCCGGACGAAGAAGGCATTATCATGCTCAACGTGCGTATCGCTACGCCACCGCCAAATGACATGACGTTGCCACCAGGTAAAATGTCGTCGTACATTTTCAGCCTTAAAGCGGGTGATAAAGCGACTATTTCAGGGCCATTTGGTGAGTTCTTTGCCAAAGAAACTGAAGCTGAAATGATCTTCGTTGGTGGTGGTGCTGGTATGGCGCCGATGCGGTCACATATTTTTGACCAGTTACGTCGCCTGAACTCTAAGCGTAAGATTTCGTTCTGGTACGGTGCGCGTTCTAAGCGAGAAATGTTCTACGTTGAAGATTTCGATATGCTGGCCGACGAGAATGAAAACTTCGAGTGGCACGTAGCGCTCTCTGATCCAACCGAAGAAGACAACTGGGAAGGTTTCACAGGTTTCATTCACAATGTGTTGATGGAAAACTACCTGAAAGACCACCCTGCACCAGAAGACTGTGAATTCTACATGTGTGGACCGCCGGTTATGAACGCGGCTGTGATCAACATGCTGAAAGATCTTGGTGTTGAAGATGAAAATATCATGTTGGATGACTTTGGTGGTTAATTCACCAGCTTGTTGATATGATAATAAAAGGCCGCCCCAGTAAGGGCGGCCTTTTTATTTGCGCGCTGGTAATAGAAGGCTGGCGACGTTAAAGGGTGATGCCGGGTAAATTATTGCGTATAATACGCACAGATTCTTTAACGCGCGGAGTAGTAATGCAGACGTTTTTGTTGGTGTTCATCATGATGGTTATTGGTTTTGCAGCAATGGCTATAGGTTACATGGTGCAACGTAAGTCTATCTCAGGTAGTTGTGGTGGCCTCGGCGCCATGGGGATCGAAAAAGCCTGTGACTGTGATAATCCGTGTGACGAAAAAAAGGCGCACATGGCTAAGCATGAGCGCCGTGAAAAAATCAAAGAGTGGCAAAAAAACCAGATTAATTAACGTGCCGGGTCAAAGTGGACTAAACCGTTTTGACCTATGGCATAACACCCTTGCTCAAAGGTGCAGCTTAGCTGCCGGGCAGGGGTGTCAATCACTTCCCAGTTCTGTCCCCAGTCCGCTGACCAGGCGACGCCCGTGGCATTGCCCACTAAGATATAATCCTGATACGTCGTTAAACTGGTAAGGACCCCGGAAAGCGGTGGCACTGGCAGATTGCTGAATTCATTGTTGTGATAGCGGAATACCCGGCTGGCATCATTGTCCGTCTCAGTGTCTGCTCCGGTGAGTCCCCCGGTAAACAAAATATCGTCGTTACCAAGCGGCCATACTGAGGTCACCGCGGCGCCCTCGGCACCTGAAATCGGTGTAGCCACGACCCGAAAACGTAACCCAGTATTCGATTTGTACATCAACCGGGCCTGGTTGGCGTAAGCGCTGCCCATGGCCCAGGTATTGTTGGCGTAGCGAACGCAACTGCCTGACTCATTAAAACCACTTTCGTTTGCCTGAGCTGGCTGGTTAAAGCCGCTCCGGGCACTAAGCCAGGTACGCCCGTTGGTACTGCGCACCGCATGCCATTCCTCGCTTCTGCCTGAGCCCAGTATCCAGGTCTCACCATCAGAGTCGTGATCAAAACATCGCAGTGTCCGGTCGCCATCAGCACGGTGTAACTGGTTCCAGCTGTAGCCGCTGTTGCGGCTATGGTAAAGCCTTGAGTCTGAACCTCGTCCTGAGGTCAGTACATAGGCTTCACGGTCTCCCTTGGCTTTGATTTGAGTAATGGGAAGGGTTCCGTTGCGACCCACTGGTTGCGAAAGCGTCCAGCTATCACCGCCATCCTCAGAATATGCCACGTGCCCGGTGGTACTGCCTAGCCACAGGGTTTGTGCAGTATTACTGGCAACAGCTTGCCATCTCGTTTCTTCACCAGCTTGCGGTAAATTCAGTTGTTTTACCGCGGTATCAGCGGCGGCATTGGTAGCTAGGAAAGACAGGCCGAGTGCAACAGAAATCCGGCGTAGCGTCATGAATACCTCGTTGATTAAGGAAAGTTACAAGCACCAAAAGGAACTCAAGCTTATGCTATAGTGTCGCACGACCATATTCTAAAGCAACTAAATGCGCGCAGCTTTGCTGTGCTGACAAGGGTGACTATGTTTCGAAGAGCAGCAGCAACAGCGAGTGCCATCATACTATTTACCATCCTCAGTGGGTTGGCATTTTCTGCGTCTGCTACGGAAGGCAGCACCCAGAAGCTCCTCGCGTGGTTTGCCGGTGATTTTACTAATTATCAGCAGACTATCCACCAGCCAGAGCAATCGCTGACCCCGGTGATTAAACGTATTGAGCCGCTGGATTATGCGGACGAAGGTCATGCATTTTTGAGTGAGCAGGCTTACCTGTTTGAGCCGGATCAGGTGATACGTCGCCAGGTTTATCTGCTCGAGCGTGTTCGCGGTGGCTGGCGGCAGGCTGTATTCAACGTTGAACCGGAACTGGGCGCAGCTGAATTAGCCGATCCGTCGAACTGGCAAGCCTCGTATGGTTGTGAGGTAAACTGGCACTGGCGAAATGGAGAGTTTGAAGGAGAGCGTAATCACCGTCGTTGTTATTTTTACCGCCGCAGTGATGGCCAGAAGGTGAGTCTGTCAAGTCAGTTACGCCTCAGTGAAAACGCACTGACCGTCACTGAACAGGCATTTCTTGCAACGAATACGCCGTTACTGCGCAGTGATCTTGCGGGCACTCACCACTATGCGCGGATGCAATATTATGATGCGCAGGTGGAGTACCGCGCCCCGGGCACGGATCGCTGGCGGCAGGCAGAGCTCATCGGTGTGTTGCATAATCAGGGCGCGCGCGTTGGCATTCGCTTGTCTGAGCAACAGCAGGAGCTGCGTTATCAGTTTGCTGTTACCGCGGGTGGCGAGCAGGCAGAGTTCGCGTTATATGACCTGAATGGCATGGAAACTGTCCACCAGGAACATGTAGGCGTGAATGACGTGATCGAGTACCAATCAGACTATCTGAAAATTGAATTAACCCCTCGCGCCAGTCGTGCTGATTGAGTGCGATGGCACGACGGGCTGTTAATTACTGATTTGCTGCGGCTGCCGCGTTTATAATCATTGCCATACGCTGAGCTGAATGGGTAAGTTGTTGTTTAACCACCAGTTTGGCTTGAGTGATATAGGCTGAATCCAGTTCATCACCGGCCTCCAAATCAGCGTAGGCGTATTCCCGGGCCAGATGGTTGGCTTCCGCCGCCCACGCTTGTAACGCCTCATACCAGTCCTCAGCAGACTCCGGTAACGGGTTCTGTGCAGCCAGTTCGGCTGGAGCAGGGAGGTCTTTGCGTTCAATGATCAGCGAGTCCCAGACCCGGTGCAAATTAGTCCGCTCTCCATCCACTGTCACGTCGGTGTCATTGCCCCCTCGGTCGCGGGCAAAACCAAGATGCAACGGCTGATGCAAATCGGTAATCCAATGACTGAACTTACGCAGTTCATCGGCTTGTGCGGTAGGGTCTGCCTGCGGGTCGAACATCACATCCAGTGCGTTCATCGCCGCACCTACTACACATCGACGGTTAGGGCAGTGGCGTTGCATGTCGATCTGCTGTTCATCTGGTGGAATGTTGGCAAAATGAAGCGGGCCCAGAAAGCGACCCTCGTCGGTGCCACGAACACGATCCGCCCAGGTGGTCGCTGATGCCAGTGAGGTTTCATCAAGTCGCTGCAGGTGGCTGTCGACCCAGCGCCGTGCCTGTGGAGTTAAATACTCATAGGCAGTGGCTCCGATATACTCGTGGCCAGTGAAACCCCAGGCATAGAGCTTGGTTGGAAGCAGTAAACAGGCGGCGAGAATAAGACTAGCGAGTTTGTGCATCAAGAGACTCTCCGCTAACGCCGATGCTGTCATCGCTCATCAGATATAAATAAACCGGCATAATGTCAGCCGCTGTTTTGAGCTTGCTTTTATCTTCGGCGGGGTAGGCCTTTGAACGCATTGCCGTTCGGGTGGCGCCAGGATTAATGACGTTGACCCGTAAATGGCTGTTGTCGTACTCGTCAGCCAGCACCTGAGCCATGCCTTCAGTGGCGAACTTGGAGACCGCATAAGGTCCCCAGTGGGCCCGGCCGGTCCGGCCGACACCTGATGAGGTGAATACAACCGATGGGTTAGTCGCTTCCAGGAGCACCGGCAACAATGCCTTGGTCATCATAAACTGAGCCGTGACATTGACTTTCATGATGTCTTCCCAGGTTGCCAGGTCAATGTGAGCGAACGGGGACAGCACTCCTAACATACCTGCATTATGCAACAGGCCGTCAAGGCGCCCGAACTGGTCCATAATGGTTGCAGCCATGTCGCGGTAATTGGCTTCGGTAGCGCCTTTCATATCCAGCGGGATAATAGCCGGTGTGGCGCCGCCAGCGGCTTCGATCTCGTCGTACACAGCCTCGAGTTTAGCCACCGTGCGACCAAGTAAAATAACCGTAGCACCATGACGGGCATAGCTGAGCGCCGCTTCGCGGCCGATACCGTCACCAGCCCCGGTTACAAGAATGATTTTGTCGTTGAAAGCGCCCTGAGCGGGCTGGAAAGTCTGATAATTTTGCATAATCACTGCTTCATGGTTAAAGATATGCGATAGTGTACCTGTTTATGAATTCTAACTCAGTAGTTGCCAAGAATTTGTTAGAAAAACCTTTAATATTCGCCCGTTGGGGTGTATAAATTCTGTAAATACTCAGTAATAGAGTAAGCCCATATTAGGCGGCCAGGTGGCTGCTTAACATTAGAACAACAAGGATTGGGGATACCTCATGAAAAAATTATTGCTTTCCGTGGCCGTTGGCTCCGTTCTCGGCCTCACCGGCTGTCTGGCAGATGGTGAAGATGCACCAGTGTCACAGGAGCAGGCGGGCGTTCCATACGTGCGCGTTGCTTTTGATCCGGCTGCAGGTGATATTTCGGTTCCAAGTAACTTCCTTTATCTGGGTACCCAGGACGGGACTCTGGACGTTCCGAATGAAGGCCCCGACGATCCGGCCAATGCGCTTGATGCGTTAGACGGATGGTCAACCACTTTCCCAGCTGTTTTTAGCTTCAACTACCCAACTGGCCAGTATGGCAGCCGTTCTGTAACCGTCGATGCGTCGACAGCAGAAGCGGCAGGTGCTGTCCGTGTATTTAAAGTAATCGAAGGCGGCAACGCGGTAAACGAGCAATGTGCAGCACTGCAACCCGTAGTGGCTTGTGCAGTTCAGTCTGAACTCGAATTCGGTACTGATTTTGTTACCTCATTCAATTCAGTCAGTGGCGCGTTAAGTGTGGTTCCGTTGCGTCCGCTTGAGCCTGAAGCCAGCTACATGATCGCGTTGACCGATGGCATTGAAGATGACCGTGGTCGTGCGGTGCGTCCATCGCAAACGTATTTCGCCGCCAGTCAGGACGACATCGAACTTGAAGGGCAAGGCGCCCAGGTTCAGGCCATCGTTCGCCAGAACCATGCTGTTCTTGATGGCGCTGGAGTGAATCCGGAAAATGTAATTTACACGTCCCTGTACACTACGCAGTCTATCGATACGGTCCTGCAGGTTGTGCAGTCATACCTGGCGAGCGATTTAGCCGCACTGGGTGCTGGTCAGCCAACATTGACCTCAGCGATTCAGACCAACTTCGCCGGGGTAACCGTTGCTCAGGCCCTGTCACAAAATGTTGAGGGTTTCCCTGCGACTCAGCCTGCACCTGGCGAACCTTTCTTTTTTGAGTATGCCGTATCGAACACGGCTGAATTACATGCCGGTAACTTCGAACTGCCATACTTCAGTGGCTTACCCACTGCTGAAAATCAAACTGCACCACTAAGCGAGCGTTGGGAAGCTGAGTTTGTCAGCCCTGCGACGGTTGGACTGGCGCTGTCTGAAGGGCGTATCAGTGCTGAAAACCTGATTGGTTGCGGTATGCCGCAAGCGACGGTGGGTGAGTTTGGCGCAACAGAGGATCCTTCTGTGTTCTTAGGTGAGCTGGCTTATGCTGATTTGCCAGCAACTGACGCTTGTGCGGTACTGGACGATGGTCGCCACCTGACCAAATACAACCCGCTACCATTGGTTCGCGCGTCGGTTGAAGTGCCTCTGTGGATGTCGGTGCCGGTTGAAGCCCAGGTTAATGGTGTACGTGCGACTTTAGGCTTGCCTGCTATCAGCGAACCAGCTGACGGGTGGCCGGTAGTTATCTTCCAGCACGGTATTACTGGTAACAAAGAGCAATTCCTGGCTATCGCCGGTGCACTGTCGGTATCAGGTCATGCTGCAATTGCTATTGATCACCCGCTGCATGGTGAGCGTGGTTTTGGCGCAATCAACGCGTCCGCTGAGTACACTGATGCAGACGGCGATCCGGCTCAGGGCGACCCGACGGCGTATCTGAACCTCGGCAGCTTGCTGACGGCGCGTGATAACGTGCGTCAGAGTACAGCTGACTTGCTGTCTTTGCGCTTTGCGTTGTCGCGTCCTGATTCGACGTTTGGTGGAGCACAAATTGACCGAAACACCGTTAAGTTTGTTGGTCATTCACTGGGTGGTATTGCAGGCGTTAACATGACCGCTATTGCGAACACACCGTTCCCACAAATGCCAGAAGGCTTTGCCTTGGGTGACTACTTCGGTATTGACCAGGCTGTCTTTGCGATGGCGGGTGGCGGTATTGCACCGTTCCTGATTGACAGCGAAAGCTTTGGCCCGCTGATCCGTGAGCAACTTGCTGCTCAGGCTGGTGGTCTGCAAGGTGCTGAACTGGAAGCATTAATTCAGCAATTCACCTTCGCTGCACAAACGGTTATCGATTCAGCTGACCCGTTGAATTTCGCCGGTCATCTGGTTGAGACTGAAACGCCACGCTTGTTAATCCAGGCAAATGACGATGCAGTTATCCCTAACCAGGCTTCAGTACCGCTTTCTGGTACAGAGCCACTGGCAGTCGTATTGGGCTTAGACGAAGTCACTGAAACAGTGATGGGCGAAGAGCCTCAATCAGGTTTTATCAAGGTTGAAGGCGCCTCGCACGGTTCGCTGCTGCAACAGGGCGAAGATGATGAGGAAGGCACAACCCAGGCGATTCAGCTTATGATTGCAACCTGGCTCGAGAGCCAGGGCACGGTTATCAACTTAGATAACGAAGAGTAAGCGAATTACCTGATTGAATGAAACGAACGTAAAGCCAGCATTGTTACAATGCTGGCTTTTTTTATGGCTATCCGGACGAGTGTGTTTAAGCCTGGGCAGCAACTAGGCTACACTTAGCATTCAACCAGCTGTTTACATGAGGTTTTTGTGGATTTTTTAATAGAATTGGGTTTATTTGTCGGTAAGGCATTGATAGTCGTGGTGGCTGTTTTCCTTATTGTCAGCATTGTCGTCTCTGCTGCATCAAAGCAGAAAGAAAACAAAGGTGAACTGCGGGTTGAAAATCTGTCGAAAGAGCTGCGAAAAACCACGCGGCAGATTAAACACAGTTTACTCTCAAAGAAGGCCCGTAAACGCGCTGAGAAAGAGGCTAAGAAAGAAGACGCCCACGAAATCGATGCGGCCAATAAAGTCTTCCTGATCGATTTCAAAGGCTCTATGGATGCCAAAGAAGTCGAATCACTGCGCCGTGAAGTCAGCGCAGTGCTAGCGGTCGCTAGTGACAAGGACGAGGTGATGGTGCGTGTCGAAAGTGGTGGTGGTGTGGTTCACGGTTACGGTCTGGCCGCTTCACAACTGCAACGCTTGCGTGATCATGGCCTGTCGTTAACGGTTACCGTGGATAAAGTAGCGGCGAGTGGCGGCTATATGATGGCTTGTGTGGCCAATCATATTGTCGCGGCCCCGTTTGCTGTGGTTGGTTCGATTGGGGTGTTGGCGCAGATCCCTAATTTTCATCGTCTGTTAAAAGACAATAAAGTCGATTTTGAGCAAATCACCGCCGGCGAGTACAAGCGCACGTTGACATTATTTGGTGAAAACACCGACGAAGGACGCCGCAAATTTCAGGAAGACATTGACGATGTCCATGAATTGTTTAAACGGCACGTGGCCGAGCGTCGCCCTGAAGTCGATATTGACCGGGTTGCTACCGGGGAAATCTGGTACGGCTCGCAAGCCCTGGATTTGAAATTAGTCGATAAGATTTCAACCAGCGATGACCTGTTGCTGGATGCGGCTAAAAATGCGGATGTTATTAAAGTCAGCTATAAGCCTAAGCAAAACGTCGCTCACCGCTTGACTCACAGTGCAGCAGGAGCCCTTGAAGGTGTCCTCTTGAAATGGCTGCAACGAGCGAGTTTCTGGCACCGCTAAACGAGTTGAGTTAGTGCAAATACGAGCAAAAAAAGGGGCCTGAATGGCCCCTTTTTTATCGCTATCACACCTGTTGCCTTAACGGTCGCCGCTGCTACCTTTTGATGGGGTATCGTTGATGCTGGCGGTGGCACTGGTTTCGTTACTAATGTCGGCATCCGGGTTATTGTAAACCTGTTCGTCAAGCTGACCTTCGCTCTTACCGATAATAGTGGTGACCATGCAGTCGCCGGTAATATTGACTGCGGTGCGGGTCATGTCTAATAAACGGTCGACCCCGATGATTAGCGCGATACCTTCGACCGGCAAGCCAACCTGCTGCAAGACCATCGCCAGCATAATTAAGCCGACACCAGGAACACCGGCTGTGCCTACCGAGGCCAGGGTCGCAGTAGCAATGACGGTCAGGTAGTCAACCATGGTTAGATCGATACCATAGACCTGGGCGATAAAGACTGTTGCAACGCCCTGCATAATCGCAGTGCCGTCCATGTTAATGGTCGCACCCAGCGGCACCGTGAACGAGGACACTGAATTGCTCACCCCGAGTTTACGGGTAGCCGTTTCTAAGGTGATAGGAATGGTTGCGTTACTACTCGCGGTGGAGAAACCAAATAACTGAGCATTGCGCAGTTTGCGCAGGAAGATCATCGGGTTTAATCCGGTCAGGAGCTTGAGCATGGTTGGATAGGTCACCAATGCATGCACTATGAGGACAACAAGGACCAGGACAAAATATTTGGCCAGGCTGCCGATGGTGGCGAAGCCCATATCGGCAAAGAGTCGCGACATCAGGGCAAACACACCATAGGGTGCGACGCTCATGAGGATCATGACCAGCTTCATAATGACACTGTTGAAGTCCTCAAATACGTTCTTCAGCCGTTCACCAGGCTTACCCACCAGAGTCAGAGCGATACCAAAGAGCAGGGCAAAGACAATGATTTGAAGCATGTTGCCTTCGGCCATAGCATCAATTGGGTTACGCGGTACCATGTCGATGAGTACCTGGCCAAAAGAAGGGGCTTCCTCAGCATCGAAGCTGGCATCAGTGGAAAGGTCCATGCCTTCACCCGGCTGCACCAGCAAAGCGGCTCCAATAGCAAAAGAAATGGCGACAGCTGTGGTGAACAGGTACAGGGCAATGGCTTTACCACCAAGGCGGCCCAGCTTGGCCGGATCACTCAGTGCACTGGTGCCCAATACAAGCGAGACGAATACCAGGGGGACCACCAGCATCATCAAACTGCTGATAAAAATCTCCCCAACCACGGTGAACAAACCATTGACCAGAAATGCGTCAACCCAGGGGTGATCTGCAATAGTCAGTTGCAGCACGACGCCAAGCAAAATGCCCGACACCATACCAATGACGATTTTATGAGTCAGGCTTAACTTCTTCGATGCCATAATTGATCCTGATTATTCTAATGCTGATATAGAAAGGTTGTTAGACTAGCAGAGTTGCGGCCCGGGCCAAAGTAGTTCGAGGGGTTGAATGCGACAAGAGAGCATAAAAAAGGGGCCGAAGGGCCCCTTTACACTGAATGCTGACGCTTACTTTTTAGAGGAAGGTTGGTGCAAAGCCATTGGTCCACGCCATCGCGGTGAGCACCATCAGGATTACCATTAACACCAGTCCGGCTGTTACCACCGAGCTTGAGTACATAAAGCCGCGTTCTTCGGGAATATGCATGAGAATCGGAACACCTGCGTAGAGCAGGTAAACTGAATAGGCAATGCCAGCCAAAAATGCCATGGAAACGAACCACAATTCAGGATAGATAGCAGCGATACCAGACATTAAAACAGGTGTGGCAGTATAGGCTGCAAGTTCCAGAGACTGGGTAAAAGTGGGAGCTGCGCCAAATATTTTCGCCATCGAATGAATCAGGTAGGACAGCGCAAGCACTCCGAGCACAATACCGACATACATGGTAATAGCTAAGGTTAATGCGCTTTGTTCCGTTAACACGATGGATTCACGAGCGCCAATACTGAACCCGGCATGGGCCGCAGAGTAATAGGCGAACGCACAAGGAATTAAAGCGACAAGTAAAATGTGCGACAATGAAAAGCGCAGGCTTTCATGTCGTTGATCAATGGTTTTCCACTCATCCACCGGATGAGCATAGAGTCCCCAGATGTGATTTAGTATCATACGACCCCCTAAAGCAGTCTTGCTTACAACGATGGCTACCTCAAGTAGTGTAGCTCTATGTATTATAGATAGTTATTAAGAGAATAGATTCACTTATGCACCTATAGTGCCGGATTGCCGCAAGTTATCAAGACCTAAAAATTCTGAACCAATAGACTTCATAATTTTTTTGTTATAAAGCTGTTACTGGCTGTTCTGTTACCAACTGAATTAGAGAAGATAGATGGACGAGAAGATTCGCACACTGATCCAACCCGTTACTCAGTTCCTGCATTGCACAACGCCCTCTGCATGGCTGCGTATGGCAGCGCAGCCAGAGAACCAGCAGGCGTTGCTACTTGACCACCTGCACTGCGAACTGAAGGCGGCGCAAAGCGCAGCGTTCTTAATTCGTCGTTACGCACCGGACAGTTTACTAGCGAAGCATGTTTTGATCTGGCTCAAGCCGTATGAAGATTTCCTCTACCGTGGAGAAGGCGATGGTCGCTTCCAGGGAGGCACTGGGGTGTCACGTTCGGAGTCTCAGGTGCGTGGTGATGACCCTGTGGTGAACGAATTGATTGGTAAAATGGTATTACTTATCAAAGAGGAGTTGCACCATTTTGAGCAGGTGCTGGAGATCATGCAGCGGCGTACTATTGAGCTCGAGCCGATCAGCGCGGCACGCTACGCGGCAGGTCTGCGTACCCATATTCGGACCCATGAACCTGCTGCATTTATTGATAAGTTAATTGTCGGTGCTTATATCGAAGCACGTTCCTGTGAGCGGTTTGCGGCACTGGCGCCGATGCTGGATGATGAACTGGCGCGATTTTACACCTCGCTGCTGCGCTCAGAAGCGCGTCATTATCAGGACTACCTGCAGTTAGCACGGATGATTGCGGATCAGGCTGGCACACCGCAACGGGCTGTGGACGACCGCATTCAGTATTTTGGAGAGGTTGAGGCTGACCTGATCAAAACTGAGGACAATGAATTTCGTTTTCACAGTGGTAAGCCGGCCAAAGCGGTGGCCGGGTAGTTAGCTTAGAGGCTCGTTACGCAGCTCAAAAGTGTTGTCAGGGTGCACGGCTAAAATACTGCCCTGTTCATACCAGTCGCCAAGCACGATACGGGTCGCCTGCTGGCCGTCAGGCAGCTGATGTTGGTGAATATCTGGGCGATGGGTATGACCATGAATAAGGCGCGTGGCAGCAGATGTACCTAGCGCCGCCTGTACCGCTTCTTCGGTGGCATCCATACGGCGTAATTGCTCGTCGCTCAGCGGCTGCTGACTGGCGCTGCCCGAACGCAACTTCGCAGCGAGCGCACGACGCCAGGCCAATGGCAGACGAGTTAACAAGGTCAGCAAGACCCGGTTGCGGATTACTTTTCGAAAACGCAGATACCCGGTGTCCAGTGTACATAGGGTGTCCCCATGCATGATCAGCGTTGCGCTGCCGTACAGGTCGATCACCGCGGATTCAGGGAGCAGGGTAACCCCAGTCATGCGAGCAAAACGGCGGCCAATCAGGAAGTCGCGATTGCCAGCAATAAAATAAACGGCAACGTCGCTGTCTGTCAGCGCACGTAACGCATTAATGACCCGGCAATGAAACGGCGTCAGGTCATCGTCACCTATCCAGGCATCAAATAAGTCACCAAGAATATAGAGTGCATCCGCCTGACGCGCTTCGTGTTGCAAAAAGTGAATGAAAAGCCCGGTAATATCCGGGCGTTCCGCACTTAAATGCAAGTCCGAGATAAACAGCGTACTCATGCGTCTTTACGAGCGCTCTCAAGTACCACGTCTTCAACAGGCACGTCTTGATGGAAACCTGCGCTGCCAGTTTTAACCCCTTTGATAGCGTCAACCACATCCATACCTTCGATGACTTCTGCAAATACGCAATAGCCCCAGCCGTGCATGTTTTCGGCCTGAAAGTCGAGGAAGTCGTTGTCTTTAACGTTGATAAAAAACTGCGCGGTTGCAGAATGCGGATCATTGGTGCGAGCCATGGCCAGGGTGCCGCGTTTGTTAGAGAGACCATTATTGGCTTCATTCTTAATCGGGTCCTGAGGCTCTTTTTGTTCCATACCCGGTTCGAACCCGCCGCCCTGCACCATGAACCCATCAATTACCCGGTGGAAAATGGTGTTGTCATAGAAGCCACTTTCAACATACTGAAGAAAGTTCGCTACGGTGTTTGGCGCTTTTTCATCGAACAGCCGGATTTTAATCTCGCCATGGTTAGTGGTTAGGGTGACCTGCATAATGTTCTCTCTCTATTAGTTACTGGTACATGTTACTGACACATGCCTGGGAATAAACAGTCTGCCAGTTTAACTCAAGCTGCGTGCTGGCAAAAGCTACTCGTGGGTCTGGGCCAACGTTTCGATAATAGGTGCGACCAACTGCCAGCACTCCTCGACGCTGTCGACTGGGTGGTAGAGCTCAATATCGGCCGGGTCAATGAGACCATGCTCAGCCATAACGTCGAGGTTCATCACCTTTTGCCAGAAATCCTTGCCGTACAGCAAAATGGGCACGCGTGGCATTTTTTTGGTCTGAATCAGGGTCAGGGTTTCAAACAGCTCGTCCATGGTGCCGAAGCCACCTGGGAAGACAATAATTGCCTTGGCACGCTTAAGAAAGTGCATTTTGCGCATGGCAAAGTATTGGAATTCGAACGAATGCTTGGCTGCAATGAACGGATTCACATGTTGTTCGCGGGGGAGCACAATGTTGAGTCCAATACTCTGATGTCCGACATCATGCGCGCCCCGATTGGCCGCTTCCATCACTCCCGGGCCACCCCCTGTGACCAGTTTGGTGTGAGTCAGCTGACGTTGCTCGATGAGCTGACCGAGACGGCGAGCGACTTCCCGGGCTTCTGCGTAGTAGTGACTGAGGTTCTGGCAGCGACGTTCTTTTAGATCGTAGTCGCTGATAGTGTCAGGCGCGGGGATCCGGGCACTGCCAAAAATTGGAATGGTGTGGCGAATATCGGCCTGATCGAGAGCGTCTTCAACTAACAGCCATTCATGAGCGAGACGCTGGGCGCGGTCGATGTCTTCGTCAGAGGCGGTCTCGGCGAGCTTCAGAAACTCGGGGGTAGGCATTGCTTTTACGGTCATTCATATTCCTCGTAACGCTTGAAAATGCTATGCTTTGCGACAATTTTGACTATATCACTTATTTTGCGCTTTAAAATGGAGTTGCATCACATGCTCAAGCTTTTTAACTCACTGACCCGCCAAAAGGAAACCTTTAAGCCGCTTAAGGAAGGTGAGGTTAAGCTGTATGTGTGTGGGGTTACCACGTACGACTATTGCCACATTGGCCACGCAAGAACCTACGTGGCCTTCGATGTGGTGGTGCGTTACCTGCGCTACCTGGGTTACAAGGTAACATTTGTACGCAATGTGACGGATCTGGATGACAAAATTATCCAGCGCGCGAATGAAAATGGTGAAGACTTTCAGGCCCTGACTGAACGTTTTATTGGTTATATGCATGAAGACTTCGCAGCTCTTAATTTAACGCCGCCTGATATAGAGCCGCGGGTGACCACGCACATGGACGAAATCATCGAGCTGATTGAGACCCTGGTGACCAAAAAGCACGCCTACGTGGCTAACGATGGCGACGTTTTGTTCGATGTCTCCAGCTTTGCAAATTATGGTCAACTGAGTCGACAAAACCTCGATCAGCTGCAGGTGGGCACGCGAGTCAGTGGCGATCAGGATAAGCAAAGCCCGCTCGATTTTGTGCTGTGGAAACATGCCAAACCGGATGAACCGAGCTGGCCATCCCCCTGGGGGCAGGGTCGTCCGGGCTGGCATATCGAGTGCTCGGCAATGAACGGCAAGCATTTAGGTAAACACTTCGATATTCACGGCGGCGGCTCAGATTTAATGTTCCCGCACCACGAGAACGAAGTGGCCCAGTCGTGCTGCGCCCATGACACACCCTATGTGAATTACTGGATGCACAGCGGCATGGTTCAGGTTAATGAAGAGAAGATGTCAAAGTCGTTGGGCAACTTTTTTACTATCCGCGAAGTGCTGGCGCAATATGACGCTGAAACGGTTCGATTTTTCCTTTTGTCTGGCCATTACCGCAGCCAGTTAAATTATTCAGAAGACCATCTGCAACAGGCTCGCGCCTCGCTGGAACGTTTATATACTGCGATGCGCGGAGTGTCGCCGGCTGCGGCGGGCGAGGCGGTCCGGAAGCCATTTGACCGCCGTTTTAAAGACGCCTTAGATGACGATTTTAACGTGCCGGAAGCAATGTCGGTGGTGTTTGACCTGGCACGCGAAGTAAACCGTGTAGGTGAAAGCGACCCAGCGCAGGCGGCGCAACTTGTCACACTGATGCAGGAATATGGTCAGGTACTGGGTATCTTACAGCAGGATCCAGAGCAGTTCTTTCAACAGGGACAGGACGACGTGGCTGCTATTGAAGCCTTGATTACCCAGCGTAACGATGCGCGTGCAGCGAAAGACTGGGCGCTGGCAGACGATGCCCGCGATAAATTAAGCGCTATGGGTATTGTTTTAGAAGACGGTGCAGGTGGCACAACCTGGCGCCGTCAGTAAAAATTAGTAGAAACAACATCAGGACTAGGGAGAAGCCGAATGGCTACACCATTACTACAACAAATTAGTGATATCGCGTCGCTGCAAGAGGGTGATGCCGATGCGTTGATTATTATTGGAAGCACATTTTCGAGCCTGTCAGCGCCGCTGGCAGAGGCGATTGCAGCCGCTCAGGCACATGATAAACGGGTCGGTCAGTCGGCTCAGCTATTGATTTCGGACCATGTACCAGGCGAGCGCCTGATCGTAGCGCCGACCGGACCACTTGATCGCGACTATGACGATGTCCGTCGTTTCTATGATGCGGCGAGAGAAGGTATTCGGATTGCGCAACAAGCGGGCGCCACTAAACCTGCGGTTTGGGTGGTCGATGTGCCAGCTACGTCGGAATTCAATAACGCGGAAGCAGTGAGTTTCTTCGGCTTATGCCAGGAGCTGTATGAGCCGTTAGAAGCACGCGAGCATTTCGGTGATGAAGCTATTGAAACCATTGAAAAAGTGACCTTCGTTAGCGGGCAGCTCGATGTCGGGTATTTGTTGGCGGTTGAAGAAGGGCGTCGCGCCGGGCGGGACTTGTGCGGGACTGAGCCGGAGCGGATGGCACCGATCCGTTTTGCTGAATACTGTAAAAACATGTTCCTCGGCACCGATGTCAAAGTCACGGTGATCGATGATCGGATGCAGCTGGAACATGAATATCCATTATTGGCCGCAGTCGGTCGAGCATCCTTTAGTACACCTCGCCAGCGTCCCTGTGTGATCCGTCTTGAATATACGGGCTCGGGCGAGATCACGGATAGCCTGTTTATGGTGGGTAAAGCCATTACCTATGATACCGGTGGTGCTGATCTGAAAACCGGCGGTCATATGGCCGGGATGAGCCGCGATAAAGGTGGAGCTGCAGGGGTTGCCGGTTTTGTCAAAGCGGTGGCTGAACTTAAGCCAAATAATCTGAAAGTGGTGGCGGAAATTGGTGCCGCGCGAAACAGCATTGGTTCAGATGCGTTCGTCTCCGATGAAATTATTACCAGCCACGCCGGGGTGCGGGTACGTATCGGTAATACGGACGCAGAAGGGCGCCTGGTGATGGCGGACTGTTTGTCGCATTTACGCGAAGAAGCGTTGCAGGCAGTGAATCCTAGCCTTTACACAGTCGCTACGCTGACCGGCCATGCCGCACTGAGCAAAGGGCCTTATACTGCGCTGGTGCCTAATACTCAGGCGCAAAGCAATGGGGTGATCAGTGGTTTACTGCAAGCAAGTGAACTCTGGGGTGACCCGGCTGAACTATCACCGAGTCGGCGCGAAGACTTCGATTTCGTGCAGGGGCGGACCAAAGCCGATGACGTGCTGTCGTCCAATAATGGACCGTCCGCGATGACCAAACGGGGTCATCAGTTCCCTATGGCGTTCCTGACGATTAGTGCGGGTCTTGATAAGCACGGCAAAAATAGTCAGCAACCACTACCTTATATTCATCTGGATATCGCCGGTAGTGGCGTTGATACTGGCGACTGGCAACATGGTAAGCCGACTTCAACACCGGTCCTGGCATTGGCCGGACATTTTCTCGCCCGGCACTAATGCCCCTAAGTAAGGTACGCTGACCTAAGACCGTTATAAGCCCGCACTGCTGGTGTTGACCACCCGGCGTGCGGCAAAATTCACTTCAATATACTTGTCTTCACTTCCCCAGCGGCATTCGTTGGGGCGGTCAAAATCGTCACACCAGTCGGGCTCGCCCAACATGTGTTTCACTTCGCTATAGTGCATGCCCACATCAAGCAAATTGTAATTAGTACGGGTCACTTTTGGGTTGCCACAGGCAACCAGTAGCAGCGGAAGTAATACTATCAATAGCTTTTTCATAGATTAAGCCTCCAGGGCTCCTGCTGCTTTCGCATGGAGCCCTTTAGTTGTGCAGTCAGCCGGGTTCAGATATCGAACTTGATCGATTCGAGTTCCTGCTTGGTTCGTCCATGCGCCGTTGGTGTGCGGCTTTCACTGTCAATATGGACGAATACAATATCATCAGCCACGCAAATGTTCTGTTTGGTGATTTTGTTGCGGACCAGGCAGGTCACGGTCAGTGAACTGCGGCCGACACTTTTTATTGCCAGGCCAAACTCGACTACGTCGCCCTGAAAGGCTGAGGCTTCAAAGCTAATTGCGCCAATATGCTTAGTAACCAGGCTTTTTGCATCGAGCTGACAACTGGCAAAGATATAGGCTTCTTCATCGATCCATTCCAGAATGCGCCCCCCGAATAAAGAACCTGCGAAGTTAAGATCGTTCGGCATGACCAGTCGACGAGATAGAAAACGCATGAAAACACTCCTGTTTAAGCTGAATACGAATTTAGTATAACGGATATAGGAGCGGGTTTTTTTTAAAATTTCGTGGTTTTAACCAGTTGAATGTAAACAAAAAGGCCGGCTATGGTAGCCGGCCTTGACTGAGCGTGGTAATCAGAAGCGAACGCGCACGCCCGCACCTATATTGGTGCCGGGCAGCGGAGCATAATCACGAATGAACGAATTATGTACATAGCCTAAACGATTGGTCAGGTTTTCCGCTTTAACGTAAAAGGCGATATCGCGGGTTCCTGACAGCTGCGGATAAAAATTCAGATACGCGCTAAGCACGCCAAAACCTTCTGTTTCCTCTTCATTGGCGGCCGTATCACTTTGCTTCAGGTAGTAGGTGTACGCTAACTTCGCGTCCCAGCTTGGTTGGGCGAAGGTTATATCTGCACCAACTCGCTGAGCAGGGATACGGGGTACGTTACCACCGTCGCGAAGGCGGGCACGGGTGTAGTCTGAAAATGCCCCGAACTTCCAGTTTTCATCTAACAGGTAATGTGCTGATAGTTCGTAACCAAAGAGTTCAGCGTTCTCCTGAGTGTACTGATAGACCGCCAGAGCCGAGGTATCGTGTTCGTGGTCATGGTCTTCGCCGTGGTCATGGTCGCCCGCAAAGTCACCCTCAAGATCGGCGCTTAAAATACCGGTGTTGCGGGTATAAATGAAGTCATTAATGCGGTTGTAGAACAGATTCGCATCGAAGTGCCACTTGATGCCATCATAGTGCATGCCAAGATCAAGGTTGGCTGAGCGCTCTTTATCCAGCGCGTTGTCTGCGTAAGCCAGGTGATGAGCCTCATGCCCATGATCGTGGTCGTCCGCCCCTTCTTCGCCCTCAGCATGTTCCTCATGGATTTCATAAATGCCACCCACATCATAGGTGCGGGTAGCAAAATGTGCGCCGTTGGAAAATAGTTCTCCAGCCTGAGGAGCGCGCTCGCTGTATGCAAGGTTGGCGGTAAGGCTGAGCATTTCATTGACCCGGTAATTAACCCCTGCAGACCCACTCACTGGGGTGTAGTCCAGCTTCTCAACCGCGTCCGTGCTCAGCTCCACGTACTCGACCCGAGCACCAAGTTCGTAAGTTAGGTCGCCAAAGCGACGCTCTGTGAGCCAGAAAATACCGGCAAGATCGGTGGAGGAGGCCGGAGTAAAGGCTTCTACTCCGTACGCATCGTAGTCTTCCTGCTTTAACTGAACGCCAAAGGCTCCACCCCAGCCCGCGATTTCAGCATAACGGGCAGTGATACGTGCCTCTGTCTGCTCTTTACTGAATGCTGATTCTACGTACTCGCCAGCAAGTTCTTCGTGGGTTAACTCGGTATAACCCACATTTGCATTAATCCGGTCGATACCACGCCATGGGTTATCCAATTGGCCGAGGATCTGAACCCGGTCCTGGGTCATGCTGGCAATAACACTGTCATGGTCGTCGCCATGTTCGTCCGCATGCTCATCAGCATGGTCGTGATCATGTTCTTCGCCCTCGTCGTGGCTATGTCCCGGAATGCCATAGTCACGTTCGATGCGTCCGTAGCTGGCGCCGATAAAACCGCGGTTGCCAATAAAGCTGGCACCCAGGGTTGCCCCCATGTCATCGGTGAAACTGTTTTCAATCAGCTCGCCTGTTTCGCCATCCGGGTTAGTAAAGCCTGGCACTCGATAGTCGTCTGAGTCCCGCTTGAAACCATCAATGTGCATAACGAAAGGACCATTACCCTGACGTAGCGAGGCACTGGCAGAGCGTTCATTTGCCGCGCTGCCTACACCAGCCGAAACTTGCCCTTCGGTGCCTTGTAGTTGCTGCCGTGGAATGCGGTTATCAACCACGTTGACCACACCGCCGCTTGCTCCACTTCCATAGAGTAAGGTAGCCGGGCCACGCAACACTTCGATTTGTTCAGCGGTACTGGTTTCTGTAGAGACCGCATGGTCGGGTCCGCCACGAGAGACATCGCCGACATCCAGGCCGTTCTGCAGAATGCGCACACGGGGGCCGTCCAGCCCACGGATCACCGGACTACTGGCAGTAGGGCTGTAATAGGTGCTTTGAACACCGGGCAAGTTGCGCAGTGTTTCGCCCAACGTCGGTGCCTGGACTTCGCGTAACGCGTCGCCGGCGAGTACGTATACGGGCTGGGTCGATTCAATCGCTGTGCGGTCGAGCGGATTTGCTGTGATCACAATGCGCTCTAGAGCTTCATGACTATCAGACGCCTCGTCCTGAGCCAACGCGGCGGGACTGATTAACAAGGCGCTAACTAAAACATGGACTGGGTGCTTTTTTAACAACTTCATCGCTTCACTCTCTATCTGGGGCTTTTATAAACTGATTTCATAGCGGATTTTCCGTGTGATAATATAACATTACATTTAAATGGGAGGCAGTGCAACCGATCATGGTGGTCTTTTGTTAAAGACGGTACACTGGGTGCATTCAGTTTTTTTAGCTATTAGGGACTCTCTAGTTATGTTTCGAGCGAAGTTTATTGCAGCAGGTCTGTTAGCTGCCTCACTGACTGCCTGTGCCGGGTATAGCGGTGGCTATACGAATTCGGCAGAACCACAAGCGCGCGAAGATGCAGTGCGTGCGCATATGAAGTTTCTGGCCGACGATCTATTGGAAGGACGAGATACCGGCAGTCGCGGCCACGATATTGCTTCGGCGTATATTGCAGCTCATTTTGAGGCGCTTGGCTTAGCCGCTTATGGCGAGGATGACTACTACCAGTGGATGCCGGCGCGGCAGACCCGTCTGGTCGCTAACAGTGCCAGTTTTGTGGTGCATAAAGAGGGTAATGAGATCGAGTTGGAGTATCCGAAAGCGTTCTTTACCGGGCCAAGCGCTGCTGCCACTGAACAGAGCATAACGGCCGAGATGGTATTTGTCGGCTATGGTCTGGTGTCTGACACCTTTGCGATTGATGACTACGCAGGGCTGGACGTGGATGGAAAAATTGTGGTGATGTTAAATGGCCGCCCGGAGCATTTACCGAGTGAAGAAGCAGCGCATTTGAGCCGCCTGAAAACGGAACTGGCGGCAGACCGTGGGGCGGTGGGGATTGTTACCTTGCATACGCCGGAGCGTGAAGCAGTGCGGCCTTATGAAACATCGCTGATGTATCTGAACGCGCCAAGTGTCCGTTGGTTAAATGAGGCAGGGGAAGTACAGGGTCATACCAGTATTGAAGGCAGTGCGTATCTGCATTACGAAGCGGCTGATGTATTATTCGAAGGAGCTGCACAAAGCTGGGAGGACGTCCTTGCTACACTTGAGCAGAAAGAAAGCCCGCAGGGCTTCGCGCTGCCAGGGCAGGCGACCTTAGCCCGGCAGTCAACGCATGAAGAATTGCAAAGTCCGAATGTGATTGCTGTGCTGGAAGGCTCAGATCCGGAGCTGAAAGATGAGTATGTGGTGTACACCGCGCATTCTGACCACCTCGGTCTGGCCCGCGATATGAGTACCGATAATAAAGTCTTTAACGGCCTGCTGGATAACGCCTCTGGCGTCGCCATTATGCTTGAAACCGCACGCATGTTTGCGGAGGCCAAAGAACGGGGTGAGGGTCCGCGCCGCTCGGTGATGTTTGTCGCCCTGACGGCCGAAGAGAAAGGGCTTTTAGGCGCCGACTACTTTGCTGAGAATCCGCCGGTACCAGCGTCGCAGATGGTAGCCAACGTTAACCTGGATATGCCAGTGTTGCTGTACCCGTTTGCGGATGTTGTCGCGTTCGGCTCTGCTCACTCAAGTCTGGGTGATGTGGTTGAACGTGCGGCTGGCCGGTATGGGATTGATTCCAGTCCTGACCCAATGCCTGAGCAGGCGATCTTTACCCGCTCTGACCACTACATGCTGGTCAAGCGCGGTATTCCAGCGGTCTTCCTGATGACTGGTTTTACTTCGCAGGATGAAGAGGAAGACGGTGGTGCTGTGTGGGGCCAGTTTTTCGCTGAGCAATACCACAGACCAATGGATGATATTCCAAGCCTGACTGAAGCCTACGGAGAAATCCGTTACGACTTTGGCGCGCTATTCGCGCAGATTAACTACGCGATCGGCGAGGAAATCGCCAATACGTCGGAGCGCCCGTACTGGCTTGATGACAGCTATTTCGGTAATTTATTCCGTGATGACGACCAGCGTCAGCGCCACTAGGAGTCTGCTGTCGGTGAAAGCGGTCCATTCGACCTTTGTTTGCTGTTTGCTGTGCTGGGCCTGGTGGTCCGGCACAGCAGAGGCGGATCAGCCGGCGGCCGGGCTGGCCCTTGAAGTCCAGGGGCTGCAGTCGCGATACACTGATATTGCCGCCGAAGGCGACTGGCTTGCTGACGATAAGTTTAATGAAGTTGGCCTGGCACTGCGCTGGCAATGGCACAACCAGTGGTTAGTGGAAGCTACGCTCAGTCGTGGTGGCCAGTTACGTTATCTGCGTGAAACGGGTACCGACGACGACGGAGCGACCGAGTACGAAACCCGTCGGGGACGAACGTACGGATGGTCAGTTGGTGCTGGCAAACGTTTCTGGGTCAGTGAGTATTTCTCCTGGGTAACGACGGTTGGCTATATGCAACGTGGGATCCGCAGCCCGCACTTCGTTGAGCCGACGCTAAGTTCATCGCGAACGGTCGAGCACAACGCCATGCTCGGAATAAAAGCAGAGTACAGAGTGTTGCAACGACTCTCCGTATCGCTCAACTTCAACCTGCTTAGCTCCGGTGAACGGCAGCAAGGTTTGGGCATTGCTTACTATTTCTTTTAAGCCCTTATGTTTAGTTTTTACAAGGACGCAGTTATGACCGATTCCTTTACCTTGGATCCGCGTTTGCAGCGTGATTGTCGGGTGGTCGCAGAATTGCCGTTGTCTACCGTATTGCTGATGAATGATGCGCACTACCCGTGGTGCATCCTGGTACCGCGGCGCGCTGATATTCGTGAGTTGTATCAACTCAGCGAAGCCGATTATGGGCAACTGCAACTTGAATCGAGAACCCTGGGTCGCGCATTGATGGATGTCTTTCAGGGCGATAAGCTGAATGTAGCGGCGCTGGGCAACGTGGTTGCACAGCTGCATATCCACCATATCGTGCGTTACACTGAGGACCCGGCGTGGCCTGATCCGGTATGGGGTAAGTACCCGGCGAAATCTTATAGCAACGATGAAGCAGATAAACTGATAGAGCGGATCCGCCAGGCGTTGCCACTCACCAGCCAGTAAACTACCAGTTAGATACTGTCCGCAATTTCATTCAGTATCTGGGTGGACCAGTCGGCAATGCGCTGGTCGCTTAATTCATACTGGCAGTCTTCATCCAGAGCGAGGCCCACAAAATGCGACTGATCGGTATTCAGTGCCTTGGAGGCGATAAAGTCATAGCCCTGGTTCGGCCAGAAGCCAATCCGGGTAATGTCGGGCGCAGCAATATGCTCGTGCAGCATGCCTAGGGCGTCCTGAAACCACTCGGCGTAGCCGTTCTGGTCGCCCATACCAAACAAAGCAATGGTTTTGCCGCTCAGATCCAGTTCGCCGACGTCACTCCACTGATTTTCCCAGTCTTCCTGAAGCTCGCCAAAGTCCCAGGTTGAGATACCGAAAATAAGAATATCGTACTCAGCGGTCAGGGCCAGCGGTTCGTCCTTGATGTTATGCAGATTGACGATGTCATCGCCAATGAAATCGCGGATTTTTTCCGCTGCGATTTCGGTGTAGCAGGTCGTTGACCCGTAAAACAATCCGATTTTAAAACTCATGCTGACCTCGGTACTGACAGGGCTTGGGTTGATAGGCTTGGGTTACTCGGCGTAGTTTAACAAACTTTCCGCTGCAGAGGCGATGGATGACAGCCTGTTTTCGACTGCGTATACTGGCGCCACGTTCGATGCAGCCCGAAAGCTGCCCGCGCAATGCTTAACATAGGAACGCAGTAGCCATGAGCCAACCCTTAGCAGAATCTAATGCACGAAACCTGGATGAACTTTTAGAGCAAATTGAACCCGTTTTTGACGATGTGGTGATAGACGGCAGCGACGATGAATTGTTTGCCAGCGGCTATTTGCGAGGTCACTTCGATTTGGTGGCGGCGCAGTTGAGCTTGCAGGGTGAACAACAAGGCGACTCGTTATGGCCTGCGCTGGAGAAAGCTATTGCTGATGCCAGTCATGAGCTGACACCAGCGGATCAGATTCACGTCGAAAACCTCTATCTCAAGCTGCGCGCTCGCGCGGGACTTGCCTGAGCCCGATTTAGTAAGCGGCTACTGTCAATGGCACGTTGAACGCGGTGGGTCGTGGCGCCCGGCAGGCCAAAGATACGGTCAACCAAATGACGCGCGCACCAGGGCGCGCTGGTAAAGCCGCGCGAGCCTAATCCGCCTAGTACCCAGACCCCGGGTGGTGCGTGCGGCAGCTGGCCGACCAGCGGCAGGTGATCGGCGGTGGTCGCGCGAACACTGGCTCGCGCTGCAACACAGTCGCTCTCGGTTATCGCTAAGGGTAAATAACGTTCGCTTAGTGCAATGTTTGCCGCATCGTGATCCGCGTGGACTTGATAGTCTGTTTCGCCGCTGGCTAATTTGGTGAAGGTAGCGCCGAGGCAGTGCTGACCTGAATCCGCCGGGGTCAGGTAGCCTTTGTGGCAAATCACGGCTTTTAGCGCGGCCGTCGCGACCGTTGCCTTGATCTGAGTAACCTGTCCGGCGGCGGGCCTGATATCAAGTTGATTGTGGTTTAATTGCTGAAGGTTAGCTCCGCTCGCCCAGATCACCTGCTCAGCGTGCATAGTGCCTTGACTGGTCTCGATGGAAAATCCAGCCTGCTGTTTTTCAACCTGCTCTACCCGGGTATTCAGGTGCAATTCGTCGACGGCTTCAGAAATAAGTTGTTCGACCAGGCGCGCAGGGTTGAGCCAACCAGCCGAGGGCAGCCAGAGCCCACCGCTGCTGCACTGTATGCCGCTGATAGCCGACGCCTGAGTGGCATCCACTAACGTAGCGAAGTCGGCGGGATAATAGCTACGCTGCATACTATGGTGCTGGCGGGTTGCCATTTTCTCATTGAAGGCGAGCTGCAGTACGCCGCTCCAGTGGCATAACGATGGTGCATGCTGTTGATAGAATTGGCGTGCGTAAACAAATGCCTGGGTGTAGAACTCAGTAGTTGGGGTAAAATCCGCCTGCAGTAACGGATAGACCGCACCCTGGGCATTGCCGGATGCGCCCGCAGCCAGGGTCGAGTCCTGGCACAGCAGAATAATTTTAAGACTGTTCTTGTCGCCGCTACTATACCGTTGGCGGTATGCCTTAAGCTCCTGAGCCACACTCGCTGCGGCGATGCCACCACCGATAACGGCGATGGTTTGTGGCACTGATTTTTTTTGCAGTGCTCGCAGCTTGGGTGACTGTGGTTGCACCCGACTGCCAACCAGCATTTCCCGTTTATGGCCGAACCCTTTCTGTTTGCGCATCGCAAAGCCCGCATCCTGCAAGCCCCGGCGGACTTTGCCGACGGACGTGAAAGTGGCTAGTGTACAGGTGTCCGCTGCAGCTGCAGCCATTGCCTGATACAAGTCAGGCTGCCACATTTGTGGGTTTTTACTGGGCGCAAACCCGTCCAGATACCAGGCGTTGACCACCTTCGGATTCGCAACCTGCCAGGCTGGCAGAGCGTCCAGTATTTCACCGAAATGCAAATCCAGAGTAATACGCGGATGTAAATTCAGCCGGTGACAGCCTCTGACCAGCGGCGGGTAACAGCTAACGAGTTGCTCCACCAGCGCTTGCAATTGCGGCCAATGTTGCAATGCCTGGCGGATGCTGGCGCTGGTCATGGGGTAACGTTCGAAGCTGACTAAATGCAAATGAGCGTCGGCTGGCGCATGGCGTAAAAATTCAAAGGCGGTCAACAGCATATTGAGACCGCTGCCAAAGCCAGTTTCGGCGACCACGAACGGTGTGCCGGCGGGCAGATTGCGAAAACGTTGAGGTAGCCGGTTGCCCTGCAGGAAAACGTAATGACTTTCGGCCAGGCCATCCTGATTGGAAAAATAAATATCATCAAAGAGATCGGATATTGGCATGCCTGATTGGTTGAAATGGATGGCGGCAGGCTGAATAGAATGACTCAAAATATAGCCCCAGCGGTTAGGCGAAAATCCAGTAAATGTCAGCGTTATAGCAACGCAGGAGACAGCGTCGGAAAGCTCAGCTAAGCTGACCACTCAACGCGACCATTTTCGTTTGCTACTGAACGCGCTATGATACCGACAAATTGTAAGATAGGACAATAGAATGAGACGTGCAGTTATTACTGGCCTTGGTGTGGTATCAAGCATTGGTAACAACCAGGAAGAAGTTCTTGAATCATTGAGAACAGGCCGCTCGGGCATTACCCGCTCGGAAAGCTTTGCTGAAATGGGCTTACGTTGTCAGGTTTGGGGCGACGTGAAACTGGATGTGAACGAACTTATTGACCGCAAAGCTAAGCGGTTTATGGGTGATGCCGCAGCTTATGCATACATTGCGCTGGAGCAGGCATTAGCCGATGCTGGCTTAAGCGATGAAGAGATTTCCAATGAACGAACCGGTTTAGTGGTTGGTTCAGGTGGCGCCTCCGGCGAGCACCAGGTTGGAGCCGCGGATATTCTTCGCGAAAAAGGCGTTAAGCGTGTTGGCCCATACATGGTGCCACGTTGCATGGCGTCATCGACCTCAGCTTGTCTGGCGACACCGAAAAAAATTAAAGGTGTTAACTACTCGATTAGTTCAGCCTGTGCGACCAGTGCTCACTGCATTGGCCACGCGCTGGAGCTTATTCAGTTAGGTAAACAGGATCGTGTTTTCGCCGGTGGTGGTGAAGAGTTGCACTGGACGCTGGGTATGGAGTTCGACGCGATGGGTGCGTTGAGCACTAAATACAATGACACCCCTGAAAAAGCATCGCGAACCTACGATAAAAGCCGTGATGGATTTGTTCCTGCGGGCGGTGGCGGCATTCTGGTGGTTGAAGAGCTTGAAACTGCGCTGGCGCGTGGGGCAAAAATCTACGCTGAGATCGTGGGTTACGGTGCTACCTCTGATGGCTACGACATGGTCGCTCCGTCAGGTGAAGGCGCTGTACGTTGTATGAAAATGGCAATGCAGGATTTAGATGCGCCAGTTGATTACGTAAATACCCATGGTACCAGTACGCCGGTCGGTGACGTTAAAGAGCTGGAAGCGATTCGCCAGGTTTTCGGTGACAAGACACCCATGCTGAGTGCAACCAAAGCAATGACCGGGCATTCGTTAGGTGCGGCTGGTGTGCATGAAGCGATTTTCTCGTTGTTAATGATGCGCGATGGCTTTGTTGCCCCGTCAATTAATATTGATGATCTGGACGATGAAGCGGCTGGCATGGACATTGTGCGCGAGAGCAAAGCGGCCGACCTGAACCTGGTTATGTCAAATAGCTTCGGTTTTGGCGGCACTAACGCAAGTCTGGTATTTCGCAAATTTACCAGCTAAGCGTGAGCGCGGGAATTTAACAGCTAATTAAGACGATTTTTTATATAGTAAAAGGGCAGCCATGGCTGCCTTTTTTTATGAACTCAGGTGCGGCGCTACTGACGGGGAGTATCGAACGGTCATTATGAAATTTCTAATCGCGGACAATATTCCTTACGCCCCGCAGGTGTTTTCTGCGCATGGTGAGGTGGTCACGTTTAGCGGGCGTGAACCTGCGGACGACGAATTGCAGGACGCCGAGGTGCTGCTGGTTCGCTCGATCACCCGGGTGGATGACAGCCTTCTCGATAAAGCGGCGGCGCTTAAATTCGTCGGCACCGCGACTATTGGCACTGAACATATTGATACCGATGCCTTGCAGGCCCGCGATATTGCCTTTGCCAGTAGCCCGGGTGCGAATGCCGAATCGGTGGCTGAGTATGTTCTGACCGCGTTGCTGGCCGTGGCGCAAAAATATGCGCTGGCGCTGACTGGGCTCACCGCTGCCATTGTCGGTGCAGGTAACACGGGCAGCGCGACCGGACGCCGATTGCAGGCGCTGGGGTTAAATGTGGTGTATTACGATCCGCCCAGAGCCAGGCGTGAGGCCAGCTTTGTCAGTGCCAGTTTCGCGCAGGTATTGCAGGCAGATGTTATCAGCCTGCATGTGCCGATGGAGAAGGGCACCAACGACCCAACCTATCATATGTTCGGTGCAGCAGAACTTGCCCGCTTGTCTGCTCCGCAGATTCTGATCAATGCCTCGCGTGGCGCCGTGATCGATAACACCGCCTTGCGTCAACAATTGCAGGAGTCTGCGTCGGACAGGGTAAGGCTGGTCCTCGATGTATGGGAAGGAGAGCCCACCATCGACAGCGGATTGCTGGCGCTGGTTGATATCGCTACGCCGCATATTGCCGGACACAGTCTAAACGGCAAGGTGAACGGAACCCGGATGTTGTATGATGCCTGCGCCGAACAGTTTGGCTGGGGTGGACATCAACCTGAGTGGACGGCGCTGATGCCGACGCCACCCATGGTAAACTGGCACTGTCAGCAAATGCCAGAGCAAACGACCTTAACCCAGTGGCTTTTAAGCAACTATCCGATATGGCAGGATGACAGCCTGATGCGGCGTTATGGTCATAATGCGCAAGGTTTCGACCAGTTGCGGCGCGATTATGCGGTACGTTATGAATTGAAAAGTCATCGCCTGCAGTGCGGTGACGGTGTAAACGAGGCAACAAAGCAGCGTTTGCAGGAGTTAGGTTTTTTATTTTGAATTGAGGAATCACGATGTCTTTGTCGGTGAATGTAGCAGTATTAGGTGCAACTGGCCTGGTTGGTAAACAAATGATGGAATGTCTGGAAGAGCGTAAATTTCCGGTTAACAAACTGGTTCCATTGGCCAGTGCCCGTTCGGCAGGGCAGGAAGTTGAGTTTCGTGGTGAAAGCCTGACCGTTGAGGACGTTGAGGGCTTTGACTGGAGTGAGGTCGATATGGCCTTTTTCTCTGCCGGTGGCAGTGTCAGTGCGCAGTATGCGCCGATCGCTGCAGAGGCTGGATGTGTGGTGATCGATAATACTTCACATTTTCGCTATGAGCCGGACATCCCGCTGGTGGTGCCAGAGGTCAACGCCAGCGCACTGGCGGATTTTCGTAACCGCAATATCATTGCTAACCCGAACTGTTCAACGATTCAGATGCTGGTAGCGTTAAAGCCTATTCATGAGGCAGTCGGTATTGACCGTATTAACGTGTCGACATACCAGTCTGTATCTGGTGCGGGAGCGTCAGCAATGACTGAACTGGCAACCCAGACTGCTGAGTTACTGAATGGTAAACAACCGACCATTGAAGCCTTCAGCCGGCAGATCGCGTTTAACTGCATTCCGCAAATTGATGTGTTTCTAGACAATGATTACACCAAAGAAGAAATGAAAATGGTGTGGGAAACGCAGAAAATTTTTGCCGATACTGATATTCGGGTTAACGCGACAGCAGTCAGAGTGCCGGTATTTTTCGGTCACGCCGAAGCGATCCATCTGGAAACACGGCAGCCAATTGACGCGCAGCAGGTGAAAGATTTACTCCGTAACGCTGCAGGCGTTAAGTTAATGGATGAGCGCGAGCAGTTTCCAACCCAGGTCGGCGACTCGGCCGGACACGATGAGGTCTTTGTCGGCCGCGTACGCAATGATATCTCGCATCCGAATGGAATTAACCTGTGGGTGGTTGGTGACAATATCCGTAAAGGCGCAGCAACCAACAGTGTGCAAATCGGTGAGTGTTTACTACGTGACTACTGGTAGGGGGAGTGAGGCACATTAAAAAATGCGTCTGCTGAGTCAAATCAGCATATAGTTTTTTGTCCTGCTGCCGTTATAGAATCAGGTACGTGCCTGGTTTATAGTATGAGGTGCGTAGTGTGTTCTGGAACGGCCCACTGCCTTCGTCCGAAATTGGGCCCTTAGATAAAAATAAAACACATAGGGAATACTTATGAAATCTGGATCCGTGCTGCTCATCGTGCCGATGATTCTAGCTACCCTGAGCGCTTTTTCCGCTGCCGCGCAGCAAAGCGACCCGGTTGTTATTCGAGGGCCAGCAGGCTCGGAACAAAGTGATGTCCGCAACGGCAACGAACGTTATGGACCTATCACTAGTGCAGATACCTTATGGAGTATTGCCAGCCAGGCCCGACCGCATTCGAGTGTCACCGTGCAACAGGTGATGGCGGCCATTGTGCAGGCGAACCCGCATGCCTTTATTAATAATAATCCGAACGCCATGGAAACCGGATTTTTCCTGCGACTGCCTAGTTTGCAGGAAATCCAGATGGTTAACCCCGAGGCGGCCCGGCGCCAGATTGAGCTCGGTGACCAATTACAACAGAGTAACCGGCAGGTGCAGAACAACCGCCGTGAAGCCGATATTACGGCAGCGCAACGTAATAGTCTGCTAGCGCAAACCCGCACTGATGCGCAACAGGCATTAGAAGAAATTCGGGACAACTATGCAGAAGAATTCAGTGACCTTCGCCAGCGGTTAGCTCAGTCAATTGACAATACTGAATCTGTTTACGCTGCCAACGAAGAACTGCGCGAGCGCATTGATGCGATAGCCGTTGCCTTGGATCAGATTCAAACCAATATGGTTGATGAAAATGAGTTCCAGCAACAACTGCAGGCGCTGATGGAAGATCAGCAGGAACTGCGGATGCAACAGCAGGCGATGGAAGAAGTGGCGGAGGAAGAAGATCTCGCCAACCGCATCATGACTAATCCGTTAGCTCTGGGCCTTCTGGCATTTGTGCCTGCTTTATTGCTGATTATTATTGCTTCAATGGTATTGCGTCGACGCGGCCCGGCGATTGCGCCAGTAGCCGCGTCTGCGAGCGGTAGCAAAGCCACCACCGACAACGCGACTGCCGCCAGTATGATGGCCACCAGCGACGAGGATGAAGATGACTTCGAGCTGGACGAGGCGATGGCTGAATTTGATGACATGGATGATGATGACGGGGATGACCTGTCGGCACTGGAAGACGAAATGCTGGTGCCGGATGAAGACGATGACGACAGCATTCAGCTCGATGATGATATGGATGATCTTGATCTGAGTGAGTTTGATACGCTGGAAGAAGATTATCCACAGGACGATGCTGAGGACGACAAGCCGGCCACCACTGAAGACGATAGCAACAAGACCGATGCAGGTGATGACCTGGATGAAGGTGACAGCGAGCTGAGTCAGTCAGACCTCGATGACCTGTTTGCCGGTGGTGATGACGAGGATGACGCGGATGATTTAGTTAGCGATGACCCGTTTACAGCCACCGAAGAGGACGACAGCGATTCTGAAGGTCTTGATCTCGAAGACGACTCGCTGGACGTAGAAGGTCTTGACGAGGACGCCGCTGATGAGAGTGCTCTCGACGAAGTAAGCGACGATACAGAGAATGCAGGCGACCTCGATGAGGCCGACGGCGACGAAGCACAGCCAGTTGCCACCGCGACAGACGAGCCAGCGAAAGAAACTGAGGCGAGCGCCCCGGATGAGCAGGCGGACGATGAGTTGACGGACGAAGAAGAGCCGGCACCGGGTGAATTATTTGCTGCCGGTGACGACGATGACGAGCCTCTGGATCTGGATAACGAAAGCGATGACGATGAATTCGATTTCGATAAAATGATGGAAGATCTGGAAGACGATGATCTGGATGATGAAATCGATGAAGAGGATATCGAATCGCTGTTGGCTAAGTCCGATGCAATGGTTCAACAGTCACAGCAGGACGATGCGGAGGCCGCGACCGCGACCGAAACTGATAACGAAGAAGATGACCAGGCAACGGCCGACGAGCAACCTGCCGATGTCAAAGAATCAGAACAACTGGACGCTGAAGAGTCACTCGATTTTGATGACGACGAAGAGCAGAGCGATGATGAATTCCTCGAAATTGATGACATCATGGACGATGCGGATAGCACGGGTGGCGACGAGAGTGCGGAAGATGATGACCAGCAGTCAGAGTCTTCGCGCCACGCTGATGAAGAAGACAACTTAGCGGCTCAGCTTGATTTAGCTCGTGCGTATCTGGAAATGGAAGAAACAGAAGAAGCCCGACAGACCGTTGAAGCTGTGATTGCTCAGGCGTCTGATGAGCTGCTGGATGAAGCGAAAGAGTTGTTAGCCCGTATCGATAGTTAAACCGCGGAGCAAAATGCGTATAATGTGCGCCCAATCGAAATCGTAGTTTAATGAGGGCGTTATCACTATGCGCATTGCATTAGGGGTCGAGTACAGTGGCCAGCAGTATTACGGTTGGCAACGCCAGCAAGGCATGCCAACCGTGCAAGGCTGTCTGGAGAAAGCGCTAAGCAAAATTGCTGCCCATCCGGTGGGCGTTATCTGCGCCGGACGCACTGACGCAGGTGTCCATGCCACGGGGCAGGTGGTTCATTTTGACGTCGATGTGGACAGGGCCGAACCGGCCTGGACGTTAGGGGTGAATAGTAACCTGCCAAAAGACATCGCGGTACGCTGGATGCATCCGGTTAGTGACGATTTCGATGCGCGTTTTAGCGCGACCGCCCGCCGTTATCGCTATGTCATTTACAACAGTCCGACACGGCCGGGGATCCTTGCTGCTGGCGTGACTCATATTTATCACCAGCTCGATGTCCGACGGATGCAGCAAGCGGCCCCGGTATTGCTTGGTGAACACGATTTTAGCGCGTTCCGGGCGGCTCATTGCCAGTCCAATACGCCGTATCGCAACCTGCAGGAAATCGATGTTCAACAGCGCGGCGATTATATTCTGGTGGAAGTAAAGGCGAATGCGTTTTTGCACCATATGGTGCGTAATATCGTCGGTTCGTTGATAATGATAGGGCAAGGCGAGCAGCCCGTTGACTGGCTGGCGCAATTGCTGGAAGGACGAAACCGGACCCTGGCCGCAGCCACGGCAAAGCCAAATGGCTTGTATCTGGTTGATGTTACTTACCCTGAACACTTTGGGCTGCCGCGCTGGGCGTGGGGGCCATTATTCTGGTAGACCTGCCTGCATTACTCGACGAAACGGGGGTGCGGGCAACTACTAAGACCACTTTTTACTGCAATTTGACGGCGTAGTATGCTTTAATTGCCGCAGAATTAAGTATGTAAGGTTACGCAATTTATGAGCTGGATCGAAAAAATTCTTGCCAAACCGCAAGCCAATAAGCGCCGCAATATCCCGGAAGGGGTGTGGAGCAAATGCTCCGGCTGCGAGGCCATTCTCTACCGCGCAGATCTGGAACGTAACTTATCCGTTTGTCCGAAGTGTGGCCATCATATGCGAGTCACGGCTCGCGAGCGCCTGGATGGATTTCTCGATGCGGATGGCCGTGAGGAGCTGGGCGTTGACCTGGAACCACAGGACGTTCTTAAGTTCCGCGATTCAAAAAAATACAAAGATCGGATTGCCGCGGCGCAAAAAGCAACGGGTGAGAAAGACGCACTGGTGGCGATGCGCGGCAAGCTGAAAGGCATCCCAGTCGCCGCGGTTGCATTCGAATTCAACTTTATGGGCGGCTCGATGGCCTCCGTGGTTGGTGCTCGCTTCGTTAAAGCAGTAGAGTTATGCCTGGCTGAGAATATGCCGCTGGTATGTTTTGCCGCATCAGGCGGCGCCCGTATGCAGGAGGCGTTGTTCTCGCTGATGCAGATGGCCAAAACCTCAGCAGCGCTGGCGCGTATGAGCGAGAAAGGCTTACCTTATATTTCGGTACTGACTGACCCGACTATGGGTGGCGTGTCTGCGAGTCTGGCAATGCTTGGGGATGTTAATATCGGTGAACCTAAAGCCCTGATCGGGTTTGCCGGGCCACGGGTGATCGAACAGACCGTGCGTGAAACACTGCCCGCTGGTTTTCAGCGCAGTGAGTTTTTACTCGAACATGGCGCTATCGATATGATTGTAGATCGTCGCGACATGCGTGACCGGGTGGCGTCACTGCTTGCGAAAATGCAGGGACTGGATGCACCGGCAGAGCCGGTTGATACCTCTGAGTCCTGACTTGTATGAGCACAGAGTCCTCACTGCCTGAAGCTCGTACTGACTGGCAGCTGGCCGATTGGCTTGAGTATCTGCAACAGCAGCATCATAAAGAAATAGATCTCGGTTTAGAGCGCATTGGTCAGGTGGCCAATGCGCTTTCTGCTGCTAAACCTGCGCCTTTTGTTGTCACGGTCGCTGGCACCAACGGCAAAGGCTCGACGGTTCGCTACCTGGAACAGATGCTGTTAGCTGCTGGTCAACGCACAGCGACCTATACCTCCCCTCATTTTTTGCGTTACAACGAGCGCGTCCGTATTAATGGTCGTGAACTCGAGGATGCTGATCATTGTCGCGCCTTTGCGGCAGTTGAAGCAGCCCGTGGCAGCACCAGCCTGACCTATTTTGAATTTGCGACTCTGGCCGCTTTATGGCTGATTGAACAGCACTCGGTCGATATTGCAATTCTCGAAATCGGTCTCGGTGGGCGGCTTGATGCGGTTAATTTGGTTGAACCTGATGTCGCTGTGGTGACCACGGTCGGTATCGACCACGTTGAATTTTTAGGCAATGACCGCGAGCAAATAGGCTTTGAAAAAGCAGGGGTGTATCGCCCAGGGAAACCTGCGATATGTGCCGATCCTAATCCGCCTCAGCGGCTACTTGACCACGCACAGACCATTGGCGCCGACCTCATCTGCGTGAATACGGATTTCAGTTTTGAGCGCACGTCCGAAAACCACTGGTGCTATGTCAATCCGTCCCATCAGGTGATAATGGATAAGCTCCCGCTTCCTCAATTACCGCTGGTCAATGCGGCGACTGCCTTGACGGTGCTGCAGCATCTTCCGGTCATCCCTGATCGCGCAGCCATTGAAAAAGGGCTGTCAGAGGCTCGATTGCCTGGTCGGCTGGAGGTATTCAGCCAGTCGCCCTGCGTTATTCTTGATGTCGCACACAATCCTCATGCTGCCGCCTATCTTGCCTCGCAACTGAGTGAGCGCTGGCCGGGTAGGCGAGTACTGGCTGTGTGCGCCATGCTGAAAGATAAAGATATAGAAGGGACATTAGCCTGCCTCACCGATAAGGTGTCGACCTGGTATCTTGCCGCGACACCGGGGCCGCGCGGGGCATCTGCTGAAAGGCTGGCTGCTGCGCTGGCTGACCGTAAGGGTAAAACCTTTGCGACAGTGGCAAGCGCATATCAATCTGCACTAACAGATGCCGAAGAGGGTGATATCGTGTTATGCTTCGGCTCGTTTTTGACAATTCAGGCCATATACGAACTGGAGGGCTGAGCGCTTGGCAAGTCCGTTGCAAAATCGCATCGTAGGTACCGCTATTTTAGTCGCGTTAGCCGTTATTTTTCTGCCTGACTTACTGGACGGCGAAAAACGTTCGCGCGACGAGGCGTTGGAAACCATTCCACTGCGTCCTGCATTGACGGTCGAACAATCCACCGTTGAGTTCCCGGAAGATTTTGAAGAACGGGTCGATCAGGCTCAGCCAAGACCTGTGCAAGAAGAAGAGTTTTCCAGTCCACCTGAACCTGTTAGCGTTACGATTGGCCAGAATTCAGACGACAATGTAGACGACAATGCAAACGACGGGGGTGACCAGAACTCCGACATGCCAGCCTGGGTCGTTCGTCTCGGTGCATTTCGCAATACCGATAATGTTACACGTTTAGTCAACCAACTGCAGGACGAGGGGTATAATGCATTTAGCCGAACCGTCCGCGGAAATAATGGTGAATTGCAGGTGTTGATGGTCGGCCCCGATTTTGACCCTGAGCGTTTACGTGGCCAACTGGCGGAACTAAACGCACTGACAGGCCTCGAAGGTCAGCTCGTCCCCTATCAGCCAACACCGGAATAACTATGCTCTGGGTCGATTTTCTTATTTTAGGGTTGATTGCGCTATCTGCGCTGATCAGCCTGGTTCGCGGTTTCGTCAAAGAAGCCATGTCGCTGGCAGTCTGGATCGGCGCATTCTTTATCGCCAAACATTTTTATGCCGACCTCGCTTTGTATCTGGGCCGGATTGAGGATGACATGGTGCGCAATGCAACCGCCATTGCGATTCTCTTTGTGCTGACGTTGATTGTCGGTGCACTGCTCAATTTCATGCTTAGTCAGCTTGTGGTTAAAACAGGCCTGAGTGGCACGGACCGGGTATTAGGCTTGGTGTTTGGTGCGCTGCGCGGGGTGCTGATTATTAGTGCGCTGCTCTTCTTTGCCGACTCCTTTACCGACATGAGTGATGAAACCTGGTGGCAGGATTCCCGCCTTATCCCTCATTTTAAGATTTATATTCAGTGGTTCTTCAGTTATCTGGAGAACTCTTCAAGCTTTTTGCAACAAGACGTTTAGCGAGGACAAAAGCATGTGTGGTGTTGTTGGGATAGTAGGTAACCAACCAGTCAATCAGGCTTTGTATGATGGGTTAACCATGTTACAGCATCGTGGTCAGGATGCGGCGGGTATTATGACCATTGACGGTGGCACCTTGCGCTTGCGTAAAGGCAACGGTCTGGTGCGCGATGTATTCCATACACGCCATATGAAACGGTTATCGGGCCATGTTGGCATTGGCCACGTGCGGTACCCGACTGCAGGTTCGTCCAGTTCAGCCGAAGCTCAGCCATTTTATGTGAATTCACCATTTGGCATTGCGCTGGCACATAACGGCAATCTGACCAACGCTGAGGAACTGCAACAGTCGTTATTTGATTCAGCCCGGCGCCATATCAATACCACCTCAGATTCTGAGATCCTGCTCAATATCTTTGCCCACGAGCTTACCAAAACCGATGCGATGCAACTCACTGAAGAGCATATCTTTAAGACGGTAGCCGAAGTGCATCGTTTGACTCGCGGCGCCTATGCGGTGGTGGCGATGGTGATTGGACATGGCATGGTAGCGTTTCGTGACCCCTACGGCATTCGTCCGCTGGCGATCGGGAAGCGTGAAAACGAGCAGGGTACCGAGTACATGGTAGCCTCTGAAAGTGTGGCCATTGACGGCACCGGTTTTACTTACATGCGTGATGTAGAGCCAGGCGAAGCCATTTACATTACTGAGCAGGGTCAGCTATACAGCCGTCAGGTGGCAGACAACCCGGTGCATAATCCGTGTATTTTTGAGTATGTTTACTTTGCCCGTCCTGATTCATTTTTGGATGGGGTCTCAGTGTATGCGAGCCGCATTAATATGGGCCGCAAGCTGGGTGAGAAGATTAAGCGCGACTATGCAGATCTGGACATCGACGTTATCGTTCCGATCCCGGAGACAGCCTGTGATATCGCCCTGGAGATGTCGCGCGTGCTAAACCTGCCCTACCGGCAGGGTTTCGTTAAGAACCGCTACATTGGCCGTACCTTTATCATGCCGGGACAAACCCAACGGCGTAAATCGGTGCGTCGTAAGCTAAATGCGATTAGCGCCGAATTCAAAGGCAAGAACGTGTTGCTGGTGGATGACTCTATTGTACGTGGGACCACGTCTGAGCAGATCATTGAGATGGCGCGTGATGCTGGCGCGAAGAAAGTGTACTTCGCTTCTGCGGCACCGGAAATTCGTTTTCCGAACGTATATGGCATCGATATGCCGAGCGCCAACGAACTGATTGGTTATGGCCGTGAAGTCGATGAAGTGTGCAAAATTATTAAAGCAGATGGCCTGATTTACCAGGACCTAAGCGACCTGATTGCGGCAGTAGCGAGTGAAAACACCAAGCTCAAACGGTTTGAAACCTCGGTGTTCAATGGCCACTATGTGACTGGTGACGTGAGTCAGGGCTATCTGGATCGTCTCGATGCGGCGCGCAATGACTCGACGCGGGACGAAGAAGGCGAGGCAGAGACGAATCTGGAGCTGCATAATCTGGATGATTAGATGATTTAAAATCGCTAATTGAGCAGCACTAAAAAGGGCCCATAATTGGAATAATTATGGGCCCTTTTAAAATTTTCCCGCGCCGCGTGTTGCTAGTCCTGCTGGAACGGATAGACCGAGCCCAGGTGCATGAGCTGGGTCAGTTCGTCCAGTGCAGTACGCGACTCAAGCAGCAGCTGAGGATCCGCTAAATCGGCCACCGCTAACTCGTCGCGATAATGTTTATCTACCCACTGATTCAAACGTTCAAAGAGTGCATCATTCATCACCACGTGCGGATTGACGGCCTTTAGCTCTTCGTCATTCAGTGCCACGCGCAGTCGCAGGCAGGCCGGTCCGCCGCCATTGCGCATACTTTGTTTAACGTCGAAGTAACGCACATCGCTGATCGGGCCATTGCCGGCAGCAAGTTCCTGCAGGTAGGCGGACACGCCCGCATGCTCTTCACATTCGGTCGGCGCCACGATAATCATCTTGCCATCCGGTAGCGTGATTAACTGGGTATTGAACAGGTAGGTGTCGACTGCATCCTGCACACTAACCGCCGATGTTGGCACTTCGATGAAGTGCATCTGAGCGCCTAGTTTGCTTTCTATTTCGTGCAGTTTGCTGTGGGTATCGACAAAGGCCTGCTCGTGGTAGAACAACACATTCTGGTTGCCAACCGCGATCACGTCGTTGTGGAATACACCCTGATCGATGACATCCGGGTTCTGTTGCATAAATACCGTATTGTCGTCGCTCAGTCCATGTAAACGGGCCACTGCCTGAGAGGCCTCAAAGGTTTGCCGGGCAGGGAAGCGCTGTGGTGCCGGCTTGCTGCTATCGAAGGCGTAACGACCATAGACAAAGACCTCTACGCCGGCATTGCCATACTGCTGACAGAGGCGCGTATGGTTGGCTGCGCCCTCATCCCCGAAATGCTCATTGTCAGGTAAATGAAGGTGGTGTTCGAAGTAACGTGAGTTATTGAACATCGCCTTTAAAATGCGCCCGGTGGTTAAAGGTTCCAGTGAGCGGTGGAATTTATTGGTCAGGTTGGCCGGGGTAAAATGGACTTTGCCATTGGCAGTATCGGCACTGGGTGACACGGTGGCAGCGTTGGCTGTCCACATGCTTGATGCTGAGCAGCAAGCGCGATAAATAGCAGGCGCCTGGCTGGCTGCTTTGGCCAGAACGTCACCATCGTTGCCGGTAAATCCTAAGCGCCGCAGGGTATCAACATCCGGCCGTTCCTGCGGAGCAAGCACACCCTGGACCATGCCCATGTCATGCAGCGCTTTCATTTTGCGCAGACCCTGCTTGGCCGCAGAGCGCGGATTTGAGGCTGCCTGGGCATTGCTCAGCGACGCCACATTGCCAAACGACAAACCCGCGTAATTGTGCGTTGGGCCTACAAGACCGTCAAAATTGACTTCAAAATGCTGCATCTAGCTCGGCTCCCTAAAACAATTCAAATTTCCAACTGGGCCATTATACGTGTCTTCAGTCGCTTTGAAAGCCTTAATTGCCAAGGCCTGTAGCAGGATTGACCAAAGCTGGATAAGTATGCAAAGTGGCCGAATTTCCATCTATTGTGAAGACTGTGGGTTGTCACTCGGCTCGTTTACCGATATATCTTAAAAAAGGAATCAACTTACACATTCGCTTGAATAACCTGCAACGAGGGCTTATATAAGACCTCGTTGTTCTTTATTCCGACCAAAGAGTTTAATAACGCCATGGCAAAATCGCTCGTTATCGTCGAGTCTCCGGCAAAAGCAAAAACTATTAATAAGTACCTTGGCAACGACTTCATCGTGAAGTCGAGTGTCGGGCACGTGCGTGATCTGCCAACCCGAAGTGTGGAAAAGGCGCCGACTAAGTCGCCAGCTGAGGTGCGTAAGATGGCACCGGATGAGAAAGCTAAATACCGCGCAGAACGCGATTATATTAACCTGGTCGGGCGCATGGGGATCGACCCTGAGCATGGCTGGAAACCATACTATGAAGTGCTGCCGGGTAAAGAAAAGGTGGTCAAAGAATTACAAAGTCTGGCTAAAAAAGCCGATAAGGTTTATCTGGCAACGGATTTGGACCGCGAAGGGGAAGCCATTGCCTGGCACCTTAAAGAGCTGATTGGTGGGGATGAAGAGCGCTATCAGCGGGTGGTATTTAATGAGATCACCAAAAAAGCCATTCAGGATGCATTCGCACAGCCATCGGAGCTGAATGTGTCGCGTGTTGAAGCGCAGCAGACCCGGCGTTTTCTGGACCGTGTGGTCGGTTTCATGGTTTCGCCATTGCTGTGGAAAAAAATAGCCCGTGGCCTAAGTGCCGGGCGCGTGCAGTCAGTGGCTGTACGTTTAGTGGTGGAACGTGAACGGGAAATAAAAGCCTTTATTCCGGAAGAATTCTGGGACGTCCATGCGGACTTAACTGCGGCGCAAAAAGCGGACCTGCGGATGCAGGTTATGCGCTTTAACGGCTCGGCTTTCAAACCAACCAATGAAGCCATGGCAATGGCCGCTGTGGATGCGTTAAAAACGGCGTCGTATGCGGTTAGTGCGCGTGATGATAAGCCAACCAAAAGCCGTCCTACGGCCCCGTTCATTACCTCAACCTTACAGCAGGCGGCAAGTACCCGGCTGGGCTTTGGGGTGAAGAAAACTATGACCATGGCGCAGCGATTATATGAAGCGGGTTACATTACCTATATGCGAACCGACTCGACCCATTTGAGTCAGGATGCGCTGAGTAGCGTACGCAAGTTTATCGAAGATGAGTTTGGTCCTAAATATTTACCGGAAAAGCCTAACTTCTACGGCAAAAAGGCCAATGCACAAGAGGCGCATGAGGCCATTCGACCGTCTAATGTGATGATTAAATCAGGCACGTTACAAGGCATGGACCGTGATGCGGAGCGTTTGTACGAGCTTATCTGGCGCCAGTTTGTGGCCTGTCAGATGACGCCTGCCGAGTATGACTCGACCTCATTAACGGTCGCCGCTGGCGATTATGAGCTGAAAGCGCGCGGTCGAGTGATGCGCTTCCCTGGCTGGACCAAAGTACAGCCAGCAGGGAAACGAAAAGGCGAAGAGGACGCGTCACTGCCGGATGTAAAAGTAGGCGATACGCTGGCGCTTGAAGCACTGGATCCGCAGCAGCACTTTACCAAGCCACCAGCGCGTTTCTCTGAGGCCTCTCTGGTTAAAGAATTGGAAAAGCGCGGTATTGGTCGACCGTCGACTTACGCTTCGATCATTTCAACGATTCAGGATCGGGGCTATGTCCGGGTCGAACAACGACGCTTCTATGCCGAAAAAATGGGCGAGATCGTCACCGATCGGCTAACTGAAAACTTTGCTGAATTGATGAGTTATAACTTCACCGCGGAAATGGAACAGCGGCTGGATGATATCGCTGAAGGGAAGGCGGACTGGAAACAGGCGCTTGACCAGTTTTATGAAGACTTTAAAGGCCATCTGCATAAAGCTGAGCTACCGCCGGAAGACGGTGGCATGCGCAGCAACGAAATGGTCCTTACCGATATCGACTGTCCGAAATGTGGTCGCAAGATGGGTGTTCGTACCGCGTCGACCGGAGTCTTCCTGGGCTGCTCCGGGTACAACCTGCCACCCAAAGAACGCTGCACGCAGACCCTTAATCTGGTCTCCGGTGATGAAGCAGTGAAGGTGGACGAAGATAACGAAGAAGCCGAAGCGCTGGCTCTGCGGGCGAAGAAACGTTGCCCTCAGTGTGGAACCGCCATGGACAGCTACTTGCTGGATGAAAAACGCAAGTTGCATGTATGCGGTAATAATCCGGTCTGTGATGGTCATCTTATCGAGCAGGGTACGTTTAAGATCAAAGGGTACGATGGTCCGCTGATCGAGTGTGACCGCTGCGGCTCTGACATGCAGCTAAAAAGTGGCCGTTTTGGCAAGTACTTCGGGTGTACCAATGATGAATGCAAGAACACCCGTAAGTTATTGAAAAGTGGTGAAGCCGCGCCACCACGAGAAGACCCGGTACACCTGCCTGAGATGCCATGTGAGCAATCGGATGCCTATTTCGTGTTGCGGGATGGCGCCAGTGGCATCTTCTTGTCGGCCAGTACCTTCCCTAAATCGCGTGAGACCAGGGCGGTGACGGTCAAAGAACTGGTGCGCTTTAAGGATCGCCTGGCGGAAAAGTTTCATTACCTTGCTGAAGCACCCACTGAAGACAATGACGGCAACGATGCTGTGGTTCGCTTCAGTCGCAAGGAAAAGAAACAGTATGTGATGACAGAAGTGGATAAAAAGCCGACCGGCTGGCAGGCCCATTATGAGAACGGTGTCTGGAAACAGGTCGAAGGGAAGAAAAGCAGTCCGCGTAAAAAAGCCACAACGAAACGCAAAACCAGTACAAAGACGACAAAGCGTACGAAGAAAAGCAGCTAGTTCGATTGCGTGACTAGCTGTCACTAACTAAATTTGGGGTTCCGCTTATTATTTTCAGCAAGGAGCCTGCTGATGCACAAGTTCGCATGGATAGCGATTGTGGTCCCCCCAATGGTAGTGAGTCCCCGGGCACTCGCGCTCAGCGTGTGCCCTCCGTTAGTTATCCCTGCTATGGTCGCCAAAACGGTTGCAGAGCAGCCGCTGGTGACCTTCAGGTTGCGAGCCGGTCCTTTGCGCCCTCAGCTCGAGCGCTTGTTGCGTGAACATCTGCAAATTCAGCAGGTGGTCTGGACGGCAGCCAGCGACCAGCAGTGGCCATCGGATTACAGGTTAAAGGGTCAGCACGGGTTAGCCCTGGTTGAGCAACTGGCAACCCCCTATCAGCTTCAGGTGTCGTTGTACGCGAATCACATTGCGGTAGTCAGACCTGCCATGGAGCAGGCGCTGTGAACGGCGAGACGCGCGCAGGCGCGGTTGCGGTGATGATAGTGATACTCACAGGCTGCAGTGCCTCTAAAGGGTATCAGCAGGCGTATGCGCATGCTGAAGACAGTCTCGCTGCGGCCTATGCTGAGCCGCAACGCACAAGCAAACCTTCACTGGTGCAGCTGGATAGTGGTTTCTTTGTGCCTTCGTTACCGATGGACGGGCCTGAACCCGGCTGGGGACAGCAGTGGACCGAGTTCACCTTCGATGGTTATCCGTTGCAACAGGCACTGCGTGAACTGTTGTTACCGGAAGGGGTGAGTGTGCGTTTACTTGATCAGATTGACCCACAGCAGCCAGTAACTCTTGCTTTTTCCGGCACGTTGAGTGAGGCTTTGCAGCAAATTAGTTTGCTCACCGGGATTTATCTGCAGCAGGAGGCGCAGATGGTGACGGCGCGGCGCTTCGAGATGGCTGAGTTTGATGTCGCCTTTCTCGCCGGAACGACCAATTTTTTCCTCGGTGAAGATACGCCGGCACAGCGCACTACCACTCAGCAGTCGGTGTTGCAGACTGCTCCTGCAAGCGAAGATAGCAGCCAGTACCTCAACTTTACCAGTGAATCCTTATCGGTTTGGAATGATCTTGAACTGGCGCTGACCCTGTTGCTGTCTGCTGAAGGTGAGCTCGCTATTAACCAAAGTTCGACCTCGGTACTGGTACGGGACTACCCCCAATACGTGGAACAGGTGCGAGCGTACCTGTTGCAGCAAAATCAGCGTCTAACCCGGCAAGTAGCGGTTGACGTGCAGATTATCGACGTGTCGTTCAGCGATAGTCAGCAAGTCGGGATTGACTGGGATCTGATTTATCAGTCGACGTCAGGGAGCGGCATCGTCAACTTTGCCAGTTCGTTCGCTCAGTCTGCCGGTAGCATGAGCAATACCGCTGAGCTCGGTTATACCCGCCAGGGTGGCCGCTTTGACGGGTCTCAGGTACTCATCGACGCGTTGTCTGAGCAAGGTGTGGTTGAGGTGAGTACGCACCCACGGGTAGTCAGCCTGAATAATCAGATCGCCAAAATAGTGCTGCAGGACAATGCGACCTACCTGGCGTCAGCGGGCAGTACAGCCACCGCCAATGTTGGCAGTAGTGATCTGCTTATCCCCGGGGTGGTTACGACCGGCTTTGAATTGTACGTATTGCCGAAAGTGGCCAATCAGCAAGTGGTGATGCAACTGTCGACCAGTCTTTCTGATCTGATTGCGATTGATCAGATCACCTCTGGCGAAAAGACAATTCAAACTCCGCACACCAACCGCAAGAAATTTTTCATGAAAGCGATGGTCGCAGACGGTGAAACCCTGCTCATATCGGGGCTGCAAAACTCACGGCGCCACTGGCGTGAACAACGTAACCTGCTCAGTTTTCTGTTTGGTGGGCGCCGTGATACCACGCAGCTGCGCAGCGAAACCTTGCTTTTGCTGACCCCGCGTATTTTGCCCACCGCAGACGTGCTGTGAAGGCGGAGCGGGGGCAAAGCCTGGTTGAGACGCTGTGGGTGTTACCACTGGTGATGGTCATCGGCTTAGGAGGGATTCAGTTGTTATGGCTGTTTTTGTGCTTCCAGCTGGTACAGAGCACGGCTATGCACGTGGTACGTCAGGCTAGTTTAGATGGTTTCAATCGGTTGCGAACCTTTGAAGTAGTGGAGAAGCGGATGCGACCCATGCCCGGACGTGTGCTTCACGTACCTTTGGTTAAACGGGTTCACCCCAGTAATACTCAGATCCGTCGTTATGGGACGCTGGTTACAGACGAAGGACGGCGTTATTACCAGCTGGACACCGACTTTGCCCTGGCCCGACTGGATGCAATGCCCTTCGATGAGCGTCAGTTATGGCTTAGAGCGCGGACGCTGCAAATTGAGCTGGTTTGGTGCCAGCCACTGCAGGTACCTATGGTTGCCGACATGATCGGTTATTTTTTGCGTTACTCGCTGGATATTAACCAGCAGTACTGTAATCTGCAGCGGGTCGGGCGGGCACCCATGATGGCGGTAAAAGGAAAAGCAGCGGCTCAGTTACAGGCACCGCTGCGGGTTTCAATGACAGAGCTGGAGCAGGACTAGTGGTCGTTCAGTTCGACACAGGCTTGCAGGGTGTTTTCCATCAGACTGGCAACCGTCATCGGACCGACCCCACCTGGTACCGGGGTAATAAAACTGGCGCGCTGAGCGGCGCTTTCAAACTCCACATCCCCACATAAACGACCGTCTGGCATACGGTTGATGCCTACATCGATAACCACGGCGCCAGGTTTAATCCACTCGCCTGGAATAAACGCCGGGCGACCGACCGCGACGACCACGATATCCGCCTCGCGGACATGCTTTTCAAGGTTACTGGTGAAACGGTGACAAACCGTGGTGGTTGCGCCACCGAGCAGGAGTTCCAGGCTCATCGGGCGGCCAACAATATTGGAGGCACCGACAATGACGGCATGTTGCCCGTGCAGGTCGACGCCGGTCGAGGCAAGCAGGGTCATTATCCCTTTCGGTGTGCAGGGGCGAAGGACTGGTATACGTTGTGCGAGACGCCCAATATTGTATGGATGAAAGCCATCAACATCTTTGGTCGGTTTAATCCGTTCAATGATTTTGGTTGCATCAAGCCCTGCAGGCAGCGGCAGCTGGACTAAAATTCCGTCGATATCGGCGGCATCATTGAGTTCGTCGATAAGCGCTTCGAGCTGTTGCTGGCTGACAGTCACCGGCAGGTCATAGGCTTTGGAGACAAAACCGACTTCCTCACAGGCTTTACGTTTGCTGCCCACATAAACGTGTGAGGCGGGATCCTGACCCACCAGAACCACGGCCAGACCAGGCGCGCGATGGCCATCGGCGATATGCTTTGCTACTTGTTTTTTAACGTCCTGGCGAATGGTATGGGCGATGGCTTTGCCATCAATCAATGCTGCGTGTTCTGAATTTGCCATGTTGAGATGCCACCTGGTATCACTAAAAGGTATCGACGAGAGATCTATGCCGCTGATGGCTGAATATTGTTACAAAAAATCCGCAATAAGGACAGATAAAGGCAGCACTTTTGAGTAAAACTGGAGGAACCCTGAGCAGGTTGCTTCAAAAATAGGCTAACAAACAGTTTTCCGGAAAAAACGTTTGACGCTTCCTAAGCTTAACGGTAATATTCGCCCCCGTTGTCAGCCACGAATTGTTCCTTCGGGAAGCAGTGTCTGAAGCTGATAACGGGCGTAGAAAGTACGGCGATTAGCGCAGTTTGGTAGCGCACTTGGTTTGGGTCCAAGGGGTCGCAGGTTCAAATCCTGCATCGCCGACCACTTTCTTCAGTGAGCTGGAGGACGTGCAGCGCGCCCGTAGCTCAGTTGGATAGAGCAACGGCCTTCTAAGCCGTCGGTCGCAGGTTCGAATCCTGCCGGGCGTGCCAGTCACTCTATACTTGCGCGGCCACGGCAACGCGATTCAGCGATCAGAACAACCCTGTGGTGGGTGTAGCTCAGTTGGTAGAGCCCCGGATTGTGATTCCGGTTGTCGTGGGTTCGAGTCCCATCATCCACCCCATTTCCTATTTGTCGGCGATTAGCGCAGTTTGGTAGCGCACTTGGTTTGGGTCCAAGGGGTCGCAGGTTCAAATCCTGCATCGCCGACCATCTTTACTCTTCCTGTTATCTACTTCCTCTTGTGTTTCACTATCTGGTTTTCTAATCGGTATTCTCGTTTTCGTGTTTTTTCGGCGCCTCGCATAAAGCAAGAAATTGTTGCTGCATCTTGTCGAGACCTAGCTGTCTTAATTTTTTGATATTGTCTGCCGGGATCTGATCAGCCTGTTTATGTGCCCGAATTGCCCGTTCTAACGAGGCTTCGCGGAGCAAATGCAGGCATGCATGAGGCGCGCGATTGGTGTAATTGGCGGCGTCTGACTGATCACTGTCGGCAAAGATATACTCAGGGTGGAAGTGGGCAACCTGATAGGTCCCGGTAAAACCTTCAAGCGCTATGATCTGTTCTGCATACCCAGCGGTATTAAGGAAAGCTTCGAAGCTGTCATCCAGTTGCGGTAAAATTAGCAGCGTCGTTTCCAGCTCACTGTCATCTTGCAACAGATTCAGCTCAGCGAGCAGGGCATCATAAAACTCATCGTCACTGCTAAATGCCAAAGGTTGATAACGAATACTCGCGCGCTCGACTTCGCGTCTGGCAAAGGGGCAAATATTCAAAGGCACAATAAATGCCTCGACCCAATGGCGAGTTTTCGCTATTGCTTCGCTGTCTGAACTTGATAGTATTTTTGGCAAAATAGATCTGAATCGCAAAATTTGTGGCGTTGGGCGCAGAGAGTATTACGCAATCGGTAGTGAGTAAAGTAAGCTAGTGGGAGAAATAGCGGGAACTTGTTATCGATGGTTGCTAAGTGCTTGAATTCTGCTTAACTAATAGATAGATACGTTTAGCAACTAAGACATCGAGGCAGGTTATGGATATTGAAAAAGTGGTTCAAAGTCCGTCAGATTATTTCTCGGCACCCGCAGAAGTGGCAACTGAGCCAGCACTCTCGTTAGAGCAAAAAATCCGCGTTCTGGAAAGCTGGGAACTGGATTCAAACCGACTATTAACCTCTGGCTCGGAGAATATGCCGGGGGATGAACATGAAGAAATTTCCACCCAACTACAAGACATACGAAAGACCCTGAGCGACTTGCGCGGCGACTGATTCGCCGCCAGCGGCCAGGGGGCAACCAGGGAAGCAACACATGGCAAACTCGAAATCCCCTTGGTCAGGGCAGACATTAACTGCTCAGGGCTTAGGTTTAACTGACGATAAGACCGGTGCGGTTGTACTACCTACGTACGCCGCGACGACCTATTTGCGTGACGCTGATAATCAATATCGCAGTGGTCATGTCTATTCACGGGACGATAATCCAACCTATAAACCTGTTGAGCGTTTGCTGGCGGAACTCGATCAGGGTCAGGATGCGTTACTTTTTGGTTCGGGTATGGCCGCTGCGGTGGCAGTGTTTCAGGCACTCAAGCCGGGTGATCATGTCATAGCGCCTAAGGTGATGTATTGGTCGTTACGTAACTGGCTGCTTGGGTTTGCCAAGGAATGGGGGCTCGATGTCGAGCTGGTCGATTGTACTAACGTTGATGCAGTAGACGCTGCTATTCGCCCGGGCGAGACCCGCTTAGTATGGCTGGAAACCCCGGCCAACCCAATGTGGACACTGAGTGATGTTGCGGCAATTGCTACGCTTTGTAAGCGCAGTGATGTCTTGCTGGCGGTCGATTCGACCTGCGCAACGCCGGTGTTAAGCCAGCCACTCGCGCTGGGGGCGGATATCGTAATGCACTCCGCGACCAAGTATCTGAATGGTCATTCTGACGTCATTGCTGGCGCGTTGATTTGTGCGGGTGATTCGCCGTTCTGGCAACGCATCCGCAGTATCCGCCGGGGCGGTGGCGCAGTGTTGAGCCCGCAAGACGCTAATCAGCTGTTGCGGGGGATGCGAACACTTTATATTCGGGTGCGTCAGTCTTGTGAAACAGCCATGCTGCTTGCTACCACATTAAATAATCACCCTTTGGTCAGTAAGGTGCATTACCCAGGCTTAACCAGTGCCGCGGATCATGCGCTGGCAAAACAACAAATGCCCGGTGGTTTTGGCGGTATGCTCTCAATTCAGGTTGCCGGTGGCGAACATAGCGCGATAAAGACGGCCGCACATACGCGGTTATGGAAGCGCGCCACGTCACTTGGCGGTGTTGAAAGTCTGATTGAACATCGGGCCAGTATCGAAGGCGAAAACACACCGGTGCCGCTTGATTTGCTGCGCTTGTCGACCGGGATTGAGGATGCGCAGGAACTCCTGAGCGACTTGCAACAGGCATTAGAAAAAGCGCATGACGTTTAAAACCGCGGCGGCTTTTGTGGCTGACGAATTAGTGATTAAAAAGAGCCGCTTTATTGGTTGGGCAGCTCCTGCGGCGACGCGGGAAGAAGCCCTGCAATGGGTTGCCAAAGCGCAGCAGCACTATCCTGATGCGCGTCATCATTGCTGGGCTTACTTGTTGGGCCGGCCAGAGGTTGCAACGCATGCCGCTGCCAATGATGATGGTGAGCCGTCGGGAACTGCCGGGAAACCAATGTTGAACGTCATTCAGCATAAGGGGGTCGGCAATGTGGTGGTGATAGCGATTCGTTATTTCGGTGGCATTAAACTGGGCGCGGGCGGTTTGGTGCGGGCGTATTCGGGTACCGCGGAACGGGTGCTGTCTCAGTTACCAACTACTGAACAGCAGCCGATGACCGCGCTTGATGTTCACTGCAATTTTGCCCACGAGCAGGTTGTTCGTCATTTTCTCGACCAGCATCAGGGGCAACTCGTCGAGACTCGATACAGCGATAAGGTGCAGATGCGGGTGGAGATACCGGATACCGCACATGCAGACTTTGTCGAGCTAACAGGATCACTGGGGGCGAGCATTCAGGCGTAACGTCGCGACTTTGACCAGTCGTTTGAATAAGCGCCGTTGACGGCGAATAAAAATCAGTAGTTCCGGATGCCACTGCACACCAATCAAAAAGTCCTCGCCCGGGTCTTCGATAGCCTGAACGATGCCATCCAAATCACGGCCACTGACTTCAAACCCTTCGCCGACCTCGGCAATCGCCTGATTGTGCAGACTGTTAATTTTACACGGACTGCAGCGGAGCAATTGATGCAGCTGGCTCGGAATACGCACAGACAAGGTTTTTAACGGCAGTATGGTCCAGCGATTCGACGTATGCTGGCGCCGGCTTTTCAGTTCCTGGTGCAAACTTCCGCCGCGGCATATATTGAGCAACTGGGCCCCGCGGCAAATACCAAGCAGTGGCAGGTGATGCTGTAACGCGTAGCGGATTACCTCGCCTTCGAAGGCATCACGCTCTTTGTCGTAGTTGGGGTGGACCTCAGGTTCGCCAGCGTACAGCACCGGGTCAATGTCATGCCCCCCAGTAATAACCAACCCATCCGGATCAACTGAGGTTACATCATCACCCGGGCGCAACTGCAGCGGCTGGCCACCATAACGGCGCACAGCGAGTGCCACGCAGAGTCGAGGCATCCATGCACCCCGACTGGGTCCGGTAATGGCGATAACGGGTTTGCTTGCTTTGGAAACCATCAACAATCAGAATTGCCCAAACTAACCAGCCACTTGCGGTCTAACTGGCGATGCCAGGCACGGCCTTTTCCACTGAGTAAGCGTTGCCACCATGGCGCGTTCAAAACTCGTGTGTAGGCTTTGGCACAGGCATTTAGGCGTCGTTTGTCCTGCGCCAGTGCTTCGACCTGCAACCAACCGTCCCAGGCCAGATGGATGCCCCAGTCAGGTAAATGAATTTCGCAGTTTGGCAGTCGATAATGGAAAGCCGGACGCGATTTAATCAAAGGATCGGAGGTGTATTCTTCGACCAGATCGGCGTCGATGTGCGAAAACAACGGCAACATGTCCAGTGCCCGGTTGCGGGTTGGGTTGTCGATAAGATAATCGCGGATCAGAGTTTCGCAGTTCTCTGGCCAGTAGTCTGGCGCAAGGACTTTCTTTACGTACTTACGGGGAAACGGGTCGACATAGGTGGTGATACGCCGCGTCATATTGATCGAGGCTTCTTCAAACAACCACTCGTAGAGGCAAAGAAATGACTTAAGATAGGCTGTCAGCGTGGTTACGTCGAGCGCCGGTGTTTCCGGGTTCAGTTGCATACTGAAGGCATTCAGCACCGATTCAGAGGTCCCCTTAGCGCCCGCGTTGCGTAAGCGTTCAATCAGTACCTGAACTTCGGGGAGGCGTTTAAGCTCTAATGGCGGACTGACTAATTCATGCGGCACCAGAGGCTTGGAAACCATTTCAAGAAGGCTTTCGATGTCATTGCCGAAGTCTTTTTCGTCTCGCTCCTCTTCGCCCATTTTTTTGAGCAGCTGAAAGTCGAGTTCAACCAGCCAGTCGCCGTCTTTATCACCGCGCAGGTTATACTGGTAACGGCTGGTTTTTTCGATAGTGAGGTCTAGCTGAGTGGCGACTTCTTCGGCGAGCTGATCAATGGACAAACCGCTCATTTCAAGTTCAACACCGATATGACGGGGGCCACCTTCGTGGTTGACCATCACCTGCGGCATCCTGATACGTCCTTTATGAACCGCCATTAATACCTCACTCTATTGTTTTATATAGTAAAAACCTCTAGTTCAGAGCTTAGCTCAACTTCACAGTATTGCTCGGGATAATGCGCAAAAGCATCGCTCCAGTGGGCGTCGGTATAGATTTTAGTCACGCCCATGCGCAGTAAGTGAGGAACCGAGTAATAAAAGCCGTTTTTCGCCTGTTGTTCACTACACCCTGATTCCGGATGGTGACCATAGATAGTAATTTTCTGGTCGACACCAGTGCGTTCAAAAAAACGGGCTTCGCGGCGATAGAGGCGATCGAGGTAATTTTCCAGAATGTAACGCACACCAGGCATCAGGTAGTTCTGATATTGCTGCGTCCAGGAGTCTTCGAGTGCACCACCTGACCATGCCACAATACTGCCCGGCCGCAAGTGCTTATCGTTGCCCGCAGTAAAAATGTAATTGGCACATGCACGCAGACATACGCCATCTACGGTAACGTCCAGATCATTGCGATGAATCCAGTTACCCAGTTGCAATGCCGCCAGCGGTTCTCCGTCTTCACTGTTTACCCGCAGACTGGTGAAACGCTGCTGAGCGGTAAACTGTTTAATCTGGCTTATTGTATTCTGGTTGATAAAACCATCGACGACCAGCGTATTACCCTCTGCAGCCACCGAGCTTCGTGGCGATGAGGGAGGAGTCGAGCTGCACGCCACTAATGTCAGCGACAGCATACTAAGTGAAAGTGTTGCTATCCAATTTGCCATACGCACTTTTATTATTATGATTCTGAACTCCTACTTTGACGGAATTTGTACCTTTGTCAACTGCTCGGTTAGTTTAGTGTGTAAATGCTGACGAGCTTCTGAATCGATAAAGGAGGGCGCTAGCACCGACGACCATTCAGGGTGGCTGCGGGCGCGCTGTATGAGCTCCCACAGGTACTCCTGTTGTTGCAGACGGCTATAAAGCCGCTCGCTGTCGACCGCATCTGGCTGCGTGGCGGCATGGGCTCGCTGAGTGAGTACCTGCAACAGTTGAAGCTGGCGACTGAGCAATAATTTAAGTACGGCGTCATCCACGGTGAGTTCACGATAACCACGCCATTTTTGTTGCAGTCGTTTGCCCATATTACGCCAACTTTGCCATAGCCCGCCGGCAGCGGCGCCAATCAGTGTCCCTGCACCCATGCTGCTACCCAGCAATAACACATCGATGCCAGCGCCGGCGGCAGCACCAGTGGCGGCACCACCACTGGCTTTAATACCAAATTGACGCAGGCTTTGTGGACTAAACAAGTCGAGTTCCCAGCGTCCGTTCTGAATCGCAATGGCGTCAATTTTGACACTTTCAGGGGTGAAATTATAAAGCTTCAATAAGCCGTGAACACAGCTCTGTTCACGTCGTCGCACGTGCTGCTGCAAGCTGTTGATATGCTGCTTTAAAGCGTCGTCTGCCTGCGGCGTGATACGCTCCCGCAAGGCGGCACAGTCAATCATTAACTCAGCGATAAGCTGGCAGGCATTGTGATAACGCCGTGATTGAGTGCTGGCAAGCCCATGTATAAAACGCTGCAGGTGATCGCGCCATGCAGGGAGCAGGGTCTGCAGACGCTGATAAATGGTTATTTCGCCATCCAGCTGAGGCGTGACGCTATCAAATTCGACCCATGCATGCAGATTGACCCGCGCCAGGGCCTGATGCCAGGCTTCAGCGTTATGGGCTTTGCTGGCAGTAAAGTTAAGCACTGGCAGAATAGGGCGGGCACTTTTACTAAGAACCGCCAGTTCGTCCTGAAACTTGGGTAAGACTGGGTCACGGGCATCAATGACATAGAGTGCAGCATCGCTGGCTAACAGCTGAGCAATGACTTTGGCTTCCTGAGCGTACTGGCCCTTTGCTTCCGGACTGCTCAGAAACGACTGCAACAGAGCAGGGCCGTCATGCCGGTTGGTGGCGGTTTGCAAACGGGACATATAATCAAACAGGCCAATTCCATCTTCCAGTCCCGGGGTGTCAAACAGCTCAATTTGCTCGCCATCATCGGTACGAATACGACCAGCCACAACCTGTTGAGTGGTGCTCGGGCTTGCCGCGACCACGCCGACCAGACTGTCCCGCGCGAGCGTTCGCAGTAAAGAGGTTTTGCCCACGTTGGTGTGACCAACGATGGCTAATTTTAAAGGGTGCGAAGCCATGCCTCAGCCTCCTCTTTGTTCTGTAAGACTGGCAATTTAAGATGCTCGTCGAGGCTGTTCCGCCATAGCTGGCTGCGTCCTCCCGGGGGTACAAATAACGCCAGCGGACAGTGTGAACTGATCTCCGCAAGCAAGCGCAGGCTGCCGCGGTCAGGGGTCAGTTCGGGGTTGATAACTGCCATTATTTGGCGCGGGTGGCGGGCAATCCCGGTCAGCAGCTGCTGGCGTTCTTCGCGTGAGCTGACGTTACCTAAAGGCGTTATCGGCAGTTCCGCCAGCGGTATATATAGAGCCTCGCTGAGTGGCCATTCGAGGGTAAACCATGCCGGATCGCTGTTGATTACAGAATGGCGATAAGTAGTTTGTGTTGGCAGTACCTTGATACTGTTGTCACTGGTATCCGTATCAGTTGACGGCGCATCGGCGAGTTGCTCACGCAGCTCACTGAAGCCGGCAAGCTGCCAGTTTACCTTTAAGTTGGCTAAGCGGTAGCGGCGGTACAGGTCGCAGCCAATGAAGAGCAGCGCTCTTGGCGTTATGGCATAAAAGAACAGGCAAGCGAGTAACCAGATAGCAATTGCGCGCTGACTTGCTGCATCGCCAGTGGCGCCGAAGGTGACCAACGGTTGCTCAAACGCAAAAAGCCCCGGCACAATATGAAGGACCTCGACCAGGGTAGCCACGTTGGTTTCGCTGAGTAAGGTGGTGCGCCATACAAACTGGTAATCGAAGCCAATAAAACGGATTACCAGGGTGATAAAGGTGGTCGCGAGCAGCAGTAACCAGAAGCCATGAGTAACGGCCGATAAGGCGGGTCGCATCAACCCCTGGTGCAGTGCCAGGCTGGTATGCGCCTGCATAATGGGAAGTAACGACGGACTGCGTACCAAACCAGGCATATAGTGCAGTAAGAAGGCACCTATCCCGCCTGGCTTGCTGCGGATAAGCATGCCAGCCGCCCAGCCGATCATGAGCAGTGTATTAATCAGCAATAAGGCTATCATGGCATCTAATAAACTAATGGTGCGAGCGTGCTGGGGGCTTATGCTGCTGGCTAAGGCGATTCCGCTGATCACTGCGAGCAGGGCCAGCAGGCTTAGGGTTAATGTGAGTAGTCGCCGATAGCGCTGAATGTCATTATCAAGAGCGAGGTCGTGGCAAAGTCGAGCCGCACGGGTCAGTAATTTGTCATCCGGGTTGCTGCAGGTAGCCGCCATCCGTCGTGCCGCGTCGTCAGCCACGGGGCCCCAGTGCAGTTCACGCTGACGAATAATTTCAGCCTGCCAGTGGCGCAGAAACGGCCCCTCAGTGGTGGTTCGATGTGTGCGATTACTCATCTGAGTCATACAACGCCTGGCTCGGTTGCAACAGAGTACTGATAACGCAATTTCGTCCTTCCTTTTTCGCTTGGTAGAGAGCCTGGTCGGCTTGTTGTAAGAGGTTGTTAGCGAGAATCGCTGCCGATGCGGAGGGGTCATCTCCACAGTCTTCCGGCGCGCAGGCAATGCCAATACTAAGACTTAGCAAACCGCTTTCTGCAGCGGCGTGATGAATACCAAGCTGAGCCATTTTTTCCAGCAGGTGGCCGCCGCTTTCCACCGCCTGGCTTTTATTGGCGCCCGGTAATAACACAGCAAACTCCTCACCGCCAAAACGACAGACCAGTTCGCCACTGCGTTTAAAGTGGCTGTGTAATAAATTGGCGACGGTGCGCAAGGCATCGTCACCATTTAAATGACCATAGGTGTCATTAAACGATTTAAAGTGGTCGACATCAATCATCATCAGACTTAGTGGTTGCTGCTGGCGCATCGAACGACGCATTTCGGTATCCAGTTCATGGTCGAACTGGCGGCGGTTGGCTAAACCAGTCAGACTATCCTCACCAACCAGTTGATGTAATCGCTGGTTGGCTTCGATCAGTTGACGCTGGGTGGCGCTAAGCGCTTTCAGATATTGTTGGCTTTGCAATGCCTGGGCAATGATTTCTCCCACAAGCTTAAGGCGGCGAATATCCGCTTCTGACCAGTGACGCTGGCGGGCGACCATATCGCAACCAACAAAGCCGATCAGCTGGCCACCTGCCTGCATAGCCACACAGACGATTGAGCGAATATCTTCGCTGTCGAATAGTTCGCGTTCGTTGCTCGCCTCGGCAGACAATGTGGCGACATCGTGAACTACCATTAGCCCTTCTTCGCGCATGTTGGCAAAGAACCAGGGGAGATCCTCCTGCGCAATGTGCTGTAGCTCGTCAAGATGGGCACTTACTCCCTCGCGGACCCATTCGTGGCTATTATGTATCTGGTCCAGGGTGGCGTTAAACTGAAATACATAACAGCGGTCCGCCAGACCGAACTGGCCCATGGCTGCCAATGCGGCTTCTATATGCTGGTCGATTTGGCTGCCTTCAGCATTAATCAGCCGCGAAGAGAGTTCAGATATCAATTTATCAAATGCCAGGGTATCGCGCAGAGATAACTCAATACCTGACATGTCACCGGTTTCTGCTGACTCTATAAACAGGCGATGATCACGTGGCTGGATCAGAGCCGCGCAGACCTGTTGTTGGTTGACGCTGAAGCGAAGCGATTTGAGATGGAGCGGGAGCTGGCCGAACAGCAGATCCCGGCGGTCAATCAGTTCCCCATCCAGTGCCTGTTGAATCGGGTTGGGTAACAAAGCTTCGCTGGTTTTTTTGATGCTAAGTTCAGTATCCAGGGTCAGCGCCAGAGCGGCGATTTCAGGCATTGATATGTCGCGTTTATTGAGCTTCAATAAGCGCTGGGCGGCGGGATTGCAATAGACGCGTTGGCTAGCCGTGTCAGGCTCGAGGTAGCGCCATAGAATGCCTATTGGTAACTGCTCAATAAGGGCCTCTGAGAATGTGTTGTGCATGGTAAGTGATTCCTGCTTTATGATTGTTATTGTTGACTCAGCTGTCCGAGCAGTCTGTTAAAACTACCTTAGTCCACTTCGTTGTCAATTAGCAGTATTTGTTGAGAAATTTGGCCGCAGTTCTCGACGTGAGCGGCGCAGCTGGCTATAATGTCGCGTCAATTTTTAACGTGAGCTCATCCAAGCGATTCAAATAAGCGACTCGATGAGCAGCCATCCAGGTGATGTTGAGGTAGGTTAGTAATGCAGGTTTCCGTAGAAACAACTCAAGGTTTAGAGCGCCGCGCAACGATTACAGTGCCGGCAGAAAAAATCGATAACGAAGTTAAGAAGCAGGTTCAACAAGAAGCTCGTCGTGCCCGTATCGATGGCTTCCGCCCGGGTAAAGTACCGGTAAGCGTGATTGAAAAGCGTTATGGCCAGGCCATTCGCCAGGATGTTGCGATGCAAACTATGCAGCAGCATTACGTTGAAGCGATGATTCAGGAAAAGCTGAACCCAGCTGGCGCACCAAAATTTGAACCAAAAACCAACGAGAAAGGTAAAGACCTAGAATTCGTTGCGATTTTTGAAGTGTATCCAGAAATTGAATTGAAAGATCTGGAAAAAGTTGAAGTTGAAAAGCCGGTCGCGGACGTGACTGACGCTGACGTCGACACCATGATGGATACGCTGCGTAAACAACACGCTGGCTGGAAAGAAGTGAAGCGGAAGTCAAAAGCAGACGACCGTGTCACTATCGACTTCGTAGGTAGCATCGACGGTGAAGAGTTCGAAGGCGGTAAAGCTGAAGACTTCGCACTGGAAATGGGTAAAGGCAGCATGATTCCAGGGTTTGAAGATGGCATCGTTGGCATGAAGACCGGCGAAGAAAAAACCATCGACGTAGCATTCCCGGATGACTACCACGCTGAAAACCTGAAAGGTAAGAAGGCTCAATTCGCGATCACCGTGAAGAAAGTTGAAGAGCAGGAATTGCCTGAACTGACTGATGAGTTCGTGGCTCAGTTTGGTATCACCGAAGGTGGTGTCGATGCGCTGCGCGCTGAAGTGAAGAAAAACATGGAGCGCGAACTGAAAAGCGCGGTCAATAACAAGGTTAAGCAACAGGTGATTAAAGGCTTGTTGGCTGCCAATAGCGACGTTGAAGTTCCGACTGCACTGAAAGAGCAGGAAGTGAACACCTTACGTCAGCAGGCCCTGCAGCGTTTTGGCGACAACGCCAAGAACATGCCTGAACTGCCTGCTGAGCTATTTGAAGAGCAAGCGAAAGAACGCGCGCAAGTGGGTATTTTGCTAGGTGAAGTTATTCGCACCAACGAACTGAAAGTAGATGACGCTAAGGTCAAAGAACTGATCGAAACCACTGCGTCTGCGTATGAAGATCCACAAGAAGTGATCGACTACTACAACACCAACGAACAGCTTATGCAGCAGGTTCGTAATATGGCGTTGGAAGAGCAGGCAGTTGAACTGATTCTGGAAAAAGCTCAGACCACTGAGAAGCAGATGAAGTTTGACGAGGTGATGAATCCGCCACAGCAATAAGCATTGCTGAATTAGTTCGGAATTGGTTTAATGGCTCGGGTGGGATTTCACTCGAGCCATTTTTATTAAGGAGCATTTCGTTTTATGCACAATTCTACCCCTGATCCAATGGCCGCATTGGTGCCTATGGTCATTGAGCAAACCTCGAAGGGTGAGCGCTCGTTTGACATTTATTCCCGGTTACTGAAAGAGGGTGTTATTTTCCTTTGTGGCCAGGTTGAAGAACATATGGCCAACCTGATAGTGGCGCAAATGCTATTTCTGGAATCTGAGAATCCGGAAAAAGACATTAATATCTATATCAATTCACCAGGTGGCTCGGTTACCGCCGGTATGGCCATTTATGACACCATGCAATTCATCAAAAATGATGTGAGCACTGTGTGTATGGGCCAGGCCGCCAGCATGGGCGCATTTTTACTGGCCGCGGGGACTAAGGGCAAACGCTATTGCCTGCCAAACTCGCGGGTGATGATTCACCAGCCTTTAGGCGGTTTCCAGGGCCAGGCATCGGACATAGAGATCCATGCCAGAGAAATTCTGTATATTAAAGATAAACTGAACCGTATTTTAGCTGAGCACACCGGTCAGGATGTTGAGCGGGTCGCTATGGATACCGACCGTGACAACTTTTTGAGTGCGCAGAGTGCGGTGGAATATGGTATTGTGGACTCTGTACTGACTCATCGAGGCAACAAATAGTAGTCAGGAGAATCAGTCAGCAGAGAATCAGCGCTGGAGAGTTAGATGACAGATAAAACAAGCGGCGACGGCGAGAAAGAAGGTAAAGCACTGTACTGTACCTTCTGTGGCAAAAGCCAACACGAAGTACGCAAGTTAATCGCCGGCCCTTCGGTGTTTATTTGCGACGAGTGTGTCGACCTGTGTAATGACATTCTGCGCGAGGAAATTAAAGAAATTTCTCCGCAGCGTGATGAAGATGACGTACCGACGCCGCATGACATCCGGAAAAACCTGGATGATTACGTAATTGGTCAGGACCGCGCGAAGCGAGTCCTGTCGGTGGCCGTTTATAATCACTATAAACGTTTGCTCAATTCTGGTGTGTACGAAAATGTAGAGCTTGGCAAAAGTAATATTTTGCTGATCGGGCCAACGGGTAGTGGTAAAACGCTGCTCGCAGAAACCTTAGCCCGTTTCCTCGATGTGCCTTTTACGATGGCGGATGCCACCACCCTGACCGAAGCCGGTTATGTGGGTGAGGACGTTGAGAATATTATTCAGAAGCTGCTGCAAAAATGTGATTACGACCCGAAAAAAGCGGAACGTGGTATCGTTTATATTGATGAAATCGATAAGATTTCACGCAAGTCAGATAACCCTTCGATTACCCGGGACGTATCAGGCGAAGGCGTGCAGCAGGCACTGCTTAAACTGATTGAAGGAACCATCGCATCGGTTCCTCCGCAGGGCGGACGTAAGCATCCACAACAGGAGTTCTTGCAGGTTGATACCTCTAAGATTCTGTTCGTCTGTGGTGGGGCGTTCTCGGGCCTGGATAAAGTGATCGAGCAGCGTCTGGCGGTTGGTGCAGGTATTGGTTTCTCGGCGGAAGTTAAAGCCAAGAAGAGCAAACCGAGTGGCGATATTCTGGCTCAGGTTGAACCGGAAGATTTGGTCAAATACGGTCTGATTCCAGAGTTTATTGGGCGTCTGCCAGTGGTAGCCAGCCTCAATGAGCTGGATGAAGATGCGTTGGTGCAAATCTTAAAAGAGCCGAAGAACTCACTGACCAAGCAGTATGCAGCGTTGCTGGCAATGGAAGAGGTTGAACTGGAGTTTCGTGATGACGGTTTACGTGCGATAGCGCGTAAAGCATTGGCACGCAATACTGGTGCTCGTGGTCTGCGTTCTATCGTTGAAGATGTGTTGTTGGGCACCATGTATGATCTGCCATCTCAGGAAGATGTCAGTAAAGTGGTGATTGACGAAACGGTAATTAACGGTGAATCTGACCCAATTTTGATTTATGGCAACAAGAAAGATGCGAAGGCATCTGGCGAATAAGTTGAATAAATCAGCAGTTGAATGAAAAAAAGGGCCTTATTGGCCCTTTTTTTGTGCTAGCTATTGAACTTTATAGCCAAGACCTCATATTTAACATAGTAACTTTATTAGCGCCGAAATGGAGATAATGATGACAGATAAGAACAGCGAGCGCTTAAGCCTTCCTGTGCTGCCACTGCGTGATGTAGTGGTTTACCCGCATATGGTGATTCCGTTATTTGTCGGGCGGGAGAAATCGATTCGCTGCCTTGATGAGGCGATGGACCGTGATAAGCAGGTTTTCCTGGTCGCGCAAAAAGATGCCAGCGTCGATGAGCCACACGCTGAGGATATCTATCAGGTTGGTGCGGTTGCCACTATTTTACAGATGCTGAAATTACCCGATGGCACGGTAAAAGTGCTGGTTGAAGGTAAGCAGCGCGGTAAAGTTGTTGAATTTGAAGACAGCGATGAGTTCTTTCAGGGTGACGTTGAACTGCTTGACGTTGCGCCTTTAGATGAGAAAGAAGAAGAAATTCTGGTCCGTTCAGCGATGAATCAGTTTGAAGGCTACGTCAAACTGAACAAGAAAATTCCTCCGGAAGTTATTACCTCGTTGCAGGGGATTGAGGATGCTGACCGGCTGGCCGATACGATGGCGGCACATATGCCGTTGAAACTGGCTGACAAGCAACATGCTCTGGAAATCATCGATGTGCGTGAGCGTATTGAACATCTGATGGCGATGATGGAAGGTGAAATCGATATCCTTCAGGTGGAGAAGAAAATCCGCAGTCGCGTGAAGCAACAGATGGAAAAGAGCCAGCGCGAGTACTACCTGAATGAGCAAATGAAAGCGATTCAGAAAGAGCTTGGTGAGAGCGAGGACGGTGTCGACGAATTTGAGCAGCTTGAACAGAAGATTGAAGATGCACAAATGCCGGAGGAAGCCCGCGACAAAACCAAAGCCGAGCTGCAGAAACTGAAAATGATGTCGCCGATGTCGGCAGAAGCGACAGTGGTGCGTGGCTACATTGACTGGATGGTATCGATTCCGTGGAAAAAGCGTTCACGGGTGAAGAAAGACCTGGCCAAAGCCGAAGAAGTTCTGGATGCCGACCACTATGGTCTGGAGAAAGTTAAAGAGCGGATTATCGAGTATCTGGCGGTGCAGCAACGTACCAGTAAAGTAAAAGGTCCGATTTTATGTTTGGTCGGGCCTCCCGGCGTTGGTAAGACCTCGCTTGGCCAATCGATTGCTAAGGCGACGGGGCGCAAGTACATTCGCATGGCGCTCGGTGGGGTGCGGGATGAAGCTGAGATCCGTGGGCACCGTCGGACTTACATTGGTTCGATGCCGGGCAAACTGATCCAGAAAATGGCCAAAGTCGGGGTACGTAACCCGCTCTTCCTGCTGGATGAAATCGATAAGATGTCGTCCGATATGCGCGGCGACCCCGCCTCGGCGTTGCTTGAGGTCCTGGATCCGGAGCAAAATAGCAGCTTTAACGACCATTATCTGGAAGTTGATTACGACCTGTCTGACGTTATGTTCGTGGCGACATCAAACAGCATGAACATTCCAGCGCCATTGCTGGATCGGATGGAAGTTATCCGGCTATCCGGGTATACCGAAGATGAAAAGCTCAATATTGCCAAGCGCCATTTAGTTGAGAAACAGATGGAGCGAAATGGCTTACGTAAGAATGAGCTAAAAATTGCGGATGATGCTATTACCGGAATTATTCGCTATTACACCCGTGAAGCTGGGGTGCGTAATCTGGAACGCGAAATTTCTAAGCTATGCCGTAAAGCAGTTCGTAACATATTGATTAAGAAAGATACCAAGTCGATAACCATTACCGGCAAAGAGCTTGAAGACTACCTTGGTGTGCAGCGTTTTGACTTTGGCAAAGCAGAAGAGAGCAACCAGATAGGTCAGGTGACTGGGCTGGCATGGACTCAGGTTGGTGGCGATTTACTGACCATTGAAGCGACCAGTGTGCCCGGGAAAGGGAAAACAACCTTCACCGGTTCGCTTGGTGACGTGATGAAAGAGTCGATTAGCACCGCCATGACGGTGGTTCGTAGCCGTGCCGACAAGCTTGGTATCGCCGACGACTTTTATGAGAAACGCGACGTGCACGTGCATGTGCCCGAGGGCGCGACGCCCAAAGACGGACCCAGTGCTGGTATTGCAATGGTCACTGCATTAGTGTCTTCATTGACGGGAAATCCGGTGCGTTCGGATGTGGCCATGACGGGTGAAATTACCCTGCGTGGTGAAGTTCTTGCTATCGGCGGGCTGAAAGAGAAACTACTGGCAGCCCACCGTGGTGGGATCACCCGCGTCCTGATCCCGAAAGATAATGAACGTGACTTAAAGGAAATTCCAGATAACATCAAGGGTGATTTAGACATTCATCCGGTGCAATGGATTGACCAGGTTTTACAGCTGGCATTGGAGAATAACCCGGTAAATGCAGTAAAAGTGGCGGGTGCAGGGAAGAAAAAATAGGCGAGAGGCACTTTTTTAACGAAAAACTTGTTAAAAATGCTGAAAAAGGCTTTTCATACGCAACGACTGTGATAGCCTTAGGAAAGTTACTCCAGCCCTTGCTGAGCAAGGTATAGAGGACTTTCGCAAATACTTTAGTAAAAGCACTAGTACCTTGAACTAAAGATATAAGCTTGTTATAAACTTTTCTGGCCCATTTTTTTGATGGTTCCAAGGAACTCCATAATAACAATGTAAGGGGATGATACTGTGAACAAGTCTCAGCTAATAGACAAAATTGCAGCAGATGCTGAACTCTCGAAAGCGGCTGCAGGTCGTGCTTTAGACTCGATGATCGATGCAGTAACAGAAGCTTTGAAAAATGACGACCAGGTTGCTCTGGTTGGCTTTGGTACTTTCAGCGTTCGTGAGCGTTCTGCGCGCACTGGCCGCAACCCGCAAACTGGCGAAACTATCCAGATCTCTGCTGCCAAAGTGCCTTCTTTTAAAGCTGGTAAAGCGTTAAAAGACGCCGTTAACTAAGCAAGGCAACAAAGAAATACATTGAAGGCACCCGCGAGGGTGCCTTTAATTTGGAGTGGTAGTTCAGTTGGTTAGAATACCGGCCTGTCACGCCGGGGGTCGCGGGTTCGAGTCCCGTCCACTCCGCCATTTTTGTTAGCGAAAACTGCACCCGCAGAGACTAATTGTGTTAGTATCTGGCGAGGTGACGACTTAAGAAGCGCACCGGATTCGGTGCGCTTTTTTTATAGTTAGTTTAACAAATAGCAGACAGTAATTAACCCGATAAAGAGATTGCATTATGCTCGATAGGATTCGTGAAGGTTCCAAGGGACCCGTCGCTAAAATTATCCTTTTCCTGATTATCCTTACCTTTGCCCTGACCGGGGTGAGTGGCTATTTGGGTGGAAATGCCGACGACCATGTGGCCGAGGTGAATGGCGAAAAGATTTCTCGTACGGACTTTGACCGTGCGTATCAGAATGAACGTGCTCAGATGGAAGACGAACTTGGCGATTTTGTGGAAACGCTGTTCGCCGACGAAGATTACATGGGCGAATTCCGTCAGGGTGTGCTTGAACGTTTGATCGAAGAACGTCTGGCGACTCAGTTTGCAAGTGAGCAGGGTTTTCGCCCTGGTCCACAGCAGATCCGTGATGCTATCCGCAACATGCCGGATTTTCAGATTAATGGTCAGTTCAACAATGACCGCTATGTAGCGTTGCTGACGAATGCTGGGTTTACGCCTGAGCAATTTCGCGATTACATGGTGCGCGAACTTGGCCGCACCACCTTCCTGCAAGGCGCGTTGATGTCTGAATTCATGCTTCCGAGCGAAGCAGAAGCGTATCAGCGCCTTCAGAATCAGCGTCGTAGCGGTGAGTACATCCGCGTACCAGCACAGAGCTACACCGATGTTGTGAGTGTCAGCGAAGACGAAATCGAAGCCTTTTATGCCGAAAACGAAGCGCGTTTTGAAACCGACGAGCGAGTTCGCGTTGACTATATCGTGCTCGAGTTTAATGACATTCTTGAGTCGGTCAGCATTGATGATGCTCAGGCACGGGACTTCTATGAGCAGAACCCTGGCAATTTCCGAACGCCTGAACGTCGCGAGATCGCGCATATTCTGGTCGAAGGTAATGACGCCGACGCGCGCAGTCGGATTGAAGACATTGCCAGCCGCCTAGAAGCTGGTGAAGACTTTGCCGAGCTGGCAGCTGAGTATTCGGACGATACCTTTAGTGGTCAGGATGGCGGCCTGTTAGGACGCCTTGAACGCGGTATGATCGACCCTGATATCGAAGATGCAGGTTTTGCGCTGGATAATGAGGGTGATGTATCTGATATCGTTGAATCAGAATTTGGTTTTCACTTGGTTAAACTGACCTCACTACGCGAAACTCAGCTTGACCCCTATGAAGAAGTGGCTGAGACCATTAAAGAAAACTTACGCCAGCAGGAAGCTGAGCAGCAGTATTTTACGCTGCAGCAGACCCTGTCGCGGGTTAGTTTCGAAGCACCAGAGAGCTTGCAACCAGCCGCTGAAGAAACTGGGCTGGACATCCAGCGCAGCGAATGGATGGACCGTGAGGGCGTGAATGAGTTTGCAGATCAGCGTTTACTGAATGCAGTGTTTGATTCCGACGTGTTGCGCGACAACCTCAACAGTGAACTGGTTGAAGTCGATGAGCGCAGTTACGTTGTGCGTGTGAACGAGTATGAACCCGCGAGTCTGACGCCGCTGGATGACGTGCGCAGTGATATTGAACAAGCTTTGGTGATGCGTAAAGCGCGTGACGAAGCTCGTCGGGCAGCGAATGAATTGCTGGCCCAATACCGCGCTGGCGAACTGCCTGAGGGTGTTGAGGCTGAAAGCTTTAGCGACGTTTCGCGCAACGACTCGGAGTTACCAGCAGGCGTGGTTAGCCAGTTATTCCGGTTACCAGCGCCGTCTGACGATGCGGTTTCAGCCGATATCGCTGAGCTACGCGGTGGCGACGTAGCCATTGTCGCGCTGACTGACGTCACCGAAGGTGAAGTGAGTGACGATGGTGCTAGTGAACTGCGTCAGCGTTTTGAAAACCGTTACGCAGACGCTGCTTACCGTGCAATTATGGAAGCTTTGAAAGAAGACGCGAGTATTACCCGTAATCTTTAATACTTAGTTCTTCAGCAATAAATTAAAAAGCTCGTGTCATAAGACACGAGCTTTTTTGTTTTCCGTGGCTCCATCGCTGCGCTAACGCCCGGTGGGATAGAGCGGGGGAAGGCGGTGGTTATCGGTTTGCTGTTTGTGGCGCCGGTGCAGCAGTTGAATGCTTTGCCATAGCGCATCACCTTGCTGCCACTGGCTTTGTGGTCGGTAGAGTGCCTCTTGCAAGGCGTTTAATTGAGCGGTCAATGACGTACTGGCGAAATAGCTGCTGACGTCATCGAGGGTTGCACAATGATGCTCCGTGGTGGTGCTGTTGACCCAGGCGAGTAGTGCCTGGCGTGCGGCCTGAGGCTGATTGGCACGGCAGGCAACTTTCAGCTGCTGCAGTGGCTTGCGGCTTGCAGCCGGAACCTTGTCACTGGCTGTCTGAGCCGGCTGTGGTGAAGGCTGACGATGTCGAGTACGCCAGTAGAACCAGGCAAAGATGACCAGGGTCAGCAACCAGAGAATGAATAGTACGACACTGGTAATTTGCCATACAGCGTCCGTGGCAGTGCGGTCTGCACCTGGGCTGCTGACATCGGCGGAGCGCTCTGCTGTATCTTCAGTTTCACCCCCTGTTGCAGAATCGGTTGCCGCGGGATCTTCAGTGGAGGACCCGTCGGCGGGCTGAGCTGAGGGAGAAGGCATTCCACCTGCCGGGGCGTGCACGGTAATTTCCCGGCTTTCAACACGCGCGGTGCGCATTTGCTCGTCTTCGACATCCCACCAGCTTACTTCGACCGCTGGCAATTCAAAGGTGCCTGGCTGTGACGGTAAAATCACCCCACGGAAGGTCGCCTGCGCAATACGTTCGCCATCTCGACTGTAGCTTTCCCGTTCGGTTCGCTCAGCGTAGTAACGCAGACCAGCCGGGTAATCGGTGCTGATATCAGGCAGCTGTTCGTCGCGGACTCCTTGAGCTGTTAGCGTGATATGACGGGTTATAGGTTCACCAACGATGAAGCGCTGCTGGTCATCAAGCTCATCATTCAGGACCACTTGTTTACTGGGTAACCAGCGACCATCGAAGCTTTCAACCTGCGGCCGCACATTGATTTCAATATCGGGCGCCAATGCAGTCACACTTTGTGGACGGCTGAATGAGGCGAAGCTACGTTCGCTACTATCGCGAATTTGTCCGTCAAAGCGGCTACCGCCTATGGTAATCGCACCACTACGACGGGGAGTAATAAAATAGGTTCGTTCAATTACCCGGTAGCGTGTGCCATCGATTAACTGCTGAGTTTCGTCGTCATTACCACTTTGCTGAATATCGGCGTGGTCGATTTCGGGCGGACTTATTGAACCGCTTTCGAGTACCTGTGCCAGGTGCAAACGAACGGTGTAACGGACTTGTTGCTGAATGTAAGGATTGTCATTGTCGATGCTGGCAGTGACAAACACGGGGCCTCGCTCGTTCTCGCTCTCGCTGGCTTCAATCACCTCGAGCTGAATCGGTGAGGTGCGCTGACCGTCTATCTCGAAAGCGGGGATCTGATAGCTGCCCGGACGTCGCGCCACTAAGGTGACTTGCCAGCGTGTTTGCCGACTCATTTGACCCTGGATAAGTCGTGTTGAACGGTCAACGGAGGTGGCGCCGACGACGAAGTCACGCAGCAATGTATCGTTGCGAAATGCGTTGCGTGGTAAATCATCGCTCGCGGTGACGGTCAGGGTGAATGATTCGTTAACAATGACCGGATTTTTATCGACCTCAGCGTTGACGGTGAGCGCAAATGCAGAGCCGGAATGCAGCAGGGCAATCGCGAGCAGGGTTAGACTTAACCAGTATTTAGCATGACTCACGGCTGACGGGCTCCTCTTGGTGGTTGATTATACTGGCGACGCTCTGCCTCCAGTCGCATGCGGTTACGCAGTAGAATAGCAGGGTCGCTCTCCATCCGTCGTAACAGCTGTTCAAGCTCGGCACGCTCTTCATCGCTAAGATCATCCTCGTTTAGTCTCTCCTGATCTTGTGCAGTCGCTGGTGGCTGTCCGTCCAGCTCTGACTCATCGCCGGGCTCGGATTCCGACTCTTGTTGCTGTTCTGACTGCTCGCTTTCTGTTTCCTCTTCGGCTTGATTTTCAGGCTGCTCATCCGAAGGCGGAGACGGTGCGCTATCAGACCCTGTTTCCGGCTCATCAGATTGCTGCTGATCGTCAGACTGCCCCTGTTCGTTTTGATCGGACTGTTCCCGCTCATCGGTTTCGCTCTGTTGCTCACCTTGCGACTCGTTTTGTTGCTGCTGTTCGCGCATTTGCTCCACTTTGGCTTTATTCTGCTCCGCTTCAGACCATCCGGGACGCTTTTCCAGGGCACGCTGGTACGCTTCGATCGCCTCATCGAACTGACCAAGCTGGGCGAGGCTGTTGCCGCTGTTGTACCAGCGCTCGGCGCTATCGCCTGTCTCCGAATAAGCGCTTAAGGCCGCTGCGTAGTCACCTGCACGATACAGTGCATTGGCGCGCATCATGGGGTCGGGGAAAAGAGAGGCAGCCTTTTCATAATCGCCTTGCTGATAGGCTTCATCAGCGCGCTGCTGACGATTTTGAAATGCGTTATCAAGCACTTCGTTTTGCGTCTGCTGCTGTGCTGAGACCGGGCTGTGGAACGCTGCGAAAGGAAGGCAAAGCAGACATAGCAATGCACCCCGACGTGCCATTAGCAAGGCGAGAGGAAGTAACAGCCAGGCCAGATAAGGGCCGCGGTCAATCCACTGGTCACTGCTCATATCATCGGCTTGCTCGCCGGCACGTTCATTCAGTGGTCCCTGGTCAATAACGCGTTGAATATCGCTGTTACCGGCTTCTACCCGCACACTAACACCGCCGGTGGCGACACTGACACGCTCAAAGAAGCTCGGGTTAAGCCGGGCCATGGTTATGCGGCCAAGGGTATCGCGAAGCATTTCGCCACTGCTTAAGCGAATGGGCGTGCTTTCGTCATCGCCAGCGATAATAGTACTGACCCGATGCTGACGTGAGCGGAAAAACTGGGTGAGTTCCTGCAGATCATCCTGTTCCATGCCGGCTGCAAACCAATAAATTTCACCCTGTTCGAATCCGGCATCGCGCAACATGCGGTCTGCTTCGCGCATCGCAAGTAGTGGATAATTGCCAGCCACTGGCATGATCTCTGGTGACATGGCGGGCACCATCGCCTGAATATTACCGTGGTCGTGGGTTAACGGGGATATTGCAAATGCATCGCCGGCATAGGCGATAAGGCCGATCTGGGCGTCATCCAGTTCAGCGACAAGGTCCAAAGCCTTAAAGCGTAACCGGGTAAGACGGTCAGGACTAATGTCAGTGGCCCGGGTATTCATGCTCATATCCATCACGATCACCGTACCGCGTTCGGTTTGATATACCGGAGCTGGGGCTTTTTCCCAGGCCGGGCCGGCCAGGGACAGGCTGGCAATTACCCAGGCGGCACAAAGTATCAGCAGTGGCGCGGTGCGACGACTGCTTGCGCCGCTGGGAGCCAAAAGAACCGGCTGTAAATGACTGGCAATGACTTTTTGCCAGCCACTGTTACGACCCAGTTGTGACCACAGCCAGGGGAGCAGGACAACAAGTCCGATTAGACTGAATAACCACCCGGGGCGGAGGAAGTGAAAGTCTTCCATTAGCGTCTCCTCGTTCGTGGCTGAGCGCGTAACTGGCGCAGGTGGAGGCGTCGTTGCAGCAGCAAGAACAGGCTTAAGGTAAAAGCGACTGACAATGGCCAGTGGGCCAGAGCGGTGCGTGGGCGCATATACTGGTCGTCACCCAATACGGGTTCTAACTGGTCAATAATGTCATACGCGCGGCGCATTTCAGCTTCGTTACGGGCCCGGAAATAGTCACCGCCAGAAACAGACGCAAGCTCATTGAGGAAGCTTTCATCCAGTTCGGCACTGGGGTTGATGCGTCGCTCTCCAGACCAGCTTTGTACCACCATTTCATCCGATCCGATACCAACGGTATGTACGCGGATGCCGCCATTGCGTGCGAGAGTCAGAGCTTCACGGGCATCGATAGCGCCTGAATTGATCATGCCATCGGTGAGCAGGAGGATAACGTTGTTCTCGGAATCACGTTCACGCAGGGTGCGGATGGCCAGGCCTATGGCATCGCCCAACGCGGTTCGCTGACCAGCCAGTCCCAGTTGAGCCTCGCGGGCAAGCTGAGCCAGCGCCGTCAGATCGGAGGTTAACGGCGAATACACAAACGCATTGTCGGCATACACGATGAGGCCGATACGGTCGCCATGGCGACGCTCGATGAATTCAGCAAGAATGTTGTGAGCGGCTTGTAAACGAGTGACCTGACGCCCATTAAGCGTCATGTCGTCGGCCTGCATACTGCCTGACAAATCGAGCGCAATCATCATTTCACGCCGTTCTTGCTGCATGGGAACCGGTTCGCCAACCCATTGCGGTTGTGCGAGGGTGGCTATTAATGCAAGCCAAACCAGGCCGGGGAGTAACCAAAGGCGAATTCTTCCGGGGTGCTGAACCTGTCGCGGCGAAATAAAACGCGCGGCTCTGGGCAGGCTAAGCGGAATTTGTGACTGACGTTGCTCGGGGCTGACTTTACGAACTATCCAGGGTAACGGAAGCAGAAACCAGACCCACCAAAGGGCAAATTCAAACATTACGCAGCTCCCTGGCGATGCTTAGGTGGCCAGGCCGCACTCGCCCAGTCAGCAATTAGCTGCTGATACGCGGCAACCGTAGCTGCGTCGTGCGGCTGGTACTGGACCGCCTGAAATTGATTAAAGCGCGGCGCGAAAGCGGCTTGCTTGTGTGGCGGCAACTGCTCTAGGAGAAACGCCTGCCATTGTTCAGAATGCAACGCCGCTATTTGCTGGCGTGGGTAATAGAGCAAGGCAGCCTGTTTGAGGGTCAGATTGACGGCAGACAACGAGGGTAACGGGTGTTTAAGCTGTGCCCGCAACAGGCGCATACCGCGCCGCTGACGGGCCCGCTGTATAAGCCAGAAACACACACCGCCGAGAAGTACTATCAATAGAGCGATAAGTACCCACCAACCCCAGGCCAGAGGCCACCAACTGACACTATAGGTATCGGCAATGTCATGTAAGCCAAGATCTGAACTCATCGCTGCAACTCCTGCCACTGCAGTGACAGTGGCTGGCTGGCATCGATCGAGGTGGTGCTGATGCGTGCCTGCGCCAGAAGCTGTACCCGTTTGTCCAGCCAGGCACTGCTTTGCTGTTTATAGATAGCGTTGGTCCGTTTATCGCCAAGCCAGAACTCGCGGGTAAAGTCTTCATCCACGGCCTGAACTTTGGTTGCTTGGACCTGCGGTAATTCGTGTTCAAGCGGATCACTGAGCAAAATAGCCTGCACCGCATTGTGCTGACTAAGCGCTCGCAAGTCGCTGACCATGCTCTCGTTGAGTTGATGAAAATCGCTCAGTAAATAGACCTGAGCGCCGGTTTTAACCACCTGGCGTAAACGTTTCAGGTTGCTGGCAAAAGTCCCGGCGACTGGCATTGGCCCAACTTCGTTATTCAGTTCGGTGACATGATGCAGAAAACGCAACACGCCCTTATCGCGCCCCAGAGGTTTGGCTTCGACATGGCGGCGTTGATTAAAAACCAGACCGCCGATGCGATCACCACGGTAGGCAGCTTGCCAGGCAAGCGCCGCACAGACGTGGGCGGCCTGGACCGATTTAAACAACAGCTGGCTGCCAAACTGCATGCTGGGGCCTAAGTCGACAAAAAAGAACAATGGACGTTCTTTCTCTTCGCGGAATAGCTTGGTGTGTGCTTTGCCGGTGCGTGCGGTGACCCGCCAGTCGATGGCGCGAATGTCATCGCCGCTTTGGTAGTGGCGCACTTCATCAAACTCCATGCCGCGGCCTTTCAATTTACTCAGGCTACTGCCGCTGCGGCCGCGGGCCGGTAGCCGGTTTTGCCGGCCAAGCTGGACCGTACGCAACTGGCGGTAGGCGAGGAGTTCGTCCAGACACAGGCTGTGGCCGCTACTTTGTAACGCATTTAACCACTCTGTGCTGGTTTGTTGAGGCTGAATTCGCTGAATTGACATCGGTTTATGGCGCAGGCACTAATTGTAAAATGGTATCCAGAACTTTATCCGCGGTGACACCATCGGCTTCTGCCTGATAGCTAAGGATCAAGCGGTGACGCAGCACATTATGCGCCACTGCCGCAACGTCATCAGGGGTGACAAAGTCCCGGCCCAGCAGCCAGGCACGCGCCCGGGCACAACGCTCAAGTGCTATTGAAGCACGCGGACTGACACCATACTCAATCCAGCTTGCCAGCTCGTCGCTATAAGCGGCGGGGCGGCGAGTGGCCATCACCAGCTGGACCAGATAGGTTTCGATTGAGGTTTCCATATGCAGGCTGAGGGTGGCTTGACGTGCCGCGAAAATAGCATTCTGACTAAGCGGTTGCGGCATGCTGTGTTCGCCCTGAATGGATTCGTTGCGGGTTAGCTGCAAAATGCGCTGTTCAGTTTCTGCGTCCGGGTAATCAAGGACTAAATGCAACAAGAAACGGTCCAGTTGCGCCTCTGGTAACGGGTAGGTCCCTTCCTGCTCGATCGGATTTTGGGTTGCCATCACGGTGAACAGGGGGGGCAACTTATAAGTTCGTTTTCCCACCGTGATCTGCCGTTCCGCCATTGCTTCAAGTAGCGCGGACTGAACTTTCGCCGGCGCACGGTTAATTTCATCGGCCAGGATCAGGTTATGAAATAAAGGACCGCGCTGGAACTTGAACTCACCAGTTTCAGGCCGGTAAATGTCGGTTCCGGTGAGGTCGGCCGGGAGTAAATCCGGGGTGAACTGGATCCGGTGGAAGTCACCTTCAATACCTTTAGCCAAAGCATTGACTGCTCGGGTTTTGGCCAGGCCTGGCGGGCCTTCAACCAATAAATGACCATCCGCAAGGAGGGCAATGAGCAGGTGCTCAGTCAGCTCCGGCTGGCCGATAACCTGACTGTTGAGAAAGTCTCGTAATTGTTTAAAGGCGTGAACTGCCATGCTATGTCCTTCTCGTGATTGTTGCGTCTTCGTCTATTCTTATGCACACACTCTGATATTAAAGTGCCAGGATAGTTCGGGTAATAAGGTCAGTGTACCGAAAATCAATGGTTTAAATCTGCTAAATTTGACGTTAGAATCAGGGTAATAATTCGTGGTCTGACCAGTAACCGTATAGGGGAGTTCTATGTCAGCTTCAGCACAGTCGATTAAGACCGCGAACGGGGAGCGTATTGCCATCGTCGATGGTCTGCGTACACCGTTCGCAAAACAAGCCACTTATTTCCACGGCGTTCCAGCTCTGGACATGGGAAAAATGGTCGTTCAGGAGCTTATCAACCGTTCCGATTTAGATCCAGCGTTGGTTGAGCAAGTGGTGTTTGGTCAGGTCGTGCAAATGCCCTCTGCGCCGAACATTGCGCGGGAAATTGTATTAGGGACTACGCTGCCGGTTACCACCGATGCGTATAGTGTTAGCCGGGCCTGCGCGACCAGTTTCCAGTCGACAGTGAATATTGCTGAAGCGATGATGGCCGGTAATATTTCGGTCGGTATTGCTGGTGGTGCAGACTCATCGTCGGTATTGCCAATTGGGGTGTCGCGTAAACTGGCGCACGCGCTGGTCGACCTTAACAAAGCTCGTAGTCTGAGTGCGCGGCTGAAAATATTTAAGCGTCTGAGCTTTAAAGACCTGTTGCCCGTTCCGCCTGCAATTGCTGAGTACTCAACGGGTCTGAGCATGGGCGAAACGGCTGAACAAATGGCGAAGACTCATCAAATCAGCCGGGCGGATCAGGACAAACTGGCTCACCGCTCGCATACCTTAGCCCACCAGTCATGGGAAGATGGCAAGCTGAGCAGAGAAGTGATGGCAGCCCATGTTGCGCCGTACACTGACTTCCTGGAGCGTGATAATACGGTTCGCTCAGACTCAAAAGAAGATGGCTATGCAAAGTTACGGCCGGTCTTTGATCGTAAACACGGGTCGGTGACAGCCGCCAATTCGACGGCTCTGACCGATGGTGCTTCCGCGGTTATCATGATGACTGAAAGCAAAGCAAAAGAGCTTGGCTACAAACCACTTGGCTATATTCGTAGCTATGCATTCAGTGCCATCGACGTTTGGGAAGACATGTTGATGGGGCCGTCGTACGCCACCCCGCTGGCACTGGAGCGCGCCGGAATGCAGCTCAGTGACCTGGATTTAATTGAAATGCACGAAGCCTTCGCGGCGCAGACACTGGCCAACGTGAAAATGTTTGCCAGCAAGAAGTTCGCTGAAGAGAAGCTTGGCCGCAGTCAGGCGATTGGCGAAATTGATATGGACAAGTTCAATGTTATGGGTGGGTCACTGGCGTATGGTCATCCGTTTGCCGCGACCGGCACTCGTTTAATTACCCAAACGTTGAATGAACTGCAACGACGCGGTGGCGGCACCGCACTAACGACGGCCTGTGCAGCAGGTGGTCTGGGTGCAGCGATGATCCTGGAGACAGAATAATGAGTGAGTTAACGCAAATGGATACGCAGCAGGGCGCTTTTACTTTAACCAAGCGGGACGATGGCATTGCGATTATCACCATCGATGTCCCTGGAGAAAGTATGAACACGCTGAAGTCGAGCTTTGCAGATGAAGTAACGACGCTGCTGGATAAAATTGAAGATGACAGTGAAATCAAAGGGGTTGTCCTTATCAGCGGTAAGCCCGGGTCGTTTGTGGCGGGCGCTGATATTCGCATGATCAGTGAATGTGAGACGGCAGCCGATGCGGAGAGCCTGGCGCGCCAGGGGCAAGCGTTATTTGACCGTATCGAAGGACAACGGATTCCGTTTATTGCCGCGGTTCATGGTGCCTGTCTCGGTGGTGGTCTTGAACTGGCGATGGCATGTCACGGCCGGGTTATTTCGGACTCAGCAAAGACCGTGATGGGGCTTCCGGAAGTGCAGTTGGGTCTGTTGCCAGGTTCTGGCGGTACTCAGCGGTTACCACGCATTGTCGGCGTCCAGCAGGGCTTAACGATGATGCTGACGGGTAAACAGTTGCGACCGAAGCAGGCGAAAAAGCTGGCGTTAGCGAATGATGTTGTGCCTGAGAGTATTCTTCTCGATGCGGCGGTAGAGCTGGCCAAGAAAGGCAAACCAAAGAAAGCCAAAGCGAAGCAGGGCACCATGCAAAAGGTGTTGGAAGGGCCTCTCAGTTCAGTATTGTTCAATAAAGCACGGGAACAGGCGCAGAAAAAAGCGCAGGGCAACTACCCGGCGATTGACCGCATTATCGATACCGTACGTCACGGTATGAGTAAAGGCTTCAAAGCGGGACTTGAACTGGAAGCTAAGAACTTTGGCGAACTCGCGATGACGGCTCAGAGCAAGCAATTGCGTAATATTTTCTTTGCCACTACGGAAATGAAAAAAGAGACAGGTGCCGATGGCGTGCAGCCGGATAAAGTAAAAAAAGCTGCGGTGTTAGGTGGTGGTTTAATGGGTGGTGGTATTGCCCATGTCACGATTAGCAAAGCCAAACTGCCGGTACGACTGAAAGATATTGGTCAGGAAGGTATTAAGAACGCACTGAACTACCATTATAAGCTGCTCAAGCCTAAGGCGAAGCGCAAGATTATACGTCAGTCAGAGCTTGAAAAGCAGATGCTGATGCTGAGTGCGACGACGGATTACTCCGGTTTTAAAGATGTCGATCTGGTGGTGGAAGCGGTATTCGAAGACTTGGACCTGAAACAAAAAATGGTCTCAGATATTGAACAACATGCGAAGACGGAGACTATCTTTGCGACCAATACATCGTCGTTGCCTATCACCAAGATTGCGGCGAAGGCAGAACGTCCTGAGCAGGTGATCGGGTTGCATTACTTTTCGCCGGTCGAGAAAATGCCATTGGCGGAAATTATTACTCACCCGGGAACCTCGGCGAAAACCATCGCCACCACGGTTGCGTTCGCCAAAGCACAGGGTAAAACACCTATCGTCGTGCAGGACGGTGCTGGTTTCTACGTGAACCGGATCCTGGCCCCGTATATGAACGAAGCGGCCCGTTTGCTGCTTGACGGAGAGCCAATCGAACACCTCGATAAATCGCTGGTTAAATTCGGCTTCCCGGTAGGCCCGATCACCTTGCTGGATGAGGTTGGTATTGACGTTGGAGCCAAGGTTGCACCGATTCTGACGGACGAGTTAGGCGAACGTTTTGCCGCGCCAAATGCGTTTGATAAGTTACTGGAAGATGGCCGTAAGGGGCGTAAGACGAAGAAGGGCTTCTACAAATACGAGGGCGGCAAAAAAGGCAAGGAAGTCGACAGTAGCGTGTATCAGATACTGGGAATTTCGCCGCAGAAACGTTTGTCACAGGATGAAGTTGTTGAGCGCTGTATTTATCCGATGCTGAACGAGGCGGCCTGGTGTCTGCAGGAAGATATTATTCGCTCCCCACGGGACGGTGATATCGGCGCTATCTTTGGTATCGGCTTCCCGCCGTTCCTGGGTGGCCCATTCCGTTACATGGATAGCCTTGGTATCGAGCAGGTGGTTGAGACGTTACGCCGCCTGGAAAAAGAGCAGGGTAGCCGTTACGCGCCTTGTGAGCTGTTACAGCAGATGGCTAAGGACAAGACTCGCTTCTATGGCTAACAATGTGGGCTAACAATGTGAGCTAACAACACGGGTTAACAAATTAAGCGAATTGAAAAGGGCGGTGATTTCACCGCCCTTTTTTTGTACAATAGGGGTCTTAAGTAAAGGGGGTTGTATGTTAGTTCTACCCGTTATTAGCGTGTTATCCGCAGTTTATTTTTACATTCAGGCACTTAAAAACGCCATGGGTGCTAAACGCTGGTGTCTGTTAGGGCTCTTGCTGGGTCCTTTGCTACTGCCTATGTTCAATACGCATAAACGTTTACTGGGTTTGCGCGCATCCAACTGTGCCACCCCAAGCCCGGATAGCTTCCACGCCTGATTAACGTATCGGAGAAGCTACCAGTTTACTGGTCCCGGCCTTCAGCCTGACTCTCTTCGCTTTCGCAAGTAAGCCACAGCGCAGCGGCCTGGGTAAGTAACCGACTACTGGCAGACTCGACCAGCGTTGATAGTTGCGTACTGCTCACTTTATCGGCCATAGCCTGAGCCAGGCTAAAGTCGGTATCATTAATATTAATGCTGGTCCACATCCGCTGCGCACGAACCCGCAAATTCGGGTCGCGGTCTGTTAGCTGAGCAATGACGCTTTGCTTGGCGGATTGCCATACAGCATCCGGCACCTCAATTAACTGCTCACAGAAACTGCGAATAAAATCCCGGATCGCAGTTTCCATCTCATCCAGACTGGCATGCGGGGACTGCACATAAAACAGCAGGCCGGGGCGTCCGTTCATAGGTACATAGCTGGTTCCTACCATGTACCCCAGCTGCTGTTCAGTGCGTAGTTCGGAAAAGAAGCCCGGCGAAATCAGTTGGTTTAACAGCAGGAAATGAGCTTTCTCCTCCAGGTTTAACGACTGCCCCTGACAGAAATAGGCAATGGCGTTGTCTGGGTGAGGCAGACGGCAATGAAACCGCTGGTCACGGCCTGGCTCGAGTAGCCGCACTTCGCGCAGTGGACCTTGCTGGGGACGGTTCTGTAAGCCCAGACCCTGGGTAACCATGGTGGTTAGTTGCTGTGCGGTATCGATGGGCCAATCGCCATGAATCAGCATAATCGCGTTCATTTGCCTGAAGATTTCCGGCATATAATGCTGAAACTTACTCGCGGTCATCGTTTTCAGCTCAGCGGCGAGGTCGGGACCAATATAGCAACCGCGCTGCAGGGTTTGATTAAGAACCGTGAACAGATGGTTAATCGGCTTATGCCGGTTGAGGGCGATCCAGTTGTGATAGAGGTGCTGCTGAATGGCGTTGAAACGCTGTTCATCAAACTCGAAATCAGTCAGCGCTTTGATAATTTGCTGCAGCAACTCTGGTTGGCGCTGAGAAAAACCACTGACATGAATGCTGATCCCTGATTGCTGTGGATAGACATTAAACTGAATGCCAGCTACTTCTGCGTCGTAGCAGCGCTCATTGAGTTTATCCAGAACCAGTTCACACCATACCCGCGCATGAGCGAATGCCAGGGTGTTATTTGTTGCCTCAGGCAGGACCAGTGACAGGTATATGTGTCCTTTGGGAACCCGGAAGTCGGCGTCCTGCAAGTGCCATGACTGCAATGCCGGGGCACTGGCTAACAGCCGAGGTAATCCTGCACTTGGCTCACGCAGCGGCTGTGGTTCAACCTGTTGGGGGATAAACGGATTAGGTGACGGGAACTGGCACAGCGGTTGCTCTGGCTCGTGATTGAGCGCGCGCAGCTGATCGCTACTGAACTTCTCAGCACGGTACGCGGTGTCGTAGAGCGAGGTCGTCTGATTGACCGGCAGTGAATGATGAATAAGCATTAACCGGCAGTGCTCAGGGCGCATGTAGTCGAGCAGGCTGGACAGCTTACTGTGGTTCATACCCTGCATCAGATAGTCGCCGGAAATAATATGTTCAGGGGCGTAATGCATCATGTTAATGGATAACTGCGATGCTAAATCAATGCTGCGGATAGCGTCCTGATAACGATACGACAGCGCCACCATTTGTTGCCGCTCGTGATAGTGAAAGTCTTCAATACCCTGTTGGCGCAACGCGTCGATAGCATTGAAGATAAAGTGCGCTACCTGCAAATAATTGTCTAAGCCACGCTGGGTAAGCTGAATATTAAAATTGAAGTCTTTGAAGTTACTGCCGCTGATGCCGCCTCCGGCAGACAGGTCGGTAATCCAGCCTTTCGTTTTTAACTCAGAACAGAGACTTCCAGGCCCTTCGTAGCCGAGCATGTGAGCAAGTAAGCTTGTGCTCTTGAACGGGTAATCGTCGTTGATGCCGGGCAGGGGCATGGTGAGGATCATGCGACAGGCATTTTTTAATGGCCGCACATGTATAACGACCCCTTTTTGCGCCTCGGTGTAGAGCGGCTCGCTGATGGATTCCGGTACTTGCGCGGTGCTACCCCGGGTAATCTCAGCAACGTCGCTAAAATAAGTGGAAGCCAGTTCATGAAGCTCATCTAACGATTGCGGCCCGACCAGAACCAGAGTCATGTTCGCGCTATGGTACCAGCGCTTAAAAAATGCCTGTAAATGCTGTTGCAGACTTCCATCCTGGTTTCCGACCAGGGTTTTCGCGTTGCCGACCGAGAACTTCGTAAATGGATGGTTTGGATTGGCGGTCTCTTTATGAACCTGATACAGGCGGCGAAGCTCGTCATTCAGCTTCATCCGATACTCAGACTCAACCGCTTGCAGTTCTTTATCTATCCATTGTGGCGAAAAGCCAGGGGCAATGAATAAACGGGAAAAACGCTCAAGTGCCGGAGCAAAATGCTGCGGCCGAATATCAAAATGAAAGTTGCTATGTTCGGTTCCCGTCCAGGCGTTGTGCTGACCGCCATGCTGGTCAACAAAATCAGGATAGTCATCGGGGTCGGGAAAGGTGTCTGTGCCCATAAAGAGCATATGCTCAAGGAAGTGAGCCAGGCCCTGTACGTTTGGCGGGTCCTGAAAATGGCCCGCATTAATGGCAACAGAGGCGGCGCTGTGCAGGGCGTCAGCGTCATGCACCAGTAATACGGACAGGCCATTGTCCAGTTCAGTAAGCTGATACTGGCGATGGTCGTTTGGACTCTTTTCTAACCTTGTGCTCGGAGAGCTATTTTCAGGCACCATAGTTTCCTTAACTAACTATCCTTGGTTAAGCCGCATTGCTCAGAAGTTGGGATCAGGCCTTTGGAAACGCTTGTGAAACCACTCTCGTACTATACGACAACAAGGTGCCTGCTGGATTTACTTTTTACATTAATCAATCAGGGGGACGTCAAATTGTTCCGGCTTGTCGAAATCGCCACTGATATCTGCAAGCAGGTCATCGTCGAAGTGAACTCGGAATTCGCGCACGGTCACGTCACCACGGCCAGGTTTCATCCGGTACATATAAACCCAGTCCTCGTTACGAAAACTATTGTCGACAACCGGAGTTCCGAGAACAAATTTAACCTGTTCACGGCTCATTCCTACACGCAGTTCATCGACGTCGCGTTGTTCAATAAAGTTTCCCTGAGGGATATTGATCTTATAGACCAAAGGGTCAATAAGCGAACATGCTGACAGACTAACAACAGCAATGGCTAGAATAAGTGCTTTCATGACGTACCACATTTTATAATGAATGGCTGGATGATAACGAAAGCGCCCGAGGTTTACTAGCCTAGCAATAGTGGCTGGCGAGATTCATCAGGCGCAATTAGATGGACTCTGTGTAAGGTAAAAAGTTCGCGCCAGTTTATGCTTAACTGGCTAAAAGTTCCTGTGCATTGGCGAGCGCTTTCTCACTCACTTCATCGCCCCCTAACAAGCGAGCAACTTCGATAATACGCTCATCCCCTTGTACCGGTACCATAATGGTTTCAGTTGAGTTTTTGCGATGGGTCTTCTCGACCCGCATTTGTTGGTGGGCCTTGGCCGCAACCTGAGGTAAGTGGGTTACACAGATGACCTGGTTTGTTTCGCCGAGACGACGTAGCAGTGAGCCTACGGTGGCAGCGGTGGGGCCACTCACACCGACATCGACTTCGTCGAACATCAGCGTAGGCGTGTTGGCGCGGTGGGCGGTAATTACCTGAATAGCAAGGCTGATGCGTGATAATTCGCCGCCGGAGGCGACCTTCTGCAGTGGCTGCAATGGTTGCCCTGGGTTAGTACTGACGTTAAACAGAACATGGTCAATACCTAATGCAGAGGCATGCTCAATACTGCTATCAACGCTGACCTTAAATTGGGCGGCTTTCATATTCAGCTGCTGCATGCTTTCTGTGATATTTTTAGCCAGTTTGGTGGCTGATTTTATACGTGACTGGGAAAGGCTGTTGGCCGCAGTTATGAAGGCTTGTTTGGCCTCGATCAGAGCTTCGTCAAGATGCTCGGCTTTATCGCTGCACTGTTCTATTTCAGCCAACTCCGCTTCGAGTTGCTGGCGCAGTTCAGGCAGTTGTTCAGCACTGATCTGATGTTTTTTTGCCAGTTGAATAGCGGATGTCATACGCTTCTCCAGCTGCACCAGTTCCTCTGAATCAACATCAATGTCGTCATGGTAATGACGCAACTCACGGACCGCTTCTTCAATTTGCACACCCGCCTCAGCGAGTAAATCCACCACAGGCTGTAACGACGCGTCGACACTGGTTTGTTCGCTGAGCCGTTCGATCACCGTTTGCACCAGCGAAAAGGCATTGTTGTGCTCACCGTCGAACATACAGTTAATGGCAAATGCTGATTCGTCGCGCAGGGTACTGGCGTGAGCCAGGCGCTGGTGGTCGGTTTCAATTTGCGTAAACTCGCCTTCCTGCAGGTTGAACTCCTGCAATTCTTTAACCTGGTAGCGAATCAGTTGCTGACGTGCGCTCAGATGCTCAGAGCGCTCCATAATCTGTTTCTTTTCTTTGCGCAGTTGCTGCCATTCACGCCACTGTTTGCGCACTGTCTGCAGTAATGAGGAATGGTCAGCGTAGTGATCTAATAAGCGTAACTGGTGGTCTGGCTGACTGAGCAACTGGTGCTCGTGCTGGCCATGAATATTAACCAGTAACGGGGCCAGCCCCTTCAGCAGGCTAATAGGCGCGGGGGCTCCATTGATATAGCCTTTAGAGCGGCCTTCTTTACTCAAGGTGCGGCGTAAGATGCAGTCGTGATTGTCGTCGACTTCAAGTTCATGCTCCTGCAGCCATTGTTGGGCAAGGAGATTGTTTCTGATATCAAAAACGGCGCTGATTTCTGCTTTTTCGGCACCGGGTCGAACCATACTGGCTTCAGCCCTGTCACCCAGACACAAGCCAAGTGCATCAAGGGCAATGGATTTACCCGCGCCGGTTTCGCCGGTGATAGCAGTCATCCCAGCTTTTAATTCGATATTCAGGTCTTTAACTATCGCAAACTGACGAACCTGTAATTGCACTAACATAGATACGCCTCATATACGCAAAAATGAACTGTGTATTTATACAGTAACTATATACAGTGTTTATCCAGTAGTGCAAACTTTTTTCGCTGATTTCTTCAGCACTTTGCTGGCGAATCAGCGAAAGCGCACATGGAGCAGGATTTGTGGCGTCAGAAAAGACGACTGCCCCATTTTAATTTGTTGCGTAGCACGTGGTAGTAGTTGTAACTTCGCGGATGGATCAGGCGCAGCTGACGGGGATGCTTTTCGATGACCACATCGTCGCCGGGGCGCACCGCCATGGTCACGTGGCCATCGCAGCTGACGTGTAAAGGGTCGTTGTCGTGGGCGATACGGATACGCACCTGACTGTTACCGTCGACCACAATCGGCCGGCTGCTGAGGGTGTGCGGAAACATAGGAACCAGTGTCATAGCGTCCATATGAGGGGTCAGAATGGGACCGCCTGCAGACAGAGAATACGCAGTTGAACCGGTTGGCGTGGCGACGATTAGACCGTCTGAACGTTGTGAAAACATGAACTCGTCGTCAACGTACACTTCAAACTCGATCATGTGCGCAACTTTGTCGGAGTGCAATACCATTTCATTAATGGCGTTGTTGCGAGCTGCAGGCTGGCCGTCGTGACAGACACTGGCTGACAACAAATAACGAAACTCTGTTTTGTAGTCGCCTTTCAATACCTCGAGCAGTGGTTGCAGTGCATCGTCCGGATTGAGATCAGTCAGAAAGCCAAGGTTGCCGCGGTTGACGCCAATCACCCCAATTTCATACTGGCTGAGCACACGTGCGGCCCCGAGCATATTGCCATCACCACCCACGACGACTGCCAGATCAGCGCGTTGACCTATTTCATCAATGCTACAAAGTTCGGCGCCCGCCGGGTGATCAAGCATTTCCCAGCTACTGTGTTCAAGCAGAATTTGGCAGCCATGTTCCAGTAGGCCGTGGTAGAGCGCGATCAAGCTGTGCTGAGCCTCCGGCATGCTTGCTTTACCCATTAGACCGATACAGGTAAATGGTGGGGTAGTGACTGGCATTGGCATCTCGCTCCTGAAGTTTGTTTCAAAGTACGTATTTTAACGGTTTAAATCAAGCATCTGCTGGTTGCGAGTGGAAAAGATGGCAGTGAATATAAAAAATGGCTTGAATCGCTGCTAACTGCCCCCATTGTGTAGTTCATCCAACAACGAATAGCGTTTTAAAACTAGAGCGCCTTGTTAATCTGACGTTTAGGGAGTCATTCATGACCAAGCCAGATAATTCACAGTCAGCTGAATCGCAGGATCAGCAGCAACCTCAGGATGCAGCGCCATCATCTGAGCAGCAGGCCGATAACCAGCAGCCCAATGGTCAGGCTGATGAACAAAGCCAGCTGCAGCGCATTGGCGAACTGGAAGCGGCACTTGCTGCTGCCGAAGGCGAGGCGAGCGCACGTAAAGATGCAGCTTTGCGCGCGGCTGCCGAGGCGGAAAATGTTCGCCGTCGTGCAGCGCAGGACGTGCAAAAAGCACGTGACTTTGCGTTGGAGAAGTTTGCCGGCGAGTTACTGCCAGTGGTAGACAACCTTGAACGGGCGATGCAGTCAATGGATGCGGAAGAAGACGCGATTAAGGTTGTCCTCGAAGGCATCGATATGACCTATAAAAGTTTTCTTTCAACGCTGGAAAAGTTCGGCGTTGAAGTAGTTGACCCGCAGGGGCAACCATTTAACCCGGAGCATCATGAGGCGATGGGCATGCAGGAAAGCGAAGAGCACGCACCGAATACGGTGATGGCGGTGATGCAAAAAGGCTACACCCTCAACGGCCGTTTATTACGTCCGGCAATGGTGATGGTGTCCCGGGCGCCAACGTCTGGTGTCAACACGACCGCCTGATCGCTGAATAAGGTCGAGAAATTTTTGTCTCGACCTTTAAAAATAAATAACCGCCCCCATTTTAAGGGTATTGAAATTTAGAGCCGTCACCCACAGTTAGGTGACAACTCAGTAGCAAATTGCAAATGAATTGGAGAACATCATGGGCAGAATTATCGGAATCGACTTAGGTACAACCAACTCGTGTGTGGCCGTACTTGATGGTGAAAAAGCGCGCGTGATTGAAAACGCGGAAGGTGATCGTACAACCCCGTCTATCGTGGCGTTTACCGAAGACGGCGAAACCCTGGTTGGCGCACCAGCGAAGCGTCAGGCTGTAACCAACCCGCAGAATACGTTGTTCGCGATTAAGCGACTGATTGGTCGTCGTTTCGAAGACGAAGAAGTCCAGCGCGATATCGGCATTATGCCGTTTGGTATTGTTAAAGCGGACAATGGCGATGCCTGGGTTGAGGTTAAAGGTGAAAAGAAAGCACCACCACAAATCTCAGCTGAAGTGCTGAAAAAGATGAAGAAGACTGCTGAGGACTACCTTGGCGAGAGCGTGACCGAAGCGGTTATTACAGTACCAGCCTACTTTAGTGACGCTCAGCGTCAGGCAACCAAAGATGCCGGTCGTATCGCAGGTCTTGATGTTAAGCGTATTATCAACGAGCCAACAGCGGCAGCGCTGGCATACGGCATGGACCGCAAGAAAGGCGACAACGTGATTGCGGTGTACGACTTAGGTGGTGGTACATTCGATATCTCAATCATCGAGATTGATGAAGTTGAAGGCGAACACACCTTTGAAGTACTGGCGACCAATGGTGATACTCACTTAGGTGGTGAAGACTTTGATAACCGCGTTATCAACTACCTGGTTGAGCAGTTCCAGAAAGATCAGGGCATTGACCTGCGTAAAGATCCACTGGCCATGCAGCGTTTGAAAGAAGCTGGTGAGAAAGCCAAAATTGAACTGTCCTCAGCTCAGCAGACGGAAGTAAATCTGCCTTATATTACGGCTGATGGAAGTGGTCCTAAGCATTTGGCTATCAAGCTGACTCGTTCGAAGCTGGAATCACTGGTTGAAGATTTGATTAGCAAATCACTTGAGCCACTGAAGCAGGCCTTAGCGGATGCTGATCTTAAAGTAGGCGAAGTGGATGACATCATTCTGGTCGGTGGCCAGACACGGATGCCGAAAGTGCAGGAAGTGGTTACTGACTTCTTTGGTAAGTCGCCGCGTAAAGACGTTAACCCTGACGAAGCGGTAGCAGTTGGTGCTGCGATTCAGGCTGGCGTGCTGTCTGGTGAAGTGAAAGACGTACTGTTGCTGGACGTATGTCCGCTGTCGCTGGGTATCGAAACCATGGGCGGCGTGATGACCAAGCTGATTGAGAAGAACACAACGATTCCGACGAAGCAGTCGCAAACGTTCTCAACCGCGGAAGACAATCAGTCGGCAGTGACGATTCATGTGCTGCAGGGTGAACGTAAGCGCTCTGGCGATAACAAGTCGTTAGGCCAGTTTAACCTGGAAGGTATCCGCTCAGCGATGCGTGGACAACCACAGATCGAAGTCACCTTCGATATCGACGCCGATGGTATTCTGAATGTGTCAGCGAAAGATAAAGACACTGGGAAAGAGCAGAAAATTACCATTAAGGCTTCGTCTGGTCTGAATGAAGACGAAGTTGAAAAAATGGTGCGTGACGCTGAAGCTCATGCGGAAGAAGATAAGAAATTCGAAGAAATGGTGCAGGTTCGTAACCAGGCTGACGGTCTTGTTCATGCAACCCGTAAGCAGATGGAAGAAGCCGGTGATGAGTTGTCGGACGATGATAAAGCACCGATTGAAACTGCAATTAGTGAACTCGAAGACGCTATCAAGGAAGGCGATAAAGAGGCAATCGAAAGCAAGCAGCAAGCGCTGATTGAAGCCTCGGCCAAATTGATGGAAATCGCCCAGCAGAAAGCGCAGCAACAAGGCGCGGATGCGGGTGCCGATGCTGACGCTGCAAACAACGCTGCAGATGACGTAGTTGATGCAGAGTTCGAAGAAGTGAAAGACGACGACAAGAAATAAGCTTGTTGGCGAAGTAACTTCTGATGGCACGGGCGTTGGCGAAAGCGGCGCCCGTGTGTTTGTAAACAGCAAGGTGACAGAGAAGACGTAGTTATGGCAAAAGCGGATTATTATGAAATCCTTGGCGTAGGCAAAGACGCGAACGAACGTGATATTAAAAAAGCCTACAAGCGTATGGCAATGAAATATCATCCCGACCGCACCAAGGGTGACAAAGAGTTAGAGGCCAAATTCAAAGATGTGAAAGAAGCCTACGAAATACTGAGTGACTCTGCTAAGCGCCAGGCATATGACCAGTATGGCCATGCCGCGTTTGATCAGTCACGAGGTGGTGGCGCTGGCGCAGGTGCTGGTGGTGCTGACTTCTCAGATATCTTTGGCGATGTATTTGGCGATATTTTTGGTGGCGGACGGCGTGGCGGCGGTGGCCCCCGGGCTAGTCGTGGCGCAGACTTGCGCTACAACCTGGAAATGTCACTGGAAGAAGCGGTTCGCGGTAAAACCGTTGAACTGGAAATTCCAGCACTGACTGAATGTGGCGACTGCCACGGCAGTGGCGCGGCAAAAGGCTCGAAGGCTGAAACCTGTGATTATTGTCATGGTGCGGGCCAGATTCAGATGCGTCAGGGCTTTTTCGCAGTGCAACAAGCCTGCCCACAGTGTGGTGGCCGCGGCAAAGTCATTAAAAACCCGTGCCGTACATGCCATGGTGAAGGACGCGTTGAGAAGAGCAAAACGCTGAATGTGAAAATACCTGCTGGTGTTGATACCGGTGACCGGATTCGCTTGAGCGGTGAAGGGGAAGCGGGCGAGCATGGAGCGCCTGCGGGTGACCTGTACGTTCAGGTACACGTTCGCGAGCACAGTATTTTCAAGCGTGACGGTAGCAATTTATATTGCGAAGTTCCGATTAGCTTTACCCATGCAGCGATCGGTGGGGAAGTTGAAGTGCCGACCTTAGATGGCAAAGTTAAACTTAAAATCCCGACCGAGACCCAGACTGGACGTATGTTCCGTTTGCGTGGCAAAGGCGTTAAGTCAGTCCGAAATGGGGTCACTGGTGACTTGATTTGTAAGGCGGTGGTTGAAACGCCGGTCAATCTGTCAGAGAAACAAAAAGAGCTGTTGCGTAGCCTCGATGAGTCAATGGGTAAAGGCGATGAAGCCGCCCGTTACCGGCCAAAAGAGCGCGGTTTTTTTGATGGTGTGAAAAAGTTCTTTGATGACTTAACCAGCTAATCTGAGTGGTGAATGTCACGGTGATTATAAACCGGGAGTTTATAAAAGGAGCAGTTTACTGCTCCTTTTTACTTTTTAAGGGTTTATCATATACTTCAGACACGGCTTAAACGTGAAGGAATAGCATGAAATCTATTGTCTCTAAACTTACTGTTTCGGTGCTCGCGCTCGGTATTGTGGCAGCTTGCAGTACCTCACCGACCGGACGGTCACAGCTGAACCTGTTGTCGTCATCACAACTGAATCAAATGGGTGCTGACTCCTGGAATGAAATTCGCCAGCAGGAAGCGCTTTTGCAGGACGCCGAGGCCGACCGCTATATTCAGTGTATTACCGATGCTTTGGTCGAAGTCCTGCCAGAGGAGTACCAGATTGACAGCTGGGAAGTCGAGATCTTTGATTCGGAGATGGTCAATGCGTTTGCCTTGCCTGGTGGCTACATTGGAATGTATGTCGGCATGATGCGGCTGGCTGATAACCAGCATCAGCTGGCTGCAGTGATGGGCCATGAAATCGGTCATGTGATGGCGGAGCACAGTAATGAGCGGGTGTCACAAAACCTGCTGGTTACCGCAGGCTTGCTGGGCGCTGATTTTGCCTTTGCTGACCGCTCTCCGCAGCAGCGCAGCCTCATTATGGCGGGGCTTGGTATTGGCGCCCAGGTCGGCTATATGCTGCCATACAGCCGCCGGCACGAGTCTGAGGCTGATGAAATAGGTATGGAGCTGATGGCGGATGCAGGTTTTGACCCCAAGGAAGCGCCGAAACTGTGGCAAAACATGCAGGCGCTTGGTAGCGGAGGGACACCGGAGATGCTATCGACTCACCCGTCGCCTGGCTCACGTATTGATGCCCTCAACGAACAGCTACCCTCGGTGATGCCGGCTTATGAAGCTCGTCTGGCGGAGCGTGCGGCGCCGACCTGTAAGGCACCGGAGTGGGCACACAAAGAAAAGCCTGAAGCCTGAACTTTTAGTTATATCAAAGAACAACACGTGCTTGTTGCAAAGCCGCCGCCTGACTTAAGGTGGCGGCTTTGTTGTGTTTGATAACTAAGGAAAAGGCTCATGTTAAAAGCCTGGTTGGCAATTCCATTCTGGCAGCGTGTGCTGGGCGGTTTTTTACTGGGTGCTGCACTGGGGTTTTTTAGCCCTGCAAGTGGTATCGCGATGCAGCCTTTTGGACAGCTGTTTATTCAGGCCATTCAGATGCTGGTGGTGCCGCTAATTTTTTGTGCCATTGTCAGCGCTATTACCAGTTTGCAACAGCATCACAACATGGCACGGCTGGCCAGCAAAACGGTCTTTCTTTTTGTGTTGACCGCATTGATAGCCAGCGTTATCGGCCTGGCGGTGGGAACCTGGGTTGATCTGGCACCGGCTATGGAACTGACTGCTAGTGAAGTCGTTGAGCGTGATATTCCTCCGTTTAGCCAGATCCTGTTAAATCTGGTACCGAGCAATCCGTTTGCGGCTATGGTGGAAGGAAAGGTACTGCAGATTATTGTGTTTGCAGTGCTGGTTGGCATTGCCATCAACCAGCTTGCCGGAAAGGCGGAGCCTGCGCGCGCCTTTTTCCAGTCGGGTGCGGAGATTATGTTTCAGCTCACCCGTCTGGTACTTGAGTTAACCCCGCTTGGTGTGTTCGGATTAATGGCCTGGGTGGTCGGCTCCTTTGGTCTGGAAACCCTGTTACCTTTGGGTAAGTTCATTTTTGCAATGTATCTGGCCTGCATCATTCATATCGTGCTGACCTATGGCCTGCTGGTACGCTATGGGGCGAAACTCAAGCCGTGGCAGTTTCTGAAGGCGATTTTTCCGACTCAGGTGGTCGCCTATTCGACATCCAGTAGTTACGGGACGCTGCCTTCGACCCATAGCACCGTCACTGAACGCTTGGGTGTGGATAAACATTATGCGAGTTTTTCATTGCCGTTAGGGGCGACCATTAACATGGACGGGTGTGGCGGTATTTACCCGGCAATCGCCGCTATTTTCATTGCTCAGTTGTATGGGATCCCGCTGGGTGTGGTCGAATACGGAATTATTATGGTCACCGCTACCATTGCGGCCATCGGTACTGCGGGCGTACCTGGTTCGGCGATGGTCATGCTGACAGTTACCCTGACCGCGGTTGGCCTGCCACTGGAAGGCATTGCCTTTATCGCAGCGGTGGACCGTTTGATTGATATGATGCGAACCGCCACCAATGTGACTGGTGATATGGTGGTCACCAGTGTGGTTGCGCGATCTGAAGGGTTGTTACAAAGCGACGCCGAGGTCACGGAAGACAGCGCGCTTTCATTTGAAAAATGAATTGGTAAACTGCGTTCAGTAGCGAACAATCGCGAACCACTAACAAACAGGATAAAACAGAATGAAAATAGCCATCATCGGCGCGTCCGGACGTATGGGCCGACAGCTCGTTGAGCTTGTCGCAGAGTCGACCGATGCACAGGTATGCGCAGCCGTTACGCACAAAGCGTCGCCAGCCCTGGGCCAGGATGTCGGTCTTTACAGTGGCATTGCAGAGCTGGGCGTAACCTTTACCGATGATGTGCAGGCGGCCGCCAAAGCGGCTGATGTGATGATTGATTTCAGCTTACCCGCAGCGCTGGCTGATAACCTGATAGCCGCCGGACAACAACAAACACCAATTGTGGTTTGTACCACTGGCTTGAATCAACAACAACATGCTGACCTTAAGGCAGCTGCCGGACGAACGGCAGTGCTCTATGCTGCCAATACCAGTCTGGGTGTTACCCTGCTGCTTAATCTGGTGCGTACAGCGAGTCAGGCGCTGGGCAACCGCTGTGATATCGAAATCCTCGAAGCCCATCACACTGCGAAACGGGATGCGCCATCCGGCACCGCTCTGGCATTGGGCGAAGCTGCGGCGGCGGGTCGCGGGCAACGGCTGTCTGAGGTGGCTGAATATCAACGCAACCACAATGACACCGCCTATCAGCCAGGCAGCATTGGATTTGCTACATTGCGTGCCGGCGACATCGTCGGCGAGCACACTGTCTATCTGGTGGCGGGTGGCGAACGGCTGGAATTGACCCACCGCGTAGCCAGCCGCAAAACCTTTGCTGAAGGTGCTTACAACGCAGCAGCCTGGTTAAAGGGGCAAAAGGCAGGCTTTTATAGCATGAACCACGTCCTTGGGCTGGACGCATAGCGCATAATTCTGTAGACTATTTACAATTTGTCGGGCGCATAAGAATTACGTGGTCGCGCAAAGAAACTTATGCATAGTTCATGCAAAACGGGGGAGTCAACTTATTGATTTACCCGTTTTTTTATGTTCGGAGGTTACCTTGAGCATTATTGCGAGAAAAGCCGCGCGGAAAGCGATTCTGGTTCTCGCTGACGGCTCCGTTTTCCATGGCACTGCCATTGGAGCGACGGGACAAGCCGTTGGTGAAGTAGTTTTTAATACGGCCATGAGTGGCTACCAAGAAATTTTAACAGACCCCTCCTACGCAGAACAGATCGTTACCCTGACTTACCCCCACATTGGCAATTACGGCACCAACGCCGAAGATATCGAATCTGACAAAGTATGGGCCAAAGCACTGGTCATCCGCGACCTTCCTCTTCTCGCCAGCAACTTCCGCTCTGAACAATCCTTAAGTGACTATTTAAAAGCGAATCAGGTGGTTGGTATTGCTGATATCGATACCCGTCGTTTAACCAACCTGCTGCGCTCGAAAGGCTCAATGAATGGTTGTGTGGTCGCTGTGGAGAGTGGTGCAGAGGCGGACGTTGAGCAGGCATTAGCGGCTGCAAAAAGCTTCCCGGGTTTAAAAGGTATGGATCTGGCGAAAGAAGCCAGCTGTAAAGCCGCGCATCCGTGGACCGAAACCAGTTGGAAGTTGGGCAGTGGTTACGGTACGCAAACCAATACCGATTTTCATGTGGTCGCCTATGACTACGGGGTTAAGCTGAATATTCTGCGCATGCTGGCAGACCGTGGTTGTCGTGTCACCGTGGTACCGGCACAAACCTCTGCTGAAGATGTGCTGGCGATGAATCCGGATGGTGTGTTCTTGTCCAACGGACCGGGTGACCCAGCCGCCTGTGACTACGCAGTGACTGCGATTAAAACCTTGCTAAGTAAAAACATTCCGTTATTTGGTATCTGTCTTGGCCATCAGTTGCTGGCGCTGGCAATGGGCGCTAAGACCGTCAAGATGCCGCATGGTCACCATGGTGCCAACCACCCGGTACTCGATATAGAGAAGGGCGTGGTTATGATCACCAGCCAGAACCATGGCTTCGCGGTTGACGAAGAGACGTTGCCGGCAACCTTAAAGGCGACTCATAAGTCGCTGTTTGATGGCACGCTGCAGGGGATTCAGGCAACGGACCAGCCCGCGTTTGGCTTTCAGGGACACCCGGAAGCGAGCCCGGGGCCGCATGATGCGGAGTCGTTGTTTGATAACTTCATTGATTTAATGCAGACCCACCAGGTTACCCAATAGGAGTTGCTGGCATGCCAAAACGTACAGATATAAAAAGTATCCTGATTATCGGTGCTGGCCCTATTGTGATTGGCCAGGCCTGTGAATTTGATTATTCCGGCGCGCAGGCGTGTAAAGCCCTGCGTGAAGAGGGGTACCGGGTCATTCTGGTGAACTCGAACCCGGCTACGATCATGACCGACCCGGAAATGGCGGATGTAACCTACATCGAACCTATTCATTGGGAAGTGGTTGAGAAAATCATCCAGATTGAAAAGCCTGATGCGATTTTACCGACCATGGGCGGTCAGACAGCGTTGAACTGTGCGCTGGAGCTGGATGAAAACGGTGTGCTGGAAAAGTACGGCGTGGAAATGATTGGCGCGACTGCCGATGCGATAGATAAAGCAGAAGACCGTGACCGCTTTGATAAAGCAATGAAGTCGATTGGCTTAGAAACGCCGCAGGCAGAAATTGCGACCAGCATGGAACAGGCGTTCGATGTGCTGGAACGGGTTGGATTCCCAGCCATCATCCGTCCGTCGTTTACCATGGGCGGCAGTGGTGGCGGTATTGCGTATAACCGCGATGAATTTGAAGAAATCTGTTTGCGTGGCCTTAAGCTCTCGCGCACCAATGAGCTGCTGATCGATAAGTCGCTGATCGGTTGGAAAGAGTACGAGATGGAAGTGGTTCGTGACAAAAATGATAATTGCATCATTGTGTGTACGATTGAGAACTTCGATCCTATGGGTGTGCATACGGGAGACTCTATTACAGTCGCACCGGCACAGACCCTGACCGACAAAGAATTTCAGATTATGCGTAATGCGGCGATGGCTGTATTGCGTGAGATCGGCGTCGAAACGGGCGGCTCCAATGTTCAGTTTGGGGTGAACCCGGATACTGGCGACATGGTCATCATTGAGATGAACCCACGGGTCAGCCGTTCCTCTGCGCTGGCGTCGAAGGCGACAGGCTTCCCGATTGCTAAAGTGGCGGCGAAACTGGCAGTTGGCTACACCCTGGATGAACTGGCAAACGAAATTACCGGTGGCGTAACGCCAGCCTCATTTGAGCCGTCGATTGATTATGTCGTGACTAAAATCCCACGTTTCAACTTCGAAAAATTTGCCGGCGCCAATGACCGCCTGAACACGCAAATGAAGTCAGTGGGTGAGGTCATGGCGATTGGTCGTAACCAGCAGGAATCGCTGCAAAAAGCCTTGCGTGGCCTTGAACTTGGCTACAGCGGCTTTGACTCACTGGTTGATTTGAAGGACCGTGATGCGTCCAGAGCGACGATTATCCGCGAACTTAAAGAGCCGGGTGCTGAGCGTATCTGGTACATCGGTGACGCGTTCCGCTTCGGCATGAGCGTCGATGAGGTCTTTGAGTTGACTAAAATTGACCGCTGGTACCTGGTTCAAATTGAAGAAATCATTCAACTTGAACAGGAAATCTCTGAGATCGGACTGTCAGCGCTGGATGCCGATAGTTTGCGTTTACTCAAACGCAAAGGCTTCGCTGACGAGCGCCTCGCCTATTTGCTGGGTGTCAGTGAACAGGAAGTGCGTAAGCGTCGTGAATACTTCAAGATTTTCCCGGTGTACAAGCGGGTGGATACCTGTGCGGCTGAATTTGCTTCAGAAACTGCGTATATGTACTCAACCTATGATGAAGAGTGCGAAGCGCGGCCCACCGACAGAGAGAAAATCATGGTGATTGGCGGTGGTCCGAACCGGATCGGCCAGGGCATCGAATTTGACTACTGCTGTGTGCACGCTGCGTTGGCCATGCGTGAAGATGGTTATGAAACCATTATGGTCAACTGCAACCCGGAAACCGTGTCGACCGATTTCGATACCTCAGACCGTCTGTATTTTGAACCTATTACTCTCGAAGACGTGCTCGAAATCGTGCGTATCGAGAAGCCTAAGGGCGTTATCGTTCAGTATGGTGGGCAGACCCCACTGAAGCTGGCGCGTGCGCTGGAAGCGAACGGGGTGCCAATCATAGGTACATCACCGGACTCGATTGACCGTGCTGAAGACCGTAAGCGGTTCCAGAGTGCGGTTGAACGTTTAGGGCTGAAGCAACCAGAGAACTCCACGGTGACGAATTTCGACGAAGCGATGACCGAGTCGCGTCGGATTGGATACCCGTTGGTAGTGCGCCCATCCTATGTGCTGGGTGGCCGGGCAATGGAAATTGTTTATGATGAACAGGACTTGCGCCGTTATCTGACCGAAGCGGTGAAGGTATCAAATGACGCGCCTGTACTGCTGGACCGCTTTCTCGATAACGCTGTCGAGGTTGATATCGACGCTATCTGCGATGGCGAAACCGTGCTGATTGGTGGCATTATGCAGCATATCGAAGAAGCGGGTGTGCACTCCGGTGACTCAGCCTGTTCATTGCCCCCGTATTCACTGAGTGATGTGATTCAGGCACGGCTCAGAGAACAGGTACGTAAACTGGCTTTTGAGTTGAATGTTCGTGGCTTGATGAACACTCAGTTTGCGGTTAAAGAAGATGATATTTACCTGATTGAAGTCAATCCGCGTGCGGCACGGACGGTGCCATTTGTGTCTAAAGCGACCGGTGTGCCACTGGCCAAAGTTGCGGCGCGGGTCATGGCTGGTCAGAGCCTTAAACAACAGGGCTATACCAAAGAAGTGATTCCGCCTTACTACTCGGTCAAAGAAGTGGTGGTGCCGTTCGCTAAATTCCCGGGTGTGGATCCAATCCGTGGCCCGGAAATGCGCTCAACCGGCGAAGTTATGGGTGTTGGCGAGAGTTTTGAAGAAGCCTATGCCAAGGCCAACCTTGGTGCAGGGCAGGCATTACCGCGCAAAGGAAAAGCATTATTGTCAGTGCGCGAAGCGGACAAGAAACGGGTCTCTGATTTGGCTCGTGGCTTATTATCGCTCGGCTTTGATGTGGAAGCGACGCGCGGTACCGGCGCCTATTTGCAGGAACAGGGTATCAAGTGTTCCATTGTCAATAAGTTGCAGGAAGGGCGCCCGAATATTGTCGACTCGATAAAGAATGGCGAATACAGCTATATCATTAATACGGTGGAAGGCCGTCAGGCAATTGCTGACTCTGTCTACATTCGACGTGAAGCACTGTTGAATAATGTGATCTACACCACCACGTTGAATGCAGGCTTTGCTACAGTTAAGGCACACACCGTGAATGACAGAGCGCGGGTTAGCTCTGTTCAGGATTTACATAAGAGGGTTATGGAAGGATGAATCAGATCCCAATGACTGTGGGCGGCGCGGAAGCGCTGCGCACTGAATTAAGACGTTTAAAGCATGAGGACCGCCCACGCATTATTCAGGCGATAGCGGATGCCCGTGAGCACGGTGACTTAAAAGAGAATGCTGAATACCATGCTGCACGTGAACAGCAAGGGTTTTGTGAAGGACGGATTCAGGAAATTGAAGCCAAACTGTCCAATGCTCAGATCATCGATGTGAAGAAAATGCCAAATACCGGCAAGATCGTATTCGGCGTCACGGTGACACTCTACAACACCAGCACTGATAAAGAAGTGCGCTATAAAATAGTCGGTGACGATGAAGCAGATATTAAAAATAATCTGATTTCAGTTAACTCACCGCTGGCGCGCGCGATGATAGGCAAAGTGGCTGATGACACTGCGGTGGTGACAACGCCAAGTGGTGAAGTCGAGTACGAAGTGGTTGCCGTTGAGTACCTGTAGACAATCATTGTAACCAAGTAAAAAACCCGCATATCGATGCGGGTTTTTTTGTTTTAGTCTTGCGCGAGTTTTGCTTTGAGTTCGGCACGCTTCGCCGCCCGTTGGTCAACGGACGGGTCAGCAACGCCATGATAGGCGGGGATATCGGGGAATACCGTCTCTACCGGGATGCCGAGTGCTTTAGCAATCGCATGGGCCACCAGCGCCGAGCGTGCCTTGCGTGAAACCACCTTGGATACCAGAGACGGGCTCTTGCCAATGACTTCAGCGAGTAGACTGAAGTCATAACCTTTGTCCGCAAGTCCCTTTTTTATTTGATCTTTTTGCATTTATGTAATTACATATGAGTTCAAAGTGAGTTCACAAATGAATTCACTCGAATATAAAATAATGTTCAAACGAAAACTTATGACAAATAAAACACAAGCCCCCAGTAAAAGCAAGGTTGTCGAGCCGACACTGGACGAATACATGGAGCGTTTAAGCCGTTTGTCAGGTGAGAGCAAACCCGCAGCTATTCTTCGTTGGATGGGGGTGAGTGCGTCCAGTTACTCAAACTGGAAACGGCGGGGCACTATCCCGTATAAAACGCTGGTCAATGTGCTAATCGAACGGCGTATTTCGCTGAACTGGTTTTTTGCCCCCTATGCCAAGCTTGAAGTGCCGGTAATCAGAGATGCAACGCTGCAGGAGGGGACCCAGACTTATCTGCAGCGGCAGCAGCGGGAAAAAGGTTCAGAACGCGAACAGGTGATCAAGGCGTATAGTGATTGTCGGGCGATTCTTCAGCGTAATAACGCGCAGCCAAGTGAAAACAACATGCGGCTGATGATCGATTTGTATCTTGCCGTCGGCGAACGAGTGGTGCAAAAAGAAATGGTGCTGGAGCAACTGGCGCAGAGTTTATCGACCATTGGCAATAACCCTGATGATGTTTGATGCAAGCGCGCTAGAGTAGGCTAGAGGGATAATGAAGCGATCGTAGCGAAGAAGCCCCAGACCTGAATCGGCCGGGGCAACAGACTAACCGCGTGGAAGTTTAATGACCGGTTCTTCTGCCGGGCGATAGAGGACCAGCGTCTTACCTATGGTCTGCACAAATGCAGCCTCAGTCTCACGACAAATTGCTTCAGCAACTGCGTTACGGGTCTCACGGTCATCGGCAGGTACTTTAACCTTGATCAGTTCATGATGCGCTAACGCACCGTCAATTTCAGCCACCACACCTTCGGTAAGGCCATTCGCCCCCATCAATACCACTGGCTTCAATGGGTGGGCTAACCCCTTCAAATACTGTTTTTGCTTGTTGGATAAGTTCATGCAGTGTCGTTTCCTGTTAATTTACCTGGGAAATGGCCTGCGAATTACCGGTTTCCCTTGAATTTAAGGTATTCTAACGCCATCTAGTGATGTGAGCCAGCGATAGAAGAGGTCTTTAGTACCGAAATGGGAAAAAAACGGACAGCCAGCAGTCAACGCTGGCTAAAAGAGCACTTTGATGACAAGTATGTGCAGCAGGCGCAGAAGCGCGGGTTGCGTTCCCGCGCGGTGTTTAAGCTGGAAGAAGTGCAGCAACGCGACAGAGTCTTAAAGCCGGGGCAGACCGTGGTTGACCTGGGCGCGGCCCCGGGAGGCTGGTCTCAGCTGGTGGTTGATGTGCAGCAAGGCAGCGGCCAGGTGATTGCATGCGACATTCTGCCGATGGATCCGATTGCCGGGGTCGACTTTCTCGAAGGGGACTTTCGCGACGAACTGGTTTTGAACGCCTTGTTAAACCGGATTGGCGGCGCCAACGTAGATGTATTGTTGTCTGATATGGCGCCCAATATGAGTGGCAACCAGACTGTTGATCAGGCCCGTTCGATGTATTTAGTAGAGCTGGCACTGGATATGTGTAAGCACGTGTTAAAACCGAATGGAAGTTTTGTGGTCAAAGTATTTCAGGGTGAAGGGTTCGATCCGTTTCTGGCCGATGTCAGAGCGGCTTTCAAGACCGTTAAAGTACGTAAACCAGATTCGTCGCGGGCAAGGTCCCGCGAGGTCTTCCTGGTGGCGACAGGGTACAAATTATAGTAGGCTTGGCTACCAAGGCTATTTAAAAGCGAACAAGGTAATGAGGTAACAGCGTTGAGCGATATGGCGAAAAATTTAATCCTCTGGTTAGTCATCGCGGTGGTGCTAATGAGCGTCTTTCAGGGTTTCAGCCCAGGGACAGGTAGTACACCGACATATGACTACACCACATTCGTGCGTGAAGTAAACCAGGGCCAGATCCGTGAAGTGACGATTGATGGCCGGGTTATTACGGGCGTCGATAGCAGTAACCAGCCGTTTAAGACTGTTATGCCAATGCAGGATCAGAAGCTGGTTGATGAACTGATCGAACGTAATGTCACCATGAACGTGAAAGAGCCAGAGAGTCCAAGTATTCTTGGCACTATCTTTATTTCCTGGTTCCCGATGCTGTTGCTGATCGGTGTGTGGATTTTCTTCATGCGTCAGATGCAAGGCGGTGGCGGCCGTGGGGCGATGTCCTTTGGCAAAAGTAAAGCCAAGCTCATGGGCGAAGACCAGGTCAAAACCACGCTTGCTGACGTAGCAGGCTGTGACGAAGCGAAGGAAGAAGTCGGCGAACTGGTTGATTACCTGCGCGACCCGACCAAGTTCCAGAAACTTGGTGGCCGTATTCCGACCGGCGTACTTATGGTGGGTCCTCCGGGTACCGGTAAGACCTTGCTGGCGAAAGCAGTTGCCGGTGAAGCAAAAGTCCCATTCTTTACCATTTCAGGTTCTGATTTCGTAGAAATGTTTGTCGGTGTCGGTGCCTCTCGTGTCCGTGACATGTTTGAGCAGGCGAAGAAGTCAGCACCTTGTATTATCTTTATTGATGAAATTGACGCGGTCGGCCGTCAGCGTGGCGCAGGCCTGGGTGGCGGTCACGATGAACGCGAGCAGACCCTGAACCAGATGCTGGTTGAGATGGATGGTTTCGAAGGCCATGAAGGTATTATCGTCATTGCTGCTACCAACCGTCCGGATGTGCTTGACCCTGCGTTATTACGACCTGGTCGTTTTGACCGTCAGGTGACCGTTGGACTGCCCGATATTCGCGGTCGTGAACATATTCTTAAAGTTCATATGCGCAAAGTTCCGCTTGGGGACGATGTTGAACCAGGGGTAATTGCCCGTGGTACACCAGGTTTTTCCGGGGCAGATCTGGCCAACCTGGTCAATGAAGCAGCGTTATTTGCTGCGCGTGAAGACAAACGCACCGTCAGTATGAGTGAGTTTGAAAAAGCTAAAGACAAGATCCTGATGGGCTCTGAGCGTAAGTCAATGGTGATGAGCGAGTCAGAGAAAGAAATGACCGCGTATCATGAAGCGGGCCATGCCATTGTCGGGCGAATGGTGCCAGAGCATGACCCTGTTTATAAGGTGTCTATTATTCCGCGTGGCAGAGCGTTGGGTGTGACCATGTACCTGCCTGAGCAGGACCGGGTCAGCCATAGTAAGCAACATCTGGAAAGTATGTTGTCGAGCCTGTTTGGTGGACGTATTGCTGAGCAGGTGATTTATGGCGATGACAGAGTCACCACCGGCGCGTCGAATGACATTGAACGGGCTACCGATATTGCCCGTAAAATGGTCACTCAGTGGGGCTTGTCGAGCAAGATGGGGCCGCTGTTGTACGCTGAAGAGGAAGGTCAGGTATTTCTTGGCCGCTCGGTCGCACAGAATAAGCAGATGTCCGATGAAACTATGCGTTCTATCGATGCTGAGATCCGCTCGGTTATAGACCGCAACTACTCTCGTGCGAAGCAGATCCTGGAAGACAACGTGGATATTCTGCATGCAATGAAAGACGCATTGATGAAGTATGAAACCATTGATGCAGCGCAAATTGATGATCTGATGGCTCGTCGTGAAGTGCGTCAACCACAGGACTGGCAGGACGTTGATAGTGGAACACCGCCTTCAGGCCCGACTTCAAGCGATGGCAAAGAGAAGCCTCGCGGTAAGTCGGACCATCCCGATGGGTCACTGGATTTAGATAATCCGGACGGCTCTCCGGCGAAATAGTTATCAAGCCCCGTTTTGCGGGGCTTTTTTTTGACAGTTTTTTATAGTGATTGATGGTACTTCGATAACGAGATAGCGCATGCGAGACAAACAGACGTTAACAGCGGTAATGGGCATTCTGAACGTAACCCCGGATTCATTTTCGGATGGTGGACAATTTAATCATATCGACGACGCATTGAGGCGTACCGAGCGCATGCTCGATGAAGGGGCAAGCTGGATTGATGTCGGCGGAGAATCAACCCGGCCGGGTGCAAAGGATGTCGCACTGAATCAGGAGCTGGACCGGGTCATTCCGGTTATAGAAGCTATTCGGCAGCGTTTTGATACCCGTATTTCCATTGATACCAGCAAAGCGGGTGTAATGCGCGAAGCGGTCAACGCGGGTGCAGCTATGATTAACGATATTCGTGCCCTGCGCGAATCCGGCGCGCTGGAGGCGGCTGCCGAGAGTAAGGCACTGGTGTGCTTGATGCACATGCAGGGACAGCCGCGCAGCATGCAGGAGGCGCCGGATTATGATGATGTGGTGTGTGAGGTTAAAGACTTTTTGCAGCAGCGTATGGAAGCCTGTCAGCAGCACGGGATTGAGAAAGAGCGTCTGCTGCTTGACCCAGGCTTCGGTTTTGGTAAGACTGTGCGTCACAATTATCAACTGCTACAACGCCTGCAGGCGTTCCACGAACTGAATGCGCCGCTGTTGATCGGGCTGTCGAGAAAGTCGATGCTTGGGGCTGTGACGGGTCGCAGCGTCGATGAGCGCCTTGCCGCGAGCATTGCCGGGGCAACCATTGCGTCGATGAAAGGGGCGCAGATTATTCGTGTACATGATGTAGCAGCCACCGTGGACGCCATTAAGGTGGTTCAGGCGACGTTAACCGGGGAGTATTAGTTACAATGGGGAAGTATTTTGGTACAGACGGGATCCGCGGCCGGGTCGGCAGCGAGCTGGTGGCACCGGATTTTGTTCTGAAATTAGGCTGGGCTGCAGGTAAGATCCTGGCCGCCGAAGGGAACACCAAGGTGTTGATTGGGAAAGACACACGGATTTCTGGGTATATGCTGGAATCTGCGTTAGAAGCCGGTCTTGCAGCAGCAGGCGTCGATGTCGAGCTGTTAGGGCCGATGCCAACGCCTGCGGTCGCGTATCTGACCCGTACATTTCGTGCCTCGGCGGGGATTGTGATCAGCGCTTCACACAATCCGTATTACGACAACGGCATTAAGTTTTTCTCCGATACCGGGCATAAGCTTTCTGATCAACTGGAAGCATCGATTGAGGCCATGATTGACCAGCCGATGGCCTGTGTCGACTCAGAACAGCTGGGTCGCGCGTCGCGTATTACTGATGCCCCGGGTCGTTATATTGAATTTTGTAAGAGCGTCTGTCCGGGTGATATTTCATTTACCGGGATCAAAATGGTGGTCGATTGCGCACATGGAGCAACCTATCACATTGCTGGCAATGTATTTCGTGAACTGGGCGCTGAGGTTATTGAAATAGGCACCAAGCCGGACGGTCTGAATATTAACCAGGACTGCGGTGCAACCAACTTAAAGGCACTTAGCGAAGCCGTTGTAAGCCACAAAGCACAGCTTGGTGTAGCGCTCGATGGGGATGGTGACCGGATTATGATGATTGACGCTCAGGGGCGAACCATCGACGGTGACGAGATTGTTTTTGCATTGGCGCGCGAAGCCATGTTAGCCGGGCATCTGGATGGCGGCGTGGTCGGTACGCTGATGAGCAATATGGGGCTGGAACTGGCGCTGAAAGAGCTGGGTATTCCTTTTGTCCGGGCCAAGGTGGGCGACCGCCATGTGATGGAAGCGTTGCGTGAAAATGGCTGGAGCATCGGCGGCGAGAATTCTGGCCATGTGATTAATTTACAGTACCATAGCACCGGCGATGGCATTATTGCCGGCGTGCAAATGCTTACTGCGATGGTACGCAAGAATTGCCAGCTGCGTGATTTACTTGAAGGCATGCACAAACTGCCGCAGCAGTTGGTGAACGTGAAGTACAGCGGCGATCAGGATCCATTGCAGGCTGATAATGTGAAATCTGCGGTAGAGGAAGTCGAGCAGGCATTAGCCGGTCAGGGACGGGTTTTATTGCGTAAATCCGGCACCGAGCCACTGATCCGGGTGATGGTCGAAGGCAACAACGAAAAAGCCGTTCGTGCCTTTGCCCAACAGATCGCCTCAGAAGTCAGTGCGGCGAGCTAAGTTGTTAATCGCAAAGTAGTTAACTATTTACTCGCCGGGTGATTAAAGCGTGTCCAACGACACGCTTTTTTTAAGCGCGGTGCTTGTAACTTCTGATGAGGTTAGGTACTATCAGCGCCGCTTTGAACAAGGGATGCGAAAATCATGCGACAGTCGTTAGTGATTGCAAACTGGAAGTTAAACGGCAACCTTAAGCTGGTCGATGACATGGTCTCGGCGCTTGCTTCGGCTCGCTGTTCAGCCGATGTGGTTATTTGCCCTCCAGCACCGTATCTGGCAGCCCTTGAAACAGCCACGCAGCGCCTCAATATTGAAGTTGGCGGACAAAACTGCAGTGTCTATAGCAGCGGGGCGTATACCGGTGAAATCGCAGCTGAGATGCTGGCTGAAGTCGGTTGCAAATATGTCTTGTTAGGTCACTCAGAGCGTCGTGCTTTATTTGCTGAAGACGACATGTTGATTGCAAAAAAGGTTCAACTCGCTCAGCAGGCCGGTCTTACCGCTGTGTTGTGTGTCGGGGAAACTTTGCAGCAGCGTGAAGCGGGAAAGACGCTGGACGTGGTAAAAGCACAGTTGAGCGAAGTACTCAACGATGTTGATTTTAATCGCCTGGTGGTGGCATATGAACCTGTATGGGCCATCGGCACTGGTGAAACAGCAACGCCTGAGCAAGCTCAGGAGGTCCATGCAGCGATTCGCCAGTATGTGGCAACCTTTAATACCGATGCGGCAAGCAAATTAGCCTTGCTGTACGGTGGTAGTGTTAAGCCTGAGAACGCCGAAATTCTGTTTGCGCAGGATGATATTGATGGCGGCCTTATCGGTGGTGCCAGTCTGAATACAGACCAGTTCCTCGCTATTTGTAGCGCAGTGAAAGGATAACGAGACTTATGTACGAGATTTTTTTAGTATTGTATTTACTTTGTGCTATCGCGTTGATCGCTTTAATTCTGATGCAACGTGGTAAAGGCGCTGACATGGGTGCGTCTTTTGGCTCTGGTGGGTCGAACACCGTATTCGGTTCTGCTGGTTCGGGCAATTTTTTAACCCGCACTACAACTATTCTGGCAGTGGCTTTCTTCCTGCTTAGCCTGATCCTTGGCAATATGGCTACCGGAACTGGCGAAGTAGAAGAAGACTGGAACGATTTAAGTGTTCCAACATTACCGGATGACATGTAAGTAAGAAAAAATTTGCCGAAGTGGTGGAATTGGTAGACACGCCATCTTGAGGGGGTGGTGCTCTTCTGAGCGTACGAGTTCAAGTCTCGTCTTCGGCACCAAATCAAATACCCTATGGTATTGAAGAAATATGCCATTTTAGTATAATGGTAAGTAATCGGACGCGGGGTGGAGCAGTCTGGTAGCTCGTCGGGCTCATAACCCGAAGGTCGTAGGTTCGAATCCTGCCCCCGCAACCAATTTACAGGGTCCCAGTTTGGTATGAAGCCCCGACAGAGCAAGCGGGGCTTTTTGCTATCTGCCCTGTGATGAAGAATATTATCGTCACCAAAAACTGGGCTTTAGGCCCTTTTTTTATTTCTGGAGGACGCCTTGGCGACCATTACTGAACGTTTGACTAACATGTTGGCACCGGCGGTTGAAGCGCTGGACTACGAGTTGGTTGGTATTGAATTTATCCGTGCAGGCAAGCATTCCACGTTGCGCGTTTATATAGACCATCCGCAAGGTATTTCGGTGGATGACTGCGCGCATGTTAGCCGTCAGGCGAGTGCCGTACTGGATGTAGAAGACCCTATTAATGTTGAATATAACCTGGAAGTGTCATCACCAGGTATGGACCGGCCATTGTTCACTGCCGCTCATTATGAGCAGTTTCAAGGTGAGATGGCCCAGGTGGTACTGAGTGTTCCAGTGGCAGGAAAACGTAAATTTACTGGCGTAATACGAACGGTAGTGGATAACACGGTGACTTTTGGTGTGGGTGAGGAAACCCTGGACGTAGAAGTTGCTACCATTAAGAAAGCAAATCTAGTCCCGAATTTTGATTAAGGATTTCGTTGGCGAGGCACGAACATGAATAAAGAAATTTTAATGGTCGCAGAGGCGGTGTCGAATGAGAAGGCCGTTCCTCGAGACAAAATCTTCGAAGCACTGGAATCAGCGCTTGCGACAGCAACAAAGAAAAAATATGACGGTGAAATTGAAGTTCGCGTAAACATCGATCGCCAAACGGGTGATTTTGATACCTTTCGTCGCTGGAAAATAGTCCCTGACGACGCGCAGATGGAAAATCCATATGCTGAAATCAGCTTATCCGCTGCTCAGTACGATGAACCAGAGCTGCAGCTAGGTGACTACGTCGAAGAGCAGGTTGAGTCGATTAAATTTGACCGTATTACAACCCAAACGGCGAAACAGGTTATCGTACAAAAAGTGCGTGAAGCTGAGCGTGCCATGGTGGTTGAAGAATATGAAGACCAGGTCGGTGAACTGATCAGCGGTATCGTGAAAAAAACCACTCGTGATAATATTATTCTGGACCTGGGTAACAATGCCGAGGCAGTTATTTTCCGTGAGGAAATGCTGCCACGGGAAATGGTACGTCCAGGCGACCGGGTACGCGGTTTGTTGTACGCAGTGCGTCCGGAATCGCGCGGTGCGCAATTATTTGTCAGCCGTACCAACCCGAACTTTCTAATCGAGCTGTTCCGCATTGAAGTGCCGGAAATTGGCGAAGAAATGATTGAGATCAAAGGTGCAGCCCGTGATCCAGGGCTGCGTGCTAAAATTGCGGTGAAAAGTAATGATCGCCGGATAGACCCTGTTGGTGCCTGCGTTGGTATGCGCGGTGCCCGTGTTCAGGCAGTTTCCGGAGAGCTGGGTGGCGAGCGGGTTGATATCGTCCTTTGGGACGAAAATCCGGCACAGTTCGTGATCAATGCAATGTCCCCGGCGGAAGTGGCTTCTATCGTAATGGACGAAGAAACCAAAACCATGGAAATTGCAGTTGAAGCAGACAATCTGGCACAAGCGATTGGTCGTAATGGTCAGAATATTCGTTTAGCCAGTCAGTTAACTGGCTGGGAACTGAATGTGATGACTGTAGAAGATTTCAACGTTCGCAATGAAGAAGAGTCATCACGATTAACCCAGCTGTTTACCGCGGGTCTCGACATTGATGAGGACTTTGCAGGGGTGTTGATTGACGAAGGGTTCTCTTCGTTGGAAGAAGTTGCCTATGTGCCAGTCGCTGAGTTACTGGCGATTGACGGCATGGACGAGGACACAGTTGAAGAACTGCGTACTCGAGCAAAAGATTATCTGACAACCAAAGCGCTGGCGACTGAAGAGTCGCTGGAAGGTGCTGAGCCTGAGCAAGCATTGCTTGATTTAGACGGCATGGACAAGCACCTGGCCTTTGAACTGGCAGCAATCGGAGTGAAAACTCTGGAAGATCTGGCAGAGCAAGGGATTGACGACTTGTCAGACATAGAATCTTTAGGCGCTGAGAAGGCAGGCGAGCTGATTATGAAAGCTCGTAACATCTGCTGGTTCAGCGACGATGAAAATAGTCAGTGAGGTGGGAAATAAATGGCAGAAGTTAAAGTAGAAAAGCTCGCCAGCGATATTGGGACCTCCGTTGAACGGTTGTTAACGCAGTTTACTGAAGCCGGTATGAGCAAGAAAGCCGATGACAGTGTGACTGAAGATGAGAAGCAGAAGCTGCTTGCACACCTGAATAAGCAACATGGCGGAGCGGGTTCATCAGAGCCAGCACGGATGACGTTAAAACGTAAAACAAAGAGTACGTTAAGTGTTCCCGGTGGCGGTGGTAAGTCGAAAGCTGTGCAGGTGGAAGTACGCAAGAAGCGCACCTATGTAAAACGTCCGTCGGCGGAAGAGCTGGCTCGTGAAGAAGAAGAGCGTCTGGCTGCTGAACGCGAAGCGGAAGAAAAAGCACGTCTGGAAGCGGAAGCGGTCGCTAAGGCGAAAGCCGAAGCAGAACGCAAAGCGGCGGAAGAAAAAGCCAAAGCAGACGAGAAGCGTAAAGCTGAAAAACTACGCAAAGAGAAACAGCGTGAAGAAGCTGAGAAAGCTGCTCGTGCGGCGATGACGCCAGAAGAGCTGAAAAAAGCAGACGAAGCGAAAGCCGAGGAAGAAAAACTGCGTAAAGCTCAGGAAGAAGAAGCCAAGAAAAAAGCTGAAGCAGAAGCGATTAAGCAAGCTGAAGAAGCACGTCGCCTGGCTGAAGAGAACGAATCACGCTGGCAGGAAGAAGAAGCGAAACGCAAGCAAGCGGAACAGGAAGATGTTCACTTCACCACCTCTGAGACTGCGAAACAGGCAGAAGACCAGCAGGATACTGAAGAAGAGCGTCGCGCGCGCCGGGCGAAGAAAAAGCGTAGCCGCAAAGACGAAGAGCGGGCCGAGGCTCCACGTCGTGAACGTCGCCGTAAAGGTGGCAAGATGCGCGCTCCTTCAACCATGCAGCATGGTTTCCAAAAGCCAGCATCGCCGGTTGAACGCGATGTACGTATTACAGAAACCATCACCGTTGCTGAACTGGCAAACCGGATGGCAATTAAAGCTGGCGAAGTTATCAAGACGATGATGAAGATGGGCGAAATGGTGACCATCAATCAGGTTCTGGATCAGGAAACCGCCGTACTGGTGGTGGAAGAGCTGGGTCACAAAGCCGTATTGGTTAACGACAACGCGCTTGAACAATCAGTACTGGATGATCGCCAGGAAGCGGGTGAGATGAAGCCTCGTGCGCCGGTAGTGACCGTTATGGGCCACGTCGACCATGGTAAAACATCGCTGCTTGATTACATTCGTAAAGCCAAAGTAGCCGCCGGTGAAGCGGGTGGTATTACCCAGCATATCGGTGCCTACCACGTCGACACCGGTCATGGCATGATTACCTTCCTTGATACCCCGGGTCACGCGGCCTTTACCTCAATGCGTGCACGCGGCGCCGGAGCCACCGATGTAGTTATTCTGGTAGTGGCTGCCGATGACGGTGTGATGCCACAAACCATTGAAGGTATTCAGCATGCGAGAGCTGCTGGCGTACCACTGGTGGTTGCGGTGAATAAAATGGATAAGCCAGAAGCGGATCCGGATCGGGTTAAGTCCGAACTGTCACAGCATAATGTCTTGTCTGAAGAATGGGGCGGCGACGTTCAGTTCGTACATGTTTCGGCGAAAGAAGGCCTGGGTATTGACGAACTGCTTGAAGCTATCCTGCTACAGTCTGAATTGCTTGACCTTAAAGCAGACGACTCAGGTATGGCACAGGGTGTGGTGATTGAATCGCGTCTGGATAAAGGACGTGGCCCGGTTGCTTCCATTCTGGTTCAGAGCGGTACCTTGCATAAAGGTGACATCGTCTTATGTGGTCTGGAATACGGCCGTGTGCGTGCGATGCGTGATGAAATTGGTAAAGATGTGGATACTGCCGGACCTTCGATTCCAGTCGAAATCCTGGGTCTTTCAGGGGTACCGCAAGCTGGTGACGAAGTGACCGTTGTTCGCGACGAGAAAAAAGCGCGCGAAGTGTCAAACTATCGTCAGGGTAAATACCGTGATGTGAAGTTGGCGCGTCAACAGAAAGCCAAGCTGGAGAATATGTTCAGCAACATGGCAGAAGGCGAAGTCTCTGAGCTGAATATTGTTCTTAAAGCCGATGTTCAGGGTTCACTGGAAGCTATTTCAGAGTCGTTGCAGAAGCTGTCGACCGACGAAGTTAAGGTCAATATTATCGGCAATGGTGTAGGTGGTATTACCGAAACTGATATTACGCTGGCTGGTGCTTCGAATGCGATTGTGATTGGTTTTAATGTGCGTGCAGACGCCACAGCGAAACGTGCTGTTGAGCGTGAGCAGGTGGATCTGCGTTACTACAGCATCATTTACGACGTAATTGACGAAATCAGACAAGCGATGACCGGCATGCTGGCTCCTGAGTTCAGACAGGAAATCATCGGCCTGGCGGAAGTACGTGATGTATTTAAGTCACCAAAACTGGGCGCGATTGCCGGTTGTATGGTAACTGAAGGTGTCATTAAGCGTTCAGCGCCTATTCGTGTACTGCGTGATAACGTCGTTATTTACGAAGGTGAGCTGGAATCGCTGCGTCGCTTTAAAGACGATGTCCAGGAAGTCCGTAATGGGATGGAATGTGGTATCGGCGTGAAGAACTACAACGACGTTAAAGTTGGTGACCAGATTGAGGTCTTTGAAACGGTTCAGGTAGAGCGTACGCTCTAAGCTGAAACCCCGTTTACCGACAGTATTAAGATAACATGGGGGCCTCGTGCCCCCATGTGTGTATCTAACAGGAGCCGAAAATGCCCAAAGAATTTAGTCGTACGGACCGCTTTTCACAGCAGTTGCAGCGTGAAGTTGCGCAGATCCTGCAACGCGAAATCAAGGATCCTCGAGTTGTGATGCCGACCGTTTCAGATGTCGAGGTGTCGCGTGATTTGGCCTATGCCAAGGTTTTTGTCACATTCCTCAATGAGGATGAAGCGGGCACTAAAGAAGCACTCAAAGTATTGAACGAGGCCACAGGGTATATTCGTTCGATTCTGGGTAAACGTCTTAAAGCACGTATTACGCCTAATTTGCGCTTTGAATACGACCCGTCATTGAATGAGGGGATCCGCATGGCCAAACTGGTGGGTGAAGCCACCAAACGCGATGCACAACGCAAAAAAGATGCTGGCGATACGGAAGGCGAGTAAGTGGCAAGACGAAGTAAAAAAGGTCGCCCGATAAATGGTGTCGTGCTGGTGAATAAGCACCAGGGTGAGTCATCCAACCGGGTGCTGCAACAGGTAAAACGTTTATACAACGCGCAAAAAGCAGGCCACACTGGTGCGCTGGACCCTTTGGCGACCGGTATGTTGCCAGTCTGCCTTGGTGAAGCGACTAAATTCTCTCAGTTTTTGCTGGATGCGGATAAAGTCTACCAGGTCCGGGCTCAGCTGGGTGTACGGACGGATACCAGTGATGCTGATGGAACTGTGGTGGAAACCAGGCCGGTGGACGTATCGGACCAGCAGTTAGCGGCTGCACTGGAGCAGTTTCGCGGCGATATTGAGCAGGTCCCATCGATGTTTTCGGCATTGAAGCACCAGGGAAAGCCATTGTACGAATATGCGCGCCAAGGCATTACCATTGATCGTCCGGCGCGACCGATACAAATATTCCGGCTTGAGCTACTGCAGCGGAACGATGATTTTATTGAGCTGGATGTGCACTGCAGTAAGGGTACCTATATCCGCTCGCTGGTTGATGATCTTGGTCAGTTACTTGGTTGCGGGGCCCACGTGCAGGCGCTTCATCGCAGTGCGGTGGCAGATTACCCGGCCGAAGCCATGTTGTCAGTGGATGAACTGGCTGAACTGGCGGCGGCGAATGAAGCCGACACCCCTGATTATACTGCCCTGGATGCCCAGCTATTGCCATTGGACAGTCCGGTCGCCCGGCTACCGGTGATACTGGCAGCCCTGGAGCAGGGTAATGCGTTTTTGCATGGTCAGCCAGTGAGCGCAGACGTGTATCCGGCCGGAACTCCGGTGCGGGTCGAGAATGAGCATGGTGTGTTTCTGGGAGTTGCCGAATACCGCGAAGATAAAAGGGCCTGGCCGAAGCGTGTTGTTGTATTTGATACTTGAATAGGGCTTGGCGGATGCGTATAATCCGCGAAGATTTTAATCCCCGGCTGAATTAGTGATCGGTTGGGCTAATTTTTGGAGATAACTATGTCACTAAGTGCAGAAGTAAAAGCTCAGATCGTTAAAGATTATGGCCGTGTTGAAAATGATACAGGTTCACCTGAAGTACAGGTAGCCTTGCTAACCGCTCAAATCAACCATCTACAAGGTCACTTTAAAGAGCACATCCATGACCACCATTCACGTCGTGGTTTGTTGCGTATGGTTAGCCAGCGTCGTAAATTGCTGGACTACCTGAAAGGTAAGAGCAACGAGCGTTATGCAGACCTGATCAAGCGTCTGGAACTGCGTCGTTAATCAGTTTGCTTAAAAAAGGGGCCTTATGGCCCCTTTTTTTGTATTTCAGCTCTTATTTTATACGCGACTTCGTTATACTGTGTCGCGAGAAATAAGTGAAAGTAGGGCCTTGGACAAAAGGCCAACATAAAAGTAAAGGAAAAGACAACGTGAATCCTATAACTAAACAATTCCAGTACGGCCGTCACACGGTGACATTAGAAACTGGCGCTATTGCTCGTCAGGCTTCTGGTGCTGTATTGGCAAGCATTGATGACACTGCGGTTCTGGTAACCGTAGTGGGTAAAAAAGACGTGAACGAGGGAATGGACTTTTTCCCGTTGACGGTAAATTACCAGGAGCGTACCTACGCAGCCGGTAAAATTCCAGGCGGTTTCTTCAAGCGTGAAGGTCGCCCAACTGAAAACGAAACTTTAACCTCACGTCTGATTGACCGTCCAATTCGTCCATTATTCCCTGACGGGTTTAAAAACGAAGTACAGGTTATCGCCACTGTTGTGTCACTGAATCCTGAAATTGCGCCTGATATCGTTGCCTTGTTAGGTACGTCGGCGGCGTTAGCGGTATCAGGTTTGCCATTTAATGGTCCGATTGGTGCTGCTCGTGTCGGTGTGGTTAACAACGAATACGTTCTTAACCCAACCTCGACCGAACTGACTGAGTCCAACCTGGATCTGGTGGTAGCTGGTACTGAAGCGGCCGTCTTGATGGTTGAATCAGAAGCCAACCTGCTGAGCGAAGAAGCGATGCTGGGTGCGGTGATGTATGGCCATGAGCAAATGCAAGCGGCAGTCACTGCAATTAAAGAATTTGCTGCAGAAGTAAACACCCCGTCGTGGGACTGGCAGCCACCTGCGGTCGACAATGAGCTGAAAAGCGCAGTGAAAGAACTGGCTGAAGCTAAAATTGGCGAAGCGTATCTGGTAACTGATAAATCAGAGCGCCGTGACAAGCTGAACGTTGTACGTAGCGAGATGATGGAAGCACTGGCAGCGAAATTTGAAGAGCTGGACCAGAAAGCGGCCGGAAACTTCTTCCATGATCTGGAAAGTGACGTTGTCCGCAGCCGTATCATCAAAGGCGAGCCGCGTATCGATGGGCGTGAACCAGATATGGTTCGTGCGCTGGATATGTCGACTGGTGTGTTACCTCGTACGCACGGCTCTGCGGTGTTCACCCGTGGTGAAACCCAGGCTCTGGTTGTAGCGACTTTGGGTACTGAGCGTGATGGTCAGAACATTGACGAAATCATGGGTGCGCGCACTGAACGCTTTATGTTGCACTATAACTTCCCTCCTTACAGCGTTGGTGAAACTGGCTTTGTCGGCTCACCTAAGCGTCGTGAAATCGGCCATGGTCGTTTGGCGAAGCGCGGTGTGATGGCAGTTATGCCAAACTCGGATGAATTCCCGTACACCATTCGTGTGGTGTCTGAGATCACTGAATCAAATGGTTCAAGCTCAATGGCTTCAGTCTGTGGTACGTCACTGGCATTGATGGACGCTGGTGTGCCTATCAAAGCCTCTGTGGCTGGTATTGCGATGGGTCTGGTGAAAGAAGGCGACGACTATGTGGTGCTTTCTGACATCCTCGGTGACGAAGATCATTTAGGTGATATGGACTTTAAAGTCGCTGGTAGCCGTGATGGTGTAACTGCGTTGCAGATGGACATCAAAATCGAAGGCATTACCAAAGACATTATGGAAAAAGCGCTGGCTCAGGCCCGTGCTGCTCGCCTGCACATTCTGAATGTGATGGACGAAGCACTTAGTGGTGCACGTGATGAAGTATCAAGCTATGCGCCACGTTTCCATATGATGAAGATTAACCCTGAGAAAATCCGTGACGTTATTGGTAAAGGCGGTGCAGTGATTCGTGAACTGACTGAATCAACCAACACCAATATCGAAATTGATGACGATGGTATGATTAAAATCGCAGCTACGTCAGAAGAAGACGCAAAAGCAGCGGTTGCCCGTATTGAAGCCATCACGGCAGACGTTGAAGTCGGTCGTATCTACCAGGGTAAAGTGGCTCGAATCGTCGATTTCGGCGCGTTTGTGACTGTATTACCAGGTAAAGATGGTCTGGTTCATATCTCGCAAATCTCTGATGAGCGCGTTGAAAACGTCGCTGATCACATGAGTGTCGGTGATACCGTTGCGGTCAAGGTACTGGAAATTGACCGTCAGGGTCGTGTGCGTTTGAGCATGAAAGAAGCAGCTGAAAAAACACCTTCAACTGAAGAATAAGCGACTAACGTAGTCTCTGATAAGGCCAGCGTGGGAAACCACGCTGGCTTTTTTTATGTCTGCTGGTTTATGCTGGGCAACGAGTTTATACAACCAGCCTATTTTTTAAGGGGAACCAGCGTGCGATATCAGGATACTTTACCAAGGGTACCAGGCAAGCTTTTAAAAGGGGCTTTGTGTGCCGTAGCGGTGGCAGTCAGTGTGCCGGCGCTCGCTTATGATCGGATTACCGGCCATCATTTCGCCTCACGTTCCGAGGTCATGGCACCGGAGGCAATGGCAGCCACCAGTCAACCGCTGGCGACTCAGGCCGCGCTTGAAGTTATGCGCAATGGCGGCAGTGCAGTGGATGCTGCTATCGCTGCCAACGCGTTACTGGGCCTTGTTGAGCCAACTGGCAACGGCATCGGTGGCGACCTCTATGCGATTATATGGGATGCAGAAAGTGAAACCTTACACGGCCTGAATGCCTCGGGACGTTCTCCGCAGAGTCTCACTCTTGAGCATTTTCAGCAGCAGGGTCTTGATAAGATACCGGCACGAGGCGTGTTACCACTGTCCGTGCCAGGGGCAGTGGATGGCTGGTTTGAGATGCACCAGCGTTTTGGTTCATTGCCGATGAGCGAACTGCTTGCGCCCGCTATTCACTATGCCGAAAACGGGTTTCCGGTAAGCGAAGTCATTGCTTACTACTTTGAGCGCAACGCCGAGGTCCTGCAGCAGTATCCGGGCTTTGCCGAGGTTTTCATGGAGGATGGCGAGCCGCCACAAGAAGGTGAGCGCTTTAGCAATCCAGATCTGGCCTGGAGTTATCGTCAACTGGCCGAACATGGCCGCGACGCCTTTTACGAGGGAGAAATCGCTCAGCGTATAAGCCGCTTTGTTAGTGAGCATGGTGGCTTCCTTAATGCCGATGATTTAGCTGCACATAGCTCAGAATGGGTTGACCCGGTGTCGACCAATTATCGTGGCTATGACCTGTGGGAACTACCGCCGAATACCCAGGGCATCGCCGCACTGCAAATTCTGAATATTCTGGAAGACTATGACCTGAGCGCCTGGGGACATGACAGCCCTGAATATATTCATCACTTTGTCGAAGCGAAAAAGCTGGCGTTCGAAGACCGAGCACGCTTTTATTCAGATACCGCATTCAATGAGATTCCAGTGGACTGGCTGATTTCCAAAGACTATGCCACTGAGCGACGTCAGTTGATTGATTCTGAGCAGGCAGGGAATAGCTTTGAACCCGGTAACCCGCCAACCGATGGAGATACGATTTACCTCACCACGGCGGACAAAGATGGCAACATGGTGTCCTTGATTCAGAGTAATTACCGTGGAATGGGTTCAGGTATTACGCCAGAAGGCACCGGTTTCGTGCTGCAGAATCGCGGCGAGCTGTTTGCCCTGGAAGAGGGTCATATGAACCTTTATGAACCTGGTAAACGACCTTTTCATACTATTATTCCGGCATTTGTAACCAAAGACGGTCAGTCAGTGATGAGTTACGGGGTGATGGGGGGTGCTACGCAGCCGCAAATGCATGCGCAGATCCTGATCAATATGCTCGATTTCGGAATGAACCTGCAGGAAGCTGGCGATGCTCCGCGTATACTGCATACCGGCTCAAGTCAGCCTACCGGTGAGCAGATGACAGACGGCGGCGTAGTCAGTCTCGAAAACGGATTTTCGCCAGCTACCCGGCGTGAACTGGTGAAAATGGGACACCGCTTGCAGGAAGCGGTAGGCCCTTATGGCGGTTATCAGGCTATTTGGTACGATGCTGAGCAAGAGGTCTATATTGGCGCCTCAGAAAGTCGTAAAGACGGACACGCTGCAGGCTACTAATTAATGCCACCTACGGGTGGCATTTTTGTCCCTTGCTGGCTGCTGGTGTGCTATGGTCTACTATGTTGACTAAGCATAACGGAGCCAATAACTTGAATTTACGAGCTTTCTGTATTGTCACTTTATCTTTATTGCTGACAGCCTGCGCGGCAGGTCCGGAACGTCAAAGTGACCAGGGGCGTACCGCCACCATCAGTACTGAACAGCAAGTTCAGCCGTCTTCTCCTGACATCCGGGCGAATCAGTTCATCCTGGTTGAACCCCTGATGCCAAGCCCTCAGCGGCAACTGGAAATAGCGCAGATTACGCAGCTATTGCAGGAACAGGACCTCAACAACGAACAGCGCGCAGTATTACTGTACCGTCGCGGCGCCTTATACGATGCGCTGGGTATGACCACGCTGGCCCGGGTTGATTTTAACCAGTTGCTGGAATACCGCCCGGGAATGGCCGATGCCTATAATTACATTGGTATTCATGCCACTCAGGGAGGCGACTATGAGAGCGCGTTTGAAGCCTTTGACAGCGTCATTGAGCTCGACCCGGACCATCCATATGTGTTGCTCAATCGCGGCATTGCCGCCTATTACGCGGGGCAGTATGAACTTGCTCAGGTAGATTTCGCCGACCACCACTATCAGGGACAGGGCGATGCCTACCGTGTCCTCTGGCTGTTTTTTGCAGACCGTGCGCTGAATGAAGAGCACGCTTATCAGCTTCTTGAACAACGCAAAGCAAAGCTGGATGAAAGTTGGGAAACCAACCTGGTACGTTTGTTTACCGGAGAAATCAATGCTCAACAGCTGATGGCAAGTACGTTGCACGATGTTGAGGACCAGATAGTGCTGGTTGAGCGTCTGACGGAAGCCTACTTTTATCTGGGTAAATTCGAGCAACTCAATAACCAGAACGACGATGCGGCAAACTATTTCAAACTGGCGCTAGCGACCAACCTGTATGAGTTCGTGGAACACCGATATGCTCATCTTGAACTCGATAAATTGCGTCAACAGGGCTAGGGCAATAGCTTGAGGGCGTGGTTGGGTAAATTCAGTCTGTTTTTACTGTGCATACTGGCGACCTTGTCACTTCATGGCAGTCAGTTGCAGACCCTGGCCTACTGGAATCAGATGTTTGCCCAGGCACCGGTACGCTTCGCCTACCCAGCGAGTTATTTCGGAGTGGGTGAAGCCAGTCATTATCTGGCGGAAAAGTACTGGCGCGAGCAACAGCGTGCCCGGGCGTTGAGTTTTTATCAGCGAGCTGTACGCCAGGGTGATGCGGGTGCTGCCTATGCGTTATCCGTGCATGTACCGGCAAAATCCGAGCAGTGGCTACAGGCCGCAGCAGAGCTGGGCGACCGCGAGGCATCCCTAACCATCGCCCGCCGTATGCTTGACACCGATCCCAGACGCGCTTATGACTTACTGCAAGCGCTCCAGCCTGGCACGCAACGCGATACCCTGATGGCAAGAATTCTGCTCGCTCGACCCGGTTTAGCTGCTGATACGCAGTGGCAGGATATCGCGCCGGATACCGAGCAGTGGTCTAAACGCCGGGGCGTTGCACGGCGTTTGGATGAAAATCCGGTTCATTATGGCCAGCAGTGCCTGTATGGAGTGAACGTGTATCTGCAGGCTCGACAAGCCAGAATTCGTTTATACGACTGGCTGGCTGAGTTTTATCAGCATCCATTCGCGCAACTCGATTTTTGTTTTACCCTGATAGACCGGCCTGAGGCAGCCGAATGCCACACTGATGACGCCCGGGTGGACTGCTGGGCTCGCGAAGTTACCAGTGAATACCGCTGGTTTGTAGCCGAGAAAGGACTTGCAAATGCACGTGCCAACGAACTTCATTTGTCGATGAGTTCGAGCTTTGAAGTGCTTATCCATGAGTTGGGGCACTGGTTTGGTCTTGCCGATGAGTATCCGATGCGGGAACCTATGGCGAGTGCATTCTGTGAGGGTCGTTTTCGCTTTGAAACGAAGAACCTGGTAGTAACATCGTCCTCGCTAGTGGACGCGAGAACCCTACAGGAGCTCGAAGAGAGTTTACCCTGGCGCGACCAAATCACTCAGCCTATCGCGACTAAGATGAGCAGTGATCTATATCGGCTGGGCTCAGATGACAGTAGCCAGGCGGGACTATTCCGCGCCGCGACCTGTGAAGCGACCCGCTTCCAGGCCTGGAAACCGGTCGCCGAAGTTACCTTTATGGAACAGCACGATATCGGTGTGGTACCGCCGTTGTATCTGCGCCTGATTGAACAGGCAGCGACTCAGTAAGCGTTGCTTGTAAACAATGGATATGAAAAAGCCGACGTAAACGTCGGCTTTTTACTTTGCATTGGTTTCTATGAGACTTCGATGCCCGCTGCCTGAAGGTCAGCATGGTAGGATGAACGCACCAGTGGCCCCGATGCCGCATGGGTGAAGCCCATTTTGTCAGCTTCGCGCTTGAGCATCGCAAAGTCATCAGGGTGGACATAACGGTCTACCGCAATGTGATGTCGGCTTGGTTGCAGATACTGGCCAATAGTCAGCATGTCGACATCATGACGACGAAGATCTTCCATCACCTGCAAGATTTCGTCGTTGGTTTCCCCCAGACCAACCATCAGGCCAGATTTGGTCAGCACGTCTGGACGACGCTCTTTATATTGCTGCAACAAATCCAGTGACCACTGGTAGTTGGCACCGGGACGTGCCGCTTTATACATCCGTGGCACCGTTTCCAGGTTGTGGTTGAAAACGTCTGGGGCTTCGCCCTGGAGAATATCAAGTGCCTTCTCCATTCGTCCACGGAAATCCGGAACCAGAATTTCTACTTTAATCTGTGGTGAGTGATGGCGGATTTCACGCACACAATCGGCAAAGTGCTGAGCACCACCATCGCGCAGATCATCACGGTCGACGGAGGTAATCACGACATACTTCACCCCCATATCCGCAATAGTCTCGCCTAATTTAGCGGCTTCCTTTGGATCGGGTGGTAATGGACGACCATGGGCAACGTCGCAGAAAGGGCAACGTCGGGTGCAGATATCACCAAGAATCATAAAGGTCGCGGTGCCATGATTAAAACATTCAGGCAGATTGGGGCAGGACGCCTCTTCACAGACTGAATGCAGGCCATGCTTACGCATAGCTTTCTTAATATGGTCAATTTTGTCCGTTGATGCGGGCAGCTTAACCTTGAGCCACTCAGGCTTACGGAGCATCTGCTCGCGTTCGGTCGGAATAATCTGTACTGGAATTAACGCCATTTTATCGGCGTCGCGCATTTTTACGCCTGGTTCTAGTCTAACTGGCTTGCTCATAATCTTTATTCAGCCCCTTTACTTCGTGCACCTCGGCATAGCCCAGCTGCGAGATAAATGCGTTACTGACGGCCTTAGCCGCTTGCTCTATTGTCTCTGGCCCGTCATGGTTGCTGGTTTGGGTCATTTCCATGCCGGCGTACCCACAAGGGTTAATGCGGCCGAAGGGTTCCATATCCATCTTTACGTTAAGCGCCAGGCCGTGAAACGAACAGCCCCGGCGAATTCGCAAACCAAGCGAACATACTTTCTGCTGGCCAATATACACACCCGGCGCGTCGGCACGGGGCGCCGATTCAATGGAATAGCTGCGTAAGGCTTCGACAACGGTCTGTTCTATCGCTGTCACCAGATTACGTACGCCCATTTTACGGCGGCGGATATCAATCAAAAAATAAATTACCAACTGCCCGGGACCATGGTAGGTGACCTGACCGCCGCGGTCCACCTGTACCACCGGAATTGTGCCCGGCGCCAGAATATGTTCCGCTTTACCTGCCTGGCCCTGAGTAAATACCGGCGGGTGCTCAACGATCCAGATTTCGTCGTCGGCCTCGGGACCCCGAATATTGGTGTAATGCTGCATGGCATGCCAGACTGGCTCATAGTCCATGCTCGCTAACTGGCGAATGATTAATTTGTTCATGGCGGCATTATACCTTGCCTGAGAAAAGGTTACACCTTATCGGGGATAGGGTTATTGCCAGTTTAGAACTGGCAATACCAGTGCTGCTTGTCAGAGTACGTAGCGTACGTCATCGATGGCCGATAACTCGCGGTACAATAGTTCGACATGGTCTTTGCTGTGGACCACAACATTGATCGACACAGACGCATAGGTCCCTTTGCTGGACGGGCGCTGTTTGGGTTGATAGTCGCCCGGGGCGTGCTGCTGGACCACCGCGACAATTTGCTCTTCTAAAGAGTCGGTCGCTAACCCCATGACTTTAAAAGTGAAGTCACAGGGAAAATCAAGCAGTTGGTCAAATTTCGTTTGCATCAGAAAAGCCTCGCGTTATTCGTCAGCAAAGTTCTTACGAATGTTATCGATAATGCGCTTAAAGAAGCCACCAGCTTCTACTGAGTGCAGAGCAACCAGTGGATAAGACGCAATATCTTCACCATTCAGAGATAAGAATACATTGCCAACCTCGTCGCCTTCATTGATGGGGGCATCGAGTGCTTTATTCAAGACAAAATTGGCTTCCAGGTTCTGACGTTGGCCGCGAGGCAAGGTGACAACGACGTCGTCACGCACACCGAGTTCGACGTGGTCAGACTCACCACCCCAGATACGATGATTGACGAAGCTTTCACCGGCGTCGTAGGCATGCACGGTTTCGTAATAACGGAAGCCGTAGTTGAGTAGCTTTTTACTTTCAGTGGCGCGTGCACGTTCACTGTCGGTACCCATCACCACAGAGACTAAACGGGTTTCGCCTTCCACTGCTGAGGTAACCAGGCTATAACCTGAATCACTGGTATGCCCGGTTTTAATGCCGTCGACGTTAAGTGAACGGTCCCATAGCAATGAATTTCTGTTGTACTGGCGAATGTCATTGAAGGTGAACTCACGTTCTTGATACAGCGCGTACTCTTCCGGAACATCGCGGATTAACGCCTGACCAAGGGTTGCCATGTCGCGTGCCGTGGTCGCCTGACCCTCAGCGGTGAGACCGTGTGGATTAGCAAATACGGTGTTGCTCATACCAAGGCGTTCAGCATAGGCGTTCATCAGATTGGCGAACGCATCGACGCTGCCGGCAATATGCTCCGCCATCGCGACAGCGGCGTCATTACCTGAGGAAATCACCAGCCCTTTATTTAAATCACGTACGGAAACCTGACGACCGACTTCGATAAACATCAGCGATGAACCAGGAAAATTTCGTGCCCAGGCATTTTCACTGACGGTCACCATGTCGTCGTTACTAATAGTGCCGCGTTCAAGTTCATGCCCAATAATGTAGCTGGTCATCATTTTAGTCAGTGAGGCAGGACCATGCAGTTCGTCTGCATTGCCTTCAGCAAGGACATGCCCTGTCTTATAGTCGAGCAAAATATAGGACTTTGCATTGACCGAAGGGGGCTCTGGAACCACGTTAGCGCTGACGGTGGCGCTGAAAAGGGCAACGGTGGCTACACACGTCATTGAAACTCGTCTGAAAAGAGGTTGGCTCATGATTATTTAGTTCTCTTTAATATTACTGAACATCAATACCCACAAGTGATGTTCGGGGGCGGATGGTGATTGTAACAAAATCGGCATGTGCTTACACTATTCAGCCACGCGAAATGCATTGTCGAAACCATCTTGACGCAATCTTTGCACCCACTGACTTGCCTGGCTTTCGTCAAAAGGCCCGAGTAGCAGTCGATGTAGACCATCACGCTGGCGGGTAGTTGCATTTAATGCATACTTATCCTGCAACTCTTGCTGGACTTGCTGTATCCGGTTACTGTCGCTGAGCGCTGCAATCTGAATAAAGACTGAAGAGGAATCAGCGACCACGGTAGGCGGGGGCATGTAGAGGGCTTCTACCTGAACTTCGGTCACTCCGCTGTCGAGCATGTCCAGCTTATAGGCAGCTGCATAGGACAAGTCAATAATGCGCTCGGGGTGAAACGGACCCCGGTCATTGATACGGACAATAATTTCTTTACCGTTTCGAAGGTTAGTGACCCTGGCGTAGGTTGGTAACGGCAGATAACGGTGTGCGGCTGACAACCCATACATGTCGTAATACTCGCCGTTGGAGGTCAAATGGCCGTGAAATTTTTTGCCATACCAGGAAGCGAGACCTGTCGCACTGTACCCTTCGGCACTTGGTAAGACCCTGTAGGTTTCCCCAAGTACGGTGTAGCTGGACATATTCCCTTGCCGGCTAAGAGGCTCATAGCGAGGTTCAAGCGGATTGATCTCAGCGACTGAAGGCAGCCGTTCCGGTGCCTCGTCATAGCGCATGCTATAGCGCCCCTGTTGGCTTGAACAGGCACTTAGCAGGGCAACAGCCAGCAGGCTGAGGGAGAGGAACTGCGGCTTAATTCTAGCGTTCATAGGCATGTCGGATTTCTTCACTTAACAGAAATACGGCCATTGCATACAACGGGCTGTGGTTATAACGGGTGATAGTGTAAAAATTCGGTAGACCGACCCAGTAACTGTACCCTTGTTTCTCTTCAAACTGGAAAAGGCGTGCTGGTGTAGCGGCGGGCATTTGGGTTACAAAGTCGACGCCAGCCTCACGCAGAGCCGCCACATCATGGGTCAGTGTCTGTCGGGGACCTGAGGTAAGGTCGGTCAAGTCAGCAACGCGCTCGGTCCAGGCCGGAATTGCTACGGGCTGGCCACGCTGCCAGTTATGTTGGGCGAAGTAATTGGCAACACTGCCGATGGCATCCGTCGGATTGCTTAGCAAGTCGCGTACTCCATCACCGTCGAAATCGACTGCATAAGCACGATAGCTGGACGAAATAAATTGTCCATAGCCCATGGCACCGGCGTATGACCCTTGCAGTGAATTGATATCAAGCCCCTCGGCCCGGGCAAGGCGAATTAGTTCAGCCAGTTCGCTGCGAAAGAAGCGGCTGCGCGGAGGGTAATAGAAACCAAGAGAGTAGAGTGCATCCAGGACCGAATAATTGCCCAGATACTCGCCATAGTAAGTTTCAACGCCAATGATTGCGACAATGATCTGCGGCGGAACGCCATAGTCGGCGTACGCGCGTTCTAAGGTTTCCTGGTGAGTACGCCAGAAGTCCACACCTGAATTAATCCGTCGCTCGGTCAGGAAAATACCATGATACTGGTGCCAGGGTTTTGCTTCCCAGGGGCGTTGAATAGCGGCCAGCACATCCTCGTTGCGTTGTGCAGCCTGCAATAGTTCACGTACCTCGCTGACTGGTATGTTCTGCTCAGCAGCAACCTGCTCGATAAAGGCGTCTTTTTCCGCTTCAACGGTTGCACTCGATTGAATTTCCTCCTGAGCATATAACGCAGGGGAAATAAGTAAAGCGCTGCCAAGCAATGCCCGACGCAGGTAACGAAGGCAAAGCTGCGGATGCATGCTGGATAAGGGGCGAAAAAATGTCACCGGGCTGTGTCCTTCTTATTTACGGTTATAGTCAGTCTCGTAGCACTAACCGACGGTGCGTTGCTATGGCCATCAGAATGCCAAACCCTGCCATAATAGTGACCATTGAGGTGCCACCATAACTTATTAAGGGTAAGGGTACACCGACTACGGGTAGTAAGCCGGAAACCATTCCAATATTTACCAGTGCATAAATAAACACGGTTAATGTGATGCTACCGGCCAGTAGTTTACTAAAGACTTGCTGTGCTCGTATAGCAATGGCCAGGCCGCGGTAGACAATAAAGCCGTAAATAATAAGTAAAACACAAACTCCCATCAGACCGAACTCCTCGCTGAAGACAGAGAAAATGAAGTCGGTATGACGTTCCGGAAGAAATTCTAACTGGGATTGAGTCCCCTGCAGCCAGCCTTTACCCTCAAAACCGCCGGAGCCAATCGCGATTTTTGACTGAATAATATGATAGCCCGCTCCGAGCGGATCTGATTCCGGATGCAAAAAGGTTAAAACGCGCTGACGCTGGTAATTGTGCATAAGGAAGAACCAGGCGACAGGCAGAAAGCCTGCCAGTGCAACTAAAGCAGCGCTAATCAGACGCCAGCTCATACCAGCCAGAAAGAGTACAAACACGCCGGAGCTGAAGACCAGCAGGGCGGTGCCGAGATCAGGCTGCTTCGCTATAAGTAACGTCGGCACGATGATAAGCAACAGGCCACCAAAGGCCTGCGTCCAACGCACTGGTAGCTGCTGTTGAGAGCAATACCAGGCAAGCATCATCGGGGTTGCAATCTTCATAATCTCAGAGGGCTGGATACGGGTGATGCCAATATCCAGCCAGCGCTGGGCGCCTTTACCAACCACGCCAAAGAGGAGTACCGCGACCAGTAGTGCAACGCCGACCACAAACATAGGGATAGCCAGCCGCTTGTAGGTTAACGGCGAGATTTGCGCAAGTACAATTAAGACGGTAAAGGCGATTCCAATGCGCACACTCTGTCGTTGGACCAGGGCAATATCCTGTCCGCCGGCACTGTATATTACAGCGAGGCTGATTACTGACAGGCAGGCCAGCGCCAGGAACAGTGGCAGGTCAATATGAAAGCGATAAAACAGGGTCAGACTGCCACGCTCTTGACTAGTTTGCATCATCACTTTGTTCCTCGCGTTGTTCTTTCAGGCGCTCTTCTTGCAGACGTTCTTCTTCGCGTTCCTCTTGGTCACGTAGTTCGGCCTGTTCGACACTCTTTTGATAGTCGAAGTAGAAGTCGAGAATACGTCTGGCCACAGGGGCCGCGTTACGACCACCACCACCGACGTTTTCGATTGCAATCGCCAGCGTAATCTGGGGGTCATCTGCTGGTGCGTAGCCAATGTAGGTTGCGTTATCGCGTAAACGCTCATCCACTTCAACCGGGACTTGCTCACCGTCAACGAGGACCAGTTCGGGCTCTTGTTCAGCTTCAGCCCGACTGATAACCTGCGCGGTTCCCGTTTTACCTGCTGCGCGGTATGGAGCATCGACAAAGGCTGCGTGAGCCGTGCCGTCAGCGCGACTTACAGCACGTTCCATACCTTCCATGATGGCACTGAAGAACATCGGGTCACGTACATTTAGTGGGGGTAATTCAAAAGGCTCCTGATAGGTCAGTTGCTCGCCGTCCCGCGTTGCACGTAGCAGGCGTGGCTGAAAACGACGACCTTCAGTGACCAGAATATTGGTGGCGGTTGCCAGCTGCAACGGCGTTACCGTCCAGAAACTCTGGCCTATCCCGACCGACAATGTTTCGCCGGTGTACCAGGATTCATTAAGGTTAGCCTGCTTCCAGCCCCGCGATGGCAATAACGCCTGATTTTCTTCGTGAATATCTACTCCAGTCCGCTCACCAAATCCCATGCTACGCATAAAGTCATGGATGCGGTCGATACCTGCTTCATGGGCGAGTTTATAAAAGTAAGTATTGTTCGATACCTGCAATGCTTTTCTTAAATCAACCCAGCCATGGCCCCAGCTGCGCCAGTTACGAAAACGGCGCTCGACCCCTGGTAATTCATAGTAGCCCGGGTCCCAGATACTGGTTTCCAGATCAACCAGGCCATCTTCCAGGCCCAGGAGTGCCATGTGCGGTTTAATGGTCGAGGCAGGTGGATAGCGTCCCTGCGTGGCACGGTTAATCAGCGGGTTATTCGAATTCTGCAGCAGGGCCTGATAGGCGGTGGTTGAAATGCCGCGAACAAACTGGTTGGCGTCGTAACTGGGGTTGGAGTACATCGCCAGTAAGCCACCATTTTCGCTGTCCATGACCACGATTGCACCGCGTCGGCCCTGCAGTTGGTGACGGGCGATTTTCTGAACCTGCACATCCACTTCAAGGTAGATATCCTGGCCCGGCACAGGTGGGGTAAATTCCAGGGTACGGACAACACGCCCGCGACTATTGACTTCGACAGTCTGAAAACCAGGCTTACCATGCAACACGCTTTCGTAATAACGCTCAACCCCGAGCTTCCCAATGGTGCGGGTTGCTGCGTACAGATTATAGCTGTCATTTGCCTGTAAACGCTGAATATCCTGGCGATTAATGCGGCCGACGTAACCAATGACATGGGTAAAAAGATCGTCATAGGGGTAATGACGCTGTAACCGCGCTTCCACAGAAACCCCGGGGAAATGATGCTGATGCAGCGCAAACCGCGCGACCTGTTCTTCGCTTAGGTTGTCGGTAAAAGGAATCTGAGGGAAACGACGGGCACGGCGCATTTGCGTCGTAAACTGGCTCACCACACTTTCATCGAGGTCCAGCAACTCAACTAACCGGGTCAGCGTATCGTCGAGGTCCTCGACTTCTTCGGGGATGATTTCAATGCTGTAAACGGCAATATTCTCGGCCAGTATTTCGCCGTTACGGTCGTATATGAGTCCGCGATTCGGCGGTACCGGCAGCACCGTAATACGGTTTGAATTTGAGCGGGTCTGAAATTCCTGAAAGCCCGTAACCTGAAGGTGGTACAGGTTACCCAGTAAAACCAGAAAGACAGTGGCAACCAGTCCCATACAAATCATCGCCCGGCTGGCAAAAAGGCCGGCTTCCGCTGTATAGTCCCGAAGTGCGTTGTGACGTCTTCTATTCATTTACTCTCGGTGGTACGGGTGATTGTTATTTAAACTCCAGGCTCGGAATAAGGCTTCTGCGACTATAATTCGGACCATGGGATGAGGAAGCGTAAGCGCTGACAATGACCATTTTTCTTCGCTGGCTTGCTGGCAGGCGCTGGATAACCCTTCCGGGCCGCCTATCAAAAAACTGACATCACGACCATCTAGCTGCCATTGCTGCATACGTTGTGCCAACTTTGCAGTTGTCCATGGCTTGCCGTTTACTTCAAGCGTCACGATGCGCGAACCTTTGTTCACCTGAGTGAGCATCTGCTCACCCTCGTGCTCAGTAATACGGGCAATGTTAGCTTTTTTACCGCGCTTACCGGCGGCGATCTCAGTCAGTTGCAGAGGTGTATCAGGGGGCAGGCGGCGTGCATACTCCTCGTACCCCGTAGTAACCCATGACGGCATTTTATTGCCGACAGCAACTAACTGAAAACGCATGCTTTTAGTGTCCCCAAAGCTTTTCGAGCTGGTAAAAGTCGCGGGTTGTATCCTGCATCACATGCAAAATTACATCACCGAAATCGACTAATACCCATTCTGAATCCAGTTCACCTTCGATCCCGATGGCTGGAAAGCCGCCATGCTTAGCTTCTAACGCCACATGATTGGCGATACCGCGGACATGGGTTTTAGAATTGCCTGAGCAGATAACCAGAAAATCGGCAACATCTGACTTGCCGCTAACGTCTAAGACCTTGACATCACGTGCCTTGAGGTCGTCTACCTTGTCTACAATGAAATCTCTTAAATTTTGGCCCTGCAATCTCGTTCTCCCAAATAAGCCCTTGCTAAGACCGCGTAGTTTACCATGAGTTCAGCACGGCGTGTAGCGCGTCGTTAAGGGGTTAGTGAGTACTTTGGTACAGGTTGTGCGAGCGAATGTAGGCAAGCACCGCAGGGTCCAATAGCGGTATTCTGCTGGCGTCGGGGCTTTGCGCCAGCTGGCGACGCAGGGCAGTGGCAGAAATATCCACTGTTGGCGTCTCCGCGAGGTAAATAAAACCGGCTCCCTGACTGAATAATTCACTGTCAACACGCTGGCGGCGTTTGAGTTCGGCGGCAAGATCGGGTGGCAGTTCAGCTAACTGGTAGCCAGGGCGAGGCAGTACCACCAGATGGGCCAGTTCAAGAATTTGTTGCCAGTTGAGCCAACTGGTGAACTGTAAAAAACTGTCCATCCCCATAATAAAACAAACACTGGCGTCGGGATGTTGCTGGCGCACATGGTGCAACGTATTCACGGTGCGTGTCGGTTTACCCTGGCGTAGTTCAAAATCGTCGGCCAGCAGGCGACTGTCCTGCTGGCAGGCCAGCTTAACCATGGCTAAGCGCTGTTGATCCGAGGCTTCGGGTTGCGGCCGGTGAGGGGGGGCAAAGCAGGGTTGTAAGTGAACATGCGACCAGCCAAATGTATCAGCCAGCTTCAGCACAGGTTCAATATGCCCCTGGTGAATAGGATCGAAGGTGCCTCCCAGTAAGGCAATCGGTGCAGGCTTAGCTGTCAACGACGAGGTCATGATGGCGCAGGAAGTCGAATGTATCGGCGGGAGGCTCGATAAGAAGCAGCCCCAGATGAGCAAACAAAGTGGCCATATCTTCGCCTGAATCGCGTTTAAGGGCGAGTTCTGCGCGCCAGAGTAGATTGAACAGTGCTTCACTGCGGGCCGGTGACCAGTCCTTGAGTATTCGCAGATAGGCATGCTGCTGGCTCTTCCACACGCCATGGCGCTGTAATGCGCGGCTGGTGTCTTCGCCCTGAGTCTGCTGTTGATAGACGCTGTTCAGCGTATTGGTCTCGCGCTGCAACAGCCAGTGAATAATGGCGGGTTCACCGTCGGTTTCCAGCAAACGCTGTAAACGCTGCAAATAGACGTTGAACTGACCTTGTAAGATAGCATCCTGTAATGAAAAAACGTCGAAGCGACTTTGCAGATCTGCGTCCTGCCTGACCATCTCGGCGCTGACCTGAAGGGGGGCGCGTTGGGTGTTTTCGGCTGCAGAGCTTTCTGCTCCGGAATTCTTTACCTGACAATAGTGCAGCGCAATTTTATGCAACGCCTGATCTAAAGCGAGCAAATTGCCTTCAAACCAGTCACTGAGTAGCGCCGTGGCATCGCCGTCGAGCTGTAACCCATAGCTTTGCGCCAACTGTTGGATGAATCCTGGTAACTGAGAACGTTGTGGCGTGTAGACAGGCACAAACACCCCCTGTTGGGTGAGTGCTTTAAACCATTTGGCTTTCTGTTGATCCGCCTTCAGTTTAGGGCCGTGGATGATCAATAGCGCGTCCTGCGCAGAATCAACCCACTGCTGCAACGCCTTACTGCCGTCCTGGCCGGGCGCTGCCGTTGGCATTTCTACTTCAATTAAGCGTAAATCACTGAACAGAGAAAGATTCTGGTTTTCGTTGAGAAGGTCCTGCCAGCTAAAGTCCTGCTGTTGATTGAACTGGCTACGCTCATTAAAGCCAAGCTCAGCTGCACGTTTGCGGATCGCCGCCAGCGCCCGCAAACGCAGAAAGTCATCGTCACCAAAAACCAGGTAGACAGGCTGCAGCGGTCCTTGCAGGTGGTTGTCGAGTTGGTTGGCGTAGACTTGCATGGTGCTACTCCCAGGTCAGTCGGGTTAACAGCATCATCAGTCGATAGACAGCATCATCACGCATTTCATTCAGTAGCAGCTCAAGTTCGCGGGTCTTTGCCAGGGCGAAATTCGGGTCTTCCTGATAATCACGGAAAATCTGAATCTGATGGCTTTCAATCCGTCCGTCGCGGGTATGCACCTGCACCGGAACTGTGTAGATAAGCTCATATTCTGCCACCTGACCGGAAATTAACAGCGACAGCACCCGCCGATCCAGACTGTCTTCGAGTACTTCAATATGAGTAATGTCGCTGTCTCGCTCAACGACCTCAATATTGTGCTGGCGAAATTCAGCCAGCAGGCGGGCAGTAAATTCACTGCGTAACGGCGTTTCCACTGACACCTGCGACAATTGTGCAGGAACCTGGTAGGAGCCGCGCATTTGAAAGCCGCAGGCACTTAGCAGACTAAGTACCATCGCGACTGACAGCAGCAGGCGGGCAAGCTGACGGAATGCCATCAGTTAACCGACCACAATGTTAAAGATTTTACCTGGTACATAAATGACCTTACGCACTGTTTTGCCGTCGACAAAGCGCTGGACGTTCTCTTCGGCCAGGGCCGCGGCCTCAACGGCTGCCTTATCCGCGTCGGCGGGCACGGTAATTTTGGTCCGTACCTTGCCATTGACCTGAACCACCACCAGCTTTTCGTCTTCCTGCAGCGCATCTTCATCGACTTGTGGCCAGGCAGCGAAGTTAATGTCGCTGTTGTGACCCAGGGCCGCCCATAGCTTGTCACAAACGTGCGGGGTAATCGGCGCTAACATGACAATCACAGCATCAAGCGCTTCCTGCATCAACGAATGGTCGCTGTTACTGCTGAGCGGCGCTTTCTGCAGGCTGTTCATAAGCTCCATGATAGCAGCGATGGCGGTGTTAAAGTTCTGTCTGCGACCCATGTCATCGCTGACTTTAGCGATGGTCTTATGCAGGTCACGACGTAAATTCTTCTGTTCAGGGGTTAATTCGGCCACCTTAACTGGGCCTGCGCCAGCATATTGCTGAAACTCAAAAACCAGTTTCCAGACCCGGCGGATAAAGCGATGTGCGCCTTCGACACCGGAATCAGACCATTCCAGGGTCATTTCCGGAGGCGCTGCGAACATCATAAACAGGCGCACGGTATCGGCGCCGTATTTATCCACCATGGTTTGCGGGTCGATGCCGTTGTTTTTTGATTTCGACATCTTGCTCATGCCGGCATGCTGAACCGGATTGCCATCGGCTGCGGTGGCCAGTTCAATACGGCCTTTTTCGTCGCGCTGAATGCGCACATCCTGCGGTGAGAACCAGGTCTTGGCACCTTTGTCGTCTTCGCGATAGAAACTATCAGCAAGTACCATGCCCTGGCATAACAAGCGCTTGAACGGTTCGTCCGACTCGACCAGGCCAGTGTCGCGTAACAATTTATGGAAGAAGCGGGCATAGAGCAGGTGCAAAATAGCATGTTCAATACCACCAATATACTGATCGACGGGCAGCCAGTAATTGGCTTTTTCCGGATCCAGCATGCCATCCGCGCGCGGTGAACAATAGCGGGCGTAATACCAGGATGACTCCATAAAGGTGTCAAAGGTATCGGTTTCGTGTTCTGCCGGCAGGCCGTTATAAGTGGTTTTACGCCATTCAGGATCTGCTTTAATCGGCGAAGTCACGCCATCCATGACGACGTCTTCAGGCAGACGTACGGGTAACTGGTCTTCCGGCACAGGCACGGATTCACCGTTTTCCAGATTCAGCATTGGAATCGGTGTGCCCCAATAGCGCTGGCGTGATACACCCCAGTCACGCAGACGATAGTTGACCTGACGCTCACCGATGCCGTCGGCTTCCAGTTTAGCGGCAATCGCGGCAAAGGCTTCTTTGCTGCTGAGGCCATTGAAGGTGTCTGAATTTATGACAGTCCCGTCGCCGCTGTAAGCTTCTTTGCTGATGTCGCATGGCGTCGTCTCGTCATGCGGCTCAATCACCTGAGTAATCGGCAGGTTATAAGCAGTGGCGAATTCCCAGTCCCGCTGGTCATGAGCAGGTACGGCCATCACAGCACCAGTCCCGTAATCCATGAGCACAAAATTGGCGATGTAGATCGGAATCGAATGGCCGGTAAATGGATGCCTGGCGGTAAACCCGGTATCAATGCCGCGTTTTTCCATGGTGGCGAGTTCTGCTTCAGCGACTTTTTGCTGCTTGCAGCTTTCGACAAACTCAGCCACGTCAGGGTTGTTAGCAGCCGCTGCCTGAGCGAGCGGGTGTTGCGCTGCGACGGCCATGTAGGTGGCGCCGAAAATCGTATCAGGGCGCGTGGTATAAACGGTCAGTGAACTGTCGTTTTGCTCAACCTGATAGGTAATTGCTACCCCTTCGGAGCGCCCAATCCAGTTGCGTTGCATGGCTTTGACCTGATCTGGCCAGTCTTCAAGCTGATCTAAATCCTGCAATAATTCGTCAGCGTAGTCGGTGATTTTGACAAACCATTGTGGGATTTCTTTTTGTTCTACCAACGCCCCTGAACGCCAGCCACGGCCGTCAATAACCTGCTCGTTCGCGAGGACGGTCTGATCGACCGGATCCCAGTTGACGGTGGCGTTCTTTTTATAGACCAGGCCTTTTTCATAAAGCTTGGTGAAAAACCACTGCTCCCAGCGATAATACTCAGGGTGACAGGTTGCGATTTCACGCTGCCAGTCATAGCCAAAGCCTAATCGGTTGAGCTGGCCACGCATGTAACTGATATTGTCATAGGTCCATGCGGCGGGCGCCGTGTTGTGCTGAATAGCGGCATTTTCCGCTGGCAGGCCAAAGGCATCCCAGCCAATCGGCTGGAGTACGTTTTTGCCTTGTAAACGCTGATAGCGGGCAACGACGTCACCGAGGGTGTAATTCCGCACATGCCCCATATGGAGCTTGCCACTAGGGTAGGGGAACATCGAAAGACAGTAGAATTTTTCTTTGCTGGGGTCTTCGCTTACGTCGAAAGTTTTCTCGTCCACCCAGCGCTGTTGTACCTGTTGTTCTACATCCTGATGTGCGTACTCTTGTTGGATTTTCTCTGCCATTACACCAATTACCAGCGGTTAATAAAAATGAAGAAGGCACCTGACGTTACCATCAGGTGCCCTGAATTTTGCCCTGAAGCCTCTTAAAATACCAGAGCGACCCACATAAGCAATGCGATAATGATGCCGGCGGCACCTAAAAAGATATTTTCGTACACGGCTTCGGCCCGGCGACCGCGTGTATCAGCTACAGTAGCCGGAAAAAAGGCCATTGCCAGATAAGAAAGGCCGAGGCCGAAGCCCGCCACTAAAATGGTGAAAAAGAAAGCGTCAATTAAGTTGGCCATGGTTTAATAAGTTCCTTTGTCCGATGTCTTACTAAAAATTGCAGCCAATTTTAATGACTTTGCAATCGTTTGACCATGTTGCAGGTCATGTTTTTATTGATTTACATGTTTTGCTGTTATTCGACGCCATCTCAACGCGGCTAATAACAGCAGCACGCTTGCAATCCAGGCGGGCCACTGGCCAAACAGGCGGTACCAGGTGGTGCCTTCGACCAGTGCGACCCGACCGGTAGCGACGGTTGCCTGAAATGAATCCGCTTGTTTGATGCGTCGGCCCCGCTCATCAATGAGCGCTGTGACGCCACTATTGGTGGAGCGCAACATCGGACGACCCAGCTCCATTGCGCGCATACGGGCAATTTCGAGATGTTGATGGGGACCGTGAGAATCCCCAAACCAGCTGTCATTGCTGACGGTCAGTAATAATTGGGTGTCATCGGTGACGGCGGCTGCAATCTGGCGGGGGAAGGCGACTTCATAGCAAATATTGGCTGCTATCTGGTAGCCATTGGCATTCAGATTGGGCTGTACATAGTTGCCTCGCGCAAACGACGACATGGGTAAATTAAAAAGCGGTGCGAGTGGTCGCAGAATACTTTCAAAAGGAACAAACTCTCCAATTGGCAGCAGTTGATGCTTTTCGTAACGGTTTTTATTGCCGTAATAATAGCCTTCAGGGTGTTCCTGCTCGCCCATTACCACAATTGAATTGAAGTAATTGCCTTGCGGGTTTTGCCGGTCCACTTTTAAGTCAATGATGCCGCTGATAACGGCAGTGTCGTTGTACAGCGCAGCCTGGTTAATTTGGTTCAGACTCGAGCCAGCGCGGTCTTCGATCGCGGTCACTGCGGATTCCGGCCACACAATTAAGTCGTAGTCGCCATAATAGGGACGTGACATGTCCACGTACTTACGCAGGTTCGGCCATTGCTGATTCGGGTTCCACTTTACTTCCAGCTCAATGTTTCCCTGTACCAAGGCAACGTTGGCGCTTTCGCCCGTGGTTTGCATTGGGTTGAGATAGGGCGCAAGGACGCCGAGAGCGTACATGCTAAGTGGCAGCAAAAGCCAGCCAATGTGCTTGCGTAGCAAGGCGTAGGTGAAGCCCAGCGCACACAACAAAACGACGAGGGTAAGGCCGGTTTCACCAATATGCGGCGCCAGTTGGCCCAGGGTTTGACTGGTTTGGCTGTAACCAAGACTTAGCCAGGGAAAACCGGTAAAAAGCCAGCCGCGCAGAAATTCCGCCAGCAGCCAGATGGCTGGTAAGGCAAACAATGAAAATCCGGAATACCAATGGCGGGTCTTAAACCAAAGGTAACTGGCGAGCATCGGGAACAATGCCAGATAGGCCCATAGAATGACCATAATGAGCAGTGAGAAAACCAGCGGCATGCCACCGAACTGGTCAATACTGACAAAAACCCAGCTGATACCGGCACTAAACCAGCCAAAGCCAAATACAAAACCGACAGCGAGTGCCTGGCGTGGCGTTTGGCTGCGCACCAGCAATAGTAGCCAAACTGCTACCAGCACAGGCGCCAGCCAACCCTGATTGAATGGCGCGTAACTAAAGGTTAATAAAAGTCCGCTGAAAAGCGCAAGCAAAGCCCGGTAGCCGGGCTTTGCAAAGATGGCAAGCCAATTCATGATGGTTTAATTAATATCCTTAGGTTTGGCAAAGCCGTCCAGGCTAACCTGCAATTGCTGAATACGACGCCGATCAGCGGCGGTCACTTTAAACGCCAGGTCACCGACTTCCACCACTTCCCCGACCGTCGGTAAGTGGCCGAACGCGCTGGCGACAAGGCCGCCTACAGTATCGTACTCAGAGTCCGGAAATTCGGTACTAAAGAAGTCATTAAATTCATCAATGGTGGTGAGTGCCTTGACCGAGAAGCGCGTCGCATTGACCCGCCGGATAGGGGCTTTCTCGTTGTCGCTGTCATCGGTTTCATCTTCGATTTCGCCGACGATCTCCTCAAGAATATCTTCGATCGTGACCAGCCCTGACACCCCCCCGTATTCATCGACAACAATCGCCATGTGGTAGCGTTTGGAGCGGAACTCCTTGAGCAGGGCGTCAACCCGTTTACTCTCCGGCACAATCACTGCAGGGCGCATAACCGCCTCCAGCGAAAAAGGTTCGTCAATCAGTTTGAAGCCATAGGGGAGTAGATCTTTGGCCAGCAGAACGCCTTCAACCTGGTCTTTATTGTCGCTCACGACCGGGTAGCGAGAGTGGCCAGACTCAATCACCATGGCGAGAAACTCTTCTACGCTCTGGTTTTTGTCTATGGTCACCATTTGCGAGCGTGGGATCATGATATCGCGAACTTTCAGTTCAGCAACGTCAAGCACCCCCTCTATCATCTCTTTGGTGTCGGCATCGATCAGGTCACGCAGTTCAGCGTCCTGAATCAAATCAACCAGTTCTTCGCGAGTTGTCGGTTCTCCGCTGAAGCTTTGCAGTAATCGTGCAGCCCAGGATTTACGCGGAGAACCGCTTCCAGACTGGGAATTGTCGTCACTCATGAGATTGGATTGGCTCCTTGGTATAGGGATCGGCAATATCAAACTGTGCCAGTAATTCGACTTCGAGACGCTCCATGCGGTCGGCCTCGCTGTCGTCAATATGGTCATAACCTAGCAAATGCAAGGTGCCATGAACAACTAAATGCGCCCAATGGTCGAGCGGTTTTTTGCCTTGCTCAATGGCTTCCTGTTGCATCAGCGGCACGCAGATAACAAGATCGCCAAGCAGGCGAACGGGTAGCGGCATATCACTTTCAAATGGAAAGGAGAGTACATTGGTCGGCTTGTCCTTGCCGCGGTAATCCCGGTTAAGAGTCTGACTCTCGTCGCTGTCAACGGTGCGGATAGTCAGCTCGGCGGCGGTTATCTGGTGAGCGCGCAGTACGGCGTCGATCCAGAGTTCAAACTGCTGCTGCTCGGGAACCGGAAAGCTTCCCTGATGCGCCAGCTGAAGGTCTACGGTAGCGGCCGGACTGGTCCGGCCGTTCGCGGGGGGAGGTTGCATTAGTGGCTCTCTTGTCGTTGGTTACGCGCTTTATTGCTGCGTTCTTCGTCCTGACTACGCTCATGTTGTTCATAGGCCTGAACGACACGTTGTACCACTGGGTGGCGCACAACGTCAAAGGCATTGAAGAAATTAAAGCTGATCTCTTCAACGTCACTAAGCACTTCAATGGCATGGCGCAAACCGGATTTCTGACCACGGGGTAAATCGATTTGAGTAATATCCCCGGTAATCACCGCTTTGGAGTTAAAACCAATCCGGGTCAGGAACATTTTCATTTGTTCTGGCGTCGTGTTCTGGCTTTCATCCAGAATAATAAACGCATCGTTCAGAGTTCGTCCGCGCATATACGCCAGTGGAGCCACTTCGATAACGCTGCGTTCGATCAGTTTTTCCACTTTCTCAAAGCCGAGCATTTCAAACAGGGCGTCGTACAATGGACGTAAATAGGGATCTACTTTTTGCGCCAGATCACCCGGCAGGAAGCCAAGTTTTTCACCAGCCTCAACCGCGGGACGGGTCAACAAAATGCGCCGGATTTCCTGTCGCTCAAAGGCATCGACGGCGGCGGCCACGGCGAGGTAGGTTTTACCTGTACCGGCTGGACCTACGCCGAAGTTGATATCGTGGCTGAGGATCGCTCTGACATAGGCTTGTTGGTTGCCATTGCGCGGCTTAATTAAGCCGCGTTTGGTTTTAATAACGGTGTGCTTATCGTCCTCCACGCCCTGATCTTGCTCCAGCGCGTTGCTTTGCTGAATGGCAAGGTGAACGCTGGCAGGTTCAACGGCCTGGATTTCACCTTTGACCGGAGCCGTCTCAATGTAGAGATCGCGCAGGATCTGGCTGCTGGCAACCAGGCCCTTAGGTGGCCCGATGATACGGAAATGATTATCCCGGTAGCTGATCTCAACACCTAAACGGCGTTCTATCTGCTTAATGTTGTCATCAAAAGGCCCACATAAATTAGCCAGGCGTTGGCTGTCTGCAGGTTCCAGATAAAGTTCAAAGCTGTCGATTTGTTTAGTCAATCTTTCCTCGATTCGTTAGTACCCGAGCGTACTCAGGCCGTTAGTAGCACGTCTGCTAGCTAGTATGGTTGAAATTGTACGACACCGCTGCGGTCTGCTTGTTCCGGTGCTGACTTTTTGCTGCTGTTGGCAAGAATGGAGGCCGGTGAAATCGCAACCCGAAGTCCCATCTCTGCTTCTTCGCGAATCACAGTTCCGCGCAATGAATTTGGCAATGCTTCGGTAATTTTAACGTCAACAAACTTACCGATCATGCCAGGATGGCCTTCAAAATTAACCACCCGGTTATTCTCGGTTCGGCCCGATAACTCCATTGGGTTTTTGCGTGACGGACCAATGACCAGAATACGCTGTTCGGTATCCAGCATACGACGGGCATGCTGCTGAGCCTGTTGATTAATGCGCTGTTGCAGCAGCTGCAAACGCTGCCTCTTGGTGTCCTCAGTGACATCGTCGGGTAAGTCGGCGGCTGGCGTGCCCGGGCGTGCACTGTAGATAAAGCTGAAACTGAGATCAAAGTCGATGGCCTGAATAAGGTCCATGGTTTTTTCAAAATCCGCATCGGTTTCGCCAGGGAAACCAATGATAAAGTCGGATGACATGGCAATATTAGGACGCACTTTCTTCAGTTTACGAATTTGTGATTTATATTCGAGTGCCGTATGGCCTCGTTTCATCAGGGCCAGAACGCGGTCCGAGCCACTTTGCACCGGCAGGTGCAGGTGATCGACCAGTTCAGGAATGCTTTCATAGGCGGCAATAATGTCATCGGTAAATTCGACCGGATGCGAGGTGGTGTAACGGATGCGGTCGATACCGTCGATGCTGGCGACTAAGTCCAGCAACTCAGCAAAGGAGCAGATGCTGCCGTCATACTGAGGTCCACGAAAGGCATTCACGTTCTGACCCAGCAGGTTCACTTCACGCACGCCTTGCTCAGCCAGCTGAGCTATTTCATACAGCACGTCGTCAACCGGGCGGCTGACTTCCTCGCCCCGGGTATAAGGCACAACGCAGAATGTGCAGTACTTGCTACAGCCTTCCATAATCGAAACGAAGGCACTGGCACCATCTGCTTTTGGCGCAGGCAAGCTGTCAAATTTTTCAATTTCCGGAAATGAAATGTCGACCACCGACTTCACGCCGCCTTGCACTTGCTTGACCATTTCTGGCAGGCGGTGCAGCGTCTGCGGGCCGAACACCAGATCGACAAAGGGCGCGCGCTGGCGAATGTGGTCACCTTCCTGAGAGGCAACACAGCCACCGACGCCGATGATCAAATCCGGTTTGTCGTTCTTCAGCAGCTTCCAGCGACCCAACTGATGAAACACCTTTTCCTGTGCTTTTTCACGAATGGAACAGGTATTGAGCAGGATCAGATCAGCATCTTCAGCAGTGTCTGTTGGCTCGTAGCCCTGAGTCGCTTTCATCAGATCAACCATTTTGTCTGAATCGTACTCATTCATCTGGCAGCCCCAGGTTTTGATAAAGACCTTTTTACTCATGATGCTCGCTTACCCGCTTAAACTAAAGACTTCAAAAAAGGGCGCTTATTTTACCACCTAAGGTGGGGCGCTGACCAGTATCCTTTATTGGATTGGAGCACGCCGTGGCTGGCGCAGTGCATGGTAGCCCGCAATAAAGATAATCAGGGTCCCTGCGACCATGTGCCAGGTGACGGGTTCATGCCAGAACCAGAAGCCCATAAACGCAGCAAAGATGACTGAACTGTAAGTGAAAACGCCGACCCGGGAGGGGCTGGCGATACTGAATGCGCGGGTCATTGCCAGTTGCCCTATGACCGCCAGCAAACCCATAGCAGCGACCAGCAACCAGCTTTCCGTGGGCAATGGTTGCCATTGGATTAGCAGCGGGAACGCGGAGAGTAAGGAGGCAAAGAAGGAAAAATAAAACACGATCTTACTCGGCGATTCAGTTACCGATAGTTTGCGAATAATGGTTTTGGTCCAGGCGGCCAGTAGTGCAGCTACCACGGCTACGATAACCATGGGTTGCAGGCTGGTGGCAAAGGGGTTGAGGAAAATAAGCACACCGATGAAGCCAGTGGTAATAGTGAGGATCAGACGCACAGAAATGTGTTCACTGAGCCAGAAATGGGATATCAGCGGAATAAAAAACGGTGCCATCAACAGAACCAGGGTGGCCTGGGCCAACGGAATGGATGCAATGACCATAAAGAATAAAAACATCGCGGCAACCCCTGCAACGGCGCGCAGCAGGTGCAGGCCAAGGGCTTCGGTTTTAAACGCGGTGGCTCGCTTGCGGTATAACCAGGGCAGTAAAACCAGAAAGGCAAATAAGTTACGAAAGAAAACCAGATGCTGATAGGGCAAGGTTTCAGTCAGGTGCTTCACTAATGCACTGACGCCAGCGAAACAGAGTTCGGCCAGCAGGACCAATAATGAGGCGATAACAACCGCGGGCATGCGACTTCCTTAATGCTCATTCCGAGGGCAATACAGTCAGGCCACAGGATACCATGAAGCATGCCTGGGTGCAGGTCATTGGCGCTGAATCGGGCCTGGCGATGAGCTACGGAGGCATTTAAATCATGCGCAGGAACAAAAAAGAGGGCGGCTGGATTATAAAAATGGGGCGGCTTCGGGCATACTAAAGGGCTCAAAACGTGCGGCGTGTAAGGAAAAAGCATGACAAATCTACAAACTGATATTCTGATCGTTGGTGCCGGTATGGTTGGTGCTTCTGCCGCTCTGGGCCTGGCCCACCAAGGGTATCATGTGTCTGTGTTGGAACCGTCACCGCAGCACGAGGTGGATTGTCAGGGCGCTTATGATTTGCGTATTTCAGCGATAACCACAGACAACATCCGCATGCTTGATGAGCTGGGCGTATGGCCTGAGTTAAGAAATTTACGCGTGCAGCCATTTAATCAGCTGGCGGTGCGTAAAGAAGGCCAGAACTGGCTGACCATGGGCAATGCGGATAAGCCTGCATTTTTGGGGTACATGATTGAAAATAACGTGCTGCAGTATGCGCTGCTGAAAGCGCTGCAACGTCACCCGTTGATTGAAGTGATTGAGACCTCTGTTGATCGCTTGAACTCAGAACAGGGCTGGGCGCTGACAGAGTCAGGTCAGCGGATCGAGTTCTCATGGGTGCTTGGCTGTGACGGGGCGCAATCCAAGGTGCGTCAGCAGTCAGGTATTGGTGTTGCCGGGCGCCGTTACGGCCAGAGCTGTTTACTGACCACTGTTCAGTGTACTGACCCGGTCGCAGCAACAACCTGGGAGAGCTTTGCGGACAATGGTGAAATCCATGCGATGTTACCTTTGCAGGGCAATCAGGCGTGTTTGATTATGTATGGCAGTGGGCAACAGGTCGCAACCTGGCAGGCCAGCCAAGAGCAGCTGCAAGAGGTATTGAATGCACGTTTTAGTCGCGAAATTGGCGACTTTACGTTGCTTAGCCATGGCAGTTTCCCATTGACCCGGCAAACCGCGCTCGATTACGTTCGTCAGCGTACGATTCTACTTGGTGACGCGGCGCATACCATTCATCCTATGGCGGGCCAGGGGGTCAACCTCGGATTTCGTGACGTGCGTAAGTTGCTCGAGGTATTGCAGGGTATGGATATGGCGGACCCGGAGGCTGAGACGGCCACGCGTCGTGTGTTAGGCCACTATGCAGTGGCACGACGTGCCGATAACGAACTGATGGCGCAGGCGATGGATAGCATCGCCTGGGGCTTTCAACGCAACACAGGGGCTGTTCCCGCAGCCCGCAATCTGATCCTTGCCGGGTTACAGCGATTCAAACCTGGCCGCACTATCCTCAGTGCTTATGCGTCCGGGGTGTGGAAAATTTAGGATTCAATAAATGCGAGCGCGGGGCCTGAACGTTGAATGTTTAAAAAGCGGGCACAAAAAAAGTCGCCGAAGCGACTATTTTTTGTTACTTAAGCAATTGGTTACCTAAGCAATTCTAAGTTGGTGCGGAGGGGGGGACTTGAACCCCCACGTCCTTTCGGACACTAGCACCTGAAGCTAGCGCGTCTACCAATTCCGCCACCACCGCAACTTAGAGTGATATGGCTGGGGTACCAGGATTCGAACCTGGGAATCGCGGGATCAAAACCCGCTGCCTTACCACTTGGCTATACCCCAACAGTATCTGGTCGGTATTCAGTTCGCAACGACATTGCAAGTGGCTGGGGTACCAGGATTCGAACCTGGGAATCGCGGGATCAAAACCCGCTGCCTTACCACTTGGCTATACCCCAACGGTATGCAACTTTGGTGCGGACGGAGAGACTCGAACTCTCACACCTTGCGGCACTGGAACCTAAATCCAGCGTGTCTACCAATTCCACCACGTCCGCAATTTGATTGGTGGCTACGGCGGGATTCGAACCTGCGACCCCATCATTATGAGTGATGTGCTCTAACCAACTGAGCTACGTAGCCTTAAATCAAGTTGTTGTCGTGCTCGCTGAGCAACGGCGCGTATTATGCGAATTAGGTGCGGGCGGGTCAACACCTTTCGCTAAAAAAAAGCTATTTTCACGTCTAACTGCTCAAAAAAGCACTGAACTGATGAAAAGAGCAACAGTTACCACGGCAAATCGTCCCCGTTGCTGTGTTTAAACTGTCCGCTGCTGCTTAACGACAGATCGTCCACTCGTTTGGCTAGTCGTTCTGCTGCCGTATCGGCTGATATATCCCCTTGATTTCCGACCATTTCGGTTTGCACGAACCCGGGGTGAAGCAAAGCGACGGCAATGCCCTGCGCGTTCAAATCACGCGCCAGTGAAACGCCAGCGGCGTTGAGCGCGGCTTTGGACATGCGGTAGCCGTAGTAACCGCCACTCCCGTTATCCGTCATTGAGCCCATTCTCGAGGTAATCATAATGACTTTGCTGCCCTTGTTTAAAAGCGGTAGCAGGGCGAGTGTGAGCTGCAGAGGTGCCAGTGCGTTGATCTGAAACTGGCGGGTGATATCGTCGGCTGGCGCATGTTGAAGATTTTCCCGGGTTAGCACGCCCGCATTATTGATTAGAATGTCGATCGGCGTGTCGCCCAGTTGAGCTTTCAGCGAAAGTAGCTGGGAGGCGTCGGTGACATCGATTCCTTGAATGATATTCACCGCCAGCGCTTTGAGCTCATCGGACGGGGTACGACATACGGCGGTGACCTGATAACCCGCTTTCTTATAGTGTTTGCATAGGGCCAAACCAATTCCACGGTTGGCGCCTGTAATCAGAACATGACTCATAAAACTTCCTTAGGTTGGACTGCAAGCAGCCAGGTGTAGACCAGACAAATTACTCTGCCAGTCCACCGCTGGTCAGTTTCTTCGGGTCGAGCAAGCTGCTGAGTCGGTCACGGCCAAGGTCCGTCATTTCATCGGCAACGTCCAGCACTGGTCGTTTTTCCTGATAGGCCTTTTTGGCAATTTCAGCGGCTTTTTCATAGCCGATTTCCGGATTGAGAGCAGTGACCAGAATTGGATTCTTATCCAGCGCTTTCTGCACCTGTTGCTGGTTGGCAGTGAAACTCTGGATTGCCTGATCGGCCAGGGCATAACTGGCATTGGTCATGAGCTCGGTCGCCTGCAGTAAATTGTAAGCGATGACCGGCAGCATTACGTTGAGCTGAAAATTGCCGGACTGAGCCGCGATACTAACTGTGGTTTGATTGCCAAATACCTGCGCGCAGGTCATTGCGACTGCTTCTGGTATCACCGGGTTTACTTTACCAGGCATAATACTGCTGCCGGGCTGCAATGCCTGCAGTTCAATTTCACCCAGTCCGGAGAGCGGGCCGCTATTCATCCAGCGTAAGTCATTGCTGATTTTCATCAGGCAGGAGGCAATTGAAGCCAGTTCGCCCATGGTCGCAACGGATAAGTCCTGCGATGCAATGCCCGCAAACTTGTTCTCACTTTCAACAAACTCCATTTCAGTAAAGCTGGTCAGGCTGGCGCAGAACCGTTCGGCAAACTGTGGATGCGAATTAATGCCGGTGCCGATTGCTGTTCCTCCCTGCGGCAGTGCCTGAAGCTGGGGCAGGAGGGCATCCAGTCGTTGCTGACACTGTTTGACCTGAAAGGCCCAGGTTTGTAATTCCTGTTGCATGGTCAGTGGCATGGCATCCATCAGGTGAGTTCGACCTGTCTTAACGATGTCATGCAATTGATCAGCCTTGCTCAGAATAACGTTTTCCAGGTGGGAAAGGGCAGGCTGCAGTTTACGTGTGATACGTCGCGCTGCTGATATCTGAATCGCAGTAGGGATGACATCGTTGCTACTTTGTCCGAGGTTTACATCGTCGTTTGGATGGATGGTCAGGCCTGAGCCGCGGCTGGCTAGTTGAGCGAGCACTTCATTCACGTTCATATTGGTACTGGTGCCGGAACCAGTCTGAAAAATATCGACCGGGAATTGCTTCTGCCACTGGCCTTCAAAAACTTCTAATGCGGCCTGCTTGATTGCGTCAGCTTTGTCCGCACTTAGTAATTCAAGTTCAGCGTTGGCTTCCGCTGCACAGTATTTGATTAATGCAACGGCGCGGATAAAAGCGAATGGCATACGCAATTCGCTGAGCTTGAAGTTGTCGATGGCGCGCTGCGTCTGTGCCCCATACAGGGCATCTGCGGGGACGCTCACGTCCCCCATACTATCGTGTTCAAGGCGAGCTTCTTTCATTCTGACTTCCTTTTTTTTGCGCAGTACCTGGATGTAACGAACCTGGTCGCAGAGTATCTGTCCCAGCCGACGGTCGAGAGGGGCAATGTTGTGCGACATTGACGCATCCTACCTTTACCAGCTGTTTTTAACCAGACGTTAGCAGTAAGCTTAGAGTTTATTTGACTGGCTTCAAGGCCTGCACTTTTATCTTTTAAATTCAGTCGCTAACGGGAGGATGCAAGGATGTATCGACGGTTGGTTGATAAGCAACGGTTAAAACGACAAGAGTGCATCGTATCAACATTACGGCGCGCCGATTTCGATCAGGAATTCAGCCTGGTTTTTCAACCTCAGATGGATGGCCGAAATGACAGGCTGTATGCAGTAGAAGCCTTATTGCGCTGGTATAGCCCGACGCTTGGCAGTGTCAGTGCCGCTGAGTTTATCCCGTTGGCAGAGCAATATGGTGTTATTCACCGGATAACTCTATGGGTCATTCGCCAGTCCGTCGCCTACCTGCTTAAATGGCGTCAACTGGGGTTTAGAGTGCAATTGGCAATTAATATTTCAGTGCTTGATCTCGAGCATCCCTACCTGTTGCGAGAATTGACCCGGGCGGTCGTCATGGACGGTCTTGAGCCTGCTCAACTGACGTTGGAAGTGACTGAAACAGCACCTATGCGCGATCCGGCCTTGGCTGCTCAGCATGTGACAGAGTTGATTGCGGCTGGTTTTAAGGTCGCGCTGGATGACTTTGGCAGTGGCCATGCGCATTTGATGCAATTGGGTCAATTACCGGTCAGCGAAGTGAAGCTGGATCGAAGTCTGATTCAGGCGCTGGAGGCGGAAGTGAAATCTGCTGCCGGCACTGGCAAGCGGAAAGACCAGGGGCGGGGATGGTGGATGATGCTAAAGTCAGTTATTGAACTTGCTCATAGTCTTGGCTTGCAGGTGGTAGCAGAGGGCGTCGAAGACGCTCAGATCAAGCGGCTTTTACAACAGGCGGGTTGTGATTATCTGCAAGGGTATTACTTTTCAAAGCCGTTAACTGAAGCTGATTTTCTGCGCTGGCTGAGCCAGCAACGACCCGACCCGGCGGCTGACGAGAGTGAGGAAGTTAAAGAGGAAATGACAACAGCCACCTGAGCGGTGGCTGTTGTATGCGCTGCTTTAAACGTTCATGTTAAACGTGAATGTTAAACATTAAAGCGGAAGTGAATAACATCACCATCTTTGACAATGTAATCTTTGCCTTCAAGGCGCCATTTACCAGCGTCTTTTGCGCCTTGTTCTCCATTATTATCAATGAAATCATCATAGCCAACAATTTCAGCGCGAATGAAGCCTTTCTCAAAGTCGGTATGGATCTTACCGGCTGCTTGGGGAGCGGTACTGTTGACCGGGATGGTCCAGGCACGCACTTCTTTGACGCCAGCGGTAAAGTACGTATGCAGGTTCAATAATTCATAGCCTGCACGGATAACACGATTCAGACCAGGCTCAGTTAAACCCATTTCACTGAGGAATTCTTCTTTGTCAGCGTCATCAAGCTCTGAAATTTCAGCTTCGATGGCCGCACAAACCGGAACCACAATCGCATTTTCGCGGCTGGCAATTTCCTGCACCTGCTCAAGCATCGGATTGTCGCTAAAGCCGTCTTCAGCCACGTTGCAGATATACATGGTCGGCTTTAGGGTTAACAGGTTATGAGAGCGAATGGTGCGGCGCTCATCGTCGCTCAGCGTGACACTGCGCGCCATACTGCCTTCTTCCAGCGTCGGCAGCAGTTTTTCCAACACTGCAATTTCAGCTTTCGCCTGTTTGTCGCCGCCTTTTGCTTTCTTGCCTAAGCGGTGAATGGATTTTTCTACCGAATCCAGGTCAGCCAGTGCCAGTTCGGTATTGATGGTATCAATGTCTTCTAACGGATCGACTCGGCCATTCACATGGACCACATTCTCATCGTTAAAACAACGAACAACATGACCGATGGCATCCGTTTCACGGATGTTGGCAAGGAACTGATTACCCAGCCCTTCACCTTTTGATGCCCCTTTGACCAATCCGGCGATATCCACAAATTCCATGGTGGTAGGAATGATTTTTTGTGGCTTTACGATCGCGGCCAGGGCGTCAAGACGTTCGTCTGGTACAGCAACGACCCCGGTATTGGGCTCGATGGTACAAAACGGGAAGTTTGCGGCGTCGATGCCAGCCTTGGTCAGTGCATTAAAAAGGGTCGACTTACCAACGTTTGGTAAACCTACGATACCGCATTTAAAACCCATAATTGTTCCTGTTACTCTGCTTTGATCGAATGTAAATACTGTTTTGCCGCGGTATAACCGTCTCGCAAAACAATTTCAATACTACGTGCGGCGTCATCGACAATACTGTCCATCAATTGCTGCTCGGACTGGGGCGCTTTGCCCAGTACATAACCGGTCACTTTGTCTTTGTGTCCGGGGTGTCCGATACCAATACGCAGCCGATGAAAACTATTGTCGCCACCCAGCGCGGAGATGATGTCTTTTAAGCCATTGTGACCACCATGACCGCCACCGGTTTTAAATTTCGCTACTCCAGGTGGCAAATCGAGCTCATCATGAACGACCAGAATGTCGTCTGCAGTGAGTTTAAAAAAGTTTGCCATGGCACCTACCGCTTTACCACTTCGGTTCATATAGGTGGTAGGGATCAGCAGACGGGTATCAGCATAGGGCGCGCTCAGGCGTCCACTGAGACCGTAGAATTTACTATCGGGGGACAGGGTGGTGTTAAAGCGTCGGGCGACTGAGTCGACCAACCAGGCTCCGGCATTATGCCGTGTGTGTTGATATTCGGGGCCTGGATTCGCCAGGCCCACGATTAACTTCAGGTTTGCTGTCAACATACAGTCCTGATGTAAGAGGATTACTCTTTATCTGCGCTTTCGTCAGCGTCGCTTTCTTCGCTTGGAGCAGCGTCGTCAGCAGTTTCTTCCGCTTCAGTTTTCTTCGCAGAAACCGTCACTACTACCTGATCGTGGTCATCACCTTTAGTTAGTTCAACTAAAGTAACACCTTTAGGCAGTTTCAGATCGGTCAGGTGGATGTTATCACCAACGTTCATGCCAGCCAGATCGATTTCGATATACTCAGGCAGATCTTTTGGCAATACAGTGATTTCAACTTCGTTCAGATGGTGAACGATAACACCGCCAGCTTTCTGTGCATCTTCTTCATTGAGGAAGTGCAATGGAACGTTGGTGTGAAGTTCCTGTTTAGCATCAACGCGCTGGAAATCCAGGTGCAGGATTTTCAGTTTGAACGGGTGACGTTGCATATCTTTAACGATTGCTTCTACTTTCTTGCCATCGATAGTCAGGGTCAGAATGTGCGAGTAGAAACCTTCGTGATCAGCGGCGTTGTTGACTTTGTCGTGCTCTAAAGTCAGTGCTACGGCTTCTTTGCCTGCACCGTATAAAACTGCTGGAACTTTACCTTCGCGACGCAGGCGGCGGCTCGCACCTTTACCCATGTCGGTACGGATTTCAGCATTAAAAGCATAATTAGGTTGAGACATTTGAATTCTCCAAAAATGTGTATGTGCCGACAACCGCGACCAGAAGCCGGCTCGGTCCCCTATTTAAGGGGCGGCGAATAATACCACTGCGCAGATCCAAAGGCAATTGAGTTACCAGAGTCCGACCCTGGGTTTTCCAAATGTCACCCAAAAGGGTGAGTTGGTTAAAAAATAATTCACGTGTTTGCAACAGCTTAGCAACCTTTACATTTCTAGCTATTGCAGCAGAGGCCTAGCTTCGATAAAACCGAAAGCGAAGAAGACATTATAATAAAGTAAGTAAAAAGGGTGTAGAACTATGAAAAAATCTCTTAACGCAACCGTGCTAGCACTATCAGTTGGAACTTTAATGGCCGTGGGGACGGCCTCAGCAGTGGAGGACTTAGGTCAGTGTGTGGAACTGCAGGATCGTCAGCCAGTAGAGCTGCAGCTTGATGAAAAAGGGCAGTGGGCGAACTGCTTTACGCTCAATGGCATCGCCGCTGGTAGCGAGGTCGAAATTACTGCCATGACCGAGCGCAATTTTGAACATAGCGTCAATGTCTATGAGGTCAATGGTGCCTCGTCGGCTGACCTGGTCGGTGAATACAATTCTGTACGCAGCCTGACTCAGGTTTCAGTACCACAGAATGGCAACGGACTGGCATTCGATGTCGTGCCCGGTGATGTAAGCAGTGCAAAAAACCTGAAAGTACAGTATCTGATGATGGGCAGCAGTCCGCAAATCGTTATTGAAATGTACAATCAACCAGCGAGCTAACCTGTGAACCAGGTCAGGCACACAACACAGGCGCTTTGAGCGCCTGTTTTTTTAGCCATCCCATCTACCACATCAGGTCGTCCGGCACCTGGTAGTCTTTATAAGGATCATCTTCTGCTGGCTGCTCGCTATCTTGTGACGCTATAAAGATAACCGCTTCAGCAAAGCGTTCTGCTATTTTGTCTGCAATCGTCCGGGGAACTACTACAAACCCCTGCGTTCCCTCACATATAGCAAGGTTGCCTTTAGCCAGGTGGTTTTGTACCGATGAGCTGACCATCAGGTTGTACACTTTAGTGCTGCGCGGATCGGCAAAATTGAAGCGAATGTCGCCAGCGTAAGGTTGCTGGTGCTGCTGCAACATTTGCATGGCCTGGGCACGAAGTTCTTTGGCATGCTCAGCTTTCTTACGTTGCTGGTTAAGCTCGCGGTCACGCTCTGCTTTTGCGGCACGTTCAGCGGCGACACGCTCTGCAGTGTTGTCCTTTTCTACCGCAATACCACTGCGTTCAAGTTTTTTTGTTTTACGCTTTTCCTGCTTTACTTTCTTTAGTTTCTTGTCATCCACCAGGCCTGCACCAAGCAACTGATCTGCCAATGATTTACCCATAGTAAGTCGCACTCAAACTGTTTAGATTGGTACCATTGTAACAGTTGTTGGCCTATGCTGTAACGTTCACATTCTGGTCATTCATGGGGCACGCTTGTTTTGTATATTACTATTTTAGTTGCGGTAAATTTAGTTCAGTTGGCGTTTGTGGTGATTCCTTTCAGTCGGCATGAAGCCTGGTGGATACGTGTTTTCGACTTTCCTCGTTTACAAACGTTTTGGTTTGGTTGCCTGCTTCTTATCGTTGAGCTTTTCGTGCTTGATTTAACCCAGGCTCTTTCGTATTTGCCGCTGGCAATGACGGTGCTGTTTTTGCTCGCTCAGGGATGGTGGATTTACCCCTATACCAAACTGGCGTCAGCGGAAGTGAAGTGGGCTAAACCGGCTAAAGACAGTGCCCGGGTCAGTTTACTCTGCTGCAATGTGCTAACACCGAACCGCGAGGCGAAACGGCTACTAAAACTGGTCGATGAATGGCAGCCAGATTTATTGGTGACACTCGAATCGGATGACTGGTGGGAAGAACAGCTGGAAAGCTTAGCTGAACAATATCCGCACAGTGTGAAATGCCCACTGGATAACCTCTATGGGATGCATGTCTACTCAAGACTGCCCTTTGAAGATAGCCAGCTTCAGTTTCTGGTCGAGGACAATGTCCCCTCGATCCATGTCCTGGTTCGCCTGGCCGGACAGCCTGTGCGGATTCACTTTCTTCATCCCGCGCCACCGAGCCCGACTGAAAACGATGAATCGACTGAGCGTGATGGCGAGTTGATGCGGGTGGCAAAATACATTCGCGAACGGCAGCAGCAGAAGAATGTACCGACGATTGTCGCTGGTGATTTGAATGATGTGGCATGGTCGGCAACCACGCGCTTGTTTCGCAAAGTCAGTGGCTTGCTTGATCCGCGGGTAGGGCGTGGGATGTGGAATAGCTTTCATGCCAAGTGGTGGTTTGCTCGTTGGCCGCTGGACCATATTTTTCATAGTGATCACTTTACCCTGGTTAAACTTTGCCGGTTACCGCCAATGGGATCGGATCATTTTCCTATCTATACACAACTTCAACTGGCGCCCTCGCGTCGTAACGAGCAGGATGGACTGGATTTAGAAGGTGACGAGAAAGCCTGGGCTGAAGAGAAGATAGACCAGGTCGAAAATGACAACGGCGCCTCCTGAGAGACGCCGTTCGTTTAGTTATATGGTAGCGGACCATTATTTAGTCACGTTGACGATAGCCGTTCTCGATTCGTTCACCGACCTCAGTATCAATATTTCGCCAATACTCAAAGGCCCGGCTCAACACGGGTTCTTTCACATCTTTTTTCAGGTGCCCGATAACGTTATCAATCAGTCGTGAGCGTTCTTCTTCACTCATGACCTCACGAACGAGGGCGCGTGCCTGCCCCCAGTCATCATCATCCTGACGCAGGGTATATGCCTGACGTACCATGTCTCCGCTGGAATGCCAGGTATCATCATTCTGATTGCGTGACGGGTCGGCGTGTGGCCCCCCTTTGGAATTAGGCGCGTAAACCGGGTCGCTGACATTCTGAGTACGCATCGCCCCGTCTTTACTGTAGCTATGCACGGGGGACTTGGGCTGATTCACCGGAATTTGCTTGTAGTTGACGCCGAGCCGGGCGCGATGGGCATCGGAATAGGAGAAGACCCGTGCCAGCAGCATTTTGTCGGGGCTCAGCCCAATCCCTGGGACCAGGCTACTAGGCTCAAATGCAGCCTGTTCTATCTCCGTGTGGAAATCAGTTGGGTTGCGGTTCAGTACAAATTTGCCCACTTCAATCAGTGGGTAGTCTTTGTGCGGCCATACTTTGGTTAAATCAAACGGATTAAAACGATAGTTTTCAGCCTCATGGAACGGCATGATCTGAACATGAAGGGTCCAGCTCGGACAGTCACCGCTGTCAATCGCCTCATACAGATCCTTGGTATGGTAGTCACTTTCTTCCCCGGCAATACGACCCGCTTCTTCCTCGGTCAGATTTTCCACCCCCTGATCGGTATGAAAGTGGTATTTGACCCAGAACTTTTCACCGTTGGCATTGACCCACATGTAGGTGTGGCTGCCATATCCATTCATGTGGCGCCAGGTTTTAGGAATACCACGGTCGCCCATTAGATAGGTGACCTGATGGGCCGACTCGGGTGACAGCGTCCAGAAGTCCCATTGCATATCATGGTCACGCAGATTATTAGCGGCAAGGCGTTTTTGTGAGCGGATAAAATGCTGGAACTTCAGTGGGTCACGAACAAAGAAGATAGGCGTATTGTTGCCGACCAGATCGTAGTTGCCTTCTTCGGTGTAGAATTTCAATGCAAATCCGCGCGGGTCACGCCAGGTATCAGGGCTGCCACGTTCCCCAGCTACCGTCGAAAATCGTGCCAGCGTATCTGTGCGTTTACCTGGCTGCAGAAACGCTGCCTTGGTGTATTGGCTAACATCATGGGTTACTTCAAAGTAACCAAAGGCACCGGCCCCTTTGGCGTGGGGTTGCCGTTCGGGGATCCGTTCGCGGTTGAACTGGGCCATTTGCTCAATCAGATAATGATCATGCAGCACAATTGGTCCATCGGGGCCAACCGTAAGCGAGTGTTCATCGCTATTAACCGGCATGCCGGAATCAGTGGTGGTAAATTTTTTGCTGTCTGTCATCGGGTGCTCCATTTGGATGAAAGTTGTCACTGTGAGCCTGAAACTAACTGTAGACAGCACCTCGCTATCTCGCAAATAGCAGTAGTTCCTTGTTACACTTAGGGTCATCCAAGCATTCCGATACAGGCAAAGGGGTTCAATTGATCTGGCAGCAAACTGATCTCAGATTAGCGGCAAAACCGCGTGGTTTTCATCTTATTACCGACGCCATTGAAAAGGCACTGCGGGCGGTGACGATGCCACAGACAGGGCTATTGCACGTGTTTCTGCAACATACGTCAGCGTCGATCAGTATTAATGAAAATGCTGATCCCAGTGTACGCACAGACTTTGAAGCCTATATAAACCGGCTTGCTCCGGAGAATGAGCCCTATTATACCCACGTCTACGAAGGCGACGACGACATGCCCGCACACCTCAAATCGAGCTTACTGGGGTGCCAGCTTTCGATTCCCATTGTCGAGGGGCGTCTGGGTCTGGGTACCTGGCAGGGCGTCTATCTGGGTGAACATCGGGATCATGCTGAGGGACGGTCGCTGATCTTAACTGTTCAAGGCACAAAGTAGATAGCGGGTAACCAGTCGGTGAACCGGATTGAAGTTTATTTGTAGCATCACTGAAGAAGGAACACGCTGATGGCGAAAGCCTGCGCACTGCATATTTTGGTGAAAACCGACGCTGAAGCACAGCGGCTTAAAAAACAACTGGATGAAGGCGCCAACTTTAATCAACTGGCGAAAAAACACTCTATTTGTCCGTCGGCGAAACGGGGCGGAGACCTCGGTGAGTTTCGCCGCGGTGAAATGGTAAAGGCATTTGATCAGGTGGTCTTTAGCAAACCCGTTTTAACCGTGCATGGTCCGGTTAAAACAAAGTTTGGCTATCATTTAATTAAGACTTTATACCGTAGTTAAGCCGCAGCTAAGCGACGGCAATCATTTAAAATTCATCTCGCATAGACAATTCTATGCGACTACACAGCGAGCAAGAATAATGAGCACACAGATAACCAGCGAACAGAGATATGCAATTGGTACACCCGGGCAACCCTGGGGCGCACAGGAAAAAGCCGACTGGCTGGCTGCACAAGGGGTAAAACGCTCGTACCAGGACGAGGTGGTGAGTGAGATCGAACGACTTGCCGGGCGCTTCGATGTGCACCAGTATGGCGAGCTGGATTATCAGGCACAAGGCGCAGGCCGCTATCCTCTCTACGCACTAACCACGGTTGACTTTGATCTGGACAAGCCGACGATTCTGGTCACCGGAGGGGTACATGGCTATGAAACCAGTGGCGTGCATGGAGCGTTGCGCTTTCTGGAGCTGCATGCCGAAGACTATAGTGCTGACTTCAATATTATTGTGGCACCCTGTATTAGCCCATGGGGCTACGAAACCATTAATCGCTGGAACGTATTCGCGGTTGACCCAAACCGCTCATTTATAGCCGACAGCCCGGCGCCGGAAGCGGCGCAAGTGATGGAATTTATTCAGTCATTGGACGTCGATTTGCTGGCGCATATTGATTTGCATGAGACCACCGACACCGACAACAGCGAATTCAGACCGGCGTTGGCGGCGCGCGACGGCAAGCTCAATACAAACTGGAACATCCCGGATGGATTTTATCTGGTCGGCAATAGCGCGCAGTTACAGTCAGAGTTTCAAGCCGCCATTATTCGTTCAGTGGAGCAGGTGACACATATTGCGGAGCCGGATGAGGAGGGGCGTCTTATCGGAACGCCGATGGTACAACCTGGTGTAATCGAATATGAGGCTAAGCCACTGGGCCTGTGTATGGGATTAAGTCAGGCTCAGTTCGTGACCACCACTGAAGTTTACCCTGACAGTGCAAACGCCACTCCGGAGCAGTGTGTGAATGCTCAGGTAGCCGCGGTGACAGGGGCCCTGGATTTTCTACGATAGGCCGTCATACGTTAGTTAGGGCGGTCACTAACGGCTGGCGGACTGAATCATGATGGTATGTCAGTCATGGGTAAAAAAGTCGGCCAGCGAGTTAGCAGTTTGAGTTAGGCTATAAATTCTTAAACCCGTTCGCAGTATCTGGCTGGCATCGACTGATTTATGCGCTTTGCCGCAGTCTTTACAGTAGCGATTGTGACTTAGCTGGCCAATCATAAAACCAGAGGCACCCGCTATGCCGAGTGCCTTTTTTGAGGCCAGGGCGGAGCGAACATGGCTGCGCAGCATGCGCCGGCGCGCACTAACCAGTTTCTTGCGCAAGTGCAACTCGCGCTTGGCGTCGCTGATTTCGAGGATAGTCCGCTTTGAAGTGAACAGTGTCAGCAAACCGGGCATGAGTCTTTTCCTTTAAATGGCGCTGTAATAAATTGCGATAGCTAGCTTGTGGGATCCGAGTTAGCCTTTTGTTCAGCTTGCTTTCGGGCTGGTGTGGTCTGTGCTTCAGGTCGTTCTTCGTCAGCTTCACCGGTCAACCGCGGGTCCAGTTCCTGGACGAAGGCAGAAAATAGTAGCCCCCGACCTTGCTTACGGATAACAAAGGCCAGCATCACCACGACGACGGCATGCAACAGTCCTGTGATCAGCAAACACGCACTGGCGCTGAGCCAGTTATTCTCTACCACAAAGGCAACCACAGCCCCAACCAGTGCTATCCAGGTCATTGCGGCAACACCGCCGGCGACCATTCCGGTTACCACCATGCGGACTATACTTTCACCCGCCTGGCGAGTCTCCAGTGCCGCTAACCTGATATGGTCACGCGCTAATAAACGATATTCGTCAATAACTGCGCGGGCTTCTTTCAACAGACCATCACCGATGGCTGAATCTGGCTTCTGATTGGTTGAAGAAGCGGGCCCTTGCGGACCCGCCTGCTGTTTGTCCCGTTCCAACTTAACGGTTACTCAGAATACGGCTGATCAGGAAACCACCGGCGACGGCAATGCCCAACGCTGTGACCGGGTTTTGCTGCACATACTGGTTTACTTTTGACACCCACTCTTCCTCTTTATGCTTAATTTGTTGCCCTTTACTGCTCAACGAATCGGCAGCATGGGTGGCATAATCAGCGGCGCGATCAACCCCTTCATGGGCTGCATCAGCAGCGCGACGAACAAAGTCATCTGCCGGTTTAGCCTTCTCAATTGCTTCATGCGCGCTTTCTGCGGCGTCATTGGCTTTATTACTTGCGGTACTTTCCTTTTTTGCTGCCATGGGAACTCCTCGTAACTGAAATTCAATGCAGTTATTTAGCATGCATCCCTTGGGGAGAGTGCTAAGTACTTGCAACGTAAATAAATTTTAACCTGGTGAGGCTCGGTAGTGCAGCCTCAGAATTCACTTTGAGTATAGTAACAGGGATCTAAAACGCAAAGCCTCAGACCAAAGCTTGTGTAAAGATCCCCGCTCCATTTTTATGCAGAAAGTGTTTCCATATCAATCACAAAGCGGTACTTCACGTCGCTTTTTAGCATACGTTCGTAGGCGTCATTGATGGTGCTGATATCAATCATTTCGATATCTGCTGTGATCCCATGCTTGGCACAGAAGTCGAGCATTTCCTGGGTTTCGGCAATGCCTCCAATTAAGGAACCGGCGATGCTGCGACGTTTGCCAATCAACACCCCGACGGATGGGGATGGATGAGGTTCGGCAGGCAAGCCGACCAGGGTCATGTTGCCCTCACGACGTAACAGGTTGCTATAGTCGTCGAGATTGTGGGGCACCGCGACCGTGTTCAGAATAAAATCAAAGCGATTGCGTGCAGCTTTCATTTCATCTTCGTTTTTAGAAATAATGACGTGGTCTGCACCTAAACGCTTGGCATCACCAACTTTAGAAGGGGAGGTGGTGATCATGGTGACTTCAGCGCCCATCGCTTTCGCCAGTTTGACCCCCATATGGCCGAGCCCGCCTAAACCCACGACTGCCACCTTATGCCCAGCTTTGACGCCCCAGTGGCGCAACGGCGAGTAGGTTGTGATACCCGCGCACAGCAAGGGGGCAACGCCAGCTAAATCGAGACTGTCGTCAACCCGGAGGACGAAGTCCTCGGTCACCACGATGTTATTGGAATAGCCGCCATAGGTCATTCCGCCGGTTTGCTTCTCTTCACTGTTATAGGTGGCAATGAAGCCATTATCACAATACTGCTCATAGCCGTCGTCGCAATTCTCGCAGTGTTTACAGGAGTCGACCATACACCCGACACCAACGGTGTCGCCGACCTTAAACTTGGTTACCTTGCTGCCGACTTTGGCTACTTTACCGACAATTTCATGCCCCGGTACCATAGGGAAGACGCTGCCGCCCCATTCATTGCGGGCCAGATGGAGATCAGAATGGCAAACCCCACAGTATAAGATATCAATCTGTACATCCTGCTCGCCCGGTTCCCGGCGCTCAAAACTGAAGTGCTGGAGAGGTTTATCACTGGTGTGTGCGGCGTAGCCAACAGATTTCAACATAGTTATTCCTTCCTTGACCAAGGTCAGTGGTTGTAAATGATTGGTCAAGGATAGCCCGAATGGATGCCGGCGTCAGGCGTTCACTGCTATATTTTATCGAACATACAGATCGCCGGAGATGAAGAATGCGTGCTTTTAATAGCTTGTTGCTGCTTGTTTTTTTGCTGATAGGCCTGAGTGGGTGTGCTCAGCGGCCGGCCCCTGAAGAACCTGCCCCCGAGGTTATTGAGGAGGCTGAAGAGCCGGTTGAGATAACAGAACCAGGTCCGGAAGCGCAGTTGTTGCAGGAACCGATCCGGTTTTACCTCGATATTGCATATGCTGGAACCAACAATCCGCGACAACGCTTAGATATATTCGTTCCGGACCAACCGAATTACGTCCCTATGCCCGCGGTGATTTATTTACATAGCGGCGACTGGCGTTCAGGCAACAAAAGCGAGGCGCAACAGGCGATGATGCCGTTGCTCCGCCGCGGCGATTATGCGGTGATAGCGGTCGGTTACCGACTGACTGACGAGTCGATCTGGCCGGCCCAGCTGCATGACGTGAAGGCGGCTATCCGCTGGGTGCGGGCCCGTGCTGACGACTATGGTATCGACCCGCAACGCCTTGCATTGTGGGGAGACGGTGCGGGAGGGCACTTGGCCTTAATGGCTGGAGTGACCAACCAGGCGCAGGACATGGCCGGCAATCTCGGTGCCTATACTCATATTCGTAGTGATGTTTTAGCGGTGGTGAACGAGGGGGGCGTGACGGATATCAATGCACTGTTAAGCCAGTCCAGCCAGGTGGACCGGGCCAGCGCGACTGCGCCGGAAGCGGGGTTGGTAGGGGGGCTATTACGCGACAATGTGGATATCGCCAGTGCCGCTTCTCCGGTTCATTATGTGCGTGAAACAACCCCTCCGGTCCTCAGCGTATACGGGATGGAGGACACTATGGTGCCTCATCAGCAAGGGCCGTTACTGCATGATCAGCTGGAGGATGCCGAACGGGAACATTATTTGCTGACCGTGATCGGCGACGACAATGAAGCAAAAAGAAGCGAGGTAAAAGAGCGTATTTATGCATTTCTGGACCGAATTCTGTTGGGGAGCAACCTGCGGGTTAATCCGGCTGTCATCGACTAACGCCCTGAATACATTGAATCAGTCACGTGAACTGCGTACACTTGTTACATCGATTTAACATGGTATGGCAAGGATTGCCGAACAATAATTACGCAGAGGAAGGTGAAGGGTGGTGAAACAAGTGGTAACGGCCGATAGTGTGCTGCTGCATGGTCGTAAATGGTCAGCATTTTATTTGGCGCCTGTGGTATTTATACTGCTGTATACAGTAATGTCGCTACTGACCGGAGAGCGTGATATTAGCGGCCCGATGGTCCTGACTGCGTATGCAATTGGCGTGGTGTTGGCTACTTTTGCACAACTTGTGGTGTTTGCCAGCAGTACCTGGATGCGCCAAAATCGGGCATGGAGCGTACTGATCGTGGCAGGGCCGGTTTTCGTCCTTGGCCTGTGGCTGAGCTTTAACATCCATTCGGCGTTCGACGCAGGCTATATGGCCCTTATCGTCGGGGTGGTGGTCGCCGAAGGGCTGAAACAACGAGCACTTTCTTCAGCTCCGGCCGTATGCCGTCCTGGACGGTCATTGTAATTTCACTGCGCTGGCTTGTTGTGGGGCGTCTATGTCTTCAGCCTGTTTGTCACCCTATGCAGATCGTCTGGCCACCTATGCGCAACTTCTTGTAGCGTATCAATCCTACTGGCGCTTCGAGCCCTTTGTGCAGGCAAGCGGGGAGGGCACACCCTGGCACCATGAGGCACTATTGTCCCGTCTCAATGCCCTGGATGCGGCCCAAATCGACCAGATAGATGAGTCAGCAGTCGCTCAGCAGGCATTCTTCGCTGACTTTTTTGCTGATATCTTCGCGTTGCCCACCATCACTCAGCCCAGTTCCGACCAGCAAAGCGGGTTCCCATTTTGGTTAACCAATGGCATTGGTGGTCGTAAGCTGTCACAAATCCAGGCGTTTCTGGCCGCTGTGCCGCCGCTTTCCGGCACGGCATTGGAATGGTGTGCCGGCAAAGGTCATCTTGGCCGGTTGCTGAACTATAGTCAGGGTGTCGCGGTGCAGAGTGTGGAATGGCAGGCGTCATTATGTGCAGCAGGACAGGCACTGGCATTGCAGCATGATTGTCAGCAGCACTTTACCCAGCTCGATGTCTTGACTGAATCGGTGGATGACGTGGTCAGTCGCGTCGACCATGCGCTCGCGCTGCATGCGTGCGGTGATCTGCATCGGCGGTTACTGGAGGCGGGCAGCTCGGGCGGGCTTGAAAGCTTGCATATTGCCCCCTGTTGTTATCATTTAACGGCGGCGGATGTTTACCAGCCTTTATCTGCAACGGGTAAAAGTAACGACCTTGAATTATCGAAAAGCGAACTAAAACTGGCAGTGCAGGGGCAGGTGACAGCAGGCGAACGAGTGCGTCGGCTGCGACACAGGGAAACGCTGTGGCGGCTAATGTATCAGCTCGCCCGGGAGCGTTATTTGGGCGATCCTGAGTACCGCTCATTACCTTCGGTTAATAAGAAATGGTTTAGCGGGCAGGTTGTCGATTTTCTGCGATGGGCCTGTCAGCAGCACGACTGGCAATGGCCGCAGCAGGCGGCGATTGAACCGCTGTATACAGATGCCCGGCAGCGGCAACTCGAAATTCAGCGTCTTGAACTGGTGCGGCATGTATTCCGACGCCCGTTAGAAAAGTATCTGATACTTGATCGTGCGGCATTTTTGGAAGAGCAGGGCTATCAGGTTAAGGTGACCGAGTTCTGTGACTACCGTGTATCGCCGCGTAATTTTTTAATTCAGGCGCGCAAATCCTGAGCAAAAAAAAGCAGCTCAATTGAGCTGCTTCGTTGACAGAACCTTGTCAGTTCCGCGCTAGTATTCGAACATCGCAGAAATGGACTCTTCATTGCTGACCCGGCGTAATGCTTCTGAGAGCATTCCACTGAGGGTAAGCTGAGTCACGATCCCGGTCTCCACCATACGAGGGTCTAACGGAATAGAGTCCGTCACCACCACTTCGTCGATATCGCAGTTGCTTAGATTTTCTATAGCGTTGCCGGAGAATACCGGGTGGGTTGCATAGGCAAAGACCCGTTTAGCACCATGTTTTTTCAGTGCTTCGGCTGCTTTGCAAAGCGTGCCGCCGGTATCAATCATGTCGTCGACCATGATGCAGTCACGACCGGCGACATCACCAATAATGTGCATGACCTGGGATTCGTTTGCTTTTGGACGACGCTTATCAATGATCGCCAGATCGGCATCATTCATTAGCTTGGCCATCGCACGGGCGCGCACCACGCCACCGATATCCGGTGACACCATGACTGGATTATCAAACTGCTGTTGTTTCATATGTTCGAGTAAGACAGGGCTACCAAACACATTGTCGACTGGAACATCAAAGAAACCCTGAATCTGCTCAGCATGCAAGTCAACCGTCAGTACCCGGTCAACACCTACACTGGAGAGAAAGTCAGCAACTACTTTTGCGGTGATAGGAACCCGTGCAGAACGCACACGACGGTCCTGACGCGCATAGCCAAAGTAAGGCATAACGGCGGTGATACGTCCGGCAGAAGCACGACGAAGTGCGTCGACCATGACAATCAGTTCCATTAAATTATCGTTGGTAGGGTTGCAGGTGGACTGGACAATGAAAACGTCAGCACCACGAACATTTTCGTTGATTTGAACACTTATTTCACCGTCGCTGAAGCGGCCTACGTCCGCCTCCCCTAGTTTAATATAGAGTCTGTCGGCGATCTTTCGGGCTAACTCTGGTGTGGCATTACCAGCAAAAAGCTTCATGTCAGGCACGCATTACCTCGACCAAATTGTAGTGGGTTAAGTTTAACCAGTATGCAAAGCCTGCCACGCAGGGGAGGTGTTCAACCCTTGCGCAACAAAACCACTGAACTCGGCGGGAAGTTCAGCCAGAGCCTTTTGTGCAGCCGCTTGGTTTTCAAAACAACCAAATACACAGGCTCCGGTACCAGTCATTCGGGTCGGCGCGTATTCTAACAACCACTGCAGTGCTTTGGCAACCGGCGGGTAAAGTGTACTTACCAGTTGCTGACAGTCGTTGCGGTACATTAGCCAGTGCCGCGCCTGACGTTTAATTCTGCTGCTATCACGCGGTAAATCAGGGTGTTGAAATATATCTGCGGTGCTCACATGAACCCCGGGGTTGATCACCAGATACCAGCTTTCTTTTGGCTGTGCCGGGTAGAGGTTTTCACCTATACCCTGCGCCAGTGCTGCGCGGCCAAATAAAAACACCGGCACGTCGGCGCCCAGTTGAAGGCCGATATCGGCGAGTTGCTGTGGTGTCAGCTTTAGTTGCCAGAGCTTGTTCAATGCGAGCAAGGTCGTGGCTGCATCGGATGAACCGCCACCGAGGCCACCACCCATCGGAATCTTTTTGTCCAGCGTAATCTGCACACCAAGCGAGGTATCCTGGCGATGAGGTAGAAGTAAAAGCGCCGCACGGTAGACCAGGTTGTCGTCGGTGGTGACTTCTGTGAGCCCGCTGGTCAGACTAATAGTGCCGTCGTTGGTGAGGGTAAAGTGCAGCTCATCGCTAATTGAGAGGAACTGAAATAAGGTTTCCAGTTCGTGATAGCCATCGTTACGACGGCCGACAATGTGTAAGAACAGATTTAATTTAGCTGGCGCGGGTAACGTCAACTCGGTGGAGGAATCCATGGGTTACTGCATCTCCGAAACGGGTGGTGACTGAACGGTCCAACGCGAAATACTCAAGCGAATTTCGTAATCCGCGGAGCGCATTTCCAGCTGGTGTGGCAATTGATAGGGCGCATTGCTGGCGGACTGATAACGACGTAGCTCAATTTCCCAACTGGTGGTTGCATAGTTATCGGTTATGTCCGCTTCGTACTGAGCCAGCGTGCCGTCTTCATAGTAGCGCGGATTAATGATCCGGGCATCCGGAATGCGCCCTAGCAGGGCATCCTCTATTAACTCAATCGGTAAAACAACATTGAGATGAATGGCAAGCAGTGATTCAATGTCCGCCGCAACGAACTCGTTGCCCTGGTTGTCGGTCAGGCGAGCTTCTCCGGAGGACTCTTCGACCCGCGCCAGGGTGCCACGTAACGGGTGTGAAATACGAATAGCGCGACTGTCAGTCTGGTGTTGCCAGCGCATGCTGGCACTTTGTCTGTCATCTTCAAGGTGATTAATAAATGCCATGCGCGACTGGAATTCCCAGCCTTCGATATGACTGAGCTGACGCTGATGGGCAGCAATGGTTGCTGCATCAATGTTGCTCCTATCGACTGAAGGCGGGGCACTGGCACAGCCGCTGATAGTTACGAGTAGAATAAGGATTGCTAATGAGCGCATGAGTGTCCTTGCTGGTAGATGCCGGTAAAGTTGACCACGAAAGCGACCTTGCTTTCAATAGCCTGTGCTTTGCAATACAATACAGCCTTAATTTTTTTAATTAATCGAGCGTCGGTAACCGCCTCTTCTATGACCATCTTAGCACTCGGTGTAAACCATAAAACAGCAACCGTTGAAGTCCGCGAAAAAGTAGCCTTTGCTGCGGACCAACTGGAAGTTGCCTTGCAGTCGTTAACACAGCTTGGTCACGTGTCTGAGAGCGTGATTGTGTCGACCTGCAACCGCACAGAGCTGTACTGCCATCTGGAGCAGGATGATCTGACGCCTGTTATCGAATGGCTGGCTGCGTTTCATCAGGTTCCGGTGAGCGAACTTAATCAATACCTCTACCAGCACGCCGATGAGCAGGCGGTAAACCATCTGATGGCGGTTGCGTCCGGTCTGGATTCGTTGGTTCTGGGTGAGCCGCAGATCCTTGGCCAGGTCAAACAAGCGTACCAGCAGGCGAAAGAAGCGGGCACCGTAGGGACCATCTTTGAACGCCTGTTCCAGTCAACATTTTCGGTCGCGAAAGATGTTCGTACCAACACTGAGGTGGGGCAAAATGCGGTGTCGGTCGCCTTTGCTGCGGTTAATCTGGCGAAACATATTTTTTCCAGCCTGAGTAAAGCCACGGTGTTGCTGGTTGGTGCGGGTGAAACCGCTGAACTGGCGGCGCGGCACCTGAGCGAACAAGGGGTGGCCAAAATGCTGATTGCGAATCGCACGCGCTCACGAGGTGAAGCACTGGCGGCCACTGTGGGGGGCGAAGCCCACTCGCTCAGCGATCTGCATTCATTGTTGCCGCAGGCTGATATCGTGATTTCTTCGACCGCCAGCCCATTGCCAATTGTCGGCAAGGGCCTGGTCGAAAGTGCGGTGAAAAAACGCCGTCACCGACCTATGCTATTGATTGATCTGGCGGTACCGCGGGACATCGAAGAGCAGGTCGGCGAGCTGGATGATGTTTTCCTGTACACGGTTGATGACTTACAAAGTATTGTCAGTGCCAATCGAAAACAACGGGAAACCGAAGCGGCCACCGCACGCGAGATGATTACGCAACAGGCTGCTGCATTCAGTGCCTGGTTGCGCAGTCTGAACAGCGTTGATTTATTACGTCGTTACCGGCAAAGCAATGAGGCTGTTGCGGAACAGGTATTGCAGCGGGCGATGAGTTCACTGGCGTCCGGCAAACGGCCTGAAGATGTATTGCAGGAACTGAGCACGCGGTTGACCAACACCTTAATGCATACGCCGACCCGCGCGATTCAGGAAGCTGGACGCCAGGGGGATGTCACGGCGTTGGCAGCGTACCAAAAATTAATTAAAAATTAGCAGGTGGCAGGCCGCAAAATCGTAGTGCCTGGCAAACCTCCGATCTCAGCACAGGAATCAGCATGAAAGAGTCAATTATCCGTAAACTGGAAGGTCTGGTTGAACGGTATGAAGAAGTCCAGGTTTTACTGGGGGATGCCCAGATTATCTCGGATCAGGACAAGTTTCGTGGGTTGTCGAAAGAGTACGCGCAGCTTGAAGAAACGGTACAGTGTTTTCAAAAATATCAGCAGGCGGTCGACGATGAAGCGGCCGCTATTGCCATGCAGCAGGACGATGATCCTGAGATGCGAGAGATGGCGACGGAAGAACTGGCAGACGCGAAAGCACGTCGCGAAGCACTGTCAGCTGAATTAGAAATTCTATTGCTACCCAAAGACCCAAATGACGATAACCCTTGCTACCTTGAAATTCGTGCTGGCGCCGGCGGTGATGAAGCGGCGATTTTTGCCGGCGATTTATACCGGATGTATAGTCGTTACGCGGAGAAGCACGGCTGGCGCGTCAGTGTCGTCAGTGTCAATGAGGGCGAACACGGCGGATTTAAGGAAATGATCGCGCACGTGGTGGGTGACGGTGCTTACGGCAAAATGAAGTTTGAGTCCGGCGGACACCGGGTCCAGCGAGTACCGGAAACCGAGTCACAGGGACGGGTACATACCTCAGCCTGCACTGTTGCGGTGTTACCGGAAATTCCGGAAGCCGAGGCGATCGAAATTAATCCCGCCGACTTGCGGATTGATACCTATCGCGCATCCGGTGCTGGTGGACAGCACGTTAACCGGACCGACTCTGCCGTTCGAATTACTCACTTGCCATCCGGAGTGGTGGTGGAGTGTCAGGATGAACGCTCGCAGCATAAGAACAAAGCGAAAGCGATGTCGGTGTTGAAGGCGCGCCTGCAGGCGGCTGAGGACGAAAGACGCCGCGAGGCTGAACAATCGACCCGGCGTAGTCTGGTGGCCAGTGGCGACCGCTCAGAACGTATTCGAACGTACAATTATCCGCAGGGGCGGGTCAGCGATCACCGCATTAATTTAACTCTGTATCGTTTAGATGAAGTCCTGGCCGGGTCTCTCGACCTGATTCTGGATGCGATCGTGCAGGAGCACCAGGCTGACTTACTGGCGGCGTTAGCTGAAGGCTAAGTTGACTAGGGATGAAAAGTTACTACGTGATTAGTCGGGCGATAAACTACGGAAAAACTCAGGTGGCATTGGGTGGCAGTGATTCAGCATTGCTTGACGCTCAATTATTGCTGCAGCATGTACTTGGCTGTGACCGCCAGTACCTTTATATGCATCCAGAGCAAGGTCTTGATGATCAGCAGTGGCAGAACTACCGGACTTTAATCGAAAAGCGGCGTGACGGCTATCCGGTGGCTCACCTGGTCGGATTTCGGGACTTCTGGGATCTGACCCTGGCGGTTAATGACAGCACCTTAATTCCGCGGCCGGACAGTGAGATTCTGGTTGAACAGGCATTACTTCTGGCGTTAAAAGACGATGCAAAGGTACTGGAACTGGGGACCGGCACTGGCGCCATTGCGCTGGCGCTCGCTAACGAAAGACCGCGCTGGCAGTTAACCGCACTGGATAAATCTGCGGAGGCTGTGCAGTTGGCAACCACCAACCGTGATCGCAATGGCTTAACGGACCGGCTAACGCTGTTGCAGAGCGACTGGTTTGCAGCGCTGAAAGCTGCTCAGCGTTTTGATTTGATCATTAGTAACCCGCCTTATATTGACCCGGATGATGCTCATTTACAGCTGGGTGATGTTCGTTTTGAACCGCGCTCAGCCTTGGTTGCAGACGACCAGGGGTATGCGGATTTACGCTTTATTATTGAACAGGCGCCAGAGCACTTAAACCCGGGCGCCTGGGTTATGCTAGAACACGGCTTTGCACAAGGCCCTAAAGTTCGTGCGTTTTTTTCCGAAAAAGGTTATGAAAAGGTTAACACAGTGACGGATTATGCTAACTTGGACAGAGTAACCTTCGCCCAATGGATTAACGACTAGCGCCTCTACTGGCGCTGTCACTAGGGGAAAGCACATCGAATCTATGAGTAATCAATTTTTATTCGCTGACGAACCGGTTCAGCAGCAAGAACTACCCCAGGACTACTGGAAAATTCTGATTGTTGACGACGAGCCCGAAGTTCATGCGGTGACCAAACTGGCTTTAAGTGACTTTAGCTTTCTTGGTCGTGGACTTGAATTTCATAGCGCTTTTTCAGGTGAAGAAGCACGCGAGCTAGCCACCAATCACCCGGATGCTGCAATTGTCTTGCTTGATGTAGTGATGGAAAGTGATGACGCTGGTCTGCATGTGGCTAAGTTTATTCGCGAAGAGCTCGGTAACCGTTTCACCCGCATCATTTTACGCACCGGCCAGCCTGGTCAGGCTCCAGAGCGTACGGTCATCGTTAATTACGACATTAACGACTACAAATCGAAAACTGAACTGACCGCGCAGAAGCTCTTTACTGCGGTTATGTCGAGCTTACGTTCCTACCGCGATATTATTTCCATTGACCATAGTCGCCGCGGTCTGGAAAAAGTTATCGCATCATCCACCAACCTGTTTGCGTTGCAGTCGATGGAGCATTTCGTCGATGGCCTGGTGCAGCAGTTGAGCTGGGTGATAGGAGGCGCACGGCAGACCCTCTATGCGACGGCAGGGCGCTCGCCAAACCCGGAACAGATGATCATTCGGGCAGCGTATGGGGAAGACGCTGACCAGTTAATGAATCAGCAAATCAAAGCGGCGTTACCGAAAAAAGTATTGCCCGAGGTGGACAAGGTGGTTCGCTCTCACGGCATCTATTACGGTGATGACTTTGTGCTCGCCTATTGTCCGAGTCAATGTCGCCCGCAAGGGGCGCTGCTATGTATGACCGGTTTAACCCGGTCACTCAGTGATAGCGAAAAAGAATTGCTGCAACTGTTTGCAGACAACGTTCAGCTGGCCCACGATAACGTGACGTGTTTGCAGGATACTGACGAGCTGTTGGCACAATTGGTGGCCCGACTGATGGAGCTTGAGCAAACCCATGTTGCTGAACAGCTGGATAAGCAGTCTGCTTATGTGCGGATGACCCATGAACTGGCCCAGGCCACGGATATGGGCCCCGCTCGCGTGCAGCAAACTGCGACAGCGGCGACCTTGTATGAACGTGCTGAGCGTTTGTTTGCGGTGATGGATAATCAGCCAGCAACCAAAGTTTCGCCTTGTCAGGAGCGTTTAAAGCGTGCAGTCCGGCCCTTGCATATGGCAGAATCAGATGTGGCGCAAATTGCCTACCGGGCTTTAAACGAGCGCCTGGAGCGTTGGGACGGCCTGGGTTTGCCAGCAGGTAAACAAGGTGAAGCCATTGCCATGGAAAGCCAGGTGCTGGTGCTTGCATTTCATCTGTTCAAACTGGCGCAGGAGGACCTCACCGAAGCTGAATTATTGGCACGGTTAGAAGCTGAACGAAACCGACATTTTGCTCCGCAATTACTAAAAGCGGTGAAACAGAATTTGTCCTCACTGCTGCAAAAAGCGCGTCCCTGAACGCGCTTTTTTAGCCGCTTACTCTTAGTTTTTTATAACTTACGTATTAACTTAATAACAATAATCAAAAGGTGTACCCGATGTTCGCTGCGTTTAAGCATTTACATATGACTATGGCCGTTCTTACTGTGCTGTTTCTGATCCTGCGTTTTGCCTATGGCATGCGAGGAGCGGCAAATTTGAATAAGAAATGGCTTAAAGCACTGCCTCATGTGGTCGATTTTCTATTGGTAGTGAGTATTGCGGGGATGCTTATTTCGTTAAGCATGTCACCGTTTGCAGCCAGTTGGGTGACTGAGAAGTTAGTTGTTTTCATACTCTATATCGTATTTTCTGTGGTCATGGTTTTATCGCTCCGAGGCAGAATGAGTCGCTCCCTTCGGGTTCCGGCGTTTGTGCTGGCACTGGCAAGCTGGTTGTGGTTAATTCATGTCGCTATGAGTAAGTCAGCCGTGTTGCTGTAGGTTGTATTATTTTTAAGGACAGGCAAGCAAATGAACCAAACAATTATTCGGGTCGGCCAGGGCGAAAACGCTGTTGAAGTTGCAAACCAGTTGCCGTTTGTACTTTTTGGTGGGATGAATGTTCTGGAGTCACGTGATCTGGCGATGCGTATCGCTGAGCATTATGTTGAAGTGACGGCCGAGCTGAATATCCCTTATGTGTTTAAGGCGTCGTATGACAAAGCCAATCGCTCCTCCATTCATTCGTTTCGCGGTCCAGGGATAGACGAGGGATTAAAAATCCTGGAGGAAATAAAAAGTACCTTTCAGGTGCCGATTATTACCGACGTTCATGCGCCTGAACAGGCGGCCCCTGCGGCAGAAGTTGCTGATATCATTCAGTTACCGGCGTTTCTTGCACGACAGACTGACCTGGTTGTGGCGATGGCTAAGACTGGCGCGGTCATTAATGTAAAAAAACCACAATTCCTTGCTCCGCATGAAATGCGTCATATTCTCGGCAAGTTCAAAGAGGCAGGCAATGACCAGGTTATTTTATGTGAACGCGGTTCCTCCTTTGGTTACAACAACCTGGTGGTTGATATGCTGGGGATGGATGACATGAAGCAGTTTGCGCCGGTTATGTTTGATGCCACCCATGCGCTGCAGCGTCCAGGCGGGCGTGCGGACTCTGCAGACGGGCGACGTGCCCAGGCTGCCGAGCTAGCTCGCAGCGGAATGGCACTGGGTATTGCCGGCTTGTTTATTGAAGCCCATCCGGATCCAAACCAGGCCAAATGCGATGGTCCCTGCGCGCTTCCATTGACTAAATTACGTGGCTATCTGCAACAGATGAAAGCCGTTGATGAGTTGGTAAAAAGCTTCCCACCGCTGGATACCTCTGCCAGTCGTTAAGTGTCTAACTAAGGCAAGTGCTGTGCGCTTGCCTTGCTCTCTCTCCCGCTTTGGTTTAAATTAAACGCCTGTTTTAATCGGCGTAGTCCATCAAACATAGGGGCGCATAGCGATGGCGAAAGTGCTCAAAACCAAAGATAAAATACTCAACGCTGCTGAGCGCTTGTTTGCCGATCAGGGCTTTGAATTAACGTCTCTGCGCCAGATAACGGGTGCGGCGGATGTCAATTTAGCCTCAGTAAACTACCATTTCGGCTCCAAAAAAGCGCTTATCCAGGCGGTCATGGAACGTTACCACGCGCAATTTATGCCAGAGCTGGATGAGCGTCTTAAGACACTGGAAGGACAAGGGATTAATTCGACTGAAGAAGTGCTGAGTTGTTTTGTTGGTCCCTTATTAAGCCTGCAACGTATCAATCCACTGGGTACGGAGATTTACCTCAGCTTACTGGGCCATGCTTACAGTGAAATCCAGGGCCATCTGCGTCGCTTTACGATGCAGAACTTTGGTCATGTAGTGCAGCGGTTTTTCCATTGCATTCAGCAGGCTAATCCGCACCTGAGTGTGGCAACCTTGTTCTGGCGTCTTCACTTTACCCTTGGAGCCACTGTTTTTGCTCAGGTTTCCGGACAGGCGTTAAGTGAAATCGCGCAAGCCGACTTTGGCGAAAGTGCCACCGCGGAAGATATTGTCGGTAAGCTTATTCCCTACCTTGCGGCTGGAATTGGGGCGGCAGAAGTATCTGCTTCAGCTAGACTTTAAACAGCCTCTGCGCAGAAAAGATAATTAACCAAAGGAGTGTCAGTATGTATGTACTGTTAATTTTAATTGCAGTGATAGCGATTGTGCTTGGCGTGCCCGACATTCGGCGGAGTCTGATATCACGACCAGCATTTGCATTCTTTAAACGGGTGTTGCCTCCGTTATCAGCGACCGAACGAGACGCGATGGAAGCAGGGGATGTATGGTGGGATGGAGAGCTATTCTCCGGCAAACCCGACTGGAACCGCTTGTTGCGAACCACCAATCCGAAATTTAGCGCAGATGAGCAGGCATTTATCGACAACCAGCTTGAGACTTTGCTGGCGATGATCGATGACTTCGACATTGTCATGCAACAGCGTGATTTGCCGCCAGAAATTTGGGACTACCTGAAAAAAGAAGGCTTCTTTGCGATGATTATCGGCAAAGAATTTGGCGGACTGGCGTTTTCAGCGGCGGCGAACTCGCACATTGTTGGTCGCATCGCGACCCGCTCGCTGAGCGTGGCCGTGAGCGTCATGGTGCCGAACTCGCTGGGTCCGGGAGAACTCCTTACCCATTACGGCACCGATGAACAAAAGAACTACTGGCTTCCGCGACTGGCAAATGGCGACGCAGTGCCCTGTTTTGCTTTAACCGGCCCGGAAGCGGGCTCGGACGCAGGCAGCATCCCGGATCACGGGGTCATCTGCAAGGGTGAGCACGAAGGCAACGAAGTCCTCGGTATTAAGCTTAACTGGGATAAACGTTATATTACGCTGGCGCCGGTTGCTGATGTGCTGGGGCTGGCGTTTAAGCTGGACGACCCGGACGAGCATCTCGGCCGTGGCAAGCATTTGGGGATCACCTGTGCGCTGATCCCGACCTCGCATCCGGGGGTTAAAACCGGGGACCGTCATTTCCCGTTGGCGCAAGCCTTTATGAACGGCACCACCTATGGCAAGGATGTGTTTATTCCACTGGACTGGATTATCGGTGGCCAGGACTATGCAGGTAAAGGCTGGCGCATGCTGGTTGAATGTCTGTCCGCAGGGCGCGGTATTTCACTGCCGGCACTGGCCACCGCATCAGGACATGTGGCACAACGGATGACTGGCGCCTACGCCTACGTGCGCCATCAATTTGGTCTGCCAATTGGTAAATTCGAAGGGGTGCAGGCAGCGATGGGGCGGATTGGCGGCCTTAATTACAGTGTTGAGTCGATGCGACGGCTGACCGTTGCGGCATTGTGTGAAGGGCAAAGCCCGTCCGTAGTGACGGCGATGACCAAATACCATATGACAGAAATGGGCCGCACCATTGGCAATGATGCACTGGATATTCATGCCGGCAAAGGCATCCAGATGGGGCCGCGTAACTACCTGGCCAGTAACTACATGGGCGTGCCAATTTCAATCACAGTGGAAGGGGCCAACATTCTGACCCGTAACCTGATGATCTTTGGCCAGGGCGCCACACGCTGTCACCCCTATGTGATGAAAGAGATGGCAGCGGCCGGTAACCCGGATGAAGAAGCCGGGTTACGGGAATTCGATCAGTTACTGATTAAGCATATAGGCTTTGCGGCAGGAAATACGCTGTCCGCATTCTGGCATGGCCTGACAGGCGCGCGTTTTGCTGATTCACCCGTTAGTGGTGAAACCGCTCGCTACTACCAGCATTTGTCACGGATGAGCCGCGGCCTGGCGCTGAGTGCTGATGTGGCGATGCTGACTCTGGGCGGCGATCTGAAGCGCAAAGAGATGATATCGGCGCGTCTTGGTGATGTACTTAGCCATTTGTATATTGCCTCCGCCGTGCTTAAGCGGTTCGAAGATGATGGCCGGCAGCAGGCTGACCTGCCGTTCGTGCGCTACTCACTTGAGCATCACCTGCATCAGATAGGGGTGGCGTTCGATGGTTTCCTGCAGAACTTTCCGCAACGCATTATGGCGGGTCTGCTACGGGTATTAATTTTTCCCTTTGGTATCCATTACAAAGCGCCCGCTGACATTCATGCTCAGTCGATCAGCGATGCGATGATGATCCCGGATGCAACCCGGGACCGTCATACCTTCCTCTGCTACTGGCGCGATGACGAAAACGATGTGACCGGACATATGGAACTGGCGTTCCAGAAAATGTTTAAGCTGCAGGATGTCTACAAACGTCTGCGCAAAGCACAGAAAAAGGGCCAGATTGGTGCTGATCTTAACGGCGATGCGTTAGCCGATGCGGCGCTGCAGGCTGAGGTTATTGACCAAAGCACGGCGGCTGAGTTACGCCATTGTGAACGTCTGCGGATGAGCGCTATAGCGGTGGACAGTTTCGCTTCTGAAGATGTTAAAGACGGAAAATTTAAAGCCCTGGATTAACCAGGGCTTTATACCTCACTGATGTAAGAATGAATGGCGCCGCTATTGTTGTTGGCGCCATTTTTCTAACAAGGGATTACGACTGCGGTCAGTAATTGACTGCGGCGTTTGCGACTCAGACTGAGCTGAATCACTCTGCGCCGCTCCCCAATTATCGGCCGCGATATTTGCATCCTTGTCCTGAATACCGGTGGCGCTGGCGGAGCAACTGCCAGTCTGCAAATAGTGATAAGCTTCGGCTAACAGCGGATCTTCCAAATCGCCCCAATCTGTAATCGCCCGATCCTGTGCCGAACAGGTAGGGGTCAGGCCATCAAAGTAGTCGCCTTCACCTTCTGCATTGACAGTCTGAAAGTTGATCGCAAAGAGCATTTTGTCACAGATTTGGGTGGGGCTCTGTCCGACTGGCTTACCGCAGGTCGGTTGTCCAACCGTTACCACGTCAACAAAGGGCTCCAGTGAATTAATAATAATCTCACTGGAAGAGCAACTTGCGCCTGTAGTTAGCACCACGACGCGGGGTAAATTAAGTCGCTCGATGCCGTCACCGAGGTCAAACAGGTACTCTTCGTCTGCATAGTTATCGTTGTAATTGAAGGTAAGGAAGGTTTCGTTTTCTACAAAGTCCCAGCTGGCCTGTGAGGCGATCTGGTTTGCGATGCGAATTAATCCGCCGCCGTTGTAGCGTAAATCAATAATCAGTTCATCCACGCCACCGGCGGCAACCAACTGGTCGATGGCGGTATTGATATCCTGCGCCGAGCGGTCAATAAAGCTGTCGAAAACGAAATAGCCTGCATGGTCGCCGTTGTCCAGTTGATAGCGTTCGACTGCCATAATGGTATTGGTTTCAACTTCTTCACGTGCTAATACGTCATCGTCCAGAGTACCATCCGGGCGACGCCATTCAATACTGACCTCTGCGCCTTCCTGATTGGGGCCAAAGACTTCGTTCCAGGATGCTTCACCACGTTCGATGCGGGCATATAAATCGGAACTGAAAAAGGTCGACATATCAATGTCATTGATTCGGGTCAGCAACGCGCCTCGGGTAATACCCGCTCGTCCGGCAGGCGAATTTTCATACACATAGTTAATCCGAAGTTCTTCGCGCTCGGGATCGACGGCGTAGCCAAAACCAAGCCCGAAAAAGGTTGCGTTGACGTAGCGGTCTTCATATTCCTGACGGGTTATCATAAAACTAAAGCGGTCAAGTGGCGGTACAACGTCTTCCAGAAGCGCATATGGGCTGGAATAGCTTGAGGCAGAAATCGAGTCAGGAAGCTGATCATTCCATAAATAGTCGCGACGTAAATTGTCGATGAGTTGTTGATTCTGTCCTTCAACACTGCACTGGTCAGCCGTTGGGTTACTCGTCGGAGTAGGAGCCGGGCTGCTATCACTGCCACAGGCAGTTAAGGCCATCACCGTGGCAGCGATTACAGAGAGTTTTTTCATTGCAAAGAGTCCTTTTAAACAATTTCTTTACATCATACTTAAGGTTGATGACGCTGCCAAGCGTTGTGAAGTTCTGGCATACTAACGCCCTTTGCAACCACGATGCGATACACAAGGATTAACGATGAGCGCTGTTATGCTGGATATCCAGGGGCTTGAACTGGATGCTGAGGACAAAGAATTACTGCAACACCCGAGCGTGGGTGGGGTGATCCTGTTTAGTCGTAACTATGCAGAGCCCCGGCAGTTACAGGCGTTGTGTAAGAGTATTCGCGAACATGCGCGTAATCCGTTGGTGATTGCAATTGACCACGAAGGCGGTCGGGTGCAGCGTTGTCGTGAGCAGTTCTCCGCTATTCCGGCAATGGCCAGCTTTGAGCGTTATGCCGAAAATGAGGCAGAAGGCTGCCTGTGGGCAAAGCAAATGGGTTGGCTCATGGCGAGCGAAGTGCTCGCCTGTGGCATTGATTTCAGTTTTGCACCTGTGCTGGATGTAAATGGTGTCAGTGAAGTAATCGGTGATCGTGCATTTTCGGCCCGCCCTGAGGCTATTGAAACCTATGCGCGCGCGTTCATACAGGGAATGCAGCACGCGGGCATGGCGGCTACCGGTAAACACTTTCCTGGTCATGGCTCGGTACAGGCGGATTCCCATATAGCGGTGCCAATTGATGAGCGTGAACCCGATGCCATCGCGGTGCTCGATCTGATGCCGTTTAAAGGCTTACTCGCTGATATTCAGGCGGTGATGCCAGCACATGTAATTTACAGTCAGGTCGACCCGCTGCCGGCAGGGTTCTCGCGCCACTGGTTACAGACCGTGTTGCGGCAACAACTGAAATTTGACGGCGTTATTTTCAGTGATGACCTGGCAATGGAGGGCGCGACCGTAGTGGGGAGTATGCAGGAGCGGGCGGAGCGTGCACTGGATGCGGGCTGCGATATGATCCTGGTGTGCAATGATCGCGCGGGGGCTATTGAGGTACTGGACTCAGTGCGGATACCAGCCCCGCAACGGGATTATCTGGGCATTATGCGCGGTCGCAGTGGGTTAAACTGGGACCAGCGACATAACAGCCCAAGCTGGCAGGAAGGCCAGCGGGTGATAGAGCTTATTCGTACTCGAGCGGATCAGTAATGCCATGCGCGGCAAATGCAGCCAGTCGTTCACGGCAGGCGCTGCATTTGCCACAGGCTTTGTCACGGCCGTTGTAACAGGTCCAGGTCTGGCTATAGTCAAGTCCCATGCGCAGGCCGTCGGCGAGAATATCCGCTTTGCTTTGCATCAGGTAAGGGCTGTGAATTTCTACCGGTTCATAGTTCGCCAGCTGACTCACGGCGTTCATTGCCTCAACAAATTCTGGGCGGCAATCCGGGTAGATGTCATGGTCGCCGGAATGGGCGCCGTAGTAGACCTGACCTGCTTTAATAGACACCGCATAGCCAATCGCCAGTGACAGCAAGATCATATTGCGGTTCGGCACCACGGTGGAGGTCATATTGCTGGTGGCATAGTCGCCTTCAGGAATGTCTATGTCGTCGGTTAACGACGACCCTGCCAGCAGCGTATTGATGCTGCGAATATCGACGACTTTATGCGCAACCCCAAGCTGCGCACAGACCGCTTTTGCGGACTCCAGTTCACGGTGGTGGCGCTGACCATAATGAAAGGACACCGCATGCACCTGATGACCGTCGGCAATCGCCCGGTTAAGAACGGTAAATGAGTCCATCCCGCCCGAATAAATAACCACTACGGTTTGTTGTTGCGGCTTCGTAGCCGGATTAGAATTTTGCGCCATCATGCCTTACTCAGGTAAAATACAAAGTTGAACCCATTCTACCGAATTTAGTGGCGCAAAACAGTATGCTGGCAGTGAACGAATTATTTGAAACGATTCAGGGCGAAGGGGTTTTTACCGGCGTCGCTGCAATATTTTTGCGCTTGCAGGGCTGCCCGGTTGGCTGTCCCTGGTGTGACACCCAGCATACCTGGGATAAAAACAACCAGGATCAGGTGAAGCCGGAGCAGTTGATTATGAAAACCGGTGACAGCCCGAGCTGGGCCGGAATGAGTGAGCAGGCGGTGCTGGAGCTGATTGAACAGCAGGGCTTTACTGCGAAGCACGTTGTGATTACCGGCGGTGAACCCTGCATGTATGATCTGAATGCGTTGACCGAATTGCTGCACGAGACCGGCTACCAGACCCAGATCGAAACCAGCGGCACCTTTGAAATTAAAACCAGTGCGCAGACCTGGGTTACGGTTTCACCGAAACTTGATATGCCGGGCGGCTATGAGGTGCGCGCTGATGCGATGGCGCGGGCGAACGAAATCAAGCACCCGATTGCAATGCAAAAACACATTGATGCTCTCGATGCCTTACTCGGGCGCTGCCCCGTCGCTGCTGGTACCACCATCTGTCTGCAGCCTATCAGCCAGCGGCCACGGGCTACCGAACTGGCGATCGAGACCTGCCGCAAGCGGAACTGGCGCCTGTCTGTTCAGCTGCATAAATACCTCGCTATTGAGTAACGGCTTGTCGCTTCTGTTTACGCCATAACGTACAACATCCCCATCGCCTGAACACGGCTTCCTGACTATACCTATAGAGTCCATGGTGGACTCGGGTAACACAGGGAGCTTGTTATGAAACGTCTGCAACGCGGTCAGGGCATGACCGAATATATTATCGTATTAGCGCTGGTGGCTATCGCCGCTATCGGGGTGTACTCCTTCCTTGGCAAGTCAGTTCGTAATCAGGTCGCAGGTGTCGCGCAGGAAATCAGCGGCCGCTCAGCCAGTGCTGAGCTGAGTGCGGCGCAAGGCGCTGCTCAGCAGGCAAGTGAGCTGGCTGACGACGACTATCAGCTGGGCAATTACGATGAAGCAACCACTCATGGTAACTAGCGCGAACAAAGGGCAGGCCCTGATCGCATTATTACTATGCGTGACGGGCTTGTTCTTTGGTTTACTCGCGGTGACCGAGCTAGGGCAGCGTGCTCAGCGACAAACTCATATTCAGCAGGTGGCCGATCATGCTACTGAGGCGTTTGCCATTGTGGTGGCAAGGGACCTTAATTTTAAAGCCGTGACCAACCGCGCCGCGCTGGCCAACCAGGTCGCCATAGCGCAACTGGTTGGCCTAAGCAGCTACCTGGCGATGCTAAACGAAACGACCCGAAACAGTGCCTTAGTTACCAGCTGGATACCTTATCTGAACGCCGTTATGACCCGACTTGCACAGACCTTGCAGCAGATCCAGCAACCATTTAATCGAGCAGTGCAGGGGTTAATCCAGGCGGAAGCATTACTCATTCAGCTGTTAAGCAGCTCACAATTACTTTTCCATGCTGCCGCTGCAGCAACGGCGCTTCAGACCTCGCAGCAGATAGTTGAGGGCACAGATGAGCGGCTGCAACTGGTTTTACTCAATCACGCTACGCTGCCTGATTTTGCCTATAGCTGGGTAACGTACCAGCGCCGTGATGCGCTGGCCTCTTACTATCAGCCGCTGTTGCAGCAAAGCCGGGATGGCTTTAGTGAACGGCGCAGCTATCGCTGGTTTGGGATCGGTGGCGCCGTCAGCGCCCGCTTTGATAAATGGGGCGGTACTGAACTGGTAGCAACGCATAACCAGCGTTTGCATGTGCAGGCTATCGATGTGGCGACATTGCGGGTTCGCTTAGGTCCGTTTCGTCGTTATACCGTGCCAGTCGGAACTGGTGGCAGCTATGCAGGCGCACGCCCCCCGGTGAGTGGGTACGTTGCACCCACTGCATTTGGAGGGGCTTACGCTGCTCGTGGAGCCTTGAGTCGCAATACCGCATTACGTAGCCGACGCCTTTCCCAGCCGTTGACGATGCCAGCGCTGTATCGTGTCCACAGCCACAATGACTGGCCTCGTATGACCCTGGTGGTGCGGGAAAAGGAGGCGTCGGATCCACTACAGCCTTTCGCGATAGCGCGCGCTCAGGTCCGTTATCAGCGCCCGACAGAGCTATGGCCACGGCGTGATCGGCTAACCGAGCGAAGCAACCTGCTAAATGCACTCTGGCAGGCGCGGCTGGTTCCAATCAGCATTGCTGAGCAGTGGCTACTGGAGCAGCAGGTATGAACCAACGAGGGCAGGCGATGATTGAACTTGTAGTCGCGATGCCAGTGCTGGTGATGCTGCTATTTTGGGGAATGCCCCGGTTATGGCAGGCACTGGAGCAGCGAAGTATGGCTCAGCAGTTAGCTAACCTGGCGTTAGCTCAGGCGGAGGAGCGCAATGCAATGGCGCTGCCAGCGATGGATATGGCTTATTGGAACGACGAGTTGGATCTGTGGTTGAACTGGCGTAAATGGATGGTGTTGTACAACCGTAACGAATACCCGTTTGCTACTGCGACCAAGCCGTTTGAACTCATGGCACGTTACGAAAGTTCGCTGGGTATGGCCAATGACAATTTGTGGGATGTGGAAATTGCAGATGTTGGTAACTCACTGTGGGTTCGATATTTGCGCTTACGTGACGACTGGAGTCCTCGTCAGCTGGATGATTTGCGGCGTCGGCCTGCACTGCTAACAGGGTCTAATCTGCTTGATAACGATTGGCAGCGAACCCTGCAGTCAGGACTTTCCATGTTACCGCTGGCGAGGGAGCTGAGGCCCCAGCAACTTGTTCCGGGCTACGTCGATGTGGATGTTGTGCCAGCCGATGCACTCTGTCATCGGAACATTGGCGCCCCTTGTACGACTGAACCGGTTGAGCGGTGATGGCCTCGTTGATACCCGCTGTTTGTTGGTTGCTCAGCATTTATCCGGGCTTACCTGAAGCCTGGCCAACAACACCTCTGCTGCGGCAGGTTCAGGCGCAAGGCATGCAAATGGACATCTGGCAGTTGCAAATCAGCCAACTGGAAGCGTTCGAGTGGCGCACCAGTCATCGGCCCCGTTGCACGGTTATCAGTCCGCCGCAGGCTATCGACTGGTACTGTCTGGACGAAAACAGTCTGTATAGCCTGATCCCGAATGAAGATACATTTTTGTGGATACAAAGCGAGCGCCGGAAGGATCTGGCTAAACCTGAGCTTCCTTTTAGCGCTGAACTTTTTAGCCAATATCAGCAGGGCACCGACGAAGTCAGCCTGCTGCAGACCCGTCAGCCGCTCTATCGCTTGCAGGCTCAGTTATTGCGCAGGCAACGCGAGACCCAGGCGCGGTTAATGATGCATCAGCAGCACGAGCACGGGTTTGTGATGCAATGGCATGTTGACGCTGAGCGGTTCGTTGTAACTGCTCAGCGCGACCCGGATGGGCTGGTTAACCTTGTCTATGTCAAAGGAAGGGTGCAATGAAATGGAAATTCAACGGCAGCTTCTGGCTACCACTGTGTTGCGGATTAGCTGCCGCTATAGCGGCTTTATACCTGCTGCAGCTTTATCTGCAACGTCAGTTGCAGCAGGCTCCGCTTCCTCTTGATTTACCAGCGGAGCAACTTGAGGTCGTGGTAGCGAACCGCCCTCTTAGCACAGGTAGCCAGTTAACGCCGGCGTGGCTAAGCCTGCGCCGGGTACATGCAGTCGGACTTGCAAATGACCATATCAGGGCAGAGCATGCGGCCAGTGTGTTTGGTCGTCTGCTTGAGCATCCTGTTGCTCAGGGCCAGCCATTGCAATGGTTGCACCTGGCGTCGCAACAACAGAATCGTTTTAGTGATCTGTTGCTCGAGGGGCAGCGGGCATTTACCTTGCTGCCGGGTACTGAACAAAGCCATGCCGGTTTACTGCAATTAGGCGATAAAGTCGATCTGGTCGCGCTGGCGGAACGCTCACTGGAGGTGATTGAAAGTGGGGTCACTGTAGTGGCCGTTGATGGTCAGTGGGAGTTCTCCGATTCTGCAACAGAGCGTTCAGTGACCCTGGCTATTTCCGTCGAAAAAATGGCATCGGTAGAACGTGCTCAGCGCAGCGGGCAATTGCAGCTGTGGCTGCGTTCAACGGAAGATTCGAAGCCGTTGTCCGTGGCTCGCAGACAAACGCAATGGATCGTGGGCGGACGGTCGGAGGAGGCTGACGAATGGCGTGGTTTTGAACAAAGCGTGGGGGCTCTGCCGCAGCGGGCGTTGACAGAAGGAGTCTGGCGGTGATGCTGATGGCAATACTGGCAAGCGTATTCTTACAGGTTGGTGAACTTGAGGTGTTCGACTTACCTGATGATATCACCAGAGTGGCGGTCGCTAACGGGGACGTTGTCGAGGCGCGTCAACTCGCCAGCAATGAGCTGTTGCTGCTCGGGATCGCGCCCGGCCATAGCCAGATTATGGTTTGGCATGACAGCGGGCACCTGCGCTATCAGGTTGAAGTGGGCGATAGAGAAGAGGCAAGCGCCGCTGTGCCGGTTATTGAACTGGAAGTTCAGGTGATGGAGTTTAAGCAGCGTCAATTACAAAGCCTCGGCGTGCGTTGGCAGCAGGTAGTGAATGGACCTGCGTTGGCGATACTCAGCGACTGGGCGGGTGGCGACCATTTTCGCGCCGCGACACAAGGAGTGGATACGTCGCCAGCGTTGACCGACGTATCGCTGCCTCCGGGGCACTACGTCTCAGCAGGGTTGGCATTGTCGCTCAGCTCGCAGTTGCATGCCCTGGCCGAACAGGGGGTCGCTCGAATGCTGGCTAGTCCGGTCCTGCGAACCGAAAGTGGTGAGCAAGCTCATTTTCTGGCAGGGGGCGAAGTGCCATTGCCGCAAACCAATTTGCAGGGGGCGATGGATGTGGCATTTCGTCAGTACGGCATTCAACTCTCAATTGCGCCAGAGCAGTTGGATGATGGCAGCATTCGAACCGCAGTGACCACAGAAGTCAGTAACCTTGATGCCGCGGTAAGTGTTGCTGGTATTCCAGGTTTACTGACCCGGCGGACTGAATCAGTAGTAGCTGTACAACCCGGGGAAAGCTTTGTTATTTCCGGCTTGCGTAGTGAGCAAATGGACCATCAATGGCAGCAGCTGCCGGGAGCGGAGCGGGCGCCCTTACTCGGAGGCTTGTTTCGTCATCAACAGCAACAACAACAGCGGACTGAACTGGTCATTTTCATTACGCCGCGGGTGGTGACGGATGATGTTAAGCAACAACGCAAGCGAATCGAGTATGTGGAGCATATCGAAGAGCGCTTGCGACGAACACCATGTCGGGGGATGCAGACGTATTTATAGGCGGACCAATTAGCCGGGACAGGAGTGGTGGAATGGATAGCTACCAACAGATACAGCAGCAAGTGCGTGATTATATCAAGGCGCAGCAGCGTGCCGTTGAAACACTGAGTGATGAACAGCTCAGCGATTTACTGAAAGCGGCGTTGCAACAGCTGATACAGCAACATCAGTTGTCTTCATCATTGACTGAAGAGGCGCGTAACGCGCTTGAACAGCGATTGCTGGACGACTTGATTGGGCTTGGGCCCCTCGAACCATTACTGCGGGACCCTGAGGTGTCGGAGATTATGGTCAACGGCCCATCCCAGGTCTATGTAGAGCGGCACGGCCAGTTGAGCCCAAGCGAGGTCGCTTTTGCTGATGAAGATGCTTTGCGACGAGTGATTGAACGCATCGTAGCGGGCGTGGGCCGCCGCGTTGATCAGGCCAGCCCGATGACTGATGCCCGGTTGCGCTGTGGCGCCAGGGTCAATGTCATCATCCCGCCGCTGGCGGTGGGCGGAAGTTGCATTACCATCCGTAAATTCTCGCGGCAGATACTAGGCGCCGGTGATTTAATTCAAAGTAAAAGTTGCAGCCAACAGCTGATTGAGTTTCTGCGCCTGGCTGTCGAGAGCAAACTGAATATCGTCGTGTGTGGTGGAACTGGTACCGGAAAAACCACCTTACTCAATATTCTCGCCAATTGGATAGCTGCAAATGAGCGTGTGATTACTATCGAAGACTCCGCTGAATTGCAGCTCAATCATCACCATTTGGTGGCATTAGAGGCCCGCCCGGCTAACCAGGAGGGCCGTGGTGAGGTCAGTATTCGCCAGTTGGTTATTAACGCCTTAAGAATGCGGCCGGACCGAATAGTAGTCGGGGAGTGCCGTGGTGGCGAAAGTCTCGATATGTTGCAGGCGATGAATACCGGTCATGCCGGTTCGTTAACGACGCTCCACGCGAATACGCCCCGCGATGGCCTGCGCCGACTAGAGATTATGGTAATGATGGCGGGGATGGATTTGCCACTACTGGCGATCCGGCAGCAGATCGCCAGTGCAATAGATATGGTTATTCAGATCTCAAGACTCAGTAGCGGGCAGCGCTTTATTAGCGCAGTTAGTGAAGTTCAGGGCTTAGAAGGCGAGGTAATTAGCCTGGCTGACATTTTCCTGGCTCCCCATTATAGCGGTCGGCATGCTAGCGGACGCTCAGGCTGGCTGGCCCAGGCGACTGGCGATATTCCCGGCTTTTATGATCGCCTGTCTGGTGCGCACAAGGTCTCAGCCATGGACTGCATCCTACCCCTCGACGAACACGCTGATGTGGATTAAATGGTTGCTTAACGGTCTCTGCTTTCTTGCCGCGGGTTCGCTGACAATCGCGATGGTGGAGGGCGCTCGTCAGCTCATTGCACGGGTGAGGTGGCGGCGTCGATCACAGCAGTTTTTGCAGCAATTGCCGGACGCGCTGGTGTTGATAAAGGCGGGGCTGGAAAGTGGAAATGCCTTGCTGGCAAATTTGCAAATGGTGCAAAAAGAAAGTACGGCTCCGCTGCAGGATGAGATTGCCATGCTGCTGGCTCAGTTGCGGCTTGGTCACAGCATTGATGAGTGCATGCAGGACTGGCTCAGACGAATGCCGCTGACAGATCTGGAGCGGGTTGTGGTCGCTCTTAAACTAGCGCAACAGCACGGCGGTCAACAGGCGCGAGTGTTAAGGCAGTTGGCCGACAGTATGCAGGCGAAGCAGATCCTGCAGCGCCGGGTGACCGCACTGGCCAGTCAGGGAAAGATGCAGGCGAAAGTGATGACAGGGCTGCCGGTCATTATGCTTCTGGCATTATCAGCGCTGGAAACGCCAACAATGCTGGCGTTAAGCCGGCACCCCTTGGGTTGGCTCAGTTTGGCAGCGTTAGTGCTGATGTTATCGACTGGCTACTGGCTGATTCGAAAACAAACCCGGCTGCAGGTGATTCTATGACGGTTGCTGGCGATCCCTTGCTATGGTCAGGTGTGGTCTTGCTGGCGCTGAGTATAGTCATGCTGCCATGGGCTCCGCTCTTGGCGCTCCTGGCTAAGCTACTGGTCTGGTTGGGTCAACTTGGTTCAGCCCCAGTGTCCACGGTCGACTTGCGAACTCTTTGGGTCACCGGGCTGGGTCGGCTCAGTTTGCTGCTGGGGGTGGCGAGCAGTGCTCTGGGCGCAGGGTTTTATGGACTGCTGACAGCAATCCTAATCGCGTTCATTTGCCTGCTCTTCAAGCGTGACAGAGTACGCCGCGAGCGTCGCTACCAGGCGTTACTGGTGGCGCAATTACCTAACCATCTTGAACTAATTGCGATGCTACTGGCCGCAGGCTTGCCGTTGTTAACCTGTTTGCAGCGGGCGAGTGGGCAAAATCAGCGCACAGCACTGACCGAGCAGATGCAACGCATCGTTAATCAGGTGAAAGCCGGAGACAGTCTGAATGGTGCGATGGCGGACTTTGCCAGTCGCTTTCCGGTGCGCGAACTGCGCCTGTTCAGCAGTGCGGTGCAGCATGCACAACAAAGCGGTGCCGGACTGGCCGAGATTTTGTTCGCGCAAGCGGCGCAACGACGACAGGAATTATTCCTGCGGGCAGAACAACAGGCAATGGAAATACCGGTTAAGTTGATGCTGCCGTTGATGCTCTTCATATTTCCCAGCACATTACTGGTATTGATTGTGGTTCTGGCAGGGAAGTTACTATGGCAATTGTGACCGTTGTCAGTCCTCTCAATCTGCCGACGCGGCAACTCAAAGGGGTTGTAGTGGCTGCTGGTTTTATCGCTCGGTTACGCGGTTGGTTTGGTTATCAGCAGCGGCAAGATATTAACGCCATCTGGCTGGTGCGAACCCGGTGCATCCATACCATAGGGATGCGCATGCCGGTTGATCTGGTTTGGATGGACAACAACGGCGTTTGCATACGGGTCGAGCATAAGGTTAGCCCGGGCTGCCTATGCTGGTGTGACAAGGCTTGTCAGGTGCTTGAACTGCGCTGTCAGCAGTTGACTGTGCAGTCAGGCGACCAATGTATAATACACTGCACTCAAGGATGAGACTGATGAAAAATAGAACTCTGGGGTATCTGATACTCTCAATGGCGCTGACTTTTTTAGCCGCCTGCCAGAGTATACCAAACGACAGGCGCGAAGCCGTGGACCCGGTGAGTTTACGTGTAAGTGCTCAACGGGCTTATCAAAGTGGTGATTTTATCAGTGCGGAGAGTATGCTGCGGCGTAATTTGAGTATTCACCAGCGCGACGCAGACAGCTGGTTTCTGCTGGCGAATATTCATCTGCGCAGCGGCCAGTATGCGGCGGCACAGCATGCCTATCAACAAGCGGCATTGTATAAGCCAGAGCAAGCTGCAATATGGCACAACCTGGCCCTGGTTCATATCAGACTGGCGACGCAGACCTTATTACAAGGAATGCGACATCAGGATGATGACTTTGAGCCCCTGATTGGATGGTTACTGGAAGTTCAGGGGGTTGCTATGCAATAGGGAGCAGTTTAACGCACGTCGTGTTTCAGCATGCGCTCTTTCTGCCGGGCCCAGTCGCGGTCTTTGATACTATCGCGCTTGTCGTGGGACTTTTTACCTTTAGCCAGGTAAAACTCCAGTTTTACCCAACATTTTTTCCAGTACATAGCAGTTGCGACCAAAGTATAACCTTCCCGTTCGGTTTTCCCGATCAGGGTGGCTAACTCTCTCTTTTTTAATAAAAGTTTACGCGTCCGCTCAGGGTCACAGACGACATGGGATGATGCCGTATTGAGAGGCTGGATCTGGGTGCCCAACAGGTAGGCTTCACCGTCTCTGATGATAACGTAACTGTCTGATAAATTTACTTTTCCATCGCGAATACTTTTGATTTCCCAGCCTTGCAGGGCAAGGCCAGCCTCAAATTTATCCTCAAGAAAATACTCGTGACGCGCCTTCTTATTCAGCGCGATGGTATTGGATGCTGGTTTTTTCTTTTTACTCATGGGCGTATTATACCTATCCTTGGCGCACAGGGAAGAGAGCGGGGTGTGAAATTAACTCATCTCAGGTGTAGGCGATAGCCTACAAAACCGCTAAAATGCGCGCTTTATTTTCAGCTGCAAGGTAATCATTATGCCACAGATTGAACGGACCTCACTGGTTCCGTACAGTTGCAAGCAAATGTTCGACTTGGTGAACGACATTCCGGCGTATCCGGAATTCGTGCCGGGTTGTTCTGCTGCCCGCATTCTTGCTGAGCAGGACGCTCAGATTGACGCTGAACTGCAAATTAGCAAAGCTGGCATTCAACAGAGCTTCGCCACCCGAAACCAGCTACATGAGCCGCATCGTATTGATTTACAATTAATCAGTGGTCCTTTTAAAGCGCTGCAAGGGGCCTGGTACTTTGAATCGCTGGACAATGGCAAGGCCTGTAAAGTGATTCTGCGCCTTGATTTTGAATTCTCCAGTCGTATGTTGCAGTTCGCTTTTGGTAAAGTTTTTAACGAAGTGAACCGACGTATGGTAGATGCCTTTGCGAAACGCGCCAAAGTGGTTTACGGCTGATGAACGAACAACAGCTAACCATTGAGGTTGTGTATGGCTTACCTGACCGGCAAAAAATCATGGTTGTTCAGGTTGCCGGGGGCACTACAGTGGAAGATGCCATTGTGCAAAGTGGCATAATGCAACATTTTGATGACATCGACCTGACAAAGAATGCGGTTGGTATTTGGAATAAAACGTGCAAACTTAGTGACCAGCCGCGTAATGGTGACCGTATAGAAATATATCGTCCGTTGGTTGCTGATCCAAAAGAGATCCGCCGCCGTCGGGCTGAGAAAGCCAAACTAGAAGGTCGTGCAGATAAAGTTACCGGCGGACGTCCGGATGACAAGCGCAAATGAGGTAGTAGCATATGAAGCTGTTTATTATGCGCCATGGTGAAGCAGCACCACAGCAGGCTTCGGCATTGCTGGGTGGAGCGTCTTATACGTCGGACGAAGCCCGTGAGCTTACTTCCTACGGTGAAGATGAAGTCAGAGCGAGTACGCAGTGGCTGAGCGAACATTATCCGAAACTTGATCTGGCGATTGCCAGCCCGCTGGTGCGGGCGCAGCAGACGTTGGATCTGGTTAGCGATGAAATTCCGATTGAGCTGCGTGAAACGTCAGATGAAGTGACACCGTCCTCCGATCCGGAAGCATTCGCCAGCGCATTACTGGCCAGGTTGCAGGTTGAACCAGCCGAAACGGTCTTAGTGGTCTCGCACATGCCCTTTGTGTGTTATCTGGTTAGTTACCTTGACCAAAAAGTACAGGCACCGCTGTTTCCGACTGCCGGTATTGCGGTGCTGGATATCGAGCCATTGGCAATGCGCGGTGATCTGCAATCGATGACCGCTCCTCCGGAACCGACTATGAGCGGCGCTTGAACGGCCGCTCTTGCGCCTCTTTCTAATTATCGGTTTTCAGTAATACCAGTAGCGCGCCCTGACCACCCCATTCCAGTGGAGCCTGGTGGAACGCGAGCACTTCAGAGTGTTGCATCAGCCAGCCTGGTACCCGTTGGCGTAACACGCCGGTGCCGACCCCGTGAATAACGTTCAGGCAATGAGCCTGATCGCGCCGGCATTGAATAATCGCTGCTGCCAGATCCCGTTGTGCCTGGATCTGGGTCAACCCATGCAAATCGACTACCAGTTCCGGGGCAAAATCGCCGCGCCGTAGTTGCTTGGCAAGATACGGATTGGCATCTGCTGCGGTATATTTCATGGTGCCTTCAGGAAGAGCAGGTTCGAACTGCGAAGAAAACGGATAACTTGCATGCTCCCGCGCCTGTTCACCTGCAGCCCGTTTCGCGGCAGCCCGGGCACGTTTACTGACAACTTGTGGCTGAGGTTTGGCCGGTGGGGTACGGTCATTGGTGGATAGTTTTTGCACACCCACGACCGCCTGACGGAACAGATTACGCTCGTCATCGCTTAAGTTGGCATCGTCAGGCATGAATATCCCCTTGTTTTCAGGTAATCTTACAGACATTCATATAGTACTCGGGCATTGCCTGTGAGTAAAATTAGCTGGTAAGGAAATTCTGTGGAGTCAATGAACTTTAACGAGCTGGCCGCTGAGCTGAAAACTATCCGTGACTGGCAGCGCTATGCGGTGACGGAGATGAACCAGGCCGAGGTCTTTTTTGGTCATGGCGCAGCCGATGCCTGGGAAGAAGCGAATTTATTATTGGCCAGCGTCACAGCTTTGAATTTCGCAGAGCTGGCGCAGGTTATGGAGTGCCGCCTGACCGGTTTTGAAAAACAGAGTCTGTGGCAGCTGCTGCAAAAACGTATTGACCAGCGTGTGCCCGCTGCGTACCTGACACATCAGGCGTGGTTTGCTGGCTTGCCGTTCTACGTCGATGAGCGGGTGCTGGTACCACGTTCACCGATTGCTGAACTGATTGGCCAAGGCTTCCAGCCGTGGCTAACGACATCACCGCAGCGTATTCTTGATCTCTGTACGGGGTCCGGCTGTATTGCTATTGCCTGCGCCTATGCCTTCCCGGAAGCGGACATCGATGCGGTTGATATTAGTGAGGACGCGCTGGCGGTCTGTGAACGTAATATTCAGCAGCACGGTCTTGAACACCAGGTCACGCCGTTGCGCTCAGACGGCTACGATGCGGTTAAAGACGAACGCTATGACCTGATTATAACGAACCCCCCGTATGTTGATGCAGAAGACATGGCAGATCTGCCGGCTGAATACCACCACGAGCCCGAGCTTGGGCTGGCGGCGGGCGATGATGGTCTTGATTTGGTGCGCCGTATTCTGCGCGAAGGTGCGACCCAGCTGAATGAGGGCGGTATGCTAATTTGCGAGGTCGGTAACAGCCGGGTGCACATGGAAGCGTTATGGCCGCAGGTTCCCTTTACCTGGCTTGAGTTTGAACAGGGCGGCGAGGGCGTATTCCTGCTCACCCGCGACCAGTTAGTGGCGCACGCTGACGCATTTTAAATTCCTTTATATATAGATTCGAGGGCTCCCATGGCGGGAAATAGTATTGGTCAATTGTTCAGGGTAACCACCTTTGGTGAAAGCCACGGTGTAGCTATCGGCGGTGTTATTGATGGCTGCCCGCCCGGAATTGAACTGTCGGAAGCGCATATTCAGGCGCAACTTGACCGTCGCCGGCCTGGCCAAAGTCGCTACACGACAGCCCGCCGGGAAGCCGATCAGATCCGTATCTTGTCCGGTGTCTTCGAGGGTAAAACCACAGGCACACCGATTGGCGTGCTGATCGAGAACACCGATCAGCGTTCGCGTGATTACAGTGATATTCAGGATACCTACCGTCCCGGACATGCGGATTACACCTATGATGCCAAGTACGGTTTTCGTGATTACCGTGGCGGTGGACGCTCATCGGCACGTGAAACCGCGATTCGCGTCGCGGCGGGCGCAATCGCGATGCAGGTCCTTGCCGGCCTCGGGGTTTCAGTTCGTGGTGCGATGGTGCAGATGGGCGATATCAATGCTGAACAGTTTGACTGGGAGCAGGTGAATCAGAATGCATTCTTTTTCGCCGATAGCCGCAAACTGGACTTATTAGATGAGAGCATTCGCCAGTTAAAGAAGTCAGGTGACTCGATTGGGGCCAGAATCCGGGTGGAAGCCCACGGCGTTCCGGCGGGTTGGGGTGAACCGGTATTTGACCGGCTCGATGCCGACCTGGCGCATAGCCTGATGAGCATTAACGCGGTGAAAGCTGTCGCCATTGGTGATGGGTTCGCGGTAGTCGAGCAGCGCGGCAGCGAGCATCGTGATGAAATGGATGCCTCCGGCTTTCTCTCAAATCACGCAGGTGGTGTGCTTGGAGGGATTAGCAGTGGACAGCCGGTGATTGCTGAAATTGCGCTTAAACCAACCTCCAGTATTACCATCCCGGGGCGCAGTATTCGTCGCGATGGCAGTGAATGTGAAGTGGTCACTAAAGGCCGTCATGATCCTTGTGTTGGCATACGCGCCGTTCCTATTGCAGAAGCGATGCTGGCTATAACCTTGCTTGATCATTATCTGCGTCATCGCGGACAAAACTCAGTACTGACAGCGAACGGACAAGTGCCGACCGCCGAATGAGTTTTGCAGCACTGGAACCGCAGGCGCGCCGGCAAAGCCGTCTGCTGACGATCAGTTATTTTTGTTACTTTGCGGTACTGGCTGCATTTGTGCCGTATTTGGCGGTGTATCTCGATGCCGTCGGTTTTAATTCCCGCGAAATCGGTGAGCTGATTGCGATCATTACTGCCTGCCGCATATTCGGTCCGCCCATCTGGGCCACACTGGCTGACAAAACAGGCAAAACCTTACCCTTCATCCGCATCGGTGCCTGCGCAGGATTAGTACTTTTTGTGGCGTTGCTATGGTCATCAAGTTTTTGGTGGGTAGCACTGACAATGGGCCTAATGAGCCTGTTCTGGGCTGCGATTTTGCCACAGCTGGAAGTGCTGGCGTTAAGTACCTTAGGCCAGCAAAGCGAAATGTACTCACGAATCCGGGTCGGCGGCAGCCTTGGTTTTATCGCGGTCTCGCTGGTTATTGGAGAATTGCTTGCCGCTACCGGTGCACACCGGTTCCCGATCTACAGCGCTATTCTGGTTGCACTGCTGTTACTCAGTGTGAGCCGTTTATATGAGCCTGCTAAGGCACAGCACGTCGATACCCGTCCTGAACATACTGGCTCTATCTGGAAGCGGATACGCCAACGTCCTTTCATCGCGTTCCTGTTTTCAACCACATTATTACAAGCCAGCTTCGCACCTTTTTATGCGTTCTTCGCCTTGTATCTGACCTACCTGGGCTATGCCCCGTATGCGGTCGGCTTGTTGATTGCCTTTGGGGTCGCAGTGGAAGTGGGGATGTTCCTGATTGCGGGAAAACTGGTCGTGCGCCATGGGGTGCGTCGCATTCTTATATTCTGCATGCTGGTAACCGCGCTGCGCTGGGGACTGATGTCGCAGCTTGCTGAAGTATTCTGGTGGTTGCTGTTTGCGCAAGGCCTGCATGCATTCAGTTTTGCTCTACACCATGCGGCGGCGATTCGCTTTATTCATCAGCACTTTCCGGCGAACGAACAAAGTCGTGGCCAGTCGTTTTATGTTGGTTTCGGATTTGGAGCCGGCGGTGCCTTGGGTGCCTGGGGCGCAGGTCTGGTCTGGCAGGAGCATGCAGGAGCCGAACTAGGTTTTATGCTGGCGGCGATGGCGGCGTTGCTTGGCGCTTGCCTGTGTTTGTTTATGCGCGCTGAGCGGGGCAATCGAGGCGTTGAGCACCCGGCCAGGGTATAGCGACTGGGTGCTGTATCAGCGATAATTGTAGCCACCAATGTCATAACCAGATAATAAATACTAAGAGAGAACGCTATGAGCACATTGATGCACAGACGACGCCGTTTATTGACGAGTCTGACCCTGGCGATTGCAGGGGCAAGCCTTTCACTGGGGTCGTCGGTTAGTTTGGCAGACAGTGAAAAACGACCATTGCAGTTAACCGATATTATGCAGTTTCGCGAAATCGAGCAGTCGGTGCTGAGCGACAATGGACGTTGGTTTGCCTATAGTGCTGTGCCGGATTACGGCGATCCGGTCGGTTATGTAGTCAATGTGCTGAGCGGCGAGCAGTTTGAGGCCGAACGTGCGGATCAGCCGCAGCTCAATGCAGATGGTCGCTATGTGGCCTTTCGTCAGCGCCCGTCACTGTTAACCCGCGAACAGGCGGAGTTTGATGATGCGGATGATGAACTGCAGAAGCGGTCGAAAGAAACCGATTTGGTGTTGATCGATACCGAGAATGGCGAGCAGCAGGAATTTTCCCGGGTGGCCCGCTTTGCCTTCACGGGTGATGGTGACTACCTGCTGATGTTATCGATGAACGATGATCAAGCCGCCACTGACGAAGCTGAGAATGCCGAAGCAGAGAATGCCGAAGCAGAGAATGCCGACGTAGAAAGTAACAAGGAAAAGAGCGCAGCCAGCACTCAGACATTGACCCTGTTACGTTTAAGTGACGGTGACCAACAGCAGATAAAGCAGGTGAGTGATTTTCAGGTGGCGGAAGCAGGGCCACGTTTTGCCTACACCATAAAGAACAACGACACCACCAGCCTCTGGGTGATGAATACTACCAACCACAGCCGCTTGCAGCTAGCAGGCGCCATTGACATCGCGTTCAGCGGGCTGGCGTTCAACCATGCAGGCGATGCCCTGGCGTTTCTTCAGGGCGAAGCAGACCCTGAACAGGCGCCGGCAGCGCAAGCGTTGCAGCTATGGCAGTATGGTCAGCCAGGACTAACCAGGATTGAAAGCGAACGTGAGGGCTGGCTTCTGAGTGAGCACCAGTCACCGAGCTGGAGTGAAGACGACGCCCGCATCTTCATCGGCTACCAGCCGCTACCGGCAGCAGCTGAAGAATCTCTGGCAGCGCCGGCTAGTTATGATGAGCTGTACAGCCTGGACCGTTTACTCGATGACCGGCGCTTACAGGTTTGGCATGGCGATGACGAGCGTGTTATTACCCACCAACGACAAAGCTACGAAAATAGCCAGAAAGCAACGACCCCTGCAGTGGTGTGGGTTGAGCAGGGTCGGGTGGTCATGCTGGGCGATGATATTGAGGACAACTGGCGTCAGACCGAGCACGCTACGGCACAGTTGGTCAGTAACTCGCGACCGTATCTGCGCCAAATCAGCTGGGATGGTTTTTATCATGACATCGACCACGTAAGCCTCGACAGTGGCGAGCGGCAGCGGGTGGTGTCGCAGGTGCGCAGTAACGAACGCGGCAGCCTGTCACCGAACGGGCGCTATGTGGCATATCAGAATGACGACGCGTACTACGTTTTTGACAGCCAGGACGGCAGCCAGCAGCAAGTCGCTACCGAAGTAACAGTATCCTGGGTTGATGAAGAAAACGATCGGCCGATGGAAGCCTCCAGCTACGGTATTGCCGGCTGGCTTGATGATAGCAGTGCCTTCCTGGCTTATGACCGCTACGACGTATGGAAACTTTCAGTGGACGGCGACGCGGTTAAGTTAACTCCCAACGGGCGCGAACAGGAGATGCAGTACCGGGTCAGAGCGCTGAATGACGACCTAGGCTTCGCCAGTGACCAGCGGTTATTGATTGAAAGTTACAGTGACCGTGAAAAATACCATGGCTTCTATCAGCTTGATTTAGCGTCGGGCGCCTTCGAGGTCCTGCTGCAAGACAAAAAGCGCTATCGCTATGTGGATTACAGTGACGAGCAACAGCGGATTCTGTTTACTGAAGAAGATTTCCGTCAGTTTCCGGATGTCTGGTCGGCTACTCTGGATTTCGACCAACCCTTGCAACTGACCGAGGTAAACCCACAAATTGATCAGTTTAAGTGGGGCAATGCAGAACTTATCGACTGGCAAATCGAGGATGGCGAAACCTTGCAGGGTATTGTTATCAAGCCGGATGACTATGACCCCTCACGCACCTACCCGGTGATGGTCTATTACTACGAGCAGTATTCACAGCGGCTCTACCATTTCAATCAGATGAAGGTAAATCACCGCCCGAACTTCCCGTTTTATGTTGGCCAGGACTATGTGGTCTTTTTACCGGATATTCGCTTCCGTATGGGCGCACCGGGACCAAGTGCAACTGAGTCTCTGGTTCCCGGGGTAGAAAAGCTGATCGACATGGGTATTGCAGATCCGGACGCAATAGGTTTGCACGGGCATAGTTGGTCAGGCTACCAGTCGGCATTTGTGGTCACCGAAACGGACATGTTTGCGGCGGTAGTCAGCGGCGCACCGGTGTCGAATATGACCAGCGCCTATACCGGAATTCGCTGGCAGAGTGGGCTCGCCCGTCAGTTTCAATATGAAACCGGACAAAGCCGGATCGGGCCTAGCATGTATGAGGATCTTGACCCCTATATTGAAAACTCACCGGTGTTTTTTGCCGATCAGATCAATACACCCATGCTGATCCAGTTTGGTGATGCCGATGGGGCCGTTCCATGGGAGCAGGGGATCGAGTATTATCTTGCCTTGCGCCGTCTGGACAAAGAGGTGGTGATGTTGCATTACGAAGACGAACCGCACCATTTGCAACGTTACGCCAATAAAATTGATTACACGATTAAAATGCTCGAGTTCTTCGATCATTATCTGAAGGGCGAACCGGCACCTGAATGGTGGGTCGAAGGCATGCCATTTCAGCAGTATGCTGAGTGAACCGGGCAGGTTAACTAACTAGATGAGAGGGTTTTGTGACAGCAGGTCTAACGCATACAATAGAAGACGTGATTGATGTCTTTAATGCTACCTTTGCCGAGAGTCACAATACCCGCTTGATCAGCGGCTCGCACGAGCCGCTGTACCTGCCTTCCAGCAACCGTTGTAGCTACCACCGGATTGTGTTCGCCCACGGCTTTTACCGCTCCGCATTGCACGAAATTGCGCATTGGTGCGTTGCCGGCCGGGTGCGCCGTCATCTTGTTGATTATGGCTACTGGTACAAGCCGGACGGGCGCAATGGGGACGAACAGCGTCAGTTTGAGCAGGTAGAATGTAAGCCTCAGGCGCTGGAGCTTTTATTCTGCTTAAGTGCCGGACATGATTTTGAAGTCAGCTGTGACAACCTCGCCGCCGCTGATCCGGATGCTGTCAATGTAGCCGCTTTTGATCAGGCGGTGCGCGCGCAGTTAGCCGATTATCTGCAGACCGGACTACCACAGCGGGCAGCACGTTTTGCCACTGCATTGCAGCAATTTTACCGCACCCCTGAGATTGAAGTTGGGCGTTTGTATCACGCCGCGTAAGGAGTTGAACTGATGTTCCGAATTGGTCTGGTAGTAAATCCGTATTCCGGGATTGGTGGTGCAGTGGGTTTAAAAGGCAGCGACGGTGAAGCCACCCGCCAAGAGGCCCTTGCTAAAGGCGCTGAACTGAAAGCCAATCAACGGGTCGAGCAGGCATTGCAGTTACTGCAGCCGCATCAGTCCAGTATTCAATGGCTGACGGCCAGTGGCGCGATGGGGGCCGATGTGCTGCAACGTTTAGAGTTCGCCAGTGAAACACTGTACCAGACGCCGCAGCAGTCTGAAGCGGATGATACCAAAGCGGCTGTTAGTGCCTTGGTCGAGGCTGGGATTGATTTGCTGGTGTTCGCGGGTGGCGATGGTACTGCCCGTGATGTCTATGCTGTGATCGGAGATACCCTGCCAGTGGTGGGTATCCCGGCAGGTGTAAAAATTCATTCCGGGGTGTATGCGGTCTCACCCAAAGCGGCGGGCCGGGTGCTCGAGTTGTTGGTGAGCGGTCAGTTGACTACAGTGCGCCATGCGGATGTGATGGACATTGATGAAAACGCCTTCCGTCAGGGCAATGTGCGTGCGCGGCGTTACGGTGAAATGCTGGTGCCGGGTGAGCTTGAATACATGCAGGCGGTTAAAATGGGTGGCCGTGAAAGTGACGAACTGGTGCTGACGGACATCGCCGATGATGTGATTGAAAACATGGAAGACGATGCGCTGTACATAATGGGCTCTGGCTCGACCGTTGCGGCGCTGATGGAGCAGATGGACTTACCTAATACGCTGCTGGGCGTCGATGCCATTGTCAATCAGCAGTTGATTGGCAGCGACCTGACCGCGGCACAGCTCGAAGCTTTGTGCCGCGACTACACAAAACGTTATTTGGTGATTACCTTAATTGGCGGCCAGGGGCATATTTTTGGGCGTGGCAATCAGCAGCTCAGCCCGGCGGTTATTAAAGCGGTGGGACGACCGAATATTATTGTTGTGGCCAGCAAAACTAAGCTTAAAGCACTGGAGGGGCGACCGCTGCGGGTTGATACCGGCGATATTGAGCTGGATCAGGCGCTCACAGGCTTTATTCAGGTGACCACGGGCTACCACGACCAGACTATGGTCGCGGTGACCGCGGTGGACTAATTACGACCGATTCGTTTTAGAATTGCGAGGCAGGCAGGCGCAGGATAATACCGTCGAGCTCATCGGTCATTTCTATCTGGCAGCTTAGCCGGCTGTTGTCCTGTGGGTCGTTGGCCATGTCGAGCATACTTTCTTCCATATCGCCGACGGGGGCCAGTTTGTCTACCCAGGCCGGGTCGACATAAACGTGACAGGTTGCGCATGAACAGACGCCACCACATTCACCAATAATACCGTCAATCATATTCTCTGTGGCGGCTTCCATCAGGCTCTGACCGACTTCAACGTCCACTTCGTACTGGCCACCATTGGCTTCGATGTAAATCGCTTTTGGCATAGTTGCTCTCGTGTCCTACTTGGCTAAAAGTGATATAGTTTAACGCATCTAATCATAGGTTTGGTGATTATTGGGTTTTTTAACAGGATCTAAAATGACATTGCACAGTAATAAAGAATTTTTCGTGTCGTGGGAAGAGCTGCACCGTGCTACCCGTGAGTTAGCCCGCCGTCAACTGCCCGCAGAGCAGTGGCGGGGGATTATTGCGGTGAGTCGGGGCGGGCTGGTACCGGCTGCGATTATTTCCCGTGAGCTTAATATCCGTCTGGTTGACAGTATTTGTGTCAGTTCCTATGACCATACCTCGCAGCGTGAAGAAGCCATTGTGGTCAAAGACGTTTCCTCCACCGAGGATGGCGAAGGTTTTCTGGTCGTTGATGATCTGGTCGATACCGGCAATACCCTGCGTCTGCTTAAAAAGCGCTTCCCGAAAGCACGGTTTATCACCGTTTACGGCAAGCCTGCCGGGCTTGAGCTGGTCGATGACTATGAGGCGGATTTAAGCCAGGATACCTGGATTCATTTCCCCTGGGATATGCATCTGCACTATGTCGATCCGCTGGCCGGGCATGAGTCTTAATTAAACAGGAGTATCCATGAACTGGTTTAAAAGCATTATTGCCCTGATTATTGTCGCTGTAGTGGGGATCGGCTTTTGGTTGATGATTTTTGGCGCTCCCATTGATGACAGCGCACTGAACCGGCGCATGGAAACCTTTAATGAAGAGGCGTTCCGTACGGCACAGGCTAACAATGATCTGATTTTGATCAACTTTCATCAACGCTGGTGCCCTGATTGTATCCAGCAAAAACGGGTCCTGGCACGCTACTTTATTGATTTTCCGCAGTCGCCGGTAAAAGTATTTGAAGTGGATTTCGATGCAGAACCGGAACTGGTAGAACGCTTTCGTGCTGAAGATGCTACCAGCCTGATTTTATATCGCGGCGCCGACCGGATTTGGTATGGCTATCAGCAAACCAATACCGCGAACATTTACAGCGCGTTGCAGGAAGCGGAATATCATTCGCGATTGTTTGCAGAGGACGACTAAAACACTAGCCGGGTTAGCAGCAACGCGATAACGCCTCCGCAGGCGACCAATAGAAGAGCGACAGGCAGAGTGGCGCGCAGCACCTGTCCCTCCATCCCTTTTAGCTGTACCGTTGCCCCGGCGGCGATAATGTTGTGCGGACAGACCATGTTACCCAGGGCGGCGCCATAGTTCTGCGCCCCTAACATCGGCAGCCTGGCAACCGCAGCCTGATCCGCGGCGGCCATTTGAAATTCGCTGAAAAGCACATTGGAAGCAGTCGCTGAACCGGTAATGAACGTGCCAATCAGGCCAACCAATGCAGCCCACACAACCCAACTGACTCCGCTCGCAGACGCTAACGCGTAGCCCAAATCAATAATCAGCCCTGTATGCACCATCAGCCTCGACAGGAACAGCATTAAAAGCAATGCAATGGCGACTGGAAGCAGGCGCAAAGCGGCCTGCCGGATCGCATGCATAACATTGCGAAGCTGCTGTTGCTGGATCACGGCTGTCATTATAAAACTAATGAAAAGTAACGTCCCCGGATGATAGGCCGGTTGCATTGAAGCCTCGAATTCGCCCCATCGCCATTGCCAGATCCAGCTTTGCAGGGCTTCACGCAGGTCCGGTTGGAGCCGTGTAATGAGTACCAGACAGATAAGGACTAAATAAGGCGCGTAGGGGCGCCATTTCATCTGGATTCCAAGTGGAACACTGTTGCCCGAACTAAAAGCAGTGGGCCAGATACGGGTGATCAGGGTAAATATCAGGGCCCCGGCTAATGCGCCCACTAAGGTGGGTAATTCCGGACCTGTCCACCAGGCCAGTGCGGCAAAGGGAGCAAAAAAACTAACCCCGGTCAGCAGGGCAGGACCGGGGTTACGCATGCTGAGGGTACGGGTCATCGCGAGAGGCAGAATGAGAATGCCAGGCAAGGCAAAGAGTATGCTGGCCTGAGCCAGAGCAGTGGGGGCAAATCCGGTAATGGTAGCCTGAGCGAGCACAGGGGTGCCCACAGCGCCAAACATGACGCCCACGGCATGGCCAAACAAGGCCAGAATGACCGCCTGAACCCGACCGAAACCAGCGCTAACGAGAAAGGGCGCGGTGAGCGCGGCAGAGGTTCCGAAACCAGCGGCGCCTTCCATAAAGAGAGAAAAAAACCAGCTAATAAAGAGTGCGCTGACCTTAGGGTCAGGGTGCAGCCGCGCAAGTTGCTGCTGGATTGAAGCAAGTGACCCTGAGCGTTGCTGCAGCATATGGATCGCCAGCGCGGCAAATATAATCCAGAGAATGGTTAAACTCATGAGCCCGGCTTCAGCAGCACTGCCGGGCAACAGCGAAAGGAATAGCCCGGACGAGTTTTGCGGATAACGCCACCAGGCCACTGACAGTGCTATGGCAATTGCCAGTAATGCGGAGGTCGCCGCACGCCAGCGGAGCCAGGCCATGGTGAGCAGAATCGAGAGCAGTGGGAGTGCCAGTAACAGCGAATCTGTCATACAACTTTCTGGCTGGTGACCCGGTGCAGCTCGCCGCCTTTGCCTTCTACCGCGCTGGCGTTAAGTAAGGTGGTTTCAGCAATGTTGCTCAGGGCTTCTTTGGTGAAGAATCCCTGATGGCCAGTAATTAATACGTTGGGAAAGGTCAGCAGGCGCATAAAAGTGTCGTCCTGAATGACCTGGTTGGAAAGGTCGGTAAAAAACAGGTCACTTTCCTCTTCATAAACGTCGAGGCCAAGACTGCCAATTTTGCCTGATTTCAATGCCTCAATAACCGCTTTGGTATCAATCATTGGGCCGCGGCTGGTGTTAATCAGGGTTACACCATCGCGCATTTTGCTGAGGGTATCCCGGTTAATAATGTGGTGGGTGTCTGGTGTTAATGGACAGTGCAGCGAAATAATATGAGATTCGTGGAGCAAGGTTTGCAGTTCCACCAGTTCAAACGCGGCGAGTTCAGCCGGGTCGGCATAAGGGTCTGTGATCAGGACCCGGCAGCCCATCGCCTGCATAATATGGGCGAAACGCTGACCTATTTTTCCTGCGCCCAGTAGCCCGACAGTTTTGCCATGAATATCAAAGCCCATTAAGCCGTCGAGGGCAAAGTTGCCTTCGCGGACGCGATTAAAGGCCCGGTGAATTTTGCGATTAAGGCTGAGTAATAGAGCCAGCGTCAGTTCAGCCACGGCATGGGGGGAGTAGGCGGGGACCCTGGCGACCGTGATATCAAGCTGTTCTGCGGTGGCCAGATCAACGTTGTTAAATCCGGCACAGCGTAACAGCAGAAGATTCACTCCGGCGTTGTGCAGTTGCCGTAGAATAGTGGCGTCAACTTTGTCATTGACGAAGACGCAGACGGCGTCGTGGCCGGCGGCAAGGGCAACGCTTTGCTCGCTTAACCCAGTGTCGAAGAAGGTTAACTGATGGTCACTTCCAAGTTCCTGATTGCGTTCAGTAAATGATTGTTTGTCGTAGGCTTTACTACTGAAAAATGCAATCCTCATGGAACACTCCTGGTGGCTGGCAGTTAGTGTAGGTTAACTCTACTATCTCTACTGTGTAGCCGTTAAACGACAAAAAGCCAGTTCAATGAACTGGCTTTTTGTTTTTGCGCAATGTTGTGGCTAGCGGTTGTTGGTGGCTGTCAGTTGTTGTACCACATCAGCAATGGCAACTTTTTCCTTGTCACCGCTGCGGCGGTTTTTCAGCTCGATCATGCCTTCATCCAGGTTGCGTTCGCCCACGACGATAACATGAGGGATACCAATCAACTCGATATCAGCAAACATCACACCAGGACGTTCTTTACGGTCATCAAAGAGTACGTTCAGGCCAGCCCCCTTACATTCTTCATAAAGTCTCTCTGCGACCTCCTGAACACGCGCTGACTTATGCATGTTCATCGGTAGAATACAGACTTCGAAGGGTGCCATCGCCTCTGGCCAGATAATGCCATTGGCGTCGTTGTTCTGTTCGATAGCCGCCGCTACTATGCGCGAGACACCGATACCATAACACCCCATCAGCAGGTTCTGGTGTTTGCCACTTTCAGTCAGCACACCAACTTTCATCATGTCGCTGTATTTAGTGCCAAGCTGGAAAATATGGCCCACTTCGATACCGCGTTTGATATCCAGAGTGCCCTTGCCGCACGGACTCGGGTCACCGGCTTTGACGTTGCGTAAGTCAGCCACCGCGGGCAGCTCGACATCGCGACCCCAGTTGATGTTCAGATAATGAGAGCCATCCTTGTTGCTGCCAGCGGCAAAATCACTCATTACTGCCACTTCACGGTCTACCACCATAGGCAGTGGCAGCCCGACTGGGCCCAGTGACCCTGGGCCGGCACCGACCGCCGCACGAATTTCATCGTCGCTGGCAAAGGTAAGCGGACTGGCTACCTGCGGCAGTTTAGAGGCTTTGATATCATTCAGCTCGTGGTCGCCGCGAACCATCAGGGCGATCAGTCCGGATGCTTCGCCGTTTTCGTTTGCGCCATGCACAATAAGGGTTTTGGCGGTTTTCTCAATCGCCAGGCCAAATTGCTCAACCAATGCCTGGATGGTTTTCGCATTCGGCGTTTCGACTTCTTCCATGGTTGCAGTAGCCGGATCTGCGTTGTCTTTGCTGGCGATGGCTTCCGCCAGCTCGACGTTGGCAGCGTAATCTGAGCTGTCAGAAAAGGCGATGGCGTCCTCACCGGATTCAGCCAGCACATGGAACTCGTGGGACAGGTTGCCACCAATCGAGCCTGTGTCGGCGATAACCGGACGGAAATCCAGCCCCAGACGACTAAATATCGTCTGGTAGGCTTTAAACATAACCTGATAGGTTTGTTCCAGACTGGCTTCATCAATGTGGAACGAATACGCATCTTTCATAATGAATTCGCGCGAACGCATGACCCCAAATCGCGGCCGTATTTCGTCGCGGAACTTGGTCTGGATCTGGAACAGGTTCAGTGGCAGTTGTTTGTAACTGCTGACTTCTTTACGCACCAGTTCAGAAATGACTTCTTCATGGGTCGGGCCGAGTACAAAGTCGCGTTGATTGCGATCCTGCAGGCGCAGTAACTCAGGGCCGTAGTCCTGCCAGCGTCCGGATTCCTGCCACAGATCGGCCGGCTGTACCATCGGCATCAGTGTTTCGATAGCACCGGCAGCTTCCATTTCTTCGCGAACGATACGCTCAACGTTACGTAAAACACGTAAGCCCGTCGGCGTCCAGGTATACAAGCCTGAGGCGACTTTACGCACCATGCCTGCACGCATCATCAACTGGTGGCTGACGATTTCTGCATCGGAAGGGGTTTCTTTTAATGTGGCCAGTAAATAGTTGCTGCTGCGCATGAGTGGTTTTGCTCTCCCGGCGAAAATTATTTTGTTTTACGGTTCGAGGTTTTCGGTTCGAAATTCTGTGTGCTGCATTCTAGCAGTCGCTGACAGCAGTGACTACAGCAACCTCGTTACGGACTATCCAGTTGATATTGTAGTCGCTTAATCGCACCCCATACGTACGGTTGTCGCTGTGGCCGTGGCGATACGCAGGTCGAGGGTCCTGAGCTAAGACTTCACGCACCAACTGTGCAAACGTCGGCTGGCGGGCGAAAAAGTCCTCCACCTCTGGGGCGAAGGTGACTGGCATCAGTTCTGGCGGCAACTGCGCAAAACCCGACTGACTGTCATGGACAGCATCACTGTAGTGTAAATAGGGCTTTATATCGACGACCGGTGTTTGGTCGAGTAAATCAAACCCACTGATGACCAGCTGCCACTGACCGTTCAGACATTCGACTCGTTGCAGGCGGACTACCGATAGCCCCAGGGCATTGGGGCGAAATGTTGAGCGCGATGCAAAGACACCCACTTTGCTATTGCCGCCCAGACGTGGCGGGCGAATCAGTGGTTTCCAGCCCTGTGCCTGAGTCTGATGAAATATGAACTGCAGCCAGAGATGGGAAAACTGCTCAAGTCCCTGCAGGCACTGCGGGTTATTAAATGCTCCCTGAAGAACGACCCGCCCTTCGGCAGAAGGCGCCAGCCCAGGCTGACGCGGAATTGCAAACTTCTCTTTGTAAGGGGATTCAACAATGGCTATCGGTTCAAGCGTATACATGAGAATTGCCCGGGAATTAGTGACGGCTGATGTGAGCAGGCTATTTCACCACAACTTTGTGCTTTTCACCAAAAATTGGTGACCCGACTAAGTTTTCTTTTTAGGAGTCTTTGTAACTATATGATTTTTAAAGTTTAAAAAGTTGGCTTATAGATTGCAAAATCCACTGCTGTAAATCCCATATTTAGCGATGTGCCAGTGCTGCACAGGTAACAGGAGAATAACCATGACCTTAACAACAAAACAAATTCGCATTCGCGCGGTGCTTGGCGCCTTTTGTATCACCTCAGCGTTACTCTTGGTATCGGTATCCGCGTTGGCCGCTGATACCGTGGTTCGCAACCATCAAATTGACGGCTCAGAAACGCGTCGGTTAACGGTCGAAAACGCCGTTGGAACCATCCAGATTAAAGCGGCAGATGATGATCAGATCCGTGCTGAAGTCGAACTCGAAGGTCAGCGCCACGGCATTTTCCGCCGCAAGAAAGACGTTAGTGAGGTTGATATTGAGATTAATCAACGCGGTGACCAGCTGACCTTAGCGTTGCACGAAGACGACGTGCAGGGCAACTGGACCCTTTATATTCCAGACTTTGAAGCGGTATCGGTTCAGCTTGGGGTAGGGAGCCTTGAAGTCGATGAAGTTAGTGCTGGTTTCTCAATTGAAGTGGGAGTTGGCAGTGTAGAACTTTCTATGCCGCAGCAAGCATTGGGTGCATTTGAAGGGAATGTTGGGGTTGGTGGTATTAGCCAGTCCGGATTGCAAAATTATTCATCAAATCGGGCTGTGGTGACAGAATCAGCAGAAGGTCATGGGCTTGGCAACTACTCTGTTACTATTGAAGTGGGTGTAGGCGATATTACTCTGAACGCGTATTAAAATTCGTTTGCTGGTTAACGATGTAAAAAAGGTAGCCATTTGGCTACCTTTTTTTATTGATGCTAAATTCAGGAATTACTTTTTTATTAAAAACTCTTTAACACTACGACCTTTGTCGATCGCCTGTTGAATAACTTTAGGGGTGCGACCCTGACCGGTCCATGTCTTCTGCTCGCCGTTATCAACGTACTCATATTTAGCTGGCTTTGGTGTGCGCTTACGCCCTTTAGCTGCTGACGACTTGGTCGCAGAACTATTTAATTCAGAGGCTAAGTCTCCGATATCCAGACCTGCATCAAGCATTTGCTTTTTGATTTCTTCTATCCGTGCCCGTTTCGCTTCTTCTTCCTTGCGTAGCTCAGCTTCTTCCTCTTCACGGGAGGCAATAATACGGTCAAGCTTAGCTTTAACGTCTTCCAGCTCCGCTAAAGTTAATTCCTTGGTGTTAGCGCGTAAACGACGCTCATGGGTAAGGATATTTAAAAAATCAGACATAGAGGACCTTTCTTGTTAATAAATAGTTTGTTAATAAATAGTCGTTGAAGATAGATAAAAACGAAAGCTTGCGCCTATTAAACACTAATAGTGTATTAAATGTAAAACATAATCCTGAAAATGGAAATAAAAAAGCTCCCGTGGGAGCTTTTTTATTTTTTTACATATTGGGGTAATTGGGACCGCCGGTTCCTTCCGGAGTCACCCAGCGAATATTCTGGCTTGGATCTTTAATGTCGCAGGTTTTGCAATGGATGCAGTTTTGCGCATTAATCTGAAAGCGTGCTTCGCCGTTATCGGCTTGCACTATTTCATACACGCCAGCAGGACAATAGCGCTGTGCCGGTTCATTGTATTTCGGCAGGTTAACCTCAATTGGGATACTGCTGTCTATTAATTGCAGATGACAGGGCTGGTCTTCTTCATGGTTGGTATTGGATAAATACACCGATGAATTACGGTCAAAGCTAAGCTGATTATCCGGTTTTGGATAATCTATGGCAGCTGCCTTATCAACGGTTTGCATACCTTTATGGTCTGCCTGCCAGTCTTTCAGAGTGAAGGGTAAGCGGCCGCCAAACCAGTTCTGATCCAGCGTGTTGTAAGCGCCACCTAACCAGGTACCCCATTTGTGCACGGCCGGACCGAAGTTACGTGAACGATAAAGTTCATCATAGACCCAGGACTTTTCAAAGGCGCTGGTGTAGTCAGTCAGTTCTGTATGCGACTGCTCGGCTTTTAAGGCGGTAAAAATACTTTCGGCGGCGAGCATACCGCTTTTCATAGCGGTGTGGTTACCCTTGATCTTGGCAAAGTTTAGCGTGCCAGCATTGCAACCAACCAATAGCGCACCAGGCATCGTCATTTTCGGTAACGAGTAATAACCGCCTTTGGCAATTGCGCGCGCGCCATAGCTAACCCGTTTACCACCCGCTAAATACTTTTTAATTTCAGGATGGTGTTTATATTGCTGAAACTCCATATACGGGTTCAGGTTTGGATTGTCGTAATTAAGATCAATGATCAGACCGACAAAGACCTGGTTGTTTTCAGCATGATAGAGGTAACCGCCGCCTGAGGCATTGTCTTTCAAAGGCCAGCCTGTGCTGTGTACTACCAGGCCCGGTTTGTGTTGCTCTGCGGGAATATCCCAGATTTCTTTAAAACCAATCGCATAGTGCTGTGGCGTTTTACCTTCGTTGAGATTGAATTTCTCAATCAGCTCTTTGCCTAAATGACCACGGCAGCCCTCTGCAAATACGGTGTATTTGGCACGCAGTTCCATACCAGGCATAAAACTGTCTTTTTCTTCACCACTGGCACTAACGCCCATATCACCGGTAATCACCCCGGCGACTTCACCAGCCTCAGTGTACAGCACCTGAGCTGCGCTAAAACCAGGAAATACTTCGACCCCAAGCGCTTCAGCCTGTTCGGCCAGCCAGCGGCAGATGTTGCCCATACTGACAATGTAATTACCGTCATTATGGAAAGTTTTTGGCACCATAAAATTCGCTAGTTTAGTGCCTTTCTCTGCATTATTGAGGAGCAGGATATCATCACCGCTTACCGCGGTATTCAGTGGCGCGCCGCGCTCTTTCCAGTCTGGAAAAAGCTCGTTCAGGGCGCGTGGCTCAAAGACTGCACCGGACAGAATGTGGGCACCAACTTCCGAACCCTTTTCAACTACACAAATTTGCAGTTCCTGTTCGTTCTCTTTGGCTAGCTGGGCTAACCGACATGCTGTGCCGAGGCCCGCAGGGCCAGCACCAACAATGAGCACGTCAAATTCCATGCTTTCGCGTTCCATGGGATACTCCTATGCAATGGCCAGACCATTCACATGATCTGGATTGGGATCTGGCCTTGGTAATCATCCAGTAATTGGGTAAATTCATGTGCAGGGATAGGGCGGCTGAACAAATAGCCCTGACCTACGCTGCAATCTCTATCCAGTAAAAAGTCGACTTGTGCTTCAGTTTCGACACCTTCGGCGACTAAATCAATTTCCAGGCTCTTCGCCAGATTAATAATGGTCTGAGTGAGTGTGGCATCATCTTTGTCATTTGGTAGATCTTGCACGAAAGAGCGGTCAATTTTAAGAGCTGTCACCGGAAAATGTTTTAAATACGACAACGACGAGTAACCAATACCAAAATCGTCGATGGCCAGCGCAATGCCACGCTCACGAACCGCATGCATAAAATTCGTGTGCGACTGAATATTTTCAATAAAAACCTGCTCGGTCAGTTCAAGCTCAAGCTTATTCGGTGGAATCCCACTTTCATTGACCACCTCCATGATATGTTCAATCAGGCCTGGAGACTGCAATTGCTTGCCGGATAAGTTCACGGCCATGGTCAATTCAGTGAAGCCCAAAGTGTGCCAGGCTGCCAACTGCTTACAGGCGGTTTTCAAAACGAACTCTGAAATAGGGATAATAAGTCCGGTGTCCTCGGCGATCGGTATAAACTGATCCGGTCCGATAATCTGACCATCCGACTCCTGCCAGCGTACCAGTGCTTCCGCTCCAATGATACGTCGACTTTGCATGTCCACTTTGGGTTGATAGTAAACCCGAAGTTTATCGTGCTCGACGGCGTTACGTAACCGCTTCATCAGTTCCATGCGCTGATTCAGTTCATGGTGCAGTATTTCACTGTACAGATGGTAGCTGTTGCGACCTGACTCCTTGGCTCGGTACAGGGCCGTATCCGCATTGCGGATAAGGCTTTCCGGGGTATCAATTTCGGGCTGACTAAGGGCAATCCCAATACTGGCGGAGATAAACATCTCGTAGTCATCGACATAAAAGTGGGTATCCAGTGCACTCAGCACCTGGCGGGCATAATTTTCCAGCTCTTCAGGGTCATTCAGGCAGGCGATAGCGAGCACATATTCATCGCCTCCCATTCTCGCCAGACAGGCGTGTTTGGGGGCGATTTTATTGAGTCGTGTAGCGACCCGTTTTAAAAGCTGGTCGCCGACCGAATGACCCAGTGCGTCGTTTACTTCTTTAAAGTTATCCAGGTCTATAAAAAGCGCGCCGACATGCTGCTGGGTTAACGCAGACTGGCTGAAAAACTCTTCAAGCCGCTCCATCAGCGCATTGCGATTCGCTAAATCGGTTAACCAGTCATGCTCTGCCAGGTAGGCCATTTTTTTCTCGACCCGTTCACGCTCTTCAATTTCAACGTACAGATCGATGTTCGTGTCTGCCAGTTCCTGCGCCCGCACCCGGCTAATACCCAGCACATAGAGAACAAAAGTGAGCAGGGCCGTGGTAATCAGTCCGGCCAGCATAATAAGCAAGGGAACCCAGCTGCGCATTGCCTGCAGTTGGTCCTGACCTGGCCATAGCTCCATCCGCCATTGCTCATCGAACAGGGTAAATTCCGAGAAACCACTCCAGCTTTGACTGGCATCGTCGTTGTTACCAAGTTCAAACACGGTGCTGTTGCTACTAACGGACGTCAGGCGGAAATAGACATGGCGTCCCATGTGCCGGGCAACTGTTGAACGCAGCAAACCTTCGATGTCGATGATGCCAAGGTAATAATCGGTGCCTTGACTGGTGTTGAGCGGCGCAATCAATGCCACGTCCGCTGAATTCAGGGCTAGTGGACCGGCTGGTAACATAACCCGCTGACCTGGCTCAAGTCCGCGCAGACTGTCGAGATAGTCCTGGTCAGCTAAAAGTTGGTCGACGGAAGGTTGCGCAATAGTGCTGTAGAGGCTCTCCAGCTCAAATTGACTGTTGAGCCATAACAAACAGCGAAAGTGAGGATAAGAATTGATCACGATGGGGGCTTCGCGTTGCCACAAATTATGATCACCCTGATTGCGGGTGGAATGACGAGCCATCCAGGTCAGACCAAACATATGAGTCTGCAGCTGACGGTTAACTTCCTGCTGCAGTTCGGTTACGTCATTGCTGAGCTGACTACGAATGCGCTGGTTGTCCTGAATATATAAAAAGGCACTAATGCCTAAGCTCAGTATAATGCCGACCAAAGCCGTTAAAATGGCTAGCCGAAAGTGAGAAAATCGTTGCATGTCGACTTATTATCGTTGTTTTACGTCTTTAGGACGATAATCGCCTAAGCAGTACTAAGAAGCAACCGCTTAGGCGTCAATTTACGTAATTGGTTAACGTATTGTTTACAAGTTATGCACTTTTAACCTGGCGTTAGCTTTAACGCAGCGCTGGCAGGTCGCGAAAGTTGTCCAGCGCTTCAGGGTTGGCCAGGGCGTCGGTGTTTTTAACCGGCTCGCCGTGAATAACCTGGCGTACCGCCAGCTCAGTAATTTTACCGCTGATCGTACGCGGGATATCGGCAACCTGCTCAATAACTGCCGGTACGTGACGTGGAGTAGCATTGGCGCGGATGGTCTTGCGGATCTTGTCGCGCAGACTATCGTCGAGCTGCACGCCATCGCGTAGCTTAACGAACAGCACCACGCGCTCGTCGTCCTGCCAGTGCTGACCCACCGCGATGCTTTCCAGCACTGCCTCCACTTTCTCCACCTGACGATAGATTTCAGCCGTGCCAATACGTACCCCACCTGGGTTAAGTACAGCATCTGAACGGCCATAAATAATGACGCCATTTTCGGCCGTCAGTTCTGCATAGTCGCCGTGTGCCCAGATATTGGTAAAGCGATCAAAATAGGCACTTTGGTAGCGTGAACCATCGTTATCGTTCCAAAATCCAATTGGCATACTGGGGAATGGCTTTTCACACACCAACTCGCCTTTTTCACTGCGCACGGGTTCGCCAGCATCGTTGTATATGTTGACCGCCAGGCCAAGGCCACGACACTGCAGCTGGCCGCGGTAAACCGGAAGTACCGGATTACCCAGTGCAAAGCAGGAAATAATATCGGTGCCACCGGAAATCGATGATAAGCAAACGTCTTCTTTGATGTCGCGGTAGACATAATCGAAGCTTTCTGGTGGTAACACTGAGCCAGTGGTTAAAATAGCTTTCACAGACGTCAGCGAATGGCTTTGACGAGGTTTCTCACCGGCTTTCTCCAGGGCGGAGAGGTACTTGGCGCTGGTTCCAAAAATGGTGATGGCTTCATCATCAATTAAGTCCATCATCCGCTTTGGTTCCGGGTAGAAAGGCGACCCGTCGAACAGGGTAAGCTGAGCACCGAGTGCCAGACCTGAGACCATCCAGTTCCACATCATCCAGCCACAGGTGGTGAAGTAGAATAAATTATCCTCAGCGGTTAAATCGGTGTGCAGACCATGCTCTTTTAAATGCTGTAGCAGGGTGCCGCCAATGCCGTGCACAATGCACTTAGGGACGCCGGTGGTGCCTGAACTGAACATGATATACAAGGGGTCGTTAAAAGCGCGCTGCACAAATTCAATCTCGCTGGCTGAGCTATCAAGATAGTCTGACCAGCGGATAGCGGAGGTGATATCGAGCGCCGCATCCTCACCAATGAAGTCGCAAACGACCAGTGCTTCAAGGGTATTCAGTTTACCGGCGATAGCATTGACCTTTTCAGCCAGTGGCAGACGCTTTCCGTTGTAATAGTAACCATCGACGGTAATCATGACTTTGGCTTCGATCTGGCCGAAGCGGTCAACAACACCCTGCACCCCAAAGTCCGGAGAGCAGGACGACCACACAGCCCCTAAACTTGCTGTGGCAAGCATAGCGACAATGGTTTCAATGCAGTTTGGCATCAGCCCGGCGACGCGGTCGCCAGCGACCACGCCTTGTTGTTTCAATGCGCTGGCCAATTGAGCAGTACGGCTATACAACTCGGCGTAGCTTATGCTTTGTCGTTCTCCGAGCTCGTTGACAAACACCAGTGCGGTGCGCTCATCGCGGTGACGCAGCAGATTCTCCGCGAAATTCAGACGCGCCTGCGGAAACCAGCTAGCCCCCGGCATCTGCGTTGGGTTAGCCAGGATCTGGTTGCCCCGCTGACTGGCTATAACGTCAAAATAGTCCCACACAGACGCCCAGAACGCCGGGCTCTCCTCGGTTGACCATTGATATAAGTCGTCATAACTGCTGAAACTGAGCCCTTGCTTGGCCAGAAAACGCATAAAGGCAGCCATCTGTGAGTTATCAATACGCTGCTGACTTGGTTGCCATAGCGGTGTTAGCTGTGTCTGTGACATATCAAAACCTTTCCTGATAATTCGTTTGTGGTTCAGCAAGGAATGCACTTCAAGGCATGCATCTCAATTCATGTTAAGCCAAGGCACGCCCGTGCAAGGCCGGGACTGCGGCTGTGTTCAAGGTTACTGACACTGTGCTGCAAGCGCCTGACTCACTAGTGAGCGGGGTTTAGTACCCAGCGCCTGACATATCTCAAAGCCCGCAGCGGCCAGTGTATCCAGCTCAACGCCGGTGGAAATGCCCATGCCGTTCAGCATGTAGAGCACATCTTCACTGGCTACATTGCCACTGGCCCCTTTGGCATAGGGGCAGCCGCCAAGCCCGGCAACTGCGCTGTCGATGGTCGCTACACCGAGGGGCAGGCAACTGGCAATGTTCGCCAGCGCCTGGCCATAGGTGTTGTGAAAATGCAGCGCGAGGGCTTCGACAGGTACCTCTTCGGCGACTGCACTGAGCATCCGTTGCGCCGCCAAAGGAGTGCCCACACCTATGGTGTCGCCAAGGGATACTTCGTAACAGCCCATCTCATACAATGTTTTCGCGACGCGGACCACGTCACTGAGCGGAACCTCCCCCTGATAGGGGCAGCCAAGCACACAGGAGACATACCCACGAACGCGAACGCCTTTCGCTTTTGCCTGCTCAAGGACGGGGGCAAAACGCTCCAGGGATTCACTGATCGAGCAGTTAATGTTTTTCTGACTAAAGGCTTCCGAGGCTGCTCCGAAAATAGCCACTTCGTTCGCGTCGGCTTGCATGGCAAGCTCGAACCCTTTGCTATTTGGAGTCAGCGCGGCATAGGTAACGCCTGGTTTACGCTCAATCGCAGCCATGACCTCTGCACTGTCGGCCATTTGTGGCACCCATTTTGGGCTGACAAAGCTGCCCGCTTCAATGTAGCGTAAGCCACTTGCGGTTAATGCGTTAATAAGGCTGACTTTGGCCTCTGTGGTGACCGGCTTTTCATTCTGCAGGCCGTCACGGGGGCCGACTTCGACCATTTTTACCTGAGTTGGTAATGCCATCGGATACCTCGTTATTTATTCATCAGCAGCCAGCGCGATAAGTTCAGCACCGTCGCTGACCAGTTCACCGGCCTGGAAAAATACCTGCTCAACGGTCCCATCGACAGTGGCTTTGATGGTGTATTCCATTTTCATCGCTTCCATCACCACCAGCGGCTGATCTTTCTCGACTTTATCGCCGACCTCGACGTTGACGCTGACAATAGTGCCATTCATCGGCGCGGTCAGGGTGCCTGCATCTTCTTCCAGTCCGAATGCGCTGTCTTTATCGACCAGCTGATAATTAACCCGGCCGTGGCTTGAGAACAGGGTGTAATGGCGTTCACCCAAAGCTACCTTGAGGGTAAACTGGTGGTCCTGATGCGTGACTTCAAGGCGTTCGCCACTTAAGCGGGCGTGCAGCTCAACAGTCTGTTCGCCGGTTTTAACCATGAAAGTATCGCCGTTACTGGCTACTTCAAGGCGCAACAGTTCATCGTCATAGACCAGTTCAATGTGCTGCAGCGCTGGCTGGTTGAGGCGCCAGGCGCTGCCAGCCTGCCATGGGTTTGCGGACCCGGCAGGGCGTTGATGGAGCGCTATGGCGGCGCCTATGCAGGCGTGCGCAAGGCTGCTCTCAAGCCCTTTTGCCGGTTTTAATAGGGCATCACCGTGCTGCTCAATGAACTGAGTACTGAGATTGGCACGAACAAAGTCTTTATGGCTGGCTAACCGGTGCAGGTAGTCAACATTGGTAGTCGGGCCAACCAGATGATATTCACGTAACGCCCGTTGTAAACGGAGCAAAGCGCGGTCACGATCTTCATCCCAGACAATCAGTTTGGCGATCATGGGGTCGTAGTAAGGACTAACCTCGTCGCCCTGGCGCACGCCTGAATCGATACGTACATGGCGGTCTTCGGCCGGTGTGCGTAAATACTCAATGCGGCCGGTACTTGGCAGAAAATCCTGCTGTGGGTCTTCGGCATAGATACGTGCTTCAAATGCATGCCCGTGCAGGGTGACCTGATCCTGACTGAGTGGCAATACGCCACCGCTGGCGACAATCAGCTGCCATTCGACTAAGTCCTGGCCGGTGATCATTTCGGTGACCGGGTGCTCAACCTGCAGGCGGGTGTTCATTTCCATAAAGAAGAAATCGTTGTTGGCATCGAGCAGGAACTCGACAGTACCAGCACCGCGGTAATCGATGGCCTGGGCGGCTCGCACTGCAGCGTCCCCCATAGCGGCACGGGTTTCTTCACCGAGTGCCGGGGCAGGGGCCTCTTCCAGCACTTTCTGATGGCGCCGTTGCACCGAACAGTCTCGTTCAGCGAGGTATACGGCGTTACCATGCTCGTCACAGAAAACCTGGATCTCAACGTGACGTGGCTGGACGATAAACTTTTCCACCAGCATTTTATCGTTACCAAAGGATGCATTGGCTTCACGCTTCGCGGATGCCAGCGCGTCGCTGAACTGACTCGCCTTGTGTACTTCACGCATGCCTTTACCGCCGCCACCATAGGCCGCTTTTAACAGCACCGGGTAACCAATACGCTCGGCTTCTTCGCGTAGCTTATCTTCAGCCTGTTCGCTGCCATGATAGCCCGGCACCAGCGGCACGCCTGCTTCATCCATAATGGATTTAGCCGCGCTTTTCGAGCCCATCGCCGCAATTGCACTTGCTGGCGGTCCGACAAAAGCAATGTCATTGCTGGCACAGAGGTCAGCAAAGGCTTCGTTTTCGGATAAAAAACCATAGCCCGGGTGAATAGCCTGAGCGCCACTGCGGTTAGCGGCATCGATAATTTTCTCCATCACCAGATAAGATTCACTACTGGGTGATGCACCAATGTAATAGGCTTCATCGGCCATTTGCACATGCTCAGCATGGCGATCTGCGTCTGAGTACACGGCGACACATTGAATGCCCATACGCTGAGCAGTTCGAATAACACGGCAGGCAATTTCGCCGCGGTTTGCAATCAGAATTTTATTAAACATAACAACAACCGTTAGTTGGTGAGCCAGCCAGCTTTGCGTTTTTCCAGGAACGCTGATAACCCTTCCTGACCTTCGTCAGAAACGCGGATATCAGCGATGCGTTCAACCGTGGTGCGCACAACGTCTTCATTAATAGGGCGCTGATGAATATCAAGCAGCAGCCGTTTGGCCGCTGCAACTGCAGCCGGACCATTGTTAACTATCGCCTGCAGCAGAGGTTTAACAGCCTCCGTTAAGGGGTCGTCGGTGACTTCGGTGACCAGCCCGTGGCGCATGGCGTCGGCGGCGAAAAAGCGTTCTGCCGTTAACACATAACGGCGGGCAGCCCGCGCACCCATATTACGGATCACGTAGGGGCAGATAACCGCTGGAATCAAGCCGATTTTAACTTCACTGAGGCAAAATGAGCTGCCCGGGTTGGCCAGCACCATATCGCAGCATGCTGCCAGACCAACCGCGCCGCCAAAGGCTGCGCCCTGAACCAAAGCAATGGTTGGCACCCGCAGGTTATCCAGCTCATACATAAGCTGGCCAAGTTCGCCCGCATCAGCAACATTTTGCTCACGGTTTTTGGCGGCCATCGAACGCATCCAGCCAAGGTCAGCACCCGCGCTAAAATTCTTGCCATTGGAGTTAAGCACTAAGGCCCGCACGCTGGTGTTGCCTTCGATATCGCGTAAATGGGCAAGCAACTGAGCGATAATCTGATCATCAAACGCATTATGAACTTCCGGCTTATTCAGCGTCAGCCAGGCAACCTGTTGTGCGTCTATATGGAAAAGTACGGTGTCAGTCATAGCATCTCCTACATGCGGAACACGCCAAAGCGTGTGTCTTCAATCGGTGCATTGAGTGATGCGGCGATACTTAAGCCAAGCACGGTACGGGTTTGCGCCGGGTCGATAATACCATCGTCCCACAAGCGGCCTGACGCGTAGTAGGGGTGACCCTGTTGTTCATACTGCTCGACGATGGGCTTCTTAAACTCAGCTTCCTCGGCATCGCTCCAGCTCTTGCCTTTGCGCTCCATGCCGTCACGGGTGACGGTGGCCATTACACCAGCGGCCTGTTCGCCGCCCATCACCGAGATTCGGGCATTAGGCCACATGAACATCATGGTTGGGTCATAGGCGCGGCCACACATGCCGTAGTTACCTGCACCGTAGCTGCCACCGATAAGAACGGTAAATTTAGGAACTTTAGCGCAGCTGACGGCCATGACCATTTTGGCACCGTGTTTGGCGATCCCTTCGGCTTCGTATTTTTTGCCGACCATAAAACCGGTGATGTTCTGCAAAAAGACCAGTGGGATCTTGCGCTGGGCACAGAGTTCGATAAAGTGCGCGCCTTTTTGCGCTGATTCCGAGAACAGAATACCGTTGTTGGCAACGATACCGACCGGGTAGCCGTGAATGCGGGCAAAACCGGTAACCAGCGTGTTGCCGTAGTTCTGTTTAAACTCATCAAAGTCCGAGTCGTCTACCACCCGCGCAATCACTTCACGAACATCGTAGGGTTTACGCAGATCGGTACCGACAATGCCGTAAATTTCGTCGGCGGCGTAGCGGGGGGCTTTGACGTCATTAATCACTGGTTGCTCTGGCAACTTGTGATTAAGGCGGGAAACTGAACGACGTGCCAGATCAAGTGCATGCTCGTCACTGACCGCAAAGTGGTCGGCAACCCCTGAAATACGGGTGTGAACATCGGCACCGCCAAGCTCCTCAGCACTGACTTCTTCACCCGTCGCCGCTTTAACCAATGGGGGCCCGGCGAGGAAAATGGTGCCTTGCTCTTTGACGATAATGCTTTCATCGGCCATTGCTGGCACATAGGCACCGCCAGCGGTGCATAAACCCATGACGACAGCGATTTGTGGAATGCCTTTGGCAGACATGGTGGCCTGATTGAAGAAGATCCGGCCGAAATGATCACGGTCCGGGAATACTTCGTCCTGACGTGGCAGGTTAGCGCCACCGGAATCCACCAGATAAATGCAGGGCAGGTGGCAGCGCTCAGCAATTTCCTGAGCTCGCAGATGTTTTTTGACGGTCAATGGGTAATAGGTGCCGCCCTTAACGGTCGCGTCGTTGGCGACGATCATGCACTGTACGCCTTCGACCTGACCGACGCCAGCAACCACGCCCGCCGCCGGAACATAGTCTTCGTAGACCTCCCAGGCCGCGAACTGACCGATTTCAAGAAACGGCGAACCAGGGTCGAGCAAGCGCTCAATACGGTCACGGGCAAGCAACTTACCACGCGACTTATGACGCTCCTGCAAGGCTTCACCGCCACCGAGCTTAATTTGTTCGACTTTACTGTTTAGCTCGCTGACCAGGTCTGCCATGGCCTGATGGTTGGCCTGGAAATTCTCATCACGAACATTAACTTTGCTAGTTAGCACTGTCACGCTGAGCTCTCCTTACTTAGATTCTGTGAACAACTCACGACCGATTAGCATCCGACGGATCTCGGAGGTACCGGCACCGATCTCATAGAGTTTTGCATCGCGCAATAAACGCCCGGTTGGGTACTCGTTAATATAGCCGTTGCCACCAAGCAGCTGAATTGCATCCAGCGCCATTTGTGTGGCCAGTTCTGCCGCATAAAGAATAACCGCTGCGGCGTCTTTGCGCGTAGTTTCACCACGGTCACAGGCTTTAGCTACGGTGTAAACATAGGCACGGGCCGCGTTCATGCGGGTGTACATGTCGGCTACTTTGCCCTGTACCAGTTGGAATTCACCAATTGATTTGCCGAACTGGGTACGCTCATGAACATAGGGCACAACCACGTCAAGACAGGCCTGCATGATTCCCAGTGGGCCTGCTGCCAGTACCACACGCTCATAATCCAGGCCGGACATCAGTACTTCGACGCCTCGGTTCAGTTCGCCGAGAATATTTTCTTTCGGGATGCGCACGTCTTCAAACACCAGTTCACAGGTATTCGAACCACGCATGCCAAGTTTGTCCAGCTTTTGCGCCTGGCTAAAGCCAGGGGTGTCCCGCTCAACAATAAAGGCTGTAATGCCACGTGAACCGGCATCTACATCGGTTTTTGCGTAAATAACATAGACGCTGGCTTCAGGACCATTGGTGATCCACATTTTATTGCCGTTAAGGATATAATGATCGCCGTCTTCTTTCGCCCGCAGCTTCATGCTCACCACGTCTGAACCGGCGTTGGGCTCACTCATTGCTAACGCGCCAACATGCTCACCGGTGACCAGTTTAGGCAGGTACTTCTCTTTCTGCGCCTGATTACCGTTACGGCGGATCTGGTTTACGCACAGATTAGAGTGGGCACCAAAGCTAAGACCAACAGACGCTGAAGCACGGCTGATTTCTTCCATCGCGACCACATGTTCGAGGTAGCCCATGCCTGAGCCACCAAATTCTTCTTCGACGGTAATACCAAGCAACCCCATGTCGCCCAGCTTAGGCCAGAGCTCTTGAGGAAAAACATTCTCTTCATCGATTTGAGCGGCGCGTGGTGCAATTTCTTCCCGCGCGAACGCGTTGACGTGCTCACGTAGCATGTCAGCAGTTTCGCCAAGGTCGAAGTTTAAAGTGGTGAATTGAGAGATCATAAGGGTTCCTCGTACTTCATCGGATAGCTAAATTAGCGAATAAGAACAGGTAATCAGGCAACCTGGTCCGAATCATCTTTGTTTTGAATAGAGCCTTGCATGCTGTTGAGTTCAGCCCGGCAACGTTGCTCTACGGTCTTTAATTCATGCAGCAACACATTAATGTCTTCGAGTTGCTGCTGCAGCGTTAGCTTCTTGTCATCGATTAGCTCAAGCATAGTGGCAAGCTGGTTCTCGCTACTTTGGTCACGGTCATAGAGTTCAAACAAACGGCGGGTTTCGGCCAGGGTGAAACCGAGCCGCTTACCGCGTAGAATAAGTTTCAGCCGAACCTTATCTTTGACCCCATAGATGCGGGTTTGTCCCTGACGGCTAGGCGCTAATAACCCCTGATCCTCATAAAAACGAATACTGCGGGTCGTTATATCGAATTCCCGGGCAAGTTCGCCAATACTAAAGGTGCGTGCCGGAGTCGTGGTTTTGTTGGTTATGCTCATAGTCGTTTACCAGCGTTTCTACTTGCAATTAAGCCTTATCGGGAGATAAGCTTAAGGGAAGTTGACGTTAACGTAAAGTGTCACCTGACATACACAAGCGGGTGGCTGTATCTGGAGGTTTACTGTGAAGTCTGACGATATCGTAATTGTATCTGCGGTGCGCACCCCGATGGGTGGTTTTCAAGGCGAACTAGCGCCGGTCAAAGCAACCGAGCTGGGTGCGACGGCTATTAAATCAGCGGTTTCCCGTGCTGGAATTGAAGGCAGCGACGTAGATGAAGTATTTATGGGCTGTGTTTTGCCTGCAGCGTTAGGTCAGGCCCCGGCGCGACAGGCAGCCCTGGCTGCCGGATTGCCATTATCAGCGGGTGCAACCACAGTAAACAAAGTCTGTGGTTCAGGCTTAAAGACGGTCATGTTTGCCCACGATCTGCTTAAAGCAGGTAGCGCGAATGTGATGGTTGCCGGTGGTATGGAAAGTATGTCGAATGCCCCCTATGTATTACCGCAGGCCCGCCAGGGCTACCGTATGGGTCATGCAAAAATGCTCGATCATATGATGTTTGACGGCCTTGAAGATGCGTATGACAACAAAGCGATGGGCTGTTTTGCGCAATCGACTGCGGATGACTATGGCTTTAGCCGGGAGCAAATGGATGACTTTGCAATCCGTTCATTGCAGCGTGCTCAAAAAGCAATTGAAGAGGGTGCTTTTGAAGCTGAAGTTGAAGCGGTCACCTACAGCACGCGCAAAGGCGATGTGACAGTTGCTATTGATGAGCAACCAGGCAAGGCACGACTGGATAAAATACCTCAGCTACGTCCCGCGTTTGCCAAAGACGGTACGGTGACAGCGGCGAATTCCAGCTCGATTTCAGACGGCGCAGCGGCCTTGGTGCTGATGCGAGCTGATGAAGCAGAAAAGCGCGGTCTGCAACCGCTCGCCCGGATTGCCAGCCATGCGACTTTTGCCCGCAAACCATCAGAGTTCACTATAGCGCCGGTAGGAGCGATGGAAGCGGCGCTGGAAAAAGCGGGCTGGACAAAAGATGACATCGATCTGTGGGAAATTAACGAAGCGTTTGCCATGGTCACTATGCTGGCAATTAAGGAAATGCAGCTGGATGACAGCAAAGTCAACGTTAATGGCGGTGCCTGTGCCCTGGGGCATCCAATTGGTGCCAGCGGTGCGCGTATTCTGGTTACCTTACTGCATGCATTAAAACAGCAAAATAAACGTCGTGGACTGGCCTCACTTTGTATTGGTGGTGGTGAGGCCGTTGCACTGACCGTTGAAGTTATCTAATCCGGATTTAGTAGCGGTTATTTATTGTGGTGGAGATGGATTTCCACCTGACGACTGCGCACGTCTGGCACGACGCTCTCTGAATTCACGCGGAAGCATCTGCTGCCGTGCATCGCGACCCAGATGGTAGTTCAGGGTCCAGCTAATTTGCTGGTCGGTGAAGTCGCTGTCGTGTTGAACGTTGTATTCAAGGGTCGTAAAGAAGCGATCTTTTAAGTCCATCCGATAGCCGAGCGTAGCGCGTGGCAGGGCATCCTTTTGCTTATTGCTGCGGGTACTATTGATACCAAGTCCCGCGTACAAGCCGTGCTGGCTTTGATAGATAAGATCCACTCCATAACTATGGCCTCTTGCCTCGAATTGACCGTCGCTTTCGCCGGCGCGAACATTCAGATTAAGACGGTCATAGTAACTGCGCAGTTGCCACTGGTTGGCAAAGGTATGCCCAAATTGCAGACCGTACGCCATATTGCCGAATTCATCGCGATACTCATAAGATTCCCCATTGCGCAGGATGAACCTGTCTGCGCTGGGTTTAAACACACCTAATCTGACTCCGCCAAAAGTACCAGCTTCAACGGCTGAATAGGCAGGTGGGGAAAAGGTCAGCAGGACCGAAGCTATTGATGTAGCAACAGTTATTACTAGAAAGAGGGGTCTATTTCGCATCTTGATGTACCTTTTGTTATAGTAGATAGATACTAAGTTATTGATATATAAAGATATTTCAAAAATGCTAGCATAGTAACCCAGATAAAAAAAGCGAGGCCGTAGCCTCGCTTTTACAATCTTAGTTTCGCTATGAAGAGTGCGGGATTAGTAACCGCGGCGTTGCATTTCTTCAGTCAGCGGTACTTCCTCTGTAGTCGATAAGGTCGCTTCAATGCGACGGTTGCGTGGGTTCGCTTCCAGGCTTATTTCATCTACTACCGGACGGCGTTTGCCGTAACCACGGGTTGAAATGCGGTCTGCACTGATATCAAAACGTTCCACCAGGACCTGTTTGACAGCCTCAGCACGGCGCTCAGATAAGTCCTGGTTGTAGTCGTCAGGACCAATTAAATCAGCGTGACCACCAATTTCAATGCTGACATCTTCGTGGTCGCGCATTAAGGCGCCTAATTCTTCGATATCACCGTAGAAGCGGCTACGTACATCGGCGGAATCAAACTCGAAGTTAACAATCAGCTCGTGACGAATATTCTGCTCGACCATCACGCTACAGCCTTCGTCGTCAACTACATGGCCACGAGGTGTGTTAGGGCACTGATCACGATTATCAGGGACACCATCACGGTCTGAATCACGACTGGTTTCCTGAGCCGGGGCCGGTTGTGCCGGACGTGGCTCAGTGCGCTCAGCAGAGCGGAAACCGAAAGCATAGTTCATTGACAGGCCTAGGTACTGGTCATCAAAGTCGCTGGCCGATTGGTAGGCATATTCAACCCGGGCGTTCCAGCGTTCACCGATGGGCAACGAATAACCAAGTGTACCGCGAAGGAAGCGGTCACTGGCATCGTTAAAGCTGGTGTGGTTGGCACCAAGGCCCAGGTAAATACCGTTACGGAAATTATACAGACCATCGACACCATAGCTATGGCCGTTGTCGTCTGAAGCACCCACTACATCCGTGTTAAGGCGATCATAGTAGGAGCGGATTTCCCAGCCGTTGCCGAAGCGATGACCTAATTGCAGGCCGTAACCAAGGTGGCTGAAGCCATCGTCGTAATCAAAGCCGACATCATCAATATTAATGAAGCGGTCACTGTCCGAATTCATGAGTCCCAGACGCACACCAAAGTAGGTATGTTCGTCGCTTTGAGACTGACTTAAAGCAGCGGTACTAATTAACCCCATTAATACAGCAGCTGAAACGGCGGTGGTTTTTACAAAACAAGTACGCATTGGTCTTTTCCTTATGCTTTATTTCCGAACTAAATATTTGAAGGCATCGTTCTACCCCGGTGCTGAAATAATCATAGACCAGTTAATTAGAAATAAAAATTTGTTTGCATTATTTTTACTTGCTGTTTTTTCTTGTTTTTTACGTACTTATATTTGAGAGGTTTTCTGTCGAGGAACTTATGTAAATAAAAGGGGTCGCCCAAACTGGTGACCCCTTTTATTTTGAAAATTTACCGTAAATTAAAGGCTTTATGCTTTACTAATAAGCCTAACTCTACTACCCGCAAGGAGCACACCTAGCCCGATAATAATACCACCGAGGAAAAGCTTAATCCAATTAATGTCAGATCCCCAAAAAATAAAGTTAATTAATAAACCAGCCGGAATTAGTACATTGTTCATGGTTGCCAGTTGACCCGTATTTACCTGTTTGCTGGCAATGCTCCATGCCAGATAACCTACGCCAGACGCAACCAGTCCGAGCCAGAGGAGGACACCCCATTGCATGGTAGTTTGCGGAGACCGCGACCAATCGGCAAATAGCAGTGCAGCAATAGCGCTAACCAATAAAGCACCAAGGAAGAACAACGCATACACCTGACGTTGTTCTTTGGGGTTACCTAAAGGCAAGCGTTTGTAGCCAACCTGACCCAGGGCAAAACAAATATTGGCCCCTTGAATTAAGAGGAAACCGTAAATAAATCCTTCACTTATGTTTTCGTAGCGAATAATTGCAGCACCGCAAACAGCAAGCAGAGCAGCCCCCCACCATTGCCAGGGTAACGCCTTTTTATTTATCAGAAGCTCATCGGTAAGGGTGATATATAAGGGGGTGAAAACAGTAAATAGAAGAACCTCGGCGATACTGATGTAATTAAATGCATGGTACAAAAGTATGTACATGATGCCAATTTGAATGGCACCTAGAAATGTCAATGAAATAGCTTTTCGTTTGGTAATGTAGCTGGTTTTTAAAAAGGGAAGTAAAAGTAAGAATGCCAATAACATTCGAATAAAAACAGCAATATAAGCATCAACATCGGCGGATAGATAAACCCCGATAAGGGAGAAACTAAATGCCCAAAGCAGAGTTACCAGTGATAGGGTGAGCATAGTGGTTAGAGGTCCTTGTCAAATAAATCGATTTGCTGAACGCGGCTCTGGTCGTCTTGCGGGGACGCTTTATGCATCTGTTGCCGAAGCCGGGCGCGGCGCTGGGTTAGTTTATTCAGAATCAGCCGCTGTTCCTGCTCACTTTTCTGATGCCAGTTAAAACGTTCACTGCGCGAACGCAGACAGCCTTTGCAGTAGCCTTTACTGTTACTCTCGCAGACGCCGATGCAAGGGTTGGGTAGATGAAAAAGTTCCAGTTGGTTAGCGGCCATGGCTATTCTCCGCTGTCTGCGGGTTGATGGGTATGCTGGCGTCGGTATGCCAATGGCGACACCCCGGTCATTTTTTTAAACAAACGGGAGAAATAGTAAGCGTCGTCAAAGCCGAGTGTTTGTCCGATCTGGCGGATACTATGATTACTATCCAGTAGCATGCGCTGGGCTTCGCGTACTTTCAACTGATTAAAGTAACGGAGCGGACTGGTTCCGGTCAGCTGGCGAAATTTTTTACTGAAATGGAAGGTAGAAAGGCCACTGAAATGGGCAAAATCCTTTAGCTCCAGTGCACGATGGCTGTTGTCGTGCATGAAGCGTTCCAGGGTGGTGATGGTGAAATTTGCGCCTTGTGGTTGTTCCAGGCGCCGTAAACTGGGTAACTGAACAATCAGTTTCTGTAGTAGTTTAGCGGCTAGCAACGCCCGTTCCAGATTCAGTCGCTGGTGCTGCAGGTTAAGTAGCTGGGTGACGTCCGGAAGCAGGGCACGCCAGTTGGACAGCGTGATGACCGGTGGTTGGTCATCGCGATTGACGCCGACAAAATCCATATATTGCTCAACCTGTTCACCCGCAAAATGCGCCCAGTAAATACTCCAGGGGGTATGCTTATCAGCCTGGTAAGAATGAGCCTGCCCACGTTTTAAAAACAGCACCTGACCGGCTTCCAGGGTACCGCTCTGGTGTTCAGTCTGGTAGCGTCCGCTGCCTTGATGACAGAATATAAGCAGGTGGTCGGTGTGCACAGAACGGCGTACACGGTGACCGACCGCATGCAAATAATGTCCATAAGCGATTGGATAGAGTTGGCGACTGAACGGATGCGCATGCAAACGGTCAATTGTTGTCTGTGGCAGCAGTAACCGTGAACTGCCTGCGGGCAAAGGCCAGCGAGAGGGTTGACTCATAAAACACCAGCGGTGACAATTTTGTCCATTATAAAGGCAATTTTATCGATTCTAAAGTGTAACCGCCTCTGCTTTAATGCAAGGCACACTAAATAACATACCATTGACAACGAGCAGGTAGATTATGGCTAAGCAAGTTCAACTGTACATTGGCGGCGAATTCGTAGATTCGGCCAGTACCGATATGATCCCGGTAACCAACCCGGCGACCCAGGAAGTGATCGCGCAGGTACCTTGTGCAACGAAAGACGAAGTAAATGCGGCTATTGCCAATGCAAAGGCGGTATTTGAAGAGTGGAAAGAAACCCCTGTTTCTGAGCGTGCCCGTGTCATGATGCGGTATCAGGCCTTATTAAAAGAACACCATGACGAAATTGCGACCATTCTGGCCAGCGAAACCGGGAAAACTTTTGATGATGCCAAAGGGGACGTCTGGCGTGGTATCGAAGTGGTCGAACACGCAGCGAATGTGCCGTCATTGTTAATGGGTGAAACCGTTGAAAACGTCGCGCGGGGAATCGATACATACAGCTACACCCAACCGCTCGGTGTCTGTGCAGGTATTACCCCGTTTAACTTCCCGGCGATGATCCCACTGTGGATGTTCCCGCTTTCTATTGCCTGCGGTAACACCTTTATTTTGAAACCATCGGAACAGGACCCGCTGACACCAACCCGTCTGGTTGAACTGTTTGAACAAGCGGGCGCGCCAAAAGGTGTGTTGCAGATGATTCATGGTGGCAAAGATCAGGTCGATATGCTGCTCGATCACCCGGATATACGGGCACTTTCGTTTGTCGGTTCGGTCCCCGTTGGTCAGTATATTTACCGTCGTGGTACCGAGAACATGAAGCGTGTGCAGGCGTTTGCCGGGGCGAAAAACCATTGTGTAATCATGCCGGATGCGAACAAGCAGCAAGTGCTTAATAACCTCGTTGGGGCCTCAGTTGGTGCCGCTGGTCAGCGTTGCATGGCGATCTCCTGTGCGGTGTTTGTCGGTAAAGCGAAAGAGTGGATTCCAGAACTTGCCGAAGCACTGGCCAAAGTTCGCCCGGGTGCCTGGGACGATAAAGATGCGGCTTATGGGCCGGTCATTAGCCCACAAGCCAAAGAGCGGGTACTTAAAATGATTCAGCAGGGTAAAGACGAAGGCGCAGAATGCCTGGTCGATGGCTCTGAATGCACAGTTGAAGGCTTCCCCGACGGAAACTGGGTCGGCCCTACCTTCTTCGGTAAAGTAACTGCTGACATGGAAATCTATAAACAGGAGATTTTCGGCCCGGTTCTATGTGGTATGGAAGCGGACAGCCTGCAGGAAGCCATTGCCCTGGTGAATGCGAACCCTTACGGCAACGGCACCTCAATCTTTACCGCCAGTGGCGCGGCAGCACGTAAATATCAGCACGAAGTCGAAGTAGGTCAGGTTGGTATTAACGTGCCAATTCCAGTGCCACTGCCATTTTTCTCGTTTACTGGCTGGAAGAACTCATTCTTCGGCGACTTACATGCCTATGGCAAACAAGCGGTACGTTTCTACAGCGAAACCAAGACAATTACTGCTCGCTGGCCCGAGACTGACCTTGTCAGCGGCCCGAACATGACCATTGATCTTAAGTAAGCCGAGGAGTTGACGTGAATTATAATTTAACTGACGACCAGCAGGCGTTTGTTGATACAGCGCGCGCCTTTGCTGAAAAAGAACTGGCGCCGAACGCGGCGCGCTGGGATGAAGAGCATCACTTCCCAATCGACGTTTTTCGTAAAGCCGGTGAAATGGGCTTTATGGGCATGTACACCCCGGAAAGTGCCGGTGGTTTTGGCATGAGCCGTCTTGACAGTGCACTGATTTTCGAGCAGTTGGCGATGGGCTGCACCGCAACCACAGCAATGATGACGATCCATAATATGGTGACCTGGATGATCGGCTCGTTCGCTAAGCCAGAGGTTATTGAAGAGTGGGTTGATGATCTTGTTGCGGGACAAAAGCTGGGCTCTTACTGCCTGACGGAACCAGGTGCCGGCTCGGATGCGGCCAGCCTGCGTACCAGTGCAAAGAAAGACGGCGATGAGTACGTTCTTAATGGCTCCAAAATGTTTATCTCCGGTGCCGGTGAAACGGATGTGCTGGTGGTGATGGCGCGGACCGGTGGTGAGGGTGCCAGTGGTATCTCAGCCATTGTCGTACCAGCGGATGCTGAAGGTATTCATTATGGTAAAGCCGAACAGAAAATGGGCTGGAACGCGCAGCCAACGCGTTTGGTTACCTTTGAAAACGTGCGGGTGCCGGTCAAAAACCTGCTTGGTGAAGAAGGCGAAGGCTTTAAGTTCGCGATGATGGGTCTGGACGGTGGTCGTATCAACATTGCAGTATGCTCGGTCGGGACTGCGCAGGCGGCGTTGAATACCGCCCGTGATTACATGCACGAACGGAGTCAGTTTGGCAAGCCGTTGGCGGCTTTCCAGGCGTTGCAGTTCAAACTGGCTGACATGGCCACGGAGCTGGTTGCAGCGCGTCAGATGGTCCGTCTGGCGGCCTTTAAAGTGGACAGTAACGACAGTGACAAGACGACTTACTGTGCCATGGCGAAGCGCTTTGCCACCGATGTTGGCTTTAAAGTGTGTGATGAAGCACTGCAAATCCATGGTGGTTACGGGTATATCCGTGAATACCCGCTGGAACGCCACGTACGAGATGTGCGGGTGCATCAGATCCTCGAAGGTACCAATGAAATCATGCGCATCATTATCGCGCGCCGCTTGTTAGCGGATGGTGCCAGCGAACTTGTGTAAGCCAGTCTAAGGAGGCACGCATGGATGTAGTAACTTTTTCCACTCGCCCGGCGGCGAATGGCAAAACCATCGCAATTGCCACCTTAAACTCAGAGCGTTCGTTGAACGCTCTGAGTTTACCTATGGTGGAATTACTTGAACCTAAATTAAAAGAGTGGCGTGACGACCCCAGTGTCGCTTGTGTCTGGCTTGAAGGGGCGGGCGAAAAAGCCTTTTGCGCCGGTGGTGACATTGTCGCCATGTACCAGGCAATGCAGGACCGGCCAGGTCAGGTGGTGAGTGAGGTTGAAGACTTCTTTACCCGCGAGTATCAGCTTGATTATTTAATCCAGACCTTCCCCAAGCCTTTTATTGTATGGGGCCACGGGATCGTGATGGGCGGCGGTATGGGGCTGATGAACGGTGCATCGCATCGGATTGTCACCGAAAGCACGCGCATGGCGATGCCCGAAGTCACCATTGGGTTGTACCCGGATGTTGGCGGCACCTATTTCCTCAACCGGATGCCGGACAAACTGGGTCTGTTTATGGGCCTGACCGGTGCGTCAATGAATGCCAGTGACGCATTGTTCTTGAAACTGGCTGATCATTTTGTGCCTTTTGCTGAAAAAGAAGTGCTACTGGAGAGCCTGCAGGAAATAAGCTGGGGCGATACCGAAAGTCTTAACAAGCAAAAACTGACTGATACCCTGAGTGAACTGCAGCAACAGCATACGGATCTGTTACCGCGGGGCGCAGTGAAGGGGCAGCTCGATAGCATCGGGCAAGCGCTGAATGGCGATAGCATTGACCAGGTTGTGAGCAATATTCTCGCCATTGAAAGCGACGATAAGTGGTTAACCCGCGCCCAGGGTTCATTGCGTAACGGCTGTCCGATGACCGCTCATTTAGTTTGGAATCAGCTCCAACACGGCGCCAAGCTGAGTCTGGCTGAATGTTTTCAGCTTGAGCTGACACTATCGGTTAACTGCGCGGTGAAAGGTGATTTCGCGGAAGGTATTCGGGCACTATTAATAGATAAAGACAATCAGCCTAAGTGGAGCTACCCGTCGGTAGCAGAGGTTCCGGCAGAGGCGGTGGATGCAATGTTTATGTCACCATGGGGTGACGATGCGCATCCACTCAAAGATCTGGCAAAGGAGTAACGAATTATGGCAACAATCGGATTTATTGGTCTCGGTAACATGGGTGGCCCAATGGCGGCTAACCTGGTTAAGGCAGGTAACAAGGTCAAAGTATTTGACCTGTCAGACGATGCCGTGGCAGCGCTTGTGGCAGAGGGCGCTGAGCAGGCGAAATCGGCAGCAGAGGCAGTAGCGGATGTTGAGTTTGTGATTTCGATGCTACCGGCCTCGAAGCATGTGCGTAGTCTCTACCTTGAAGAGCAGGGCATTAAAGGTGCTATTCCGAAATCGGCGCTGGTGATTGATAGCAGTACCATTGATGCAGCAACCGCACGTGAGCTGGCAGTTGAATTGAATAAAGTGGGTGTACGCTTTATCGATGCACCCGTTTCCGGCGGTACCGCCGGAGCAAAATCTGGCACCTTAACCTTTATCTGTGGCGGCGATGAGGCCGATATTGAAGAAGCACGGGCGGTTCTTGGCCAGATGGGCAAAAATGTCTTTCGTGCCGGGGAACATGGTGCAGGCCAGGTCGCTAAAATCTGCAACAACATGCTGCTGGCAATCCTCATGGCAGGTACCTCAGAAGCCTTGCAGCTGGGTAAAGCCAATGGGCTCGACCCGAAAGTATTATCGGAAATTATGCTGCAAAGCTCAGGTCGTAACTGGACGCTGGAAGTGTATAATCCGTGCCCGCACGTATTAGAAGGTGTGCCTTCCAGTAACAATTATCAGGGTGGCTTCCAGGTTGACCTGATGAAGAAAGATCTGGGACTGGCAATGGATACCGCAGAGCAGTCAGGGGCGGTCACCGCACTTGGCAAACTTGTGCAATCACTTTACAGCGAACACAGCAGCGACGGCTCTGGTAAGAAAGACTTCTCAAGTATTTTTAATCATTTCGAACCAAAGCGCGACGTCTAGAAGAAGGACTTAATAATGCAAGTTAACAACAGTGTGATTGTTATCACTGGGGGCGCCCAGGGGTTAGGCCGGGCGATGGCGGAACATTTTGCCGCCCAGGGCGCTCGTCTGGCGCTGATCGATATGAATGATGATACCTTGTCTGAGGCGGTTCAATCCTGTCAGCAACAGGGCGCCAAAGATGTCCGTAGTTATATTATTAACGTGACGGATGAAGAAGCTGTCGAATCTGGTTTTGCCCAGATAGACAGGGACTTTGGCGGTATCAATGTACTGATCAATAACGCCGGCGTATTACGCGATGGCATGCTGGTTAAGTACAAAAATGGTGAAGTGACTCATAAAATGCCATTGAGCCAATGGCAGTCAGTGATCGATGTGAACCTGACCGGGACCTTTTTGTGTGGTCGTGAAGCCGCTGCAGTGATGGCTAAACGCGAACAGGGCGGGGTGATCATCAATATATCGAGTGTTGCTCGCGCCGGTAATATTGGTCAGACTAACTACTCTGCCACTAAAGCAGGCGTGGTCGCCATGACCGTTACCTGGGCTCGTGAACTGGGCCGTTTTGGTATTCGTTGTGGTGCTATTGCGCCAGGCTTTATTGAAACGCCGATGACCCAGGCGATGAAGCCGGAGGCAGTGGAACGAGCGCTGGCAATGGTACCGCTTAAACGTTGGGGACAGCCCAGTGAAGTGGCAGATTCAGCGCGTTATATCATTGAAAACGACTTTTTCTCAGGTCGTGTGATTGAAATTGATGGTGGTGTTCGCCTTTAAATTTTTAGTGGTGAATATCCCCCAGCAATGCCTGTAATTAACGGGTAAAGGCGGCTTCGGCCGCCTTTTTTAATCCCGGCAATCGACATTTTCGGATTAACATAACTTTGCTAACTGGATTACTTTCTGTATCCTGATCAGGAGTCGGCACTGGTTTTGTGTTAATACCTGTATACCAGCGCCTTTACTGTGTTGAATAACGCCTCAGGCTAAGCAGTATTGTATGCGTAAATTACCGCCACTTAATGCGTTGAAGTCGTTTGAAGCAGCCGCCCGGCATTTAAGTTTCACCAAAGCCGCGGAAGAACTGTTTGTCACTCAGGCGGCCGTCAGCCACCAGGTAAAAGCCCTCGAAGATTACCTTGCGATGCCGCTCTTTTTGCGCCGCAATCGCAGTTTATTGCTGACTGAAGCCGGGCAGAATTATTATCTGGACATCCGGTCCATCCTTGAGCAGCTTACCCAGGCAACCAATAAGCTGATGTTGTCCAGTGAACGTGGTTCTCTGACTATCAGTGTGCCGCCCAGCTTCGCAATTTTGTGGATGGTGCCGCGCTTAAGTGAGTTTCACGACAAGTTCCCGGATATTGATGTGCGGATTAAAGCGGTGGATGAAGTTGCTGGGTCGCTGACCGACAATGTCGATATTGCTATTTACTATGGCCGTGGCCACTGGCCGGGCCTTAAGTCATACAAACTGCATGATGAATACCTGCTTCCGGTGTGCTCGCCACGCTTATTAGATGGCCCCAAGCCGATAAAAACCGCTGACGACTTGTTAAAACATACACTGTTGCACGAAGAAACCCGTAATGCCTGGGTCGACTGGTTCGCGATGGTGGGTCTTGAGGTGCCAAGCCGGATCAGTGGTCCGGTATTCAGCCATTCGTCGTTGTCATTGAAAGCGGCAGTTCATGGTCAGGGCATTGCACTGGCCAACAGCGTACTGGCAAAGCCGGAGCTGGACAGTGGCCATCTGGTAAAACTGTTTGAAGAAGTGCTTCCTACCAGCGATGCCTTCCACCTGGTATGCCGGGAGTCACAGGCTGAAATTGGTAAAATTGCGACCTTCCGCAACTGGCTGCTGGAGGTGGTCGGGCAGGAAGAAGCGGAAAGTCATGGTAAGTAGTGAAATGCACTGGGATGGGGAAGACAATCCCATTGTGTTGGTCTTCGCTCATGGTGCCGGCGCTGGTCCGCAGAGCGAGTTTATGCACAGTATGGCAGCTAAGCTGGCGCACCAGGGGCTGGCCGTGCTGCGGTTTGAATTTCCCTACTGGACTCAGGTGCGCGAGACAGGGCGGAAACGACCACCGAATAAGCAGGATGTGTTGCAACAAGCAATGCAGGACGTTGTTAGCAAAGCCGCAAACGGCACTGCGCAAGGCAAACCACTATGGTTGATGGGAAAGTCGATGGGCGCACGGGTCGCTTTTCAGTCCTATGATCCACTGCACCGGGCGGGCTTCAATGTAAAAGGCTGCGTTGGTCTGGGCTTTCCGTTTCATCCGCCAGGTAAACAGGATAAGACCCGCACCCATGAACTGATTAATGGTGCGGCGAAAAACCTGGTGATACACGGTAGCAAGGACCCCTTTGGTAAACAAAGCTGGGTCGAAAGCCAGTCGTTAGCAGCGCAACTCATGGTAGAATGGGTAGCTGGCGGCAACCATGACCTGGTGCCGAATAAATCCACCGGGATCAGTGCCAACGAGAGTTGGCAGCAGGTGGCGGAGCGGGTCGCACGTTTTATTAAGGAGCATTCATGAGCCAGATTTTCATTGTTTTGGCCGGTTTACTGGGCGCGTTAAGCGTTGCACTTGGTGCATTTGCAGCGCATGGCTTACAAGCCAGCCTGTCTGAACGGTCGCTTGAGGTATTCAAGACCGCAGTTCACTACCAGTTCATGCATGCAATTGCTTTATTGGTGCTTGGCGTCTGGCTTAGTCAGCAGGCTCTTGGTAACTGGGGCACCGCAGTCGGTGTGAGCTGGTTGATTGGTATTCTGTTATTCAGTGGCAGTCTGTATTGGTTAAGCTTAGGCGGGCCGCGCTGGCTTGGGCCGGTGACGCCGCTGGGTGGATTAAGTTTTATTATTGGCTGGCTATTGCTGGCCGTCGCTGCCTGGCGTGTTGCCGGTAGCGCTACAAATTCAGGGTAATTATGAGCGCTGTTGTATTATATTGTCGCGCCGGATTTGAAGGCGAATGCGCCGCAGAAATTCAGGAAAAAGCAGGCGAGCTGGGTATTTACGGCTTCTGCAAAGCACAGGCCGACAGTGGCCTGGTAACCTATCACTGCATGGCGGAAGAAGCCGATCACATTGCGAAAAAAATAGCGGTACGGAGTCTAATTTTTGCCCGCCAGCTATTTGTTCGTGTTGCCGAATGCAATGAACTGGAGATACAGGATCGCATTGGCGGCATGCTGGCTACGCTGAAAGCCCTGGATGAAGACACCTTGCCGTTATGCGGTGAGTTGCAGGTAGAAACAGCAGACACCAATGAAGGCCGAGCGCTCTCTGCGTTATGTAAAAGTATCAGTACGCCGCTGCGTAAAGCCTTGCGTGACGCTGGTCGCTTGACTGAGCGCGACAGTGACCGCCGCCCGGTGTTGCACGTATTGTTCCGCAGCACCCACTCGGCGATGCTTGGCTATGCTTATACCTACAACCACTCACCGTATCCGATGGGCATTGCACGGGTGCGCACACCGAAAGGCGCACCGAGTCGCTCGGCTGCCAAGTTAGCCGAAGCCTTTAAGGTTATGATCCCGGCAAGTGATTTTGACAGCCGCGTCAGCTCCGGCATGAAAGCCGTGGATCTGGGGGCTAGCCCGGGCGGCTGGACCTCGGTATTGGTCTATCACGGGATGATGGTGGATGCGGTTGATAACGGCGCAATGGACGAGGCCCTGATGCAAACGGGTCAGGTTAAGCACCGTCGGGAAGATGGCTTCATTTTTCGCCCCAAGCGGCGCAACGTTGAGTGGCTGGTCTGCGATATGGTGGAAAAACCAGTCAAAGTGGCGCACTTAATGGCGGACTGGTTTATTGAAGAACAGTGCCGCCAGGCAATCTTCAACCTTAAACTGCCGATGAAAAAACGTTATCCGTCCGTTCAGCAATACCTGCAGGCGATTCGTGATCGCTTCGCCGAAGCTGGCATGCGTCATTATGAACTTAGCGCAAAACACCTCTATCACGACCGTGAAGAAATCACCGTCTACCTGCGCCGTACCTAATCGAAGTCACCAGTATTTAAGACAATAAAAAAAGGCATGCCGAAGCATGCCTTTTTAAATTTATCGTTTTGTTTATGCGCTGGCTGGGTTGTTACAGGCGCTCAAGAATGGCCTGGGTAAACTCGGTGGTGCCGTGGCTGCCGCCAAGGTCACGGGTGGTGCGGTCACCGCTTTCAATGACGTCGCGCAGGGCGTTACGAATTTTCTCGGCTTTGTCCTGCATTCCCAGATGCTCAAGCATTTGAATTGAAGCCAGAATGACCGAGCTTGGGTTGGCCAGGTTTTGACCCGCGATGTCGGGTGCTGAACCGTGCACGGCTTCAAAAATTGCGCACTTTTCACCAATGTTAGCGCCCGGGGCCATGCCCAAACCGCCAACCAGGCCAGCACAAAGGTCAGAAATGATGTCGCCGAACAGGTTGGTGGTAACGATAACGTCAAACTGCGACGGGTCCATCACCAGCTTCATGCAGGTTGCATCGACGATCATTTCGTCGGATTCGATGTCGTCGTATTCTTTGCCGATCTCACGGGCTACGCTGAGGAACAGGCCAGAGGTTGACTTAAGAATGTTTGCTTTGTGTACCGCAGTAACTTTCTTGCGGCCTTCACGGCGCGCCAGCTCGTAGGCATACCGGACAATGCGTTCACAACCTAAGCGGGTTACCCGGCTCATAGCTTCCGCTTCACTGCCATCTTCTTTGGTCGTTTGGCCAAGCCCGGAGTACATCCCTTCGGTATTTTCACGAATAGTGATGATATCGACGTTGTCGTAACGTGCCTGAGTGCCTTTAAACGAATTCACCGGGCGTAAGTTGGCGTACAGGCCAAAGTGCTTACGCAGGGTTACGTTAATGGAAGTGAAACCGCCACCGACTGGTGTGGTTAACGGGCCTTTCAGGGTGATGCCGTTATTCTCGATGGCTGCCAGGGTACTTTCAGGCAGCAGCTCCCCATGTTTCTCCAGAGCGATTAAACCCGCATCCGCATACTCGTACTCGAAGTCACAACCGACTTTATCGAGGATCTGAGTGGCTGATTCAATGATATCCGGACCAATGCCATCGCCGGGAATTACGGTAATCTTTCTGCTCATGGGAGTTCCTTGTCAAATATACTACTGCCAGGCACCCAATCAGGACGCATGGGGAAATTGATAGAAGTTGAACCAACGGCGCCATTTATACCATATTTTGCACTGATTTGACCAGATTGCTTCGACTAAGGTCGCATGGCTGAGGGCGCAGACGCTTTACAGGTGGCCTGTCGGACAATGGTAACCACAGGCCCAGGCTGCCTGATGAACAAGCTGATGGTAATCATGGTGGTCGAACCCGTTCAATAGCGCCAGCGCCGGTTGCAATTCTCTGACTAACGACTGGTGTGAACTCTGGTCGGCTAACAGTTCGAGCCATTCAACACTGGCGATACTGAGTGCCAGCGCTGCCTGCAATGAATTCGTTGGCTTTTCGGTCAGTAACAGTCCGGGCAGGGCAGATGGCAGTTGCCAGTACTGGCATAAGCGCGTTGCGACACGATGTGTATAGGTTCGCGACGAGCGCAGCCAGCGTTGCAGCCGCCAGGGTTTAGCACCACTGTCACGGCGCCAGTGGCGGTGGCCTGTCCAGGCTGGATTGCGCCATGCATCGTAGACAACCAGCCAGCTTAGCAATTCAACCCGGCAGGGGAATTCAATCTGCTGTTGTTCTTCAAACATGAACAGCATTTGGGTGATCAACTGGCGACGGGTAAGCAGGCTCTTGCGCAACGGAAACTGGGGGCGGGTAAGACTGCTTTCGAAGTGACTTAATAAGACCAGTTCACGGCTGCGCTGGGGGCCTGTCAGCAGTAACGACTGTTTTAAACCGAGCACATGGCCCTGAGGGGTATACGCAGTGGCGTAGCGGCAAAGCAGCTGACTTAATGCGCTTTGCTGCTCCAGCATGGCGACGACCTGTTTAAATAATGCATCTTTTTGCGGCCAGTTAATCAGCGCCCGAACCAGGCTTGCCGGCATCGGTTTTACATCGTCGGTAAGGGAATAGGGAAGTTGTAGCGGCGGCAACTCATCTTCATCCTCGCTGGCTTCACAGGCAGCGCTATACTCGTCGCCGTATTGGTCGTTGAGGTAAGCACGGGCGATAAATTCGGCGGCAAACTGGTACTGAGTATGCCGGGCAAGACGGGCCAGGACCTGTTCCGGATGAAATCCCTGTTCCGCTTTTTTTGCCATCAGCAGGCAGGCTTTAGCCAGGTGACTAAGCTGTTGCTGTTGGCGCCCCTGCTTTAGCCACTGTATTTGCTGGCGTTTGTAAGGGCTGGCCAGCGGTACCAGACAGGCGCAGTGCTCAAACAGAGCGACTGCGTAATCAACACCGGTCAAATTGCGCAGTGACGGCGGTAACCGGGAGGTCATGGTGTCATCTTGCATAGTTAGCTCGTACTCATCCGCTATATCCTTTAGCTAATAATCCAGCGGCGACTAGCGCAACGGAGAGCCTGTGTGGCGGGTATACGCCGACTCTCCCCAGGCCAGTAAAACATCGTTGCGGAATAGCAGCGGGGTGGTTTCATCCCGCGTGGTTTGACCGTCAGAACGAACATGCTGGGTGCGGTAAAACAGAATCAGCAAGTCCCCGTCATCGGTTTCATGGGCCTCACTAATGTCAGGCGGGCCTAACAGCCGCAACACACCGTCTTTACCTTCACCAAGCTCAAGGCGTGAGATGTATTTACGATTAAACACCTCACGCTCCTGCCAGGTCATGGTTTCCGGGTTGGCAGTGTAAAATTGCAACACAGCAAGGGCGATGACCAAGTAAATCGTAAAGCCCGCCAGCACAATTTTAAATGCTTTACCCATTTTAACTTACCTTTCTCAGCTTACCACGACCCGGTAGCACGGCTCATAGGCGGTACCACCTGGCAGTTTCATTCGGTGTTGTTCCACAAATGACTGCAACAGGGTGTCGAGCTCGGCCATCAGCTCGCGCTCGCCATTAATAATGTAGGGACCGTACTGTTTGATAGCCGCAACCCCAGGTGCCTTGACGTTGCCTGCAACAATCGCCGAAAAAGCCCGGCGTAAATCTGCTGCCAGCTGTTCTTTGGGCTCGTCACGGTGCAATTTAAGTGCTGCCACGTTTTCATGGGTAGGCACAAACGGATGCTGGAACGGCTCTTCGATGTGCAGGGTCCAGTTAAAGTTGTAGGCGTCGCCACTTTCCCGGCGATAGCGTTTAACCGCAGTCATACCAGTCTGTAAGTGCTGCGCAACGTGCTCTGGATCATTGATAATAATTTCATACCAGTCGGTGGCTTCTTTGCCGAGGGTCATCCGAATGAAACGATCCATATCTTCAAAATACTGGCGGCTGCTCTCCGGGCCGGTAAGCACTATCGGCAGTTGCTGTTCGGCATTTCTGGGGTGCATCATAATGCCGAGCAGGTAGAGCAGTTCTTCGGCGGTCCCAGCACCACCCGGGAAGATAATAATGCTATGCGCACAGCGGACGAAGGCTTCCAGACGCTTCTCAATGTCCGGCATGATAACCAGTTCATTGACAATTGGGTTCGGTGGCTCAGCTGCAATGATGCCTGGCTCGGTCAGACCGAAGTAGCGGCCTTCGCTGTTGCGTTGCTTTGCATGACCAATAGTGGCGCCTTTCATTGGCCCTTTCATCGCCCCCGGGCCGCAACCGGTGCAGATGTTGAAACCGCGCAGTCCGAGCTGGTAACCGACTTCTTTGCTGTATTTGTACTCAGTGTCGTTGATCGAATGACCACCCCAGCAGACCACCATATCAGGGGCTGCAATTTGCTTCAGGGTTTGTGCATTGCGTAGTACATCGAAAATGACATGCGTCAGATGCTGTGGGTTCATCGCTTCAAGCACTTCGGCCGGATAGCGTTCACCGACATATAAAATGTCACGTAATACGGCTTCGACATGCTCACGAATACCGACAATCAGCTCACCATCGACAAAGGCTTTTGGCGGCGGGTTGATCAGCTCAAGCTTAACGCCCCGTTCGCGGCGTAAGACGATGACTTCGAAGTCTTTGTACTGTTCAAAGATATCCGCGCTATTGTCAGTCAGGCTGCCGACATTGAGTACGGCTAATACGCAGTTGCGGAAAAGGGTATATAAAGGACTGTTTGAAGACTGTTGTAAGCGCTCAATTTCCAGTTGCGAAAGCAAGGACATACTGCCTTGTGGGGATAACGAAATTCTCATCGTGCCGTGTTTCTCCTGCGGCTATTGTTGACTAACCCGATCACGGCCCTCATTTTTGGCCAGATAAAGGGCGCGGTCTGCTCGTTCGAAAACGCGCGCGGGGGTGTCCTGCGCGACAAAGCTTGAGACCCCAGCCGATATAGTGATCGAGATACTGGTGTTCTTAAATTTAAATGGGATACTTTTAATCCGGTGCCGGGCTTTTTCCAGCAGCTCAAAAGCAACCTCGGTTGTCGTTTGCGGGAAGACAATGACGAACTCTTCACCACCGTAACGACAGACAAAATCTGTATCGCGCAACGATTTTTTAAGCATGTTGGCGATCACTTGCAGGGTTTTATCGCCTGCGGTATGGCCGTAAGTGTCATTGATAACCTTGAAATGATCAATGTCAGCAATGGCAATGGCCAACGGAGCAGCATAACTTTGCCAGCGCTGATACTCAAGCTCTAAGCGTTCTTCAAATGCGGCCCGGTTAGGTAACCGGGTCAAACTGTCCTGCAGGCTTTTGAATTTTTGCTCGCTGAGTTTGCGCTTGTACATTTGTGCTTCGCTTTCAACGTCTTCCAGCCGTGCCTGCATGGTACTGAGCTGATTACGCAATGACTGACGCTCACGTTGCTCCATGGTCAGCTTATTAACCAGTAACTCGCTGATGTCGTTTACATGCCCCTGCACCTGATGTTTTAGCTCTTGCAGGCTGGAAGCGTTATTCACTGAAGACGCCAGGTTTTGTACTCTGGCTTGCAGCTGCTGGCTCAGTTGAGCCTGTTCTTCACTGGTGTCGTCATGGGTCTGGACGGCCCGGGCCAGTGCTTTATTAACCGACGACAGGGCATCGCTAAGCGAGAGTAAAAACTGTTGTGCCGATTGTCGCTCTTCGTTAATCCCCTGAATAATAAGACGCAAGGCGTCCATGCAGGCATTTAACAATTGCTCGCCATCGAGCACCTGGAGTAATCGTTGGCGCAGGCTTTGCAAGGTGTTGCTGGCCGCGCTGCGGAAATCGATGGTGGCGAGTAAATTAGTCAGCTCACCTTGCAAGGCCTGATAGTGCGCAGCGTTTGGTTTCTCACCGAATGGGCGGACGCTGGTGCTCAACTCAGCCTGAAAACGCTCGATAACATTGAGCATTAACGGCAGCAGTTCACTGTAGCTGTGTAACGGCGCTTGCAGGCGTTGCAGGACATCTGCGGTTTGTTCTTTGCTGCCTGGCGCTAGCTTTTCATAGTCAAGCAGGTATCGCAGTGCGCTGATAGAACCCAGGTGAACCTCACGCATGGTGCGCTCGATCCGGGCCTGTTCACGCTGCAATGCTTGCATAACCGCATCAAAATGCGGCTTCAGGGCGTCGATGCTAAGCGTGTTGGTGTCGGTCAGGCTTTTAATTTTCGCCAGGTGTTTGTCAATGTCGCCGCTGATGCCGCGGGATGCGTTGCCGAGTCGATTAATAAACTCCAGCAGGGTGTTGATTTCCCCTTGTCCCGGGTAGCCGTTGTACTGATTACTACTCACTCAGTGTCCCGCAGTGTCGTGCAATAATGCATATGTATTTGCCCCTCAAGTATACCGCAGAAGGCGTCTCCCTTCGATACGCGTTATTGGCGTACCCCACGCCTGGACTCTGGCCAGGTTTTGCTGGTGCTACGCAGCGGATTAATATCCAGGCCCCCACGGCGGGTATAGCGTGCTGTGACAGTGAGTTGCTGACACCGGCAGTGTTGCCGCAGGTCCTGAAAGATTCGCTCTACGCATTGTTCATGAAACTCATTATGGCCCCGAAACGACACCAGATAGCGTAATAAACTGGCGCGGTCGATCTGAGGGCCGCTATAGGCAATGCTGACCGACCCCCAGTCAGGCTGGTTGGTAATCAGGCAGTTTGACTTCAGCAGATCGCTGCACAACACTTCGCTCACATCAGCTGTTTTGCTGTGCTCAGCGTGTTCGTCTACCAGTCGCAGCAGCCCTGGTTGATACTGATAATGTTCGATCTCAATATCCTGCTGGTCGATCGATTGCCCTGCTAACGCTGCTATCGGCCGCGCCGCGAATTCCTCAAGGGAATAAAGCAAAACATCCACAGGGGCACCGGCACAACGACTTAAATCGACCGCCATTGTTTGCTGCACCTGTTGCCAGTCGGCAAAGCGACTTTGATTAAAGCTGTTCAGGTAAAGTTTGAAAGACTTTGATTCAATCAGGTTAGGGCTGGTTACCGGAACCACAAACCGCGCGATGGCTACCTGCGGCAGCCCCTTGCTGGTGAGCCAGGAAAGTTCGTACCCGGTCCATTCGTCGACGCCGTGGAATGGCAGGTCATTATCCTCGATCCCGATGGGGAGCCGGTTAAGAGAACGCGGAACAGGTTGCAGCAAGCTGGCATCATACTGTTCGGGATACTCAGTCGTCTGGCCGAGGGTAAGGTTGGCCATGGCGTCATTCGGTTGCTTTGCTGGCATATGGATACTCCTGTCATTACAATGCTGGGCATTGTAATCCTTCACAAGGTGAACCGCTATATGTCCGACTCCACTGAACACAACGCCAGGCTACAACAGGCGCTGGCTGACTTACAACAACGTTATCGTCGGGCCTATACAGAGGCAGGTACGGTGCCGCAAACCGAATACCTGGACGAGTGGCAGGCGCCTTGCTATGACGGTGACGTGCGCTTCGGTCTGATCCCCTGGCGTGCGGTGGTACAACAGCCAGTGACCAATTTTAACGACGTTGAGCGCGGCCTGGAAAGCCAGTTACACACGGATGTACAACTGTTTTACGCGACGTATTTCGCGGCGGATCTGCACGTGGCGTTGGACGGGCAGCCGATGACGCTGTCGCAGGTGATGTGCGTCGAAGATGTAGAGCGTCTGCAGCGTAACCTGATTGCCCATGTATTGATGAAGCGCCAGTTGCAGCAGGATGTCACTCTGTTTATCGGCACCAGTGACGCCAGTGATGACTTAATTGTTTCGGTACATAACTTAACTGGAGAAGTTGGCCTCGAGTATGCCGGAAAACCACAGCATGAAAAGCTGGCAGATAACCTGACAGAGTTTTTGCAACGACTCGATGTGCGAGTTGTAACGGATGCTTAATTTATCGCCAATTGTGGTGAAAGTGGCGAACCAAGCCCGATTAAAGAGCCTATTTTTTAGTAAAAGTGGCCAGCGGGCACAGACTGGATTTTTATTAAGCGGCTGTTTATAAAGGTTTTTTACACCTGGCGCAAACTTTGCAGAACGTAGTGGTGTTAGCCGAGTGTAAGAACACTACTTTCTAAAACTAAATAATAATGAGGCCGTATGAAATCTTTACTAGCAATGACCCTACTGGTGCCTTTGGCATTGTCAGCATCTGCCTGTGTAGTTGTCGTAGATGGTGATAAAAGCTCTGAAAATTCACGTAGTCAGAGTGACTGGGAGCGACAGGAATCGCGCAACCGTCAGGCTTTGAATGAGCTGCACACACAACAACCAATGGCTGAGGTTATCGAGCGCATGGGCAATCCGGATTTTGACGAGCAACTTCGCATTGGCGAGCGTAGCTACCGGGTTCTTTATTACCGCACCCAACGCGTCGAGTCTGATGGCATGACCACGAAAGATGAGTGCACCCCGATTGTGTTTGAACGGGGGGAGTTGTATGGCTGGGGTGAAAACCAACTGAAAGTGTTGCTTTCATCCAGCAATTAGTTACTTTAATGTTAAGCTATTTATTCTATCGTATTGTTTGGTAGTCAACAGGTTGAACAGAGGAGAGCCAATGTCGGGGCAAGCGCAAACGACGTCAGATAACCCGCAACTAACGGGACAACTGAAGTACCTGAGTGGTGAAGATCTTAGTGTCGCTGCCTCGCTATTGTTGCAGGCGTACCAGGACGACCCGGTTTTTCAGCAAATTTTTAAAGCAGATAAAGAAGGTTATGCACAGCGGTTACGTGCAGCCATTCGTGAGGAACTCAATGCGTTCTGGCAAAACCGGCAACCGATGTTTGGGCTTTTTCACGGTGAAACGCTGGAAGGCGTGGTTTGCTTAACCCGTCCTGATCAGGGTTTTTCTTCGCAACGCTTCTGGCATTGGCGCTTACGCATGTTATTAACGGCGGGTTACGTAAGTACCCGCCAGTTGATTGAGAAAGAACGCTTAATTGAACAGGCTGTGCCTTACCAAAGCTATTTTATGCTGACTTTTATTGCGGTGCATCCACGGTATCAGCAGCACGGTCTTGGCCAACTGCTGGTGCAGGCGGTGGACTCAATGCTGACAGGCGACCCGGATGCGGAAGGTGTGGTCGCGCTGGCAACCCGCCCGGAGTATGAGCACTTTCTTAGTCAACACGGATATCAGAAGCTTAGCAGCATCGAGGTGGGCGACATTAGTGGCGCACTGATGAGCCACGGGCGAGGTTGATAGTATGCAATTCCAATCGTTTAAAGAATTTTATCCGTATTACCTGGCTGAGCACAGCGATAAACGTTGCCGTGCGATGCATTATATCGGCAGTACGCTGGTACTGGCGGTAATTGTGCAGGCTATGCTAAGCGGGCAGGCCTGGTGGCTGCTGTTAATGCCGGTCATTGGCTATGGGTTTGCCTGGCTTGGTCACTTCGGTTTCGAGCACAACAGGCCGGCTACCTTTAAACATCCCTGGTACAGCCTGCTCGGCGACTGGGTGATGTACAAGGACTTTTGGGTTGGGCTTTTCGGCGGCCCCTCGGTGGCTGATAAAATCAAACCACCAACCAACCCATCCTGAAGCAGACGCTGCTAGCGCAGAACTACTCGAGGTGCTCTCCTTCGGCCGCAATGGTCCGGTAAACCGGCATCTCAATCTTCAGCAAGCGGCGGTTACTAAACTGCAGTTCACCTTCGTAGCGACTTTCGTGGTCGCTGCTAAAACCAAACCGATAGCGACTGTGCCAGTATGGGCCGCGGCGACCCAGCCGCAGTCGCATCTGATACAGCGCAATATCGAGATACTGCAACTGGTTCTGTTTGCAATAGTGGATGGCATAGCGCTGCGCCTGTTCGCCTAACTGGCGAAACTGCCAGAACAGACCGGCAATGCAGGCAACGACGGCCAGCATAACCACGGTTGATAAATCAAACATTGCGCTGAACCCTCGTTTTCATCGCTGTAATAGCATTCTTTATGGCCTCACTTTGCTGGTCGGGAGAATGCAGTAGCAGCAACAGATGAGGGCGTAAGGCGGGCAAGGCAACCAAATCTGCGAACAAATGCGGGAACAGGTCCGGCTGGGTCGCTAACTGGTTCAGATAGGCGTTACGAATACTCTCGTCTTCTAGTAACGGCCACAACCGGGCTGCCAGTATAACCAGCAGATCAGGTTCACAGGAGGTATCGAGCAGGGTCCTAATCTCGCGCTGCAGCTCGCTGGTTATGCGGCTGCCGGATTGCACCGAGCTACTCAGCGCGCGAAGTAATGAAATACGCAGAGGCAGCGCTGCTTCGCCGCGTTGCTGTTGCAGGCGGGCGGTTAAATTATGTTGCAGACTGCTGGGTAGGGGGTGCTGCTCCAGGGTTTCACAAAGCACTTTCTGAAAAGGAGCAGGCCAGCTGTCAAAGTGCTGATGGATAGCAGCGGCCAGCTTGGGCTGTTGATTGAGGCGGACGGCAACATCGTGCAATCCCTGTAAGCCGAGTTGCTGCCAGTCAGCTGGCTGGCTCTTGCCAAGAATAAAGGCCTCAGCGTCTTCATAATAAATGCTCGCTGGCTGTTCTAATAAGTAGCTGACTTTGGCATGAAAGGCGGCTCGTTTATCCTCAGAAGGGGTAAAAATATATGGGTTTTGTTTCAGGATCTCGTCCTGTTCAGCGCTGGTTGGCGCGGTAATATCGCGACCCAGTGCTTCGACTATAATTTGCAGATAATGCTGGCGCGCGCCATGGCTGATCAGGCCACGCTCATCCAGTGGAAACTTCGCGAACCAGATATAAGGGCTCTGCGCATTATTTTTATGCCAGAAGACAATGCCAAGCCAGGCGTGTTGTTGCAGCGGTGTGGGGTAGGGCTGCTGGCCAGCTTCTATCAATGCAAACTCAGTATTTGCAATTTGTTGAACAAGACGACCTAAGTCAAAAATGTAATAATGGGTGTCTCCGATAGTGAGAAACTCAGTTAAAGTATCAACGCTGTTCGCCTGGGTCATAGTTCGTTAACTCGTTACAGGTGGTGATGAATGTCAGTCGTATGGTGTTATATTTTGCCAATTCAATGCGGTAAGTAAGAGAACTCTAGTGCAATATCAGCAAGTCCAGATTTTATTAGTGCAGCTGCAAAACGAGCTGCGGGATCTTCAGTTATGGCAGTCGCAAGCTCCGTCTGCGGAGGCTTTGCAGAGCACCCAGCCATTTGCGGTGGACACCCTGGCGTTTCACCAGTGGTTGCAGTTCATAATGATACCACGAATGGAAAACCTGGTGCAGGCGCGTCGACCTTTACCAACCTCGATGGCAGTCAGCCCGATGGCGGTGCAGGTGTATTCCGGTCAGTTGAAACGGCATCGGATGCTTATTAATTGTCTGCGTGAGTTGGACCAGGCTGTTACCGGGCAGGACCCATTGCAACCGGACCAGGCATGAGCGAACTGTCGCTGCTGTTTCAGGATCCCTATTTCGTCGCCATCGATAAACCTGCGGGATTATTGGTGCATCGCTCCTGGATCGCGTCTGAGGCGAAAGAATTTGCGCTGCAGATGCTACGTGACCAGATAGGGCAACGGGTGTATCCGGTGCACAGACTGGATCGTCCCACCTCGGGTATTTTACTCTTCGCACTGGATAGTGACAGCGCGCGACAAATGGGTGAATGCTTTGCCAACCGTGAGGTACATAAAATGTACCATGCGGTGGTGCGTGGCTATTTGCCCGAGCATGGTCAGATTGATTACCCGTTAACAGAGCAGCTGGATAAGATTGCCGATAAACAGGCATCGACGGACAAAGAAGCGCAGTCAGCGGTGACCGACTATATGACACTGGAGCGGGTTGAATTGCCTTATGAAGTCAGTAAACAGCACACTACGGCGCGTTATTCACTGGTGAAACTGTCACCGAAAACAGGTCGTAAGCACCAGTTGAGACGCCATATGGCACATCTGCGACATCCGATTATTGGTGATACCAGTCATGGTGACGGCCGCCAGAATCGTTTTTTTCGACAGCATTTTGACCTGCAGCGTTTGTTGTTAGCTGCGACCGGGATGGAATTTACCCACCCAATTACTAAGCAGAAAATTCATATTCAAAGTGAGGTTCCGGCAGAGTTCCGGCGCCCGTTTCAGGCGCCGGATGCAATACGGCCTTAACTGCGTTACTCAGCGGCCCGAAGTAGCTCGTTAATACCGACTTTAGCGCGGGTCTTGGCGTCTACTTTCTTGACGATAATAGCTGCATACAAGCTGTGGCTGCCATCTTTGGCGGGCAACGAACCAGGTACCACTACCGCACCGGCAGGTACGCGACCGTAATGAACCTGACCGGTTTCGCGATCAAAAATGCGAGTGCTCTGGCCGATATACACGCCCATCGAGATAACGGCGCCCTCTTCGACGATGACCCCTTCGACAATTTCTGAGCGGGCACCAATAAAGCAGTTGTCTTCGATAATCGTGGGGTTGGCTTGCAAGGGCTCCAGCACGCCGCCAATGCCGACGCCACCAGACAGGTGAACGTTCTTACCAATTTGCGCACAGGACCCAACGGTTGCCCAGGTGTCGATCATGCTGCCTTCATCGACGTAGGCGCCGAGGTTGACATAGCTTGGCATGACCACCACGTTGTTACCCACGAAAGAGCCCCGACGAACCATCGCCGGCGGCACCACACGGACACCGTCACGTTTAAAATCAGCTTCGCTGTAGTCAGCGTATTTACTTGGGACTTTGTCAAAAAAGCGGGTTTCACCACCGTCCATCAGTTCGTTGTCATTGAGACGGAATGACAATAACACCGCTTTTTTTACCCATTCGTTGACCACCCAGTCACCGTCTTTCTTTTCGGCTACCCGCAGGGTGCCTGAATCGAGCCCGTCAAGGGCCTGGCGAACGGCGTCACGAATCTCATCCGGCGCACTGGCCGGGGACAAGTCCGCACGCTTCTCAAAAGCGTCTTCGATAATCTGTTGTAGCTCTTGCATAACTTTCCTACTTCGTTATTTTCAGTTAATCAATTGGGATCAGGTTCATCGTTCAGGGTATCAATAATTGTCTTTTTAAGCTGTTCACACTGGCTTTCACTCAGTGCCTGCTGGTGCTCGGAGGTGACACTGAATAAATCCTCAGCCTGTTCACCAATGGTGGTAATCTTGGCTGCCTGCAAAGTGACATTCTGTGCTTGCAGAACCTTAGCCAGCATCGCAATCAGGCCCGGGCGATCCAGTGTGACCAATTCAAACGTGGTGCGTTTCTTATTTTTCTGCGCAAGAAAGGTGACCTTTGTCGGCACATTGAAATTACGCATCCGCCGTGACAGATGACGTTTAGCTGAGGGAGGTGAACGTCGCTTACGCAGGACATCGTAGAGATGCTGTTTGACTTCCTCAATTCGCTGCGGGTCAACCAGTGGTTTGCCATCGGTCTGCAGCAGGACAAAAGTGTCCATTACATAGCCGTCACGGGTATTCAGGATTTGTGCATCATGAATACTCAGCTGCTCACCATCGAGCACGGCCGCAACGTTGGCAAACAAGTGGCTTTCTTCATGATGGTAGATAAACAGCTCGGTGGTACCGTGATTATTTTCGTCGCCAATCAGGATCAGCGGTAGCTGATGCTCCTGCAGATGGACAATGTGCTGAGTATGCCAGGCAATTTGTTCTGGGGTGTGGCGATTAAAATAGTCCACTGTAAAGCGAGCCCACAACTGAGTGACTTCGTTGGCCGCATAGCCTGCGCTTAACAGCAACCCCATTGCTCCGGCGCGATTGGCGTTGATCCGCTCACGAATGTCCATGCTGTGACTGCCTTTCTGCTGCAGTATATTGGCGGTGGCATGGTAGAGCTCTTCAAGTAAGGTCGCTTTCCAGTTATTCCACAGGTTGCTGTTGGTCGCACGGATGTCGGCGACGGTCAGGCAATAGAGGTATTGCAGCCGTTGCATGGTCTTTACTTCACGGGCGAATTTTTGCAGCACTTCAGGATCGTAAATATCACGCTTCTGCGCCGTCACAGACATCAGCAGATGCTGGCGAACCAGCCAGCCTACCAGTGCCGCGTCGTCGTCGGGATAGTCATGCTGTTGACAAAAATGGAGGGCGTCGACTTCACCCAACTCCGAGTGGTCACCTCCACGGCCTTTGGCAATATCATGGAAAATACCGGCGAGGAACAAGAGTTCGGGTTTGGCCATGCCTTGCACCAGTTCGCTGCAAAGCGGGAAGCGCTCACTTTGTTCTTCCAGAGTGAAATTGTAGAGGTTGCTAATCAGGCGAAAGGTATGTTCGTCCACGGTATAGGCGTGAAACAGGTCAAACTGCATCTGCCCAACAATATGCTGCCATTGGGGCAGGTACTGCGCCATGATGCCATGCTGGTGCATCAGCGCGAACGGCAAGCCGAAGCCCCGCGGGTGTTTCACAATGGCGTTAAAGTAGCGTCGGCAGTCAGCGTCGTAACTAAGGGGCTGCTGTAACTGCCCCCGCGCATTGCGCAGTAAGCGGATGGTATGCGAATGGATACCTTTGATATCACTGCGCTCTGTTATCAGCAGGAAAAACCGCATAATCGTCTGTGCGTGTTTAAACACATCATCATGGCGGGCGCTGATAAGTCCGCGCAAAATGACAAAGTCCGCATCCAGCACCAGTGGTGCAGGGGACGTGTCACCGGTTAAAATGGCCTGCTCAAAGAACTGCAACAGCATGCGGTTCAGTTCACACACCCGCAGCACTACTTTGAAGTAGTCTTTCATCATCTGTTCAACTGAGCTCTTACCCTCACGGCCATAGCCAAGGCGCATCGCTACGCCGGGCTGATAGTCAAACAGTAAGCGGTCTTCGGCTTTGTCGGCTTCCAGGTGCAGGGCATAACGGACGCGCCAGAGAAAACTGGTGCAGTCCTGCAGTTCTAAGAATTCATCGGCGCTGATGTAGTGGTATTCGACCAGGCTTTCATCATTCTTGGTGCGAAAATGGTGTTTGGCGATCCAGCCGATGGTCTGAATGTCTCGCAGCCCGCCTGGGGACGATTTGATGTTCGGTTCCAGATTATACGAGGTGCCGTGGTAGCGTTGATGGCGCGACGTCTGTTCATCTACTTTGGCCTGATAAAAAGCGCGGCTGGACCAGGGGAAGTCGCGATTAATACGTTGTTGTAAACGTTCAGTGAGCTGCTCGTCACCACATAACAGGCGATTCTCAATCAGCGTGGTGGCAATGCTGATATCCTCGTCGGCACCTTGCATGCATTGCTCAACGGTACGCACTGAATGGCCGACATCGAGGCGTAAATCCCACAATAGCGTAACCAGTTCACTGATTTTTTCTACATTTGGGGTGCTTAAATAGCCTTCGTGCAGAAACAGTAAATCAATATCGGAGCAGGGGTGCATGGTGCCGCGACCATAGCCACCGACGGCTAATAGCGCTAAATCGTCAGCTGGTAATTGCAGCTGCGACCAGAGGTGACAGAGTAGTTGGTCGAAAAAATACGCCCGGTGCTGCACCAGTATATCGATGTCGGCACTGATAAACTGTTCGGCGGACCAGTCATTGTAGGCTTTTAGCTGCGCCTTAAAGCCCGCCAGATCACTTAAAGAAGCGGGCCAGTGGGCGCTGAACAGTTGAGCAAATTCGGGAGCGGCGTGCTGGCGCATGGGTGGCTGTTAACTATGCTCAATGACGCGTTCGATGGCTTCATCGTCGCGCAGAGTGAGAATTTCCACACCCGTTTCAGTCACCAGTAGGGTATGTTCCCACTGCGCACTTAAACTGCGATCTTTGGTCAGCACCGTCCAGCCGTCTTTAAGGATTTTAGTGTAGCGTTTTCCGGCATTAACCATCGGCTCAATGGTCAGGCACATGCCCGCTTTCAGTTCGACACCGGTGCCCGCGCGTCCATAATGCAGTACTTGCGGGTCTTCGTGGAATTCATCGCCAATACCATGGCCGCAGAATTCACGCACGATGGAGTAGCCGAAGCCTTCGGCATAGCTTTGAATTTCGTGGCCCAGGTCGCCCAGGCGAACGCCAGGCTTAACCATACGGATTGCTTTATAAAGGGACTCCTGGGTCACCTGAGTTAAGCGCTTGGCCAGAATAGAGCCTTCACCAACGATAAACATCTTACTGGTATCACCGTGATAGCCGTCTTTACGTACGGTGACATCAATATTAATAATGTCGCCTTTTTTGAGAGGTTTTTCGTTGGGTATGCCATGGCATACACAGTGGTTAACCGAGGTGCAGATAGACTTAGGGAAACCGTGGTAATTGAGTGGTGCCGGGTATGCGTCGTGAGCGACAATATAGTCGTGACAGATGGTGTTCAGTTCATCTGTAGTGATGCCCGCTTTGACATGTGGGGTAATCATCTCCAGCACACTGGCGGCAAGACGGCCCGCGACACGCATTTTTTCAATTTCTTCAGCAGTTTTAATCTTAATCGACATACCAAGCACTCAATTGTTTGAAGTAACCCTGTGGACCTGTGGAGTCGGCCGCTTACGTCAGACAACGTCAGGGGTTGTTTGCAGCGGCCAATGGTAGCAGAAAGCAACCTTTTACGCACCTGCTGAACAGCGCGCCAACCAATAGAAAATTTTGAAATTAATGGTCAATTGTGGTATAAAACGCGCCGCAACCCCATGGGCTGCAAATTGAGCTTTAGAAACTAAACTTTTAATACTTAAATTACACACATATATCGACACATGCTCCGGGGTGCCTGACGGGTTTGACTCAACGGGTCGGTGGCATGGGATATATGGAGGCGTAACCCCTACTTGAGGAAATTTAAAATGGCTACAGTGTCAATGCGTGACATGCTGAAAGCGGGTGTCCACTTCGGTCACCAGACTCGTTATTGGAACCCTAAGATGAAGCCTTTCATCTTCGGCGCGCGTAACAAGATTCACATCATTAACCTGGAGCAAACCGTTCCAATGTTCAATGATGCACTGAGCTTCTTACAGCACACCGCGTCTAACAACGGTAAAATTCTGTTTGTTGGTACTAAGCGCGCAGCTGCTCAAACGGTTAAAGAAAGTGCATTGTCTTGCAACCAGTACTTCGTAAACCACCGCTGGTTGGGTGGTATGCTGACTAACTGGAAAACCGTTCGTCAGTCAATCAAACGTCTGAAAGACTTAGAAGCACAAAGCCAGGACGGTACTTTCGAAAAGCTGACCAAGAAAGAAGCGCTGGTTAACTCGCGTGAAATGGACAAGCTTGAGAAGAGCCTGGGCGGTATCAAAAACATGGGCGGCTTGCCTGACGTATTATTCGTCATCGATGCTGACCATGAACACATCGCGATTAAAGAAGCGAACAACCTGGGTATCCCGGTTGTATCTGTGGTTGATACCAACTCGAACCCAGACGGCGTTGATTACGTTATCCCTGGTAACGACGATGCTATTCGTGCCATTCAGTTGTACCTAGGCTCGGCCGCTGCGACCATCAATGAAGGTCGTCAGCAGTCAGGTGTAGCGGTTGCATCTGAAAAAGACGAGTTTGTTGAAGCAGACTCTGAATAAGTAAGACACTTGAATAGACTGCCCGGTGTCTGTCACAGGCACCGGGCATTATTTGAATTTGATTGGCTGAGGACAAGACAATGGCTGTAACTGCCGCAATGGTAAAAGAATTACGTGAGCGTACTGGCGCTGGCATGATGGATTGCAAAAAAGCACTGGAAGAAACCCAGGGCGATATCGAAACTGCAATCGACAACATGCGTAAGAGCGGCCAGGCGAAAGCTGCCAAGAAAGCAGGCCGTGTTGCTGCTGAAGGGATTATCCTGACTAAAGCAGAAGGCAACGTAGGTACCTTGGTTGAGCTGAACTGTGAAACTGATTTCGTATCACGTGACAAAAGCTTCCTGGCATTTGGCGACGAGGTTATTAACGCTGCGTTTGCTAACCAGGAAAACGACATTGAAAGCCTGAACAACACCGACCTGGGTGAGAACACCGTTGAAGTGACTCGTGCTAACCTGGTTGCTAAAATCGGCGAAAACATGAATGTACGTCGCGTTCGCACCGTAACTGGTGGTGACCGTGTAGTGACTTACGTTCACGGTGGTCGTATTGGTGTTGCCGTTGTAATGACTGGCGGCTCTGATGAGCTGGCGAAAGACGTTGCAATGCACGTCGCTGCGAGCAATCCACAGTTCGTTAAGCCAGAAGACGTGGCTGAAGAAGTGGTTAACAAAGAGCGCGAAATCCAGGTTGATATCGCTATGCAATCTGGCAAGCCAAAAGAAATTGCTGAGAAAATGGTTGAAGGCCGGATGAAGAAATTCACTGGCGAAATCAGCCTGACTGGCCAGCCGTTCGTTAAGGACCCAGCTAAGTCTGTTGGCGAACTGCTGAAAGAAAATAGTGCTGATGTACTGGACTTCGTTCGTTTCGAAGTTGGTGAAGGTATTGAGAAGAAAGAAGAAGACTTCGCTTCTGAAGTTCAGGCTCAGGTTGCAGCAGCTAACAAAGGCTAAGTAACCGTGGCATTGACGCCGGAACTGAACTGACTCTAAACTAACCGCGCCTCGTTTTAACGGCAGGGCGCGGTTTTTTTTGACCTGAATTTATCAAGCTCTGATTGTATCAAGTAAATAAGGAAGCCATAGCCATGAGCACGAATCCAAAAGCGAGTTATCGCCGCGTCCTGTTAAAATTAAGCGGAGAAGCCCTGATGGGGGACGAGCCGTTTGGCATTGATGCCAAAATGCTGGACCGCATGGCGCAAGAAATTAAAGAAGTGGTGGAACTTGGAGTCCAGGTAGGTTTAGTGATTGGTGGTGGCAACCTGTTTCGTGGTGAAGGACTGGCAAAAGCGGGTATGAACCGTGTTGTTGGTGACCACATGGGGATGCTGGCAACGGTTATGAATGGCCTCGCTATGCGCGACGCACTGCACCGCTCGTATGTGAACGCACGGCTGATGTCGGCGATTGAATTGACTGGTGTTTGTGACAGCTACAACTGGGCAGAAGCGATCAGTTTACTTAAGTCAGGGCGTGTCGTAATCTTCTCCGCAGGCACTGGTAACCCGTTTTTTACCACGGACTCTGCAGCCTGTTTACGCGGCATCGAAATCGAAGCTGAACTGGTTCTTAAAGGAACCAAAGTGGATGGAGTCTATTCGGCCGATCCAATGAAAGATGCAAACGCTACTTTGTATCAGCACGTTACCTATGACGAAGTGCTAAGCAACGAATTGAAAGTCATGGACCTGGCAGCATTTACGCTGGCGCGGGACCATAACTTACCGATCCAGGTTTTTAACATGAATAAACCGGGTGCCCTGAAAGCTGTTATTATGGGCGAACAGGAAGGCACACGGATTAGCAACTAAAGGTGAATCATCGTGATTAATGATGTGATTAAAGACGCTAAAGAGCGCATGGCAAAAAGTGTCGACGCACTAAAAAGTCAAATGTCTAAGGTTCGCACGGGACGTGCGCATCCGAGCATCCTGGATGGTGTTCGTGTGCCTTATTATGGCGCCGAAACACCGCTTAACCAGTTAGCTAATATTACCGTGGAAGATTCGCGGACCCTGGCGATCACGGTATTTGATAAATCCACTACCGGCGCTGTTGAAAAAGCGATCATGACCTCGGATCTGGGTTTGAATCCAGCCTCAGCAGGGACTGTGATTCGGGTTCCTTTACCCCCGTTAACCGAAGAGCGGCGTAAAGAGCTGGTTAAAGTGGTTCGTTCAGAAGCAGAGCAGGGCCGTGTTGCAGTGCGCAATATTCGTCGTGACGCCAATGGCGACCTGAAAGAATTGCTGAAAGAAAAAGAAATCACCGAAGATGACGAGCACAAAGGTCAGGATGACATTCAAAAAATCACTGACGAAGCGATCAAGAAAATAGACGATGCGCTGACTGCGAAAGAAGCGGAACTGATGGAAGTTTAAGCGCTCATCCGCGAAGCCATTGGAGGCTGACGCCGTGTAAGGTATACTTGCGCGGCGTTTATTTTTTGTGAACTTGTGATGACGGCAATCAACCCAACTGCAATCGATCAGGCTGTTTTACCGCGCCATGTCGCTATTATTATGGATGGCAATGGGCGTTGGGCAGAACAGCGTGGAAAGGCCCGCACTAGCGGGCACAAGGAAGGTGCGTCTGCCGTACGCAGAGCAGTGGCGTTTGCCCGTCGCAATGGTATCGAAGCGCTGACCCTGTTTGCGTTCAGTAGCGAGAACTGGAAACGCCCGGCACTTGAAGTGAAAGTGCTGATGGAATTATTCGCCACCGTGTTGACCCGGGAAGTTGAAGAGCTGGATCAGCATGGAGTGCAATTGCGGATCGTAGGTGACACCAGCCAGTTTAGTAAACGTTTGCAGCAACGTATTGCCGCTGCAGAACAACAGACTGAAAAGAATGACAAACTGGTGCTGAACATTGCCGCTAACTATGGTGGCCGTTGGGATATTATGCAGGCGGCACAACGCTTTGCAGCCGACGTTGAAGCCGGGCTGCAAACTAGTGCAGATTTGACCGAAGACCTGTTAGGGCAATACATGTGCCTGGCAGACGGTCCACCACCAGATTTGCTGATACGAACAGGCGGAGACCTGCGAATTAGCAATTTTCTACTGTGGCAGCTCGCGTATGCAGAATTATATTTTTGCGATACGCTGTGGCCAGACTTTGATGATGCCGTCTTTGCGCAGGCAGTTAGTTGTTTCGTCGCGCGGGAACGTCGCTTTGGACTCACCAGCCAACAAATAAAAACATTAATGGCAGGTGACACACTTGAGGACTAATTTTGCTTAAACAACGTATTTTGACAGCGTTGGTACTGATCCCACTGGCACTGTACTGTATCTTCTTTCTTTCTTTGAATGGTTTTGCCATTTTCGCCCTGGTGGCTCTGTCCATAGGTGCCTGGGAATGGTCCCCGCTGATGGGAGTACGACGGCTTTCCGGTCGTATCGCTTATACCGTTCTGGTGGCCGCTTTAATCGCGGTTCTTTATGTACTCGCCCCAATTAATTCACTGTGGTCTGAACAAGGACTGGCCCAACCTATGGTGGTGGCGATAAGCGCCGGCGTTATCTGGTGGCTGGCTGCGATTCTGATGGTGCTTAACTTTCCGGGTAGCCAGCGTCTGTGGCGCCGTAGTCGCGTCTACGTGGGTGTTTTTGGGGTCCTGGTGCTGGTGCCTGCATGGGCAGCGTTAATTAGTATTCGCGCGTTAAATTACGACCTCAACCCCTTGTTTGGCGCCTGGACCGTGCTATTTATCTTTGTCTTAGTATGGGCCGCTGATGTGGGTGCTTATGCCGCAGGGCGCGCCATGGGTAAACACAAAATGATCCCGGCAGTGAGCCCGAATAAAACCATTGAAGGGCTTTGTGGTGGGGTCGTGCTGGCGTTCGTGATTATGGTGCTGGTCGCACAGCTGCTGCCCATTCCGCGCGAGCTTTATGTCGGCTTCTACAGTGTCGGCCTGGCAACTGTTATTGTCTCGGTGTTTGGTGATTTAAGCGAAAGTATGTTTAAACGTTGCGCTGGGGTTAAGGACAGCGGCTCTATTCTGCCCGGACACGGTGGTGTACTTGACCGCATCGATAGCCTGACGTCTGCGTTGCCGGTGTTTGTGCTGGGTTATTTAATGCTTATCCATCCTGCGCTGGCGTCATGAGTGGTCAACGACTTACTATTCTGGGGGCCACTGGCTCTATAGGCAGCAGTACACTCGATGTGATTGCGCAGCATCCTCAACGCTTTGAGCTGTTTGCGGTGACCGCACACTCCAACGTTACGGCGATGGAAGCGATATGTCAGCGTTTCACTCCAAGCTATGCGGTGATGGTGGATGAACAGGCCGCAACTCGCTTACGCGAGGCATTGGCTGACAAACCTCAGATTACTGTTCTGGCCGGCGCTCAGGCGTTGCTTGAGGTCAGTGCTGCGAGTGAAGTGGATCAGGTGATGGCAGCTATTGTTGGAGCCGCAGGACTGGCTCCCACACTGGCTGCAGTAAAGGCCGGTAAACGGGTTCTGCTGGCGAACAAAGAAGCGCTGGTGATGAGCGGGCAGCTGTTTATGGACGCGGTCCAGCATTATGGTGCAGAGTTGCTGCCAGTCGACAGTGAACACAATGCTATTTTCCAGTGTCTGACCACGCATGCGCAGACGACGCTCGGCCAGGTTGATTTGGAAGCAGAAGGGATCAGTAAGATTCTACTGACCGGTTCTGGCGGTCCATTCCTTAATTTGCCCGTTAACGAGCTTAATCAACAAACCCCTGCAGCGGCCTGTAAGCATCCAAACTGGTCGATGGGACAGAAAATATCAGTTGATTCTGCGACCATGCTTAATAAGGGACTGGAATATATTGAAGCGCGCTGGCTGTTCAATTGCCGCCGCGAGCAGCTGGACATCGTTATTCACCCGCAGAGTGTGATTCACTCGATGGTGCAATACAGCGATGGCTCGGTACTGGCTCAATTAGGTCAACCAGACATGAAAACACCGATTGCCCATTGCATGCACTATCCCCATCGACGCAGCAGTGGCGTCAAGGCACTGGACTTTACTCAACTGGGAGCATTGACCTTTGTCGCCGTGGATGAACAGCGTTACCCATGCCTGCGTTTGGCTCAGCAAGCCTGCTGGCAAGGTCAGGCGGCGACTACTGCATTAAATGCAACCAACGAAATAGCGGTAGAAAACTTTCTCGCTGAACGGATTCAGTTTGGTCAAATCAGCGAAGTCTGTGATAGGGTGCTGCAACAATTGCAGATGCCTGCATTAGGCAGTATTGACGACGTGGTCGCCTTCGACAAAAAGGTGCGCCGGGTCGCTTCTGAATGTGTGGAGGCTCTGACCTAGTCATGGGACAAATTATCTGGACGCTGGGTGCGTTCTTACTGGCTATCGGGCTGGTCGTGACCTTTCACGAATTCGGTCACTATTGGGTTGCTCGTCGTTGCGGCGTACGGGTACTCACGTTTTCGATAGGTTTTGGCCGCCCACTGTGGTCGCGAGTTGCTAAAGACGGCACACGGTATCAGGTGGCCATGGTGCCATTAGGTGGCTACGTGCGTATGCTTGATGGTCGGGTTGACGAGGTGTCAGCAGAGCAGGAGCATGAGAGCTTTAGCCATCAGCCAGTACTCAAGCGGATTGCCATTGTGCTGGCAGGGCCAGTCTTCAACTTTATTTTTGCCCTGGTTGCCCTCTGGTTGATGTTGATGATCGGGGTTGCTTCGTATCGGCCGGTGGTGGGTGACGTCACCGCTGGCAGTATTGCAGCTGAGGCAGGTTTGCAGCGTGGCGACGAGATTGTTCGTGTAGACGGACGACGTACCGAAGAATGGCAGGCCGTTAACCTGGCCCTGGTTGAGCGTATTGGCGACAGCCAAACGGAATGGGTGGTTGAGAATAACCGTGGTGAACAGCGCCAGTTAGCGTTCGATCTCAATGCCTGGACGTTTGATCCGGATCGGGAATCGACTATCGCCAGCCTGGGTTTACGCCCGTTTCAACCGCAAGTTTATACCAGTCTGGCACAGGTCATGGATGATTCACCCGCGGCACAGGCTGGTTTGCGCACAGGGGACAAAATTCTTGGCATTGATGGAACTATGCCAATGGATTGGGAACAAATAAGTAGCTTTATTGCAGCGAACCCGAGCCACCAGGCAGAGATGCTGGTTGAGCGGGGCGGCGAGCAGTTCAGCATGCAGGTCGTATTCGGGGAGCAACAGGGACAGGGCTTTTTAGGCGTAGTGCCGGAAATGGAACCTTATCCTTCAGAATACCAGTTCACAATGCAGTATGGACCGCTTAGCGCGGTGCCGCAAAGCATTGACCGCACTTGGCAACTGATGACGCTGAGTGTAAGTATGATAAAAAAACTCATCACTGGCGATGTGTCAGTGAAAAACTTGAGTGGCCCGATTGGGATCGCGGTAGGGGCAGGGGACCACGCCAGCTATGGTCTGGTGTATTTTCTTAGCTTTTTGGCACTTATCAGTGTCAGCCTGGGTATCCTTAATCTATTGCCAATTCCCGTGCTGGACGGCGGTCATCTGGTTTATTACATCATCGAGTGGGTGCGCGGGAAACCGGTCCCTGAGCATATTCAGGAAATCGGTTTTCGGGTGGGAATGCTATTACTGTTCGCACTGATGGCGCTGGCGCTGTTTAACGATATTTCGCGCCTGGTACCCTAAATTTGAATTCGCAATTAAATAAGTATGACTACATGACGTTGAAGAAGCTGTTATTTGGAGCGGTATTTCTGGGAACAGGGACAAGTGCGTACGCCGCCGATCCTTTTGTTGTTGAAGATATCCAGGTAGAAGGTTTACAACGGGTTGCCTTAGGTGCTGCGTTGACATACATCCCGGTGCAGGTAGGCGACGAGATCGATGCCTCGCTGGTAGCTGAGACCATACGCGAGCTGTACGCGTCATCGCATTTTGATGATGTGGAAGTGCTACGTGATGAAGGCGTCTTATTGATTCGGGTCACCGAGCGCCCGACCATCAGTGATATCACCTTTGAGGGCAACGAAGATCTCGAAGATGAGCAGTTACAGGACAGTTTACGTAACAGCGGGGTCGTCGTCGGTGAGCAACTTGATCGAACCATGATCCGTGATATCGAAGGCGGCCTTGAAGAATTCTATCAAAGCGTCGGTAAGTACAATGCCAATGTAAGTGTCAGTGTTATTAATCTGCCGCGGAATCGGGTGGAGCTGCGCTTCAATTTTACCGAAGGCGCTGCTGCTGAAGTGAAGCAAATCAACTTCATCGGCAATGATAGCTTTAACCGTGAAGAGCTGATGGCTCAGTTTGAACTGCGTGATGAGCTGCCCTGGTGGAACTTCTTTGGCAAGCGTCAGTATCAGCAGCAACAGCTCGGCGGCGATCTGGAGACTCTTGAGTCGTTCTACCGTGATCGTGGCTATGCCCGTTTTCAGGTGCAGTCGGTGCAGGTGGCCATGACCCCGGAAAAAGACGGTATCTACATTACCGTCAATGTCGACGAGGGGGAGCAGTATCAGGTCAATGACGTGACCGTACTGGGTGACTTGCGTGGTCATGATAACTTTATTACTGCGGTGGCTGAAAGTGCTGAGGGGCGGCGCTATAACGCCTCGTACATGACGAATATTGAAGAATCGATTAAGGGATACTTTGGCCGTTTCGGTTATGCGTATCCTGAAGTCCGTGCCGTGCCTGAGATGAACGATGATGACCTGACTGTCGATTTGACCTTCGTGGTTGAACCAGGCAATCGTGCCTATGTGCGACGGGTCGAGTTTGTCGGCAATGATGCAACTAAAGATGAAGTGCTGCGTCGCGAGATGCGGCAGCTGGAAGGCGCCTGGTTGAACCAGCAGCAAGTCGAAGGCGGTAAAACTCGGCTTGAGCGGTTGGGCTATTTTGCCAGCGTTGAAGTTGAGACGGTGCGGGTACCGGGTGAAGATGATCAGGTCGACTTGATTTATCGGGTCGAAGAACAGCCTTCGGGCTCGATCCAGGCTGGTATTGGTTATGGCGGTTTTAGCGGGTTGAGCCTGAACGCAGGTATTTCCCAGGAAAACTTCTTTGGTACCGGTAACCGGGCCGGTATTCAGCTTAATACCAATCGCTATCAGAAAGATGCCCAGGTCACGTACCGAGACAACTACTTTACCGATGACGGGGTTAGTTTAGGTGGCAGTATTTTCTATCGGGATTTTGATGGTAGTCGCGCTAACCTGGCTCAGTTTAGTCAAAAAAGTTATGGTATCTCCAGCGATTTAGGGTTCCCGATTAATGAGTACCAGCGAATCAACTTCGGTGTAGGCTTTACCAATACCGGGATTAGCCAGTACCAACAGATTGATCAGATGACTCAATTTCTTAACCGCTACGCAGATCCACAAAATCCGGAAGGGTCGGTTAACTTTAAAACCTATGACCTGAGCCTGGGGTGGCAACGCGTAACATTGAACCGTGGTGTGTTCCCAACCGCGGGGACCCAGAACGTGGTTTCTTTGAAAATGACAACGCCAAACAGTGACGTTCAATTTTTCAAAGCCAACTATCGTTTCCGTCATTACCTGCCGATTGACAGCGATCATAAATTTGTCTTCCTGACGCGTTTAAATGCGGGCTACGGTAATGGCTATGGCAGCAGTAATGGCGTTGAGAATACGCTGCCATTCTGGGAGAATTTCTATGGTGGCGGTCAGGATTCATTGCGCGGTTTCGAAACCAACCGGATCGGGCCACGCGGTATCCTGCGTCAGCCGACTTATGTTCAGGGGCCGCCGGATGCCAATGGTAATCCGACCCGGATTGCGTTGGGGCCTGAGTATGATACCTACGAGGTAGCTGCGTTCCGGGGTGTCGGTGGTAACGCAATGATAAGTGGCGGGTTTGAACTTATCGTACCAACTCCGTTTGCTGGTGAAGACGCTGCAAACACCGTTCGTACCAGCCTGTTTGTGGATGCTGGTGTGGTATGGGACACTGAGTTTGATTATGCTTCGTACGCTGATTTGCGTAATGTAGGTACAAAAGAGCTGTGGGATTACAGCAGCGCTAGTAATTATCAGGCGTCCTACGGTGCATCGGTTCAATGGCTGTCGCCGATGGGGGCTTTGACTTTCAGTTTAGGCTTCCCGATCCGCTCGCTGGATCCATCGGTTGAAGAACGCTTTACGTTTAACTTAGGCACGACATTTTAAATTAGCAACAACACATTTTAAGAGGATAGGACTTTGAAAAATATGATTAAATCAGTATTAGTCGCGACCGCTTTCATGGCTATGACCCTGGGTGCGAGTGCAACCGCCAGTGCGCAGGATGCTAAATTTGCAGTGGTCGATGTCGGCGCCGTATTCCAGCAGTTACCAGAGCGTGAGCAAATCTCACAAAGCTTGCAGCGCGAGTTCGCCGACCGAATCGAAAATATGCAGGAGCGTGAACAAGAAATTGGTCAGCTGCAGGAACGTATTCAGCGCGATGAAGAAATTATGAGCGAAGAGGAATACAGCCAGGCAATGATGGACTTCCAGCAACGTGTGCAGGAAGCTCAGCAAGCTGGTCAGCAGTTAAACGAAGAAATGCGTCGCCGTCAGGGCGAAGAGCGTGACCGCGTTTTACGCCGCATGCAGGAAGTGATTGCAGAGATCGCTGAAGAAGAAGGCTATGACGTCGTATTAGAAGCAAATGGCATTGCCTATGCTCGTGACGGTTTCGATATTTCTTCACGTGTTCTTGATGCGATGGGCAACGACTAAGTAATGAAGAGTATGACATTGCAGCAGCTGGCTGACGCGACCGGTTCTCAGGTTCGCGGTGATGCCAGCTTCCAGGTGAAAGGCCTGGCGACTTTGCGCTCAGCTTCGGCTGAGCACATTTCGTTTCTGGCCAATGAAAGATACCGCGAACTGCTGGTCAGCACAGGTGCCGGTGCCGTTATTATGCGTCCCGCGGATGACGACGGACACGTGGCGAATGCGTTGCTTACGGACAACCCATATCTGACCTATGCGCGGGTTGCCCAGTTACTCGATAGTACGCCCGTTATGCAACCGGTGGTTCACCCGACAGCAGTCATCGCAGAGGGCGTAGAGCTCGGAGCCAACGTCGCAGTGGGTCCTTATGCTGTGCTTGAGGCTGGTGTGAAACTTGCTGACGGGGTCCAGATTGGCGCCCATTGCTACCTTGGCGAAAAGGTCATTATCGGTGAAAACAGCCGCCTGTGGCCGAACACGACTATTTATCATGGCGTTCGCATGGGTAAGCACTGTACGGTCCATTCTGCTAGCGTAATTGGCAGTGATGGCTTTGGTTGGGCCACTGAAAACGGAAAATGGGTTAAAATTCCTCAGTTGGGCGCGGTTGTGCTCGGTGACCATGTTGATATTGGCTCCGGGACGACCATTGATCGGGGTGCGCTGGATGACACCATTGTGGAAGACAATTGTATTATTGATAATCAGGTACATATTGCTCACAACGTTGTCATCGGTTCAGGCACCGCTATCGCTGGACAGGTCGGAATAGCCGGCAGTACCCAGGTTGGTCGTAATTGCATGATTGGCGGACAGGCTGGGTTAGCCGGGCATATTAAGATTGCTGACGGAGTGCAGATGCATGGTCAGGCGATGGTTACTAAATCCATTAGTCAACCAGGCGTTTACGCATCAGGCACTCCTGCGGTCGCTCAGGGTGAGTGGGCCCGTGTTGGCGTTCGGTATAAGCAATTACCGGAGCTGTTTAAGCGAGTCAAAGCGCTGGAATCTAAACTAAAAGACGATTAAATCGTCGAGGAGCATCTTTTGACTGAGCAAGTATCTGGCGACGTAGCGGAAACAACAAGTGGTGAAGAAGCAGGGTTTGATATCCGTGAAATCCAGAAAATTTTACCGCACCGTTATCCGTTTGCGTTAATTGACCGTGTGATTAGTTATCGCAAAGGCGAATCGCTGCATGCGATTAAAAATATCACTATGAATGAACCGGTATTTACCGGGCATTTCCCTGGCGAACCAATTTTCCCCGGTGTACTGTTGCTTGAAGCGATGGCGCAAGCGACCGGGTTGCTTGGTTTTAAAATGATGGAAAATGAAGTCGGCGCAGACGAAATGTATTTGTTTGCCGGTATCGATAATGCACGCTTTAAGCGTCAGGTGATCCCTGGTGACCGGGTCGATTTTCATGTTACCTTTGTCAAAGAAAAACGTGGGATCTGGAAATTTTCAGGTGTTGCAAAAGTCGATGGAAAATTGGCGGCTACCGCTGATCTGATGTGTGCTAGAAGGAAAATACCAGCTTGATACACCCAACCGCTATTATTGAATCCGGTGCCAGACTAGGGGCGAACGTACGTGTTGGCCCCTGGACTTATATAGGCAACGACGTCGAAATTGGCGACAACTGTGAGATTTCCTCGCATGTAGTTGTTCGGGGGCCGACCCGAATCGGTTCGGGCAACCGGATTTTCCAGTTTTCCTCGATCGGCGAGGAATGCCAGGACAAAAAGTACGCTGGTGAGCCAACCGAGCTGGTGATCGGCGATAACAATATCTTTCGTGAATGCACCACGATTCATCGGGGCACCGTACAGGACAACAGCCTGACTCAAATTGGCAGCGATAACCTGCTGATGGCGTATGTTCACGTTGCTCACGACTGTATAATTGGTGATCACAATATTCTCGCCAATGCGACCACGCTGGCAGGTCACGTCCATGTCGGTGATTATGTCATTCTGGGTGGCTTCACCGGGGTTCATCAGTTCTGCAAAATAGGCTCCCATGCCTTTACCGCGGTTAATTCCGTGGTGGTGCAGGATGTCCCTCCATATGTCATGGCCCAGGGTCATAATGCGGTCCCGCGAACTATTAATTCCGAAGGCCTTAAACGGCGCGGTTTCAGTAGTGAACAGATCAGCAATATTAAACGCGCTTATAAGTTGCTTTACCGTCAGGGGTTAACCCTGGACACCGCGGTCGCCGAAATCGAGGCGATGAACGCAGATGAAGTGCGGCTGATGACGGATTTTATTGCGAACTCGTCGCGAGGCATTATTCGTTAGTGGACGTCCAAGCCGATGGCGCATTGTTGCAAGCGGGGACACCGCAGACGATCGCGCTGGTAGCCGGAGAACCCTCGGGTGACATTTTAGGTGCCAGCCTGATGCGTGCGTTGAAGGCTCGCTGTCCCGGCGTTACCTTTGTCGGTGTCGGCGGTCCGCTGATGGAAGCCGAAGGCCTGCAATCGTTATTTCCCCTCGACCGTTTAGCGGTCATGGGGGTTGTCGACGTGATTAAAAATTTACCGGATTTACTGGCGGCGCGGAAGCAAGTGGTGCAAGCCATGCTGAGCGAGCGGCCGGATATTTTTATTGGCATTGATGCACCTGATTTTACTATCCCGATTGAAGCGAAACTTAAAAAAGCAGGCGTGGTTACGGTTCACTATGTGAGTCCGTCGGTCTGGGCGTGGCGACAAAAGCGCGTGTTTAAGATAGCCGCCGCCACTCACAACGTGCTCTGTCTGTTACCCTTTGAAAAACAGTTTTACGACCGCTTTGAGGTGCCCGCAACCTTTGTAGGCCATACTCTGGCGGACGAAATACCATTGCATACCAGTCGCGATGAGGCCATTGCACGACTTCAGCTTGACCCGGCGATACGTTATATCGGACTGCTGCCGGGCAGCCGGCGTACGGAAGTGGGAATGCTGGCTCCCGCATTTCTGCAGGCGGCAAAGCGTTTGCATGCGCAGCATCCGCAGCTGGAGTTTCTTATTCCTGTGGTTAATGACGCACGCAAAACGCAATTACGAGAGGCAATGGCTGAACAAGGCGTAAAGGATTTACCAATTCATATCTATGACGGCCAGTCACGCGATGTAATGCTTGCCAGTGAGGCACTTATTCTTGCCTCCGGTACGGTCGCCCTTGAAGCTATGCTGCTGAAACGGCCGATGGTGGTGGCCTACAAGTTTAGTCGGATGAATTACCATTTACTGCGCTGGCTGGTGAAACTGGATCACTTCTCATTACCGAACCTGCTCGCAGGTGAGCCGCTGGTCCCTGAGCTGTTACAGGACGAGGTTACTGGGGACAATCTGGCCGCTATTACCAGCGAATTTCTGCAACACCCCCCGCATGCACTCATCGAACGTTTTCAGCAATTGCACAGTGCCATCCAGTTGAACGCGGCAGAGACTGCAGCAGAGGCGGTTTTGACGACCTACCATACCGTTAATAATTCTAATTAATCGAAAATAAAAAGCTAAGTTTAGCGGTTATCATCTCATAATTTAGGCTCTATACTGATGTTCTATAGTAAATGACAGAATCAACGTCAGGAGAGCAGCATGGGATTATTAGTCGACGGTCAGTGGCATGACCAATGGTATGACACTTCGAAAACAGGCGGCCGTTTCGTCCGTACTGAAGCACAGTTCCGCAATTGGATAACCGCTGACGGCAGCGCGGGACCCTCCGGTGAAGGCGGCTTTGAGGCTGAATCCGGGCGCTACCATCTGTATGTATCCTATGCTTGCCCCTGGGCTCACCGCACGCTTATTTTTCGTAGGTTAAAAGGTTTGCAGGATCATATCAGTTTCTCCGCTGTGGAGCCGCTGATGTTAAAGAACGGCTGGGAATTTGGCTCCGGTGAGCTGGCTGATCCCTTGCATGACTTTAAGTTTATGCATCAGGTTTATACCAAAACCAAGCCTGAGTACAGCGGTCGGGTAACGGTGCCCGTGCTGTGGGACAAAAAACGCGAAACCATTGTAAGCAATGAATCTGCTGAAATTATCCGTATGCTGAATAGCGCGTTTAACGGATTAACTGGCAATCATCTTGATTTTTATCCTGACCCGTTGCACAACGCCATTGATGAGATCAATGAGTTCGTCTATGACCGGATTAACAATGGGGTTTATAAGTGCGGTTTTGCCACTACTCAGGATGCCTATGAAGACGCCTTCGCCGATTTGTTTGATGCGCTGGATACCATAGAGCAGCGGCTGGCTGGTCAGCGTTATCTGGTTGGCGCGGAGCTGACCGAAGCGGACTGGCGTTTGTTTACTACACTGGTTCGTTTTGACCCTGTCTATGTAGGCCACTTTAAAACCAACCTGAAACGAATTGCTGATTACCCGAATTTGAGTAATTATTTGCGTGATTTGTATCAGCAGTCCGGGGTGCAGGAGACGGTCAACCTGGAACATATCAAAAAACATTATTATGGCAGCCATGACACCATTAACCCGACAGGCGTAGTACCGGTAGGGCCGGCGGTGGATTACACGGCGCCGCACGATCGGAGGAAGTTTTCCTGATGAGTACTACTATGGTTCGTAAACGAGTTCGTGGCATGCCTGCGCAGGACGGGGCAGGGGTGAAGCTAAGTCGGGTGATTAATCAACCCTCGTATAAGCATCAGGACCCGTTCCTGATGCTCGACGAATTCAAATCCGATGATCCGAATGACTACATCGCCGGGTTCCCGCCTCATCCGCACCGTGGCTTTTGTACCTTGACCTACATGCTGGCGGGGTGCATGGAGCACAAGGACTCGCGAGGCAATAGCGGGGAAATTAACGCTGGTGGATTGCAGTGGATGAAAGCAGCCCGGGGCATGATTCATTCGGAAATGCCGAAACAGGAAGATGGCCTGATGTGGGGGTTTCAGCTGTGGATAAACCTGCCTGCTGACGAGAAAATGAGTGATCCCGAGTATGCCGATATCATGGGTGACGAAGTGCCGGAGGTTGCACTCAATAGCGCCTCGGTGCGGGTGTTGTCCGGCGATTTCGGTGGCGCAGAAGGGCCGGTTAAAGCCCCGGGTCGCGATTTCCTTTATCTGGATCTGCGTTTTGAGCAAGCTGACCAGGCTGAAATCGACTCCCAAGGCCAACAGACGCGGCTGATGTATGTCTATAAAGGCGAACTGCGTATCAATGGTGAAACCGTGCGTGCAGGAGAACTGGCCGATCTGAATGCGGACGGGACTTTGCAGTTGTCTGCTACCGCTGACACTGGGGTCTTACTACTGGCGGCTAAGCCGATTGGCGAGCCCATTGCTCAATACGGGCCCTTTGTGATGAACACAGAAGACGAGCTTCGCCAGGCGTTTAGTGATTATCAGCAGGGCACACTGACAAACTAAGCAATACTATCCGGTGACTCAGGCGCCGACGTTATGTCTGCGCCTGCAGGTTTTCGAATTCTGACTTAAGCGTGGTTAAACGCTCTTTATGTTTAGCTGGCAGGGTTAGGCCGTCAAGTACACGCAGACAGCCTTTGCAGCCTTCCACCAGGTACTTCAACGGTTCATCGCTGGTACCGAGAATCTTCAATGCGGCCTGAATATAATTCAGCGCCACGCCACTGTTCATGGGCGCCAGTTCCAGTGCTTTTTCGAACTCGCTGATAGCGGCACCGAAGTCACCTTCGGTATACAGGCTGATTCCTTTCTTATTGTGCTCCGAATAGGCCTGCTGCTGAGATTCTTTGCCCTTAACTCGGCGATCCAGCATCTGAGTGTTGTATCGGTCCAGCTGTTTGTCTGATTTTTGCTTGCGGATCAAGGTATTGGCACGTTCAAATTCGCCAATGTCGAGAAAAGCGATGGCTACATCCGGGGCAATGTCTTTGTTTATTTCGGCGTTGCTCTCAATGAACTCTTTGGCCACGATATTGAGATGGACCTGAGCCTGACGGTAGCGTCCGTTAAAGGCTTCAATTCGCGCCATGACCGCATTTTCCAGTTGCGGATAGTCCAGTTTACCGCCAAATAATGACTCATCGCTGCGCGCCCGTTGTAAAGCGAGAGACGCTTCCTGATGGTATTTATTTATTTCCAGCTTGGATTCACACTGCTCCGCGGCATCGAGAATGCTGCGAATGTAATTGCACAAATGACGTGGATTGCGATACACCGACTTGCGGCTGATATCGAGTACATTCTGCATCGCCTGTTTAGCCAGTTCGAATTGTTCACCGTCCCGGGCTAATTCACTCATATAGAGCTGACGGGTAATCGAAAATGGCGCCAGGGTTACTGCTTTGCGGCCAGCTTCGAGTGCTTTTACCGGCTGTTCGTCACCTTGCAACGAGCGTGCTAGTACGTCATAGGCTTCGACTGCATTGGGCGTGGAACGAATGACTTCATGACAGAGTTCTACTGAGGTACTGAAATCGCTTTGTGCATATTTAATTTTCGCCAGGGCCAGTACTCCCCAGCTGAAACGCTGTTCGCGCAGCAATTCGTTGATAGTTTCTTCTGCCTGATTGAGTTGTCCTTTTTTCAGGTAGAGCTCGCACAATAACTGACGGCAATAGTTGCGGTAGCGACCGTTTTCATCGACGTGCTCGATGCACTCATGAATGCAGGCGTCATAGTCTTTTTCGAACAATGTCTGGTACACGCGGTGCAATGAATGGCGCTTTTGAAAGCTGCGTTTCAAACGGCTGCGCAATACACCAATTGAAAATGGTTTCATCAGGTAATCATCGGGCTGCAATTCAATCGCGCTTAGCACCATCGGCCGGGTGCTTTCGCCGGTAATGATAAAAAACAGACCGTTGGGGCGAAGCAGTTCGCGCACTTTCATTTCTTCCAGCACCTGGCGTCCGTTTTTGCCGCGGCCGAGGTTGTAGTCAACCAATAAAATGTCGTATGCATCGCGGTTGTGCGCGGCAATTCCCGCTTCGCCAGAGCCGACGGCGGTCACATCACGGGCTCCAAGCTGGGATAACAGGCCTTTGAGCATGACCTGAAAGGGTTTTTGGTCGTCGATAATCAGGATTTTCTTATCCGCAATCTGGATTGAGTCGCTCATTGGCTATCGGGTCTCTTGGTTCGAAAAGGCTACTTCAGACAGGCTACTATACCTTTCCATACTCCACTATCCTCATGCTATCGGCAAGTCGGCGTAAGTATTTACTATAAATCTCAGAGAAACCTTAAGTTTTAAGCTGGTCAGACGATAGTTAATACAGCAGGCTCATTGCGGGCTTGCCGGATGAAGTCAGTTTGCCCCAGTCCATTGAACCAGGAGCGCCAGCAGCACAATGCAAGCGGCCGAGCACAGTCAGACAGAAATGCACAGCATACAGCCTCGCTGGATAAGCGATGAGTTGGCGCTGGGTGACAAGCTCAATCAGGCTATTCAGCAGAATAAGCGTGCTGATTTCGGCTACCTGCTGGCGATGCTTAGTGACAACGTGCTGGAACAGGGGTTCGCCCGTCTGCAACGGGTCGCCGCAGACGCACCTGAATGGAAGCCTCCGTTTGCCTATGGCCCGGCGATTCCACTAGCGGCTACTGCCAGCGATTACGCGCATAATCCGGCTGCGTTGTATGAAAAAAGTGCAGTGAGTTGGCGGCTACAGAATGCCCTGCGCCCGGAAGCACTGAATCCGGTCAACGATGCCAAACATATTCCCGCCGAGGTAAAAAATAACTGCTCTCATTTCGTCCAGCTGCGAATGCGTTCTGAAGCCTACCAGCAAGTGCAGGGCAGTGAAGCAGATCTGATTGACGTGATTGACAATATTCGTGGTGTCGATCGCTACGCGGCTTGATATAGTATGCACTCCAGGTCGCGGAGGTTCGCATGCAACGCTGCAGTCATTTTTCGGTTGGTCCTTTTACCTTGCTGGTATGGCATGACGAGCAGGCTATTTTTCAAAGCCGTCTTAGCGCTGAGCCGCAACCCGTCCCCAGTCAGGCGAGCAGTCACTCTGCGCTAGCCAAGCAAATTCAAAATCAGCTTGATAACTACCTTACTGGTCAGCGAACGTCGTTTGAGTTGCCCCTGCAGGCACAGGGTACCCCATTTCAAAAACAGGTCTGGCAGCTGATGCAGAGTATTCCCTGTGGCCAGACGCTAACCTACGGTGACGCCGCCAAACATCTGCAAAGTGCAGCTCAGCCGGTGGGCGGTGCCTGCCGTGCGAACCCCATTGCATTCTTTATTCCCTGTCACCGCATTGTCAGCCGCCAGGGCATTGGAGGCTATGCGGGGCAGTGGGGGCAGGGAGAACGGGTAGATATGAAAACTTGGCTGTTGGCCCATGAACGGTCTATCGCATGAGCGCCGACGACGATCTGAGATTGATTGAACAGTTTCTGGATGACCTTTGGCTGCAGCAGGGCGTAAGCAAGAATACGCTGGCGGCATACCGTACCGATTTAAAGCAGTTTAGTCAGTTACTACAGAGCCAAACCGGTCGTCCTATTCATCAGATAACCCGGGATGATCTCGACGCGGCTATGCTGGCCATGCAACGTGCGGGTAAAAGCTCGCGCAGCAGCGCCCGTTTTCTTAGTGCGGCACGAAAATTTTACCGCTATTTATTGCATACCGAGCAACGCACGGATGACCCCACCAGCAATATGCGTACGCCCAAACAAGCGCTGAACCTGCCCAAAAGTTTAAGTGAAAGCGATGTCGAGGCGTTGCTCGAAGCGGCTGATACCAGTTCTGCGCTGGGCCTGCGCGACCGTTGTATGCTGGAGGTGCTGTATGCTACAGGTTTACGGGTGACTGAACTGGTCGGCTTGCAGGTGAGTGAAGTAAACTTGCGCCAGGGCGTTATTCGGGTCACCGGTAAAGGCGACAAAGAGCGTCTGGTGCCCATGGGTGAAGAAGCGATGGACTGGCTGCAACGGTATCTGAAAACCAGCCGGCCCGAGTTACTGGCCAGCGGGAAAAAAGGCCCCACCGACGTGGTGTTTTTATCGCTGCGCGGACAGCAGATGACCCGGCAAACCTTTTGGCACCGGATCAAGCAACTGGCCGCACAGGCGGGGCTGAATGCAGACTTATCGCCACACACGCTGCGCCATGCATTTGCTACTCACTTACTTAACCATGGTGCTGACCTGCGTGCGTTGCAAATGTTGTTGGGCCATTCGGATATCGCGACCACGCAAATCTATACCCATGTCGCCCGGGCGCGTTTGCAGGCGCTACACAAAACCCATCATCCACGCGGTTAGCGGCGAATTACAGGCTGAAAATGAGCGCCTGAAAAGGTATAATCCGCGGCAATACTCTGGCTCGGCTCGAGCCCGCAACATAACTTCAAGGGGATCGCTTTGAACTATCTGCAACTAAGCGGCGTGTCGGCGCTGATCGTGCTCGGCAGCTGGGTATGGAGCGCTGCCGCACAGGCGACGGAAAATGACACAACCGACGCCCTGCATGAGCGCCTTGCTAAAATCGGGTTGCGTGTGCAAACGCTGCAGCCGGCGCCAATTGACGGCTGGTATCAGGTAGTGACCGAGCAGGGGCTGCTGTATGTCAGTGACGATGGACAGCATATGATTACCGGGCATCTGTATAGCCTCGGCGGCGACGAGGAACCTGTGGTTGAAAACCTGACGGAACAGGCCAATGGGCGTTTGCGTTTGCAGGCGATAGCTGAGCGCGAGGACGAACTCATTCGGTACCCGGCAGACGAGGAAAAGTATGAAGTAACGGTTTTTACCGATCACACCTGTGGGTATTGCCGTACGCTGCACAACAATCTCGACCAGTTTCATCAGTTAGGGATCAGTGTGAATTATCTGGCCTTCCCGCGTGGTGGTACTGATTCCCGTGGCGCGCGCGAAATTCAGTCGATCTGGTGTGCCGAGGATCCGCAACAGGCTCTGAATGACGCCAAGGCAGGTCAGCGACCAGCCGCTGCTGAGTGTGATATTTCCACCAACGAGCATTTACAGTTAGGGCGCCAGCTTGGCGTCAACGGCACCCCAGCGATGATTTTACCCGACGGGCGTTTGCTCGCTGGGTATCGCGCAGCCCCTTTTATTCTGGCTGAGATCGAAGCGGCCAACGAGTCCCGTTAACGGAGTAGCAGTACCTTGAGTTCATTAAAAACCCAGCGTCGCGCGCCGGTTGATGATAGCCATCTACCTCAGCATTTATCCCCTGTGCTGCGCCAGTTGTTAGCGCAACGAGGCGTTGCCAGTGAACAGGAACTGCTGCTCAACGCAAAAGGTTTACTTCATTTCTCGGCGTTAACTGACAGTGAGCGTGCGGCTGAACGCATTGCCCGCGCTATTGCTGAACAACAGGGGATCTGCATTGTCGGTGATTTCGATGCAGACGGCGCCACCAGTACTGCACTGTTAATGCTGGCGTTACCCGAATTTGGCGCGCAGAAGCTGCATTACCTGGTTCCCAATCGTTTTACTGACGGCTATGGCCTGACTCCGAAACTGGTTGATGCGGCGCACGCTGAAGGAAGTCAGCTGATTATTACAGTGGACAATGGTATTGCAGCTCATACTGGTGTCGAGCGAGCCAACGAACTGGGTATGGATGTCATTATTACCGACCATCATTTACCCGGTAACAGCATGCCGCCCGCCTATGCAATTGTGAATCCGACCCGTTCTGACTGCGCCTTTGCCAGCCCGAATCTAGCCGGGGTTGGCGTGGCCTTCTATTTGTTATTAGCGTTACGCGCCTGGTATCGCCAGCAGCAACATCCTGCAGCCGGGGTCAATGTAGCCCAGTGGCTGGACCTGGTGGCTCTGGGGACTGTGGCTGACGTGGTATCACTGGATTACAATAACCGCATTCTGGTGCAGCAAGGATTGGCGCGGATCCGTGCCGGTCAGTGCCGGCCAGGCATCCTGGCATTGTTAAAAGCCAGTGGGCGTGATCCGGCAAAGCTGCAGGCGACCGATCTGGGGTTTACCGTGGCGCCGCGGATTAATGCGGCGGGTCGGCTGGATGATATTCAGATCGGAATTGAATGCTTGCTTAGCAATGACTGGCAAAAGGTCGAACGCCTGGCTGGCCAACTGGACGGATTAAATCGTGAGCGCCGGCAAACCGAGCAGGGCATGCGTGAAGACGCGGCAGCTTACCTGGCTGAGCTGAGCTTCGCTGAACAAAAATTACCACCAGTGCTTAGCCTGCATCAAAGTGGCTGGCATCAGGGGGTGATCGGTATTCTTGCCGGACGGGTGAAAGAACAGGTTTACCGGCCGGTGATTGCCTTCGCTGATGCCGATCAGGGGTTGCTTAAAGGCTCGGCCCGTTCGGTCCCCGGGGTGCATATCCGCGATTTACTGGAGCGCGTGTATACGCTGGCACCACATACGATTCAGGCGTTTGGCGGACATGCGATGGCGGCAGGCTTAACCATCGAAAAGATCCATTACGATGAGTTCGTCCAGGTGCTGCAGGACGTCGCCAGCGACTGGATAGATGACGATATTCTGCAGCAGGTGCTGTGGAGTGACGGTGAGTTAACTGCCGCAGAGCTGAGCTTAAGCTTTGCTGAACAACTGGCGGCACTTGGCCCCTGGGGGCAAAGTTTCAGTGAGCCTGTGTTTGACGGGGTATTTCGCGTCGCACAGCAGCGTATTGTCGGTGAGAAGCATCTTAAATTGGTGGTCCAGCCGCAGTTCTCGAATGAGGGCGGCAGCGGACAAACGGTGGATGCTATCGCGTTCAATGTGGATACCACACGCTGGCCGGATCCGCAGTGCAATTATCTGCGACTGGCCTATAAACTGCAGCTCAATGAGTTCCGCGGTAAGACCTCGCTGCAGCTGTTGGTGGAGCATCTGGAGGCGCTGTAGCGACCCGCCAATTTGCTCGCCATGCTGTTGTTTGGCGGCGAAATTCGCTACACTATCGACCGTTTTCCGAGCCTGTTTATTAGCTAACTTAACGAAAAAAGGGTTTTCATGTTAGAAACCAATGCTGTCTACGCCCAGATTAAAGACATGAAGCTGCGAACTGAGCAGCTTAGGGGGTATCTTTGACTTCGATATCAGGGTTGAACGTTTAGAAGAAGTTGAACGCGAACTGGAAGATCCGGAGGTCTGGAATAATCCCGAAAAAGCACAGGCATTGGGTAAAGAACGGGTGTCTCTGGAACAGGTCGTAAACACAATTCGTGACCTTGATCAGGGCCTCGACGACAGCGAAGCTTTCGTTGCCATGGCAGAAGAGGCGGATGACGAAGACACCCTCGACGAAGCCCGTGCAGAAATCGCCAACCTGGAAGCTAAGCTGGATAAACTTGAATTCCAGCGTATGTTCTCCGGGGCAAATGATACCAGCGATTGCTACCTTGACCTGCAGTCAGGCTCTGGCGGCACCGAAGCACAGGACTGGTGCAGTATGTTGCTGCGTATGTACCTGCGCTGGGGTGAAGCCCATGGTATGAAAACCGAAATAATTGAACTCTCAGAAGGAGATGTGGCGGGTATTAAATCCGTCACTATCAAATTCAGCGGCGATTATGCATTTGGCTGGTTACGCACCGAAACGGGTGTTCACCGGCTGGTGCGTAAGTCGCCGTTTGACTCCGGCAATCGCCGCCATACGTCGTTTGCATCGGCGTTTGTTTATCCGGAAGTGGATGACAACATCGACATCGAAATTAATCCAGCCGATTTGCGCATCGATACCTATCGCGCCTCAGGCGCTGGTGGCCAGCACGTTAACCGGACCGACTCTGCGGTACGTATTACTCACGAACCGACTGGTGTGGTAGTGCAGTGTCAGAATGACCGTTCGCAGCATAAAAACAAAGATCAGGCGATGAAACAGCTGCGTGCCAAGTTGTACGAGCTTGAACTTAAAAAGCAGAACGAAGAGCGCCAGGCCCTGGAAGATACCAAATCGGACATTGGCTGGGGCAGTCAGATTCGCTCCTACGTGCTGGATGACTCGCGAATTAAAGATCTGCGTACCGGAGTAGAGACACGCAATACCCAAGCCGTGCTGGATGGCGATTTGGACAAATTTATTGAAGCCAGCCTGAAATCAGGCCTGTAAAGCAGCACTGTCTGCTTTTATATGACATCAGAGACGAATTGAAGGAAACATCATGAGCGAGCACACGCAAGGCAACGACGCGCCATCCCATGAAGAGCTGCAGGGTGAAATCGCCCAGCGCAAAGCAAAATTAAAAGTTCTGCGCGAACGTGGCAATGCATTCCCGAATGACTTTCGCCGTGACTCGGTAGCCAAAGAGCTGCATCAGAAGTATGGCGAGACTGAAGGCGAGGCACTGAAAGAGCAGGGCGTTCGGGTCAAAATCGCTGGGCGTATGATGACCCGTCGAATTATGGGCAAGGCCAGCTTTGCCACCTTGCAGGACATGAGTGGTCGCATTCAGATTTATGTGGCGCGCGACAACCTGGCCGAAGGCATTTACAACGAAGAATTCAAAAAGTGGGATTTAGGCGACATTCTGGGTGCCAGTGGTACTTTGTTTGTGACCAAAACCGGTGAGCTGACGATTCAGGTCGACGATGTGCGCTTGCTGACCAAAGCATTGCGCCCGTTACCGGATAAGTTCCACGGCCTGGCTGATCAGGAAACCCGTTATCGTCAGCGTTACCTTGACCTGATTGCGAACCAGGAAAGTCGCAATACCTTCCTGGTACGGTCAAAAGTGGTTGATTACATTCGCCGCTATCTGGCTGATCGCGACTTCCTTGAAGTAGAAACGCCGATGATGCATGTAATCCCTGGCGGTGCTGCGGCAAAACCTTTTGTCACCCATCATAATGCGCTGGATATGAACCTGTTTCTGCGGATTGCCCCGGAGCTTTACCTCAAGCGCCTGGTGGTGGGTGGTTTTGAGAAAGTATTCGAAATCAATCGCAGCTTCCGCAACGAAGGTCTGTCGACCCGGCACAACCCGGAATTCACCATGCTTGAATTCTATTGGGGGTATGCGGATTACAATGACTTGATGGATCTGACTGAAGAGTTGCTGCGTGGCCTGGTTGAACGTGTGCATGGCAGCAGTGAAGTACCCTATCAGGGCGATGTCTATGAATTCGGTAAGCCGTTTGACCGTTTGAGCGTGCTGGATGCGATCATCAAGTACAACGAGGGTGTGACCGAAGCGCAACTGAATAACCTGGACAGCGCCAAAGCACTGGCAAACGAACTGGGTATCGAAGTGAAGCCGTCCTGGGGTCTGGGTAAAATCCAGATCGAGATCTTTGAAGAAACGGCTGAACATCGCCTGATGCAACCGACTTTTATTACCGCCTACCCAGCGGAAGTGTCACCACTGGCACGTCGCAATGATGACAACCCGTTTGTAACTGACCGCTTTGAGTTCTTTGTTGGTGGCCGGGAGCTGGCCAATGGGTTCTCGGAGTTGAATGATGCGGAAGATCAGGCTGAGCGTTTCCAGCAACAGGTACAGCAAAAAGAAGCCGGTGACGATGAAGCCATGTTCTACGATGAAGACTACGTGACTGCACTTGAGCATGGTATGCCGCCGACTGCAGGTCAGGGCATTGGTATTGACCGACTGGTGATGTTGTTAACTGACTCGCCGTCGATCCGTGATGTGCTGTTGTTCCCGCACATGCGCCCACAAAAGTAAGCCGACCGAGTAAGACATAAAAAATAGCAGGCTCAGGGCCTGCTATTTTTTTGTCTGCTGCTTAAGGTTTTCGTTGCAGAAAGTGCCAGAGCAGCCCAACTGCGATAAACAGGCAACCCGCAGCGAAGACATACCAGTCGATAAAGAAGACCAGACTGATACAGCTAATCAGGCCAAGTAGCGAGACCAGTTTCGGAATGAAACGCTGCTCTTTTGCGACCTGCAAGGCGGCGAGGTTGGTAATGCCATAGTAAGTCAGTACCGTGAAGGCGCTGAACGACCAGGCTAGCTGGACATCCCCCAGTAAGGTCAGCACCATCATCACCGCGCTGGCAGCATAGACAGAGTTCGGGGAGGAAGTGTTGTGTTGGTTTAATTTGGCTGTAGCAGCCGGTAAATCGCCGCGGCGGCCCATTGCCAGGATCACTCGGGAGACACCCAGGATCAGATTAAGGATAACACCCAGTAAGGCCACGGCGGCACCCACTAATACGATGATGCGCAGCCAGCTTTGCTCAGTCAGTGCAACCAGTGCGAGTTCCTGTTCCCCGTCGGCCAGCCCCTGAACGAACAGGTCTGTGTGCAATAGCGCATAGCCGACCAGGAGGTAGAGCGCCGTCGTGACTATCAGAGTCGCCACAATGGCGAGTGGAATGGTGCGTTTTGGGTTGCTGACTTCCTCCCCCATGGTTGCAATACGCCCATAGCCGGTATAGGCAACAAAGAGCAGAGCGGCAGCACCCAGAAACTCCCGCCAGCCAATACTTTCAGCAATGCTGGAGTCAAAATTAAGCACTTGCTCGCGTTGAGTGCCGTCGGCCGTTCCAATGGCGTGCAGTGAAAACACCACAAGCGCACTGATGCCGATAACAACGAGAACCAGATTGGCTTTATTGGAACGCCGCATACCGCCGTTTACCAGCACCGTCAGTAGCAACAGAAGCAACAGGGCCAGCGGGACCTGCAAGCCAGCTGGCAGCCCGAACGCGGGTAACAGATAAAGGCCGAAGGCTAGCGCGGCGGTTGCTGCAGATGCACTTTTCGCGGCGACAAAAAGCCAGCCGGCGGTAAAACCGGCCCAGTGGTTTAAGAACTGATAGCCGTATTCGTAGGTACCACCACTGACTGGATGAACCGCGGCCAGCTGGGCACTGGAGAGGCCGTTGCAGGCGGCGACAAAAGCTGCAATCAGAATCGCAAATACTACCCAGGAGCCGGAGATTTCGGTGGCAAGCGCGATCGATACATAGGCGCCGGTGCCGACAATGGCACCTAAACCAAGCAAAACCGCCCCTGGCAATGACGTATGTCGAACAAGTTGGCTGTGGGCCATGATAGTTCCTTAAATTTGGTCTATGTTACTGTCACCACGAAGATTTACAGCTAAACTATCATAATGCAAATTGCTCTGCTTCATCCGACTTTGACCATCCTGCTACTACCTGTACTAATCTGGCAGGGACGTAAAGTACGCAAAGAGGTGCCGCGCTTGCCCGAGGCATCTGGGCCGCGTCAGGGTAGCAGCCGGTCGAAAGAAAAGGCAACAAACCAGCCCACAACACCGCCACTGCGCATTCTAATCCTTGGTGACTCTGCCGCAGCAGGTGTTGGCGTCGATGCTCAGGGAGACGCCCTGGCAGGGCAGCTGGTAAGCCATTTGCCGGATGACCTGGCCATTGAATGGCAACTTGAAGCCAGCAATGGGGATAAACTAGATGACCTGATTGAACGGGTCAAACGGCTCGAGGGCGAGTTTGATATCGCGTTAATTTCAGCCGGTGTGAATGACGTGACTGGGCGCACCAAGCGACACCAGTTTTTATGTCAGTTGCAGACGCTAAGTTATCAGCTGCAACGACGGCTTAAGGTACAACGTGCTTTCTATACCGCAGTGCCACCGATGCATGTATTTCCGGCTCTGCCGCAACCGCTGCGATGGTATCTGGGCCAGCAGGCCAAGGGCTTGAATTCAGTAATGAGAGCGCATTGTCAGCAGGACAATATTGCTCATATGATGGTGGTCGATTTCCCCTTTACTCCTGACTACATGGCCAGTGACGGCTTCCACCCCAGCGCGCAGGGCTACCGGTTATGGGGAGGCCGCGCCGCGGCGTTGATCAAAGAGTGGCAGGCAAACGACCGGGTTTAACCTGTGGTAATTAGCAATGTTGCACCGTTTTAGCAGTGAAGATCGACTGATTTTTATGTCCGCGATGATGTCGCTGGCATTTGCTGTGGCCGGCACCGCGATTGGTTTGTGGCTGCAGTCGTCGATTATTATTTTCGATGGGCTGTTTAGCTTTATCAGTCTTGGCTTATCGCTAATTTCCCTGGTCGCCGGGCGCTATATCCGGCGCATCAATGAGGCCAGGTATCCGTTTGGTAAAAGCATTATTCAGCCGATTACGCTGGTATTTAAATACCTCGCTATCTTTGGACTTTGTGTCTTGTCCATTGTTGAGGGGGTGGAAACCTTAGCCAGCGGTGGTCGTTTTCTGGATTTCAATCAGGCGTTTGTGTACTCGGCGGTGGCTTCCGTATTGTGCCTGCTTGCCTTTCGTTTTATTCGCAATCGCACCCAGCCTGAGCATTCTGACCTGCTTATAGCCGAGCAGCGGGAATGGCTTCTGGACACCGGGTTAAGCGTCATGCTGACGCTTGGTTTCGCATTGGCCATTATCGCGATGTGGTTGGGTTTTGAGCGATTTGCCTTGTATATCGATCCGCTGATGCTGGTTCTGGCCGCCTTGTTTTTTATTCGTATACCGATACGGGGGATGCTTGAGGCAGGTAAAGAAGTGCTGGGTCTGAAAGTCGCCGATGATCTTGAACTGGATGTGCGGATCCATGTTGAGGAGATCGTGCTGCGTTATGCGTTTAAAGATTATTACCTGCGTTTACAGAAAGTAGGTAGCACGGTGTATCTGGAAATAGACTTTATCGTCGAGCCTTCACAGAGCAACCTCTCTATTCACCAGCAGGATGACATTCGCGCTGAGTTGTACCGTGATATTCGGGTCTTTCCGTACCGTTGGTGGTACACAGTGTCATTTACCGCCGATGAGCAATGGGCACGCTAAAGTGGCGTGTCGCACACGCCTTTCAGGAGCAACGGCAGTTGGCGGAATTTACGCCCTTCATAGCTGTCCTCAAGGATCCAACGACGCATTTCCAATGGGTCTTCGGTTACGCTCAGTAGATACTGAAAGCGCTTAATAGCGGCTTTTGCTGATTTCGGCAAGTGGCTTTGACGCTCGTAGTGGGCGAGGTTTGCCTTAACAATAGCAAGCCGTTCGGGGGCTTGCTGCAGCTGGTCGAGAGCGCGCTCAAAGTAGGCCAGTTCAGCAGCGGGTTGCGGTTGCTGCCGGCCGACCGGACGATGTGAGCGATAGGCAGTGAAGTAAGGCTTGCGTGAGTTCATCGGGTTAGTCTAACCAGACTGTGTGAAGCTGCAACAGGATTTACCCGCTAAAAACAGGTATAAAGGCGTAACTAACCAGGAATTATAAGAAAAAAGGAGAGTCATCGATGGTGACAACAAATGGAACCGCCATGCCTGGCGAACACGCGCCGCGTATTCAGCAGCTTGATGTTATTCGCGGTATAGCCGTGCTTGGTATCTTTTTGCTGAATATCGTCGCCCTTGGTCTACCGGCGGCGGTGAGTGACAATCCGGTCGCAATGGGCCCGGTCAGCAGCGCTGACTTATGGGTCTGGGGCCTGAGCCAGGTGTTCGCTGAACAGAAATTTATTGCCATGTTCGGCATGCTGTTCGGAGCCGGTATTCTGTTGTTTGCAGAGCGCGCGGAGGCGCGTCAGCTGGCGCCGCGCGCGCTGCACTTTCGCCGAATGGGCTGGCTGGCGTTGTTCGGTCTGCTGCATGCGTGGTTATTCTGGTACGGAGACATTCTTTTCCCGTATGCGGTAGCGGGCTGTCTGGCCTGGCTGTGGCGGGCGAAACCCGTGGCCAGTTTGATCCGCTGGGGGGTTGCGCTGTATTTAATCCCGGCTCTGTTACTTTATCTGGTCCACCTGTCACTGCCACAGATGGACCCGGCCGATTTAGCCGATCTGGCAGCGTTCTGGACCCCGGAAGCCGAGCAGCTGGCGGCTGAAATAGCAGCTCTGCAGGGTGGTCTTGCCGAACGGGTTGCCTATCAACGCGAATTTATTCTGTCGCAGCAAACCGGCGGGCTGTTGTTTGGTACCTTGTGGCTAGTGCTCGGCTACATGCTATTGGGGATGGCGCTATTCAAACTTGGTGTGTTAAGTCTGCAGGTACCACGGACTACCTATTATAAATTGCTTGGTTGGCTGCTGCCGGGCCTGGCGCTGTCAACGCATGGTGTTTATTATCAAGTGGAGGCTGAATTTTCCGCGCTGGTGAGTTTTGCCGGGCCACTATGGAATTACCTTGGGTCACTGATGACTGCACTTGGCTATATCGGTATCCTCGGACTGGTCGCATTGCGCATAACCGATGCTGGCTGGATGCAACGGGTGAAAGCGGTTGGTCGGATGGCGTTTAGCGCGTATATTATGCAGACCCTGATTGGAGTGATTCTGTTTCAATATATTGGTCTTTTTGGCCTGTTGCAACGTTCTCATCTTATACTGATTGTGATGCTCGTCTGGGCAGTTCAGTTGGTGGTTTTACCTTTATACTTACAACATTTCCGTCAGGGGCCGCTGGAGTGGGTATGGCGGCGTCTGACTTATGCCGGCACACGCCGAGTGGATACATCAGTTTAGGAGTACCATTATGTTTACATCTTTATTATTTGCGCTGGCGATGAATGATGCCGTGGCTCAGGGGTGCGAAGGCCCTTTGCAGGGTGAGCAACGCCTGCTGCGTTCAGAAGAGACCGTTGACTTATGTGAGCTGGGTCGCGACAAGGTGACGCTGGTGGTGAATACTGCCAGTGAATGTGGCTTTACCGGTCAGTTTGAAGGCTTGCAGGCATTGTATGAAGACTACAACGAACAAGGCTTTCAGGTTGTTGGCTTTCCCTCAGACAGTTTTCGTCAGGAGCACGGGGACGAAGAAGAAACCGCTGAGGTCTGTTTCATTAACTACGGCGTAACATTCCCGATGATGGCTACCTCGAATGTGCGCGGTGAGGATGTTAATCCGGTGTTTGCGGAACTAATTACGGCGACCGGGCAAACCCCACGCTGGAACTTCTACAAATATCTGGTCGGCCGCGATGGTGAAGTGCTGGGAGTCTACCCAAGCACTACACGTCCGGATGACCAAAGCCTGTTGCGTGATATAGCCCAGGCATTATAGAGCTTATCCCGCTCGCTGCTAGTCGCCCCTCAGCCAGCATGCTAGGCTGGGGGTTGACTAACAGGAGATTAACATCATGCACCTACCTTCACTATTGAAGACCCCGTTGCTGGCGCTTAGCGCGACGGCCATACTAACCACTGGCCTTATTGCTAGTCCAACTGCCAGTGCTCAAATCGTTAAACCAGCGCCAGTGGTTTCTATTCCAAGCCATGATGCATTTTTTGAGCATCTTGCTGCTCTTTGCGGCCAGGCCTTTGAAGGCCAGATAGCAGTGAATAACCCAGCAGCGGAAGGCTTCGAAGGACGCCTGATTATGCACGTACGGGTATGTGAAGAAAACCGCCTGGAAATTCCTTTCCATGTTGGTGACAACCACTCACGGACCTGGATCCTGACTAAGACAGGCTCGGGTATCAGCCTCAAGCATGACCATCGCATGGCGGACTGCAGCTACGACGAGCAGACTATGTATGGGGGCCATACGGTGGAGGCAGGATATGAGCGGGCGCAGTCTTTTCCGGTTGACCAATATTCAAAAGAGTTGTTTTTCGCCCAGGGTATTCCAGCTTCTAACACCAATATCTGGCAAATGTATATTTATCCGCAGCAGTTTAGCTATCGCCTGATCCGAGAAGGCCGTGAGTTTCGGGTTGATTTTGACCTGACCAACCCGGTTGATTTGCCGCCGGTTCCCTGGGGCTATGAAGACTAAAGCCCAGCGGATACGAAGCAATCTATACAGGTTGCCTTTTTAAAAGCAAGCTTTAAAGCTTTCATATTCAAAAGCAAGCCTAAAAGCTTGCTTTTTTGCATTTGTGCAGTATCTTTATCAGAGTATGGTGTATAACCCCCAGTCTAAAAGGATCGCCCATGATTGCCGTGTTAACCGGTGACCTGGTTCACTCCAGTAAATTATCTGAGCAACAACTAAACCAGGCTCAACAGCTTCTGCAGCAGCAGATTAACCGCCATACCCAGTCCGGAGGTCGCGGAGAGCTCTATCGGGGCGATGCCTTTCAACTGGCTTTGCCAGAGGCCCGGGATGCTATTAAAGCCGCATTGCTGGTGGTCTGTACTCTGCGTGCGAACGGGGTCGCATTAACGTTATCGGTGGGGATTGGCGACGGGCCGGTGGCTAAGCGGTCCGCGACAGCGCAACAGCAGGCGTATGTGCTCTCAGGTCGGGGACTTGAGCTAACCAGCCGCGGCGAACTGACTGTGCATAGCGACCATTCAGCGGCTAACCAGTCATTGCAGCTAAATACGGCGTTTTTAAGCTTTCTTTTACAGAACCTGACGCGGAAACAAGCCGAAGTTCTGTATGATTGGGTTAACCACGACTTCTGTGAACATCATCTGGTTGCCGAACGGCTACAAACCAGCCGGCAAAATGTCAGTTTACACTTACGCAAACTGGGCGGGCATCTGGTTGAATCCTATTGCCAGACCTTTGCCCAGTGGTTGACTGACTTGCCTTCAGCCCAGAACGGAGAGCCTTCAGCTCAGGATGGGGAGCCTTCAGCTCAGGATGGAGAGAAAAAATGACAGTACTGGTATGGTTACTGCTGGCTCATGTGCTGGCTGATTTTTATCTGCAGCCTAAGGCCTGGGTCGATCAACGAGAGCAAGGGCAAGCTGGCGGCCTGTGGTCAGCGCTGATTAAACATACGCTGGTGCACGCGCTTTGCACGGCTCTGGCATTACTCGCCGCGATGGCAATGAACCAGTTGTCAGTTGCCTGGCCTGCGGTGATGGCTTGGGCAGTTGTTGTGGGCAGTCATCTGCTTATCGACTGGCTGAAATCACGTTTTGCTCCTTCAACGATGGCATTCCTGCTTGATCAACTGGCGCATGGGTTAATTATTGTAGCGGTGTGGGCCTGGCTTACCGGGTTTACTCCTTTTGTGATGGCGTGGAGCCTCGGCGTCCTGTTGCAGCGCGAGATGTTGCTCATTCTGATTATTTACCTCCTGGCGGGGCGTCCGGCGTCGTTTTTTACCGCCATGGTACTGCGCCGTCAGGCTCAGGCATTGGCAGAACAGAGTCAAAGCCAGGGACTGGTCGAAGCAGGGCGGTTAATTGGTTATGTTGAACGTTGGCTGATTGTCAGCTTCGTGCTCAGCGGGCAATTTATCGGTATTGGCTTTTTACTGGCGGCGAAAAGCATTTTCCGCTTTGGCGATTTAAGTCAGGCCCATGAACGGCGGCTCACCGAGTATATGTTGCTCGGAACCCTGGTCAGCTTTGCCACTGCCATTGCGCTTGGTGGCCTGGCGATGTATTTAACCGGTTAGAGTGGGACACAAAGTGTCGTCCGATTAGGGCAGACTTGAGGTCGAACTTGAGACAACTAACAACGAAAAAGAACACGCAAGGACACGCATGGACAGCTTAACGCCCGGGTTTATCGCGGCTCACAGCCATCGTTTAGAAGATCTGACTGAAGTCGCGGTCAAACTGATGGCTGCCTATCCGCTGGCGCCCTTGCAGGAAGAAGCCATTCTGGTGCAATCCAATGGTATCGCCCAATGGCTTAAAACCGAGCTGGCGACGACGACCGGCATCGCTACCATGCTCGATGTAACCTTGCCTGCGCGATTCGTCTGGCGTGCCTACCGTGCGGTACTTGGCGACGATATTCCACGTCACTCACCGTATGACAAAGACCGCTTGCGCTGGCGTTTAATGCGCCTGCTGCCAGACCTGATGCAGTCCGATCCCATCTTCGCCCAGTTACAAAACTATGTCGCCGATGACAGTGATCAGCGCAAGCTGTTCCAGCTCAGCGATAAACTGGCCGACTTACTTGACCAGTACCAGGTCTACCGCGCTGAATGGCTCGATGCATGGACCCGTGGTGAAGATGTGTTACTGGAAAAAGGGCAGGCATTGCCTTTAGACCAGAACCAACGCTGGCAACCCGCACTGTGGCGTGCGTTGGTTGCGGATATCGGCATTGAAGAAATCTGCAGCAACCGGGCCGCCTTGCACCGTCGCTTTATAGAACAGGCTCAGGCGCTGGATGCCTGTCCGGCGGGCTTGCCGCCGCGGGTAATTGTGTTTGGTATCTCCTCGCTGCCGCGGCAAACGCTGGAGGTGCTGCATGCGTTGAAAGGGGTCTGCCAGGTGATGCTGTGTGTGCATAACCCGTGTCAGTACCACTGGGCAGATATCATTGACGGCCGTGAGTTGTTTGGTAAAAACCTGCTGGCGCGGCATGCCAACAAAGGGGCCAGTTTAGATCAGGTGGAGGGGGACCAGTTGCATTTGCATGCGCACCCACTGCTGGCGTCCTGGGGTAAACAAGGGCGGGACTACATTCGTTTGCTCGATGAGTTCGACGAAACCCGTCAGGTTGAAGGCGAGTTTACTGATCTGCGCTTTGATCTCTTTAGCGAAAGCGAGCCGCAAAATCTGTTGCAGCAATTGCAAAGCGACATTCTGCATTTGCGGCCGTTGCATGAGACCCAACAGATGTGGGGCCAGCAACTGGCGGCCAACGACCGTTCGATCGCCTTCCATCGTTGCCATAGCCCGCAGCGCGAGGTCGAGGTGCTGCATGATCAGTTGCTTGCAGCTTTCGCCAGCGATCCGCAGTTACAACCGCGTGATGTGATGGTGATGGTGCCGGACATCAATAACTACGCCCCCTATATTGATGCAGTGTTTGGCCGTTTGCAGCGTAGTGATAAGCGCTACATTCCGTATACCATTGCCGATCAGGGCCAGCGCCACCGTAACCCGATGCTGATTGCACTGGATCTGGTGCTGGCTGCGCCACAGCAACGCTTTACCCATAGTGATATCTTCGATTTACTGCATGTACCGGCATTGCAGCAACGCTTCGGCCTGCAGCACTCCGATGTCGAACTGTTGCAACAGTGGTCTGCTGAAGCTGGTGCTCGCTGGGGCTTACAGGCGTTGCACCGCCAGTCACTGGGCCTTGAAATCAGCTATCAGGAAAACAGCTGGCTGTTTGCATTAAAACGTATGCTCTATGGCTATGCCGCTGGGGATGTCGAGGGTGAGCCCTGGCAGGGCATTGAACCTTACAGCGAAGTGGCCGGAATGCAGGCTCAGGCCGCCGGTGCACTGGCTGAATTAGTACGCGTGCTTGAGCATTACTGGCAGGCACTGGCGCAAAGTCGCAGTGCGGCAGAATGGCACCCGTTACTGCAGGGCCTGCTGGATGATTTGTTCCGTCCCAATGAAGACAGCGAGCGGCTGTTGCTGAACCGGCTGCGAGATGGCCTTGATAGCTGGCTTGAGAGCGTAAACGAAGCCAGTTTCAATGGCGAGCTCAGGTACAACATTGTGCAGGAAGTGTGGTTGTCGGGCATTGATGAAGGCAATCTCAATCAGCGTTTTATGGCCGGGGCGGTGAATTTTGCGACCCTGATGCCGATGCGCGCAATCCCCTTTAGCAAGGTCTGTCTGCTCGGTATGAACGATGCCGACTACCCACGCAGCGTCACCAAAGCCGACTTTGATCTGATGGTTGGTCATTATCAGCCAGGCGACCGGTCCCGTCGAGAGGACGACCGCTACCTCTTTTTAGAAGCCTTGTTGTCAGCCCGTGAACAGCTGTATATCAGCTGGGTCGGGATGAGCGCGCAGGACAACTCTGAACTACCGCCTTCGGTGCTGATAGGCCAGTTGCAGGACCACCTGGATCTGGGCTGGTCGACTACGGCTGACGTGGGGGCGGACGGTGAGCAGTCATTACCGAGCCAGCAACTGACCCAAAGCCATCGCTTGCAGCCGTTCTCGGCGGCTTATTTTGCGCGCAGTGAGCCCGCCGCCGACCATTATTTTACCTACGCACGGGAATGGGCGGCTGTTCATATGACCGGTAATCAGAATCCTGCATTAATAAGCGACAACGCTGAGAAAATGCCAGTGCTACCGCCGTATCAGGCTGAATCATCGTTCAGTTTGTTCGAGCTTGAACTGCTCCTGAAACAACCCGCCGAACTGTTTGCGCGCAAACGACTCGGGGTGCGACTGGACAACTTAAGCAGTGAGTCATTTGATGATGAAACCTTTAGTTTTAACAAACTGGATGAGTGGAAAGTAAAGCACGAGCTGGTCACAACCCTGTTGGCAACGACGCCGATGGGAGGCGAGAACAGCGAACACAGTGCGCAGGTGGTGCGCCAGTGTTTTAGCCGTATTCGTCGGCGCGCCCAACTGCCACTTTCGTTTGAGGCCGATTTATTGCAACAGACGCTAAGTGACAAGGCAGAAGCTATTGCTGATCGGTTGCGTGGATACTGGCATGCGGGCTTTAAGCCCCTTGCCGCGCAGCCATTTGATTTGGCGCTGGGTAATTATCAGTTGCAGGGTGAATTGGGTCAGCTGTACCAGAATCCAAATCAACCCGCGCAGGTGACCCAACTGCTAGTGAAAGTCAGCAAAGTGGCGGATATCAAGAAAAAGAGTGCGACTGCAATCCCACGCCATGCATTGCCATTATGGCTGCAGCACCTAGTTGCTCAGGTCGTCGTGGGTGATCATGTGCAGCTTAGCAGTGTATTAATTGGCGATGGCGCCAGTATTAGTTTACCGGCTCAGTCTGCAGCGACTGCTCAGGCGCAATTGCAGGCGTTGGGTAAGCACCTGGACCAGGCATTGCTGACGCCGTTACCGGTTGCTTTATCGCTGGCCTGGCAATGGCTGAATGCGGATCGGGAAGAGGATAAGTTACCACTGGCCGAACAAGCCTTGTTGCATGCCTATGAGGGCGGCCGCTATAGCGCCGCCGAACGTGACAGTCTGCCTTATCTGGCGCGCTTTTTCCCGCATGGGCAGGACTTACTCGAGGCGGGCTTTGCCCGCGTCGCCGAGGAACTCTATCTGCCCTTTATAGAAGCGATGCAAGGCGCGACGATCCAGGGGGATGCCGAATGAGTGCGACTATGTCCAGCAAACAGCTTTCCAGCCCCATGCAGCTGCCATTAACTGGTAGCGCACTGATTGAGGCCAGTGCCGGAACCGGTAAGACCTACACCATTGCGGCGCTCTACGTGCGCTTTATTCTTGCCCATATTGACAGTAAAAACGCGTCGGCGGTGCGGCCTGAACCTTTGCTACCGCCGAATATTCTGGTGGTGACCTTTACCAAAGCGGCAACGGCAGAGCTGAAAGACCGTATTCGCCGGCGTCTGGTTGAATCGGCCCACTGGTTTCGCCAGTCGGTTGGTGGCAGCAGCGGCGACCCGGTACTGGATGCCCTGCGCGACAGCTATGCGGAAGAAAAATGGGCGGCGTGTGCCCAGGCGCTGCAGGTCGCAAGTGAATGGATGGACGAAGCGAGCGTGAAAACTATTCACAGCTGGTGTCAGACCTTGTTGCGCGAGCATGCTTTTAGCAGTGGTAGTTTGTTTAGCCAGGAGCTCACCACCGAGCTAAGTCAGTTTAAACTGGATGCGGCCCGTGATTACTGGCGCAACTTTGTCTACCCGCTACGCGAACAGGATTATCTGGCAGTGGCGGCGGTGGCGAACTCACCAGAGTCGCTACTGAGTCTGATATACAGTGTCTGGGGTCAGGTTGCTGATGGTCAGCCAGAGCCGATCGATATTACCGCGCTGCGTGGGCAAAAACAGGCCGACTATGAGCGCGCAGTAGGCGAGGCTTATCAGGCGTGGCAACAGTATTTACCGGCACTGTATGACTATGTCGACAAGGCTGATGCCAGTGGCTGGCTGACCAACAAACGTAAACTCAGTAGCAAACTGGTGCGGACACGAATGCATGCCATTGAAAGCTGGCTTGAACTGGATGAAAAGGAGGCATTAAACGCGTTGCCCCCGGTTAGTGATGCGCTGGTGACCAATTATTCGAGTGCGGGTTTTGCTGAACTGATCAGCCAGCCTGTTACTGATTTGCCATTTCTGGATCAAACGGCGGCGCTGGCGGAATTAGCCAAAGGGGCGGCAGGCATTCGCGAAGAATTACTGAGCCATGCTGCACAGTGGGTTAAGCAGCGCTTTAGCGAAAAGCTGCAGCAACTGGCGCTGATGGGCTTCGATGACATTATCGAGCAGTGTCGCAAAGCCCTGCAGCGGGACACGGGCGATACCCTGGCGGATTTAGTTCGCACCCAGTATCCGGTGGCGATGATCGATGAATTTCAGGACACGGATCCGGATCAGTATGCGATTTTCAATGCGGTGTACCAGCTTCGTCAGCAACGCGAGGATGTCGCGGTGTACTTGATAGGCGACCCTAAACAAGCGATTTATGCGTTTCGGGGCGCTGATATTTTCACCTACCTGCAGGCACGGCGGGATACTGAAGGGCGCCACTTCACCTTGGCGCGTAATTTTCGCTCGACCAGCAGCATGGTGGAGGCGAGCAATCAGATCTTTTTAGCGGCGGAGGAACACCAACCGAAGAAGGCGTTCCTGTTTAATGGCGAACGCAACGGGAAACGAGATAACGAGGTGCCTTTTGTCGCGGTGGAGGCTCAGGGTCAGACATCACATCTGCTGATTGATGGGCAGCCTGCAGAGAAAGCACTGACCTTGTGGACCAGTCTTAATAGCCAGAACGAGCAAAAGGCGTTAAGCAAAGAAGCATACGGCACTACCCAGGCGGAAAGCTGTGCCAGCTATATTGTGCATTTGCTCAATAGTGCGAGCCAGGGACAGAGTGGCATTGAGGATAAAGCTAAGGGGTTTCGCCCCTTGCGCAGTGCTGATATGGCGGTGCTGGTTAACAGTCGCGTGCAGGGCTACATGGTGCAACAGAGCCTGCGTCGTCGTGGCGTTGCCAGTGTATTTCTGTCCGATCGAAACTCAGTATTTGATACGGCGGTAGCCAAAGATGTGCTGAGCATTTTGCATGCCTGTGCCCATCCGGGTCAGCGCCAGGCACTGACGAATGCACTCTATACCGGCTTGCTGGCAGTACCGCTGGAAGAGCTGGAGCGTTTGCAACATGACGATCTGGCGTGGGACAGACGGGTCGAACAATGTTATCAGCTGGCGCAAGTGTGGCAGCAGCAAGGGGTCCTGGCCATGCTGCATCAGCTTATTCATGACTTTGATATTGCCAGTCGCCTGCTGGCTCAGGTGGGCGGCGAGCGTGATACCACCGACTTGTTGCATCTTGCCGAGTTATTGCAGCAGGCAGCCAGCCGGTTAGACGGTGAACAGGCCTTACTGCGTTACCTGCAGGACAAGATTTATCAAAGCGACGACGACGGTGCCGATGAACAAACGGTGCGTCTGGAAAGTGATTCCGAGCTGGTCCAGATAGTCACCGTGCATAAGTCAAAAGGACTTGAATATCCGCTGGTCTTTTTACCATTCAGCAGTGACAGCAAGCCGATCAGCAAGAAACGGCCGGTGGTTCATTTTCATGATGACGACGGGCGGCGCCTGCACAGCAGCAAACCAACCGAGGAACAACTTGCTCGTGCCGACGAGGAACGGTTAGGCGAAGAGATCCGCCATTTGTATGTGGCACTTACCCGGTCAAAATATGCCTGTTGGGCTAGCCTGGCGCCGGTCAGTGAATGGCAGAAAAGTGCGTTGGCGTACCTGGCATTAGCAGATCAAGCAGATGCATCCGATGCGAACATGCTACTGCAACAAGCGGCGAAAACCTGGGGGAAATCAGACGCGGTGGCCCTGATGGCTCAACCTGAGGCTAGCAGTGAGCCCTGGCAGGCACCGGCCGCAGAAATCAGTGCCCCTTCGTATTGCAGGATGCCATCAAATCACCGTTTCGAACCCTGGTGGATTGCCAGTTACTCTGCACTTAAATACGGCGCGTTGCGCGAACCGGAAACCGCGCTCGAAGCAAATTTACTGGAAGATGCCGACGACCCTGAGGGCACAGGTTCGCTGGCAGGGCTGGTTCAGCCTGGTAGCGATCAGCGCCATGTTCAAATCCATGATTTACCGCGTGGAGCAGGGCCGGGGACATTTCTGCATAACCTGTTCGAAGACGCGGCGGAGCTGGGTTTCGCCAATGTGGCGCAGAATGCGGATGTGCGGGCAGCTTTGCTCGACAAACGTTGCAGACATGGTCAGTGGAAAGAGCGTCGACAGCAGCTGGATGGCTGGCTGCAGCAGTATTTGCAGCTTGAGTTTCCCTTACCTTCGACAAGTGCTCCAACGAATGCCCCGGCTTCTGCTGCATCGAGCGTGCGGCTGGCTGATTTAACAGCCTACAAAGCTGAACCTGAGTTTTGGTTTGGGGTTCGCGGAGTGAGTGCCGAGCGCCTCGATAACCTGGTCTCGAAACACGTACTAAGCGAATTTGCGCGCCCGGCGCTGCAGCCTAACTACCTCAACGGCATGCTAAAAGGCTTTATTGACCTGGTGTTTGAGCACGAGGGGCGGTATTACGTGGCTGATTACAAATCCAATTACCTTGGCGCGGATGACAGCGCCTACACCGATGAAGCGATGCGCGAGAAAATCCTCGGTAGTCGTTATGACATGCAGTACGTGCTCTATAGCCTGGCTTTACACAAGCTGTTAAAAACCCGGCTAGGTGATGGCTATGATTACGACAGCCATGTTGGCGGTGTGCTGTACCTGTTCCTGCGCGGGCACAACGCGTTATCGCGAGGGGCGTTTACCGACAAGCCGTCGCGGGAACTGATCGAAGAGCTGGAGCAGTATCTGCTGGCAGTGAACGAGACGGAGCCAACCTTATGACTAATGATGTGAATAACGAGGGGACTGCGTTGACTGAGCTTGAAGCCTGGTACAACGCCGGCTGGATCCGTGCACTGGATTTGAATCTGGCGCGGTTTTTACAGGCTGAACAGGTAACGGATGAGCGCGTGCTGGTACTGGCTGTGTTGTTGTCGCATCAGGTCGGGCGGGGGCATGTTTGCCTGCCACTTAAAGAGCTATTCGGCAGTCCGCAGCTGTTATTAAATTTACCGCCTGCGCACAGCCGTTTCGCTGATGATGAGCACGAGATTGTCTCGCCATTGCAGTTATTGACCCGGTTAGGCGTAACCACCGACGCTGACCTGGCGGGTGCACTCAGCGCATGTGACGGCGTCGCAGATAGCCCGCAAACTGACGCGGTGACACCGCTGGTTTATCAGCACGGTGCGCTGTATCTGCGTCGCTACTGGCATTATGAAGCGCGCATAGCGTCAGCGTTGCAGAAGCGTATGCAAGTCTCCGGACCCGGATCGCTTACCCCAGATATCGCTGCAGAAACCCTGCAACAGGCGCTGGATGAGCTGTTTCCGCACGCTGCTGATTCGACTACCAGCAGTGCGACAGGGATAGAGCGGGTTAACTGGCAGAAGCTGGCGTGTGCTAATACGTTGCGCAGTCGTTTCAGTGTCATCACTGGTGGCCCTGGTACCGGTAAAACCTATACTGTGGTGCGTTTGTTGGCAATGTTGCAGCGTTTGGCCGCTGAGCCATTACGGATCCGGCTGGCGGCGCCGACCGGAAAAGCCGCGGCGCGCCTTAAAGAATCTATTAGTAACGCATTGCACGAGATGCAGCAAAGTACTGAACTGAGTGAGTGGCAACAGGTACTGCAGCGCATCGAGAGCGATAGCTCGACCTTGCATAAGTTGCTTGGCGTGCAGCAGGGTACGCGAAAATTCCGTCATCACCGGGGCAACCCGTTAAGCCTGGATGTACTGGTAGTCGATGAGGCGAGCATGGTCGATATCGAACTGATGGACGCGACTCTGGAGGCCTTGCCGGCTCATGCCCAGCTTATTTTGCTTGGTGACAAAGACCAACTGGCGTCAGTGGAAGCGGGAGCGGTGCTGGGCCAGCTTTGTCAGGGTGCCGAGCAGGGCGGTTACAACCAACAAAGTTTCGACTACCTGCAGTCATTCAGCGACACCCCGTTACCTGATTTTTTGCGTGCCGCTGACGGCCCGTCCTATCTGCAGCATGTCGTCATGTTGCGGGTCAGCCGGCGCTTTGACGGTCGCAGCGGCGTTGGCCATCTGGCGTATGCGATTAACGCTGGCGACAGTAAACGAGCGGCGCAGCTATTGCTGGGTTCGCAGGCGGCAGGGGCTTCCCATGAGCAACAGACCGCCAACTCATTCAGTGACATTGCGGTATTGCAGAGCACGGGGACGGAAGCTGTGAGTCAGCGACAACTTTTTGCTCAGCAGCAACCAGCATTGACTGAAGACCTGCGCCGTTTGTGTGTGCAAGGTTTCAGTGGTTATTTGCAGCAAATTAAACAGCGTCCGGATGCGCAGGCCAGCGACGGTGACATCGACACCTGGGCGCGCTCAGTACTGGCCGGTTACAGCAATTTTCAACTGCTAACCCCGGTGCGCGAAGGTGAGTTTGGGGTGGCTGGTTTAAATGCGCAAATCGAACGCTGGTTAAAAGCGGCATTACAGACGCTTAAAAAGACTGCTGCTGGAGAAGCTGAGCCACTTCAGCCCCCACTAGCGACTGAGAAGGGCAATGGAGCTGCCCAGGCGAGTGAGCAATGGTATGAAGGACGCCCGGTGATGGTCACTGAAAACGACTATAGCCTCAATTTGCGCAACGGCGATATTGGCATGGTACTGGTGTCGCCGCGCGACGGACGAAAACGGGTAGTCTTTGTCGATAGCGACAACACCCTGCGCTGGATCCTGCCCAGTCGCTTACGTGAAGTGCAGACGGTGTTTGCGATGACAGTGCATAAGTCTCAGGGCTCGGAATTCACCCATACGGTGATGGTGTTGCCAGAGCAGGACAACCCGGTGCTTTGCCGCGAGCTGGTCTACACCGGCGTCACCCGCGCCAAAAAGCAGCTGACCATGGTCGTGCCCGACTGGCACGTCTTCCACCAGAGTATCCAACGCCGAACCCTCCGCGCCGGCCGCCTCCACCTCTGATTCAACGTTCAAGCGCGGGGCTTGATCATTGAATGGTCTTACCAATTCAACATTCAAGCCCCGCGCTTGAATGTTGAATGTGGTAAAATGACACGATGAAAACTTTGCCTCCGACCTATTATCTTGACCACTTCTATGAGTTTCTGGGCTATCTGGAAGGCTCCTGTGCGCACCTGTTAAATGCTGCTGATAAAGACTTTATTGATGGATTCAAAGCGCTTAGTCACGATGCGCAGTTGGTGCTGGTGCGTATCTATAATCGACAGTCGGTGCATGTGCGGCGAGACTCGCTAAACTATGACGAGATTGATAACCCTCGCTCGGGTCTGGAAGAGCTGTTTGCGGCCGGATTAGTCAGTGATGTTTCTGAAACTGGTTTTGCACGCTTACTCGAACAGCTGAACAAAGCTGAACTGCAGAGTTTACTGGCTGAGAGCCCGCAAAAAACACCAGCGAAGTCGGCGAAGAAAGCCCTCTGGTTTGAGTTTGCTCAGGCACATGCGGTGTTTAGTGATAGTGAAGAGTGGCTGAGCGAACAGTATCTTGAGCAGCAGCACGAAGAACGGCTGGCCTATTTTCTGTTTCTGTATTTTGGCAATGTGCGGGCGCGGCTGAATCAGCTATCGATGCGCGATTTGGGCGTCATGCGTACCCGTCAACTGTCCCATGAGGCCCAGGCACGTTTTACGACCGCTGACGAAGCGCGTGGTCAGTTTTATTATCGCTGGCTTGGGCTAAGGCTGAAAAACACGCTGGATCAAGCACTGGATGAATTCATTGCCATGCTTGAGGAAGGTCCGGCAAAGGGGACCCGCATAGCCAGTGTGCTGGATGCGCGGGATCGTTTTTACTGGCAACTGGCAAAACGTCTGCTGCAAAGCCCGCTTGAGCAGCATGATGATCATTACTCAATTCAGATCCTCAAGCGCTCGCGGGCGGCCGATGCCGTGGAAAAGCGGCTGCGTCTTGAATACCAGCAAGGTAGCAAAGACCAGGTCAAAAGCGAACTCGAAGCTATTATCGATGACCCCGACAGTGAAACCCTGTATGTGTTTGCGGTGGATTTTTATCAACGTAAGTTCCATCGCAAACGGACCAGCATGCTGACTGATATGCTGCGCGATAGCAGCGCGCCTATCCCGCTTGATGAAGCCTATGTCAGCCATGTCGAGCAGGGCGTCTGTGCCTATTACGAGCGTCAGAGCATCACGGCTCTGCGCAGCGAAAACGTGTTATGGCGGGCATTGTTTGGACTAACCTTTTGGCCGGAGCTATACCAGAACCCGAAAGCGGGCGTCAGCAATGAATTCGACTGGCTGCCGCGGCTACTGAAACAGAATACTTTCTACGCTGAGCTGGAACACGAGATAGAAGTCAGGCTGGCGCAGCTGCAAACGCCGCAGCAGTGGCTTACCCATTTGCTGCAGGTTAGCACCCGGCATTATGGTCAGGTCAATGGGGTGTTTAGCTGGCACCAATCACTGCTTGAGCTAATACAGCCCTTACTTACGAAGGCGCCCGTGGTGCAAACCCAGGCAGTGTTGCGCGCGATGGCCCGTGACTACCATCAACTCAGTGATGGCTTCGCGGATTTAATGGTGCTCGATGAGCAAGGTTTGCGTTTCGAAGAAATAAAAGCACCCGGCGACAGCTTACGACGCAATCAGCTGATTACGTTGCAGTGCCTGAAGAAGGCGGGCTTTGAAGTTGCGATCCGGCGGGTCGAGTGGATGTATAACCCCGATCAGGCTTACGTTGTGGTTGATGTGGAAACTACGGGGGGTAACCATAGCAGCCATCGGGTAACAGAAGTTGGCATGGTGAAGGTCATTAATGGTCAGGTGGTCGACCGCTGGCAATCGCTGGTCAATCCACAGCGTTACATTCCTGCACGAATCACTGAACTGACAGGCATCAGCAACGAGATGGTGGCGGATGCGCCGGTTTTTGACGCTGTGGCTGAGGCGATCGATGAGTTCTGGCAGGACGCAATCTTTGTCGCCCACAATGTGAATTTTGACTACGGTTTTCTGAAGCGGGAAATGGAGCGGGCAGGACGCCGTCTTAATCTTCCGAAACTGTGCACGGTGCGAATGGCGCGAAAACAATTCCCGGGGTTCGCATCCTACTCACTGGGGCGCTTGTGTGAGCAGTTGGGAATCGAACTGGTTCGCCATCACCGTGCCTTAGACGACGCCTGCGCCGCGGCTGGAATACTGCGTTTGGTACAACAGAGTCAACTACAACAAAATCTGATACAACAAGCCAGAAGCTAATTCAGTAAGGTTATAAAAGACCCTAAGGCCTCGTTTGCCTGAGCATCTCGCATAAAAAGCACCAATGCGAGCAGCGTTAACATGCCATAGAGTACGTTACTCCATGATAACCAGCTTGAGCGAAGCCGTCCGTGTGTCATCTTCATGGTTAGTCTCCTTTCTGAACACCATTTGTGTTGCCAGAGCTACCATTGCTTTGAGCCGTGCGAAGGGTAAAAACAAGGGCACTCTACGGGGAAGTATAGGTGCCCTTGTGGGGATCAACTGTAAAGAAGGTGCGAAGGTTTGTATCTAACTGACAAGTCGCAAGAAATACTTCCCGCCTTTACTGTCAGCGTTTAACGACCCAGTCTCCGTCGACTTCAATATAATGCCCCGCGGATGTGCGTTCGATTGCACGTTTGCCCGCCATTGCCTCAACATCGGATACTGCAATGTTATTTTGCTCTGCGATGCGAGTATACTCGGCGCGACGTGCATCATTAATCAAATCTGCTATCTGCTCAGCATTTTCGCCCGTTTGGACTACACCAAGATAGCCATTTTGGCGCTCGCCGAGGAAGCCCTGTTCTTTCGCCGCGCCCAGTTCAGACATCGCTTCCTGCAGGCTCATCTGGCCCTGTGCTGACGCAGACAAACTACTCATCACTAATAATAGTGATACGAAGAAGGTGCCAAACAGGCCATATTTACTCGTGGTCATGACAAATACTCCTTAAAATAACCCGCTTGAACCGCTGAAGATTGAATCCAGTTCTTCAGCGACGCGAATATAAATCTCGTGTTCAATACGTACATTAAGATTGATATGAATGGGTTCGCTGGGGGCTGCAACCTGAACCGTGGGGGTGCAGCCTGACATCATCAGCACGCCCAGGCAGGCCGGGGCCAGACTTCCTAGTGCAAGTTTTTTCATGCGTCCTCTCTTGTGTAAACGCCGGTTAAAGCGGTGTGTGCTTAGCGCAGGCTTTCAATTAAGCGTTGTTGCACACGTTCCTGTATCAGGTCATTGAGCTGGTTGGTCAACTGCAGGCTGGCCAGCAGCGCCGGTAAATCCTCGGCAATCGTGATATCAAGGCGCACCGGACGCCCGCCTTCTAACTCAGGGTTCTGACCCTCAATTGATAAGGCAAGTTCCAGCGTACCATCTTCATTGTAGCTAACGCCGCCTTCGAGCACAGAGTAATGGAAGTCATCCAGAGCGTCCATTACGATGCGCAGCGCCGGATTGGTTTCACGGAGCTGTTGCGCCCGTTCAGCACGGTACTGAATAACGCCTCCGGGTGCCAGCGCATGAATACGCCCGTCATCGACCATAAAGCCTCGCCCGGCACGCCAACGGATTGGAATGGCCCCGGAAATCAGACCCTGACCGTGAATGTCAGTGGCAGGGTACTCGCTTAGCAGCTGTTGCAGGTCAAGCTGAGCAATATCGACCCGCAACGTTATTTCATCACGGCTTAAATCGTAGATCCGGTTTTCAATGCCAACATCGCCACTTAACAAGCTCAGCCGGTTGTCAGTGAGTTCGAGCTGCCCCGCCAGTAGCTGATCAATTGAGGCGGTGTAATTGAAAGCAAATCGCGCCGGTCCCATAGGCAGACCGAACTGAATGCGTTGCATGGAAGCGTTAGTGAGTGCCACATCAAGGGTGTCAAAATCGGTGCTTAGTTCAAGATCAGCATTGACCCCGCCAACGTCAATGGTGTCATAAATGCCGGCGGTGTCACTAAGTGCAGCAGTGGCGGTGAGCTGAGGCGCGCTGCCGTCCAGCGGCAGGGTAAACTGGCCAGCGGCACGGCCGCGGCCACGTTCAAGGCTAACCAGTTCTGGCCAGTCTGCAAGGGTTCCCGCAATCGGGTTGCCGGCGAGCCAGAATATATCGGTCAGTTGCCAGTCGACGACTAGATGCTCGGCAGCCAGATCAGATTGATTGCGCAGCACCAGACCGGCGCTGTTGGTCAGGCGCCCGTCAAGACTCGCTAAGGGAGCGGGCGCTAAAGGCTGGCTCTGCAGTGAGCCATACCAGCGCCAGTTAATCGCTTTGAGACCGGGTGCAACCACAGCATCAGCATTGAGATCGATGTCAGACTGAAAGCTGCTCTGGCTCAGCCCGTCGGCGGCACCTAAGTCGCTACGCCAGATCCAGTTAGCGAGCTCAAGCTTCACCGCAGGGGCTTCAATGTTATCGTCCTGCAAGGGAAGGCGCAGCGCAGTCGAGCCGGCGGCGGGTGTCTCGCTGCTCAGCTGCAATTCAAGCTCAGGGCTAAGCTGCAGGGTAAAGGGGGCGTGCAAGGTAAGCCCGGTTAGCTGCGCATCACCTATTTGCATCGCGGCCTGACGCAGTGACAACAAACCATGCTCGCTATGGGCTGCCAGGGTACCATTGTCGATATCAATATTGAGCAGCAGCCGGCTATCGAGGCTGACATCGGTAGCACCCTGGCTTTGCAGCTTAAGCAGCACTGGAAGAGCACCCAGATCGAGCTGATTTTCGCTTTGAGCATGCAGACTCCAGCTTACAATACCGGGTTCAAGGCCCAGCTCAGCCATAGCATCGGTCAACTCAGTTGCTTCAAACTTACCTTCAGCCAGTAAATCGAGGTGAGCCAGTTGACCGGCAGTAAAATGGACTTCACCTGAGGCCTGCGGACGAATACGACCGATATCATCGATTTGCAGCCAGTTAGCCGGGGTCAGGTTAAAATCTGCCTGGCCATCCACTTGCCGGTGCCAGCTGCCGGGTACGGTGCCCGGAGGAAACTCAAATTGCCAGCTAAACTCACCCTGCACAGGTTCGCTGAGCTGGGCGGCATAGCTAGAGAAAGCATCCCCCGGCGAACCGCCAAGTGAATCATTAAGATAGCCGCTCAAGTTGGGGTACAGGCCGGGCAATAGCGTAAGCGTGGTGTCGCCACTGAACTGAATCTCAGCGCCGCGCTCAAGTCTGCTCTGGACGCCGATAATCACCTGGTTAGTCAGTTCCAGACTGCCCTGCAGAGCGCCCGTGAGTTCGTTTTGCCAGCGCGATAGCTGTGTGTCGGGCAGCTCCGCCTGTATATCCAGATCAATATTGACGCTGTCGCTAAAGAGCTCAAGGGCGCGGGGCAGGGTTTGCTCGAGTTCAGGGTACCAGAGGGTCAGATGGTCGCTTATCCACACTGCCGAGGGCTCAAACTGTGCCTCGATTTCGCCCCGCAGGCGATTAGAGCGATCAAGGTGCTGGGTCATGACCACCTGCAGGTGGCCGGGACTATGCAGGTTAACTGCAAGTGAGGGCAGTTCACCGGCAACCTCATAATTGATCAACAGGTCAATCTGCTCCATTTCTGCGAAGTCCCGATATGGGCTCAGCTTGAGGCGCAGGTTGGTGACCTGAGGTTCATCGGGCACGATCAGGCGTTCTTTGTTGGTGCTTTCGAAATAGAGTTCGCCGCTATACTGGCAGCGTTGTTCAGCACAGGGAAGATCCAGCGACAGTTGTTCAATTTGCAACAGATGCGGGATGTCAGCGGTAATGCGCCAGTTATCCGGCAGCTGCCACTTTTCGAGTTCGAAACCATCCTCAGCATCTGTTTCCACGAGTTCGCCAACTACTTCATTGGCCAGGGTAGGCCACTGGTTCAGCGATGCCTGCAACTGGCCGACTTCGATAATCTGCAAGTTAGGCCTGAAGGCCTGCCACTCCCAGGTAATGAAGACATCGTCCAGCCGCACTGGCGCGCGCAGGGCCGGTTCCTGAGTGTTGTCGATATAGGTAAATTCGAGGTGATCAAGACGAACATGCTTATAGGCAAAGCCAGCGATGGAGAACTCTAAGTTTTCCACCGGCAGTTTGCTTAGCATCTGTTTTACATAGACATAGCCAACCCCGGCAGCAAGCGCTAACAGGGCAACTAAGATACTGATCACAATAAAAAATCGGCGCATGAGGTCAAGCATAATCAGGGTTGCCCTTAAGGGCAACGTGGTTTACGTAAAAGTTGGCAAAGGGTCATGAAGGGGCCACAATGGGCAAATGGGTTTGCGTCACTCGCTTTTGCATCATTTGTATGGTGTGATTTACATAGAAAGGTAAGCTGTTGAGTCGTTCAGAACATATCCCCCGGTACTGGCTGTCCCGCGCGTTAATTAGCACCGTAAGCAGTGCGGTCATCCTGCTTTTATTCGCCCTCTATCCGCTGGCGCAGATGTCGGCGTGGGGCTTTGCGCTGGTGGCAGCGGCAGCGAGCTACCTGGTGTACTGGCATCTGGCTGATGTCATGTTGCTGCGACGCCGAGCGTACCTGGGCTTTGTGACGCAGACCGACAGCCACTGGCGACAGCGGCTGTGGAGCAGTGTATGGGTACAGTTGCTGACCGCGTTTGCTTCGGTGGCAGTAGCACTGGCTGCATTGAGTGCTGCAGCGCGGCTAAGCTGGCCGGAATGGGCGGTGCTCGGCGCCTCTATTCTAACCTTTCAACTGATCCAACGCCTGGTGCGCCCTTCGATTGAACGCCATATCACCAGCGAACACAGTGCCAGCGTATTACTGCGTCTGAGCCACCTGCTGAATATGGTACTGGTCGTCATTGCAATGCTGGCAGTCCACCTGTGGTTGACCGAAGTACCCGATACCCGCCATCTCAGTGTGGCGGAGGTTATGGCCCAGGCCTATCAGGTGGAAAGTGCCCGCGCAGACGTGCAGTTAATCGGATGGCTGTTGGGCATTAACGCCGCCTTGTATAGCCTGTTCTGGCATGCCATTCAGTTGCTTTCGCTTGGTGCGGTCTGGTGGCTGACGCTGGCTGTGTGGCTGGTAGTGATGCTGGGCATCGCGGTGCAGGTCAGTTTTATCTGGCTGGTGTTGCTGGGTAGTTACGCCTGGTTGAATCGATTTTTATATCTCAACGACCACAAAAAGACATACAAGCGAGCGCATTTTAGCTGGTTGCTTGTGGTGATAGCGGCAGGTATTGGCTGGTTTGCTCTCGAGCTCAACAGCGAAAACGCCCACCGCTGGTTGCAGCAAAACGAGCAGGCAGGTCGACAGTCGCGTGAGGCTATCGACCCTTGTGCCCCAGAACGACTGGCCGCCGCCGAGACTGCCGTACAGGGCCAGAGCGAGCGGGTTCGTAGTGAACAGGAACAGGCAGCATTGCTGCAAATTGAGCAGGATATTGACCGTATAGTTGATGATGCCTATGCCAATATCGATCAGCCAGCGGACGACTTTTTAGACTGGAACTTCTCCCTGCTGGGCCAGTACACCCAATTGGCCTACTTAATGCGCGGCAGTTTTGGTGAACAGGGCTTTAACGAGCTGATGGCTGAGCAGATCAACAGCTTTGTCGCGCTGAGCCAAAGTGACGCCATGCTGGAAGCCGAAAATAGCCTCAATGCGGCCTTGTTGCGACGCATCGAACAGGGTGCCCGGGCGTATCAACGTAGTTTAGGTCAGGAACTTGAGGCAGAAGGTCTTGGTGCACAGCGTTTTTGCCTGGCGTTGCAGCCGGTCTCTGTGGATGTGCCAGAACTGATGCAAAAATCTGGCGTTGGTGCTGGCGTGGCGCCGGGACTGTTGTTAATGAGCCGAGCATTAGCTCCGGGCAGTGCGGTCGCGGCTCGAAGCGGTATGCGCCGTATGTTTGCCGCGATTATGGGACGCCTGACTGCACGAGCTGGTACCGCAGGCAGCGCCGCCACCGTGGGCTCAGTGTGTGGACCGGGCTGTAGTCTGATTGCTGGTGGCTTAGTCTGGTTAGGCACCGATCTGGTGATCAACTACGGCGATGAGAAGCTCAATCGCGACGACATGCGTGAGGCACTATTGCTTTCGCTGCACGAACAGCGTGACACACTCAAAGCGCAGTTAAATAACGAGGCAGCAGTGCTGGTGTTAGCCAGTTTTGCCGAGCTTGAAGCGCGCCAGCTGGAACAGTTTAATTTGTACCGGGAACTGCAGCGGCAACAGTAATCAATGCTCAGTCTGAATCGCGGCGAAACGGCAGATAGGTCGTAGCCTGTTGCAGCGCCTGTTGATGGGCAGTACGTTCGCGCTGACAGAAATCTTCTATGGCGAGGCGCAAGTCCCGTGATGTAGGATCAGACGCAGACAGTGCAAAGTTGAAATAGCCATGCCGTAACACCGGTTCGAAGCCGCGCGCCAGTTTATGCTCACCCTGGGCACCGGCGTCAAAGTAGCGCAGGCCATGCTCAATGCAATAGTCGATGCCCTGATAATAGCAGCACTCGAAATGGAGGAAGTCGAACTCGTCTAAGCAACCCCAGTAGCGCCCGTACAGGGTGTCGCCGCCAACAAAAAAGAAACTCATCGCCACGGGTGTCTGCGACTCACCCTCACCAAACGCCATCAGCACTCGAATGCTTGAGCCCATGGTTGCAAGCCAGCGGGCGAAGGTTTCCGGGGTTAAGTAGCCATGGTGACCGGAGCGCTTTAAGTAGGTCAGCTGATAGAAAGCAACCAGATGCCGCTGCAACTGGCTTGGCGCTCCGTCAGAGTTATAAGTTGAGTTATCAGCCTGAAGCTCCTCACCGGTGAACCAGACACAATGAATGCCTTGCTCGCGCACTTTCGTGCGCTCTTTGCGTAATTGTTTGCGTTTGCGCGAGGTAAGAGCCGCCAGAAAATCATCAAACTGACTGTAGCCGCGGTTGTGCCACAAAAATTGCAAATCGGTGCGGTGCAGCCACGGGGGCGCTTGGTTAGATTGAGTTTTCTTTGTGTTTTCAGCTGCTGTAATCGACGAAAAATCAGCGGGCGGTAAGTACATCAGCTGCTGCGAGGCAAAGGCATGCTGGTCCTGCAGTGCAGCCAGGGCTTCAGTGATTATCGGCCAGAAAGGCTCCAATGCCTGCCCGCCAGTGCCAAGCCGTGGCCCTTCGCAGGGGGTAAAAGGAATCGCGCAAATCAGCTTAGGGTAATAATTGAGACCAAGCTGGGCGTAGGCATCAGCGATACCCCAGTCAAAAAAGTACTCGCCGTAGGAATGCAGCTTAATAAAGAAGGGCGCCGCGGCCACTAACCTGGCGTCGGTATCCTCATAAATACACAGGTACCGAGGCAGCCAGCCCGAACGTCCACCAATACTCCCGCCATCTTCCAATGCCTGAAAGAACGCATGGCGGGTAAACGGGTAATCATTGGGTGCAAATAGAGCGTCCCAGGCGTGCGGTTCAATGTCGCTAATACGGGTTACAAATTCAAAGCGGTACGCCATGGATTAGCCTGATTCTCTACTAACGTCGCCCGTTCATTGTTAGCCATTGACTGCTATCAATTGACTGCTACCTATGAAGGGCGCTCTTAAAACGGGTTAAATCCACTGCCGGTTCGATGTCGCCAGCACCCTCATCGGGTAACCAGTCGGCGGTTTCATCCGGCACTGCATAACGTAAGCGACCAAGCTTGCTGGTGCTGTGGTAGCCATCTAAACCTGAAATGGCGACCAAGTCCAGTGCTTCGATATCAACGAAGCCATCGTTTTGAATGACATCCCGGCGAATCTCCAGCCAGCTTAACTTACCAATGACAAAGCGGGTCTGATTGTGATGAACAGGTACAATCTCGACCAGTTCAATGCCCATACTCAGTGGTGATTCAGCCACGGCCGGCGCTGCAAAACCATGCAGCCAGTCTGCTGTCAGGCCGACTGCATCAAATTCAGACACATTGGCCTCATAGCCAGCCGAACTTTGATGCGCTTGTTGCAAAATAGGCTGGCTTACTGCATTCAGGGTCCAGACACCATGCTGCCGAATATTACTCAGGGTGTCACGGCGCACAGTCTCCGGCCGCATTACCATGCCGAACAAGGGTGGGGAAGCGCCCAGATGAACCACAGAGCTAACCATCGCCAGGTTTGCCACCCCAGCATCATCGGCAGTGCCAACCAGGTTGGCACTTTTAAAGCCGGACAGACTATTGATCAAGCGGGCACGAAAGCGGCTCGGCAGCGTCTCAAGATCATCACGGGTAAAGGTGGAAACCGTCATACTGACATCAAATCCACAGTAAACCAGATGGCAGCCCCTACCGTCAGCACCACATAGGCAATCTGACTCAGTGAAATCCGGTTTGCTTTGTGTTCGTTCTGCATGCTTTGCATGGGCAGGCTCCTTGTATCTCATTCCCTAACAGTGTCAGGATATACGCAGCAAATTGCAGAACAGATCGGTCACTCAAACAGAGTATGACTTTGCGACCTTATGAAAAGGACTTTAAAACCATGGCATTCCAACTACGAACTATCATTTACATGCAGGCTTCCTGGATTAAAGTACTGCTAATCGCGTTCAGCCTAAGCTTCACCGGGGTGGCCAGTGCTGATGAAACAGAAAACACCTGCGAGTATGACCGAGAGGCGATGCTGGCTCTTGATCAGCAGGCGTTTGATCAGGACCCTCATGGCGGTTGGCGCGTACTTGCGCGACATCCGGAGTGTAGAGAGGTAGCTGCTGATCTCATTCGTGACTATCGGCAGGTCCACGACAACGACTCTACAACTATGCTTTGGCACGAAGGTCAGATGCGAGCGTACGCTGACCAATACGATCAGGCCATCGCTTTATTTGAACAAACACGGCGGCCAGCCGAGCAGGATTTATTTGGCTGGAACCCATACCTCGATGCCACTGTTGCATTTCTAGAGGACGACTATGCAAGCTTGCAAGACGCCCGCGATGCACTAAGCCGTGTACCTTACCCAGACGATGAAATACTGCCAAAAGACGAACATGGCAACCCGGTAGAACTCGACTGGCCGCTTAATATGCATGTGGTAGAACGGCTAGTAGCTTGTTTCGGCAAACGTTATGACGAGGCATATGGAGACTGCGAGGAGCAGCAAACCCCTTGACTAGTGTGCAATTTTTAGCCTTGCAGCAGGTAAGTAAATTTAGTAACGTCAATAACATAATATTAACGTTCGCCCCGGGTATAGGCATAGCGACGCAGTAAAATGAGCATGCTCAGTTTGTTTTCCAAGGGAAAGAGCCTCCTCAGTAAAACCCCTCGCTATTTCAATAACCTGACTTCCCGTTTGACCGAAAAGATGGCCTGAGAAAGTGTGCTGGCGCACTATACAACTGTTAGAATTTTTAATGACATGAAGGAGCCACCTGCGATTGCTGGATTATTAAAGTTTTTTTCTAGGCCAGAATACTTAGATGACTTTCTGCAAGGTAAATTATTTTGCAACACGCCGCATTATTACCGGAACTGTTATGAACAAGGGATATCAGATCGGTTCGAGGCATGTATTGGTTACTTCAGTAGATCACTTGACCAGCGAATGCCAACAATAATCATGGATGGCAAAAAACTTGACCTTTCTAGAGCAACTGAGGCTTTTACCTTCCTAGATCAAGATTACTACGATTCATGGTTGAGTTGCTGGTTTATTCTAGAAGTTCCAGAGTCCGAATTGGAGATTATTTCGCTAAAAAGGGACTTGCAAAGAATTTTACAAGAGTTTGGAGATGATTATGTACTTTTACCGTCTGAGTCATTTATTCCGTTTCACAGTTTGCTGTCAAAAACTGAGCATAGAATGGAAAATGGACCCGTAAAGTATACTGATGACGATTTAACTAGAGGGATGTTCAAAAAAAGATCTGATTTCAGTTATCAAAGAGAGTACCGCTTTGCATTTGATCGGTGCGATAAATCAGAATTGAAACCGCTATGTTTTAAAGTTGACGCAAATCAACTTTCTGAGTTGGTTATTAAACAGCCTAAAATTAAATTCAATATCAATGGTGAGCTCCATGACATTCTTGTCTAGGAACTCTAACAAGCGCAATCAGTTCGGCCCTACGGGCCGGGGCCTCGCTGCGCTCGGGCGCTGTTGCGGTCGTTATATTTCTCAAGGAGCTTGAATGAAGTATGGGATGTTATTAACAGCTGTTTTGCTTACTGGTTGCGCTTCGGCTAACTCCGAGACAGATGCTGACAGTCTGGTTCACAGTCGTTCTGAAGCAGTTGATTTTATCGTGGAGCATAAAACAACTGAAGTTGCTTTAAAGTGTCGTCCGCGTTCGAAAGAGGTTGCCAGCACAATAGATTGGGTAAAGGAGTGCAACCAGCGAGCCTTCGATTATTTGACCGAGCAAGAAAGTAATTCAGTGGAGTTTGTCAGAGAAGTAACTGAGAAGCCCTTTGGTCTGGCTGCTGATTTTGCCGCGCGCTTTCTGATGCCTAATCCGGAAAACTTTGAGGAAGTAAGTATAGCTCAATCTTTCGAGTATCGGCTGAATGAAATATAACAAGACGCATCAGCACGCGTCTGCGGCACTGGACAACAGCGTCGCTGTTGCCGTTGTGCTTGGGCGTTATATGCGCGCGAACTACCGGCTTTAGAGGAAAACCTGATGACTGATTACTTTGGTTCTTGCCTGTGTGGCAATGCAAAATTTGAAGTGCAAGGGAAGTTCGACGGCTTTTACCTTTGTCACTGTCAGCATTGCCAAAAGGATACCGGGTCTGCTCATGCGGCCAATTTATTTTCGAAGTCAGCAAAGTTGACCTGGTTGGCAGGCTCAGATTCTGTGACTACCTTCACGCTTCCAGGCACTCGCCACAAGAAAAGTTTTTGTAAGTTCTGCGGTTCCGCATTGCCAAGCATTGATGAGGTGGGTCTGCTCGCCATTCCCGCTGGGTGTTTGGATACGGCAGTCTTTATGTTACCAACAGCTCGCATCTTTACATCTAGCAAAGCTGTTTGGGATAAAGGTTTAGGTAATGTGCCAGAATTTGAGGAGCTGCCAGAGTGAGCACCTATCAAGCCGTGGCAGTTCGCGCCTAACGGCCCCGGACTCGCTACGCTCGCTGATGCACCGGGGCGTTAAGTATAATGGAATATTTTTCAGAGCTAGGACATATTGGTCTTTTCCTCGCTTCATTTTTAGCCGCAACTATTTTACCTTTAAGCTCAGAAATTGTTTTGAGTGCTTTATTGCTGAGTGGATTATCACCCACCACGCTGGTAATAATCGCAACAACAGGAAATGTGTTGGGTTCACTGACAAACTATGCCTTAGGTTACTGGGCTAGCTTGGTGGTGGTAAAAAAGTGGTTAAGGATGTCGGAAAGTGATTTCCTGCGAGCAGAACAGCGCTTTATTAAATACGGCATGTTGTCCTTATGCTTTGCTTGGGTTCCAATAATTGGTGACCCATTAACCGTTATGGCAGGTGTTTTACGGGTTCGCTTACAGTGGTTTCTTATATTGGTTACTGCGGGTAAATTGCTGCGGTATGTCGGCATCAGTTACATGGTATTACAAGTAAATTGAGCTGATACAATGCTTAAAAGCGAATTCAGCCGACCGCTAAACGCGGCGGCTGATTCTGGGTGTTAAGGAGTAGTTGGGTTGGCAGAATTCCCATGGTTTTTAGTTCCAGTGCTGGTTGCACTGTATTTCCTCGTAAGTATGCAACTTGGTGTTTATCGCAAGAGAATTCACTTTTTGGAAGTGAAAGTGGATGCACTCCTCAAGCGCACAGGTATTGAGTTTGATGATACCAGTCTGGTGCCCGCTGAGGTACACCAGGCTGTAAAAGCGGGCCATCGGCTTAAAGCCATCAGGCTATATCGCAAAATGACTGGTGCAGAGCTAAAAAAGGCATCAGAGGTGGTAAATGACTTGCTTAGCAGCAGATAGCAAGGCGTATCAGTAGCGGCCGTTGAGGTTTTTTATGTAGGTATGCTATTGGTAGTTATCGGTTTTGCTGGCAAATTTGCGGTATAGCAACAGGAGTTTGTATGTCGTTTGAAATAAGAAAGCAAGCTGCGATGCAGGAGCTCAAAGCGTCAGGCATTTGGAAGTCGAACAGCATGCCTCCGGCATTGATTATTCTCTGGAAGCTAGGCATCAAGGCTAAGCCACCGCATTACAAGCGCTTTATGCAGAATGCGCTTCCATTGGGGGTATGGTTTGCTGTTGTTTGGGGCCTCTTAATGTGGTTTCTGCAGTGGCGTCATCAAGGTTTCCCTGTATCTGCTGCTATTGTGACCGCATTAGTCGGAGGTGTTTTTTTCGGTGTATTCATGGCCGCGTATTACAGGTGGTCCGCTCGGAAACATCAACTTTCTGACTGGGTTGATTTACCTGTCCAGGATGGGCAAAGCTACTCTCAGGCTGGTTAGCCAGACACTGCATCTGCCTGGGCACCCTAATCTGTAAGGTAAATATTGTGGCAGCGCTTTGCACCCTTTGAATAAACCGTTTACCTTTAAAAGGGCGCTTAATAGGAAGGGAGTAGAGCATTGCAGCATGCCTTGTTAATTGTCAATCCGCAGAGCCGGAATGGCCAGTCTGAGGCGTTAAATGAAGCCATCGACGTGCTTAGACGCTCGGGTATTGAAGTCGACGTTTGTGTGTCTGAAAGCGCATCTCAGATGGTTTCAAGGATTGCCGATTACCATCAGCAAGATGGGGTGGTTATTGTTGCCGGAGGCGATGGAACCATTAGTTCGGCGCTGGAGTCCGTGTATGAGAGCAAGCAAACGTTAGCCATTTTCCCGATGGGAACGGCGAATGACCTGGCTCGTTCACTGGGGGTTCCGCAGGATATTATTGAAGCCGCGCAGGTTATTGTTGATGATAAACGAGAAAAGATAAACCTGGCGAAAGTGAATGGTAAGTACTTTGTGAATGTTGCTCATGTCGGCTTAGGGGTCGATGTAACTCATGAGCTGACGTCAGAAACAAAAAAATACTTTGGCGTGTTTGCGTATCTGGGCGCGTTTATCAGCGTGTTCAAACGCAACAAGAGCTTCAGAGTTGATATAAAAGCCGATGATTGGGACTGCTCGTTGAGAGCCATCCATCTGGCAGTCGGTAATGGCCGCTACTATGGTGGCGGAAATATTGTGGATGACGACTCCACATTACTGGATGGACAACTGAATTTATTTTGCTTGAAACCACAACGGTGGTGGCAGTTGCTCTTGCTGGGCGCGAACTTGCGCAACGGTAACTTGCGAACTGCAGAGCGGGTGATATGTAAAACCGCTAAAAAGATTAGTATTGAAACATCTAAACCGAGACAGCTTCATGCTGATGGTGAATTTAAAACGGATACGCCAGCTGAGTTCGAAGTGATACCGAAAGCGATAGAAGTGATCGTTGGTGATATGCCTCTGCCAAATATAAAGAAGGATTAATATGTCGATAATGCGCACAGAGAATGAAGCCGATGGGGTGGAAATTCTAAAGTTAGTCATCGAGACAACGGATTACTATCGTGAGATGGCGGATGTGGTCGAGGACAAGAGTCTTGCTGACAAACTCGACAACATCGCCAGCGAACGAGCCACCTATATCGAGCCATGTCGAAACATGGTTAAGGAGCTAGGCGAGCTGCCAGCTAAACCGGATCCTGATAAAGAACTCCTGCAAAAAATCGGCGGAGAGCTTACCCAGTTTTTTTCAGCTGATTCGAAGAACGCTATTCTGGATAAATGTCTGCAGGAAGATGAGAAGCTCGCTGAGTTGGTCAAAGAGACCGAGCTCGGGGAGAAGTCAGCGGATTTTCAAAAACTACTGGACGAACTGGCTGAAAATCTTAGCACTACCCAGAAATCAGTTCAGGCGTTAAAGGATTAGTAAACCAAGGAGATAACGATGAAAGGACTACTACTAGGCCTTACCGCTGCGCTCGCATCAACTGCCGTCAATGCGCAAACGGCCAATACCACCGCCGAGCTGGACGCTAACCTAATGGACAATACTAAGTACTGTTACTACGCAAACGAAGAGTACTCTGAAGGTTCGCTCATGGAGCAGGAAGATAGCTTGATGCAGTGCGTCGATACAAGGGATAGCGAGAGTCTGGTGTGGCGGGCATATGAGCCTGAACAGTCGTAGAGCGCTATGAAATGGAAATCAAAAGGAGCTCAAAATGAAACTTTATATTCTTATCTTAGCCACGCTGATATTCGCGGTTGGTTGTACAGCAACTCCTGAAAAACATTTAACCCAGGAGCCGGTGGAGATTTCGGGGCCTGAGCTAGATGAATACTGGGTGCTGGAGAATAATCAACTTAGTTTTAGGACAGGTAACGTGGATGAGCCGACTGAGCCTGGCGTTGTCACGGTCCGGTATTTAATCGATTCGAATGGCCGCGTGTTTGAGCGCGAAATCGTCGAGTCGACCCCGGCAAGAATGTGGGATAAGTTTGCGTTAAACGCGATGCAGGCCGCCAGCTATCGCCCGGCAGCGAGCAACCCTAACAGCACACCAGTCTACGTCACAGTAGATTTTGAGTTTAGGAACCCTTTGCAAGAGACCCGTTAACCGACCATTGTAAAAATCTCACTAGGTAATCCTGGCTGTCGATTTCCGCACGGCGCGAACGATTATGCTGTCAGAGCGCGCCGTATTGGTTGCGCCAAATTGACCAATTGAGGAGAAGACAATGGATTACGTAGACGGTTTTGTGGCCGCAGTGCCCAATGAAAACAAAGAGAAGTTTATTCAGCATGCCCGTGATGCGGCGAAGATCTTCAAGGAGCATGGCGCGACCCGGGTGGTGGAATGCTGGGGTGACGATGTGCCGGATGGCACGGTGACTTCGTTTCCGATGGCGGTGAAATGCGAGAAAGGGGAAACGGTGGTATTTTCCTGGATTATCTGGCCATCGAAAGAAGCGCGCAAAGCGGGCATGGAAAAATCAATGAATGATCCGCGCCTGAGCAAGGAGAATAACCCGATGCCATTTGACGGCAAGCGGGTTATTTTCGGCGGCTTCCAGATAGTCCTTGAGGAATAGCGATTTTAGCTTAAAGTTAAATGTGCATGCCATGAACTAAGGACAGTCATATGAAACCCCGCGTAATCGTATCAATGCTCGCTATGGCGTGCACATTTCCTCTGCTAGGTTGCAACTCGTCTGACGACCCGGCTGTATCACCTAATATTGCTGATACAAAAGACCTTGTCGAACAGGCCCAGCTTGACTGGCAAGCTTCAGGATTGCAGAACTATGCGTTTACCCGCACCTTTATGGTTGGCGAGTGTGATGGAGGGATTGTCGCGGATGCTCCGCCTCCCATGGTTAACGTGGTACTGGACACAGACGAACCCTACGCGATCTCACCTTGGTATAATGAAGCCCGGTTGATTGGTGACAACTATCGCTACGATGGCTATGAGCGCCTGCATGAAGCGCTGATGGATATTCTTGATGAAGGACCTGTGTTGCTGGGCCGCAACCGCAATAACATCGACGAACTGCCTACTTTTGATGATCGTGGCGTGGTCACTGAATGGTTTCACAAAGAGAATAGTCGAGAGAATAGTGGCTGTACCTATAAGGCATCGACCCGGCGCCTGGTAGGCCTTGATGAATTGAGCTACCCGCTGACTAACTATGTTCATGAATTCAACCAGGGTGCGCAAACCTGGATTGAGGCAGATCTGCAGGACTACACTTACCGGGTGCGTTTTATTCGCGGCAGCTGTGCAGAGCCGCAGACGTCGTCACTGGCCACTATTCGGGTTGTTGATGGTATGGTTGATGAATCAGCGACTGAGTGGGACGGCGATGAAGATCGAGACTTGTTCGATGCCACTCTGGGGATGGTATTTTACGAGCTAACCTATGCTATGGCACAACTGCCGGACACCCTGGTTGCAGCGGCTCAAAGTGATGCTCCTATTGCTTATGATCCCAACTTTGGTTTCCCGCTGAGTTTCTATGCTGAATATGGTTCTGAATCAACAGAATCCTGCGGTGCTACCGGACTAATTGTTGAGTCGTTTGAGTAAGTAGGTCGCTGAATTAGGAAACCCAAAGGAGGCATTATGCGTCCTCAGTATATTCCGTGGCTGGTATTCTGGGTGCCGGTGATTGCGGTACACGGCGCCTACGGTATTGGTTGGTGGGAAGGGGTAGCCTACCAGTGTAACCCGTATATTCAGGGGTGCACTACGATCAGCCGTGCCGCCCGTGAAGGCAATGCTATTTTTTTCTTTCGTGCGCTGATGATGCCTCTGGCGGCGGTATTGGTATTGTTTTGGTGCCTGCAATCCGTGTGGCTGCAGCGGATGACGGGCAAGTCACACTGGCTGATTTTTATTCTGGGCAGTATTGGCGCGCTTTTCCTGATCCTCTATGTCGACTTCTTGGGCACTGAGGGCGATTTTAATCGATTTTTGCGTCGGTATGGGGTGATTTTCTATTTTGGCCTCACGGTGCTGGCGCAAATTATGAGCATTTCATCCCTGCATAAAGTACGCAACACGCTAGAGCCTGCTATTCAGCGTTACATGCAGCTGCAACTGGCGCTGATTATGTTCTGTTGGGTGCTGGCGATGGGTAATCTGGTGATTAAAGGCATCGGCTTCAGCTGGGCCGACATGATGGAAAACAACATCGAGTGGTTCTTCGCCCTGTGCATGTCCCTGCATTTTCCGTTTGTAGCGCTTATGTGGAAGCGCACAGGGTTTCGCTGGCAGTTTAACAACGAAGCCTGACTTAACTGTCAGGCTTCGTTGCTTTATGTTTATTTATGTTCGTGCTTTTTCAACGATGGATGTTTAGGTTTATTCTCCTCAGTTACTCGTCTCCGCTTATCGGTCTTTCCGGTAGAGTCTGCTTTGGGTTTTGGTCCCGGTTTTATTGTCATAACTAGCTCCTTGATTTTATCAATGTGCATGTTTAGATTAGGTGCCAATATCAGAAAGCGGTAATTTTTAAGTTTAGTTTTTGCCTTGGCGGATTGACAACGGGGCGAGCTGACTGTTTGCTGAGCGGGGTGCTTGATGACATGGAAAGTAATGAAAGGGACTTATGAAACTAGTTAGCCAGCGGACGCTAGAGGTTAACGGTACAGCTATCGAAGTCAGCTACAACAAGCTGACTTCGAAAATTACGGTTAGCAGTGGTGGCATTCAGATATACAGAAAATATTTGTGGTTGCCTTACGGCAACTACCGATTTGAGCTTGCTGATGTCCGTTACACCCTGAGGGTTTGGATGCTGCCGTTCTGTCAGTTTTCCCTGTATGGCCCGGACGGGGTGGTCTGCAACAATGTCTTTCCCAAGCTAAAACGCTACTCATTGGTAATGATGGCTATGTCGCCCGTGCGACACACATTGATGCTGCTGGCCTGGGCGATTTCATAGAGGTGTAGGATCTGATGACGAACAAAGATCACTGGGAAGGCGTTTATTCTACCAAAGCGGCGGACGAGGTTAGTTGGTTTCAGCCGCAGGCTGAGCGTTCACTGGCGTTGATCCATGCGTGTGTTTGCGAGGGGCCACGACGGATTATTGATATTGGTGGCGGCGCCTCGCGGCTGGTGGATGATTTAATTGAGGATGCGGATAACCAGATCACGGTGCTGGACTTATCCGCTGCTGCGCTGAGAACAGCACAAGCTCGTTTGTCGAAATCCGGTGATCCCGCACAGGCGATAGAGTGGGTTGAGGCGGATGTACTGGATGCTGATTTGAGCAGACTGAAAGGGGCGCCGTTTGATATCTGGCATGACCGTGCAGTCTTTCATTTTCTTACCAATGCCTCCGACCGTGTGCGCTACGTAGAGCAGCTTAAAAGTGCCCTTAAGCCGGGTGGCTGGTTGATTATTGCAACCTTCGCTGATGATGGCCCCAGTAAATGCAGTGGCCTGCCGGTGGAGCGTTATGACGCCGACAAGCTGGCACAGGTTTTCGCCGAGGGCTTCACCCTGTTGCAGCAGCAACACGAAACACATCTTACCCCAGCTGGCGCAGAACAGAAGTTCATTTACTGTGTATTTGAACGTGACTGAATTGAAACCTTCCTAGGCTGACTTTGCTCTGTTTTTCTCTCGCTTGTTAAAATTTTGTCAACGTGCTTTTATAGGCGTAACTTGCTACTGCAGTACGACGCAGGTCCACCTAAGCGGTTAATTGACTCAATCATTAAGTGAGGCGGGTATGGTTCGAACAATGTTCATCTTTATAGCAATGGGAATGCTGTTAATAACGGCAATGCCGGCAGCGGCCGATTCAGACTATCCGGTGGTATTAATTCATGGCTTCCAGCCGCATCAGTTGCAGGCGCAGCCAAATGCAGATCAGGTTAAGTTGGACGGCGCTGCGTACTGGGAGGAGTATTGGGGCCCACGGGCAGCGGCGCGGATTGACTGGCCGTCGCATCAGCGGATTACCCAGCAGATTTCTATGCAGTATGTCTGGCCTAAGCTGCAGGAACTTTCTACCAGCGGTCTCTGCCGTGATGGTTGCTTACTGGTGACCCACTCAACAGGCGATCTTATTGCACGCCATATCCTTGAGAATCAGCGTAACTGGCTCGAAAATGCAGGACTTGAACCGCTGAACTTTGTTGCCACGATTGATTTTGCAGGAGCGGGTGGTGGCTCTGAACTGGCTGATATTGCTATTAATGTCGCCGAAGGCGGTGGTTTAACCAATGCAGCCATGCGTTATGCCATTTCGCTCTGGCTTGGAATTACTCCTACTCAGGGTAACCTTGGAGTGCTAAGTGATTTGCGTGTTGCGAACGCGCGTCAACTTGCCCGTTTACCTGACGAACGGGTACCGCGGCTGCGCTTTGTCGGCGATGCCAGCGACTTCTGGAGTGTTACAGCGCCATTTCTACCGGGCCATGATGACGGTGTGGTGTCTGCTCATTCAACCTGCGGTGCGGCGGATGTCAGTAACTTTAATAGTTGTTCACCAACCATGAACTTCAGTGGTCGCCTGACCAGCATGTCGAATGGTGTTGAGCAATTTATGCCATACCATTATCCGATTGCGATGGGCTCCGGTTACAGCCATAGCGGTACAATCGCGGCGCAGCACGAGGGTCCCTTAGGCTCGGTGCAGCGTTTACTGAATCTGGCCAACGGCGAAACTGTGTCGGTGGCCTATGAACGCGAGTCGGGCTGGTTTGGGCGTCGCTTTGAATACATTCAGGGGTCGCAGCAACAAACCATGTCGGAAGTGGCGCAAGGCTTGTTGCGTTAAGTCCAAAGTAACCTAGCAGGTAACTCGAACAGTGAAAAAGTACTGGTTGATAGGGGCGGCGTTCGCTGCCCTTTTGATTATCGGGTTGACCACCTGGTCAGCCCGCTTAGATATCGCCGTAGATGCTGACGAACCGCTTGCGACCGAGCCAGAGCTTGCTCAGGTTTTATCTGCTCAGGCGCAACCCACAGCGACGCCTGGGTCGATAAATACCGCGTCAACGGATGACGAACCAGCCTACGATGACGGTTACGACGATATTGCAGAAACCCCAGCCGCGGAAGCGATGCAGGCAATGGCCTCGCAGCAGCAGGCTATTTTGCAGTACCCTTCGTATTCGCAGCCCTATGAGTATATTGGCGCGGCGCACCGTAACTGGAACCGAAGCTATCCGGTAGAGATTCCAGTTCTTGACGGTGATGAAACGCTGTCGCTGCAGTTGCAGCGTTATCACCATATCTACCCGCAAGCTATTGAGGGCGAGCTGGTAGCGAGTATGGCGATTGATGTGGTGCGGCTGGAGCTTGTAGATGCCGATAGCGGTACGCTGTTGTACAGCGTGAGCAGCGACGAGCCGTCATTTGCAATTGCGCTTGAGGCGGACTGGCCGCGTAACCTGCGGTTACGTGCGGAAGTGAGTTTTGGCGGTGGTCGAGAGCAACTCAGCACTGATTTAACCTTTCATTATCCGGCCGCCAGGGTAACCGCGGTGGGTCAAGCGAGCGTAGAGGGCGATGATGTGGTCGCAGAGGTCACGGCTGAAGTAGAACAGGCCGGCATTTACCGGTTACGAGCGGTGTTGTCCGAAGACGAAAGCCAGCCTCTGGCTGTGTTAACAGCACGGGAGAGACTGGCCACAGGGCAGCAGCGATTCCTAATCAGGGCTCACCATAGTGTCTTGCCTGAGCATGCAGCGGAGCTCTATTTAACTGACCTTGTGCTCGAGCGAATGTCGTCCCACCCGGGGGATGAACAGGGCTTTGGGCAAAGTAATCGTACTAGCTGGCCTCTTGGTACAGTTAATCCTGCCGATATAGATACCAGTCCCTATCAACCGGATGCACAGGAACAACGTCAAATTGAGTTCCTGCGCAACTGGCAGGGATGAACCGTTCGATAAAATTAACGAAGTTTAATACTAGTCAAGGTTATCTGCCTGTGATAGTTAGTTATTGCATAGGTGCGACACGTACAAGAAATCACAAAAAGTAGTGAGGAAGGCCCATGAGTGAATTTATGAAATCGGTTGATGCCAGAACCAATCTGGCTGGCAGAAACCGACTGGAAATGTTGATGTTTCGCTTACGGGGTCAGCAACGATTTGGTATCAACGTGTTTAAAGTGCGCGAGGTCATCCCGACCATGGAGCTGGCAGAAATGCCGGGAGCTGGTAAGCAAATAAAAGGGGTGGCGCATTTACGTGGCGAAAGCGTACCTGTGATCGATTTGGATTATGCCATGGGTGGCGCCGGGATTCCTGATGACGCGCCGTCATTCATTATTGTGAGTGAGTATAACCGCCATGTGCAGGGGTTCCTGGTGGGCGGTGTCGAGCGGATAGTGAACCTTAACTGGGAAGAGGTGATGAGCCCACCAAGTGGTGCAGGGCGAGGCCATTACTTAACGGCGGTGGTTAAAGTCGACGACCAGCTGGTTCAGATTATCGATGTCGAGAAAGTCTTTTCTGAGGTTTCAGGTGAAGAAGCCCATGTCAGCGATGAAGCACGGGCCCGCCATTCTGAAATTGATAAAGACAGTATTGTGGTGCTGGCGGTGGATGATTCGATGGTGGCTCGCAAACAGGTCGAGCGGGCGCTGAAAGAAGTTGGCTTGAAATGCCACCTGGCCAACGATGGCAAGCAGGCATTGGAATGGCTTGAGCAGCAGCTGGAAAACAACGATGACCTGGTGCGAAAGGTACCTGTGGTACTTTCTGACATTGAAATGCCGAAAATGGACGGCTACACCCTGACCGCTGAAATCAAGGCCCATCCTCAGTTAAAAGACCTGGCCGTGGTACTGCATTCGTCATTGTCGGGTGTGTTTAATGAAGCCATGGTGAAGAAGGTCGGAGCCGACCGTTTTATCGCCAAATTTCATCCCGATGAGCTGGTAGAAGCAATTCAAAGCGAAGTCGAGCGCGTGCTGGATGGGGTCGTAGTGAAGGACCAGGTATAGTAACAGGCATTTGTCAGCGCTTTTTACTCTTCCCCTTTACGTCAAAGTCAGCTAGCCTCTTTGTCAGAAAAATTAGAATAAGGACGACAGCGTTTTGACTTCCCGCAGTAAAACTATTGGCAGTATTTTTATTCTTGCCGGTACCACTATTGGTGCCGGTATGTTGGCCCTTCCGTTAACGTCAGCTGGATTAGGCTTTGGTACCTCGGTCGCGATTATGGTCGGGATCTGGGTGTTGATGGCCTATACCGGATTGTTGATGCTTGAGTTGCACCAGCATGTGCCGATTACCGCAACACTGCATGGCCTGGCGGAGCAGTTTCTTGGCTGGAAAGGGCGGGCGACTGCGACCGTGGCGATGCTGTTTTTGCTCTATGCGCTGTGTGCGGCCTATATTGCCGGTGGAGGCGCCTTGATGCAGGAGCGCATCATTGGCCATCTGCCAGGCATGCCCGGCTTTAGTGGCGCACTGGTATTTACCTTAATTATTGGTCTGGTGGTATCACTTGGAACCAGCAAGGTCGATTTTATTAATCGTATTTTGTTTGTGCTTAAGTTGATTGTGCTGGTGGTAACTATGGTGATGCTGACTCCTCAGGTCAGTGGCGGTTACCTGTTGAATTTGCCAGTTGAACAAGGCCTTCTGGTTGCCGCATTGCCGGTTATTTTTACCTCGTTTGGTTTCCATAGCTGCATTCCCTCGCTGGTTCGTTATACCAATAAAGACATGGCGGCGCTGCGTAAGATTGTGCTGATTGGCTCGAGCCTGCCGCTGGTGATTTATATCATTTGGCAAGGATTAAGCTTTGGCGCGGTTGGCCAGACGGGACTGATGCAAAATAATGACCTGCCTGACTTTGTTAATTCGATTGCTGCTGTGGTGCAGTCCGAATGGGTGGTTGCGGCTATTACTCTGTTTGCCGATCTGGCTCTGGCAACCTCATTTCTAGGGGTCAGCCTGGGCCTGTTTGATTTCCTCGCGGAGAAATTCCAACGTCCGAACAATAAACGCGGACGGATGCAAACTGGTTTAATTACCTTTCTGCCGCCTTTGGTGTTCGCACTGTTCTACCCGCAGGGCTTTATCATTGCGCTTGGCTACGCAGCGATAGCGCTGGTGGTGATTGCGATTATTCTGCCGGTGCTGATGGTGCGTAAAGCTCGTTTAGACTACGACGAGGCAAGCTATCAGGTTGCCGGGGGGAACCTTGGCTTGTATCTGGCGATGTTTATCGGTGGGCTGGTCATTCTGGCTCAGTTGGCCGTTGCCTTTAAGCTGGTGTAAGCAGGTAGTCCTTTATCCTATCGACCCGGGACCAGGCGCTGTTGTTCTGACAGCCCTGGCCCCGGTAGTTGTTACCCTGATGTTATCTTCTACACTCCCTCGTATAAACACGCCTACTACTAAAGAACCCAGACGGGCCGCGGTCTCAATACTTGAGTGAAATACTCGGGTACTATATAATCAGGGCATGTTTAGAATAAACCGAGTGAGTTTGTCATGAGTGAACAAATCGAGCAGGCGATAGCACGTAAGTACGATGCCGGTTTCGTGTCCGAAGTTGAGTCAGACACCTTTGCGGTGGGTCTGGACGAGTCGGTTATTCGTCGTATTTCAGCCATGAAAAATGAGCCTGAATGGATGCTGGAATGGCGTCTGAAGGCTTACCGTAGCTGGCTGAAAATGGATGAACCGGACTGGGCCCATGTCGATTACCCGAAAATTGACTTCCAGTCGATCTCCTATTATTCAGCACCGAAGAGCATGAAAGACAAGCCTAAGTCGCTGGATGAAGTTGATCCTGAATTGCTGCGCACCTATGAAAAACTTGGCATTCCACTGCATGAGCAGGAAATGCTGGCTGGTGTTGCGGTGGACGCAGTTTTTGATTCAGTCTCGGTTGTGACCACGTTCCGCGCTAAGCTGGAAGAAGCGGGCGTAATCTTCTGCCCGATCTCAGAAGCAATTCAAAAATACCCGGACCTGGTTAAAAAATACCTGGGTACTGTGGTTCCGCAACGTGATAATTATTTTGCTGCGCTGAATAGCGCTGTGTTTACCGATGGTTCCTTTGTTTACATTCCAAAAGGCACTCGCTGCCCGATGGAGCTGTCCACTTATTTCCGTATTAATGAGCTTAACACGGGTCAGTTTGAGCGTACCCTGATTGTCGCTGAAGAGGGTAGCTACGTAAGCTATCTGGAAGGCTGTACCGCGCCGCAACGCGATGAAAACCAGCTCCACGCCGCTGTGGTTGAGCTGGTGGCGATGGACGACTCAGAAATTAAATACTCGACAGTGCAGAACTGGTATCCGGGCGACGAAAATGGCAAAGGTGGTATCTACAACTTTGTGACCAAGCGTGGCTTAGCGGAAACCAATGCGAAGATTTCCTGGACCCAGGTTGAAACTGGTTCGGCGATTACCTGGAAGTATCCAAGCTGTATTTTAAAAGGGGACAACAGTGTCGGTGAGTTTTACTCAGTCGCTCTGACCCGTGGTCGCCAGCAGGCGGACACCGGGACCAAAATGATCCACATGGGTAAGAACACCCGTTCGACCATTATTTCCAAAGGGATCTCAGCAGGCCATAGCAGCAATGCCTACCGTGGTCTGGTGCGGATGGGACCAAATGCCGATGGGGCGCGGAACTTCACCGAGTGTGATTCGCTACTGATTGGAGATAAGTGTGGCGCACACACCTTCCCGTATATTGAAAGCCGCAACCCGTCAGCCATTGTTGAGCACGAAGCAACAACTTCGAAGGTCAGTGATGACCAGTTGTTCCTGTGTCGTCAGCGTGGTCTTGATCCGGAGAAAGCGGTGTCGATGATTGTGAATGGCTTCTGCAAAGAAGTGTTTAAAGAATTGCCAATGGAATTCGCTGTGGAAGCGGGCAAATTGCTAGAAATTAGTCTTGAAGGTTCAGTGGGGTAATGATGTTAAGTATTAAAGATTTACATGCCAGTATTGACGGCAAAGAGATTCTTAAAGGGCTGAACCTGGACATTAAACCTGGCGAAGTGCATGCCATCATGGGGCCAAATGGCGCCGGTAAAAGTACCCTGGGTTATGTCTTATCAGGTCGTGACGGCTACCAAGCCGATAGCGGTACTGCCCAGTTCAATGGTGCAGATTTATTTGATTTAGAAGTTGAAGAGCGCGCCCAGGCGGGTCTGTTTCTGGCGTTTCAGTACCCGGTTGAGATCCCTGGCGTCAGCAATATGGAATTTATGAAAGAGTCGGTGAATGCCATTCGCGAAAAGCGTGGCGACGATCCACTCAGCGCCTCAGATTTTTTAAAGAAAGCCAAGGAAGCCTGTAAGCAGGTGGACTTGCCATTGGCGTTCCTGAAGCGAGGTGTCAATGAAGGCTTTTCTGGTGGTGAGAAAAAGCGCAACGAAATCATGCAGATGATCTTGCTGGAGCCAAAGCTGTGTATTCTTGATGAGTCCGACTCCGGGCTGGATGTGGACGCGCTGCAGGTTGTCGCCAATGGTGTCAACAGCCAGCGTGACGGCAAACGAAGCTTTATCGTGGTTACTCACTACCAGCGTTTGCTGGATTACATCGAACCGGATTATGTACATATTCTGGCGGACGGCAAAATTGTTAAAAGTGGCGATGCGTCACTGGCCAAAGAAGTGGAAAAGACCGGCTATGCCTGGTTGGGCGCAAAAGCCGAGGAGGCGGATGCATGAGCCAGTGGTTAGCAGATGTTATTGACCGTGCCGGCTCAGTTCAGGATTGGTTAAGCCCGGTTCGAGGCGAAGCCCTGGCAACGCTGCAGAACCAGCAGTGGCCGGGACGGCGCACTGAAGCCTGGCGTTATACCTCATTGCACCCGTTTGATGCGTTGCTGGCTCAACCTGGCAGCACATCTGTCCAGGTGGATAGCAGAGAGTTTGCCATTGAGGGTTTAGAAAGTTTAGACCTGGTGTTTGTAAACGGTGAACTGCACACCGACATTGGTAGCCTGTCATTGCCTGCTGGGCTGAGTATCAGTGCTCTGGACCAACCGACTGACAATGCACGCAGTGTCGCCGGGCAGGTCTTTACTCAGGTAAAACCCGAGCGCCATTTGTTCGGTCTGGTCAACGATGTATTAGCCACCTCAGGCGTGATCATCGATATCGCTGACGGTGCCAGCGTCGAGACGCCAGTGCGGGTGATTAACCTGGTAACGGATAAAGTCGAGTCACACAACCGTGTACTGGTGCGCTTAGGTAAACAGGCAACGGCGACTGTGATTGAACATGGCAGCGGTGACGGCGCGAGCATGAACACCGCCTTTGCTGAATATCAGCTGGGCTATGAAGCCAGACTTGAGCATTATCGCTTTGCTTTGCACAGTGCGGATGCCATTCATATAGGTGGCAGTCACTTTCAGATGGGCGAGAAGTCGCGTCTGAACAGCACGCTGGTGGGCTATGGTAGCCAGCTATCGCGGCTGGACGTCGATATTCATCATGCCGGTGAGCATGCCTTCGCCAAGTTTAACAACATTTACCTGTTGGCTGAAAACGAACACTTTGATCTGCACAGTACTATTGAGCACGCGGTGCCGAATGGCACGACCGAAGAAAACGCGCGCGGTATTGTTGGTGATAATGCCAAAGCGGTATTTAACGGTCGGATTCACATTCACCCGGATGCACAGAAAACGCTGGCTGAACTGAATAACCGCAATCTGTTGCTCTCGCGTCGTGGTCAGATCAATACCAAACCTGAGCTCGAAATCTATGCCGACGATGTTCAGTGTGCGCACGGTGCTACGGTCGCTGAGATTGACGACGAAGCTCTGTACTACATGCTGTCACGTGGTATTAGCCGTTCTCAGGCCTTGGTCATGCTGAATTTCGGATTTGTTCAGGAACTGATTGAACAAATGCCAAATAAGGCATTGCGCGACTGGTTACAGCCTAAGCTGAAGACTCGCTTTGAAGGCATGGAGGTCAAATGAGCGACCAGCCAGTGGCATTTGATGTAAACCATATCCGCGAGCAGTTTCCGATCCTGAAGCGTGAAGTTAGTGGTAACCCGTTGGTGTATCTGGATAACGCAGCGACGACGCAAAAGCCGCAGGCGGTGATTGACGCTATTGTCGAGTTTTATACTCAGTGCAATTCCAATGTCCACCGTGGCGCGCATCAGCTGTCTGACGAAGCGACTCGTCGCTATGAAGAAGCGCGTGAGGTGGTTGCGGGCTTTATTAATGCGCCGGCGAAAGAAGAAGTGATCTGGACCAGCGGTACCACCGAAGGCATTAATATTGTTGCCAAAGGCATGGCGCAACAGCTACAAGCTGGTGACGAAGTGCTGGTTACCGAAATGGAACACCATGCCAACCTGGTGACCTGGCAACAGGCTTGTAAACTGTCAGGTGCAACCCTTAAGGTGGTACCGATTCACGACACTGGCGAGCTCAACGAGCAGGCGTTTACGGAATTGTTATCGGAACGCACACGGATTTTATCGATGCCGCATGTGTCTAATGCATTAGGTACGATTAACCCGATTCAGTCGCTGACCGCGCAGGCCAAAGCCAAAGGGGCGCTGGTTCTGATCGATGGTGCGCAGGGCGTAGCCCATGGTGATGTTGATGTGCAGGCGATTGGCTGTGACTTTTATGCCTTTTCCGGCCACAAGCTGTTTGGTCCTACGGGGATTGGTGTTCTCTGGGGCCGTAAAGAGGTGCTGGAAACCTGGCCCGTGTGGTTAACCGGTGGCGAGATGATCGAAACGGTAACCTACCAGGATGCAACCTGGGGCGCGTTGCCGAACCGGCTTGAAGCCGGTACGCCGAATATAGCTGGTGCTATTGGCATGGCCGCTGCGATTAAGTGGTTTCAGGCGCTCGATGTCGATGCGGTGAAAGCCCATGAGCAGGCCTTGCTAGACTATGCACTGGAACTGGCGAAAGATATTCCGGGCATGCGTATCGTTGGCAATGCACCGAAAAAAATTGGTATTCTGAGTTTTGTAATTGAAGGTGCACATCCGGCCGATATTGGCTTTTTACTGGACCGCCAGGGCATTGCTATTCGTACTGGCGACCATTGTGCGCAACCTCTGATGAAGCGTTTAGGTGTCCCTGGCACCGCGCGCGCGTCGTTTTCCATTTACAACACATTTGAAGATGTTGAGGCGCTGTTTAAAGGCCTCAAGAAAGCATCCATGATGTTAGCCTGAGGGCAGGAGGTCATTGTGTCTGTAGAAACATTTGTACCGCAATCGCAGGTCGTAAGCATGACAGATACGGCTCAACGCCATTTTGCGGCGAAACTGGCGGATCAGCCAGGTAAGATTATCCGTTTTTCAACTAAGCTTAGCGGCTGCACTGGCTTTGCCTATGTGCTTGATTACGCAGAGGCGCCGGCTGAAAATGATGTGGTAGTGCCAATTAATGATGAGATCACAGTCGCGGTGGCGGGCGATGCACTGGATGTAGTCCGTAATACCGAAATTGACTATGTCAAAGAAGGTGTCAACGGGGTAGTTAAGTTTAACAACCCTAACGTGCTGGATGAGTGTGGCTGTGGTGAGAGCTTTAATGTGAAATCGGCGGTGTAGTTGATGTCGATGCAAAAAATGGTTAATACGACGCGGGAAGTGAAGTCGCGTCGTGTCCCAACCGGCGACGTTAAGATCATTCCCAAAGGCGAGTTTGTAACCATTACCCAGGACTTAGGTGGCAATTACACGGTCACTTGGCAGGGTAATATGTTGCGTATTGATGGCACCGATGCAGATGCCCTGGGTCGCAAGCCGACTGAGCTTAGCTTCGAGGCGCCAATCGATGGCCAGATCAATGAACAGCAGGTGTGGGATGCTCTGGAAACCGTGTATGATCCGGAAATTCCAATTAATCTGCTGTCGCTTGGACTGATTTATAAAGTCGAGATCGATCAGGCGGCGAAAACGGTGCGCATTGATATGACCCTGACGGCGCCTGGCTGTGGCATGGGTCCGGTGCTGGTAGGTGACGTAGAGTACCGCGTGGGTATGGTACCAAACGTCGAAGAGGTGAAGGTCGAGCTGGTATTCGATCCGCCTTGGTCGCGCGAGATGATGAGCGAAGAAGCCCAGCTTGAAGCTGGCGTGTTTTTCTAAAAAATTGTAGTTAAAGGACAGAAGGTCACATGAGCCTGCCTAGCACTGAAGAAATTATCGATGACTTAGAGTTTCTTGATGACTGGGAGCAACGCTACCAGTACATCATTGATCTGGGTAAGCAATTACCTGGTCTGCCGGATGAGCAAAAGAAAGATGAGTATCTGGTACGTGGATGTCAGAGCAGTGTATGGATGATCAGCGAAGCTCGTGGCGATAAATTGTTTTTCAAAGTTGATAGCGATGCGATCATAGTGCAGGGGCTACTTGCCCTGGTGCTGGCAGCCTACGATGGCAAAACCAGCAGCGAGATCCAGCAGTTTGATATCGACGGCTACTTTAAGCAACTTGATTTAGAGCGTCATATTTCACCCACGCGGGGCAATGGTCTGCGCGCTATGGTGGCCAAAATTAAACAGCTGGCGTAGCGCCAGCTAACAACTCTCGTTACGTCTCTTTTATGTCACTTTGAGCTGCTGGAACAGCGATGATTCCTGGCGGCTGGCAACGGCTTTAACGTCGCCTTTGGCCATCAGCTCACCGAGCGTGATGTTATCCAGAAAGTTAGAGATACGGTCGCTTAAGTCGGACCATAAGCTGTGGGTCAGGCAGCGTTCGCCTTGCTGACAGTTGGACTTACCCTGACAGCGGGTCGCATCGACTGACTCGTCGACGGCACGAATAACCTCACCTATCGCGATTAAGTCAGCACTGCGGCCAAGCCGATAACCACCACCCGGGCCTCGTACGCTGTCTACCAGCTGGTGGCGACGAAGACGGGAAAACAATTGTTCGAGATAGGACAGGGAGATTTCCTGGCGCTCGGATATATCCGCCAGTGGTACCGGACCTTTGTCTGCATGTAAGGCCACATCAAGCATTGCGGTTACTGCATAACGTCCCTTCGATGTCAGTCTCATAGCCTTTACTCACCGTCAAATAACAGGTCAATACTATGGCATACCCGAGTGTTTTACTCAAGTATTGCGGTGCTGTCTTTGGGGCAACTTACTTTGTGGCAAAAAAAAAGCCCTGGACCGGGTTGGGGCGGTCCAGGGCAATGTTTAAGGCAAGTTGATAACCTGCCGTTCGCCTAATTTGTGTTAGCTGCAAGCAAATCAATCATATTGAGGAGCCTGGAAGGATAACTAATAGTAATTCAAGCTTGTTGCTTATTAGTTATCTGATAATCACAGAGGTTATTATACGTGACTTGCTTGAGAGGTACAGGGAAGTTCGGATGAGAACTATTTATTCGAGCATGCCCTTTGCTAGGGCGATTCAAGCTTTGCAGGGGGATGTCGATACTATATATAGCGATTCATCAAATTGTCATCATACTGCCTGATAAGTGACATTTAACCTAGGTAGCATGTCTGACATTGAAGTTTGGCTCGCAAGCTTTTTAACTGTGTATCCCTAAATCTCACTTCCCTGGAATTTAGGATTTGCCCCCAGCGTATTTACACTGGGGGCTTTTTTTTGCGCCAGACTTGAGCCGTAAGCCTGCGCTAGTCATTGACTATTGCTGGGGGTAATCAACCACCCAGTTAATAAATAGCTCAACACCGACTTTGAGTGCGTCTTCGTCTGCATAGAAATATGGCGAATGGTTGCTTGGCGCGCTGGCGGCATCCTGATCCGGCGGAGTAATACCTAAGAACACAAACATGCCTGGTACTTCGTTGGCAAAAAACGAAAAGTCTTCGGCCCCGGTCACCAGTGCGTTCTCATGCACATTGTCTTCACCTGCCACACGCAAGGTCGTAGGCATCAGGCGGTCCACTAACGCAGCGTCATTCGAGGTCACCGGGTACCCTTCATGAATGGTGACCTCAGCCGTTGCACCACTGGATTGGGCAGTGTGCTCTGCGGTGTGAGTCAGCTTTTCGAAGATCTGCTGGCGGTTATCCATGTCAAAGTTACGAATGGTACCTTCCAGATAGACTTCATCCGGAATAATGTTATTGCGTACACCACCTTCGACGATACCAAAGCTGAGCACGGCTGGAGCTTTGGTAATATCAATCTGACGACTTACGATGCTTTGCGAGTTGGTAATGATCTGACCCGCAGCGACAATAGGGTCAACCCCACCCCATGGCCGAGATCCGTGAGTCTGCTGGCCCTGAACGCGGATCTCAAAGCGGTCTGAGGATGCCATCAGGGGGCCACGGCGATACCCGATCTGCCCTGTATTTCCGGCCGACCAAACGTGGATACCGAGCACGGCATCCGGGGTATGTTCAGCGAAGAGTCCTTCTTCCAGCATTAATTCGGCACCACCTTCTTCGTCTCCCGGCGCGCCCTCTTCAGCAGGCTGGAAGATAAACATGATATTGCCTTCAAGGTTCTCCTGAATACCAGCGAGGTACTCAGCCGCACCCATTAGCATCGCGACGTGTAAATCATGACCACAGGCATGCATCACACCCACTTCATTGCCGCGGTATTCGCCAACAGCAGTGGACGCAAAGGGGACGTCAGTGCGTTCTGTGACCGGCAGGGCATCCATATCGGCACGCAGTGCGATAGTCGGACCTGGTTTGCCACCGCGTAAGAAGCCAACCACACCGGTATGGGCAATTTCGGTCTGAACTTCCATGCCCAGTTCGCGCAGATGTTCAGCGACCAGAGCAGAGGTACGAAACTCCCGGTTACTTAGTTCAGGGTGTTGGTGAAGATCACGTCGCCAGTCGATGACGCGTTGTTCTAACTGAGCTGAAATGGAATGGCTGTCGTCATTGGCGGATGCGGGCAAGCTGGCACTTAAGCCGACACTAAGACCTATAGTCAGGGCCAGTGTGCTGGTTAGAGATTTAAACATGAACTACCTCGTGAGTGGCAAGAAAGCAACGGCGCGAGTGACTTAGCACGTGCGCCATCCGGTCTTTCACAATGATAAAGTTAACGGCATCTGTCAATCACTTGCTGAACTAGCGGCGGCAGAATGTCAGAGCCAGTTCGTCAGGATAATACCGACGCCGATGCTTTGGGTATGGTAATCGTAATCAATCAGTGACTCGCCATAGCCGTTAAAATAACGCACGTAGCCCTGGAAGTTTTCCCACAACGGGAAGCTGAATCCGACACGCAATGCTCCACGGTTGTCGTCGCTGCGAAAGTTGTTACGCAGTGTTACGTCAACCGAGAGGTCGTCCCAGGTGTAAACGAAGCTGAAGTCACCATACCCTAAATACTTATGAATATCAGGGTTGTCGTCCTCGCTGCTCTCGGGAATACGCCACCAGGGACGAAATGCAAACACAAGATTGTCACGTTCGAAAACGAGTTCTGCAATCACCCGGTTCCAGGAGCGGGAGCCAGGCTCGGAGCGCCCGTTTGACTGGTGGTTGAGGCTGATATTAAGAAATTTCGGGTCGACACCGAGGAAGGACCAGTCACCAAGGTCAAAGGCAACAAAGACTTCGGGTTCATAATTGGATTCACGAAACGGCCGAGATGCAGAACCATTGTAGGCCTGCCAGTAGGATTGCTGGGTATAAGCGACCCAGAGCGAGTGCTTGGTACCAAATAAGTTGGTATCAATGGGGTATTTAAAGCTGAACTGCAGCTGCAGTTCAACGTCTTCAATGTCACGGGCATTGGGAATATTTTCAAATGCATCCGGGTTGGTGCGGGTGGTGTACTTCGCTGGCAGCACATAGTTTTGTCGGTGCGGGGTTAATACATACGGATTGTCTGCACTGTCCCGCTCTGCTTCAGCGCGTTTATCAACACGGCTTTCTTCGTCGCCATTTTGCTGTCCGCGGCGATTTTCCTCGTCCTGACTGGTCGAGTCGGCTGCATTGGCTGACAAGCTGAACCCCATTAACAAGGTAAACATGCCCAGTTGTACTGGGGTTAAGCGGTTAATCATGGTGACTATCCTTTTTTACGAAAATAACGCTAAAGCCTCTGTGGTGTTTGCTTAAGGCAGACCCAAGTGACCAGATACTAATTGGAATAGCGATCACGAAATTGCTTATCAGAGCGAGATTTTGTGCGCTTTCAGGGCTGTCACTAACAATCCCTAATATAATGCCGGCAACCAGACCAATGACTATGCTGATAACGGTAAAGCGCCAGGTAAACGACCACCAGATGGAAATCACTATACCGAGGTTGTTATCGGCGTCTGTTTGCTCGACAGGTTGTGCCGCATGGTAATCAGTGGGTGGGGTAGGGGTACGCTCGTTTGAACTGGTAGCATCTTGACTTACATACTCGTGATCAGACATTTCAACTCCGTTTGGGCTAATTATTATCGCCTAAGCCTAGGCTTAGTTGGCCATTTTCTCAAGAAAAAGAAAAGGCGCCTGGATACCTGCAGACGCCTTCTTGCTTGCTTTTTGGCTGGGTTCGCTGGCTATGAATTAGCCATTGGTGAGTTTAGTCCTCAGCCTGTTTAACGAACTCATCTAACCATTCAATGGTTTCCCAAAGCATATGGAGCACGGACTCACGTGCACGGTAGCCATGTGACTCTAAGGGTAGCATGACCAGTCGGGTAGTCCCGCCAAGTCCTTTAACCGCCTGAAAAAGTCGCTCGCTCTGCATCGGAAAGGTTCCTGAGTTGTTGTCATTCTGGCCGTGGATTAACAACAGCGGAGTCTTAATCTGATGGGCCGAAAAGAATGGCGACATGGTCTGATACAGCGCCGGGTCATCCCATACCGTGCGTTCTTCACGCTGGAAACCAAAAGGTGTCAGGGTGCGGTTATAGGCACCACTACGAGCGATACCAGCCTGAAAGAGATCAGAGTGAGCCAGCACATTGGCAGTCATAAAGGCACCGTAGGAATGCCCCCCAAGGGCGACCCGTTCCGGATCAGTAACGCCGCGTTCCACACCTGCCTGAATGGCTGCTTCCGAATTCATAATCAACTGGTCGATAAAGGTGTCGTTTGGCAATGCGTCGCCTTCACCAACAATTGGCATGGTCGCATTGTCCATCACTGCATAGCCCTGGGTTGCCAGGAACTGCGGACGCCAGTAACTGATTCGGTTGAACTCGTACGGTGAGCCGGAGACCTGAGCCGCATCGGCGTTGCTGCGATATTCGCGCGGGTAAGCCCAGATTATGGTTGGCAGGGGCCCATCGCGCTCAGCGTCATAGCCATCGGGTAAAAACAGGGTCGCTGACATTGCCAGGCCATCTTCACGTTCGTAGTGAATCAGTTCACGACTGATGCCCAGGGTGTGTGGCATTGGATGCTCAGTTTCGGTCAGGGCGACCAGGCTGTCGTTGGTAAGGCTGCGCTTATAAAAGTCAGCAGGCTGATCAACGGCCTCACGCTGGGTCAGAAAAGTCATGCTGGCGGCGTCGAGCAGAGCACGGGGCATTTCGTAGTAAGGCGCCTCTGAACGCCATAAGCGCTCGCTGCTGGAGTCCTGCAGTGAGAAGCGGTCGATAAACGGCCGATCACCTTGGTCTGAAGCACCGTCACCAATCATTAGCAGGTGACCATCTTCAATTCGTAACACCGAACGACCAAACTCATTGCGGCGCATTACTGGTTCGCCCGGATCACTGTATCTGTCCTGCCAGGAGCGTTCCCACAACATTTTAGGATTCTCTGGATGGTTTGGACTGAGGTGCCAGACCCGCTCTTCACGGCTGGCCCACCAGCGCTCGGAGATAATCGCGTTTTCATCATCACCGGCGTGTATGCCGGCAAAGCGATTACGCAACTGAATAAGCTGCTCGGGGTCATCCTCAAAAGGTGCGCTGAGCTGATAGACAGCGTCCCGATAGTCAGTCTCTTCGTTTGGGTTCCCGCTATCCAGAGCTTGTGCCCACACCAGAGTCGCTGGTGCATCATTGCGCCAGCTGATACTGCGACGTTCGGGCACGACTGCGTCAAATGAAATTGGCAGATTGTCGGCTAATGCCTGATCAACCACCTGATAGATGCGCTCGCCATCCAGGTTCCAGACATCGCTGCGGCGGGCAAAACGAAAATGTGGAACTGAGTATGAATAAGGCCGCTGTAGCTCGGTAACCAAGAGATAATTGCTGTCCGGAGACAAAGCGAGATCGTTGTAAATGGCTTCATCACCCAGGTACTTCACGTCATCGTCAAGACTGATGCGGGCGATACGACTGCTAAAGTAATGGTCGAACAGTGCTTCGTCGTGGCTGTTGGCGAGCAAGTCCTGATAGGTACGGGCAGGCGCGGTACGGCCCCGACTTTCGGTGATCACAGGCCCGCTGGGAACTGGACTGGCTGCTGGTTCATCACCGCGTTCAGGGGTTACCGCCATGGTATAAACGGCATCACTGCTGCGGTTCCAGTGCACATTAGCCCCCCACACTGCATTGACCTGCACATCGCTCCAACGTGACGCTTCGCCGCTGCTGGCATCAACGTGGTAAAGCTCAACCTGCTCGTCTGCCATATTCAAGAGGGCAAGGTGTTCAGCGTTCGGTGACCAGCTGCTGTCTAAAACACGGGCATCGTCAGGTAGCCCTGTGATCTCCACTCGCTCGCCGGAATCAATAGTCAGAATTTCCAGCCGTTCGGCGTAACGGGCCTGACTGATGCTGTTGTTCGCCGGGTTAATACGTCGCCCAGCCAGACGATATTCGGGGGTCGCTAAATCAGTCAATGAGGGCAGGGCTGGAAGATGCTGGATTAGCATATACTCGCCGCCGGGTGCGACACTGGCATTCGGCGCAGGGGCTGCATCGACTATATCGATGACTTCCTGCGGTGGTTGTTGATAGCCTGAGTCAGTCTGGCTGGCCAGGCTGACACTGCTGGATGCGGCGAGCAGCACACAGCAACTCAGGGTTGAACCCTGTATTTTATAGTTCATGACATTGCCTCATTGGTTTTTGCTTTTACAACAACTTACTCTCCACAGATGTACACGGGACGTAGTTGATTCACACTGATAGTGGCTGTCGGGGCAGGGAAGCTCAAGGGCAATGCGACGGAACGCGCAACAAAAAAGGCACCTTTCGGTGCCTTTTTGCGGATGCGGGGAGCAGATTAGTGCTCAACGCCTCCTTTACCGTGAACGTGACCATGGTCAAGTTCTTCAGCTGTTGCTTCACGAACGTCTACTACTTCGACGTCGAAGCTCAGGTTAACGCCTGCCAGAGGGTGGTTACCGTCAACAGTGACAGTGTCGTCGTTGACTTCGACGACAAGCACGGATTGCTCACCCTGGTCGGTGCTGGCACGGAACTGCATGCCAGGCTCAACTTCATTTTCGCCAAACATTTGACGAGGAACAGCCTGGATTAGGCCGTCGTGACGCTCACCGTAGGCTTCTTCTGCTGCTACGTCCGCTGAGAAAGTGTCGCCCGCGGTCTTGCCTTCCAATGCTTTTTCCAGGCCTGGGATCAACATGCCACGGCCAAAAATAAAGGCCAAAGGCTGTTCTTCGCTGGATTTGTCTAACACCTCACCTGCTGGGTTTTTTACAGCATAATGGATGGTTACGGCTTTATCTGCGGTTATTGCTTCACTCATTAGAAATTTCCTGGTTGTCGAATTTTGGGCGCGGGGTCAGTCGACTCGCTTCATCGCCCTTGATGCGAAGGGTTGCGTCATTTTCCAGATCAGCCGGCAGAACGGCTAATACAGCAACTTCGCCACTATCATAACGCACTGCGTTAAGAACTGCACCCGCACGGCGCCAGCTTTCACCGAGACTACGTTCTAAGTCGGCGCCTGCCGCGGGAATTTTATCTGCGGAGCCGACCAGATAGCGGGCGGCTCGTTTATTCTGCCCAAGGTAATGCATGCGGGCGATGGTTTCCTGGCCGATATAACAGCCTTTTTTATAGTTAATGCCAGCAAGTCGATCGAGCCCGACCATTTGTGGCACAAACTGCTGTACGGTAGCGTCCGTCAGGCAGGCGACGCCATGTTCAATTTCATAACGAAGCCAGGCTTCATCGTCGATTTCTGGCTCATCAGTTGTGGTATCGTCGCCATCGGTATCAATGCCAGCCGGTCGGATACGCAGCTGCGCATCGCCTAAGCCGAGACTGAAGTGAGCATCATCTGCTGTCTCCAGTGCAAACAACGGCGAACTGACGGGGCTTAGTTCAACCTCAAATTCACCACTTTGCTCAGCTAATTCGACCTTGCTGAAGACACTGAATTTTTTCAGCTGGCCGAGTGAATGTTCAATACTCGCCCGCGGCATCAGCAGGTAGAAATCCCCGCCGCTGCGCCACAAGCGCATCACCGCCAGCAGTTTACCTTTGGCGTCACAATGGCCGGCATAGCTCCACTGTTCAGGTGGCAATTTCTGCACATCAGCAGTTAACTGGCCCTGAAGAAAACTTTCGGCGTCGGCGCCGCTGGCGACAACAACAGCAAGCTGACTAACGAGGTATGATTGCATAGCGTTATAGTTACCTTGAGTTAGCGTTAAGCTAACAGCCTGAATTAAGTTATATCCCGCACCGAAGCACAGCGATATTGCGTATACAGCTCTAGTTTGGGGCAAAAATCTGAATTACAAGCTGCAGGGGAAATTTTTCCCATGGTATCATGGCGGCACAAAATAGCGTCCAAACCAGGCATCAGCCTGGAGTGACATGAGGAGTACCCATGGAGTACATCAAACAATCTGCCGATGTGTTGATTGACAAAAAACGCCTGCGTTGGGCCTGCCGTCGAGGCATGCTTGAGCTGGATGTGCTTTTTCTGCCCTTTGTTGAAGAGGCGTATGACGAGCTGTCGGATGAGCAGAAGGCCGTCTTCCGTCGCCTGATTACCTGCGATGATCCGGATTTGTTCGGCTGGTTCATGGGCCACCAGGTGTGTGAGGATGCGGAGCTGGATGCAATGGTTAAGCTGATGCTAAGTCGGGTTAAAGTCTGATGTGGAGCCTGCGCCTTCAGCCGTCGGTGATGCGCAGGCAACTTATTCTGGCGTGTGCCGCCGTGACCGCGTGTACAGCAGCCTGGGTTTTCTGGCGAAGCCTGCAGACCTGGTGGCTGGACTGGTTATGGTGCTGGCCTTTGCTGTTGGTAAGTGCATTTTGTTGCTGGCGACAAAGCAGTCAGCCGCAGCACGGCGACACTTTGTGCCTCAGCGAGCAGGGCCGTGGTTACTACGTCTCTGATACGCAGCAGCGGTTGCAACTTAAACAGGGGTTACTGACACCGTTTGTGGTGTTTGTTCAATTCAGTTGCGAGCAACAGCCATTGCCGTGGCGCTGGCTGTATCGGGATCAACTGGACGACGCTGCTTGGGCGCGCCTGCGCCGGGTCTGTCTGAATTGTCAGCAGCAGGGCGTTAAGCCTTATGGCCCGGGGCAACGACCGTAGGTTGTGGGTTCGGCTGTAAATCCGGATAGTCGAGATTATAGTGCAGGCCGCGGCTTTCTTTACGCTGCATAGCACTCATCACAATTAACTCTGCAACCTGAACCAGATTACGCAGTTCCAGCAGGTTATTTGAGACGCGGAAATTGGCATAATAGTCATGGATTTCCTGCTGCAACAGTTCAATCCGCCGTGCCGCGCGTTCGAGCCTTTTATTGGTGCGTACAATTCCGACATAGTCCCACATAAACAAGCGCAGCTCGTGCCAGTTGTGCTGAATAATGACTTCTTCATCTGAGTCTGTGACTTTGCTTTCATCCCAGGGGGCCAGGTCAGGTGGCCGTGTAACGGTGGCATGCTCGGCTAACATATGTTCTGCCGCCGCATGAGCAAACACAATGCACTCCAGCAACGAATTGCTGGCCATACGGTTGGCCCCATGCAGACCGGTGTAAGCCACTTCACCAATGGCATAAAGCCCGGCCAGATCGGTCTGGGCATTTTTATCGGCCATCACCCCGCCACAGGTGTAATGTGCAGCTGGCACCACCGGCATGGCTTCTTTGGTAATGTCGATGCCTAAATCGAGGCAACGCTGATAGATAGTGGGGAAGTGTTGCTTAACAAAATCACTGTCCTGATGCGAAATATCGAGGAACATGCAGTCGGCGCCAAGTCGTTTCATCTCGTAATCGATAGCTCGGGCGACCACATCCCGTGGGGCCAGCTCGTTGTCCGGGTGGAAGTCGGCCATAAATGCTGAGCCATCCGGGCGTTTCAATATCGCGCCTTCACCACGCAAGGCTTCGGTCAGCAGAAAGTTCTGGGCTCTGGGGTGGTACAAACAGGTCGGGTGAAACTGGTTAAATTCCATGTTCGCGACCCGACAGCCCGCACGCCACGCCATGGCTATGCCATCGCCGGAGGCGACATCCGGGTTGCTGGTGTACTGGTACACTTTACTCGCACCGCCGGTGGCAAGGGTCACAAAGGGTGCACTAATGGTGTAGACCAGCCGTTCTTCACGGCTCCAGGCATAGGCCCCAACACAACGGCGCTGGTTGCCTTCGCCGGCACTAATCAGGTCGATGGCGTTGTACCCTTCGAGCACTTTGATTCTGGGGTGGCGTTCGATCTGACTGACCAGGGTGGTTTGTACAGCACGCCCGGTGGCGTCGGCCGCATGCAGAATGCGGCGATGGCTATGACCGCCTTCACGGGTAAGGTGAAAACGGGCTTCACCTTTGGCATCGGTTTCCTGATCAAACGGAGTGCCAAGTTCTATCAGCCACTGCAACGCAGTTTTGGCACGCGATGCGGTAAAGTGCACGACCTCGGCGTCACACAGGCCTGCGCCAGCTTTTAAGGTATCGTTGACATGAGATTCAATGCTATCATTTTCATCGAATACCGCTGCGATACCGCCTTGCGCATAGTAGGTCGAGCCCTCGACCAGAGGACCTTTACTCAGTACTATAACGTTCAGGTGTTGGGCAAGTTTAAGAGCCAGTGACAGGCCGGCAGCGCCGCTGCCGATAATCAGCGCATCGCATTGGAACGCGTGACGAGAGGTCATAGTATCCATAGACTGTTGTGAAGATTGAAAATGAATTTTACCCTTGTTCGTGCAGTAAATGCGAACTTTTTAAAAGGCTGTCGGTCTAGGTAGGTGACACGCAGCTCGAGCCAGTGCTACTTGTAGTACGAGCAAGGGAACGGGAGAGATGGCTCGGATGAGCGAACAGGACATAGATCAACAACTTGTAGAACGAGTACAACAAGGTGATCAGGCTGCGTTTGATATTCTGGTAAAGAAATATCAGCACAAGATCATGAGTTTGATTTCGCGTTACGTTAAGCAGCAAGGTGATGTGCCGGATGTAGCGCAGGAGGCATTCATTAAGGCGTATCGTGCGTTGCCGAACTTTCGTGGTGATAGCGCATTTTATACCTGGCTGTATCGTATTGCGGTGAATACCGCGAAAAATTACCTGGTATCGCGTGGTCGTAAGCCACCTGGTACCGATATTGATGCTCAGGATGCAGAGTTTTTGGATGACGGTCATGGTCTGAAGGACATTGCTTCACCTGAGAGTCAGATGTTATCTGATGAAATTAAAGCCGTGGTGCTCGACGCCATCAATGCCTTGCCAGATGACCTGAAGCAGGCAATTACCCTGAGGGAGCTGGATGGCATGGGGTATGAAGAGATAGCAGTCACCATGGATTGTCCGATTGGTACCGTACGTTCTCGTATTTTCAGAGCACGCGAGGCCATCGATAAAAAGTTAAAACCCCTTTTAGAAGGTTAAACTGTTGAGGAAACGCGTATGACTGACAAGCATAATGAACATCTGTCAGCACTGCTGGACGGTGAAGATGTTAATCATAGTCTGCTTGATCGCATGCTGAAAGACGACGAACAGAAGTCGACTCTACAGCGTTACCAGCTGGCAAGCTCTATTATTCGGAACGATGTACAACCGGGTATGGCGATTGATATCTCGGCGGCCGTTGCCGCTCAGGTAGCCGCTGAACCTGCGCACCGCGCAGCTGTGGCAGCTACAGCCAAGGCTGGCTGGTGGAAATCTGCCGCAAACGATGCATGGTGGCGCCCTGCAGCAAGCTTTGCAGTCGCCGCAAGTGTTGCGTTAGTGACCGTGATTGGGGTAACCAATTACCAACTCGAACCGGGCAATGATATTCCACAGTCTGGTTCGTCGCCGGTGTTTGAAACCGCACCTTTTGATGGCATGGCAAATCCCGTGAGCTTTAATGCAACGGAAGCGCCTGCGGTACCATCCAGCGGCAGTGATCAGCGCCGTCAGATCCAATCATTCTTCCTTGATCATCAACAGCAGACCCAGTTAAGTCAGCAGGAACAGGAAGAAGCCGAGGCCCAGGACGCGGCGTCGCAAGACCCGATACCAGACAATAACGGACGGTAGTGATGAAACAAGCGGTACAGTATGCGTTCGCATGTCTGGCGTTGACGCTGAGCATGCACGCGGTGCAGGCACAGACGCAGAACCAGACTGACAGTAGCGAGAGTGCACAGGGTGCAGCGTTATTTGACCGTATGCAGCAGGCTTTGCGTGAATTAAATTTCGATGCCTCATTTGTGCATGTTCGCGGGCAACGTATTGAACCCTACCGCTGGTTACACAGCCGTTCAGAGAACGGCAATGAAGTTGAAGTTCTGGCTACGCTTAACGGACCTGAATACCGTGCGCTGCGTCACAATAATCACGTTTCTTACTATCATTCGCTTGGTTCCCCTTATAGTTTGCGCGCAACCGTGCTTAATGGACCGTTGCCCGCCGGTTTTTTTCAGCCCTTTGAAAAAATAGCAGGGGCCTATAACGTCATGGCTGTCGGTGGTGGCCGGGTGATGGACCGTGCCGCAGACCATATTCGGGTGATTGCCCGGGATCGTCAGCGTTATGGCTACTCGATCTGGGTTGACCGCGAAACTGGCATGTTATTGCGTACGGCAACCTTGTCAGTTCATGGCGATGTTCTGGAGCAGGTGCAGTTAACCACCTTATTTACCAGTGACAGCTTTCTGGATAACTTACGCGACGTAAGCGAGGTGTCACGGCCACCCCTGGTTGATGACAACTCGAATCGACGGCCTCTTGCCCAACAGTGGCAGATAGGCTGGTTGCCACAGGGGTTTGAGCTGATCCGCTCGAATAATCATCGTATGGCGGTAACCGGACAGCCGGTCGATTACTACCTCTATACTGATGGTCTGGCCAAATTGTCTATCTATATCAGCGCCCGCAATCAGGCGACTTCGGCGATGCAGATAGAAGGTGCCGAATCACTGCATTCGACTGAGCTTGGTGAGTACCAGGTGACAGTGGTTGGCGGAGTACCGGCTGAGACCGCACAACGAATTGCGCAGTCAGTTCGTACGCCGCGATGAGGGGCTCACCATGATCCGTGAAATCGGCACAGTCACCGCAGTCAACGGACGCAGCGTTGACATTCAGACCCAGTTAAAAAGCGGCTGTTCCGGCTGTAGCAAACAAAATACCTGTGGTGCAGGCTTGTTATCGAAAGCGTTGCCAGGGCGTCGCGGGCATTTCAGTGTGGTGACGAATGAGTCGCTAAGCCCGGGGCAGGACGTCGAGCTGCAGTTGCCGGAAGAGGCGCTGACGCGTTTTTCACTGGCGGTTTACATGTTGCCACTGCTGGCGTTATTTGCCGGCGCTCTGCTTGGGCAATGGTGGTTTGCGGACCATGAAGGTGGTTCCATCGGGCTCGGGTTTGCCGCATTTGCCTTTAGTTTTTACCTTCTTCGTCGTTATTTACGCCACAAAGATGTCAAAGTTCAGGCCTTATTACAGGTTAGAGGATTGTCAACGACGCCTTAAGCCTGCCGACTTTCGTTGTATGGATGGTGAAAAGCGAGTAAAATTTCGCGCTATCACTATTTCTGGCGCCCCCATGACTGGCGCCAGAGGAACGAATTCAGCGGTTCTATAACGAGGTTTGAATGAGCCAGCCAGGCATTGCCAAGAAGAATATTCGCAACTTTTCCATTATTGCCCACATTGACCACGGAAAATCGACACTGTCGGATCGTCTGATCCAGCATTGTGGTGGTCTGGCTGATCGCGAAATGGCAGAACAGGTGCTTGATTCGATGGATATCGAACGCGAGCGCGGTATCACCATCAAAGCGCAAAGCGTTACCTTGTATTACGACGCCAGAGACGGTGAGCGTTACCAGTTAAACTTTATCGACACTCCAGGTCACGTCGACTTTTCCTACGAAGTTTCACGCAGCCTCGCTGGTTGTGAAGGTGCCTTATTGGTCGTCGACGCGGCACAAGGGGTGGAAGCGCAAACGCTGGCAAACTGCTATACCGCGATCGAAATGGATCTGGAAGTAGTCCCGGTATTGAATAAAATCGATTTGCCACAGGCGGACGCGATGCGCGTGGCGCAGGAAATTGAAGACATTGTCGGTATTGAAGCCATCGATGCGGTGCAGTGTTCAGCGAAAACCGGAATTGGCATTGAAGAAGTGCTGGAGCGCATTGTTACTCAGATCCCTTCCCCGCAAGCCGAAGCCGATGACGATGCGCCTGTGCAGGCACTGATTATTGATTCCTGGTTTGATAATTATCAGGGCGTGGTGTCGCTGGTGCGGATTAAAAAAGGTGTGTTACGTGCCGGTGACAAAATGAAAGTGATGAGTACCGGCCAGGTTCACCAGATTGACAAGGTTGGTATTTTCACACCGAAACCCCTTGATACTGGGGTATTGCATGCCGGTGAAGTTGGTTTTGTGATCGCTGGGATTAAAGATATTTTGGGTGCACCGGTCGGTGATACGCTGACCCTGGCGAAAAATCCGGCGGAAAAACAATTGCCTGGCTTTAAAAAAGTGAAGCCACAGGTTTACGCCGGTATGTTCCCGATCAGCTCAGACGATTATGAGAACATGCGCGATGCGTTAGGTAAGCTTAGCCTGAATGACGCGTCACTGTTCTATGAACCGGAAAACTCGACCGCGCTTGGTTTCGGTTTCCGCTGTGGCTTCCTTGGTATGCTGCACATGGAAATCATTCAGGAGCGCCTCGAACGCGAATATGATATTGATCTGATTACCACGGCACCAACGGTGATTTATAAAGTTACCACTACCAAAGGTGTCGAAGTTAAAGTCGACAACCCGTCTGCGTTACCGCCGGTAAACGATATCGATACGATTTATGAGCCGATTGTTGAAGCCAATATTCTGGTGCCGCAGGAGCATTTGGGTAATGTTATTACCCTGTGCGTGGAAAAACGCGGTGTGCAAACCAAAATGGAGTACCATGGCAATCAGGTAGCGTTAACTTACGAGTTGCCGATGGCGGAAGTGGTCATGGACTTCTTTGACCGTCTGAAGTCAACCAGTCGTGGTTACGCCTCGCTGGATTACCAGTTTAAACGTTTTGAGCCGTCACACATGGTTCGCGTTGATATTATGATTAACGGCGATCGGGTCGATGCGCTGGCATTAATTACGCACCGTGACAACGCAGAATTCCGCGGTCGTGAAGTGGTCGACAAGATGCGTGAACTAATCCCGCGGCAGATGTTTGATATTGCTATTCAGGCGGCGATTGGAAATCACATCATTGCGCGCAGTACGGTCAAACAATTACGCAAAAACGTTACCGCGAAGTGCTATGGTGGTGACGTGAGTCGGAAGAAAAAGCTGTTGCAGAAGCAGAAAGAAGGTAAGAAACGGATGAAGCAGGTAGGTAATGTGGAAGTTCCTCAGGAAGCGTTTCTTGCAGTGTTAAAAACTAGCAAGTAGGGCAACAAGGATGACAGTATGACTGTGTATTTTTCCATTTTTCTGGTTTTGCTGACGTTAGCAACTGGTATTATTTGGGCCATCGACCATTTTGTCTGGAAGCCAAAACGGAACGACAAAATAACCGCACTGGAATCGCAAACCGGCACCCCATTTACGGATGACCAGAAAGACCAGGCAGCACCGCAGTCAAGCATTGCGGAGTTTGCTCAGGCGGCATTCCCGATCCTGGCGTTTGTACTGATCATGCGTTCGTTTATTTATGAGCCATTCCGTATTCCGTCCGGTTCGATGATGCCGACCTTGCTTGAAGGCGATTTCATTCTGGTGGAAAAATTCCGCTACGGCCTGCGCGATCCCGTGTGGCGCAATGAGTTTATTGAAACAGGCCGCCCTGAGCGTGGTGATATTGCAGTCTTCAAATATCCGGAAGAACCGGATGTGGACTATATTAAACGTGTTGTAGGCCTGCCCGGTGACCGGGTTATCTACCGTGAAAAGAAGGTCTATGTGCAGCCAGCACAGTGTGAAGCGCCTTGCGAGGAACCAGAGATTCTGGTCGCCGAGCGGGAAATGCTGAGTCAGGGTGAGTTTTTTAAAGATCGTTACCCGCTTACCCGATACCGCGAAGCACTGGACGGGCGCGAGCATGATATCCTGATTAACCATGCCAGCCGTCCGCATTTGGGCATTTATGCGCGTCAGGACGGCACCCGTGATGACGAGTGGATTGTGCCTGAAGGGCATTATTTCATGCTTGGCGATAACCGTGATAACTCCATCGACAGCCGCTTTTGGGGCTTTGTGCATGAGGATTTACTGGTCGGCCGGGCAACCTTTATCTGGATGAGTTTCGAATTTGACCGTGATCGTAATAGCTGGATGCCTGATTGGGTGCCCAGCAAGGTTCGTTTTGACCGTCTGGGAGGCATTGAGTGAGTTTAACGGCAACAGCCATTCGCCAGTTAAATAACGTTATTGGTTATGAATTCAAGGACGTCGCGCTGCTTAAGCGTGCGTTGACGCACCGCAGTGCATCGACCAAGCATTACGAACGACTCGAATTTCTTGGCGACTCCATTTTAAGCATGGTTATTGCCGAGGTCCTGTTTCAGCGCTTTACCAAACAGGACGAAGGTGACTTGAGCCGGATGCGGGCTACGCTGGTTTGTGGCCCGACCCTGGCGAAACTGGCGCAGCAGTTTGAACTTGGTGACCATTTACAGCTTGGTCCCGGCGAATTGAAAAGTGGCGGCTTTCGGCGTGAGTCGATTTTATCGGACGCGGTGGAAGGCATTATTGGTGCGGTCTATTTAGACAGTGATCTGGATACCTGCAAGGCAATGATCCTTAACTGGTTTGAGCCGATGCTAGAGACGATTAAGCCAGGCGTTAGCCAAAAAGATCCGAAAACCCGTTTGCAAGAACATTTACAGGCAAGGCAGTTGCCGTTGCCGTTGTATGAAGTGGTGGCCAGACAAGGCCAGGCACACAATCAGAAGTTTACCGTGAGTTGCAGTTTTGACGGTCTCGAGACGCCTGTAAAAGGCACCGGGACCAGTCGCCGCAAAGCGGAGCAATCAGCGGCCAGTGCCGCACTGCAACAGATAGAAGGTAATGTATCATGACAGAAGACACACGCAGTGGTTTCGTCGCCATTGTTGGCCGCCCAAACGTGGGTAAATCGACCCTGCTGAACCAGATCCTCAAGCAGAAAATCAGCATTACCTCGAAAAAGGCCCAAACCACACGCCACCGTATTCTCGGTATTGAGACTGAGGGTGAAGATCAGGTGGTGTATGTTGATACCCCCGGCTTACACAGCGACGAGAAAAAGGCGATAAACCGTCTGATGAACCGTGCTGCAAGCTCATCAATAGGCGATGTCGACCTGGTGCTTTTCGTGGTCGAGGCAACGACCTGGGGTGAAGACGATGAAATGGTGCTGCAAAAAATCCGCCGCAGCCAGCGACCCGTGGTACTTATCCTCAATAAAATTGATCAGCTGAAAGACAAATCCAGTTTGTTGCCGCATATTCAGATGCTGAGTGAAAAGCACACCTTTGCTGATATTCTGCCGATGGTTGCCCGTTCTGGCGAGCATATTCCGGTACTGAAAAAGATTGTTAAAGGCTTTCTTCAGGAAGGCGTTCACATGTTCCCGGACGACTATGTTACCGATCGTTCAGTGCGTTTTATGGCGGCGGAAGCGGTGCGCGAAAAGCTGATGCGTTTAACCGGTGACGAGTTGCCCTATTCAACGACCGTTGAAGTGGAAAAATATGAGACCCATGAGTCGGGCACCACCCATATTCATGCCCTGATTCTGGTTGAACGAGAATCGCAAAAACGCATGGTTATCGGCCAGGGCGGCTCGAAATTAAAAGAAGTGGGTCAGCAGGCGCGACGCGATATTGAGAAATTGATTGGTGGCAAAGTTCACCTGAACCTGTGGGTCAAAGTGAAGTCCGGTTGGGCTGACGATGAACGCGCATTGCGAAGCTTAGGGTACGGCGAGGACTAAAAGGTGCAGCCAGCTTATGTCCTGCACCGCTGGCCGTATCAGGAACATAGCCTGATCGTTGAGTTATTCAGTGCAGAGCAGGGCCGCGTTCGCGTGGTTGCACGCGGCGCAAGACGCAGTAAGAAGGGTCAGGCAGCGTTGCTGCAGCCGTTTCGGCTGTTACAGGTTGAATGGCGGGGGCGCAGCGACTTAAAAACGCTGACCAGCGTCGACACCGGTGAATACGTCGCTAACCTGGCTGGCGATTATCTTTACTGCGGCTTTTATATCAATGAACTGCTGCAACGTTTAATGCCGGAACACGCAGCGATACCCGCCTTATTTAATGATTATCAGCACACCATTGATTTATTGCGTCAGGGGCTTCCGATGGAGCCTGTGCTGCGTAAATTTGAATGGCGACTGTTGTGCCACCTGGAACTTGAGTTTGACTGGCAGCATGAGGTTGAACAGGGCGAGCCGATGGTCGCTGACGGAGTATATTACTTTCGTCCCGGTGAAGGCTTTGCACGGGTCTGGCACGGACGCGAACCGACTCCCCATTTTAGCGGTGCAGATATTGCCCGGATGGCCGACTTTGCCTTGCAGGACCCGCAGCTTCTTAACCAGTTCAAGTTTGTGATGCGCAGAGCGCTGGGCGCCTATTTAGGCAATAAGCCATTGCGCAGCCGCGAACTTTTCCAGGGTAAGCCGGCGTCAGGCAACGCCGGGAGAAAGCTCGAAAGCAATGCCGGAGCAGCATCCGCGGACGATCAACCAACCGATACTAACAGCAAATAATAAGAGGAGCATGCAGCATGCAGGGACCTTTATTAGGGGTAAATATTGATCATGTAGCGACACTGCGTAACGCACGTGGGGTAGCCTATCCTGATCCGGTGCAGGCAGCTGCGGTAGCTGAGCAGGGCGGCGCAGATGGAATTACCATTCATTTGCGTGAAGACCGTCGCCACATTGTTGACCGCGACGTCGAGATGTTGGCAGAAACTCTGCAGACCCGAATGAACCTGGAAATGGCGATGACCGATGAGATGGTTGCCATTGCCTGCCGGGTGAAGCCGGTTTATGTGTGTCTGGTACCGGAAAAACGCGAAGAACTGACCACGGAAGGCGGGCTCGATGTGGCCGGTCAGATTTCCCGGACCCGCGATGTGGTAACTCAACTTACTGAGGCGGGTATTCAGGTAAGTCTGTTTATTGATGCTGACACCCGTCAACTGGAAGCCGCCCGTGAAGTGGGTGCACCGCTGGTTGAACTGCATACAGGCCATTACGCCGAGGTGTCGGGCCAGGCTCAGCGGGATGCTTTGATGCAACTGAGAAAATCGGCACGCGAAGCGAAAGCGCTGGGGCTGACAGTGAATGCCGGGCATGGTTTGCATTATCACAACACTGCGGAAATCGCGGCGATCCCAGAGTTTTATGAACTGAATATCGGTCATGCCATCGTAGCCCGTTCTGTGTTTACCGGGCTGGAGCAGGCGGTGCGGGAAATGAAACACATTCTGCAAAGTGCGCGAGTGTAACTATGAGCGTGCTTGGGATCGGGACCGACATTGTCAGCATTGAACGAATTGCCGGGTTACTGCAACGCAACCCGGCATTTGCTGAGCGGGTACTGACCCCGACAGAGCGTGCAACCTTTGCTCAACACAGCCAGCCGGTAGCTTTTCTGGCCAAGCGCTGGGCGGCAAAGGAAGCGACAGCGAAAGCGCTGGGAACTGGCATTGGGCAGGTTTCCTTCCAGCATATCGAAGTCACCCGCTTGCCGAGTGGGCAACCTCAGTTGCAGTTGCATGGTGCTGCTCAGGCGCAGGCGACCGCCCTTGGAGCGACCCAATTTCACCTTTCCCTCAGCGATGAACGCGAATTTGCCATAGCTTACGTGGTTTTGTCTGCTATTTGATTGACAGGGCAGGCCTGATTTCGCACATTGTAGCTACGGCAGTCGCTTTTTCTGGTAGCAGGTAGGAATAACATGGTTCAGGTTCGCAGTATTCACGTCGACAAAGGGGTTCAGCAGCAGGGTGGCTGGCTGGCCGCGATTAAACGTGACAAGGTGCGCGACAACCTGAAAGCGTTGGCTGCAGCGTTGCAACGCCTTCCTGCGATTGAACAAAACCCTTCCTTGTTGGTTAAAGGCGAAGAAATGGTTGAGATCCTGGCCGATCTCAACCTTGATAAGCTGGGACTGCAGGCGGCGTTGTGTCTGCCGGCGTTTGAACACGCCGCCATAGACAACGACTGGCTGCATGAGCAGGGCGGTGACAAGCTGGTGGCGATGGTGGATACCGTGCATCAGATGCAGAGTATCAGCGAGCTGCAACACTTCCAGCACGGTAAACCCAATGCCGCTCAGATCGACACCGTGCGCCGCATGTTACTGGCCATGGTGGAAGATGTCCGCGCGGTGCTGATTAAGCTGGCCGAACGGATTTGCCAGTTGCGCTTACTGAAAAATGCCGATGAAGAAGAGCGTGTACTGGCAGCGAAAGAATGCAGTGAAATCTATGCGCCGCTGGCCAACCGTTTAGGCATAGGTCAGCTTAAATGGGAGCTGGAAGACCTCGCCTTTCGTTACCTGCATCCGCAAACCTACAAACAAATCGCCAAACAGCTGGACGAAAAACGTCTGCAGCGGGAAGCCTATATCGACGAGTTTGTCACCGATTTACAGGCCCATCTTGATGCAGAGCACGTCGATGCCAGCGTCTATGGGCGGCCCAAACATATCTACAGCATCTGGCGCAAGATGCAAAAAAAGAACCTCGGCTTTGATGAACTGTTCGATATCCGGGCGGTGCGGGTTGTCACTCAGTCACTGAAAGACTGCTATGGCGCGCTGGGGGTGGTCCACACCAGATGGCGCCATCTGGCGTCGGAGTTTGATGACTATGTGGCGACCCCGAAAGCAAACGGCTACCAGTCTATTCATACGGTGGTGATTGGGCCGGAAAGTAAGAATGTCGAGATCCAGATCCGTTCAGAGCAGATGCATGACGACGCCGAAATGGGAGTCGCGGCGCACTGGGTGTATAAAGAAGGCGCACCTGGCGGCCGTGGTCAGGGCTACGAGGAACGCATTGCCTGGCTGCGTAAGTTGTTAGCCTGGCATGAAGACATGGCCGAAAACGAGGATCTGGTGCAGGAAATTCGCAGTCAGGTTTTCGAAGACCGGGTCTATGTGTTTACCCCAAAAGGGGACGTAATTGATCTGCCGGCCGGTTCGACGCCGCTGGATTTTGCCTATTACATTCATAGCCAGGTTGGCCACCGCTGTATTGGGGCCAAGGTCGATGGACGCATTGTGCCTTTTACCTATCATCTGCAAAACGGTGAACGGGTTGAAATACTGACGCAGAAAGAACCGTCACCGCGGCGTGACTGGATGAACCCGGGCCTGGGCTATCTCAATTCCGGTCGGGCGCGAACCAAGGTTGCCACCTATTTTAAAAAGCTCGACCGCGATAAACATATTCATGCCGGTAAAGAGCTGCTTGATGCGGAACTGGCCCGACAGAAGCTGACCATGGCCGATGCGGATAAAGCGGTGTCGCGCTTTAATATGACCCACCCCGATGACCTGCTGGCAGCAATTGGTGCTGGTGATATAGGGTTGCATCAGGTGGTCAATTACCTTAAACCGCCGTCGGAAAGCGAAGATCAGTCGGCTGAGCAGGTGCTGAAAAAGGTCATTAAACGCAAAACTGCGAGCAAAAAAGGTAAAGAAGGCGTTCAGGTTGAAGGAATAGGCAATCTGATGATGAGCTTTGCCCGCTGTTGTCAGCCGTTGCCGGGCGACCCCATTATGGGCTATGTGACCCAGGGGCGAGGCGTTTCGGTGCACCAGAAACACTGTGAACAACTGCAACAGCTTCTCGAGATAAGCCCTGAACGGGGAATCGACGTGCACTGGTCAGGTGGCACGCAACAACAATATGAAGCACGCATCGAAGTGCAGGCGATGGACCGCAGCGGTTTACTGCACGAAATTACCACCATTATGTCGAATGAAAAAGTGAACGTCAGTGAGGTTAATTCGAAGCTGGACCCGCGCTCGTCGCAGGTGAGCCTGCTGCTGACGCTGTTTGTTCGCGACCACGACGAGCTGCAGCGTGTGCTGGGGCGTATTCGCCAGTTGACCGACGTTATCAGCGTCCAACGGATGCAGTTATAACAGACCTGAGGAAAGGGTAATGCAGGTATCAGTACCGACCGATTCATCTCCACTACAACGCTTGCTGCAGATTATGGCGGCGTTGCGCGACCCAGAGTCCGGCTGCCCCTGGGATCTAAAGCAGGATTTTGCCAGCATAGTGCCGCACACCATTGAGGAAGCCTATGAAGTAGCAGATGCCATTGCCAGGGGCGAACCTCAGGCGATTCAGGATGAGCTGGGTGATTTGCTGTTTCAGGTGGTTTTTTATGCTCAGCTGGGACGTGAACAAGGCTGGTTTGGCTTTGATGACATTGCTGCCGGTGTCGGCGATAAACTGATTCGACGTCATCCCCATGTCTTTGCCGCGGGCTCTGATGGCATGACCGCCGATGCAGTCAAAGAGCAGTGGGAAGCGATTAAACGCGACGAGCGTGCAGAAAAAGACGCCTCTGCGAGTGTATTTGCCGATGTGCCGGCCAATTTACCGGCACTGCTGCAGGCGGTGAAAATTCAAAAGCGCTGCCGCAGTGTTGGTTTTGACTGGAACGATATTCGGCCAGTGCTGGATAAAGTGCGTGAAGAGGTCGATGAAGTCCAGGCTGAGCTTGATGCAGCGCAGTTGGATGAGGACAAACTGGCGGAAGAAATTGGCGATTTGCTGTTTTCAGTGGTCAACCTGGCGCGCCATGCCAAAGTGAACCCGGAATCAGCGTTACGGGCTGCGAACCAGAAGTTTATTCATCGGTTTAACGCGGTGGAGCGCCAGGCCGAGGCCGCGCAACGTCCGCTGGCCGACTTTTCTTTAGTTGAATTAGAGACTTTCTGGCAGCTGGCGAAACAATCGTGATTGTTGCGGGTGCGGATAACGGGTATACTATTTCCCCGTCTTAAGTACTTTTCCTAAAAATTCCCTGACTCTACAGGTTATGCATGGCAACAAAATATATTTTCGTCACCGGCGGTGTTGTATCCTCGCTGGGAAAAGGTATTGCGGCGGCTTCTCTAGCAGCAATTCTCGAGGCCCGTGGCCTTAACGTTACAATCCTTAAACTGGACCCGTACATCAACGTGGATCCGGGCACAATGAGCCCGATTCAGCACGGTGAAGTATTCGTCACCGTCGACGGTGCTGAAACGGATCTGGACCTTGGTCACTACGAACGTTTTATTCGTACCCGCATGACCAAGAAAAACAACTTCACTACCGGACGTGTGTACGAAGATGTTTTGCGTCGTGAGCGCCGCGGAGACTTCCTTGGTGCAACCATTCAGGTTATTCCGCATATTACCAATGACATTAAGCGTCGCGTTATTGAAGGTGCTGAAGGCTACGATGTCGCTTTGGTTGAAATCGGTGGTACGGTCGGTGATATCGAATCGCAGCCGTTCCTCGAAGCGATTCGTCAGTTAGGCACTGAAATAGGCCGCGAGCGGGCGATGTTTATTCATCTCACTCTGGTGCCATTTTTGGGTGCCGCCGGCGAAGTCAAAACCAAACCTACTCAGCATTCGGTAAAAGAACTGCGCAGCATCGGTATTCAGCCAGATGTGCTGATTTGTCGTTCTGACCGCACCGTGCCTGCGAATGAGCGCTCTAAAATCGCGCTGTTCACCAATGTACAGGAACGCGCGGTTATTTCACTTAAAGACGTCGACAGCATCTACAAGATCCCGGCGATTTTGAAAGCGCAAGGGCTTGATGAACTGGTGATCGAACGCTTCGGGATTAAATGCAAAGAAGCGGACCTGGCGGAATGGGAGCGAGTGTTATACCTCGAGTCCAATCCTAGTGGTGAAGTGACAGTTGGCTTTGTCGGTAAGTACGTCGAGTTGCCGGACGCCTACAAGTCGGTCAATGAAGCGCTGGCTCACGCCGGTTTGCACAACCGTTTAACGGTGAATATCCGCTATATTGATTCACAGGATATTGAAAGCAAGGGCTTAACCAAACTGGAAGGCTGTGATGCGATCCTGGTGCCGGGTGGCTTTGGTGGTCGCGGTATTGAGGGCAAGATCATGGCGGCCCGCTATGCCCGTGAGAACGACATTCCTTATTTGGGTATCTGCCTGGGTATGCAAATCGCGCTGATTGAGTATGCGCGCGATGTGGCAGGTCTGGAAGGCGCGAACAGCACAGAATTTGATGAACAGTCAGCACATCCGGTGGTTGGTTTAATTACCGAATGGATGTCCGAAAGCGGACAGACCGAAATGCGCGATGAAGGCTCTGATCTGGGCGGCACGATGCGCTTAGGTGCACAAAGCTGTCACCTCATCGCCGGGACTAAGATCCATGAAATGTACGGCAGCGAATTGATTGAAGAACGCCATCGTCATCGCTACGAGGTCAACAATAACTACCGTGACCAGCTCGAAAAAGCAGGTTTGGTGGTCTCTGGCCTGTCCCACGACAAACGTCTGGTGGAAGCGATTGAAGTTAAAGATCACCCTTGGTTTATTGCTGTTCAGTTCCATCCGGAATTTACCTCAACCCCCCGCGATGGGCACCCGCTATTCAGTGGCTTTATTGCAGCGGCTGGCGATTATCAGAAAAAACAACGTAGTAAATAAACAGGACGTTCAAGATGAGCAAGATTGTAAAAGTTATTGGTCGTGAAATTATGGACTCCCGCGGTAACCCGACGGTTGAGGCCGATGTTTACCTTGAATGCGGTGCGATGGGTCGGGCCTGTGCGCCAAGCGGCGCCTCGACCGGCAGCCGTGAGGCACTGGAACTGCGCGATGCAGACGCGGGTCGTTACCTGGGTAAAGGCGTATTAAAAGCGGTAGCTAACATCAACGGTGCTATTGCCGAAGCACTGAAGGGTCATGATGCGATGCATCAACAGGCCATTGATGACGTGATGCTGAAGCTGGACGGTACTGACAACAAAGAAAAGTTAGGCGCTAATGCGATTCTGGCGGTGTCTCTGGCAGTAGCCAAAGCGGCAGCTATTAGCAGTGACACACCGTTGTACGCGCATATCGCTAAACTCTATGGTCAGCAAGATACCTACAGCATGCCACTTCCTATGATGAATATTGTCAACGGTGGCGAACATGCTGATAACAACGTCGATATTCAGGAATTCATGATCCAGCCCGTCGGTGCAAAAAACTTTGCCGAAGGCCTGCGCATGGGCGCTGAAATTTTTCATGCGTTGAAAGCGGTCTTGCGCAGCCGTGGTTTAAGCACTGCGGTTGGTGACGAAGGTGGCTTTGCACCGAACCTGGCGTCGAATGAAGAAGCACTGCAGGTGATTGTCGAAGCGGTTAAAAACGCAGGCTATCGGATGGGTGACGATGTCACCTTAGCGCTTGATTGTGCCGCCTCTGAGTTTTATCAGGATGGTGTCTACAACCTCAAAGGTGAGGGCAAGACCTTCAATGCTGAAGAGTTTGCGGATTACCTTGCTGGCTTGTGTGAACGCTACCCAATTATCTCAATTGAAGACGGTCTCGATGAAAGTGACTGGGCGGGCTGGAAAGTACTGACCGAGAAACTGGGTGATCGCGTACAGCTGGTGGGAGACGATTTGTTCGTGACCAATACGGCGATTCTAAAACGCGGTATCGATGAGAAAATCGGTAACTCGATCCTGATTAAGTTCAACCAGATTGGCAGCCTGACCGAAACCTTAAATGCGATTCGTATGGCGCAGGATGCGGGCTTTACCGCGGTTATTTCACATCGCTCTGGTGAAACAGAAGATGCCACTATCGCTGATCTGGCGGTGGGTACCAGTGCCGGGCAGATAAAAACCGGTAGTCTGTGTCGCTCAGACCGTGTTGCTAAGTACAACCAGTTGCTACGGATTGAAGGTGAATTGGGTAATGCCGCGCCTTATAATGGCCGTAGCGAAGTGAAGGCGGCCAGTTAGGCCACCCGGCACCAGTGATGAATCAGGCGGACTTTCTCTCCGGTTATGGGCAAAGCCAGTTTGCTGAGCTTTGCAATGCGCTGTATGAACGGGAGCTGCATGATTTAAGCTGGAATGGGCCAGACAACGCGGGCTTTTTGAAGCGCCGTCTGGCCAGTCTGCCTTCGTATGTAAAGCGTGCCTCGCACGCTTTACTTCGTTTAGAGCAAACGCGTTTGCAGCAGCACCAGAACGGCGGCTACCAGGGTTTGTTGTTGGATGTGCAGAATGCCAGCTGGCAGGGCAAACAAGCCGCCCACGCACCAGCCAGGAAGCATCAGGGCGAGAAACTGCAACACTGGTTGCAAAAAAACGCTGCCCTGGGTCTGGTGATGCCGGTACAGGTTGAACATCAGCAGCTACAAAGCGTATACCTGGATAGCATTGACCAGTTAGATCTGGAGGCCAGCGAAGCGGGCCGTGTTCATCTGAACCGCTATGGCTGGTTCTACCTTGATGGCAGGCCGTTAGATGAAGCCGGGGCGCTGTTACTGAAACCGACCAGGCAGAGCATGACGGCAGCCTGTTGCGGTCATCAGTGGTCGGTGGCTGGACGTAAGCTGCCGCGTACATTAAGCTTGCGTGAGGTGTTGCTGGCCACCACATTACAGTGGCCGCGTTTTACTCAGGTTGTCCCGTTACCTGCTTAGGTTGAACTATGCGTTTATTAACTTTGATTACTCTTGCCTTGTTGCTGGCATTGCAATATCGGTTCTGGGCTGGCGACAATGGCCTGGCAGAATTGCACGCAATGCAGCAGGATATAGAACGTCAGCAGGCGTCTAACGAGCAGCTGGAACAACGCAATCAGCTATTACGAGCTGACATCCACGACTTGCGCAATGCGCAGGAAGCCGTTGAAGAGTTCGCCCGCAATGAGCTGGGACTGATTAAAGAAGACGAGACGTTTTTTCGCCTGGTTCGTTTGCAGCCCGATGAATCGTTGCAACCCGTTAATAGCAATTAAAACCCCGCACTGAGCAGCATTATAATGACAACCCGACAAACCCCGGCGACACCCTATATCGCAGTGGTTCCGGCTGCCGGTATTGGTAGCCGAATGCAGTTGGAACAGCCTAAGCAGTACCTGCAACTGGCTGGGAAAACGATTCTTGAACACAGCATCGCGACTTTGCTCGCTGAGCCTCGCATTCAGGCCGTGGTAGTGGCCCTGCACGCCGACGATGATCAGTTCAGCCAACTTCCGCTGGCTCAGGATACGCGCCTGCATACCGTCATTGGCGGTGCCAGCAGAGCCAGTTCAGTAACCTCGGCTTTGCGCTATCTGGTACAACACTGGCCGCATGCGCATGCCGTGGTGCATGATGCGGCCCGGCCTTGCTTACAACCTTCTGATCTGGCCTGTTTACTGGATACGGCTGCTGAGTATCCCGACGACGGGGCGCTGCTGGCCTATCCGGTGCGCGATACAATGAAGCGCAGCACGGTGCAACAACGGGTCCTGCAAACCGTGTCACGGGAGCATCTGTGGCATGCGTTAACGCCTCAGGTATTTTCGGCAACAGCATTGCTCGAGGTGTTACTAAAAGCCGAGCAGGCCAAAGTTGAGATCACGGATGAAGCTTCTGCGATGGAATGGGCCGGGGGGCAGCCGCATTTGGTCAGCGGGCGGTCGAGTAATATAAAAGTAACGCAACCTGACGACTTGGACTTTGTCGATCTATGGCTGCAACAATTCATTGGTAATCAGTAATCGTTTACCATCTGTAAGGTTTACTCAGTATGATGAGAATTGGTCAGGGCTTTGACGTTCATAAATTTGGCGGGGACGGCCCTGTATATTTAGGCGGCGTGGCGATTGAGCATGCACACGGGTTGCTTGCGCATTCCGACGGTGACGTGCTGCTGCATGCGCTGTGTGATGCATTGCTCGGCGCGTTAGCCATGGGTGATATCGGTCATTTATTTCCGGATACCGATCCGGCTTACAAAGGGGCTGACAGCAAAGAACTGACCCGCGAGGTTTACCGTCGGGTGCAGGAGGCCGGGTATCAACTGGTCAATGCTGATGTCACCGTGATGGCCGAAGTTCCCAAATTAAAACCGCATAACCTGGCGCTACGCCAGTCGATTTGTGCCTTACTGGACTGTGCAGTGGATGCAGTGAGTGTGAAGGCGACGACAACAGAAAAACTTGGTTTTACCGGCCGTGAGGAAGGCATTGCCTGCTCTGCGGTGGTACTCCTTGAGAAAATGGCGCTGTCTGATGACAATTAATTTTGATTTTGCCTATGCCTGTGGTGCGGCCCCGACCGCTCAGGCATTGTTTAAACAGCAACCTGACGACTTTCAGGTGCGTGAAGTACTGGGTTTTGAGATTGAAGAGGAGCCGAAAGGTCAGCACCATTGGCTGTGGATAGAGAAAAGCGGTGCCAACACCGACTTTGTTGCCAAGCAGCTGGCCCGCTTTGTTGATGTTCCGGCTCGTGAAGTGAGTTACTCCGGGATTAAAGATCGACAGGCACGGACCTGGCAATGGTTTTCGGTGCAGTTACCGGCGACTCGTGAAGTGGACTGGTCGGCACTGGTTGATGACGAATTTCGTATTGTTGAGGTCAAGCGTTGCGGGCGTAAGCTGCGCCGCGGTAGCCACCAGAGCAATGAATTTGTCATCACCCTGCGCGATGTGTCAGACATAGAGGCGCTAAACGCAGCGTTGCAGCAGGTGAAGGAGCAGGGAGCGCCGCATTATTTTGGCGAACAGCGTTTTGGCCATCAGGGCAATAATATTAGCAAGGCGCTGACCATGTTCGCGGGTAAGCGGATCAAAGACAGAAACCTGCGCGGCCTTTTAATTTCAGCGGCACGCTCCTATATATTTAACCATTACCTTAGCGAGCGGATCCGGCAGGGCATGTTGCAAACGCCCATCGAGGGCGACGTGATGACGTTGCGTGGCAGCCACTCTTATTTTATTGCCGATGAAGTGGACGATGCGTTACTGCAACGTTTTAGCGAAGGCGATATTGATATTGGCGGGCCATTATGGGGCCGTGGCGAGCGGCTCAGTCAGGGAAGCGCAGCAGACTTTGAACAGCAGGCATTGACCGCGATGAATGAATTGCAGGATGGTCTGGAAAAAGCAGGGTTAAAGCAGGAACGGCGGCCTTTGCGAGTCATACCGGACGGGTTGCAGTGGCAGTGGTCAGGCGCTGACTGCGAAGTGCGCATGAACCTTCCAGCGGGCGCGTACGCTACCAGTGTCTTGCGCGAAGTCGCGCAATTACGCTCAGCCCCCGTTAGCACAGGAGACGACTAGGTGAAAATACTCTTAAGTAATGACGATGGCGTACGTGCGCCGGGTATTACGGTACTTTATAAAGCACTCAGCGAGATTGCAGATGTTCGCGTGATCGCACCGGAGCGCAACTGCAGTGGCGCCAGTAATTCATTGACCCTGCATGACCCGCTGCGGGTTGAACAACTTGAAAATGGCTTTATTTCGGTTAATGGGACGCCCACAGACTGTGTCCATTTAGGCACGAATTCGCCATTGGCGGAGATCCCTGATCTGGTCGTTTCCGGTATTAACGATGCGCCGAATATGGGCGACGATGTACTCTATTCTGGTACCGTTGCAGCGGCGACAGAGGGCCGTTTTATGGGCTTGCCGGCGATTGCTGTTTCGATGGGGGCGCCGGGTCATGACTATTACGAAACGGCAGCAAAAGTGGTCACTGATTTAGTCCTGCGTTTGCAGCAGAAACCGCTAAGCGCGGACTTTGTGCTCAACGTCAACGTGCCATATTGCAGCCTAAAAGGGATAAAAGGGACGCGGATTACCCGTCTTGGCCGTCGCCACCGTGCCGAAGGTATGGTTCGCGGGACTGACCCGCGGGGCCGCGAATTATTCTGGTATGGGCCTGTAGGGCAGCACCAGGATGATGGCCCGGATACCGACTTTGCTGCGATTCGCGACCACTATGTTTCGATTACACCATTGACCGTGGATATGACTGCGCCAGTGACTCAACAAGACAACGTCAGGGATTGGTTAACAGACGATTTATGATGGTAACAAACTTTCAAGGGGTCGCCCGCCGTTTAACCGAGCAATTGCGCGCACTGGGCATTGACGATGACCAGGTACTGAAGGTCATTGAACAGACGCCGCGACATGCCTTTATGCCGGAATCGCTGGCACATAAAGCGTACGAGAATACGGCATTGCCGATTGGCAACGGGCAAACTATTTCCCAGCCTTATATGGTTGCGGTGATGACCAGCGTACTGACCAAAGCAGGGGCTCGCAGCGTGCTCGAAATTGGCACTGGCTCCGGCTATCAGACCGCAGTCCTGGCGGCATTGGTCGAGCAGGTTTACAGTGTCGAGCGGATCTCACATTTGCAGTATCAGGCGAAACGTCGCTTTAAGCAGCTCGACCTGCACAACGTACGCACCCGACTTGGCGACGGCTGGCAGGGCTGGGCGTCAAAGGCACCGTTTGATGGCATTATTGTCACTGCGGCGGCGGCCCGTATTCCGGAAGCTTTGCTCCATCAGTTGTCGCCGCAACACGGAGTGATGGTGATTCCAGTCGGTGAAGAGCGGCAGCGTCTGTTAGTGATCGAACGAGATGGGGACGATTTCAGTTACCGGGAACTGGAAGACGTTCGCTTTGTCCCTTTAATTGAAGGTGACACTGAATAGTGTCATGTACTACGACAAAAAGGTGATGAGACTGAGGGCAACACTGCTTTTTTCAATTTTTACCATAGCGACGCTGAGTGGATGTGCTCAGCGTGGTCAGCCTGCGCCGGTAGACGCTGTCTACCAGGGGCGTACAGTGCACGACTTTGCCCGTGGTTCTCTCAGTAGCAACACCTATCAGGTGCAGCGTGGTGATACGCTGTACTCGATTGCTTTTCGCGCTGAAATGGATTTACGCGATGTCGCACGTTTGAATAATTTGCAGGAGCCGTATCAAATTTTTCCGGGCCAGGTGCTGCGCCTTGACCGACAGGCTGCGTCCCGCCCGGTCGCGATTGCTCAGTCAGCGGGTAGTCAGACCACCAATAGTCCGAATAGTAGTAGTGAGCGTAAAAATAGCGTTAATAATGATCTAAACGGCTCCGTTGCCAGTAATATCGAACAGGAGTATGGTGAAAATCGAACAGTACAGCAAAATAATGCCACTCAACGTTCGTCTTCTTCAGCTCAAACGCCTTCACGGCAAATGGCTGAAAATGGCGACATTGAATGGCAGTGGCCTTCACAAGGGCGCATTGTACAGCGATTTTCTACCAACCGACCCGGCGCCAATGGGATTCAATTTTCAGGACTTAAAGGCGATCCGGTGACAGCCGCGGCAGCGGGTAAAGTGGTTTATGTTGGAAGTGCTTTGCGTGGATTTGGTCGCTTAATCATTCTGAAACATAACGATGATTATATAACGGCATATGCTCACAATGATGAACTCATGGTTGAGGAACAACAATGGGTCTCAGCAGGGCAACAAATAGCCACAATGGGTGATTCAGACGCGGACGATGTTCGTTTACGCTTCGAGTTACGCTATCAAGGCAGTTCGGTGAACCCTGAGCAGTATTTACCGAGGTCTCGCTAGCGCTGTCATCCGGTCTCACAATAAGGAGAAAGGTACATGCGTGAAGAACCTAAGAATATTATTAACGATATAGCATCAGTTGAAGAAGTTGAGTCAACAGAAAATGCGGAACGCGCGCAGGACGATGCGGAGTTAACTGACGCGCTGGCTAGTAGCAGTAGCAAGTCACAACGGAAGTTGGACGCCACGCAAATGTACTTGAGCGAGATTGGTTTCTCGCCACTGCTTAGTGCAGAAGAAGAAGTTTATTACGCGCGTAAAGCGCTGCGCGGCGAAGAAGCGGCCCGCAAACGAATGATAGAAAGCAACCTGCGACTGGTTGTGAAAATAGCCCGCCGCTACAATAACCGCGGCCTTGCACTGCTGGACCTGATTGAGGAAGGTAATTTAGGTCTTATCCGTGCTGTTGAAAAATTTGACCCGGAACGTGGTTTCCGTTTTTCAACCTATGCAACCTGGTGGATCCGCCAGACCATCGAACGTGCCATTATGAATCAGACACGGACTATTCGTCTGCCGATTCATGTGGTTAAAGAGTTAAACGTATACTTGCGTGCGGCGCGCGAACTGGCGCACAAGCTGGATCATGAGCCGACCGCTGAAGACATCGCAAAAAGCCTTGAGAAGCCAGTTGAAGATGTCACTAAAATGCTCCGTCTGAACGAGCGTATTTCCTCCGTTGACACCCCAATTGGTGGCGACTCTGATAAAGGTCTGCTGGACATTATTGCAGATGAGAAAGCCTCTGGACCTGAAGTCGAAGTACAGGACGAGGACATGCGCGGAAATATTCTGCACTGGCTGGAGACGTTGAACTCAAAACAACGTGAAGTACTGGCGCGTCGTTTTGGTCTGCTCGGCTACGAACCTTCGACGTTAGAAGATGTCGGTCGCGAAATTGGTTTGACTCGCGAACGGGTTCGTCAGATCCAGGTCGAAGCGTTGCGTAAGTTGCGTGAAACACTACGTCAGCAAGGACTATCACTGGAATCTGTATTTGCTTCTGAGCAATAACAGCAGCAAAGTTACAAACAAAAACAGCGCCTTTTGGCGCTGTTTTTTTGTTTCACAGATTAGATTTGGTTAAGTTTCTTCTTCCACCGATAGAGCAGGTCATGCGCTTGCCGCGGTGTTAGCTCATCAGCATCCAGCTCACGCAGTGCATCGGCAATTTGCACCGCTGCCTGGTCCGCTTCGCTCGGCACGGTTTCGGGTTGCGCGGCGAATAATGGTATTTGTTTGTCGTTGCGGGCGGCAGACTTTTCCAGTTCGCTGAGTTTGACCTTGGCATTGCGGATTACGTCGTACGGAACTCCAGCCAGACGCGCCACCTGTAAACCGAAGCTACGGTTTGCAGCTCCGTCTCTGACATGGTGTAAAAAGGCGACAGTATCGCCGTGCTCTGAGGCATCCACGTGCAGATTAACGGTGGCTGGCAACTGCTCAGCTAATTCGGTTAATTCAAAATAGTGGGTGGCAAACAGCGTCATACACTGACGGTCTGAGGCTAAGGCATGGGCACAGGCCCAGGCCAGCGACAGCCCGTCGTAAGTGGAAGTACCGCGCCCGATTTCGTCCATTAAAACCAGACTGCGGGCATTGGCATTATTCAGAATATTAGCGGTTTCAGTCATTTCGACCATAAAGGTCGAGCGGCCTGAGGCCAGTTCATCAGAGGCCCCAATACGAGTGAAAATCCGTTCAATGACGCCAATTCGGGCCCTTTGCGCCGGCACGAAACAGCCGATATGAGCAAGTAGCGTAATCAGCGCTGCCTGGCGCATGTAGGTTGATTTACCGCCCATGTTGGGGCCGGTGATTATATTCAGCCGGCGCTGCTCATTTATTTGCAGATCATTGGCGATAAACGGACTCTCGCTATAAAACTCGACGACCGGATGGCGGCCTTGCTCGATCTGAATGCCCATGCCGCTATGCAGTTCAGGGCGGCAGTAGTTTTGTTCGTCGGCGTGCAGAGCAAAGGCAGTCAGGACATCGAGCTGGGCCAGCGCGGCGGCGCAGCGCTGCAGAGCAGGAACAAACGGGAGCAGATCTGTAAGTAGTTGTTGGTAGAGTTGTTTTTCCAAGGCTAACGCCTGGCTCTGACTGCGCAGCACCTTGTCTTCAAACGCTTTTAGCTCTGGAATAATATAGCGTTCAGCATTTTTCAGCGTTTGCCGGCGCTGGTAATCTGCAGGCACATCCGCTTGTCTGGAGGTTTCAATGTAAAAGCCATGGACCCGGTTGTAACCGACTTTGAGGCTGCTAATTCCGGTCCGCTGGCGTTCCCGTTCAGCCAATTTGTCAAGTTGATCGGTCGCGCCCTGGCTTAACGCCCGCAGTTCGTCCAGCTCAGCATGATAGCCGCTGGCCAGCACGCCACCGTCACGAATAACCACCGGCGGGTTATCGACAATAGCGTTGCTTAACAAGCGTTCAAGCTCAGTGAAGTCGTCCATGGCTTCAGCCAGAAAAGACACCGGCTTTGCTTTGAGTACACGGCGAATAGCCGGAACCTGCTGCAGGGCCTGACGCAGGCGGGTGAGGTCACGTGGCCGCGCGCTTTGTAAGGCTACACGAGCCAGAATACGCTCCATATCGCCGACGGCTTTCAGACTGTCCTGCAGACTTTCAGCCTGAAATTCACTGGCCAGCCAGCTGACCGCGTCCAGACGCTGATTAATAAGCTGCTGGTTACGCAATGGACGATGCAGCCAACGCTTTAACAGGCGACTGCCCATGGCGGTGACACTGCGGTCGAGGACCGCGCTTAAGCAGTGTGTTTTGCCGCCGGACAGATTCTCGGTTAATTCTAGGTTGCGCCGTGTCGCTGCATCCATGGTAATGGCATCGTCATGGTGCTCAAACTGGATGCTTTGAATATGCGGTAAGCTGCTTTGCTGGGTCGCTTTGACGTAGTGCAGCACTGCACCGGCGGCTGCGATAGCCGCCTCTGCCTGCTGTAAGCCAAAGCCGGTCAGATCCTGAGTGGCAAACTGGCGGCACAGCACCTGGGTGTTTGAGTCTGCTGCAAATTCCCAGGCGGGGCGAGCGCGAAGGGGGGTTGAGGCAGCGATGAAGCCTTTCGCCAGCGCCTGCACGTCACTTTGCTCCGCAATCAATAGCTCGGCGGGCTGAAGGCGTTGCAGTTCCGCTTGCAGATTCTCGGTACTGGCATGCTCGGACACACTGAAACGTCCACTGGACAGCTCCAGCGAGGCAACGCCAAAGGTATTGTCGTAGTCGCTCACGGCGACCAACAGACTTTCCTGATGGGTGTCGAGCAGTGCTTCGTCACTCAGCGTACCTGGTGTCAGAACCCGCACTACTTTACGTTCGACCGGTCCCTTACTGGTCGCGGGATCGCCAATTTGTTCACAGATAGCAACGGATTCACCCAATCTTAATAAACGGCCAAGGTAGCTTTCTGCCGCATGGTAGGGCACCCCGGCCATTGGAATGGGCTCACCCGCAGACTGACCGCGCTTGGTCAGGGAGATGTCTAACAGCTGAGCGGCTTTCTTTGCATCGTCAAAAAACAGCTCGTAAAAATCTCCCATACGGTAAAACAGCAGGGTTTGCGGATGTTCAGCTTTGATACGCAGATATTGCTGCATCATTGGGGTATGAGTACTCGCCACCATGGTCGTTGTCTTGTTATCCTTTGCCCAGAAATAGTGCGTTCGATACGAAGTCTGTATGATCCCGTTTTCGTCCGCAAAAGCCAACCCTCAGGGTGAATAAAACGAAGAGAATTTACCATGCATAGCGAGTTAACAGGCGTACTTGATGAACTGGCAGGCTGTCTTACTGCTAAGGGGGCCAGGCTGGCTACGGCGGAGTCCTGCACGGGTGGAATGATTGCAAGCCGAATTACTGATAAGGCGGGCAGCTCCGCCTGGTTTGAAGGCGCGGTTGTTAGTTACAGCAATGCGATGAAAAAGCAGCTGCTTGGAGTCAGTCCATTTACTCTGCAAAGCCATGGCGCCGTTTCACAAAGCTGTGCTGAGCAAATGGCGGCAGGGGTGCGCCGTCTGTGTGGATGTGAGTACAGTATCGCAACCACCGGAATTGCCGGCCCGGGTGGCGGCTCAGATGATAAACCTGTGGGGACGGTCTGGCTTGCCTGGCAGGGACCTGATTTTACCCGTAGTGAGCGTATTCTGCTCGCTGGCAACCGTGATACGGTTCGTGTTGAGACCACTTTTTACGCCCTGAATGTGTTATTAAAACTAATTAAATCAAAATGATACATGTTTTTATTAGACGGTTTTGTAAGAAATCAGCACTACTGGGTTGATACTGTATGTATCTACAGTATACTAGGTGCAAATGACCTCCCATCATTGGGTGGAGCCCATCATTGTTTGGAGCAAGAATATGAGTGATAACAGATCAAAAGCATTAGACGCAGCATTAGGCCAGATTGAACGTCAGTTTGGTAAAGGCGCTATCATGCGCTTAGGTGATAACAAAGCAATGGACATCGAGGCTATTTCGACTGGTTCTTTAAGCCTTGATATTGCGTTGGGCATTGGTGGTTTACCAACGGGTCGTGTGGTTGAAATTTATGGCCCTGAATCAAGTGGTAAAACCACGTTAACGCTGCAGGTTATTGCAGAAGCACAGCGGGTAGGTAAAACCTGTGCCTTCGTCGATGCTGAGCATGCTTTGGATCCTGTTTATGCCGAAAACCTTGGGGTTAAGGTCGATGAACTGCTGGTGTCACAGCCGGATACCGGTGAACAAGCGCTGGAAATTTGTGACATGCTGGTACGTTCTGCTGCCGTCGATGTGGTCATTATTGACTCGGTTGCCGCGTTAACACCGAAAGCTGAAATTGAAGGTGAAATGGGTGACAGCCACGTTGGTTTGCAGGCTCGTCTGATGTCTCAGGCGTTGCGTAAATTAACCGCGAACCTGAAAAAGTCCAACACCATGTGTATTTTCATCAACCAAATCCGGATGAAAATCGGGGTGATGTTTGGGAATCCTGAAACCACCACTGGCGGTAATGCCCTGAAATTCTATTCATCGGTTCGTCTTGATATTCGTCGTACCGGCGCATTGAAAGAAGGTGATGAAGTGGTTGGTAACGAAACCCGCGTTAAGGTCGTGAAAAACAAAGTCGCACCTCCCTTTAAGCAGGCTGAATTCCAGATCATGTACGGCAAAGGTATTTCGAAAGAAGGCGAGTTGATTGACCTGGGGGTTAAACATAAGCTGGTAGAAAAAGCGGGTGCCTGGTATAGCTATCAGGGCGATAAAATAGGTCAGGGTAAAGCCAATTCAATGAACTTCCTTGCTGAAAATCCTAAAATCGCTAAAGATATTGAAGCACGCTTACGTGAAATGTTGCTGCTGAAGCCTAAGCTGGACGATGTAAATGCCAACGGAGAGCCAGTAGTAGCCAAAGAAACAAAAAGCACTAAAGCGTCAAAAGCAGCAAGTGCTGCGAAAGAAGAGCAAGACGACCTGCTATAAGGTTTTCTGCAATTTAAAGTTAAAAACCCACGGTCAGTTAAATAACTGACCGTGGGTTTTTCTTTTCTCGATGACAAATTTATGTAATGGTTAGGATCCTGAACCGTAAAAATAGATGTCGAGTAAAGTGATGAAGTATTCTATCTTGAAAATGGCTTTGGTTGCTGCGCTATCCCTTGGGGTTACCACCGCCTGTAGCCAGGCTGAAAACCCGTCTGCGCAACAGCAAAGCGAACAAAAGTCAGCATACCTGGAGACCATTTATGCGGAGTACTTTACCGCTAATCTGCAGCTGAATCCTTTGCAGGCGACCTTTGTCGGCGAACACAGGTACAATAATAAGCTGGCAAATTTTCTCACTGAAGAGCATCGAACCCGACAGCGAATGCTGGAAGAAGAATACCTGAGTCTTGTGACAGAAACGGATCCAGATGATCTGACAGAGCAAGACAGACTGAGTTATGAAATTTTTAAGCGTGACCGTGAAACAACCCTCGAGCAGTTAGAATATCCTACCCATTTATTACCGGTTGATCAGTTCTATAATATTGCTGGCCGCTTTGCAATGCTCGGCTCCGGTCAATCCGCACAGCCTTTTAATAGCGTCGAAGATTACCAGAACTGGGCCGCTCGTCTGCGTCGTATCCCGGCCATATTTGATCAGGCCATCAGCAACATGGAGCAGGGCATCGAGCTCGATATCGTGCAGCCCCGTATACTGATGGAAAAAGCGTTGCCGCAAATCGACGCGCATGTTGTTGATGATTTGGAAGACAGCATGTTTTTCGCCCCGTTGCAGGAATTTCCGTCAGACTTTAGCGACGAGCAAAAGCAACAGCTGAGTGCTCAGTATCAACAGATCCTGACCGATGAAGTGTTACCTGCTTATCAGCGTTTAGCTGATTTTATCCGCACGACCTACCTTGAACATACTCGAACTGATAGTTTTGGGCTGGGCGCCTTACCAGGTGGTGAGGAATGGTATGACTTTAATGTTCGCTGGCGTACCACCACCGATTTGAGTGCCAACGAGATCCATCAGATCGGGCTGGATGAAGTCGCCCGCATTCATGGTGAAATCGAAGACATTATGCAGCGTGTTGAGTTTGAAGGGACGCTGGAAGAGTTTTTTGAGTTTACCCAGAGTAACGAGCAATTTATTTATGCCAGCCGCGACGCCATGCTGGAGGCTTACCGTACCTTCGCCGCACAGGTTGATGAAGTGACGCCCCAGCTTTTCCATCAGGATATGTTTCCAAACGCTGACTATGAGATTCGTAAGGTAGAGGAATTTCGTGAGCAAAGCGCAAGTTCGGGAAGCTATCAGGCACCACCGGAAGACGGTTCACGCGCTGGTATTTTCTATTTAAATACCTATGACTTGTCGGCCCGACCCACCTGGGCAAAAGGGGCGCTGGTTCTGCATGAAGCCGCGCCGGGTCACCATTATCAGATAGCGTTGCAAAGAGAAATGGAGAACCTGCCACGGTTCCGTCGCTTTGGCGGTGAAACTGCGTTTATCGAAGGCTGGGGACTGTATGCAGAGTCACTTGGCAACGAACTCGGTGTGTACAATGACTATGACCAATTTGGTGCGCTGGTAGCTGAGCTGTGGCGTTCGATTCGCCTGGTCGTCGACACCGGCATTCATGCCAAAGGCTGGTCGAGAGACGAGGTACTTGATTACATGCGTAGCAACGCCCCAGTAGCAGACGCTCGGGCGATTTCTGAAGCCGAGCGTTTTATGGCGCTACCAGGTCAGGCCCTTGCCTATAAAATAGGGCAGCTTGAAATTCGTAAATTGCGCACGGAAGCAGAGCAGGCATTGGGTGACTCGTTTAATGTCCGTGACTTCCACCGCGAGGTTCTGCGTAACGGCTCGTTGCCGTTGTCCGTGCTACGCCAGCAGATCGAGCGTTGGGTGGCTGATCAGCAAGCATGAGCGGATGGCAACTTGCTAACCCCGTGCGACGGGTTAAGGCCAATCTGAAAGGGCGTGACCTGGTGGTCGGCGATATTCACGGCTGTTTTGATTTGCTTCAATCGGCACTGGATTCACTGGCGTTTGACGAGCGTGTTGACCGCTTGTTTAGCGTCGGTGACCTGATTGACCGCGGACCTGATTCAATAGCCAGTATGGGCTGGCTCGGTAAGCCCTGGTTTTACGCCTGCCTGGGAAATCACGAGTCGGTATTACTGGATTACCTTTACAGCCAGGACGAAGACCTTGCGGATACCTGGTGTCGTTTTGGTGGCGAGTGGTTCTTTGACCTGTCATTTAAAATGCAGACATCACTGGCTCAACGAGTGCTGCAACACTGCAGCTACGCCGTCGAAATCAGCGATCAGAATGGCCATGCAGAAACCGGTATTGTGCACGCGGATGTACCTGTTGGAATGAGCTGGTCACAATTTACCAGCGCGATCGGCGAGAACAGCCGGCTGCAATACGACACCCTGTGGGCGCGTGAACGTGGCCGGGGCCTGCGGTCTGATCGGGTTGAAGGGGTACGCCAGGTTGTAGCGGGGCATCAGATCGTACAGGGCGCTCATCAAAGCGGTAATGTCTGGCTTATCGATACAGGAGCCTACCGTGCGGAGGAGCAAGGCGGCGAGTTAACGGTACTGGAACTGCCTGACCGCCTGCATCACTTCTCTGACTCTGCGTTGCGATAATCCGTTGGAATAATTTCCTGTGCCCATTCGCTGGCCTGCAAATACATTCTGGCAATCTCGTTGTGGGCAATTTGCAAACGACGGGCAATGGCTTCAACTTTACGCCAGTGCGCCTCTTCATAGCAGCGAATCAAGCCGAGATAGAACGCCAGTAGTCCACGCCGTTGAGTCAGCGCCTGGGTAATAGCAGGGCTGAGATTAATGCGCCGGATAGCCGTTTCCAGATCCTCGTCAAACATAGCATCAAGCAACGAAAACATACCGACCAGGAAGGCCTGATTAGGCTGTACTTTGGGTTGTTGGTGGTATTCGGCGACTAATTCGCAAAAACGTGCTCGGGTGATACTAAGGCGGATGAGTTCATTTGGCTTGTCATCGGTCAGTGCGGCGGTGACAGCCATGGTCACAAAGCGGTTAACCTCGGCAGCGCCCAAAAACACCACTGCTTGCTGTAACGAGGTCACTTTTTCGCGTAAACCAAAGGCGGCAGCGTTGACGAAACGAAGCAGACGGTAGGAGAGGGCAACGTCCCTTTGCAGGATGACCGTCATCCGGCGAAAATCAAACTCTTCGCGGGCAGTTTCCGCCAGTAATTCAGTGCAGGCTGCTTTGGTCGGGTTAATTCGCCGACGCTTAATTAACTCAGGCCGTGAAAAAAAATAGCCCTGAAAATAACTGAAACCGTCTTCCAGCGCATCGTTGAACTGTTCCTGGGTTTCCACTTTTTCCGCCAGTAATTCGATACTGTAATCGCGAACCTGGTATTTTAGCGCCTGTAACTGACGGAAGGTGTACGCCTGCAAATCGACTTTGATAATAGAAATGCAATCGAATACTTCAAGCCATTCGCTTTGAAAACGGTAGTCGTCCAATGCGATATGATAACCAAGATTACGCAGCTCGCGGATACGGGTGAGTACTTCAGGCGTTGGTTCAACATTTTCCAACACCTCGATATACACTTCCATCGGGTTAAGCAGGGTGGGTAGTGAGGTTAATAAACCGCCCCTGGCAAAATTAATGAAGGCAGGGCAATGATCGGTGATCTCGCTTAATGTATGCTGCAGCTCACTGTCCTGAATTAAAGTGCTGGTAGCAATATCAGCGTCAATATCAGGAAATGCATTGCTTTCGCCATCACGGAAAAGCAGCTCATAACCGTACAGCTTTTGATGGCGGTCAAGAATTGGTTGTCGCGCTAGATAAAAGAACATAGCATCTTATATTGTTATCGATTTTCGGATGGTAGCAGATAAAAGCAAAGGAGCCTAGAAGTGAAGAAGGATATGAAGGTTGGAATTGCGTTAGGCTCAGGCGCGGCACGGGGATGGGCCCATATTGGTGTGCTCCGGGCATTGCATGAAATGGGTGTTAAACCCAATGTGGTGACCGGAACCTCGATCGGCTCCCTGGTCGGTGGCGCGTACTGTGCTGGTCGATTAGACGAACTGGAAAAGTGGGTTCGCGATATGGACCGTTGGGAGGTGTTTAACCTGCTCGACTTTGGTTTTAGTAATGGTGGAATCGTCTCCGGCGAACGGGTTTTTAATTTCGCACGTGAACACTTTGGGGCAATTTGCATCGAAGATCTACCGATTCGCTTTGCGGCCGTTGCCACTGACCTGTATACCGGTCGCGAAATTTGGTTAAAAAAAGGTGACGTCTACGACGTTGCGCGCGCCTCATGTGCCATGCCCGGCCTGCTGTCACCGAAACCAATGGACAATCGCTGGCTGGTTGACGGCGCGTTAGTCAACCCGGTTCCGGTCTCGTTATGCAGGGCGCTGGAAGCAGAATTTGTGATTGCGGTGCACTTAAACTCTCAACTTAATACGTCGCCGCCCAAACTGCCGCCTCAGGATATGAACCCCCAGGGTCTCAATGAGCAGGTTGAGCAGGAAGAAGATAAGCGCAGAGCGCCACAGTCGGCTGACAAAGCGAGTGCTGATGACACCAACCCGTTTAAAAGCTTCCTCGCGCAAGGGCAAACCTACTTTGACAATGTGAAGCAGAAATTCAAAAAAGACCATCAGACGCCCGGGGTGATGGGGGTCATGGCGGGAGCGATTGATATTATGCAGGAACGGGTCACCAAAGCGCGTATGGCAGGCGATCCACCGGATATTTTACTGCAGCCTAAACTGGGTCATATTGGTATTCTTGAATTCGAACGTGGCCAGGATGCGATTGATGTCGGCTATGAAACCACCAGACGACTGAAAGATCTGATCGAAGAAGACATTAAAATGCTCCGCTTCCGACGCGGCGAGCGGGTGGTTGATTAAGCTGTCGCGATTTCACTAAGCGCACTACATGATGAGTGGAAGCAGACAATAAAAACCCCCGGCACGGATGACGTGGACCGGGGGTTTTTTAGGTTTATCTGTCGACAGAGAATGAGCTAGCTCGTTTTATCCATCTGTGTTTGCAGTTCGTCTTCCATATCGTTGAATTCACTATCAACGGCTTTGGTTGGTTTGTTAGTCATCCGACTGACCACAACAATTGCCAGGGTGGCTAACAAGACACCAGGGACCATTTCATAAAGCACTGAGCTGAGCGTAGCGCCATCTTCAAGCACAGGGACGTATATCCAGAACAGCACTGTCACTGCACCTGTCAGCATACCAGCCAGAGCTCCCTGCATGGTCATGCGCTTCCAGTAGAGGCTAAGCACAATCAGCGGGCCAAATGCGGAACCGAAACCAGCCCAGGCGTTACCGACCTGGTCAAGAATAGTGCCTTGAGGTACCCAGACAATGGCTATTGCCACAATCGCAACCAGGAACACCGACAAGCGGCCAACGGCGACCTGTATCTTGTCACTTGCATTTTTATTGAGGAAGCTTTTGTAGAAGTCCTGAGTCAGTGCACTTGAGGTCACCAGCAGTTGCGACGAAATTGTGCTCATAATGGCTGCCAGAATCGCCGCCAGTAAGAAACCACCAATAAACGGATGGAACAGGATTTGCGACAGAACGATAAAGATAGTTTCTGCGTTATCCAGGGTGCCGTCGGTGACATAGGCGCCTACTTCGACGTCTTCAGCGTTGATCGACATGTAGGCTGCACCCAACAGGCCTGTCAGCATGGCACCAATGATAGCGACCGTCATCCAGGTCATACCAATACGACGCGCGGCTTTGAAATCACGAACTGATTTGATTGCCATAAAGCGAACGATAATATGTGGCTGACCAAAGTAGCCAAGACCCCATGCCAATAATGAGACGGTACCTAAAAAGGTAATGCCATGGAATGGATTGAGCATCGCCGGATCGATCTCGCGAACTTCAGCGGTGACGGGTTCGATACCACCAAGCACGCTAAAGCCCACCAGGGGCACCATAATGAGGGCAATGAACATAATACAACCCTGCACAAAGTCAGTCATGCTGACGGCGAGAAAGCCGCCAAGCAGGGTGTAGGCGACTACGACCGCAGCGGTCACGATAAGACCAGTGTGGTAGTTCATACCAAAGGCGTTTTCGAACAGGGTGCCACCTGCATACACTCCTGAAGCGGTGTACAAGGTGAAGAAGATAATGATCACCACAGCGGACACCAGACGCAGCACGCGGCTTTTATCCTGGAAGCGGTTTTCAAAATAATCAGGAATGGTAATCGAGTCTTTGGCGACCTCAGTGTACGTGCGAAGCCTTGGGGCTACTAACCGGTAATTTACGTATGCACCGATAAGCAGGCCTAAAGCCAACCATACTTCTGCGAACCCTGACACGAAAAATGCACCGGGCAGGCCCATTAACATCCAACCACTCATGTCCGACGCACCAGCCGATAGTGCTGTAACACCAGGGCCGAGACGGCGACCGCCGAGCATATAATCACCCAGATCACTGGTTGATTTGAAATAGCCATACACACCAATGCCGAGCATGGCAATGAAGTAGAGCGCTAATGAAATCAGAGTACCTGTTTCCACAAAAAACTCCTGTAACAATTAAAAGTTACCGCATCGTTTAAATGCAGCGCTTACTGAAAGCGGATTACGCTAACAAAATCTTTACTAAGCATCAAGCTGACACTAATTAGCTGAGCGTGTAGGTTTGTTGCAACAGGCTTTCGGTATAACCGTCTACCGGCTTGTTAAACACACTGGCGGTATCTTCATAGGTCACAATCTCACCATGACGCATAATCATTACTTTGTCGGCGATGTGGCGAATAATCTCCGGACTGTGCGAAACAAACACATAGGACATTTTCATATCACGCTGCAGATCGAGTAATAAGTTAATAATCTGGGCCCGAATGGAGGAGTCCAGTGCTGCCAGGGCTTCATCGGCTACAATGACATCGGGATTAAGCATGATAGCACGGGCAATGCAGGCGCGTTGCTTTTGTCCGGTCGACATCATGTGGGAGTGGAAAACCGCGTGCTCAGGAAGCAAACCGACCTTAAGAAGGGCTTCGGAAACAGTTTCGCGGCGCTGTTCACTGCTTAAATGCGTGTTAAAAAGCAGGGGTTCTTCCAGCTGTCGACCAATCGTCAGATGCGGATTGAGCGATGCATCGGTGTCCTGAAACACCATCCGGATATGGCGACAGCGAAAGCGATAGTCCTGCGCTTTGAGCGGCTTCCCGCGCAGGTACACGGTGCCGCTGCTGGGGCGTTCTGCACCGGCAATTATTTTTGCCAGGCTACTTTTACCAGAGCCGGTTTCGCCCATAATGGCCAGCGTTTGACCACTTTCGAGGTCAAACGACACATTATTGAGCGCACGAATCCGTTTGGGCGCCCACCAGCGCCCTTTGTGCAGGTACGCTTTATTGAGGTTCTCAACGCGGAGCAGACTAGTCATTGCCTTGTACCTTAGCTGCGCTATTTAATGGATAGTGACAGGCGTAAAAATGCGAACGCAACTTGCGTGTTTGCGGAGTGGTCACGCATTTACGCCGGGCGTTCGGGCATCGTGGGCCGAGCCGGCATCCGATCGGTAAATGCTGCATCGGTGGAGACGCCCCGGTCAGCGTTGGTAGATGTGTTTTTGGTTCACAGCGACTCTGTTGGTACAGCGAGGTCGAGGTTAGTGCCTCGGTGTACGGATGAAAGGGTTCTTTCAACAAAGCCTGAGCCGGACCGGATTCCATGATCTGGCCACTATAGAGCAATGTCAGTCGCTCGCTCTCGGGCATAATGGTGCCCATATCCTGAGACATCAGCAGGATCGACATTTTATGACTGGCATGGAACCGCCCAAGCAGTCGATAAATTTGCTGCCGGGTTGACGGCTCCATCGCGGTCGTGGGCTCATCGGCAATTAACAGCCGCGGACGGTGGGCGATGGCGGATGCGATCATGATTTTTTGCGCCGCGCCTTCAGACAGTTCAAATGGAAAACTTTCCATTACCGCCTGATGCTCTTTAATTCCAACCCGATGAAGCAGTTTAATCACCTTCTTGTGACGTTCTTTGCGCCGGCTCCACCAGTGTTTGCTGGACAGATCGCTGTCGAGAATGGCTTCGCCCAGTTGCGCTTCGACGGTGTCGTTGGGGTCCAGGTAGCTGCGCGGATCCTGAAATATCATGGCGATATCGACGCCGATAATGCGGCGTCGTTCGGCAGCAGGCATGCTCAGAAGGTCTTTACCGTCAAACCAGAGGCGGTCAGCGCGAACGGTCCATCGCGGATCAAGAAAGCCCATAATGGCACTGGCAATCAGGCTTTTACCCGAGCCCGATTCACCGACCAGGCTATGCACTTCGCCTTCAGCAACACTAAAACTGACCCGGTCAATCACATCGATAGGGCCGTGATCGCTATCACCGGTGATGGTCAGGTTTCGCACATCGAGCAACATTAGCGTTTTATCCTTTCATCGATCGCCGATTTCAGACTGTCACCGACTACATTGACACTGACCAGGGTCATAAACAATGCAAACCCAGGTAACGCCATCACCCATGGCGAGCTATAGGCAACCTCGACTGACTTCGCCAGCATGCTACCCCATTCAGGTGCGGGTGACTGTGCACCAAGGCCAAGAAAGCCGAGCGCCGCAATATCAAGAATCGCCGTAGATAACGCCATGGTCAGCTGTACTACCAGCACCTTGACCGTGTTTGGAAAGATAACCACGCTCAGCAGGTACCACTGACTGACGCCATTTAAGCGCGAGGCAATAACGTATTCACGATGGCGCTGGTCATGCACGGCGTTGCGCGTGGCATGCAAAAACTGCGGAATCAGTACCAGCCAGATAGCGAGCAAGGCGTTGTCCAGCCCTGGCCCCAGAATGGCCACAATAATCAGCGCCAGCAGTAACGAGGGAATGCTTAACAGCACGTCGAGCAGATGCTTCAGGGTTGAGCTTTTGACACCCACACTCATCGCCGCCAGCGCACCCAACGGAATGCCGATGGCCGCGGCCGCCAATACCACCAGAAACGGCAGCCCAAAGCTAAGCCGGGCGCCGTATAAAAGGCGCGATAACATATCGCGGCCGAGCTCATCAGTGCCTAACAGAAAGCGGATGGTCCCTTCTTCGGTCCAGGCCGGCGGCATCGACAGCGCATCGGTAAACTGGGTGTTGGGTGAATAGGGCGCCAGCACCGGGGCAAACAGTGTAAACAGGACGATCGCGCCGAGAATATGAAGCGCAATCATAGCCCACATATTGTGCCGGAACTGGACCCAAACCTGCTCCAGCGGCGATGGTGTCCGTTCTTCGTAATACAGCTTAGGCGTTGGCATAGAGTTCCTGCCTTATTTGAGGGTATCGCCAGGCGTGGAGCAGGTTGAGCAATACGTTGACCAGCAAAATGAGTGCTGCCAGGGTTAACAGGCCCGCTTGCATTACCGGATAGTCGCGTTCGTAAATACTGCGTATTAACCAGCTGCCAAGGCCTGGCCAGGAAAAAATCACTTCGGTGATCATGGTATTGGTAATCAGAAAACTAAAAATAACACCCAGGTCACGGGTAACTGACTGCATGGTATTAGGTACCGCATGCTTAAAGATCACCTGTGAGGCGGTAAGTCCTTTGGCTCGTGCCGATTTAATGTAATTGCGCCGCAGGACATCATGCATGGCGGCCCGGGTAAGGCGAGCTAACAGGGTTGCAGGCATGACCGCGAGAACCAGCAATGGGAGTAGCAGATGACGCAGTACGTCAACCAGCGCAGCCGATTTCGCCGGATGATCAGCACGCGCCAAATCCAGAACAATGGAGCCAGTCACGGGTTCGATGTTGTAAAGCGGGTTGATCTGACCGGCTATCGGAAACCACTGCAAATTGACGGCGAAGACCAGAATAAACAGCTGAGCGAGCCAGAACACGGGAATCGAGTAGGCTGACAAGCTAAGGCCCATTAAAAAACGATCCGGCCAGCGGCCCAGATTGAGGGCACTGATAATGCCCATCGGAATGCCAAGCATCAGCGCCAGAATACTGGCCAGTACAGCCAGTTCCATGGTCGCCGGGAAGCGTGCTTTGACCTCATTCCATACTGGTGTTCCGTCCTGCAGCGACACGCCCCAGTCGCCTTGCAGCAAATGACTGAGGTAACGGAAATACTGGACCAGAATATTGCTGTCAAAGCCACGGCTGCTGGCGACCTGCTGATAGAGCGCCGAGTCGAGGGTCTGAACACCGCTTAAGTTAACCAGCGCATCGCCGGGAAACCAGTAACCCAGGCTGAAAGACAGCACGGTAAGCAAAAATAAGGTCACCAGTAACAGGCTAAGTTGACGCAGCAAGTACCTTGTCATGGTTGCCCCTTATGCGTATTCAGCAGGCGGGTGCCCCCATAGGGTTCAAGATGCATGCCCTCGATATAGGGCTGGGTCGCCTTATAACGCATCGAGTGCACAATAGGCATTAATGGGACCTGATTATTGAGCAGCTCCTGTGCTTCGCGATAAAAGGCAAGACGCTCGTCGCGGTCGGCGGTACGAATGGCACTCATTACCAGGCGGTCAAAGCGCGGTTCGCACCAACGAGCGCGGTTACTACCCGACTGAACGGCGGCACAACTTAACAGTGGGCGAAAGAAATTATCCGGATCCGGGTTATCGCCTGACCAGCCAATTAATACCGAATCATGGTCGCCGTCAGCCAGGCGGCGACGGAAGGTACTCCATTCGTAGCTGACAATATTGACCTGAACACCAATGTTCGCCAGATCGGACTGCATCAGCTCTGCCATTTTGCGCGCATTCGGGTTGTAAGCACGTTGCACTGGCAAGGCCCAGATGTTCATTGAGAACCCATTCGGGTAGCCCGCGTCGGCAAGCAGTTCACGCGCCGCGACCGGGTCATAGGTATAGGCCTCTTCATCACTAAAATGAGCCCAGGAGGTGTTGGGTAAAATACTCTGAGCCAGCGCCGCATGGCCGAAATAGACTGCTTTGACAATGGATTCGCGGTCAATTGCATGAATAAGCGCCTGCCGTACCCTGACATCGTCAAATGGTGGCTTTTGGGTGTTAAAGGCCCAGAATGCGGTGTTTGGACTAACCGTTGAGTATAGATTTATGTCGTCGCGCGCATCGAGGTTATCTAAATCACGTGCCGGTGGATACGGCACGATATCGCAGTCTTTGGTCAGCAGCATCAGAATGCGTTTGTGGTCGCTGGGGATGATGCGGAAAACCACGCGTTCTGATTTCGCCGCTCCTTGCCAGTAGTCCGGATGGCGTCGATAACTCAGACTGACGTCTTTGCGAAAATGCTGGAATTTAAAAGGACCGGTGCCGACCGGAAGGTTATCCAGCGCCACGCGATTGTCTTCTGCGATCAGTTGCTCGCCATATTCGGCGGATAAAATGACTGCAAAGTCGGTGGCCAAATTGGCAATGAAGGAGCTGTCAGGTTCGTGCAGGTGGATAGTGAAATTATGATCGTCCTTCACTTCTATGCGTTGAATAAGGCGATCCAGGCCCACTGCAGAAAAAAACGGATACCCGGTCATTGAAATCAAATGGAATGGGTGATCGGTATTGAGCCAGCGTTCAAAACTAAACTGAACGTCGGTCGCCGTCAGCGGCCGGGTGGGAGTGAAATAGCGGGTCTGATGAAATTCGACCCCTTCGCGCAGGGTGAAGCTGTATTCGGTGCCGTCCTCGTTGATCTGCCAGGATTCGGCCAGTGCAGGGACATATTCTTTCGCTTCGTCACTGTATTCAATTAAACGGTCATAGAGCAGATTGGCGGTCATATCGAGGGTCGTCCCCGAGGTCACCAACTGCGGGTTAAACGACTCGGGGTTACCTTCAGCGCAGTAGAGTAGCCCCTCGCTGAGCATTTGCGGGTCATTCTCCGGCGATGGGCTGCAAGCTATCGCTGTCAGCGCCGATAACAGGATGCTGACGGCTCTTATGGCGTGGTCGAATGGGGTCTGTTTATTCACTTTGAGCATCCAGCAGCGCATATTTTTTAAGGTAACCACGCAGCTGATGATAGGTCAGCCCAAGCTTTTCTGCTGTTTTCTTCTGATTAAACTGCGCTTTTTCCAGTGCACAACGTAGCATTTTGATTTCAAAGTCCTGGGTGAGCTGTTTAAAGTCGCAATTGTCGTTTAAATCAGGCAGCACAAAATGCTCGTCTGCGCCGTTGCCATTCATTCGTGGCGACGGGGTCTCCGCAGAACTTGTCGCATTTGCATCCTGCTCAACAATATGGCTGGCCTGACGGCTCAATGAGCCCGTTTTAGGCGGGCGTGTGCCTGGTCTGTAGGGACTTTCAAACGGGTCAGTGACGATTTCACTGACTGGTAAATGGGCGTTATTCAGTCGATAGACACTGCGTTCGACGACATTTTTAAGCTCACGCACGTTGCCCGGCCAATGGTAATCAAGCAGATGCTGCTTAGCTTTGCTGGTGAAGCCACTGAACAGCTCCAGATCAAGTTCCCGCGCCATCTGAATCGCGAAGTGCTCTGCTAATACCATGATGTCCTCGCGACGCTCGCGTAGCGGGGGCAGGGTAATAACATCAAACGCCAGTCGGTCGAGCAGATCGGCGCGGAATTCATTACGTTCCGCCAGCGTCGGTAAGTCTTCATTGGTGGCAGCAATCAGACGGACATCGGTTTTAATCGTTTTACTGCCACCGACCCGTTCAAATTCACCATATTCAATGACCCGCAGCAGCTTTTCCTGGACCAGCGACGATGTCGTAGCCAGTTCGTCAAGAAAAAGCGACCCGCCATTGGCACGTTCAAAGCGACCTTCATGACGTTTGCTGGCACCGGTAAAGGCGCCGGATTCATGGCCAAAAAGTTCGGTTTCAAGCAGCGTTTCGTTCAATGCCGCGCAGTTGAGTTTGATATAGGTCTGGTCCCAGCGCTGGGACAAATAGTGTAGTCGCGCTGCAATCAACTCTTTACCAGTACCGCGTTCTCCAATGATTAATACCGGTTTGCCGAGCGGAGCCGCCTGGGAAACACGATCGAGAACTTCGAGAAAACTATTCGCCTGACCAATCAGATTGTCGTTGCGTCGGGGACTCATGATCTACCTTAAGGTTAGTGTTTTTGACTAACTTTTAGTTGTTTTAGTTAATGTAGCAGTCAATGACCTACTCAGCCTATTATTTAAAATCTTTTATTTTCAACGTATTATAAATAATTCACAAGTTGGCTCAATTCCTGAATGTTCTTCACTGGAAGCATACACTGAGAAACAGAGGTAAAGGTCATGAGTATTTTTTCACGCTTTACAGACATCGTAAACGCTAATTTGAACTCCCTGTTGGATAAAGCTGAAGATCCGCAAAAAATGGTGCGTCTGATTATCCAGGAAATGGAAGACACTCTGGTTGAAGTTCGTTCAAATTCGGCCCGAACCCTGGCCGAGAAGAAAGAACTGGCACGCCATCTGGGACAGATCGAGCGGGAAGCTCAGGACTGGCAGAGCAAAGCGGAACTGGCATTGTCCAAAGATCGGGAAGATTTAGCACGTTCAGCTTTGTTAGAGAAAAAGAAGTTACAGGAAACCATGGACAGTGTGCAGCGCGAAATCGACCGGGTCGATGAGCATGTTGACCGTCTAAGTGAAGAGATTGGCCAGTTGCAGGAAAAGCTGTCAGACGCCAAAGCTCGCCAGAAGTCGATTCTGATGCGCCAGCGTACCGTGTCTTCGCGGTTATCGGTGAAGAGCAAGCTGGACAGTGGCAAAGTGGATGAAGCACTGCAGAAATTTGACCGCTATGAAGCTAAAATTGATGGTATCGAGGCGCAGGTTGATGCCTATGACCTGGGTAAGAAAACGCTCGCTGATGAATTCAAAGCGTTAGAAAACGACGCTAAAGTTGAGGATGAACTGGCTGCTCTGAAGGCGAAGGTGAACGAAGCGAAAGGTAAACAGAGCAACGACGCGTAAGCAATGCACAAGAGAGGTGGTCAGGCCATGCTGAGAAGCATCGCAAGGCCAGCCGATCTACTCTCAGGTGAGGATTGAGACAATGGAAGGATTAGTAGCCATCATGGCGGCCCCAGTTATTATTTTTATGATTTTCGTGGCTCCCATCTGGTTGATACTGCATTACCGCAGCCGCAATAAAATCAATGCCGGGCTGAATGATGATGAGCGGCAGTCGTTGCAGGATCTGGCGCGGACCGCAGAACGTTTGCAGGACCGTATTCAGACGCTGGAGTCTATTCTTGATGCGGAGCACCCTAGCTGGCGCCATAAGCATCAGGGAGGTGGAGCATGAGTGATGAAAAGAAACGATTTTACCGCGATGTTCAACGCGGCAAGTTAGGCGGCGTCTGTGCAGGTATAGCGCGCTATTTCGGCTGGGAAGTCTGGGTGGTTCGCATCGTGGCCGTGACGTCCGCCTTGTTGCTGACGAAATTTATTGTGTTGGGGTACATTATTGCCTGGGTGGTGCTTGATCAGGGCCCAAAGTCTGCCAGCGGTGAGCCACGTGTGGTGCGAGAAACAACCACGGTTGAGCGCACCGAAGATGGCCGTTCAATAGAAGTAAAGACCCGGGTATGGGAAGCCGGTGAGGTGCCTAAAGAAGCGATTAAAGATATTGCGGGTCGTTTTGCGACCATGGAACAAAGTGTACGTGCCATGGAAAGCTATGTAACCTCGAGTGAATACAAGGTTCGGCAGGAGATCAACCGCTTGTAACCTGATTGGCAAAAAAACGTTACATAGGTAACTGGTCCGAGAAGATGGCGCATATTGCGCCATTTTTTATGTCTGCATACTCTAGCCGCAAATAACTATAACTATGGCTTCTAAGATATGCATAAACCGACCGCTGGCTGGCACGCCGATACCATCGCAATTCATGGTGGCGATGCGCCGCAGGATCCACATGGTGCGTTAGTGGCGCCGCTGTATCAGACTTCGACCTTTGTTTTTGATAGTACCCACCAGGGTGGTCAGCGGTTTGCCGGTGAAGAAGCGGGTTATATCTATTCCCGTTTAGGCAACCCCACTGTCAACCAGCTGGAGCAGCGTATTGCTGAGCTGGAAGGCATGCAGGCGGGTGCTGCGGCAGCGACAGGTATGGGCGCAGTCGCCGCGACGATGATGGCTTTTTTGCAGCAAGGTGACCATGTGGTGGCCTCGGACGCTATCTACGGCTGCAGTTTTGCTTTGTTTGACCATTTGTTTCGTCGTTTCGGTGTCGACGTCAGCTTTGTCGATATGAGCGATCTGGAGCAAACCAAAGCGGCCTTTCGTGACAACACCCAACTGGTGTTTCTGGAAACCCCTGCCAATCCGCATCTAAAGCTGGTCGATATTGCCGCGGTCAGCAAGCTTGCACATCAGCACAAGGCCCGTCTGGTGGTCGACAATACCTTTATGACCCCGCTCCTACAGCGACCAGGTGAGTTCGGCGCAGATCTGGTCGTGCACAGCGCGACTAAGTACCTCAATGGCCATGGTGATGTGGTTGCCGGACTGGTTACCGGGCGTAGCGAAGACATTGAGCTGATTAAGTTCACCACCTTAAAAGACATGGGCGCGACTATGTCGCCGCATGATGCCTGGCTGATTTTGCGCGGCCTGAAAACCTTGCCCGTGCGAATGCAGCGGCATTGCGAAAATGCGCTGGCAGTGGTGGCCTTTCTGCAGGAAATGCAGCAGGCCGGGATGATTAGCCGGTTGTATTTCCCGGGGGTTAACCAGGATGAGCAAAGTCATGAGAGTGACTTGCTGCAGACCCAGATGAAAGCCGCTGGTGCGGTCATCGCCTTTGATATGACTGGTGGCTTTCGCGCCGCGACCCGGCTGCTTGACCAACTCAGCATGATCAAATTAGCGGTTAGCCTGGGCGACGCCGAGAGCCTTATTCAGCACCCCGCATCGATGACGCATTCGCCGCTAACGCCGGAAGCCCGCGCTGCCGCAGGTATCGGTGATGGCCTGGTGAGGCTGTCAGTCGGCTTAGAGCACGCAGACGATATTATTACGGATTTGCGTCAGGCCTTTACTTCGCTGAAAAACAGCGCTGAAAACACGGCGGTGAATACCGATTAATGGAACTTTAAGTTTACAGCACTCCGGCGAGTGCAGTTTGCCAGGGTGCAGCAGACTCGGCTAACGTGAGTTCTAAGTACAGCGACAGCACGCGACTGTCAGCAACAACAGACAACAAGGTGCAACATGGCTAAGAAGCAAACTCAGTATGTATCCCGTGAACCTGACGAGCAGGGCATCATTCACTGGAGTGACGAGGAAAATGCCGTTTGGCGTGACCTGGTGGAACGCCAGCTGAAACTCATGCCCGGTAAAGCCTGTGATGAGTATATGGAAGGTCTGCGCTTAATTGATTTTCCCCGTGACCGTATTCCTCAGCTGGGTGAAATCAATAAAGTGCTGGGTGAAACCACTGGCTGGCAAGTAGCGCAGGTACCGGCGTTGATCCCGTTTGACGAATTCTTCCGTTTGCTGGCGAATAAGCAGTTCCCGGTTGCGACGTTTATTCGTACCCGTGAAGAATTTGATTACCTGCAGGAGCCGGATATATTCCATGAGATCTTCGGTCACTGTCCGCTGCTAACTAACCCTGCGTTTGCCGAATTTACGCATATGTACGGTAAGCTGGGTTACGCGGCGACGCCGAAAGAGCGGGTTTATCTGGCCCGGCTATACTGGTTTACAGTTGAGTTCGGTTTGCTGAAAACGAAAGATGGCCTGCGTATTTATGGCGGCGGTATTCTTTCCTCGCCTGGCGAAACCGATTACTCAGTTAACAGTGACACCCCTGAGCGTCACCCGCTAACGGTGCTGGATGCGCTGCGCACGCCATACCGAATTGATATTATGCAGCCGTTGTATTACACCATTGAGTCCGTCGATGAGCTGTTTAAAATAGCCGATATGGACATCATGAGTATGGTCCATGAAGCGATGGAACTGGGCTTGTACGAGCCGAAGTTTCCGCCGAAAGAAAAAAATGACGCCGCGTAAACAAGTAAACTATTTATTTAAACAACAGGACTACCAATGAGCGATTTAAAGAACCAAACCTGTGAAGCCTGTCAGGCTGATGCTCCCGCAGTGTCTGACCAGGAGCTGAAAGAACTCATGCGCGAAATCCCGGAATGGGCGCCAGTCAGCCGCGACGGTGTGATGCAACTTGAGCGAGCTTATAAGTTTAAGAACTTTAAGAAAGCCTGGGCATTTCATGAGCTGGTGGCGCAGATGGCCGAAGATGAATTTCACCATCCGACCCTGACCCTGGAGTGGGGTAAGCTGACCGTGACCTGGTGGACCCATGCTATCAAAGGGCTGCACCGCAACGACTTTATTATGGCAGCGAAAACCGACGCCTTACTGGAAAAGCTGGATAGTTAACTCCGCCTTTCTACATTTATCGCAAGCAGCAATCTGTCGGTCGACAGTTGCTGCTTTTTTGTTGCTGCCCCTGTATAATTTTTTTTACACTTTTTAGCCGCGCTGAGAACCTATGCGTTTAGAGATTACCTGCCAGGACCGTCTTGGCTTATGCCAGGAAGTCCTTGCCATTTTGCGAGAAAATGAAATCGATTTGCGGGGCATTGAAGTCGACCCCATCGGTAAGATTTTCCTTAATTTTCCAGCGATGGAGTTTGCTGATTTCCAGGCATTGATGCCTAAGATCCGCCGTATTCCCAACGTCGAAGACGTAAAAACCACCTCGTACATGCCTTCAGAGCGAGAGCACTACGAATTCAATCTGTTGCTAAGCACCTTGCCCAACCCGGTTATTTCGGTCGACGCAAAAGGGCACATTGACGTTATCAATGCAGCCGGTGCAGCCTTACTGACCACGGATAAGAACGCGTTGAAAGGCGAGTTGGTGGATGACTGGCTTGGCGGCTTTTCTATTCAACGCTGGCTCGAACGCAAACCGACCGAGGCCGATAACGCGCAGGTTAAATGTGGTCGCTCCAGCTACTATGCCAATCTATTCCCGATCTGGCTTACCGATGATGAAGGTGAACCCATTTTTGCTGGTGCTGTGATTCATTGTCAGTCTGAACCAATTGCAGTGCCGTCACTGAGTAGCCCGACCGCTGCCGCCTTCGCTGGGATCCTGACCCAGCACACGGGGATGCGCAAAGTGCTCAAAGATGCAGAACGCATGGCCAGTCTGGATGTTCCGTTATTGATTGAAGGTGAAACCGGGGTCGGTAAAGAACTCCTCGCTCGGGCCTGCCATAAAGCCAGTCGGCGTGGCGATAAGCCCTTTTTGGCGGTGAACTGTGGTGCTTTGCCTGACAACGTGGCAGAAAGCGAACTATTTGGGTACGGTGCCAGTATTTTTGATAACCATCCGGACGGAAAAAAAGGTATTTTCGAGCAGGCGGCAGGTGGTGTCGTATTGCTCGATTCGGTCGCTGATATGTCGCGTGAGTTGCAGGCAAAACTGTTGCGTTTTATACAGGATGGTACCTTTCGCCGGATTGGCGAAGAAGCTGAAGTGACTGTCGACGTGCGGGTTATTTGCTCAGCGCGTGGCGCTTTAATTGACCGTGTTGAGTCCGGTGATTTTCGTGAAGACCTGTATTATCGTCTGAATGTGCTGAACCTGATGCTGCCGCCATTGCGTGAACGCCGTGGTGATATTCTGCTACTCGCCGGGCACTTTCTGCAACAGGCCTGTCAGCGTCTGGGGAGACCCTTAGTCGGTCTTAGCAGCGGGGCGCGTAACCTGCTTAATCAGTACAGCTGGCCGGGCAATATTCGTCAGTTGGAGAATACTCTGTTTCGCGCTGTATCCATGCTTGAAGGGGAGCAGCTTGAGGCCAGTGACATTCAGTTGCCGGAAGCACCGCCCCTGGCTTCAGGGATTGATATCGATCTTGAGCAGACCTCACTGGAAGAGGCGGTTAAAACCTTTGAAGCCAGCCTCTTGCGACGCCTTTATCCGAATTACCCCAGTACCCGCCAGCTGGCACGAAAACTGGGCTTAAGCCATACCGCCATCGCTAATAAACTGCGCGAGTACGGAATTGGCAAACAACGTAAAAGCTGACCTGTAAAGATTTCAGAACAGCCTTCAAGGGGTAGTGTAAACTAATCCGTACACTACCCCTGATTACAGGCTACTCTCCTCGTATGTAAACATATCTATCCAGTTAGCCTGTTTTTTACGCGTCTGGTAGTACCTCCTGAGTACTGGCACTTCCTACCTACAGAAGATACAACTAGGCTGACTATTCGAATTAAAAACGGCTTGGCTAAGGCCAGTCCGCACAACTGATATGCGACAACAAAGAGGTTTCCCCATGAGCGACAAGACTATTAATCCATTAGGCACTGACGGATTTGAATTCGTTGAATACACCGCAGCTGATCCTAAGGGCATTAACGATTTAAAAGAGCTGTTCACCTTGTTCGGCTTTACCGAGGTCGCCAAGCACCGTCGTAAAGATGTCTGGCTGTACAAGCAAAATGACGTCAACTTTATCGTTAATGCACAACCGTCATCACAGGCCGAAGAATTCGCCCGCGAACACGGACCAAGTGTCTGTGGTATGGCATTCCGCGTTGCTGACGCCAACGTTGCGATGAAGCATGCACTGGCCAATGGGGCGAAAGAGTTCCGCCCGGATGTCGGCGCAATGGAGCTGAATATTCCGGCAGTCTATGGCATCGGCGAAAGTGCACTGTATTTTGTTGACCGTTATAAAGACGGCAAAAGCATTTATGACGTCGACTTCCAGTTCTATGACAACTGGGAAGCTGAAATGGACAAAAACAGTGCCGGTATGGACTACGTCGATCACCTGACCCACAACGTGTTCCGTGGCAACATGGACGTATGGGCTGGTTTCTACGAGCGTATCGGTAACTTCCGTGAAGTGCGTTACTTTGATATCGAAGGTAAGCTGACTGGCTTGCTGAGCCGCGCCATGACCTCGCCGTGCGGTAAGATCCGCATCCCAATCAACGAATCACATGACGATAAATCACAGATTGAAGAATACCTGCGCGAATACAAAGGCGAAGGCATTCAGCATATCGCTCTGAGCACAGACGATATCTATAACACGGTGCGCAGCCTGCGTGACAAGGGCATGGAATTCATGAGCACGCCAGATACGTACTATGACAAAGTCAACGAGCGCGTAGAAGGCCATAGCGAAAACCTCGATGACTTGCGTGATCTGCGTATCCTGATCGATGGCGCGCCAATGAAAGACGGTATCCTGTTACAGATCTTTACTAAGACGGTGATTGGTCCGGTGTTCTTTGAAATCATCCAGCGTAAAGGCAACGAAGGCTTTGGTGAAGGTAACTTCAAAGCACTGTTTGAATCGATTGAAGAAGATCAAATCCGTCGTGGAGTGTTAAGCGATGCGTAAGTGGATTTCATTTCCTCAAAAACAGGGGACTGCATCGCGCCAGGCGCATGCAGACTTCCCTGAGGAAGCGATATATGAGCGGGAAGCGGGCCGTAGTGGCTTCTTCGGTCCCGCCACCCACTTTCATCACCAACATGCACCAACCGGGTGGAGCGACTGGCAAGGCCCGTTGCGTCCGCGCCTGTTTGACTTTAACCAGCTCAAAGACATCAACCCGGCGTCACCCTGGGCGGTGCCAACCTTGCTGCACAATGCGCATTGTAAGTTCCGCCTGTGGGATATCAGCGAGCCGATGAAAAAGCTCGCGCGTAATGCCGACGGTGATGATCTGTTGTTTATTCATGACGGCAGTGCTGAACTATTTTGTGACTATGGCCACATGAGTCTGCGCGATGGGGATTACGTGGTCATTCCACGGTCTACCAACTGGCGTCTGGTGCCGAATGAACAAATGCGGATTCTGATGATTGAGGCCACCAACAGTGCCTATCAGCTGCCCGATAAAGGCTTAGTCGGTAACCATGCGATCTTTGATCCGGCGGTACTGGATGTACCGGAAATCAACGAGGCTTTTAAAGCACAGTACAGCGAAGACGAATGGCAGGTGGAAGTGAAACGCCATGGTGAAGTGTCCGTCGTGACCTTCCCCTACAACCCACTGGATGCCGTTGGCTGGCATGGTGATTTAGCGCCGGTGCGTGTTAACTGGCGTGATATCCGGCCGCTGATGAGCCATCGCTATCATTTACCACCATCGGCGCATACCACCTTTGTCGCCGACCGTTTTGTGGTCTGTACCTTTGTACCGCGGCCGATCGAAAGCGACCCCGGCGCGCTCAAAGTACCTTTCTATCACAACAATGACGACTATGATGAAGTCTTGTTCTATCACGCTGGGGATTTCTTCAGCCGCGATAATATTGATCGCGGTATGGTAACCTTTCACCCAGCGGGCTTTACCCATGGCCCACACCCGAAAGCCTTTCAGGCAGGGCGTGAGCACAAGAAAAAATTCACTGACGAAGTCGCTGTAATGCTGGACACCCGTGATTCATTGTCAGCCGGCCAGGCCGCTGATGGGGTGGAGAATCCAGACTATGTGTACAGCTGGCAGGAGAAAAAATAGTTTATGAAGTTAGCAACCTATAGAAATGGCAGTCGCGATGGTCAACTGGTCGTTGTCAGTAAAGATCTGAAACGGGCGGTGATGGTGCCGGAAATCGCACCGACGATGCAGTACGCGCTGGATCACTGGGATGACGTTGAACAAAAACTGCGTGAAAGCTACATGGCGCTGAACAACGGCAAATTCAGTGACGACATCGCCTTTCATCAGGACGAGTGTGAGTCACCGTTGCCACGCGCCTACCAATGGGCCGACGGCAGTGCGTATGTAAACCATGTGGAACTGGTGCGTCGGGCACGTAATGCAGAAATGCCAGAAAGCTTCTGGGAAGACCCGCTTATGTATCAGGGCGGTTCTGACTCGTTTTTAGGCCCGCGTGATAATATCGAGATGCCATCGGATGAGTGGGGCATCGATTTTGAAGGCGAAATCGCAATTGTTACCGGTGACGTACCAATGGCGGTTAAAGCCGACAACGCCGAGAAATACATTCGCTTGGTGATGCTGGTGAACGACGTCTCGCTGCGTGGCCTGATCCCAGGCGAACTGGCAAAAGGCTTTGGCTTCTTCCAGTCCAAACCCTCGTCAGCATTTTCACCGGTCGCGGTAACCCCGGATGAGTTAGCGGATGCATGGAAAGAGAGCAAACTGCACTTGCCACTGCGTTCAACCTACAACGGTGAATTGTTCGGTGAACCGAACGCCGGCGTTGATATGACCTTTAACTTTTCGCGCCTGGTAGAACACGCAGCGAAAAGTCGCCCATTAGCGGCCGGTTCAATCATCGGTTCAGGCACTGTATCTAACAAGCAGGGCACCGATCATGGCAGCGCCATTTCAGAAGGCGGCGTCGGCTACAGCTGCATTGCCGAAGTGCGCATGATTGAAACCATCCGCGATGGCAAACCAGCCACAGGCTTCATGAAATACGGCGACACCATTCACATGGAAATGCTCGACGCCAGCGGCCAAAGCATCTTCGGCTCCATCGAACAAAAAGTCGTCCGCTACGACGGGCCTGAATAACCGCGCATCGGGGGAGCATGCAGGGATTGGCTTCTGTGGCGGCTGGCATATTCCCTGGAGGGGACGCCGTGAATACATCCCTGTAGGCTTGACGGCAGCATCCATGCTGCCGACACCCCGCCAGGGAAACATGCCATCCGCCACGCGCCAATCCTGCATGCTGCAAGCATCGCGATCAGCCTTGAGAGCGCTTGCGTGGATTGTTGACAAGTTCGGGCAAGATAAACAGGACAGTGACAGGCTGGCGTGTGGGAGACGGCAGGACTCGTTGTTGGGGCGTTGAGCGCATGGATGCGCGAGCCGAGCCTACAGGGATGTATTTACGGCGTCCCCAGCAACGAGTCTGCCGGCGCCCACGGAAGCCAGCCTTTTCCTCAATGTCCAACTGCGACGCCCGTTCGCGCCGAGTGCGCAACTAGGAGGTTTTATGGAACTTTATGGGTATTGGCGTTCGTCGGCTAGTTATCGGGTGCGGATTGCGTTGCACCTGAAGCAGTTGGCGTTTGACTACAAGCCGGTGCATCTGGTTAAAGATGGCGGCGAGCAGAAAAGTGCCGACTATGCGAAGCTGAATCCGGCTAAGCTGGTGCCGACGCTGGTTGATGGTGAGCTGGAGCTTAATCAGTCGCTGGCGATTATTGAGTATCTGGACAGCAAGGCGGGGCCGTTGCTGGTGCCGGAGGACCCGAAAGAGGCGGCGATTGTGCGCATGCTGGCGTTGGATATGGCGTGTGATTTGCAGCCGATTACCAATTTACGGGTACTGCAGTATGTTAGTGGCACGTTGAATGCCGGTGATGAGGGCCGTCAGGCCTGGATCGAGCATTGGGTGTCGTCGGCGTTTGCGGCATTTGAAAAGCGTCTGGAGAAACATGCGGGTGCATGTTGCGTGGGTGATGAAGTGAGCCTGGCAGATGTGTGTCTGGTGCCGCAGGTGTACAACGCACTGCGATTTAAGATTGATTTGTCGCCGTATCCACGGCTGTTGCAGGTTTATGAAAACTTGCAGCAGATTGACGCATTTCAGAAAGCGCAGCCTGATCAACAGCCCGACGCTGTGCTTTAACCAGCCTAACCTGCGACTCAACGCAGCAGCGCTCGCCATTGGCGGGCGCTTTTGTTTTAATAGGCTCACGACTAACTGGAAGGATCAAGCAATCCATGCAAGTAACTCATTTAAAAACAAAATTAGCCATTGCGGTCGCGGCGACCCTGATGACTGTTTCCTGTGCCAGCACGGATCAAAGTTCAGCTCAGCCGACGGAACGAGCGGCCACTGAATATCAGGCGCAGGCACAGCAAACGGGACCGCGCAACGAAACGAGCACGCTGACTCTGGAGCGTATTATGGCTGATCAGGACTGGGTGGCACGTTCACCTGAGTCTGCTTACTGGTCCTATGATGGCTCGCAGATTTTGTTTGAGCGTAAACGTCAGGGTTCGCCGATGCGCGACCTCTATGTTCGCGACCTGACTGCGGATGGCAACGGTGAGCGGGTGGCGCTGGCGCAATTACACGGCTATGCGCACCGTGATGCGGTGGTGAATGACGACCAGAGTATGCATGCCTATGTATTTGAAAATAATATATTTGTGCGCGACCTGCGCAGCGGTGAGCTAAGTCAGCTGACGGGTGACGCACAAAGCAAAACGGCGCTGCAATTTTTGCATGATGGTCGTTTAAGCTATCGCGTTGAGAATCGGTTGGTTGCGATTGAACCAGCCAGTGGACGCCGCCAAACTTTGTTGACGCTGGCGTTTAGTGACGAACCTGAGGCCACTCAGGAGCCTGCGGATTTGATTGCCGAAGAAGAAATCGATCTGATGGAGTACAACCAGATCCAGCGCCGTCAACGGACGGAGCGTTTTGAACATCAACAACAGCTGGCTGCACAGAATTCAACGTTGGCACCACAGCCATTTTACATGGGTGAGGGCATGGAGCTGGTTGACCTGAGCCTGTCGCCGGCTGGTGATAAGGCGATTGTGGTGATTACGGAACCACAAAGCTGGCGTGCGGACGGCGATCTGATGCCGCGATACGTCACTGAAACTGGGCGTATTGAGAACCAGGATGTGCGTCGTCGGGTGGCTGATGCTAAGCCGGTTGAGCACCAAATGTATGTGCTCGACCTGGATTCCGGTGAAAAACAGGCGTTAGGCTTTGATAGCCTGCCGGGCTTTGATGAGGATGTACTGGCGTCGGTGCGTGAAGAGAATTATGCGGCACGCGGTGAGACTTACCGCAGCGAGCGCAAGCCGCGGGCGATTAACCTGATGGCTGCCTGGTCTGCACCACAGGGTAATATAAACTGGAACCATGATGGCAGTCAGGTGGCGGTTATGCTGCGCGCCTGGGACAACAAAGACCGCTGGATTGCGACCGTAAACTTTGACGATGCGCGTCTGGTAAGCCAGCACCGTTTGCATGATGAGGCCTGGATCAACCGTGACTACAATGATTTCGACTGGGTACCGGGACAAAACGCGTTGTGGTATGGCTCGGAAGAGGACGGCTATGGCCACCTCTATGTGCGTAACCTGGACAGTGGTCGCAGCCGTCAGTTAACTCAGGGTCAGTATGTAGTTAATAATGTGGTGTCCGGTCAGGATGGTGACTACCTCTACTACACGGCGAACCAGCCACACCCTGGGGTGTATGAAGTTTATCGGGTTGCTATCAGCAGCGGTGACATCGAGCAGTTAACCGACCTGGGCGGTATTAATACCTTCGCCCTGAGCCCGGACGAAAGCCAGTTGTTGATAACGCATTCCACTGCGGTGCAGCCCCATGAGCTGTATCTGCAGGAGCTGGGTGCGTCGAACGCTGAGCGTCTGACTCACACGGTCAGCGATGAATTTAATTCGATCCCGTGGAAGAAGGGTGACATCGTTGCTGTGCCATCCAGTCACGTGGACGAGCCGATTTACTCGCGGGTGTATTTGCCAGATGATTTCGATCCAAACCAGGCTGAAGGGTACCCGGCAGTGGTCTTTATTCACGGTGCGGGTTACCTGCAGAATGCGCATTCGGGCTGGTCAAACTACAGTCGCGAATTCATGTTCCATAACATGCTGACCCAGCAAGGTTATGTGGTACTGGATTTAGATTTCCGTGGCTCGAAAGGCTATGGCCGTGACTGGCGGACGGCGGTTTACCGTCAGATGGGGACCCCGGAAGTTGAAGATTTGGTCGATGTAGTGAGCTGGATGGGTGATCAGGTCAACGTGGATACGTCGCGTGTGGGAACCTATGGTGGTTCGTACGGTGGCTTCCTGACGTTCATGTCGCTGTTTAAAGAACCTGATCTGTTTCAGGCTGGGGCTGCATTGCGTCCGGTAACGGACTGGGCTCACTACAATACGGGTTACACGTCCAATATTCTTAACCTACCGCAGGACGACATGATTGCGTACCGTCGTAGTTCGCCGATTTACTTTGCCGAACAGTATGAGAATACGCCGATGCTGATTAACGCGCCGATGGTTGACGACAATGTTTTCTTCCAGGACTCGGTACGCCTTGTGCAACGTTTGATTGAGCTGGAAAAGGAAAACTTTGAAACGGCTATTTTCCCGGTTGAGCCGCATGGCTTTGTACAGCCAAGTAGCTGGCTGAACCAATACCGGCGAATTCATAAGCTGTTTGAAAGCAACCTGAAGTAAGGGATACCTGCTACAAAATCCCGGTTAAAAAACGCGCCTTTGGGCGCGTTTTTTTGTCGCTACGTTTTACGAGTGCCAGCAAGCAAGGCCAGGAGGGATAAACCGCCGCCGAGGGCACCACCGAGATGGGCTAGATAGGCGGTCGGGCTGCCCAGCCAGGCAATGGCAAGCTGGCTGCCGCTGAAGTAGCCAAGGCAGAGTTCCGCGAGTAATTTGGCGGCGAGTAACGCCAGCATGGCAAAGCCAAGCCAATGCTCCCGAGCAACGCGAACACAGCCATACAGGAGTAATCCGTGCAGCACACCGGAGAAGCCGGCAAAATGAAGGTCCTGGTTAGCCAGCCAGGGCACCAAGGATGCACAGGTCGCGCTTACCAGGACGACGCCAAGAAGCATAAAGCCGCGTAGCCAGGGAGCAAAGATCAGACAGACTGCGGTGAAGGCCAGCAGGTTAGCCACCAGATGAGTCGCATTGAGATGGACAAAGTGGGCGCTCCACCAGCGCCAGGGGTCGCTGCTCAGTCGCTCAGGTGCGTAGTCGAGGAGATCTAGTGCAGCAGACCATTGCTGCAGGTACAGCATGCCGACAATCAACAGCAACGGCACTGCCCAGGCAGCATGGCTTTGCACAAGGTTTGCACCGGGCCTGGCTGAAAGCATATGTTTTCCTTGGTTGACTTTGGTATGCTCAATTGAGGCTGATTGTAGCCTGCTTTGATGACAATTCTCAAAAGGAAGATTATGCGCCCGATGACAACCCTGGTGCTGGCGATTAGCAGCACACTGGTGATCGCCTGTAGCCCGACAACGACTCAGTATGAAGCCTACGAACCTGAAGCGGCCACTGGTACTCAAGAGCATCAGCTGGTCCAAAGCTCGAACTATATGGTGGCAGCAGCCAACCCATATGCTGCCGAGGCAGGACGTGACATTCTGGCGCAAGGCGGTAGTGCCATTGATGCGGCGGTCGCGGTGCAAAGCATGCTGACGCTGGTTGAACCGCAGTCCTCGGGGATCGGCGGCGGTGCATTTATTCTGTACTGGGATGCCAAAGAAAAACGCCTGTATAGCCTGGATGCCAGGGAAACGGCGCCGATGGCGGCGGACGCTGAACTGTTTCTCGATGACAGTGGCGAGCCGGTCAGTTGGATAGACGCGGTCGTCGGCGGTCGCTCGGTGGGCGTGCCTGGCCTGGTACAAGGACTTGAAGATGCCCATCAACGCTGGGGCCAGCTTGAGTGGAAGCAACTTTTCAGTGCCAGTATTGAGCAAGCAGAGCAGGGCTTCGTTGTGTCACCGCGGCTGGCACGGCTGGTCGAACTGGAAATTAACCCTGGTGTTCGTCGTCTGCCAACTGCCCGTGACTATTTCTTTCCTGATGGAGAGCCGTTGCACGCTGGCGACACTAAATACAATCCTCAATTAGCGGCCAGTTTACGCGTTATTGCGGAGCAGGGAGCACAAGGGTTCTATCAGGGAGAGTTAGCCGAATCCATTGTCGCAGCGGTTAACAATGCAGCGGTTGAGCCGGGGCAGTTAAGCGTGGAGGACATGGCCAGTTACTCCACCCAATGGCGTGAACCTGTGTGCAGTGAATACCGTCAACGCGACATATGCAGCATGGGACCACCAAGTTCAGGTGGCGTTACCTTATTGCAAACACTGAACATGCTTGAGGATTTTGATTTTAGTCAGTATCAGGTCAGCGATGCGGAGCCCTGGCATCTGTTTACTCAGGCATCACGGCTTGCCTTTGCCGATCGCGATCACTATCTGGCCGATCCTGATTTTAGCAATGTCCCGGTCGCTGCAATGCTTGACCCTGAGTATCTGCGACAGCGCGCTACGCTGATTGGCGAGCAGGACATGGGCCATGCTGAACCCGGAGCGCCCGAGTCCTTTAGCCAGGAGTACAGCGCTGGAATTAGCTATGAACAACCGAGTACCAGCCACATCAGCATCATCGATGCCGAAGGCAATGCCTTGTCAATGACCAGTAGTATCGAAATGGGCTTTGGTTCGGCGGTGATGGTCGGTGGCTTTCTGCTCAATAACCAGCTGACGGACTTCGCGCGGCAGCCTGAAAATGGGCAAGGCCTGGTGGCGAACCGGGTTGAACCGGGTAAAAGGCCGCGTAGTTCAATGACCCCGGTGATTACCTTTAACCCGCAGGGTGACGTGGAACACGTGCTGGGCTCGCCGGGCGGACCCAGAATTATCAACTACGTGGGGAAAACACTGATCGGCCTGATCGACTTTGAACTGGATATGCAAAGTGCAATTGAGCTGCCGAATGTGACCAATTTAAACGGTCGCACTGCAATAGAGCTGGAAGTCGTGCCTGGCTCGTGGCAGGATGAATTTGAAAGCCGTGGCCATCCGCTGGACATGCGTGATTTGAACAGTGGTGTGCATGGAATAACCCGTGGTCAAGGGTACCTGCTCGGAGGTGCTGATCCGCGTCGTGAAGGCGTCGCGCTTGGGGACAAAACCGAGCAATAAAAAGAGAGAGCATTATGAAGCTACGCAACACATGGGCGGCAGCGCTGACAGTCATGGGGGCATTACTACTGACTGGCTGCTGGGAACAGAAAATTCAGGAGCCAGAGGCGCACGAACGAGCCATTGATTACTTTGAATTACTTTACAATGAACGCGATATCGAAGCGGCGGCAAAGCTGGCTACGGAAGAGCATCGGCAACTGATCATGCGTTATGGCTCAGTAGCCTCGGTAGGACGTTATCTTTACAACATGGATTTTGACGAAGTAGAAGTCAATGCTGACCGCCAGGGTGTTACCTTGTTCAATGAACAAGCCAACACCGCTCGCGTTCAGGTCAGTCTGGGTGGCGTTTCCGGTTCACGCCGGGTGGAGACCATTCGCGACGTGCTGATGGTGCGCGAAGGCGGCAAATGGTACCTGGCGCGGATCCTTGACGGTCCAATGAACTAAATTAATCAGGCCTGCTTTTTACGGTCCTGATAGGGCGGCCAGCCAAACGCTTTACCAGCCAGCAGGTGCACATGGATATGGTAAACGGTTTGGCCGCCGTTCTCATTGCAATTCATAACTGTGCGGTAACCCTCCTCGGCAAAACCTTGTTGCCGTGCAATTTCCCCGGCTACCCAGAACAGGTGGCCAACGGTTTCCCGGTCATCCTGCTGAATATCATTGCTGGTGGCGATGCGGCGCTTCGGAATAATCAATAAATGAGTCGGCGCCTGCGGGTTAATGTCCTCAAAGGCAAGTGCTATATCGTCCTCATAGACAATGGTAGCGGGGATTTCGCGATTGATGATTTTATCGAAAATAGTTTCGTTGCTCATAATATGCCCTTGCTTGTACCAATAACTGATCTTACTCTAGATATTTACTAGCCTATACTCAAGCACTTGCAGATGTTTTCCTGACAAATGAGGTTTCTATGCGATATCAAGATCAACGTAACTTCCATCGAATGGCGATCAACGCTGAAGCAATGGTGATTTATGCGGACAACGATGAGATGCATAAAGTAAAAGCGATTTGCCGTGACCTGAGCGCAACCGGCCTTTCGTTGGAAGTAGAGAAGCCGATTGCAGTGGGTGAATCAATAGAAGTACTGATTGAAGGCGTCAACGTTAAACCTCTGGATGCTAAAGCTGAGATACTCAGAGTCGATGAAACCGACAATGGGCGAGTATTGCTTGGCTGTAAAATCACCTCGCTAACCTGATTGGTTCGTTCTATTTTTCTTGCAGTATCCATCAATTTCTTCACTAGTTGGTCCAGTTTTCTGAAACTCGCGTAGTTACTGGATTGACAGTCAGTTTTTGCTGACTAAAATAGCGCGGACTGGCTGGTCCGCCTTGAAATTTATGGTTACTGTTGATGACTACCGAGAAAGCGAAACTTAAACGTCCACAGAAAAGTGCAGAAGAGCGCCGCCACGATATTGTGGCAGCTGCCTCCGAACTTTTTGCTGAGCATGGTTTTCAGTCGACCGATACGCAGACGGTTGCTGACAAAGCCGGTGTCGGCAAAGGCACCCTGTACCGTAATTTTAAATCCAAAGAAGAGTTGTTCAAAGCCACGCTTGATATGCACCTTGACGAGTTGCGAGCGACCGTTGTGCGTGCCCGTGAGAGCGAGCAGGATCCGCTGGAGAAGCTAAGAGCCACCTGGCTCGCCTATATTGGCTTCTTCGAGCAGAACAACAATATTATTGAGCTCTTTATCGAAGAGCGTCTCTACTTTCGTGATCAGGAACGTAGCCTCTACTTTACCCGTCTGGAACGCTCACGCGATGAGTGGCGAGCCTTGTTTGAAGATATCCTGCGGGTCTATCCAAACGATGAAGTAACGGCGTCGGAGCTGATGGACATTAGTGGCCAGTTAGTGCATGGCGCTGTCTTATTGAGCCAGCACACAGCGATTACTCAAAGCACCCGGCAACGGGTGGATTTGATGATGAGAATTTTTATGCACGGTTTTATTAAACCGGGCCAAGACAATATCTAGTTAATAGTTGATGGAGTATACACCGATGGCAACAAAAATATGGCCAGTCCCTTTGGCTCTGGCAGTCAGTTTGGCCGCACTGGGCCTGACTGCATGTGGCGGCGACCAGCCACAACAGCAACAGCAAGGTGGAATGCCGCCAGCGCCAGTGACAGTAGCCGAGGTGGATAGCGAAAACGTAACCTATTTTGGTGAGTATGCCGCCCGGGTACGTGGCGCACGCGAAGTGGAAATTGCTGCTCAGGTCTCAGGTATTTTGCAGGAGCGCCGCTTCGACGAAGGCACTGAAGTTGAACAGGGCGAAACGCTGTTTCAAATCGACCCTGAACCTTACGAGATTCAATTGGCTACCGCACGTGCTGCGTTAAGCGATGCGGAATCAGCGAACCGCCAGGCGCAAAGCGAATGGGACCGGGTGTCGGGACTGTTCGAGCGTGATGCGGTAAGCCGTCGTGATTTCGAACAGGCTCAGAGTAACCGTGATACAGCGGAAGCCAGCGTCGCCCGTGCCCGGGCTGCGCTGCAGGATGCAGAACGTAATCTGCGGTACACCCGCGTTGAATCGCCAGTGAACGGCATGGCAGGCAGTGAGCGTGTCACCGTTGGTAACCTCATTCAAAGTGGCATGACGTTAACCCACGTGACCCAGGTTGATCCGATTCGGGTGCACTTTTCCATTCCCGAAACCGATGCGTTTAGTCACCGCAGTGCTCATAACAATGACAGCGCGGATGATGTGGTGAATAAAGCCTGGGCTATCCTGCCCGATGGCAGCGAATATGCCGAAGTTGGCGAGATCAATTTTATCGATCCGCGAATTGATGAGCAATCGGGAAGCGTCGCGATGCGGGCTGAATTCAGCAACGCCGAACGGCAACTAATCCCGGGCCAGTTTATTCGTGTTCGGGTTGTGGTTGGTCAGTACGACGACGTGTTTATGATTGAGCCGACTGCGGTCAGCCAAAGTCAGGACGGCGCTCAGGTATTTGTCCTTGACGGCGATGCCAAGGTGCGTGCGCAGCCGGTTGAGCTTGGTCCGGTGATCGACGGTCGTCAACTGGTTATAAGCGGTTTATCGAGCGGTGACCAACTGGTGATTAATGGCCATGTCGCCTTGCGTGATGGTGCAGATGTTCAGGTTACCAACCAAGGTAACGGGGAGAGCTAGATGCTACGTTTTTTTATTGACCGTCCGCTGTTTTCGACGGTCATCTCAGTGATTATTATGCTGGTTGGTATTGTCGCCTTGCGCGCCTTGCCAATTGAGCAGTATCCGGATGTGGTGCCACCGCAGGTGGTGGTTTCTGCAACCTACCCGGGGGCAAGCTCGCAAGTTATAGCCGACTCGCTGGCAGCTCCGTTGGAGCAGGAAATCAACGGCGTTGATGACATGATTTACATGGAATCGACCAGTTCTGATGCCGGTATGCTGCAAATTTCGATTTCCTTCGCTATGGGCACAGACCCGGATCAGGCACAGATTAACGTCAATAACCGGGTTCAGGCGGCATTATCGCGCTTGCCTCAGGTTGTTCGCCAGTTAGGGGTGCAGGTCGAAGCACGTTCGACCAACATTCTGATGGTGCCAGTGCTGTATTCACCTGATGCCAGCATGGAAACGCTGGAAATCAGTAACTATGCGCTGATCAATGTGCTCGACGAATTGTCCCGCTTACCTGGCGTAGGTGATGCGTCCTTGTTCGGACCGCAGGACTATTCAATGCGGATCTGGACCGACCCGGCCAAACTGGCTGAAAATAAACTGATCCCGCAGGATCTGGCCGCGGCTGTCGGTGCACAAAACGCGCAGTATGCAGCAGGCCGTTTCGGTGGTAACCCGGCTCCGGAAGGACAGGCGTTTACTTACAGTGCGACTACGGATACTCAGCTCAATCAGCCCGAGCAATTTGAAAATATCATTTTGCGTACCGACGGCGATGGCGGTTATCTGCGCTTGCGCGATGTCGCGGACGTAGAGCTGGGGTCGCAAAACTATGACTTCTCAGCCATCTACAATGGTCAGCGTGCGGTGCCAATGGGGATCTTCCTGCAACCGGGCGCGAACGCGTTAGAAACAGCGTCGGTGGTGCATGAAGCACTGGACGATATGCGCAGTCGTTTTCCGGAAGGCCTGGATTACTATGTGCCATATGACACCACAGAATTTATCGAAATTTCAGTTAAAGAGGTAGTTACCACTTTACTGATTGCGGTATTGCTGGTGGTTCTGGTGACTTTCCTGTTCCTGCAACGTTTCCGCGCTACGCTGATCCCGGTCGCAGCGATTCCGGTCTCTCTTATCGGTACTTTTGCTGGTATGCAGATGCTTGGCTTCTCGATCAACATGCTGACCTTGTTTGGTCTGGTCCTGGCGATTGGTATCGTGGTTGATAATGCCATTATCGTAATGGAAAACGTTGAGCGGCTGATCTCCGAAAAAGGCATGAAAGCGCGCGATGCCTCTGTTGAAACCATGCAGCAGGTAACGGGTGCGGTTGTTTCTTCAACCCTGGTACTGGTTGCTGTATTTGCCCCGGTTGCCTTCCTCGGCGGCTTAAGTGGTGAATTATACCGTCAGTTCGCAGTGACTATTGCGGTCTCAGTGGTGGTCTCTGGTGTGGTTGCGGTCACCCTGACACCCGCCATGTGTGCACTGTTCCTGGATGGACAGAAAAAGGAAGTGGCCAAGCCATTTCAATGGTTTAACGCCGCTTTTGAGAAGCTGACCAATGGTTTCGTAGGGACGGTAGCCTGGTTGGTTCGTCGCTGGGTGATTGGTATTGCGCTTTTTGCTGGCTGTACGGTGCTGGCTATCTTCCTGTTAACCCGTTTGCCATCGAGCCTGGTGCCTGCAGAGGATCAGGGTGTTGCCATGTTGTACGCGCAACTGCCTGCAAATTCACATCTGGCCCGCACCGAAGAAGTGCGCGATCGGATTGCTGAGATGCTGCTGGACATGGACGAAGTGGATAACTTCACCTCGTTTGCCGGTTTCGACATCATTGCCAGTTCCCTGCGTAGTAATACCATGGCCGGCTTTATTGATTTGGCGGACTGGGCGGATCGTACCGCACCGGAGCAACATGCGCAGGCGTTAGCTGGCCGTATTATGGGCATGGGCTTTGGTATTCAGGAAGCCAATGTAATGGTGTTCGTACCGCCACCGATTCAGGGCTTGTCTCTGACTGGTGGGGTGGAAGGTTACCTGCAAGTTCGTGAAGATCTGTCGGTCACCGAAATTGAGCAAATCGCTCAGGGCATTGCCCAGGCAGCGAACGAAAGTCCGCAATTAACCGGCGCGCGAACCACGCTGGATACCAGCATGCCGCGTTACCAGATCGAAGTGGATCGCGATAAAGCTTACGCTATGGGTGTCAACCTGGAAGCTGTGTTCAGCACCCTGCAGTCGACCTTAGGTAGCCTGTATGTGAATGATTTCACTTACTTAGGGCGCTTGTGGCAGGTGAACGTGCAGGCGATGGGCGAGTACCGTACCCAGCCGGAAGACTTACGTCATGTCTTCGTTCGTTCGCAGGATGGGGTCATGGTGCCGATGAGCTCGCTGGTTACTGTCGAGCGTCAGCGTGGTGCTGACATTATTAACCGCTTCAACATCTATGCAGCAGCGAAAATCATGGCTGATCCGGCGCCGGGTTATACCACTGGCGAGGCCAAAGAAGCCCTGGAACGTATCGTTAATGAACGCAGCCGCGACGTTAACATGCAGCTGGGCTGGATCGGTGAAGCCTATCAGCTGGATGAAGCAGCTGGTGCTGGTGGTGCTGCGTTCGGGCTTGGTTTGTTGATGGTGTTCCTGATCCTGGTTGCCCAGTACGAGCGGATTACGCTGCCACTGGCAGTGGGCACCGCGGTACCGTTCGGCGTTCTGGGGGCGGCACTGGCGTCGTTGCTACGTGGCTTCCCGAATGACGTGTATTTCCAGGTTGGTTTGCTGGTACTGATTGGTCTGGCCGCGAAGAACGCAATTCTGATTGTTGAATTCGCAGCACAAAACCGCAAAGAAGGCATGTCTTCATCAGAAGCGGCTATTACTGCTGCTCGTCAGCGTTTCCGTGCGATTCTGATGACCGCTATGACCTTTATCATTGGTACCTTGCCATTGGTCTTCGCCACTGGCGCAGGCGCAGCCAGTCGTCAGGAAATCGGTACCGTGGTAGTAGGCGGCATGATAGCAGCCTCAACTCTGGCCCTGTTGTTTGTGCCGCTTGGTTACAAGCTGTTCGAAGACATCTCAACCTGGCGCAGTGAGCGCAAAGAGCGCAAAGGAGAGACACAAAATGGGTAAGACAATATTGGCCTTCAGTTTGAGCGTAGCCCTGGCGGGCTGCGCCATGGGCCCTGATTATCAGCCAGTTGAGCTGGACTTAACTGAGGACTGGCCCGCTCAGGTAGAGCAGGCTGACGCTCAGCTTGGTGACTGGCAACAATGGTGGAAGCGTTTTGACGATGAGGCGCTGAACAGCCTGGTTGAGCGAGCGCTGGACGACAGTCTGGAGCTGCAGCTGCAACTCCAGCGTATTGAACAGGCGCGTGCTCAGTTAGGGTTAAGTAATGCTGCATTTTGGCCGACCTTAGGTGGCCAGGCCGAAGCAACCCGAACTCAGCAGGCTGGCGTTTTATTACCTGCTGAATTTGGCGGTGGCAGACCACGCAATCAGTTTACCGTCGCGGGTAGTCTAAGCTATGAGCTCGATATCTGGGGCCGCTTACGGCGTGAACGTGAAGCCTCGGTTGCGCTGCTTGAAGAGTCTTTGTACGGGACTCAGGCGATTCGCCTCAACCTGGTGACAGATGTGGTTTCAACCTACTTCACCATGCGTGCTTTAGAGCAGCAGGTAGCGGTAGCACAAAACACCATTGGCAGTTACGAAGAAAGCCTGGAACTGATGGAAATGCGCTACGAGGGCGGCGCGGTTGACCCGCTTAGTGTGCGTCAGGCGCGAGCCATGACCGAAGGTGCGCGGGCCATGTTGCCGGACTTGCTGGAGCAGTTGGAGTCCACTCAAACGGCGTTAGCCATGCTGGTTGGTTACAGCCCGCGTGAAATGCTCTCAGCGCTGGATTTCGGTGATGTCCGGTTAACAGACATCAAGGTACCGGATGTGTTGCCTGAAGTAGTACCATCCGAGCTTTTACAGCGTCGTCCGGACGTGCGTGCTGCTGAGGCCTATATGGTTGCAGCCAACGCACAGATCGGTGTGGCACAGGCGGCCCGTTTTCCAAGTCTGAACCTGAGCGGAATGTTTGGTAGTACGGCACTGGAGGCCGGTGACTTGTTTGCTGATGGCACCGAAACCTGGAGTCTGGGTGCCAATCTGGCCGGACCGATTTTCGACTTCGGTCGCAATCGTGCCCGGGTAGAAAGTGCCGAAGCCGCTTCAGCTCAGGCCGAAACGCAGTATCGCCAGGCGGTTTTAAGTGCGCTGCGTGATGCGCGGGATGCCATCAGCATGCACGGCTATGCACAACAACGCGTCGACGCCGTGCGCAGTCAGACTGAAGCTATCAGTGAAACCGCAGAGCTGGCTCAGGTGCAGTATGATGCCGGTGCCATCGGTTACTATGAGCTACTGGATGCGCAGCGCGAAAAACTAAATGCCGAGCTTAATCTGACTCAGGCATTAAGCCAGCGCTTCATTGCCTCCGCCAACCTGTTCAAAGCCATGGGCGGCGGCTGGGACGGGCAGGGCCCATACCTGATAAGTTCGGAGAACGCTGAGTAAACTGAACTTCACAGCCCGGTATGATTGATCAAACCCTCAATTGTTGGCTCCCAACATTGAGGGTTTTTTATTTCTCAATTCAGCTATAACCACAACACAAAGCCCCCAAGCACCAATAAAACCCGGTCGACGGATAGTTGCTGCAGTACGACTGTTTTTCAGTTGCGCAGGGTAAGTATCCTTTGTAGTATCAATAACTAATAAAAATGCGCCAGGGATATAAGGCATTCGAAACACGCAATCTCGTTTTGTCTTTCAAGAGACTAGCCCTCCGCAATTAGCCTTAGCTCGGTCAGAACCAAGACCTTACCCAACGGGCTCCTGTTTTACTTAAAAAATGGAATTCATGAGGAGAATTAATTTGTACCGGATGCAGGTAATGTTCATTGTTTTGCTTTTATCTGGATGTTCAAGCGTATCGGAGGAAGAGAAGGTCTTATCGATGGAGGACAAGCTGGAAATGTTCGAGGATAATTCAGTTAAAAGACCTTCTCGTTGTGTAAGTCACTCAAGCGTCCTTCAGAGTGGTAAGTATGCTATGCGGATGCAGCCGGGCCCCAGGTATCCTCCTGCCGCTTTGTTTGATAAGAGGGAAGGTTTCGTAGTAATGGAGTTTGATTTGACGGCTGATGGCATTCCTGTAGAAATAAATATAATTGAATCCTATCCTGAATACTTTTTTGATCTCGAGTCCATTAGAAGCCTGTCTCGAAGTAGATATGAGCTTAAATCAGGACAGGAACCAGGAAGCATGGAATGTTTTTCTATTCGGTTTGATTACTTTTTAGAAGAAGGTCTCACTCAAATTGAGCTCAAATAAAAGCTTTCGTTTAGGAAGTCGATGAATAAAATATTGCTGATAGTTACTTTGTTTGCGTTGTTATTTCCGGCTATTAGTCAAGCACAGTCTAAGTGTCCTTTACCGGAAGGGATGCGAGCGTCTGTCGATATGGTTAAGGAAATAATTGAAGCGAGACATAACGGACAGACAAAGGAAGAGCTAGAAACCCATGTGCCACTCGTAGCGGCTCAGATACCTTGGGCGGGGGTGATCATGCAATCCATTGTGGACGAAATTTACTCAACGCCTGAACCACTTAACGTAGACGTTCACGCAATGTATCGAATGGAAGTGTGTTTCATTTTAGATCAACATCCAGAGACTTCCCCAATCTTCGAACAAGCGTACCCTCAATTGAAAGAATGTGAATCTCTCGATTCCACTACAGACAAAAAGCCGCTAATCATGTGCAGCATGGACGTTGCTCAAGAGGTTAGTGGTGTTGGCGCATGATGCACTAGAATGGTAAGCGTCAGTTTAGAGTTTCGTTAGCGAGAATACGCATGAAAAGTATATGCATCTATTGTGGGTCTAATCCGGGGCGGGGTGCCGTGTATGCTGGCGCCGCACGGGAACTTGCCCGGGAATTGGTGAACAGAGACCTGAAGCTTGTCTATGGTGGAGCCAGCGTTGGTATTATGGGGCTGATTGCGGACACTGTACTTGAGCTGGGAGGAGAGGCGGTTGGCGTGATTCCCGAGGCTCTGGTTCGTAAGGAGGTCGCACACGCGAACCTGACCGAATTGTTTGTCACCCAGTCGATGCATGAGCGTAAAACTCTGATGTCGGAACTGTCCGATGGTTTTATCGCCATGCCTGGCGGGATAGGGACGTTGGAGGAGATCTTCGAAGTGTGGACCTGGGCTCAGCTAGGCTTTCATGGAAAACCATGTGGGCTGCTCAATGTAGATGGCTATTTTGACTCGCTGATTGCTTTTCTGGATAACGCAGTAGCGGAGCAGTTTGTTCAGCAACCCCATCGCGACATGCTAATTGTGGATGCGGTTGCCGATACGCTACTAGACAGATTTGCCAGTTATGAAGCGCCAACTATCGTAAAGTGGATAGAAAAAGGCGAACGCTGACAGGTTCGGCCCTTGACCCTGTAGTTTTGTTTACTTTATAGATCGGATAATACAACGAGCTTGGCTAAGGTCGCTACTGATTTTATGTTCAGTTTGCGAAAGATATGGGTTCGATGAGTTTCCACAGTACGGGCGCTTATGGTAAGGCTTTGTGCGACTTCTGCCGCCCGATATCCGTCAGCCAGGAGCTCAGCAATCTCACGTTCTCTGTCCGAGAGCGAGCGCAAATGTTCGTGTGCATTTTCAATCTGAACTCTCTGGGTATTTTCTTTATCGCTGTGCTCAACTGCATTCTTCACGGTTTTGATAAGTTCGTCGTTAGAAGCGGGTTTTTGCAGCAGCGTAAAAGCCCCGTCACCCAACGCTTTTACGGTGGTTCCGACATCTGCATTGCCAGTGTAAATAACGATTGGCAAATTAAGGTCTAATTGGCGTAGTCGTGACTGTAATTCGAGACCGCTCATTTCAGGTAAACGTAAATCTAAAACGATACAGCTGTTGATACTGCGTATCGTCGACCCTAAAAATGCATTTGCGTCGGCGAAGCACTGCACCTCGAACCCGGAAAATTCAAATACATTCCGCAGGGTTTCGCGTATCTCGGGCTCGTCATCAACGACGTAGACGAGCGTTTTTCGACTCATTTTTTATCCTTTACTTACTTCAGCGCCTGAATTAACTGGCTAGAAAGGGGGGTAAGTTGTTCTGATACGTTACAAAAGATTGATTACTATCCGTAATAATACCGACAGACTTTGGTAGTATGACCCATAGAAGCATTCTGCTTGCGCATCTATGATGACAACTCTATGCACATTGAAATGCCATTGCAAGTGACGGGTATGCAAATCAGCAGTGGGATGAGGGGATATCGTTGCACGGCAAACGTAATTTTACTATTACAAACATAGTGGTGGGGGCAGCGATTACGATACTGCTAGTTTTGCTGGCGGTGTTGGATAGCTTGACTCCTCTCGGCTTTGCCCATGGATTTCTATATCTTCCGGTCTTATTGTTAGCTGCTACGCTGCAGAATCGTACCGTCCTACGGTGGATAACGGCAGTATCTATTATCTTCATTTTTTCCGGTAGCCTGTGGTCGGCACCGCCGTGGGACGATGAAGCCACACTGCACGTGATTGCCAGTCATCGTCTGTTATCAGTGCTTGTACTGTTGACAGTACACAGCTTAATTGAAAAGTACGCGTCTCTAATTGGTCGTCTTGAAACGGCTCGTTCTGAAAGTGAATTCCAGCGCCTGTCGGACAACCTCCCGATCCTGATCTGGACCGCCGATGCGAATGGTAAGTTCGACTATTTTGCTCGACCTGTTGCTGAATATACCGGGGTCGATCAGCAGACCATGCTAAAAAACTGGCAGGTAATGGTGCATGAAGACGACAGAGCTCATAGTGAGCATGCCTGGTTAAAAGCAGTTTCAACAAAAACAGAGTTCAGGGCTGAGTTTCGAATTAAGGTTCGTACCGGCGGTTATGAATGGTTTGTTGTTCAGGCCAAGCCTGTTTTCGATACCCAGGGTCGCGTCCTGAAATGGTATGGGAGCGGGATTAATATCGCGGATTTAAAAGAACTGCAGGGACAAACTCTGAAGCAGGCGAAGCGCTATTACAACGTACTGGAAAGTATTACCGACGGTTTTTTTACCCTGAATACCTTATTCAACTTTACCTATGTCAACAATCAGGCGGGCAAAATGCTCGGGGTATCCGTCGGTGATTTGCTTGGAAAACCAGTCTGGTTTCCGAGTGCGGGGCTAAGCGAAGAGATTTTTGAGCCCATGCAATCCTCGTATCGTATGCAGGAATCCATTTCATTCACGCAACTCCTTACACATAACCAAACCTGGCTTGAAGTAAGTATCTATCCTTCTTCAGAAGGCCTCTCGGTCTTTCTTCGTGACGTTACTCAAGAACGAGAACTGCAGCAACAGCTGAATCATGCCCAACGAATTGAGTCACTTGGCCACCTTACCGGCGGAGTTGCCCATGACTTTAACAACTTACTGACGGTTATTGTGGGGAATACAGATTTACTACTGCGCTACTTTGATCAGCAAAAACCGGATAATGAAAAGCTTATAAAGGTGACTACTCTGGTTATGAATGCAGCTGAGCGCGGTGTGACTTTAACCGATAAACTGCTGGCATTTTCGCGTCGACAAAAGCTGACCCCGGAAGTGGTAGATGTGAATCTGCTACTTAAGGAGCTTGAGTATTTACTAGTGACGACATTAGGGGCAGAGCATAGCTTCGCTCTGAAACTGCATTCAGAGCCTCTCCACGTTTGTATTGATGCAGGGCAACTGGAACATGTCTTATTGAATTTAGTCATCAACGCGCGTGATGCGATGGCAGGTTCAGGAGCGGTAACCGTTGGCGTGTATCCTTTTGCTGGTTTTCAGCAGAGCACGCTCGATCGGGACTCTCTGGTACCTGGTCATTATGCACTGATAGAAGTGATGGACACGGGGACAGGTATCCCTAATGAGATTAAGCACCGTATTTTTGAACCCTTCTTTACGACTAAAGAGACAGGGAAAGGAACGGGTCTGGGTCTGAGTTCGGCCTATGGTTTTATTAAACAGTCAGGCGGCCATATCAATGTGTCCTCGCACCTGGGGGAAGGCAGCGTGTTTCGCCTGTACTTACCGCTTAGCAACGCTTTGCCGAATCGTGAAAAACAAGCGTTGACGCGCTACAAGGATACCTCAGAGCAACGCGACCACACTGTCTTATTAGTTGAAGATGATCCTATGGTGAGAACCTATGCTGAACAAGCGTTAGAGGATGCGGGGTACAAGGTCATCAGCGCAGAAAATGGCGAATTCGCTTTGCAGATTTTACGCTCGCAGAATGCCGTTGATGTACTATTTTCAGATGTGATCATGCCTGGTCAGATCGATGGGTTTGAACTTGCAAAACAAACAAATCAACTGGACCCCTCACTACCCGTGCTACTAACCTCCGGCTATCCAGACATGGCGGCAAAACATCATATTCACAAAGATTGGCGGAATAGCATATTGATGAAGCCGTACCGAAGCGATGAACTTATTGCCCGGATCCAAGCGCTTCTTCACTCCCGCGTACGTTAATGCACTGAGTATAGGTTCAGTGTCTAGGTATTACTACGTACCCCAATCGGGGTGTTTACGACTATCTTCGTTTCTTACTTCTTCTCTATTATTAGCGCATCTCTTTACGAACTCTTTACATTGATTGTTTGTTCGTTAATCCGCGTTGATCTTGGAGGTCGCGTGCAGCAAATCGCTCAACCCATGCCGGTATCATCAGATTGGAAAAATCCATGGATAGATCCAGTTTGTCGGCACATGATTCTACCTCAGTTTGCACTCTCCACAGTGCTACTTTTTTCCGGCTTTTGGTGGCTTCCGGCTAGTGTGTTAGGAGTTCTATCTTTCATTATTACTATACGGCTGGGGCGCCAGGTAGCGAATGTACAGAAGCAGCAACTGGAGCAGCTGAGTGCGGAACGCAGCGCAATCGAACAGCGTTTCGAACGAGAATCCAGGCAGACTCTGGAAATGTACCGGGTTTCGCATCCTATCTGGTCTCGACAGCTTCGGACGGCCAATGAGCAGTCTGAAATCGCCGTAATGGAGTTGAGTCAACGATTTAAAGCCATTGTAAACCGTTTGTCCGACAGCGGTTCGAGTGATTTCCAGTCTGACGCGGAGGTGTTAAGCAAACTCTTTGCAAGCAGTGAAAACGAAATTGTCACGGTGATGAAAGAGCTGCGGCAGAGCCAAAATAGTCGTCGCGACATTCTAAGTAAAATGGATGCGCTATCCGACTACACCGGGGAGCTTAAACGAATGGCCCAGGAAGTCGTTGGGATCGCTGAACAGACCAACTTACTTGCTCTGAATGCTGCTATCGAATCCGCCAGAGCTGGTGAGGCTGGGCGAGGTTTTGCGGTGGTTGCCAACGAAGTTCGCACCTTATCCTCTCGCTCTAAAGATACCGCAGCCAGGATGACGGACAACGTCAATCGCATTCACGAGTCAATTGCCAGCACTCAGGCTGCGACCGAGCAGACTATTAATACCCAGACGGAACTAATGAACCGTGCTGAGCAGGATTTGGAAGAGGTGCTGAAAAAGCTTAAGCATCTGATGAAGGAACATAGTGAATCATCCGTGTTGTTGCAAAACAAAGCGACTGAAACACAGCGTGATGTCGAGGACATATTGGTCAACCTCCAGTTTCAGGATCGACTCAGTCAAATTCTGTTGCAGGTGACGGGCAGTATGCAAGGGCTGTCGGACAAACTCGAGCAACCAAGCGAACAAATTGATGTGCAGAGTTGGTTAGATGATATGGAATCAAGCTACGCAATGCAGGAACAGCGGACCAACCATGCTGGGCAGAAATCGCACAATAGCGACGCGGACGATAATGATATTACATTTTTTTAAGCTGCCGGGCCGCTGTAAAAAAGCGTATAGGAAAAAAGAGGTGACTAATGACTAAGCGTATTCTGATTGTTGATGACTCAGCGTCTATTCGTCAGGTGGTAAGTACAACATTGCAGGGAGCAGGCTACGAAACCATTGAAGCATGTGACGGTATGGATGGTTTGAAAAAGCTTGATGGGAGCAAAATTAACCTGATTATCAGTGACGTTAATATGCCCAAGATGGATGGGATTAGCTTTGTGAAAGAGCTAAAAGCAAACCCCGCTTATAAGTTTACCCCCGTAATCATGTTGACGACTGAATCACAGGAAGACAAAAAAGCCCAGGGTAAGGCTGCTGGAGCGAAGGCCTGGGTAGTGAAGCCTTTTCAACCGCAACAAATGCTGACCGCTGTTGAAAAGCTAGTCATGTAAGGGAAAACGATGTTTAACCTAGACAACAGCACAATGATTTGGCACGCCCGACTTGAGGGCGAACTGACGATTTACCATGCGTTCGAGCTTTATCAGGCACTGAGTTCCGCGAATATGGGTGAGGCTCCTCTTGACCTGGACTTGGGTCAGGTCTCATTAGTTGATAGCTCGGGCGTACAGCTATTGGTTTTGTTAAAAAAAGTGTTTGCCCGCCATCATCAGGAATTACGTATTGTCACATGCAGTGAGGCAGTTAAAGACGCAGTGGGACTTTTTGGACTCAATGGATTCTTCGGCTTAACGGCTGTGCCTGTTACTAAGGGGACAAGCGAATGAGTATGGACGCCGCTTTAATCACGTATGTCGAGGAGTGCCGCGAATTACTTGAACAGATGGAAGGAGACCTGTTGGCGCTGGAGCGTGGGTTAGATACTAGCGACGACTCAACGACGGAGACAGAAGATGACAACGAAATAGCCTGGTGTGAGCTCATCAACCGGATATTTCGCTCCGCGCATACGGTGAAAGGATCGGCGGGGGTCTTTGGGCTTGACCATATTGTTGAATTTACGCATGAAGTTGAAACCCTCCTGGACCAGCTGCGTGAAGAAAAGATCACCCTAACCAGTTCCCTTATTGCGACCTTACTCGAGTGCAAAGACCATTGTCTGGACTTAATTGAATGCTTAGCCGACGGAGTAGAGGAAGAGAGCAACCCTCAGCGGGCAGAGCGTCTGGTCAACGAACTGCAGACGTTCTCGCCGCCAGCTGAGAAGGATAACCAATCCTTCGCAGTCAGTGAGTCTAATAATAATGAGTCTCCGGCGATTGAACGTCTGGGTAACAACGGCAGTGGACACTGGCATATTTCGCTTCGTTTTCATGCAGAGGCGTTGCGCGAAGGTATGGACCCGATGTCCTTCCTACGTTACCTGCAAAAACTCGGGCAGATTGTCAGTGTTGTTACCGTCAGTAACGAGATGCCGGATAACTTTGAAAAGTTTGACCCGGAAGCTTGTTATCTCGGCTTCGAAATCGGTTTTGTCAGTCATGAGAGCAAGCAAACCATTGAAGATGTATTTGAGTTTATTCGTGACGATAGTCAGGTCCGTATTATTCCGCCCTTCGCTGAGCTTGAAAGTTATCTGAGCCTTATCAGTGAACTGGATCAGGAACCCAGGCGTTTAGGTGAGATCCTTGTTGAGTGCGGAAGCTTAACCCCCGAAGAACTGGAGCAGGCATTAGCTATTCAGAGCAGCAAACCGCAGCACGCACTTGGAGAAATTCTAATCAATCGGGGTAACACTGCACCTCAGGTTGTTGAAGCGGCCATTGCAAAGCAAGCGCAAAGTACCGCAGGTCGCTCGCAGAACGAGGACCGAGCAGCCAGCAAAGACGGCGGTACGTTGCGTGTGGAAGCGGATCGGGTTGATGAACTCATTAATTTGATAGGGGAGTTGGTGATTTCCGGTGCTAGCACCGCTATCCATTCCCAAGACAGTAACAATGATGCGTTGACGGAGTCCGTGAGCACGCTGAATGAACTGATTGAGGAAGTGCGTGATGCATCCATGCGCCTGCGCATGGTTGAAATCGGTGCCACTTTTAATCGTTTCCAGCGCGTGGTTCGTGATGTAGCCAATGAGCTTGGTAAACAGGTGACCCTGTCAATAACTGGGGCCGATACCGAGCTTGATAAAACCGTGGTCGAGAAGATTGGTGATCCACTCATGCACCTGGTACGAAACGCGCTGGATCACGGAATCGAATCACCGGCTGAACGCGAGGCGAAAGGCAAACCGCTCAATGGACAGCTTAAGCTGAATGCATATCACGACTCGGGCTCCATTGTTATCGAGATAATTGACGATGGCGCCGGTCTTGATGCTGAACGTATCAGGGCAAAAGCGATTGAAAAAGGCCTTATCGATTCAACCTATGAACTCAATAAAGAGGATATTTATAAGCTTATTTTTGCGCCCGGTTTTTCAACCGCGGACGCCGTGACTAATTTATCCGGTCGGGGCGTCGGCATGGACGTGGTGCGTAACAATATTGTCGAGCTCGGTGGGCGCATTGATATCGACAGCGAGCAGGGAAAAGGGACCAAGTTGACGCTCCATTTGCCACTGACTCTGGCAATCATTGATGGCTTTTTGGTCGGCGTCGAAGAATCTCCCTTTGTAATCCCACTTGACTCGATACGCGAATGCGTCGAGTTGCAACAGGACGACGCTGTTGAGAAAAATGGTCGTCAGTATATGAATTTACGAAATGAAGTGTTGCCGTTCGTACGCCTCCGCGAGCTGTTTGGAATGAAAACAGAACGACCAATTCGTGAAAATGTAGTCGTGGTTCATTATGGCAACCAGAAGGCCGGCATTGTCGTCGACCGGCTCCACGGTGAGCTGCAAACCGTCATTAAACCCTTGGGACAATTGTTCAGCCAGCTTCAGGGAATTGGGGGGTCCAGCATTATGGGGAATGGCGAAGTCGCCCTTATTCTGGATATTCCCACGCTCATGCAATTGGTAAAAGACAAACAGCCGCATCATGTTATCCACTAGCAACAGCGGCATTTCATAACAACAAGAAAAGGACTTTTAGGAGTCACATTATGTTTAAAAATCTACGCATCAGCCTCAAGTTGGGAATTGGCTATGCCATCCTCACAGCACTCATTGTGGCTATAGCGGCTATCGCTTTGCAGGCGTTAAATGCCTCCAACGGCGATCTCGACTTAATCGCGAATGACCGCTATCCAAATACACGTGCAGCGAACTTCGTTTTGCATGAAACCAACATCACCGCGCGGGCCGTTCGTAACCTGATGTTGGTTGATGGAGCCGCTGAGCGACAAGCACAGCTTGATCGAATCGATAATGCGCGCGCAGAAGCGGTCAGATGGACCAATGATCTCGATAACCGGATCGTCACTGAGAATGGTCAGCGGCTGATGGATCGAATAACAGCGGCTCAGCGAGCGTTTCGTCCGGAGCTTGATACGGTGGTTGATCTGGCCATGGCGGGGCGGCTTGAAGAGGCTGTTGAACATCTTCTGACAGACGCCCAGGCACCGCAGGATGAATACTTTGCGGCCGCTGAAGAAATGCTGGCTCACCAGGAGCGGCTGATTAATGAAAACGAAGCTGAAGCGATGAATAGTTTCGATGCGGCTTTCCGTTTGATGATTATTATCGCTGTCGGGGCTGTGGTTATAGCCATCTTCCTCGCGCTGGTTATTACCAAAGGGATCACCGGCCCTGTTGCAATGGCACGTGACGCGGCAGAGAAACTGGCAGATGGCGACTTACGGGTGGAACTTGATACCAACCGGAAAGACGAGATTGGCCAAATGATGCAGGCTTTGCAAGCCATGGTTAACAAGCTGGGCCAGGTTATCCGGGATGTTGGTTCAGCCAGTGATTCGCTGGCATCGGCTTCCGAAGAAGTGTCAGCGACCGCACAAAGCCTGAGCCAGGGCTCCAGTGAGCAGGCATCCAGTGTAGAAGAAACTACATCCTCTATTGAGCAGATGTCGGCGTCCATTACTCAGAACACCGAGAATGCAAAAATCACCGACAATATGGCGTCCAAAGCGGCAAGCGAAGCACAGGAAGGGGGCGATGCTGTTGGCGAAACGGTGGATGCAATGAAGTCAATTGCCGAAAAAATATCGATTGTCGATGACATCGCCTACCAAACTAATCTGTTGGCGTTGAATGCCGCAATTGAAGCGGCTCGAGCAGGTGAACATGGTAAAGGCTTCGCGGTGGTCGCGGCTGAAGTACGCAAGCTTGCCGAACGTAGTCAGGTTGCTGCGCAGGAAATTGGTGAAGTCGCCGGAAGCAGCGTTAAATTGGCTGAGAGAGCGGGTAATCTGTTAAACGAAATGGTGCCATCTATTCAGAAAACGTCTGATCTGGTTCAGGAAATCAATGCAGCCTCGGAAGAGCAAAGTAGCGGTGCGACGCAAATTAACGCGGCGATGGAGCAGCTAAACAGCATTACTCAGCAAAGTGCAAGCTCGTCAGAAGAGCTGGCGTCGACGTCTGAAGAAATGAGTTCGCAGGCTGAGCAACTGCAGCAGTTAATGGCCTTCTTTAAACTTGACCGCAACGCGCGTCAGTCTGAACAAAACTCAGCGTCAAGTAATACGAACCGGGACAAGCAGAGTAGTTCGGTGGAGAAGGGCACACGGCGGGAGCTTCCAGTTGCGGCACGTAAGTCAGGTGAAGCAGACGGCTTGGCTGCATTAGCCGACGACGAAGCTGAGTTTGTCCGGTTTTAAAAGGAGCGAAGCTATGACGTTGCCCATTGAAAAGGCTACAGCTGATTTGACTCCACAGCAAAAACAGGATGTCAGCGAGGAAGCGAACCAGTACTTAACATTTCGCTTGCGTGATGAAATGTACGCCATTGGCATCTTGCGGACGAAAGAAATTCTTGAGTATCGACCCATTACTCAGGTGCCGATGATGCCTGATTTTGTTCACGGTGTAATAAACCTGCGCGGTGCAGTGGTACCGGTAATTGATCTTGCAATGAGGTTTGATGGTGCGCGAACTAAGATACGCAAACGTTCGTGCATCGTCATTGTAGAGGTTGAAGGTAATAACGGCCGCCAGGATATCAGCATTATCGTGGACGAAGTCTCGGAGGTGGTCTCGATCCCTGCGGAAGAAATCGAGCCGTCTCCATCTTTTGGTACGCGCATACGAACCGACTTTATTGCGGGGATGGGTAAACTGGAAGGTGACTTTGTCATTATTTTAGCCGTCGACAACGTCTTGTCAGTTGATGAATTGTCGCGTCTTGAGGGATCTGGGAATGATGCACATGCGAAGGCATTACCATTTGAACCTAAGACCCAGTCGCCTGATGACGAGGACCAGCCGGATAGCGATACGATGCACATTGAAACGGACAGTGATACCGACCAATGAACGCAACCGCTACAATAATGCAGTCGGAAGCTGGTCAAAGCTGCCCGTTAACCCTGGCCGAATTCAGAGTGTTTCAGCAACTTATCTATGATGAGGCTGGGATTTCGATGTCTGATGCTAAACAGGCTTTGGTTAGCGGGCGACTGAACCGCCGGGTGCGCAACTTAGGACTTGCGAGTTACCAGGCGTATTACAACTATATCAACGCACCGGAACCCGATGATGAACAGAGCAAAGAACGTCAGCTCGCGGTTGATTTACTGACCACCAATGAAACCTATTTCTTTCGTGAGCCCAAGCATTTTGACTACCTTGAAGACACCTTGATCCCGGTATGGAACGAAAGCTCGCAACGACGACGAATATGGAGTGGCGCAAGCTCGTCGGGCGAAGAGGCGTATAGTCTGGCAATGGTCTGTCGGGACTCTGGTAATGCACCGGTAGAGATCGTTGGTACCGATATTTCGCGCCGGGTACTGGCGACGGCTGAACGAGGGCGTTACCCGCTGGCGAAGGCGGATCGTATCCCTCAGCACTATCTTAAAAAGTACTGTTTAAAGGGTATCGGTAGCATGAGCGGTATCATGCAGGTGGATAAAGCGACGCGAGAGCTGGTAGAGTTTAAAGCAGCAAATCTGCAACAATCTCAGCACGAACTCGGTCAGTTTGACTTGATTTTGCTGCGCAATGTGATGATCTATTTCAATCAAGAAACTAAGCGCAGAGTCGTGGCCAGTGTGTGCCGGCAATTGAAACCCGGTGGCACCTTAATGGTCGGGCATTCAGAGAGCCTACAGGGATTGAATGATGGATTACGACTTATGCAGAATTCGGTATATCAGAAGGTTGTGGACGGGTGAGCGTCATAGTTATGGTTCCACGTGAAGTCTATCTGCAACCGGGAGAATTGTGGCAGGGGCAAGGACAAACCAGGGTCAAAACTTTATTGGGATCCTGTGTTGCGATTACCCTTTGGCATGCGGCTACGCAACGCGGCGCAATCTGTCACTACTTACTCGCCAGTGGACAATCAAAACTAAAGCAAAATCCGGGCTACTTCATGGGCGGCGCGATGAGCTTTTTTCACGATACGATAAAAAAATGGGGTGTGAAGCCCGACGCTGTCGAAGTCAAAGTATTTGGCGGCGGCAATATGTTTCATGACCTGGTGTATCGTCAGAGTGGTATGGATGTGGCAGCACGTAATGTCGAAGAGGGCTTGAATAGCCTGCGTCAGCAAGGCTTTAAAGTAAGCAAGCAGGATGTCGGCGGCGTTCGCTATCGGACACTGCATTTCGATGTCTGGACCGGAGATGTATGGGTCCGGTATGGACCTTATCCCGGGAGTCGGGTCGCGTGACCATTGCAGTCCTGATTGTTGATGATTCGGCGGTGGTGCGTCAGGTCTTGCAGCAGGTGTTGGCGATTGAAAAAACCATCGAGGTGGTTGGCGTCGCATCTGACCCTATATTTGCCATGCGCCAGATGGGCATACGATGGCCTGACGTTATTATTCTTGATGTTGAAATGCCACGCATGGATGGCATCACGTTTTTAAAGAAAATCATGCACGAACGCCCCACGCCGGTGGTGATATGCTCAACCCTGACCGAGCAGGGAGCGTCTACTACGATGGATGCATTGTCAGCTGGGGCGGTAAGCATAGTGACTAAGCCAAAGGTCGGCCTCAAGCAGTTTTTAGAGGATGCCAGTAGTGATTTGATCCAGGCCGTCAAAACCGCGGCTCGCGCCAACTTAGGTAATCTTGTACCGGCAGCGGAGCACTTACGACCTCAGGCTGTTCGTAACAACACGAAGTCAATGGCGCAGACGACTGAGCATATTGTCGCGATCGGCACATCAACAGGTGGCACTCAGGCGTTAGAAGCCGTATTAACCGCGTTACCTGATGCCACCCCCGGCATTGTGATTGTCCAGCATATGCCCGCTCAGTTTACTGCGATGTTCGCTCAACGCCTTAACGAATTGGCTAAAATTGAAGTGCGGGAAGCTCGCAATGGCGATCGTATTTTACCAAACCAGGCATTAATAGCCCCGGGTGGTCAGCATATGAGCGTGGTGCGCAGCGGCGCTCAGTACCAGGTGCAAATCAAAGACGGGCCTTTAGTAAACAGGCATAAACCGTCAGTAGATGTGCTGTTTAAATCTGTTGCGCGTTGTGCAGGTCGCAATGCGACAGGTTTCATTCTGACCGGCATGGGCGATGATGGCGCACGTGGTCTTAAGCTAATGCGGGACGCTGGTGCGGTGACCTATGCACAAGATGAAGCCAGTTCAGTCGTCTTCGGTATGCCGAAAGAAGCGATCGCAATTGACGCGGCGACGCATGTGGTAAGTTTAAAAGATGTTCCTCGCCGGATATTACAGATACGTTCGTGTTGACTGCTAGTTCGGGCTGAATACCAGGTTACTTGGATTGTCTGTTGAGATATAGATTGCTTTGAGTACGTCCTCGTCGTACTCGTTGCTGTCCAGTCTGGTAAAACGGTAGTGCGAACCGAATGCTGAGAAGCGGGCAAGGCGTTCTTCATCAATTCGCGTGGTCGAGGTAAAAGTTATTGCGCATATCCGTTCGCTGCAGGCGTGATTGCTTTGGTACACATCACTACCGAAGGTATCAATTAGTTGTTGGTTCATTTTTGCTTCACGTTCTGCCGCGGCCTCAGTGGCTTCAATTCTGTTTATTCGGGTCACAAAACCGTCGAAATTATCCTGCTCTAAAGCGCTGGTTAATGCTGTTTGCGAGACCCGGCCCGTGCTATCAATAAAAATGTCCTCCAGTGAGTCCGTAGAGGCGAAAATGTCATCGTCGCTGAAATTAATCGGCTCGGCGTGGGTGTCTTCGTCATCCGCAGGTGGCGATGGCTCAGCAGCCTGCACATCGTCCTGTTCAGACTGATCGGGGTTCACGACTTGAACCAACTGCGACTCTGCCCGTTGAGGATTGTCCTTGCGACTCTCTGTTTGCGGCTTTTCAGTCTCAACAACGGCGTCGTTCCCAGTAGAACTAGACATCAGGTAGGTCATGCTGATTAACGCCGCCGTGACGGTGCTAAGCGCTATTATTGTTAGTTTGCTGACTGTCATGGCTGGGATCCTTTTCTTATCCATTGAGGTTGCTGGTCATGCTTTTGCTCAGCCTGGTAACTAGTTAGTTCCTGATAGTGACAAAACTCTTGATTCTTGTAAACATGATGTTATGCCACGGCGACTACTAAGGACATATCAATGGTTTGGCTCACACGGATTTTACTACTTACGCTACTGATGGGCGCGACTACCGGATTCGCTGACACCGGCAACCCGGCTGAACCGCAGCTGAAGATTGTCAGCCACTTATTTATCAATATGCGCGTTACCATGTGTTGAAGGAATCTATCCCGCCAGATCTGCACGACATCATCGCTCAACTTTTAGAGAATAACGGCTCCGCTCCGGCCCGTCTGTTACCAGAGTCGGTCTACCTGCTTCGGGCGCGGATCCGCCAGCTTGAAGGCGACCTGCAAGGTGCCGCCGAGGATTATAGTCACGTGCGTGAACATGCACCGAAGTTGATTGATGATATGGAGTTCGCAGATTACGAACGTGAACTCAGAGATGCTCTTACCCAGAGTTGATGAATAGTTACTGATAGGAAAATTAAATGCGGCAGGAACTGCGACAGAAAATAATTGAAGTGTGCTCAAAGAAAATAGCAACCAAGGGGGAGACGGTCGGGGTGTCGTTCTATGCGTTCTTTGCCAACAAAAACGATGATCCGGAACTGTTGATGGAAGCAGCAACCTGGTGGATTCAAACTCACCAGCTTGATCACTTCGAAAAAGCCTTAAAAATAAGGAATATGGTTGACGCAGATCATTGATATCTGAAGGGGGCAGCGCATACTCATAGCGTTAACTTTTGAGGAAGGCCGCCGTGACTGAATTAAAATCCTATTCTGTATGGGATCCTGTTACCCGCTGGTTTCATTGGATCAACGTGCTGTGTGTGCTTCTGCTTATAGGGGTCGGGCTGGTGATTTATAACGCCGGCGCGCTTGGGGTCTCAAACGACGGCAAGATAATGCTCAAAGTCATCCACGTCTGGGTGGGCTATGTTTTTTTGCTGAATTTGATGGTTCGCTTTATCTGGGCTTTCTTTGGAAACCGATATGCACGATGGCACGCCATACTTCCGGGGAGAAGAGGATTTTTCTCATCCGTTCGTAGCTATGTCATTGCATTCATCGCCGGGCGCCCGGAGAATTATCTGGGCCACAACCCGCTCGGACGGCTAAGCGTATTTGTCCTGTTTGTTCTTCTTACTATTCAGGCAATTACCGGGCTGGTTCTTGCTGGTACTGATTTGTTTTATCCTCCATTCGGGCACTGGATTGCGCAATGGGTCGCGGTGCAGGGGGTTCAGCCAGACGCCCTCGTGCCGTATGCACCGGAGATGTATGATGCGCAAGCCTATGCAAGTATGCGCAACGTCCGGAGTCCCTTTATTTTTGTCCACAAATACAATTTCTTTGTGCTGACGTTCTTTATTATTTTACATATAGCGGCGGTCATCATCACTGAAGTAAAAGAAGGAGGGAGCCTGACGTCCGCGATGTTTACCGGGAAGAAGGTATTTAACCGTCGTCCTGTGGATGACGAAAATGACCGTGACCAGCGTTGGGATTAAGTAAGCTAAGCATCAAAGCGTAATAGAAAGCGTATGTGAGTTGCCGTCCAGCGACACTTCAACACTGGTGTCGCTGTGTTCAATCGCGACGTCATCCAGTTCTGCGTGGCTAATGCCCTGGCAACGTTTCTGCGGGTTTTTTATGGTTATCTGATAGTGGCTACCAGCGAGCCTGACGCTGATCTCGTAGCCGGGCCAGTGCCGGGCGATACAAGGCTTTATTATCAGCCTGTTGCCACGGCGCTTGAGCCCCAAAATACCTTCTAACCCGGCACGGTACATACAGCCCGCAGCGCCGGTATACCAGGTCCATCCGCCGCGTCCGCTATGCGGCGCCACCGAATAGATATCAGCAGCTACGACATAGGGTTCGACTTTGTATCTGGCTACCGCGTCAGCATCCAGCGCATGGTTGACTGGGTTTAGCTGATTAAACATGGTCGTCGCCTGGTCGCCTTCGCCTAGTTCGGCGTAGGCTTCCACTGCCCACATTGCGGCGTGACTGTACTGGCCCCCATTTTCGCGTAGGCCCGGTGGGTAGCCCTGAATATAGCCGGGGTGTTTGCCGGCATAATCAAAGGGTGGCGCGAACAGCAGGACCAGACCATCCTGCTCTGAGATGAGCTGCTTCTTCAGTGACGACATGGCATGCATAGCTCGGGCATGGTCCGCACCGCCCGACAGCACTGCCCAGGACTGCGCAATGGAGTCGATGCGACACTCCTGACTTTGCGATGAGCCTAACCAGCTCCCATCATCATAGGTCGCGCGGCGATACCACTCACCATCCCAACTGACATGCTCGATAATTTTATTCAGGGTTTTGGCGTAATCCTCCCATGCCTGTGCCCGCTCACGGTCGTGAGCCATTGCCTGCGGCGCAAACAGTTTCAGAGTCTTCAGCAGCAGCCAGCCGAGCCACACGCTTTCGCCTTTGCCGGCTGCTCCGACGTTATTCATGCCATCATTCCAGTCACCGGTACCAATTAACGGCAAGCCGAGTTCACCCCGTTGTGCAATGCTGCAGTCTAATGCCCGGGCACAATGTTCAAATAACGAGAGAGTTTGGCTGGAGGTTTCGGCTTTAAAGACGTTTTCATGTTGCTCATCGTCCAGTGTCGGACCTTCAACAAAGGGTACCTGTTGGTCGAGAATGGCAATGTCGCCGGAGCTTTGGATGTAACTGGCAGTGGTATACACAAGCCAGACTTTGTCATCGGAAATACGGGTCCGCACCCCTGTACCAGAATGGGGCAGCCACCAGTGCTGAACATCGCCCTGTTCAAACTGACGCGCCGCTGCACGCAGAATATGAGCACGGGTCTCATCCGGCTTGGCAAACGCCAGTGCCATACCGTCCTGCAGCTGATCACGAAAGCCATAAGCGCCACTGGCCTGATAAAATGCGGAGCGCGCCCATATTCGACAGGCAAGGGTCTGATAGGTAAGCCAGCCATTCAGCATAATATCCATAGCCCGGTCTGGTGTTTTTACCTGCACGCTGCCAAGTATCTCACGCCAGTGCTGTTGAACCTCGGCTAGCAGCGTATCTGCATTGCACTGGCGATAGGTTGCAAGTAACTGGTGGGCGTGCTGTGCTGAATCCCCCTGGCCGAGCAGGAAGAGAACGTCGGCTGACTCACCAGGCGCCAGCGTTATCGGTTGGCGCAATGCGCCACAGGGATCCAGCGCGACGCCAGTCATCCCGGAAAGCGTTTTATTGCTGGCTGAACCTAAATACTCATTTCTGTTTGCAGTCCAGCTGGTTTGTTTACCGGCCAGATCGGCGAAGGCAACCCGCTTTGAAAAATCCAGGCTCCAGGGATTACGTGCCAGGATAGCGCCGCTACTGTCCTGTTCGGTCTGAATAAAAGGTGCGTTATTGCAACGTGAAGCGCCCAGCACCCAGCTAACATACCCAGTTACTGACAAGTGCCTGGTCTTGGCCGACCGGTTGTGTAGCGTCAAACGGGAAATTTTGATCGGGTCTTCTAGTGGCACCAGTTGCAGTAAATCCAGCTCAATGTCGTCAACCTGGTGCTGGAAGCGGCTGTAGCCGAAACCATGGCGCGCTATAAACGACGACCCGGCCTGAACGGTCTCTGCAGAGACGCCGTTGGCAGTGGCACTGAATTCCACCATGCTGTCTTCATCATATACATAGAGCTTTTCGCCGCTGGGGTCACTGACCGGATCATTGGACCAGGGCGTTAGCTGGTTTTCACGGCTATTCAGAGCCCAGGTATAGGCATTGCCTTCGGCAGAAACCTGAAAGCCAAACTGAGGGTTGGCAATCACATTGATCCAGGGCGCCGGTGTTGTTTCGCCGGGTTCAAGCAAAATCACATACTCTGAGCCGTGGTTGGCAAAACCGCCTGTGCCATTAAAGAGTTCCAGCTCAGGGGCACTGGTGGTGGGTTTAGCTGCTGTGCTTGCGGTCTTGCGAGGGTGTAGCCGGGCACGCTCTGGTTGTGCTTCTGCAACCGGCGTTTTCTGCTTCATTCGGTTGAGTTGTGTCCGCAAGGCACCGGCCGCGGCATAGAGTTTTATCCGGCAAATCGAGGCGAGCAGGGCGCGAGCGCTCAGGCTGAGCTGGTCGGAGCGCAATGGATAAATAGCCCCACGAGTCGGCGCGCCAATATTGACACGCAGATGGTTGCTGCGGATCGCTGCTTCGATGGCGTCCTGCAACTCCTGAATATACGACGAAGGCTGTTCATTTATAATGACCAGATCCACGCAGAGTTGCTTGATTTGCCAGTATTCATGCGCCCGTATGAGCTGCTTAACCTGACCGATGTGTTTAATATTGTCGATATAGAGAAGAATAATCGGCAAGTCACCGGAGATGCCCGTTTCCCATAATGCAGATTGCGGGGCGGCGCCCTGTTGAATTATTTCTGCTGAGGAGCGAAAGGCGGCATCCTGATATAGCAGCGGTGTGGCCAGTCGCTGAAAATCTACCGCTTCGTTTTTGCCGATATCAAGATGACGCAACTGCAACTGAGCCTGGGTCCAGGCTAAGGTTTTGGCGCGGGCAAAGGCATTGCGGTCGTGATGTTTGTCAAGCAGGGCTAGCAGTTGCTCTCTGGAGTCCGCAACCAGGGTCCAGAATGCTAGCCGTGCAACGCTGCCCGCGTTGACCTTAATCCGTCGGCGCAATGAAAAAATCGGGTCGAGCACGGTACCTGCGGTGTTGGATAGCGGTTGTTCGGGTTGCAGACTTAAGGCTGAATTTAGAGTACGTCCGCGGCCGATAAAGCGAGCACGGTCGGATTCAAATTCAGGTTCTGCAGTCAGTTGCCCTTCCACGACCACCAGATGGGCGGCCCAAATTTGCTTGTCCGTTATTGCTGGCGTGCGGCGCGTAGCAATAATGGCATCAAATTCAGGTAAGTAATCGGTTTGGATAAACATTTTGCTAAAGGCAGGGTGAGCCTGATCAGCCGCAGGCGTGTTTAACACGATTTCGGCGTATGAGGTCACCTCGATTTCTTTTGCTTTGCTGTCAAAATTGCTAATGCAAAGGCGTCTGACTTCGCCGTCATCTTCCATCGATACCACCACATCCATGCTAGTGGTTAATTTAGGGTGGTGATGAATGAACTCGGCATGGTCTTCGGCAAATTCGACGGTGGTCTCGTCGTCTTCATTCTCATCGGAACCAGCAGCAGTACCGACGGACCATTGCCGGTTTGTCTGCAGGTCGCGAAAAAAGAAAAAAGTGCCATAGGCATCGTGCCAGGGGTCGGCCTGCCAACGGGTAATCGCCGTGTCACGACATAGACTATACCCGCCCCCTGTGGCGGTGAGCATCACCGAATACTGGCCGTTGGCGAGTATATGGGTGGTCAGTGGCGTACTCGGTGTGACATGCAGAAAACGTCTGGTCGAGCTGCCACCAGCGTTGGGGTGGAGCGGTAATTTAACAGCCGCAGCCAGTTGATGAGGGGCTGCTATTTCGCGTGGCATCCGCTCCTGTAGCAACAACTCGCAAGCCTGAATGATTGGCTCGCGATGAAAACGTTTACACAGCACGTCCTGTTTTAGTGTATTGAGGATGGCGGCGATGGTCATGCCCTGGTGATGAGCCATAAAGCTTCGCACAATGGCGTAGGGCTTATTTTCGGGAACCCGGCTGCGGGTATAGTCGAGCGCTTCGTAAAACCCGTAGCGGCCCATAGCGCCTAACTTAGTTAATTGGCTGTAGTTGGCCACCGCCGCGACAGGGTCGATCATAGCGGCAAGCCCTGTGGCATAGGGAGCAATAACCCGATCGGAGCTTAACCCTCGCTTCAGGCCGAGTTCAGGGACGCCAAAGTTCGAATACTGGTAGGTGAATTCGTGGTCTCGGGCGTTAAAAGCGGACTCGGACATGCCCCAGGGGATATTCATTGCCCGGGCATAGCTTTGTTGTAATTTGACCGCCAACTCTGTGGTCCCGGCAAGTAAGCTACCTGCTGGTGTTTGCATCACCAGCGATGGCATCAGGTATTCAAACATTGAACCGGACCATGAAATCAATGCTGAGCCCTTGAGTACAGGGGTCGCGGAACGACCAAGGCGAAACCAGTGTTTACTCTCCGCATCGCCTTTTGCAATGGTGAACAAGCTGGCTAACCGGGCTTCAGAGGCCAGCAGATCATAGCAGCTTTCGTCGCGGCTATTGGTCTCCAGCGAATAACCAATGGCGAGCAATTTGCGTTGTGGATCGATAAGGAACGCAAAATCCATCGCAAGGGCAAACTGACGTGCATTCGCGGCCAGTAGGTGTAAGCGTTGGTGCAACAACTCGATTTCGTTACTATAGCGGGTGTCACGTTGATGCTGCTGAACACTCTGCTTGATAGCACGAACCCAGTAGTGAAGTTCAGAATAGGCAGCCTGGTCGTCGGCGATCATGTCCACCTGGGTCAGCAGCTGATTAACCAAGGTATCGTCGGGGAGCGTTGCAGGACTTGCTAAAGCCTGGGTTTCTATGTTGCGAATTAACGATGCAATTTCAGTGTGGTTTCCCTTCACATCCTGCAGTGCAAGTTGGGCCAACTGGCAATTGTCTGCTAATCCAGTCAACGGGGCGGTTACGCTTTGCTCTGCCAGCCATTCTTCACAGGCGTTTGCAACCACAAGTAAATGCCCGGCCAGGTTGCCGCTGTCGACCGAGGAAATATAAGCAGGGGTAAGGGGGGTCAGTGTTTCGGTTGAATACCAGTTAAGAAAATGGCCATTGAAGCGCTGCAATTTTTGCATGGTGTCAAATGTCGCTTCAAGCCGTTCAATGGTCTGCACCGTTCCGGCCCAGCCAAAATCACGTGCGGCGAGAGTCGATAACAGGTAGACGCCGATATTGGTCGGAGACGTGCGCTGAGCGATAGCGTCTTCCGGGGTTTCCTGAAAATTATCCGGCGGCAGCATATTGGCGTCTTCAGTGACAAATACCTCAAAGTAGCGCCAGGTACGTCGGGCAATCAAGCGTAGCTCCGTTGCCTGCTGTGTGGACAGCTCCTGACTGTCGACTGGGGTGGTGCGGGCGGTCCAGAATGCGAGGAATGGAGCACCCAGCCAGAGCGTGCCTAATAGCAGGGTCAATGGCCAGAAAGAGGGCAGTATCAGTAACAATACGATAGCCAGGGCGAGTAATGTACCGCCAAGCATCTGTTGGTAGAATTCCGCGACAGTGCGGCAGGGTTTCGCAGCAACCTGAGCGGCGGTGGTCCATTCGAGCAGGTGGTGGTGGGTAATAAAAAGCCGAATTAAGGTTCGGCCAATGGCATCGCCCATTCGCCAGGCCTGGTCAGGCAACAAAGCAATGGACAGCAATATTTGCCAGCAGGCGAGTTTAAAATCGGCTACCAAGGCATTGAAGTGGCTTCGCGCGCTCATGTAACGATGGGGTAACAGGTTACCAAGAACGGGTATCAACGCTGGCAGGATGATAGTGAGAAGAACAAGCGCCGCAGCCACAACGGCGGACGGCCAGGGCAAGAGCAGACAACTGACGAGCGCGGCCAGGGTAAAAGGGGCAATCAGGGAACGGCGTAAGTTGTCGAGCATTTTAAAACGGCCAAGCAAAGGCACCGCCTGTGAGCCTGTTTGCGGGACGGATGAGGACAGATTCAATACCCAGGACAAGAGCTGCCAGTCGCCCCGGGTCCATCGATGCTGGCGCTTGATAGCGACATCGTAACTGGCCGGAAAGTCTTCAATCACCTCAACGTCGGACGCCAGACCAGCGCGGGCATAAATACCTTCAAAAAGGTCATGACTGAGCAGGGTGTTTTCGGGAATGCGATGTTCCAGGGCTGCTTCAAACGCGTCGACATCGTAGATGCCTTTACCGGTGTATGACCCCTCCTGAAACAGATCCTGATAGATATCGGACGCGGCGGTTGCATAGGGATCAATGCCGCCTGGGCCAGAAAAAATTCGCTGGAAAAGCGAGCCGCGATGGTCGGTAGGGAACGCCGGCGTTACCCGCGGCTGTAAAATACCATAGCCCCGGGTGATACGGCCCTGTGACTTATCCAGATAAGGCTGGTTGAGCGGGTGTGCCATTTTCCCAATCAAACTGACGACGGTGTCACTGACAAGGCGTGTGTCTGAGTCCAGGGTTATGACGTATCGAATGTGTTCAGGGAGTTGTGCCAGCTCTTGCTGGTTGCAGAGAAAGGTAGTGTCGGTGGCGCCGCGTAACAAGCGGTTGAGTTCATGCAGTTTCCCGCGCTTTCGTTCCCAGCCCATCCACACATTCTCACACTGATTGAAGGTACGACGACGGTGTAGGAGGAGAAATTTATCGCCCGCATAGCGTTTATTCAGTTTATCGATGGCGCAGGTGGCGATTTCGAGTAAATTGTCGTCGGCCGGGCTCCGCTCATGGTCAGCGTCGACCCAGTCAGTCACTAGCGCAAAATAGAGGTTATTAGCCCCAGTTCCGGCACTGGTCAGGAAATGGACCTCAAGTCGTTCAGCCAGCTTCTGGATGTCATCAGGGCTGGTTAATAAGGTTGGCACGGCGATAAGCGTGCGAGAGGATTGCGGAATTCCGTCTTTTAACGCCATACCTGGCAAGATAGTTGGGTTAAACCCCCAGACGATAACCCGACTAATTAGAGTCATGGCAACATCGGTGGCTGGCAAAAAGGCGAGCAGGGCGAAGAGAAATAACCAGCCGGTCGCAATTGAGCTATTCGTGCTATTGAGCATGCAGACCGTAAGCGCGAGCAGAGCCAGCGTGATTACTATAACGGTGCCGACAAAACCGCTGATGCCGACGTGCCCGATGAAACGACCCAGGCGCAGCCGAAACGGCGGTTTAAAGCCAAGTAGCTGTTCAAATTCAGGCCGTTGCTGACCAATCAGAAAGAAGCCAGGGTCCGACTGCTGATGTGCGACTTGCTGAAGTTTATGTACCACCTCCAACTCGGTGTGATCTGAATGACGGGCCAGTTCCTCGATGGCATTTCGATAAAGGTTGCGGGTTGCAAAATTCATCGCCGCAAAGTTACTGCAGGCGCGCAATTCGGCATCGACCAAGCTGATGCTTTCAAATAGTTGTGACCAGTCAATGTCAGAGACTAAACGCATACTGGTAATTACATTGCGGATGGTGACATTGGCACCGCCCTGGCGCTTCTCGATATGGTCGACAATAACGTCGACAGACAGGTTCAGCCGTTGCAGCTCTTTATCTAACCAGCGGAGTGCCGGCGTCGTGACCGGGTCCTGCGCGCGTAAACGGGTGACCAGTTGTGCGGCAAAGGTTTCTGACAGACGCTGATCGCGGTGACCGCTGAGATAATCAGCCAGTGCCTGGTCGGCGCCTTCCCCCTGCAGTAAACGGTCCGCCAGCTTGTTTGCTTTATCACGCCGGGCCTGTTCACGGGTAATCTGATCACCGAGACGACACAGGTTCTCCACCAGTACAATGCGCAAGGTAATAGGAACGGCCCAAAGTTCACCGATGGTGAGTGGCTGGACACGCTGATACGCGGTGATAAATAAACTCAGGATGTCCGGGTCCAGATGACTGTCGGTATGCGCTATAAACGCCCAGGCCAGACCAAATACGCGCGGATAACCGGCGAAGGGTCCGGCGGCAAGCTTCGGCAACTGGTGATAAAACCCTCCCGGTAAATCCTGTCGGATTTCACGGATCTGGGCTTCGACCAAATGGTAATTATCTAACAGCCACTCTGCAGCCGGTACCATTTCCTTGCCTGCTTCCATGTCATTGACACAGTCCCGGTATATCCTAATCAATGCGCTGGCGTTTTGTTCCAGGCGGTCTCGTAGTGAAAGTACTGCGGCTGGTTTGTCGGTTACCTGTTGAGCCTGCGCCAGGCTCGCGGCGTGTTGCTCCAGTCGTTCGAGGCCAAACAGTTCTTCCCGGATCGGTTCTCTGTCCTTCCATAGCGCTTGGTTCTTATATCTCATAGCAACATAATATTGGCGCAAGTTCATCGTGATAACCTGGTTCAGGAATGGGTCCTCAGAGTTTGGTCATTCGGGTCGTATCCGCTGAGAGATAAGGGACAGAAGGGCACTGTCTTATGGATAGTGTAGTTGAGCTGGCTGCGCTTGTTTAAAAAGCGCGCAGTATTTTGTTTAGGATCAAAATTGAGCAGCCGTTTGCAGAAATTGGTGGGAATTCAGCATTTGCTCGACAACTTCTTATTTCTGGTATAGCGTGCATAGTTATGCACTAACAACTGAGCGCAAACGCATTTTGCGCTAAAAAAGAATAATAAAACAGGAAGTTGTCTCTTGCTGAAACGCATGATCAGGGCGATTAAAGAGTATCTGTTAATTGAACAGCATCATCTTCTAACGCCTGATGAAGATACCTGGAAACTAAGCGTTCTCCGATTAATTTTGCTGAGCGGCGTGGTACTTACCTTTGCTATTATTGTTCATTCCTCGTATGCCGCGTACACCCAAAGTCTTTATTATGTTTTAGTCATGACATTCGGTTTCTCCGCCGTGCTGTGGATGACTCTGGCACTGGGTAAAGCACGAATAGCAATTGCCTCAGCGTCATTAACGCTGACCATCATCTTAGCTGGGTGCTCCATATTATTTTTCACCATCGAGCTCTCGTCCGCTCGCTACGGCCTGTTATTCTTCTTCACTTTGCCAATTATACTGCGCCTTTTTTACGGCAACAAAGCCGCTGTGGCGGGTATGCTGTTTAATATCATTCCGTATTTTGTGCTGCTCAGAAACGAATCTGTGGCGCCCTTGTTTGGTATTGATATTACCTTGCCCGGTACTCATGTTTATCTAAGTTCTCTGGTATTTTTATTCTTTAATTTTTGCCTGCCTGTTGCTGTTATTCGCGTGCTTGCGTCGCTGCAGAAGCAATCGTCACTTAACCGCGAACAAAGCCGGAAACTGGGGCAACTGGTTAAGCAGTATCAGGAGATTTTTAATAATGGCGGCATACCTTCTTTTTTTTGCGACCAGCAAGGCCGTATTCTGCAGGCTAATAAAAGTGGCCGTGATTTAATCCAGCAAGCGCCGACAGAGTGTGAGTATATTGATCAGCTTTTCACCCTGAATAAGCCGCTGGTCGCCGGGGAGACAATTGATGCCAGGCTGCGCTCGGACAGTCACATTATGTATAAGATCCAACCGGCAAGCCTGGTTCATCATAAAAAGCAGTTAATCCATTGCTTTGATATCACCCACACTGCAGAAACCGACCGACGAATCGGCGAACTGCGACGACAGCACTTCACTCAACACTATTCTGACGCTACAACCGATCTAAAGAATCATCATTTCTGGAGCCACCAGTTTGCGCAAAATAAAACCCGGGAGCATGCGGTTGTTTTGCTAAAGCTTGCCAATCTGAAAGACATTAACCTGCAATACGGGTTTTCCCGTGGCGATGAGGTGCTGGCCGATGTCGCCGCGTTACTGCAGAATCAGCTGCCCTCCGCGGTGAACCTGTATCGCTTCCCTGGCGCAAAGTTTCTGCTTAGCGTTGATCAGGACCAGTGTCATATCGACGAGATTTCGGTTTGGCTGGATAAACACTTGCCATTAACCGCATTTCAGCGTAGTGGTGAAGCCAGATTGGTGTTCAACTTGCAGTGGCGGGCAGGCTATTGCACAGCGGCTGGTTTTAATGCGGCGGCACTATTGGCCGAGGCGTGCGCTATTGCATTGAGCCAGACTAGTATTGACCAGCCATTCGCCCGCTATGATTCGACCATCGTCAAATTAATACGTCAGGACACGCGGAGAAAGGACCGCGTTAAGCAGCTGTTGGATGAGGGGCATCTGGCACTCTGGTTACAGCCGCAGGTGGATCAGAATCAAAGCATGACCGGGTTCGAGGTGCTGGCTCGCCTCGAAGAGCCGAATCAAAACCAGACGCTCAAGCCACACCAATTTTTGCCTCAGGTAGAGAAACACAAATGGTTCGTTTTATTCAGTCAGAAAATGCTCGAAAAGACCATTTCGTTACTGGAAAACTGGCCAGCTGAACTACCTCAGGTGCCATTGTCGGTCAACCTCGCCGGGCCAGAGCTACTCGATGATCTGTTTTATGAAAAACTGCTGCGGCGCTATTCGGAGAGCGCGCTGCTGCGCGATATGCTAAAGCTCGAACTTACCGAAACCTCGGTCTTATCCAGTCTTGATGAAACCAAAAAACGACTGACCTCGCTGGCCAATGTAGGGGCCACCATTATTATCGATGATTTTGGAACCGGCCATGCGTCGCTATCGCAGCTTATTGATTTGTCAGCGTCGGTTCTTAAAGTGGATCGAGATTTCGTGGAACGAATTGAAACCTCAGAGCGCCACCGCAAGATTGTCAAAATGACACTGGAGCTGGCCAACTCGCTTGATATGGAAGCCATTGCCGAAGGGGTTGAGACAAAAGCTCAGCTCGCTTTGTTACTGCAAATGGGCTTCACCCGTTTTCAGGGCTTCTACTTTGGTAAGCCAGCCCCCATTGAGCATTGGCTCGCGCGCGCGAACAGAACTACCGACACTAATTCGCCTCCGCAACGAATGACTCAATAATGGGGCAGGGCTGATTGCGGCTGTGTTCGCACTCATGAGCGAGCTTTTCCAGGGCAGAGCGCGCGGTTTGTAGCTGAGCTAGTTGCTCATCAATAGCGGTGAGGCGCTGCAGCGCCAGCTGACGTGCTTTGCTGTGATCCTGTGAGGCATCCATTGTTAGTAACTGTTTGATTTCTTTTAAGGTGAAACCGGCGGCCTGGGCGCCTTTAATAAAAGTAATGCGGCGCAGGTGTGTGCCGTCGTATTGGCGCACCTTGCCAGTGGTTTCAGGCACCTGCAGTAACCCTTCACGTTGGTAAAATCGCAGGGTTTCCACCCCTACACCTGCATTTAATGCTAACTTTCCAATAGTAAGCATAACAACCTCTTGACTCCGTACCATAGTACGTAGTTTAAGCTTCTCGTTAACATTAGCAAGCAGAGGAAATGTTCCATGACAACAAATACCAAACACGCGACGCTATATCGCATGATGACAAGCAAGCATCAATGCCCGTACGGCCGTAAAACGCTGCATCTTTTGCATCAGGCTGGGTATGAGGTGGACGATCATCATCTGAACTCGCGGCAGGAAATTGATGAATTTAAAGCAAAGCACGATGTAAAAACCACGCCTCAGGTGTTTATCGGCGATCAACGTATCGGTGGTTACGAGGAGGTTCGTAAGCACCTCGGAAAGCCTGTACGCGATCCTGATGCGACCAGTTACCGGCCAGTAGCCGCCTTGTTCGCGATGACCGCATTAACCGCGCTGGCTTTGAATATGGGCGTAAATGGAAGCTGGCTGTCGGTGCAGGCAGTGGAGTGGTTTATTGCGTTGTCGATGGTGGTGCTGGCGCTACTAAAACTGCAGGACGTGGAAAGTTTTTCCACCATGTTTCTCAACTATGACCTGGTGGCACGGCGTTGGGTCCCCTATGGGTATGTTTACCCCTATGCTGAAGGCCTGGCAGGTGTGCTGATGGTGGGCGGTTTGCTGAACTGGCTGTCGATCCCGCTGGCGCTCTTTATTGGTACCGTCGGCGCAGTGTCGGTATTTAAAGCCGTGTACGTGGATAAACGTGAACTTAAGTGCGCCTGCGTTGGCGGCGCCAACAATGTTCCGCTTGGTTTCGTTTCGCTGACCGAAAACCTGATGATGATCGGTATGGCATTATGGATGTGGTACGCCCATGGTTGGTTTTAATCATGGCGCCCCGGGAGAAGCACAATGGCAAAAAACAACACGCACTCTCAGTTTGAGACGACTATTCTGCGGCCTTTGAAATCAGGCCCAGATGACCTCAGTGCGTTCATTGTGTTACCAAACAGCGCGAGTGCGGCCTTGCCCAGGCGGGGCCGTACCAGCGTGGACGTGAGCATGAATGGCTATGACTTTGAGGCCACCCTTGAGCCTGATGGTCAGCTGAGCCATTGGTTGCCGATCCGCAAAGACCAGCTTGATGCAGCGTCTGTTGGGGTAGGTGATTTGGTCAGCTTTAGTATCATTGCGGTTGAGAAAGAGCCGGAGCCTGCCATTCCAGCAGATTTTCAGCAGGCACTGGCCGCTGCGCCAGAGGCTCGGGCTGTGTGGGATGATACCACCACTATCGCCCGGGTCGACTGGATCCACTGGATCGTCACAGCGAAGCAAGCAAAAACACGGGCAAAACGGATTGCGGATGCCTGTGACATGTTAGCATCCGGTAAGCGGCGGGTTTGCTGTTTTGACCCCTCCGGGTATTACAGCAAAGCGCTAAGCGCGCCCAAAGCTGCGGAGTAGGGTGGCTAAGCACCAGGTAAAGGAAGCTGCTGAAGCTGCCTGCAGGACGAATAACGGATAGGAATTATCGGGCTTACATAAAGGTTTGCTTAAGTTTGCCGATATCTATCGGGTAGGCATCATGCGTCCATTTTAAAGAGAGCAATTCTCACGGGCCTTGTACGCTAAGTACAGCATGAAAGCTGTTGTCTGCTCGACCAGGTGAGGCTGTTCAGTGAAGATAAATGGATTTTGGGCGAAAGCCAGCGGATTAGTCATGTTCATAATTCTGATGTTCGCTGTGCATGCGCTGACAAAAGTGTATCAGCGAAACGTTCAGGATGAGTTTTCTAAAGAGCTTTTATCACATGCTGAACTTGTCTCATCGCAGTTAATCCAGGCAATCAGAAGCGCGAAAGAGAGCGATATTGCTGATTGTACGGATGAGAATATTGATCAGCTCAGAAAAATTGCTAATCAATATCTGTATGTTTACGATTTAGGTATTGTTGCCGACAATCAAGTTAGATGCACAGCCAACTGGGGTGTTTTTTATCCGCCTGCCACATTACCGGATACGTCTTATCAGGTGTCATCTGAATTCCAACTCTATTCCCAGGCTGAATCTATTTTTCCCATTCCTCAGAGTTTTGATATCAGTCGATTTCTCGATATCGTCGCGTTCACCGTTGACTTCTCATTTCAGCATTTCGTCACTAAGGACCATGGCTTTTCTTACTCGATTGAAATGGCAAACCGGCAGCATAACTTTTTAAACTATCAGTCAGAAGAATCGGAAACGCCGCTTAGCGCCTCCGTCAGTCTAGGCTTATTTAAAGTCGTTACAACACGTTGCAGTCAACGTTTCGGCTACTGTGTCTATACAGAAAGTAACAGGGGAGGGGTCTTTTACTTTAGTGCTCCGGTTATTCTGCTCCTGTTTATTATCAGTCTCGCCTTTAGCTTCGTAGTTGCGTACGCCGTGCAGTCGTATTTATACAAGCAAAACTCAATGGAGTTTAGGTTTCGCCGCGCCATCCACCGCAAGCTAATTAAAGTCGAATACCAACCTATTTTGCAGGCAGACACGCGCAGAATTATTGGCGTCGAGAGCCTGGTGCGATGGAGAGATGCGGTCTATGGCAATGTATCGCCCGAACTATTTATTAGTATCGCCGATAAGCTTGGCATCTATAAGGACCTTACTTATCACATAGCAGCCGTATCTATTGCAGAAATGACCCCTGTGCTAAAGCACAATAAAGAGTTTTTCGTTTCCCTCAATGTCACTAGTTTTGAGGTCATCGACGAGAATTTCCTGTTATTTCTGAAGAATAAAGTCGAGAGTTCAGGTCTCGCGACGAGACAGATTAAAATTGAGATGACGGAAGAAATATCAGTGCCGCTGGATACGCTTTCAAAATTCTCTAAGCAAGCAAGGAAGTATGGCTTTCGTATTTCCCTGGATGATTTCGGTACCGGGGTTGCTAACCTTGTCTGGTTAACCGAAATAGCCTTCGATGACATAAAAATTGATCGGGTTTTTACTCAGGCCCTGAACGACAAGTTTAAAGAAAAAATGGTGTTCTCTATCATAGAAATGGTTTCAAGCCTACGCAGGCAAGTGACCTTCGAAGGGGTAGAAACCCAGGGTGAGCTTGATGTCATTTTGAAGTACTTTTCCTCTGCTCATGTTCAGGGCTGGTATTTTTATAAATCGCTGTCTATCAATTCATTGCTTAAGGTTCTTAAATACAATGATTTGAATACGGCTTATGTGGGGTCCCGCAATAAGCCGGATGCCATTAGTTGAAATGCTTCGACCGCTTTAGGGGTAACCTCTTCTGGGGTGCCACTGGCAGCAATCCACAACGCCGCATTGAGTGCCGCACCGCTAAGCAGTCTGGCGGCGGCCTCTGTATCAACCTGCTGCAGAACACCCTGAGAAATAAGCTGCTCGACTGTTTGCCTGGTCACTTCAAGGCAACTGTTCTGGCTCGGCCATTGCGACGGGTCGCCAAGAACTGCAGGTCCATCAAGTAATACAATACGCTGTATTTCAGGATCCAGCGCCATGCGTATGTAGGCTATGCCTTCTGCAAGTAACCCCTGCCAAAGGTCTTCAGTCTGAGCACCTGCTTCCTTCGCCCGCAAAGCCATTTCGGTATCAATTTGATCGACCACTGCAGCCAGAAGCCCGCGTTTGTCACCAAAGTTGTGATACAGCGCGCCTCGCGTCAAGCCTGCGGCGGCGGTTAACTCATCCATCGATGACGCTGTATAGCCTTTATCCGCAAAGGCTTTACGCGCTGCCGAAATAAGTTTCGCACGGTTCTCTGCCATGCTTTGGGCTCGTTTACTCACTTGTCTCTCCCTATACTTCACATACGTCGCGTATAAAATATTGACATACGACGCGTATAAATTCATTCTACATACGTGCCGTATATTACTTCAATATCGCAGTAGGGTATAGCACAAGCGACACTTCAATTATTCAATGTTTACCAAAATGAGGACTGAGTTATGCAACAACGTGAAGCTATTTTCCCGGCCAACAGACATGCACTTTATCAGGAGCATGGCTATTCGGCTGCTATTCGCTCCGGCGATCTTCTGTTTGTCTCGGGGCAGGTTGGCAGCCGTGAAGACGGCAGCCCGGAGCCGGAATTTTCACGTCAGGTTGAACTGGCTTTTGAAAACCTGCAGGCAACACTGGCTGCAGCGGGCTGCACACTGGACGATATTGTCGATGTGACGACATTTCATACCGATCCAGAGAATCAGTTCGGGACCATTATGCAAGTCAAACAAAGCGTATTCCCCGAAGCGCCGTACCCAAACTGGACCGCAATCGGGGTAAATTGGTTAGCTGGCTTTGACTTTGAAATAAAAGTTATTGCCCGTATTCCGTAACCCATATTTCCCCTGGTAACGCCAGCTCGACGAGCTATTGCGGACTGCTGTTTGTTGTTATACGCTTCATATATAGATCGTATAACAGAGGGTGACTATGGGTATCGTTAAAATCAGTGACGAACTGCATGAGGAAATCAGAAAATCGAGTTCGGTTATGGTGCGTTCAATCAACGCCCAGGCCGAATTCTGGATTAAAGTCGGAATGCTGGCTGAGGCCAATCCGTCGAAGTCGTTTAGCCAAATCATGAGTGAGCAATTGAAGCATGCTGATGTTGAAATAAAGGCGGTTGCCGGTGGATAACCTAAGTCTGAAAAGTGAGAGTGAACTGCAACTCATGCGTGAATCCGGGCGCTTGCTGGCGTTAGTTTTTGCGTATCTGGACGATAAAATTGAGGCTGGCGTTTCCACCATGCAAATCAACGACTGGGCTGAACGCTATATCGTTGATGAGCTGAACGCCCGGCCAGCCAGTAAAGGGCAGTATGGCTACCAGTATGTACTGAATACATCAGTGAATCAGGTAGTCTGTCACGGGGTCCCGGCCAGCACCCAAAAACTGAAATCCGGCGATATTGTCAATGTCGATATTACGCTGGAAAAAGGCGGTTTTATTGCTGATTCGAGCAAAATGTACCTGATTGGTGATGTTAGCCCCTTAGCCAAACGCCTGGTCGACAAAACCTACGCCGCCATGTGGGAAGGCATCCGGGTGGTGAAGCCCGGTGCAACCCTGGGTGATGTGGGCTACGCTATTCAGCAATACGCGACCAGGAACGGCTATTCGGTAGTGCGTGAATACTGCGGTCATGGTATTGGTCGGGAAATGCATGAAGATCCCCAGGTGCTTCATTATGGTGAGAAAGGCAAAGGCCTGGAGTTGCGCGAAGGAATGACTTTCACCATTGAGCCGATGATCAACCAGGGAAAGGCTAAAATTAAAACCAAAAGAGACGGCTGGACCGTCGTCACCAGTGACAAAAAGTTGTCTGCTCAATGGGAGCACACCATCGCGGTCACCGCCAACGGCTTTGAAGTACTGACGTTGCGTGATGAGGAGCGTACCTGAACGAACAGTAGTTGGCTAATGGACAAATTATTGAGAGAGAACGATATGAAAGAGAATGGAAAAATAAATTACGTCGAATTACCGTCGCGGGATATTGAAGCGACGAAGCGGTTTTTCAGTGCTGCGTTTGACTGGTCGTTTGTTGATTATGGCCCGGACTACGTGGCAGTTCAGGACGCAGGGCTCGATGGTGGGTTTTATAAATCAGACAATGTCGCAACGACAGAAAACGGCAGCGTATTAGTGGTGCTGTACAGTGCCGATCTTGACCAAGCCCAGGAGCGGGTGAAGTCGGCAGGCGGCATCATTGTGCAGAATACCTATGATTTCCCTGGCGGCCAGCGCTTTCATTTTGCCGATCCGAATGGCAACGAATATGCGGTGTGGTCTGAACCTGCGTAAGATGGCTACCACAGTACGATTGAAACCAGGGCTGAAACAATGTATCGATCCTTACTACTATTAGTTAGCGCACTGTTAGTTTTTACTGCCGCATCGAACGCGCAGGATGAACATACACAGGGTGATGGTGAAACCATTTATGACATGCCCACCGAGTGGGACACCCTTTATGCAGTGGTCGTAAAACAAGGGCCAAAGCATGCGGATGACAGTGACCCGGCCGCCACTCAGGCGATTATGCAACAGCATATCCAGTACCAACTTGGATTGCAGCATTCAGGCACCGCTGTCGCCGCTGGCGGCTTTGCTGACGCGAGCGATGGCATTAGCGGGCTAACGTTGTTGCGTGCAGAGTCGCTGGAAGACGCTGAGCGAATCGCAAATAACGACCCTGCGGTGCAGGCAGGGCGGTTTAGTGTTGTGGTGAAGACCTGGTATGTGCCGGACGGAAGGTTGTAACGACCCTGGCCACCGCGTTGCAAGAGCGGAACCTTAAGTGAGGAAAAGGTGCGTGATTTGTGAAACGCAAAGAATGATCATACGGCCGCTAACGCTAGCAGACGTTCCCGAATTGACTGCGATCCTGAATGATCCTGAAGTAATGAAACACTCGATTGGCGGTGTCTGTGACGAGACAGCGACCCGAGGATTCATTCAATGGTGTATGGCATGCTACGAAGCCTATGGCGTCGGGCCGTGGGCGCTCATCGATAAAGAAGATGGCACGCTGATTGGTTTTTGTGGTGTTTCACCGGAGATGGTCGCCGGCATCGAAGAAATGAACCTTGGTTACCGGCTCGCCGCAGCCTACTGGAACAAGGGGCTGGCGACCGAGGCCGCCGAAGGCGTGCTGAACTATGTATTCACTCATAAACTCTGTAAATCGGTCGTGGTCATCATCGAGCCCGAGCATGTGGCGTCATTAAAAGTCGCTCAGAAAGCCGGCTTCAGCGCATTCGAAGTCCTTGAGTTTTACGGCCGCTCGGTGCGTTTGTACCGACTCAACCCGGAACAAATTCAGCCTTAGAACTTGCTGTCATAAAACTAATTCAGTAACTTCAATCATAGAATACAACCCTTATGCGGCGGCAGCTACGCCTCCCAATGGCTCTTGCGTAAAACAACAGGACTCCGTAGTCGTGCGCACAGGCGTTGTGCCTATTGACGCCTTTTAACAGGAAGATAAATGAAACAGAGCATCATTCATATCGCGTTAGTAGTAAAAGACTACGACGAAGCGATAGATTTTTATGTGAATAAGCTGAAATTTGAGCTTATTGAAGATAGTTATCAACCTGAAAAAGATAAACGCTGGGTGGTAGTTGCTCCGCCGAATTCACAAGGGACGACGTTGCTTCTCGCAAAGGCGTCAAAGCCACAGCAGCGTGATGTGGTTGGTAACCAGGCGGGCGGCCGAGTATTTCTATTTCTCAGTACTGATGACTTTTGGCGAGATTATGAATACATGAAATCAGTTGATATAAAATTCATTCGTGAACCGAAAAGTCAGGAGTATGGCACAGTGGCTGTATTTGAGGATTTATATGGAAATCGTTGGGATTTACTGCAACTGAATCCCGATCATCCAATGGCGAAAAGGATTTAGATACTCGGGGGAGGAGGTTGAATGGGAGCGCATCAAGAGCAGTTTCGCGGGTTCGCTAAATACAATCGCGAGTTCAATCAGTTGCTGTTGGGGCAAATTGCAAAACTTAGCGATGAGCAACGCAAGCAGGACATGGGTGCGTTCTTCGGCTCTATTCACAGCACGCTGAATCATATTCTGCTGGCGGACAGGATTTGGTTGGGGCGTTTTGCTATCGCCTTTCCGCAGATGTCGTCGCTGAGTGGCGCGGCGCTGGTTCATGAGTTCTCATCATTGAGGCAGGAACTGTGCAGTGATTTCTCCGAATTACTCGTTCAGCGACAGGCTACTGACCAGGTCATTACGCAATGGGTTGAGGAATTGTCAGACGAATTGCTTGCGCAAACCATGCGCTATAGCAATTCAAAGGGGCAACAACGCGAACATTCTGCCTGGTTGGCAGCTATTCATATGTTTAATCACCAAACCCATCATCGTGGCCAAATCACCACACTGCTGAACCAGCTTGGCTGCGACTCAGGGGTTACTGACTATTTTGCCTACGTGAAGTAATGCGACAGGCGCGATATAGCTAAGCAGATAATTTTCCCGACACTGTCGATATCATCTCCGCTTGTTCGACTACAGAGAGACAGCGTATGCGGCTGTCTCCTTTTCAACATTACGGAGAAATTACCCCATGTCCCGAATGATTTTCATAAATTTGCCTGTCACTGATCTTGCTGCGTCGATGAATTTCTACAAAGCTATCGGCTTCGAGAATAACCCCGACTTTACTGATGACACTGCCGCCTGCATGGTTTTGAGTGAGGCGATCAATGTCATGTTACTGACTCATGCCAAATGGCGTACCTTCACCGACCGTCCTATTCCACCTGCTACCTCGAGCGAAGTGTTACTTGCCGTGTCGTGTGATAGCCGGGAAGCTGTTGATACGATGAACAGCGTAGCTGCTGAAAATGGTGGTAAAAAAGATATCAATTCTTCTCAGGATTATGGCTGGATGTATAGTCGCAGCCTGATGGATCCCGATGGTCACGTCTGGGAAGCTATGTGGATGGACCCGGCTGGAATTCCTGAAAGTGGTTAGAAAAATAGGCTAAAAGGAGAAACAACGTGTCTGAATTTGTTATTACTACCTTTGACTGGGTGCCGGAAACGCCCCGTGGTTACGTGCGTGACATACGGTTGCGTTGGGCTTTGGAGGAGGCGGGTTTAGCCTATCGTGTCGAGAGCACTCCATTCAACAACCGGCAAAAAGAGCATTTTTTACGACAACCTTTTGGTCAGGTTCCGTGGCTGAGTGATGGTGATGTTTTTATCTTTGAGAGCGGTGCTATCCTGTTGTATCTGGCGGAGCGAAGTACTGCTTTAATGCCTCATGAGCCTCTAGGTCGTAATAAGGTGATCGAATGGTTATTCGCCGGACTCAACTCTGTAGAAATGGCAACGGTACCCTGGTCGTTTTTTATGTTTTCAGACGACCATGAAGCTACACCCGGGCGTAAAATCCTGGATAACTTTCTGCAAAGTCGACTGCACCACATGGAGCAGGAGTTGGCTGAGCGTGAATGGCTGGCCGATGACTTTTCAGTCGCTGATATTGTCATGGTCGACGCGCTGCGTCTGGTTGATCGATTCAATGGATTAGAGCAACACAGTGCGAGCCGTGCCTACATTGCGCGAGCGACTGCTCGCCCAGCCTTTGCAAAAGCTCATGCAGACCAGCTGGCGTTTTATGCAGCCGCGGATTCGAAACTTAACCTGTAACGTAACGGTTGCAAGTAAAAGTCCGACACCTTGATTCAAAGAAAAAACCTAAGTGCCGGGCTGGTGGGTTAGAACTCGTAACGTACGGCTAAGTCAACAAAGCGTCCACGCGCGTTGTATTGAGTAATGTCATAAAAGTAAGACCCCGCCGACGGGTCGAACGGCGGTTGTCGGTCCAACAGGTTCTGTACTGACAAACTGATTACGGTGCGCGCAAAACCGGCATAACTTACCTGCGAATTAATCGAGGTGTGGCTACTGACCCGGTCACTAAGGCCAGGGTTGCTGCTTTCGCTTGCGATACGCTGTGCATAACCATGGGTGTAGTTGGCGCTTAATGTTAAAGACCAGTCATTGCGTTGCCAGTTTGCCACGCTGCTACTTTTCCATTTGGGCAGTGCGCCAAATTGATTGTTACCTGCGCCGTTCACGGCAGGCTGGTCAGCCACCAGAGCTTGCTGGTATTCGAGCAAACGAGACCAGCTGGTACTGAGTTGAGTGTCACCGCCCAAGAAACTGAAACGGTAACTTAGATCCAGATCGACGCCGGAGGTGGTGCGGGTTCCCTGGTTGGCATACTGATTGGTAATAATTTGCAGTCTGCCAGCATCGTCACGCTGAATGCGGTCAGCGAAGTCCGCTTCATTATTGATAATGAACTGCGCATTATCAGGCGAAATGACGTTATCCTGTTCAATGCGGAAGTAATCAATAGCAGCGCTTAAGCCACGTTGCGGTGACCAAACCAGACCGACGTTGACGTTGGTTGAGCGTTCCGCTTCGAGATCAGGGTTACCACTTCTTAACTGAGTGAAGCCGCGGGTGACGCCGGGTTCGACGGGGTCATTAGGGTCAATGACTGAGCCGTAACTAATCGTGTTACTTTGTGATATTTCCGGTAGCGACGGTGCTCTGAATCCACGTGACCACGAACCGCGCAGTAACCAGTCATCGCTGAGCAGGTAATCAGCTGAAATCTTGGGTGAAACAGCGCTACCAAAATCATCATAATGATCAGCGCGCACGGCGGTGTTTACGTTCAGTCCCTCGAGAAGTGGAAAGTCTAGTTCCACATAGCCTGCCACCACATCGCGCTCACCATTGACCAGATTAATAGCAGGGCGTAGCTCTGTACCTGAGAGCACTTCTGGTGACGTGCCAGCATCCATTTTCTCGTTACGCCAGTCGACGCCGGTAGCGAAACCGACATCGCCGTAGCGCCAGTGAGCTAAGGTGCGGGAAGCATTCAGATTCACCGACTGGGTCTGGTAAAAGCCCGGACGACGGGTGTCGAGGCGTAATGACTCAATAGCCTCGGCGCTGTTGTTACCGCCCACAAAGTCGTAATCGCCACTCTCGAGCAGCTCTTCGAAGGCATATCGGTTAATAAAGTTGTCAACATACTCCCGCTGGCGGCTTTGCGACTGCAGGGCGTTAAAATTAACGTCCCAGACGTCGCCGCGATAACGGGCCCCGACTAAAAAGCGATTGAAGATCTGGGTATTCGATTTAAGCCGTTCGCCGACATCAAAGAAGGTGTACTCAAAGGGTAAAGTTTCGTCCCCCTGATTATTGGGGTGACCAACCGGAAAAACCACGGGAATGTTGACTAAGGTTCCGCTGGCCTGATCATAAGCACGCAGGCCTGGCCCGATACTCAACGGAGCGCCAAAGGTGTGGCTCGATTCGTTGTAGCTATACAGAGCTTCAGCAAAGGCTTCTACCTGCCGGGTAATCCGATACGTGCTTTGCAGTGAAAGTTGACGGCGACTGACTTCAGGTTGCAGAGTGTTGTAAGGCTGGCCATTAAAGGCACAGACCTGACCGTCGCGACCTGGTGTAAAATCGGTCCAGTTGCGCAGTTCCGATTCGCCAGGGCATTGTTCAAAGGGCCGTGGATTCTGAGGGTCATCAAGGTAATTGCCGCCTTGAGTCAACCAACCCGCCAAACGCCCGCCAGGCTGGTGCCTGAAGTCACCGCTGCGGGTAATTTTTCGTTCACCGGCGTTCAGCTCGTCGCGTTCGAGCAAGTCGATGCTTAAGGTGACGTTGAAACCATCGTCATACAAATCACCCGTACCAGCCAGAATGCCCGCGCTGTATTGGTTCAGGCCGCCTTCAGTCGCGCCACCGGCGGAAGCTGATAAACGCGCGCCTTCGTAGTCACGACGCAGAATAATATTGACCACTCCGGCAATTGCATCTGAACCATAAGCAGCCGAAGCGCCGTCTTTCAGCACTTCAATGCGCTCAACGGCGCCCAGGGGCAGGGCATTTAAGTCCACAAAAGTGTCTTGCGTACCCAGAGCGAACCCGTAGTTGGAGACGCGCTGGCCGTTGACCAGTAGAAGCGTGTTTTTGGGGCTTAATCCACGCAAACCAATAGAGGCGGAACCTGCGGAAAAGCTACTGGTGAACTGTTCATCATAGCTATTACCGGTGTTCACCGTGAGATCACGTAAGACATCAGTCAGGGTGATCTTTCCACTTCGTTCAATGTCCTCTGCAGAGAGAATTTGCAGCGGGGTGGCGTCTTCATTGTGGGTGCGACGGATATGAGATCCGGTGACCTGAACACGTTCCATCTCTGAATTGGCATCGACGGCCAGAAGAGATGGAGATGCTGCAGCCGCAGCGACTCCTACCAGGTAGGCTAATGATGAGAGCACGAACGTTTTGGGCATAAAAATAAATCCTCTTTTTTGCATTATAGATATATAGATGTCTAGACGTCTAAAATATACAATAGGAAAAATTCTAAGGAAAGAGGTTTTTAGAACTTATTTAGGAAGTTTCAATTTATTAGCTGGCTGTATTTTGGCCAATTTCTGTCTTATGCTGCGTTATCAGTTAACCAAATGCTGCCTGTTAGTATTCGATTGGAGTCCTTCGGTGCGCCTCAGCCAATATGCTCAGCTTTGCTCGCTCGCGCGACATATCATGAACGATGTCAGTGAAGCGGAAGACGTTGTACAGGACGCCTATGTGGCGGCTTTTCTGTCTAATCGCTTAGATTTCGACGCCGTTGAAACCAGAAAATGGTTAGTGGGCACAGTGCGCAATAAAGCGCGAATGGCCTTACGTGGAGCGGTTCGTAGAAGAAGCCGTGAAAGCCAGTGGCAAATGGAGCCTTCGAACTTGTCGCTTGACGATCAGCAGGAGATCTCCCAACTGCTTTATACCTTGACGCCAGCTCTTAAAGCGGTCGCAGCGTTAGTGTTGTCGGGTCATACTCGAAAAGAGATCGCGTACTTGCTGAACCTGACAGACGTCGCGCTTCGCCAGCGTATTCAAGATCTAAAATGTCGGATAACCACAACTGATACCGTGATGCCCTCTGAATTGATCGGGTTAAATAAAGAGGTAGATTACGGCTGTATTCGCAGTGCTTTGTTGTCAAAGCTGCTTCATCAGGAGGGAGTTTTGGCCAGTCATGACCTAGATGGTCATCTTTTTGTGATTCGTGCTCACAAAACGGAGTCTGGTGGCAATACTAAGGTAACTAAACCAATGAGGAAAACCTTATGAGCTTTAAACCCAAGCACGCCAGCATCGTTTTTTATGTCAGCGATATCCTGCGTACAGAAAAATTCTACAACGACACTCTGTCTCTTGATCTGGAACGAATGGAAGGCGCTGAACCCTTCTGGTTGCAGGGGCGTCTGGAAAATGGCCTGGACCTGATCTTCTTTCAGATGGAAGGCAAACGGGGAAATACGCCGGCCTTAGTATTTGATGTCATTGAAGGCGGGATTGATGATGTGGTTGCTGAGCTGACAGACGCCGGTGTGACTATTGTGACCCCGGTTTCGGAAGCGCCTGGTGGTTGGAGCGCGGATTTTCTGGACCCTGATGGTTTTGGTTTAGGGCTGTGGCAGTCAGAAGAGCTGCCGCGATCGTTGAAACCCTAACCAGTTGGTTTTATATGCAACCGGGGGAGCTATAACTAATTCGGAACTGCTTACACTACAAGGCACAGGGCATGAACTGCATGCTGAGGAGTGGCAAGTGATTCTTCAGGCGGTGAAGAGACAGACATCAGAGTCATAGATAAAAAAGCCCGGCGGCGCGCCTTGACCTCAACTTAGGTTTAAGTTTTATGCTTGGCACTTGTGTAACAAGCGAAACTTCAGAACCAGACTAAGGAGGTCGAGTGTGCCAACTAAAACAGGTATATACCGGGTGGATAAATTTTCAGTCCCACAGGCTGCAAAGGACGAGTTCCTGAAAAAAGTGCGTGACACTGACCAGGTGCTTCGCCGCCAGCCAGGTTTCATTCGGGATACGCTTCTTGAGCAGGTTGCCGGCCCGGGCCAGTTCAATATAGTCACCATAGCTGAATGGGAAAATCAGCAATCAATTGATGCAGCGCGCAATGTTGTGGTGCAGGCTCATGCGGAGAGCGGATTTAATCCGCAGGAAACGATGGCAAGACTTGGCATCGAGGCAGATATTGCAAATTACAGACGTATTCAAGACTGACATCGCTTAACACCGCCGTTGTGGCCTCATTTTGCATAATCAATATAACCATATTTTGCACATCGCTTTAAATACAATTTGACATGCAACCATATGGTTGCATAATGAGGTTTATGACTACTGATATGAACAATGTATTTAAAGCGCTCGCTGACCCTCATCGCCGGGAACTCCTGGACCTTTTGTATAAAGAGAATGGGCAGACGTTGGGTGATCTTTGTAAGTGCATGTCAATGAGTCGGCAGGGAGTTGCAAAACACCTGGCGCTGCTTGAGGTTGCTCAGCTTGTGGTGGTGGTTTGGCAGGGCAGAGAAAAGCTGCATTACCTCAACCCTGTGCCAATTCAACAAATTCACGACCGCTGGATTGGTAAGTTTGAAGGCGAGCGTTTGCAAGCGCTGGACACGCTAAGGAAGGCTCTTGATGATCAAAATGATGCGTAAGTATTCAAAAGGAGCTAATCATGGCTAAACCAGAATTTGTATATGTAACTTACATTGACACCACGCAGGATAAGCTGTGGCAAGCACTGACCAGTGGCGAATTCACCCGGCAGTACTGGGGTGGGCGAACGATAGAATCAGACTGGAAGAAAGACTCGCCAGTAAAACACCTCAAAGAGGACGGAACCCTGGATTGGTCTGGCAAAGTGCTGGAGGCGGATCCGCCCAAACGTCTGTCTTATACGTTTGACCCCGCAGTGGACGACGAGATGCCGGATTATGAGGGCGACAAAATCGACCTCAACCATCCGGAAAAACCATCCCGGGTGACTTTCGAGATCGACAAGTACATGGGTAAAGTACGTTTAACACTGACTCATGACCACTTTGAAGAGGGTAGTAAAGTACTGCAGGGTATCAGCATGGGCTGGCCAGCGATTCTTTCGGGCCTGAAGTCTTTACTGGAGCGTAACGAACCGCTTTTCCGTGACTGGCGTTAACTGACTTCGGTTAACAACCTCTGACAGCAGTTTCAGAGTATGTCGATTGGGCGCAACGTCATTCGACTAACTGGCGAGGGGCCCACAGCGAACCTGGATGCCCCTCGTCAGCTTTTACGGGAGAAAATACAATGACTGCGAGTAAACAAAAAATCGTGCCTAATCTGTGGTTCGATAAAGAAGCAACAGAAGCAGCGGACTTCTACTGTTCCATTTTTCCAGATTCTGCCATCACCCACACCACGACCTTGCAGGATACCCCGTCGGGTGACTGTGATCTGGTGTCTTTTTCGCTGTCTGGGTACTCGTTTATGGCCATTAGTGCCGAACCGTTATTCAAGTTCAATCCTTCAGTGTCGTTTATGCTGAACTTCGATCCGTTACAGGATCACGATGCTGAGAAACGAATTGACGAGGTGTGGGCGAAACTGTCGGAAGGCGGCAAGGTGCTGATGCCTATCGATAAGTATCCATTTAGCGAGCGTTACGGATGGATTCAGGATAAATACGGTCTCTCGTGGCAGTTGATTCTCACTGATCCTGACGCTGAAGTACGACCCTTTATTATCCCCTCGCTTATGTTCGTCGGCGATGTATACGCGAAGGCCGAAGAGGCGTCTGATTTCTATCTTGCTACCTTCAATGACAGCAAACGCGGTGAGCTGGTGCGCTATCCGGCGGGCATGGAGCCGGATCAAGAAGGTGCGGTCATGTTCACAGACTTCACGCTCGAGGGACAGTGGTTTGCGGCTATGGAAAGTGCCCAGGAGCACGACTTTGCGTTTAACGAAGCTATTTCGTTTATGGTGAATTGTGATGATCAGAACGAAATAGATAGCTACTGGCAAACGCTTTCAGCAGTCGCTGAAGCTGAGCAATGCGGCTGGTTGAAAGACAAATATGGTCTTTCCTGGCAAATAGTCCCCAGCGCTTTGAACGAGATGATTCACGATAACGACCCCGAGCGACGAAACCGAGTCACTCAGGCCTTGTTGCAAATGAAGAAATTGGATCTTGCGGCGCTGCATCGTGCCTATGACGACCGGTAAGTCCCGGGCTGCCTGGTCCTAACAAAATAGGTCCTAACAATAATAAGGAAAACCTGATGAAAAAACTGTTGTTAGCCTTGAGCCTCGCGCTGACCGTTCCTTTGGGAACGGCAGCCATGGCTGAGGAGAAACAGGATGATGCGTCCAGCTTCCACCAGCAGCTGGATGACTTCACCTCACAGATTATCAATGCCGATCCGGAACTGCGCAGCGTACTAGGGCTGACCGACGACGGAATTGGCGATCTGTCTCACCTGATGAGCGACGTTTCACTATCACGGCGAGCGCAATTGCGCGCAGAGTTCGGGCAGGCATTGGAAGCGCTGGCGGAATACGACCGCAACGATTTGCAGGGGCAGGAGCGCTGGAGTCATGACATGGCAGCCTGGTTGTATCGGACTCAACTCGATCTGTTGGCATTTGACTGGGCCCCGGCCTGGATGCCGGGTGGAGGCTCAGTCTATGCAGTCGACCAGCTGTTTAGCATCCCGGTGATGATCCCACAGTTTATGCAGAACCATCATCCCATCAGCGATGAAGACGATGCACTGAACTACATCGCCCGACTCGAGGCCATTGGTCAAAAACTGGATCAGGTTCTCGCCAACTTTGACATGCAGGCTGAGCATGGGGTGATACCGCCCAAGGTCGCACTGGAAGGTGCGGCTACGCAAATACGCCAGCTCTTGGCAGCGGAAATCGGCTCCAGTGTGTTTGTTGAAGCTCTGCGGGAAAAACTGGAAGGTGTTCCTGAGATCGATGCGGAGCGCCGCCAGGCCCTGTTGAGCGACGCCGAAACCGCTGTTGAAGAGCATACTAACCCAGCGTACGCACGGTTATTGGAGCGTCTGCAAGGCACACTGGATGACAACCCACCGAATAGAGGCGTATGGGCGTTACCCGACGGCAAAGCATTTTATGATGCTGCACTACGCTGGAATACCAGCACCGATCTTGATGCCGAAGCTATCCACCAGATAGGTCTTGAAGAAGTAGCCCGTGTTGAACAGCAGATGGATGAATTACTGCGTGCTCAGGGACTGAACGAAGGTAGCGTCGGAGAGCGGGTGACGGAATTAGCAAAGGACCCGCGCTATGGTTATGAAGACTCTGATGCAGGCAGGGACGAGGTGATTGCCGATATTGAAGCAGCACTTGCACGTCTTGAACCTTATATCCCAGAGTACTTTAACCGGGTGCCAGAGCAGTCATTGCAGGTGCTCCCTGTACCCGAACATGCGGAGGCAACGTCTCCCGGTGGTTACTACTTTCCGCCCGCGATGGATGGGTCGCGGCCCGGTACCTTCTTTATTAACCTCGGTGATATCGAATCGAACAATCGCTGGAGTCTGCCGACCCTTGCTTACCACGAAGGTGCGCCCGGACATCACTTCCAGATATCGCTGAATCAGACTCTTGAGGATCTGCCTTTATTACGGCGTATTCTTAACCCCAGTCCGTTTACCGAAGGCTGGGCACTGTATGCCGAGCAGCTTGTTGCTGAAATGGGAGTATACGACGACGATCCGCTCGGCGACCTGGGTCGGTTGCAGGCCGAGATGTTCCGCTCCGTGCGCTTAGTGGTCGACACTGGGTTACATCGCAAGCGCTGGACGCCGGAGCAAGCTGAAACCTATATGATTGAAAAGACGGGTATGAACCCTCGCGATGTCCGTGCTGAAATCAATCGTTATCTGGTGCAACCGGGGCAGGCTAGTTCCTACAAGATCGGCCACCTCAAAATGCTAAGCCTGCGTGAAAATGCCAGAGAGCGATTGGGTGAGCATTTTGACATCCGCGGCTTCCACGACGTGGTCCTCGGGAATGGCGCATTGCCGCTGTTGGTTTTAGAGCAGGTTGTCGATGAATGGGTAACGTCAGTAGAAGATAAAGCGATCAATAAGAGTTAAGCCTGCATCAAGGCTTAAAGGAGAAAGACAATGCCAGATAGAGTAAACCTTGGAAAGTCTGCGCCTGACCTGTATCAGGCAGTTATCGAGCTGGACCGGCTGGCGTCGGAAGCCGTCAACAAGGCCGGTATCGACGAAGGGTTTTCCCACCTTTTGCGTTTGCGTGCGTCCCAGCTTAATCAGTGCGCATTTTGTGTCAGGTTGCATACACGGGACTCACTGGCCAGCGGGGAGAGCAGTGACCGAATCGCAGTACTTCCCGCGTGGAGAGAAACTGCGTATTTCAGTGTAAAAGAAAGCGCAGCGCTGGAGCTCATCGAAGCAATAACCATGATTTCAGACGGTCAGTTGCCGGATGAGCTCTATCAGCACGCAGCAGATAATTTGAGTAAAGAGGAGATATCAGCTGTTGAATGGCTAGCTATAGTGATCAACACATGGAATCGGATTGCCATTTCCAGTCGCTACCCGGTGCAAGAGTAGGTATGGATAACTACAAGGTTGAAGGTGCAATTCTATCTATCGGGCAGGTTGAAAAACGCAGCGGCGTTGCCGCTTCAGCCCTGCGTTTCTATGAGAAGAAAGGCCTGATCACCAGCACCCGCAATGCGGGCGGTCAGCGCCGTTACTTTCGTGAGGTATTGCGCAGGGTGGCGGTGATAAAAGCGGCGCAACGGCTGGGCATGCCGCTGGAAGACATCGCCGCCGCATTTTCGGCATTGCCGGATGGCCGCACGCCAACGGTAGAAGACTGGCATAACCTGTCCACGCGTTGGCGCAGTCTGCTTGATGAGCGTATCGAACGGCTGCAGCTATTAAGAGACCAGCTGGATGACTGCATCGGCTGCGGTTGCCTGTCGCTCAAAGCCTGTCCGCTGCGCAACCCCCATGATATTGCCGGGGAAGACAGTCAGGGCGCATCGCTGTTTGAAACGATGCAAAACGAAGAGGTAGGTTCCTGACTCTATGTGACTGAAGTATAAAGCGTCCATTTTGAAGTACGTACCTGAAGGCGTACACTGATCTTCGGATATGGAGCCACTACGAATAGGGTCTCCTAATTAAGGAATACATAGACAGTGCAATTAGTTCTCCCCCACGCAAACTACGAGCAGAGCTACCGCGACTACATCGCGGAGCTTGGCGATGAAGAGCGCTACCCGTTCCCGCTCGATTTTGACCATTCCGATTTTGCTGAATTGCTCGCCAAGGTAGAGCGCTTCAGAAATGGTACTGATCTTCCCGACGGCTTTGTTGCGTCGACGACCTACTGGCTTGTGGATGGCGATGAAATTGTCGGAGTGGCCAATCTCAGGCATTATCTGAATGATCGTATACGACACGCCGGCGGCCATATTGGGCTTGGCATTCGGCCAGCTCGAAGAGGGCATGGACTTGGTAGTTTGTTGCTCAAACTAACCTTAGAAAAGGCGTTTGAGCGCGGTATAAATCCAGTTCATATCCATTGCCATAAACACAATGAAGCATCAGCCAAGATGATTCTCGCCAATGGCGGGGTTCTGCAGTCGGAGCTCAATGAAAACGGCGAGGTTGTGCAGCGGTATGTGGTTGCTACGGCACCGTAGCGTCGTATGAAGCGGAGTTTCTATGGAGGGATAGTGAATGTTTGCGATGTTTGTTGTTCTGATCGTAGTGCCATTCTTGCTAGCTTGCGTTCTTCAGCTTTTTGCAGAAAGAACCGCTATTTTGGTTGGTATTCTGGTACCAGTGATTGTTATAACCGCTATACCATATTTCGATCCCGATGCTGTAGGCGCACTTTATGGGGTACTTTACTTCATCTACGTGCCTATTTTTGCGATCGCAACGTATGGGTTCTGGGTCATTCTTGGCGCTGTAATTGAAAGGATTAGAAATCACTGAGTATGTTGTGCTTACAGTCCCTTTAATAACTTTACGCCGCTTTTTCTCTTTCTTATCGGACAAAAAACAACCAGTTACTGATACTTAAACGACACCCTGTTTAAGAGTCCCAAGTAAGGGAAATGAGTATGACTGGCGCACCACAAGTTGAATTAGCAAAACTGCACGACGAATTCCCCATTCTGAACGATGTTCAGGGCACACTGGCCTTTCGAATGAATGAGGGAGAATCACAACCTGGCACTCTGATCTGGAGTCTTGATAGTGCGGTCCAGCACCATCTTACCAGACTGGGGATCACAGCACGGCTGCAGCGCCTACTAGCGCACCTGGTTAAAAATCAGGACGGCGCCAACTGCGAAGGTAAAATAGAGTTTCAGCGCGGTCGATTTCGAGTCTATTTTTAGTATTATCAAGAGTCATCCGGCGAATAAAGAGGTTCATCTTGAAAACCATAGGTTTAATTGGGGGCATGAGCTGGGAGTCAACGCAGACGTATTATCGGCTGATAAACCAGAAAGTAAGAGATGAGCTTGGTGGATTGCATTCGGCAAAGCTGGTTCTCTACAGCGTCGATTTTGCCGAAATTGAGAGGTTACAGCACCAGGGAGACTGGCCTGCAACAGCTAAAATACTAAGCGCAGTTGGCCAGTCGGTTGAATCGGCAGGTGCTGACTTTTTAGTGCTCTGTACGAACACTATGCATAAAGTTGCATCCGACATCGAGCAGGCAGTCGAGATCCCTTTTCTTCATATCGCCGATGCAACAGCCAATGTGCTTAAAAAGGATGGGATAACCTGTGTCGGCTTGCTCGGCACCAAATTTACGATGGAGCAGACGTTTTATATCGAGCGCCTCCAGCATCATGGTATTCAGGTTGTTGTGCCAGAGGAACAACAACGAGACGATATTCACTCTGTTATTTTCGATGAATTGTGCCTGGGTGTGATTAAACCTGATTCGAAAACCCTGTATTTGGATGCAGTGACGTCATTGGCAGCGCGTGGCGCTCAAGGGGTGATCCTGGCGTGTACGGAAATTGGTCTTTTGATCCAGGCATCGGACACAGCAGTGAAGCTCTATGATACTACCGAAATTCATGCCGCGCAGGCTGTTCAGTTAGCCTTAAGCAAACTTTAACAATTCCCCAATCTAAGCTCATAAAATCTCTTAAAGGAAACTTTGAGAGCAGGAAGGCGTCTGACGCTCAGTTTTGTTCAACCTTCCTTATATAGTTGGATTAATTATGAAAAATAATAAAATGCTCTTATTAATCGGTGCGCTTGTTGTGTTGACTGCATGTAGCAGCATTCCGCTTGGCACTATGATCAAAATGGTTAGGCTGAACCCGTTGGATATGGACCCGCAGCAATTGGTGGTTGCGGTGAAAACGCCTGAGGGACTGAAAGTACGTGAGGGTGATGTTGTTATTGATTTTAGTTTCCGGACCGACGACCCAGATGTCAGCTTTGATCATCAGTTTCCGGTCGTGATCAACGATGACTATGCGGTGCCTGAGAGCTTAACAAAAGACCTCGACGACGATGAAAGCATAACCGTGATGCAGCTGTCAGAAGACGACGCTCTTACCATGTACAACGCACAGCAAGCGGTAAAAGAGTATCGCCGTAATCATGAAGGTGGCGCCGGTAATATCGATTTAAGACTGGTTTCCGCTTGCCGGGATGAGAATTTCTCCTGGAGCGATTCGAAGTTGAATGTGTATTTGAAAACCACCGATGACGAGAGTTTTTTTCTGTTTTTAAGAAACATGGATGTGACTGAATTAGATGACGATATCCAACGTGATCTCAATGCGCTTTCCAGTTGTGCCTAAGTGAGCGAGCTATAAAATGAAACTTAATCTATTCCCACTCTTACTGGTCAGCATCGTACTTCCCGCTTTTGCGGCCAGCGAGGAACGCCCTGAATGGAGCGATGTATTTGAAGAGCATGATGCTGAAGGCACCATCGTTGTGGTTGACGGGCGTTCGGACCGTCAGCCTGCGATGGTGTTTGATGAGGAGCGGGCTGCAACACGCTTTTCACCAGCGTCGACCTTTAAGATCCCGCATACGCTTTTTGCTCTGGACGCAGGGGTAGTTGAGGATGAATTTCAGGTCTTTGAGTGGGACGAGGTAGAGCGCGATTTCGCCGGGCATAATGGTGATCAGGATTTACGCTCAGCGATGCGTAACTCGACGGTATGGGTGTATCAGCGATTTGCAGAACAAATCGGCGCTGAGAATGCGCAAGGCTATTTAGAGCGTAGCGACTATGGCAACGCCGACCCTACAGTAGAAAATGGCATGTATTGGATTGATGGGGAGCTTGCCATATCGGCGCATGAGCAGATTGAGTTTCTGCAACGGCTGTATCGTAACGAACTGCCTTTTTCAGTCGAGGATCAGAGACTGGTAAAAGATCTGATGGTAGTGGAAGCCGGACGCGACTGGATTCTACGGGCAAAAACAGGTTGGGACGGGAGCCTCGGCTGGTGGGTCGGCTGGGTAGAATGGCCAACCGGGCCGATTTTTTTCGCCCTCAATATAGACACACCAAATCGAATGGCCGACCTCGCGAAACGTGAACAAATTACCCGTGAAATTTTGCTCACCATCGGCGCGTTGCCCGCTTCATAGTGGCTAATGTAGGAAAAGCAGCCATGACGATTTGTGTTTTGCTATCCTTTAAAGTCAGGAGTAATATTTGAATATGAATATAGATATCAAAGAGCTTCCAATCACTGAAAGAGTCCGCCTTGTAGAAGACTTGTGGGATAGTATTGCCTCTGATCAAGGCTCCCTCCCATTAACTCACGAGCAGCGAGATGAACTGGATAAGAGACTATCTTCTTATGCTACAGATGGGGATACCGGCCGCCCTGCGGCTGAGACAATAGAGGATATACGTTCTCGGCTATGACTTATGAAATTCGTTTCAGGGAAGAAGCGACGCAAGATTTGACACAAGCAGCCAGCTGGTATGAGCGTCAATTGCCTGGCTTGGGTCATGAATTTTTAGATACCGTGCTTTATTTCCTGAATTCAATCGCAGATACCCCTCTAAAGTACCCCGCCGTTCATAAAAAAATTAGGCGTGCGTTGATGCCTAGGTTTCCATTTGGAATTTTTTATAGAGTTGAAGAGGGATTTATCCTCATTTTTGGTGTGATGCATGGGAGTCGTGATCCGACCCGATGGCAGGGGCGGATCGCATGATTACCTTAATTCGTGGTGATACCGACCTCGAGGGCAATGAGTTCGTCGTCCACGGAATCGATTGCTTCGGGCTCCATTATACGCACGCGGTCGGCTGCGAAATCGGAATCCTCGTCTGAATTGACCAATGCATCTCGTATCGATGCTGCGCGGGCGTTGCCAATGGCTTGCAGTTCCTCATCGCTAACGGATTGCACGGCGATGACTTGTTCAGCCAGGTAATTGCGGTAGGCGAGGGCGTCGAACTCTGTTTCATCCGATGAACCATTTTGCTCCTCAGTAAACCGTGAGCGCACGGCCTCAAGGTCACTGTCCGGATAGGATGAGCTGAACATCGCTTCGACTATGTCCTGATTGTCCTCGCTGGTCAGGCTTGGGTCTTCAACATCGCGGTCTGCGTCAACCAGACGCTGGCGTAAGGCGTCGATGGCTTTTTCACGTTTGATGGCCTGACCATCAAAGTTTCGGCTGAACGGACCAGCAAGCTCCAGGGTTAGCGCGGGGCGCTGGTTAAGAGCTTCACGCAGCTCGGTGATACGCTGGCGTTGAGGAGGGCTCAGCTCTGAGCTGCCTTCCGCAAATCCAATCTGGCCGAGGTCCTCTGAATCAGCGCCAATCAGGTTCGCCAGGAAGCTGAAGGGTGCTTCCAGAACCGAGGTAATTGCTTGCCCGATCGCCTCGCGGATAACCGCATTGAAGTCGAATTCCGGATCGCTGACATCCCCGGTTACCGGTAGCGTGATATCTATTACACCCTCGCTGTCCTCGAGCAGGGCGATGGCGAGGTTCAGTGGTAAATCCATAGCGTCGCTGGACTCAATTTGCTCGCCCAGTTCGAGATTACGCAGTACCAGCTTGTTTTCTCCGTCCAGCTGCTCGTTGTCAATGGTGTATTCAAGATCAAGATCCATGGTGCCGCCTGCAATCGCCCGCCCTGCGAAGTCGACGGTGTAAGGTGAGTACTCGGGGATTTCCAGATTGCGAAACGTCACTGTTACAGTGGTCTGGCGGGTTGGCTGCCAGGCGTGAAAACTGCCTTCAGCACGAGCCAGTCCGTAATCCTCGACCTGACCTTCAAGCTCTATGCGTGCAGGTTCAGAGGAAGTAGAGCTGATAGTCGACACGTTCCCATTCAACGACTGAATATTGGTTGAAAAGGGCAACGGCAGCGAGTTGTCCGCAAAATGGATGGCGCCGTCAGTCAGTTCAATGCCTTCAATGGTGATACTGAATGGCTCGGCCTCGCTCTCTTCGTCCTTTGCTTCGGCACTGGCTTCGGGATCGGCCGGGGGAGTCTTCCCAAGGTTGCCGAAATTGGTGGTCTTATCCTCGTTAATGATGATCTGACCGGACAGTTCATTGACAGCAATCACCCCGGTCTCAAGCTCGCTCTCACGTATGTTGAGGTCAATCTGCTCGGTTTGTAAACTTTCCCAGCCGATGAGTGTTTCATCATCCTCTCCCTGGCTGATACGCAGTTCACGAATACCTGCGCTGCCTTCAAATGCAAAAGGTTGCTCTGCACCTGTATGTAGTTGGCCATTCAACGACAGGGCTCCGCTATCCAGCCGTACGCCGGCGAAGTACTGCAGATAAGGCGCGCCCTGTGCCAGTGCCAGTTCATCGATACTAAGATCACCTTCCAGGGTGGGGTCGGGTACCATTTGCAGGGTGCCGTTAAAATCGAGCATACCGCCGTCAGCGAGTTGCCCTTCTACGCGCAGGGCGGCTCGCGTGTCGTCATGCAGGGTGAAATTTTCTAAGGTCAGCCTGATATTCTCAAGCGCCAGTGACACCTGTTGCGGTGTATCCGTGTCTCCGTTTGTTTCGTTGCTCTCTTTTTCGGTGCTATCGGCTTCAATGTCGAAGTTGTCCTTGAAGCGCAACTCACCGCCTTCAACGTGCAGATTGTTAACACGCAATGCAGGTGGGGCAGACCCATCGTCTGACTCTTCGCCGGATGTGTCAGTTGCCGCCGCAGCGAGCCGGGTAAACCGCGTTTCACCGGATTCAAAACGTTCTTCGTGAATGGTAGGTTCATCGAGGCGAATGCTGTTGAACGTCCAGGCTCTGTTGATGATGCTTGCCCAGGCAAAATTCACGGACAGCCGGTCCAGGCTAATCAGCTCTTGCTCGTCGATGTCGTTCAGCACAAGGCCATCGACGCGAAGGGTGAGAGTGAAAGGGTTGGCACGTACCGCCTCAATTTGCAGTTCGCGGTCAAAGTCTTGTTCAGCCGTGTTCGTTGCAACGTAGTGAACGGCCCAGGGCACAGCGAAGAAGCCAAGCAGGGTGTAGAGACTAAGCAGCACCAGCAGCCAAAAGCGAATGCGACGCGGAGAGGCCCATTTTGTTCGCAAATAACCACTGTGCATAGGACCGCCTTGCTGGAAATGAGTAATAGGGGAAGTGTAGACGGATGAGTGAGCAGTGCCAGTTTGGCCCTGGCACAAACCGTCGAGCATCTTCTAGCGTTCTTTTAGATAGCTGGATATTTTGTCAGCCCCTAGCTTGTCCAGTGTGATCTGACCGAATCTCTTCAGCATTAACGCTTCTGCTTCGTTCATGACGTCATTCAGAGCCTCATTAACGGCTTGTTCAATCACACACTGGGTGTGTTCGTCGCTTAACCCAATCGTAAAAATACTTCCGTCCCCAAGTGCATGGTGAATATCCAGTAACGTAATGTTCGCAAGTGGCTTGGCGAGCTTCCAGCCGCCATGGTGACCCTTGGTCGAGGTGACATAATTTGCTGTACGCAAAAGCGCCATAGTGCGGCGAACCACCACAGGATTCGTCGATATCATCTCGGCCATTTGCTCGGACGTCACCGGCCGGTCGATAGCTTGCATATGCACAAGTATATGGAGGACCCGGGATAGTCTGCTGTCTTTTCTCATCGTTCACCCTGTGCTGCCGTCGAAATAAACTATGTTGAGTTTATCATGAAACTTTTCGAGTTACATGTGTTGTGCTTTACTGTCTTTTGATGTAACAATAAAAGTTACTTTAAATAATAGGAGCACCTGATGATGTTAGATGTACTGATAGTTGGAGGAAATTTCGCTGGGTTAGCGGCCGCAATGCCTTTGGTTCGGGGGCATCGCAAGGTGGTGGTACTGGATACTAAAACACCGCGCAATCGCTTCGCCCGGGTGTCTCACGGCGTTTTCTGTCTGGACGGACAGCAGCCGGCTGGAATTCACGCTGTCGCGTTATCCCAGTTGCAGCAATATCCGACGTTTGAATACAAGGAGGACGAAGCGGTAACGGTTAACGCCATAAACAAAGGCTTTGCCGTTACCACCAAAACAGGCAGCAGATACCGCGCGAAGAAGATAATTCTCGCCTGCGGTGTAAAAGACCAGTTGCCTGATATACCAGGTCTGCACGCTCACTGGGGTCGAAGTGTCATCCATTGCCCGTATTGCCATGGCTACGAGTTAAGTGGCGGGCCGTTGGGCGTGCTGGCGACTCACGTTATGTCGCCACATCAAGCCGCCATGATCCCTGACTGGGGGGCAACGACGTTTTTCACCCAGGGAAATCTCGAACTAAGCAGTGAGCAGGCAGAAACATTAGGTAACCGCGGGGTGACGATTGAACGGACGCCGGTTAGAGAGGTTATCGGTGATGGTGAACAGCTTTCGTCTGTCATGCTTAAAGACGGTCGCAGTATCGTGCTGCGGGGATTGTATGTTGCTCCGACCATTACTATACAGTCGCCATTGGTTGATGCACTGGACCTGGAGTTGAACGAAACCCCCATGGGAACATTTATCGCTGTAGACGAATTTAAGGAAAGCTCGTTGAAGGGCGTCTTTGTTGCGGGTGATATGTCCAATCCTATGCAAAATGGAACCTTTGCAATAGCTTCTGGCACGATGGCCGGCGTCGCCGCTCATCGCGCGCTAATGTTTAATCTGTAAGGAAAATGGTACTGCACAAAACTTGTCGGGCGGTGTTTATTTAAGTCTTGTGATCGTAGTGCCCACCGATGGCGAAAATATAGACATAGTGGTGGTCAAATTTGTAAATTACCCGATCCTTTTGTGAGAGGCGGCGAGACCACAGACCGGAAAGGTTATGTTTGAGTGGCTCGGGCTTTCCCGCTCCTTTTGCCGGGTCGCCGCGAAGCATTTCCTTCAGAAGTCTGCAAAGTGCTAAGTGCAGCTTTTTATCTTCTTTGCGTAACTGTTCATAGATAGCCCAAGTGCTGCCTTCAAAGACGAGTGATCTCATCGACTTCCTCGTCCTTGGGGGCGTACCCAGAGCCTTGGGTATGGGTAGCTGCAGATTCTGCCAGCTGCCGCATCAGGCTACTGTTCTGCAGGACATAAAGAGTTTCTTGTTCCCGCTCCCAGTCATCGGCGCTCATGACCACGAATGCTTCGCCAGACCGACGAGTCACTTTTAGTGGGGTATGGTTGCTAATTGCTTCTTCTACAAAGGCTTTCAGGTTATCTCGGAACCGGTTTACACTTACAGAGTCCATCGGGCTCACCTCAAACGTACGGAAACTCGGTACAGTGTAGCGAGCAAGCCACTGCAAATCAATTACGCTTACCATGCTGTTTTCCTCATTCATCCCCGGGATCGTGCCGGACGCGCAGGAAACTGGCGAAGCGGGGCAGACCGTTGTTGGTGTAGCCGTGATATTTAAAGGTAATGGTACTGCCGATCGGTGGTGGGTCCGCACGTTCACTGTCAGTGAAACCAGTGCCAATCGAGAACTCGATTCCCTGGTTGTTTCTTACCCGCAGCGCACCCAGCATATCGGTGTATTTGCCGCGGCCCGGCAGATGCGCGATCACCACGGCCTCGTCATCATAGTAAGGTTTTAACTTCAACAATGCGTTGCTTCTAGCGGGCTGGCCTCTACCTGGATGATGTGCAGAGGCTAAGTGCAGCATCAGGCCCTCCGCTCCGTTTTCAACCACGGTTTGCAGGTGGTCGTTCAAGGCATGGTTTGAGTGAAAACGTTGCTGATTCACCGCCCTGATATGCCCGCTATTTATCCTTTCGATTAAGCCCGAATAGTTTGCATAGCGCTGTGCAAAAGGAAGCTGCGCATCCGGCATGTCAAACACCATATAACGTACCTGACGCCAGCGTTCATGGTCCGGTGTTTGAGTTCGCACGATAGACGTCAGGGCTTCGAAATCCTGACGTTGTGTCCATAACTCGCCATCTAGCCATACGCCGGCAGGTAAGGGCGCAGTGAACCAGTCAGGTGCGGGAATCAAATTGCCTTGCCTGGTCAACAGGTGCTCGCCGGTCCAGATAGCCCGCACACCGTCATATTTTTCACTAACCAAATAGTCGCTGACGGAGTTGGCGCTGTCCTGGTCATACACATTGGCGAGTTGGGGCTGCACCGGTGCTTGCGCAGCAAATGCTGCACAGGTGTAAAACGTAGCGAAATACAGACAAGTAAAATAGATGAACGGGAATTTAAAATATCTCAACATGACTGCGTCCTTGCTTCCATGATGCGTAGCTTGAATAAGGGTACGTACAGATTCTAGCGTTGGGCATGAAGGCTAGCACTGGGACAATGGCGTATTTTTTAAAGGTGAGCATCAGGTGAGCAGGTAACTATACGCGCCAGTAGTGCGGACCCTTTGATTTAGTTGAAAATATTGTCTGGTATGTCGACCATTCAACGTCAACTACGCTAATGTAATGCTGACATTTAACCAGTTGTTCAAATTTTGGGTTCTATGAGGGACTTATGATAACGCCAATTATTATCCTGTGTTTATTGTCATCACCTCTATTGGTGGCATTTATAGTGTCGAGGTTTACCAATAGCGAGCTAGCTGTCAGGAAGTATGCTTGTTGGGGGCTCGGCATAGCTTTTATTTACTTTTTCATTGGTCATCTCGTTGAAACCGATGGAATGGTTCAAATGCTGCCTGAGTGGGTGCCACTTCGGGTGCAGCTTATCTATGCAACTGGTTTGATCGAGTTAGTAATAGGGGGCGCGCTTTTCGTTCCAAAATACCAGCAGGCTGCAGCAAAAGTCGCCATTTTGGTGTTTATTGTGTTCTTTCCGGCCAATGTTTATGCTGCTTTAAACGGTGTTGGTCTTGGCGGCCATCAATGGGGCCCTGAGTATTTACTGATACGCACCCCACTGCAGGTTCTCTTAATCGCTTGGGCGTACTTTTTATGCGTGAAACTTCCTAACAGACCGCAACCAGGTAACAAGGACGTAGCATGAAAATACCGTGGGTGTGACCAGGATTAACTGAATAGCCTCCGATTATGTTGCTAAACTTTCTTCAGCAAAGAATCTAACGCCAGCAACATAAGGAAGCCTCTATGCCACCAAATGACGGTACGGCGAATCAAACAGACTCATCGTCCAGCGATAGTTATGGGCGCCAAGCGAGGAAGCCATGGGAGATCTCCTGGCGAGGTTGGTGGGAAATCGCGCAACGAGTCATGAACAACGTGATGCGGCACGATATTTCGCTGCTCGCAGCCGGGGTGGCGTTATTCATTATGTTGTCGATCTTCCCGGCGCTGAATGTCGCAGTATCGCTGTATGCGCTTTTCTCATCCCCGGAAAACATCATTTCTCAGGTCGAACCGCTGCGGCAGCTGCTGCCCGAGCAGGCATTCGAAATAATAACCGAGCAGCTGACCGAACTTGCTGAAACTGGCGGTGCTACCTTTAGTTTAACGCTGGTAGCGTCGCTGCTGGTGTGGTTTTGGGTAGCGCGTAAGGGCGCGATGGCGCTCATAAAGGCCTGCAATATTATTTACGATGAACATGAAAAGCGCCCATTCTGGGGCTTGTTGCTGCTCTCGCTCTTATTTACCGTGGTAGGGATTTTCGGGTTTGTAGTTCTGGGGCTGCTCGCCATTTTGCTGCCCATCGTGCTTGGAGTGATACCTATGGGCGACGCGTTGGAAACCCTACTGCGGACGCTGCGCTGGCCCATTCTGGCAATGCTGTTAATTTTTGTACTTGAATGCATCTACCGCTTCGCCCCCAATAGAGAGAATGCCAAATGGCGCTGGGTCAGCGTAGGGGCGGTTATTGCGACATTGCTATGGCTGGCGGCGTCTATCGGTTTCACTGTCTATGTACAAAATTTCTCCAATTACAATGAAACCTACGGCGCTATCGGCAGCGTGATTATTCTTATCTTCTGGTTCTATATCAGCGCTTTTGTGGTGCTGCTAGGAGCCGAAATAAACGCTGAAATGGAGCACCAAACCGAACTCGACTCAACGGTCGGCGACGACAAGCCGATGGGCGAGCGTGGTGCCTACGTCGCAGATACAGCTGGCTCCCAAGCATCAGAGGAGAAAGAGCACTAACGTTGGTCGGGCAGAGTATTTAAACGTTTCTGCAGGGGCTCGACCACTGAATCCAGGAATTGTCGCACTCTGGACGACAGCAAGCGACTGTGGGGAAACACGAACTGAACGGGTAGGGGAACGGGGTTGTATTTTGTTAGTACTGGCACCAGCGCACCCCGGTCTAAATCCTCTTGGGCCTGATAACCTAGTACCCTGCAGATGCCAAGTCCGTCCCGGGCCGCAGCCAGCTCCGTATCAATCTGGTTGGCGCTGATGATGGGGGTTACTGGCTGCTCCCAGAGCGCTCCGTCCACCTGAAACTGCCATACTTCACCGGATGGCGCGAAACAGATTGTCGGCCAGTCTGACAGTTGTTGTGGGTGGCTGGGTGCTCCGTGTTGCTCGATAAACGCTGGGCTCGCGCAGAGTATATAGGGTGTGCTGCCAATCTGTCGTGCCACTAGTGAGCTGTCCGCCAGGTGACCAATCCGCAGAGCTAAATCAAAGCCCTCCTCAATCACATCCACGACCCGATCCAGCAGAATTAATTCGGCCCGCATGGCGGGGTTTTGCTTTAACCACTGGTTCAGCAGTGGCGCTATATGCAAGCGGCCAAAGGTTACCGGTGCGGTAATCGACAATTTACCCGCGGGCTCCGCTCGCCGGCTTTCGAGCTGGAACTCCATAGTCTGAATGTCCGTTAAAATCCGCCGGCAATGTTGCAGGTACTCGTGCCCTTCATCAGTAAGAGCTATACGACGAGTGCTGCGATTAAGCAGACGCACGCCAAGGTTCTGCTCCAGAGCAGCAAGAGTTCGCACCACCGCAGCAGGGGACCGGTTCAGTTTATCTGCAGCAGCAGACAGACTGCCCTCGTCAACAATGGCGACAAAAGTAGTCATGGCTTTGAGTTTGTCCATCGGCAGGCACCATCGCAGTGTAAGGACCGCAGCGTCAGATATCAGGTTTGTGCAAAAAGCTGAATAATCATATCAGGCTGGCGGCATTTATTGAATCTGCTAAATGGCGTTTACTGGCGCAACACTATTTCCACCAGGAGTCAGCAATGAAGCAACCGCAGCCCATTCGTCAATACGACCATGTTGGCATTCGGGTAAGTGACCGCCAGCAGGCGGTGGCATTCTACGAGCAGCTTGGATTCAAAGAGGTGCGCCGTTTTGAGAAGTACGAAGCCAATGAGATGGAATCACCGGATGGTGTGCGCATTAATCTAATCTACAACGCGACAAAGTTACACCACGGCCGCAACGTGTTGCTGGATGAGCCGATAAAGCTACCCGGCGTGACTCATCCTGCATTTATTGTCGATGATCTCTATGCGCTGAAAGACTGGCTAGAGCAGGCGGGCATACCTATTACCGAGGGGATTCACCGACTTGGGCCACGTCGAATCACTTTGTTTATTCGCGACCCTGACAGGAACGTATTGGAGTTCAATCAGCTAGTGCCCGAAGACCAACTTTAATCAAGGACTAAACCATGAAATTATACGATCTGGATGTATCCGGTAACTGCTACAAAGTTCGCCTGTTCGCTGCTCTGGCAGGCATTAATCTGGAACTGGAATCAGTGGATGTTGCCGCTGGTGAACATAAACGCTCACCATTAATTGATCTAAACCACTGGGGTCAGGTACCAGTGCTTAGCGACGGTGAGGTTGTACTGCGAGATTCGCAGGCAATTCTGGTCTATCTGGCCCGTCAATATGGCGGCAATCAGTGGTGGCCGGATGGTGCAGCTCAACAGGGTGAGGTGATGCAGTGGCTGTCGACGGCTGCCAATGAGATTCATAGTGGCCCTAACGCAGCGCGTCTAATTGACAAATTTGGGGCCTCGCTAAACAAAGAACGCGCGCTGGAAGTCAGCACTCAGGTTTTATCGTTGATTGAACAGCACCTGGGCAAACATAAATGGCTGGCATTAGGCCGACCAACCATCGCGGATTGTGCGGTGTATCCCTATATTGCAGTGGGCTGGGAAGGGGGCGTGACGCTGGAACAATACCCGGCTATTGAGGCCTGGGTCGAGCGCATCAAGGCTCTGCCTGGTTATATCAGCATGCCTGGGATTGACTAACCTCAGCGGCTCGTATCTTAGGGCGCCTGGATGGTTATCGCTAACGTCATCGTTTACCTGCAAACGCACCGGGAGAAAGGCCTTCGTGCCGGACGAATGCCATCCCGAAGGCGCTGGCACTTCCGTAACCGACCCGCAGCGCGATCTCCGTGTTGTTAAGTTTGCCCTGGCGCAGCAGGGTCCTGGCGATGGCCATGCGCCAGGCCGTTACGTATTCCATCGGTGCCTGTCCAATTTCCTTGCGAAACTTCTCGAAGAAACCGGAGCGGGACATGCCTGCGTCCTTCGCCAGCCCAGCGACAGAAATCTCACCCCCTGCATTCGAATGGATGCGCTGTAAGGCGGTGGCCAGTTGCGGATCGGACAGGCCCCGCAGCAGCCCCGGCGGCATGTCTATGGCAGGCTCCGAGCGCAGTGCCTCAATAAGCAACACCTCCAGCAGCCGCTGGAGGATAAGCTCCCGACCCGGCCGGTCGGCGCGGGTCTCATCGTGGATCGCCGGTACCAAAGCCATCAGGCGCTCGTGCCCGCTGATATGGATCATCTCAGGCAGCAGTGACACCAGCAAATCGCGTGCGGGCGTTTCGAAGCGACAATGCCCGACCAGGGCGCGCATCTCCACCGGGGCGTCCGCCGGGCCGAGGCGAACTCGTCCGGGCCCGATTTCAAGCGGCTGACCGGGGCTCTTCAGTTCCGGGGGCACCTCGCTGGTCATGCTAAAGTCATGCAAATCCGGGATCAGGACGAAGTCTCCAGCTGTCAGCGTGACCGGCGTGCGACCGCTCACCTTAAGCTGGCAGACCCCCTCGACCATCGCGCAATAGAAGGGGCTTGCCATATTCTTCCGCTCGACCTGCCACAGGCCACCGGCCTCGACCATCTTTGATATAGACAGCGCCGGTTTGAGCAGGGTGACCACACTTGAGAGGGGATCATCACTAGCATTAAGCATACTTTTGGACTCCTAATGAATTATTGCGGACTTTTGTATATAGAATGCACGGAAATCACTATTTATACTATCCCTGTTCATCAAACAAGGAGATCAGATATGCCCCCTCTATTCATCACTGGCACCTCGTCGGGCTTTGGCCAGACCATCGCCACCGCAGCTGCAATTTCAAAAGAGGCTATTAAATGAACCGACTAATTAATCTGTCCCGCGCTCTGCCAACACCAGAGCCCGCCATGACAGTCGCTTACACGCCGATCCGCCTGGAAATGCCTGACCGCCAACCTCTGGAACTGCGACTTACCGCGCCCGCAGTTGGGGACGCCTTGCCGATCGTGATCCTGTCGCACGGCTATGGTCCATCGAACTATATCCCCTCTAAGGACGGTTACGCTCCACTCGTCCAGTTCTGGGCCGAACGCGGCATCGCTGTGATTCAGCCGACACACGCCAGTTCACGGGTTGGCGGACTTAACCCCGATCTGCCTGAAGGCCCTTTCTTCTGGCGCGAGCGCGTGGCCGAGATGCGCGCTATTCTCGACCAACTGGCTGAAATTGAGCGACAGGCTCCAGCTCTCGCAGGGCGACTGGACCACGAGCGGATAGCCGTAGCGGGTCACTCCTTCGGCGGGCATACCTGCAGTCTGCTACTTGGCGGTAGTTTGCAGGGTGAGAGTTTCTCCGATCCGCGCATCCGCGCCGGCATGCTATTGGCGACTCCGGGCCGCGGCGGTGCCGATTTAATGCCCGACTATGCCTCGCGGTTTTCCTTTTTCGACGTGGACTTTAGCGCTATCGAATTGCCGACGCTTGTAGTTTGCGGTGCGGAGGATAATCCCCATTTCACGCCGCGCGGCCCCGAATGGCACGCGGATGCCTTTTATGATGCGCCGGGGGCTGATGCTCTGCTGACGATCAATGGTGTGGGCCATGGGCTGGGCGGAGTCGCCGGGCTAGACGCACGAGAGACCGAGGCAGAAGATCCCGAGGCATTGGAAACAACCCGGCGTTTGACACTGGCCTGGTTGCGGAGCATGTTCTCCATCGAGCAGGATGCCTGGGCAAAAAGCCAAACAGCACTGCGAGGTAGCGCGGCCAGCATCGCAAAGATCACCGTGAAAGAGAGCTAAAAAAACGGAGCGGTTCCTAACGTGGCGCCGCTCCGTCGTTCATAGGCTTAAGGACTGTCGAGAAACTGCCCCGGGTCGCTTGCCTGATTTACAGCCCCAAAATTTGGATGACGCCGATAGCAATAAGGTAAATAGCCACAACATAGTTAAGCAGCTTAGGCTTAATCAATATCAGAATGCCAGCTATGATGGAGAGTACCGGAATAAGAGTGATGTGCAGAGTCATAATCTTGTCCTTTTATTTTGTAGCTTAATTAGTTAGTTGGTCAGGGCAGTGTGCGCCCCGTAGCGGCGGAAGGCAATGGATTAAAATAGCGAGTTACGGCTGCATACACGGGGTAAAGTGAGCAGTACTCCCGGGGGAACTCTCCAGATAAGGTTGTGATTATGAAACACACTGCATTATCAGCGATATCGCTGCAAAAATACTTGCCACGCCTCGTTGGCTTGCTTCCTGTCGTGCTGGTGCTGAGCTTTTCGGTTCGCGAGGGTTCCATCGTTAATAAGCATGTGCCACTGAGTTCAACGGCGGCGCTTGGCTCTATTTTCCTTTTGTTGGTGTTGGTTGTGTTGTGGGGCGTAGGAAACCTTTTAGGGCGTATACTGATGCGTGTTTACGCTAAGTTAGGCGGCCCTCCGTCAGTATCTGCGTTGAAATTTAGTATTGCTGCGATAGCGTTAACCATAGCCGGAGCGGCCACGGGTTATCACTTTGGCACTCAGGTGGGGCAGGTCGTTGCCGAGCGGTGGCAACCGCGGGTTATCTTAAATTCAGAAGGCCTTGTCAGGCAAACACTCAGCCCTGGGGGACCAGAGCTCAGCGAGATGCGCCCGACGCAAAGGAACTGGCCTCATGCGTTTAACTGGAATTCAGAACAGGCGACGCTGACAATCGATGCTGATCGGGCGGTTAGTATTCGTGTGCCGTTTCTGCAACAACCCATTTCCTATAAGCCTGAAATAAGCTACGTATCATTCATCAGGGTTCAACCCGTGGTGTGGCATGACAACGAGTATCTGGCGGTACTGATGACGCTGCGACCTACCTCTCAGCGTTCTGCATTGGCTGTTTTTGATGTGCAGGGGCAACTCATTTATGAGGAGCTATTACAGCGATGCCTGCATCCTGAAGAACAACAGTTTGCGAGCTCCAATGTAGGCGGCAGTCAGATGCTGATGGTGAATCATTGCCATGCATTTACCCTGGTCGCCTTTTAGCTCTCAATCCGCTATGGTGGGTCTCATAAAATCAATAACCGCCAGCCGACACTATGACCAGTAGTATTTTTTCGCAGTTAGTATTACCGCTAAGCCTGTTTATTATTATGTTTGGTATGGGCCTTAGCTTGCAGCGCCAGGACTTCGCGCGTGTAGTGAAATTCCCCAAAGCAGTGGCTATAGGGTTGTTAGGTCAAATGGTGTTGTTACCGGCGATGGGCTTTCTCATTGCGGCGTTGTTTCTCGGCACGCCAGCGCTGGCAGTCGGCCTGGTCTTACTGGCAGCTTGCCCTGGCGGCACCACGTCGAATTTAATTGCATACCATGCGCGCGGCGATCTTGCGTTGTCGGTGACCCTGACCGCTATTACCAGCGTGCTGACCATCATCACAATTCCGATTGTGGTGGGCCTGGCACTTGCCGTATTTAAGAATACTGAAGTACCAATCGAATTACCCATCGCACGCATGGTGCTGACACTCTTTCTGATTACCTTATTGCCCATTTTCCTCGGCATGTTGGTGCGTGCTATACGCACACAACTAGCGCAGCGTTTAGAGCCTAAAATTAGCGCCTTTGGCGCGATATTTTTAGGCCTGCTGATCATCATTATCCTGTATCAGCAGGGCGACAGCTTACTCGGCCAGTTAGTGAGTGCAGGGCCGACTGCGCTGTTATTAAATGTGGCGATGATGGCAGTCGGCTTTATGTTGGCCGTGTGGTTCAACCTTAATGACCGTCAACGTGCGTCTATTACCGTTGAAGTGGGCATACAAAACTCCACCCTGGCGATTCTAATTGCCTCCACCGTGCTCAATGACGGCACCATTGCACTGCCTGCTGCCATGTATTCATTGGCAATGTATCTGACCGGCGGGAGTTTTATAGTGTGGCGTCGTTGGCAGGGTAAGCGCGCTTTAGCGCTGTAACTGCTCTAGCCATGATGGTTCGTTTTTACGTTTCGGAGGTTTTTTGGGGGCTGCAACTAGTATTGATGACTTTATCGCGCCCGCCTGCGATGCGTTTGTGGATATTTTATTCCAGGACGAAGCCATCTTATTGATTAACAAGCCTGCGGGCCTGCTTACTCTATCCGGTAAAAACCCACGTAACCTCGACTCGGTACATTATCGACTGGTAAATGGTCAGCCAGGGGTTAGCCCTCCGTTTTGCGAGGCTAAATTACCGCACCGGCTCGATTTTGGCACCTCAGGTGTGATGGTGGTTGCCCTCAACCAGCAGGCGACACAGCACCTTAATCATCAGTTCCAGGTCGGGACAGTGCAAAAGCGCTATCTCGCGATATTGGAAGGGTGGGTGAAGGATGACGAGGGCGTCATCAGCGCGCCTATCGCTAAAGATAAAAGTCAGTTTCCGCGGGTTAAAATTTGCAGCAGCACAGGCAAGGCGGCAACCAGTCACTTCCGTGTCATAGACCGGCTCACTCAACCGCAGCGGACCCTGGTGGAATTCACCCCTGAGACCGGCCGCACGCATCAGCTAAGAATCCATAGCCTTTTTATGGGCCACCCCATTCTTGGTTGTGATTTATATCACAGCGCAACCAGTCAACAGCTGGCAGATCGATTGCTACTGCACGCCAGCGATTTATATTTTCAACATCCGGTGACCGGCGAGCCGTGTCATGGTCACTGCACCAGCCCTTTTTAAAGAGATGACTGACAGGTTGTGGTCACCCTGGCTTATTCACCATCTGCTGGCACTGCGCGCATAGCCGAAGCAGGGCGCACGCTTCGGAGTTGCGGGTAGGGATTAATTTTAATATGGTCAATAACATAATAATAACGTACGCTAGGGATAATAGGCATAGCGACATAGCAAAACGAGCATGCTCAGTTTGTTTCCTCAGGGAAAGAGCCTCCTCATAACGAAATCCTCGCTATATCAATTATCTGACTTCGATACCGCTCGAAAAGCCGTGTGGGCAAAGCGTGCTGGCGCACTATACAAAGGTTAAATGTTCACAACAAGGAGAATCCCATTGATCTTCGTATCACACAATCACAAGGATAAAGTCATAGTAGAGCAGGTAGCACTGAGATTGCGTGATGCCTTTGGTCAAGATAATGTTTTTTACGATTCTTGGTCTATGCAGCCCGGTGACGGCATCGTAGACAAAATGAATGAAGGTCTAGGTGAGTGCAAACTTTTCCTTTTTTTGTTTCGAAGAACAGCTTGCGGAGCAACATGGTCAAGCTTGAGTGGCAAAATGCGGTAATGAAAGCTGCAAGTGGGGATACCAAAATAATTCCTGTTAAACTCGATGACTGTTTAATGCCCCCTCTCCTCATGCAAAGCCTCTATATAGATTTATTTGGCAACGGTTTAGAAGTTGCGATTCGACAAGTCGTAGATGTCCTTTCAGGTCGTAATACGTTTAATTCTGGCCCACAGCAATTTTCAAATGTCCGAGCATATCAATATGTTGAGGGCAGCTCGACATTCGTAGAGATTCACGCTGAACATTACCTAGAGCCAATTTCGCATTATATATTTCTAACCAATATGGATAAGTCTGATGTCAACTTCCAATATAAGTCAGGAAACATGTGTAATACTGGATTCCATGAAAATATTACTCTAAATGATGGAAAGACATACAACGGGCAATTCATTGGTGTCGAAAAAGGAACAGTTCCCGGGTTTCCTTTTTTGGTCGAGGTAACCTCACCAACAAACAAACCTGTAGTCATACAAGGCGTAATGCATGAAAAGAAGCAAAACGAATGGGCGGGCATTCCGTTGACTCATGGCAAGAAAAACGTTTAACAAGTCAATCAACTTCGCGCCTTCGGCGCCGGATGCAGCAAAGCTGCACCGGTTATTGAAGCGTTAGCCATTTCAAGGAGCATTGGTTTTGAATTGGGAATCTTTAGGTATTCTTCAATTTATGAAAGAAAAATTAATGCTCTATTGGATGTTTATGCTTGTTTGCAAGAGTACGAAACATCAATAGAAAAATATCACAAGATGTAATTTAGCATCAGGCGAGCTACTTTTTTAAATTGTATCCTGTATATTTAGAAAATAAAGATGAGTTAAGTGACAATTTTTTGAATAACGTAGTTTTATTCGACGATGAACTCGTTTTTAAATATCAGTAATATTGTCGAAACGTAATGATGGAATATGATTCAATATATAAATTGATGGCCAGAAACCCGTCAAGTATCTCATCGAATTTTCAAGACTGCCAGAATTAGAATTTGAAACAGGTAGGTTTTCCAGTAATGTTAAATATAAGGTCAAGAGTTTGTTGAATAATAGCTGACAAATGTAAGGTCTCGAATCAAACATGAAGAGATCTATTGAGGATGTTTTTTAATCAGCTGGTTTACTTCGATGGATTTTCTGCGTTATTTCCAACTCTCCGGTGACCTGAGTCTTAGTTTTTAAGGGTGAGGATAGAAGGAGTCAATTTTCAATGCAAAAGCTAGATAAACCACAAATTAAAGAATATGGCCCTCTCATAATGTGGGCTAGTGACCTCGAAGATCTGCTTGTTAAACTTAAAAGTTGTTCCGAGATCGAGCTTATTGCAGAGGATGTCAGATATGAGTCTGTTAATGAGTTCATTGAGGTTAGTAGGGGTAGAAGTCCGTCCAATATAAAGATAACAGCTAGGAGTCCCTATTTAAGTATTGAGCTGTACCATCGCTGGGCTCGAATTTATGTTTCATCGAGTGAACTGGTAGATACCATCTCTCCACATCGACCTCAACCGGTTGCTAAACCGTTTGGGGTTGATACATTTGCTGGTTCTTCACCACGCCATAGCAGATTTGAACCAGCTTTCGCATGGCCGCGCCAAGAGCGGCCATTTTGCTTTTACCATTGGCGATTAAGCGATGTTTTTGGCGCTTAATATCCATGTTGTGTTGGCCTGCGACCACCGCTGCCATGTAGAGCTTCGCGCGTATTCTGGCCGGGCCCAGCTTGCTCAATACGGTTTTACCTTTTTGCGTACCAGAGTCCCTAAATACCGGTGTTAGGCCTAGGTATACCGCGACTTGCTTAGCGTCGGAGAATTTCTTTGCTGCAAACAACACGACCATTTCACGACTTAGTACGTCACCAACACCTTTAATGCTCTGCAGCAGCTCTCGGTTCTTTGCTAGCACCGGATCTTTCTTAATCCGGTCATCAATGTCTTGTTTAAGCCTTTGTATTTCCTCTTCTAATGCGTCAATCATGCCTCGGATTGAATCTGTAACTCGCAGCGAAGCACCACTGATTTCACTGGCTTCTAACCTGTTAATTTCACGCTGCTGGTCTTTGTCCAGAGCATCCAGGCGTCTTAGCATCGCTTTCAGCTCACGAACCAGGGGTGGCTCTGGCTCCCACACCTTTAGATTGCGAGGCTCGTGAGAGGCGTAATAAGCCAGCACTTTAGCGTCTTCTTTATCTGTTTTATGTTTAAATCCAACCGATTTAGCATACGCCCTGGCGTCACTCGGATTGCCAATGCAGACCTGCAGACCCGCTTCGTGCAGGAAATAAGTTAAGCCTTCGTGATAAACGCCGGTCGGCTCTAACACAACTACGATATTGCTAAAGTCCTCGCCAATCGTGTCTTTCAGCCATTTGGTAATAATTTCAAAGTCCCTGTTCTTAAAGACTTTTGTTTTAATCTTTGTCTTACCGGACTCGCTATCTTTGCTGCGTAACCAGCACACGTCGACTTTTTCTTTGCTCACATCAACGCCAACGTATTGCATCATCTCTTTGTACTCCCCTTTCTCATTCAGCGTCACTTCATAGAAGGCGCTTGGATACCATTCAGTTAATGAGATATTGAAGCAAGGGGACAATCTACCAATCAGCTTTTAAAGCTTCGGTCAGGCCCGTCCTCACTCACTTCTCGGTTACAGTGATAGCTAATCACTTCACCTGGAGAGATACAAGCGTCAGGTCTTTTCGTCAAGATGGACTTAATTCTTAGTCGCTGTCAGCGAAAACCTAAAATTCTTTACCAGTACGCGTGGGTGGTAGGTAGTGCGATCGTTATCCCTAACTCTTTCCATCTGCCGCTACTCAAATCATATGATTTCCTTTATTTGTCTGTTTTGGCTTTGACATTTTCATGGGTACTCTACGTCGCATTTATACATCTCTGGCGTTATTCACTAGTTCGTCCGTTGCATCGAGAGCATTGTCCTGGCTTCTTTAAAAGAAATATTGACGCGATAATTGTCGCTGTTGTATCAGCACTGTTTGGCGCGGTCATCGGTGTTGCCACTACTAAGATGGCTGATAGAGTTTGGTCTAACCCAAATTCTGTTGTCGAAAGCGAAGGCCAGAAAACGGATCAGGTTTTCGAGGGGCTTGGGTCACCCTAGAACTATAAGTGATAGCACTTCATTTTGACTTCTTTATTTGTAGTGGTAACGCATAAATGTCCTACGATTTCAGTGTCAATTTCAGTTCAGCAAGGTACACTATTTAATTCAGATAACATAGACTCGCAGTCAGCCGGAATCGATTGTTTGCGAGAATGCATTGAACTTACTAGCAAACCGATGTTCTTCTGGAGCAAAACCAAAGGTCTTCGCCTGAGCGATATTCAACAAGGTAAACTAAGACAGAATGCCTTTGGGGAAGCCTTAAAGGTAAGTTTAGGAACGAGTGCCTGAATCGGCATTGGTTCAGAACCTTGGATGAAGCTCGGTACCATATTGAACAGTGGCAGGGTCACTTCAACGAATAGCGGCTTCGCGCCTGACTGAAATATTTTCCGCCAGCTGAATATGCAAAACATTTGGCATTAAAACTGAAATCTCATTGATAATGTGGTGGTATTTCAGGAGAAAGGTCGACTCAGCAGGAAAATACAATAGGCTTCTTTCTACAAGGGTACCGACACTATGATAATGTTTTGGCGCGATACAAAGATGTAGGCGTAGTGCTTGAACCTAGGCTGGAAGCAAAGCGTTCAGCACGGACGCCCGGAATTGCGATAAGTGATAACTTTAAATCTCACCGCTGCTGTATCGATTGAAAAATCTATTTCTTTGGGCTTTTCTTATAAGCGGCTTGCTGATTATCTTGTATCGCCGCTTTTGCAGCCGACTTCATGATTTCGCTTTTTATTTTAAGTTTGTTGACGGATATTTTAGAATAATATGTTCCATAGGCTCTTAATAAGGCGGATGGGATGATACTTAAACTCGTAATCAACATTGCTTGAGCTACAGTAAGCTCCTGTTTTGGGACGAAACCTATCCAGGCTAATAAAATAAATAAAGATATTACAACGAGAACGCTGATAGTAGTTGCAAGAATTGATAGCCAGGATAGTTTCTGCTTATAAGTTTCAGCCTCATTGCTTAAATTTACAACAGACTCAGACCGCTCAGAATCACCACTAGTATAAACAGCATTTAGTTCAGAGATGAAGCTATCTCTGTGAGAGTCAAGATTGTTAACCGCTTTATTTCTAACTCCATCCCAAAATGATGATACAAAATTTATAGCCATAGCTACACTTAAAAATGGTGCAAAATCATTAAGTAGTACAGGTTCAATTAGCGAAGACATTTAGCGAAACTCTCCATCCGTAACTCTAGACACTGTGGTATCAAAGTACTGAGCTAAAGTTTCGTAAAAACCTGAGTCGAAGAGACTAAGAAATGAGCTTACCTCTGCAAGTTTCTCATTATTTTCAATTGCATACCGACCTAGAAAAACTAAGTGTCCGGGCGCTGCTAAAAAAAATTCATTATCAAGAGTATCTTGAATTATTTCATCTTTGAGCTTTCTGGGGATGGGGTTGATAAATAGCTTTTTAGTTCCATCATCAAGATTCCTATTAACAAAGCTTAGTTTTTTTAATTCCGAGGTGTTATTAGTAACTATTTTTATCGAGGTATGGTTTAAAGCTTTAGAGAGCTGTCTACTTACATGCTCATCAGCTAGTACATCAAAAAGCTCACTTTCTCCATGCTCATCAAAAAAGATAAATGCACGTATCTCTTTAGTACACATACTTATAATCTCTTGAATCGCACAAATACGAGCATCTATATCATTTAGCGCTATAGGGGTGTTATCTCCCTGTTGCTTAAAACGCTCTATCAGCTTTCTTAATTCTGCTAGTGGCACTTAAATTCGCCTATAAATTTAATAAAAAAATATCATTGTGTCATTTTAACCCATGGTCTTTGGGAAAATAAACCCGAAACCGTAAATATGCTATCAACCAACCAACCTCACCACCAACCCCTTCAAATACAACCCTTCAGGGTAGGGCAGTGACACTGGGTGGTCGGCGGCCTGGTAGGTGCGGTCGATGATTTGCATCTCGCGGCCTGCGTCGAGTACGCCATCGGCGACGACTTTCTGGAATAGCTCGGTGCTGAGTAAGCCTGAGCATGAGAAGGTCATCAGTATGCCACCTGGGTTGAGTAGTTTAGCTGCCAAGCGGTTGATGTCTTTGTAGCCGCGGCAGGCGCGTGTCAGGCTGGCTTTGGAGTCGACGAACTTGGGTGGGTCGAGCACGATGACGTCAAACTTCTCGCCACCCTTGTCTTCGGAAAGGTATTCACGCAGTAGTTGGAACACATCACCTTGCACGTGCTCTACGTCAACGTCGTCCAGACCGTTTAAGGTTAGATTGCGCTTGGCGATATCGAGCGATGGCTGTGACATATCCAGGTTGCGCACGAAGCTTGCTCCTGCGGCGGCGGCATACAAACCAAATCCGCCGGTGTAGCTAAAGCAGTTGAGTACGCGTTTGCCTTTGGCGTACTTCTTAATCGCCTGGCGGGCGTCGCGCTGATCCAGGTAGTAACCGGTTTTGTGGCCTTTGACGATATCCACGTATAGCTTCAATCCGTTCTCTTCAATTACCAGCTCTTCTGGCACGTCGTTCTTGCCGTGGGAACCGCCATGCAACACACCGGTAACCTGCTCTAAGCCCTCTTTTTTGCGCACGTCGACGTCTGAGCGCTCATACACGTTGTGCTCAGGGAACACGCTGCGTAGCGCCTCAACAATCACGCCGCGTTGCAGTTCGGCACCGGCGGATAACAGCTGGCAGACAATCCAGTTGGCGTATATATCGATGGTAATGCCCGGCAATGCGTCGGACTCACCTGCAATTAAACGATAGCCGGTGGTGCCTTCAGGCAATACCGCCTGGCGCATGCGCAGCGCTCGTTCAATGCGGCCTTTGAAGAACTCAAAGTCCACTTGCTCGTTGGCGTCAAAGGTCCAGATGCGCCCGCAAATTTGTGAGTGCGGCGAGTAGGCGGCGCGGCCTAAGAAGTTACCGCGCGTGTCGAGCACCTCAACGGTGTCGCCAAGGCCTGGTTTGCCTTTAATTTTCGCCACAGCGCCGGTAAATACCCACGGGTGCTTGCGCAGCAGGGCTTTTTCTTTGCCCTGCTTAATAATCAGTTGTCCGGCCATTAACTTACTCGCATCCCAGGCTCGGCACCGTCGTGCGGGTTCATGATGTAAATTTCTTTACCGCCCGGGCCTGCTGCCAGCACCATGCCTTCAGACATACCAAAGCGCATTTTGCGAGGCTTGAGGTTGGCGACCATCACGGTGTGCTGGCCAATTAAATCTTCCGGGTTGTAGGCTGATTTAATGCCGGCAAACACCTGACGGGTTTCGCCGCCTAAGTCTAAGGTCAGCTTTAACAGCTTATCCGCGCCTTCAACGTGCTCGGCGTTGGCAATTTTAGCCACGCGCAGGTCGACTTTGGCGAAATCGTTGAACTCAATTTCTTCGCTAATCGGGTCATCGGCCATATGCGGGTTGGCCGGTGCCTGTTGGGCTTGCATCGCTTCTTTTGAGTCTTCGATCATCGCTTCAATCTTCTCCATTGGCACGCGTTGCAGCAGCGCCTTGAACTTACTGATTTTGTGGCCGGTCAGTACTTGTTTAGCGCTGTCCCAGGTAAAGTCGTCGTTTAAGAATTCCTGTGCCTGCTTGGAAAGCTCTGGCACCACAGGGGTCAGGTAAATCATCAGCGCACGGAACATATGAATGCCCATAGAGCAGACGTCCTGCACTTCCTGCTGTTTGGTTTCGTCTTTGGCGAGCTGCCATGGCTCTTTAATCGCAATGTATTCGTTGGCACGGTCGGCGAGGGTCATGATGTCGCGCATCGCGCGGCTGAATTCGCGCTTTTCAAAGCTCTCGGCAATGCTGTCGGCGGCGTCGGTGAACTGTTTGAGCAGCTCAGGCTCGGCCACGGTGTCCGATAACTTGCCGTCGAACTTCTTGGCGATAAAGCCTGCACAGCGGCTGGCGATATTGACCACTTTACCTACTAAGTCAGAGTTCACGCGCTGGGCGAAGTCGGTCAGGTTGAGATCGAGATCGTCAATGCGTGAGGTCAGTTTGGCGGCGAAGTAGTAGCGCAGGTACTCTGGGTTTAAATGATCCAGGTAGGTGCGCGCCATAATGAAAGTGCCTTTGGACTTCGACATTTTGGTGCCGTTGACGGTGATAAAACCGTGCGCCCACACATTGGTCGGCTGGCGGAATTGCGCGCCTTTGAGCATCGCAGGCCAGAACAGGCTGTGGAAGTAGATAATGTCTTTGCCGATAAAGTGGTACACCTCAGCTTTGCTGTCTTCCTGCCAGTAGTCGTCAAAGTTCAGGCCGTTCTTCGCACAATAGGCTTTAAAGCTACTCATGTAGCCAATTGGCGCATCGAGCCAGACGTAGAAGTATTTGCCCGGCGCATCGGGGATTTCAAAGCCAAAGTACGGTGCGTCGCGGCTGATGTCCCACTGTTGCAGGCCTTGTTCGAACCACTCGTTGAGCTTGTTGGCCATCTCGTCCTGCAAGGAACCTGAACGGGTCCAGGCTTTGAGCATGTCGCCGAAAGCGGGCAGGTCGAAGAAGTAATGCTCGGATTCACGCAGTACCGGGGTTGCGCCTGACACCGCGGATACCGGGTTTTTTAAGTCGGTCGGGCCATAAGTAGCGCCACAGACATCGCAGTTGTCGCCGTACTGATCTTCAGCGCCGCAATCCGGGCAGGTGCCTTTCACGAAACGATCCGGCAGGAACATTTCGCGCTCAGGGTCGAACAATTGCTCGATGGTGCGGGTCTGGATATGACCGTTGTCACGCAGGCGCGTGTATATCAGCGACGCCAGTTCGCGGTTCTCTTCCGAGTGGGTTGAATGATAGTGATCAAAACTCACTCCGAACTCGGCAAAATCGGCCTGATGTGCGTCGCTCATTTGCGCTATCATTGCCTCAGGGGTAATGCCAAGTTGCTGAGACTTCAGCATAATAGGCGTACCATGAGCGTCATCGGCACACACGAAGTGGCAGTCATGACCACGCATTTTCTGATAGCGAACCCAAATATCGGCCTGAATGTAGCCTAGCATGTGGCCTATATGGATCGGGCCGTTGGCGTAGGGAAGGGCGTTGGTCACCAGAATCTGTCGTTTTGTGTCTGCCATGAATCTTCTCAATCAGGTTAGGTTCGTTTCGATAGGCGACATCTTATCGAAATTCAGCAGGGGTTGCTATGTCAGATGCACTGAAAGCGCACTGTGGCGCGTTACGCAGCGAAATATTTAGTCAGGGTTTCTTACCAAAGTGGTTGCAGGTTGACGGGGACAGCATTGCGTTGACCTTACCATTTGCCGCAGAGCCTGAAGCGAGGCGCTTAATTGCGGATGATACCGAGTTAAACCAGTATGACTGGAGTATCACCACCACGGTTGAAGCCTTGCCGCAAAGCAAAGGGGCCGGGCAGGCGTCTGCGGCTAGGAACGTGATTGCGATAGCCTCAGGTAAAGGGGGCGTGGGTAAATCCTCGGTTTGCGTTAACTTAGCGCTGGCTCTGGCCCGTACCGGCGCCCGGGTTGGAATTCTGGATGCGGATATTTACGGCCCGTCGCTGCCAACCATGCTGGGGAACCAGGACGCGAAGCTGACTTTCACCCCCAACCGTAAAATGCTGCCGCTGCAGCGCTTCGATATGCAGGTTAATTCGCTGGGGTATTTGGTGGATGCGAAAGACGCGACGGTGTGGCGTGGGCCAATGGCAAGCGGTGCGCTGCAGCAACTGTATAACGACACCCAGTGGCAGGAACTTGATTATCTGCTAATTGATTTACCGCCGGGTACTGGTGATGTGCAACTGACTCTGGCGCAGAAACTACCGCTGACCGGTGCTGTGGTGGTGACCACGCCGCAAACGGTGGCACTTAACGATGCTGAGAAGGGCATTGCGATGTTCCGCAAAGTGGATGTACCTATTTTGGGCGTACTTGAGAACATGAGCGGCTTTGAGTGCAGCGCCTGCGGCAAGCTGGATGATATTTTTGGCCATGACGGCGGCGCCATGGTGGCAAGTGAACAGTCAGTTCCTCTGCTTGGTCAGTGGCCGTTGTTAAAGGCATTGCGCCTGAGTATGGATGAGGGCGAGCCGCTGGTGTACCATCAACCGGAGCATCCCTACAACGAACGCATTATGCGCAGCGCACAGTTGATGGCGAGTAGCGCCTGGGAGCTGTTGCATGAGGCGGCCGAATAGGGCGCATGCGCTGCTGCAACAGACAGCAAACAAAGAACAATTAGAGTTTTAAACCACCGGAGAGCACTTCAGATATGCGATTAACCGATGCCCAAATAGAACAAGAACTAGCCAAGGGCACCATTGCCATTGAGCCTGCGCCCGAGAGCCGCAACATCAGTGGGGTGACGGTGGATATTCATCTCGGCAACGAGTTTCGGGTATTGCAGGATCACGCGGCGGCTTACATTGATTTAAGTGGCACGCGCGATGAAATTAATAACGCGATTGACCGGGTAACCGGCGACGAGATTATCCTGACTGAGAAAGACCAGTTCTTTATTCACCCGGGCGAATTCGCCATCGCGGTGACCCATGAGTCGGTGACGCTACCTGCTGATATGGTCGGCTGGTTAGACGGTCGCTCGTCATTGGCTCGTTTAGGTCTGATGGTGCACGTAACCGCACACCGGATTGACCCGGGCTGGTCAGGGCAAATCGTGCTCGAGCTGTTCAACAGCGGCAAATTGCCATTAGCACTGCGCCCGCTGATGAAAATCGGCGCACTCAGCTTCGAAACCCTAAGTGAGCCATGCGAACGCCCCTACAGCGCCCGCAAAGACGCCAAATACAAAGACCAGCGCGGCGCCGTCGCCAGCCGCATCAGCGCCGACGGCTCGTAAACGTTCTGTAGGGCATGCTGTGCATGCCGTTAAATATCGCTCGGTGGCATGCACAGCATGCCCTACGTTGGATATGGCGTGTTGGCATGCGCAGCATGCCTTACCGTACCTTTTTAACGGTTGTACACGGAACAAAACATGGCATAGGACAGGGTGTTTATAACCATAAATTAACATCGGAATGGATGCCATGAACAACGCTTACCTCGGCGCCAACGCCATAGCTATTGCATTAGCCCTTGCCTCAGGCGTGCTTTACGCCCAAGAACCAGCCTACGTAACTGATGTAAGTTTCAATCACGCAACCAGTCAGGTGGATGTGGAACTGTCTCTCACGATTCCTAAAGCAGTTGTCGAGAACAATCAGGTCACGTTGTTTCTCAATGGCAGCTTTGACGTTGCCTCTGTGGAAGGCGAAACGTTGGCGGGTCACTCAAGTGAGGCGTCCGCGCAGATTCCGCCCTGGAACGAGCATGTGCTGGAATTCGAATCTGGTTACGACACGCACAGGGTTAGCTTTAGCTATTCAGGCGAGCTCAATGTCGACGATGGCCACGGCAATGAAGTGTCGGATGAGCGAATTCACCTGACGATTGATTCTGCCTGGCATCCGATATTTGCCAATTTTGCTACGCCAATGCAGGGCACGGTCACTATTCAGCTGGACGATTCCTGGCGGGTGTATGCACCTGGCTCGACGACCAGAGCAGAAAATTGGGTACTGTTGGAAAGTGCATCGCCTCAGCTTGATGTAGCTTTCTTTGCCACGCGAAATGACAATGCGGTGGAAGAAAACGGGTTTACGGTCATCTACGACGACGCCAATACGCAGCTTGCTACCGAATTATCTTCAGTTGGGGCGACTTGTCTCGCTTCACTGAACGAGAAATTTGGTCAGAACAGGCCGTTAGATTCAGCCTCGCTGGTGCTTTTGCAGCGTCAGGGACCAAGTTTCGCGCGGGCTAACTTCTTATCGATTAACAGCAACAATGTGCAGCGACCACCGTTTGGCTATCAGTTGGTCTGTCATGAACTGGCACATAACTGGACCGCGATTGGTAACGTGATGTCGCATGACTATTGGATACCGGAGTCATTTGCAGAGCTGGTTGGCGCCCGCGAGATTCAATCTCAGTTTGGTGACGACGCCTTTCAGTCACTAAAGCAAAGCTGGCAGGAACGGGCTGATGGCACCGAATTTGTCTGGCGTGAAAATGTGCATCAGCGCGCCTCGCACCGGGTGAACTACGGGTTAGGGCCGTTGAAGCTGCTGCAGCTGGAAAATAGAGTGGGGGCGCAGACGTTCGATCAGTTTATTGCTGACTACATGACAAGCGACATTACAGAAACCATAGACTTGCTTGACTTACTCACCTCATTAACCAACTCAGAGACTGCAGCCTGGTTTGAGGACCAGCTGGCAACAGGAGAACTAAATGAATAACTTTTTTCGCTGTTTGATAGCGCTCGTCGTCTACGCCATTATTTCGCAGGTGACGGGGGTTTATCATAATGTCGTGACTGACCTAAACGACGTCCCACGGAACAAAAAACGGCCCCGAATGGGGCCGTTTGCATATCTAAACACTCTTAACCGAGGCTTGGCACTAACGCGTTGGCTGCGCGTGGGCGGCGCCACGGAAAATGGCGTTAAACAGCAACACCTGCATGCCATCCATGTAGGCGCGGTAGTTCGGCTCCTGCGTGAAACTGATGACCATGCCGCGGCCCTGAGGCTGAACCATTACTAAGGGTTTGTAGGCGATTTGCTCACGGTTCTCTTGCCACAGGTAGCCACTGGCCAGGACCTCATCGGGGCCTGCAAAATAAGCCACGTTGCGGCCATGATTGATGGTTAGCGGGCTATAAATGTCACGGCCGACAAACAAACTATGCACCTGTTCAGGCACTCCGGCGGTCAGCCAATGTTCTTGATCGACATTAACCCGGGCCAGTACCCCAGAGACCCAGTCCGGTGCTGCTTCGTGATCCTGAATGCGGTGGTTCAGCTGAGCGTCATTGGTAATCAGTTCGGCGGTATCACGGTTGATTCGTGCCACTTCTTCCGGCTGAACTTTGTTTTCAACCGCCGAGTTCAGCATCGGGTTTTCACCGTCTACTACAAAGCGGGTGGCGTTACCCAGAGTGATAAGGACACCGCCGTTTTCTACCCAGCGGCGAATGTGCTCACTGCCTTGTTCGCCAAATGCCTGGCTGTAGTCACCCGAAGCAGTGGCCGGCAGGATCAGCACCTGGTAACGGCTTAAATCGGCGCTGCGCAGCTGGGCAGGGCGAATGGCAGTGACCGGGTAGTTGCCTTCACGCTCAATCACGAAACGGGTGCTACCGGCACTGAGTACATTGGTAGGTTCGTCCCAGGCCATGGCAATGTTGGGTGCGTGCATGGTTTTGACGTTGGCTGAACCCACATTCGGGCCTTGTCGCATCCAGCTTGAATCAATGCCGGTGACTTCAGCGCCGGTGTCGCTGGCCAGTTGAGTGACAACCTCAGTCAGATCATCTGGATTACCAGCGCGGCTCAGCACCAGGCTACCAGAAGGGAAGCGTGCTTTGCTGTCATGAATAAACTCAAGATCACTGGAACGCACGCGTAAGCCTTGCTGGATTGCTGCCGAGAGGAAACGAACTGCATTCATATCGCCCCAGGGCACGATATAGCCATATTCCGCGTCCGGGTTTTCTACCGAGCCTGCGGCGATGCGTTCACCGCTAAAGGTGGTGCTGGCAACACGTGGTGCGCTTGCACAGGCTTCGACATCGAGGTTGAACATCAATGGCAGTGACCAGGCTGTGACATCGTAAATCTGGTCTGGCAGGTTGTTGGCCCGCAGCCGTTCCTGTTCTTCAATAAAGTCTTCATCCATCGGCACATTTTCATCCAGCAGGGTGCGGATCAGATGGTATGTAGGCTGCGCCGCATTGACGATATAAGCACCGGCCTGATAGTCAGTGCCGCAGGCACTGAAACCTTCATCGGCAACCTTAACCTCAATGCCTTGTTCGCTTAATACAGCAGCCAGCTTTTGATGGCCGGCGGCATCGCGGGTAGCCGGGAATACATAGCTGCGTACGTCACCGCGGCTGCCTTGTTCAATGGCGTTTTTGCGGTATTGGTAGAAACGTTGTTGCAGTTCATCGCCGCGTTCCGCCGCCAGCTCGATGCTCGACATAAAGGCGACGAAGTTCTGTTGTACGCCGTCGCCGTAGGTCAGGACTTCACCGTCGCGGGTGCGGAAATGGTGACCGCGGGCGGACCCCATTTCATAGGTCATCGAAATAGCGCCCTGATACAGCGGCCAGCTGGCTCCGTAACCGGGGTAAAAGGCATCGAAAATCTCGCGGGTGAAATAGTCGTAACCGAAATCGTCAAACCAGCCCGCATTGCTGCGCCCAACCCATTCCAACACTTCGCGCTGAGGCTCGGTAATATGCGGATTGAACGGATGGGCTTCGGGGCTGAAATAGTAGGGGAGATCACCACCCATTTCGTGTGAATCGATAAAAATCAGCGGGTAGCTGTTTAACAGTGCGTCGATACGACCACGGGTTTCTGGTTGGGTTAATGCCAGCCAGTCACGGTTCATATCGAACAGGTAATGGTTGGTGCGGCCGTTCGGCCAGGGCTCGTTGTGTTCAGCGGAAATACGGTCGGTCGACGGGTTCAGGCCAACCGTGGCGTAATAGCGGCTGACAAAGCGGGCGCGACCGTCGGGGTTCTGCATTGGGTCAATGTAAATCAGCGTCTCGTCCAGCAGAGAAGCAGTTCGCTCACTCTGATCGGCGAGTAAATGGTAGGCGGTTGCCATCGAGGCTTCGGCCGGGCTGATTTCATTGCCATGCACGCTGTTGGCGATCCAGATAGAAGCTGGGGTTTGCTCAATCAACGACTCTGCGTCGTCATCGTTCAACTGGCGTGGGTCGGCCAGTTGGCGCATATTGCTTTCGAACTGGTCAAGCTGACCCAGGTTTTCGGCGCTGGAAATTACCACATAGAACAACTGGCGACCTTCCCAGCTGGTCGCGTAGGGCAGCAGGCGAATGCGATCCGGATGTTGGTCGGCAAGGTGTTGATAATAGCGCTGAATGGCTTCAGGGGTAGAAACCTTGCTGGCTAACGGGTAGCCGAGAATGTCTTCAACGGTGGCGACCTGGTCGCTGTAATCGGAATCCGGAAATACCGGCAGGGTTTGTGCTGCCGCGCTGCTGATGGCGGCGGTGCCGGCCAGCAGACAGGTGCTTAATAAGGTCTTTTTGAGCGGAGAAAGCGTTTGTTTCAGAGGGGATGCTAAGGGCTTTGAAGTGCAATGGGCACGAGGTGTCATACGGCTGTCCTTTTTAATTTTGATAATTGGGCTAATGCCTTTTCAAGTGCTTGCAGTAAACTGTCTGGCTGATGCCGGTGCGGCATACCTGGCTCGGCTTCAACTCCGGTAATAACCGGCAGCGTGCCATGGTAGCCCTGCGGCTTGTTACTGATAATTAAATCGACCGGGTTGAGCCCCAGTTGATTGCTCATCCACTGCAATTTATCGTCGAGGCTGAGTTGACCAGCCGGACTATACTCTGCCAGCAGATTATCAATAAAAATTACCTTTGCGGGCGTTTCAGCGATAGCTCGCGTGATTTCTCCGACCAGCAGCGGTGGCATCACCGAGGTTAAAAAGCTGCCGGGGCCAATGATAATCAGGTCACTGTGCAGAATATGGCGCAGTACTTCGGGAGTTGCTTTAACCTGCGGCGAGAGTTGCAATCGGGTTGGCATGCGCGGTAGATCATCGACGCTGATTTCACCATGGCAGTCAAACTGCTCGTTGGTGGCGGCAATTAAATCGGTGGGCGCTTCGCTCATCGGCAGCACACGGCAGTCGACTTTTAACAGGCGGCTGAGTAGCTGAATACCGTCTAACGGGCGCGCGCTCAGTTCGTCCAGGGTGTAGAGCAGCAGGTTACCAAAATTATGGCCATGCAGAGAGGAGTCTGAATTAAAACGATAACTCAGTACTTCGGCGGCCAGTGGCTGATTGGAGAGCTGCGATAAGCAGTTACGGATATCACCCCAGGCAATACATTTGTGCGCCTGACGCAGTAAACCAGTGGCGCCACCGTTGTCGGTGGTCGCAACCACGCCGATAAGGCGATGGCGAAGAAAGGACAGCGTCGACATCAAACGGCCAAGCCCATGGCCACCACCAATCGCTGTTACTTTTCGAAGTTGTTGAATATGCATAATGTCATTGTACTTTTTTCCGGGGCCCATGCATAGAATTGCGCGGCGGCCTTTGGCATCATAGGCAGTTAACGAGGTGTATCGGCAGCAGCCGGCCTTTTATCAATAAAAAGAGAGTTGTCAGTGAAGTCACAACCCAGATCAGGGCGCATCCCAGGCGGATGGCTACGCGCCCTGTACAGCATCCTGCTTAGCTTTGCTTTACCTTTTATCTACCTGTATTTGTGGTGGCACGGGCGCAATAACCCGGGCTACCGTCAACGTTGGTCAGAGCGCGGATGCTGGCAAAAGGTTCCGCAAAGCGCTCGCGGCAGTTGGGTCTTCCACTGTGTATCGGTGGGCGAGTTAATGGCGGCAAAGCCGTTGATTGACCTTTGCCTGAGCCTGAATCCACAGCAACCTGTGACCGTAACCTGCACCACGCCGACGGGCTCGGAGCTGGTGCAACGTTGGTACGGCGAGCGTGTTTACCATTGCTACCTGCCGTTTGACACCCCCTTAGCGGTGCGCCGCTTTTTGTCGCGGGTACAACCGCGTGGCTTTGTTATTCTGGAAACTGAGCTGTGGCCGAATCTGGTCGCACAATGCCATCAGCATGGGATTCCGGTGGCGCTGGCCAACGCACGAATGTCAGCGCGTTCAGCGCGCGGCTACCACAAAGCAAGGGCACTGATGAAACCGGTGTGGCAGGCACTAAGCCTGGTCATCGCGCAGAATGAAGACAGCAGCGAACGCTTTAAAGCCTTAGGTTGTCAGCCGGAGCGGGTGCAGGCACTGGGCAATATTAAGTTTGATGTGCAGATCAGTCAGGCGGTACAGGCCGCTGTTGCCGAATTTAAACCACAACTTGGCGGGCGTCAGGTGATTACCGTGGGCAGTACTCACGAAGGGGAAGAGCGCATCGCGCTGGATGCCTTTAAGCAAACGCTGCAGGCACGGCCTGACAGCTTGCTGATTCTGGTGCCACGCCATCAGGAGCGTTTTGATGAGGTGGCGCGACTGGTTGCCGTCAGTGGCCTGCGGATGCAGCGACGAAGCGACCAGCAAGCACTGGCCGCTGATACTCAGGTACTGCTGGCTGATAGCATGGGCGAAATGCTGCTCTGGTTTGGGGTTTCGACCATTGCCACCATTGGCGGCAGTTTGATTGAACGCGGCGGGCACAACCCGCTTGAGGCGATGGCCTTTGGTTTACCCATTGTTTCCGGTCGACATGTGTTTAATTTTGCCGACGTCTATAGTCAGCTCGATGCGCGTCAGGCCGTACGTTGGGTCGATGACACCCAAAGCCTGCACGAGACCTGGTTAGGTTTACTGGTGGAACCTGCCACGGCACAGCGTTTGGGCGCCCAGGCACAACAACTGTTTGCCCGTCATCGTGGGGCCACAGAACGCAGTCTGGCGGCGTTAACCGGGCTGTTAGCGCGGTCTGAGCCGGGTAGAAAGCGCGCACAAAAGGACTCTGCACAATGAGCATCGTTGAGAACAAGGCACTACTAAAAGCACCGGCCAAAACCGCGCACTTTGAGATGACATACTGGCAACAGCAAGGCATGCTCAGTGGCTCGGCTGGCGGCCGAAACCTGGCCTATTTTATTGCCGCTGACAACGAGTTAAGTGACTTACCCATGGTGTTGCGCCATTATTATCGTGGTGGCATGGTCGGTAAGGTGAATCGCGACTGGTTTCTGCGCACTGGCGCAAAACGCAGTGTGGCTGAGTTTGAACTGCTAGACTGGATGCACGGGCAGGGACTGCCGGTGCCACGGCCGATTGCGGCGCTGGTGCAGAGCAAAGGGTTGTTTTACCGCGCCGACATTCTGATTGAGCGTTTGCCCTGTAACTCTGATCTGTTTGCTTATCTGTCGCAAAAGCCCTTGTCTGAAGCTGGCTGGGCGCAGGTTGGACGCGCGATTGGCGCGCTGCATCGGCAGCAGGTTTTTCACTCAGATCTGAATTGCCATAATATCTTGCTGGCCGACCCGGCTGAGAACGACACAGAGGTGCGGGTGTGGTTGATTGATTTTGATAAGTGCCACCGGGTGACAGAGTCTAAGCAACAGAACACGACATATAACGAGCAGTGGAAAAGCCAGAACCTGCAACGGTTGCTTCGCTCGCTGCATAAAGAACAGCAACGCATTGAACACTTTGCGTTTACTGAAACTGACTGGCAGGCGCTGATGAGCGGCTATCAGCAAGCTGGGGAGACAGCACAGTGAATTCGACACGACGTATAAGCCTGGCGAGTGTAATAGTGTTGGGCCTGGGCGGTAGTCTGGCCTGTTCAGCCAGCCTGGAAAGCGACTCTGTCCAGGAAATTGATCTGTGCCTTTATAGTCCGCAACAGGGCTCGGCTCAGGAACAGACAGAAATGGTTAAGGTTGAGCTGGCCCGTGACTTTGCAAGCCGCGCCCGCGGCCTGATGCAGCGCACAGAGTTAGACGAGCGGGGCGGTATGTTGTTCTATTACCTGTTTAGCGAACGTCGCGCGTTCTGGATGTATCAGACTCTGTTGCCGCTGGATATTGCGTATCTGGCCGCGGATGGCGAGATCCTGCAGATTGAAACGATGGAGCCGTGTGGCAGTGGCGACCCTGCACAGTGTCGCAGCTACCCCTCCGAGCAACCGGCTCGAGCGGCACTTGAATTAAACGCCGGGGCCTTCGCTGACTTTGGTATTGAGGTCGGTGATTATGTCTATGACCAGGAATGCCAGCAGTCGCCGTGGGATAACTGGTGAGGAGGATGCGATGAACACCCTACAGTCGGGTCTGATTTTTACAGTATCCTTGTTGCTTGCGGCCTGTACCACGACAACGCGCTCGGTGAATGAGTCACCGACTGACCCGGCTACCAGCCAGATCCCTGGCCAGCGCGACTCGGCCCGGAGCTCCGCCGGACAACGACAATCCTTTGATACCCTGCAACAGGACGATGTGGATCGACTTATTATTCGCGGGCAAACCCACAGCGGGCAAATCGCCAACTGGTTCGGGCGGCCCCATTCGGTAACCCGCAGTGGTGAAGAGGTTTACTGGAATTATTCGCATCAGTTTCGTGACGAAGGCCGCGGTCAGGCAGGGCTGAAGGCTCTTAATGTGCTTTTTAATCAGTCCGGGCTGGTGGTCGACTACGAGTTTCAGAACAATACCTTCGCCATAGAGTAAGGGTAAAAACCTTGGATTACGCGCTGCATCTGTTCGGTGCTTTGGCACTGATCGTCAACTTCATTGGCTACCGCCAGAATACGATTAATCGATATCGTTTGGTGTCCGCGCTGGCACTGCTGTTTTTAAGCTGGCATTTTTTCCTGCTCGGGGCGATGGCCGCGGGCATAACGCTGCTGTTAGGCGCGGTGCGCAATATCGTTGCGATGAAGTACCGTCAGCGTTGGATTCTGTATTTGTTCGTCCTGTTCAATGTGGTGTTTTGCCTGTGGGAGTGGTTTGTTATTGGCAATAGCGCGTTACTTTTTATCGCCTACGCCTCTTCGTTGGTCTTTACGGTCGGCTCGATCGTGCTGGAAAGTGCGCAGAGTATCCGTCGCTGGTTTATTCTCGCCGAAGGCCTGGGGCTTATCTATGCCGTAGCGGTCGGCAGTGTTTTTGGGGTGTTGTTTAATATCAGTAACTTCACCAGTATTTTTAGCAAGATGTATCAAGAGCGTCGGCATAAGGCCATAGAAAGCGCTCGTAAATTATAGGGGACTCATTTTGATCACACGCACATCTTTACTCGCACTTAGTGTAGCAATGGCGCTGGGAACGGCCGCCTGTTCGGAACCGTCTTCGACAGACAATGACAAGCAGAGCAGCACAGTTAGCAGCGAATATGGTGAACTGACCTCCGGCGTTGAACTGGAGAATATGGATACCAGTGTTCGCCCGCAGGACGATTTCTTTCGTTATATCAATGGCCAGTGGCTGGAACGCACGGACATTCCGACGGATCGGGCGCGCTGGGGAAGTTTCGATGAATTGCGCGAACGCGCTGAACAGCAGGTTCTGGCGATCGTGAAAGAGTTTGCTGAGCAGGATGCAGAAGAAGGCAGCGATGCGCAAAAAATTGGCGATCTGTATCGCTCGTTCCTGAATGAAGAGCAAATTGAAGAGCGTGGTTTAAGCCCCTTGGATGACGCCCTGGCGCGTATTGACGAACTTGAGAGCCATGACCAGCTGGCATCGTTCTGGGGCCAGCAGCAACGCAGTCGCGCTGGTATTCCGGTGGCGCTGTTCGTGGGCCAGGATCAAATGCAGTCTGATCAGTATATTACCGGTATCAGTCAGGCTGGCCTTGGGTTGCCGGACCGCGATTACTACGTCAACGACAGCGAAAGCAATCAGCAACTGCTGCAACAATACAAAGCCTTCATTGTGGCCCTGTATGAGGCGGCTGAGTGGGAAGGCGGCGAGCAGGCTGCTGAGACCATAGTGGCATTGGAAAGCAAACTGGCGCAGTCACAGTGGAGCCGGGTACAGAACCGTGACCGTCAGGCAACCTACAATAAACTGACTGTGGATGAACTGGCTGAACAGGCGCCAGGCTTTGACTGGAGCGCTTTCTTTGCTGCCGCTGAGGTCGATATTAATGAGGTGGTAGTGCGTCAGCCGACCTATTTTGCTGATTTTGCGGCGATGTATGACGACGTAGATCTGGCCGACTGGCAAACCTATCTGCGTTTTCATACTTTGCGTCAGTCTGCAGAGATCCTGCCGGCTGCAATTGCAGACACCAGTTTCGACTTTTATGGCCGGGTTTTACAAGGTTTAGAAGAACAGCGTGACCGCGAGAAGCGTGGTGTTTCAATGGTTGAGAACGCACTTGGTTTTATGGTGGGTGAAGAGTATGTCGCCCGCCATTATCAGGAAGCCTCTGCCGAACGTATGCAGGACATGATCGATAACCTGATGGTAGCGTTCGAAGGTGCAATCAATGACCTTGAGTGGATGACGGACGAAACAAAAGAGGAAGCGCAGGCCAAGCTGTCGACCTTTACCGCTAAAATTGGCTACCCGAGCAAGTGGCGTGACTATGACTGCCTCAACATTGTCGCTGACGATCTGTACGGCAATATGCAGCGCAGCAGTCAGTGTGAATATCAGCGCATGATTGACCGTCTGGGTGAAGAAGTTGATCCGGATGACTGGGGCATGACGCCACAAACGGTGAATGCTTATTATCGTTCCACCATGAACGAGATTGTATTCCCGGCCGCTATTCTGCAGCCGCCGTTTTTCAATGTAGAAGCGGATGACGCGGTTAACTACGGCGCCATTGGCGGCGTTATTGGCCATGAAATCACCCATGGTTTTGATGACCAGGGTCGTCGTTCAGATGGCGAGGGCAACCTGCGTGACTGGTGGAGCGCTGAAGACGAGAGCCAGTTTACCGAGCGTGCTCAACAAATGATTGATCAGTACAGTGCCTTTAATCCCATCGACGACCTGCAATTGCAGGGCGCCCTGGGGCTGGGTGAGAACATTGCTGATTTGGGTGGCTTAACGGTTTCCTACCGCGCTTACCAGAACTCACTGAATGGTGAAGCCGGACCTGAGATTGATGGCATGACTGCGGAGCAGCGTTTCTTTGCTGGCTGGGGTCAGATCTGGCGGATTAAATTCCGCGATGAAGCCTTGCGTCGTCAGGTGGTGCAGGGTCCTCATTCGCCGGGTAAATACCGCGTGTTAGGTGTCTTGTCTAATATGCCTGAATTCTATGAAGCCTATGATGTCAGTGAAGATGATGACATGTACCGTGGTGAAGAGGTGCGGGTAAAAATCTGGTAGTCTTAGTGCATGTTTCAGGTTAGACACTTAGGTTAGACACCTGGGTGGGGGACAGCAAAACGCCGGCGTTTTCTCAAGCGCCGGCGTTTTTATTTAGAAACACGTTGGTTAGAAAAATTATCACGCTCTTTAATCAGGTGTTTTTATCAACGTAATGCTTGTTGACTGAGAAAGCGGCCCAGATAGCGGCTGGAGCCCAACCGATCAAAGTCAACTGAAGGATAAGACAAATAATACCTGCGAATGGACGGCCGATGGTGAAAAATGCCAGCCAGGGTAATAAGATCGCGATAAGAATTCGCATAGTAAAAAACTCCTTGTGTACAACGGTGTACTAATAAGTGTAGTTAAAATACGTGTAGTCGAAATAAGTGTAGTTAAAATTTCAGGAGATGCTGAATGCAGCCGGAACCCATGATTGATTTACGCAGCGATACCCTAACTAAACCGACCCCGGCGATGCGCGATGCCATGGCCTCCGCGCAAGTCGGCGACGATGTGTACGGGGAAGACCCGACGGTGAATGCCCTTGAGCAACGCGTCGCCGGACTGCTTGGCAAGGAGGCAGCCTTGTTCTGCAGCAGCGGCACGCAGAGTAACCTGCTCGGTATTATGAGTCAGTGTCAGCGCGGTGAAGAGTATCTGGTCGGGGCGCCATACCACACTTACAAATATGAAGCGGGTGGCGCGGCGGTGCTGGGCGGTATTGTGCCGCAAACGCTTCCGCTGCAGGCTGATGGCAGTGTGCAGATTAGCGATATTGAAGGCGCGATTAAGGCCGATGACCCGCATTTTCCTATTTCGCGGCTGATAGCGCTGGAGAATACCCACGTTGGCAAAGTTGTGCCACAGCAGGCAATGCTGGAAGCGCGCGAGCTGGCGGATAAATACGGCCTGAATTTGCATCTTGATGGTGCCCGTTTATTCAATGCGAGCATAGCAACTGGTTTGTCGGTGGCTGAATTAGCGGCCCCGTTTGACAGTGTGTCGGTGTGCTTTTCGAAAGGCCTGGGTGCGCCTGTTGGGTCGATGCTATGTGGGTCTGCAGCGATTGTCGGGCGCGCCCGGCGTTGGCGGAAAATGCTTGGCGGCGGTATGCGTCAGGCCGGAGTGCTTGCCGCAGCGGTCGACTATGCGTTGGATAATCATGTTCAGCGCCTGGCGGAAGACCATCACCACGCGCAGCGTCTGGCTGAGGGACTAAGTGAAATTGCGTCAAAACATGGCCAGTTTAGCGTCGAGCCAGCACAAACCAATATGGTGTATCTGAATTTTGTGGATCCTGAGCAGGCCAGACAATTGTCGGCTGAATTACGCGAACAGGGCATTCTGGTACCGCCGCAACAGGCGATGCGTCTGGTGACCCACCTTGATATCAGCAGTGCTCAGGTTGAACAGGTGATTAGCACTATGAATCAATTACTTGTTCCATAGCAAACTAAACGGGCGGTGAACTGGCGGCAATTCAGCGCTGTGATATGTTTATGACGTAATGGTTATAGAAAACTTTGTCGGCCACAGTCAATTAAAAGGATCGCAACGTGTCGCATCGACCGCATATCGAGCACTCTGAGCAGAGCGATAATCAGGACTCCGCGGAACAGCAACTGCGCTTATGCGGCGACTGGACATTGCAGCAGTATGAGCAGGCAAAAGCGGCGCTGAATGCGCTGAGCGATACGCAAATCACTGCGGTCAGAACACTGGATGGTCGTGATATCAGTCGCCTTGATAGTGCAGGGGTGTTTCTCCTGCAGCAGTATTTTGGTACTGAACTGATTGAAACTGCGCAGTTAGCCGGGCAACAACAGAAGCTGGCGACACTGGTATTGCAAGCCTGTAAAGACGAGCAAGCACCGCAGCACCGCGGGGACAACCCGCTACTGCAATGGCTGGAGCAGATAGGCCGGGTAACCTGCAGTGTCCTGCAGCAACAAAAGCAGCTACTGGCCTTTCTCGGACTGGCGCTGGATAACCTGAGCAGGACTCTTTTTCGCCCCTCACGCTGGCGTTATACCGCTACCGCGGCGCAGGTTGAACAGATTGGCGTCAACGCGATTCCAATTGTTGCCCTGCTGACTTTTTTGGTCGGGGCGGTGATTGCGTTTCTCGGCGCCCGGGTACTGGACGAATTTGGCGCCGCGGTTTACACCGTAAACCTGGTTGGGTTTGCTTTCTTACGCGAGTTTGCAGTCCTGCTGGCAGCGATACTGCTGGCGGGGCGAACCGCGAGTGCTTTTACCGCTCAGCTCGGCTCGATGAAAGCCAATGAGGAAATTGATGCATTGCGCGCGCAGGGGCTTAACCCGGTTGAAGTGCTGGTGTTGCCGCGTGTACTGGCGATGTTGATAAGCCTGCCGGTACTGACCTTGATTGCGATGCTATGCGGAGTGTTGGGGGGCATGTTGGTGTGCTGGCTGGCATTGGATATTTCACCGGCGCTGTTTATGCATATTTTTTCACGCGACATTGAACCCGTTCATTTCTGGGTAGGTTTGGGTAAAGCGCCGGTGTTCGCCTTTGTGATTGCCCTGATAGGCTGTCTGGAAGGCTTTAAAGTGGCGGGTAGCGCGCAGTCAGTGGGTGAACATACAACCTCCAGCGTGGTGCAGTCGATATTTATGGTAATCCTGTTGGATGCTTTATTTGCTTTGTTTTTCCTGGAGATGGGATGGTGAGCAAGGGAATTATCAGCGTTCGGGGGCTGCACAACCAATTTGGTGACAACCTGGTTCACGAGCAGCTGGATCTTGATGTCGCGCAGGGTGAAATTCTAACCGTGGTGGGCGGTTCGGGGTCCGGTAAGTCGGTGCTGATGCGCAGTATTCTTGGGCTGCATCGGCCGAGTGCAGGCCAGATTGAGGTCGATGGCGTTGATCTGTTGCGCGCCGACAGCGAGCAACGCGTGCAGCTGGAGCGGCGGATGGGAGTTCTGTTTCAACGCGGAGCACTGTATTCGTCGCTGACTGTGCTGGAAAACGTATTGCTGCCGTTGCAGGAGCATTTGTCATTGCCAGCAGAGGATGCGGAAGCACTGGCGCTGATGAAGTTGCGTCTGGTCGGTCTGTCGTCTGCAGTTGCTGACAACAGTGTGCAGTCATTATCAGGGGGCATGATCAAACGGGTCGCGCTAGCCAGAGCCTTGATACTGGAACCGGATTTTCTGTTTCTGGATGAACCCACCGCCGGGCTGGACCCGATTGGCGCCAATGATTTTGATGAGCTGTTAGTCACGGTGCAGCGCGCGCTCGGATTAACTGTATTTCTGGTCACCCACGATGTAGATAGTATTTTTAAAGTCAGTGACCGGGTCGCGGTGCTGGCTGAGCGCAAAGTGCTGGTGGTGGACACCCCAGAACGTGTGGCGACGCATCCGGATCAATGGATTCAGTCATACTTTCAGGGGCCGCGCGGTCGCGCCGCACAACATGGAAAAAGCCACCCAGTCAATGCAAAAGAGGACGCTTAAATGGAAACAAATGCACGCCATGTGTTAGTCGGCAGTTTTGTCCTGCTCGCGGTTGCGCTGATGGTGGCGGTCGCGCTGTGGTTAGGTAAAAGCAACATTGATCGGGACCTGCATTACTACGAGGTGGTCTTTAGCGATGAAGTCAGTGGCCTGACCCCTGGCAGTCCGGTGGAATACAGTGGCATTACCGTGGGCGACGTGCAAAACCTGCGCCTCGATGACAACGACCCGCGGGTGGTGCGGGTACGTATCCGGGTCAATGCTGATACTCCGGTGCGCGAAGATACCGGCGCCCGGTTGGGTCTGGCTAATATCACAGGGAGTGCGCTGATCCGTTTGTATGGCGGTACTCCGGAGAGCCCGCGTCTCACCGGCAGCGCAGAGAACCCGGCGGTGATTCATGCTGAGCAGTCGGGCCTGAACCGCTTACTGGCGAACAGTGAGAGCCTGTTGGGCGACATCAACAACCTGGTGCAGAATGTGAATGCAATGTTTTCTGATGACAACTCGCAGCGGGTTGCGGGAATTCTCGATAATGTCGAGCAAATGACGGCGATGTTGACTGAACAGCGCGATGAACTTGGCGAGACCCTGGCCGAGATACGGGTCAGTATTAATGCCTTTGGCGCTCTGGCGACGCAGAGTGCACGCTTGTTAGAGGAAGAAGGAAACGCATCGCTGCAGTCACTGCAACGGGCGATGGATTCGATTGCTCAGAGCAGCACGGAGATCCAGAACTTACTGCAGGAGAACGACGAAGCCCTGCAACGTACGCTGCAGGGAATGCAACAAACCGGCCCGGCGATTGAAGATGTCAGCCGCACCATGCGTTCATTACAGCGTTTAATTCGTGAGATCGAGCAGAATCCGCAAGGGTTCTTACTACAACGCCAGCGAGTGGAGGAAGTGGACCCATGAAACAGCTCATACTAGTTGTGGTTGGGCTCTGCCTTGTCACTGCCTGCAGCATTTTACCTGAACCAGAACGGGTCCGCATTTACCACTTACCAGCGCCGTCAGAGGTGGCTGCCGTTGAGGCTGAGCAACGCCTGCCATACAGCCTTGAAGTGCGGCTGCCGGAAACCGTGCAGGCGTTTGACAGCGCGCGGCTGAGCGTATTTCAAACGGCTCAGGGCCAGGCCTACTGGCAGAATTTGCGCCTCGCTGACCGCGCACCGATTCTGCTGGCGAGCCGGATAGTGCAGGAGCTGCGGGCAAGCGGCGCATTTGAATCGGTCACCCATGAACGGGATGGCGCGTCGGGTGAACTGATTTTGTTGACCGAACTGGGTGATTTTTCGGTGCGTCAGCAAAGCGGACAAACCGTGGCACGAATTGAACTGCATGTCGGCGTAATGCAACGCTCAAACCGCCAGTCACTGGCCGCAGAAAGTTTTAGTGCTGAGGTTGAATTCAGATCGGGAAACGCTGATGAAGCGGTGGCGGCGATGAGCGGTACCTTAAGTGAGGTGAACCGGCAGCTGCTGAATTGGTTGTTGCAGCTGCCTGATTAGACCATGGTGAATTAGAGCGCGTCGAGGACCACCTGATGGTGCTCTTTGGTTTTAAATTTATCGAAAACCTGGCTGATAGTGCCGTCCTGCTCAATTAGAAAGCTGATCCGGTGGATGCCATCGTATTCTTTGCCCATGAATTTCTTTAAACCCCAGACACCAAACTGTTCAGCCACCTGATGGTCTTCGTCACCCAGCAGAATGAAATTCAGGTCATCGCGTTCAGTAAATTTAGCCAGCCGTTTCGGAGCGTCCGGGCTAATACCCACTGCAACGGTGTTTTTGGCTGCCAGCTGGTCTTTGTGATCGCGCAGCTGCTGTGCCTGGACGGTGCAGCCCGGGGTCATCGCTTTTGGGTAGAAATAGACCAGAACACGGTTCGACTTTAATAAGTCACTCAGTGCAACCTGGTTGCCTTGCTGATCCGGTAGTTCAAATTTTGGGGCTTGATCGCCCGCTTGCAGGGTCTTCATGGGGGAACTCCTTGTGGTTATCTTGTTTGCTGTGATCTATCTAAACATAGGGTAAAGCATTCCGCCAGTCGTTGTTTACACCCTTGTGTTTAGGGTGTTGCGCAAGTAAGATTGAGCACTTAAACAACGCTGGGAGAAATTATGCTGACAGGTAGTATGGTCGCGTTGGTGACGCCGTTCACCAAGCAGGGGAATGTTGATTACACTTTGCTCGCCGAACTGATTGAAATGCACATTAAACAGGGCACCGACGCTATTGTTGCGGTTGGTACCACGGGCGAGTCACCAACCCTGAGCCATGACGAGCATGTCGATGTAGTGCGGGCCACCGTTGAGATTGCCAATGGCCGCATTCAGGTTATTGCCGGTAACGGCTCCAATGCCACTGCTGAGTCAGTACAACTGACTGAACGGATGGCCAACCTCGGCGTTGATGCCTTCCTGAACGTGACTCCTTATTACAACAAGCCAAGCCGTGCCGGCTTGCTTGCCCATTATCGTGCTTCAGCCGAAGCCGCTGATATTCCGCAGATTCTATATAATGTTCCGGGCCGTACGTGCTGTGACCTGTCGACTGAGATGGTCGCAGAGCTGGCGAAAATACCCAATGTGGTAGGTATTAAGGAAGCAACCGGTGATGTGTCCCGGGTAAAAGCACTGAAAGACGCCTGTGGTGACGAGTTTATTTTGCTCAGTGGCGATGACCCCACCGCGTGTGAGTTTTTATTACAGGGCGGGGATGGTGTTATCAGCGTCACTGCCAACCTGGTGCCAAAAACGATCAAAGCATTGGTCGACGCCGCACGCCGCGGTGAGCGGGAGCAGGCTGAAACACTGGACGCGCCACTGCGCGAATTGCATGACAAACTTTTCATTGAAGCGAACCCGATTCCGGTGAAGTGGGCGATGGCACGGTTAGGCTGGATTAACGAGTTTTACCGCTTACCGCTGACATCTCCGGAACTTGAGAGCCAGAAAGCTATCGAAGCAGCGTTACATAATGCTGGATTACTAAAATAACGGAGTTTGCATGAAGTTCTGGCGAGGTTTAGCCGTTACAACAACGGTCATCGCACTGGCAGGGTGCACATCACAGCGTGACCAGGCCCAAGGTGGATTTGAGTACGTCGATATTAATCAACGGGGAGCATTACTGGTACCGGAAGGTATGCAGAATGTTGCCCAGAATCCGGATTTTAGTATTCCTAATCTGGACACTGCTCAGGGGCCGGTAGGCACTGAACAGAGTATTCGCTCACCACGGCAGGTTATGCCATTGGTGCCAGGTAGCCGTGTTGAAGAGGGAAGCCGCGACGCACGGATCTGGTTTGATGCGATCGAAGATATGGACGACGTGGCCGGATGGGTTTGGGAAGAGATGCAGACCTTGCTGGCTGAACGCGATATCGAAATTACTGAGCAAAGCGAATTAGAATATATCCAGACTGGCACCATTGAAACGGTTGAAGGCAGTCGTTCCCGTGGAGGCTTCTGGGCTCGTTTACGCCGCGACCGGATTGAACAGACCTCTGAGTATAGCCTGCGCATCGAAATGCAAGCACCAAGCCACGGTCGTTCTGCCCGCCTGGATGTGACGGCGGCTGATGTCAGCTGGCTGGAAGATGGTGAACCGCAGGAGGTTCCGGTCAGTTTGCAACGTGAAGTAGAAGCGGGTTTCCTGAATGATTTATCGTTACGTATGCAGCGTAACTTTGAAGACCAACGGGTTGCTCAGGTTCGTGCCACGCGCGCTTTACGCCATGCTGAAAGCCCACAGGGTGACCCCGCATATGCGCTCGATGTAAACTTTGAAGCGGGCTGGGTTTTAATGCCTGGCGCGCTTGAATACCTTGGTTTTGAAGTTGAAGACCTCAACCAGCGCGATGGTGTTTACTATGCCAATTACCAGCCGGGTGGACGCCCGGGTTTCTGGAGTCGTCTGGCGTTCTGGAGTTCTGAAGATCGTGGGTTACTTGGTTTACCCCGAGGCAGTGGGTATGAGTTCCAGGTCGATGCAGTGGATGATGTATTTTACATCGTGATCCGCCACGACGATGAAGTACTGGATGAAGAAACCATCGATAAATTGTTCCCAGTGTTTGCTGAAGCTTTCAGTGAGCACGCTGATTAACCAACGCTGTGAGATAAGAAACAATCATGGAAAAACGAGAAGAGCTGTACCGCGGTAAGGCAAAAACTGTATACACCACAGACGACGCTGACCGCCTGATCCTGCAGTTTCGTAATGACACCTCTGCGTTTGATGGTGAGAAGATTGACCAGCTTGACCGCAAAGGTATGGTCAATAACAAGTTCAATCATTTTATTATGCAGCAGTTGGAAGCGGCTGGTGTGCCTACTCAGGTAGATGCACTGCTGTCGGATACTGAGTCGTTGGTTAAAAAGCTGGAGATGATCCCGGTTGAATGCGTGGTGCGTAATCGTGCCGCTGGTTCGTTGGTCCGCCGTCTGGGTGTGACCGAAGGACAGGCGCTGAATCCGCCGACGTTTGAGTTTTTCCTCAAAAACGACGCGCTGCATGATCCTATGATCAACGAGTCACATATCATTACCTTCGGCTGGGCCACTGAGGCACAAATCGAACAGATGAAAGCGCTGACCTTTAAAGTGAACCAGGTGCTGACCTCGTTATTTGAAAAAGCCGGTTTGTTGCTGGTGGATTACAAGCTCGAGTTTGGCCTGTTTGGCGACCAGATCGTTCTGGGTGATGAGTTTACCCCGGACGGATGTCGCCTGTGGGACGCAGAAACCCTGGATAAAATGGACAAAGACCGTTTCCGCCAGGGCCTTGGTGGGGTGGTTGAAGCCTATGAAGCCGTCGCCAAACGGATTGGTGTCGAGCTTTAAGGCAACCGGTTCGCTAACCTGACTCGCGAGGCGCCTCAGCAACCCGTTGCACATAACGGGCAAATAGCTGAGGCGCTTTTTGTTGCAGCCAGTCAAAAGCAGCTGGTGGCTGTTCAAGCCAGGCGGCTTGCAAGTGTTCGAGCGTGAACGCCTGTTGAAACGGCTGCGAAACCGGGGCATAGCTTAAATGCCAGGGTTCCGGCGCTACACCGCCGCGGTCTGTATCATATGGCCAGTAAAAGCCAAAGCGATGGGCGTGCTGTTGCAGCCAGTCATACAAGGGGGCACAAGGGCCTCCTGCTTGGTATTCCCAGGGCTCCAGCCGTAAGCCTTGCTCTCCCAATGCTGTCTTGTCGAAAACATCCAAGTCGCTCCCCCAGTGGTGGCGACTGGCGCCGGGCATGGCCGACCAGTGTAAAATGCTCAGCAAATCCTCATCAGCCGGGTTAGTACCCAGAGCTTCAACTTTGCGCTGCCAGATTGCCAGTTGACGCTGATAACTGCGAAACCCGCTGGCAACGCGCAAGTCGTGGCCTGCACTTGCTGCTTCCTGCTGCATGCGGGTAAAGGCAGCGACCGTCTCAGGGTGGAGCGGACAGCCGTCAACCTCTGCCGCTACATGGGCCGCAGTGAGTCCGGTCAGCGTCTGGTAGTCCGGGTTTGTCATTCTTTGTCGTTCACCAATAGGTTGATTAGAGTCTGTTCATACATATCAGTCAGCTCGATCAGATCGTTATGACTGACATATTCATTGACCTTATGAATCGATGCATTGACCGGGCCCAGTTCCAGCACCTCAGCGCCGGTTGGTGCAATAAAGCGGCCATCCGAGGTGCCACCCGCAGTGGACAGTTTGGGCAGATGACCGGTCACCGATTTAACAGCCTCGCGGGTGGCCTGAACCAGTTCGCCACTGTCGGTGGTCAAAAACGGCTGCCCGTTGTGGGTCCAGTGGATAGCGTAGTCTAGGCCGTACCCATCAAAAATACGCAAAATGCGGTCTTTTAGCTGCTCAGCGGTATTCTCGGTACTGTAGCGCAGGTTAAACGAGACATGCAGCGTGCCGGGAATGACGTTGCCTGCACCGGTTCCCGCATGCAGGTTGGAGATCTGGAAACTGGTCGGCGGGAAGTAGTCGTTACCCTCGTCCCAGACTGTTTCTGCCAGTTCGTGCAACGCTGGTGCCGCCTGATGGACCGGATTACGGGCCAGGTGAGGGTAGGCGACATGACCCTGAATACCCCAGACCTGGAGGTCACCGGTTAAACTGCCGCGGCGCCCGTTTTTGATGATATCGCCACAATAACTGGTACTGGAAGGTTCACCGACAATGCACCAGCGTATTTTTTCGTTACGAGCTTCCAGCGTATCGATAACCCGTGTGGTGCCATTGATAAACGGGCCTTCTTCATCGCTGGTGATCAGAAAACTGATCGAGCCTTTGTGTTCTGGGTGCTTTGCGATAAAACGTTCGCAGGCCACTACCATAGCGGCCAGGCTACCTTTCATATCAGCAGCCCCACGACCAAACAAAACACCATCAATGTCAGTTGGTTCAAAGGGCGGGGTATTCCATTTGTCGAGATCACCTGCCGGCACCACATCGGTGTGACCGGCAAAACAAAACAGGCCGCCGGGCTGACTGTCGCGCCGGGCCCAAAGGTTGGTGGTATCTTCAAAGACCATGCTTTCAAGCTGAAAACCGAGTGCCTGCAGACGTTTACCGATGATTTGCTGACAACCAGCGTCCTCAGGAGTGACCGAGGCTCGGGCGATGAGCTCGCGGGCCAGTTGCAGGGTTGGGTGCGTCTGCTCAGACATGGAAGATTTCCTGATACTTTTTATCGCTGAAGCCACAATAAAGGCTCCCGTCGTGCGTTAACAAGGGACGTTTGATAAGGGTTGGCTGTTGCTGAATAAGCTCAACCCAGCGTTCGGCGTCGTTGCTTTGCTTAGCGTCGTCGTCAAGCTGGCGAAAGGTGGTGCTGCGTTTATTAACCAGGGTTTCCAGGCCGAGGATGGCTATCCAGCTCTGGATTTGTTCAGCCGTTGGTTGCTCGTCGCGAAAATCGGAAAATTCAAACGGGATATCATGAGTGGTAAGAAAACGCTGAGCCTTCTTCACCGTATCGCAGTTTTTTATACCAAATAGGACTGTGCTCATAAGTCGTGTTCTATAACCTCTTGTGAAAGCTCAATTAAACTGAATAAAACATCTTCACCGGCACGGTGTTGCCCGCTATGGACAAAAAGGCCGAGCTTAGTCTGTTCGCTGAGAAGATTGAGGGTTAATACCGGGTCCTGACGCAATGCCTCTGGGGTTAGTGTAAACAGGGTTGCTTTGGGGGTTACAATATCGCCCGGCTGACAGGGACTGTTTGCCAGTGGCAAGGCTGCACTGCTGCTTAGCAGAAGACGTAACTGGAGTGATTTGTTGAGCGCTAAGCGCCATTCACAGCGGTCCGCAGACACACTCAATATTTTGCAGCGGGCCGGTGCCAGGATGCGTTGGGTGCGCAGTTTAATTCGCGCACCTGGTCCGGGAATCGCCAGACGGTCGAGTGCTAACGGGCTCTCGCTTAGCGCTGAAGCAACGCCGTTGGCAGGTGACAGAATCCGCTGTTGCAGCGTGCCATATTGAGTCGGATGGTCTAATAAATACACAGTGTCAGCTTATCCTTGTGAGCAGAAGCCTGAGTGTGACAAATCGCTGGCCGTTTGGCAATTTGCAGGCTATCCCCATTTTCTGTGGATAACTTTGTTAGTTACCTGACCGCAAGATTGCAAGTTACTGATAATTAAACAGTAATACCACTGGTTGATATCTGTCCGCTACGCTCAGATTGTGAACGTAGTGGGCTAAAAACGGCCATTGGTGGTTGTGTGGAAAAGGATTACACTAAGCTCATGAGGGCTAGCTCAGCGATACGTAAAGAGGCAGGTAGGTGATGAAGGTGTTTGCAAACGGCTGGCGGTATATGAAACTGTGGCCAAACCATGCGGTGGTTGGCGCGTTACCCGAAGCGCAGATTATTCCGTTAACCCGCTTGGTAAGCTGGATGTTACCAGCTGCGGCGGTTACAAATTTTGGCGTGCAGTGGTTCTGGCTCGGTACTGAGCATTTACCGATGATTATTATGGCGTCTATGTTTTTATTGCTGCTGCCGTTGCAAGGGTATTACTGGCTGGGCAAGCGGGCTTATAGTGAGCTGCCGTTGAATCTTCGCGGCTGGTACTTTGAATTGCAAAGTAAGCTGCAGGTCGCCGGGCAGGATGTGCGTCTGCCGTCACATCGCCCGGGGCCCTGTTATATTGACTTGGCGCTTATCCTGCGTAAAGCGCTTAGCGAGTTACCACCTGATCAATACTGAGTGTTGTTATGAGTCGCTTAGCTTAAAGGTTGACCAGATCGGCGCATGATCCGATGGCTTTTCGATACCGCGCAGTTCGTAGTCGATCCCCGTCTCGACACACTTGGGTGCTAAGGGGGCGGTGGCCAGGATCAGGTCAATCCGCAGTCCGCGGTTGTCGAGAAAGCCTTTTGAGCGGTAATCAAACCAGCTGAACTGGTCGTCTACATCCGGGTTTGCGTCACGGAAGGTGTCGCTAAAACCCCAATCCATCAACCGTTGCATCCACTCTCGCTCTTCCGGTAAGAAACTGCACTTACCGGTACGCAACCAGCGTTTGGCGTTGGCATCGCCGATTCCAATATCGCAATCCTTGGATGAAATATTCATATCGCCCATCAGCACGACAGGCTGTTGCGGGCTTAAGTCCTGCTCAAGATAATTCATCAGGTCGGCGTAGAATTTCTCTTTGGCAGGGAATTTGACCGGGTGGTCACGGCTCTCGCCCTGCGGGAAATAGCCATTCATAACGCGCACCAGTTCACCGTTGGCAGCCGTCACCGTTGCCATGATCATACGCCGCTGCGCATCGTCATCGTCGGTGGGGAAACCGTAGCTCACGTCCTGTATCGGCAATTTGCTCATTAAGGCGACGCCGTAGTGACCTTTCTGGCCGTGAAAAACGACCTGGTAACCCATGGCTTCAACGTCCTGCAACGGAAAAGCATCGTCATGTACTTTGGTTTCCTGCAGCCCGATGACATCTGGCTGATGTTTCTCGATAAGTGCCTGAAGCTGGTGAAGCCGGGCTCGCAGGCCGTTGATATTAAAACTAATGACTTTCATGAAAACGAATCCAATTGTGTTAGCGAACGGGGTTCAGAAGAGCTCATGATAGCACTCTCAGACGCTATGCGTTAGCCCGCAAAGCGCGTTATACTGCCCCCTTTTGTGAACCGGAAACAGGGTAGTAGAAACATGTTTGAGAGCTGGATTGTTCAAGCCAGTCAGTGGGTTAGACCGCACCTTATGGCGGTTTCGCTGATGGTCGTTGCCACCTTACTGGTACTGTATGGCAATAACATTAATGCTGCAGTGCGGCGACAGATTCATCATTATCATTTTGTCCTGCGAACGACGCTTTTCATCCTGTTATGTGCCTTTGGATATGGCTTGTTAACCAGTTTACTGACCCCGTTTTTTGCTCGTCAGTTGGCACAGTTGCCCAATTACTATCTGGCACCAGTGGTACTGATTGTTACTATTACGCTGGGTGTACTGGCTGAACGCAAAGGTCAGGCTTAAGGATTTGCAATGACAAAGTGGTTAGACATTAAAGCCGGTGCGGAGGCGTACTTACATATTCAGGAAAAGGGGCTGCAGCAGGAAGATATAAATTTGTTGCTGGGTGCCTCAGGCGGACCGAAATGGTTTGTGTTGCAGGGCCTGGATAACTATCTGTTTGGAGAGTTTTTTGCCCAGCGCAAAACGCCACTGCAGTTACTCGGTACCTCAGCCGGGGCGTGGCGCTTTGCCAGTCTCGGTCGCGCGCATGCGGCGAAAGCCAGCGAACTGTTCTGCGAGCTTTATCGGGCACAAACCTACAGTGCCAAACCGACCGCAGCAGAAATCACCGACAATGCCAAAACCTTACTTGAGCACTACGTCAGCGATGAGGATATCAGTGAAATACTGAACCAGCAGACCTTTCTCCACCATATGATTGTTGCCCGCTGCAATGGCTGGGCGGCGCTTGAGTCGCGTCGCCGTCAGGCGATAGGCCTGGCCCGGGCGGCGGCCGGCAATTTACTCAGCCGGCGAGCCCTCAAGTCTGCCTTTGAACGGGTTATTTTCCATCACCCGCAGGCGGGAACGGATCTGGGTGAGCACTGGGACGATCTGCCGACCAGCCGCGTTGCGTTAAGCAGCAGGAACTTCCGCCAGACGCTACTGGCAACGGGCTCTATTCCTATGGTGCTGGAAGGAGTACGGGATATTCCGGGCGCGCCACCAGGGGTCTATCGCGATGGTGGCATTACCGACTATCATTTCGATGTTGATCTGTCGCGACAGTCCGGTCTGGTGCTCTATCCGCATTTCCACTCAGAGGTGATTCCAGGCTGGTTTGATAAAAAGCTGAGTTGGCGCCGAACCTCAGGTAAGCAATGGCCAAATGTGATTTTTATGCATCCCAGTCAGGCTTTCCTCGACGCTCTACCCTACGGCAAAATCCCGGACCGCAATGACTTCGTTAAACTGGATGCCGACACGCGTCAGGCATACTGGAAAAAAGCGGTCGAGGTCGGCTACCGGATGGCGGATCAATTTGCTGAATGGCAGCAAAAAGGGACCCTGGGCGAGCATGTGGAGCTCTGGCAGCGCTGATGATTATTGCCCGTGAGTTGGCTGAGCTGTTTTCGGCGAATGACGACATTACTCTGTTCGTGTGGGACCATTTGCCGGGTTGGCCGGTGCTGCATTGCACTGACAATGTCCGAGAACTGATCGGCTACAGTAAAGAGGATTTTTACAGCCGCCGGGTGGCGTTCATTGATATCGTCCACCCGGATGACGTCGAGCGGGTCAGTGACGAGGTGCGGGCCGGACTAGAGGATCAGACGTCGAGTTCGTTTTCCCACGAGGACTATCGGCTACTGCGTGCTGACGGCCGCGAAGTCTGGGTGGCTGATACCACCATGGTGGAGCGGGACGAGCAGGGGACCGTGCGTTACATGATCGGCTATCTGCTGGATATAACCACGCGTAAAAACCTGGAACTGGCACTACTGGCGGAACGCAGTCAGCTACAGATGGTTCTTGAAGGGACCCGGCTCGGCAGCTGGGACTGGGCACCGCAACACAACACGCTGCAGGTTAATCAACGCTGGCTGACCATGTACGGGCTCGACGAAAATCCGCCGCAGGTGTCTGTGGCCCTATGGGAAAGCCTGATCCACCCTGAAGACCGCCTCGGCTGGCATCGTGCACTGCAGATGCATTTGTCCGCTAATACACCGTTTTATGAGCATGTTTACCGTATTCGCCACACCCGCGGCCACTACCTGCATGTACTTGACCGCGGTAAAGTCGTGGAATGGAATGGCGCTGAACCGGTACGCGTTGCCGGAACCCACACTGATATCTCTAAGCAGCGTCAGGCGGAACTGGACGCACGCGAAGCAGCCCGTTCGCGCACCTTGTTTCTGGCCAATATGTCGCATGAAATCCGTACCCCCTTGCACGGTATTCTCGGCCTGGCATCCGTCTTAGCGAGCACTGAACTGGATGACTACCAGCGGCAATTGCTGGAGACTATTCAGGAAAGTGGCGACTATCTTCTCAACACACTGAACGATGCCATTGATATCAGCCGCGCCGACCAGGGCAAGCTGGAGATTAAACCAAGCGTACAGAGTTGCGATAGTTTGCTTACCCATTTGCAGTCGTTATTCGGTGAACAGGCGCGCCGGCGTAGCATTGACTATCAGGTTGAACGGCGGGACGGGGTACCCGACTGGGTATTGCTGGATAAGTCACGCTTTTTACAGATTGCGGTGAATCTGGTGAATAACGCATTCAAATTCACCAAAATCGGCTTTATTCGGGTCACCTTAAGCTGGCACAACGATGTTCTGACCTTGCAGGTAGCCGATTCAGGGATGGGCATTGAAGACACCGAAAAAGTCTGGAATGTATTTGAGCAGGAAAGCGAGGAGTCCATGCACCCTAAGCCAGGAGGCGGGTTGGGCCTGGGTATAGTGCGCAGCCTGGTGCAGTTAATGGGAGGGCTGGCAGAGGTGCAGAGCGAACCCGGCTTCGGCAGTACCTTTACCATCACCTTACCGGTCGCGGCAACCGAGCCTGCCATGGCGGCCAGTAAAGGCATAACACGGCTGCCTGTGTATCGGATTCTGGTCATCGACGACAATGACGTCAACCAGTTGATTCTCGGTGAAATGCTAAGCAGCCTGGAGCAGGTTTACGTGGCCACCTCCTCAGCGGAAATGGGGCTACAGGTGCTGCAAAGCCAGGAGTTTGATGTTGTCTTTATGGATATTCATATGCCTGATCTGGATGGGGTTGAAGCAACGATTCGCATCCGCCAGCAAGCGTTAAAGCAACCTTACATTGTCGGACTGACCGCAAATGCAATGCCGACCATGCGCCAGCGTGCGATGGCGGCGGGAATGAATGCCTACCTGACCAAGCCCTTTCGTCTGACCGAAATCCGTCAGGCTTTGACCCATGTTCATGAGTTAACCTATCGAAAATCTTAGTTATTAAGTTGGCGTTCCCTAAGGTCTTGTTCTACGGTTGTTTATGACAACAATACAGGAGTCAATTTATGGATAAGTTTATTTCACTCGCCATTCTCATTGCTGGTTTAATTTTATTGTACTTCGGTTACCAGGAGTCACAGTCTATTGCATCTGAGGTAAGCGAAACATTCCAGGGGCAACCGACCGATAACTCTATCTGGTTTCTGATTTCCGGCGCTGTGCTGGCAATTATCGGCATTGGTGGCGTCATTCGCGGCTTTGTACGCAGCAAATAATTACCCAACGCCAAGGTTAATGACTTAACGTAACAACCTTAAGGTATTAACCGTCACTAGCAAACGAAAAACACCGGCTGCGTTAGCACCGGTGTTTTTTGTACTTGGGGTAACGTGGTGAGGTGGGTATGATGAGTGCCCAATTTAGTTAGACAGGTGGTTATGTGACATCCTTCAGTAGTACCGATAATTACATTGTTTCTGATGAACTGGCGCTGGCTGTAAACGCGGCAGTGACGCTGGAAAAACCATTATTATTAAAAGGTGAGCCTGGTACCGGTAAAACCCGGCTTGCAGAAGAACTGGCAGCAGCGCTGGATACCCCGCTGCTTCAGTGGCAAATTAAGTCGACCACGAAAGCTCAGCAAGGACTTTATGAATATGATGCGGTCTCGCGTTTGCGCGACAGCCAGCTGGGCAGCGACAAAGTGCATGACATCGCCAATTACATTCGCCCGGGCAAACTATGGCAGGCGTTTACCGCCGCACAGCGGCCGGTGCTGCTGATCGATGAAATTGATAAAGCGGATATTGAATTCCCCAATGACTTGCTGCACGAACTCGACCAGATGTCGTTTCATGTGTATGAAACCGGTGAGCAGGTCAGTGCCGAGCAACGGCCCATTGTTATTATCACCTCAAATAACGAAAAAGAACTGCCGGATGCATTTTTGCGTCGCTGTTTCTTCCACTATATTCGTTTCCCTGATGAAGCGACATTGCGTTCTATTGTGGGAGTTCATTTCCCTGATATTCAGAAAAACTTATTGAGTACAGCGCTGGATATTTTCTTCGATGTACGGCAAATGCCAAACCTGAAGAAAAAGCCGTCGACCTCTGAGTTACTGGACTGGCTTAAGCTGTTGCTGGCTGAGCAAATCGATGCGCCAGCGTTACAGGCAGAACAGAAACAAGGCGGACTGATGCCGATGTTTGGCGCCTTGTTGAAAAACGAGCAGGACATTGAACTGGTTGAAAAGCTGGCGTTCATGAGCCGCCGTCAGGGGCGCTAATGCTGGTTGGATTCTTTTTATGTCTGCGTAAACACGGTCTGCCGGCCAGCTTAACTGAGCTGCTCGATCTGTTGAATGCGCTGAACCAGCAACTGGTGTTTGCCGATATTGAAGCCTTTTATACCCTGTCACGACTGGTGATGGTGAAGGATGAGCGCCATTATGATCGCTTTGATCGCGCTTTTGCTGAGTACTTCGAGGGTGTACATGACGTCGATCTGGCCAGCGCGATACCTGAAGAGTGGTTGCAGCGCACTATTCAGCGACAGCTTAGTGAGGCAGACAAAGCCGCGCTTGAAGGCGAGGGCGATTTGCAGTCGTTACTGGATAAGTTTCGTGAACGGCTGGATGAGCAACAAAAGCGTCATGCCGGAGGTAACAAATGGATTGGCACTGGTGGTAGTTCGCCGTTTGGCGCCTATGGGTATCATCCGGAAGGGATCCGTATCGGTCAGGAGGGTTCCAATGCCCGGCGTGCGGTGAAAGTATGGGATAAGCGGGAGTTTCGTGATCTCGATGATGAAGCGGCGTTAAACAACCGCACCATGAAACTGGCTCTGCGCAAGTTACGGCGCTTCGCGCGCAGCGGCGCTGCCAACGAGCTGGATTTAGAGAACACCGTTCGCGCAACCTCGCGCCAGGGTGGCCTGTTAGATTTGCAATGGCAGGCTGAACGTCATAATGCAGTGAAAGTGTTGCTGTTTTTTGATGTTGGCGGCTCGATGGATGACTATATTTACGAGTGCGAACAGTTATTTAGCGCTGCTCGCAGTGAGTTTAAACATCTTGAGTTCTTTTATTTTCATAACTGCATTTATGAAGGGGTGTGGAAAGACAACAAGCGGCGTTTTAATCAGCAAATACCATTGAACGATGTTTTGCATACCTACGGCAGTGACTATAAGGTGTTGATTATTGGCGATGCGACCATGGGGCCGTATGAAATTGCGTACCCGGGTGGTAGCGTTGAGCACTGGAACCAAGAGTCGGGTGAAGTCTGGTTACGTCGTTTGCTGGATGTCTACCCGAAAGCTGTCTGGTTAAACCCTCAGGACTCTGCACGATGGCCGTATTACCAGTCCATTGAGTTGATCCAGCACATTATGGAGGGTCGCATGTACGGGTTAACCTTGGATGGCATTTCCGCAGCAATTGACGAACTACAATAGGACTATCGGCATGGCAGATCAGCATGACTTACGTATTACGTTTTTAGGTGGCACAGAAACCGTTACCGGTTCGCGTTTTTTACTGGAAACAAAAACTACCAGGGTGCTGGTCGATTGTGGTCTGTTTCAGGGATATAAATGGTTGCGCCGACGCAACCGGCAACCCTTACCTTTGGGGATCAACCATGTCGATGGGGTGGTCCTGACCCATGCCCATCTTGACCATTCTGGTTATCTCCCGGTGTTGTATAAGCATGGTTACCGTGGTCAGGTTTGGACCCATCCCGCCACGGCGGCGCTTTGTTCGGTGCTCTGGCCAGACAGCGGACGAATTCAGGAAGAAGACGCTAAGTATCTGAAAAAACATAAGCTAAGCCGTCACGAAGACCCAGAGCCGTTGTATGACGAAGACACCGCGAAGAAGGCGCTGAAGTTATTGCAGCCGGTGGATTTCAAACAACGCTTTAGCATTGGCGACATCGAGTTTGAATTGCAGTCGGCTGGTCATATTCTGGGAGCCGCCAGCGTCATTGCTTCGCACGGCGGTAAGCGGGTTGGCTTCTCCGGCGATGTCGGACGACCCAATGACATTATGATGTACCCGCCGGAACCACTGCCAGAGGTTGACTGCCTGTTGCTGGAGTCGACCTACGGCGACCGTAAACACGCAGAGTATGACCCCTTTGCGGAGTTGGCTGACGTAGTCAATGAAACGGCCAAAGCGGGTGGGGTGCTGATGATTCCAAGTTTCGCTGTTGGCCGTGCCCAGTTGCTGCAGCACATGCTGGTCACCTTGATGGATGAAAATAAGGTCCCACGTTTGCCTATTTTCCTCGACAGCCCAATGGCGATACGAGTCTCCGATATGTATGGTGACTACCATGAACATCTTCGCTTAACCGGTGCTCAATGCAGCCATGCCGAAGATGTGGTGACCTATACGCACAGCGTTGATGAGTCCAAAGCGATTGGCAAGCAGACTGGCCCGCATATTATTATTGCGGGTAGCGGCATGGCGACCGGCGGACGTATTCTGCACCACTTTAAACATTGGCTGGCTGATCATCGCAGCACTGTCTTATTTGCCGGTTATCAGGCAGGGGGCACGCGAGGTGCTAAAATGATCAACGGCACTGAGCGAATTAAGCTGCACGGCGAGTGGATAGAAGTTCGGGCATCGATTCGTAATCTTGAAGGGCTGTCCGGCCATGCCGATTACCAGGAGCTCGGGCAATGGCTGCAGCAATCCAAGCTTCGCCCCGGGACCAATATTCAGTTGGTTCATGGCGAACCTGATGCGTTGGAAGCCATGCGCGATTATTTGTCCCAAACCACCAGTTTTGACGTCGACATTCCAGATCACATGAGTATTTTGAGGATTTAATTAGTATGGGCGTATTTATGTTAGTTGCTTTTCCAGTGGTGTTTATTGCCCTGCTTGCATGGTTTTTGATTGCGACCGTTATTAAGGGCGAAAAAGAGCGCAACAACTAATGAGACCGATTCGCTGGCTTGGGCTTGGGGTGGTTACCCTGATGGTGCTTATAGCCTGCTCAAGTCTGCCAGCGCTTGATGGTCGTAGTGACAGTTTTGCCTACCCAGTGTCGGTTACACAGAGTACTGCAATCGGGCAGGCAATAGCGGATGAGGTTACCGCGCATCCGCAACAAAGTGGCATTTTAACCCTGCCGCAGGCGCAGGACGCCTTTGCGGCCCGTCTATTACTGGCAAGCGCCGCCGAGCGCAGCCTGGATGTGCAGTATTACATCTGGCGCAATGACAACACCGGCCAGCTTTTGATGCAGTCTCTGTATGATGCTGCCCAGCGTGGGGTGCGGGTACGGCTGTTAATTGATGATCTGAATAGCGCGCCTATTAAAGACAAGCTGGTCGCACTGAATCAGCATGCCAGTATTGAAGTGCGCCTGTTCAACCCCTTTGCCATCCGTGGCCCACGTAGTTTAGGTTTTATTACTGACTTTGCGCGGGCTAACCGGCGTATGCACAACAAGTCATTCACCGCTGATAATCAGGTCACTATTATCGGTGGCCGTAACGTCGGCGATGACTATTTCAGCGGTGCCGACGGAGTCCTTTTTGCTGACCTCGATGCGCTGGCAATTGGTGACGTCGTAGCCGACGTGTCCGCCGATTTTGATGACTTCTGGAACAGTCAGTCTGCTTACCCTCTGGAACTGCTGACGTCACCGGTCTCTTCCGCGCAGAAAGCGAGCACTATTGCGACGTTATTTGAACATGAAGAAGCCGCTACGCTGTTTATGCAAAGCATCCGGGATCGCGAGCTTTTTAATCAAATGCTGGATGGTGAGGTACCGCTTGAGTGGGCTCAGACCAGCATGGTCAGCGATGACCCGCGCAAAGTGCTGGGTACGGTCGACGAAAACCAGCTGTTGACCTATGCCTTACGCGACATTATGGGCAAACCAGAAGCGAGTATTTATCTGGTTTCGCCGTACTTCGTACCCACCCGAACGGGGGTTGAAACCCTTGAGGAAATGGCCGCCCGTGGAGTTGAAATCCATATTCTGACCAACTCACTTGCCGCCACCGATGTCGCGATTGTGCATTCTGGATATGCTAAATGGCGTCAACGTTTGCTGCAATCGGGGATCCGTATTTATGAAATGCGCCCCAGTGTGGTTCAGCCTGACAATGGCAATCCTGATATACCTCGTTTTGCCAGCTCTGCGTCCAGTTTACATGCGAAAACCTTCGCCATTGACGGGGAACGGGTGTTTATTGGCTCGTTTAACTTTGACCCCCGTTCCGCCGCGCTGAATACTGAACTTGGCTTTGTTATTGAAAGCGAGATGCTGGCTCAGCAGACCGCTGATATTTTTGCCAGGGACGTACCTTTTAACTCTTATGAGCTTCGTCTCGCACCATCGGGCCGGATGTACTGGCTGGAACGCAACCCGGGGCACCTTCAGCGGCATGATACAGAACCCGATAGCACGCTGTTACAACGTGCCTCAGTGCGGTTTTTCTCCTGGCTGCCAATTGACTGGTTGCTATAAAGCTTTGATATGGGTCAGCCTGCGGCCCCCAATCAATGTGCTAGGCTTGCGGTAGTTTCCACCCAACCAATGGTTTATCAGGGAGATCAATATGCAGGCAGCCTCAGTGCAACAGGCTTTGGAGCTTATTCAGGACAAGGACATTATTTGGTGTCATTCGATGGCAGCCACCCCTTATTTGTTGTTGCACGGGCTGGCAGATATTGCGCTGCAGCGGCGTGATTTGACGTTACTGCAACTGCATACCGAGGGTAGTGAAAGATTGGCCGACCCTGCGTTGCAGGGGCACCTGCGTCAGCGCGCATTCTTTGTTGGTGGGTCGACCCGCCAGGCGGTGGCGGCGGGACTGGCTGACTACGTACCAATTTTCCTGTCTGAAATCCCCAAACTTATGCGCAGTGGCGAACAACCCGTTGATACGGTTCTATGCCAGGTTTCTCCACCGGACAAACACGGGTTCTGTAGTCTGGGTATTTCGGTCGAAGCCACCCGTGCTGCGTTACAGGTGGCGAAGCGTAAGATTGCCTGGATTAATCCGTCAATGCCGCGGACGCACGGTGATTCCTTTGTGCACCTGAGCGATTTTGACCGTACCTTTGAATATCAGGCCCCCTTGCACGAACACCGGCCGGCCCGACAAAATGAGATTACCCGCCAAATTGGTGCCAATGTGGCCAGCCTGATCGACGATGGTGACTGTTTGCAACTTGGTATTGGCGCGATTCCGGATGCAACCCTGAGTTGCCTGCAGCACCATCAGAATCTCGGCATCCATACCGAGATGTTTTCAGACGGTGTGCTGCCGCTGGTGCAGTCCGGGGTGATTAACAATAGCAATAAGCGCAAGCATCGAGGCCGCATAGTTACCACCTTCGCAATGGGGACTCAGGCCTTGTATGACTTTGTTGACGACAATCCCGACGTGGCTTTCCTTGATGTTGAGTACACCAACGATACCAGTGTGATTCGCAAAAACCCGCAAGTGGTTTCGATTAACAGTGCATTGCAGGTCGACTTAAGTGGCCAGGTTTGTGCCGACTCGATGGGCACTTCAATTTACTCCGGCGTGGGTGGCCAAATGGATTTTGTCCGTGGCGCGGCACTTGCCGAAGGCGGCAAAGCCATTATTGCATTGCCGTCGACCGCCAAAGGCGGCCAGGTGTCCCGAATTAGTAGCATGTTGTCGCCTGGCGCAGGGGTCGTTACCACACGTGCGCATGTGCACTATATTGTCACTGAGTATGGGATTGCGAATCTACGCGCGCGCAGTATTAAAGAGCGTGCAAAGGCATTGATTGAAATCGCACACCCGAACTTTCGCGAGACACTGGAACAGGCGTTCTGGCAGGACTGGGGTCTTTCGCTATGATGGTACTGGCGTAACCCACTAACGTTCAGCTAACAGGAAATGGGTAGATGGCGAACAAGGATTCGGATTCAGTACAGCGGGCACAAACCGCCTGGTACCAGGCGACCGTCGATCAGGTAAGCAAAGCCTTTGCTACTGATCATAAACACGGGCTCACGGACGCCCAGGCTGGCCAGCTGAGAGAGCAGTATGGTGACAACCGCCTGCCAGATAAAAAGCGTGACCCGGCCTGGAAACGTTTACTCAAACAACTGAATAACCTCCTCATTGTGGTGCTGCTGGTGGCGGCGGCACTGGCTGCTGTATTAGCTGAGTGGCTCGAAGTCATGGTCATTCTGGCGGTGGTGCTGGTCAACGTGCTGATCGGTTTTTTTCAGGAAGGTAAAGCGGAAAAGGCGTTGCAAGCCATTCAGGGGATGCTGGCAGAATACAGCCAGGTCATTCGCCAGGGGCACAAGCAACAGATTGAAAGCACTCAGTTGGTACCCGGTGACCTGTTATTGCTTGAGGCGGGTGACAAGGTCGCGGCGGATGTGCGTCTGATCAAGGTCAACAATCTGGCGCTGCAGGAAGCCGCGTTAACCGGTGAGTCGGTTGCGGTAGACAAGCACAGCAGCACCTTGGACAAAGTTATGCCGTTGGCCGAGCGCAGCAACATGGCGTTCGCTGGCACTTTAGTGACTCAGGGCCAGGGGCAGGGCATCGTGGTCGCTACCGGGGCCAACACCGAACTCGGCCAGGTCAATCAAATGCTCGCCAGTGTCGAACAGCTCACCACACCCCTGTTGCGCCAGATGGCCCAGTTTGCCCGGTACCTGACCATGGCTATTTTGCTGGTTGGGGTGCTGGTATTTGCGCTGGGTATGCTGCGTGGTAACGACGCCAGCTATATGTTTATGGCGGTGGTGAGTCTGGTGGTTGCAGCTATCCCGGAAGGATTGCCAACCATTCTGACCGTGGCGCTGGCGATTGGCGTGACCAGAATGGCGTCCCGGCATGCCATTATCAGGCGCTTGCCTGCTGTCGAAACCATTGGTGCGGTGTCGGTTATATGCTCAGACAAAACCGGCACCCTGACCCGCAACGAGATGACCGTGACCGCACTGGTGTCACCTCAGGGCCGGTTTGAGGTAAGCGGTGTAGGCTATGCGCCGCATGGGGATATTCAGGGCGACAGTGGGGTTAGTGCAGAGCAACGGATTTTTGAGGTCGCCTTACTCTGCAATGAAGCTCACCTGGTGGAGGATGAAAACGGCTTTCAGGTGCGCGGTGACCCAATGGAAGGTGCTTTGCTTGCGCTGGCCGGCAAAGCGGGCCTGGATGCAAAAAGCATTCGTCAGCAATGGCCGCGTAGCGACGAAATCCCATTCGATAGTGGCTATAAATACATGGCAACGCTGCATCGTGATACCGCGCATGATTCAGCTGACAGTGGCGGTGCACTGGCTCTGGTGAAAGGCGCACCGGAAGCCATTTTGCAGCGCTGCAGTCGTCTCTATAACAGCGCAGCGCCGTTTGAAATCGATACCTGGCATGCGCATATTGATATGCTTGCCAGGCAGGGCAATCGGGTACTGGCGCTGGCCTGTAAACCTTTCACAGCAGACGCGACGCTAAGCCACGATAGTATCGCCAGTGATTTGCAGCTGGTGGCCCTGGTTGCGATCATGGACCCGCCGCGCGATGAAGCTATTAGCGCAATTGAAGAGTGCCATCAGGCTGGCATTGCGGTGAAAATGATCACCGGCGATCATGTACAGACCGCTGCGGCCATTGGTCGCATGCTGCACCTGAAATATCCGCATAATGCATTGACTGGCAGTGAGCTTGACCAGATGGACGATGAGGCGCTGTCACAGGCTTTACAGGACACCGACATATTCGCCCGTACCACGCCGGCGCATAAGCTGCGCCTGGTGACGTTGCTGCAGGCCGGGAACAGAGCAGTGGCGATGACCGGGGACGGGGTGAACGACGCGCCTGCTTTGAAACGGGCCGATATCGGGATTGCAATGGGCAAGGGCGGTACCGCGGCGGCTCGTGAAGCCAGTGAAATGGTGCTGACGGATGATAATTTCGCCACCATTGTTAAAGCCGTTCACGAAGGACGTACGGTTTACGATAACCTGAAGAAAGCGATCACCTTTTTGCTCCCGGTCAACGGCGGTGAGTCGCTGGCTATTATTCTGGCGCTACTGATAGGGCTAACCCTGCCGATTATGCCGTTGCAGATCCTCTGGGTGAATATGGTTAGCTCAATCGCGCTGGCTCTGGCGCTGGCGTTTGAGGCCAGTGAGGACGACGTCATGCGCCGTCCTCCGCGTGCGCCTACTGAACCCTGGTTGTCGGGATTTATTATCTGGCGTATTGGGTTGGTGTCGGCACTCTTTACCGCAGGCATTTTTGCGGTGTTTGAATGGGCACAATGGCAAGGCTATAGCGACGGCTACGCTCGCACGATGGCAGTCAATACGCTGGTGGCGATGGAAGTCTGGTATCTGTTTAGTGTGCGTTACCTGCGCCGCGCGTCGTTCTCAATACCCGATGTGAAAGGCACGCCACCTGTTTTGCTGGCAGTGATGGCGGTATTTGTGCTGCAACTTTTGTTTACCTATAGCCCCTGGTTACAAGCACTGTTTGCCAGCGAACCCTTAAGCATGCAGCATGGTCTGCTATGCGTTGCGGTCGGGGTTATTCTGTTCGCTATTCTTGAGCTGGAAAAATGGCTGCAACGACGGTTTAAACCGTGACCACATGGCGCAGCCAATTGGTAAAGGCGACCACCGCCAGTTCGTTTTCTTTATGCCGCGCATGAAAGGTTTGCAACATGCCCGGTGCCTCCACCGTCAGTTCCTGTGCGGGTAAATCAAGCGCGAGACGCTGCCCCTGACGTGGCTGCGAATAATGACTGGGCATCAGCAGCTGACCATGTTGCAACTGCGCCAGGGTCAATGCCATGCCGGTGTTTGCCACTTCCTGTACGCCGCGATAGGTCAGCGTGGTGCCTGCGTTACGCTGCTGTTGGGTCAGGTTGCTTAAGTCGCCACTGCCGATGACTGAAAACAGGGGCCCTTTAGCGTCGCCGTGGAGTTGCCAGTGAAACTCCTGCACCGGGGTCATCACCACGCCTTTGCCGCGCATCTGGCCACAACTCAGTACCACATCCACTTCGTTGCGTTCCAGCGCGTTACGCCAGTCATTGGCGGAGGCTTCAGTGAGGTATTCGTCGGCCTGCTGTATTTGCAGTTTGAGGTGAGGGTACAGCGAGTGGAAGTCATCCAGCCAGGGGGCGAGAAACCATTGCAGGCAGTTTTCATGCACTGCCAGCCGCAAGGTACGTATATCAGCCGCTTTGCTTTGGGTTAAGGTATTGATAAGCTCGTCGAGTTGGGAAAAAATGCGCTGCAACTCCGGGGCGAGCAGACTGCCTGCGTCGGTTAATGCGTGCATTCGGTTGTCGCGTTGGACTAACCGCAGGCCGAGTTGCTCTTCGAGTGTTTGAATTTGCCGGCTGACGGCCGATTGAGTGACCCCGAGTTTGTCGGCGGCACCTTTAAAACTGCGGGTTTCGGCGACAGCGGCGAGGACTCGCAGCGCATTGAGTGAGGCGCGTTTCATTGTGAGTTTTTCTCATTCTGGTATGAATTACAGTTAATTTTAGCTGGCTAACTAAGGGGACACAAGCCGTTGTCTGAGTATCTTTTCGAGTTTACCACCATTGCCGTCGCGCACTTATTGGCCGTGATGAGCCCGGGTCCGGACTTTGCCGTCGTCAGTCGCTACGCGGTGCGTTATGGGATCCGGCTTGGCTGTATTATTGCTATCGGTGTGGGGACCGGTATTCTGGTTCATATTGCTTATTCGCTGCTCGGTGTAGCGCTGGTCATCCATCGCACCCCCTGGCTTTATCAGACCCTCCTGCTGGCTGCCAGCGGCTATTTCATCTGGCTCGGCTGGAACGCGATGCGGGCGCCGGCGATGACTCAGACCATTGATACCGAGCAAGCGGATCGACTGAGTGCGGGCAAGGCGTTTGTGCTTGGCTTTATCACCAATGCACTCAATCCCAAGGCGACGTTGTTTTTTCTGGCGCTTTTTACCACCCTGATAGCGCCGCAAACGCCGATGCTGGTAAAGGCTGGCTATGGCCTGTATATGGCGTTGGCCACCATGGCCTGGTTTTGTTTGCTGGCATTGATGCTCGGCAATGACTGGATGCGTCGTTTATTGCTGGCGAAGGGCTACTGGTTTGATCGGGTAATGGGGGCGTTTCTGTGGTTACTGGCAGCGCACTTGCTGTGGCAATGGTGGCAGAGTTGAACTTCCGTTATACTAACGCCTTTGTAGTAACGCGAATCAAGGACCGCCACCGGCATGCAATTATTTGTAAATGATCTGACTGTTATCGACTTTTCTTACCTTTGTCCACAGCGGGGTATAGTCGGCGAAAGCTGGATCGTCGATATCACGTTAGACGGGTCGTTGAACGACCAGTCGATGGTGCTGGATTTCGGCCGCGTTAAAAAGCAAATCAAAGCGATTATTGACGACTCCGTCGACCATAAGCTGGCAGTCCCCGCTGAACACCCCTTTACCAAAGTCAGCCGGAACCAGGATGAAAGTGGTTACTGGGTCGATTTCATGCGCCCGGATAATGGCTCTATTCATTTATTCTGTCCTGCCGACGCCTATGCCTTTGTCGATGCCGATGAAGTGACGATGGACACCGTTAAGGCCTATTTGCATGGGGTAATAAAACGTCAGCTGCCAACCAACGTTGAAGGTCTGCAACTGACATTGCGGGCTGAACAGATCAACGGGTTTTATTATCACTACACCCATGGCCTGAAGAAACATGACGGCAACTGTCAACGAATTGCCCACGGCCACCGCTCGGCGATTCAGGTTTATCTGAATGGCATGCGAACCCCACGACTGGAACAACACTGGGCGCGTAAGTGGGAAGATATCTATGTTGGCTCCGTCGAGGACGTGGTGATGCCGGACACAATGCAACTGTCTGAGTATGGCCGCGAGAGCGTGGGCGACGATCATGTCTGCTATAGTTATCAGGCTGATCAGGGGCTATTTGAGCTGGCTGTGCCACGAACTGAGAATACGGTAATTGATACCGATTCAACCGTTGAATGCATTTCTAACTACCTGGCGGCGACGATTAAAATGGCGGAACCTGAGGCTGACGTTAAGGTCATCGCTTATGAAGGTGTTGGCAAAGGAGCTATTGGCTATGCGTAAATGGTACGGTTTACCGGGAATACTGCTACTACTCGCTGGACTTGGGTCGGTGCAGGCGGACGAGCACGAGAGCGAGCATCGCCTCAACGACTATGTTCAGTTGCAAGGTCAGTTGACCCAGGGGGCGCTGGTGGTCGGTAAAACCGAGCCGGGCTTTAAGGTGCGCCTGAACGGCGAAGAATTAACGGTCGGTGAGTATGGCTATTTTGTTTTTGGTTTGCCTCGGGAAGCGGATGCTGAACAAACGCTCACGGTAACGGATGCAGAGGGGACTGAACATAGCTCGACACTGGATGTTGCGTCACGTGAGTTTAATATTCAACGTATCGAAGGGTTACCGCAACAGACAGTGACGCCGGATCCTGCGGCTCAGGAGCGAATCCGTGCTGAGAATCAGCAGGTTGCAGAGGCCCGTCAGGTTCGTAGCGAGATGACGTATTTTACCGGCCCATACGCCTGGCCGGCAGAAGGGCGTATTAGCGGTGTGTACGGTTCGCAACGTATTCTTAATGGCGAACCACGGGCACCGCACTGGGGCATCGATATTGCCGCTCCTACCGGCACGCCAGTGTATGCGCCGATAGGTGGTATCGTGGTATTGGCTCACCCGGATATGCTGATGTCCGGCGGCACCTTGATCGTTGACCACGGCCATGGGGTTTTTTCGAGCTTTTTGCACCTGCATCGTATTTACGTGGATGTCGGCGATTATCTGCAACAGGGCGATCCTATTGCTGAAATAGGTGCCACAGGGCGCGCGACCGGGCCTCATCTGGACTGGCGCATGAACTGGGAATCAACACGAGTCGATCCCCAGCTTTTGTTACCCCCGCGGGACTGATAACCAGGGGCTGGCCTTCGTCGGGTCAGCCAGGGTTAGCACCCAGTTGATACGCTCTGGGGCCTGCCACTGCAACTCTCGTTGCTTCAGTTCGTCACGCCGAAATGCATGCACCACCACCTTGTCTCCGGCCTGGTAGCGGCTGAAAAACTCCAGTTGATTGGTTGCATTAATTTGCAGATTATCAATCGCAATCAGCAGGTCACCGGCACTAAGGCCTGCCTCATACGCACTACCACCCTCATAAACCTGAATTAACTCAAGCCCGTGTTCGCGCGCCGTAAAACGAGCCCCTAAGCTAACCTGGAATTCAACCCGGGGCGCTTTGCCAAAGGGTCCGTTGTCACTTTCAAGGGCCAGGGTCTGCGCCTCAACACCAACAAAACTAAGCAGTTCTTTGAGCGGCAGCGGATGCGTAGTGTGCAGGGCACGCTGCAACAGACTGCGCATTTCCGCTCCGCCGGCATCGATGAGGCAGTCAATCAGGCTGTCCATGGTGGTGCCGCGCTCGTCTTTGCCATACTCCAGCCACAGTTGGCGCATCACGTCATCAAGGGTAAAGCTATGATTGCTTTGTTTTCGAATTAACAAGTCGGCGCAAAGCGCAACAATGGCGCCTTTGCTGTAATAACTGACAATTGCGTTCGGCGCATTCTCGTTTTGCTGGTAGAAGGTGGTCCAGGCGAGCTGACTGGACTCGGTTAGCGTCTGACGCTGCGAACCCTGGCCCATCAGTGCACGGGTGAGGGTTGTCGCCAAGGTATCCAGATACTGCTGGGGGCTGCTTAAACCAGCCCGGTGAACCATGTAGTCGTCGTAATAACTGGTCACCCCTTCGTAAAACCAAAGCTGCTCTGTGTACTGCTCTTTGTCGAGGTGAAATGGAATGAATTCGCGTGGGCGTAAACGTTTTATATTCCACGAATGAAAGTATTCATGGGAGCAGAGGCTGAGGAAGGTGCGATAGCTATCTGTCATTCCAGCCTGCTGTGAATGGATCAGGTCTTTACGACTGCACAGCAGGGCAGTGGAATTGCGATGTTCAAGTCCGCCAAAGCCTTGCCCGGTGACCATGACCAGAAAGGTATAATCGTCGAACGGCGCTGCGCCTTCAAACATATCAAGCTGGTTCTCGCAGATATTCGCCAGATCAGCGCTGATCCTGTCCATATCGGCGAAGTGGCGGCCGGCAATGGCGATTCGGTGACGGGTACCATGGACGATGAAGTCATCCAGCGTTAATTCGCCCATCAGCACCGGAAAATCAATCAGCTGCTGATAATCGTCGGCACGGAAACGACCACTGCCGAAGGCATCCCCGCGCAGTCGCGGCATCCCTGTTGCGAGATACCAATTGTCATACCCGTTCGGCAGCTCTATGTCGACTTCGCAGGGTTGCCGGCTCTGTCCAACCACCTCGAGACAAAGGGCACTATGGTTGTAAAAGCCAAAGGTGTCATCAAGGAAGGCCGTACGCACGGATAAGTCATTGGCGTAGACCCGGTAACGTACCTCAATCGGACCGTCACTTGCCTGCAGCAACCAGGTCTGCTTGTCGACCCGGTGATAGTGCAGGATCTGGTTGTTATGGTTGGCACTGAACTCAACCACATGTTTAGCAAAATCACGGATCATATAACTGCCGGGTAGCCAGGCAGGGAGACGTAGCGTTTGCCCTTCCGGGTCGGGGTTTTCTATGCGCAGGCACACGTCGAAATAGTGTCCCGAGCAGTCCGCTGCTTTGATATGATAGTGCAATGGGCAAGCCGACATGGATTCTCCTGATCGTCCGTTTAAGCTAGTCAGTGTAACGAATGCGACCAAGCGCGACAATCGCGAGATAAAGAGGGTCGGAGCTTTACGCTGATTTCGGTATACTTTGTTAAAATTTTGTATTGGTGCAGTAACACATCTTGAACTGGCGACAACTTTTCGACGACCGCAATAAATTTTTCTGGGTATTGCAGCTAACCGGCTGGATCGGCTACGGACTGATTCAGTACCTTGGCTCTTTTACTCAGGAGATGCGTGACATTTACATGGTAATTGTCGCGTTGGGCGCCTATGCCGGTTTCCTGCTGACGATTCCGTTACGTTACCTCTATCGGCGCATCTGGAACCGACGTCCGGCGTGGCTTTTCCTTGTGGTGCTGGTGGCATCTTTCGTCACTGCCGCACTGTGGGCAGTTATCGATAACGCCACCAACTGGGAGATCTACCGTTTCGGCTATCGTCCGATCAATCCCTTGTTCTACTTCAATTACACCATCGCTAAGTGGTATATCATTCTCAGCTGGAGCGGGCTGTACTTTGTTATTAAGTATTACCAGATGCTCCAGGATGAAAAGCAAAAAGCGCTCACTGCCGCGTCGATGGCGCATCAGTCACAGCTGAAAATGCTGCGTTATCAGTTAAATCCGCACTTTCTGTTTAATACCCTGAACGCTATTTCCACCTTGATCCTGGTGGAGGAGAACAAGGCCGCCAATAAAATGATGTCACGGTTGAGTGACTTCCTGCGTTTTTCCCTTGATAACGAACCCATTAAACGGATTACCTTAGCGCGCGAAGTTGAGGTTCTGATGCTGTATCTGGATATTGAGAAGGTCCGCTTCGAAGAACGATTGCAGGTCTTCACCGCCATAACCGAAGATGCAGCGCGCGCGCTGGTTCCCAGTATGTTTTTGCAGCCACTTATCGAAAATTCTATAAAATACGCCATTGCACGTCTCGAAGAGCAGGGCACTATCGAGATAAATGCCCGGGTTGAGGTGGAGACTCTGGTCATCCAAGTTAAAGACAACGGGCCGGTCGCGGTGCATGAGATACCGAAACGGAGCAATAAAGGCGGGGGCGTCGGGCTGAGCAATACCGCTGAACGATTAAAGGCCTTGTACGGAAAGCAGTACTCCTTTAATCTGTTTGCAAATGATCCAACAGGTTGCATTGTTGAGATTCGGATTCCGTGGCAAGTTGTGTGAAGACATGAGTAAGAAAATTCGAACAGTTGTAGTGGATGATGAGCCTTTGGCAAGACGCGGTTTACTGGTGCGTCTTGATCAGTTTGAGCAGGTTGAGGTGGTTGCTGAATGCAGTAACGGCCGTGACGCGGTGACACGTATCACCGAGACGGCGCCTGATCTGGTCTTCCTGGATATTCAGATGCCTGGTTTAAACGGCTTTGAAGTATTACGGGCGCTCAGTCAGTCAATGAGCCAGATGCCATTGATTGTGTTTGTTACCGCGTATGACCAGTATGCAATTCGTGCGTTCGATGTGCGGGCGCTGGATTATTTGCTCAAGCCCGTCGATGAAGAGCGCTTAGCGGCAGCTCTTGAGCGGATTGAGCTGGCCATGGTCAACGTGTCTGAGAAAGAACAGCAGCACAAGCTGGTTGACCTTGTTGCAGAAATGACTGGCGAAGATGGCGAAGATATTCTTCGGCGACTGGCGGACGGCGAGTCACTGCGGGTCGATGACTATCCAGAGCATATCGCGATTAAGGAAAGTGGCGAGATTACCCGGGTCGCTATCAGTGCGATCGAGTGGGTAGACGCTGCCGGCGATTACATGTGTATTCATGCTGACAATGAAACTCATATTCTTCGACGCACCATGAAAGAGCTGGAAAAAGAGCTGAACCCGAAAAGCTTTCAGCGCATTCATCGTTCCGCGATTGTTAACCTGAATCAGGTGCAGAAACTCTGTAGCAGGCAAAACGGTGAGTACCATCTGATTCTACATAATGGTGAAGAATTAAAGGTCAGTCGTAGTTATAAAGACAAGATCAAACAATTAATTTTGGGCCGCTAGAATAGCGGCCCTTTTTGCCTGTGAAGCTTATGCATAGACTACTTAAACTGATTGTCGTGGCGCTGATTGTTCTTGGGGTAGGTGCCTGTTCGCGAAGTTTCGCCTACCGTTTTGCGGACACGTATATAGTCTGGCAGGCACGCGATTACGTGAGCCTGGAACGCGAGCAGCATGAAGCGTTGAACGAAGAGGTTGAGGCGTTTTTACAATGGCACGCAGAGACCCAAATACCACGGTATCACCTGACACTTGAAACCCTCGAAGCGGATATTACTGAGGCCACTCTCGACCCGGAAGCGGTGCGCCAGTATAGCGATCTAGCAGCCGACTTCTGGTTTCAGGTGCGTTCCGGTGCGTTGCCAGCGGCACTGCGTTTGTTACCTGACTTAAGTGATGCTCAGGTCGACGAGCTCATTCAGAGTGTGGCCGACTCCATTCAGCAGCGTCTCGATGAGTATCAGGACTCAACCGCCGATGAGCGTGTTGCAGAGCGGCGCGATATGTTTCAGAAACAGGCTCAGCGTTGGCTGGGAGCAGTAACCGGGGAGCAGCAGGCGTTGTTCGATGAGTGGGCTGATAGCATCGATGACAGCACTATGCTTTGGATTGAGTACCGGCTGGAATGGGCGGAGCAGTTTGCCTCAGCTCTTGAACAGCGCAGTCAGTCAGATTTGTTGAGTGAACATCTGGATGGGCTGTTCTTAGAACCGGAGAACCTGCGCGGCGATGTGTTGATAACACAGACCAGCGCAGCGAAAGAAGCCAGTCAGGAGCGCTTAATGACCCTGCATGGCCTGCTCACTGACGACCAACGTCTGCATTTCGCGGCAGAGTTGCAAGAGTTGCGTCGCGACTTACGCAGTATGTTGCGCAGCCGCGACCTCGATATAGCAACAATGACCTTTTAAACCTGCATGATTTTAACGGTGTTACTGGACCCTATGGTGCCCATTAAATCACCGTAGGTAATAATCACATAGTCGCCTTTCTGTAAGTGCCCACGCGATTCCACCACGGCCATTGCATCCGCAATCAGCGTATCCAGGGCTGATTCACGCGTATCGAAATAGACCGGATAAACCCCACGGTACAGCGCCGTTTTTGCCAGCGTGCTGTGGTGGCGGGTGAGAGCGAAAATTGGTAGTGCGGTACTGATCCGTGACATCAACTTGGCGGTATGACCTGATTCTGTCAGCGCAATAATAGCACTGACGCCACTGAGGTGGTTTGCAGCGTACATTGCCGACATCGCGGTTGATTCCGCAATCGAGGTGAAGGTTTCATCCGCGCGGTGATAGGACATGGTGACGCTGGGGTGAGTTTCGGCCCCCTTACAGATGTCAGCCATCGCCAGTACGGTTTCAACCGGAAACTTGCCCGCTGCCGTTTCTGCAGAGAGCATTACTGCATCTGTGCCGTCAAGCACGGCGTTGGCTACGTCCATGACTTCGGCCCGTGTTGGCATCGAATTATCGATCATCGACTCCATCATTTGGGTGGCAGTAATGACGACTTTATTGAGTGCCCGTGAACGTTGAATAATCTGTTTTTGTTTACCGACCAGTTGTGCATCGCCAATTTCAACACCGAGATCGCCACGCGCCACCATGACCACATCGGAGGCATGAATAATATCATCCAGGGCCGCTTCGGTGGCGACTGCTTCAGCACGTTCGATCTTGGCGCAAATACCGCCTTTACCGCCGGCTTCCCGAAGCAGGGCGCGGGCGCGATTTATATCGTCACTGGAACGGGGAAAGGAGACCGCGAGAAAATCAACATTGATATCAGCGGCAGTCTGAATATCACGTAAATCTTTATCGGTCAGTGCGGCGGCTGACAGGCCCCCGCCTAAGCGGTTAATCCCTTTATTGTTGCTCAGGGTACCGCCAACCAGCACGCTGGTAATGACCTGGCTGCCGCTCACCGAATCGACCTGCAAGCGCAGCCGACCATCGTCGAGCAGCAACACATCGCCGGTATTTACATCCTGGGGTAAGTCAGCGTAATCAAGGCCTACCTGATTCGAATCACCGGCGTCTTTATCCAGACTGGCGTCGAGAATAAAGGTCTGCCCTTGCTCAAGCATAGCGGAACCATTACTGAAGCGGGCGACTCGTATTTTTGGACCTTGCAGATCACCTAAGATAGCCACATGACGACCATGCTTCGCTGCTTGTTCACGAACCATCGCGGCCCGTTTCACATGGTCTTCCGCGGTGCCGTGGGAAAAGTTTAAGCGTACCGTATTAGCTCCTGCAGCAATAAGCCTGGAAAGCACATCCGGATTGTCGGTGGCAGGGCCTAGGGTAGTAACTATTTTTGTACGTCTTAACATGCGGTGCTCCTTGAGTCCTGACGAGATGATTCTTGCTAGGCATGGGGTTAATGCTACCATAAAGCCAGACTCTACAGGTATGACATTACGATGAAGGGGATGTAAATGAGCGACCAGGCAGAATGGCGCAAGCGACTGACACCAGAGGCCTACCGGGTTTTGCGTGAGAAGGGCACCGAACGGCCATTCAGCGGTGCCTTACTGGATGAAAACCGCCCGGGTATTTATGTTTGTGCGGGCTGTGGACAAGAACTCTTTTCAGCACAAACTAAGTTTGATGCAGGCTGCGGCTGGCCAAGCTTTTACGCGTCGCTGGGCGAACAGGTGGAGTATCACGAAGATACCACTCATGGCATGCAGCGAATCGAGATTACATGCAAACAATGTGGGGGGCATTTGGGCCATGTCTTTCCTGACGGTCCGGCACCAACGGGCCAGCGGTACTGTGTAAATTCGGTTGCGCTTGAGTTCAAAGCGGACGAAGGTTGATTTTTAAGTGGTGGGCGGAGGCGAAATTCAGTACAATGCCCGGCGAAATTTTTGCAACGGAAAGGGTTTTTTGGAATGACTGAAGCGCAAAACGATCGTACGTTATCCAGCTGGGAAGAACGGCAGGAATATGCAGAGCTGATGCAGCCACTGGTGGGTCGCCTGTATCGCACCAAAGGCGTTGAGATTCTGGTTTATGGCCGTTCGTTACTGAATGGTTCCACCATCGACATCATCAAAGCGCATCGCCTGGTTCGTCAGCACGAAGGCAATAAACTGCGTTTGCGCGAAAGCTACCCGTTGTTAAAAGCAATTTCAGAGATGGAACTGGCTCCGGCACGAATTGATATCGGTAAGCTGGCGTTCAACTTCTTATTCAGAAACGACAACGACGGTCAGACTGTAGAAGAGTACCTTCAACAGGAACTGGCTGACGTGATTGGTAAGCCAGACGATATCGAGCCTCAGGACGTCGTTTTATATGGCTTTGGCCGCATTGGCCGGTTACTGGCCCGGTTGCTGATTGAGAAAAACGGTAAAAATAACAAGCTTCGTTTACGTGCCATTGTGGTTCGTGGCGGGCGTGAAGGTGATCTTGAAAAACGCGCCAGTCTGTTGCGCCGTGATTCTGTACATGGACCATTCAATGGGTCTATTACCGTGGACCACGAAGCTCAGGCGATTAAAGCCAACGGCACCAAAATTCAGGTGATTTACTCGGACGGTCCGGATCAGGTCGATTACACCAAATACGGTATCAACAACGCGATCATCGTTGATAACACCGGTATCTGGAAAGACGAAGAGGGTCTTGGGCTGCACCTGAAAGCGAAAGGCGCGAAGAAAGTTCTGCTCACGGCCCCGGCCAAAGGCGAGATCAAAAATATCGTGCATGGTGTCAACGACCAGGATATTACCGCGGATGATCTGATTCTGTCAGCGGCCAGCTGCACCACCAACGCCATCACTCCGGTGTTAAAAGCAGTTCATGACAAATATGAAATTGAAAGCGGTCACGTCGAGACCGTGCACGCGTACACCAACGATCAGAACCTGATTGATAACTACCACAAAGCAGACCGTCGCGGTCGCTCAGCACCACTGAACATGGTTCTGACCGAAACTGGCGCGGCCAAAGCCGTCGCTAAAGCCTTCCCGCAACTGAAAGGTAAGTTGACTGGTAACGCCATTCGCGTACCGACGCCGAATGTGTCGATGGCGATTATGAACCTGAATATGGCAAAATCGTCTGACAAAGAAGAAATGAACAAATACCTGCGTGAAGTGGCGTTGTTCTCTGACTTACAAAACCAGGTGGATTACACAGCGTCGACTGAAATTGTCTCCTCGGATCTGGTCGGTAGCCGCTACGCCGGTATTGTTGATTCGCAAGCGACGATTGTAGAAGGCAATCGCGCGGTGCTCTATATCTGGTACGACAATGAATTTGGCTACAGCTGCCAGGTACTGCGTGTGGTGCAGGACATGGCTGGTCAAAAAATGATTAGTTTACCTAAATAAACTAAACCTATCGCAAAGCGCCCTCAGAGGGCGCTTTATTTTTTGCTTTCCACTTATGGCAAGGGCAGGGCGCCGTAAGTTTGAATCTGGAGTGATACATCTATGTTTATTACCAGTCAGTTTGACAGTGGCAACATTGAAGTCGTTAAGGCTGAAGATGCCAGCGACATTCGTTTACGTATTCGCAAAGACGCGGAGTCTGATTTCTTTCAGTGGTTCCATTTTAAACTTTATAGCGAAGCAGAACGCGCCCACCGCCTGACCATTGAAGGGGTTGATACTGCCGCGTACCCGGATGGCTGGAAAGACTATCGGGCAATGGCCAGTTATGACCGTGAACACTGGTTCCGTGTCGATACTTCGTTTGATGGCAAAAACCTGATCATCGAGCACACTCCCGAGCAGGAAACCGTGTTCTATGCTTACTTCGTGCCGTATAGCTATGAGCGTCATCTGGATTTGCTGCAAGCGGCACAGCAGTCGAGCTGGGTTGAACAACGAGTGCTGGGGCAGACTCTGGATGGGCGTGATATGACGCTGCTGCAAATCGGAGAGCCGGCTGAAGGAAAGAAAAAAATCTGGGTTACCGCACGCCAACACCCGGGTGAGAGCATGGCTGAATGGTTCATCGAGGGCCTGCTGCACCGTTTGTTAGACGAGGACGATGGGGTCGCCCGTTTGTTGTTGGATAAAGCGGTCTTTTATGTGGTGCCGAATATGAATCCGGATGGCAGCGTTCGCGGTCACCTGCGGACCAACGCTAAAGGGGTTAACCTGAACCGTGAATGGCAGACTCCGAGCATGGAGAAAAGCCCGGAAGTTTACCTGGTTCGCGAGGAAATGGTTCGCATCGGGGTCGATATGTACCTTGATATTCATGGCGATGAAGCCATTCCATACAACTTTGTCGCCGGTTGTGAAGGCAACCCGTCGTACGATCAGCGATTGCAGAGCTTAGAAGGCGACTTTAAACAGGCGCTGCTGAACGCAACACCCGAGTTTCAGGTTACCCACGGCTATGAGCTCGATGCACCGGGTCAGTCGAATCTGACGGTGGCTGCAGCCAATGTGGGCGAGACCTTTAACTGTCTCTCGTTCACGGTAGAAATGCCATTTAAAGATAATAACGACATTGCCAACCCGGAAACGGGTTGGTCGGACGTGCGCAGCCAGCAGTTTGGCTACGATACGCTGGCTGCAGTTCTCGCAGTTGCAGACAAGTTGCGCTAGTATGTCGGGGCACTACTTTTTAGGCGGGCAAAAACGCCTGGCCTTTACTGGTAGTGCCCTTGGCGTAATGACGTAAACCAGTTTATACAAACAATAAATAACGATAATAACAGCAGGGGGCTACCTTGAACTTTATCAACAATATGCTGGACTGGATGAACAGCGTTCTCGGCGGAGCGGTTTACTTCCCGTTTCTGCTGCTGGGTGTAGGTCTGTTCTTCACGATTTATCTGAAATTCCCTCAGATTCGTTTCTTTGCCCATGGGTGGCGCGTTATTACCGGTAAATTTGATCGTAGCCGTGATCCGGGCGACACCACTCATTTTCAGGCATTGACCACGGCCCTGTCAGGCACCATCGGTACGGGTAACATTGGTGGCGTCGCGCTGGCCTTGTTCCTCGGTGGCCCGGCCGCGTTATTCTGGATGTGGATGACGGCATTTTTCGGCATGACGACCAAGTTCGTTGAGGTCACGCTGTCGCACAAATACCGTGTTCAGACCGAAGATGGCACCATGGCTGGCGGCCCTATGTATTACATGTCGCGTGGCCTGAATATGAAATGGCTGGCGGTGATTTTTGCGCTTGCTACGGTGCTAAGTTCATTCGGTACCGGCAACATGCCGCAAAGTAACAATATAGCCCAGGCCATGGAAGCCACCTTTGGTATTCCAACCATTTGGGTTGGTGGCGTTTTATCCGTCCTGTTGGCGCTGGTTATCCTCGGCGGTATTCGTCGTATTGCAGCGGTAACCTCACGCATTGTGCCGTTGATGTCAGTGCTGTATGTGCTGGGTGCGTTTGCGGTTATTTTTTATAATGTCGACAATATTATTCCATCGTTTATTGCCATCTTCGCTGACGCCTTTACCGGCACAGCGGCAATTGGAGGGTTCGTCGGTGCCAGTTTCGCCTACGCCTTCAATATGGGCGTCGCGCGGGGACTTTACTCCAACGAAGCAGGTCAGGGCTCGGCTGCCATTGCGCATGCGTCGGCACGAACCAAAGAACCTGCTGAAGAAGGCATGGTCTCTATTCTGGAACCCTTTATCGACACCATTCTTATCTGTACCCTGACTGGTCTGGTTATTCTGGCTTCTGGTGTGTGGCACGAAAAGCATCAGAACCACTTTGATCGCTCCGATATGCGGATTATTTCAGGTGTTTACGATGACCAGATTGACACTGACCGTGCAGAATTGTCGCGTTATCTGAATAATCAGGATAACACCATTGAGGTGTTCGAGGGACAGATAGACGTCGTTGCCGGCGAACCTGAACCTGGCAACTACACTATATTGAATGCGCGCTCAGTGGCTGAAAATGTCAGCATTCTGATCGGTGGTGATACCCCGTACAATGGCACTCTCGATGTTACAAATGGACGTTTTACCCGCGATAACGTGCAGGTGTTTGGAGAGTCATTAATTCACTCAGCTGCATTAACCACGGTTGCGTTCACCCGAGGCTTCTTCGGTGACTTCGGTCAGTACATTGTCGCTGTCGCTCTGCTGATGTTCGCCTTCTCGACCGCGATTGCGTGGTCATACTATGGCGACAGGGCGATGATTTACCTGGCTGGTCCACGGTCGGTGATGCCATACCGGGTGATTTATGTAGCAGGCTTTTTCATTGCCGCGATTGCCGATACCACCCTGATCTGGAAGATTGCGGCGGTGGCGATTGTCCTGATGACCTTGCCTAACCTGCTTGGGATCATGCTGATGCGTCGCGAGATGAAAGAGACAGTGGATAAATACTGGGCTGAAAACCAGCACAAACTGCCTGATTCGAAAGACTAGGCAAGCGTACTGTGATAGAACAGCAACAGGTTGACGTGCTGACTTGTTGCTGTTTTTTTGTTTTGCTGGCTGTTCACGTTAATGGCTACCTTGATATTGTGGCTTATGGCACAATGTAACAGTAGTAAGGTCGTAGAGAAGTAACAGGCTAGGAGTGGGTGATGGCAATTGTGAATTGTCCCGAGTGCAATAAGAAAATGTCCGATAAGGCCGCGGTGTGTGAGCATTGCGGATTTGTCGTAGATGGTCTTGATGCAAATACGCTGGAGCGAAAGCGTCGTCGCGCCCGCGCTGATTATATCAATAAGCTGACGGCACAGAGTATGTTGGCAATGCTGGTGTTTGTAGTCGGCATTGGAGGGTTGTTTTATTTTCGCGATGAAACCTCGCCTGATCCGACCTGGCAGTCTCAGATTTCAATTGGTCTAATGGCGATTGGCTTTATCTGGTATATTGTCAACCGTGTACGATTGTTAAATACGCGACGGAAGTAGGCCTGATGCAACCCGAACAACTTATTGAAAATATGTCAGACGCGCTTTACCTGCGCTTGCGCGAAGCGGTAGAAACAGGCCGCTGGCCGGACGGAAATCCATTAACGGAGCAGCAGCGTGAAGACAGTCTGAGCCTGGTGATGATGTACCAGGCCCGTCATTTAGACCAGACCGAGCCTTTTTCTATTGGCAAAGATGGTCAGTTTATTAGTAAATCGAAAGCAGAAATGCGGCGTGAACGAGAGCAGGAAATTACCCGCTTTAGTATCCAGCCTGAGACCCCGGAGTCTGATAAAACGTGAATAGCTATTCAACCCCTGATTACCCTTTACTCGTTGAACAAGCCAAGGCCATTGTCAGTGACGAACCTGATCTAATTGCCAACCTGGCAAATCTAAGCGCATTATTGAATGACAATCTGGATGATATTAACTGGGTTGGATTCTATCTGGCTGACAGTGCTGACGAGCTGGTATTAGGTCCTTTCCAGGGTAAAGTTGCCTGTGTCCGCATTGCCATTGGCAAAGGTGTTTGTGGCACCGCGGCGGCGCAACAGACGACCCAACGAATTGCTGATGTTCATGCCTTTGCTGGCCACATAGCCTGTGACGCCGCGAGCAACTCAGAAATTGTGCTACCGATCGAAGTGTCAGGGCAGGTGGTCGCGGTACTTGATATCGACAGCCCCTCACTGGACCGCTTTAGCGCCGAAGACCAACAAGGTCTTGAGGCATTATTGCCAGTCATTCAGGGACTTAACTGGGCGGCGTATGTTAGATGAGTTTGTAGTTCACCCGTATCTGGTCACGGTGGCCGATATGGATGAGTTTGAAGAAGAGGCAGAGTTAGCTGCTGACCAGCTGAACGGCATGTTGCATTGTGCTGTGGCGCAAGGTGAGTCGCGCGAATGGACCCACGCTCAGATAATTGAGTTGATAGAAGAGCTTTGCTTTATCTGGTTCCGTGAACCAGCACTGACCGAACTGGAAAGTGACGAAATAGACGATTATGTTTTTAGTGTTGCGCGGCGCATGGAGCAGCAGCGTGATGAAGACAACGAAACCCCTGATGATGAGTAACAAGGTTTAGTACATGGAAAACCAGCAAACTACCGAGAAATTGCCAACAAGCAAAGCGGTTATCGCTTATTTGGCAGAACAATTCCCCCAGTGTTTTAGTGTCGCTGGTGAAGCTAAGCCTTTAAAAATAGGTATTTTTGAAGACCTGGCGAGTCGTATGGAAGATGACCCTAAGGTTAGCAAAACGCGGTTGCGTGGCGCGCTTCGCCAGTACACCAATTCATGGCGCTATCTGCGCTGTGTCACTGCCGGCACCGAACGGGTTGATCTGGATGGCGCTGCGGCAGGTATTGTAGAAGAAGACCATGCCAAACATGCGCAGGAAGAACTGGCTGAGTCTAAAGCCCGCGCAGCCGAAAAGCGGGTTGAAAAGCGTAAAGCCGAGCACGCAGCGAAAGAGCCGGGTGACAAAACAACCAAATCAGCGGCTAAGCGCCCCGCAGCGAAACGCGCGGCGACTGCTGGCAAGTCGCGCAGCAATAGCAAAGGTAAAGCCACTGCTGCAAAAGCCGATATTAAATTAGCGCCACTGGCTGACGATGCCATTAAAGTGGGGCAATCGGTGCAGGTTAAACTGGGACAATCGCCTATGGCGGGAACTGTTACCGCGATTGAGAAGTCAGAAGTGCAGGTACAGTTGGTGTCAGGCATCACTGTAAAAGTTAAAGCTGAGAACCTGTTTACCGAATCTTAGGAGTTTATGCATGAGTAAGCCATTGTTACGAAGCCTGATCCTCAGTAGCCTTTTGGTTGCGCCGTTAAGCTTTGCCATTTCTCCGAACTACACGCTGGATGATTTGCCAACGCTGGCCGCTGAGTCTCAGCATGTAACGGCGAGCAAGCGTATTTCTTCCTATTTTACCCGTTACCATTATTCACGGGTGGATCTGGACGAGTCGATGAGCGAGCAGGTCTTTGAGCGTTATTTCGACCAACTGGATTACAACCGTATGTTCTTTTTGCAATCTGACATTGATCAGTTTGCTGACGCAAAAGGGCAGTTCCATAACTATCTGCAGGAAGGCGAACTTGAGGTCCCGTACGAGATTTATCAGCTTAGCCTGGAACGCCGTTATGAACGCTATTCGTACGCACTGGAACTGCTCGACGACGCAGAGTTCGACTTTGAAGTTGAAGGGGAGCGTTATTATTACGACCGTACAGAAGAAGCCTGGCCAGAAAGCGAAGATGAACTGGATGAGATTTGGCAGCAACGGTTAAAGAATGACGCGCTGAATCTTGCCATGGCAGGTCGCGAGACGGAGGAAATTATTGATAACCTGGAACGTCGCTATCAAAGTGCGATTCAGCGTTTAACGCAGTCACAAAGTGAAGACGCTTTCCAGACCGTCATGAATGCCTTTGCACGCAGTGTTGAAGCGCACACCAGCTATTTGTCGCCACGTAATGCCGAACGATTCCAGCAGAATATGAACTTGCAACTGGAAGGTATTGGCGCCGTCCTGCAGGCGGAATATGACTATACCGTTATCCGCTCACTGGTACCCGGCGGCCCGGCCGACCAAACCGGCATGTTGGCACCGGATGATCGTATTATTGCTGTCGCCCAGGGCGACAAAGAATTTGTCGATGTTATCGGCTGGCGACTTGATGACGTAGTTGATTTAATTACCGGGCCGAAAGGTAGCACCGTTCGCTTGCAGGTTTTGAAAGAGAGCGAGGGTTCCGGCGGCACGCCAGAGACAGTTGAGATTGTTCGGGATAAAGTACGCCTGGAAGACCGCGAAGCAAAAGCTGAAGTGGAAACCATGGAAGACGGCGCTTATGCCGGCCGCCGTATGGGTATCATCGAAATTCCAGGCTTCTACAATAATTTATCCGAGGACGTTCGTACCCTTATCAGTGAGCTGAAAGAAGAAGACGTCGAAGGGATAGTGGTTGACCTGCGTGGCAACGGCGGTGGTTCCCTGAGCGAATCGATTTACCTGACCGGGCTGTTTATCGAGCAAGGGCCTGTGGTTCAGGTACGCGATAGCAGTGGCCGGGTTGAAGTCAATGGCGACGACGATGGCCAGGCGTATTACGACGGCCCGTTAGTGGTACTGGTTGATCGCTTTAGCGCTTCAGCGTCGGAAATTTTCGCCGCAGCCATTCAAGACTACAATCGTGGCCTGATAGTGGGCGAGCCAACCTTTGGTAAAGGAACGGTCCAGCAACACCGTCCGTTGCAACGCCGCTTTGATTTTTATTCCAACCCGCTTGGCAGCATTCAGTACACGATTGCCAAATTCTACCGAATTGACGGTGGCAGCACGCAGCACCGGGGAGTAATGCCTGATATCTTATTCCCGTCTGCACTGGAGCCGGATGAATTCGGTGAAAGCCGCGCGGACAATGCCTTACCCTGGGATCAAATTGATTCAGTTGAGTACCAGCGGTTTGACTGGCTGAATGACGACATGCTGACCCAGTTACAGCAACGCCATGACGGCCGTATTGTGGATGACCCGGAATTTGCATATGTGCTGGATGATATCGAGCGTTTTCGTGAGCGCCGGGACCGCGACTATGTGTCTTTAGTGCAAAGTGAACGTGAAGCCGAGTCGGATGCCGACAGCGAACGCCGTTTGCAGCGGATTAACGAACGTTTGCAGCGGGCCGGCAAAGAGCCTGTCGAGGCAGCGGAAGATGCCGATGAGCGTTACCGCGAAGCAGATCCGTATTTGCAGGAGACGCTACGCATCGCTATAGACTTTATCGAAGCCCACAAGCAAGATAGCTAACCTGTGAATATTGAGCGGGCCCGTGGTGACGCGAGGCCCGCTTACTTGTTTCTGACACCGGTCAGTCACAATAAGAACAAGAACCGTTAAAGGTCTCTCATGACAACACCAACAAGACCCGCCACCAGTCAACGCTGGAGTAGTCGTCTTTCATTCGTGCTGGCAGCCACCGCCGCCGCGGTTGGTTTAGGCAATATCTGGAAATTTCCCTACATCATGGGCGAGAACGGCGGTGGTGCCTTTGTTCTCGTTTATCTGCTATGTATTTTCGCACTGGGTATACCTGTCCTAATCGGTGAACTTCTGATTGGTCGGCGTGGGCGCAACTCCCCGGGGTATGCGGCACGTAAGCTGGCAGTCGAGTCCGGCCGCCACTGGTCGTGGCAACTAACCGGTTGGGCTACCATGCTTGCTGGCTTTTTAATTCTCACCTTTTATGTGGTGATAGCCTCGTGGGCGTTTTCGTATGTAGTCAAAAGTGCCCAGGGCACCTTCGATCGCCCCTCAGCCGAGCTTATTAACGGCATTTACGAGCAGATGACTGCCTCAGCTGGCGAGATGCTGCTGTTTACTGCGTTACTGATTTTCGCGACGGCGGTGATTGTCGGCAAAGGCTTTAAACATGGCCTTGAGCGTAGCGTAAAGTGGTTAATGCCGATGTTGCTGCTGCTGTTGATTGGCATCGCTATCTATTCGGCCAACGTGGGTGACTTAGGCTCAGCCCTAAACTTCATTTTCAAGCCGGATTTTAGTCAACTGACCGTAAACAGTGTACTGATTGCGCTCGGACATGCCTTTTTCACCCTCAGCCTGGCCTCGGGGGTGATGATTATGTATGGCGCCTACCTGCCGAAAAAGACCTCCATAGTGTCGACTTCGATCTGGATTGCGGTCGCTGACACTTTAGTTGCTATCATTGCCGGTCTGGCTATATTCCCACTGGTTTTTGGTTACGGACTGACCCCGGGCGAGGGGCCAGGGCTAATTTTCCAGACCTTGCCGCTTGCCTTTGCAACCATGCCGGGCGGCGCCTTCGTCGGCACGGTTTTCTTCATTATGCTATTGTTAGCGGCCTTTACCTCTGCCATCTCTATGATCGAGTCGATTGCAGCTTTTGTGGTGGAGCGGTTTGCCGTAACGCGGTGGCAGGCTGCCGCAGGTTCCTGTGTGATCCTGTTTACTTTCAGCCTGATGACCATATACTCGTTTGCCGGTGCAGGGTGGGCTCAGGTCGACTGGGCCTTCATGGGCAAAGAAACGCCGACCTTGTTTCATGTCATCGACCATCTGACGTCTAATATTATGTTGCCGCTGGGCGGCCTGGCGGTGGCATTATTTACAGGTTGGGCGATAGAGTCCCGTTACATGCGCGAAGAACTTAACACCAGCACAAAGGTATTCAGGCTTTGGCGTTTCGCGGTGCGGTATGTGGCACCGGTCGCTATTACTCTGGTCTTTTTGCAACTTATCGGCGTGCTTACTTTTTAACTCAGGAATAATTTCAGATGTCGGATTCAATTAAAAAGCCAACTTACATACAGGCTGCGACGCCACTGATAGCACTTATCGTCATGCTGGCGACATCGGTTTTTATGTTTGGTGCCGATTCATCGTACGGACCCAATCAACTGGCACTGTTAACCGCAGCCGCACTGGCGTGTATTGTCGCGTTTAGCAATGGTTACAGCTGGGAGCAGATCGAAGAGGGCATTACCAAGGGGATCTCGGTAGCCCTGGGTGCCATCCTTATTATCCTCATGGTTGGTTCACTGATTGGTACCTGGTTGCTGTCTGGGATCGTCCCCACCTTGATTTATTACGGTCTCGAACTGCTCAGCCCAAGTTGGTTCTATGCGGCCAGTTGTCTGATTTGTGCCATTGTGGCGATATCCATTGGTAGTTCCTGGACCACGGCGGCGACCATTGGTGTGGCGTTAATCGGCGTTGCCACTGGAATGGAGCTGAATATAGCGATTGCTGCCGGTGCGGTAGTTTCCGGCGCCTATTTCGGTGACAAAATGTCGCCCCTGTCAGACACCACTAACCTGGCGCCGGCGGTTTCCGGAAGCGAGCTTTTTGCCCACATTCGTTATATGACACTAACCGCAGTACCGGCCTTCGTTATCTCGCTGCTTTTGTTTACTTTCATCGGCTTTACCAGCTCTGCCAGCGCCAATTTGCAAAGCCTTGAAGTGATGCAGAATGAGCTGCTCTCTATTTTCAATATTAATATTTTGATGCTGGTGCCGTTGGCGATCTTATTTACCCTTGCGGTGATGAAAAAGCCGGCATTACCAACTATTTTTATCGGAGCCCTACTCGGGGGGCTCTGGGCGATTATCTTTCAGCCCGATGTGGTCGCAACGCTGGTGCCGGAATCCGTAGAAGGCAGCTGGTTAGGGCCTATTGGTGCAGTTTGGGTGGCCCTGTTCGACGGGACCCGGGTCAGTACCGACAACCCGGATTTGGAATCGCTGCTTAGTGGCGGCGGTATGGTCAGCATGCTCAACACCGTCTGGCTGATTCTTACCGCAATGACGTTTGGCGCTGTTATGGAATGCACCGGGTTATTGCGTCAGCTGTTGAAAGGGTTGTTAAAAGTTGTTCATTCAACAGGGGGCTTAATTACGGCCACCTTGTTTACCTGCTTCGGTGTGAATCTGCTGACCGCCGATCAGTATATGGCGATTGTTCTGCCGGGACGGATGTTCCGTGAAGAGTATGCAAATCGTGATCTCGACCCCCGGGTCCTGTCACGTACCCTGGAAGACAGCGGTACCATTACCTCCGCATTGATTCCATGGAACACCTGTGGTGCCTATATGTTTGCAGTGCTAGGTGTGTTCCCGTTAACCTACGCACCGTTTGCATTCTTCCTTTACCTGACGCCATTGATAGCGATGATTTTCGCCTTCACTAATTTCAAAATCCTACGTTTAAGTGATAACCAGAGTCGCCAGGAGGCCTATTCCTAAATGAGTAAGTTACCGACTGCAAAGTATCGCCTGGATTACCAGGCTCCCGATTTCCTTATCGACACCGTCGATCTGGATATTGAACTGGATGATCATGCCAGCACCATACGCAATGTCATGCGAGTGCGCCGCAACGGGCAGCACCAGCGACCCTTGGTGCTGGATGGTGAAAATATGCAGTTGCAGACGGTCGCGGTTAACGGTGAAACACTGACAAATGATGAATTCCAGCAAACGGACGCCGAGCTGACCATTACCGGGTTACCTGACGAATGTGAGCTGAGTATTGAAACCCTGGTCGACCCGGCAAACAATACCGCACTGGAAGGGCTTTATAAGTCAGGCGGTGCCTTTTGCACCCAGTGTGAAGCGGAAGGATTCCGGCGCATTACCTACTATTTAGATCGGCCTGATGTGCTGGCGGTGTTTACCACCACGTTGCATGCTGACAAAAGCAAATTTCCCTATTTACTAGCCAACGGCAACCCGGTTGCTCAGGGTGATGAAGCGCAAGGCCGTCATTTCGTGACCTGGCATGATCCGCATCCGAAGCCTTGTTATCTGTTCGCCGTAGTAGCGGGCGACTTTGACTTGCTCGAAGATACCTTTACCACCATGGAAGGGCGTCACGTCGACCTTCAGTTGTTTGTTGATAAGGGCAACCTGGGCCGGGCAACCTTCGCCATGGAATCGCTGAAAGCGTCGATGAAATGGGACGAGGAGCGTTTTGGACTGGCCTATGATCTCGATATTTACATGGTCGTAGCCGTTAACTTTTTCAACATGGGCGCAATGGAAAACAAAGGCCTGAACGTTTTCAATGCGAAGTACGTGCTGGCCGATTCGCGCACCGCGACGGATCAGGATTTTCTCAATATTGAATCGGTGATCGGTCATGAATATTTTCATAACTGGACCGGCAACCGGATTACCTGTCGTGACTGGTTTCAGCTGAGCCTGAAAGAAGGCCTGACGGTGTTTCGGGATCAGGAATTCAGTGGCGATATGTCGATGCGGCCGGTACACCGCATCAACGACGTTCGTATTATGCGCACTCACCAGTTTGCTGAAGACTCAAGCCCGATGGCGCACCCAATACGCCCGGATAAAGTTATTGAAATGAATAACTTCTATACCGTGACTGTGTATAACAAAGGTGCCGAAGTGATTCGGATGATGCATACGCTACTTGGCGAAACAGGTTTTCAGGCCGGCATGAAGCTCTATGTTGAGCGCCATGATGGCCAGGCGGTCACCTGCGAAGACTTTATCAGCGCAATGGAAGACGCCAACCAGATCGATTTTACTCAGTTTCGCCGTTGGTACGAGCAGGCCGGAACACCCACCGTGCGGATTAAAGAAAGCTACGACGAGGCGAACCAGCAATACCGTCTGCACTGTACCCAGCACACGCCAGCAACGCCTGGTCAGCCTCAAAAACAACCGTTTCATATTCCGATGCGTGTTCAGTTCTATACTGAGCAAGGCGATGCGATGCAGTTGCAGTGTGCTGAGCTTAACGATGATGTGATCAGTCTGCAGAAAGAAGAACAGACCTTTGTATTCAGCGGCGCAGCGAGCAAACCGGTGACTGGTTTCTTCGCTGGTTTTTCTGCCCCGGTACGGATTGATGCCGGTTACACGGAAGGCCAGCTACTCAACTTACTGGCCTATAGCGATGACCCCTTTATCGGCTGGGACAGTGCCCAACAGATCTATCTGCGCGCGATTAAATCCGCGGTAACCAACGATAGTCCGTTGCAGCTTTCCGGCGATGCAATTGAGGCCTTGCAGCACCAGCTCACACAACCGGACCGTGATCCGGCACTGCTCGCGCTATTGCTGCAAATCCCAAGTGAGGAAGCGGTCAGTGGTGAGTACGAGCAAATTCCGGTGGAAGCGATTCACAGCGCCTGTCAGCAACTCAAGATGCAGCTTGCAACCGAGCTGAAAACGACCTTGTGGCAGACCTGGAAAGCGTTTAAACCACGTGGCGAGTACCAGTTCAACGCCGACGATATCGCCCGTCGCATGCTGGCTAACACCTGCTTAAGCTACCTCGCCCTGCACCCGGATGCTGAAATAGAGCACACTTTAATTGACCACTTTAAAGCCGATAACCTGACCGATGAACTGGCTGCGTTGCAAGCCGTGGTGATGGCGGACCATCCTTGTGCCGCTGACTTTATCGACCAGTTTGCTGAGCGTTGGCAGGGTGAAGCTCTGGTGATGGATAAGTGGTTAGCCGTTCAGGCCGCAGCGCCACATGCCTCCACCTTAGCGCAGGTTAAGGCGCTGACCGGGCACGCTGCCTTTAGCTATGATAATCCGAACCGGGTCTATGCCTTGCTGGCGACGTTTACTCACAACCTCGCTCAGTTACATCGCGCAGACGGGGAAGGGTACCGCCTGGTGACTGAGGTTATTCGTCGTCTTAACGAAAGTAATCCTCAGGTTGCATCACGGTTATTGTCGTCGTTGCTGCAGTGGAAACGTTTCGATCAGCAACGCCAGGATTTACTGCAGGCAGAACTGCAGGCGTTGCGTAAATTGCCCAACCTGGCCAACGACCTGTTTGAGAAAGTCGAACAAAGTCTGGCCGAATAGAGGACCGACAATGACCCGGCAATTTACTTTTGCCCTGGTATTCAGCCCCGCCGAACTGGAACGTCGTTATTACCGGGAGGGGCTTGAAAACATTGTTGTAACAACAGAGCAAGGCCTGCGCGTGCAACTGCCACTGCGCAGGTTTGTTCCTTTTATTACAGGACATGGTATACGAGGCCATTTCCTGCTCACTTTAGATGCCCACAACCGCTTTATTTCATTACAAAAAACCAACGATATATAACCTTTGATGCGGTCTGGTAAAAGACTCCTCGCACCAGCTAATAAAGCATTGCAATTCCTAACATAACGTCCGAGAATACTCATATAACGTATCCCCGTGGCAAGGGGTTTGCGCAAGTCCATTGCTACGGTTTCACTCTCTGCTAGCCCACAAGGAAATTAGCATAATGGCGTTGGTCGACGGTCAGCCTCCGGTACTCCTTGAAAAAGTCTCTGAAATCATTCGCAAAAAGATGCCGTCTGAAACGGCTGCCACAGTTGATATGTTCGCAAGGCGACTATATCGAACCATCTCTTCCGGCGATCTAAAGGATCGTGACGAAAGCAATATGTACGGAGCCGTAGTAGGGCTCTGGCACAGCTTCGCTAAGTATGTCTCTAATAGTAAAGCGACGATCAAAGTCTATAATCCGGAAGTGAGCAAACACGGCTGGGAATCTCCACATACTATTATTGAAATAATTCAGACAGATATGCCATTTATGGTCGACTCAGTGCGCATGGTGCTGAATCGTCTTGGTATTACCTCGCATCTGTTATTGCATACACCATTGGCCCATAAGCGCGACAAAAAGGGCAGAATCACTGAAATCCTGGCGGCCGGAGAAACGGCCAAAGATACCCAGGTTGATACCGTGTTTTTGATCGAAGTGGATCGTCAGCATGAAGAGAGCGATCTTAAGGCACTGAAGGAAGAGCTGGTCTCAGTGATGGAAGAAATCACTCTGGCAGTTTCTGACTGGAAGCCGATGCGTGCAAAATTAAAGCAGATTGCTAACAACCTTGCGGCGCGTAATTTCCCCGGTAGCAAAGAGAAGCTCGAAGAAGCTCAGCGTTTTTTGTGTTGGCTGGCTGAAGATAACTTTACCCTGACCGGGTATCGCCATTACCGGGTTGAACCGGTTAAAGGCGACTACCAACTGGTTCAGGATGAAAAGTCCAGTCTGGGTCTGATGAAAAACACCTCGGGTAAGTCACCCTTGCTGTTGTCCAAAATGTCAGAAGATGCGCGACATACTGCGTTGGGGCAGGACGAGTTATTGCTGTTAACCAAAACCAACACACGCTCGCGGGTTCATCGCCCGGCACATGCGGATTACGTTGGAATTAAAGAGTTTGATAAAGACGGCAACGTGATCGGTGAAGATCGCTTTGTTGGCTTGTATTCGGCCAGCTTTTACAACGACAGCGCGATGGATATCCCGTTGGTCCGGGACAAAATCGAACGGGTCATCCGCGATTCAAAATTCCAGCCGGGTTCACATGCGACCAAAGCGCTGCTCAATATCATGCAGACGTATCCGCGCGATGAAATTGTTCAGACCAGCGATGATGATCTGTTAAAAATCGGTATGGGTGTGCTGCAGATCCAGGAACGCGATATGACGCGGGTCTTTTTACGCCGCGATATTTTCGGTCGTTTCATTACGGTCATGGTGTATGTGCCACGTGAGCGCTACAACACCCTGTTACGGCAAAAAACACAGGCGATTCTTGCACGAACCCTGCGCAGCGATGAAGAAGTAGACTTCACCACATTCTTCTCCGAATCGGCACTGGCCCGCACGCAGTACACCGTTCGTGTTAAAGACAGCGAACAAGATATTGATGTAAAAGAATTAGAGGACAACTTAGTGGAAGCTGCTCGTTCATGGGAAGACAATTTAGAACGCGTTTTAGTCAGTGCGCATGGTGAATCAAAAGCACGCGAACTGGTCCGCCGCTACGCGCAGGGCTTTTCCCGCGCCTATAAAGAAGAAGTGTTGCCTTCTGTTGCGCTGGCCGATATTGCTCAACTTGAGCGCCTGAACGACGACCACAAGCTGGGCATGCTGTTCTATCGCGCGCAGGAAGTTCAGGACGATTCCAACCGGGTCAAACTGAAACTATTCCATAAAGATGAGCCGATTCATTTGTCTGATGTGTTGCCGATGCTGGAAAACTTCGGCTTGCGCATCATTAATGAAAGCCCGTATCAAATTACGACGCATGAAGGTCATGTGTTCTGGGTTCTTGACTTCTTTATGCTGCACACCGCAGGCAAACTGGATCTGGAAAACAGCCGTGATAACTTCCAGGATGCCTTCGCTAAAGTGTGGGATGGTCATTACGAAGATGACGGTTTCAACCGCTTAATTCTGGGTGCTGGTATGACAGGCCGTGATGTCCTGGTACTACGGATGTTCGCCAAGTACATGCGCCAGATCGGGGTCACCTTTAGTCAAAGTTACATTGAAAGTACCTTCACCCGTTACCCGCAACTGGGTAAATTGCTGGTCAAAATGTTTGCCACCAAATTTGACCCCAAAGGCAAATTTACCGAGAAGAAACTCGAGAACCTGGTTGCGAAGCTTCAGGCCGGACTGGAAGACGTCAGCGGCCTCGACGATGACCGTATTATTTCCCGTTACATGGACTTAATTCTGGCTGCCTTACGGACCAACTTCTTCCAGCCTGATCAGGATGGCAACGAGAAACCGTATATTTCAGTTAAGTTCTTACCGGAAAACATTCCGGATATGCCGTTGCCATTACCAAAATACGAAATTTTCGTATACTCACCGCGGATCGAAGGTGTTCACCTGCGGGGCGGCAAGGTTGCCCGCGGTGGCTTGCGCTGGTCAGATCGTCGCGAAGACTTCCGTACTGAGGTACTGGGTCTGGTTAAAGCACAGCAAGTTAAGAATGCGGTGATTGTACCTGTAGGTGCCAAAGGCGGCTTTGTCTGTAAGCAATTGCCGGACGATCGGGAAGGCTTCTTTGAAGAAGGCAAAGCCTGCTACCGTACCTTCATTCGCGCCCTGTTAGACATTACCGATAACATCATTGAAGGCGAAGTTATTCACCCGGACGCTGTGGTTCGTCATGATGACGATGACCCCTATCTGGTCGTAGCGGCGGATAAAGGCACCGCAACCTTCTCGGATATCGCCAATGGTATCGCCGCCGAGTACAAACACTGGCTTGGTGATGCGTTCGCATCTGGTGGTTCAGTGGGTTACGACCATAAGAAAATGGGTATTACCGCACGTGGCGGCTGGGAATCTGTTAAGCGCCATTTCCGTGAAATGGGCGTTGACTGCCAGACTACCGACTTCACCTGCGTTGCCATTGGTGACATGGGCGGCGATGTGTTTGGTAACGGCATGCTGTTATCGAAGCACACCAAACTAGTCGGTGCGTTTAACCATATGCATATTTTTATCGACCCGGATCCGGATGCTGCTAAATCCTGGAAAGAGCGCGAGCGTTTGTTCAACCTGCCGCGTTCGTCATGGGATGACTACGATAAAAAACTGATCAGCCAGGGTGGCGGCGTGTTCTCGCGCAGTGCGAAGTCGATTGAGCTGTCACCGGAAATAAAGAAACTGATCGGCACCCAGAAAAAGTCGATGGCACCGAATGACCTGATTAAGGCGTTGCTGACTGCTGAAGTCGATCTGGTGTGGAACGGTGGTATCGGCACCTATGTTAAAGGTGCCAAAGAAACGGACACCGAAGTAGGGGACCGTGCCAACGATGCATTGCGTATTAATGGTAGCGAGCTGCGGGCGAAAATTGTTGGTGAAGGCGGTAACCTTGGCTTCACCCAACTTGGCCGTATCGAGTTTGCCAATAAAGGTGGCCGCATCAATACCGATTTCATCGACAACGTTGGTGGGGTCGACTGTTCAGACAACGAAGTCAATATTAAGATCCTGCTGAATGGTTTAGTCAACCAAGGCAAACTAACCCGCGAGCAGCGCGACAAGCTGCTGTATCAGATGACCGATGATGTTGCTGAACTGGTTTTAGAAGACTGCAATCGTCAGACCCAGTCAATTTCTATCACCGCACTGCGTGGACCGGATCAGATCAAAGAAATGCAGCGCTTCATTCACCAGCTGGAACGCGATGGTTTGCTTGACCGCAGCTTAGAGTTCCTGCCGGATGACGATGAATTGGCAGAGCGCACAGCCTCAGGTAAGGGCTTAAGCCGTCCTGAACTGGCGGTGTTAACTGCCTACGGCAAAATGGTGCTGAAAGAAGAGCTGTTAACCGACGAAATCACTCAGGATCCGTTCCACGGTAAGGAACTTCTTGAGTCATTCCCGCAGGTTCTGCGCGACAAATTCAGCGACGCGATGGAAGATCACCCACTGCGTGGACAGATTATTGCGACCAAGCTGGCCAATAACATTGTCAACGACATGGGACCGAACTTCGTCAGTCGTAAAATTGAAGCGACCGGAGCCTCGGTTGCGGAAGTTGCCAACGCCTATGTGGTCGCTCGTGAAGTGTTCGGCTGTGAACGCATCTGGAACGAAATCTGGGCTCTGGACAATGTGGTTCCTGCGAATGTACAGAATGATGTGCTGTTCCAGGTACGCCGTATGGTTCGTCGCGCCACTCGCTGGATGCTGCGCCATCGTCGCACTGAACTGGCCAATATACAGGCGAGCATTGATTTCTATCGTCCGGCGTTTGATGACCTGCGTAAAAATGCGTTGAGTTATATGGCGGAGAAAGAAGCCGATGCGCTACGCAAGAACATCGACAAGCTGGTTGAGCATGGCTTGCCAAAAGAGCTGGCAACCGAGGTCGGCACCTTGAGCACGGTCTTCTCAGCGCTTGATATCGCCGATGTGACCGCGGATGACAAGTCACGCGACATTCCATTGGTGGCGCAACTGTATTTCCGCCTTGGTGCTCGTGTTGAATTGCATTGGTTCCTTGACCAGGTCAATAGTCAGCCGGTAGCAAACCACTGGCAGGCGTTGGCCCGGGCTGCGTTCCGTGAAGAACTGGACTGGCAGCAGCGGTCATTGACCCAGACGGTCTTCAAACTTGCAAATGGCGAAACCGATGCCGATGCCATGCTGGATAACTGGATGGAGTTGAACAAAAACGCAATTGAGCGCTGGAAAGGCATTCTGGCGGACTTCAAAACAACCAAGAGCCATGAATTTGCCAAGTTCTCAGTTGCCTTACGTGAACTGATGTTACTGAGCCATATCTGTGGCACGCAAAAATAATGGGGCTCTATAGTCTGGTCCGGCGTCAGCTGTTTAAGCTTGACGCCGAAGCTTCACATGACTGGACACTGAACTGGTTAGCACGCATCGGGCATAGCCCCTTGCGTGCTTTCTTACGTCAGGGTGTGAAGAATAAGCCGGTGCAGTGCATGGGGATCGAGTTTGCCAACCCGGTTGGGCTGGCTGCTGGCCTGGACAAAAATGGCACCTGCATCGATGCGTTTGCGCAGATGGGCTTTGGTTTTATCGAAGTGGGTACAGTGACGCCGCGAGCGCAGCCCGGTAACCCGAAACCGCGGATGTTTCGTTTACCGCAACATGACGCCATTATTAACCGCATGGGCTTTAACAATCAGGGCGTTGATTTTCTTGTCGAGCAGGTCCGCAAAGCACGCTATAAAGGCGTCCTTGGGATCAATATCGGCAAGAATAAAGACACCGCCGAAGCGGATGCCGCGCAGGATTATCTGCTCTGCATGGATAAAGTTTACCCTTACGCAGACTACATAACGATTAATATATCGTCACCCAACACACCTGGTTTGCGCGACATGCAACATGGCGAGCATTTACAGAGGTTGTTGGCGGCCTTGAAAGAACGTCAGGCGGCACTCAAAGAACAACACGGGAAGTACGTCCCGCTGGCGGTGAAAATAGCACCTGATCTGAGTGACGATGAGATTCGAAGTCTGGCTGAAACCTTTAACCGCTATGCCGTTGATGCAGTGATTGCAACCAACACCACGTTGAGCCGGGAGGCGGTAAAAGGGCACCAGCATGCGGACGAAGCAGGGGGCCTGAGTGGAAAACCTGTTGCGCCTTTGAGCCTGCACGTCATTACTCAGTTACGCCCGCTGCTTGACGCTGCGATCCCGATTATCGGGGTCGGTGGTATTGATAGTTCAGCCCAGGCAAACGCCGTTTTAAAGGCCGGCGCCAGTCTGGTTCAGGTGTATAGCGGCTTTATTTACCAGGGCCCGCGCTTAGTTAAGGATATTGTTAACAGCTTGTAATACCTAATATAAGCGGTTAAAGTGTGACCTCGTTACTATCATATGTGTTTGTTTAGAGGGACAGGATGTCGTACCTGAACTGGTTGTGGATTTTTGATGACGAGCGTCAGTGCTTACAGTTAAGCACCGATGATGTATTACTCGATGTAAGCTACCGGCGGCGGCAGTTGCAGCAGTATCTGCCTGAGCAGGAAGCGTTTAGCATGGATGACGTGGAACACTTTAACCGTTTCCAGGACTACCTTGAACAGTATTCAAGCCTTTCAGTTAGTCAGCAGTTCCAGGCCTGCCTGCATGCCACGGCCGCACTGCATTTTCTAAAGCCCAGTTTACCGCAAAGCTGGCACTTTCAATTCGCCGATCATGAGCCATGGCCTGAAGACCATCTTAGCTGTGCGCTTGATTCGGGGTTAGATTGCTGTGACATGTTGCTATTGGAGCAGGATGAGCGTAGCAGCCTGTGTTTATTGCTCGACCAGTCCATGCGCCTGTCGCCGACCAAAACGCTGAACCGGTATGAATGTATCCGGGTTCTCAATGACCGCTTACAATTCAGCCGGATGCACCCGCTTGAACGTCCTTTCACCCGTAACTGGTCCTCGTCTGCCTGAGCACCGCCATGCGCACTTAGAGCAGGGGACTTAAAAAGAACACCAGCCGCTCCCGAAACCGGGAGAAGATTGAGCGTTTATGCCAGCGCTCCGGGCATATGGTTTCGCTGTCCTCTATATAGGATGCAACCAGGTCACAGATAGCTTTGCAGCTGGACGGATGGAACAGGGCCAGTGATATTTCAAAATTGACCTGTAAACTGCGGGCGTCCAGATTCACACTGCCAAAGATTGCCAGTTGATCATCAATGAGTAAGGCTTTGGTGTGCAATAAACCACCATGGTAATTGCGAATTTCCGCGCCTGCCTGCAACAAGTCGTCATAGAAAGCCCGACTGGCCCAGCTGACCAGGCGCGAATCGTTGCGTCTTGGGACCAGTATCGTCATCTTGACTCCGCGGGCGAGTGCCTGCAGTAAGGCTTCAAAGACTGGCTCGGGTGGGACGAAGTAGGGGGTACAGATGGTTATGCTGGTATCGGCGCGGTAGATTGCACTGAGCATAACCTCGGTAATCAGATCATGACCCAGGCCAGGACCGGAGGGAATGGTGGCGAGCCATTGCTGGCTTACGTGTTTCTCAACCTCAATTGAGGTCGGCAAATGCTCTTCGGTTTCGACCTCCCAGTCCCAGGCAAACACCTTAGCCATACCAACAGCGGCGGCTCCGCGAAACCTTGCCATGGCATCAATCCACTGACCGACATTCGCATGTTTATTGAATTCGGTCGGATCCGCCATGTTCATGGAACCCGTGTAGGCGATTTGATGATCGATCACGATAATCTTACGGTGCAAGCGGATATCGGCCCGGCGCAGAGCTAAGCGCCAGGGTGAAACCGGCAAAGCAGGTATAATATGAATACCTGCTTCTTTCATCGCTTTATGCCCCTTACTAAAGAAAAATGGCCAGGAACCTGCGTCATCCGCCAGAATACGTACCTCAACCCCACGCTCGGCTGCTTTGATCAGGGCAGCCTCGATCTCATTGACCTGCCCCTTGGAGTGCCAGATATAGAATTCCAGATCAATAGTGCGCTGCGCATTCTCAATGTCTGTTCGTAACGAATCAAAAATCGCTTGCGGGCTGTTTAACAGGGTAAAGTCGTGATAATTCAGAACTCCAACACCCAGGCGTTTAATCAATAGCTGTTGGATGGCTTTCGATAGCGACGAATCGGGCAGGGTATCGCTGTCATCATGCATTTGCTCGGTCATCGATTTAAGCGCGTTCATATAGGGTTCGCGCATAGACTCGGATTTTTCAGCGCGACGTTGTCCCAGCTGCATTTCGCCAAAGAAGAAGTACGCGAAAGCGCCTATCAGAGGCACTATATAGATGATCAGGAGCCAGGCAAGTGACGCGCTCATACTTTGACGTTTAAAAATCACACGTAACGTCACGCTGGCGATAAAAAGCCAGTAGAGGATGAAGAGTAAATCCGATGATATCATCCGTTAGAAGGTCCGTTTTAAGAGTGAATAGCTTCCATTTTAGCCGCTTTGGCGAGAAAATCAGCACTTAATCAAGTATTTACTTAGTTTAGTAAAATCCCGCTTGCGCTGGAACAAGGTTATCAGTATAGTGCACCTCATCGGACGCGGGGTGGAGCAGTCTGGTAGCTCGTCGGGCTCATAACCCGAAGGTCGTAGGTTCGAATCCTGCCCCCGCAACCAATTCTCTGTATAGATTCTCTTAAGTAAAGACTCAATCAAGGCACATCCAGTGCCAATAGATAAAAAGACTTCTTCCTTCTATTTCGCTATAATCAGCGCACAATTTCAAACCAAGAAACTACATGCTCAATTATTTCGCGACCTGCGCTAAAGGTCTTGAACCCCTGCTATTCGAAGAAATTCAGTCCCTCGGTGCATCCGATGTTAAACAAACGCTAGCCGGTTGCTATTTCCGTGGCGAGCAAGAAATCGGATACCGAATTTGCCTATGGTCCCGCCTAGCCAGTCGCGTTCTACTGCAACTCGATAAGCAGGACGTTCTCAACCGGGATGACCTGTTACAAGCCTCAACCAATATCGACTGGCCGTCGCTGTTTTCGGACCGCGCGACCATTGCAGTCGATTTCCGTGGTACCTCCACCGAACTTAATCACACTCAGTTTTCTGCCCGCGTGGTAAAAGACGGCGTGGTTGACCGCTTCCGTGAAGATCAGCATGCACGGCCCAATGTGGATCCGCAGCAACCCGATATTCGAATTAACGTCCGTTTATCCCGGGATCAGGCCACCTTTTATCTCGATCTCAGTGGTGAAAGCCTGCATAAGCGTGGTTACCGCTTGCAAAAAGGTGCAGCGCCATTGCGTGAAACTCTGGCCGCAGCGGTAGTAGCTCGGTGTGGGTTAACGCTGGCGGATGCACAGAAAGAACAAACTATTCTCGATATTTTTGCTGGTTCCGCAACACTGCTGCTGGAAGCCGCGCAAGTACTGACCGATCGCGCACCAGGTTTGGCTCGTGAACGCTGGGGCTTTGAAGGTTGGCGCGGACACCGTCCTGCCGTGTGGCAGGCTTTGCGGCAGGACGCGATCGAACGTTTTGAAAGCGGTCGTACACAATGTGCGACCCGTTTTGTTGCGGTCGACTTAGATGCTGAAGTGCTCGATGCCGGGCGAGAAAATGCGCAGGCACTCGAAGTGGAGCATTTATTTGAATTTCACTGTGCAGATGCCCTTGAGTTCGACGCATCGGAGCTTACCCCCGGACTTGTCCTTGGCAACCCGCCGTATGGCGAGCGGCTCGGTGATGAACTTGCGGTATTGCTGTTATTCCGTCAACTAGGTCAGCGTTTACGCAGCCACTACCAGGGCTGGCAGGCCGCCTTGTTAGCGCCGGAAGAAGTACTGCTAAAACGTCTTAAGCTGACCAGCCACAAAAAGTACAAATTGTTCAATGGCGCGATTCCAGTGACTTTGGCGCTATTTGATATGAACGAATCGCAAGTTGAGTTTACAAAAACTCATAACGATGATGTCGCCAACCGACTGCGCAAGAATGCACAGAAGCTGGCGAAGTGGGCGCGCAAAGAGGGCGTTGACTGCTATCGTCTGTATGACGCGGACCTGCCTGAATACAACGCTGCTATTGATGTCTATGGTGACTATCTGGTGGTTCAGGAGTATGCGGCGCCCTCCGACATTCCGGACGGTGTCGCTGATGACCGTTTCTGGCATATTCTTGAGACAATTCCTGCGGTGCTGCCGTTTGATGAAGCCCATATGGTGGTTAAGCAACGCAAACGGCAGGCTGGTAAAGCGCAGTATGAAAAGCAGGAGGCGAAAGAAAGCATCGAGTTCGAAGTCGCCGAATACAACGCACGCTTTAAAGTTAATCTGACTGATTACCTGGATACCGGACTCTTTCTTGATCACCGTTTAGTGCGTAAAGAAATTCAACGTCTGGCGAAAGACAAACGGGTGCTTAATCTGTTTGCTTACACAGGTAGTGCATCGGTACATGCCGCTATAGCAGGGGCCGAGCATATTACCACAGTGGATATGTCGCGCACCTACCTGAACTGGGCAAAAGATAACTTTCGCCTTAACCACCAGACCATCAGCAAACACGACTTTATTCAGGCCGACTGCCTGACCTGGCTTGAGGATGAAGCAACACAGGGCGAGCAGCAGTGGGATTTGATTTTCCTTGACCCACCAACGTTTTCGAATTCAAAACGAATGGAAAACAGCTTTGATGTGCAACGTGACCATGTTGGCCTGTTGCAGCACGCAGCATCCTTACTGGCTACCGATGGGTTACTGATTTTCTCGACCAATAAACGTAAGTTTAAGCTCGATACAGACGCCTTAGCAACAGCCGGACTGGTGGCTGAAGACCGCAGTGCCTGGTCTATTCCTGAAGATTTCAAACGTAACAAGCACATTCACCAATGTTGGTTCCTGCGTCATGCCTGAGTTCTATCTACTGACCAGGCATCCTTGCCCATTGTGCCAACAGGCTCTGCTGATGATCCATCAGACAGAGCTGGAAGAGCCGGTGTCGTTGCATATGATCGATATTGACGAACAACCTGAGTTACAGGATGAGTATGGCTGGCTGATTCCGGTGCTGATCCGGCAGCGTGACGATGCCGAATTGAAATGGCCTTTTGATCCACAACGGTTAGCGGAGTTTTTGCAGCAATGACAACTTTACTGCAGTTAAAAGATGCACAGCTGAGCTTCGGTTCGGACCCAATTCTGGACCATGCTGATTTTGCTATCGAGCATGGCGAACGGGTTTGTATCGTTGGTCGTAACGGTGCTGGTAAATCCAGCCTGATGAAAATTATCGATGGCGACGTCCAGCTCGACGGCGGGAGCCTGAATAGCAGCGGGTCGCGGGTCGCGCGTTTACCCCAGGACCCGCCGGCCCAGTCGGAAGATACAGTGTATGACTATGTCGCCGAAGGGCTTGCAGAAGTTGGTGCATTGCTAAAGCGGTATCATCAGTTAAGTATGCAGCTCGGAGACTGTGATGATCAGGTTCTTGCTGAGTTCGGCAAGGTTCAGCAGGGCATCGAAGCACAGAATGGATGGCAGTTTACCACTGCCATCGATCAGGTCTTAACTCGCTTAAATCTGGATCCGGATGCCACCCTTGAGCAGTTGTCAGGGGGTTGGCTGCGGCGCGTGGCGTTGGCCCGCGCGCTGGTTACTCAGCCGCAGATACTGTTACTGGATGAGCCTACCAACCACTTGGATATTGAAATGGTCGAGTGGCTGGAGAGCCAGCTGCTTGATTTTAACGGCGCCATTATCTTTATCAGTCACGACCGCGCCTTTATTCGTCATCTGGCGACTCGAATTGTCGACCTCGACCGCGGGAAGTTAACCAGTTTCCCCGGCGATTACGATGCCTACCTTGAAGAAAAGCAACGTTTGCTTGAAGTAGAAGCGAGCCAACGTGCTGAGTTTGATAAAAAGTTAGCGCAGGAAGAAACCTGGATACGGCAAGGGGTTAAAGCACGACGAACCCGAAATGAAGGCCGCGTCCGTGCATTGCAGGCATTGCGCAAACAACGTGCTGAACGACGGGAGCTGCTTGGCAGTGCACGGCTGAACGTCAGTGAAGGGAGCCGCTCGGGTAAGATTGTATTTGCCGGTGAGCATATTAATCTGAGTTTTGCTGATAAATGCATTATTGATGACCTTGATCTGACTATTCAGCGCGGCGACAAAATAGCCCTGGTGGGTCCAAACGGGTGCGGTAAAAGTACCCTGATTAAGGTTATCCTTAACCAGCTTGAGGCCGACAGCGGCAAAGTGAAGTTTGGTACTAACCTCAAGGTGGCCTACTTTGATCAGCACCGTGCGGCTCTGGACCCGCAAAAGTCAGTCGCCGAGAATGTCGGCGATGGCAAGCAGGACGTTATTCATCAGGGGCGGCCGCGCCATATTCTGAGTTACCTGCAGGACTTTTTGTTTTCGCCGCGTCAGGCACAAACCCCGGTTAAAGCGCTGTCGGGTGGGGAGCGCAATCGCGCGCTGCTGGCCAAGCTGTTCCTGCCGGAAAGCAATGTGCTGGTGCTCGATGAGCCCACCAATGATCTCGATGTGGATACCCTCGAGCTGCTGGAACAAATTATCAATGACTATCAGGGCACCGTATTGCTGGTAAGCCATGATCGTGAGTTCGTTGATAACACCGCAAGCAGCATATTGTTGTTTGAAGGAGCAGGGCGTATTACTGAGGTAGCGGGCGGCTATGAAGATGTGCAAAACTACCTCAAGCATAAAGCGCAGGAAGCGACTCAACAGGCGTCAAAAAGTGCCGCAGGCAGTGGAACCAAAAGTGCACCGCAACAGTCAGAGGGCAAGGCTTCAGCGTCTCGCCCGAAAAAGCTATCATATAAGCTGCAGCGTGAACTTGAAGAGTTGCCCGGGCAAATTGAAGCCATCGAAGCTGAACTGGGAAATTTGCAGGCAGCTATTGCCGAGGCTGATTTTTTTCAGCAAGCGCATGAACACACAGAGCCAGTTCTGAGCCGCGTAGCAGAATTAGAAGAGGCATTAATGCATGTCTTAGAGCGTTGGGAAGAACTGGAACAACAACAAGGTAATGAACAGGCATGATCAAGAAGTATTCGGTAAGTCTGCTGGCAGCGTCGATCGCCGCCAGTGTTAGTTTCGCCAGTAATGCCAATGATAGTCTTGAGGTCGTCGACCTTGGCGCCTTAGAGGGTGCCTATGAGACCTATCCAACTGGAATGAATGATGCGGGCATCGCTGTCGTCGTCAACCGCAACCTTTGGAACCAGAACATTCGCTTTGAGCTAATCGACCCAGAGCGCTTTGAAGACGAAGATTTAGACAATCCTGATGACAATACGTATCGTTTGGTACGCAACGCATTAAATGATCCAGGTGTGCTTGGTGGTGACCCGGCCTCGCAAAAACTGGGCCAGCAAATTTCACATAAGTACGACGGCCAGCCAGTTGCACTGGAAGGCTTCGACAGTATTGATGCGGAAACCAACCGCGAAACCGACTCTGTGAATTATATCGGCACTGATATTAATGACCTTGATGTGATTGTCGGCCAGGCGGGTGAACCCTATGAGCGCCGCGTGACCACAAACCGGGAACAAGAGGAAGTGCAGTACTTCATGCGTGATAGCTTTCCTCGAGCCTTTGTCAAAGAAGCAGATGCGATTACGTTCTTGCCCTCGTCTGTTAGTGACCTGTACCAGGGCGGTACCAGCCGTGCCACCGCAGTCAATAATCAAAACCAGGCTGTTGGTTATGCTGCTGTCGCTAACACGCCCAACCTGACTAATCGCTTTGACGTATGTGCAGAGCCATCAGAGGACGACGCCGAGTCAGATCCCAGCTATGAAGAACTCAATGTCTGCATCTGGCGTTACTGGTACAGCCAGGAAGTTGGCACCGTAGCCAACGGAGGCTCGCGCAGCCCAATTTTTGTTGAACAGGCGCATGCCTGGGAGCAGAGCGAGCAGGGCGAATGGCAAGCACGTCACCTCGGAGCCTATGAAGCACCTGAGCCGACTGACGAAGATGCTGAGCGACTCCTGTTAACCAGCCGGGCTTACGATATCAACGAGCAGGGTATTGCCGTAGGTACGGCCCAGCGCGTGGTGACCTATTTCGAAGGGACCGAGAATGTGCTGGTGAACACCGCTGTGGTTTTCCGCGATGGTGAATTGCAGGATCTGCAAGACGAGTACCGTTCGCAGAACACCCTTGCAACAGCTATTAATGACGACAACATCGTGGTTGGCTATACCTCCGAACGAGCCGGACTGTTTAACCGTGACCGCGCGTTTTATGTCGATATCGAGGATCCGTCAGCGGAGCCGACCTATCCACTGGGCTTTTTCAATACCTCCTCGTGGCGCCCGCGTGCTATCAATAACAACAAGCAGGTGGTAGGTCAGGGTGAAGTGTCAACGTTGCAGGCTGCAGTCCGGCCCACAGTCGGTTTTTTGTATGACATTGAAAGCGATACCATCACCGATTTGAATACCTTGTTACCCTGTGACAGCGGTTACCAGATTATCGATGCGGTTGATATTAATGACCGTGGTGAAATTCTAGCCATTGCATTAACCGAGATTATTATTCCCATCGACGATACTCAAAGCAGTGCGGATCGAATCCGGGCTGTGCGCCTGCAAGCCGGTAGTGGCGAGGCGTGTGGCGTCGAAGAGGAAACGCGGGAACGGCAGGGGGCGAGTATGCACCCGTTGGTAGCAGGCAGTATGGCACTGTTTGCCTTACTTATTACACTACGTCGGTTCAGAGCTCGCTCCTAAATAAAATTCGTCTATCAAAAAACAACGCTCAAATCAGGTGCTTACGCTAGCCATTCTGATTTGAGCTTTTTTTTCATTGAACTTTCATCGGAATGTCATTATCAATTAACTATGACCTGCTGAGAAGCGCTCATCTTCATCTTGCAATATCTTATACCAAGAAGAGGAAGTGATAATGAAAAGACAGAAACGAGACCGCTTAGAAAGAGCACACGCCCAAGGTTACAAAGCAGGTATCGGAGGTCGTTCTAAAGAATTCTGCCCCTATAGTACGGGGGATCCCCGCTCTCAATGGCTAGGCGGTTGGCGAGACGCAATAGAAGCTCGCAATGACGGTCATTTCCGCTAAGATTTTACCCCACAGCGTTCATACCACCATTCGATTTAAACTTTAAAAATTCTCCGACATAGGTTATCAGAAACAAGAAAGCCCCTGTTAAGCAGGGGCTTTCTTGTTTCTGCAACGCAAGTAAAGGCTCAACGGCCCCGACTGCACATCAGAACGAGGTGGTATCAGTAAACAGACCCACTTTTAAGTCTTTAGCGGTATAGATCGTGCGGCCATCGACTCGTACTTCGCCGTCACCGACGCCCATATACAATGAACGCTTAATAACGCGTTTCATATGAATATGATAAGTCACTTTCTTTGCTGTAGGCAGGATTTGACCGGTAAATTTCACTTCACCCACACCCAACGCGCGACCGCGACCCGGGCCACCAGAGCAAGCCAGGAAAAAGCCAAGAAGCTGCCACATCGCGTCGAGTCCAAGACACCCAGGCATAACCGGGTCGCCGGGGAAATGGCAGGCAAAGAACCATAAATCCGGATGGATATCCAATTCTGCTTCCACGTAGCCTTTGCCGAAGTCACCGCCGTCGTCATTCATTTCGGTAACCCGGTCCATCATCAGCATATTCGGGGCTGGCAGCTGAGAGTTGCCAGGACCGAACATCTCGCCACGGCTACATGCCAGTAATTCTTCTTTTGTATAACTTGATTGTTTCATTCAGCACCAATGGTCAGTAAATCTGGCGCTAATCTAGCGTACATGTGTAAGCTACACAACTCTGAGCAGTGAATTTTATTACCAAAACTGCCACCAGCGGCGAATTATTTCCTGATGCTGGGCTTGCCGGATGCGCTTGTTTATTCGTCCAAACAAGGTGTCTTTGGTGCTGTCGGTGGCGTTACCACAAGGGCATTGCATCAACAGATCAAAGGCTTCGCTGACATGTTCAACAACGTGCACCGAAAATTCACCGGCCGCCACCGACTCAACCAGTTCATCTGACAAATGCAGGTTAACCTGGTTCGAGCGCGGAATTATCACCCCCTGATCCTTGCTGAAGCCGCGTTGTTTACAGAGGCGATAGAAGCCTTCAATTTTCTCGTTTACTCCCCCAATAGCCTGCACGTTGCCAAACTGGTCAATTGCGCCGGTAACTGCCAGTGCCTGACGCACCGGGGTATCAGACAATGCCGATACCAGACAGCACAACTCAGCCAGTGACGCGCTGTCACCATCCACTTCATGGTACGATTGCTCGAATACCAGCGTGGCTGACAGTGGCATGGGATCTTTGCCGGCAAACAGGTTGGCGAGGTACGCCATCAGAATCATCACACCTTTGGTGTGGATATTGCCGCTTAACTCGGACTTGCGTTCAATATCGATGATATCACCGTCCCCATAGTGAACCGTCGCGGTAATACGTGAAGGCTCACCGAATTCACTGCCGCCCATGGTAACAACCGTCAGACCGTTTATTTGCCCGACCACTTCACCTTTGGTTTCAATTTTGACCTGGTTTTCGAGCATTGCCTGGCGGCTCATTTCTGCCAGATAGTGCTCACGTTGCTGATCGTTACTCACCGCCTGCAGCAAGTGGTCGGTATTAATTCGTGATTCGTGCTCACTGGCTGCAATAGCGTCAGCTTCCTGCAGTAACTGGATCAAACGCAAGGTATCCAGACTCAGTTCCTCCTGATGCTCGGTAAAGCTGGAGGACAATGTCAGCAAACGATGCATGCCGTCGTCTGTTAACGGACGATGTTCAACCCGTTGCTGAAGGTAACTTAAATACTGGAAGTAGTTAGCCACCGGGCTTAGTTGCGCTGGGTAATGATCTGTGAAATCCGCCAGGTAAGGGAACAGATTGGCAAAGTCAGCGTCCAGATCGCGCAACTGGGCGAGTAGGGCGCGGCTACCAGCAAGAATAACCTTCAGATGAACAGGCACCGGCTGAGGCGCATAAAATGCCCCTTGTTCAGGTAGCTGCCAGCTAAATTCCCCGCGTTTAAGAATGTATTTCAGGCGTTGCCAGTAATCGCCCTGGCGTAATAACTGTTCTGCATCAATCACCAGCGTGCCGCCGTTCGCTTTCAGCAGGGCGCCGGGCTGTATCAAATGCAGTTCGCTACTGACGGTCCCGGAGATCGTCTGCAAGCGGATTTCACCGAACAAATCGGCCTCAGTTACGCGCGGACAGTAATGCCAGGCGACCTTGCTGTCCTGGGTAACGACAATATTGGCCAGTTCATTGCCCGGCAGATCTTCAAACTTCTTGTCGCTGATACTCTGCAAATAACGATTCAATGGCGGCCAGTTAAACTGCGCTTGTAGACTGTCCAGAAGTGGCGCACGATTATCCGGTTCAGTATCAAGCAGCGCCCATAAACGTTCAACGACAGCTCTGGCACTGCCAGCAGGCAAGTGGAGACATATCGGTTGGGTTTCATCGACTGGATTTACCACATAAACCCAGTCGTGCAGATCGTGGGCGGGCCATTGCTGTTGCTCGGCAACCGCACTAAACATGGCTTCGGGCTCGCAGCCGGCAGGAACAATCGCGAACACATGGGCATAATGCCCGGGTACAGCCTGTGCCTGAGCGATTGCCTGTAAAGCACGTTGCTGGCCAACCAGCATGTCTGCGGTTACCCGGCTTGGTCGTTGTTGCATCCATCGCCCGGCTTGCGCGCGTAGTTGTTCGATAGGTAGCTTGGTCACAAATGTTCCTAAGTAATTCTGTTGCCGCAATGATACGGCAAGCTACCGGGTTCAACAAATTGAACCACAGTAAAATTAGCTGGTTATACTGAACTTTTTATTCCCCGCTTCGTAAATTATGGAAGCGATGGCCCGTAGCATAGGATTTAAAATTACAATGAAGATCAAAAAAACAGCCGTAAGACTGTCTGCAATCGCCACTCTGTTAGTTGTCTCGTCAACTCAGGCGCAATGGAATTTAGGGGCAGGGGGCATCAGCTCAGACGCCAGCTATCGCGGTGTTGACCGTGATAACTTTGTCATTCCGGTGGTTGGCTATGAAGGCGAGCGGCTCTATTTTCGCGGCCTCGAACTTGGCTACCGGTTAAACCAGGCTAGTCGACGCTCTCCACACCAGTGGGCTGTGGTCGTTACCGGCGCGCCATTCCGATTCCGTCCGAATGACAGTCGCGACCCGCAAATGAGGCTGCTCGATAGTCGTTCGTTTTCCGCTGAACTTGCTTTAGATTACCAGTTCAGTACCCCGTTTGGAGTCTTTGATGCCCGTGCCGGGCATGACATTCGGGGGAATGGCCATCGCTTGAGTGCAAGTTATGCCTATCCGTTGTCGCCCAACCCACGTAAATGGCAGTTAAGCCCGTCTATTGGTGTCTCCTATATCAGCAGCGGTTACACCGACTATTACTATGGTGTGTCTGCAACCGAAGCTGAGCGCAGTGGTCTTGCCGAATATGGCAGCCAGGATGCCTTTAATCCGAATCTGCGTCTGAGTGGCTATTATCGGATTGACGAACGATGGAATCTGTTCGGCGCGATAAGCGCGTCACGCTTGTCGAGTAAGATTGCGAACAGCCCAATGGCTGACGGACGCTATATCAGCACCGCGATACTGGCTGTTTCATACAGTTTCTAAAACCAGCGTGCCGGCTCTGACCGGCCTTATTGCGCTAGTTATATGACTTCGCATAATGTATATTATGTTAAATACGGTATTCTAGAGTAGAATTGAGAGGAACTGAATATATGGCACTAAATACGCGACCAATTCGAGCTCCACTCTTTGTTGTTGGCTGGATGCTAATTTTCAGCACTCCGCTCATGGCCAGTTATGAAGACGACTTAAACGCTCTGTCCCGTTTGCATAACCTGGTTGTCATTCAGGACGGCGAGATTGTGCTCGAGCATCATCAGGCCGGACCCGAGCCAGCAGAGGCTGCAAATATTAAATCGCTGTCTAAGTCGATCCTTTCACTGCTCGCGGGCATTGCTATTGATAAAGGATACTTCGAGCTCAACCAGCCAATCTCAGAATTGCTTGGTCGTCATCAGCCGGCACAAACACCTGCTGATTTAAATCAGATTCAGGTCGAACATTTGCTCAGCATGCAGTCTGGTTTACAACGTACATCGGGTCGCAATTACGGAACCTGGGTGAACAGCGACAACTGGACCCAGTATGCACTGACCCGCCCGATGGTGGATGAACCGGGCGGCGATATGCTCTACTCGACCGGTAACAGTCATATTCTGGCGGCTATTCTAACTGAGCAAACCGGACGTAGCCTGTTGCAACTGATGCGTGGCTGGGTCGGCAGTCCATTGAATATTCGTATCTACCCATGGCTACAAAGCCCCGAAGGCATTTACTTTGGCGGCAATGACATGCGTATCTCGGCGCGCGGTCTGGCCTGGATCGGCCAGCTGTATGTCAACCTGGGGATGGCAAACGGACAACAGGTGGTGAGTGAAAATTGGATTGAGCAAAGTTTCCAGCCGCGAACCAACTCAGTTTATACCGATGACCCCTATGGTCTTGGCTGGTTTTCGTACCAGTTTAATGACGTCGAGGCGTTTTACGGACGAGGTTATGGCGGGCAACTACTGTATGTTATACCGGCGTACAAGCTGAGTATTGTGATGACATCTGATCCAACGCCGCCATCTCAGGGTGGTTACATTAACCGCCAGCACCGTTTTGTTGAAGCGCATATTCTGCCGCGTTTCAGCGACAGATAATCAGCGAAAAATAGATGGCTTGTATTCATCCCTGGCGGCTAAATAGCACCGCTAGAGATGAAAGGTGCCTTCCAGGAACGTCTTCGCGCCCTGCCCGTCACTTACCATTAAACGGCCGCTGTCCTTCTGGATGTGTGAAACTGCGGTATTGGGCAGTTCCAAAGGCCGTTTGAAGGTAACGTCCATGCTGGTTACCTGACTCTGAAACTGCTTTTCAAGATCCGCCTGCATCCTCGCCACTGAATACATACCGTGAATAATCGGCAGATTAAAGCCGAACCAGCGGGATAACCAGGGGTGGATATGAATTGGGTTGTAATCACCGGATAAGCGCGCATAGCGTCGACCAAGCGATGCATTTAACTGCCAGATATCCAGTTGCTGCCAGAGGCTCAAATCGAGTGACTCCGCGCGAACCCGACGGTTTGCGGGCGTTTTACCACCAGTTCCAACCTGGTAGGTACTCTCGCAGCGTAAAATCGTATGTCCATTCTGAGTAAAATCGACAATGTAGACCGGGCGCACCCGCTTTCGGGTTGAAGCCCTGGCAGGTAATTCTATACGGACATTAATCACAAAGCCTTGTTCTGGCTTTAAGGTTCCCAGCCACTCCATTCGGTTGGCAACGTGTACCATTCCCAGAATGGGCCATGGGAAGCGTTTATCAAGCATCGCCGCTAAGTGGGCACGCTGTGCCAGCAGGTAAAAATACGTCAACGGGTAGGCACTAACGAGGCCAGGGAACTGGCTTTTATAGTCGGCTAAGTGCGCGGGGCGGATAGCGTCCAGGCTAAACTGTGCTTCAATCGCTGTCAGGTCGTCTGCAATCTTGCCTGAGCGAACTATGGTGGGCAACGCGCGAACCAGCATACCTGGCAATGGGGGCAAAGCAGATTGCTGCATGAATGGAACTCCTTTCTAACCAGTGCCACAGGCTTGGCACCTGCGTATTGTAGCAAATGCAGTATTTGGAAGCGCATTATTTTACACTGGTATGAACTCATCACTTCGTCTTTACCAGGTTTTTGCAACCGCTGAAGGGCATAAAAAAAACCAGCCATGAAAGGCTGGTTTTTTAGTGAAGCACGTCGTTTGCCGCATCGCCCGCTTTATTCGGCCGGTACAATCACTGCATCAATGCCGTGAATGACGCCGTTACTGGCTTCGATGTCAGCATGTACCACAGTCGCGGTGTTAACCATGACGTTACCATAGCTGGCCTGAACCTGAAGCTGACCACCATTAATGGTCTCGATCGCGGTTTGCTCTTCAGGCACGTCGCTACTTGCTATTTCATCGGCCACCACGTGATAGCTCAGTATCGTACGCAGTTGGTCGGTATCGTCGAGTAAAGCATCCAGGGTACCTTCCGGTAGCGCCGCAAAGGCATCATTGGTCGGTGCAAACACCGTATAACTACCGTCTTTGTCCAGCGCGTCGCTCATTCCGGCTGCTTCAAGAGCCGTTACAAAGGTGGAAAAACGCTCGTCATGCTGAGCAACTTTAACGATATCGTATTCACTTTTATCATGGTCACCATGATGATTTGCTAACGCACCGAAGGATACGCTCATGCTTACAACGGCAGCCATAGTGGCTAGTTTAGTATTCAGTTTTGTATTTAACATCGGTCGTTCCTCGTGTTGTTGATTCATACATGTTTACGCATCAATCTGAAGAACAGACTTGTTATTGCACGTTATTTACCCAGCCTTTACACAGGTGCAGGATTTGATTCAAACCCTGTTAAGAAAGCAAATGATCGGTTTACTGCGCCTTTAACAAGGTCGCTGCCACTTCGTCACCTAAATGCTCCTGCAGCACTTGTTGGTATCGCCCGGTTTTCAGGTAACCACCTTCGGCGGCAAAAAATGCAGTTAGTAACGTCTGCCAGTCGTTATCTTTGGGCATAATAATCCCGAAGCGCTCGCCTTCGATACTAAAGGCAGGGTGATGGCGAATAGCAACCCCCTGCTCTATGGCGCGATGATAGTTATAGGCGTCGATGTAGCTGTAATGGCCGTTGACCACCTGATCGATAACCGCCTGGTTGGTATCTACCCGTTGCAACGGCGTATCACCTTGAAGCTGGTCACGTAGTTCGCCGACCCGCACTTCATGCAAGGTGCCGGCAAAGGCCACCGGCTGTAAGTCAGCCAGCGCAGCGGCCAGACCTTGATCATCTTCGACGGTTTCAACATCGTCCGGGGTTATCAGTACCGCCACATTGTGCAGATACGCCGGCGAGAAAGCGACCTGCTCACGACGCTGCTCAGTAATGGTGACATTGCCCAGCCCAAAGACACCACCGTTGCCATTAGCGACCCGCTGATACATCTGGCTCCAGTCATTTTCGGCGACAAAGTCCAGTTGCAAACGAACGCCATGGTAGCGCTCAAACCAGGCTTTAAAGTCGTTCATAATAGCAATGCTAACGCCGCTCAGTTGGCCTTCTTCATTCTCATACGCGAACCCCGGGGCGGGAACATACAGAACTTTCAATCTGCCCTGCCCGGTTTCCCTGGCGTCGCTGAAATAGCTTGCGCTATCGGCTGCCTCGGAAACGGATGGCTGCTGTGCATTCTCACCACAAGCGCTCAGCGTGAACAGCGTGGTCGCCAGCAACGCACAGCGGATCTGATTTTTAATTATATCAGGCATCTAACTTATTCCTTTTTAGACTCAAAAAACCTTTATTATTAGTTTTTTCTTAACTGTACTTGCAGTCGCTTTTGCGTATGATGATAGTCGTAGTTTCCCCGACAAATACTAATAAGACAGTAACAACTGTCACGTACGAAAACTACAAAACAACAGATCGGGGTAAATGTTCAGGGATTATAGAGGGAAGTTGTATATGAACCAATGGTTACAGAGAATGCCCATCAGTGTCCGTTTGCTGCTGCTACTGGTAATAGCGGCAACGGGCACCGTGTTAATGGTTACCTTCATGCTGTTTAATTTGCGCACTGTCATTATTGATGGTGAACAGCAGAAACTGGATGCACTCAATGATGCCTCGATGACAATTGTCGAGGACTACTACAATCGTTTCCGCGACGGTGAAATGACGGAAACAGAAGCCCAGCAAGGCGCCATTGAGCGACTTGACCAAATTCGTTACGAAGGCCAGGAATACGTCTTCACCCTAAACCGGGCCGGTGTATTGATACAGCACCCCTTCTCCGGCCAGCGCGGGCGCAACGTACTGAACTTTTCCGACTCCAATGGCACTCAGTTATTCCGACTGATGCTGGAGCGCACCGAAAATCAGGAGCGCGCGACAGTAAACTACATCTGGGAATTGCCCAACAGTTCTGAGCTTGGTCCTAAGATCACGCGTGTGCGGACCTTTGACCAATGGGACTGGGTTCTTGGCAGTGGTGTATATATAAATGATGTCGCAAGCCAGCTATGGGCCCAGTTCTGGCGCCTGGCGATGTTTGCGCTGCTTTTATCGGTCCCCCTGTTACTGCTGTTCCTGGTTATTATTCGCAGTATCGTCAAACCGCTACGTACCACCATTGCAGCCATGGATGATATTGCTGAAGGTGAAGGTGACCTCACCCACCGCCTGGACGACAGCGGCAATGATGAGATAGCGCGGCTAGCCCGCAGCTTCAACAATTTCGTTGGTAAAATTCAGGCACTGGTTAAATCGGTTCAGGAAAGTGCGGAACACGAACAGGAAGCAGCCAACCGATTACGCGAGCTGACGGTTTCCAGTTCTGAGCTGAGCGGTCGATTAGCCACGCAAACCAATTCCGTCGCCACCGCAATCACTGAGCTGTCATCCTCCGCCAGTGAAGTGGCTAGTCATGCCCGTGATGCGGCCGAATCTGCTAACGAAGCTGACAAAGAAGCCGAACGCTCGGCCACTATTGTTCACTCCTCGGTGAGCAATGTCGGGAAACTGGCTAAACAGCTGCATACCGCGGCGGAACAGGCAGAAACTCTGCAAAAAGGCTCTGACAAGATCGGTAATATTTTAAGTGTGATCGTGAATATTGCCGAGCAGACCAATCTGCTGGCACTGAATGCGGCGATCGAGGCGGCCCGGGCTGGCGAAGCTGGTCGTGGCTTTGCAGTCGTGGCTGATGAGGTACGTACGCTGGCAACGCGTACTCAGGCCTCGACCCAGGAAATTAATGACCTGGTGCAGACCATTCAAAAATCGATTAAGGATGTTTCGACCGTTATCTATGATGTGCAGCAGGCGTCTCACGACACCCGCGATGAAGCGGCAGAGGCCGAAAACGCTATCGCCGAAATTCGTCGTGCAGTGGAAAATATTTCGGCCATGAACATACAGATAGCCAACGCCACTGACGAACAGAGCCGGGTCACTATGGAGGTCAACGAAAACGTCACCGATATTAGTGATCTGTCATCAAATAATGAAAGCAACAATGTGTCGCTGCGTGATTTAAGCGAATCGTTAAATAGCAGTAGTGCGGAACTTAGCAAACTGGTACGCCGTTTCAGAACTGAATAACGCTAGGGAATATACGACGTAAATGGCACACGCAGGGAGTAAGACTGCCCTGCGTGTGCTACCTCCAGCCGCAGTTCCCAGACCATCTTCGGATCCGTGCAGGCGCCTAACAGTATATCCGCATACCATAATCCATTTTCAGCTTGCTCCCAGCTAACTGGCAGTCGGCCCATGTACATGCTTAAACCACGAATTTCGCTGTGCAGGATCTCAACCGGATCATTGCTTACCAGGCTGATTTTTATGCCCCGTTCAATCGGCATATCGACGTCACTGCTGACTAACCACAAAGCAATACCCTGACCTGGCTCAAATAAGCAGTGGTTATCCAACTCGGAGGGCTGTGCGCAGAAGGGGTTTTTGCTAACATCGGTCTGCTCTTGCGGGGTACAGGCTACTAAAGCAGCACCGCCAAGCATAAGTAAAAGTAATGATTTAATTAGAGAAATCGGCAACATGGGGTTAACTCACTGAGTTGCAGGCAAAAGATTGCCTATATACTACTCAGCATATTGATAGAAATCATTATTTCACCCTTTAGCGCTATATTTCCGGCTGTAAAAACCGTAAAATGGCGCTGTTTTTTAACGGTATCGGACTATTAAGTGATGAGCCAAACTATTCCACAGAACACTGAATATAATTTTAAAGTGGTCAAGCAGTTCACTGTTATGACCATCATTTGGGGGATTGTAGGGATGGCCGTCGGCGTGCTGATTGCAGCACAGCTAGTGTGGCCTGCCCTCAATTTTGACATTCCGTATCTGACCTACTCTCGCCTGCGCCCACTGCATACCAATGCGGTTATTTTTGCGTTTGGTACCAGTGCGTTATTTGCTACCGCCTATTATGTGGTGCAAAAAACCTGTCAGGTCAGACTCTTTTCCGACAAACTGGCTGCGTTTACCTTCTGGGGTTGGCAGGCTGTTATCGTGGCTGCGGTTATTACCCTGCCACTGGGAATGACTACCAGTAAAGAATACGCCGAGCTGGAATGGCCGGTCTCTATTCTGATCGCTGTGGTCTGGATTGCTTTTCTGATTGTATTTTTCGGAACCCTGGCCATTCGCCGTACCTCACATATTTACGTGGCGAACTGGTTCTATGGCGCATTTATTATCGCCGTGGCGATGCTTCACATTGGTAATAACCTGGCTATTCCAGTGTCCTTTACCAAGTCGTACTCGATCTACTCGGGGGCGGTCGATGCAATGATGCAGTGGTGGTACGGGCACAATGCCGTAGGCTTCCTGCTGACTGCTGGCTTCCTCGGTATGATGTATTACTTCGTGCCGAAGCAGGCAGAGCGTCCGGTTTACTCCTACCGTTTGTCGGTCGTCCATTTCTGGGCACTGATTTCAATCTACATCTGGGCAGGTCCTCACCACCTTCATTACACTGCGCTACCTGACTGGGCTCAGTCAGTTGGTATGGTGATGTCTGTGGTTCTGTTTGTGCCGTCCTGGGGTGGTATGATCAACGGTATTATGACCCTGTCTGGCGCCTGGCATAAGCTGCGCACCGACCCGATTCTGCGCTTCCTGATCGTCTCCCTGTCCTTCTATGGCATGTCGACCTTCGAAGGCCCGATGATGGCGATTAAGTCGGTGAACGCCCTGTCGCACTACACGGACTGGACCATAGGTCACGTTCACTCAGGCGCGTTAGGCTGGGTAGCCATGATCAGTATTGGCGCTATCTACCATCTAATTCCGGTACTTTTTGACCGTGACCGTATGTACAGCGTGAAAATGATTAACACCCACTTCTGGCTACATACCATTGGTGTGGTTCTGTACATCGTTGCAATGTGGATTTCCGGTGTTATGCAGGGTCTGATGTGGCGTGCGGTGAACTCTGACGGCACCCTGACCTACAGCTTTGTGGAAAGCCTGGAAGCCTCGTACCCGTTCTATTTCGTGCGTTTCTTAGGTGGTGTGTTTGTCGTCGCTGGTATGTTGCTGATGGCATTTAACACCTACAAGACAATTCGCAGTGATAAAGTTCGCGCAAGCGAGCCACTGCCAGCTGCACAATCAGTTTAAGGAGTCGCTGAATCATGAAGAAAAACAAACATGAATTAGTAGAAAAACACGTAGGCTGGTTTGCGATATTGTCGATCATTGCAATTTCCATCGGTGGTCTGGTGGAAATTACTCCCCTGTTATTTCAGGATCAGGTCAATGAACCAGTAAAGAACCTGCGCCCGTATACCGCACTGGAGCTGGAAGGTCGTGACATCTATATTCGCGAAGGCTGCGTTGGCTGCCACAGCCAGATGATTCGTCCTTTTCGTGCAGAAACAGAACGTTACGGTCATTATTCAGTCGCGGGTGAGTCCGTCTGGGAGCATCCGTTTTTGTGGGGCTCGAAGCGAACCGGACCTGACCTGGCCCGTGTTGGCGGCCGCTACTCGGACGAATGGCACTATGTTCACCTGATGGACCCGCGTGCAGTGGTTCCTGAATCAAACATGCCTGGTTATCCGTGGCTGGCTGAGCGCACCTTAGATGGCGCCCTGACCGCACAGAAAATGGAAATCTTCCGCCGTTTTGGGGTGCCTTACACGGATGAAGATATCGAAAATGCGCAGACAGATGTTCAGGGACATACAGAAATTGAAGCCTTGATTGCGTACTTGCAGTCCTTAGGCACAGCACTTAGGTAATCACTATGGGCGGTCCAACATTTAATGCGTATTACACACTGTTAGTCTTTGCGGTGATTATTATTGTCATCCTGTGGGCTTACAGCAGTAAAAACAAAGATAAATTTGACCACGACGCCAACTCGATCTTCGAAGAAGACGAAAAAGCCGACGACAAAGGTCAAAACCAGAAACGGGAGTCAAAGAGCGATGAGTAGCTTCTGGAGCGGATGGATTATTGTTCTGACCATAGGTCACCTGATAGCGTTGATCGTGCTGCTGCGCTGGAACATGAAGAACTACACGGATGTAGCTGAAGGCGATAACATGGGCCACGAGTTCGATGGTATTTCTGAACTCAACAACCCGCTGCCCAAGTGGTGGACATACTTATTCTGGATCTGTCTGGGATGGGCGTTCCTCTACCTGGCGCTCTACCCTGGCCTGGGTAACTTCCAGGGCTTGCTGGGCTGGTCGAGTTCCAACCAGGATGTGCGTTCACTGGAAGAGTCTGAACAAGCGCGTTTGCAAGCCATTGAAGACGGTCAGATTGTACAGTACGACCGCGAGCGTGCCCGTGCTGAAGACGTCTATGGCCCTATCTTTGCGCAATATGCCAGTATGAGCATTGAAGACATTGCCGATGACAGTGAAGCATTGCGCATAGGCCAACGTTTGTTCCTGCAAAACTGTGCTCAGTGTCATGGTTCCGATGCGCGTGGCGGAATTGGCTTCCCCAACCTGACCGATGGTGTTTTCAACTGGGGCCACAACCCTGCTGATATCAAAACCACCATCATGGGCGGGCGTGAAGCAGCGATGCCTGCATTTGGTGAGCAACTTGGTGAACAAGGCATTCGCGAAATGGCTGCCTATGTACTGAGTCTGAGTGGCCGCAATGTGGACCGGGAGCTGGCTCGCGCCGGTGAAACTCAGTTCGCAGTCTGTGCTGCCTGTCATGGCATGGATGGCAAAGGCACTCCAGCAATGGGGGCACCTGACCTGACCAATAACGTATGGTTGTACGGAGGCTCACAACGAGCCGTCGAAGAAACCCTGCGCCATGGTCGCAACGGTGTTATGCCACGCTGGGATAGTATTCTCGGCGAAGACAAAGTTCAGATTCTTTCAGGTTATATTTACAGTTTAAATAACTAAGTCAAAACAAGGATTTAGTGCTAAGGAAAGCCCCGACAACGGGGCTTTTTTATACGCTTGGCAAGGCGATACGGTCCCTGCCCGGCACTTAACGGTGAGGTCTACTACTATGCAATCGTCCATCCAACCATCAGCAGAGAACACCCCGTGGTACAAACATTTTTGGGTTTGGTGGATCATTGGGGCTAAGGTTGCCGTTATCAGTGCCTGTTTCTACACCGGCTGGCTTATTTATAATAACCCCGCCTCTATGGTTATCGACGACTACTACAAAGAAGGTCGCACCATAAACCTCCAGCTGACCAAAGTCGCCCGTGCTGAAGAGCTCGGAATTGCGTTTGATGTCAGTATCAGTGAGCGTCAGTTAATGTTCCGCTTTACCGAGTATGAACCTCAGCAACGAGCCGCTTTGCATGTCGTTATGTATCATCCAACGCTGGATGAAAAAGACTTCGAGCTACGCGTACCGCACGCTGGGGATGGCTGGTACCGCGCGGAACTGCCACGGGAGATTTCCGGTCACTGGCGGATAATTATCGAGCCCTTCGATGAAGAATGGCGCGTTAGTGACAACATTCAACTGCCCCAGGAAGAAAACTTTACCCTGGCACCTGAAAACTACGGTGTTTAAGGTCATGAAGTCCCAGGCACACTAAGGTAACGGAAGGTACGCAAACGATATGCAGTCCATTGCACGCCCGCAAACACAGGAAAGCCAGTGTTTTCATTGCCATCAGCCTATCCCCCGCGGGCTGAACCTGACTGTTACCATCCAGGACAGCGAGCAGCCGATGTGTTGTTACGGCTGCCAGACCGTGGCTCAAACCATCATTGATCAGGGCCTTTTTCATTACTACAAATTCCGTGAGGTGGACGCCGACGGCATCCCCCAGGCTTTGGTACCTGACCAGCTGCAGGCCCTGAATGAACAGGTTAAAGCCTATGACGACCCGGATATTCAACGCGAATTTGTACGCACCTCAAATGATAGCAGCACGGCCGAAGTAACCCTGGCCGTTGAAGGCATGACCTGCGCGGCCTGTGCCTGGCTGATCGAACGCCAGCTCAATGCGACCCAGGGGGTCGAACATGTCGTAGTCAACGCCTCCACTGACCGGGTGCACGTGAAATGGGACGCCAACCAATGTCAGCTAAGCGATATACTCGCCGCCATTCACGCCGTTGGTTACCGTGCCCTGCCGTTCCAGCAAGCGGATCTGGAACAGTCATTTGAGAAAAAACGACGCAGCTATATTCTTCGCTTAGGGGTGGCGGGTTTGGCTTCCATGCAGACCATGATGGTCGCCTTTGGTCTCTACTACGACGACATTGATGACATGCACCGGCTCTATTTCTGGTGGGTGTCACTGCTGTTTACCGCGCCGGTTATCGTCTACAGTTGTCAGCCATTTTTTGCCAACGCCATTCGCGCCTTGCGGGCCCGCACGGTGAATATGGATGTGCCGGTTTCGCTGGCCATGGCGCTCGCCTTTGTAGCCAGCTTCTATGCCACCATTTTCGATACCGGCGAGATCTATTACGAGTGCGTTTCAATGTTTGCGTTTCTGTTGCTGTCGGGGCGTTACCTTGAATTGCTGGCAAAACACCGGGCCATCGCCAACGCAGCCAACCTGATGAAGCTTATCCCGGCCATCGCAGAGCGCGAAGAAGAGGGCCAGTGGCACAAAGTCATGGTCAAGTACCTGCAGGCCGGTGACTCTATACGAGTCAAACCAGGTGAGCCTCTACCAGTTGACGGGCGCCTGCAGACTGCGACGGCCTGGTGCGACGAATCCCTGTTAACCGGTGAAAGCCGACCGGTCGCAAAACGCGCCGGTGACCAACTATATGCCGGTAGCGTCAACCAGCACAGTCCGATTACGTTGACCGTCACCGGTACTCATCAGGACACCCTGCTATCGAGCATTGTCTCATTGCAGGACACCGCGATGGAGCAAAAGCCCCGCTTTGCCCGTTTTGCCGATGTTGTCGGTCGTTATTTTGTTTTTGCCACCCTGTTAATCGCCGCCCTTACGTTTACCAGCTGGATGTTTTTGGACCCAGCCGATGCGTTCTGGATTACCCTGTCGGTGCTGGTTGCAACCTGCCCCTGTGCGCTGGCACTGGCAGCGCCTACTGCGATGAGTGGAGCCATCAATCGCCTCAACCGCGGTGGGATCCTGATTAAAAATGCCACTATTCTCGAAGGTCTGGGACGGATAAAAACGCTCTGTGTGGATAAGACAGGAACGCTCACTCAGGGCCGTTTTTCCATTATCGACGCCTGGTACCACCCGGATCAGGACAGCGATCACCTGAAGCAGATTGTGCACAGTATTGAGAACTACTCAGAACATCCGTTAGCGCGCCCGTTCCAGCAATTGGCGGAACAGGCCGTCCAGCTCAGCGAGGTGGATAACTTGCCCGGGCAAGGTCTTTCAGCAACCCATACGGACACCGAGTTCCGGATTGGTAGCCTGGCCTATATTCGCCAGTGGCATCCGGATCTTACCTCACCACTACCGAAGGCCAACGTCTTTCTGTGTGACCGCAACGATCTGCTAGCCGCCTTTCAGGTAGACGATGAACTGCGGCCTGACGCATTGGCGATGATAAACTGGTTTAAGCAGCGCCGTATCCACGTGGTGATGCTAACCGGTGATGACCAGCGCCGGGCCCAGTCACTGGCCAGCGAACTGGGTATTGAAGACGTCCGTGCCGGACTTAAACCGGCGGACAAATTGAATGCCGTTAAAGCATTGCAGCAGGATGGACCGGTAATGATGGTCGGTGATGGTATCAACGACGCACCCGTTTTGGCCCAGGCAGATGCATCATTAACCTTCGCCAGCGGCACTGAGCTGGCTCAGGCAGGCAGTGATGGCGTGATCCTGAATGGTCGTCTCAACGCGCTGCAAAAGGTGTTTGATGTCGGGGCGCTGACTAAGCGGGTTATTCGGCAGAACTTTATCTGGGCACTGGGATACAATGCGGTGGTGCTGCCAATGGCCGTGACTGGTCATGTCGGTCCGTTATGGGCTATGTTAGGCATGTCGGCGAGCTCATTGATTGTGGTAACCAATTCATTGCGCCTGATGCGTAAATCATAAGGAGGCTTGCGTGGAAATTTTACATATTGCGGTACCAGCAGCCATTTTACTGGTCGCGTTCGCCATCGGAATTTTCTGGTGGGCCGTACGCCACGGACAGTTTGATGATCTTGAACGGCAGGGTATGAATATACTGCTCGATGAAGAGCCAAAAAAGGCAAAGAAAACCAAGAAGCCCAATGCAGAATCTTGATATTGTATCAGCCTTTCTGATGGGCCTGGCCGGAAGCGGCCACTGCCTGGCGATGTGCGGCGGGCTTGCCGGCGCCATGGGCCTGCATCAGTCCCCTGCCCGCTTACTACTCTATAATTGCGGTCGTATTCTATCCTACATGCTAGCCGGTGCCATTGTCGCCGGAGCAATTCTTGCCGTGGTGCAGATCCATCAGCAGGCTATGCTCATGGTTCGGCTGGGGGCTGGCATTATGATGATTCTGTTCGCTCTCTATTTAACCCGGGTGTGGATGTTGCTGACTTTCCTTGAACGCGGGGGCGCTGTGTTATGGCGCTATCTGCAACCGCTTACCCGTCATTTTCCACCTAACGCACCGGCGCCGAAGTTATTAATTGCCGGGATGTTATGGGGCTGGCTGCCCTGTGGTCTGGTATACAGCGCACTGTCCTGGGCGGCGTTGTCCGGCCACCCGGGATACGGTGCACTGACGATGCTCGCTTTTGGTCTCGGAACCTTACCGTCGATGTTGATTTTCGGCATGTTTAGCCGCACACTAGGGGCGTTTGTCCGTTCTCAGGGATTCCGCTGGATTGCAGGCGGCGCCTTATTTATCTATGGCGTTATGACTTGTTGGGTTGCACTTAAACAATGGTAACAGCAACCATGCAGAAGGAGCCTGAACGGAACCTCTTTTATGCAGTAGCGTAAAGCGCAAGGAATGTTGGCATGTCAGATCGAAACTGGTTAAATAATATCAATTGTCAGAACTGCAGTATCAGCCAGTTGTGTCTGCCTTATACGCTGGATAATTCATCGCTGGATAAGCTTGATAATATTATTGAGCGCAAGCGTCCCTACCATAAAGGCGAATTGATTTTTCAGGCTGGCGAACCCCTGCGTTCACTCTATGCGGTGCGTTCAGGAAGCTTTAAAAGTTATACCGTCAGCAACGACGGCGACGCCCAGATTACAGCCTTTCATTTACCTGGCGATCTAATTGGTTTCGACTCGGTGCACAGTAATAACTACACCTCGTTTGCAGAAGCACTGGAAACCTCAATGGTCTGTGAGATACCCTATTCCAGCCTGGAAACCCTGAGTGACCAGCTTCCTTTACTGCGCCGTCAAATGATGCGCCTGATGAGTTCAGAAATCAGTGCGGACAAACAGATGTTGTCCTTGCTGAATAATAAAAGTGCGGAGCAGCGCTTGGCGACCTTCCTGCTTGATTTCTCTGAACGCTTTAAAAGCCGCGGTCTGTCGTCAAAAGAGTTCCGCCTCAGTATGACCCGGGCTGAAATTGGCAATTATTTAGGTTTAACCGTTGAAACCGTAAGTCGGCTCCTGAGCAAACTGCATAAAGAAGCCGCTATTCAGGTAGACGGGAAGTTTATTCTGTTGCGCGACGTCGACCGCCTGCAGAGCATTGCTGGTGTTCAGTTAAGAGCTTGCGCTACATCATAGCTAATTCGTTGGTCTCGGCTACACTGATAAATAAGTAATAATATCAGCGAGCTGGAGGCCTCATGTATAACCGAATTTTAGTTGTTCTTGATCCTAATCAGGATCAACAAAAAGCCCTTGCGCGGGCCGTCAAATTAGCCCGACTTGAACACAGTGCACTTACCTTATTTGTTTCGATTTACGACTTTTCCTATGAAATGACGACCATGCTGTCCGGGGAAGAGCGTGAGAATATGCGTAAAGCGCTGATTGAAGAACAGCGTGAATGGGCAGCTGATTTACTAAAAGCCTTTGATGTCCGCGATCTAACAGTCAACATTGAGGTGGTCTGGCACCACCGTCCCTTTGAAGCCATTATTAAGGCCACCTTTGATGGCGGTCATGATTTGATTATCAAAGGCACCCGCCGTCACGACAAATTACAGAGTGTTATTTTCACCCCCACCGACTGGCATCTGCTACGCAAAGCCCCGTGCCCGGTGCTGCTGGTTAAAGAGCATGAGTGGCCGCCAAATGGCCGGATCATTGGTGCCGTTAATGCAGGCGCAGAGGACGAATCACATCAATCATTGAATGAACGTATTATTGCTGCGGGTAAACAAATGAGTGAAATTCTACAGGCTGAATTGCACCTGCTGAATTGTTACCCCACTGCCCCCCTTAACATGGCGATAGAGATTCCCGAGTTCGATACCAGTGATTATCAGGCTAATGTTCGTGACTATCACCAGAAATCGCTCGCCACTCTGGCTGACCGACATCACATTGATCATGCCAATTTGCACGTCCGTGAGGGGCTTCCTGAAGATCAGGTACCGGCACTGGCTGAGAAAATAGATGCTGAACTGGTAGTTCTGGGAACCATTGGTCGCACTGGTTTTACCGCTGCATTACTGGGAAATACCGCCGAGCACGTGATTGAACAACTCAACTGCGACGTTCTCGCGATTAAACCTGAAGGCTTCAAGTCACCGCTAAAAGCCAGTTAACACAGGCATTAAATTGTAAGGGCGCGAGTGGAACTGTATACTGGCGCCCTTTCTTTTTGCCCGCAGTTACACAGGTAAAACCATGTCAGAGAACGCCAAGCAGCAATACAGTATGAATAAACTGGAAAAGCGGATACGTCGTTTAGCCGGCCAGGCCATTGGCGATTTCAGAATGATCGAAGATGGTGACAAGGTGATGGTCTGTTTGTCCGGTGGCAAAGACAGCTATACCTTGCTGTCGGTACTGATGTATCTGAAAAAGGTGGCGCCAATTCACTTTGACATTGTTGCAGTTAACCTCGATCAGAAACAACCAGGCTTCCCTGAACACGTGTTGCCTGCTTATCTGGATACCCTGGCAATCGACTATAAAATTGTCGAAGAAGACACCTACTCAATTGTAAAAGACAAGATCCCTGCAGGGAAAACCACCTGTTCGCTGTGTTCCCGACTGCGTCGGGGCATTCTGTATCGCACTGCGGCTGAGCTTGGCGCGACCAAGATAGCGCTCGGTCACCACCGTGACGATATGCTGGAGACGCTGTTCCTCAATATGTTTCATGGTGGAACGCTGAAATCCATGCCGCCGAAGCTCGCCAGCGACAATGGTGAGCATGTGGTAATCCGGCCTTTGGCCTATGTGAAAGAAAAAGACATTGAGCGCTATGCGCAGGGACAGGGCTACCCGATCATTCCATGCAATCTTTGTGGTTCGCAGGAAAACCTGCAGCGCAAGCAAATCAAAGAACTGTTAAGAGACTGGGATCGCAAATTCCCTGGCCGCATCGAAAGCATGTTCACCGCGATGCAAAATGTGGTGCCATCTCATTTGGCAGACAAAGCGCTTTTTGACTTTGCCAGCGTCAGCGCAACGGGCGAGCAAACCGAACACGGGGACACCGCCTTTGATGCGCCAACGGTACCTGGCAGTCATACATTTGCTGAGGCGTCACAAGACTCTTCAACCAACGCACAGCAAATCCAGGTCGTTAACCTGCTACAGCCGACTTAACTGTCGACTGTAGCAGTACCTTCTGCCTCGACTTGCAGGCCTTCATCACGAACATCCTCAATGATCGGACGATTAATCCGGATCATCTGGTTTAGCTCATCAATATAGTCCTGGCCGCGTTCAGAATAGCTCATTAAACCCGCGGTTAGCGTGGTTGAACTGACGCTGTCTTCTTGCTCTCGCTCTTCGAGCCGCATCTGCCGCAATTCTGCATAGGCAAAATGCGTATTTAAATTACGAATAAAGGACTCTACCGAGGCTTCCATACTATCAAAGCGGCGAACTTCATAACGCTCACCATCAGGTCTGGAGCCCGGCACAATACCGCAACCGTCAGTCCAGCACCACTGACCAAAGAAATTCAGACCCTCGGTAGCAAACCGAGAGGTACCCCAACCTGATTCATTGGCGGCCTGGATCAATACCAGTGTACCCGGAACAATATCAACCCGGCGATTCAATACCGCGAGTTGCTCCTGCAGTTGCTCTTCATCGACCCGGTAATAGCTGACAATGGCTTCTATCCAGCGTTGTTCACGCTGGTTCAGCGACTCGCCCTGTTCAACTTTGTTCTGCAGCTGATTGAGGTAGGCACGTTGTTCGGTAATGCGTTGGTTTACTTCGTCAATGGCAGGCAGTAAGTAGGCGAAGAATTCGCGCTTGCGCTCTGTCACATCATAAATGTCAGCGAATGCTGGCACGAAGTCTGTTTGCTGCGATAACGGCTGGTCTATCGGTGGCTGGGACTGGCGCTCAATCTGGCTGGGTGATCCAGCTGTGTCGTCCTGTTGAGCATCCCGACCACTATGCTGAACAAAGGGAACCGCTATGGCGGCGGCGACAATCAGTGCTGCTGCACTTCTGACAAACCATTTCATGCATTAACCTCGTTACAAATGAGGCTTTACTATACCAAGGTTATCTTTACAATTCATCCGTCATTCGCACTCCGCTGCGACGAGGTCGTCGTCGCTACGCATCAAAGGTATTTGAGGATGCTCCCCGGCGGCTACTCTCTGACTTAATTCCATGGTCCGGCCCGTCACCCAGTGGGTCCTGCCCCACTGCGACGCCAAATACCTCGCGGTACATCACTGCTTTAACGTTATAAAAATACGGCGCCACCACAATTAAAAGAATCCCCAGTGTCAGCAGACTTAGCAAAAAGAGCACAAACATAACCACGTAGACCAGCAGGAAGGAGCCGAAGCGACGTGTGGTCGCAATGAATGAGGACTTAACCGCTGCGAACGGGTGAAGTTTATAGTCAGCGACCAGTGGCAACGCCATTGATAACGTCAGCAGAATGAAGCCCATCACAGGCAGCGCCACTAACGGCGGTAAGATCCCGGCAGTCAGTAAGGTGAGTAACTGGCTAATGACCGCTACTGTAATAAAGGAAAATGGCTGGCGAATAAAGTTAAAGACATCCATGGACCGTGTCTTTTCGCCTACGCTATGGCGTAACCCCATGACGTGGATAGCAGCAAATAACGGCGGCATAACCAGTGTCTGAGTTAACTGCAGTGTCATGACCGTGCGCGCGTCTTCTGGATCCGGGGTACCAATAAACACCTGCATGAGCACCATCGCGATGGCTAAAAATACCAGGAACCCAAAAAAAATCGCACCGAGCAGACTGAAAAAAGAAACTTTTGTCAGTTGCCAGCCCTCCACCAGCACATCCAGTGGTTTAAAGCTGTGATTCTCTTGTAGGGCCCGCTCCAGATTGCCACCAACACGCTTGTCCTGCTTCATGTATACTTCGTCCAGTTAAAAAGTTCATTCTCAACACTATTTAGCGCGCATCATAGCATGCAGAACGCCGCAAAATCACAACTGAACAAGCAGAGTTAACTGGTTATGAATACAACGCCCCCTGCACAACGACGCCACAAGAGCCGCCGCCCGCGCCCGCAAACCCCGCGTTTGCTGTTGTTTAATAAACCATTTGGCGTGCTTTCTCAGTTCAGTGGTGAGCCGGGCGATCAGACGTTAAAAGACTACATCGACCTGCCCGACGTGTATCCAGCCGGACGCTTAGACAAAGACAGCGAAGGCTTGTTGCTGCTGACCAATGACGGCCAGTTACAAGCCAGAATCAGCAGCCCCAAATTTAAACTGGCAAAGACCTATTTTGTTCTGGTCGAGGGCGAACCTGACGAACAGGCACTGCAGCACCTGGCACGAGGCGTTGAACTAAAGGACGGCATCACCTTACCGGCCGAGGTCGAAACCTGTGCCGAACCAAGCTGGCTATGGCCACGTGTCCCGCCAGTGCGGGAGCGAAAAAGCATCACCGACAGCTGGCTGAAGTTAACCATCCGCGAAGGTAAAAACCGCCAGGTGCGGCGTATGACCGCAGCGGTCGGCTTGCCGACGCTGCGCTTGATTCGCTATCAGATAGGCCCCTGGGATCTGCAAGGTCTGGCCCCGGAAACTAGTCGCGAAGTGCCTGCAAAGCTGCCGCCAAACATGGCGCAAAGCCTGAAAAAGTGATAGGATCCGCGCGTTTTAAACTAACCATGAGGTCGTAGGCAAAGTGCTAGACGAACGTGATCCTTCTCAAATTAAAGTCATTGTCGGTATGTCCGGCGGTGTCGACTCTTCTGTCTCGGCGTACCTGCTTATGCAGCAGGGCTACCAGGTCGAAGGGCTGTTTATGAAAAACTGGGAAGAGGATGACACCGACGAATATTGCGCAGCAGCAACGGATTTAGCCGATGCTGAAAAAGTTTGCGAAAAACTCGGTATCGAACTGCACACGGTTAACTTTGCCGCTGAATACTGGGACAACGTATTCGAGTATTTCCTTGAAGAATACAAAGCCGGACGTACGCCAAACCCCGACATCATGTGCAACAAAGAAATTAAATTCAAAGCCTTCCTTGAGTTTGCAGCGGACGCCCTGGGTGCCGACTACATTGCGACCGGGCATTATTGCCAGCGTCGCTTTGACGGCGAGCGTTGGCAATTGCTGCGTGGCCTGGATGAAAACAAGGATCAGAGCTATTTCCTGTATACCCTGTCCCATCAGCATATTTCCCAGACCCTGTTCCCCATCGGACACCTGGAAAAACCAGAAGTACGCGCTATTGCCGAGGCTCAGGGCCTGATTACCCATGATAAAAAGGACTCGACCGGGATCTGCTTTATCGGCGAACGTAAGTTTAAAGACTTTTTACAACAGTACCTGCCAGCGCAGCCGGGCGACATTGTCAGTGTTGACGGTGACGTATTAGGGCAACATCAGGGTCTGATGTACCATACTTTAGGGCAGCGTAAAGGGTTATTAATTGGCGGCTTAGCCAACGCCGGCGAAGACCCCTGGTATGTGGTTGATAAAGATGTCGACGCCAATCAACTGATTGTCGCGCAGGGCCGTGACCACCCTCGCCTCTATTCGAACGGCCTGATCGCCAAGCAGTTACACTGGCTTGACCGCGAGGTATGTGATGAATCCTTCACCTGCACAGTAAAAACACGCTATCGTCAGGAAGACATTGCCTGTCGCCTGGTGCCGCTTGATGATGACAGTGTCGAAGTGCATTTTGACGAGCCTGTTGCGGCAGTTACGCCCGGGCAGTCAGCGGTTTTCTACCTGAACGAGGTTTGTTTAGGTGGCGGTATTATCGAGGCACGAATTACCGAGCACGAGGTCGCTTTATGAGTGAGCTAAGCAGTGGTATCTGGCATCAACGGATGCTGGCGTTCTCCGGCGTGTGTCTGGCCTCGGTCTGTGTCCAGCAGCTTGCCCGACGTGGCCAGGTCAACCCACCAGAAGCGGCGCAGGTGCTCATCGACTCAACCCTGATTGTGGATGCTGCAGACACTGAAAGTATTTATCAACCGCTCAGCGCCCTGCTACCTGGTTTAAAAGTCCTGTTACGCCAACTTGACGCTAGCGGCGACAAAGATGTCGAACAAACCCGTTATGTCGTCGGTATGCTGCAACTGGAACGCCGTTTAGCACGCAATGACAAAGCTATGAACCAGCTTGGCTCTGCTATTAGCCAGATAAAACGCCAGCGCGAAACCTTTGCCTTTGAGGACAGTGATATCACTGCCAATCTGGGTTCGGCCTATTCCGATATCATTAGCGGCATCGGCCCCCGCATTCAGATTCAGGGTGACTCGAACTTTTTAACTCAGCCTCAAATACAAAAGCGTATTCGGGCCATGCTACTGGCTGGTATACGAAGTGCCGTGCTCTGGCGCCAGTTGGGTGGCAAACGTCGCCAGGTGGTGCTGAACCGCAAGCAGATGCTGAATGCGACACGCGATATACTGAATTCCCTGAGCGTTTAACCACATAACTAGTGGCCTGTGGCCGCTAGCAGAACGCTTGCTACGATACTTTTACTTACTTTGACCATGGAGCTCCGCTCATGCAATTATCTGCATTGACTGCAATTTCCCCTGTTGATGGCCGCTACGGCAACAAAGCCGACGCACTGCGTCCAATATTCAGTGAGTACGGCCTGATCAAATTCCGCGTTACGGTTGAGGTGCGCTGGCTGCAAAAACTCGCGGCAATCGACGCCATCGGAGAAGTGCCGGCGCTCAGTGCTGAAGCCAATGCCCACCTTGATGCCATCGTAAATGAATTCAGCGAAGCTGACGCTGAACGGGTCAAAGAAATTGAGCGCACCACCAACCATGATGTTAAAGCGGTGGAATACCTGCTTAAAGAAAAAGTTGCCAACCAGCCTGAACTGGCCAAAGTGACCGAGTTCATTCACTTCGCCTGCACCTCTGAAGACATTAACAACCTGTCCCATGGGTTAATGATGCGGACGGCGCGGGATGAGGTCATCCTGCCGGTGTTGCAACAGGTGGTTGATAAAGTTGTTGCGCTGGCCAAAGAACATAAAGAAGTCGCCATGATGGCACGAACCCATGGCCAGCCGGCTACGCCGACCACTATGGGTAAAGAGTTTGCCAACGTCGCCATTCGTTTGCAGCGTCAGTTGCAACTGCTCAAAGCCGTTCCGCTGCTAGGTAAAATTAACGGCGCTGTGGGTAACTACAATGCGCACCTGGCCGCCTACCCTGACGTCAACTGGCATCAGGTGTCACAACAGTTCGTGGAATCGCTTGGACTGAACTGGAACGCGTATACCACCCAAATTGAACCGCATGATTACATTGCCGAGTGGTTTGATGCACTGGCTCGCTTCAATACGATTCTTATCGATTTAGACCGTGATCTGTGGGGCTATATTGCCCTTAACCACTTTAAGCAAAAAACAGTGGCCGGCGAAATTGGCTCATCGACCATGCCGCATAAAGTAAACCCTATCGACTTTGAAAATTCTGAAGGCAACCTCGGCATCGCCAATGCGATCATGGCTCACCTCGCACAAAAGCTGCCGATGTCGCGCTGGCAGCGGGATCTGACTGACTCGACTGTATTACGTAATCTGGGAGTCGGTGTCGCGCACTCCTTGATTGCCTATCATGCCACCTTGAAAGGCCTTAATAAGCTGGAAGTGAACGAGGCCAGCCTGCTGCGTGAACTTGATCAAAACTGGGAACTGCTGGCAGAACCTATTCAGACCGTGATGCGCCGCTATTCGATTGAAAAGCCTTACGAAAAACTGAAAGAACTGACCCGTGGCAAACGCGTCAATCAACAGGCGATGGCTGAGTTTATCGATACCTTAGCGCTGCCAGAGGCGGTTAAAACCGACTTAAAAAGCTGGACCCCGGCGGCCTATATTGGCCAGGCGATTCAGTTTGTCGATGAGTTAGACACGGCGATGGCAGCACTGCAAAGCGAATGAGTGAATTTAAACTAAACCCAGCCGCTTTCGATGTTAGCGACTTCGTACGTAACGACTGGCAAAAGCGGCCGCGGGTCATTCGTCAGGCATTCCTGAATTTCGCAGATCCAATCTCAGCAGACGAGCTGGCCGGTGTCGCTCTCGAACCCGGGGTTGATTCGCGCGTGATTAGTAGCAAGGACGGTCAATGGGATTTACAACATGGTCCTGTTGAAGACTATTCGTATCTGCCCGATCAGGGCTGGTCTTTGCTGGTGCAGGCGGTTAACGAACACTTCCCACCGGCGCAGGCCCTGATAGAGCCCTTTCGCTTCCTCCCCGACTGGCGCATTGACGACCTGATGGTTAGCTATTCAACGCCGGGTGGCGGAGTCGGTGCACATCTTGACCAGTATGATGTGTTTATTATTCAGGGTCAGGGGCGCAGACGCTGGCAGATCGGTTCTCCCGGCGACTATACCACCATTACCCCGCATCCGGATTTAAAGCAGATTGAGGGCTTTACGGCTGAGCTGGATGAGGTGCTTGAACCTGGCGATATGATTTATATACCAGCCGGGTTTCCGCATGCTGGCGAGTCACTGAGTGAATGCATCAACTATTCGGTCGGTTTTCGCGCCCCAAGCCAGGCTGAGTTGCTCTCCGCACTGGCCGATTACGCACTGGATAACGATGCCCTTGAACGCCGTTTCAAAGATTCAGTCGGCGATGACAACTCCAACGCTAAACCTGCGGGCTGGCATCTGGATGAAAATGCCCTGCAAGGGTTTCGTCAACTCATGCGTGATGCACTGAATGACAACAAGGTACTGGATGAAGTGATTTGTCAGCTGTTGTCGCAAAATCCACGGCCACCTTTGCTGGTGTGGCCTGAAACAGCAGTAACCGAGTCCGGGGTGAAACGCTATCTGCAACGCTACCCAAGTCTTCAGCGCGCAGTGGGCTTGCGCATGCTAACCACTGACGTAGCTGGTCAACGCTATGGATTGGTGCAGGGACAGCGTTTCGAGCTGACTGACGCAAGCAGTCAGCAGCTTTTTACCCTGTTGCTGAATACCCATCTGCAAATTGCTACGGCCAGTTTACTTGAACTCAATCTGAGCTCAGCGGCGCTGCAACTGCTGACCCAGTTCATTAATGAAGGGTTCTGGTTTGTCGAAACAGAAGAGCAGGCATAACGCCTGCTCTTTGCTTTTGACTGAATGATTTGCCGTGCCTGACGTTAAACCGGCGCGTTCTGCCACAAACGTTCGTCATTCCCCACTGCATATAAGAGTTCTGCATGGCGAATAAGTAATTGCGCCATTTTTAATTCCGTTTCTCCGGCAGCATCCCCTAAGGCATGAATGTTTTCTGCTTTCAATTGCCAGTTGAGGCTAAAATGGCGGAGCGCTTCACGGGCAGACTTGGCCACGTCGGCTGATACATGATCCATGGTCACAGCACCGTTAACCACCCACACTTTTTTACCGTCCTGCAGCTTAAACTTCCAGATCGCCACATCTGGGATCAGGTAACGGGAATCTTTGGTTAAAATACGGTCACTTAGCATGCCGCGTTCAGCCAGATAGCGGTTGGCGTTCTGAAATTGCTCCCGCACCCACGCCTGGTTTTGTTCTTCTGTCATCGGAGTTGGTTGTTGTTCGCTCATAAGCCTACGTCTTGTTTACATTTCAAAGCTAAATCGTACCAATATCCGCGCTGACAAGGAAGCGCCAACCACAGGAAATTCGCGGTCTGCAACAAGTGTAAACTCTAGTTGCTAAACATCTGTTTGAATTACGCAATATTTCGACACCCTAAACTGGTTTTAGCCAGTTGAAAGTGGTAGTTTACGCGCATTTTAAGGGGCCAGGCAGTTGTCGTGCCCGCAGATACCAACACAATGAGGTTGAAAGGAACGTATGTCAGTATTTGATCATCAGGAATTTGATAATCACGAAGAAGTGGTTTTTTGCCACGACGAAGCGACCGGTCTCAAAGCCATTATCGCGGTACACGACACAACTATGGGTCCGTCCTTAGGTGGCACCCGGATGTGGAATTATGCATCGTCTGACGAAGCCTTAACCGACGTATTGCGTTTGTCACGCGGGATGACTTACAAAAGCGCCCTCGCCGGACTGCCGTTAGGCGGCGGTAAAGCCGTTATCATCGGTGATGCAAAAACCGACAAGTCACCGGAACTGTTTAAAGCCTATGGTCGTTTTGTTGACTCATTGAGCGGCAAATATATCACTGCGGAAGACGTTAATATTCGCACCAGCGATATTGAGCTGGTCGCTACCCAGACTCGCTATGTCGCTGGTACCGAAGGAAAAGCCGGCGATCCATCACCACATACCGCGCTGGGAAGCTACCTCGGCCTGAAAGCGGCAGCCAAGCATCAGTTTGGCAGTGATGACATCAAAGGTCTTAAGATTGCGATCCAGGGCCTTGGTGCTGTGGGTTACGATTTTGCCAAGTACCTGGCGAAAGACGGCGCTATCCTGACTGTCTGTGACGTTAATCAGGAGGCGGTTGATCGCGCTGTGAAGGAGCTTGGTGCTACTGCTGTCGGCATCGATGAAATCTACGACGTCGAGATGGACATCTATGCCCCTTGTGCGCTGGGTGCGACCATTAATGACGGCACCTTAAAGCGGATCAAAGCGAAAGTTATCGCTGGTAGTGCAAATAACCAGCTGGCGACCCCTGCACATGACCGTATCGTAAAAGATATGGGTATTTTGTACGCGCCTGACTACGTTATTAATGCGGGTGGTGTTATTCACGTCTGTTCAGAAGCCGCTGCCATGACTACCGAAGATACCGCGGCCCGTGTGCGTGCTATTTACGACACGCTGGACCGTATCTTCAGCCGGGCTAAAGCGGAAGACCGCCCTACCGGTGAAATTGCGGATGAAATGGCGCGGGAAATCCTTAAAGCCAAGGCTGCTAGCCGCGGCTAATCCGCTGCAAGCAGTTCGATAGAAAAAGGGCTCAATTGAGCCCTTTTTTTGTGCCTGGTAAATTGTAGCGGGTAAACGCCCTAACTGAGCACTTGCAGTAAATGTTGCAACGGATGCTGCAAGCGCCGCTGGTCCACTCGCTGAGCCTGACAGCGGCACGAGAAGCCGGTCGCCAGAGGCTTGTCGCTGGATGCCAGCTTAGGCTGCCAGCTCATTGCATACAGCTGTTTACTTTTCGCCTGGTGCTCGGCTTCATGGCCATACGTCCCTGCCATACCGCAACATCCCGTTTGCAGTGGACGGCACTCAACACCTACTTTAGCAAAGATCTGTTGCCAGCTAGCGCCACTCTGCGGCAGTTCCGTCTGTTCCGTACAATGCAGCAATAAGTCCACCGGCTGTTCGTGACTGGCTGGTGCCGGTACGGGCTTAATAAAATCGCGCAGGATGCTCTCATCGACATCCTCCTGCAGCCACTGCTGGACTAACTTAACCTTAAAGTTACCGCGTTCAGCGCCTAGGAACTGCTTATATTCATCGGCGTAACATAACACCGTCGATGCATCGAGGCCTACCAGCGGTAAGCCCATGTCGGCCGCTTGCTGTAGCTGCTGCGCCTGAACCCTGGCAAGCTGCCGGAACTCGGCTAAAAACCCTTTCACATGCGCCGCTTTGCCGTTCGCCCGGTACGGCAGGATCACCGCCTGCACACCGAGGCGTGCGGCAAGTTTAAGCAGATCTTCAACCAGCTCTGCCTCATAAAATGAGGTAAACGGGTCCTGCACGATACCAACAAAATGAGACTGCTCAGCCTCATTCAGCGCATTACCCTGGCGTAATTCCAGAAACTGCTGCCAGCTGAGTGCCTTACGGTAGGCATCCCGACGGGTCAGTGCCGGCACCGACAAATTGGGGGCATCAACATAGCCGAGCAATTCAGCCGAAACCCAGCGTCCGGGCCGTCCACCCATCAGACTATTTACAAGTCGCGGGTGCGCCGCCATGCGCGGTAGCCAGTGTTCAATATTCTTGACCAGATAATCTTTCAGCGGTCGCCCATAGCGACTATGGTAATGGGCTAAAAACCGCGCCCGATGACTGGGGATATCAACCTTAACCGGACACTGTGAGCCACAGGCTTTGCAGGCCAGGCATTCATCCATGCTGGCCTTGACCTCATGATTAAAATCATCTGTCTGTTTGCGGTTACGCCAGCGCTGCCACCAGGACGCACGCGCCTTGGGTTCAACCGCCGCATCCAGACCCGCCATACTTGTCAGGCGCAGCCATTCGCGGATCAGGCTGGCCCTGCCTTTCGGCGAGTAGCGGCGATCGCCGGTGACGCGGAAGGACGGACACATTGGGGTATCTTTATCGAAGTTAAAGCACAAGCCATTGCCATTGCAGTCCATCGCTGTTTGATAAACGCTCTGGGTAGCCAGCGGGATCTGGCGATCAAACCAGCCTCGTTTGGTGGCATCGACACTCACCAATGCCTGCTGGCTTTGATACGGTGTGCATATCTTACCGGGGTTTAAGCGATTTAATGGGTCGAACACCGCTTTTAGCTTACACAGTTCCTGATACAGCAGCTCACCAAAAAACTCCGGGCCGTATTCTGAACGGAACCCTTTGCCATGCTCACCCCACATCAGACCTTTGTATTTCGCGGTCAGCGCAACCACTTGATCACTAATCGTCCGCACCAGCGCTTCGTCCTCCGGGTCCTGCATATTTAACGCCGGACGGACGTGCAAGACCCCGGCATCGACGTGGCCAAACATACCGTAGTTAAGCTGGTGCGCATCGAGTAAGTCGCGAAACTCGCTGATGTAGTCAGCCAGGTGCTCCGGCGGTACTGCGGTGTCTTCGACAAAAGCAATCGGTTTACGCGCCCCTTTTGTCGCGCCGAGTAAGCCAACTGCCTTTTTGCGCATCGCATAAATTCGGCCGATACTGGCAGGGTCATCGCAAATTTGATACCCGATCACCCCATTTTGCTGGCGTATACTGCCGTCCAGCATGCTGGTTAAACTGGTTAATTTTTTCTCCAGCGCATACTCAGACGTAGCGGTGAATTCGACCATATTGATGCCGTCCATCGGCGTCGCTGAATCACTTTCCAGCAGGTCTTTAACCCCATGCCAGACAATGTCATTGCGGGCCAGGTCAAGCACCTTGCTGTCGATGGTTTCAACTGACGTGGCTTGCGCTTTGACTAACGCTGGTGCGTGGCGCAAGGCCGACTGAAAGCTGCTATAGGTGACGTTGACCAGGACTTTATGCCGTGGAATGCGGGTGATATTAAGTTTGGCCTCAGTGACCACCGCCAGCGTTCCTTCCGAACCTGCAATCAGCCGACTGAGATCCACCTGTTCACTGTCTGCATCATAGGCATGCTTGAGGTCGTAGCCGGTGAGGAAACGGTTAAGTGGCGGGAAGCGTTTTACCACTTCACCGCGCAGGTCGACACAGCTTTTAATCACCTGCTGATAGATGCCGCCTTCAGGTGTGGCCAGCTGTGCCAGCTCCCGGGCCTGTTTCAGCGGAACCGGACGGGTGGTTAAGCGTGTACCATGCAGCGTGTAGCTGGCCAGTTCAAGAATATGGTCGCTGGTCTTACCGTATACCAGCGAGCCCTGCCCTGAGGCATCGGTGTTGATCATGCCCCCCAATGTACAACGGTTGCTGGTCGAGGTGTCTGGGGCAAAAAAGAAACCGTGGGGCGCGAGTGCCTTATTCAGGGCATCTTTGACCAGGCCACTTTCAACACGCACCCAGCCTTCTTCAATATTGATTTCAAGAACCCGGGTCAGATAGCGGCTCAAATCAAGCACCAGCCAGCTGGTGAGCGACTGTCCATTGGTGCCAGTCCCACCGCCGCGCGGGGAGAACTGAATCTGCTGGTGAGCGGCCTGCGCCGCCAGCGCCATCACAATGCCAACATCCTCCTGGGTACGCGGGTAAACCACCCCCTGCGGAAGCTGCTGATAAATACTATTATCTGTTGATGCAATCAGACGACCAGCGTATGTGAGGTCAATATCGCCACTGAACGCTGTGCGTTCCAGGGCTTGAATAAAGGCCTCATACTCAGGTTGCAGGGTTTGCTCAGGCGATAAAGTTGGCAGTATCAAGATCTCGGGTCCTTTTCTTAAGTGTCTCTAAGCGTAAAACAAAACAGCCTGGCAAAGACCAGGCTGTTTACTAAGTAAGCTTAATTTCGATAATGGTTATCAAAATCCGCCTGATTTGTGCTTGGCTTACTGCTGGTAAACCAGCGCTTAAGCCTGCTCTTTGCCGAGCTATTTACCCAGCTCTTTACCCAGGTAAAGCCAGGTATCCAGCACGGTGTCCGGGTTCAGTGATACCGAATCGATGCCCTGCTCGACCAGCCACTTGGCAAAGTCGGGGTGATCAGATGGGCCCTGGCCGCAAATGCCGACATACTTACCACGTTTTTTCGCGGTCTGTATGGCCATCGATAACAGCGCTTTGACCGCCGGGTCACGTTCTTCGAACAGATGCGCGATTAAGCCTGAGTCACGATCCAGCCCTAAGGTTAGCTGAGTAAGGTCGTTTGAACCAATCGAAAAACCATCAAAGATATCGAGGAACTCATCGGCCAGCAACGCATTCGATGGCAATTCACACATCATAATCACACGCAGACCATTTTCGCCCTGAACCAGGCCGTGCTCAGCCAGGATCTCAATAACCTGCCGCCCTTCATCCACGGTACGAACGAACGGGATCATAATCTCGACGTTAGTCAGACCCATGCTATTACGCACACGCTTAATTGCTTCACATTCAAGCGCGAAGCAATCGCGGAAGTCTTTAGAAATGTAACGTGATGCGCCACGGAAGCCGAGCATCGGGTTCTCTTCCTCAGGCTCATACTGACGGCCGCCAACCAGGTTCGCATACTCGTTTGACTTAAAGTCAGACATGCGCACAATGACCCGCTCCGGCGCGAAGGATGCACCAATGGTAGAAATACCTTCAACCAGACGCTGAATATAGAATTCAACCGGATCACTGTAGCCCGCCATCATCTTTGTGATCTCAGCCTGCAGTTCGCTGCTTTGCTGATCGAAGTTGAGCAAGGCTTTAGGGTGAACCCCAATCATTCGGTTGATAATAAACTCAAGACGCGCCAGACCAACCCCGGCGTGCGGCAAACGGGCAAACTCAAAAGCGCGGTCAGGGTTACCCACGTTCATCATGATCTTCAGTGGCAGCGCAGGCATCGCACCAACTTCTGACTGAGTCACATCAAACTCAAGCTCGCCGTCATAAATCAGACCGGTGTCACCTTCAGCACAGGAAACCGTCACCATCTGACCGTCTTTAACTAAGTCAGTCGCATCGCCACACCCAACAACCGCCGGAATGCCAAGCTCACGGGCAATAATCGCCGCATGGCAGGTACGTCCGCCACGATTGGTCACGATTGCACTCGCCCGCTTCATGATCGGTTCCCAGTCCGGGTCGGTCATATCCGTTACCAGAACGTCACCCGGCTGCACCTGATCCATCTCGTCAATTGAACTCAATAAGCGCGCTTTACCCCGGCCAATTTTCTGCCCGATCGCGCGGCCACTAGCGACTACCTCTGATTTACCCTGCAAGGTAAAACGTTCAATCGACTGTGATGACTCGTTGGACCGCACCGTTTCAGGGCGCGCCTGAACAATGTACAGCTTGCCATCGTGACCATCTTTGGCCCACTCGATGTCCATCGGGCGGCCATAATGGTTTTCAATGATAACCGCTTGTTTAGCTAACTCTGCGATTTCATCGTCGTTTAATGAGAAACGACCACTGCGTTCGGCATCGATGTCCTGAGTTTTGACTTGCTTACCGTGACTGCTGTCATCGGAGTAAACCATTTCAATCTGCTTACTACCTAAGGTACGACGAATAACCGCTGGCCGTCCGGCCGCTAATGTCGGCTTATGAACAAAGAATTCGTCCGGGTTTACCGCGCCCTGCACCACCATCTCGCCAAGGCCGTACGACGAGGTCACGAAGACCACCTGGTCAAAACCTGACTCAGTGTCGATTGAGAACATCACGCCAGAGGCTGCTAAGTCACTGCGTACCATGCGCTGGATACCCGCCGACAGTGCAACACCACGGTGGTCGTAACCCTGATGAACACGGTACGAAATGGCGCGGTCATTAAACAATGAGGCAAATACGTGCTTAATAGCTTCCATCACCGCATCGATGCCCTTCACGTTAAGGAAGGTTTCCTGCTGACCCGCAAACGAGGCATCCGGCATGTCTTCAGCGGTAGCTGAGCTGCGCACGGCGAAACTGGCGTCTGCATTGTCGGTGGTGAGTTCGTTGTAGGCGGTGCGGATGGCTTGGTCTAAATTGGCTTGGAAGGGGGTATCAATAATCCACTGACGGATTTGTTTGCCAACTTCTGCGAGTTTTTTTACGTCATTGACGTCAAGGGTGTCGAGGAGTTGGTGAATTTTTTCGTTGATCCCGCTTTGTTCTAAAAACTCGTTAAACGCGTCGGCAGTGGTAGCAAAGCCCCCGGGAACCGTTACGCCAGCACCTGCCAGGTTGCTGATCATTTCCCCGAGAGAGGCATTTTTGCCCCCTACGCGGCCGACATCGTTCATACCCAGCTGCTGGTACCAAAGCACGTAATCTTGCACAATACAGTCCTTATTGAGATTTAATGTATGCGTGGTGAGTGGCGGCTATTTTACACGGTGTTCACCAACAAGTTAATATCTGTGTCACATTGACTAAGGATTTATACCCATGCGTACTGCGTTTTACATTTCTGATGGCACTGCACTCACCTCTGAAGCCTTTGGCCACGCCATGCTGTCGCTCTTTCCGATGAAATTTAAACACCGAACTTTGCCGTTTATCGATAGCGCAGAAAAAGCCACCCGTTGCTGCCAGCAAATCAACGCCGCCGCCAGTGAAGATGGCGAAAAACCGTTAATTTTCCACACCTTCGTCAATACTGAAATCAAACACATCATCAATCAGAGTCAGGGCATAAGCTATGACTTTCTTGATCATTACGTGGAGCCGATGGAAGCTGAGCTGGGTATCAAAGCACAGCCGAAAACCAACCGCACTCATGGTATTCATCAGGACTATAACTTTCGTATCGACGCGGTAAATTACACCCTGGACAATGACGATGGGGTCAGCACCAAAGAATATGGTCAGGCCGATATTATTCTGATTGGCGCCTCCCGCACCGGTAAAACCCCAACCTGCCTGTATCTGGCGTTGCAATACGGGATCAAAGCGGCGAACTATCCTATTACTGAGGACGACCTGGATAACCTGCAGCTCAGTTATGATCTGAAAATGCATCGCCACAAGCTATTCGGCCTTACCATCGACGTCGAGCGTTTGCAGTCAATCCGCCAGGAACGCCGCGCCAATAGCCGGTATGCCTCGCTTGAACAGTGTCAGTTAGAAATTAATCAAATTGAACATTTATTCCGTCAGGAAGCGATTCCATTTCTTAATTCAACCCATGCGTCAGTTGAAGAGCTTGCGGCCAAAATTATGGATGAAGCGAAACTGGAGCGCCACAGATACTAGGCTTTCCCACCCCATGGGTAGCTCCATAAAAAAACGCTGGCAAAATGCCAGCGTTTTTTTGTTGTAAGCGACTATTGCAGTGCTTGCCTCTCAGCGCCTTTGGCCTAGCCTTTGGCGTTAGTGCTTTCAAAGATCTTATCGGCCGAGGCCGCGACAAAGCCAGTATAGAGTTCACCGTCCGCCATTTCGTAACGTTTAGCAAACTCATAGAAACAGCTTGGGATCTCAGCAACTTTATCCGCAAAGGACACCGGAATACGGTCAGCCATGGTCGATGACTGCTCAAGATAGACCTCAGGATTTCCTTTGATCTCACCGCCTGCACTATTAAGGGTAAAGCCTTCCTCTTTCAGCTTTGCATTCACCGCCTCAATATCGGTATAACCAGGTAAACGATTAATGCTAACGGTAAAGTGGTTGGCACAAAAACCGAACGCGCTCATCCACGCGGCGTACTCACTCTCTTCCAGTAATTTTTCATACTGGGCGTGAGTCACCTGCCAATGCGTTCCGGAATACAGGAACTCCGGCTGTTCAACCACTGAGGGGTCAATAGACGCCACCATATCGGCGATCACCTGTTGCGTGTCCTCGGAAAATTCTTCTACCAGCAACTCACTGATGAAAATCTTGGGTAAGTCTTTGTTGGCATGCTCATAGTGCTTCGCACGCAGCTTTTTGGCTTCGAAATGGTAATCGCCATTTGCGAAGTAGCCCATGTTTTCAAACAGTTCAGCCAGTTTCTCCAAACGCACCGGGGCTATGTTAAAGGTTCTGAAAGCCACGTGATCGTTGATGATCTCAGCACCGCCGCCTAACACCTGATGGACCTTTTCGGCACTCGGTGTTTTGCCAATATAGTCTTGCCATAAGTTAGCGAAAAACTGCTCAGCGTCTTGCGACATGTTAATAATTCCTTGTTCTGTATGGGAAGCGGTGGGCGTTAGCGCCGCACCTGCTTTCACTGCAAATTAAACGCGGCCATTGCGTGCATCACGCAGGGTGTCCGCAATAAGAAACGCCAGTTCCAGTACCTGGTCGCCGTTGAGACGGGGATCACACTGGGTTTTATAGCGCTTAGCCAGGTCAGATTCACTGATTTGATACGCACCACCGGTGCATTCAGTCACATCCTGCCCGGTCATTTCTAAATGTATACCACCAGCATAGCTGTTTTCGGCTTGATGCACCGCAAAGAACTGCTTTAACTCACGAATGATTGCGTCAAAATTGCGCGTTTTAAGGCCGTTCTCAGCCTTCACAGTGTTGCCATGCATAGGATCACTCGACCACACCACCTGTCTGCCTTCGCGCTGGACGCGACGGATTAGGGCCGGTAGTCGCTCACCCAGTGCATCAGCACCCATCCGGGTAATCAGTGTGATCCGTCCGGGGACGTTGCCTGGATTGAGTACATCCAACAGCTTCATCAGCTCGTCAGGCTCCATGGTTGGCCCGATCTTAACCCCAACCGGGTTGTGAATGCCACGAAAGAACTCAATGTGCGCATGATCAAGCTGTCGTGTCCGCTCGCCGATCCACAGCATATGCGCGGAACAGTCGTAGGGTAACCCGGTCAGCGTGTCAATGCGGGTCAATGCTTCTTCATAGGGCAACAATAAGGCTTCATGCGAGGTAAATAACTCGGTCTCATGAATGGTCGGATGGCTCTGCGCATTGATACCCAGCACTTCCATAAAATGTAAGGTTTCAGAAATCTGCTCAGCGACCTGACGATACTTGTCTTTTAACGGGTTCGCCGCAACAAAACTCATATTCCATTTATGAACCTTGTGCAGGTCGGCCAGCCCGCCCTGGGCAAACGCACGCAGTAAGTTGAGTGTTGCCGCACTTTGGTTGTAGGCCGTTAGCATACGCTCCGGCTGCGGCTCGCGGGCCTCCGGGGTAAAGTCAATGCCATTGATAATGTCGCCGCGATAGCTTGGAAGTGTCACGCCGTCAATGGTTTCCATATCACTGGAACGAGGCTTGGCATACTGCCCTGCCATTCGCGCCACTTTGGTCACCGGGCATGACCCGGCAAAAGTCAGTACCACAGCCATCTGCAGCATGACTTTAAAGGTGTCACGAATTTTCGGCGCATTGAAGTCGGTAAACGACTCCGCACAATCTCCGCCTTGCAGCAAAAAGCCCTGCCCCTGACACACATCTGCTAAATGCTGCTGTAAACGGCGTGCTTCTTCGGCAAAAACCAGTGGAGGAAAGCTGCGGAGCTGGCCTTCTACCCAATTTACCTGCTCGCTATCCTTATAATTGGGTTGCTGCTGAATAGATTTCGAGCGCCAGCTGTTAGCTTTCCATGAGGTCATACTGCATTACCACCTGTTGTTCATGCACGAGTGCTTTTATATGGTTTTCCAATGTATAAAGAAGCCTTGCCAAAAGCAAGGCAACCGCTTGTATTATCTGGGGCGTGGCACGCTCAGGGTTTCCCCGAGACGTCCATATTGATTACCACCTAAACGCGCTAAGGGATCAATCGCCGTGGCATCGACAGTCAACCGCTGGCTACTGCTGCCGTCTGCTTTGGTAACTACTTCATTGCGGGCACACTGGTCCGCAATGTAGATATGCTCAACACGACCAAACACCATGCTCTGAGGAGCCCCTTTAACCGGTTGTATGTCATGCAGGCTGCAGCCAAACGCGACACTGCAGTCGGCCAGGCGTGGCATCGAAAAACCTTCAAAGTCAGTTAGTTGTAACCCTATCCGCTGCAATTCTGACTGCTCAGCTGGCAATGTCCGCGAGGTTTCTGTCACCGCTTCGGCGTGTCGAAACGATGGAATGTGCACAGTGAAGTACGGGAGTCGGGCAATATTGACCTTGGTATCTTTCCCTTCGCCCGGTGCTTTGTCACCGACCGAGAACATCAGTAACGCCGGGTCGCTGGATATCGCGGTAAAATAGGAGAACGGCGCCAGGTTATAGTGGCCGCTTTCATGCTCGGTTAAGACCCAGGCAATCGGCCTTGGTAGTAGAGTTTGTACCGTCGTATGGTAGATCTGCTCCGGGCTCATCGAATCCGTCGATAAAATCATTGGCCTCCTCCCCGTAACGCGGCAATGCGCTTTTCAATCGGTGGGTGACTCAGAAATAACTCGCTCTTCGCGCGTTTCCCCTTAATGCCGAACGCCGCCATACTGCTGTTCAGCTGTGAGTCGCGGCCGCCAGCTAAGCGCTGCAGCGCGCTGATCATCTTATGCGCACCGACTAAGTTTGCGGCGCCTGCGTCGGCACGGTATTCACGCTGACGGGAAAAGTACATCACAATGATGCTGGCTAAAATACCAAACAGAATTTCCAGTACAATCACAATACCGTAATAGGCAAAACCACCACCTATGGTCTGCTGACCACCCTGTTGATTACCGCGCAACGCATTGTTGATAAAACCGGCCACGACCCGGGCAAGGAAAATAACAAAGGTATTTACCACCCCCTGGATCAGGGTCAGAGTGACCATGTCACCATTGGCAACGTGACTGACTTCATGCGCCAGCACCGCTTCAACTTCGTCTTTGTTCATGCTTTGCAGCAGGCCACTGGACACCGCCACCAATGAATTGTTTTTACTCGCGCCGGTGGCGAAAGCATTCGGCTCAGGCGACTGATACACCGCAACTTCGGGCATTTTAATACCGGCTTTGCGAGCCTGTGCGGCGACCGTCTCAACCAGCCAGCGCTCGGTTTCATTACGGGGTCGTTCAATAACCTGAGCACCGGTTGAACGCTTCGCCATCCATTTGGACATCCACAGTGAGATGAACGCACCGCCGAAGCCAAATACCGCTGCAAATACAAGCAGCCCCTGATAACTGCCAAACTCCACGCCGAATACCGTCATCAGGATGTTTAGTACGACACTAAGCACCAGGATAACAGCCAGGTTAGTGGCTAAAAACAACGCGATACGTTTCATGCTCGATGTTCCTCTTAGTCAGGTTGCCCTCTTTGCTGCAAAGAGTGGCGAACAGGCTCTATATACTTCCGTTAATATGCGGCTTAAGTCTGCTAAATCAAGTCTTTGCCATGCTTAATTGGGGACGTTAAGCTAGTAGCTCATCATCAACGAGGTATTTCCATGTCTAAATTTGTCTCCCCACTGGCCAGACTGTTACTGATCAGCGCATCCAAAGCCGATAACACGCCCTACCTTGAACACGCCCGCAGCTGGCTTGCAGACCACTTCGCGGACCGTGAAGTGCTTTTTATTCCCTATGCCGGCGTGGGCATGTCTCATCAGGCCTACACCAGTAAAGTCGCCACAGCCTTGCGCCCGGCAGGGATCAATCTGCGTGGTATCGAAAGTTACAGCGACCCTAAAGCCGCTCTTGAGCAGGCGGATGCGATTGCAATCGGTGGCGGCAACACCTTCGTACTCCTCGATACTCTGTACCGCTACGGTCTGCTCGATGTGATACGACGCCGGGTTAATCAGGGCGTGCCATACGCTGGCTGGAGTGCAGGGTCGAACCTGGCGGGCCTTAGTATCCGTACGACCAATGACATGCCGATCGTTCAACCGCCGTCGTTCAAGGCCCTTGCGTTGCTGCCAGTGCAGATTAACCCGCACTATTCCGATTTCACGCCTGTTGGCTTCCACGGCGAAACCCGCGATCAACGACTTGCTGAATTCATGGCGCTAGACGGTCATACCCCGGTGCTGGCCATTCAGGAAGGCACGGCCCTGGACGTTAGCAATGGCCGCATGCGTTTACTTGGCAGTAAACCCGGCTACTCCTTTCATGCAGGCGTTAAACGCCCTATTCAGCCACAGCAGGATTGCAGTCAATGGCTGTAAGCACTGCCCGGCGTTCATCCTCAGTAAATTCAGCCTGCTGAGTATCGCTATGGTACGGCACATACGCCAGACAAGGGGCTGGCATATGTGCTTTCAGGTAGCTCAGGTTGTCGTGCAAATAATCCATCGGCTGCTGAGTACATTGATTCGCGACCCAGCCTATTAAACGTCCACCGTCTGCGGCAATGGCTTTAGCGGTCAGCAAGGCGTGGTTAAGGCAGCCTAGTTTCATCCCCACTACCAGGATGACATCCATGGTTTCGCTAACTACCCAATCACTCAAATAGTCATCGTCATTGATCGGTAACAGCCAGCCGCCCGCGCCTTCGGTGAGTACCAGATCGGGGTTATGCTGGCTAAGCTGGTGCAAATGGCTCGTGAGTGCAGCCGGTTCAATTTGCACCCCTGCCTGGGCTGCTGCAATATGGGGGGCGATTGCCGGTGTGAAGCAAAACGGGTTTGCCGCCTGCGCGGGCACCGCGATAGTACTGAGTTGGCGTAACTGCTCTGCGTCCGGGTTGGGTTGACCGCCACTACCAATAGGCTTGAAGCCTATAGTTAGTAAGCGCTCCTTCTTCAGATCCTTTAAAATAAGGGATGAAATGAGCGTCTTACCCGAATCCGTATCGGTGCCTGTGATAAAAAGTTTCTTCATTATGAGTTTTTCTCACCAAAATAGACAACAAAAAGCCAGTTTAGCAACGCGTTTAGCGACTCTGTTTACTCTTTATATGCCTCAATAAAGCCAATCTGATAGGTCAGCGGCAACCCTGCCACGCTGCGATACGCTTCGTAATCGGCGGCTAATTGTCGCCAGGTACCGGGGCTTAAAGTCCCTCCGTTGCGTGCGGTTGCCCCCACGCCCTTAATGCCCAGTAGCAGGGTTTTCAGATCCGGACTGTATACCGTCAGTTGTTCTTCAACACAGCGCCAGCGTGCCAGGCCCTGCTGTTGTGTCAGCAAATAACGCCAGTCACTCAGGCTCAATTGCGGGTTAGCACCGGGCTGACCGTCAATTGCCGTCCGTAACTGGCTAAGTGGCTGTAAACTGTCTGCCAGCACGGTGCTTATCAGAATCGGACTGCCCGGTTTGCTGACCCGAACCAGTTCAGCCAATGCCTCAGCAGGCTGGTGCGCCCATTGAATGGCGAGACTCGAAAACACCGCATCGACGCTGTTGGTGGCTAATCCGATAGCTTCCAGATCACCCTGAATGAGCGTACTGTTAGTCTTAGCTTCCGCAGCACTCAATACGGCGACCGCTTTGTTAACCATGGCTCGGCTCAGGTCGAGGCCAATGTAGTCACCACAATGGCCTGCCAGGGCCGGGTAATTAATCCCCGGCCCACAGCCCGCGTCAAGCAGACTGGGGTAATTCGTTGCACCCAGCATGGTTAGCATGGAGCTGGCCACCTGCTGTTGCAGTTGGTTATACCGCTGATAGCTTGTGCTGGCGCGGTCGAAGCTGTGTTGAATATGCTGCTTATCGATGGCTACCTGACTAAGCATGGGGAGATTCTCCGAGCGCATCTAAAACATGATCAAGCTGTTCGCGGGTATGACCCGAATTCAGAGTGAAACGAAGACAGGCCCGGCCTGGCGGAACTGTAGGCGGGCGAATAGCTGAGCAAAGAATGTTTTGCTGGCGCAACGCCTCGCTCAGCGCCAGTGCGCGTTGATTGCTGTAACAAAGCACCGGCTGAATCGCATGGTTGAGCAGGAGGTTGTTCTGTGGCGTGCGCCAGCCGCGCTGCAACAGGCCCTGTTTGAAGTGCTCAATATTAGCCTGCAAACGCTGTAGGTGCTCGGGCTCTGACTGCAGAATATCGAGCACTTTGCTGATGGCCATCGCCTGCGCCGCACTGAATGCGGTGCTATAGATATAATGCCGTGCGCTCTGCCAGATAGCCTCGATAAAGTCCTTATCACCAGCGACAAAGGCGCCGCTCATGGCAAAGGCTTTACCGAAGGTCGCACTGATAATCTCCACCTCATCGGCGGTGGTCATGCCACCAACACCTCGCCCACCCGGCCCTGTTACGCCAAGCCCATGGGCATCGTCAAGCCACAGCAGTACTTCGCGATGCTGACTACTCAGGCTGGCTTTGGTCTGCACACATTTCGCTAATGGGACTGCGTCGCCATCCATACTGAAGATGCCTTCACTGGCAATCGCGCAGGTCCCCCCGGACTGGCGTGACGCCCGCTTACACAGGCTATCCATATCGTTGTGGTTGAAGCGTTGCATCACAGCCTGACTCGCCGTACAGGCGTCATACATGGAAGCGTGATTGCGTTTATCAAATAGAAAGCTCACATCGTGCTCGGCCAGCACCGATACCACTGCATGGTTGGCTGCATAGCCGCTGCCCAGTAATACCACAGCGTCGCGCCCCAGCCATTCTGCCAGACGCTGTTCCAGCGCATAATGCGGTTGCTGATAGCCGCTGACTAACGGGCTGCCCCCGGATCCGGTGCCATACCGGGCAAGGCCTTGCTGATAGGCTTCAATCACCGCCGGGTGTGAGCGCAGTGAAAGATAGTCATTGCTGCAAAAATTGAGCAGATCAGGGTCGGCAACATTCGGCTGGCGCCAAAGGCCAGCCGCCAGCCGCTGTTGTTTGTTGCTTTGCAGCTTAGTTCGAAACCTGTCCATGCTGGCGCTCAGGATGCATCATAAAACAGTGGCTTACTCGCCGGTTGCCGACTTGCCTGAATCGCTTCTTCAGCCACCGCGGTATGAACTTCATCGGAATAGTCCTGACGAGCTTCAGGTGTGATCCCAAGGCGTTCGAACAATTTCTGATCGCGTTCTGCGTCTGGATTCGACGTGGTCAGTAGCTTTTCCCCGTAGAAAATCGAGTTCGCTCCGGCCATAAAGCACAACGCCTGCATTTGTTCGTTCATTTCCTCGCGGCCCGCCGACAGACGAACATGAGATTGCGGCATGAGAATACGCGCCACCGCTATGCAGCGGATAAATTCAAACGGGTCGAGGTCTTCCACATTAGACATTGGCGTGCCTGCGACTTTGACCAGCATGTTAATCGGTACGCTTTCCGGCGGTTGCTCAAGGTTCGCCAGCTCCATTAACAGGCCAGTGCGGTCAGCCGCCTCTTCGCCCATCCCAACAATGCCGCCGGAACAGACTTTCATCCCCGCCTGACGCACGTTGTCGAGGGTATTCAGCCGGTCCGCAAAAGTTCGGGTGGTAATAATCTGATCGTAGTATTCCGCAGAGGTATCCAGATTGTGGTTGTAGTAATCCAGTCCTGCTTCTTTCAGCGCCATCGCCTGCGGCGGTGACAGCATGCCCAGAGTCATGCAGGTTTCCAGACCCAAATCGCGCACGCCTTCGATCATTTTAATGATATAGGGCATGTCGCGATCTTTCGGGTTACGCCATGCAGCGCCCATGCAGAATCGGGTCGAGCCAATCGATTTAGCGCGTTCGGCGGCTTCGAGTACCTTTTCAACTTCCATCAGGCGTTCTTTTTCCAGCCCGGTATCATAGCGCGCGCTTTGCGGGCAGTATTTGCAATCCTCCGGACAGGCGCCGGTTTTAATCGACAGCAAGGTGCTGACCTGTACTTCGTTGGCGCGGAAATGCTGACGGTGCACCTGCTGTGCTTCAAACACGAGGTCCATAAACGGCTTGGCGAATAGCGCATCGATGTCAGCACGCGTCCAGCGGCGGCGAGTCGGTGGATTGGCTGATGAATCACTGGCGGATAAAGTTTGTATAGTCACGGCAATACTCTAATCGTTGGGTTGATTGACTGGTTGGCGTGCCCGGTGTTTAAGTCACCTTTGCACGACGCAATACTCGACTAGCTTAGGCATCCGCTTTACACTGTCAACCAAATGAAGTTAGCCAGGTTTACTTATGGTGGATATTTGTACAAATGATGATCTGCAGTTTGACCAGACTCATCTATGGCATCCCTACACATCACTGACCAACCCGCTACCCTGTTACCCCGTTAACAGCGCCAGTGGCGCAACCCTGATCCTCGATGATGGCCGTCAGCTGGTCGACGGCATGTCCTCCTGGTGGGCCGCTATTCATGGGTACAACCACCCGCAACTCAATCAGGCTTTGCAACAGCAGGCTACTCAGTTAAGTCATGTCATGTTCGGCGGTATTACCCACAAACCGGCGGTTGAACTGGCGCGCCGACTGGTTGCAATGACCCCTACCCCGCTGGATGCGGTGTTTCTGGCCGACTCCGGCTCGGTCAGTGTGGAAGTAGCGATTAAGATGGCATTGCAGTATCAGGTCAGCCGCCAGCGCAGTGACAAAAACATGTTACTGACGGTTCGTGGTGGCTATCACGGCGATACGTTCGCGGCGATGTCAGTGTGCGATCCGGTGAATGGAATGCATGGCCTGTTTCAGGGGGTGTTAGCGAAACACCTGTTCGCCGATGCACCGACACTGAGCCCGCAGGATGTGTGGGACGAAAGCGATATTGACAGTTTACGAACCTTGCTGGAGAACAATCACAACAGTCTGGCTGCAATTATCCTCGAGCCGGTGGTGCAAGGCGCAGGCGGTATGCGTTTCTATCACCCTACTTATCTCAAACGGGTGCGCGAGCTATGTGACCAGTACGATGTGTTATTAATATGCGACGAGATCGCCACCGGTTTTGGTCGCACCGGCAAATTGTTTGCCTGTGAGCATGCCGATGTAGTGCCTGACATTATGTGTGTGGGTAAAGCCCTTACTGGCGGTTATATGACCCTGGCGGCGACCGTTGCCCAGCGGCATGTGGCTGAGCAAATTGGTCAGGGACCTGGCGGCGGATCATTAATGCATGGCCCTACCTTCATGGGCAATCCATTAGCCTGTGCAGTTGCCTGTGCCAGCCTTGATATTATTGCAGAGGGCCACTGGCAGCACCAGGTCGCCGCCATTTCGCAGCAACTGGAGCATGAACTGGCGCGCTGTAAGGGGTTAACCGCGGTAAACGAGGTTCGGGTGTTCGGAGCAATTGGTGTAATAGAACTGGCGGAACCTTTAGAGATGGCCTCCACCCAGGCGTGGCTGGTCGAGCAAGGGGTCTGGATCCGGCCTTTCGGGCGCTTGCTGTATATCATGCCTCCCTACATTATTGAGCGGGATCAGCTGCGCCGGTTAACCGACGCCATGCTTGCACTGTGCCAGCGACTCAGCAGGTAACGGTCTGTGTTAGCTGATTCTGTTAACTGGAGATGGCACGCACAAAGTAAAGCAGGATACCGCAACCAGCCAATAACAGGAGGATAAGGTTTATCCAGATATGGGTACGGTGCATACGGTAAAGATACACATTGAGCGTCAGTGCCACTAAGGTGACTAACACACCGACGCTCATAAAAAACATAAACATATCGGCATAAGTGGCGTTCCAGGTGGTCTTAACTGAACTATCGAGGATTTGGTCGTAAAAATTGTCCGGGTTTGGCGCTGCGTAATGGTACATATAAAGCGCAACGATAAAGAAGGACCAGCCGACCAGGCTGAGTGTGCCAAGCACTTTATTAAGCTTGCGTAACCTTGCAGGTGATTGTTGCTTCATCATGAGTGTTCCATCCCACCTATTCCATTTAATGTCGCGTTGGTTATTTTTTCAATTCATGCCGTGCAATCCGTGTCATCCAAAACCGGTTCCAATGCTTTACCTTTGCCTGGTTATCGGCGCTTTGAGCAGTAAACTGAAGTAAGAGACGCTTTTTTGTTAAATTTCCATGCTTTTAGGCCCTTGCCTACTTGAGTCTAGCGCAAAGCGCGGTAACATAGCAGCCCAATTAAACGTATCCAGAATGTATAAACCGGAGTGAATCATTCATGCAATATGCTGCTGTTAAGGACGTTCTCGCTGGCAAGTTTGCCATCGGCGACACAGTAACCGTGCGCGGCTGGGTCCGCACCCGACGGGACTCAAAGGCCGGCATTTCTTTTGTTAATCTGCATGATGGTTCGTGCTTTGATGCCGTTCAGGCGGTCGTCCCAAGCGAACTCGACAATTACAGCAGCGATGTGCTCAAACTGACCACGGGCTGTTCGGTGGCTGTTGAAGGCACTATTGCAGAGTCGGCAGGCCAGGGCCAGGACTTTGAACTGCAAGCTACTAACGTGCATGTGTACGGCTGGGTTGAAGACCCCGACACCTACCCGATGGCACCCAAGCGCCATAGCATGGAATACCTGCGTGAATACGCTCACCTGCGCCCTCGCACCAATGTCGCTGGCGCGGTCACCCGGGTTCGTCATTGCCTGGCGCAGGCGGTTCACCGCTTCTTTCATGAACAGGGCTATTACTGGATAAGCACTCCGATTATAACCACCAGTGACGCTGAAGGTGCCGGTGAGTTATTCCGCGTTTCAACGCTGGATATGATGAACCTGCCACGCACTGACAAAGGCGAGATTGACTACAGCGAAGATTTCTTCGGTAAAGAAGCCTTTCTTACCGTATCAGGTCAGCTCAATGTCGAAGCCTTTGCCTCGGCACTGTCCAAGGTATACACCTTCGGTCCAACCTTCCGCGCTGAGAACTCTAACACCAGCCGTCACCTGGCTGAATTCTGGATGATCGAGCCGGAAGTGGCCTTTGCCGATTTAAATGATATCGCCCGACTAGCTGAAGACATGCTCAAGTACGTGTTCAAAGCGGTGCTTGAAGAGCGTGCAGACGATATGGCGTTTTTTGCCCAGCGTATCGACAAGGAAGCCATTACACGCCTGCAGCATGTGGTCGACAATGAGTTTGTCCATATGGATTACACCGATGCCATTGAGATCCTGAAAAACTGTGGCAAAACCTTCAACTACCCTGTCGAGTGGGGTGTCGATCTGCAATCCGAGCACGAACGGTATCTTGCCGAAGAACACGTTGGCGCACCAATTATCCTGAAAAACTACCCACGTGACATTAAAGCCTTCTATATGCGTCAGAACGACGACGGCAAAACAGTGGCCGCGATGGACGTACTCGCGCCGGGTATTGGTGAGATCATCGGCGGCAGCGCCCGTGAAGAGCGACTGGATGTACTGGACGACCGCTTAGCCGCGATGGATTTGCCGTTTGAAGAGTACAGCTGGTACCGTGATTTACGCCGCTATGGCACGGTACCTCACGCTGGTTTTGGTCTTGGTTTCGAGCGCCTAGTTGCCTATGTCACCGGCATGACCAACATTCGCGATGTTATCCCCTACCCGCGTGCGCCGAAAAGCGCTGATTTCTAAAGCAGCAAATCGGCAATACTGCACCACAGATAAAAGCCCGCAAACAACTGGTTGCGGGCTTTTTTACATCAGTCCGTATAGAGGTAGAACTCCAGCCCGCTTTCATCGCAATTATGCTTACGCGGACACAGCTCACAGTCCTTCATTACTTTTTCTGGCCAACGGGATTTATCCGCGTCTTTAAAGCCAAGGCGGCGGAAAAACTCAGCAGCCCGGGTGAGTACGATAACCCGGTTGATATGCAGATCACGGGCCTGGCCAAGCAAGAAGTGAACAATGGCAGCACCTAATCCACGCCCTTCCAGCCCTGGCTTTAAGCCGAGCGAACGGATTTCCGCTAAGCCAGTTCCATAGACATAGAGCGCGGCGCAGCCAACCACCTTATTCTCCACTTCAACCACTGCAAAGGTGTGAATGGCCTGCATAATATCGGCTTTTGGCCGTGGCAGATGCTCGCCTTTACCGGTCCAGTAGGTGATCAGCTCATATATTGCATCGACATCAGACAACCTGGCCTGGCGAACTTGTTTCAATTCAGCTTTTTGCGCGTTTAACTGAGTCTCTGCACGCACTAACGCCTGTTTCACCTGCTGCCGTGACGTACCACCAAGTGCATTACGTGCCTGCAAGCCAGCTTCCACTTCCAGTACCGGGTAGACATCCTCTGCAATCGCCGGGTTGATCTGTTGCATCTGCTCGAGCGGAAGCTGTTCCAGACTCACCCCTTTATCGATCGCCTGCAGCACCAGCTTACCGCTTTGCTCATGCGCATCGCGGAACGGAATGCCTTTGCTGACCAGATAGTCGGCTAAATCGGTGGCGTTGCTGTAGCCTCGTTTGGCAGCCTCCGCGGTGGCGTTGGAGTCGACGTCAATATGAGCCAAACTGTAGGTAATGATATCGAGGCTATTTTTCCATTGACTGACGCCATCAAATAAGGCTTCTTTGTCTTCCTGCAGGTCCTTGTTGTACGCCAGTGGCAAGCCTTTCAGCGTCATCAGCATCGCCTGCAAGTGGCCCGCAACGCGGCCACTTTTACCCCGTACCAGCTCAAAAACATCCGGGTTTTTCTTTTGCGGCATCAATGACGAGCCACTACTTATGGCATCGCCAAGGAGGAAAAAGCCCGCTTCACCGGAGGCATAGAACACCACGTCTTCACACAGCCGCGACAAATGGACCATTGACAGGCTGGCAACACTAAGACACTCCACTACAAAATCGCGATCAGAGACTGCGTCGAGGCTATTCTCACACGCACTCTGAAAGCCCATCTCCTGCGCCAGTGCCTCGCGATCAATATCCAGTCCGGTCCCGGCCAGTGCGCCACAGCCAAGTGGTGACTGATCCATGTGCAGGACAGCAGCCTGCAAACGCATATGATCACGTTCCAGCATCTCGACGTAGGCCAGTGCCCAGTGGGCCAGCAATACCGGCTGTGCCCGTTGCAAATGGGTATAGCCGGGCAATACCGTCGCCTGGTGGCGTTTAGCAAACTGGATAAGCGCGTTAATGCAGCTGATAAGAGAGGCCTGCAAAGCCTGGTACTCAGCCTTTAGCCACAGCCTGAGATCGGTCGCCACCAAATCGTTGCGGCTTCGCCCTGTATGCAGCTTACGGCCCACCGCGCCCAACTTGTCCTGTAACTTAGCTTCAATCCAGCTATGAATGTCCTCGGCGCGGTCGCGTACCGGCAAGTCCGCCGTTTGCTTGAGCTCCTCAGCCAGTTCATCAAGCCCCTGCAGCAACTGTTGGCATTCATCGGCATTAATAATGCCAGCGCCCTGCAGCGATTTTGACCAGGCTTTGCTGGCGATTATTTCATACGGTGCCAGCACATAATCAAACGGTAATGAGTCATTAAAACGGGTAAAAACCTCCGCCGAAGGCGCCGCAAAGCGCCCACCCCACATACTCATAGCTGACCTCCTTTGGTTTGCTGCAGCGCCCGGATCCGGCTCGGTAAGCTGTGCAAACGAATAAAGCCCGCGGCGTCTTTCTGATTATAGACATCGTCATCTTCAAAGGTGGCAAATGCTTCTGAGTAGAGGCTTTGCGGCGATCGTCTCTGCACCACGGTACACTGCCCTTTATACAGCTCCACCACTACGTCGCCGGTTAGCACCGCTGCCAGTTCGCCTGCAGCGGCAGTCAGTGCATGGCGAACCGGTGTAAACCAGTTACCATCGTACAGAACCTGGGCCAACTGATTGCCGAGGTACTTGCGCAACTGCACACTGGGACGATCCATCGTGAGCTGCTCGAGCCCCTGCAACGCGCGGTACCAGAGGGTTCCACCCGGAGTTTCGTAGCAACCGCGAGACTTCATGCCGACCAGCCGGTTCTCCACAATATCAATCCGCCCTACGCCGTGGGTGCCAGCCAGCTCGTTCAGTTCACTGAGCATGGAGCTAAGTGTCCCCTGGCGTCCGTTGACGGCATTCAGACATCCCTGCACAAAGCGTAAGCTGACCTCCAGAGGTTCGTCGGGTGCCTCCTTCGGGCTGTTGGTTAAGGTCCAGACTTTATCGCTCGGCGACTGCCATGGATCTTCCAGCTCCCCACCTTCATGCGAGATATGCCACAGGTTAGCATCCCGGCTGTACATTTTTTCTTTACTCGCGGCACAGGGGATCTGGCGCTCAGCGAGGTAATTGAGCAAATCTTCACGTGACTTGTAGGGCCATTCGCGCCATGGCGCAATCACGCTTAGCTGCGGCGCTAATGCTGCGTAGGTTCCTTCAAAACGTACCTGATCATTGCCTTTCCCGGTACAGCCATGCGACACCGCGTCCGCTCCCAGCTCCAGCGCAAGCTCGACCTGAGCCTGGGCAATCACCGGCCGTGCCAGTGCGGTACCAAGCAGGTAATCACCTTCATAAATGGCGCCTGCCTGCATCGCCGGAACCACCACCTGCTGCATCATTTTTTCTTTCAAGTCGACCACATAACAGGCTGACGCACCTGAGTTACGCGCTTTGTCTTCAATGCCTTCTAATTCGGCGTCGCCCTGACCCACGTCAGCAACGAAAGCGATGACCTCACATTGGTAGGTTTCTTTTAACCAAGGCACAATCGCCGAGGTATCCAGACCGCCCGAATAGGCTAAAACAACTTTGTTAATAGACGTGCTCATTGGAATTCCTCGTTCATCATAATGGTTAAAAGTGCTTTTTGTACGTGCATGCGGTTCTCTGCCTGGCGCAAGACCACAGCTTGCTGCTGATTCAGGACCTCACTGCTGATCTCTTCATCGCGGTGGGCCGGCAGGCAATGCATGACATGACGGGCACCAGTTTGCTTAAGTAGCCCGGCGTTGACCTGGTAACCGCTTAGCGCCGTTTTCTTTGCCTCAACCTCGCCGCCTTCCTCACCCATCGAGATCCAGGTATCGGTGTAGAGGACATCCACCGTGTGGAGTGCATCGACCGCATTGTGGGTTGTTACCCGGTGAGCCGGATACAACTGATCCAATTGCGCCTGAATTTCCTTAGTGGGCTGCAACGATGGCGGCGTTGCCACCTGCAACGAAAGGCCCATCGCCGCGGCGCCGACCATCAGCGACTGGCATACGTTATTGCCATCGCCCAGGTAGGCAACCCGGGTCTCGCTGAGGTCGTCGCCATAAAGTTCCTGCAAGGTCAGTAAGTCGGCTAGTGTCTGACAGGGATGATGCTGATCACACAACGCGTTGACCACGGGAATACGCCCCTGGCTTAAGGCCTTCAGAGTCGCATGCTGGTAGACCCGGGCCACAATGGCATGGGTCCAGCAACCCAGATTATTGGCGATGTCCTGAACCGTTTCGCGTGAACCAGGGCCAACCTGCTTACTATCGAGGTAAATAGCCTGGCCGCCTAACTGATAGATCCCCACGTCAAAGCTAACCCGGGTGCGCAGGCTCGGCTTTTCAAACAACAGTGCGATACTTTTACCACGCAGACAATTCGCGTACGCGGCCGGTTCTGCTTTCATCTGTCTGGCCAAATCGAGGACATCCCGGATATCGGCTGGCGACAGATCAAGCAGTGATAAACAGTGTTTAGACTGCATTGAAGTTCCTTGAATTAAAATAAATTGGATTAAGCTGACGCTGAATCGTCGAGAACGATCCGGCTGGCCAGAGCCTGGCCATTGAGGATGGCGGTAAGCGGCGCCTGGCTATACCAGGCCGCTACCGCGGTGCTTCGTCGGGAGAGCTGAGCAGCCTGCAGCGCTGCTTCCAGTTTTACTTTCATGCCATCATGGACCACATTGCTGTCGATCAGCGCCTGCGCCTGCAGCGGTGTAACATCAGTCACCGGGTTGCCCTGCTGGTCAAGAATGGCATCCACATCAGTCAGCAACAGCAGATCAGCTTCCAGCACGGCGGCAACTGCCGCTGCCGCAAGATCCGCGTTGACGTTAACCAACTGGCCGCTGGCCAGCATCCCCACGGAACTCACCACGGGCAGCAAACCGGCATCTAACAAGGTCGTCAGATACCCTGCATTGCTCTGCGCGATGTCGGGTATGCCCACAGCACCACGGGCAGTGTCCTCAACCAGGCGACACCAATGGGCGTCGGCTAACGACATACCACAAGCCGGTGTTCCTAACGCATTGATGGTAGCAACCAGCTGACTATTGAGCGCACCAGCTAAGGCCCCTGCCACCACTGGCATGTCGCTCGCCTGAGTGACTCTGAGTCCCTGGTTTTTAACCACCGGACGCTCGAAACGTTGCAGCCAGGCATCGATCAGATCACCGCCGCCATGCACCAGCACAGTAGGACGGGTCTGGTGAGTTGCTGCCAGCCTGGTTAACAGCGATTCCAGGGCCGCCAGATCGTTCAGCGCCCGCCCGCCGATTTTGACAACTAAAGAAGGTTGCTTCATAGCAGTGCCTCCATGCTGTCAAATCCGTTGCTTAGATTAAATACCTGCACCGCCTGCGAGGCCGCACCTTTGAGTAGGTTATCCAGCGCAGCAATAATGACCACTTTACGGCCAACAACCTGCACGTAGAGATCGCAAAATGGGGTATGTGCGACATCATCGATCTTTGCTGGCTGATCGCGCAGCCGAATCGCCGGCTGATGACCATAGGCCTGCTGGTACAACGCCTCTACCACCGCCTTGTCCGGGACACGGCCGTCCGGGTCGGCTTTCAGCGTTACCACAGCGGTCGCCACGATACCGCGCTTAAAATTACCCAACTGAGGGACAAATATCAGTTCACAGTTCAGGTTTTGCTCAAGCTCAATCTGATGACGATGGGTCAGCACAGCATAGGGCTGCAAGCTTACTTCGCAGAAACTAGTGGTCAGAGATGCTTTGCGACCTGCGCCGGACACACCGCTTACTGCGGTCACAACCGGCATCTGGGCTGAATCGCAGAGACCACTTTGCAACAACGGGGCAAGCGCAAGTGTTGCAGCGGTGGGATAACAACCGGGGAGACTTTGCAAAGGCGCATCGTAGGCTGCGCTGGATTGATTCAGCTCAGGCAGCGCATAGTTGGCAGCAGCGAGCAACTCGGGGTGCGTGTGCTCGAAACCATAATAAAGTGGATAGTTATTCACATCGTTGAGACGGAACGCGCCGGACAGATCGTACACCCGACAGCCCTGTTGTAACAGCAAGGGAGCCAGATAAACGCTTGCTTCATGGGGTAGCGCGAGGAAAACACTATCCACTGCAGAAGCGGCCTCGGCTATCAGGCTGTCACACCATGGCTCTACCATCAGCTCGAGCTGGCCGCTTAATTCTGGATAGAGTTTGTTTATTTCAACCGGCGAGGATCCTGCGGAACTAAAGGCACCAGCAATGTTCACCGAGGGATGTCGCGCCAGGATGCGACACAAGGCCGCACCACTATAACCACTGGCACCTAAAACCCAAACCTGATGAGACTGTTGCATGCGTACTCCCGACTAGCTGCGCATTGTTTAAACCAATGGCAGCAGAATACGGGATACAAATGCAGCTGTAAAGAATTTTTATTCAGTTATTTGATATTAATATTCACTTTATTCATCCAGCTTCAGTGTCGTCCATTGCAACAGCGCGGCTTCTCGTTCAGGTTTGATCGGGGTCGGTACAGCGGGGGTGCCAACATAGAGGAAGCCAACCAGATCATTATCGCTACGAATACCAAGCCCTTTTTTAACCACTGTCGATTCAGCGTAGGGCCCGGTGCGCCAGATAGCGCCATAGTCCAGCGCAAAGCAAGCCTGCTGCATCGCCATAGTTGCGCATGCCGCACTGGCAAACTGTTCTTGCCGTGGCACCGCAGGATGTTCCTTATAATCCGTGCTAACGACAATGATCAACGGCGCTCGTAACGGTAGCTGCCCCGCGCGTTCCCGATCGCGAAGGTTAAAACCACTCTCCTGCTCGCAGGCTCGCTGAAATAGCAGACCTAAGTTGACCAGTTCATCACCGCCCACCAACTGGCAGCGAAACGGCAGCAAATTCATATGATCGGGCACCCGCAATGCAGCCCGTTGAATAAGTTGCAACGCCGCCTCATCCGGAGCCGGCGCAATCAAACGAGGCATTGAGGAGCGCTGGGTCAGTAAGTCTATCGCCTGCATGGGAATCTACCTTGGTAACTAGCTTCGGAAAGCCGCAAACATAGCATAAACGAAGTCTTTTGTTACAAAGTTTAAGCTGTACTAAAGGTCTAAGTTGGTTACCATAGACCCCCTTATTTTTACTTGTCAGGCCTCACAGGCGGATTCTTATGAAATTATTGCGCAACCTCTTGAGCAAGCTGTGGCGAATCATTAACGCCACGCGAATTGTTTTACTTAACGTAATCTTCTTTGTTCTTTTGATTCTCTTTATTGCGGTGTTAAGTACCGGTGAGAATATCCCTGAAGTGCCTGAAGATGGCCTGCTGGTAATAAACCCGCATGGCATCCTGGTTGAAGAAGAAACCTATGTTGCGCCTTTCGATATATTTTTCCAGGAAGCTTTTAACAGCGGCCCCGAAATTCCTGAAGTGAATGTTCATCATTTAGTCGCCACTATTAATGAAGCGATTAACGATGAACGGATTGGCGGGATTGTCCTCGACCTGCGCCACTTTTCAGGTGGCGGGCTGAGTAAAATGCAAATGGTCGGCGAACGACTGAATGCGTTTCGTGAAAGTGGCCGCCCAGTCTTTGCAGTCGGCGACTATTACACGCAGAGCCAGTACTACCTGGCAAGCCACGCCGACACTCTGTACCTGAATCCAATGGGTGCGGTCAATATCGAAGGTTTCCATTACTATCAGATGTATTTCAAGAATCTGCTGGAAAAACTTAAGATCAACCAGCACATTTTTCAGGTTGGCCAATATAAGTCGGCGGTCGAGCCTTTCATGCGCGAAGACATGTCCGCCGAAGCCCGGGAAGCGAACCAGGCCTGGTTAAACGAGCTATGGACACAGTATCTTAACGGTGTTCAGTTGCATCGTGACATCGCCCCTGAAATTGCCTCAGGTCGGATTGAAGACTTCATGCGGGTGTTTGAGCGCGCTGGCAACGATCAGGCCCAGATGGCTTTAGACAGCGGTCTGGTTGACCGACTGGCAAGCCGCGAGGAAATGCGGGTTGATTTAATCAATATGGCAGGGCTGGATACGGACAAGAATACCTATCGCCATATTACGCTCGAGGACTACCAGCACGCGTTACGTGCTGCCCAGCGCCCACAAATCGGTGAAACCGGGCAACCGGAAGTTGCGGTTATTGTCGGCCGTGGCGCGATCATGGACGGCTCACGTCGCGCCGGCGAGATTGGTGGCGATAGTCTGGCCGCTGAACTTCGTGAAGCTCGCCTCGATGATAATGTGAAAGCTGTTGTGTTGCGCATTGATAGCCCAGGTGGCAGTGCCTTTGCGTCAGAGATTATTCGTCAGGAAATCGTCGAACTGCGTGAAGCCGGTAAACCAGTGGTAGCCTCGATGAGCTCTACTGCGGCGTCAGGCGGCTATTGGATCGCAGCAGGTGCCGATGAAATCATTGCAGCACCGACCACAATTACCGGCTCGATTGGTGTCTTTGGCCTGTTCCTTACGTTCGAAGACAGCCTTGAGCATATCGGCGTGAATATGGACGGTCTGTCGACCACTGAAATGCCCTACTTCAACACGGCTAAACAACTTGAGCCAGCTGCTGAGCAGCTCATTCAGAACTCGATTGAGCAAGTGTATCAGCAATTTTTAACCCTGGTTGCGGATGCTCGCAACATGACAACCGCTGAAGTTCATGAGGTTGCCCAGGGCCGTGTCTGGACCGGACAGGCAGCACTGGATCTGGGCCTGGTCGACGCGCTGGGTGAAATTGATTCGGCAATTGCCCGGGTTGCTGAGTTAGCCGAGCTGGAAGCGGACAGTTTTAAAGTGAGCTGGCCTGAAACCCACCTTAGCCCTGCAGAAGCCTTCGTGGCTGAAATGTTTGGTACTGCAATGACCTGGTTGCCAGAACGCGAAACAGCAGTTCAACCATCAGGTCTGGCCGAAAAAGCGTTGCTGCAAGTGTGGCAAGATGTGAAAATCCTCAACCAGTTTAATGATCAGGAAGGCGTTTATATGCGCTGCCTGCAATGTAAGGTTGACTAGTGACTTCACAGACTTCTCGTAAGAAGGTTTATATCGCCTACACGGGCGGTACTATCGGGATGAAAAAATCGGCGCAGGGCTATGTCCCTGCGCCGGGATTTCTGACCGAAACTGTAGCAAGCCTTCCCGAATTTACGCGTCCGGAAATGCCCGAGTTTGTCATTCATGAATACAATCCATTAATGGATTCGTCAGATATGGCGCCGGCTGACTGGCAGCGAATAGCCGAAGATATTCAGACTAATTATGCCCATTACGACGCTTTCGTGGTGTTGCATGGCACAGATACCATGGCCTACACCGCGTCCGCATTATCCTTTATGTTTGAAGATCTGGATAAACCCGTCATCATCACAGGGTCACAGATCCCGTTAGCGGCGTTGCGCTCGGATGGTCAGATCAACCTGTTGAATGCTCTGTATATCGCGGCCTACTACCCTATTCACGAAGTGACGTTGTTTTTTAATAATCGCCTCTTTCGAGGTAACCGCGCGACCAAGTCTGACGCCGATGGTTTCGATGCATTTTCATCTCCAAACTGCCCGCCACTGGTTAAAGCAGGCATAGAAATTGAGGTGCTGAACACCGAGCTGGCGCAGAATATTAAATCATCCTTACGGGTGCAGTCAGTGACCCCCCAGGACATTGGTGTGGTCACCCTGTATCCGGGAATGAGCCCCGCGATCATCGACAGCCTGGTGCAGCAACCGGTTAAAGCACTGGTTCTGCTCAGCTACGGCGTTGGTAATGCACCTCAAAGCGCTGGATTGCTGGATAGCCTGCGCCGCGCTATTGAGCAACAGGTGGTGGTGCTTAACTGTACACAGTGCTACAAAGGCACAGTGAACATGGAAGGCTATGCGACTGGCAACGCCTTAGCGGATATTGGCGTGATTAGCGGTCATGACATGACCATTGAGGCCGCTTTGACCAAACTGCACTATCTGCTTAGCTGTGACATCCGTGGCCATGACTTGAAAGCTGCGCTGGAACAGTCGTTGCGTGGTGAACTGACCAGTAATCCACCCAATAGACAGGAACGTCTGTTAAAAGACCATTGATCGCTGTCTAGTCAGACGCGGTAGCCCACTGATTGCGGCCTGCATGCTTAGCTTCGTAGGCCGCTATATCTGCACGACCAAGCAACATTGCAACTGAACTGTCGTCGTCCTGCAAGGCGGCTACGCCAATGCTGACCGTTACCGGTAAGACCGTCCCTTTAGTATCTTTAAGGTTGCCAATCGCACGAACCAGCTCACTGGCAATACGTTCCCCTTGTTGCAACGGGCAGTTTGGTAAGAATATAACGAACTCATCGCCGCCAAGACGACCCAGCACATCGGTGTCACGGGTAAAGCGACGCAGCATAGCGGCAACGTTTTTCAGAATTGAATCGCCAAACGCATGGCCGTAGTCGTCATTTAACTGCTTGAAGTTATCCAGATCAAGGGCCAGTACCATCAGTGCCTGTTGATTCGAACGCGCTTCAATAAACAGATTATGCATCGCTTTTTCGATACCGCGGCGATTCAATAGCCCGGTGAGCGTATCCTCATGAGCGGCATGACGCAGGGCTTCGATTTTTTGCTGCTGTGCCGTGATATCAGTGACGGTACCGACATGGCCAATGCAAAGCCCTTCGGAAAAGACCGGAGCCGTTTCCAGGCTCAGCCACAGCAGCTGCCCCTCACTGTGACGCATTTCGAGTTCCAGACTAAGCGAGGCTTCTTCTTCCAGTGCTAAGTGAACCCGTTGCGCAAAGCGGTCGCGGTGAATACCGCTAAGATGCGGTAAAAAGCCACTTTGCTGCAATTCACGCGCGTTGAAGCCGGTAATCGTGGTTAAGCGAGGGTTAACATATTCAATCTGACCAGTTACATCGGCCATAAACAGACCCGCCGACGAGGTTTTCAGGATCTGATCGAGATAAGCCTGGCGCTGCTGCAAAGCATGTTGAGCCGCTTCATTTTGTGCCAACAGGCCATTGAAGCGAAAGACTAACTGACGCAGTTCATCCAGGCCCGGCTCGGTAAGCTGGATCAGGCGCCCTTCTTTAATTGCGGATACTTCATTTTGCAACCTGACCAAGGGGCGTAACGAGGTACGCACAATCCAGGTCAGGAACAGCAAGCTCATGACGATCGTAATCCCCCCCACTATCCATTGCACCCGGCGCAGCTGATGCACGGGCTGCATCGCTTCAGCAAGACTTAGTGAGGTAACCAGGAACCAGTCGCCTCCGGCCAGTGAACGCACAACCTGTATACTTTCGGTACCTTGCGCATCTTCGGTCATACCTGTCTGCTGGCGGGAGTCTGAAATGGCACCTTGCAAAAACTCAAAATCATCCCCCAATGGCATCCCCACCATGCGCGGCTCCGGATGCGCAATAACCTGCGCTTGTCGATTCACAATAGCTACATAGCCGTTACGCCCGATAGGCGTGGTAATAATCCGGTTCAGCACCATATTATTATGCAGCGAAAATGCCCCCACCACAGCACCGGCAAAGGACCCGTCAGCATCACGCACAGGCACCACTGCATTGACAATTAATTCGCTGGTGTAATAGGAGTTTTGCGGGGAGGTAAGGAAATAGTCATCGCTTTGTTGAGCGCGCAGAAACATGGCATTGCGCTCAATGCTTAGATTTTCATCCAGAGCACCAAGCTTCGGGTATTCGTCGACCACCCTGCCTCTGGCATCGACCACCCACAAATGGTCGAACAGCTGCTTCAGCGCCGCTTCATCTTCGAGCATCGGATGGGTATTGTCCTGCCAACGACTCAAATTCGCTGCCAGGTTACGGAGCGCTTCCTGGCGGGTGAGAAGAATCACATCCAGCGTTGTTTTAAAAACGTCTGCGGTTTGCGTAAGTTTGGCTTCAGCCTGTGCTATCAACGTACGCTGCTGCACACTCATTGACACACTGATCAGAATAAGCACAGTCAGAGTGACACACAAACCTACGATCCAATAAAGTCGCGTCGACAAACGACGGGCCACTGATTTCACTACCGTACCTTAATAACTGCTTATATTAGATAAGAATACAGAATGGAGCAGCAGATAAAAAGTGCAGTGAGCAGCCTCTATACTAAATGACCGGGTAAGCTCAACTAATGTTGTCTTTTTTTTGCAATATCAGGTTAAAAAACTAGCAAAATATAAACTCTGTTCTACACTCAAATTGTACAAATTCTGCACCAGTTAGCGCACGGCTCAATCCCATTGAGCCATTCCCCTGAGCTCGGGGTCCCCCTGGCCCCGAGCCTTTTTTTTTCTACCCGACCTTAAGCGCCCGCCTTTACCTGGTGAAAAAGCTCATAGAAGTTACGCTTGGTGACCGCTGCCACTTCTTCAACGTCAATATTTTTTAGCTCAGCAATGCATTTGGCGACTTCAGTTACATAAGCAGGCTGATTCTCTTTGCCGCGGTGCGGCACCGGAGCCAGCCAGGGCGCATCAGTTTCTATCAGTAAACGTTGCAACGGGACTGATTTTACCACCTCGCGCAGTTCAGAGGCGCTGGCAAAGGTGACAATGCCGGAAATCGAGATATAGAAATCAAGTTCCAGTGCCCGCTCGGCCATCCATTGATTTTCGGTAAAGCAATGCAGCACGCCACGACATTGCTCAGCGCGCCCTTCTTTGAGCATCGCAATGGTGTCCTCGCGAGCGTCGCGGGTGTGGATAATTAACGGCTTGTTTACCTGGTTGGCGAGTTCAATATGCTTAGCAAAACTTTCCTGCTGGGTGTGGTGATTGTCTTTATCATAGTAGTAATCCAGCCCGGTCTCACCCACCGCTACCACATCGTCCCGCTGGCAAATAGTAGTCAGTTCGTCGTAGTCGACGCGATTCTTAGCTACATACAAGGGATGAAGACCGCAGGACATACTGATGTTAGAGCGACCAGCTATCAGCTCAGCCATCGGATAGAAGTCATCCAGGGTTACGCCAACACAGAGCATATGCTCAACCTTGGCAGCCGCTGCATCATTCAGTACCGTCTCAAGCCCGACCTCTTCGACGCGCTTTATTTTATCCAGGTGACAATGGGAATCTACAAACATAATAAGGGCTTCCACTTCATTAAAAATTGCTACTACTAGTCAACTATCAACGCTGGGCAAGCTGGCGCAGCTGATTTAGCAATTGCTGAATAGCCAGCTGCGTATTGAGACCGCTTTGCTGGCGCAGACGCGCTCTTAACTGATGACACTGCTGTAAAAAGTCATTCAGCGCCGCGGTTGCAACCGGTTCCCGGGTGTCGCCGACAAGCCCGCTTTGCATCAGGCCGTCCGCGTCAATCAGCAGGCTTTCATTATGTGTCTGCTGATAGCACAACGTATCACGCAGTAAACGTTCCATCTCATCGAGTGCGCCCAGCGCACCTTCTTTGTTCGCCCAGGACTTAGTATCGGGCGTCTCTCCGCCAACCACACGCGCCATGCTATTGGCGCTTTGCAATGTACCCTGACCGAGCCTCTCCAGCGCGGTCAGCGGCGCATCACACCAGACACGCAAGGTCTCAGTCGCATTCACCGGCTGCTCCCCGTACTGGGTTAGCCACTGTGCTAACTGGGTTATACCCGGACGGGTCACAGGATAATACTGCAAGCGACTGCGGATCGTTGGTAACAGCGCCTGATAACGACGGCTGGCGACAATGATAGTAGTCGCTGCGGGGGGCTCCTCGAGTGTTTTTAGCAGGGCATTGGCAGCCGCCACGGTAAGTTTTTCCGCTTCTGCAATCACCGCAACTTTATGACCGCCCTGGTTGGCCGAGGTACTGAGACGCTGTTGCAACTGGCGAATGGCATCAACTCCAATACTACTGTCATCATTGTCGCCGATACGATGGTAATCAGGGTGTCCCTGAGCACGCCACAACAAACAACTTTTACACTGCCCACAGGCTTTCATCTGGCCCTGTGAGTGCTGGCACAACAGCCACTGGCTCAACTGGTCAAGCAAACGGTCGCTGCCAAGCTGAGGATTCCAGATTATCGCCAGACCATGGCTTAGGCGCTGATTCTGCGCCGCCTGCATCAAGGCTTGCCAGGTTGCTCGTAACCAGGGTAGTTTCATGCGCTTGGTAGACCCTGCATAAATTGTTCGACCTGCTGACGAATACTCGCGCTTACCTCATGCAACGGCTGGCCCGCATCAATCACCTTAATCGTCGGATCTTCGCTGGCCAGTTCGAGGTAGCGGTTACGGGTCCGCTGAAAAAAGCTGATGTCTTCCTGTTCGATACGGTCTAACTGGCCACGGCCTAGCGCGCGCTGAAGCCCTACTTCGGGCTGAATATCCAGATATAGAGTTAACGAGGGCTTAAAATCACCTAAGGTAATATCCCGCAATGCCTGCAGTTTGGCGCGCCCCAACTGTCGTCCGCCGCCCTGATAGGCCTGCGATGACAAGTCATGGCGGTCACCAACGACCCAGGTGTCCGCTGCCAGGTTTGGCTTAATTACATTTTCCACCAACTGCAAACGGGCCGCATACATAATAAGTAGTTCAGCATCTGCGCTGACCTTTTCCTCCCAGTCACCCTTGACCAGCTCGCGCAACGCTTCGGCCATGGGGGTGCCGCCAGGTTCGCGAACATGGACATGGCGGATCCCAGCCTGGTTGAGGACCTCCTCGAGGCAGGCAACAGCCGTGCTTTTACCCGCGCCTTCCAAACCTTCGATGACAATAAACTGACCGCTCATTGGTTCCTCTGATACTGATAAACCGCCCGGTTATGTTCTTCCAGCGTACGCGAAAATATATGCTGACCATCGTTGCTACTGACAAAATAGAAATAGTCCGATTGCTCCGGGTTCAGGGTTGCGCGAATCGCTTCATACCCTGGCATCGCAATCGGTGTTGGTGGTAAACCATTAATTCGGTAGGTGTTGTAGGGCGTATACTGATTTATATCAGAGCGGTAAATAACGCCCCGATAATCGTCGCCCAGCCCATAAATAATGGTCGGGTCCGACTGCAGTCGCATCCCGGTGTGGAGCCGGTTTACAAATACCGAGGCAACTAAACCCCGTTCATGCGTTGCACCCGTTTCTTTTTCCACAATGGACGCCAGGATCAGTGCCTGATACGGAGCGCTTATCGGCAACCCGTCTTGTCGCTCAGCCCATAATTCGTCAAGAGTTTGCTGCATTCGACCATACGCCTGCCGTAGCAACTGCAGGTCTGTGGTGCCTGCGGTAAAACGGTAGGTGTCGGGAAAGAAAAGTCCTTCCGGATGTTGCGCCGGCGCATCCGGATCAATCATGGCGACAATATCCTGATCAGTGAGGCCCTCAGTCACCGTTTCCAGATAGTCGTGCGTAGCAAGCTGGTCGCGCCACTGACTAAATTCACTGCCTTCGATAAAGGTCATTTGAAACAAGTGCTGTTGTCCGTTCACCACCCGTTGCCAAATCGAACGCGGGCTATCGGCCGGGTGTACGGCATAGACACCAGCCCGGATATGGTCAGCATTCATAAACAGGCGCGCCGCCACATAATTCATCAGGCTGTGTTCTATATAGCCTTCGGCTGCCAGCTTTTCTGTCAGCTGACGACCGTTAGACCCCCGCGGTACTTCAAACAACACAGGCGAAAACAGATCGGCTTCCTGCATAGTGACGCGGGGTTGATTAAACCACCAGTAAAGCGCAGCAACCGATCCGCCGGCCAGCAATGCGCCCAGCACCAGCAGAATCAAAATATACTTCAATAGTCGTGCCATGCTGTTAACGGCCCTCATTTAAGCGCGTAGTAAGTTGGTCAGGATAGTCCGCAGTCTGGGCTAATCGCCGGCCCATTATGGTGTGAACCGGTACCAGCCCCATCAGCGAGTTACAAATAAAGGCCTGTTCAGCCTGCTGCAGGTGGTGCAGTGGATAATCGCCCTGTGCGACCGAATTGTGAGCGAGCAATTCAGCCCGTACTACACCTTTGATACCACTTTTATCAAGCTTGCTAGTGTACCAAGTATTGTGGCGCCGCCAAAACAGATTTGACGCGGTGCTTTCACAGACAAAGCCGTTGCTGTCACAGACAATTAACTCATCAGCGTTGTCCGTCTCGGCCAGCTCCTGCTTCAGCAGTACCTGTTCCAGACGATTCAGGGTTTTTAATCCAGCGAGCATGGGCTGAATAGCAAGGGTCTGCTGGCTCAGTTGCAGCGCGATGCCCTGTCGCCGCCATTCAGCGTAATGCGCTGGTACTGCCGTTCGGCTCAGAATACGCTGGGTTTGACTGGTTGCCGGCGCCTGATAGCCCCGGCCGCCTGAGCCACGGGTCAGCGTAATACGGACTGCGCACTCTGCGCTGTCTGCTCCAAGCTGACGGCACTCCTGCAAGCATTGTTGCATAAGCAGACTACTGTCAGCCAGTTCAAAACGCAGGCGTTGTGCGGTGAGCAGTAAACGCTGTTGATGACGCTGCCAGAGCTGAGGCTCGCCATCGAGCAGGCGGATAGTGGTAAAAAAGCCGTCGCCATACAACAAACCCCGGTCCTGCAATGCAATGGACTCGGCAGGTTTGCCATTAAGCAGGATTTGCGTCAACACAGGCTCCTTTAACAGCTAGACTCGGCTAAACAGCAACGAGCCATTGGTACCACCAAAGCCGAAAGAATTACATAAGCTGACATCAAATGCCAGATCCCGTGCCGTATGCGGCACATAGTCCAAATCACAGTCAGGGTCCGGATTGTCCAGGTTAATGGTCGGCGGCACTTTTTGGTAATACAGCGACTGAATACTGAAAATGGCTTCAACGGCCCCTGCAGCCCCAAGCAAATGACCGGTCATCGACTTTGTCGAGCTTACCGGAATTTGATACGCAGCCTCGCTGAATACCGACTTAATCGCCTCGGTTTCAGCAACATCCCCTGCGCCGGTCGAGGTGCCATGGGCATTGATGTAGCCAACTTGCTGTGGGTTGATGCCTGCGTCCTGCAACGCATTCTTCATTGACGCGGCGGCACCACGGCCATCGGCCGGTGGCAGCGTCATATGATAGGCATCTGAACTCATTCCGAAACCAGTTAGTTCGGCGTAAATCCGCGCTCCGCGTTTTTTCGCCTGTTCGTACTCTTCCAGCACTACGACACCCGCGCCATCACCGAGCACAAAACCATCACGGTCGGCATCAAAAGGACGACTGGCAGCCTGAGGGTCATCGTTCCGCGTGGAGAGTGCCCGGGCAGCATTAAAGCCGCCAATGCCAAGCTCCGTGGAGGCTTTTTCAGCACCCCCTGCTAACATAACGTCTGCATCGCCGTAGGCGATCATACGAGCCGCCTGGCCAATGTTATGCACACCCGTGGTACAGGCAGTGACAATCGCCAGACTGGGACCAGTGATACCATAATGCATCGACAACTGACCCGATAACATATTCGTGATCGAGGCGGGTATAAAAAATGGCGATACGCGACGGGGCCCGCTGTTCAGCAATTTAGTGTGATTTTCTTCAATGCCAAGAATCCCGCCAATGCCTGAACTGACCATCACGCCAATGCGATGACGGTTGTGATCGGTGATTTCAAGCCCCGCATCAGCGACCGCTTCCATCCCCGCAACCACACCGTACTGGATAAACACATCCATTTTCTTGGCATCTTTTGCCAACATATACTGCGACACATCGAAGTCTTTAACCAGACAGGCAAACTTAGTGGCAAAAGCACTGGTGTCAAAGTGTTCTATCGGGCCCGCTCCAGAGCGCCCGTCAAGTAAGGCAGACCAGGTTGAATCAGCATTCAGGCCGAGCGGCGTTACCATACCTAACCCAGTGACTACCACGCGTCGTTTTGTCATTGCCACGTCCTCGTTATTTTTATAGTTCTATCTTATAGCTCGAATTACTTGAATTGCAGACACAAAAAAAGGCGGAATATAAGCATTCCGCCTTTTTTTACCGGAGCTGCTTAGTCTTCAGAATGAGCAGATACGTAATCAATTGCAGCCTGAACAGTGCGGATTTTCTCAGCTTCTTCGTCAGGAATTTCAGTTTCGAATTCTTCTTCCAGTGCCATCACCAGTTCAACGGTGTCCAGAGAATCGGCGCCCAGGTCATTTTCAAAAGAAGCTTCAAGCTTTACTTCTTCTTCTTTAACGCCCAGTTGCTCAACGATGATTTTTTTTACGCGTTCTTCGATAGTGCTCATTGTTATCCCTCAAATAGGTATAGCTCGTCTTAATTTGCGAGTAGTGTAGTAAAACCAAGCATCAGTTAAAAGCAAAAATTGCCCTTTCAACACGAGGTCTTACCTCGCAAGGGCAATTTTTCACCCGTTAAACCATGCTCATACCGCCATTTACATGAATGGTTTCGCCTGTAATGTAGGCTGCGCCTGGCGATGCTAAAAATACGACTGCCGCCGCAATTTCTTCGGGCTTGCCTAAACGAGCGGCCGGAATACCGCTAAAAATGCTCTCTTTTTGCTCGTCAGTCAAGGCCTTGGTCATATCAGTGTCGATAAAACCCGGTGCAACAGCATTTACAGTGACGCCGCGCGCTGCAATTTCTTTGGCTAACGACTTGGTAAAGCCGACTAAACCAGCTTTTGCTGCACAATAATTGGCCTGCCCCGGGTTACCTGTTGTTCCAACCACTGAACCAATATTAATAATACGCCCATTGCGTTTTTTCATCATTCCACGCATGACCGCTTTACAGGTCCGGAATACCGACGTCAGGTTGGTATTCAGTACCTCATTCCAATCATCTTCTTTCATCCGCATCAGCAGGTTATCTTTCGTGATGCCGGCGTTGTTGACCAGAATATCAAGCCCGCCATGGACTTTCTGAATTTCGCTGATGACCTGCTCGACTGAGGCTGCATCAGCGACGTTCAGAACCATCCCTGTGCCCTTCTCACCCAGATAATCACTAATTGCCTGAGCACCCTTTTCTGAGGTCGCAGTACCCACAACAAAGGCACCCTGCTCAGCTAACGCTTCGGCAACGGCACGACCGATACCACGGCTCGCACCCGTTACCAGCGCGACTTGTTCATTTAATGAAAACATTAACTCTCCTGCTCCTGTAAAAACTGTTGCACCGACGCTGCATCGTTTACTGCGCTGGCATTTAACGATTTATCAATCCGTTTGCATAAACCGGTTAATACTTTACCTGGACCGAATTCATAAATCTCGGTAATACCTTCAGCGGCAATTGCCTGCATGATTTGTGTCCAGCGAACCGGTGAATAGAGCTGCGCCACCAGATTGTCGGCGATATGCTCAGCCTGTGCTTCGCTCACATCAACGTTGTGCAATACGCGAACCACTGGCTTGTTAATACTGATATCTTTTAACTCTGAAGCCAGAGTTTCAGCCGCGGGCCGCATCAACTCACAATGCGACGGCACGCTGACCGGTAACGGCAATACCCGTTTAGCACCCGCCTCTTTACAGCCATCCGCTGCTCTGGCTACGGCATCTTTGCTCCCCGCGATCACCACCTGACCCGGCGAGTTGTAATTCACCGCCGCGACAACATCGCCCTGCGCAGCGTCAGCACAGGCTTGTTCGATCGCTGCGTCATCGAGGCCAATTACCGCCGCCATGGCGCCGGTGCCCTCTGGCACGGCTTTTTGCATTGCCTGGCCGCGCAGCTGAACTAATTTAATGGCCTGTTGGAAATCCAGCGCGTCTGCACAGACTAACGCAGAATATTCACCCAGGCTATGCCCTGCCATTATCGCCGGCTTACTGACCCGATCTTCAACACAGCGGTAGATGGCCACGCTGGCTGCGAGTAATGCCGGTTGGGTAAACTCTGTCTGGTTAAGCTTGTCTTCAGGATTGGACTGAACCAAATCCCACAAGTCATAACCCAGCACATCGGATGCCTGCGCAAAGGTTTGCTTCACTTCATCGTACTCGTCAGCCAGATCAGCCAACATGCCGGCGGTCTGTGATCCCTGTCCGGGAAACACAAGTGCGTATCGTTCTGCCATAAAGCCTCATTGTTGTTCGTTTAAGTTAATCGCTTTCGTTTATTCGTTTCTGCGGTGCGGACACCTCAATCTATGGGGCGGATACCCGGATTTCAATACTCTACGTTAATACTCAACAAGAGCAGAACCCCAGGCAAAACCGCCGCCGAAGGCTTCCAATAATAGCCGCTGGCCGCGCTGAACGCGACCATCACGTACTGCCACATCGAGCGCAATAGGTACCGACGCGGCAGAGGTATTGCCGGTATATTCCAGCGTCATCACCACCCGCTCCATTGGCATACTGAGTTTCTTTGCTGTCGCCTCGATGATGCGTCGGTTGGCCTGATGCGGAATCAACCAGTCGAGATCAGCCTTGGTCATACTATTATGCTGCAAGGTTTCACTGACTAGTTCACTTAACTTACTGACCGCTACTTTGAAAACCTCGGAGCCCTTCATATACAACCAGGCTTCATCGTCGACGCTTGGCGTATGACCAGAGCCAAGTAAACTGGCGAACTCGCCGGCACTGTGCAAATGGGTCGAGAGCACACCTGGCTCATCGCTGGCACTTAATACCATGGCACCGGCACCATCACCGAATAAAACAATGGTGTTGCGATCATTTGGATTGCATAAGCGGGCAAGTACATCCGCGCCAACCACCAGAATATGTTTTGCCTGCCCATTGCGTATGTACTGATCGGCGATACTCATGGCAAACATGAAACCCGCACAGGCAGCCCCTACGTCAAAGGCAGGAATATTAGTAACCCCAAGTGCATGCTGCAACTCGCAGGCAGCACTCGGAAAGGCGCGCTCGGCGGAGGTGGTCGCGACTACAATCATATCCAGTTGATCAGCGCTGAGCCCGGCCGCCTCAAGGGCCTGCTGGCAAGCCGGCACGCTCATAGAAACCACCGACTCAGAGGGGTCCGCAATACGTCGTTCACGGATGCCGGTGCGTTCGCGGATCCATTGGTCTGAGGTGTCGACGCGCTGTTCTAAATCCAGATTGGTCAAGCGCGTGGCAGGCAGAAAATGCCCAGTTCCAGAAATTCGTGCGTACATAGCGCTCACTGTCCCAGCTTACGCGCTACTCAATCTCGTTGGTCGGTAACCCGTTCGAGCAGCGCATCTTCAATTCGGTCATGAATAAGACTGGGGAGATCCGCCGCGGCTTCGTCAATGGCGTGAGAAATCGCGCTAAAATAGGCGTTCGCAGAAGCATTCCCATGGCTTTTCATGACCACTCCGCGCAATCCTAACAGACTAGCACCGTTATACTGGTCGGGGTTGAGCCATTGCCAGGATTTACGGTGGCGACGGAACAGTAGTTTAGCCACCAGCTTGGTAAAGAAATGACCGCTGAAGCTTTTGCGCAGGTTATCGTATAGCAGCTCAGCCAGGCCTTCGCAGCTTTTAAGCGCGATATTGCCGGTAAAGCCATCACAGACTATGACATCCGCCGTCGACGAGAAGAGATCGTTGCCTTCCACAAAGCCAATGTAATTCACATGGGTGGAGGCCTTCAGCAGCTGAGCCGCGTGTTTAACCACATCGTGCCCTTTGAGGTCTTCCCGCCCCATGTTAAGTAGAGCAACCCGGGGCTGCGCCTGCTTATTTACCTGCTGCGCCATGACAGAGCCCATCACCGCAAACTGGCACAGGGTTTCTGCATCACAGGTTGGATTCGCGCCGAGATCAAGCAACAAGCTTTGACCACCGTCCTGCTGCGGCAGCGATGCCACCAGGGCTGGTCGTAAGACACCAGGCAAGGTTTTCAGGGTAAGGTAGGACATCGCCATTAAGGCACCGGTGTTACCGGCACTGACGCATCCCTGAGCGGTTCCGTTATGAACCAGTTCGAGCACGCCACGCATTGACGAATCCGGCTTGGCACGAAGCACCGCACTGGGTTTGTCGTCCATCGCCACGACCTGGCTGGCGTGTTGCAGAGAAACGCGGGAAGATGCCGCAACTTTAGGATAGCGTTGCAACAACGGGGTCAGGACGGCTTCATCACCGACCAGAATGAAATGCACATGCGTAAACGAAGACAGCGCTCTTTCGAGCGCTGTCACCACGATGCCGGGGCCTTGGTCGCCCCCCATCGCGTCTAACGCAATGGTTAGTTCAGTCATACGCCTTACTTGGCGATAACTTGCTTGCCTTTGTAATAGCCGTCAGCAGTCACATGGTGACGACGATGCGTTTCACCAGAGGTTGAATCCACCGACAGTGTAGGCCCGCTCAGCGCATCGTGTGAACGACGCATGCCACGTCTTGAACGTGTCTTTTTGCTTTTTTGTACAGCCATTTACCCTATCTCCTAACTATTTACTTTCGTTTTAAACCTTGTAACACCGCGAACGGGTTGGCTTTCTCTTCTGCCTCAGGCGGAAGGTCACCAAACGTCATGGCATCACGGTCAACTTCACAATCTTCCTGCGCATGCATGGCTACGATTGGCATTTCCAGAAGAAGTTCATCTTCCACAACATCGTGCAACATAACTTCACCAAGCTCATTCAACTCCACAGCCTCATAGGCTTCTGGCAAGTTCTCTTCGGTCTGGCGCTTCGTAATGGGCGCATAGGCGAAGTCACTTACTAAGTGAATTTGCATCGGCTGGTTGCAGCGTTGACATATAACATCAACGGTTACTTCCGCATGACCTGCGAAATAACTAACACGTTGCTGATCAATATCAAACCGTAGCGACACCGCAATATCTTGTGGTGTGTTTATGAGTGCTTCCCCTAAACGCTGCATATTACCTGCTGGCACAAGGCCATCGTAGGTCAACTGCTTCTGTGCGCTCTTAACGGGGTCTACCGATATCGGTATTCGAACCTTTTGCATAGCGCGCGAATGATATAGCCTGTCAGGCCTGGAGTCAAAAGAAATTCGTGAGCGGACAAGGTTTTCGCTACACTATGCCGGCTTTTTGCACACAACCCTATATTGACACCTTTCATTTGTGGAGCACCGATTAAACATGTCACACCCGCTACCCATTGTACTCGCTTCCAGCTCACCCTATCGTAAGGCCTTATTAGAGAAGCTTGGTCTGTCCTTTAGTTGTCAGTCGCCCGATATCGATGAAACCCGGTTGGCGGATGAGTCACCGCGCCAACTGGTGGCCCGGCTTGCTGCGGCTAAAGCAAAAGCGCTTAAAGAAGCCTTTCCCGCTCATCTAATTATTGGCTCCGATCAGGTCGCCGTGCTGGATAACGACACCACGACCCTTGGTAAACCAGGTAATAAAGACAATGCGATTGCACAATTGCAACGTTGCAGTGGACAAACAGTGACGTTTTTAACCGGCCTCTCTTTATATAACAGTAAGAGTGACCGTATCGATACGCTGGTTGAACCCTATGAAGTTGGGTTCAGAACCCTATCTGAACGAGAAATTGAATCCTACGTAGATAAGGAAGAACCTTATAACTGCGCTGGCAGCTTTAAAAGTGAAGGTCTAGGCATTGCTTTATTTGACTATTTGCATGGCGATGACCCCAATGCCCTGATTGGTCTGCCTTTAATAAGGCTGCTGCAACTACTCCGCCAGCAAGGGGCTGACGTACTCGCTTAACTGGCTTATAAATGCTGACGAAGCTCTGCAACAGCATTGATAATGAGTTTGGGGTTTGCACTTTGCAGACGTTCTTTCGAGTGCACCCCGTAGGTTACCCCAATACTATCCACTCCGGCGTTCTGTGCCATCATCAGATCGTGAATCGAATCCCCGACCATCACCGCCTGTTCTTTAGCGAAGCCAGTTTCCTCGAGGATTTCTTCCAGCATCGCCGGGTGAGGTTTTGAAGGAACTTCTTTGGCACAGCGCGAGCTGAGGAAAAAGTGCTCAGTATCACTGGCTAACCAGGCACGCTGCAAACCAGGGCGTGCTTTGCCGGTTGCAACCGCCAGCTGATAACCACTCTGCTTTAAATAGTCCAAAGTGGCTGTAGCCCCTTCAAACATTGGCGTCGGCGTGGTGTCCCGCTCCACGTAAAAATCACGATAGACGTCAATCAGCGCCTGCTGGGCCTCGTCGCCATGACAATCAAATAAACATTCAAGGGCAATCGGCAGGCTTAATCCAATAATATCGTGAATCGCCTCCGTGCTGGGCACCGGAAGCTGACAATGCTGAGCCAGCGACTTCAATGAAGAAACAATCCGCGGTACCGAGTCCATCAAGGTCCCGTCCCAGTCAAAAATTACCAGCTTATACTGCATCGCCTGCCTCAAACCTTGGTTAACTTGTCCAACACCTGAACTAACTCTGCATCAAGGGGCGCCTCGACGGTGGTCCAGTCTTCACTTTTCGGGTGATAGAAGCTCAATGTTTCTGCGTGCAAAAACAGGCGTTGCAGACCTAGTGAACGCATCGCGGCTGAGAATTCCTGGTCACCATACTTGTCATCCATTGCAATAGGGTGGCCCGCCGCCTGGGTATGAACGCGGATCTGGTGCGTCCGCCCTGTCACCGGGCTTGCCTGAACCAGGGTCCCTTCGGCAAAACGCTGGCGAATTTTAAACCGCGTTTCCGAGGGTTTCCCTTCACCGTCAACACGCACCATACGTTCGCCGCTTTGCAGAACCTGTTTTCTCAATGGAGCCGTTACCGCCCGATCCAACTTGCTCCATTCACCCTGCACCAGTGCCAGATAGATTTTCTTCATCTGTTTTTCACGCAGTTGGGCATTCAGTAAACGTAACATGGAGCGTTTCTTCGCCACCAATAAACAACCCGATGTTTCCCGATCCAGACGATGAACCAGTTCCAGGGTGTCACTGCCACGCAGGCTACGTAGTGCTTCAATTAAACCAAAGCTAATTCCGGAGCCGCCATGCACAGCCATCCCGGCAGGCTTATTCACCACCAGCAAATAATCGTCTTCATACAGAATACGATCCGTAAGCTGGCTGACCTGGGCGAGGTTCGGATTGGGCAAATCAGTCGGCGCCGAGACCCGCACGGGCGGAACCCGAACCTGATCCCCAGCCTGCAGTTTGTAGTCTGGTTTAATCCGTTTCTTATTCACGCGCACTTCGCCTTTGCGTAAAATGCGGTAAATCATGCTCTTAGGCACCCCTTTTAACTGGGTGCGTAAAAAGTTGTCGATGCGCTGGCCAGCCATATCGGCATCGATGTCCAGCCAGCGAACCTGGTGATGTGTATCTTGAGTGCTCTCATTCATGGCGCGCATTCTATTAAACTCTGCTTGTCAAAGCCAGCTAAACCATGCACAATAAGTCATTGGAATGGCTAGCTGTGAGTACCTCGTCAGCATACGGTTAGAGATGTTGATGTGTCAGGTCCCGCAAACAGCATTAAAGTGCGTACATGTTTAATGCTGTGTCGCCACGCTCGGTTCATTCCATAGGTACATATTTCGAAGCAACAGCACCAACACGGCGTAACGTGTGTAGGCTTAGTAAAAAATTTTTACTACACGTTGTTTTCAATTTGAAAGCAACGGGTAGGTAAACAGGCAGCAATGGCAATAATTAGATACCATCGGCAGCCTGTGAGCAGTTGAAAAAGCATATAAAGCAAACAGATACGTGCGTACACAGGCTAAGATTACTGTGTGTCGTGTAGTGTTGTGGCTATTTTCGTAACTTATTTGAAGAGTCACAAACTATGAAAAGAATGCTAATCAATGCCACGCAGCAGGAAGAACTCCGCGTTGCGCTGGTCGATGGCCAAAAACTCTATGATCTGGATATCGAAAGCCCGGGTCACGAACAAAAAAAAGCTAATATATACAAAGGTAAGATTACCCGCGTTGAGCCTAGTTTAGAGGCCGCTTTTGTCGATTATGGTGCCGACCGGCACGGTTTCCTCCCCCTTAAAGAAATTGCCCGAACCTACTTCCCTGCAGGTTATAAATTTGATGGCCGCCCGAATATTCGGGAAGTTATCAAAGAAGGCCAGCAAGTTATTGTCCAGGTTGATAAAGAAGAGCGCGGCCAGAAAGGTGCGGCACTAACAACCTTTATCTCACTGGCAGGTAGCTACCTGGTACTAATGCCGAACAACCCACGTGCAGGTGGTATCTCTCGCCGTATCGAAGGTGACGAGCGCACACAGTTAAAAGACGCATTATCAACACTGGAACTGCCAGATGGCATGGGCCTTATCGTGCGTACTGCAGGTGTTGGTAAGTCCGCAGAAGAGCTTGCCTGGGATTTAAAAGTATTACGTCACCACTGGCAGGCGATTGAAGAAGCCGCGGAATCGCGCCCTGCTCCATTCCTGATCCACCAGGAAAGCAATGTCATCTTCCGCGCTATTCGTGATTATCTGCGTCGTGATATCGGCGAGATCCTGATCGATGACGAAACCATCTTTGAACGTGCAAAAGAACACATCAACCTGGTCCGCCCTGATTTTGTTCAGCGGGTAAAACTCTACCAGGGCGACGTGCCGTTGTTTAACCACTATCAGATCGAATCACAGATCGAATCAGCCTTCCAACGCGAAGTGCGTCTGCCGTCAGGCGGTTCGGTGTCGATTGATCCGACAGAAGCGCTGACCTCTATCGATATCAACTCTGCCAAAGCAACCAAAGGTGGTGATATCGAAGAAACCGCATTGCAAACGAACCTGGAAGCGGCAGAAGAAATCGCCCGCCAGCTTCGGTTACGCGATGTCGGTGGTTTGATCGTGATTGATTTTATCGACATGACCCCGCCACGCCACCAGCGTGAAGTCGAAAACCGTTTAAAAGAAGCGCTTAAGCAGGATCGGGCACGGATCCAGACCGCCCGGATTTCTCGCTTTGGTCTGCTGGAAATGTCTCGTCAGCGTTTACGTCCGTCACTTGGCGAGTCATCAAATCACGTTTGCCCACGCTGTAATGGTCAGGGCACGATTCGTAGTAACGAGTCGCTGGCACTATCAATTCTGCGTTTAATCGAAGAAGAAGCGCTGAAAGACAATACCGCGCAAATCAATGCGCAGGTACCGGTGGATGTTGCCACGTACCTGCTGAATGAAAAGCGCGGCTCGGTCAACGACGTTGAAAGCCGCCATAAAGTAAAAGTTCTGATTATTCCAAATCCGAACCTGGACACTCCTCACTTTGACGTGCAGCGTTTACGCCATGATGAGTTAGACGGTGTGCAAAGTATCGAATTAATAACTCAGAGCGAAGCACGCGGCATTGTTATCACACCAACCAAAGAACGCAGCACGGATGAACCCGCGTTGAAAACTCTGGTTGCCCCTGAAGCACCGGCTCCTAAACCGACTGCAGCAGCACCCAGCAGCAAAGTTGCGAGCACACCGTCTTTATTTAGTCGCTTAGCGAAGTGGTTAAAAGCACTGTTTACCGTTGACGAAAACGATACCAAAACGCAGACGTCATCACGCCAGCAGGCCTCAGAACGCTCTGCCCCATCGCGTAACAACAGCGAGCGTCGCCGCAATAGCAGCAATAACCGTCGTGGCGGTAACCAGAACCGACGTCGGCCTGCTGACAACCGTTCTGACAATCGCAATCAGGACAGAAAGTCAGCGAAGCCCGAAAGCAACGGCCGTGATGATGCAACCGAGACGTCGCCAGCCAGCGAACAGTCTTCATCAACTGAGCAAAAGGCAGAGCCGAAAACCCGTAACAGACGCAACCGTCGTCGTAAAAATAGCGACACGCGGACTGATAATCGGGCTGATACTGCAGCCGATAATGCTGCACCGACTTCAGAGCCGGTAGCTGCAGAAAAAAGCGCAACCATATCGACTGAGAGCAAGCCGCAAACCGAACAGCTGAAAGAGCGCCGTTCGCGTCGCAAACTGGCGAAATCGGTACGTCTTGAATCGCAGCCAGTTCAGGGTGAGCAAGAGGCCTCGTCAGATACCTCTGCCACTGAGAGCTCGGTTGTAGAAACGAAAACGCCTGCAGCGACCACCAAACCAGCAGCGACTGTGGTTGAAGCTGAAGTTGCTGAAACTGAGAACAAGCAGGCTTCCGAGCCTGAAGCCGTCAACGATAATGCGACTGCCCCTGCAGCGAAACCAGCGCAAGCAACTAGCGAATCGTCTTCTGCCCAGCCGTCTTCAGCAGAGGTTTCAACAGAAGATAATACGGAAGTAGAGCGTGCTGACGCAGAGAATGCTGACAGTAAACCAGCAAAAGGTGAAAAGCGGGACCGTCGCTCACCTCGTCACATGCGAGCAGCCGGACAACGACGTAAGCATGAACGCGAAGAGTCTCAGTCTGTGGATGGCTCACAAAACACTGCTGACAAAGGGCATACTGACACCACTGTCGCTGAACAAGCCACAAGTGAAGAAAAGTCCCCGTCTTCTGAGCTTAGTGCGCCTGACGTAAATCATGAAGCCACTGCAGCAGAGACCACCGCCAGTGACGACCAGGCTAAGGACGACGCGGCTAAGCAGGCGGAAACTGCTGAAGTGCAGCCTGAGAAAGCCAAGGTTACTGAGCAAGAGCAACCAGCTGAAGTAGCTGAAGCAAGTAACAAGCAAGACGCAGAAGCTTCGGCAGAGAAGACCCCTGCCCCTGAAGCTTCCATGGATGAACCTGCGGTTGCTAAGCAAGCAGAGCCAGCCAAAACACCGGCTGCTCCAGCCTCGACACCTAAGGCTGAAACTAAAGTAGTACAACCAGCCCGCAATCATGCACGAGCAGAAATGGCGAAAGCCTCACCATCTGCGTCTGATGACCTGGGTCAGGTGTTATCTGCCGCTCGCATAGAGACCCGTGGTGACTTTCCTCGCCCACAGCAGATAGCCACAGTGACTCAGGCTAAGAACCACGCCACCTCTGGCATGGCCAAGTGCACGGTCACGCCGGACTAAAAGGCGTAGCGGTTAGCTAAAAGAAAAAAGCCAGGCCATCGCCTGGCTTTTTTGTGCCAGCAGATCACAGCTCAATTTTATCTTTATTGTTTTCCAGTGTTCGAATTCCCAGGCCTTTCACCTGTAACAGCTGCTCGATTTCGGTGAAGCCGCCCAGACGCTCACGTAATTCAATGATCGCCTGGGCTCTGGCCATACCCACCCCGCGTAATGCCTGAGCAAGTTGCTCAGCAGACGCATGATTGATATTAACCTTAGCCTGTTGTGCTGCTTCTGCCTGTGCTTGAGCAGGTTGCCACGGCTCAGCCAGAGCGGGTGCGGTAAAGGCCATTGGAGTTAACAGAGAAGCAAACATCAGCGTTTTATATAACATAGCATCGTCCTTATAAACAAAAAGGCTGCATCCATTGCAGCCTTCTTAGTGTATACCTGCTTTGCTACGCTGAATTATCTTTCAGCAATAACTGACATCTTTGAGTTAACCCGCAATGCTCTGATTGACTGCATGCAGAGCCGCAACCGGGTCATCAGCATGACGTATCGGGCGGCCCATCACCAGGTAACTGACACCGGCGTCGATAGCCTGTTTAGGTGTCATCACCCGCTTTTGATCATCCGCCTGACTACCCTGAGGGCGTATCCCCGGGGTCACTAACAGAAAGTCACTACCCAGTTCGCGCCGAAGATCTGCCGCTTCCTGTGCCGAGCATACGACGCCATCAAGGCCACAGTCTTTGCTTAATTTAGCCAGCGCACTAACATGCTCCCGCAGCGATCGTTGCACACCCAGTTGGTGCAGCTCCTTTTCCGACATACTGGTAAGGACCGTCACTGCAATCAGCTTGGGCGCGCTGCCGGCAAACGGTTGCAATGCAGACGCCGCGGCTTTCATCATCTCTTCGCCGCCACTGGCGTGAACATTGACCATCCACACACCAAGTTGTGCTGCCGCAGCGACAGCTTTCGCCACCGTGGCTGGGATGTCGTGGAATTTGAGATCAAGAAACACTTCAAATCCCAGCCGATGGAGTTCATCGACCAGCGCCGGCCCTGCGCTGGTAAAAAGTTCTTTGCCTACCTTGACCCGGCATAGCGAACTATCCAGGGTTTTAACGAAGGTCAGCGCTTCATCCGCTTGCGCATAGTCCAGCGCCACAATCACTTTGTTCATTCAGTTCCAGCTCCTTTATTCACCATCCAGCCCTTTACTCGGCTTAATTGCTGCCCAGGCCTTGCAGGAAGGGCAATGCCAGTACAATGTCTGGGTCGCAAAGCCACAATGACGGCAATGATACTTCGCGTTCAGTTTCAACCGTTCAGCAACCATTTTCTGTAACATCACCAGGCTTTCTCTGGCTCTGCCCTGCTCTGCTTCGCGAACATGCAACTGAATCAACTTATGAAACCCTTTCGCCGTTGGGTTCTCAGCCAACGCCTGCGTGAGAAAATTCTCCGCTTCTTCGACGTGATTTTGCTCTGCAATTAAATCGGCTAGCATGTTCACCACGCTGGCCGAGGGATAGATCTGCAGGCACTCATGTAAGTATGCCGCGAAACTTTGCGTATCGCCCATGGCATGGTAGGCATCCCGAATTAACGGCAGCGCTTCGCTGACAAAGTCGATGTCCTGATCTTTAACCAGGGTTAAATAGCCCAGCGCCTTTTTATAACGGGCCTGGCCTAACCACCAGCGGCCAAGTGCAAGAGCCGCACGCACGCAACTGCGGTCATGTTTAAGCGCTTTTTCATAATATTTTAAGGAGGTCTCAGCATCTTCCTGCAAGTCGGCGAGCTCGCAGTAAAACTGAGCCACCGTAGGTTCAACGCTTTTGTCGGTGCGGGAAATTTTCAGAGCAACTTTAATCGCCTTATGCCACTCGTGCGTTGACTCGTAGATGGCGATTAAATTATATAAGCTGGGTTCACGAAAACGGGGTTGGTTTTGCAGGTCACTAAACATATTCTCTGCCCGGTCATATAAACCGGCAGATAAATAGTCTTCGCCCAATTCGAACAACGCCTGATGCCTGTCGTGGTCGGCCAGTGATGGCCGTGATATCAGGTTCTGGTGGATACGGATGGCTCGCTCGACTTCGCCACGGCGGCGAAATAGCTTGCCCAGGGCCCAATGCGTATCAAGGGTTTCACTGTCGACATCGAGTATATCGACGAAAAGGTCAACCGCTTTGTCGCTCTGATCAGAGAGCAACAGGTTGATACCGGTAACATATTTCTGTGAAAACTGTTCCTGCTCTTTACGCTGCTCAGCGCGAACACTATTGCGGCCCATGAACCAGCCATAGGCAGCAGCAATTGGTAGCAGCAAAAACAACAGCTCAAGCATAGGACTCTCAGTGCTTACGTTTATTAAGTTCTTTGCGCAAGCGACGGTTCTTCAGCTTTTCCCGCCAATAACTTAGCGACAGACTCAATGCACCAAAGACAAAACCGACGGCAAGGAACAACGCCAATAAACTGGCTACGGTCATCTCTTTTTGAGCAACAATAAAATTAACAGGAACCACTACTTTATTATGGGCACCAAACACCAGTGCAAAAATAAATAACACCGCCAAGGGTAAGAGAACAAAAAGCGCTCGCCACATAGGCTTTCCTTCGCAAGTTAATCAGTACATGTTAAAAAAAAGGCATGCCATTATAGCATGCCTTTTTCACAAACCTACGTTTAGCCAGCGTGCACCGCATTCACACGATCCCGTAACGCTTTACCTGGCTTAAAGTGTGGAACGTACTTACCGTCCAACTGCACTTTATCGCCCGTTTTCGGGTTACGCCCCATGCGGGGCTCGCGGTAATGCAATGAAAAGCTCCCAAAGCCGCGAACTTCGACCCGGTCTCCGTTAGAGAGTGCATGAATCAATGACTCAAGCACCTCTTTAACCGAGCGTTCCACGTCTCTGGGGCTTAAATGCGGCTGCTTATCTGCCAGTTGTTCGATCAACTCTGATTTAGTCATACCTGATCCTTTTCAACTCGCGCGCAGCCACATCGCCTTTCAAAAGAAGCTTAGTCTTCTTTTGCCGCTTTGAACGCTTCAGCCATTGCGTTACCGAATGCTTTGTCGTCCTGTTGGTTGTTAACCGACTCAACCGCAACTTTCTCTTCAGCTTCGTCTTTCGCTTTGATAGACAAGCTAAGAACACGGTTCTTACGGTCAACGCCCATGAAGCGTGCTTCAACAGATTCGCCAGCTTTCAGCACGTCTGATGCATCTTCAATACGGTCACGCGAAATGTCTGCTACACGGATGTAACCTTCAACGCCTTCAGTCAACTCTACAGTTGCACCTTTAGCGTCAACTTCTGTGATAGTACCAGTAACAATAGCACCCTTCTTGGTAGCTGTCAGATAGTTGTTAACTGGATCTTCAGAAATTTGCTTCACGCCCAATGAGATACGCTCACGTTCTGCGTCAACCTGGAGTACCACGGCTTCCACTTCTTCACTTTTCTTGTACTCACGAACAGCTTCTTCGCCGTTTGCATTCCAGGAAATGTCAGACAAGTGAACCAGACCGTCGATACCGCCTTCAAGACCAATGAAGATACCGAAGTCAGTGATAGATTTGATCTTACCGCTAACTTTGTCACCTTTCTGGTAGGTCTTCGCAAACTCTTCCCAAGGGTTAGGCTTGCACTGTTTCAGACCCAGAGAAATACGACGACGCTCTTCGTCAATTTCAAGAACCATTACTTCAACGCTGTCATCCAGGTTTACAACCTTAGATGGGTGAACGTTTTTGTTGGTCCAATCCATTTCAGACACGTGAACCAGGCCTTCAACGCCTTCTTCGATTTCAACGAAGCAGCCGTAGTCAGTCAGGTTAGTTACGCGACCAGTCAGGCGAGCACCTTCTGGGTAACGAGTAGCGATATCGCTCCACGGATCTTCACCCAGTTGCTTCAGACCCAGTGATACGCGAGTACGCTCACGGTCAAACTTCAATACTTTACAGTTAATTTCATCACCGACATTTACGATCTCGCTTGGATGCTTAACGCGCTTCCAGGCCATGTCAGTGATATGCAGAAGACCGTCAACACCGCCTAAATCTACGAACGCGCCGTAGTCAGTCAGGTTCTTAACGATACCAGTAACTTCCTGGCCTTCCTGCAGGTTCTCAAGCAGCTCTTCACGCTCTGCACTGTTCTCTTTCTCGATAACAGCACGGCGAGACACAACAACGTTGTTGCGCTTCTGATCCAGCTTGATCACTTTGAATTCTAAATCTTTACCTTCCAGGTGTGCCGTGTCGCGTACTGGACGTACGTCAACCAAAGAACCTGGTAAGAATGCGCGAACACCGTTCAGTTCAACAGTGAAACCGCCTTTAACTTTACCGTTGATAACACCGATAACAGTTTCTTCGTTCTCGTAGGCTTTCTCAAGCTGCAGCCAAGCTTCATAGCGCTTCGCTTTCTCACGAGACAGGATGGTTTCGCCGAAGCCGTCTTCTACCGCGTCCAATGCTACATCAACTACATCACCAACTTCGATTTCCAGCTCGCCTTCGGCGTTCAGGAACTGTTCAGCTGGGATAGCACTTTCAGATTTAAGACCTGCGTCAACCAAAATAAGGTCTTTCTGAATGGCAACGATAGTGCCTTTAATGATGGCACCAGGACGTGTTTCGACTTCTTGTAAGCTTTCTTCAAAAAGCTGGGCAAAATTTTCGGTCATATGATTAGATACTTTAGGTTAGGTTACATCCATTGACGTCACTGTCGAATGGGGTTGTGAATGATTATCAGCACCCTCCTGGCGCTGACCGTGAAAACCTGCTTACACAGGTTTCAGAACATGTACCGGCTTATGCTGAAAGCTTGTGATGTGCGTACTGCAGCACTTCGTCCAAGACTTTATCGATTGACATCGCTGTCGAATCCAACATAAGCGAACCCTCCGCTGGCTTTAATGGTGCCGCGGAGCGATTCATATCCCGTTCGTCACGCTCACGAATTTCTGTGACGAGTGCGTCCATATTAGCATCCATGCCTTTTTCTTGCAATTGATTAAAACGTCGCCGGGCACGTTCCTCGGCGCTCGCCGTTAAAAATATTTTCGCTTCGGCATCAGGGAAAACCACGGTGCCCATATCGCGACCGTCTGCGACCAGGCCGGGCATTTCACGAAACGCACGTTGGCGCCTAAGCAAGGCTTCGCGCACCCGTGGTAACGCCGCAATTTTTGACGCCTGATTAGCCACTTCCTGCGTCCGGATGGCCATGGTGACGTCCTCACCTTCCAGTATCACATGGGTCAGGCCGGTTTCGTCATTAGCAATGAACTTAACATCCAGATCGGTCGCCAGTGCGACCAGGCTTTCTTCATCCTGAGGACCAAAATTATGATGCAGTGAGGCCACGGCTAACACTCGATAAATGGCTCCACTGTCAAGCAGGTACCACCCCAGTTTATCTGCCAGCATACGACTGATAGTGCCCTTCCCGGAGCCACTTGGACCGTCAATGGTAATTACAGGTGGGTTCGCTGACATAACTTCCTCTTACGTATTTGGAACATGTAGTCACGCACCGGGAACTTCACCAGTGCATGAATCAGGCGGCGTAATTATACGGACTTTGGCCGAAAAAGCCATGTTGGCAGCTAGAGATGACAGATTTTCGCGAAGTCTTGAAAAAAGTCGGGATAGGTTTTTGCACAGCAGGCAGGGTCTTCAATTTCAACGCCTGCCGGCGCAAAGGCAAGCAATGCAAAGCACATTGCCATGCGATGATCGTCATAGGTTGCTATCTGAGCATGCTTAATAGTGGTGGGTGGGACAATGCGTAAATAGTCTTCGCCCTCTTCCACCTCAGCGCCTGTTTTGCGCAATTCAGTGGCCATCGCGGCAAGACGGTCGGTTTCTTTCAGGCGCCAGTTGTAGACATTGCGTATTTCGGTTGCCCCCGCAGCAAAAAGCGCGGTGGTTGCTATGGTCATTGCCGCATCGGGAATGGCATTGAGATCAAACTGACCGCCTTCCAGCCGGCCTTTCTCAACTTCAATAAAGTCGTCACCCCAGGTCACCTTTGCGCCCATTTGCTGGAGCACGCTGGCAAAGGCTATATCACCCTGCAGACTTTTCTGACCAGTGCCTTCGACCCGCACGGTGCCGCCTGCGATCGCTGCTGCGGCAAGAAAATAAGATGCGCTGGAGGCGTCCCCTTCGATAAGAAACTCACCGGACGACTGGTAGCCGCCGGTGGCAGGTACCATGAACTCGCGGTCTGATATGCGCTCGACCACCACCCCAAAGCGTTCCATCATAGCAAGGGTCAGTTCAATATACGGCAGCGACACTAACTCTCCGGTCAGGGTGACATGTGTCGCTACTTGATTAAACGGCAATACCATTAACAACGCAGTAATAAACTGGCTGGAAAGGCTACCGTCAATGCAGACACTGCCGCCGCTAAACGCCTGGCCATGGACCAACAACGGCGGGTAGCCTTCGTTCTGCTGGTACTCTATATCAGCACCCATTGCAGTCAGGGCTTCAATCAGCGGCCCGATTGGCCGCTCAAACATGCGCTTATCACCAGTCAGAACATAGTCACCCTGACTGAATGCGAGTGCGGCCGCCAGCGGCCGCATCGCGGTTCCTGCGTTCCCCAGATGGAGTTGTTGCGACTCTGAGCATTGGAACAACCGGCCAAGGCCATCGACCTCAATAACCAGCTCACCATCCAGCGTCTGCTCGCGCAAGCCGACACCTAACTGAATCAGCGCCCTACGCATGTAGCGCGTGTCATCACTATCCAGCATATTACGCAAACGCGTCGTACCACTGGCTAATGCGGACAATAATAAGGCACGGTTAGCCATGCTCTTCGAGCCTGGTAAGCGGACTTTGCCACTGGCTAACCGTTGCGGATCCAGTTTTAGGGTGTTCATTCGCTAAGAATAGACTCCATTGCTTTGCAAAACGCGTCATTTTCATCAGCCAGGCCGATGCTCACACGCAGATGATTTGGCAGCTCATAGCCGCCCACTGGGCGTACAATGACACCAGCCAGCAACAGCTTCTGATAGATATCCGCTGCGTTCGGCCCTACTTCGATGGTGAGGAAATTACCATGCGACGGAATATAGTTAAGGCCATGCTGGTCGCAAAAATCAATCAGCTGCGTCATACCGGCCTGATTGACGTCGATAGATTCCGCTAAAAAATGCTCATCGGTCAGCGCTGCAAGGGCTGCCGTTAGTGCCAGCTGATTCATATTAAATGGCTGACGGATACGGTTCATCAGGTCTGCTACTGCAGCATGTGACACCGCAAAACCAGCACGCAAACCAGCAAGCCCATAGGCTTTTGAAAAGGTGCGGCAGACTACCAGGTTCGGAAAACGGTCAATCCACTGCATCGACGGCGCGCGTTCATGCTCTGGCACATACTCATAGTAGGCTTCGTCCAGCACCACCAAAACATGCGCCGGTACTTTCTGTAAAAACGCTTCGATGTCCTGTTTCTGCAGGAAGGTTCCGGTCGGGTTGTTCGGGTTGGCGATGAAAATCATCCGGGTTTTATCAGTAACAGCGGCTGCCATTGCATCCAGATCATGGCCATAGTCTTTCGCTTTGACCTGCACCGGCGTAGCGCCTATGGCCTTAGTTACCAGGGGGTACACCACAAACGCGTGCTGCGAAAAGATTACTTCATGCTGAGGCTGAACGAAGGTCCGGGCCAGTAATTCCAACACGTCGTTGGAGCCGTTGCCCAGCGTAACCTGGTTGATATCAACCGTAAATTTAGTCGCTAAGGCGTCTTTCAGATAAAAGCCGTTGGCGTCCGGGTAACGGGCCAGACCACTAATGGCGGTGGTTAGCGCTGCCTGAACAGCCGGGCTTACCCCTAACGGGTTTTCATTGGACGCTAGTTTCACAATATCTTTGATACCTAGTTCACGCTCGAGCTCTTCAATTGGCTTACCGGCCTGATACGGCTGTAGTTCGCGTATGCCTGGTAAGGCCAACTCTGCAGGGTTAAAGCTAGTAGTCATTGATCTTGTTATCCTACTTGTTGGTGTTTTAAAGTAATTTTTATTGTTCGTTATCAGCGGTTTCGCTGAGCAAAGCGGGTCATAAAATCGACCAGCGCCCGGGTACCTTCGTACGGCATCGCATTGTACATGCTGGCTCGCATGCCACCGACAAAACGATGTCCCTTCAACGCCACCAGACCTTCCTCCGCCGCTTCTTTTAAGAAAGTAGCGTCAAGCTCAGGCTTAGCCAGCTGAAAAGGCACATTCATGATTGAGCGGTTACGCGGGTGGACCTGATTCTGATAAAACGGATTATTATCAATGCACTCGTATAACAAGCGAGCCTTGGCATGGTTGCGCTCACCCATAGCGGCGACGCCACCTTCTGCTTTAAGCCACTTAAATACTTCACCAGACAGATACCAGGCCCAGGTGTTGGGGGTGTTGTACATTGAACGTTCTGGGTCCTGCACCTGATAATTCATTACTGTGCAGACACGGTTTTGCCGGGTTTCAAGCAGGTCTTTGCGAATAATAACCACCGAAAAGCCTGACGGTCCGATATTCTTTTGCGCGCCGGCGTAAATCACACCGAATTTACTCACATCGAGCGGCTCTGCAAGGATCACCGATGACATGTCAGCCACCAGTGGTGCTTTACTATTCGGGATCTCATGCAAGGCAATCCCATCGACGGTCTCATTCGGGCAATAGTGCAAGTAGGCGGCGCCGTCACTTAACTGCCAGTTTTCGAACTGCGGAATGGCTTTACCTTGGGCTGTATCTTCAGCGCTGGCTGCCAGATTGACCTTGCCGACATACTTCTTCGCTTCGTCAAACGCAATCTGTGACCAACTGCCAGTGGTGACGTAATCGACAGTGGCATCCGCACTGGCAATATTCTGCGGTACCGCTGAGAAATGGTTACGCCCGCCACCATGCATAAATAACACCGCATAATTGTCCGGAATGGCCATCAGATCACGCAGGTTCTGCTCCGCTTCTTCTGCCATCGCAACGTATTCCGGCGAACGGTGACTAACTTCCATCACCGACACGCCACGGCCCTGCCAATCAAGTAATTCAGCCTGTGCCTTTTTCAGCACAGCGGCCGGCAACATCGCCGGCCCTGCAGAAAAGTTATGAATTGTCATCGCCACCTGTCTCTGTCGCATCGTCTGCGGCTGGCGTGTCACCCTGCTGGGCAACCTCACCTTCGATTTCCACGCCAGCTTCCGCTTCGGCTTCATCGCTGTCTGCAATGCGCTGCAAGCCAACTACAAACTCGTCACTGGCAGTACGGATCAACGTCACGCCCTGGGTGTTACGGCCCACCAGTGAGACCTCGTCAACACGGGTACGAACCAGCGTACCGCGGTTACTGATGATCATCATCTGCTCACCCGGAACCACTTCCAACGCACCGACTACCGCACCATTACGCTCACTGACTTTAATCGAGACAACCCCCATGGTGGCCCGGCTTTTCGCTGGGTACTCACTCAACATGGTGCGTTTACCAAAGCCATTTTCGGTCACGGTCAGCACAGCGCCTTCGTTCTCGGTCCCTTCCACACTGCGCGGTACAATCAATGACACAACTTTTTGCTCGTCGGTCAGACGAATACCACGTACGCCGGTGGCGGTACGGCCCATCGAGCGAACCTGTTCTTCTTTAAAGCGAACCACCTTACCTGCGTCCGAGAACAACAGAATATCCTGTTGACCATCGGTGATATCAACGCCAATCAATTCGTCGTTATCGGCCAAGTTCAGCGCGATAATGCCGCTGGCACGTGGACGTGAGTAGTCGACCAATGGGGTTTTCTTGACAGTACCGTTGCGGGTTGCCATGAACACAAACTTGTCTTCATCAAAATTGCCAATCGGCAGAATAGCCGTGATCCGCTCGTCATTTTCCAACGGCAGTAAGTTAACAATCGGCTTGCCGCGCGAGGCGCGACTTGCCAACGGCAACTGATAGGTTTTGATCCAGTAAACCCGTCCACGGGTCGAGAAACAAAGCACGGTGTCATGGGTATTGGCCACCAGCAGACGCTCGATGAAGTCTTCGTCTTTCATCTTCGTCGCGGCTTTGCCTTTACCACCACGTTTCTGCGCTTCGTACTCGGTCAGCGGCTGGTACTTCACGTAGCCCTGATGCGACAGCGTCACAACCACGTCTTCCTGCTCGATCAAATCTTCCAGGTTAATATCATGGGCGGCTGCACTCAGTTCAGTGCGACGCTCGTCACCAAATTCCGCTTTAACCTGTTCTAACTCTTCTTCAATCACTTCCATTAAGCGCTCTGCACTGGACAAAATGTGCAGGTACTCGGCGATGCGCTCAAGCAGTTCTTTGTATTCACCCAGGATCTTCTCGTGCTCAAGGCCGGTCAGCTTGTGCAAGCGCAGTTCAAGGATTGCCTGAGCCTGGTTTTCAGTCAGGTGGTAGATACTATCAATAACACCAAAACCGTCTTCCAGCCAATCTGGCCGTGCAGCGTCAACACCGGCACGCTCAAGCATAATGGCGACATCACCGAGGCTCCAGCCACGTGCAACCAGGGCTGCTTTTGCTTCTGCTGGGGACGATGAGCCTTTAATCAGCTCAATAATTTCTTCAATGTTGGCCAGCGCGATGGCAAGACCTTCAAGGATATGCGCGCGTTCACGTGCTTTACGTAATTCATAGACGGTACGGCGGGTAACCACTTCGCGACGGTGCAGAATAAAGGCTTCGATCATTTCACGCAGCGCGAACAGTTTCGGCTGCCCTTTATCCAGCGCGACCATATTGATACCGAATACCACCTGCATTTGGGTATTGCGATACAAATGGTTAAGCATGACTTCGCCGGACTCGCCGCGTTTCATTTCGATCACGACACGCAGTCCGTCTTTATCAGACTCATCGCGCAGTCCGCTGATACCCTCAAGGCGTTTTTCTTTCACCAGGTCGGCTATTTTTTCAATCAGTCGGGCTTTGTTCACCTGATACGGCAATTCGTGAACAATAATGGTGTCACGGCCATTGTCTTCAACAATCACTTCGGCGCGGGCACGAATATAAATTTTGCCGCGACCGGTGCGGTACGCATCGATAATGCCCTGGCGGCCTGAAATGATACCCGCCGTCGGGAAGTCTGGCCCTGGAATGTATTCCATCAGCTCTTCAAAGCTGATATCCGGGTTTTTAATCATCGCCAGACAACCATTGACGACTTCGTTCAGGTTGTGTGGCGGAATATTGGTGGCCATGCCCACGGCAATACCAGACGAACCGTTGGCCAGCAGGTTTGGAATTCGCGTTGGCATGACATCAGGAATTTGCTCAGTGCCATCATAGTTCGGCACAAAATCAACGGTCTCTTTATCCAGATCCGCTAATAACTGATGGGCAATTTTTGACATCCGTACTTCGGTGTAACGCATGGCCGCAGCACTGTCACCGTCGACTGAACCAAAGTTACCTTGTCCGTCAGCCAGCATGTAACGCAAGGAAAAAGGCTGTGCCATCCGAACAATGGTGTCATAGGCAGCGGTATCACCATGTGGGTGATACTTACCAATCACGTCACCGACTACACGAGCCGATTTTTTATAGGGTTTGTTGTAATCGTTGCCGAGCACGCTCATCGCAAAGAGTACGCGACGGTGTACTGGTTTCAGACCATCGCGTACATCCGGTAGCGCGCGGCCTATGATTACGCTCATTGCGTAATCCAGGTATGAATTCTTCAGTTCGTCTTCAATATTGACCGGAACCACTTCCTGGGCATGATCGCTCATACAGAAATTCCCTACAAATTAGCGTTGTTTGTTTGCTTCTAATCGACATTGCACGACCGCACCAGAATAGTTGGTTAAGCCACGCATGCACGCTCGTTTTAATCGAGTGAGCATACCATAGCCTGATTACCTTGAGTAGTCACAAAGCTAGTATCAAACCCTGAGGTTGAGTACACTGTGCGCCGTTGATTTTCACTTTGAACAGGAAGTAAACAGCATGCAGCAAAATGTGGATCTTAATGAAATTGATAAGTTCAGCAGCGTCGCTTCGCGTTGGTGGGATGCGGACGGTGAATTTAAGCCACTGCACCTTATTAATCCACTGCGTGTGAATTACATCGAAACTCAAAGTAATGGTCTGTTCGGTAAAAAGGTGATTGATGTTGGTTGCGGCGGCGGCTTGTTAAGCGAAGCGTTGGCCAAACTGGGCGCCGAAGTGACTGGCCTCGATATGAGTACGGAAGCACTCGACGTAGCGCGTTTGCACGCGCTCGACAGCGGCGTCAGCATTGATTATCAGCAAAACACCGCAGAAACATTCGCAGAACAGCACGCGGGCCAGTTTGATGTCGTTACCTGCCTTGAGATGCTGGAACACGTGCCCGATCCTGAAGCGGTGATCGCCGCCTGCGCAAAGCTGGTTAAGCCCGGTGGGGAACTGTTCTTCTCGACCCTTAACCGCAATCTGAAATCACGCCTGTTGGGTGTCGTTGCGGCTGAATATGTGCTGCGCTGGGTGCCCAAAGGTACCCACGACTACCAGCGCTTTATAAAACCAAGCGAGTTGCTGGCCATGGCTGAACGCCATGCTATCCGCGCCAGTGATATGACTGGCCTGCACTACAACCCATTGTCACGGCAGTTTTTTCTCAGCAACCGCAATGTCGACGTGAACTACATTGTGTACTGCAAAAAGGACTAACTCAGTGATAAAGCCAGAAGCAATCCTGTTTGATCTCGATGGCACCCTACTGGACACCGCCCCAGATCTGCAGCGGGCACTGAACACCGTTTTAGCGGCGCATGGGCGCCCTGAGGTCACCTTGCAACAGGCGCGACCAGTGGCATCGCATGGCTCGACGGGTTTACTTGAACTTGGGTTTGGTGATGATTTTAACGAACATAACCGGCTTCCGCTACGACAGGCTTTTTTAGAGGCTTATGCGGACGACCCGCATCGTGATACCCGCTACTTCGCCGGTGTCGAGACGCTACTGGCAAGGCTGCAGAGCGCCTCCATCAAATATGCAATTGTCACCAATAAGCCGACTCAGTTTACCGATGCCCTATTACCCCATTTTACCCAGTTGCAGGCGTCATCGGCGGTGGTTTGCGGTGATACCCTTAAAGTCGCCAAACCCGATCCGGCGCCCTTGTTGTATGCCGCCCAGTTAAGTCAGGTCGATCCGGCCCGCTGTTGGTATGTCGGCGATGCCGAGCGTGACATCGAAGCCGGCCGCCGCGCCGGAATGACCACCGTACTTGCTGCCTACGGGTATATTGCCGAGCATGACCAGCCGGATAGCTGGCAGGCCAGTTATGCTATTTCAGATGCACTGCAACTGCTTGATCTGCTTAAACTAACGGATGCCGCATTGTAAATTTTATGTAAGTGAATACTTTCGCTCTAGCGCATTGCTCGTAGAATAATGTTGGATATTTTAATAACCAAATAGTATTACCTCTCCACCCCTCGCCAGCTAAGGCTTATAGCCTCAAATCAAAAATGGCAAGATGAAAAATCCTGATTTCAGGTGATTTTAAGGTTGAGAAAGCCCCCGCTCAGGTCTAGTATATCCGGCAATTCCTTAAACACTATATATAGTGTAATTTCTAGTCAGCACCCAGACCTAGACACTATATATAGTGGTAATAACTTCGCCAAAAGACGGCAGCGCTAAACAGGTAAAGAAACCATGAGCCAATCGATCGAAGTCACTAAACGTAATGGTGTCCGCGAACCCCTAGATCTGGATAAAATCCACCGTGTTATCAGTTGGGCTGCAGAAGGCCTCAACAATGTGTCGGTATCTCAGGTTGAGATAAAATCACATATTCAGTTCTACGACGGGATTAAAACCGCTGATATTCATGAAACGATTATTAAGGCTGCGGCAGACCTGATTTCGGAAGAAGCCCCGGACTACCAGTACATGGCAGCCCGACTCGCCGTATTCCACCTGCGTAAACGCGCCTATGGCCAGTTTGAGCCGCCTCACCTGTACACTCATGTGAGCAAAATGGTGGAAGGTAACCGTTACGACAAGCATCTGCTGGAGGACTATTCAGAAGAAGAGTTCAACCAGATGAATGACTTTATCGACCACTGGCGTGACATGAATTTTTCCTATGCCGCGGTAAAACAGCTGGAAGGTAAGTACCTGGTGCAGAACCGGGTTACCGGCGAAGTCTATGAAAGCGCCCAGTTCCTCTATCTGTTGGTTGCGGCCTGCCTGTTTGCTAAGTATCCAAAAGAAACCCGGATGGACTATATCCGCCGCTTCTACGATGCGACCTCACAATTTAAGATTTCACTGCCGACGCCAATTATGTCAGGCGTGCGCACCCCTACCCGGCAGTTCAGTTCGTGTGTACTGATTGAATGTGGCGACAGCCTTGATTCCATTAACGCCACCGCCAGCGCTATCGTGAAATACGTTTCCCAGCGTGCCGGTATCGGCATCAATGCGGGCCGTATTCGTGCCCTTGGCAGCCCTATCCGTAATGGCGAAGCCTTTCACACCGGCTGTATTCCGTTCTTTAAGTATTTCCAGACGGCTGTCAAAAGCTGCTCGCAGGGTGGCGTTCGTGGCGGCGCTGCGACACTGTTCTATCCTCTGTGGCACCTCGAAGTCGAATCCTTACTGGTGCTGAAGAATAACCGCGGTGTGGAAGAGAACCGTGTACGTCACCTCGACTACGGCGTCCAGTTTAACAAAGTGATGTATCAGCGTTTGATTAAAGACGATTACATTACCCTGTTCAGCCCGTCCGATGTACCGGGCCTGTATGACGCTTTCTTCGCTGATCAGGACGAGTTTGAGCGCTTGTACGTGCAGTATGAGCAGGATGACAGCATTCGTAAGAAACGTATTAAAGCGATCGAATTGTTCAGCTTATTTATGCAGGAACGCGCCAGTACCGGTCGTATCTATCTGCAGAACGTCGACCACACCAATACCCATAGCCCGTTTGACGCTAAGGTTGCGCCAATCCGTCAGAGCAACCTATGCCTTGAAATCGCCCTGCCAACTAAGCCGTTGCAACACGTCAACGACGAAGAAGGTGAGATCGCGCTGTGTACCCTGTCAGCGTTTAATCTCGGTTCAATCGAATCATTAGACGACTTTGAAGAAATGGCTGATTTGGGTGTGCGGGCACTGGATAGCCTGCTCGACTATCAGGACTACCCGGTTCCGGCAGCCTGGAACGCCACAAATGGCCGTCGTACCCTTGGTATTGGTGTTATCAACATGGCCTACTACCTGGCCAAGAATGGGGTTAAATATTCGGATGGCAGCGCCAACGGTCTGGTTCACCGCACCTTTGAAGCGATGCAGTACTTTCTGTTGAAAGCTTCGAACAACCTGGCGAAAGAAAAAGGCGCGTGTCCGAAATTCAATGAAACCACTTATGCTCAGGGCATTATGCCTATCGATACCTATAAAAAAGATATCGATACCATTTGCGATGAACCACTGCACTACGACTGGGACGCCCTGCGCGAATCTGTCAAGGCGCATGGTCTGCGTAACTCGACCCTGTCTGCATTAATGCCATCAGAGACCTCGTCACAGATTTCTAACGCGACCAATGGCATTGAGCCACCGCGTGGCCATATCAGTGTTAAGTCGTCGAAAGACGGGGTGATGAAACAGGTTGTACCGGATTACGAGAATCTTAAAGACGCCTATGAGTTGCTTTGGAGTATTCCGAACAACAAAGGCTATCTTGAGCTGGTCGCGATCATGCAGAAATTTGTCGATCAAACCATTTCTGCAAACACCAACTATGATCCGGGCAAGTTCGAAAGCAGCAAGGTTCCGATGAAGCAGCTACTGCAGGACCTTCTGTATGCCTACAAACTTGGCGTGAAAACCATGTATTACCACAATACCCGCGACGGTGCTGCGGACAACCAGGCTGACATGAAAGCGCGTCAAGCCGAACCAGAGCAGCAAGCGGTCACCGCCACCATTGAAGAAGATGACGATTGCGCCGGTGGCGCCTGTAAAATATAACTCAGACAGGTACTAACTCAGAATGAAATACTCAACGTTCAACCAGGCTCATACCAATGCATTAGGCGAGCCGATGTTTTTCGGTAATTCAGTCAACGTGGCGCGTTACGACCAGCAGCGCCACAGCATTTTTGAAAAGCTGATTGAAAAGCAGCTGAGTTTTTTCTGGCGCCCGGAAGAAGTCGATGTCAGCCGTGACCGTGTCGACTTCCAGGCGATGAGCGAAAGTGAAAAGCATATTTTCATTTCCAACCTGAAATATCAGACCCTGCTCGATTCAGTCCAGGGCCGCAGCCCGAACATTGCCTTTTTGCCAATTGTATCGCTGCCGGAACTGGAAACCTGGATCGAAACCTGGTCGTTCTCAGAAACCATTCATTCACGCTCATACACGCATATTTTGCGTAACCTGTTCAGTGACCCAAGTGAAGTATTTGACGATATCGTGGCGAATGATGAAATCCGTGAACGCGCTACGGATATTTCCAAGTACTACGATGATTTAATTTTCCACACCCAGCTGTGGCAAACCCAGGGTGAAGGTGACATTACCCTTGACGGGGAAACCTATACCGTCACCAGACGCGAACTGAAGAAGAAACTCTTCCTGTGCATGAATTCGGTCAATGCGTTGGAAGCTATCCGCTTCTACGTCAGCTTTGCCTGCACCTTCGCCTTCGCTGAACGCGAAATGATGGAAGGGAATTCGAAGATCATTCGCCTCATTGCGCGCGACGAGAACCTTCATCTGACATCCACTCAGCATATTCTGAACCTGTGGCAATATGGTGAGGATGATCCTGAGATGAAAGAAATCGCCGAAGAGTTGAAAGACGAAGCCATGGCGATTTTCAAATCTGCCGTTGAGCAGGAGAAAAAATGGGCCCGTTACCTGTTTAAAAATGGCTCTATGATAGGCCTTAACGAACAAATGCTGTGCCAGTACGTTGAGTACATCGCCAACATGCGCATGGCCGCGATTGGTCTTGAGCCTGGTTATTCGCAAACCAATAACCCCCTGCCCTGGATGAACAAATATCTGGTCTCTGACAACGTGCAGGTAGCGCCTCAGGAATCTGAAATCAGTTCTTATCTGGTCGGACAAATCGACAGTGAAGTCAGTGTCACAGACTTTGGCGATTTCGACTTGTAACTATGACCTGCCAGCATGAGTAAGCCATTGCGCGTCAAGGTGAACGGTGAACCATTGTTCGAGGTACCGGCGCAGAATAAGGACAGCTTGCTGCAGTCAATGGAGCAGGCTGGCCTTGAGACTCACTTCCACTGCCGCAATGGATTCTGCGGCGCGTGCCGAAGCCACTTGATTTCCGGGCAGGTTGCCTACATAACAGAACCATTGGCATATGTTCGCCCGGGCGATATTCTGCCCTGTGTCTGCATTGCCACCAGTGATCTTGAGTTAGAACACTGAGCTGGTAAACGCCGTTGTTAAGGCTATATAGATAAAAGTGATTAAACAAATCGTATTAATCAGTTTTCCTTACATAGCGACCTTTGGCATACTGGCGTCAGTCAGATTCGTTTTATCCATCAAATTTGGGAGTCATTATGTTAACTGTAATTTTCGGTCGCCCCGCGTGCCCTTTTTGTGTTCGGGCTAAACAAATCGCCGAACAATTAAGCGAAGAACGCGATGATTTCGAGTTTAGATACGTCGATATCCACGCCGAAGGCATCAGCAAAGCTGATTTAGAGAAAACCGTAGGCAAACCTGTATTAACGGTGCCACAGATTTTCGTCGACGAGCAACATATTGGCGGCTGCACTGAGTTCGAAGCCTATGCGCGTGAGAACCTTGGTCTGTATCAGTCTGCATAAGCGCCGTTGGTACCGATAAGTTAAGAGTGAGTGAGAGTAGTTGGTGAGAGAGCATTTTCACCAGTGCGGACAAAAGGCAGACGTTTAGCGTCTGCCTTTTGTTTATCTGACGCACCGATAAACGCCGGTACTGCCACCTAAAAACTCTCCAGAGTCTGACGTAAGCGCTGCTCCGAAACCGGATACGCGGTTCCAAGCTGCTGCGCAAATAACGACACCCTCAGTTCTTCCAGCATCCAGCGAAACTCAAGTAAGTCGACTGAAGGGGTGTCCCCTGCCGCTACTTTATTTAATTTAGCCTGCCAGGCCTGCTCCAGCTTTTGCATGGTCAGCATGCGTAACCGGTCGCGGTTGGGGTCAACCGGTAGTTTTTCCTGCCGGTATTTCAATGCCTTCAGATAACGTTCAATATCAGTCAGCCGCGCCTGGCCAAATTCGCTGACAAAACCTTTGAAAACCAACTGGTTTAGATGCTCTTTGATGTCACCGAACGACTGAACCTGATCCAGTGGTATCTTTCCTTTTAGACGTTTTTGGATCTCATGGCTCAACACCAGGCAACGTTCAACCTGTTGCGCTATTGCCAGCGTAGTATCGTTCAACTGCCCCCGGATATCCTCCAGTGCCGTGGCAAACGCCTCCTCGTTGGTAATGTCGTGCACCTGCAGCAAACTGTCGATGGCCGCATAGATACAATCGCCTACCAGTGCATCGACTTTGCCCCAGGGGTTAAAATACATCGCCAGTTTAGATTTATTGGGTAAGTTATCGCGCAGGTATTTCACCGGTGACGGCACATTGAGCAGTACCAAGCGGCGTAAGCCCTGTCGGTTCGCCTGCGCGGCGCGCTGTGGATTGTCATAGAGTTCAATCGCAACAGAGTCCTTACTGTCGACTAACGCAGGGTACGCCCGAATAGCGAACTGCCCCTGGTTCTTCTCGATGCTGGCGGGTAATTCACCAAAGCTCCAGCTGGTTAACCCGCTCTGCTCAATACTGTCACCGGCTGTCTCAACCAAAGTCTTCTTAACCTGCCCCTGCAACTGATGTTGCAGTGCTTTCAGATCCCGGCCCTGAGCAACTAGCTCGCCTTCATTCGTAAGGACCTTGAAGTTAAAGCGTAAATGCGCTGGCAAGGCTGCGACATCCCACTCGTCCGCTTCGACCCGCTGCCCTGTCATCCGTAACAGATGCTTGCTTAAGCTCTCGGTTAAACGACCCTCACCGACCTGCATCGCCTGCAGCGCCGCTTGTGCATAATTTGGGGCAGGAACAAAGTTCCTCCGCAGGCGCTTAGGCAGACCTTTGATCAGCGCTATCACCAGCTCTTCACGCAAGGCCGGGATCAACCAGTCACAGCCAGCATCGTTGACCTGGTTCAGAATACCCAGCGGTATTTCCAGACTAACGCCGTCATCGACCGACTGTGGGTCAAACTGATAACTGAGCGGTAAATGCAGATTTCCCTGCTGCCAGGTGTCAGGATAGGCATCGTCTGTGATAAAGGCCGCATCCTGCATCATTAACTGAGCGCGATCAAAACAGAGTAAATCCGGTGACTGTTTGACCGCTTTGCGGTACCAGGCGGCTAAGCTGCGATCATCGTAAATAGCCTCTGGAATATGTCGGTCATAGCAGGCAAAGAGCGCGTCTTCATCAATCAGAATATCGCGCCGCCGCGATTTCTCTTCTAACGCCTGTACATCGGCGATGGTGGCCAGGTTCTTATCAATAAAAGGCAGTCGCTGTTTTATCTCACCACCGACCAGGGCTTCACGAATGAACACCTCGCGCGCGACTACCGGATCAACCGGCCCATACTGAACCCGACGTTTAGGTACTACAATAAGTCCGTACAGCGTCACCTGTTCGTTGGCCACTACCGCCCCGCGCTTCTTCTCGTAACGCGGTTCTGAATGACTTCGTTTCACCAGGTGTTCAGCCGCCGGCTCAATCCATTCCGGTTTAATGGCGCCCACCACGCGGGCGTAGAGACGTGTGGTTTCCACCAGCTCCGCTGCCATAATCCACTTCGACGGCTTCTTAAACAGTCCTGATCCGGGGAAAACATAAAATTTTCGGTTACGGGCGCCGGTGTATTCGTGCCCTTCGTCTTTGGTCCCCAGGTGAGACAGCAAACCCGTTATCATCGCCTGATGAACCTGGTCCGTATCCGCTGCTTCGTCATTAATCGGCAGGCTCAGTTCACGCACCGTCTGGCGTAACTGAGTGTATAGATCCTGCCACTCCCTTACCCGCAGATAATGAATAAATTCCTGCTTACACAGCTTGCGAAACTGACTGGACGAAAGTGCTTTACGTTGCTCCTGCAGATAGTTCCACAGATTAAGAAACGCCATAAAATCCGACTGCGGGTGATGGAAGCGGCTGTGCTTTTCATCTGATTTCTGTTTCGCGTCGGCTGGCCGCTCTCGTGGGTCCTGAATGGACAGCGCAGCAGTAATGATCATCACTTCGCGTACTGCACTAAACGACGGCGCCGCCAACACCATTCTCGCCAGCCTTGGGTCAATCGGTAAGCGAGCCAATTGACGACCGATGCTGGTCAGTTCAAGTTGCCGCCGACGTCTTGAGTCAATAGCGTGCAACTCTTCAAGTAGGGTTAAACCGTCATTAATGAATCGCTCGTCTGGCTTCTGCAAAAATGGAAACTGGCGAATATCACCTAGTCGCAATGACGTCATTTGCAGAATAACCGACGCCAGATTGGTGCGCAGAATTTCCGGATCGGTGAACTCCGGCCGGTTAAGGAAGTCATCCTCACTGTACAAACGAATGCATATCCCGGGGCCCACCCGGCCACAGCGCCCTTGGCGCTGATTCGCGCTGGCTTGAGAAATTGCTTCAATAGGCAACCGCTGCACTTTAGTGCGATAGCTGTAACGACTTATGCGCGCAGTCCCCGGATCAATCACATACCGGATCCCCGGCACCGTCAACGAGGTTTCCGCCACATTGGTCGCCAGCACAATACGGCGCCCGCCATGGGACTGAAAAACGCGGTTCTGCTCGTTGGCTGACAAACGCGCATACAGAGGCAGGATTTCCATCGGCTGTCGCCCGAGTAAACCCTGCCGATGGGCATCGTTGAGGGCATCCGCACTGTCACGAATTTCCCGTTCGCCGCTTAAAAAAACCAGAATATCACCCGGCCCTTCGTTGATCAGCTCACCCGCGGCGTCGATAATACCCTGATAGAGATCCTGATCGTCGCGCTCTGAAACTGGCTGATAGCGTGTTTCTACCGGGAAGGTGCGGCCGGATACACTGATCACTGGGGCATTGTTGAAGTGGCGGGAGAAACGATCCGTCTCGATCGTCGCTGAGGTAATGATAACTTTCAGATCCGGACGCTTGGCGAGGAGCTGATGCAGGACCCCTAACAGGAAGTCGATGTTCAATGACCGTTCATGCGCTTCATCAATAATGATGACTTCGTAATTGCTTAAAAAGCGATCCCGCTGCAGCTCTGCAAGTAAAATACCATCGGTCATTAATTTAACTGACACCTGGTCACTAGATGTATCCTGGAAGCGAACCTTATAGCCAACGTGGCCTCCGATGCTTTGGCCAAGCTCTTCTGCTATTCTGGTTGCGACCGATCGGGCTGCTAGTCGACGTGGTTGGGTGTGGCCGATAAGCCCCGCCGCACCGAATCCCATCTGCAATAATATCTTCGGTAACTGAGTTGTTTTGCCTGAGCCTGTCTCCCCGGCAACGATTACTACCTGGTTACTGGCAATAGCCTCGGCGATCTCGTCGCGGGCTTCAACCACCGGTAGCTCCGCAGGAAATTCAATAGCGCTCATTTGTTCGCTGCGGGTAGCCACAGACTGCACCGATTGTTCCATCTCTTTTTTAAGTGCAGCTTCACGGGCCGCATCCGGCTGCTTCTGCAAGCGACGCAACTGTTGACGGAAACGATGACGGTCTGCGGTTCGGCACAAGGGAAGCGCAGAGAAAAGGGATGCAGGGAGAGCGTTCATGAACAACCTTTACAAACAAATGAGCGCGTAGTGTAGCAAGGGTTATGGCAAGCGCCAACGCCTTACAGGCGCATCCTGCAAGGCGTTGCTCTGGTTAGATGGAATTATGGCTTGTGATAGGAGTCGCGCAGGTGTAAATCCAGCGCGATCATCACCTGAGTTCGCGAAATTACCCCCTGCAACCGATTCTCGTAATCAACCACCGGATAAATTTTGGGGCGATTAGAACCGAACCGTTGCGCTAAATCCAGGATGGCAGTGTCACTGTTCACGGTGACCACTTCGGTATTCATACAGTCAGCAACTGTGGCTGAACGCTCTTTATGATAAGTCCCTTCAAGCATATGAGCGAGGCAATCCTGCTCGGAGAGAAAACCGATGACCTGCTTCTTCGCATCGACAACGGGGCCTCCTGCAAGGTTGGCGCGCAATAAGCGCTCGACGGCTTCTTCAATCGGCATATTGGCGGTTAATACAGCCGGGTGGCGGCTCATATAATCGCCCACTTTCAATGACCGTAGTGGCATAGGTAGCTACTCCTCGTCGTTGTAAATTCCTACCGTCAGGGGTTGGCTTGATGTTTTACTGGCCCGATACATCCCCTCCGTATTAAACGGCATATGAACATTGCCTTGGTTATCCACAATGATCACTCCACCTGTGCCCCCCGCCGCTGGCAGTACCTGATGAATCACTTCATCCCCGGCGGTGACAATGTCTTTGTCCTGATACAATACACGGCTGCAAATGTCAGCGGCCACCTGATAACGAATAAAATACTCGCCATGGCCGGTCGAGGACACCGCACAGCTTTCATTGTCAGCCCAGGTACCTGCACCAATAATCGGCGAATCACCAATGCGGCCATATTGCTTTGCGGTCATGCCTCCGGTGGACGTGGCTGCTGCCAGGTTCCCTGCACTGTCGAGTGCGACCGCACCAACGGTGCCCATATTGAAATTTGGGTCCCAGTTTGGATTACTGGCAATCTGTTCACCTGCCTGCTGACTACGTTCCAGTTCTTTTAGCGCATCCTGCAGCTGCTGATAACGATGTTCACTATTGAAGTGGCTGTTCTCTACTTCCGACAACCCCTGCTCCCGCGCAAACTGACTGGCACCTTCACCGCTTAACATGACATGTCTTGAATTCTGCATAATTTCACGCGCTAAGGCTATCGGGCTTTCCACCGTTTTGACCCCGGCGACCGCCCCAGCCTCACGGCTGTCACCACGCATAATAGACGCGTCCAGTTCATGTTCCCCCTGATAAGTATAGACGGCGCCAATTCCTGAATTAAATAGCGGGTTCTTTTCCATCACCTGTACCGCTGCGATTACCGCATCTACGCTATCACCGCCCGCTTCCAGTATCGCGTAGCCAGCCTCGGTTGCTTCGCGTAACGCCGCGTCAAATTCAGCTTCGCGCTCCGCTGACATATTCTCCCGCGTTATAGTGCCGGCTCCGCCGTGAATCGCTATGGCCAGTGGCGACTCAGTTTCCGACTCTGCAGAGGCATCAGCGGCTGGTCCACAACCACTCAGTCCAAGCGCAAAAAGCAGCCCCACGGATACAGATATTTTCGTTTTCATATGTTGTCGCCCTTTATTATTCAAGTAATTAGCTTAGCATCTAACTCGCTGTGTGACTTATTATGACCACGAAGAAGCCTCGCGTACAAGCCATCGCAAATGCTATCCTTGCCCTTAACTCAGTCTAACTAACCGGCTATATAGAAAACACCATGACTAAAACCCTTTACTGGTACGACTTTGAGGCTGGTGGTGCAAACCCGAGAGTGGACCGGCCCAGCCAATTTGCAGGCATTCGAACCGACGAATCGCTGAATATTATCGGTGAACCTCTGGTTCAGTATTGCCAGCCGAGCCCCGACTACCTGCCCCACCCGGAAGCCTGTTTAATTACCGCGATTACACCGCAAAAACAGCGCCGTGAAGGTCGCAGCGAGGCGGAGTTCTGTAACCTAATTGAACAACAATTCAGCCAGCCTGACACGACTATTGTCGGTTACAACAATGTTCGCTTCGACGATGAAATGACCCGGGTCATGTTCTATCGCAATTTTCACGACCCGTATGCTTATAGCTGGCAGAACAACAATAGCCGCTGGGATCTGGTGGATCTGGTTCGTGCCTGTTACGCGCTGCGGCCGGACGGTATTGAGTGGCCAACCGTCGATGGCCGGGTTAGTTTCAAACTGGAACTGCTCAGCAAAGCAAACGGCATTGAACATGGGCAGGCGCACGATGCGATGTCAGATGTATACGCCACCATCGGCATGGCCAAACGAATTAAAGAAGCGCAACCGCGGCTGTACGACTTTTATTACCGCCTGCGCCGAAAAGCGGCCGTGCAGCAGTTGCTTGACGAAGCCATGGTGCAGAGCAAGCCGCTGGTCCATGTCAGCAGCTACTATGGTACTGATCAGGGCAACGTCAGCTGGATTATGCCAGTCGCACACCACCCAACCCAGGCCAATGCCGTCATCGCCTGGCGGCTCGACCGTGACCCGCAAGCAATTGCCGGATTAACGCCGCAACAGCTTATCGAAAAACTCTACACCCCGCGGGATTTGTTGGGTGATGATGAGGAACGTCCGGGCCTGGTGGTCATTGTCAGTAACAAGTGCCCCTTTGTAGCCCCGGTCAATACCTTAAGTTCAGAGCAGGCCGAACGCTTTGCTTTGAACTGGCAGCAGGCGCAACAACACCTGCAGACAATTCAGCAACAGCCTGCCCTGCGTGAACTGATAGTCTCGGCATATGCCATAGAGCGGGAGCAAAAAATTGCGCCGGACGATGTCGAAATGCAGCTGTATTCCGGCCCGTTTTTCAGTGCTCAGGCGAAGAGCCAGATGGAGATGATCCGCCATGCCAGCCCTGAGCAACTCGCGACCCTTGATATCAACTGGGACGATCCTCGTTTCGCAGAACTGTTATTTCGCTACCGGGCGAGAAACTATCCACAAACCCTGAACCAGCAGGAAGTCGATCGCTGGCGACAACACTGCCGCCAGCGACTGACCCAGGGCACTCAGTATCATCTGAGTGTGGACGAGTTCGTTCTGCGTCTTGAGCAACTAGCGCAAGAGCATGCCCAAAATGACCGTAACATGGCGATCATAAAAGCCTTGGCTGAGTATATTCAGGAGCTCTGACTCCCGAACACCAGTCCTTCCAGCCGAAGCGCAATAAAAAAGCCAGTTCGTAACGAACTGGCTTTTTTTGTTTGCTGTCGCGAGCGCTAGCTGCGGATCGCAGCTAGCTTGCGGCACTGATTATCAGGCTTTATCAGTGCCCTTATTCGCCACCTTAGGACCGACTTTAAACAGCCGGGCCAGTGCTGGGATCAGTATTAACGCGCCCAACATATTCCACAGGAACATAAAGGTCAGCAAGATCCCCATGTCAGCCTGGAATTTAATTGGTGACCAAATCCAGGTTGCAACCCCAATTGCCAGGGTCAGACCGGTGAAACCGACTGCTTTACCTGTTTTAGTTAACGCGTATTCGTAGGCATCGTAGAGGCCATAGCCTTCCCGCATCGCTTCCCGCATCTTGCTGTAAATGTAAATGCCGTAATCGACACCGATACCAACGCCTAAGGCTATCACTGGCAGCGTCGCAACCTTCACACCAATGCCGAGCATTGCCATCAGCGCCTGGCTCATAATCGTAGTGAACAACAATGGCAGGACGATACAGAGCACGGTACGAATGCTACGGAAGGTAATCAGACAAAGTGCAATGACCACCCCGTAAACCCAGATCAGCATTTCCAGCTGTGCCTGCTCAATAACCTTATTGGTGGCCGCTTCAATACCTGAATTACCCGCCGCGAGTAAGAAATCTAATTCTTCCGACGGATACTCATCGCCGAACGAACGAACATTTCCAACCACTCGCTCCAGCGTTGCCGCTTTGTGGTCATTTAAATAGATAATGATCGGCGCCATCGAGCAGTCACGGCTCATTAAGCCGCCCGGTGCGCGAGAAATAGAGGCATTGATAATGAAGTCATCGCGGTTAACGCTATACCATTTAAGATTACCTTCATTGATCCCCGCCATGCCCATTTTTGACGCATACACGATGGAGCGCACAGCCTGCACACCCTCGACATTTTCCATGTGCCACTGGAAGCGGTCGATCAGCGCCATATTCTGATAGGCAATGCACTCTCCCGGAGCCGTTTCCGCCATAACCACGAAAATATCGGTGCTCGAGCTGTAGTTCTCAACCATGAACGCATTATCAAGGTTATAGCGCGAATCCGCGCGCAGTTCCGGCGCACCGCTGTCGAGATCACCAATTTCCTGGTGCTGTGCTTTATACAAACCAAAGGTAACCATCACCAGCGAGACTATGATCGCACCAGCCGCCCATTTAGGCTCAGCAAACCGCGAAAAGACACGAACGACCGGGTGTGCACCGTGACGTTTACTATCCAGGTAGTTAATACCGCGTTTTGAAACGTCGAGGTAAGAAGTCAGTATTGGCAGTAAGCCAAGGTTGGTCAGAACAATAACGGCCACACCGATACTGGCAGCAATCGCCAGCTCTTTGATCACCGCGATATCAATAACCATTAAGGTGGTGAAACCGATAGCATCACTCGCCAATGCGGTCAGGCCGGCGACGTACAGCCCACGAAAGGCATAACGCGAGGCCTTCATTTTATCGGCGCCATCGACCCGGTTTGCCATCACCGCATTTATAATCTGCACACCATGGCTGACGCCGATGGCAAACACCAGGAACGGCACCAGCATTGAATACGGGTTAATACCCGAGCCAATTAGGTGAATGATCCCCAGCTGCCAAATGACGGCGATAACCGAACAGCTCAGGACAATTAACGAACTACGGACACAGCGACTGTATAAAAACAGCATTATGAAGGTAATAATCATCGCCAGGACAAAGAACATCCCGACCTGATTTGCACCGTCGATCAAGTCACCAACGACTTTGGCGAAGCCAACAATCTGAATATTGATGGTGTCTGAGCTGTACTGGTCACGAATTAACCGTTCCAGATTCTCTGAAAAGGCCGCATAGTCCAGCTGCTCACCGGTTTCCGGGTTAATTTCGTTGAGCGGCACATAAATAAGTGCGGATTCGAAGTTATTGGCAACCAGGTTACCCACTTCACCAGAGCGCAACACGTTCTGGCGTAATTGCTCAAGGGACTCTTCAGAACCGTCATAGGTGTCCGGGATGACCGGACCACCAACAAAGCCGTCCTCAGTAACCTCGGACCAACGCACGTTAGGAGTCCACACCGAACGTATCTGAGAGCGGTTTACCCCGGGGATATAGGACAATTCATCTGTCACCTGGCGTAAAACGTCCTGGTACTCCTGATCGAAAATATTTCCTTCGGTGGTCTCTACTGAGACCCGAATTGCATTTCCTAGACTGGAGAGATCATCCGCATACTCGTAGTAGTTCTGAATGAACTCGTGGTTCTCCGGGATCATTTTGTTGAAACTGGCATCCGGACGAACCTGCAATGCGTTGTACAATAAAAAGGCAGTAATTACGGCGAAAAATAGCAGCCAAAAACCGCGAAAACGAAACAGCAGGTTCTCGACGAGTGACGCTCGCCCCTGCGCGAAAGCATTAGTTGATTGAGTCATTACAGCATCCTTAATTAGCGCGCAGTTGCAGGATAGATGAATTGCATCAGGCCAGAGCGACCGACCATGATCATTTGATTCCCGGCATCCTGTAGCACATCGCTTAACGGTACGTTACTGCTATGTTCATAGCGTTGTGGCTGCAAGTTTTGCGGGTCAAAAAAGACCATAGTGCCGGAATGGCCTGCCAGTACTACGGTGCCATCTGCCATCACGGTGCCACTATTGAGGTTGTAGCGGGTATTGGCATCGATCTGGCGGAAACTATCGCCGTTATCATCCGAGACAAAGACGCTGCCACGCAGGCCATAAACCCACAGACGCCCCTGCTGGTCAAACAGACCACCAAATAAAGAACCGTGGTAAGGAGAATCAAGGATATCCCAGTTGGCTCCCGAGTCTTCACTGCGGAACAGCTGCCCGGCTTCACCAATAATGAACAAATCACCACGCTCATTGGTAATCATTTTATTAAGGTGGAAAGCGGTTGGGTTTTCCAGACGTTCATTGACCATGGTCCAGCTGCTGCCACCATCAGTGGTTTCCAGCATGGTGCCGTAGGCTCCGATCGCGAAACCATGCTGATTATCGATGAAGAACACATCAAGAAATGGCTTGGTTGGACCGACTTCCTGTTGAATTGAAGCGGCCTGCAGCTGAAATGATAATTCATCAAGCAGGTATTCATACTCGTAGGCTTGCTCTTCGTCGTCAGCGTTTTCCATGGCCTCGGTCAAATAGTCTTCGCGTTGCTGCAGCCAGTCCAGTTCCATTTCCAGCAACTGGTAACCGTCCATCATCCGCTGCCAGCTTTGACCACCGTCGGTGCTTTTAATCAATACGCCGTCATGGCCGGAAGCCCAAATAGTATTCGCGTCGACATAATGCAGCGAGGTCAACAGCACACTGGTTGGCACCTCGGCTTGCTGCCAGTCTTCATTGCCTTCACGCACCAGCACGGTACCAAATGCACCAACCGCGATGGTTTTCGTTAAATAACGTTCTAACCCGATTAGCACCCCGTGCTCGGCCCGCTGGGCCTGAGGGGATGGTGCAAAAATAACATCATAATCGTCACCAGCCTGACTGGCGTACGCCGAGGTTCCGGTCGCCGACAGCAAAGCTGCGCACATCGCGATCCATTTCATGTATTTCTCCTAAGGAGTCTATCTTACTTCAGACACCCGATTGTATAGTCTAACAAGCGTTTGAAAACCCCTTTGTGCAAAAAAAGCGTTAATCGTCGGAGTTTTGCTCAGCTATGACTATCGGCAGAGATCAGCATTTGCAAAAGAAACTAATTTTTTAACAGCTGGTCTTACAAACAGTTGCAAATTTGTAACGTTGGTTTCATCCTAGGCAGGTGAGGCAACGCTTATTTAATTTTTACATTTTTTGGTGTAGCTTAACTTTATATAAGCCACGTTTATAAGCATAAGCACAGTAACAAGGATAAACACGATGAGAAAAACAATTCTTACCGCTGGCGTAATGGCGCTATCGCTGGTTTCTGCCAGTGTTGTGGCAGCCGTTTCCAACGAAGAAGCCGCTCGCCTTGGTAACGATTTAACGCCGATTGGCGCAGAACGCGCTGGTGGCGCTGACGGGCGAATCCCTGCATGGGATGGCGGTTTGTCACGTCCGGGGGAAGACGTCGAACGTCCTGTCAACCCATTTGCCGACGATGAACCTCTGTATACCATTACTCATGACAATCTGGATGAGCATCGTGATCGCTTGTCTCCAGGTCAGATCGCGATGTTTGAACGTTACGATTCGTTCTACATGCCGGTCTATGAAACTCGACGTACGTCTACCTACCCTCAGGAAATCTTTGACCTGGTCAAACAAAACGCGACCGAGGCAAGCCTGGTAGAAGGCGGATCTGGCCTTGAAGGATTTGAAATGGCGATTCCATTTCCTATCCCGCAAACTGGTCTGGAAGTTATCTGGAACCATTTGACCCGTTACCGTGGTGGTAAGGTTGAGCGCCTGGTAAACCAGCTGCCAGTGCAGTCAAACGGTAATTTTGAAGCAGTTCGTTTGCGTGAACAGCTGGTGTGGCCTGAATACCTGCAAGGCGGCCGCGACGAATCTGCCGATGACAACATCCTCTTTTACTTTTTACAGCAAGTACTGGCTCCGGGCCGTTTGACCGGTACCGTACTGCTGGTTCACGATACCATCGATCAGGTTCGTGAAGGACGTCGTGCATGGATTTACAACGCGGGTCAGCGTCGTGTCCGTCGTGCTCCTAACGTAGCGTACGATGGTCCGGGTACAGCGGCTGACGGCTTACGTACTTCAGATCAGCTCGACATGTTCAACGGTGCGCCAGACAAGTACGACTGGGAACTGGTTGGCAAGAAAGAGATGTACATTCCGTACAACAACTATGAGCTGCTGAATACAGATCTTGCATACAGCGACATCATTCAGCCTGGTCATGAAAACCCAGAATACACGCGCTATGAATTGCACCGCGTGTGGCACGTTGAAGCAACGCTGAAAGAAGGCGAGCGGATGATTTACTCACGCCGTTCATTCTTCATCGATGAAGATACCTGGACTGCGTCAGTGATTGATCAATACGATGGTCGCGGCGAGCTATGGCGTGTGTCTCAGGCTTACCATGTTCAGTTCTATGGTAACGACGTGCCTTGGATGGCAATGGAATCAGTTTACGACCTGAACAACGGCCGTTACATTTCACTGGGTCTGGCGAACGAAGAAGATGAGTACATGGACTTCGATATCGAACCACGTCGCAGTGACTTTAGCACCAACGCATTACGTCGTATGGGTATCCGTTAATCCGGGTTATTGCTAACGCAAGTTCGTTAATAAAAAGGCCAGCTGTAAAGCTGGCCTTTTCGTTTTAGCGTTTCCAGGGTGCCTGGTTTAATGCAGTTTCACTAAACGCTGCATCAGGGATGAGGTGTCCCAGCGATTACCGCCTAACGCCTGCACTTCTGCATAAAGCTGATCAATCAACGCGGTTACCGGTAAACTTGCGCCATTTTTTTGTGCCTCGGTCATCGCAATATTCAAATCTTTGCGCATCCAGTCCACTGCAAAACCAAAGTCATACTCGCCATTCCACATGGTATGAGAGCGGTTTTCCATCTGCCAGCTGCCTGCCGACCCTTTGCTAATGGCTGCAACCAGTGCTTCCGGATCAAGTCCCGCTTTTTTGCCGAAGGCAAGCCCCTCAGACAACCCGGCTAAGACCCCGGCGATACATACCTGATTGACCATCTTTGCCAACTGCCCGCTGCCGACTGGCCCCTGCAGACCAACATGGTGCGCCATCACCTCAAGCATTGCCTGAACCTTGCTCAGGACCTTTTCGTCGCCGCCCACCATCATAGTCAGTTTGGCATTCACTGCGCCTGCCTCACCGCCGGATACGGGTGCATCGAGAAACTCCAAGCCCTGCTCCTGACAGGCAGCACCGAGCTCCCGGGCCAGCTCTGCCGAGGCGGTAGTATGGTCGATAAGCACCGCCCCTTCACGCATCCCAGCCAGCACACCGTCATCACCATAAACAACACTGCGTACATCGTTATCGTTGCCGACACAGAGCATCACTACATCAGCGTCTTCCGCTGCAATTGCTGGTGTGCTGGCTGCACGTCCGGCATACTCGTCACACCAGGCTTCTGCCTTGCTGGCAGTGCGGTTGTACACGCAGACATCGTACCCTGCGCGCTGCAAGTGGCCGGCCATTGGGTATCCCATTACACCCATACCGATAAAGGCTACTTTTGTTGTCATCCTGATACTCCTTCAATTTCTTTACGTAATAAAAAATGCTGGTATCGCCCGAGCTGACGAAAAGGCTCCTGTCGCCGATACCTTAATTCCATCTCAATTAAATCGTCGCGCTGCTGGTGCTCAAGGTCACGCAGGTAATCATGGATACAGCGTACCCCGCTATGCGCAACCAGCTGCAAGCGGTGACGTAAGGTCCAGTCACTGACCTGCTCAATATAAAGGGGCGTCTGTGGACTAAAACGAACTTTCTTTTTAACCTGCAGGCCCGCTTTAACATAGTCAAAGTTGCCATAAATCAGGTTAGCCATTTCTTTGGCCCGACGGTTGTAGAACATCAGCGACAGCCAACCGCCCTTCACCATTAACTGACTTAGAATTGATATCGCTGCGGCAGGTTGCTCAAGCCACTCCAGCACCGCATGGCAAAGTACGACATCAAACGGGGGCTGGTCGGCAAGTTGAGCAGGTAAGTCCTGTAGCGGCGCAGTTATATACTGGTACTGCGCGCTAAGACCGGCCTGTGAATGTTGTTCTTTCGCCTGCGCGACCATTTCGGCAGCTATATCAGAATGCCAGACCAGATGCCCGGCCTCGGCGAATAACTGGTTTACCTGACCTAAGCCCGCGCCAATATCGAGTACTCGCAAAGGCCGCTGGCTGGCAATCAAAGCAGCCAGGTCGGCAGCGAGCACGGCCTGTCGTATACGCCCTTTCGAGGTGTGATAAATATTCTTTTCAAAGCGCTGCACGTCAACCGCAAAGCTTCGATCCTGACCTTTACGCGGGGCTGTCAATGTCAATAAACTCCACGTCCAGGTTTGCTTCACGCGCTAGTTTCTCACCCAGCGCTTTGACCCCATAGCGCTCAGTCGCGTGATGCCCTGCCGCCAGGTAATGAATGCCGCGTTCGCGCGCCACATGTACCGTTTGCTCTGAAATTTCACCACTGATAAAGGTATCGGCACCGGCTTCAACAGCCGCTTCAATAAAGCCCTGACCACCACCGGTACAAATAGCGACACGCCTGACTGCATGCTCGCCACCGTCAACCCGGGCTATCAGGCTTCGTTCAACAGCGCTTTCCAGCTGCTCGACAAATGCATTCAGGGTAACCTCGCCAGTGACATCTCCAAGCATAAGAATACCCGGTGGCGCCTGATCGGCAGGACTCAGCTCAGTCAAACCAAGGCGACGTGCCAGTTCGGCATTGTTACCAAAGTCAGGGTGGCAATCCAGAGGTAAATGATAGGCAAACAAACTAACATCAGCACCGAGCAGTGCTTGCAGACGACGTTTTTTCATGCCGGTCACCGAGGCCGACTCACCCTTCCAGAAGTATCCGTGGTGAACCAGGATGGCATCCGCGTTACGGGCTAACGCCTGATCGATAAGTGCCTGACTTGCGGTGACCCCTGTGACTATTTTTTGAATATGGGAGCGGCCTTCGACCTGCAACCCGTTGGGGCAATAATCCTGAAATTGGCCAGCGTCAGTCCACTGGTTAAGTAATTTATGCAGTGCATCACGCTGAATACTCATAGCGACAATTAAACCCCCGATGCAAATTAGACAGGACGGCAAAAAGAATGTATAAAAATATAGATATAGCAATCATATAGTATCACAACAGGATAATCCGAATGAGCAATCTCGACAAAGAAGCGGTACTCGACGAATTTACAGCAGCCTACAAAGCAGCCAATGGCAAAGCGCCCGACGTGGAAGCAGCAAATGGCTGGTACAGTGTAGATGGTGGTAAAAACATGCGTCTTGCCCAGCTCGACGAGTGGACCCAGGAATTAAAAAGCGGGGCCGGTAACAAGAAAGCCACGCCAGCCAAACCAGCTGCAAGCAAACCTGCAGCAAAAAAAGCGACTAGTAGTAAAGCAAAGAAACCAGCAGCTAAGACAAAAACCGCTAGCAAGAAAACTGAAAGCAAAAAGAGTTCATCTTCAAACGGTGGCTTAACCGCGAAAGAACTCTGGCGTCAGCGTCTTGAAGAACAAGACGGTACTGCCCGCCTCCCACGCGGTGTGCGTTAGGTTCGGATCGTTACCAAGATGTGGATCTGATATCAGGCAACAAAAAAGCTGAGCATAAGGCTCAGCTTTTTTATTTGTTTTTCTCAGGTTCTCAGGTCAGTCGACGTCAGGTACGTGAAACCGGCACTTTAATTTTACGATACCGGTGGACCAAAAAGTCACTGCGGTCGAAAACTACGGTTTCCTGACCAAAATCGCCCAGCGATACCTGGTAACGTTCATCGTCCAGCTCTCGGATAACCTGGCCCATTTTGCCCTGATGCGCACCGCGTTTAACAAACACGGTTTGCCCCAGAAACTGGCGACTGTTATAGGTAAAACATACCCCTGCCATGGACCTACCTCTTTATTTATTGAAATGCTGCGTCCTATTACTATCGGCCGCCACGCAAAAATCTTCAGCCATTATGGCTGGGTCCGTTCAATATATAAAGTGATATCGCCAACATGGAAACCGAAATAGGTCATCTTAGTCCGGTTTATCATGCGATCGTCGTCCAATAAATACATCCAGTCATCCAGCGTCACGTTCAGCGTTCGGCCACCCGTTTCAACCTGCAGCTTGTAGACCCAGTTCAGTGCATTTCCCGCGGTGGTGCCAACGGCAGTACCCTCGACATCGCCTGCGCGCCCCTCATAGGTATTTTCATCCACCTTGGTCAGCCGCCAGACCCGTTCCTGCTCGCGCCCGTCGTCCCAATAGAACTGCTCATCGAGGACACCTTCATTACCGTCCCAGGTGCCTTCCATGGTCGCGGTAAAACGCTGAGTGACTTTACCTGAACGGTTCTGGACCATGCCATGGGCAACCAGCGGACCATTAAAAAACGTTTCCAGTTTCAGTTCCGGGCTCTCGCCCTGATAGTCATCAATACTGGCTGAACAGGCGGTAAGCAGTGCCATAGTAGCGACGGCAATTAGTATAGATTTCACGATCATTATCGTTCTCCTGTTAACTCATCACGATTACGACGAAAGCTGGAATCTTCACTGAGCCAAATCGCAAAAAAGCGCTGTTTGAACTCGTCGTCGTCGATTCCTCCTAACTCGCCCTCGGCGTTGTAAAAACGAACACCTTCCTGTTCACCGGCATACGCCAGCAGACAGTCACCATCCGCTACATCTGGCCATATTTCGGATAGAGTTTCGAGCCAGGCCTCTTCCCGCTGACCCATCGAATAGCCCAGTGACTGCCACTCATCACGTGTTGTATCGACCAACTGTCGGGCCTCGATGTCACGCAGGTAACTAAGCTCCAGCGCCAGTGACTGGTCCTCCGGGTAGTTACCGCTATCGGTGTACAGGACAGCGTCATACACCTTGAAAAAATAGACCCGTAACCGGGTTTCACCGACTTTTTCCAAGGGTTCAACGACCCCGACCTGACAGGCCGCGTGGGCGGTCGAGGTTGTAAATGCTAAGGTGCATAGTGCCAATCCAAGTGATGCGACCAGCCCTGTAATCGTTCTAAACATAGCGTTGCTCCTTATCAGTATCCCGCGCCAGTAGGTAAACCAGCACCATCATCAGTAACGCCCAGACCAGCGAATACGTAACGCCAACCCAGAAGGCGTCAACCTCAAGCTGTGCTGCCCCCAGCCCAACACCGGCAAAATAGGTAACAGGGCCAAATACCAGACCTGCAATAGCGGCCAGTACGTAGCGTTCACGCAACCAGGTAAACACCACCATCGCCATAGCGGCAAAGCCAAACCAAAGCACAACCAGCCACCAGGGTAAGTGGTCAGTGCCGGTAAAACTTATAATACCCGCCTGCACCACCAGATACTCCGCGGCCAGGCCGAGCACTATATAAAGGGCCAGTGTTCGCCTGCGTGCCCATAAATAACGCCAGGCACTGAGATAGAGTACAACGACCAGCCCAATCGTCAGCCACAACCATTGCTCCCGTCCCCAGACGGCAAGGAACCAGATCAGATCAAACAGAAAGAAGTGAACCAGCCTGGTTAAGTGCTTTAGTGCGTTGCTAATTTTGTTCGTAAGGCCCCCTTATCAGCTGGCTTGGTTGCAAGCAGCTGGACTGCACTGACCCGGCGCTCGCTAAAGCCACCTTCGCAATAACAGAGGTAATAATTCCAGAAACGAGTAAAGCGCTCATCGTAGCCAAGCTCGCTAAGTTCTTTCGCATGCTGATTAAACGCCTGACGCCAGTCACTTAACGTCTGTGCATAATCAAGACCGATATCATCAAGCTGGCGAATAACCATGTCGGTTTTCTTGCGGGTCAGGCGGCCAATTAACTCCACCGAGGGTAAATACCCGCCAGGAAAAACATGCTGCTGAATAAAGTCGACATCGCGGTTGTAACGCTCGGCACGCTGATCGGCAATAGTAATAGCCTGCAGCACCATACGGCCGCTAGGCTTCAGCAACTGGCTGCACTTGCGGAAGAATCCAGCCAGATATTGCTGCCCGACCGCTTCTATCATCTCCACCGAGACCAGTTTATCGAAGGTCCCTTCGAGGTCACGGTAGTCCTGATTGAGCAATGTCACCTGCTTATCTAACCCTTCCGCACTAACCCGCGTTTGCGCGTACGCCAGTTGTGCATCGGAAATAGTGGTAGAAGTCACTTTGCAGCCGTAGTGCTTAGCCGCGTACACAGCGAGTCCGCCCCAACCCGTGCCAATTTCCAGCAAATGATCGCCAGGCTGCAGGTCGAGCATGTCGCAAAGGCGCTTCAGTTTATAACTCTGAGCATCCGCAAGCGAAGCATCCTGGTCTGGATAGACTGCGCTGGAGTATTGCATTTGCGGATCGAGGAAACGGCTGTATAACTCATTGCCCAGATCATAGTGCGACAGAATGTTTTCTTTGGCTTTGCGCTTCGAATTGCGTCGCGACATGAACGTAAGCTTTTGCAACGGCCAGGTTAGCCAGCCAAAGCGGCTCGCTATCTCGTCCATCGCATCCAGATTACGGGCAAAAATGCGAATCACCGCAACCAGATCAGGTGTTTGCCAGTCACCGTCAATATACGACTCACCTGCGCCGATATCTCCGTTCAGTAAAAAGCGGCGATACATGCGGGCGCTCTGCACATCAATACGGGCATGCAGCGGGTCCTGCTTGTTACCAAACTCCCCCACCACGTGGCCCTGCTCAGTCAGTATCAGATGGCCATGTTTCAACCGGGCGAACGCGCGCAAGGCAATCTCGCGGCTCCACTTCTCTATACCCCGTGCCTCTAATGGGGCACCAATCGCTCGTTGTTGCTCTGCCATAATTACTTCGTCCTGCTTAACACGTAATTTTTTTAATGGTTTCTTTTAACGCTTGCCGCTACCCGGGTGCCCATACAACGGGGTCCGTTTAACGAAAAGTTTCAATGCTTGCCAGTAAATCCCTGCAACAATCTTCAGGCTCATCACCGGATACGACTTTAATACGTCACGAACGCCGACTCGGTTCAATGGCTGGCGTTTTAATGCCATGGTGGCATCGAATTCCCGCTCACTGCGATGGGCTTCAATATGCACAAACTGACGTTCACCGGGTTGGTTGATCTTCCATTGATACTGCATTTTCATTGGGTTGAAAGGGGAAACATGGAACGCCTTTTCAGTCGGTGCCTGCTCAGCCAGGTCGACCAAATAGTAATGACGCTGATTCCAGGGGGTATTCGAAACTTCCGCGAGCATATGGCTGAAGCGGCCATCCGACTGCTGCAGGAAATAGCAGTTGAGAGGACTGAAAAACAGCCCCCAACAACGTATATTGCCGAGAAAGAAAACACGCCCCTGCAGCGGCTCGCCTTCATTCAGCGCATTGATCTTGTTCAGTACTGCAGCACTTAAATTCGGCGCTCCCTGCCATTGGTCGCGCAGATAATCAGTCGCTTTGAAGTGCAGTGGCGCAAAGCTGGCTGAGGTGCTGAGCCACTTGCTCTGCGCCCCCGCTTCCTCAAGTTCATCCAACGCCAGCCACCATTGCATCAGCTTGTAAGTAAACTGGTGCTGAGTTGGCTGAAAACGGCGGTGACGAACCTGCCCGGTATAAATTGCACTGTGCATAGTTAGTTGCTCTCAACCTCTGGTGCCAGATCAAAGCGCGCCGCCACATCAAACGCACTTCGCACACCGTCTTCATGAAAACCGCTGTACCAGTACGCCCCGGCAAAGTGGGTATGGCGTTTGCCACAAATCGACGGACGCTGTTCTCTCGCTGCCATCGACGACAGCGAATAAACCGGATGATGATACTGGAAACGGCGCAGGATGGTGTCCGGATCAATTCGCTCGCTGTTGTTCAGAGTCACGCAGTAGGTGGTATCACTTTGCAGCCCCTGCAGAATGTTCATGTTGTAGGTGACCGAACTCAGTTTCTGCTCGCGTTTATCACCTTGCGGAAGCCAGTAGTTCCAGCTCGCCCAGGCGGCTTTTCGCTGCGGTAACAGGCTGGTATCTGTATGCAGTACAACCTCGTTGGCCTGGTAGCCTATCGCCCCAAGTACGTGTTTTTCATCGTCACTGGCATCAGCTAACAGTTTAAGGGCCTGATCGCTGTGGCAGGCCAGAATCACTTCATCGTAGCGCCGTGCTTCGCCATCGTCGGTGGTCAACAGCACCCCCTGCTCATCGCGGACGATTGAGCGTACGGGGGTATTCAGGTAAATACGCTCTTTGAATGACGCCGTCATTGGCTCAATGTACGCACGTGAACCACCACAAATGGTCGCCCATTGCGGCCGGTCGGTCACATTAAGCAGGCCATGATTCATAAAAAAGCGCAGGAAAAAACCGAGCGGAAACTGTGCCGCATCCCGTAAGCTGGCCGACCAGATCGCTGCGCACATCGGATACAAGTAGTTTTCTTTGAACAGCGTGCCTACTCTGAGGCTGTTAACGAACTCGTCCAAAGTACGCTGATCCGCATCTTCACCAAGCGTGGCCAACGCCTGCTTAGCCGCCTTATTAAAGCGCACAATATCCCACAGCATGCGATAAAACGAGGGGCGCAGCAGATTGCGTTTCTGCGCAAACATGGTGGCCAATGTGTGGCCGTTGTATTCAAGTCCCGTGGTCGGGTTATGTACGCTGAAACTCATCTCGGTATCGCGCCACTCAACGCCCAGGGTACGCATCAAGTAACGGAACTTCGGGTAGGTGCGGTCATTGAAAACAATGAATCCGGTATCAATGGCGTGGCCATCGACATCGACCGTGGCCGTGTGCCCACCGATATAATCGTTGGCCTCAAATACATCCACGTCATGACGCTTACTCAACAGATAGGCACTGGTCAGCCCGGCAATTCCACTGCCGACTACGGCGATTTTCATCGTTCGTTTATTCCTCAAATGATGCTCAGATAAGGTTCAGGTGAACCCAGAGTTAATCTTTCATTCGCTGTGCAAGCCAGAGCTGCATGGCGGTAGGTAATTTATGCATAAAGCGCAGTATCCAGCCGAATACACGGGGGAAGTAAATCGTTCTGCGGCCCTTTGCCAACTGACTGCGCAATGCGGCAGACGCCTGGGCCACCGTAACCCGCATTGGCATAGCGAAATCATTGGCATCGGTCATTGGGGTTTTGACAAAGCCTGGCGACACCGTGACCACCTCAATGCCTTTGGGCTTTAAGTCGACACCGAGACTTTTGGCGAAGTAAAAAGTCGCTGCTTTACTCGCGCCATAGGCTTGCGCACGGGTAAATGGCAATAGTCGGCTCATGCTGTCAATAAAGACTAATTTACTGCCCTTACTCAGGTTTGGTAACAGGCTTTGGGCACAGTTGACCATGCCAAAGAAATTGGCCTGAAACACGCGTTCTACCAGCTCAACCTCGAAATGCTGAGCATAGTCGATGTATTCACAGACACCCGCACTCAAAATCACCAGGTCCAGACCCTGCAGACCACCGAGGTGCTGTTGACATTGTTTTGTATCGGTCACATCGAACTGCAGCGGATGCACATCGCCAAGCGCAGCCAGTTGCGAAAGCTTTTCTTGGTTACGGCCACAGACCCAGACCTGATGCCCTGCCGCTGCGTAGTCACGCGCAACCTGCTCGCCAATTCCGGAGGTCGCGCCAGTAATAAGAATGTTCATGAGGTTTTCATCCGGTCTTTGACCTTGTTGGTCAGCCAGCCGACGACAGGGATGTGCTCATAGACCAGCGCACCCATGTCATAGTAATCGTGATGCTCGCGGATCAGGCCGTTGTCGTCATCGAATTTCAGTTGGGTCACGCCGGGAACCACAATTTCCGCACCATCGCGGATTTTGGGATGGGCAAAGCGCATTTGCCAGGTCAGAAAACCACCTTTCTCGTTGACCAGTTCATCTTCAAAGGTAAAGTGACAGTAGTCGACATTTTCAATGCTATGTTCCAGGTAGGACTTTAGGTCTTCGAGTCCCAAAACCTGTTGCACCGGATCTTCAAAGGTTACTTCCTGATGATAAAAATCACCCAGCGACTGCAGCTTACCTTTCTCCATCTCAGCGTAGAATTCTTTAAGCTGGTCTAGCAGTTCATCGTGTTTCATTGTGTAAACCTCATTTGTTGACCGCCGTTTTTAATCCTTTAAAGGTGCTAATAAATGTTTCTCTGGCTGCTTTGTGATCAACCATAGGTTGCGGGTAGTCGGTTGAACCCTTGGCTCGTAAATAATCATGCGGGGTATGAATATACTTCGCAGGCACATTATTTAATTCACTTACCCATTTACGAATATAGAGACCTTGCGGATCAACTTGTTCACTTTGTCGGGTCGGATTAAACACCCGAAAATAAGGAACCGCATCAGTCCCCGTCGACGCACTCCACTGCCAGCCACCATTATTCGCCGCAAAGCTACCGTCAACCAGGTGCTGCATAAAGAAGCGCTCACCCCAGCGCCAGTCTATATGCAGATCTTTGACCAGGAAGTTTGCCACTATCATGCGGACCCGATTATGCATCCAGCCTTCGGCCTGCAGCTGTCGCATGCCCGCATCCACAATCGGGTACCCGGTACGTCCTTCACACCAGCGAGCGAAATCCGCTTTATCATACCGCCAGGGGAATTCTTCAGTATACGCCTGAAACGCTTTGCCCATACTCAACGCTGGCACATGAAACATCAGATGCTGATAAAACTCACGCCAGGCCAGCTCACTAAGCCAGGTTTTCGCACCCTCGTCCAAGCCATAGGGAAATTCTGGGCTGAGTGCCTGCAGTGCCCGGGCGGCGGCACGCGGTGACAACACGCCCACTTCCCACAGTGGCGACAGTCGCGACGTCGCATCGTCGGCGGGTACGTCGCGTTTGCGTTGATAATCTGCCACCTGCTCTTCAATAAAACCCTGTAGCTGGACGCCCGCATCACGCTCAGTTCGGGCCCATTGGCTGGCATCCCTTTTCGCTGCGTCGAGATCTATCGGCGTGAAATTCAGCGCCTCGGCCTTTCCCTTATAACCGGCAAGCGTTCGCTTACTGGATTCGGCTATACCCAGCTCGGCCAGGCGCGCACACCAGGATTTGAAAAACGGCGTAAATTTTTTGTAGTACCCGGAGGTTTGCGGCTTAACCTCCAGCGGTCGCACCAGCAAGTTACTGTCAAACCAGTGGCATTGCAGGTCATGCTGTTCAAACCAGGCATCCACGGCAGCATCACGACGGCGTTCATCCAACGCATAGTCACGATTGGCATACAACGCCGAAACCTGAACCTCGTTTGCCAGTTGCAATAACAAGCGCGGTAGTTCGCGGTAATAATCGCACTGCACTACCCGCAGTTCGATCCCCAGCTCAGCAAGTGCCTCACCGAGAAAATTCAGTTGCCGTTGGTAGAGATCACGCTTAATCGGTGCCCATTCATGGTCGCTCCATTGAGCCTCAGTTAACGCCACCACAGCGACCACTTTGCGGTGGTTTTGCATGGCTTGTAGCAAGGCGTCATTGTCGTCCAGACGTAAATCCTGGCGGAACCAAACTAATCCAGTCATGGCTTACAAACCGTAGCGTAATTTAAGGTCATCCGGGTACGGATGGAGGTAACTTTGCTCTTGCAGGTACGTATCCGGGTGCTTACGCAGATAGTGATTAATTAAGGTCAGCGGCGCCACCAGCGGCAGCTGTCCACTATTGTACCCTAGTATCACTTCGGTCAAATCCTGTCGCTCATCGGCGTCCATCTGGTCGCTGAAAAAGCCCTGGATATGTTGTAAAACGTTGGTGTGGTTCTTCCGCGATGCTGGTTTTGACAAGGCATCCATTAAGGTCTCGATATACCAGGTGGTAAAGTCCTCATCAAAACTCCGTTGCTCCGCCAGCTTACGCCCAAGTTCGCGATACACAGGCTGGTTGTGAGCAAGCAAAGTGAATTTCTGCTGCGCATGAAAGCCTTGCAGAACCGACGCCGTTAATGGTCGTGGTAATTGCTGCCAGGCAGAATACACATACACCCGAAGAATAAAATTCTCCCGCAGCAGCGGGTCATTCAGGCGTCCGTCTTCTTCCAACGGCATAGCGGGAAACATCTGCTGCACTCGGCGTGCGAAGATGCCCATTCCATCGCGGGTATTTTCATTGCTTCCTTCTTTATATACCCGGACGCGTTCCATGCCACAGCTTGGCGACTTCGCGCAAAGAATATAGCCACTTAGCTGCTCAAACTGACGTTCCCGGTTGCTCGCAAAGTCGGCCAGCCGCTCAGTCACCGACTCAGCCGTTTTTACAATCACCGCATCGGGGGCGTGACTGTCACCCTGCAAGCGTATAGTCGGTCGCGGAACACCCAGGCCAATGCCCACTTCAGGGCAGTAAGGAACCAGTTGAAGGTGACGTCGCAACTCGACATCACAAAAATCCGATCGTTTATGGCCACCGTCGTAACGTACCTTTTCGCCAACTAAACAGGAGCTGATGCCCACTTTGATCACTAGACTCATCCTCATTATTCTATGATTGTTCGAAAAATACGTGTGTTTTAATTAAATGGATCGCGCTTTATTTGAGATCCATCTTTAAACTTGGTGCGTAAAATATGGTCATCAGGTTCATAAACGTTAGAAGTATACTATGACACCATTTAAGCCAACATCGATAGCTCTGTTTCCACTGACGTCGCACGTGCTTCCCGGTGGCAGATTACAATTACGAATTTTCGAGCAGCGTTACATTCGAATGATCAAAGAGGCCCTGTCCGAACAGAAAGGGTTCGGCGTCTGCATGCTGAATCCAAAAGGCCGCAGTGACAACAATTCACACATACTGCCAATTGGTACTCTGGTCAATATCATCGACTTTGAATCACTGCCCGACGGCATGTTGGGGATCACCGTGGCTGGCGAGCAACTGTTCGAAGTCGGACATATCGACACCGCCAAAGATGGTTTGCGCACCGCCAATGTCACGCTGCGCGAAGAATGGCAGGCAACTGAATTAAGCGATGAGGACATTCTGTTACGTCAGCGCTTACAGGAAGTATTTGAAGCCTACCCTGAGCTGGCAGAGCTTTACCCGGAAAAAAAGCTCGACGATGAACCCTGGATATGTCAACGTTGGCTGGAGATTCTTCCATTGGAGCCGCAAAAGAAACAGGAACTTTTAGCGAGCCACAATACCCAACCTGTGAAAGAATTCATTCGTTCGCTGGTAGAGTGATCTGTTTACATCTATACACACGTAATGGTTAGTAATAACTAGTGGCATTAAACTCCTTAGTGAGTAGCGAACAGGCTGAAACGATATGCAGTTACAACCAAACAGAGATGCGCCCCGTACCGTTATGAAAACGACCAAGCCGGACGAAGCAGAGCACCTGACAAGGTTGCTGGCGACAGTAGCCGGTGATCGGTGTCGCCGTTCCTTTAGTGAACTGTTCCGCCATTTTGCGCCTAAATTACTTGCCTATGGCTCACGCCAGTTTGGCAACGAACAAATTGCTGCCGATCTGGTTCAGGAAACGATGACCAATGTCTGGCATAAAGCGCATTTATTCAACGCCGACAAAGGCGCCCCTGCTACCTGGATTTTTACCATAGCGCGTAACATTCGCTTCGATATCCTGCGTAAGAACAAACATCGCCGCGACGAAATCAGTGCCGACGAATTATGGCCAGTACTGGCAGAAACCTCGGATTCGTGGGGGGACGACTATGCCCTCGACCATGGTATTTTGATGCAGGAGATCAGCGGTTACTACGCCAAACTGCCTGATGCACAACGCGTCGTCATCGAAAAGATTTATGTGGAAGGCAAGTCACAACAGGAAGTGTCCGATTCACTTGGAATTCCGCTGGGTACCGTTAAATCACGGACTCGACTCGCATTACGTAAACTAAAAGAGTTGATTACCGAATGATTAAATCACACCCAGCCCAGAATTTGTTGCGCGATTACGTAGCCGGTGACCTTAACTCCGCGTCGGCCCTGGTTGTTGCGACCCATGTTGATATGTGCCCACATTGTCAGCGCCATTGTAGTGCTATCGAGGCTGAACTGAGCGCAGAAGTGTTTCAGAACTCTGCCCAACTTGGTGACAGTGACATGCAGCTGATGCTGGATGCCATATTCAGTTCTGAGAGCGCCGTTGAGCAGCGCCCCCTCACCGCTGAAACCAGCCATGATGGTATGATTTCACTGGAAGGCAAGCGCTTTAAACTGCCCCGCTCGCTGGCACGTCAGCAAGCCCGTATTGGCCCCTGGAATAAGATGATCGGCAATATGTGGCGGGCATCGCTTTCTCTGGGTACTGACGAAGTCGCTAACCTTATCTATATGGGTCAGCATTGCAGCGTACCTGAGCATACCCACCGTGGTAGCGAACTGCAGGTAGTTATTAACGGGACGTTTTCGGACGAGTACGGCCAATATTCAGATGGCGATTTACTGCTACTCGACGGCACCCATAAACATACACCGCATACCAACGACGAAGATTGCCTGATTTTAGCGGTCATGGACGCTCCACTCCATTTCACCTCAGGTATTAGCCGCTTGTTGAATCCATTCAGCAATTTGTTTTTTCGCTAGTACATACCGCTGAGCACGCTCGGTAGCGTCACAAAAAAGCACGCCAATTATGGCGTGCTTTTTTCGTTTCAGACAGTCTCGGACTTGTCTCAGATTTTCGCGTCTTCGACCCGTACTTTAAGCTTTTGACCGGGCCTGAAAGTAACAACACGACGGGCTGAAATTGGAATGTCTTCACCAGTTTTTGGATTCCGCCCCGGTCGCTCCGCTTTATCACGTAGCTCAAAGTTACCAAAACCTGATAACTTAACCTGCTCTCCGCTTTCCAGTGCAGCCCGAACCTCTTCAAAAAACAGTTCCACCATGTCCTTGGCGTCTTTTTTGCTCAGTCCAACCTTTTCAGACAGGTGTTCTGCAATTTCAGCCTTCGTCAGTGCCATATTAGCCATCCCTTAGTACCGCGTCGAATTCGTTTTTCAGCAATTCGACAACGCCATTAACAAACTCGTTCACTTCGTTTTCTTCAAGGGTTCGTTCAACATCCTGCAAAACCATCGAAATCGCCAGGCTCTTTTTACCTGCAGGCGTATTCTCACCCTGATAAACGTCAAATAAGTTTAGGTCAACTAAACGACTTTCGCCAAATTTCTCAATAACAACAAGGATTTCCCCTGCTGCAACCTGCTCATCAACGAGTAAAGCCAGGTCGCGGCGAATCGATGGATAGCGTGAAATCTTGCTTGCTTTGGGCAATGTCCGTTGCAAAATTGCATCCAGCTGCAATTCAAAGGCAAACACCCGGCCTTTTAAACCAAAGGTTTTACTGAACTGCGGATGAACCGCTCCGACATAACCAACTAAACGCTCGCCTAAGTAAATAGCGGCGCTCTGCCCCGGATGCAACGCACTGTGTTGACTGGCGACAAAGCGGAAATCAGCGGCGTGCGCTGTCAGCCGCAACAGGTTCTCGACATGGCCTTTGATATCATAGAAATCAACCGCCTGCTCACCATCCGCCCAATGTTCACCTTGCACGCTGCCGGCAATCACACCGGCAATCATCGACTGCTGACGGACACCATTTTCAGCTGTTGCGTCGGGGACAAAGCTCAGTCCCGACTCAAACATGCGCACACTGGCCTGCTGACGCTTCTGGTTATAGCCGACTGCACTTAATAAGCCCGGCCATAAGCTCAAGCGCATCGATGACATCTCTACCGAAATCGGATGAGGCAAAGTCAGTGTTGCCTGTTCCGGGAATAGTGCCGCCTGGTGTTTCGGGTCGACAAAGCTGTAGGTAATAGCTTCCTGATAACCCAACGCCTGTAAACTACGCTGCGCGTCACGCAAACTTAGTTCAGCCTCGTTACGACGGGACATTTTCAGCGCGGCTTTAGGTGCCACCGACGGAATGTTGTTGTAGCCATACACCCGCGCTACTTCTTCAATCAAATCTTCCTCAATCGCAATGTCAAAGCGATAGGTAGGCACTTCAACCTGCCAGCCAGCGTCATTTGCGGTCACTTTAAAACCAAGCCGTTGCATGATTTCGGTGACCTGAGTATCCGCAACCGAAATACCTAGCACCGCGGCCAGACGCTCGCGGCGCAATGACACCTCAGCAGCCTTTGGCACGTGTTCCGCTGAAGCGGCTTCGACGACCGGGCCAGCTTGACCACCACAGATCTCGAGCAACAGCTCAGTCGCGCGCTCCATCGCAGTGCGCTGTAATTCCGGGTCAACGCCACGTTCATAGCGATGTGAAGCATCGGTATGTAAACCAAAGCGGCGCGCACGGCCCATAATCGCAGTCGGCGCAAAAAAGGCGCTTTCAAGGAATATATCGCTGGACGCTGCAGTCACACCGCTTTGTTCACCACCGAAAATACCCGCCATCGCCAGTGCTTTTTTCTCATCGGCAATCACCAGTACGTCGTCCTGCAAGCTAACTGTTTGCCCATCCAGCAACGTCAGCGACTCATCGGTGTTCGCCATGCGTACCTGAATATCACCCTCTAGCGTCGCTAAATCAAACGCGTGCATCGGGTGGCCAAGCTCCAGTAAGACATAGTTGGTAATATCGACCACGGCATCAATTGAGCGCACACCACTGCGGCGTAAACGCTCTTTCATCCACAACGGTGTTGGCTTGGTCACGTCAATACCACGCACCACACGGCCAAGATAGCGCGGGCAGGCTTGCGGTGCCTGCAAAGTGATCTGTCGCGTGTCGTCAATCGTCGGGGCGACCGGGCTAACTGCCAGTTCTTTCACGTCGAGGTTATTCAGTACCCCTACTTCACGGGCAATACCTTTGATACCAAGGCAATCGGCACGGTTTGGGGTTAAATCGACATCCAGCATGGAATCATCAAGACCAAGCCATTGACGGTAATCTTTACCCACAGGCGCATCAGCCGGTAGCTCAATGATACCCGCATGCTCGTCATCAAGACCGAGTTCTTTACTGGAGCAAAGCATGCCGTGTGACGGCGCGCCGCGCAGTTTGGCTTTCTTGATCTTAAAATCACCAGGCAGTGTCGCACCCACGGTGGCCACGACCACTTTCAAACCCTGACGGCAGTTAGGCGCACCGCAGACGATATCAAGCAGCTCGTCGCCACCGACGTTTACTTTGGTCACCTGCAACTTGTCGGCATCCGGGTGTGGACCGCATTCAACAACCTCACCCACCACCACCTGATCAAAGGCGGCGGCAACCGGTTCCACGGCGTCTACTTCCAGACCGGCCATACTAAGCTGTTCGGCCAGTTGGTTACTGGTTAAATCCGGGCTGACCCATTCACGTAGCCATTGTTCACTGAATTTCATTGGCTCTGGTCCTTATTTAAACTGCTCGAGGAAACGAAGATCATTCTCAAAAAATGCACGCAGGTCATTCACGCCGTAGCGCAGCATGGTCAGGCGCTCAACGCCCATACCAAAGGCAAAACCGGTGTACTTTTCACTATCAATGCCAACTGCTTTCAATACATTGGGGTGAACCATTCCACAGCCCAATACTTCCAGCCAGTCACCACCGGCGCGGCGCACGTCCACTTCAGCCGACGGCTCAGTAAACGGGAAGTACGACGGACGGAAACGGATCTCCAGATCTTCTTCAAAAAAGTGATGCAGAAAGTCGTGCAAAATACCTTTAAGCTCGGTAAAGCTGACATCGGTGTCAACCATCAGGCCTTCAACCTGATGGAACATCGGGGTATGGGTCTGATCATAGTCATTCCGATAGACCCGGCCCGGCGATATGATTCGTAGCGGCGGCTGCTCAGTTTCCATGGTGCGGATCTGCACGCCCGAGGTCTGCGTCCGCAGCATGGTTGCCGGGGTAAAATAAAAGGTGTCGTGATCAGCCCGCGCAGGATGTTGCGCCGGAATATTCAGGGCATCAAAGTTATGGAAGTCGTCTTCAACTTCAGGCCCAACTTTGACACTAAAGCCTAACTGGCCAAAGTAGTCTTCAATGCGCTGAATGGTGCGTGTAACCGGGTGCATACCACCGCGGTTAGCACGGCGCCCTGCTAAGGTGACATCAATGCGCTCAGCGGCAAGCTTCTGGTTCATTTCCGCCTGCTTAAGCTCGTCATTACGCGCATTCAGGATCTGCTGCAGCTCTTGTTTTGCCTGGTTGATCGCCTGGCCAGCCTGGGGACGTTCTTCAGCAGAAAGCTTGCCCAGCTGCTTTAGCTGTTCGGTTAACAGGCCTTTTTTACCCATGTAGTTGACCCGAACGTCATCTAGCTCTGCGGGCGTACTGGCGGCTGCAACCGCCGCTTTCGCCTGCGTCAGTATTTCGTTTAAATCCATGATTTTCCTCAACCAGGGTTTGAGTTGCACTGGGCTGGCGACTAGCACCTGAGAACGGGCTCTGCACCGCAGCCAATGCATTGATTCACGTGAAAAATAAAGTGCTCATGATACCTGAATGTCAGTACGAAATGCAGGTGTAAATGGGCATGCTTGTGAAAATTGTCAGCAAACAGGCACAAAAAAGGGAGCCACTGGCTCCCTTTCTCTATTCTTACTTACTCGCGAGAGTGACTAGCTTACGCCAGACCTTCTTTTGCTTTCTCAACCAGAGCGGCAAAGCCTTTCTGATCGTGAACCGCGATGTCAGCCAGAATCTTGCGATCGATCTCAACAGAAGCTTTCTTCAGACCGTTGATAAAACGGCTGTAAGACAAACCACTTTGACGCGCCGCAGCGTTGATACGAACGATCCACAGTTGACGGAACGTACGTTTCTTCACACGACGGTCACGGTATGCGTATTGACCTGCTTTCGTGACAGCCTGTTTCGCTACACGGAAAACACGACTACGTGCACCATAATAACCTTTCGCTTGCTTCAGTATTTTCTTGTGACGCGCACGCGCGACCACACCACGTTTTACTCGTGCCATGCTTTATCTCTCCTCTTTCGTACGCTTACGCGTACGGCAACATACGATCAACTAGGGCTTTATCATTCTGGTGTACCATGGACTTGGCACGCAGATGACGCTTACGCTTAGAGCTCTTTTTGGTCAGGATGTGACGCAGGTGAGACTGCTTGCACTTGTAACCGCCTGAAGCAGTTTTCTTAAAGCGCTTAGTTGCACTTTTTACCGATTTCATTTTAGGCATTGCTAAAACTCCGCATTGTAATCCCCATTAACGGGGTAACAGTTAAATGTGTGACAGGGTGAAACGCAGCTGTAAACAGCTGCGCTTACTTGAAGACCTCAATCACTTCTTGTTAGGTGCCAGCACCATAATCATCTGGCGACCTTCGGCCCGGCGAGGGAAGAACTCGCACAAAGCAATGTCTTCAAGGTCTTTTTTGACCCGTTCCAACAGCTCAGTACCCAGTTCCTGATGTGCCATTTCCCGGCCACGGAAACGTATAGTGACTTTCGTTTTGTCACCACCCTCAAGAAAGCGACGCAGGTTGCGCAGTTTTACCTGGTAATCGCCTTCATCAGTTCCAGGTCGGAATTTAACTTCCTTAACCTGAATCTGTTTTTGCTTCTTCTTCGCTTCCTTTTGTTCCTTACTTTTTTCGTAAAGGAACTTACCGTAATCCATTACTCGACACACTGGCGGCTCTGCATTAGGACTGATCTCGACGAGGTCTACCCCCGCTTCTGCTGCAGCGTCTAGTGCTTCATTCAAACTTACGATGCCAGCCTGCTCGCCTTCCAGATCGATTAAACGGATCTCAGCAGCAGTGATGTCATCATTAATTCGGGTTTTATCGACCTTTTGGCCTCTTTTTCCGCCTTTAATTGTGTATTCCTCCAAACAGAATTATAAGTTGCGTGTATCCACTTCCTGACGCAGGTGCTCAGTAAACTCAGCCACGCTGAATGTTCCTAAATCGTCACCTTTGCGCGTACGGACGGCTAATTCGCCGTTTTCGACCTCTTTGTCACCAACGACAATGAGGTAGGGAACACGCTGTAAAGTATGCTCGCGAATTTTAAAGCCTATCTTCTCATTTCTCAAGTCGGCGGTCACGCGAAATCCTTGTTTTTTCATATCTGCGACCACTTCATTGACATAATCGGCCTGTTTATCGGTGATATTCATCACCACTGCCTGTCTCGGCGATAACCAGGTCGGGAAGAAACCAGCATATTCTTCAATCAAAATACCCATAAAACGTTCCAGCGAGCCCAGAATTGCACGGTGAATCATCACCGGCGTATGGCGCTCGTTGTCTTCGCCCACATAGGTTGCGCCTAAACGCTCAGGCAAGGCAAAGTCTAGCTGAATGGTGCCACACTGCCAGTGCCGGCCGAGACAATCGAACAAGGTAAACTCGATCTTAGGACCGTAGAAAGCGCCCTCGCCTGGCAGGTATTCAAATTCGATGTCATGACTTTTCAGTGCTTCAGCCAGCGCCGCTTCTGAGCGGTCCCACATGGCGTCATCACCCAGCCGTTTCTCCGGCCGCGTTGACAGCTTGACGTCAATACGATCAAAACCGAATGCCTGGTACGTCTCGTAAACCATACGAATACAGCCAGCGACTTCTTCCTGAATTTGTTCTTCAGTACAGAAAATATGGGCGTCATCCTGGGTAAACCCGCGCACACGCATTAAGCCATGCAGCGCGCCTGAAGGTTCATTACGGTGACAGCAGCCGAACTCGGCCATGCGCAATGGCAGGTCACGGTACGACTTCAGACCCTGGTTGAAGATCTGCACATGCCCCGGGCAGTTCATCGGCTTAATGGCATAATCGCGCGATTCAGAATGAGTGGTAAACATCAGCTCGGAGAACTTCTCCCAGTGACCTGATTTTTCCCACAGCACCCGGTCCATCATAAATGGGCCTTTTACTTCATCGTAATCGTATTCACGCAGCTTTTCGCGGATGAACTTTTCCAGTTCCTGGAAAATAGTCCAGCCGTTGTGGTGCCAGAACACCATTCCCGGCGCTTCTTCCTGCCAGTGGAACAGATTCTGGATCTTGCCGATTTTACGGTGGTCCCGTTTTTCTGCTTCTTCCAGACGCTGCAGGTAAGCCTTGAGCTCTTTTTTGTCGGCCCAGGCGGTACCATAAATACGCTGCAGCATCTTGTTATCAGAATCACCGCGCCAGTAGGCTCCGGCCACTTTCATGACTTTAAAATGCCTGCAAAAACGCATATTCGGCACGTGCGGACCGCGGCACATGTCGACATATTCTTCGTGGTGATACAGCCCTGGACGATCATCTTTACTGATATTGTCATCCAGGATTTCAACTTTGTACGGTTCACTGCGCTCGACGAACACTTCCCGCGCCTCAGCCCAGCTGACTTTCTTTTTGACCACGTCATAGTCAGTCTTAGCCAGTTCCTGCATGCGCTTTTCCAGTGCCTGCAAATCGTCCTGGCTCAATGGCCGATCGATATCGACATCGTAATAAAAGCCGTTATCGATGGTCGGGCCGATGGCCATTTTGGTGTCTGGCCACAGCTGCTTAATGGCATGGCCAAGTAAATGCGCACACGAATGGCGAATTATCTCGATGCCTTCGCTGTTTTTTGGGGTGATAATTTCGACTTTTGCATCGGTATCTATGGGGTCACTGGCGTCAACCAGTTCACCATTCACGCGACCAGCTACGGTTGCTTTGGCCAGGCCGGGACCAATGTCCAGCGCAATATCTAACACGGAAACAGGGCGGTCAAACTCGCGTTGACTGCCATCAGGAAGTGTAATTACAGGCATGATAGTTCCTTTCACAGTGGTGACACCTACCAAGTGCCACATGCATTGTTTGTCGGTAAGGCTATAACGTGGCAGAAACTATACCTAAAGCAGGGCCTTAGCGCAACGCAACCTTTGCCCGGATGCCATTAACCACGTAAGCTAGCGACTTTGTTTGCAAACATGAATGCAGTTCAATTATGACTTTGCTTATTGGCCAACTAGCCGCGTTATTGGCAGCCCTGTTCTGGGCGCTGGCGACCTTACTCTATAATCGCTCAAGCCTGCACCTCAGTGCCGCGCAGTTAAACCTGGTAAAAGGCCTGGTTGCCTGCCCCCTGTTACTTGGCAGCCTGTACCTGTTTGGTCTTGGCTTTGAACTTGACCTGCGCTCACCGGCCCTGTGGTGGTTACTGCTCAGCGGTGTCATCGGTATAACCATCGGCGACACCTGTTACTTCTCCGCCCTGCGTCGCCTTGGTCCTGCACACACCATATTGCTTGAGTACCTGGCCCCACCCTTTGCTGCCGTACTGGCCTGGATGTTTCTGCGTGAGCGGCTCAGCCTGCTGGAAATTATCGCCGCATTAACCGTTATTGCCGGGGTAATCTTTGTGCTCAGCGAGAAACGTATGCAACACGACCAGATGCCCGCGCGCCTGAGCCGTTCCGGACTGGCCTTTGCGGTCACCGCGGCCTGGTGTCAGGCGGTGGGTCTGGTGATGGCCTTTCACGCCTTGCAGGCCTTTGAAATTAACGCCTTGCAGGCAGCATTGGTGCGGCTCGGCGGTGGCACTTTAGCCTTAACCATCGGCCTTTTGCTGGTCGCCCCCGGCATTCTAACCAGTACCCGTCAGGCACTGGCGAAAACCCGCTTGCTGCCGCTGATGGTGGCAATCTTTTTTGGCACCTTTATGGCCATTGGTCTGCAGCAGGTGGCTATTGCCTATGTGACACCCGGCATTGCGCAAACCCTGCTCGCCACAGCACCGCTGTTCATGATTGCAATTAATGTACTTCTGGGAAAAACACTGTCGCTACGAGCCCTGCTCGGAACCCTGCTGGCTCTGGCTGGTATTGCACTGCTGTTTTTACGTTAACCGCCTCTGGTTGCTTGCTGGCATAGTTTTGCTGGCATAGCCGTGCTGGCATAGCAGCAGGCAAAATCTCGCCTGCTTGCTACACTTATTTACCAAGCCAAGCTATCCGAATCCGGGCAGCAAACAACAAAAAGGCAACCGAGGCGCGCCATGGCAGCAACTACGCAGTTAAAAGACGCAATTTTACACTGTCCGCATTGTGGACATAATGTTCATCTCGATATTGATATTAGTGAGGAAGAACAGGACTATCAGGACGAGTGCGCGGCGTGTGGCGGCGATATCCACATCCGCATCCACCGTGACATCGGCGACGGTAAACTGCATGTCAGCGTCGACGCCGATGATGAACAATATTATTGAGTGTCAGGTGCCTTTTTAGCCAGCCATTTGTTTAGCCAGAACACGCTTCACGGTTTCAACAGTGGTGATAGTCTGCTGATCCGCTTCAATGTTTAAGCTGTCACCAACCTGAACCCGGCCCAGCGTAGTGACCGACAAGGTTTCCGGGATCAGATGCAACCAAAAGCCATTTTCGTCGGTTTCGCCGACCGTTAAACTGGCCCCATCCACCGCAACAAAGCCTTTCGCCAGAATATAGTCCATCCACTTTACCGGCACCTCCAGTCGCATACTGCAATTGTTGGCGCTGTCATTGCGCTCAGTCACGGTGGCGACGCAATGCACATGGCCCGACACGATATGGCCACCCAGCTCACGGCCTACGGTCAGCGAGCGTTCAAAATTAACGGTGTCAGCCTGCTGCAAACGGCCGAGGTTGGTTAACCGCAAGGTTTCGTCAATCACATCGAATTCAGCAAATCCCTGTTCGCCCTGCTCTTCGAAGCGGGTCACCGTTAAACAACAGCCATTAATTGCAATACTAGCGCCCACTTCCAGGTTTTGCAGATGCAAGGGGTTGACGGCCAGGCGTAAATGGCGAAACTGGTTCTTATCTTCGATGGCGTCAACACGCGCCTGAGTCTGGACAATACCGGTGAACATGCAGCAACCTCAGTCAGTAAAATTGACCACAAGTGTACTCAGTTTAGCCAGGCTGGGAAAGTCCATTGTCATTGCCAGTCTGCTTATGCTGGTGGCCTGCTCAGGTGGCAGTGACAGCGAACGGCTGTGGCAGCGCTACCACCAGGCGCTGAGTGACAGTCTCAGTGAACAGCCCGTCCCCGTCCAACCGACTCCGCTGCCAGTAATGCCGCGTTCAGACGCGTTGCGCCTTGAAATTGAGCGCTTCAGTGTCGGTCTGCTCGATACCTTGCGCCTCGACCATTGCCGACTAAGCCAGCTAATTGCGCAGCGTAACAGTGCGTTGGGTATCGCGCAGTCGCCACAAGCCAGGCTGCGCTATGAACTGGACAGTCTTAAAGCTATTGACGAGTGCCTGCAAAATGCACAAAGTGCAGTGGACAACGACCCGCGTATCCATAGCATGCTGACCGACGCCCGAGCGCACAAAGTGCAAACCCTGCCACTTTACATCGACCAGCTACTCACCCGTGGCGACAGCTTTCGTCAGGCCTTGCGCGCCCATTCTGCCGGCCATGCCAGCGACGACAGTTCTGATTTAGAGGCAGCGTTGGCTGCGCTTCAGTATCTGCAACAGCTTTTCACGCAGGCGGTGGCAGGCCACTTCGGCCAATTGGATCTCGAACCCTACAATCAGCACTTACGAACCTTAGCGCAATCAGACGCGCTGCCGCGGCAATGGCGAACCATGCACCAGACCGAAGCCTGGCTGCGCGCTATCAATCAACAGCTTGCTGGCGCCGCCGAGCAGCTTGAATGCACCTCAACCAGTGCCTCTGGATCCCCTGCCCAATCGCAACGCCTGCAGACGCTGATGCAGACTGTTTATCTCGCTCAGGTTGAGCCACGCCTGACACGCTGGAACGCAGACCAACAGCTGATTACCTCGCAGCTCAATAAGTTAAGCGCGTTCAGTGTTCAGCCTGAGTGGCAGCAGTATATTAATCAGCTGATTGGCAGTGACAGCCATGCTGAACAGGTTCGTGCGTTAACAGTTGAGCACAGCCGCCTATGGCAGCAGCTGCGCGCTCAATGTCAGCTCACCACAGATCCACTGGATAGTTAGGTACGTGAAAAAACACCCAGCTGCCAGCGCTGAGCGAGCTTTTTCAAAATCCGGACCCCGGCAATGCTATTACCACTGTCATCCAGTGCCGGGCCTATAGTAGCCAGCCCCATTCGGCCCGGAGCCACCGCCATAATACAGCCGGAAATACCACTTTTTGAGGGCATTCCCACCTCCAGAGCGTACTGACCCGATGCCTGATACATGCCCGTGGTAAACATCAAGGTTAATACCGTTTGCACAGTACGCTCGGAAATCAGCTGTTTGCCGCTTTTCAAATCACGCCCGTAATTGGCAAACACCGCGGCAATCCGCGCCAGATCCACGCAGTTCATTTCAATCGAGGTCTGCTTAAAATACGGCGTCAGTTTGTCCTCTTCGCGACCCTGCAGCACCCCATGGCTGCGCATTATATAAAACAGCCCCCGGTTGAGATCCTTGTCTTCCTCTTCGTACATTGTATGGTTGTAATCAATGCTGTCGTTGTCCGCCAGACGACGAACAAAATCAAGAATACGGGCAAAGCGCTCGGTGCCGTTCTGGCCGTGGATCATGGCCGTGGTCGCAATGGCACCCGCATTGATCATCGGGTTCGACGGAATACCATGAATGCCCTCTTCTATTGCAGCCGCCGAGTTAAACGCATCGCCACGCGGCTCCTGACCAATATGGCGAAAGAACTCATCATGACCAACATCTTCCAGTGCCAGCGCCAGAGTCAGCGCTTTTGAGGTGCTTTCAAGGGGAAAACGAACCCTGTCATTCGAGCCACAGCAGGTTTTACCATCCAGCCCCACCGCACAGACCCCAAACAACTCATGCTCATTGCTATCACTCACGCCGAACGTAGTTACCCGCTCACCCTGATGTTCAATGGCTTTTTCTTCCTCAACCACCTGCTCCATGAACGCGGAAATATCCTCATTAATCTTTTGCACCGGCAGCTACTCCACAGTTGTTAACCAACTCCCAGTGTAGCCGAGCTATCGCCGCGCACCGCTCAGCTTTTGTGCAAACAGTTCAGGCAACAGGAAAAAGTACTTGCACCACCAGGCCCAACTCACTATTATTAGCGCCGTCTTCAACGCAGCAACGCTGCCGAAGCATTTGCGTCCTTAGCTCAGTTGGTTAGAGCGCTGCCTTGACATGGCAGAGGTCGGTAGTTCGAGTCTACTAGGACGCACCAAATTCAAAAAAGGCCCACAGTGAAAGCTGTGGGCCTTTTTGTTTGTGTGGTGTTTAAGTTTTAAGGGCGCTATGACCTACATGTATCTACATGACATGCACGGTTGATCAATGCTGCTTACGTTTACTTATAGAGTCGACCAACAAAAACCCCAATGATCGCGCAGATAGCGCCCAACCAAACATATAAAAGATCTACTCCGAAACGTACTTCCACTTCCACACGTAAAATCGATAGTAAGATCACCGCCAACACGGCGAATATTATAGGTTTAGTCTGTGATCGCGTACTAACTTTACTCCTTTAAAGTGTGGCAACAGGTCACATCCCTGCTGATTGCTTGTTCTTAGTCAGTAACAATAAGCAAGTTCTGCGCCATTATTCCCGGTTACAAGGTCGGCACAGTATGCACAGTTCGAGGTACTTAAGGGGTGCTGCACTTCTATCATCTCATCGTTGCTAACTCTAACCGGCTCCCAAGAAATCAGGGCGCTTACCGGCTTGTCCGCTGCAATGCGTTGTTAAGTGCTTGCAGACTGTCGGGTCCAGCGTCTAGTCGAACGCAGCTACCTGATTCAGACTCCCAAGTAGCCGATGATGATAGGTGAAGATGAACGGCTACTTCGGATGTCGTTGTTTCATCAAGTAAGCCAGCAGGGATCCATACTAAATCAGTATTTCTCAATTTATTGGGTACTGAACTACCACAATGCGAGCAGAAATCATTCCGATACCCTGTTGGTTTTTGAAAGGAACTGATTTTAGATAGACCTGTAACCCACTGAAAGCGCTCCTGAGTTACAAATGTAGCCGTATTAGCCGCTGCTCCCGTGGTTTTACGGCATAGCGAGCAATGACATTGATATAAATTCGGCAGTTCCCCGTCGATCGCAAATTTCACCGCTCCGCAAAGACACTCTCCCTTCATAGGGTATTCCTTAATTAACGTGTTAGTTAGCTACCTATGGTTGCGTCTCATAGGTCATGACACCCTCAGGTATTTGTACCCAGTCTTGTTTTTCACAAACCCACAAGTGAATGGTTGGGTTTATATCGCTTGTATCTGCAAGCGTAGATGGCTTTAACATAAGATGCTGAGGATTGCCTGGGTTGTAATGGTATATGTGGTTAGCGCACACCGGACAGAACTTGGCTGAGCTTGTATTTCCACTCGCAGCAACCCTGCTCCATTCATTCATTTCACCACTTATCTCAATGGCATCTGAATCTGCCATTGCAGTAAACCTCTATGTAATGGCTATGCTACGTATTTGGGCAGCCTAAGCGCCAAGCAATGGATGGTGTTTCAAACTATGGTATTTCAATGCCATTTGCAGGCAATGGGCTAGAGGCCCTTCATGGATAGCAGCGTCCAGGGGGACAATAATCGCTCGTTTCCCCTCATATTCGAATTCATCCCGATATATTTCCCTGAAGGTTTCGATCAGTCTGGTCTGGCAGTGGAAATATATCTTTATGGCGGCGGGATCTGCTGGCTTCCAGTCGATTCGAATCGCAGTGCCACCTTTTACCAGATAGCTGGCCTCACCCCACTTAAGCGTTTCCTCCACTGCGCCCAAATCATTCTCTTCCGCGACGGCAAAGATGAGAAGACGGACGGCATCCAGCTGCGTTTGCGCTTCAGCAGGGTATGTCGCAAATTTGGTTTGTATTTCAGGCTTCACGGAGCCTCCGGTTCAGCCACCTAACGCCTAGCTCAACAGGTAATTGGAGCACAGCGTAAATTGCTCCGCTGAAGTTGTTTGTTAAGAGGCATTGGCACGTTCCGCTTCTTCAAGCTTTCTTACTGCAAATCGCCCTCTCTCAGATACGGGGTGAGACTTATCCGAAATAAACTGTTCAGCTAATTCCCAAGCAACAGACCCCAGATTTTCTAGTTCTCGTATTAGTATCTCTGCTGAAATACGACGAACAATAGACGAACGATCCTCAGAAGATTTTTTAATCAAGTCGTACAGCGGGGTTTGAACGTCCAGTTTTCGCTCAGCAACGACGGGCTTTAACCTTCCTTCACCATAACTTTTATCAGTCCATTCCCATTTACGACCTTCAACCCACGCAATTCGGCCTTCAAATAAGCTTCGGTAAGCCTTAGCACGGACAGATGGCTGGATGGCAAGACTGGCTATCTCATTGACATATCCATCAAGGATCGGAGTGCGTCCAAGTTGAGAAAAAAGAGAAGGCATAGGCCCTGATGTCGATGAAATTAACTTAAACCTAAGCGAGTCTGCTATTTCTTTTTCACAAATTATTTGTAAAAGAACCTTTTTACCTGCTTCCTCAATCCTACCCCACGAAGTCCAATTGGAAAGCGCAATACACAGAGCCTCAACTACATATCTTGGATCAGTCGCTTTTGCTATCTCCGGAAGCTTTTCTCCTGCGGCAGCACGTACTTGCGGTACCCAATCATTAAGCCTACGAACAGCAAGCGAAAAGAAGAATGTATTTGGTGCCGCTCCGGATAAAGCTCGTAGGCTTTTCTCGCGCCTATGCCCATCCCAGCTAACCAGGTCTAGCCAAGTTAACAATTCGTTGGATTTTGACCATATTTTCCACTTTGGTGGAGTAGATTCTCTTAGAGCTAAGGAGAATTCAGAACGAATCAACCGCTCCCAAAAATCAAAACTGGAGAGAGGCAACTGAGATGTCACATCAATTAATGAAGAAATATCAGCTACGACTTTTCGTTCCGAATTTATCGAGTTAGAACAATTCTTTATTGCTGAAACAATTTCATCTTTCTTAATCTGCGATGGTTGCACTGGTTACTCGCCTCTTAACGTCTGCTTAAGCAGACCAAACAAAGCCCTGGACTAAAATATAATAGCCGTACTCAAAATACTTATTTAAACTGAGAAGGAGACGCGTTGGCGGTCCCTCCTGCAGCGGATGTCAAGCTATTAATCAACCAACTCAATACCTAAGCTTTCTAACAGGCTCAAGGCCTCATATCGTGAAAATTTGGCCTTTTTTACATTATTTTCCAGGACGTCAATTGTGTACGCCGTTGATTCGCTAAAATCGACTGCCTGTAAATTTGTTCCCATGAATAAACTATGACTGAAGTCACTATAAGTCATTGTCGAACCTACAAAGTTACCGCCACGAAAGTCAACATCATGCAACTTGCACTCGTCAAAAACCAGTTCATTTAAGGTCAGCCCAAAAAAAGACGAGTCATTCAAAATACAACGCTTAAAACTTAACTCAAAATCTGAGTGATAAACCGGCCAGGTTGCTTTTGTCCAGTCCACACCAACTAACTTGCTATCTTCAAATTTAAGCTCAAATAGATTTGAGTTTGAGAAATCAACCAAGCTTAAATTACAGCGTTCAAATGTGCAGTTTATAAATTTACATTTCTGAAATTTAGACGCTGAGAAATCACAGTCGGAGAACTGGCAATCTTCAAACTCGATGCCGCTGTAGTGCTCATCAGGTAAAGAAAGCTTCTCAAACGCAAGGTCAAAATAGTGCTCGTTATTTTTCACATCTGTCATCGTATTCTCTGCAGAGCCTAACGTTTATATAGTGCGCCAGCACAGGTTGTCAGCGCGGAAGGTACTCTCTGCCTATGTCTGCTATCCATGGCAGGTTAACTCTATGTAACTGACCTTACTAAAGTTATTCCGGTGCCGCAACTACGCAGTGTCCGCCTGTTTTCAACGGACACTGTGAGTGTCCGCGGACACTCTTTCTTCGTCCAAAAGCCGTCTAAACCCCTTTAAAATCAACAATGTGAAACCTGGCATTAAAGGTGCAATACAGGATGAAATTAAGCATTACTGAAACGTCAGGACAAGCGCACATGATCCAGGGCACCAGCCAGCAAGACCATATTATCCAGCGCCAGGCAAAGAGTGCGCTGCGTCGCTTCTTCCCAAGTGTTGCCATCGTCAGCACCTTGATGGTGTTGGCGGTGGTCTTTTTTCAATCGTTTGGAGAAGGTGCCAGCTTGGTACTGCCGCGGAATCAGATGCAGTTCGCCACGGTACAACGGGGGGATCTGGTTCGGGATATCTCAGTGCAGGGCCGAATTGTCGCCGCCAACGCCCCTACCCTCTACAGTCAGGAGGTTGGCCAGGTGCAGTTGTTCAAGCAGCCCGGTGAAGCCGTAAATCAGGGCGATTTATTGGCGACTATTACCAGCCCGGCATTACAAAATGATTTACAGCAACAAGAGGCAGTACTGGCCGGCATGCAAAGTGACGCGGAACGTGCGGAGCTGGAAGCGCGCAATCAGCAACTGGATATGGAACAGGTTATGAATACAGCGCAAATCAATCTGCTGGCTGCCCGCCGCGAACTGCAGCGCGCCCGTCAGTCGATTGAGCTGGGGGTCATCCGCCAGCTTGATTTTGATATCGCCGAAGACAACCTGACCACGTCCGAACTGGAGTTTGACCATGCCAAACGCAAGGTCGAACTGGCGCGCGATATGCTGAATTTTGAGCAAAGCTCGCGCGCTCAGTCCATTCACCGCCAGCAGCTGATAGTGGACGAACTGCAGCGCAAGGTTTTTGCACTCAATATTACCGCGCCGGTAACTGGCCAGTTGGGTAACTGGCTGGTTGAACAACAAAGCCATGTGTTGCCGGGCCAGCCGCTACTGACGGTGATTGATTTGAGTCAGTATGAAGCGGAACTTGCGGTGCCTGAAAGCTACGCCCGTGATCTAATGGCAGGCCAACAAGTCGAAGTGCAGCTTGGAAACCAGCAGTTGCGTGGTGCGATTAGCTACATTGCACCGGAAGTGCGCAATAGCCAGGTGAGCGCCCGCGTGCGTTTCACAGAGGCCGACAGCAGCCAGTTGCGGCAGAGTCAGCGCCTGACAGCGCGCGTAATCCTAGAACATAAAGCAGACGTGCTGAAAATAGCCCGCGGTGACTTTGTCAGTTCAGGGGGTGGGCGTCAGGCTTACCAGGTTATCGACGACCAGGCGGTGCGCAAGCAGGTGGAGCTTGGCGCACTGTCAGTGCAGTGGGTCGAAATACTCGACGGCGCCACCGAGGGCGAGCAATGGGTGATTTCAAACCTAAGCGATTTTAAAGACCAAAACCGGGTCAATCTTAATTAACACAGGGACCAAGCAATGATTACGCTAACAAACTTGAGCAAAATTTTTCGCACTGAACTGATTGAAACCCATGCGTTGCGCGACGTGAATTTGCAGATCAACGAAGGTGAGTTTGCCGCCCTGACCGGGCCATCGGGCTCCGGCAAATCAACGCTGCTGAATATTCTTGGCACGCTGGAGAGCTTTGATAGCGGTGACTACCTGCTCGATGGTAAATCGGTGAAAGGGTTATCAGATGCTGCGCTGTCACAGCTGCGCAACGAGAAAATCGGCTTTATCTTTCAGAGCTTTAACTTAATTAAAGACTTCAGTATTTACGACAATATCGAACTGCCATTGCGCTATCGCGGGTTAAAAGCAGCGGAGCGCAAGCAGCGTATTGAACAGGCGCTAGAGCTAGTCGGCCTGCACGCACGGCGTGACTATCTGCCCGCCCAGCTGTCCGGCGGACAGCAACAGCGGGTCGCGATTGCCCGTGCAATTGCAGGTCGGCCGCGCATTCTGTTAGCGGATGAGCCCACTGGTAACCTCGACTCCTTAATGGCGCGCCAGGTGATGGAATTGCTCGAACAGATCAATCAGCAAGGCTGCACCATTTTGATGGTCACCCATGACCCGGACCAGGCTCGTCGCGCTGGGCGCAATATTCAAATCATCGACGGTCAGCTGCATGACAGCACCATGTATGAACCGCTGGCAACGCAAAGCGCATAAGGGATAACCCATGGAACAGTTTATTTATTACCTTAAAGTGAGCCTGCTGAGCATTAAACGGGCCCCGCTGCCCTATGCCTTAACGGTTTTCATTCTCAGCGTAGGCCTGGGGGTGTTTTTTGCCAATGCCACCTTTTACTACCAACTGAATTCTGACCCTTTGCCGGGTAAAAGTGACAAGCTGTTTTTCCCGATGACGCTGATAGCGCCCTATCAATGTAACGACTGTCGCCCGCCCAGAGCACTTAGCTACAGCAATGTACAAAAGCTGGCCGCAAGTGATATCCCGTCAGCTCAGGCTGCCATGTACAGTTCCGCTGGCTATGCCCGACTGACCATAGATCAGCCACCGACACCAGCGCGGGTTCGGGTTACCCAACGCGACTTTTTTCAGATGTTTGAAGTACCCCTATTACATGGCTCAGTGTGGGCCGACGACAATGCTCATAATCAGGTCATACTAAGTCGGTCGATGGCGCTGAAACTGTTTGGCCGGACCGGGGTAGTCGGTGAATCATTGGTGCTCGACGACAGAAACTTCAGTGTTATCGGGGTGCTCGACGAATGGCAGATGTTGCCGCGATTATACGATGCCAATGGCCGCAACCACCTGAGTCCTACCGAAGATATTTTTCTGCCGCTGGAAACAGGGTACGACCTGAATTATCTGTCGAACTCCTACTCACAAACCTATGACGATACGGATTACCGCCAGTTAGCCACTGAAGGCCGCTCGGGCGCCCTGCACCAGCTGCAATACTGGGTACAGCTTGATACCGCGGCACAGCAGCACGATTATCAGCAGTATATGCAAAGCCTGGCGGAAGACGAAAAAGCGGCGGGACGTCACCCGGCCCCGATCAATAACCAGTTAGTGCCGATGAACGAGATCGTTGACTATTTTGGTGACGACCCCGGCGATATCAAAGCCTTTGCTCTGGTTACCCTGCTTTTCCTGGTGGTCTGTCTTTTTAATGCCAGCCACCTGGCACTCAATCGCTACCTGAGCAACCAATATGAGTTCAGTCTGCGTCGGGCGTTGGGGGCTAACCGAAGCCAGCTGCAGTTACAAATGCTGGCCGACGTGCTGCTAATGACGGTGTTTTCCCTTCTTGGGGCGCTTTTGATTGGCTATGCAGGCGTCTCATTAATGAACGCGCTGCTACCCCAAAATAGCCTGTTCTCAACCTGGGATCTGACCTTAATCACAGCGCTCATCCTGGCCGCACTGGTTTGCAGTTATCTGGTGACTTTATACCCGTCACTGCGTGCCTCGTTTGGTTCGCTGAACCAGCAATTGAAGGAATAACCACCATGTCATTATCACTACTGCTCAAAGTGATGCTCAACCGCAAAGTTGTCACCATCTTACTGCTGGTACAACTGGCTATCACCCTCGCGCTGTTGCTTAACAGTGTGCTGCTGGCTCAGCAAACCCACCAGCAACTCAACCGGCCGACCGGTCTTGAACTGGAAGAAACCGTGCTGGTGCAGCTAAAGCCGACGACACCGCAACTTCGAACCTACCCGTTACTTGAGGACTTACTGCAACGACAACTTCGCGCCCTGCGAAATATTCCGGGCGTTGTCGCCTCTGCCTACAGTAACCAGCCGATGCTTACCCAAGGCGGTAATAATAACAATCTGTATGACGTCGATAACGAGGAGCGAAGCAACATTCCAGGTGTGCCAACCTACTTTGTCTCGCCAGACTTTTTCAAGGTACTGAATGTCGACGTGCTGCAGGGCGAGTTGCCGCAGCACTCTGGCTTTCTGGATAGCGAGACTCAGCCCGGTGTGGTGCTCACGGAAAGTTTGGCGGAGCAGCTTTTTCAGGGGCAGTCATCCATAGTCGGCCGCCAGCTTAATCTGGGGCCGGTTAGTGCCGTAATTAGTGATTTTTATGGCCAACGCATGCATGGTGCGGACGAGGTAATGTACAACAGTATGCAGGTCGCCCCGCCCTATTCCGTAGACTGGGGCTATACCTTATTGCTACGAACGGAGCCGGGTCAAACCACTGCGGTTCGCGAGCAGTTAACCAGTGTATTGCAGCAGGTAGAACCGAACATCGAAATCTACTACATACGCAGCCTGGCTGAGCAACAACACCAGCTTTATCGCAATGAATACGGACTGGCCGCTCTGCTCACCATCCTGACCGCATTAATGCTTTTGGTCACCATGGTATCCAGCTACAGCAGCGCGCATTTTCATGTCTTGAAGCGACATCAGGAAATTGGTGTTAAACGTGCGTTAGGTGCCAGCAAGCGGTTGATCTTTATTGAGCTACTAAGTGAAAGCTGGGTGTGTACCCTGGTCGGCGCGGTCCTTGGCATCGGTTGCGCGCTGATCCTGAACCAGGCCTTAGCACAGGTTATAAGCTTACCTCCGCTCAACTGGTGGTTACCGCTGATAACCAGTGCGATTTTGCTATTCTCTGTCACCCTGGCCACATGGTATCCTGCTGCCATTGCTACCCGGGTGTCGCCCGCCACTGCCACCAAAGCCTTGTAACCCATGCTGAATATATTGGTTATTGATGACAATTCGTCCATTTGCCAGGCCCTGCAAACGCTGTTTTCGCTGCAGGGCTACCAGGTCTGCTGCGCGACAACACCAGAACAGGCATGGCAACTGTTAAACGAACAGCCTGTCGATTTGATCCTGCAGGATATGAATTTCTCCGCCGGTGAAATGCAGGGTGATCAGGGCAGAGTCTTGTTCTACCAACTGCGGAAGCAGTATCCCTCCTTACCGATTGTGCTGATGACCGCCTGGACCCAGCTGGACATGGTGGTCGAACTGGTCAAGGCCGGGGCGACCGATTACATCGCCAAGCCATGGGACGACCAGCGGTTACTACTCACAGTCGCCAATGCGCTGAAGTTAAAACAGCTGAGCGAACAACAAGCACGCCGAGACGAAGAGCAGCAAGCCGCCTTTGCTGGCAAAGATCTCTGTGGTTTGGTCTTCGCCAGCAGTCAGATGCAGCAACTGATGCAGATGACACTGCAGCTGTCACCGGCCAATGCTGCGGTGCTGATCACCGGCCCCAATGGCGCCGGTAAAGAAGGCATCGCCAATGTCTTGCACGCCAACTCTCCACGCAAAGACAAGCCTTTTATCAAGGTGAACATGGGTGCCCTGCCAGCCGATTTGATGGAGGCTGAGCTGTTTGGTGCGGAAGCAGGTGCCTACAGTGGTGCCAACAAAACCCGCATTGGACGCTTCGAGGCCGCCGACGGAGGCAGCTTATTCTTAGATGAAATTGGTAATTTGTCGTTATCGGGTCAGGCCAAGCTGCTGCGCGTGCTGCAAACCGGTGAATATGAACGCTTAGGTTCCAGTACCACCCGCCGCGTCGATGTGCGCCTGATTAGTGCCACCAATACCGATTTAACCAACGCCATTGCCCAGGGGCAGTTTCGCCAGGACTTGTACTATCGTGTCAATGTAGTGCAGCTCGCCCTGCCCGCTTTGGCTGAACGACCTGATGATATTTTGCCACTGGCACGGTATTTTATCAGCGGCAAAAAAAGCCTTGCTCATGATGCCGAGCAACTGCTGCTTAGCTACCACTGGCCGGGTAACGTGCGTGAACTGCAAAATGTGTGTCAGCGAGCACTTTTACTGAGTAACGGGAACGACATTCAGGGCGCCGATTTAGGCCTTCCGGAGAGCGCAACTGCGGCAAAGCGCGTGCTGGATGATATTGACCGCGCATCTATCGAGCAGGCCCTGTTGCAGGCTGGCGGCGTTATTTCACGCGCGGCTAAGCAGCTTGGCATCAGCCGCCAGGCACTCTACCGACGCATGGAGTTTTACGGTATTGAAACGCCTTAAACCTATTCCGTTCAAACTCAGGTTGGGCACGAGCCATCGGCTCTACCTGCTTTGCCTCCTGCTGACGCTATTGGCGTTAGGCGTTCAGTATGCTTACCCCGGTTTTTCTGATTCAGGGATTCCTGATTCCGGAAGCGCCCCCTTAATCAGCATTGGTATCTGCGTGGCGGGGATACTTCTGGCGTTATTGCTGCGCTGGATGCTGCAGCCTTTAATGACAGAAATACAGGCTCTCAACCTGCACGCACAGAACCTGCAGGACGGCAGCTTTAATACCAGTGCCAATCAACTCAACATCCGTGAGCTTGGTAGTCTGGCAGAGACCCTGCAAAGCATGTCGGCCCAGCTGCGGGCAGAGCGTGCAAGCCTGTATCAGCGCGAACTGCTGTTAGATACGGTGCTGCAAAGCAGCCCACTGGCGTTGGTGTTAACGGACGACAAGGATACGATCCTCATGAGCAACCCGGCAGCGCGTCAGCTTTTGACTGCAGGTAGCGCAATGGAAGGCAGCAAGCTAACTCAGGCCGCGTCAAAGGTTGCGGTTCTGGCTGATGCCATAGCTAATAAGCAACCGGGGTTGCTGCGTTTACCCGAGCAGAGTGTGTGGCACCTGTCAGTTAACCAATTTAAGCTCAATCATAGCCAGCACTGGCTGTACTTATTGAAACCGCTGACCCGCGAGATCCAACGGGAAGAACTAACCGCCTGGAAGAAACTGCTGCGGGTAATTGGTCACGAGCTGAATAATTCGTTGGCGCCTTTGTCGTCATTAGCCTATTCAGGTCAGCAACGGGCCCAGCAATTAGAGCAAACGGAACTGACCAGCCTGTTTGAAACCATCAGTGCACGAGCCACAGATATCAATCAGTTTGTGCAGGCTTATATCCACTTTGCCAAACTACCACCGCCCACCATGAGCACCGTGAACTGGCCCCGGTTAGTCAACCAATTGCAGAACCTATACGAGTTCGAATTGCTCGGCGACCTACCACAACGCCCGTGGCAGGCAGACCCAGGTCAGCTGCATCAGGTACTGCTGAATTTGCTAAAAAATGCCCATGAAAGCGGTTCCCCACCAGAGCATATCAGCCTTCGTATAAGCGAGCAGAGCTCTCAGTTACAAATCACTCTGCAGGATGCAGGCGGCGGAATGAGCGACCAGCAGCTTCAGCACGCACTGATCCCCTTCTACAGCACAAAAGTAACCGGGTCTGGTATTGGCCTAACGCTCTGCCGTGACATTATTGAAGCACACGGTGGAAGCATTAACCTGCGCAATCAAAAGGCCGGGCTCGAGGTTACGCTGGCGCTGCCAGCAGCAAAATAAGGAGCATCGAAAAGCCTGACGCTTTGACGCATCTTGCGGACTCGTTTTGACTAGCATTGTTAGAGCGCTTAGTCATCAATGGATACCGCTCCGCCCTCGTATTGCACCAGATATCTGAAAAGACTCTTCGATGGTCATAATCAAGGACTGCATCTTTAGCGCCTATTATGCCCCAGCATGCCAGACCCCTTGTCTTGCCTCATTAACATAGTCTGCATACCATTGACCGAAACTACCAACTTTAACTTGTTGTTTTTCAAGAATATCCGCAATATAGACTTCATGTTTCTCGTCTAGACATAAGAATCGATCATCAAGCTTGGCGAATGGCACGAAAGAGGGATTAACTTCCTGAACATGCCGTAAGAGTCTGCCCATGTAGGACCATTTTCTATCCAGCCATTCTACTAATGCGTTATAGACATACCCTCCATTCATTGCCATCTTCTCTAAATCAGTTGGATAGATAAAGCCATCAGGGAGCTCATCTATACTATATAAAGAAAATGGCCGTGTCTTATTACTATAAAGAGAGAGTATTTCTTCATTAATACGAGCGGTATCCGCAGTACCTTTTACGCTATTAAGAATACCTATGATTTTCTTAGACTCCCCCTTCTTGCAGCCACAAAGATCAATCAACCAATCATTTGGAACATCATATTCCATAATCAAAGAATCTGCCCACGCAATCACATCCTGATCGGATACGAGATCATTCAATAAGCCATAGAGATAAGCTTCAGCCTTGCATTTAGATTCGTTCATAATTTCACGCATAGCTTCGCCTGCTGCACTTGGTTAGGCACGTTTATCGAACACTATTGTTTCTGCTCTTGTCTTGAGGGCTTGATTCATTTCTTCGAATCCGCGCTTGGTATCACGCTCCAAAGTAGCACGCAGCGACCCAACGAGAAGGCCACTAAACCTCTCGCTCTGTTCGAATCGGACTTTAGTGTCTGATAGTTTCTCGATAATAAAACAGTGTTCCCCGTCAAATATGCCCGGAACGATTAACCGCCCAATCCAGCGGAGCTCGCGCCCTGGCTCTGAAGCAAGAACCTTGGGAGAAAAACGCATTGGCTTAGCTCCACCAGGCTGAATCGTAATTTGGAGTCTCTCCCCTTTGACTGGCTGCCCAACGGCAGACTTAATAAAAGGGTTCCACTCGGGATAGGAGTTAAAGTCGGACAAAACGCTCCACACTTGCTCAGCCGACGCGTCAATCTCAACTTCCGTTCGAATAATGTGCCTGCCCATCATCTTTCCTTTCAGGTGGTGCCTAATGCCGCGAAAAACTGCGGGAGCAAAGCAAGTGTCCGCGTGAGGCGCAAATTGATACACCTTGTTATGCGTTGCTAGTGTCAACGCTTTCTTTTCTTCTCTTGCTGCTATTTCTTGGCGGTGCAAGCCTCTCGATTAGATAATCCTCAAGCGCTGGAGCTAAATAGGAATACTCATTAGGGAAGCCGATAGCAGCTAACGAGCTAACTTCCGACCACTTCCTTTGAGGGACATAATGCCCCCGACCTTTCGTCTTGTCAGTGGTTATTACATGCCCCAGCAACCGTCGCGAGATTCCATAGCCTATGCGATCTCCACCACCTACCGAAGCGCCAAGACCTATGTATATAATTTTACCTGCTTCGTCAAAGAGCGCGTAAACACCGCGCTTATCATGATGTGGCACCGAGCCTTTCCAGTCCCAGTCGGCTTTCCATTCTGGCGTAGAATGTCCAATGCAAGACGTCCAGTGCCGAAGGAAAAATTCGTTTGTGTAATCAATCAGAGCGTCAATCGAACTCATTGTTTCTCCTGCATAACGTTCAAAGCAGCTGCGTGGTAGCCGTCGGCTGCCCATGCTTGTTAGTGCCTTTCTGGGGATTCCCCCCAATATCGTGAATTTATATCCATGATATATCGACATAATTTTGCGCTGTGATCATCACGAACGGTTTGGTAAAAGCGTGTTTTCTTTTGATGATACCTAAGCAAATGGCTTATCGCTGTCTTAGTTTCAATCGAAGTATTAAGTCCAAAAGTAATACTCGTGATGGCTTCAATATTTAAATTGAAAACCCGCCCACCATTTTCTGGTAATAAGTAACGCCACTCTTTCTCATATTTCCAATTTATAGATTTAGTGCAAAGAGTCTTAAAGAACAATCTGAATGCGGCATCGTTGGAATGCCACATTCCACTTGCAGCATACAACAAATATGCGTTTCTGGTAATTTCACTTTCTTCTTTATACTCAACTTCGTGTAACCAATCACTGACCATTGAAATAGACTTTGGAAATATTTTTTTAGGACAATAACCGATACAAATACCTGAGTGATTATTTCCGTAATGTGACCACATCAAAGTATTAATTGGGTCTGATGATAACGACAGCACTCCAGCTGTTTCCGCTTTCTCATTCCAGTAATCAGCCACCATACCAGCCTTTTGTTTGAGGTATGTAGCTGGCTTTCCATTTTCAAATAAATCATCAAAACCATTGTAAGTGATAAACTTGCCAGTCTTATTTTTGTACCAGTGCTGGAACTTACCAAAATATTCGATAAACTCAGCTTTACTCACATCGCTAACCAGTAAATTAAGCTGTGAATCAAATGGATCATTAAGCTGAACAGGTTTTGGTATCCAAAGTCCCTTATTCAATAGACTTAGGATTGTGTACTTTTCGAAATTTTTATATTTGAATAACTCAGTAGGTACCATCATCCCTCGATGTTTTCTTTGAAAGCGTTAGGCTTCATCAGTATATGAGTAGGGTTTCTGTGAAAAGAGCTCGTTATGAAAATTAAATTTCCTAACCTCTCTATTATCGTACTCTGCAAGGCCAATCACATGCTTTGGATTCGCTTTCGCCTTCCTTGCCCATGCTACCACTGAGTCGTAATCACTCTCTGAAAGTGACAAGATACTACGCATTACCCTTTCCCTCTGAAACTCCATGCCGGCTAATGGTGCCAGAGCAGCTTTGGCTCTCTCAGGCTCTGCGAATTTTTCGTTTATCCAACGTTCGATATCTTCAGGGTACATATGGAAACCTACATTTGTATAATGTGCCAGCACGCTTTCTCAAACCGTTGTTGCAGCCAGGCGTGGAGTCAGGATATTGAAATAGCGAAGAATTCGCACTGAGGAGGCTCATTTTACTTATACGCTGCACCTTATATCCCTGGCTACGTTTTCTTATCTCATTGACCTTACAAGACTTAATTTATCCAGGCAAGAATAAATGCGCGGCGTATTCGGTAATCCAGACGCCTTTGAGGTGCTTCCATATTCTCGTGCAGCACACGACAAGAAGGACTTCGGCTTCAAGCACTTGATAAAACACGGCGTGACACTCTATCAGGATGAATTTGGAAAAGACCTGCGGAGAATTCAGTATGGCCAGGCCCCAGAAATTACCATAGAGGACTTAAATGGCATTGATCGGCAAGCTATGAAATTAGCCGAGCAACGCTTAAGAAGTCTAAAAGTCGAACTCTGATTAATTTAGGCAGCGTTGACTTTTGAGATAGATATTGATGCCTCATGTAGGGTGGGCATCGACATCTCAGCCTTAAAACCTAACACGTCAAGCATGTCTAACATCGCATCAATGGTGAATTTTTGAATCTTGACATTTTTCAAGTCAGACACTGGACTGCTGGATTTTCAGTTTTTCAGCCGCTTCTTTCTGAGTCCAGCCCTGCTCTTTTATCAAACTAGTTAGAATGATGGACAAATCCATTTTCATTGCCATTTTGCTTTTTGAGTGCCATGTTGCATCTCCAAGAGTAGGCTTCCCCTGGAGTATATAAAATTCCTTTTGCTTCAGCGCAATCAGTTGTTAAATGCCGTACTCACGCTCAAGCATTAACCTGCGCAATCAAAAGTCTGGGCTCGAAGTTACTCACTGGAAAATGACCGGCGCTCATTTTCCAGTCCATGCCATACCCGAAGAATAATGATGGTATTGGTATGCAGTGAATAACGAACTACGTATTTTCCAAAAACCATATCACGGATATTTTCAGGTACTGGCGCCATTTGAACCGGAGTGCCCAGCTTTGGAAAGTCTGGCAATAGAGCAATCCTGGCAATCAACTCTGCCGCGATTCTGTTAGCTGCCGCTCCATCGTGAGCCCCGATAAACGCTCGCAAACACTTTAAATCTCCGATTGCGTTGTCGGTATAAACTAACTTCACTTATCAGACCCTGGTGCATCCTGTTCATTTTCTGCACCCCAACTGCTCAACCAGCTGTGGACTTCTTGAGCATCCACCACTTTCCCGTGAGCAGCTGATTCCATAGCATCCAGGGTTTGTTGCCAGCGTTCTTGCTCTAACTGCTGTTTTTCAACGTATTCCGATAAAGCCTGGTTGATCACCCATCCTTTGCTCCGGTGAAGCCTGTTCGCAATTGCTTCTAACTGATGCTCAACCTCAGCTTGTAATCGAACCGTAGTAACACTCATGGTGAACCTCTCCAACTAATAACAATGTAATACATTGTAGTTTTCGAGTGTCAGAAAGGCAATTTAACAGTTGTATATGCGCCATTGCAGACGAATCCGAGTGCTTAGCGTTCAACACCTCACACCTCAAAGCCAAAAAACAGTTTCATGTACTGAAAGAAACCTGGTTTGGCGTAGCGCAGCAAAGGCTCTCTGCTTACTTCTCTGCCGTGCAGGTACATGTGTTCGAACTCCGTTGAAAGGCTTAGGTCTTCGAAAATGCGGCTGTCGTGCAGGGTGAAGTGTGCGGGGCGGCCTTCTTCAAGCCCCCACTCCAGGCCGAGGAAGTCGTAGGCGTTATGAGTCGCGCCCATCACGATATCCCATGGCGACATACCCAGTTGTTGCAGGAAATACATTTCGCGGTGAAAGCCTACGCCCTGAAACACTGCAAAGTTTCCTCCATCAGAACCGACCAATATCTCCACACCGGCCTGATCCAGCTGGCTCATGGCGTCGTGCCGGATACTGAAAACACCCTCAGTCTTTAACCCGGCGAGCCAGTCAAAAGTACTTTGATGACGCTCATTGCCCGCTACCACTGGGTAGTCCTGCAAGAGGTCGTCCTTAACCAGTTTCTCTGTCATCGGGATTGCCAGTACCGATGCGGCTAACTCGCTGTCGCTGGGTTGATGTAATAGCATCAGTTCCGCCACCACGCCGGTCGTTGGAATAAACGCTGTGCCCTGTGCTGCCATGAGCTGAGGAATATCGTCGGGCATGGCGTCCATTGGTAAATGAGTCACCGCATCGGCACCCAGTTCGGTTGCGGTGCGAATATCATCCCATGAGCCCACATGCACCACCGATTTAATACCCAAACGCTTTGCTTCACTCAAAAAGGCTTCAAGGGTCGCTCTGTCAACCGTAGGTCGACGCCCGGCGTTGTCATACACGATTTTTGCCACGTTTGGCCGGGCATTATTGAGATCCCGCAGTTCATGAATTGCTTCTTCAGGCGTGCTGATAAGGCGTGTTTCGCCAAAGTCACAGTGCCCTGTTGGCACCGTAAAGCATGGGCCCGCAGCGAACACGAAGGCTTCATTACGCTCGCCGGGGAATTGCTCATCCCGATAGCCGAAAATGTCCTCTTCGTTGCTATACAGATCCAGCCAGCCATGCACACCGGCATACATCATCGCATTCGCCGTGCCCCGAACCCCGATGTACTGGTAGTCGCTTCGGTCTAACGACGAATTTCCCATGCTGTGTGAATGCATATCGATGAACGCAGGCATGATCACCTTACCCTGCCCGTCACGGACATCTGCATGCGACAGGTTAACGTCAATATCCACAATGCGCTTAATGTCGCCGTCGGCAATCTCAACATTCACCGGGTTTAATTCGCGCGTGGCGAAGTCTGGCAGCAACACATTGTTTAATACGAAGCTGGTGGCAAAGCTCGGCGAGCTTACCAAGCACAGGAACAAAACGAGCAGTAAGCGTTGGTTTCTCATCTGATTTTCCTTGTTGTGGTGTTGCTTAAAGCCTGAAGTACTTTTTAATCGCCACAGCACCACTTCGGCTGGTGGTAACGGTGGCCCTTAAGTCTTTAAAACGCAGCAGAAAGGTGCCGTTGTGCCACTTCTCTATCTGGCTAATGAGTTTGGTGTTGACGATGCAGTTGCGGTGCACGCGTAAAAATGCTGAAGGCAGCTGGTTAGACAGCGCTTCCAGACTCAGATCGAGGTGATAATCCCGCTCCAGACACTGCGCCACCGAAATGCCCTGAACAGAGCTGACAAAGAAGATATCCGATGCCTGTAGTACATTCATTTTGTCGCCCGCTTTGGCAATTAGCTGATCAGAACTTTCATCTGAGCGTTGCTCATAGGGCATCACGACGCGCACCAGTGCCTCGCGCAAACGGTTAAGATCAAAGGGCTTCAACAGGTAATCAAGGGCGCGTTTTTCAAACGCTTTCACCGCATACTGGCTATACGCAGTGGTAAAGATCACATGGCATGGCTGGCTGATCGCCTCAAGCACATCAAAGCCCGATAACTGGCCAAGCTCGATATCTATGAATACAAGGTCGGGTTTTAGCGCATTAATCTCGCTTATTGCGTTCACCGCATCATCACATTCCGCGATAACCGACACGCCGTCAAGCTGCTGCAACTGCATATTCAGCTTTAATCGTGCCGGCGCTTCGTCTTCAACAATGATCACGCGCATCAATGTATTGGCAGGCTGATTTTGCAAACCGCCCCTCCTTTAGTCTGATCCTGGTTGGAGAGCGTCATGCTACCACCCGCAATAGCCACCCGTTTCTTCACAATATCGAGCCCCTGCCCTTGTTGTTCCTGCTCGCTTAGCACCGATTCATTGAAGCCGTCCCCGTTGTCGCAAACCAGGAAGATAAGGCTGCCCCTATCTGCATGGACACCCTTCTTTGCATGCACACTCTTCTCTGTATACACACTAATAGTCAGCTCAATAGGCCGGCGCTTCACATGCTTCACCACATTTTCAATCAGGGGTTGCAGCAATAACGGCGGAACTTTGTACAACGCGGGGTTGAGCGACTCGTCGAGCTGCCAATCGATCACCAGGTTGTCAGTAAAACGCGCTTGCTCGATCGCCAGATAGGTTCGGCAAATACTCAGCTCCTGATCCAGCGACACCCATTCTTTTTGCTGATCAACCGAGTAACGCAAAATGTCGGCAAGTTTGTGCAATACGTCGTCGGCTTTTTGTGGCGACGAATAAATCAACGCCGAGATAGTATTGAGCGAATTGAACAGAAAATGCGGGTTAAGCCGGTTGGTTAAGTCCGCCCACTGCGCTTCTTTGCGCAGCTTCTGCTCTGACAAAAAACGCTGATACAACAGGTACATGTGGGTCATCGAGAAGATAAACACACCCCACAGCAACGCCGACACAAATTGCTCTTCCAGTGGAAACTGGTACTGCGGAAACGCCAGAAGGTGTAATCTGCTAACCATGTGCGCCCCGGCAAACATCATCAGCACATACACAACACCTTGCGCGACAACGTTGAAGTTAGCTACCGGCTTCACCTTTTGCAGAAGGTAAAACAGCCAGAATGGCCCAATGAAAAAGAACGTCAGCCAAATGGGCAGGCTAATTAGAATCCGCGACAGCTGCTCTTTCTCTAACTGCAGCCACTCCAGACCTGCCGGAATAAGATACAAAAGCAGCAACAGCGCCGAGATAAAAAGCTTTTCTCTGTTATTAAAATAAAAATTCAAATTCATAGAAAATACATGGAGTGATTTACCCGCTAAGCTAGCCCAGCGGGTAATGGCTTACAACAAAGGATTTCCTGAATGGCAGGAATTCAATCCTCAACCGCCAGGATTGAGGATTGAACGGTCATGGAGGCCTCTGTTACTTTTTATCTGCCAGCGCGACGGCGTCGGCTCCGGCAGGAAAATGCAGTTGGCCGGACTCATCGTTGGCAGCGCGCCAAACCACGTCGGCCACGTCGGTTGCCTGGGTGACTGCGCTTAGCGTCGACATGCCGCTAAACACGGCCTGCGCAAACGGCTCGTAAGCCTCTGGAATAAGCCCCTGCATACGCTCCTGACCATTCGCTGTAAAACTGGTCGAAGGCCCGTAACCAGGTTCCACCAGTTTGACCCGGATACCCAGAAACTTCAGCTCGTGCTCCAGCGATTCGGTAAAGCCCTCGACCGCCGTCTTGCTGGCGGTATAACCCGCTACCAGCGGAAACGGCGCCAGGGTTGTACTGGAGGTGACATTCACGATAGTGCCCGCCCCTTTACTGCGAAACTGCGGAATGACCGCCTGACACATGTTCATCACGCCAAAGGTGTTGGTTTCGAATACCTCGCGCACCGTGCTCATGGGCGTCGCCTCAAACGCACCGAACAGACCAATGCCAGCGTTGTTGACCAGCGCATCGATGGGCCCGCTGTCGCTCAAAGCCTGGGCAATACTGTCGGGCTGGGTAACATCCAGCGCGAGCACCTTAAGGTTAGCGGACTGCGGCAAAACGTTGATAGCAGGGTTACGCATGGTGGCGATGACATTCCAGCCCCGGGCTAGAAAATAGCGTGCAGTTTCTAAACCGTAGCCAGACGAGCAGCCAGTGATAAGTACTGTTTTCATAATTTACTCCGTTCATAGTGGTTGACCTGGAGTGAACTATAATTCAGCCTTTAAGAACTTTTGCTAATGTAAAGTCCATATAATTTTAGAGATAGTCCATTTATGTCTGATCCTTTATCCGAAGTCGTTAAATTCCTTCAGCCTCAGGCCCTGTTAGCCAACATTATTAGCGGTCGTGGCGACTGGGCTGTTCGCTACTCGGAGTTCGGCCTACCCAGTTTCTGCATCATGCTCGAAGGCAGCTGCCTGCTAACGGTCGACGGCCATGAACCTATCACCATCAATGCCGGCGACTTCATCTTGCTGCCCGCGACACCGGGCTTTATGATTTCAAGCTTCACCCCGGCACCGCCGGTGCTCCTGGACCCTAACGCCGTGGCAGGACGAAAAGACGAGCTGCGTTATGGTGAGCAAAGCGGTGCTGCCGATATGCGGTCATTAGGAGGGTCATTTCAGTTTAATTGCGCCAACCCGGATTTATTGGTGGGCATGTTGCCGGGCGTGATCCACGTACAAGATTCAAGCAGACTGTTGCAGCTGGTGCAGTTGGTAGCAGAAGAAACCGCCAACGACCAACCAGGCAGCGACTACATGCTCTCACGGCTGGCAGAAATACTGTTGATCGAAGCAATGCGAGCAACCACATCCGACAGCGCACCACCCGGCCTGTTGCGGGGTCTCGGCGATAAGCGCCTGGCGCGGGCATTGCAGGCCATTCACGCTGATGTTGCGCACTCATGGACGGTTGTTCAGCTAGCCAGACTCGCTGCCCTGTCCCGCTCTGCATTCTTTCAACGTTTTACCAGCACCCTCGGCATGACGCCAATGGACTATGTCGTCAGCTGGCGTATGGAGCTGGCAAAAGCCCTGCTGCAACAAGGGGACTTACCAATCGCTGAAATCGCCCACTTGGTAGGCTACGGCTCGTCGAGCACCTTCAGTGTCGCGTTTAAAAAGCGGCTGGGCCAGACGCCAAGCCAGTATGCCGGCGCTTCTATTGCTGCTAAGTGAATGCTCCTGCTAACTGAACTGGTTCAGTTGAACTCCATCACCAACTCAAGGTGGCTTGTATGCGGGTCTTTTCTTTCCAATACTTCGCGAAAGCCACAGCGCTTATAAAATGCCACGGTCTTTTGATTCTCTTTATAAACATTCAATCTAATATGCTGACGAAGCGATTTGACCTTTGCTATCAGCTTCTGGCCTATCCCCTCGCCCTGGCAACCAGGAGCCACGAAAATAGCCGCCAACGTGTCATCGTGCAATGAGAAGAAACCTTTTACTTCACTGTCCGATTCATACACATAAGTTTCCGAGTTTGGTATATAAATACTTCTCATATCATCCAGTCTGGATTCCCAGAACGCACGCTCAACAAAGTCGTGCGCCTTAACCGAGGATTCAAGCCAGATACTCAAAACACTATCCATATCTGAAGTAATATATTCACGTATCATTTTTGATTCTCATAACTGCCAAACTGTTGTCTAGCTTTGAAAACGCTGAGCGCAGCGGCGACAAAATGAGGGCAAAGCCGCGATGGAAAGCTGTCGCTGTGACTGAGATTGTTAGGGCCAGAGCTTGCTACTTCTCTGAGGAACAACAGAGAATGATTTGAATGCCAATCGTGCCTTGATCTGTTCAACATCTTGCAGCTCCTCCCCTAATGCTTCAGAAAGACTCTTCCTGGATATAGCTGATTCAGCACCGATTATTACTTGCCTAAGAATTAAGCGTTCCGAGAATTCAACGAAATACAGGCCAGTGGCCTCATCTACTTCATCAAGAGTAACGAAGCCTCGATATTCATTCTCGTACCTCCAATGCGCATACTTGGTGAAAAGTATCTTTCTGACATACTCCTCCGACAAATCACGAGGTGTTCGTAGGCTATCAAGCTCTACGGCGAGGCGCCTTCCTGAGTAAGAAACCGGACCTACGGACATATCGGCCACATCAAAACCCAGACAAAGGCCTCTATGTCTATCTGCGTAGTGGCTCCAGATTACCGGGTTGCTCCATTTGGTGCTGAAGCAGAGGAGGCCGCTATTTTGCGAAATTTCTCTTTTCATTTTCCGAAAAGCATCACGTAGCGGCCTGTCTTTAAAGTTAACTCCGGCAAACTCAAAGGGGTCATTCAGTTCATCAATTCTGGCAACTTTCAGACGGCGCTTTCGAATGTCCTCTAGGCCAAATTGTTCATTGAGAAAATGGTAAAGTCTCATACTAATTCCTAACCCCAAGTACACGGGCGGCAAGCCGCGAGTGCTGTGCTTTGTCAGGCATTTTTGCCGCCTAAAACTGACCATTGCTGCCAAGTACCTACAACAAAAAGGCCGCCAATAAACAAGCATATACCAGAACTAATTAACCAAAACGTCAGGCTGTTTTCTGGAAACATTGGCATTAATCCGACGAAGGAAACGCCACGCAGTAAAAATATACTGGTTATGACTATTAACGCTGGTTTTGTCAGAGGTAAACGTTTGATTGCACCCGCACCCGACAGGCCATAAAGCCCCCAAACCAAAAGCACCAAGACAATGACAGCGGTTATAATTGTCGGATACCAAAGCCCTTCCTCCGCCATCCGAGCCATTTGCTCACCTGCACCAAAGAAACGATACCAATCGCCACCAAATACTATGCAGCCCAAATGAGCAAACGCGGCCGCAAAACAACATATTGCCGCAGCCAGAAGGTACTTATTATTTGCAGAATGCATCTTTCCTCCTTGAATGCCTAACGCTCCACTCACCAGAATTTTAGGAGCAAAACGAGTAAAATTTCCGAGTGCAGTGGCTTGTTATACGGTTCCTCAATATGGAATACCACCGCGAGAAATGATTCGTTCAGCATCTCGGTCATAACTATCGGCTACACCCCTCAAGGTAGTTGCTAATCGTTGGTATCCAGCATTTTCAACCTGATCGGCTCGTTGCCTGTATTTTTCGGCCAGTGCTCTCTCAGGCTTAGCTTCTGGGTCAACTGTGTGGGCTCCTCGAGAGTTGAAAATACCTGTGCTATATCCATCGCGGAGGCTAGTGCGCGCTCTGCTATTCATTGCTTCTGCAATCACAGGATGAATCCATAAACCATCCGGCCCCTCTGGTGCATTAACGAGCACATCACCAAGTTGAATCATCGCAACATCATGGTGCCCCGAGGCTTTGACTATCTTTTCCATAGCAGTCAGCCATTCCGTAAATACATCTGGCTCAAACTCACCGCCCGCTTGAGAACCGGGGATAACTTGCCACGTAGAAAGTAAGCGGTATGCGTTAGTGGCAATATTTCGACGCTGTTCCGAAGGCTCTTCTGGCTCAGCACCCTCAGCACGATAGATAATTTGAATAAGTTCACAGAAAAAATGGGGGTCGGAAGCTAGCCTATTTTCCAAGGTGATAGGGGAACCATCACTGTGCCTGTCAAGCAAAGACACATATGCCCATTCAACATGAAAGAGCTTATCTTGATCGGTAGCACCATTCTCTTGAAGAGCTTTAATTATTTTGGTGATTTGGTACCCGTCAATTCCTCGGGTAAGTTCTTCAGTTTGGACCAGCGACAACAGAGCATCACACGCTAAGTCCGTGTTTATATCTTTCTTCTTAAATAAGTCTCTGCTGAGACCATCTATCACAGCATTTGGACGTCCGAATTCAAGCAGCTTCCTGAGAGCATATTCGGTATCGTCCTCTGTCTGATAGGTATGAGCGCTTGTAATACTCCAGTACTCACCTTCGTTTTCACCAAGCAACTGTGCTGCTCTATCCCAGGCATGTTTATCAAATGGCAAAGCGCACAACAGTAAGGCTATCTGTTTTGGCTCCCAGCCTACCTTGTTAATATCATCAAACCACTGCCAGTTGCCCATGAACCTGCGACGCCATGCGTAGGCCGCAACTAAAGACCAAAGTTTTTGATCTGCCTTACGTAACAAAGCAGGTAATAGCTCTGCATCAAACTCAGGTTGATCCATATCCGCCAAAACGTCACCCACAAGGTGGGCATTAGGAACCGACGAAGCAAACTTTAATACCAGAGGGAGACCCCCTTCACTCAGGATATCCCCTATGGCAGCTTTTCGTATTTGGAATAGTTTCTCTTGCTCTTCTTCCCAATCCCCATCACCTTCATAGAGATAAGAATCAGCGTCTGAGAACAGGCGTGTATGGAGGAGAGTTGGACTTTGGGGCGCAAGTTGCCTGCCTATTTCCTCGATTGGAAGCAAATACTCATCCCCCAACGACCAACTAGCATCAGGAAAACGGCGGTGGTGCGCAATCAATTTGCATAATGCCGTCCAGAGCGGCATACGCTCTTGCTCAGGGAGGTTTAAGCAATAGTCAGATTTTAGCTTATCTCTCAATGCTTCAGAGGCAGGCGGTGGCAAATGATCATAGTTACCCACCAAAGACGTGAGTTTGACGAGATCACTACCTGCTTGCTCAACAAGCAACTCAGCACAAAATCGAGACTGCTCCCAATACTCTCCATTCGTAACACCTTTCTTCCAGTCTTCAGGTATCGTTTTTCTCCAGTTCGGTTTATGAGTACCTGAAGTTGTTAAATGTTGCTTTGGAAGCAGGCTCTCCAGCAACCTCCAGGCCACTTCGGGCTGCTCAAAGCAGATGGTCTTAAGTGCTGCTTGTCGTTTCTCAACTGACGCTAATGTATGCGGCATCCAAGGAAGAAAAATATCTGTCAGTGAATTGCCAGGACTGTTTGCCCAGTTACCTCCGGGGTCATGTGATGCTATTTCTGCTAAAGCAACGGCAGTGCGGCTCAAGTAAGCTTCCTCCCAAGCGATTCCCTCAAGCGCCCATAAAAGACCAGTAATATAGTTTCTGCCGGAAAAAACCGTGTCTTCTTGCTCAAATAACTTTTCAAAGGGCGAAGGTGTGGCAGCGATAGAGCTTTCTACAACCGATAGAAACTCGTCTGGACACGCTTCAGAAAGGCTTGGTAGTAAGCTATTGAGACTGCCCCAGCGGATCCAATCGCTTTCATCCAATAATTCACGCACTGATAACGCCGCTATTTCACCTGCCTTGCCCTGGGTACAATTAGTTAATGAAGCTGCTTGGCTACCAATGAGTGCTAACGCTACTGCCAAGCCCTCACGTATATTTCCAGAATGCGGTAGCACTTTACCGTAGATGGCAGCGGCATATCGTTTTTCACCAGGTAGCTCAAAAGAAGGGTCGTCAATTCGGAGAACCTCTAGTGCAACGGCCTTAAAAGTATCTAAGTGATCGTCAAAAAGCCTGCTTCCTAACTCTTGCCAAGACTTTAAACGATCTTTGAAGCGCCATACGCCATTTTTATAAGATAACGGACAATCATGGACATGTAATGTCTCTCTCAGACCCGCTATCCAGCTGCTGTAATCCTCTCTAATAATCTGCGTGACAACCTCAATATCATCCTTACTACTTTCATTCCAGCTGCCGATTAGATTTGCAACTGCTAACTTTTGAGCACAAGCGTGCAGATTCCAATCAGTTGCGATTGGCTGTACTGTCCGGTGAACTACTACTTTTTCCTTGGCAAACTCTTTAGGAATGTATGCGATCTCAGGCTCTCTAAAATGTTCGAGCAAATCATCAGATAGGGTATCGAAAGTAATTGTCCCTGCATACTGGTTAAAATCCTGTACTTCCGTGACTATCTGGTACCAAATCTTATCGGGAATATCCTTATTGAATTGTGCAATATGCGATTGCAAAAGTGACGAAACGATACTTCCCTTTTTCGCAAGGTCATAACCAAGTAAGTGAAAATGTTTAAGGAATTCATATAAGTCCTGCTCTTCAACATCATTGCCTTTATTAGCGACTTTGAGTTGAGCTTTAAATGCAGCCAGTTTATTCCTTACATTCTCTGAACAAAAATTAGCCCGTTCGACTTGAGTTAAAAACTCATCAGCGTCACGTGTATGGCGTGCTTGCTCTAATAGCCCATTAACCCCATCGGTGTCGGTGGCATTGATTGGCCCCGTAATCAGAGCAATTACGTCCTTTCCTTTAGTAAAAACATTGGCGTTATTAAAATCCTTCCAAGCTGCTCGAATAACCTCAGAAAATAATGTGCTCTTGGCGGTAATTGCTATCGAGTTCTTTACCTGACCAAGCAACCGTCGACGATCATTGTTTGCCGGGTTTTCAACGAAAACTATCAGATCATCTGTGGCATAGCCTGCTACTGCGCCCTGTAACTTTATTTCCACAATTGGCCATGATGGCAGGCAGGGAGCGTAACCACCACTTAGCATCAAGGTAACAAATGTGGCCTGAATATTGGCTTCAAATCTTGGGCCACCATTCCCTGTCGAAAAAGGGTTACTGAGCTGTTTTCCATCCGCTGCCATTTCTTGTGTAATCCACTTTTATCTTGGTTTATTTGATTGTTCTAGCAAAATGCATTCGCATCAACTAGACGCTACTTCAGCCGTAACGGAAAAGCCGTCGCTGTGCCTGGCCTTGTTATGGCTTTGCGTAGAGTACAAGAGAATAACTTCCATTTTCGCTTTGGTATGGCTGCCCGAGCTTAGAAAAGCCAAATCGACTGAACAAATGATGCATAGAAGCATTATCCGCACGAGTCGTGGCGAAACACGCTCTGCCAGACAACGAGTCATTAATTGACTCCATTAAAGCACGCCCGTAGCCTCGGCCTCTCGCTACTTTCGACACATAAAGCCAGCCCAGCTCATATTCATACTTATCTGGCTCAGGAGCTCCCGACTTTTCGAATACACGAGCTTTATACCCGGCATTAGGGTTCTTAATTGCCCCAACAGCCACGCATTCACCATCGTTGATAAATACAAGCTTCTCTGCGCGTTGAATTCTTTGTCGGAGACCTGCCAACGCAACTTCTCCACCCTCAGTCACCAATTTTTCAAATGACTTGAGTTCAGCATCGTTACAGTCATCAGGACCTTTGACAATTTTTTCCATAGTCATATGCCATAACGCCCCTCAGCACGCGCGGCTACGTAATGGAGGCGAAGCCGCAATGTAGTTAGACGTCGCCGTGACTGGCCTTGTTAAGGATGTCAGTCGTCAGCATAGATATCGATAATATGCTTTGGAGCAAATTCTAGCTCCAAGCCTGCCTGGATTCGATCAGTGCAGTATGGGTCATTATCCAATAAACCGACGTACCCCTCTGTGGTTGCCTTTTGAACCACCACCCACATTCTCTCGACGTTGACCTCACCATCCTCTTCTATACGGAACACAAGCTTTACGATGTCCCCTGAGGAAAGAGACTGTCTAGCATCCAATGGCGGTATCCAAAAGGTATCCGGGGCTTCTGCGTGGAGTTGTTCTCCGCTCTCTAGCTCAAACTTGACCATAATATCCTTAACAGTTGTATAGTGTGCCAGCACACCCCCCCAGCTCGGGTTTTCGAGCGGAAAAGGCAGCGGGTCATTGAAATAGCGAGAGGATTTTACTGAGGAGGCTCTTTCCCTTGGAAAACAATCTGAGCATGCTCGTGTTGCTTTTACGCTATGCCTGATATCCCTGGCTACGCTTTCTTATTGTATTGACCTTACAAGAGTTATTTTTACCAGGCAAGCACAAATGCGCCCGCTTTCCGGCGCAATGGTGCCGGAAAGTTTACGACGCGTTAGCAACGTTAGGCCGGGCTGACTGATTAGCCGTAGAGCCGCATCATTCGCGCTTCGACGATCATCAGCAGGCGCCAGGGTTCGATGGGTTTGGTGATGAATTCGTCGAAGGCGATGCTTAGGGCGGCGAGCTTGATGTCGACGGCGGTGTCGTTGGACATGAAGAGGATTGGTAAGTCTGCAAGTGCTTCGTGCTGGCGTAGCAACTGGCCGAACTCAAGGCCGGAGCATTTGGGCAGGTGGACGTCGGTAATTAACAGGCCGGCGTCGTTGTCGAGCAGGTATTGCAGCGCCTGTTCCGGGTCATCGGCGATGACCACGTTAAAGCCGCCGCTTTTCAATACGGCACCATACAGATCGGCCTGTACGGGCTCGTCTTCAAGCACAACGATAAGCCGTTGCGAGGGCTCGCTCTGGCCGCAGGCCTGACGTATTTTTTCAATTAACTGCGCGGTATTGAGCGGTGCCTGAAAGAAGAAACTGGCGCCGGCGCGAACGGCAGCAAGACGTGATTTAAAATCACCACGTTCACTTAGCATGAAACAAGGCACTCCGGGGTTTTCTTCTTTAAACGACAGTAGCTCGTCACTGGCGCTGACTCGTTGCCCTTGTAAATCGAGGTCAATCAGAACCAGGTCTGGTACTTGCTCTGAACTTTGCCGTTGAAAGTCACTCAGGCTGTCAGCGCAGCGGGTTTGCAGACCTTCATCGTGCAAGGCGTCCCTGACCTCTGCCAGCGGCCCGTTGCTGTCGGTTAAAATCAGACAATCTAGCTGCTTGTTATCAGGTGTTTGCGACTGCATTATGCGAACTCCCTTAGTTGCTTACCTTGCATAGCGAACCCAGTTGCCAGCCGAGGTTTGAATTAGAATTTCCGACTGAAACTCGAACATAATGGCCTGGTCATTTTCGCTGATTACCTTCGAGGTGGGTAGATTACGACTCAGCTCATTTAAGTTCAGCGGCTGCGGTTCGCCGTTTAACTGGTCCACTGCCTGCTGCACCAGGCTCGCCACGGCTGAAGGGCCTGTTACGGGTTCGAAGCGAACGCCGTCACCTTCAACTGGCATACCGAAAAACTGCACGGTCACTGGCACATGGGTCAAAGCCGGGCTAGGAATTTCACGCATGCCTGGAACCTGGAAACGGTCGCCCTGCAGGCCTGCACCATGTTCAGGCACCATCACAATAATGGTCGGCTTACCGCTCGCCTCAACCCGGTCGTAGAGCTCCTGAATATCATCCAGTAACTGTTCAGCCCGCTCCCGATAACTGGCCATCGAATTACCGCGGAAACCAAACAACTGATTGCCGTCGTGCAAACTAACCGAGTTGTACAGGGTAAAGCCTGAGCCGCTCCCTGCCCGCTCCGACTGCCACTGATTTAACAGGTGGGCGTCCGAATACACTGGCATCTGGTCAAAACCGAGCATGGTTTGCGGAACGTCTTGCAGTGGGTAAAATGCAGCCTCCTGCAACTGCCCGTATTGGCGCACCATGTCGAGGTAGTCGTCAAAGTCACCGTGATGGTTCATCACCACCTGCTGATCCCACTGTTCGTCGGCAAACATCGACCCTAAAGCGCACGATGAGTCCTCCGTAAACAGCCCATTATGAGGTTCATGGCCACAGGCGCCGCGCATTAAACGCAAGGTTGAAGGACCAGAATAGGAACTGCCACTGTAGTAGTTGGTAAAGGTCAGATCAGACCCTGTCAGCACCGGATGGTCACTCAGGCCGCTAATTTCTAAGTCCTGCCACGATAACGAACAGATATTAAGCAACAATACATCGACGCCGTCTTCAGGTGCGTTTACCTGATCGCTCCAGGCCAGATCCTGCTGCTGTTGATAGAATTGTTGCAACGCCTGATCAGGTGTATTTGTTTCATCCTGATTTTTCTCGCGGTTTTTTCCGGTACTTTGGCCGGCACTCTGCCCGGTATTTTGCTCTGAAGCGCCAGCATCGTCCTCGGTTTGTTCAGAGGCGGTGACAAACACCTGAGACTGATTAGGCCCCCACAGACTCACGCCGAGAATAGCGACAATGGAAACGGTCGTCAGGTTGAGCAGCTTACTCAGGTACCAGTAAATAATGGCGAAAACCAGCATTGCGGCGACGACCTGTGCATCGACAAAGCGCAGCAGCAATTCGAGCTGATAGCCGAAGGTAAAGCCGCTGACAAAGTCCCACTGCGCGGTCAGTCGCTCAAACGGCGGCAGAAAGCTTTCCTGATACAACACAGCAACGGCTAACACCGCCATTAGCACATGCCGTGTATAGCGCAGCCATTTGCGTTCAATCGGAACCAGCAGAACAGCAATTAACGCCAGGTTCTCCCACAGCATCAGTTCGATGTTGTCGGTAAACGCCAGTACCGCCTTAAGCAGGAAGTAAAAGCTCCAACCGCCGATGGAAAGTAGCGGCCAGCCTGCATCCACAAGCTCACGTCGAAAAGCAGCGGGTGAATGGCTGGTCATTCGGAACGTCCTTCTTTGTTGCTATATCTTTTTTTTACACGGAAGTGGCGATTCATGGTCAGCAGCGCCCAGTTCCGGCGCCAGACCCGGGCGCTAATTGCTTTGAGCAGAACAAAAAACAAAATACCGCAACCAAAAGCCAGTACAACCAATACCATCACCAGATCAATTGGTAGCATTGCCGCCCCCTTTTTTGCGCAGCTGAATTGACGAAACCGGAGCTGGCTGCGGGTAGAACAGAGTACGCCGGGAATCCTCGTCGTCTGACAAGGCTAACACAGGCATGGGTTTACTTGGCAAAGCCCGTTCTGCCTGCAGCGCCCGTTCACAGATAAACTGCACGGCATGCAGCGACTGTGCTCTGTCTTCCCCCGAGAAAAGATGAGACACCGGCATGCTGAACAAGCTAAACAGAACTTTGTCGACATCGTTTGCGCGACACGCGGGCAGGAAAATATAAACCCCCTCCCGGGTGCTGGTTATCAGATCACCCTCACGCTGGATCTTACAGCGCGAGAGGATCTCTGAGCTGCTAACCCCTGCAGCGGGATGGGCAAAAATTAATGAGAAATCCAATTTGTAAGCGGCATTGCGCTGGGCTATTTGAGGCACCACCTGAAAGAATTCGGCTGCTTCCAGATACCCTTTGTACGATGACACCTTAAGCCGGCCACTGAGTGTTTCCAGGGTCGCCAGGCGCTGCTCAAATTTCCAGCCCGACACTGACTCGACCAGACTCAACAGACGATTCAGTGGCAGTTGCTGCGGCACCACCAGGGTCACCCCGGCTTGCAGCAAGACTTTTTCTTCATACAAACGAACGCTTGAGTTGCGCTCGCGAATGACAATTTTCCAGTAAGGTCCGGCGTACTTTCGGATCCCATGCACGGTCTTAAGCAGTGTTTGTATTTCTGAATGCTTAGTAAAAGGCAGTAAAATAACGCCATCGACCCCGGGCTCGATGTAATCCTGAATATCGTTATAGGACTCGATCACCCGCCATTCTTTCGGCAGCGATTCAGTGCTCGCCAGTGCGTCCGCCACTGCATACCTAGGCGCACGGTTTCCAAGCAACACCGGCTCATGGGCTGCAGCGTGTGACGAGGTTGTTCCAGCCGCTTCAGCGCTGGCGGATTCATCCAGTACATCAATATCAAACTGCAATACGCGACCATGGCTAAACCAGTAATGAACCAGCCAGTCGTCGCCGTGTTCAGCCGGTTCGATTGACTGCACGCTGGTAAGCTGGCTTAGCGGGGTTATCAGTGCGGTACGCACCTGATCAAGGGGAAAGTCGACTAAGAGGACCACCACCGGTAGCATATGACGCCGGGCAAATTGCGCCAGCTCACCCTGTACCACCATTTGCAGCCTGGCCGGTGCCTCATCAGAGGCCTGTTTCTCGATAATATAAACGATGGCTTCGAGCCCTTTACTTAACACCTCTAACGAGCGTCGGATCGAGCTGGTTTTGAGGCGCTTGGTGTACTTCCATGTGGCGAGGGTGCAGTTGGCTGATAACGCATCAGGTTCGTCATTTCGCTCGTCATGCCACGGCGAAATAACCAGGCTGGGTTGTTGAACGGCAATGAATTCCGCTAACTGAAATGCACGTTGTTTAGAGAGCACCGATACGGCATGGACTTCGCCAGCTTTAACATCAGGAAACTGATCATGCGCACTGTCCGTCGAATGCTTCAGTGTTAGCAATGAATTCTCCTTGCCATCAGGGGGTACAGGTCCCTATGATTAAAGAAAAGAAGTTGTTAAGCAAGTACTATAACGCCTGTTTATATAAAGAACTGCTTATAAATAAGCAAGGAGCAACATGATCACAAAAAGTATGCTCACCCCTCCGTCCGGCACAACGGCGACGACCCGCCTTTCTGAAGCGGAAGATATCGCCATGTTGCAGCTTCACACTGGTGAGCAGGGGCTACAATTTCGCGAATTAAACCTTTCTCAGCAAATCACCACAACACGCACTAAATGGCGGCTCTTCCATTCGCCGCTTTCAAGCCTGGTTGCCAGCGCTGAAGCAGCATCCGACCCAGTCCAAGACGACCGTTAAGTATGCTTTCGATTGGTATTGTCTCGTTGACTCCCGGGGCGGGCGCGAAAACACTGTGTGCGAACCTCGCCAATGAGCTGGCGACGGCGGCCTCCCCTACGCTGGCGGTGGACTTAACCCCAGAAAATATGCTGCGGCTGCATTTTGGCATGCCGTTAGAGGACCGCCGTGGTCTGATAAACCAGGATCCGCTGGAGGTATTCGAGTATCCGTCCGGTGTTCATTACCTGCCTTACGGAGAGAGCCTGCAGGGCGCCAGCTCTCAGCTCGACAGAGATCAGTCTGCAAACGGCTCGCAACTGACGCAGGTACTTGAGCGACTGCCGGATGACTATACGTATTGCTGTATTAACCTCGGCACTATTAGCCTCGGCACACGGGATCTGAACGACCTCCATGAGCTGCAAAACAGCCTTGATATCCTGTTGTGTGTGCTTGAACCAGCGCCTTTAACCTACGCCTACCTGTATCGGGGGTTATCTCGGGACTTAAGGAGCACGCCGCAGTCATTTTCCTCGGTGTATTTTGTGTTTAATAAAGTGGCGCCTAATTTAACCTTGAACAAAGACATCCTTAACCTGTTAAAAGCAGAACTGAACCCCCGTATTCTTGCGCCGATGATGGTACACCATGACCAGCATGTACCTGAGGCGCTCGCCACACAGCAGCCTGTGGTCGATTACGCCATCGCTTCACGCGCCGCCGGCGATTTTGAAGCCCTCGCACTGTGGCTAAAAACGGTGCTGAAGTGACGGTGGCTGAATGAGTGTGCTAAAGACACTTCAGGCGCAATGGAAAACCCTGCGCCGCAACCATTCAAGAACCCATTCAGTTGGCGTGCTTAGTGCTGCCCTGATCGGGCTCGTGCTGTTGTCGGAACGCACCTCGATGCAGGGCCTTCAGGCGCGTTTCTGGTTTCCTCATGTGGCGCGGCAACGCTGGTCCTTACTGGACCCCCTGCGCATTGTCATTCAGGTAGTCTGGCTGGTTTTTGCCAACCGGGCACCGCGGCAAAAAACTGATAACCAAGGCTTTACCGCGCTCAAGCTGTCGGCCTATCAGGCCCGCCATGCACGGCCAGTGCGTCTTTTACAACGCCTGACCACTTCGTCATTCAGTGCGCTAACCGCATTGGCACCCAAATTACTGGGCTCGACCCTTATGCGCGTGGCATTGACCGTGGTATCAGCGCTGTTTGTGGCCTTTACCATCTCATTGCCTATGGATGCCAGCGCACAGGCGCTGATGTTGCTCGCGTTCTGGGCGGTTGCGCTGTGGGTTCGTGATACCTCAGGACGGCTGCCGCTGTTACTGATGATAGTGCTCTCCGTGTTGGTCAGTTCGCGCTACCTTTGGTGGCGGGTGACCCAGACCATTAACTGGGATGTGCCGTTGGACGCCACCTTCGCGATCATTCTGCTGAGTGCCGAAATCTATGCCTGGACCATTCTTATTCTTGGTTATATCCAAACCGCCTGGCCATTAAAACGCGGCGTGGCCAAACTGCCTGACGACCTTACCGAATGGCCCAGTGTCGATATTTTCATTCCCAGTTACAACGAACCGCTCAAAGTGGTTCGGCCGACTATTCTGGCGGCCCTGGCCATCGACTGGCCGAAGGACAAACTCAACGTTTATGTTCTGGATGACGGTAAGCGCGACGAGTTCCGCCAGTTCTGTGATGAGGCTGGGGTCGACTATATGGTGCGCCCGGACAACAGCCACGCCAAAGCCGGTAACCTCAACCATGCGCTGGGCAAAACCGGCGGCGACTACATCGCTATTTTCGACTGTGATCACATCCCTACCCGCTCGTTTTTGCAAATGACCATGGGCTGGTTTCTGAAAGATCCCAAGCTGGCACTGGTGCAAACACCGCATCATTTCTTCTCGCCTGATCCCTTCGAGCGCAACCTGTCTATTTTCCGTTCCAAGCCGAATGAGAACGAACTCTTCTACGGCCTGATTCAGGACGGCAATGACTTATGGAATTCCTCGTTCTTCTGCGGTTCATGCGCGGTCTTAAAGCGTGGCCCACTGGAAGAGATCGGCGGCATCGCAACCGAGACCGTCACCGAAGATGCCCACACCGCGCTGAAACTGCACCGCCTGGGCTATAACTCGGCCTACCTTAATATTCCGCAAGCGGCTGGCCTGGCGACCGAGAGTTTATCCAGCCATATTGGTCAGCGTATTCGCTGGGCACGAGGCATGGCACAGATTTTCCGGCTCGATAACCCGCTGTTTGGCAAAGGTCTTAACCTCGGCCAGCGGCTATGCTACGCCAATGCGATGCTCTATTTCTTTAATGGCATTCCACGCATGATCTTTATGCTCGCTCCGTTAGCCTTTTTGCTGTTCGGTGCCTATATCATTTTTGCCCCGGCGGTTATGATTGCGGCCTACGCGCTGCCCCATATTGTGCATTCTTATTTAACCAATTCGCGCCATCAGGGCCCTTACCGGCATTCATTCTGGGCCGAAATGTATGAAACCGTACTGGCCTGGTATATTCTGCGCCCAACCACCGTGGCCTTATTTGCCCCCAAACAGGGCAAGTTCAACGTAACTGAAAAAGGCGGGCTGAACGAATCAGAGTTTTATGACTGGAAAATCTCCAGCCCGTACCTGATCCTGATCAGTTTGAGTCTGATTGGGGCTGCCTTCGGTATTTGGCGCCTCATTAATGGCCCAGCAGATGAGTACCTTAGTATTGCCCTGAACCTGGTCTGGCTAACCTACAACCTGATTATTCTAGGCGGCGCTATTTCAGTTGCCGAAGAAGCGAAACAGGTGCGTGTGTCGCACCGTATATCGGTTAACCGACCCGCCACCCTGATTACCGACAGTGGCCACAGTTACCAGGTTACCCTCGATGACTTCTCTGACAACGGTGCTGGTTTAAGTGTCCCTGACGGGGTCACCATTAAACCGGGTAGCCAGGTACAAGTTGCATTAATCAGCGCAGAAACGGAAAATGCCTTTAACGCGGACGTGGTGAGTGTTCGTAAAAACAAAGTGGGCGTCCAATTTCGCTTTGCCAGCCTGGCGCAGGAGCAGAGCTTTATCACGGCAACTTTCTCGCGTGCGGATGCCTGGACCGATTGGCGGCCAGAGCAAAAAGATTCACCTGTAACCAGTTTTGGTGAAGTGATCACCATTAGCCTTGAAGGCTACAAACGACTGGTTAATCAATTCACCCCAATTTTAAACCCGGTTATCAGTGTCATCATCAGGTTCTGGGCAAAATGTAAAAGCGTACTTCCACGCACTCCTGGCAAAAAGGTTTCTGACAATGGTTAATTCGTATCTGTCTTTTGTGTTTGCATTCGCCGTACTGGCCACGGTCTCGCTGCCGTCGTTTAGTCAGGATGAAGCGGCCAGCGAGGCGCAGGACAGCCTGCCAACCCGGCTGGATAGTATCGAACTGCGCGACTTTGACCTCGACAACCTGCGCATCAGCGGCCAGAACCCTGTCATTACCGTGGCGTTCGGCAGTCGTATCGATGAACTGGTAACCGCGGCGTCGCTTACCCTGCTGGTGCGCAGTTCGCCGTTGATTGAAAGCGATACCGCACAGCTGGTGATTAACCTGAATGGCGAGACGATTGGCGCGCGCAGCGTTCGCAGTGATGATGAAAGTCAGTTGACCCGCTACCAGTTCGATATCGAACCGCATTACTTCTCGACCTACAATGAACTTAGCATTGAGCTGATTGCTGGCCGCGCGGCCATGCAGTGCGGTGCCGCGTCACCGGGCACCTGGGTGGAAATGTCCGGCGCCAGTACCCTGGAGCTGACCAAGCAACAGCTACGACTGGAAAACGAACTGGCCTTTTTCCCTGAGCCGTTTTTCGATGAACGCAGCTTTGACCCAGTGCAGCTTAATTTACTCACCCCTGAGCAGCCTTCCAGCAGCAAAGCTGAAGCCATGGCAATGGTTGCGGGCTATTTTGGTGCCCAGGCCTACTGGCGCGATCTCGATATTACCTACACGGCATTGAACGATGACGCGGAATGGCCGGAGTACCACAGTATTGTGTTTGCAACGCACGCTGAATTAGACCAACTGGGCTTGCCAGTCGAAACGCCGGATACGGGTGCAGTGCTGATGACCGATAACCCGCAGCACCCTGCTTACAAAGTGATGCTGGTCACCGGGTCTGATGACAGCGAAGTAAAGCAAACTGCACAGTCGCTGGTGCTGACCCGCGCTGGTCTAAGTGGTGACCAGGCTGACCTGCGCCCGCAAACTATCGACCCGCGTCAGCCGTACGCCGCTCCAAACTGGGTCAGTACGCAACGCAAGGTTTCTTTTAGCGAACTCGTAAGCCACCCCTCAGAGTTGCAACGTGAAGGGTACCGCCCGGCCCCGATCAATGTCGGCTTGCGCTTACCGCCTGATCTCTTTACCTGGCAACGCTACGGCATTCCGATTGACCTTCGTTTTCGTTACACGCCCCCTGTGCAAGCAGATGAAAGCCGCTTGCGCGTGTTCATCAATGGGCAGTTCACTCAGGCCTATACCCTGAACCAGTCCGGCCGACAAAGCTCCACCGAGCGCGTGCGTATTCCGCTGGTGAGCGATATTAATGACGCCAACCGCCTGCAGTTACCGGCGTTTCAGCTCTCAACTATTAATAACCTGAGTCTCGAGTATTCATTCCCGCGGCCTATTGGCGGGTGTGACTACGAGCCTGCGAACAACACCATGGGTGTGATTGATGGCAATTCCACCATTGATCTGCGTGGCTATCACCATTACACCGCGCTGCCCAATCTGCATTTATTTGCCAAGGCTGGGTTCCCGTTCACCCGTTACGATGACCTCTCACAAAGTGTATTTTTGCTTGGTGATTTAACCAGCTCAGAGCAAATGATCACGCTGCTCGACACCGTTGCTCATATGGGGGCATCAACTGGCTACCCGGGTGTGTTGTTGCAGGTCCGTACGATCGACGACTACCAGCCTGACACCGAACACCCTGAAAAAGACTTTGTGCTGATTAGCCATTACGCCTTGCAGCAGTTCAGCGACCGCTTTGGCCAGGACACGCTGCAGCGCCAGTTGCGCGGTCAGCAGTTGGCTGGGCACCCGGACACCCTTAGTGGTGCTGACCTGACCTTTACCAGCGATGGCCCCGGCGCTGCCTTTCTTGCTTTTGAGTCTCCGTTAAACGATGAGCGAAGTGTGGTGGCGCTACTGGCATCTGACGATGAGTATTTACCTCGCTTACGCCAGGTGCTTACCTCGGCCGAGCTCAGTGACCAGATCGACGGCTTCTTAACGATGCTCACGCCGTCGCGCATTGTCAGTTATGAGCCCCGTTCACCCTATTATGTCGGTGAGCTTAGCTGGTGGAACCGAATGACCTATCACGTGGCGCAACACCCGGTGGTGGTGGTCTTCTTTGCCTTGCTTGCGGTCATTTTAATTGCCTTAATGGTCTACGCAGGCCTGGCGCGGATCGCTCAAAAACGACAGGCTGCTAACTCATGAAGGTATTTATCCGGCATACACTGATAGTCGCCTCGCTTTTCAGCTTGCCGCTGAGCGCCTGCGCCGATACCGGCGGCAACACACGGGACTATCAGTTTCAACCGCCACCGACGGTCGACAAAGAGGCCACCTTTGCGTACCACTGGCAGCGCCTGGTCGATGATTTTGTCAGTGCAGACGGGCGCGTGATTGACCTTGGTTCAGAGGGAAGTATTTCCACCTCCGAAGGACAGTCGTACGGCATGTTTTTCGCCCTGGTCGCCAATGATCAGGCGACCTTCCAGCGCCTGCTGCAATGGACTGAAAACAACCTCGCACCGGCCGGACTGGATGCGCAGCTGCCCGCCTGGCAATGGGGCCACGACGAGGACACCGACCGCTGGGGTATTCTTGATTCAAACCCGGCCTCTGACGCCGACGTCTGGATGGCGTTCTCACTACTGGAAGCAGGCCGCTTGTGGGACAGAGCAGATTACCGAGAGCTTGGTAGCTTGCTTGCATCGCGCATTCTGCGTGAATCCGTTGCAGAGGTTGGCGACGAGACGGTGCTGTTGCCAGCCCCTTACGGCTTTGTTAAGTCTGAGCGGGTGACCTTAAACCCAAGCTATTTCAGCTTAAGTGTCTTTGCCGGGCTTGCTCATATACTCGACGACGAACGCTGGCAGGGTATCTACCAAAGCAGCCTGCGTCAGCTTAGCGCAAACGCCGATGTGTTTGGCGGCTTCTTCAGCGACTGGGTAAGCATCGACTATGACCTTAACGTGATTAACCAGGACGCCCTGCATGGCAGCTATGATGCGATACGCACCTACTTATGGTTGCACCTTGATGCCACTCGGTCGAATGCCAGCCCTGAGGTTCAGGCGTTACTGGACAAGACTCAGCCACTGGTTGACTACATCGAACAGCAGCAGACGCCACCCGAGCATATTTACCCCAATGGCAAGACGTCGGGGACCGGACCAATTGGGTTTTCAATTGCCCTCGCTCCTTACCTGAGTCGCTTTGACCCGGAACTGGAAAGCTTGCAGTATCAACGGCTGCTCGCCCGCGGTGCTGCCGGTTACGACCAGCGTTACTATGACAGCATGTTGATCCTGTTTGGGCTGGCTGCTCAGCAATGCTTCGGCTTCAACAACAACGGCACCCTTGAGGTTAACTGGCATGCTGAAAACTGCTAGCCTGCTTGTACTGATAGGCTGGCTTGCGCTGAGTACTCAGGCCGCCGCAGAGAATTCGCTGCAACGCGAGTCCGTGCGTCTGCTTGAGGACAACCTCTCGCTTTGGTACCAGCGCAGCCGTCCGGACCGTATGGAGCCGATGTTAGAACAGCTGCTACGGGTCGACCCCAATAACCCTTACCTGATTGAAGCCAGTTTCTCGCTTGCGTTGCAACGCAATGATCTCGACAGCGCCCGCCGCCACGTCGAACGACTGCAGTCGATAGCGGCGGACCATCCGGTTACCGCGCGTGCCACGGAAGCACTGCAGCTGGAAAGCGAATCAGGCGCAAAGCTGGGCGAAGCACGGCTATTGTTTCTTGCTGGTCAATACCAGCAGGCGGCGCAGCAGTATCAAAGTGTGTTTCCGACCCCACCCCGACAAACAGGGCTCGCCATTGATTACTGGCAGGCACGAAGCCTTGCCGGAGAACCGGAAACCGCTGTGGACGCTTTGCAGGATCTGCATACCCGGCATCCTTATAACGGCCGGGTCGAAATTGCGCTCTACCGGATGCACTATCTGAACGACTCGCTGACACCTGAGCACTTAGCAGCCCTGACGCAATTAACCACCGATCCGGTCTTTGGCAGCGAAGCACTCGGACTTTGGCAACGGCTTTACTCTACATTGCCGTTGACAGACGAGTACTTTGAGCTGTTTACCACATTAACTAGTTTGCATCCCGACAGCGATGAGATAGCGGCGAACTGCGCTCGCTTTCAACGCAGCTATGAGGCGTTACAGGAACGTCAAAGCGACCCGGCCTATCAACGCTATCAGCGCGGCGTGGACGCCCTGGAAGCGGAGCAGAATGAACAGGCGGAACGAATTTTCGAGCAAGCCTACCGCGAGTTAGACCCCTTCCCGGAGCTTTACGGCAATCTCGGTTACGCGACTATGCGCCAGGGCAAACACGAGCAGGCTCACCACTGGTTCTCAGAGGCGGCGTACCTGGCCCCGCAACAGCAGGTGTGGATGGAGCTACGCGAGATCGCCTTGTTCTGGTGGCGGTTACAGCAAGTGGATAGCGCATTGGACAATGAGGATCTGGAATCAGCTCGCCACTTATTAGACTTACTGGCCAGCAGCAGCGAAGCGCCACTGGAAGTTAAATTACGTCAGGCTCGCCTGCAGGCAATGCTCGGCAATAGCGCCCAGGCGATTCAACTTTATGAGCAGGTATTGGCCAGCGATAGCGACAGTGAAGCCGCACTGTGGGGGAGCTTCCAGCTGCGGCTGCAGCAACACGACAATCAGCTGACCCCGCCGCTTAACGCATGGCTAGCTGGTTTATCGCCGGCCCAGTATGCCAGCATTGCCGGCGAAGTTGATCGCCTGCGCGCTCAGGCACTGATCGCAAGGGGTGATGAGTTCTATGACCGCGGCGATACCGCTCAGGCGGTTGAACTCTGGCAGCAGGCGCAACAACTGACGCCGTCTGATCCCTGGCTGATGTTCCGCCTCGCTCGCGAACTGGATGCTGACGGCGAGCACCAGGCCGCCCGCGCGTTATTTGCGCCACTGCTTGCGTCCGAGGCGACAGCGGACACACATTATGCCTACGCGCTAACCCTCTCCCGCCAGCAACGCTGGCCTGAGGCAGCCACTCAGTTGAATGCGATTAATCAGCCTCAACGCACAGACGCGATCAATGAACTCGAGTCCCGGGTGCAGACCGAATTAACCATCAGCCGCCTGCAAAATGACTGGCGCCAGGTGCTCAGAGAAGAACCTGAGTTACTACAGACCCTGGCGCAAAATGACCAGCACAGAGCCTTGAATGCTATTGCGGATCAGGTGACTTCAAGCGACAAATGGGTCCTGCCGCAGATTCAGGCGCTGACCGAACACGCCGAACAAAACCGTAGCGAGGATAGCAGCGAGGTTCTGTTCGCTGCCAGCCGCATTGCTGAAGCCACTGACTCAACACAGCTCGCTGCAAACTGGAGCCAGCAGGCACTCGAGTCGCGGCTCGCTTCAAGCCAGAACACTATCTGGCAATACGGCAGTGGCGATGACTGGCAGGTTAGCAATGCCCGTTCGCGATTAGAGCGATCGGCGCAGGCCAGTGAATATGCGGTTGATCTAGCCTGGCAAAACCAATCCAGTTCAGGCACCGCAGGGGTGACAGACTGGCAGTCGCGTACCCTGCTTATCGGAATCGATTTACCCACCACTGAATCTGGTGCCCGCTGGCAACTGCGCATCGACCCAACCTCGGTGTCAGCCGGTGAGTTTGATAGCGACGATAGCTTCTGGCGCCCGCGAGTCGGCAGCGGGCTTATCTGTGTACTTGAAGACTGCCCGGTAAACGGTATTCAGAGCGAAACGAAAGATTCGGGTATCGCCTTGGGTATCAGTCGTACCGGCTCGCGGGTGACGGCTGATTTGGGCGTTTCTCCCATCGGGTTTGAACTCTCGACCTGGGTCGGCGGTATTGAAGTCGACGGCGATCTGGCCAGTTTCAGTTGGCGGGCCGGTGCCGAGCGCCGTGTTCAGAGTGCTAATTTACTGAGCTTTGCAGGCCGTCGCGACCCCTACTCGGATCGACGCTGGGGTGGCGTCACGCGCAATGGGCTGTACACCAGTTTAAGCTGGGATCAGGGTGGCCTGGTCGGCTGGTGGGGTGTTGCTGGTGCCGAATACTATACCGGCCATAATGTCGCCTCGAATTCGCGCTGGTATGCACACAATGGTGTCTACCTGCGCGCATATGACACCGAAGCGCTGGCAGTAACTGTTGGCCTGACTAACCTCAACTGGGGTTTTCAGAAAACGTTAAGCGAAAATACCTTTGGCCATGGTGGGTATTACAGTCCGGCGCAGTACAATTCGCTCAGTGTACCCATCACCCTGTTTGGCCGCCGTAATCGACTCAGTTACAGTGTCCGCCTGGCGGGTGGTTATTCCACTGCGCGTCAGCACGCCAGTGACTTCTACCCGAACGATCCCGACTTGCAACAGCAGGCATGGGAGGCTGTTAACAACGGCTCTATCGAACCCGTTTTCAACGGTGGCACAAGCTCAGGCTTTAACTACAGTTTGTCCGGTCAGTTTGAGTACCGCCTTACTTCACGCTGGTATCTTGGCGCCACTATTACGGCGCAACGGTCGGACACCTTTGCGCCGAATAACGGCACCCTCTATCTGCGTTACCAAAGTGGCGGCTTCAGTTTACCGCCCCGACATCCACCGCGCGTGCCCGCAGCCTATGTAGATTATTAGCCAGTTTGAAGCAACGCGCCGTAACCTCTACTTCAGCAGTCATTTGATACAACTGACTACAAATGTCATTAGTCCGGCAACCTTGGGGGAGCATCCATGTCCTCGTGCAGAACACGGACTACAAGTACCTGAGTCTCCAACACCTGATAGAAAACAGCATGACGCTCTACCTGCAATCTACGATAGCCGGTAAGCACGTGAGCATAGTCAATGCCGAGCAGCGGATGGCTAAGCAGTTGTTTCATACCCGCCTCAAGCTGATCCAGGTATTTATCAACCTGATCTGCTCCCCATTCGTCACAAGTAAACAACCAAATCCCGGTCAGATCAGTTTCCGCTTTCTGGGTAATGGTTAGCTCTAACACTAACTAGCCGCCTTCCTTTGTTTGCGGCCAGCCGCTTTGATAGAGGATATATCAAGCGGTTTCGGTTTACCGCTTGATTCTCCATCAGCAAGTGCCTGCCGCAGGGCGGCAACCCGTTCCTTGGCCTGCTGGTCTTTTCGAATAAGGTCACGGATATACTCACTATCATTGCCGAAGTGGCCGCCTTCAATCTGAGTTTTCACCCAGTTATCCTGCTGCTCAGTAAGCGTTATGGTTTTCCGGTGCATAGTCATAATTGGTGCCTCTCAAAGCATAGTATGACAATATCACACTCTTTTCGGGAGCTGAATCAATGCCTAATCTTGGTTGCCCTAACGCAAGACCCCGGACAACAAACTGCGTTTTTTAACTGCCAATTCCAAGGCTGCGTAGTTCCATGTCGGAACGGCTGGCCTGGCGCTATACCATGTAGGCGATACATACGAATGCGGCCCGTAATATAACCACGACACGCTGATTTTCTGCTACTTACCAATGTGAGTTCGCCCTGTGCCGAAATGCCCGTAAAGACACCCTAGCTTGCCTTCCTTTGATTCGTATATGACAGGCAAATGCGTTGCAGTTAAATCAGCAGAAACCAAAACGCCAAAACCATAATCAGTAATAAACGTTTTGATTGCGTGGTCTTCAGCCATTTCTATGTTATTCGGTATATACATATTTTCCTTTCAGCTGAAGCCTGTTACCGCGCAGAGCGACACACACGTAGCACCGCAGGTGCGTGACGAGCGCTCAAGCCAAGTAGCAACCGGTTATGTTTCGCTTTCTGGCAATTCAAGCTGTCTCTCACTTCGCCAGACTCCGTATGAGCACAATGTCATTGCCCTGCCGTAGACAACGCCGCGTACAGAGGCGCGAGCTTGCGAGCCTCCTGCCGCCCCTTGCGGCGGCGTACTGGTACGCTTGGTTATGTGTATGCTTAAACACCGAACTGTGGCTCGCCATATTTCGCTAGCAACGCGTTGATCTTTCCGGTATCTCGAATAAGGTTCCCTCGATATTCATCCACGTTCATGGAAGATGGAGCACCAAGCTTGCCAACGGTGACGTGCCTGCGGGCCCATAGGACAGCCCCCTCAGGCCTCACATCGTCTTTCCGATCTCCACAGTCTAGCTTATAGCCACCCGTTACCCACCCGGATTCGGTCAGATATCTTACTTCCCATTCGTTACTTGCAGCCATAATTTTTCCTGGTCATTCAGTACACATAAAGCCTTGCTCACCGGAAAATTGGGAGCACAGCGAGTAATCTTTCCGAGTGCAGCAACTTGTTATGCATTTGGCTACTCGGTTAATATTCTTAAGTTATCGGAATATTCTTTTAACGCAATCCTGTATTCTTCAGCATACGCAATATCAGATACTTTTACGTATACTTTTTTACCTTCATCCAGCAACCTTTTTACTTCACCAATCAATGTTATTCTTCTAGAGGTCATGCGAACATTACCATCTTCCAAATAGATAATTTCGCACTCGTTATTATAAGATAAGGCGACCTGGCGACCGTACCCAGACCCTATTGTTGATGGAATAATTGAAGCTGTGCAGTTTTTAACTGCATCCATTAATTCTTTACTGGAAGCAGTCATTTCAAAGTAGTGGCTTTTCTTTTTGAAGGTATAACTGACCAAATTAGTATCCAAGCCGTATGTCTTGATACGTCTCCACGATGAAGCCCCACCTTTATCCCCTTCAAGATTTTGCAGAGGATACTCGTCACCATCATCATTAATGACTATTTTGTTTGGATAAAACTTAACACTGGCGAAAGATGCACCGCTGTGTTTTAGGGAGTTTTGAATAACTTCTAGAATTAAATCACCAAAGTAACGCAGAAAACTTCGGTTATAACCATTATCGTTTAGGTAATACTCGAGCTTCCTCTCTATGACTACCCCAACTTCATCATTCAGATGATCATTCAACTCATCTGAGTTAACTCTACTTTTCAACACTCTGATTTCATTACCAAATAAACAATCAAGAAGAATAAGCTCATCGGGCTTAGATATACTAAAACTAATTAACTCATTATCTTTCAATAATTTATTTAGCGCTGGCAGCGCTAAAGCAGAGGAAGCAGCTGAGCTTGCTTGATTTGAACGCTCAAAGTTATCACATCCAAAATCTGATACTGACTTAATAACTATCCAAGGGATCTCCCTTAAGGATGGTACGAAACCGAAAGCCTCCATCTCCCCGCCAATAAGATGTGGACGTAGTTGAAGCAGCCTATCTCTTTCAGAAGTACTAGATAGCAAAGTCTCTAAACTTGCTAGTTCTCCTAGTTTTGAATTTGGAATTTCTTGATTTATTTTTTGAGCTATAAACTCTAGATCGATCGAACTTCTATATTGTATTGCTTTATAAACAGTTTCCTCACCGATAATTGATCTAGAGTTTAGAGAGTCAATTGTACTAGCAATTACAATATCGCCGACTTTTGTTGTTGCTGGATTGCCCCAGCAAAACCCTACTAAATATACTATTCCAGGAGTGGGTATATTACTTCGACTAACAAATTCTACTACCAATCTACTCGCTGAACGCTCAGTCGATATACCACTAGTTCCCGTTAAATGGATTACAAACATACCATCTAACAAACCTATACTGCATCCACCCGTTGACAGGTGAACAGTAATATTCTTTCTACTGGAAATAAATCTATTGACGGCTTCCTTCTCTTTGCTATTTGAAGTAACAATAAGTAGATAGTTCTCATTCAAAGCATCACAATAGTTCTGTATATCAATGTTCAAATTAAGCCCCTTGGCTACTACTTTCTGTCGATTGCATAACGCTCGGCACAGCGGGCAACTTGTAGCGCTAGCGGAAAGTTGATCCGCTGCTGCCGCTTGTTATGTGATTAATCCGCAGCATCTTTTGTACCTATTGCCACTACCACATGGACATGGTGCATTCCGCGCGACGACAGGCTTATCCTCCAAAGCCTGCGCCACCGCTTCTTCCAATTTGGCGAGTTCTGCGGCCTGAATAACCAGCCCCAAATTATTCGGAATCTGACCTACAGCTACGGGCTTTGTGTCCGTGGGGACCTCGACAACGACTATATTGCCGGTCGTAGTGTGCTGAGGCCCCGCGTACAGAGTGCCCAAGAGCGCGATTCTTGTTCCAGCGCACAGAGCTCCTTTAGAGTCTAAGAAGCTACCGAGATTCGCCAAGAACACGGGAGACCCTGAGGAGCCGGGGAAACAAGCCGCATCAATAAGGAACTCAGGCTTTCCGTTTAGCGAGAGCTTGGAATGCGTGGCGGTGATCCCTCTCCTGATGACAGGAAGATTATGCTTCTCATCCCATATTCCGTTTGGATAGCCAATCATGACTATCTCTTCCATAGGTGACAAGCTCTCAAGAAATTCCTCGGTCGCGATGGCCTCTTTCCCAAGGGGAACGAAGTAATAGTCCTTTCCGTTCTTAGCGGCGCTATTCAATATTGCCCCTATGGGGATGGCAACCAGGTCAATTGCTGCATCAGGATGGCCAATGCAGAAGTGCTGTATGTCTTCAAGAACGACCTGTTCGTGATCTCCGAGCGACGGACCGCCATCCTTATTCTTTAGTGTCAGATGAAAAAGTCCTCTCCTCGCAAGGTTAACTACGTGTCGATTTGTTACGACACAAGGGAAGGCCATGCCATCGTCTTTCTGACAAAACAAAAATATATAGCCGGTTCCGGATGAAGATTTGCCTTGCCCGTCCTCACAAATAATGCGGACAGTGCTATGGATCAACTGATCAATGGGATTAATGAAGTCGGTCATTTCATCTCACATAACGCTCAAAGCAGCTGCGCGGTACGCGTCGGCTGCCTTTGCTTGTTAACTGCTGACTATGCGACAACAAATACAAAGGCATAATCTCCATCTGGATACTTATTTATACAGCTTCGAGCATGCTCAGCACTCTGTATAGCATCACCGTTTTCTGGGTTAAGATACCAACTATCGTAATTGTGCCGGTAACCATCAATCTCTTTCTTTAGTACATCGCCACCAAGAATAAAGGCCCCCTTGGATTGAAGATGACCAACTAATTTAAGAGCATCATTTTTTCGCCAAGCAATTTCACTTAAGTTTAAGTGTTCCAATGTGATTTCTCTGCCTTGTAATTCTTCAGGGATATACTTAATTACCTTAAGGCAGTTAACGCCCGCGTAATAGGCGCGAGCTTGCGAGCCTCCTGATTAACACGTTTGTTAGGAGAATTTTACGCTCGTTTTTAGAATTAATTCTTTTACATATGAGATCAAACTGTTTTGCCATTCATACATATAGTTGGCTGGGAGCTTTAAAGATTCTCCCAAACTTTGATTACAGCCCGTTTCATCAATATATTTTTTATCAATAAGAGAACTTCTGTGAACAAATAGATGTCGGCTCGACTCGAGTTTCTTTATGCTGTCTATACTTGCGCCCGCAAAGTTGGCACCTATAAGTTCATTAAATATGTTTGAGTACTGTTCTAGCGAGTACCCTTTATTAAGCACCTCTTCATCATATGCTTGGTCAATAGTCATTGATAGTTCCTGTTGGGATTGCAAGATTCTTGCTTTCAAAGTTTCACACTTTGATTTTCCTATTCTTATATCTTTGGCCGAAAGAGTATCAAGACAAGAAATATCATTTGCAACAATCAGCTTTAAAACTTGCTTGCTAAACTCCTCTAGACATCCGTAGAAACGAATTGCGGCAATCTTATATAGAGTTTCAAATTGAGCAGATAGAATTCCATGACTCTCTAATTTTTGAAAAGACGGAATTACGGACTCAATACCAGCGGTATAAGACTTATTGTTCATGAGATAGGTAGCAACAGAAAAGGAGTCCCTGCAACCTTCATCTCTAGCTTTATGCAAAAGTTTTTCTGTTAACCTGACCTGACTCATTGACGCTGTGAACAAGCCAACATGAAAAGGAACGCTTACAGCCTCAAGAATGTTTTTAAAATTAGACAAAAACTCATCGAGAATTCCTTGACAACCTTCTACTGTTAGCTCAAGCACCTTAAGTGGATACAAAGCATCACCGCTTCCGACTCTAGCTATATAGATATAGAACTCTTGCTCCATATCAGAAAGCTTCCATTCGTGAGACATACTCGATTAGCTCCTAACGCCGCAAACACTGGTGGTAAAACCAGAGCGAAGCGGCGATTTTAACATCCGCGTGATTTGCCTTGTTATACGATTTCAGCGACATTTGCTTCAGTGATTACGACACTTGGATTTATTTTTGAAACTAGTTTTTTAACTAAACTCTTAGTCCGAGAGTCCATTTTTGATCCAAGAGCGATGCTCTTAATGGAAACCTCAATATAGTTTGATTCTGTCACAAAAGCTCTTTCTTCCTCTTCGTAACGCCAAAGTTCTAGTTTGCATGATAAGACATTTTTAGCAGTTTCATGACTGCCTAACCGTGTTGCATTTTCAACATAAGAAAGCCCTTCATATGTTACAGGTCTTATCTCGTGTTTTTGATTAACTTCAACGCCGATTGCGACACCTTTGTGACTATCTGCGTAATGCGACCACATTAATGTGCTGTCCGCGCGTCGCGAAAGAGAGCATATCCTTAGCCGTGTCTTTTCACCCTTTATTTTGTTCACCATGTCACGATTTATGGAGCCTTCGGCATATGTATAAAGGCCTTCCATTGGATCATTTAGATCAAAATAGGGGGCAGCGTATATCCTACTGTTTAGGATTATATCTACGAAATTCTTAAAATTATCTAGTGATCTGTATTTATAATGCATGGCTATCTTTTCGTATAACGCCCGAAATAACCGGCGCGCTTTAGCGCGTCCGGCGCCGCAGGCACGTAGTTAATTGACTTGTTAGGTATCATAGCTCCAGAACTTCTATCTCGATTTGATTGCTACCACGGAGCCAGTCTTTAACGGCCTTTCTACCCGGTTGATTACATTTTTTAATACCACCAGGCTTTGTTATAAAAACCAATTTATCCACTCTATTGCCAAGCTCTTTAGCCATCATTGCTTTTAGAATATCTTTTTCATATTCCGTATTTGGATTCCTGAGCCCCAGCGCGACTTCTACAATCACACCGTCATCAGGAAAGTAGAAGTCCACAGCCAAAGAGTTCGAGCCACATATTTTTTTCTCACTGAAGTCCTTCCCAAACCTCTCACTCGACAATCGTCCAAGCTCAGAAATAAACTCGTTTGTGGCATGATTGCCCGCGCCAGGCCCCTTAATATCTAAAAAGCCCTCTGTACCAGAAGCTATGTCTTTTGCAATTTCGTGTAGCTCTTGATAATAGCTCATCATCTAATGTAGATACCTAACGCCCGGCTTTGGGGCGGACTTGTAGCCGCGTAGCGGCGGAAAGGCCGTCCCAGCCCCGCAGGGGCGACAACAGCCGTTTGTTAGGTGAGTGTGTGCGGAACTTCATCGTCACCACCACGAGCAACAAGCTCTTGATGTAAATCATAAATCACGGCCAAAAATAGTTCTGAAAGGTGGTATTTGTATTCAAGCCTGTAAATGCTTTCCACGGAAGATATCTCCTCTATACCATTCTTCAAGCCATCCGAATAATCTGTAAATGCACCTTTTGCTGCTTTAAAAATAGGCAAAATATCAGATATCTCCGGTTCGTAACTTATTTCGTGCGCATAGCGGTTTATCAACCTATTAATCTCAGCTAGGACATTGGATCTTTGATCCGACACTATTCCAAGATCACGCACTAGAGAAACTAATCTTGCGAAAGACAATTCGTTAGAAAGTGATACCAAGTTCTGATCATACAAGAGGATAAGTTGCCTTAGTAGAAATTCAATAGCTAGGTGGCCAGTCAATACTTGCCCGAGCCTTTCTTGGGGGCCTGCAGCATAGTGATACAACTCTTCGAAGTTCTGTATCGCTACCTTTTTAGTTCGACGCATGCTCAACCTAATCACCTAACGCCGCGCTCACCGGTAAATTATGAGCGCAGCGAATAATTTATCCGTGTGCAGCACGTTATTAGCTGGGAGTATGGCCGTGACCTTTGCCATAGTTCACTCCGGTTGTATCAACCTCTATCCCAGGCGAGTTAGCTATAAATTCCTTATATTTTTCAGCCGCATCCACCTTAAGCTTCCATAAATAAATAATTGCCGCCACTACGACAATATAGGGTAATGACCGAGCAGGCTCAAAATTACTAATTGGAGAAGAGAAGCCTGGCACCACCCTGTCAAAAAAATGATAAAGCAAAACGAGACCGGCAAGTGCGCCCCCTAAAGACAGCTGTATACGCAGATGCTCAATCATTTTATTTTTTTGCCGGTGAGAGCCGAAATAATAATGGATCTCCTTAAGATCAGATTTTAATAAAAACTGCCTTTCTATATTTGCGATAACCGCCAGATTCCTGTTATACCAGTACGCCGCATCAAATAGATGAGCAACCAACCAAGCGCTTAGAAGTAAAATGATACTTGTAGCTATATCTAGGGAAATAATATTTTTCTCTACCAGAGCAAATATTGCGAATGCACCTACCAATACGCCAATGCTCTGCCAGACGACCATGATATGTCTATTTATATCATTGAACATTTGATCATACATTTTTAGTAAAAATTCTTCTCGATTACTCATAAGGTCACCAACTTGGCCAAATTTTTTACATCCTCATGTACTATATAGTCATCCCATAGCTTGTTTATATTTCTCAGAGATTCAAATAAACAGTTTTCATAGCCGCCTTCTGGATGTGGTCTAAATGTCTGACCATCAAAGTAATCGCCAAAACGCGCATCAAAGGTAAACCGGTTGCAGTCCAAAGAAATGACTTTCAGCTTTTCTGCAAGTTGTCTCTGAACATCTGGACGCCCACCCAATAAGTGAACCGGTCTGTCGAAACTCTGCAAACTGACCTCCGTGCCACCATATCGTGTGGGGACACTATATCCCAATATATAATCACTTGGGATCAATTCACTTAGCCGACCGTTTAGCAAGGGGTCTTTGGGAACAATAGCAACATAATCAGAATACAACGCTAACTGCTCAGCTTCACGTAAGATATGATCAAGCTTAAATATACATTCCACGTCTCGCGCAATCGTCATCTTTGGCTTTTTTTGAGCGGCAGCGTCGATATGGCGCGAAAAATCGTAATTTTTCCAGTCAATATCTAGAAAACCCACGCCCTCAAAATCAAAGGTTTTTACATCTCTAAGGTTGGTATATCTCGCCCCAGGATACCAACCATGTTGCGCTGCAATGAAAATAGCCTTTTTACTGTGCGCAATAAACTTGAATACTTCCATTTATCCTTCCAGCTAACGCCTCGCTCTGCGGAAATTGAGGAGCGCTAGCGAGTAAATTTTCCGTAGCAGCGTCTTGTTAGCTGCTTTTTATTACGTTGAAAAAAGAGCATGGCATGTCAGGCCCCAGGAAAGTTAGAGGATTTTTGGGACCAAGTACATATTCAGGCCACTCCTCAGACAATTTTTGTACCGTTTGATCATCACTATCGATAGGTCGATGAAGTGTCATTGAATTTTCAACGATAATGATCAGGCCATCAATTATTTCACAAACTTTATCACTACCAAATATCGCAGGAATAGTTACTCGAACCGTGCTTGAAAATGTATCCAGGCAGATATGAATTAATTCTGCTTTATATTTACTTGCTGTCGCTAAAAACTTGGAGTAATCGAACTGCCTGCTATCTCGTAAATGAATGTTAACATTGTATATATAGCCTGATGTTCCATCAATCACTACCGACTTTTCGATCCATCTCCTTCTCAGTGAAGAGATAGATACAATGTATCTCAAGTCGCGGGGAGCCGATCCGATTTGTGCCCATTCGTTAGGAGCAACTTCTTTGAACGAAAATGGATCCAGATCTACATATTTTTTTGCAACTGCATCCCTGTCAGGAGGTAGTATTGGCTGCAAATCATTATAATCAGTACAAAACCTCCAGAATCCGTTATCAATATCCCTCATGAGTTGTAATAATCGTTCAATGTCATCCGTGTGGCCACTTCTGAAATGAGCAACTCGGTTCCTTATGTGTACAATCTCATCTAGCTTAACTTCCCATGTGATCTTCGGAGGCAAGTATTCCGAGAATAGATCCCAATTATTTTGAATTAGTTTAACGAGCTCATCAAATGTGGTAAAACTTAACGGATTATCATCGGCTGTTGGTATATGAGTAACGGCTTTATCTGACTCATAGGTTTTTTTAGTCTTATTAAAATTGAACCAGTTTCTACCTTTCTTCGTTTTTAATTCAACATAGACCATTTCCCTCAGCCACTTTTCAAGTTGCCGAAGGCGTGCGTATAAAATGAGGGCGCTTTCATCAACCTCTGAAATTTTTTCCAATTCTGAGAACATAGCTCCTCACCTTGATTGGCAGCTAACATTTGTATATTGAGCACGCACACTTTGCTAGCTCGGGTTTGCGAGCAAGTAACGAGTCAGGTGGTTGATATAGCGAAGGTTATACTGTGAGGAGGCTCTTTCCCTTGGAAAACAAACTGAGCGTGCTCGTTTTGCTGTGTCGCTATGCCTGATATCCCTGGCGCACGTTATTAGTATGTTATTGACCTTACTAAAGATAAATTCTGACTGCAATGACAAAACGTGCACTCAGCGCGGCTAATTGAATATCTACCGCGGTATCTGGTCATTAGCGGGAGCAGGCAATAGCACCTGCCCCTGCCTTTCTGCCCTACTCGATTTCGAAGGTACCGGCAGCGCCCGGAAATACCACCGGACTTTCGATGCCTTCGTTGTTGACGCTGGCAACGCCAAAGAAGTAATTATCAATGACCACGTTCTCTAGTGTGAATTCAGTCACCTTGCCTACTTCACGGCTGAACTGCCACTGTGGCTGGTCGGTGTAGCGCCAGTAAATCTTGTAACCTTTGATATTGGCATCCTCTGCAGAGCGAGGCTGGTTCCATTTCAGCGTGGTGTTGGCACTGACGGCGCCTGAAATTTCAACGCCCGTCGGAGGCGCCGGCGCCCAGGCCATGCTGGCCAGAGTGACTGCATTCAATGCGGTAAGTTTGGCTGCGTAATCGAAGTCAACGTAATCGATGGTATCACCAAAATGACGTCCGTCTTCATTGCGCAAATCCTGGTGCTGGCGATCATAGTGCTCGTTGGTCTCCATAATACGCACACCGGGGTAGCCTAAGTCATTAAACGGGCGGTGGTGTCCGCCGCGGCCGAAACGGTCCAGGCGGTAAACCACCATGGTATCCAGATTAGGAATATAGCGGTCCGCAATCCAGTCAATGTAACGGGCCAGGTTGCGGCTCGGTGAGTCTACTTCACCGCCGGTAAAACGGCGCATCCGCGCTTCTTCCGCGGTTTCGTTCATGCGTGTGCCCTCAGCAAACACACGCGCTGTGGTATTGTCGGTGACCCCGTTAATACCCGAAATGTTGCCGATCATGTCGTTATTAAGTACCGCATGAAGCAGCCAGCCGTCGTCTTTTGCCTGTTGCGCCAGGATCTGGCCACCAAACAGGCCCTGCTCTTCACCCGCTAGTGCAGCATAGACAATAGAGCCATTAAACTGATGCTGGCTAAGCACACGTGCCGCTTCAATGGTACCGGCGACGCCTGATGCATTGTCGTTTGCGCCCGGTGCGTCCGAGGTGGAGTCCATAACGTCACTGGCACGCGAATCAATATCACCGGACATCATCACGTAGCGGTCCGGGTCCGTCGTTCCGCGCTGAATCGCGACCACACTGACCACCTCTGCAGGGTCTTCAATACGAGGGGTGTCCGATATTACATCACGGCTGTAATAGACTTCGAGACAGCCTCCGCATGCTTCTGAAATACGTTCAAACTCTTCAAAAATCCAGCGCCGGGCCGCGCCGATTCCCTGGGTATCTGACTCGGTTTCCGACAGTGTATGGCGGGTCCCAAAACTGACTAAGGTTTCGATGTCCTGTTCGATACGTTCGGCCGATGTCGCTGTTGCGATCTCATGCAGTTTTTCCTGATCTGCATAAGTAACGTCCGCCTGCGCAGTCAGACTCACCGCTGCGGTGGCACTAAGCAATACCGCCACAGCCTTCATGGTTGCTGTTTTTTTCATGCTGATTCCTCTCTGATTTCTTATTTTCGCCTGCTAGCTTAACGCATAAAGGCGTAACAATGATCAGTTGATGCGACCAACACAAGGATGACTGAGTTTAAGCCACTCCTTGTTCAGACAAGAAAGCATAAATAAAAATGCAAATGATATTGATTATCATTTGTGAGTAGGTTATCGTAGTCATGTGTTCGCAGCCCAGTACTCTCCCTGGAGCCTGCTCACATAAATGAAGGGCGCACTCAAGGTGCGGGAAGTTTGCCGGGATACTACTTACAGGCTGGTATCCCGGTTTTTTTTGCCTGAACGTTTTGCTCCCAAAAAAAACGCCGCTGATATCAGCGGCGTTTTTCGGTTTGGTCATTGGGGTCTTAGAAGCTGTAACGAAGACCCAGTTCAAATGAACGTTCAGGACCTACGTAAATACCCTGGCGAAGGCCTGAGATATAACGCTTGTCAGTCAGGTTCTTAATTGAACCAAACAGGGTAAGCTGGTCATTCACGGTATATAGCGAGGTGAAGTCATACACAGTGTAAGCTGGCATCAAACCACCCCAAATACCGCCACCCGCGCCCTCTGGCAATTCAACCTGGTTGGTTGGGTCACCATATTGCTCGCCGCGATGATGCATGTTCAAGGTGACATCAAGGCTGTTGTAGTTGTAGTTTACCGCCAGGTTCGCCACGACTTCTGGTGCATAAGGCAGCCGGTTGCCACTGAAATCACCTGATTTGAATTCCGATGTTGGAACCCAGGTTGCATTGCTGTCAATGCGGAAGCCACTACCCAGATCGTAGCCAAGCATAGCTTCAATACCATAGTGCTCGGTTTCACCTGCATTTGACTGCGACAGGTTCGGGTTGGTGTTACCGGTCACGACCTGATTACTGAAGTCCATATAAAAAGCGGCAAATTCATAATCAAGCTGTTCCAGTGCACCGCGCAGACCAAGTTCAAAGTTGTTCGAACGTTCACCGTCCAAATCCTGATCGGTCAGGCCGTCCAGTGCAACGCCGTTGGTCGCCGGTGAAAATGCGCGATAAACACCACCATAGACCTGCGCCGATGGAGTGGCGTCAAAGGTAACCCCAATGCCTGGCAAATACTCAGTGTTGGTGGTTTTGGCTGTGGCATTGTTCTCAGTCAGAATCAAACGTTCCTGCTGGTACGATTCAACGCGGATACCAGGGGTAACAGCCAGTCTTTCGCTTAGTTCAATTCTGGTTTGCGCATAGGCTGCGTAGCTGTCTGCTGAGTCCACCCGATGACGGTCATTTGGCCCGGTGCGGTCTTGTTCACGGGTCGCACGAATGCGACGGTCATCAGACTCTTCGTTCATATAACGAAGACCCAGTTCATTCTGTGCAGGCAAGCTCAAAATGGTAGCGTCGAAACGCAGACGGGTTTCGATGCCGAAGCGCTCGAACGAACGGTTGTTACCGGTAACGTCGTCATTGTAGACCCAGCGACCCGCCAGATCCGAGGCATCCGTGTCCACCCCATAACGCCAGTAGTCACGTGACACATCGCTCCAGTAGACCAGTGTTTTCAGGCTCGCGCTGTTGCCTAAGAGTAATTCGTGATTGGCATCAAAGGCGATCCGGTCAGTCAGGTAATAATCATCGGGCGCCGGGTTATAGGTAGCACCCGAACGGTAGTCATCGAGCAACAAGCCGCGATAGGAAATATTGGCATCGTTTTCATGGTAGGAGAACTTCATCCCCACCCGTTGATTCGGAGAAAGCACTGCACCTGACTTAAACATCAGGTCGGTCATGTCATAGCCTTTGTCCATAAAACCGTCGCTGCTGGAGTGGGTCGCAACAACACCAGCGTAGGCGTCGCCTGACGTAGTGCGGCTGCCCGCTTCGACGGTCATTTCCTGCATATTGAACGAGCCTGTGCGGGCGTTCACCTGAACCCCGTCATCCGGTGTGCGGGTCTGGTAGTTCACCACCCCACCAATGGTGGACGGCCCGTAGCGCAGTGACGCTGAGCCTTTGAGGATTTCAACACCCTCAATACGCTGAATACGCGGATTAAAATAGCGGTCGTTACCGATAAACAAACCTGGCGCCACTGGCACTCCGTCTTCAAGCACCAGCGACTTCGATTCGCTGGCAGACAGGCCACGAATACCAAAGTTAGCAACGATGGAGGTCTCTTCTTCACTCTTCACGTTAATGCCCGGGACGCGACGCAGAATATCTTCAGTCGACAATGGCTGAATACGTTCGATATCTTCACGATCAATCAGAACCACCGTACCGGTCTCGTCTGAGCGGTGTGGTGCATAAAAACCCGAAACCCGGATCACTTCAATGGTCGGCATCACAGCGCGAGCCTCACCATTGGGCTGATCCGAATCGTCTGAAGTTTCAGCGACAGCGGTTAACGGCAGAGTCGCTAACAGAACAGCAGTAGCGACTTTCGAGGGACGAGATAAAAAGTGAGGTAACATGAGTTCTCCGGTTCCATTCTTAACTGGCGGTGAAGTTACATGATAATGAGAATGATTGTCAACACTATATAGGTAATTTTAGTCCCCCGGATTTAATCTGTCTCAATTCCCCTCGTTCCCCGGCGAATTCTGTTACTATATGCGCCCGATAATTTGCAATGAATGCCCGCCATGACAGACTTTAGCCAGACCAGCTCCGCTTCGACAGATTCGCAATCAGCAGACGCTGCAGACATTTCACAGCTCAATTTACCTGCCGCTCTGGCGGCCGGTCTGAGTGATGCTGGCTATACGCAACTGACTGCAGTACAAGCGGCCAGTCTGCCTGTCATTTTGCGCGGTAGTGATGTCATTGTGCAGGCGGCCACAGGCACCGGTAAAACTGTTGCCTTTGCACTGGGTGTACTGAACAATGTCGATATAAACATTTTCTCACCGCAAGCACTGGTTCTCTGCCCTACCCGCGAACTTGCTGAACAGGTGGCTACTGAAATCCGCAAGCTGGCGAAAAACGTGGCGAACCTTAAGCTGCTTACCCTGTGCGGCGGGGTACCAGCCCGAGCGCAGGCGACTTCGTTACAGCATGGTGCTCATGTGCTGGTGGGCACGCCTGGTCGAGTCTTGGACCATTTAAGTCAGCAGCAACTCGACTGCTCCAGAATCAATACGCTGGTTTTAGACGAAGCCGATCGCATGCTCGACATGGGCTTTCAGGATGACATTCTAAAAATCATTGAGGCGACCCCAGCTGCACGCCAGACTTTGCTTTTCAGCGCCACCTACCCTAAAGGGATGGATAAACTGATTGGCCGTGTCACCCGTGAACCGGTCAAGCTGACGATCGCCACCGAGCAGGTGGTAGCCGATATTGAACAGCGCTTTTATAGTCTCGCCACTATGCCGGCGACATTGGCCGTGATGCACCTGTTGCAGGCGCATCAGCCTGACAATTGCATTGTCTTTTGCAATACCAAACGTGAAGTACAGCAACTGAACGATAGTTTACGCGCCAACGGTTACAGCGCATTAGCTCTGCATGGTGACCTTGAACAACGTGACCGTGACCAGACCATGGTTCAGTTCAGCAATGGCAGTACGCGTATTCTGGTGGCTACCGATGTCGCGGCGCGCGGGCTGGATATCAGCGAACTCGATTTAGTGCTGTGCGTACACATGGCCCACGACACCGACACCCATACCCACCGCATTGGCCGCACCGGACGTGCGGGCGCAAAAGGTCTGGCAATTACCCTGGTCGGGCCGGAAGATGACTACAAGGTTCGTCTGCTTGAAGATACCTTGCCTGAACCTATTCAGATGCGTGCGATCCCGATTGAGCAAGGTAACAGCAAGCCGCTGCAGGCGACGATGATCACGCTGCAAATTAACGGTGGTAAAAAAGACAAATTGCGCCCCGGTGATATCGTTGGGGCACTGACCCGCGACAATGCATTAAAGATGGAAGATATCGGTAAAATTAAGCTGCAGGCCAACTGGGGCTATATTGCCGTCAACCGCCGTATTGCGGATCGCGCATTGCAGCTAATTAATGGCGATAAAATCAAAGGCAAACGTTTCCGTGCGCGGGTTTTGTGAACACTCCCCGCACTGAGCTGAAAATTTAACAAAACCGCAGCCGAAAAGTCGTTTCATTGCAAAACGATGACAGATATAATGCGCGCTTCTACGCACCCAAGTACAAGGCCTGAGGTTACCAATGTGCGCTTTTTGCACAACCCTCACCCATACGTAAGGCATAGCGCATGACATACTCACTATTTGATTTCCTGCAACTGATTGGTTCTTTGGGTATTTTCATCTTCGGCATGAAAATATTCAGTGAAGGTCTGCAAAAAATGGCAGGCAGTCGCTTAAAAGGTATCTTAAGTGGCATGACCCGCAACCGTTTGACGGGTGTGGTAACAGGGTTTGGCACCACGGCCATTACCCAGTCCTCCACCACGACCACTGTTATGGCGGTGAGTTTTGTAAACGCAGGATTGCTCACCTTTGTGCAGTCGACCGGCGTTATCATGGGGGCGAACATTGGTACCACCATTACTGCCTGGATGGTGTCTTTATTCGGCTTTAAGTTTCAGATTACGCCCATAGCCCTTGCGGTTATTGGTATTTTCTTTGCCTTCCTGTTCTCGAAAAATAACCGTTTGCGCAATATTGCGGAAGCAATGGTTGGGTTTGGGATTATCTTTATCGGCCTTGAGTTCATAAAAGGTGCGGTGCCAGATATCAATTCAAACCCGGAGATGTTCGCATTTCTGGATAGTTTTACCGACTATGGTTTCCTTTCGATGCTGGCGTTTGTGCTGGTGGGGACCATTCTTACTCTGCTCACGCAGTCGTCCTCCGCGGCAACCGCTATTACCCTGGTGATGCTGTTTGAAGGATGGGTTACCTTCCCGATTGCCGCCGCCATGGTTCTTGGCGAAAACATCGGGACCACGGTGACCGCCAACATAGCGGCTCTGGTCGGCAATGTGCATGCGAAAAGGGCGGCGAGGTTCCACTTCTTCTTTAACGTCATTGGCGTGCTGTGGATGCTGGCGCTGATCTTCCCGTTCCTGCATATGATGGACAACATTGTGCAGTACTTTACCGGCAGCCCTGCGTCGGTAATGGACCCTGCAAGCACGGCACGGGAAAACTCGACCCTGGCGTTGTCACTGTTCCATACCTCGTTTAACGTTCTCAACGTGGTTCTTCTGTTTGCCTTTGTGCCCTACTTAGTGCGCTTTGTGCAGTACATTCAGCCGGATCGTGGCGGCGTCGATGAGTTTCACCTGCGCCATATCAGCGGCGGGCCGATGACGTCTCCGGGCTTCTCTGTCGAGCAGGCCAATAAAGAGATTATGCAATTCACCGACATCATCGAAAAGATGCACGATTCGGTTCATGAACTGCTGTTTGACCCTGAGGTTAAACACGACAAGATCATCGAGAAGGTCAGTAAGTTTGAAGACGTGACCGACGTGCTGGAGATAGAGATCTCAGATTACCTGGTGCGTATCAGCGAGCATACCAACCTGGAACACTCGATGACTGAACGCATTCGCTTCATGCAGACGATGATCAATGATCTGGAACGGATTGCCGATATCTATTTCCAGATTGCTAAATTGACTGAACGGATGACTGAATCAAAAGCCAGCTGGCCGGACGACGCAGCGGAAGAAATGCTGCAAATGATGAATTCAGTCCGTGAAGCTATTGGTGAAATGCATCGCAATGTAGCTAAAAACCCAGAAGATGTGTCGCTGGACAAAGCTATTGAGTTGGAAAACCTGGTGGATCAAACGCGCGACAAGTTCCGTGACACCCATTACGTTCGCCTCGAAAGTGGTAACTACCCTGCCCGTGCCGGCGTGATCTTCATGGACATGCTGAACCGTCTGGAGCGCATAGGTGATCACATTCTGAACGTCAATGAAGCGGCTGCCGGACGTCGTCTGCGAGCCATGCGAATTGACGACGAGTAACAGGACGAATAACAGGTAACCTGTGAACCTGACTCAAAAGGCCCGGCGTGCTAGCACCCCGGGCTTTTTTGTTGCTATCATTCCGGCACAACAACTGATCCTATTCCCGCTGGTCGGGGTATAGAGACTACCCATACCTTTGCCCGGGACCACAGGTGACATGCGCCACAACTGCTCTCTATTTCGTCTCTTTGTTGTACTCTTCTGTAGCCTGCTCACCGGCTGCAGCGGGTCAGCCGTGCTCAACGCGCTGACCCCTGACGGCAGTTATACCCTTGAATCCGTGTCCTATGGCGAGCACACACGGCAGCAAATGGATATCTATTACCCGGATCAGCCGCAACAGCGACAAAAGGTGATTGTGTTTGTCTATGGCGGCGCATGGGAACGTGGTGACAAAGCCGATTTTGAATTTATTGGCCAGGCGTTTGCCCGGCTCGGCTATATCACCGTAATTCCCGATTATCGTCTTTATCCAGAGGTGGAATTTCCGGCGTTTATCGATGATGTCGCAAAAGCCGTCAGCGAACTTGAGGGCGCTATCAGTGCAAGCTGCCCCAGCGCACAGTCGGTTATCCTCGCCGGACACTCTGCCGGTGCCCATAGCGCTGCTTTAATTGCCGCCGACCCGCAGTACTTGCAGGCGCAGAGATACTCAGGTCAAATCGACGGCGCGATTCTTATGTCCGGGCCTTACGATTTACCCCTCGATCACTCGCGGGTCGCCGATAAATTCAGCCAGGCAAATGGTAATCAGGCAAACCCCGTCGCCCTTGCCGGAGAAGGCATGCCACCCACCTTACTGTTGCATGGGCGCGCAGACAGCGTCGCCAACGCTGAGCATTCCGAGCGCTTTGAGCAGCGTTTGTCAGAACTCGGGGTGCCCTCACAACTGCATATCTACCCGCGTACCCGGCATGTAGACCTGATAGCCAGCCTGGGCAGTCCACTGCGCTTTTTGACTCCTGCCTATGACGACATTCAGCGTTTTCTCAGCGAGCAGCACCTTGATGGCTGGTGCGATTAAGCCGATTCATCGTCGTCTGGCAGCGTGACGTTCAGTTCCAGAACCGAAAGGTTGTCATCGCTGTGTTCGAGCGAAATTTTAACCATATTTGGGTCGGCATTGACATATTTGGCCAGCACCTCAAGGATATCCTTCTTTAACTGCGGCAAATAGGCTGGCAACGCTTCGCCTTGCTGGCGACGCTCGGCAACAATAATCTGCAGGCGCTCTTTGGCCGCCGATGCAGTGGATGGCTTGGTGGTACGAAAAAAATCTAATAACGACATCGTTAGCCTCCAAATATCCGTTTTAGTAAGCTTTTCTTTTCAGCTTTCACGTAGCGCATGGGTTTGTCTTCGCCCACTAAACGGGCCACGGCATCCTGATACGCCTGGCCGGCGTCGGCCTGTTCTTCGAAGACCACAGGCACGCCTTTGTTCGAGGCGTTGAGCACCGACTGACTCTCTGGAATAACACCGAGCAGCGGAATATTCAGTATCTCCAGAATATCGTCCACGCTTAGCATTTCCCCGGCGTCGACCCGTGATGGGTTGTAACGGGTGATCAGTAAATGCTGTTTTACCGGTTCCAACCCTTTTTCAGCACGCTTCGATTTGGCATCGAGAATACCCAGAATGCGATCCGAGTCACGTACCGAAGAGACTTCCGGGTTGGTCGTTATAATGGCCTCATCGGCAAAATAGAGCGCCATCATTGCGCCATGTTCAATCCCGGCGGGCGAGTCACAGATGACAAATTCGAAACCAAGCTGATCTAACTCGCTCAGCACCTGCTGCACGCCCTCCATGGTTAAAGCGTCTTTATCGCGGGTCTGCGAAGCTGGCAATATAAACAAATTCTCGCTTCGTTTATCCTTAATTAATGCCTGCTGCAAAGAGGCTTCGCCATTCAACACATTAACGAAGTCATAGACCACACGACGTTCGCAACCAAGGATCAGATCCAGATTGCGCAGTCCAATATCAAAATCAATGACTGCGGTTTTATGCCCAGCCAAGGCTAAGCCTGAAGCGATAGCGGCGCTGGACGTTGTCTTACCCACGCCACCTTTACCGGACGTTACCACGATAATACGAGCCATAGTTGTTATCCTTATATATGGATCAATAGTTAGAGGCGAATAGTTTCCATCTGCAGCGCATCATCGCGCTGCGTGACCAATACCTGTTGCTGCCAGAATTGCTTATCAATCTGCTCACTAAGCCAATAATTGCCAGCAATAGAAATAAGTTCGGCCTGTTGATTGCCACACAATACATGGCAATCCCCGTTTCCGGCCGCACCTGCAAGAGCACGGCCGCGCAAGGTGCCATAAATTTGAATTGAGCCATCTGCGATGACTTCGGCGCCATGGCTTACATGACCCAGAACCACTAAATCACGCCCTTTGGCATATATTTGCTGACCGGAGCGCACCGGCGTGCGTACCACCTTACTCGCTTTGGCCGTGCGCGCAGGCCCTTTTGGAATATCAAGTTCACTGCCCTGGCTGCCCGGTCGCAAGCGCGGAATGCCGGCAGCGAACGCCTGCTCTTGTTGAGCAGTGCGTTCACAACCCACCACGCCCACCACATGCAGACCAAGCTTTTCAATGCCGTTTTTCAAGCGGGCAAACGCCAGATCCCCTTCAACCTGTTCGACATTTAAGATCAGTGGCGCCTGTGCGAAAAACGCCGGCGCCTGGGAAACCTTGCCAGCAAGATAGGCAAGCGCCCGGTCGGTATCTGAATCAAACAGTTGCAAAATAGACAGGGTAAAACTGCTTCCCTTGAGGACAGGAGCATTGCTCATTGGACTCGTCGCTCCACATAATTTCAGTCTGAAGACAAAGTGCTCTTTATGTTGGCGAAAAGGGTAAACTTTGCCTAGTCCACGAATGCAAAGCTTTGGTAAACAACGGGGTTAACGAAGAGGAATGTGGAGGCTGGCACTGAAACCGCCGCGCTTTCGATTACGCAGTCCCAGACGCCCACCATGCACAACCATGGCTTCGTGGGCGATCGACAGACCCAGCCCGACGCCACCAGTCTGGCGACTTCGAGCCTGATCAGCACGGTAGAATGGAGTACGTAAACGTGGCAAGTCATCCGCGTTGACCCCGGGGCCATCGTCACAGACTTCGAACACGCAATGGTCCTGTTTAAAATACACTTTCAGGCTGACCAGACGTTGCGCATACTTGAACGCGTTTCGAATCAGGTTTTCCAGCGCCATGGTAAACAGGCGTTTGTGTAGAAGGAGCGAGATATTGTCGGGCGCCTGCACTGAAAACTCAACATTCAGCGCATCAGCCTCAAACTGGGCATCGTCGAGCAACGGCTCTAACAGAGCCGGCACCTCTTCCTGCTGGCAGGTAAACTCAAGCGAACGAGTGATACACTCAGCCAGCTGCAGCAGTTGCTTAATCATTTCATCGAGCTTTTCGCCTTCACTTTCCGCCCGGTCAAAGTAGGCACCTAACTGTTCCGGCGGCGCTGTTCTGGCCAGCGCGACTGACATCTGCAGTCGACTTAAGGGGGTTTTTAACTCATGTGAAATATCGGCGATCAGCCGATTGTGCATGCTGACCATTTCCTGCAACTGGTTCGCCATGCGGTCAAAGTTGGCATACAACTTATCAAATTCATCATCCAGACAAATTTCGTTGCCCAGGCGGTAGTCAAAGTTGCCCTGACTTAACTCGTTAAAGCCACGTGATAAACGCTGTAGCGGACACACAATAGACCGGTAGAACAGAAAACTCATGCCCAAGGTCGTGAGCATTACCAAAGCCAGCTTCAACCAGCCCGGGATTTCTCTGATTTTATCTAAAAAGCGCGGATAACGATCGCGCCAGAACATCAACATGTACTGTTCAGATTCGAGCTCTACGTACTGCGGCCCGCTAATTACCATGTCCCGCAACAGCAGCTCAACCGGTTGGCTATCGCGCTCTGCCTGTTCAATAAGTCGCTGTGCCTGTGCTGGCACGGACTCGGTACTCATCATCAGGCTGCCGTCGCTGGACAATACCGCCCAATGGACAAAGCGGTCGTCACGCTTGTTAAGTTCGGCGTCCGTGTTTTCGACCACGTTCTTGACAATAAGCTGCCCTAAGGCCTGCATTCCGGTTAAATCTTCAGCTGGAATTACCCGCTCTTTAACGCTGGCAGGCAGGAAGAATGTTGGCACAGACGCGGCCAGGTAGGACAGCAATAACGTCAACCAGAACCAGCCCAGAATTTTCACGCCCAGAGAACGAGGCTTCAAGGTCGCTAACATGCCAGACAGTACCCCCGCCCTCGCATGGCTTTAATTTCAACCACGCTGCCGATCAATGCTAATTTCTTTCTGATTTTACTCATGTGGGTATCAATGCTGCGATCAAACGGCGTAAGCCGCCGCCCCAGGCATTCCATCGACAGTGTTTCTTTGCTGATCACTTCGCCCAGCTGCTGTGCCAGTTTAAGTAACAACGCATACTCCATGCCCGTCAGGCCAACCGGAATATCATCGTAGTAAAGAGTGCGTGACAGCAGATTGAATCTCAGGTCACCTATCTTTAAAAGGTTTGGCTCAGGCCCCTCAGCCGCTAAAACGTCCGCCGGCTGCCCTGCCGGAAGCTTAGCCCGACGCAGCAGCGCCTTCACTCTGGCCAGCAGTTCGCGGTGATTAAACGGCTTTTCAAGGTAATCATCGGCACCTAGTTCAAGGCCAACAATTTTATCAATATCTGCTCCGCGCGCGGAAATAATAATAACCGGGGTTGAGCTGCTTCGACGCACCTGCCTGAGCACTTCCAGACCGTCTATACCGGGTAGCATGATATCCAGTAACACGGCTGCATACGCTTTCTTCGACAAACGCCCAAGCGCATCGCGGCCGTTACGTGCGACATCTACTTCAAACTGGTTCAGAACCAGGTACTCACGCACCAGTTCAGCCAGTTCCTTATCATCTTCAACCAGTAATAGTTTAGTCATCGCAGCGAATAGTAACGGTTCCTGACGTTAGCAACAGTGGTTTTGCATAACTTAACGTTTCTCTACGTTCAATTTCTTATACTCGGTTCGACTAATAAGCAGACCTATATCCCGAACAACTAACAATAATTTATTCAGGAGCTCATCCATGACGATCTCGAATCGAGGCGGTCGCCCCAGCAAGCGGGCATATATTCTCAATAATGCGCTGGAGTTGGCGCGCCAACAAGGTCCTCAGGGTTTCACCCTGGACGCCCTGTGTGAATTCGCCAGTATTTCCAAAGGTGGAATCTTATATCATTTCTCGTGCGTCTACACCCTGGTTTCAGAAATGCTGACGCTTCATCTGAAGCAGGTCCTGCAACGCCATAAGCCACAGTATGCAAACTGGGAATCACTGCCGGTTGATTCAATGATTGAACTGCTGCAAACACTGCCTACTGAACCTAACCTGGAAATGCTGTTTATGAAAACCTATGCGGAGGCTCCTTTGAACCAACAGAAACGGCAGAGCCTGCAAGGCATTATTGGAGATATGAATGATAGCCAGCGGCTCGCGTTGTTTGCCGCGTTCGGTGAGCGCATGAGTCGCATATATGGGGCTCCGGCTGCCGCTAGCCAGACTCAGAAGAAAACTGAGCAACCCGCCATGTCGGTTACGCCCCAACCCGCTGCTGTATTCTAAATCAAGGATTTACAATTTTGCTGTGGCCTTTAAACTAGGTGGCTTGTTTATCTTATTAAATGAGCGAATCATCCATGCCAGCCAGACAAACCACCTTGTTAAGCCTCTCATTATTAGGGCTCAGTGCCCTGGTTCCTGCCTCCGCCGAAACTTACCTGGCCGGCGGTGCCTACGATTACAGCGATAGCAGCATTTATCTGGCTGCAGGTACTGACGTTAGTCAGCGCGTCTCGCTGCACGCACAGTATATCGACGCCTACGAATTCGTTTTTCGGGGAACGGCAGATATCTATCTGGCCAACGGTTTCTCCGCCATCGCTGGCTTTAGTCACTACGATTACTCATCCAGCGACGATACCGGCACTATTCTTGGTTTAGGCTATAAATTCGCAGCAGGCGACGTTCCTATGGCGGTTAAAGGGGTGAAGGATACCGTTGGTGACGGGTACTATTCGTTTGGTGTCTTTGCCTACGTACCACTGGGCCGTAACCTTGCCATCGAAGCAAGCTACAAACTTAATACCGACGATGTCGATAATGAAATGGGTCTGGGTGTGCGCTTTCGCTTTTAAACGATCGCCGTAATCTACTTTCTGCGTCAATCCCGGGCTGACGAACCGCCACTGTTCATCTAGGCTTATGCCCATATTTAAATAAGACGAATCATTTCAGTGGGAGGACGTATGCGAGTATATGTAATTGGTGCCAACGGCAAAATTGGACAGCACGTGGTTAAGCAGCTGCAACAGCACCCGACTCACCAGCCCGTTGCCCTGGTCCGCAAAGATGAGCAGATTAAAGCGCTGCAGGCACAGGACATTGAGGCACGTGCGTTTGATCTGACTGACAAGGTTGAAACGCTGAAAGAAAGCTTAGAGGGTGCCGATGCGATTATCTTTACTGCCGGGTCAGGTGGTTCGACAGAGGATGACATGACGCTGCGCATTGACCTTGACGGTGCAGTGAAATCGATGGAAGCAGCAGAACTGGCAGGCGTAAAACGCTTTGTGATTGTCAGCGCGCTGCAAGCTCACAACCGTGAGTTCTGGCACCCTGATATCACCCCTTACTATGTGGCCAAGCATTACGCTGATCGCGAGCTGATGCGCTCTGATCTGGAATACACCATTGTCCGTCCGGGTTTACTTACCGACGACAAGCCGACTGGTCAGGTAAGGGCTGAAAGCAGCATCACTGAGGGGGAAATTCCCCGCGCTGATGTAGCCGCAATGCTGATTGAAGTGCTGGATAAACCAAACGCAGTGGGTAAAGCCTTTGATATGGTAAAAGGCAATCAGTCGGTTGAATCTGTGGCAAGTCAGCTTTAACAGCAGATTCTTTAGTAACAGATTCTTTAATAACAGAGTGAGGCCGCAAATTTTGTTTGCGGCCTCACTGCTTTTCTACACCTTACTTCATGTAGTCACCAGGAACGCGGACAAAGCCTTCCATCAACACCCTCGCACTGCGGCTCATAATTGCTTTTTTCACCTGCCATTCGCCATTCACCAGGGTCGCTTCGGCACCTACTTTAAGCGTGCCTGACGGGTGGCCGAAGGTGACAAACTTACGCTCACTCCCACCAGCAGCGAGATTAACCAGGGTACCGGGAATCGCGGCGGCAGTGCCAATAGCGACGGCCGCTGTGCCCATCATGGCGTGATGCAGTTTACCCATCGACAGTGCGCGAACCAGCACGTCGACATCGCCAGCTGCAACCTGCTTACCGCTGGATGCAATATAACTTTGGGGGCCAGCGACAAAGGCCACTTTTGGCGTATGCTGACGGCTTTCAGCTTCTGCCAAATCCTTAATAACGCCCATTTTAAGGGCGCCATGGGCGCGAATACGCTCAAACATCAGCAGTGCATCCGGGTCGCTGTTAATCGCTTCCTGCAATTCAACGCCAGTGTAATTCACATCCTCGGCATTGATAAACACAGTCGGAATACCTGCATCTATCATGGTCGCTTTTAACACACCCAGACCAGGCACTTCCAGTTCATCAACCAGGTTACCGGTGGGGAACATCGAACCGCCCTGGCCGTCTTCATCAGACGCCGGGTCGATAAACTCGACGGGAATTTCAGCCGCCGGGAAGGTCACCCCGTCAAGCTCAAAGTCGCCGGTTTCCTGCACCTGCCCATTTGTGACCGGCACCCGCGCAATAATGGTTTTTTCAATATTAGCCTGCCAGATACGTACTTCACAGACGCCGTTTTCAGGTACTTTGTCAGCGTCTATTAGGCCGTTGCTGATAGCAAAAGGTCCTACCGCTGCCGACAGATTGCCACAGTTGCCACTCCAGTCGACAAAAGGCTTGTCAATGGACACCTGGCCAAACAGATAGTCGACGTCATGGTCCGCTTTGCTACTTTTGCTGACAATCACGGTTTTACTGGTGCTCGAGGTCGCCCCACCCATACCATCGGTGTGTTTACCATAGGGGTCCGGGCTGCCAATCACGCGCAACAGGAGTTTGTCACGGGCCGCACCCGGTTGGCGGGCATTCTCAGGTAAGTCGTCAAGGCGAAAGAATACGCCTTTACTGGTACCGCCACGCATATACGTCGCGGCAATTTTAATTTGTGCTGGATGGGTCATTATTTACTCCCGCATGATTTCAATATTGAACGCTTAAAAAGGGGCCGCGACGGGCCCCTTTTGTTTTTTAAGCTTCGTGTTCATCAAAATGGCAAAACCAAGGGTCAGGCGCTTTCAGACTCAAGGAAGTCTTTGGCGAACCGCTGTAATACACCACCTGCACTATACACACCAAGCTCTTCACCCGTATCCAGGCGACAGGTTACCGGCACTTCAAGTTGCTCACCATCTTTACGGTGGATGACCAGAGTAAGTTCAGCACCGGGCGCTGGTTCACCTTTCACATCAAAGGTTTCAGTTCCGTCGATGTTCAGGGTGGTGCGTGTGGTACCTGGTTTAAACTCCAGTGGCATAACACCCATCCCAATCAGGTTGGTGCGGTGAATACGCTCGAAGCCTTCAGCGACAATGGCTTCTACACCTGCTAAGCGAACGCCTTTGGCGGCCCAGTCACGCGATGAACCCTGACCGTAGTCATTGCCGGCGATAATAATCAGCGGCTGCTTGCGCTCCATGTAGGTTTCAATGGCTTCCCACATGCGCATTTGTTTGCCTTCGGGCTCAACCCGCGCCAGCGACCCCTGAATAACCTTACCGTCCTTATCCGTCACCATTTCATTAAAGATTTTAGGATTGGCTAAGGTGGCCCGCTGGGCGGTCAAATGGTCACCACGGTGGGTCGCGTACGAGTTAAAGTCTTCTTCCGGAACGCCCATGCTGGCCAGGTATTCACCTGCGGCACTGTCCGCCATAATGGCATTTGACGGTGACAAATGGTCGGTGGTGATGTTGTCACCAAAGACTGCCAGTGGCCGCATTCCGGTTAACGACGGAGCCGTTGCAAGCCCGCCTTCCCAGTATGGAGGACGACGAATGTAGGTGCTTTGTGGGCGCCACTTGTACAGCGGATCGTTCTTTTCCCCGTAATCGACGGACAGGTTAAACATCGGCTCATACACAGTACGGTACTGCTCCGGTTTAACTGCCTGTTTCACAATGGCGTCGATCTCGTCATCCGATGGCCAGATATCTTTCAGCGTAATCGGATTGCCCTCGTTGTCGTAGCCAAGCGCATCTTTTTCGATGTCAAAACGAATACTACCTGCTATCGCATAGGCTACAACCAGCGGAGGTGACGCCAGAAACGCCTGCTTCGCGTGCGGGTGAATACGACCGTCAAAGTTACGATTGCCTGACAGTACCGCGGTTGAATACAGATCGCGTTCAATTATTTCCTGCTGGATCACCGGGTCAAGTGAGCCACTCATCCCGTTGCAGGTGGTACAGGCGAAACCAACCAGACCGAAGCCCAGGGTTTCCAGCTCTTCCATCAGATCCGCTTCTTCGAGGTACATCTTGACCGTTTTTGAACCCGGCGCCAGCGAGGATTTAACCCATGGCTTACGGGTCAGACCGAGCTTATTGGCATTGCGGGCGATCAAGCCTGCAGCAACCATATTGCGCGGGTTGCTGGTATTGGTGCAGCTGGTAATGGCAGCGATGATCACCGCGCCATCCGGCATTTTGCCGTCAACCTGCTCGTACTGACCGGCAATTCCACGGCTGGCCAGTTCTGACGACGGTAACAGCGCATGCGGATTAGACGGCCCGGCCATGTTGCGGCCGACGCTCGACAGATCAAAGGTCAGCACTCGCTCATACTCAGCCTCTGTCATTTGCGACGCCCATAAGCCGGTTTCTTTGGCATAACGCTCAACCAATTCAACCTGCTCATCAGCCCGACCAGTCAGTTTAAGGTAATCAATGGTTTGCTCGTCGATGTAGAACATCGCGGCTGTGGCACCGTATTCCGGTGTCATATTGGAGATGGTTGCGCGGTCACCCACGCTTAGCTTGTTAGCCCCTTCGCCGAAAAACTCGAGATAGGCACCAACCACCCGCTCACGACGTAAAAACTCGGTAATTGCCAGGACCAAATCGGTGCTGGTAATGCCGGGTTGCAGCTTGCCGGTCAGTTCAACACCCACGATATCCGGTAAACGCATGTAGGAGGCACGACCGAGCATCACGCTCTCAGCTTCGAGTCCACCGACACCGACCGAGATAACGCCTAAGGCGTCTACCATGGGCGTGTGAGAGTCGGTACCGACACAGGTATCCGGAAACGCCACACCATCACGAACCTGCACCACTGGCGACATTTTCTCCAGATTAATCTGGTGCATAATGCCATTGCCCGGCGGAATCACATCAACGTTTTTAAACGCCGTTTTGGTCCAGTTAATAAAGTGGAAACGGTCATCATTGCGACGGTCTTCAATCTGGCGGTTCTTTTCAAAGGCGTCTTTTTCAAACCCCGCATGCTCAACCGCCAGCGAATGGTCAACAATCAGCTGGGTCGGCACGACCGGGTTGACCTTGGCCGGGTCACCACCCTGATCGGCAATGGCATCACGCAAACCAGCCAGATCAACCAGCGCGGTTTGCCCTAGAATGTCATGGCAGACCACACGCGCCGGATACCAGGGGAAGTCGAGATCGCGTTTGCGCTCGATGAATTGATTAAGGCCATCGGTCAGGGTCTGGCCTTCGCCGCGACGTACCAGTTGCTCGGCGAGAACCTTCGACGTATAGGGCAGCTTGTCGTAGCTACCGGGTTTAATGTCTTCTATCGCGGCACGGGTATCGTAATAATAAAGATTCGTGCCCGGTAGATTGCGATATTCGCTCTTCATGTTAGTCACCTGAAAGGTTATAGCTGGCTTTGTAGGCCATGCCTTGCATGCCCTGCTAAACGGCAGGCTTAGCCTGCCGTTTACTCGTAGCTATCCTGCGTCTAGCGCTCAGACAAAGCCGGTACTGGGCGTGGCTCTGGGCCTGTATAATCAGCACTTGGGCGGATAATACGGTTGTTCGCACGCTGTTCTTTAACGTGTGCAGTCCAGCCACTAACCCGCGACATGACGAAAATTGGCGTGAACAGTTTGGTCGGGATGCCCATGTAGTGATAGGCAGACGCATGGAAGAAATCCGCATTCGGGAACAACTTCTTCTCCCGCCACATCACTTCTTCACAGCGCACTGACACGTCATACAAGCGGCTGTCACCAAACTCTTCAGACAATTTTTTCTGACCAGGCTTTGATGATGTCATTGCGTGGATCGAATTCACGATAAATAGCGTGACCGAAGCCCATGATCTTGTCTTTGCGTTCCAACATACCGACCAGGGTGCTTTCCGCATCGTCCGCTGATTCCATGTTTTCAATCAGATCCATCGCCGCTTCGTTGGCGCCACCATGCAGTGGACCACGCAGCGAGCCGATCGCGCCAGTCACACAGGAATGAATATCTGACAAGGTTGAAGCACAAACCCGAGCAGTAAAGGTCGAGGCGTTGAATTCATGCTCTGCATACAGAATCAATGAGGTATTCATCACTGCTGAATGCAATTCAGTCGGCGCTTTGTCATGCAGCAAATGCAGGAAGTGCGCACCAATTGAATCGTCATTGGTTTCGGTTTCAATCCGCACGCCGTCGTGGCTGTAACGGTACCAGTACAACATAATGCTTGGGAACACCGCCAGCATACGTTCAATATGGCGATCCGCGTCGTCAAAGCTCTCTTCTGTTTCCAGGTTACCGAGGAATGAACAACCGGTACGCAGCACGTCCATCGGATGCGCTTCAGCAGGAATTCGCTCAAGCACGTCTTTTAGCTCTTGTGGTAAACCACGTAATGACTTCAAACGGGTTTTGTAGTCGCTTAACTCAGACTGGGTTGGCAATTCGCCATGCGCCAGCAGGTAGGCTACTTCTTCAAAGCTAACTTTATCCGCCAGTTCCTTAATATCATAACCACGGTATGTCAGGCCTGAACCACTTTTACCAACGGTACACAGTGCTGTTTCGCCAGCGACCTGGCCACGCAGGCCTGCTCCACTCAATGCTTTCTCTGCCATGATTAAACTCCTCGTTATTTTTTAGTAAAAAGTGCGTCCAGCTTTTCTTCAAACGCGTGGTAATTCAGAAAGTCATACAGCTCGGCACGCGTTTGCATGTCATCGACCACTGCTTTTTGATCACCGTTCTCTAAAATGCTGTTGTATACATTCAAAGCCGCCTTGTTCATGGCACGGAATGCGCTTAACGGATACAGCACCATTTCGACACCGACTTCAGCCAGCTCTTGTTTATTAAATAATGGTGTCGCACCAAACTCGGTAATATTCGCCAGCACAGGTACATTCAGTGCTTTACTGAAGGCATCGTATTGCTCAAGGGTATGCACCGCTTCGGCAAAAATCGCATCGGCACCGGCTTCAACACAGGCTTGAGCACGCTCAATCGCAGCTTCCAGACCTTCCTGTTGCAGCGCATCGGTACGCGCCATAATGAAAAAGTTCTCGTCAGTACGTGCATCAACCGCAGCTTTCACCCGGTCGACCATTTCATGCTGCGAGACGATTTCTTTGTTCGGGCGATGACCACAGCGCTTTTGCGCTACCTGATCTTCAATATGAAACCCTGCCGCACCGGCCCGGGTCATTTCTTTCACTGTCCGTGCAATATTAAATGCACCGCCCCAGCCTGTGTCTGCATCGACCAGCAAAGGTAAATCAGTGGCTGCGGTAATCCGGCGAATGTCTTCACAAACGTCATTCAATGAGGTCATCCCTAAGTCCGGCAAGCCGAACGAGGCATTGGCAACACCCGCACCTGATAAGTAGAGTGCTTTATGGCCAACGCGTTCCGCCATCATTGCAGTGTAGGCGTTAATAGTACCCACCACCTGCAATGGTTTTTCTGATTTGATTGCGTCGCGTAGCTTTGCGCCTGCGCTGATAAGCTGTGTCATGCTAGTTTCCCTTATTTTGCAGTTGAATTTCGATGTTCTGACGTGATGCGCCGATATGGCGTCGCATCAGTAAGTCGGCAAGTTCACCATCGCGATTGGCAATGGCATTAATAATAGCTTTGTGCTCATCAAATGCACGGGACACCCGTGGCCCGTTCATGCCCAGCTGAACCCGGTACATCCGCACCAGAAAGTAAAGCTCGTCACACAAAATGTTGATTAAATACGGATTTTTACTGCCGAGGATAATCCGGTAATGAAAGTCGAGGTCACCCGCTTCCTGATAGTAGCTTTCGCCTTCGCGTACCCGCTGCGTCTGCAGATGCGCATTCAGCAAGTCGCGTAATTCAGTTATTTCGTCTTCTGCCATGTTTTCGGCCGCCAGCCGACAGGCCAGTCCTTCCAGCTCCTCGCGCAACTGATAAAGCGACAACAACCCTTGCGGGGTTAAAGTCACCACCCGGGCTCCCGCATTCGGGGTCCGTTCAATCAGATGACAGCGCTCCAGCCTTGCCATTGCCTCTCGCAACGGCGCGCGGCTGACCTCAAAGCGTTTTGCCAGCTCCGGCTCGCTCATTTTGCTGCCCGGGGCTATGCTGCCTTCCACAATGGCTTTCTGAATTTCAAGCAGGACGCGATCAGATGCGGTCACTGGAGGTCGTAGTAAAACGTTTTCAATATGCATGAATTGTCGACAGCTTTTGAATATCTGACCATTTTATACCTTTTATTCAAAGCTTCAATAGCCATTACTCAAGAATTGTCGACAATTGTGTAGCGAATCCCTGACAGGGTTGAGGATAAAAAAGGCCAGCTAAGTCATTCTTAGCTGGCCTTCCCTGTGACAGCGTTCTGCCCACTATGGTGTTAGCGCAAATCCGGTAACAGGCTACGACCCTGAGCGTGCCGTGGCGCAGGCATACGCAGATAGTCGGACACCGTCGGCGCCACATCAATCAATTTTGAGGCGGGTATTCGTTTGCTGCTGAATCCACCACCATAGGCACAGGTAACGGTTTGCATATAAGGGTCGGTCGAGGCTCGCGAATGCCAGCCTAACGGGCCGGTTTCTGCCACATACTGATCACCACGGGTACTGCGGCTGCTGCGATAGTTATCCGCTTCAGACCAGTAAACATCGCCCCCCGCGGCGCCTCCAATCCCCAGCTCCGGATGTTCGCTGGCGATATACACCCGTTCGATGACCGCACCGCCCTCACTGTCTGCTGCGCCTTGCAGGGCTTGTACCACCTCGGCAATGACCGCCTCTTTCTGATCTGGCTCAACAATCCCACCACGCCACTCTGTGGTGTTAACGGTGACCCAATGGCCACTTGGTGCCACCGCCTTACTCCGGCTTAAATCCACCATGCCGTTTTCATCCAGTACCTGTAACCCGGCCTGCTGCAACAACACATTCGGTTTAAATTCCATCCAACTGCTGCGCATCCCATGGTCACCGACCACAAAGGTCGCTGCATCGGCGTCAGCAGCAAGCTGTAACAGATGCTCCAGACGCAAATCGACCAGTTGCCAGGTCTTGTTACGCAATTCCGTCATGGCCTCGCCCACAGCCTCGTCGTAGCCGGGCCAGGTCGGGTCCATATAAGTCAGTAAACTGTGATCAATGGAGTCGCCTAACGGGAAGTAGTCGACCAGCAAATCAACCTGTTGCTCCTGCCAGAACCAACTGCTGCCTTTGTTAAACACCCGGGTAAATAATTCTGCCGTTTCCAGGTACCGCGCTTCAGCGGTTCCGTCACCGCCCTGAAAGCGCGTTGGGCCAAATTCACCCGCCGTGTACATGCGCGACGCTGAATTACCAAACCAGCCCTGGACATACTCGTCATACCCTGCCTGGACAGACTCATGATTGGTATCCATGACATGCATTGACGGGTGGTAAAGCATAAAGTCTTCACCATTGTTGCTCACTTCAAAAAGGCGAATGCGGAGGAAGGTATTACCACGTTCCGTTTCTACTTTTAACGGCTCTGAAAAATGACGTGCCAGCTCGCGGTCGGCAAAGCCCTCCGTCTCCACTGGGTTGGACTGGGCTATCACTGCCTGATTGATATCGGGCGTCAGGCTAATTGCCATGCTGTCATAGCGCGATGAACCAAACAGCAACCCGTGGAAGGTGCCAGCCGCGTTGCTAAAAGTAAAAGCTTTTGGCTCGAGGGTCACCCCTAGCTGGCCTAAATTGCGCCATTCGCTAACCTCAGTCCAGCTGACGTCTTCAGCGCGAATGACCGCATGTCCTGTGACCTGCTGGTTATAGCCATTCATCACCTGCACATTACTTAACTCGTAACCCGCCTGAACGCGCTCGAAATCAGCCTGTTGCTGAGCGCTACGCTCGCCACTGCGGGCCGGGAACCCTGCTTCACCAGGCGCCTGGGTTGAGTGGTGCCCACCAACGCGCCGTTGCGCGTAACCGGCACTGATCCAGATAGGTTCGGCGCTTAGGTTGGCTGAATCAAACCCTGAAATTGTTGCCATCGCGGTATTTTGATCGCGTGGTAAGACGTGAACTGCGTTGGCTGCAATATTGTGCACATCACCATAAGCCCCGGTCCAGATCGAGGCGTGGCCTGCGGCAGTCACGGACGGAAACATAGGTTGCGCATACTCAGTGCAGGCGCCGCCATCAAAAACCCGATACAATGCGGGTGCCTGTTGCGCTGATAAATTATCGCGCAGTAGCCGTTCGTTTAATGCATCAATACTCACCAGTATTGCGCGTTCACCGGATGGCTGAGGATTTATTGAACATGCGGACAACACCACAGCAGCCGAGACTGTGGTAAGAAAAAAAGCAGATTTGTACATCGTTTTGATACCTGATAAAACGTTTCCCATCTATTGGCGCCACTTTAGCAGAGTTTTATGACAAGCCGAAGTTCGTGCGCCGCAGTATCTATAGCATTCAACCTGGAGTTCGTTGATGAAATACTTGCATACCATGGTCCGCGTTCATGATTTGGAGGCGTCACTGCGTTTCTACTGTGAAGGACTTGGGTTACATGAAGTGCGTCGTAAAGAGGTACCCGAAGGCCGTTTCACCCTGCTCTTTTTAGCCGCCAAAGAGAGCCCGGAAGCCGAATTGGAACTGACCTACAACTGGGATCCGGAAACCTATTCCGGCGGCCGCAACTTTGGTCATCTGGCGTTCGAGGTCGATGACATTTACGCCACCTGCCATCACTTGCAGGGCATGGGTATTACCATTAATCGTCCGCCCCGTGACGGCCGCATGGCGTTTGTCCGCTCACCGGATGGTATTTCCATTGAGCTTTTGCAACGCGGCGATGCACAGCCAGCCAAAGAGCCGTGGCTTTCTATGGCCAACCAGGGTAGCTGGTAATCAAAGGGTGTCATGTTAAGCGGTGTGAACTCGGTTGAGTTTTTATTCTGAAACAATAAAAGTTCAGCCGAAATCGTCTAAAGTCTGTGTATAGATTATTACACGTTACCTGACCCTCAACGTCAGACAGGAGACCCTCAGATGAGTACCGCTCACCGCGCTTATATTCCAACAAACGCCCATTCCAATCAGTATGTACTGGTAGAATTAAAGCCCAGTGATGAGTTTTATCAGACGTTTAACAGTCCAGAGGCATGTTACGACAAGCTGAGCCGCTTATTTTTTCGCTTAGCCGAAGATGAGAGCCTGAGCAATGTGCATTTCATCGCCAATGATAAACTGCCGGTGGTGCGTTACCACAGCGAGTACTACTGCTTCCAGACCCAAAAGCAGATGCTGTTTTTCTACAATCCAAAATATCACGAAGCACAGAATGTCTTTATTAAGCCTGACTACAAAGCGCGTAAAATCCGTCTCCTGTTTCTTGCTACAGGCAGCGATATCCGCGCCAATTCTGCCCAGTTCCACCGCCGCGTACACCGCTTGATTAAGCATTTTAAAGCCGAGTTACCAGACCTTCCGATGGAACTCAAAGTACGTGACCATCAGCATCTGTCCTATGACTTGTTCGCGCGCGATAAAGGGCATAAAGAAACCTACGCCTATAAACTGCGTTCACTCTATGCCCGTTATGAGAAACGCAACTGCGACCTGCCGCAACCGCGCAGCGAGCTTACCTATGCCACGGTTGCACTGCCCCTCTCGCGCCGCCTGAAGCAAAACCTCAAACTGCATGACCATGACTATGGTGCCATGTATAAGCGAATTGAAACGCTATTCACCGATGTCTGTGAGAAGCACGGTATTGCCCACCGCGCTTTTGTTGCAAACGGCAAGACGCCGCTGGTTCGCAACAGCCAGGTCGATATTTCCGAACAGAATTCTGAATTGCAGAAAATGAGTTTCGACACCACAAGCGATGACGCTCAGCAACTCAGTTTTTACGAGGACGACAATCTGGTTGAAGCCGTGAACTTCATCTTTGTAGCGGGTCAGCACGACTGCCACGAGCGTGGCTACGGCCGCTTTATGAACCGGGTTCATGAAGCGCTTAAGGACTTAGCAGCGGATATAAAACTGCGCCCCGAACATGATGACCTGATCGTACGTTTTTATCAGCACATCAGCTATATTCTTTAATCGCCGGAAGCCGGTAGTCCGCAACGAGTGCCGGCTTACTTCGCTTGGTCCTCGTCTTTCGGGCTACTGTCGACCGCTCCAACCTGTCGCTCGATACCGAGTTCATTGCGAAAATGGACGTCAATCTGATTAAACGCGACCTCTATGCCAGCGGCTTTAAAGCGACGATCAATTTCCCGGTTCAGAGCATCAATGGTCGGCATCCGCTCGGCTAAATCCTCGACATGCACCCGCAACTCGTGATCGAGCGTTGAAGCGCCAAATTGCATGAACAACACCGTAGGTTCGGGGTCATCAAGTACGCGCTCTTCGTCTTGCCCTATCGCCAGTAAGATCTCCCGGGTTTTATCCAGATCTGAGCCATACGCCACACCTACTTTAATGGTTAAGCGGGTAATGGTGTTGCTCAGCGACCAGTTTACAAACTGGCCGGTGATGAACTGTCGGTTTGGTACCACAATGTCGCGGCGATCAAAGTCGGTTATCACGGTCGCCCGTATTCGAATCTGGCTCACGCGGCCAGACAAGGTGTCCAGGGTAACAATATCGCCTACCCGCAACGGGCGTTCGAAAAATAAAATCAAACCGGAGATGAAATTACCGAAAATTTCCTGCAATCCAAACCCAAGGCCCACCGTCAGCCCCGCTGCTAACCACTGCAATTGATCCCAGCGTACCCCGAGTGAAGCCAGGAAGGTGACGACCGCAATGCTGATGACCACGTAATTGACCAGCGAGGTGACCGCATACGCAGTCCCCATCTGCAATTGCAGGCGAGATAATACCGTCATCTCAAGTAAGCCAGGCAAGTTGCGCACTAGCACCAGGCCGACCAACGCAATCACCACCGCACTGACCAAGCCACCCAGACTGAGTGCGCTATCGCCAGTGTCTGCATCTTCCCACAATACCTGCGTATCCAGATAATCCAGTGCCATCGTCGCTTCTGACCATACCTGGTATAAAATAAACGCAAATAGTGCCATCAGGCCGAAGCGCGCCAGCCGCTGCGACTGCTGTTTCGCGCCCTGAGCATCTGCTTCTGAGCGGGCAAGCGGTGGTGCCTCGTCTTTTGCGCGCGCCTGCAACGGCTTTTCATCCGCATTTTCGTGATCTTTTAGTACCGCCTCAACCTCGCGCTCCACGGCCTGCTGAGCCAACTGACGTTCCTGCATCCGGTCATAAGCAAAATCCAGGGCCCGTTGGACACCCGCCGCAGTAAGCATCCATACGCTGATGACATAGAACGTCGCCAGATAGTAACCACTTAACATCAGCGCTGTGTAGTAATACCCGCTGGATACCATAATCAGCAACATGACTGGCAATACCAACAAGGCCGATGCAACCGTACGATGGGTCAGTTTAGAACCATACAGCGGGGGCAGCTTAGCAAATAGGGAGAGCAGGATTGCGATCAGATACAAGCTGGTTATAAATAGCACCAGCTGACCGATGACGTCCTGGCTTAGTTGCGTAGTCTGCTGGCTGGCCACAGCAAGAATGAAGCTTAACGGCACCAGAACCCAGCCCAGGGCGAGTATAAATCGGCGCAAGACCGCGCACTGCTCGTCCTGCCAGCGAAAATACAGACTCGCAAAGCCATTACGCCGCAGTATTCTGCTGAGAAAACTAATCATAAACAGTGAGCCGGCGACGGCATTCAGCGCTTTATCCAGATATATATCATCGCCGACAGGCGCATTGATAAACTGCCCCGCAATTAAAACCACTAAGGATAACGGGGCAACCAGTAACCCATGTAACAACAGCGCGCTGGGCACCAACCAAGGTGAAGATACTGAATTCGACGCCACATCCTTATTGTATAGCGATAAGCGCAGCAAAATAGCGCGTCGTTTGAGCACTAAAATCAACAGGAGGACAATAAAAGCAACCATCAGCAGAGTGATCTGTACGCTTAACTGGGTCACTAACTGACTCAGCGCCTGGTAGATTCGCACAGCCTGAGCCGAAACATGGGCCGGAAACTGACTAAACCACTGCCACTCCATCGCCCGGTTGCTGGGGGTCCAAAACAGGTAATCAGCGAGCGTATTTTCAAACGCGGTTAACTCGGTCGTTAAACGCCCCTGCACCTGCATAAAGTCGACCAGTAAACGGATATCGCTTTCCAGCTCAGTCAGGCTTGCTTCTAATTCGTCGCGCTGGATTTGTTCCAGATCCGGCTCCCTCAGTTCGCGCTGGACGTGAAACAAGTCGAGCCGGAGCTGGGCCAGCAACTCTTCAAAGTCCTGAGTCCTGACGTCACGTACGCTGGCTCGCTGCTCTTGTAGAATTTGGTGAAGCATGCGGCTTCCCTGCAACACCTCGTATTGCGCCTCTAAATCAACCCGGTCCTGACTCAGTTCCTCATAATAGGCTTGCAGGTCAGCGAGCTGAGACTCCAGGTCCGCAGTCGACTGAGCGAGCGCAGACGATGGCGCTCCGACGAATAGCAAGGCACAAATAGCGAACAGGTAGCAGAAACGCATGAGCAACAGAATCCTTAGTGGTTACAGACCGATCAGTGTACTCATCCAGCGCAAAAATAACAGTTTTTCAGCGTCGCTTTGTCCATGTCATGACCGGCCAGACGAAGCGGCGCATAAAAAAAGCCCGGCTGCAGCGCAACCGGGCTTTTCATAAACGTAGCAACGGGCTTAGAATTCGAGCAGAATATTTAAATCGTCCGCCTTGCTGGCATCGCTGATATAGCCAATGGTGCCGGGATTCGAGCGAACATATTCCAGCACAGCCTCATCAGATTCGACCTGGCGCAGCTCTGCAGCGCGGCCGGTAAAGACTAAACGTGACCAGTGCGCTTTGATCTGCTCTGCAGAACGCCCAATGACGTTGGCTTCAAAAGCCTGACGTACCGCTGAACCCTCTTGCTGATTAACAGCAATCAGTTCCCGCGACTGCCCCATGTAAATACGGGTGACCCGGGCTGAATCGATTTCGCTTTGGCTGATAACCGCACCGCCTTGTGCCATAGCAGGAAAACTTGTGATTGCCCACGCCAGTGCAGTACCAAGCAAGGTGACTTTAATTAACTTCAACATAGTAGTCGCTCCTTAAAATACGGTCTGGACAGAAAAAGACACCACATTGGAACGGGTATCCAGTGCTTTATCATCAACGTGTGTTACGTCGAATTTAAAGGCAACACCCGCTCGTACGTCATAGCGCACACCTAACGAGGTCATGTTCGAACGCTGAGTGGTGCTACTCGTTAATTGCTGAACGCCTTGCGCCAATGGTGCTGGCAGCGTGGCTAGAGCAAAATCCGCCTGCTGATCGCGGGTGCCTGCATAGGTAACGTGAGGCATCCAGCTTCCAAAACGCTTTCCTAAACTGGCGTAAAACGAGCGTTGTTTCGCCAGGAAACTGTCCTGTACCTCAAGCTCGGTGTATTCACTTGCAAATACCCAGTCAAAGTTATCAAAGTTGAGACCGATACTGGCAAAGGTTCCTTCACGCTCGTCAACGCGCAGATCATCAGCCAGTGAGGCGAAACCAGCTCCGCTCAATTGCATCATCAACCCGTTAAACTCCGGTGTCTGCAGTTCGACAGACACGTCGCTGCTATAAAAGAAGCCGCCGCGCACTGTCCAGCTGTGGTAATTCAGACTTGAACTTAGCCCAACCAGATTTTCAAGATCCGTTTCCGCTTGCGAGTCCGCCACCTCGACACTGTCATTGAAGTTACCGACAATAAACTGCGTCGACAGCATGCTGTCGCCTAAAAAAGCATTGTGTTGGACGCTCGCCCCGGTGAAATTATCAAAGGGTACCCGGTACACTGCCTGCGGCGTGCGCAGCCAATGGTAGCTATAGGCTACATCGAGTGAATCCGAATAGTTATAGAGGGGTAAGCGAAGCTTACCGGCGTTGACCGTCCAGGCGTCATTCACTTGATACTGCAGATACGCCCATTCCACACCAAGGTCGAAGTTATCTTCCCCACGTGACATCAACTGAGTGGTGATGCTCAGGTCGTCGGCCAGTTCAGCACGGCCCTGCAGTGCAAACAGAGTATCTGGTTTGAAGTCCACTGAGTCTTCGTAACCAAATGCCTGCTCGTCGCTTCCGCTGGTGAAACCGGCGCCAATATTGGCAAAGCCACTCCACTCGATATTTGCATGTGCCGCCGAGCCTGCCAGCATAAGGCCACTCAACAATCCTAGTTTGAATACGCGTTGCATACTGCGCTCCCTTTATATGTGTGATTTGCGCGCAGTTTATAGACTGGACGACGGGGAGAACAGAATCTATTTGCTATATCATATAACGCTAATTTGTTGTTGAGCGATGAGCTTTTAACCCAGGCCAAACACGGTGTGCAGAAATCCATCAGGCAAATATTGCAGAACTGTTACATAGCTTAATCCAGCGCAATTCTGTGGTTAACGGCTTGTTATCTGAAGCCACCTCTGTAGTATGAAAATACCTATAAAAGTTTGCTGTTTTTATCGAGGATTCCTATGTCATTGCCCTTTTCACAAGCCTGTGAAAACAACAAGCGCCCCATTTTTGAAATACTTAGCAAGGCGTTGTCTGAGCCGGGATCGGTGCTTGAAGTGGGCAGTGGCAGCGGCCAACATGCCGAGTTTTTTGCCCAGCAGCTGCCGCATATTCGTTGGCAATGCAGCGACGTCGAAACCAATCTGCCTGGTTTACAGGCTCGTATTGGCGAAGCTCAGCTGGAAAACCTGCCCGCTGCTTTGGCATTTGACGTCAATCGCCAGCAAATCATAAGCGGTCGCTTTGATCTGGTTTATAGTGCAAATACCCTGCATATTATGAGCTGGCCAACGGTGGTTCGTTTCTTTAAGACCCTGCCTGCGCTTCTCAACGAGCACGGCTCTGTCTGGATCTACGGCCCGTTTAATTATGGCGGTCTGTACACCAGCGGCAGCAACGAGCTGTTCGACCAGTCACTGAAAAGCCGCGATGCAAGCATGGGGATTCGGGATATTGAGAAAGTTCAGCAGCTCGCCCATAGCCAGGGCTTCACCCATCTGCAGGATTACCAGATGCCAGCTAACAATCGCTTATTACGCTTCTATAAAGGCTAAAGCCCGTACCTGAGGCTTGCCCTATGGGTAAGCCAGAGAGGCGTAGGCCACTTCGAACGCAGTTTCCTGAAACTTTTTAAGGCCGGTATCGGCGAAATCAACCGGTATCGGATTACGTTTCAGTTTTTCTTTCTGCTCAGTTGCCTTAAGCAGACTCACATCGATGTTTTCAATCAGCTGAATGGCCGCTTCAATTTTGAACCCTACCGCGGCACCGGCAAACTTACCTTTCTGGGCGCGCTCGCGGATAACGACCTGCTCAACTTTGTAGTCCTGCAGAAACTTGGCAAAGGTAAACTGAAAGTGACGAATATTGTCAGCCTCCTGATCTTTTACCAACTGAAAGCGCACCTGGCGGCAGTCAGGAATATCAAACAGGCCGTCCTCTTTGTTTAAAAGGCAAATAATCGCTTCGTTGCTTTTTATTTCAACGCCACATACACGCATGGTCAGGGTCCCTTTTTTGATTGAGTCTTGAGTGAGCCTTAAAATTCGGCGGCGCGAGTATAGCATGCTAGACTCGCCAGCTCGCTTGCAATTTCACTCCCTTTATTCAGGTTTTATTATGACAGCTTGCTATTGTGGTAGCGAACGCAGCTACGCTGAATGCTGCCAACCCGTGCACCAGGGCCAGCCGGCCGCGACCCCGGAACTACTGATGCGCTCACGCTACAGTGCTTTTGCCATCGGTGACGACGCCTATCTGCAACATAGCTGGCATCCGTCGACCCGGCCCAGCGCCATCCAGGCGGCTGACAACACGCAATGGCTAAAACTGGAAATTATCAGTGCCCCAAAGCCAACCGGCAATAGTGGAACCGTTCACTTCCGTGCCTTTTGCAAAGAAGCCGATGGTAGTCTTGCCATGCTCGAAGAAGTCTCGCGTTTTAGCCAGGTAAACGGGCAATGGTTGTATCTCGACGGCGACACCGACTACCACCGTTTAAGCTGAATCCGTCGTAGCATCCTCAGTTGCAGTATTAGCCGCATCGTTGCTTGCAGAACCCGGCAGCAACGAACGCAACAGCGCCTCGCCTTGCTGTTGATTAATGTAACGCGGCACTGCGTAGGTAAAACGAGCTTCACTGCGTGCGGCGCGGATAATGGACGCAATATCCTGTTCGCGTAACTGCTCAATGTAACCGGGAATAGCGAACCGCTGATTGAGCTGGCGTACCCGTTCTATCAGCGCATCTGCCAGTGCATCATCATCAGTGCGCCCGTCTGCGCTATTTAACCCCATCGCCCTGCTAAGATCTGCCATACGCCTGCTGCAAGCCGGTTTCGAAAACTCCAGCACGGTTGGTAACAGCATCGCATTCGCCAGCCCATGCGGGATGTGGTATCGCGCACCCAGATTATGGGCGATCGCATGCACATAGCCGACACCGGCCTGAGTAAAGGCCTGACCCGCGTACATGGCGGCTTTTGCCATCTGTTGCCGCGCTTCCAGGTTGTCTCCTTTTGCGTAAGCCTTCGGCAGCCAGCTGTTAATCAGGCGTGCTGCCTGAAGCGCCAGTTCGTCTGTGCGCAGTAACGCATTACGCGACAAATAGGCCTCAATCGCATGGGTCAACGCATCCAGCCCTGTGGCAGCCGTGATTGCTGGTGGCAAACCAATCGTCATTGCCGGGTCCAGAGCGACCGCCGTTGGCATCAGCTTAAGGTCAAGAATCGATAACTTGCGCATTTTGCGCGGGTCTGACACAACGGCGGCAACGGTTGCTTCCGAGCCTGTGCCTGCCGTTGTGGGCACCGCATACAGCGGCAACATACCCTTGCGAACTTTGAATAAACCAACCAGTTTGGTAATTGGCTGTTTGGTTTTCAACAGTGCGCCAATCATCTTAGCCGCATCCAGCACCGAACCGCCGCCTACCGCAATAATCGCCTCTGCCTTCAGTTCACGAACTTCATCCACCGCCGCCGTGATAAGTTCAATAGTGGGATCTGAGGTGACGTTCGCATACACGGTTAGCTGCAAATTGCGCGCCGCAGCGGCCTCAAGGACCAAAGTGGTCAACCCAAGTCCCTGCACGGCCTGATCAGTCACCAGCAGAATCCGTTGATACCCCGCATTCGCTATTTCATCAATCAGCGTGCTGGTGGCATTTTCCCCTTCATGAACCGTTGGCCAGCGAAATGGCAGGATCTTAATAACGCCCTTGAATACCTGCATATATGCGCGCAATGGCCATTGCCTGAATGCAGCCTTCATCTGTGTGTCCCCGGAAAAACTCGATAACTACGACAGTATCAGTTTTACAACCTTTTCGCGATCAACTGCTATGCTATGTTTTATTCGTCATTTCAACAGGCTAGGACAGAATGCAACGACCGCTAGAAAAACGTTTCTTTTTACTGTTACTGGGTGTCGTAACAGGTGCCTTTTTCCTTATGCTTGGCCCTTTCTGGGGCGCGATTTTCTGGGCCATCGCCCTCGCTGTGCTTTTCTACCCAATTTACCACTGGCTGTGTCAAAAGCTTAAGGAGAAACGCTCGTTGGCGGCTGTGCTAACGCTGTCCCTTGCGGTGTTAATCGTGGTCGTACCGCTGACCCTGATTACCTTCCAGATTGTAAGCCAGGCCAACGATATCTATCAGAGTTTTGATCAGGGCGACATTGATGGTGAGGTGATTCAGCAATATATCGAAGAAAATCTGCCTATCGTACCTGAGCTCATGAATCGGTATGACCTCAATGCCAGCGATCTCGGGCAACGTCTCAGTGACACGCTTTCATCCTCCAGTCAGTACATCGCCCAGGAGGCATTTAAGCTGGGTCGAAGTACCTTTCATTTTCTGGTCAGCATGGGCGTTATGCTGTATCTGACGTTTTTCTTTTTCCGCGACGGCGAGAAAATCACTCAGGCCGTACGCAATGCCATTCCGCTAGGTGAAGGGCGTGAAGATAAATTGTCAGATCGCTTCGTAAAAGTAACCCGGGCCACCTTTAAAAGCACTTTTATTGTAGCGGCGGTCGAAGGCATTTTAGGCTGGGCTATTCTGGCTATCCTGGGTATTCCGGGGGCGCTGTTCCTGGGTGTGTTAATAGGTATCCTGTCACTGGTTCCCGCATTGGGCTCGTTTCTGGTATGGGGTCCAATAGCGGCCTACCTGCTGTTTAGCGGCGAGATCATGCAGGGCGTCATTCTGCTCATTTTTGGTGCTGTCATTATCGGGCTGGTCGACAATATATTGCGTCCACTTTTGGTCGGGCGCGATATTCGCCTTCCAGACTGGTTAATCCTGCTGTCGATTCTCGGCGGGTTGAGCATTTTCGGCATCCATGGCTTTATTATTGGCCCTATCCTGACCGCTCTTTTCGTTACCTTATGGAACATCTTTTCAAACGACTTCGAGAGCGACGACCGCTAACCGGTTTAGCTTTTGCCAGACAAAAAAATACCCGCCATACAGGCGGGTATTTTTAACTGGATTCAGAAAGTCCGAGCAACACTCAGTCTTTCTGCAACCCGTTTATTCACTCTCTGAATTTGCAGTTTTCACGCCTGGAGTCTTCGCATTAATGCGTTCGACATTCAGCGCGATCGTCAGAATTAAGATCAGGCTCTCTTTCATCAGTGACATCAGAATCACAGCGAAATAGGCATAGACTAAGGTTGCTACGGCACCACCTAACGCATACGAACCATACCCGTTAAACAGCCCCCCCAGAAACGCTAACACAGCAATAATGATCGCGACCGGCCACGATAGGAAAATAATCCCGTCCCATGCGGTTCTGAACCAGTCAAACACCGGGAACTCAGACGTTTCGGCCACGCTTTTGTCTTCGTCGCTCATATTGCGCAATGCAGCTAAACGAAATACCGCCCCTTTCCAGATTTTCCATGGAATGGTAAAAAAGCGCACTACACAAAGGATCAACGCCTGAACAACGGCTGGACCAAATTTTCCTTCGAATTGAGACATGTTGCTAGTTCCTTGTTTTTATTATTGAAAGTTAATGAAACCATAATTTCGTTGAAGATAAAAGTCATTTCGACTGGCGGCCGATGTTATTCCCGCAAGTTGCCTTAAGCCTCCGCCCGTGCAACAGACCGCCGTTCGCGCCACAACCATACGCTCACAAATATCGCACCAATGACCACCCCAGTTATGACTGCCGGAACATCGGTAAAAGATCCCATTAGGAACCCCAGCCCGTAGGCTATCGCCACATAGACCGCTACCCGTAAGAGCCAAAACATGACGTTTACTGTTACCGAATTTGTTTGCATGATACGTCCTCTTCTGTCTTCTCTAACGTTCTGAGTTAATCATTCTGCTCAGCTCATGGGTATATCTAAATCGACAGTAAAGCTTGAAGTCCAAAGTTCAATGCTGTGGTTTTGGTAACTGAAGACATAGCGATTGCCATGCCAAAAACTTGCCTGATCCGAAGGGAATTGAGAAGTTTGCCTGTTATCCATAACGCGTGCCGTTGATATGTTGAAAAATTATTATAAATAAGTTTTCGCGCAATAAAAAGCCCGGCATATGCCGGGCTTCGAATCGAATCTTTAGATAGCATGCAGCGCATGCTCTGTCAGATTACAGTGATGCAAGTGCGTCGTTCAGTAGCTTACAAGGACGCATCGCCGTTGCAACTTTGTCTGCATCTGGCTGGTAATACCCGCCGATATCGACTTTGCCGCCCTGAATCGTGTTCAGTTCGTCAATGATTGCCTGCTCATTGCCTGACAACTGCTCTGAAAGCTTGCTGAAACGCTCTTTCAGTTCCGCGTCATCCGTTTGCTTGGCCAGTGCTTCTGCCCAGTACATCGCCAGGTAGAAATGGCTGCCGCGGTTATCAATTTCACCCGCTTTACGTGATGGCGACTTATTGTTCTCCAGGAACTTGGCAGTGGCTGAGTCCAGCGTATCGGCCAGAACTTTGGCGCGCGCGTTGTCTGTGGCACGGCTTAGGTGCTCAAGGGACGCAGCCAGGGCCAGGAACTCACCCAGTGAATCCCAACGCAGGTGGTTCTCTTCAACAAACTGCTGTACGTGCTTAGGTGCAGAACCACCAGCGCCGGTTTCAAACAAGCCACCACCGTTCATCAATGGCACGATTGAAAGCATTTTCGCTGATGTATTCAGTTCCAGAATTGGGAACAAATCAGTCAGGTAGTCACGTAATACGTTACCTGTTACTGAAATGGTGTCTTTGCCGTCTTTCATCCGTTGCAGTGAATGCTTAGTCGCATCGACCGGGTTCATAATCTGGATATCCAGACCGTCTGTATCGTGATCTTTCAGATACTCGTTTACTTTAACAATCAGTTCACGGTCATGGGCACGGTTTTCGTCGAGCCAGAAGATTGCCGGCATCCCACTTAAACGTGAACGGTTGACCGCCAGCTTGACCCAGTCACGGATAGGCGCGTCTTTAACCTGACACATGCGCCAGATATCGCCCTGCTCGACGTTATGTTTGAACACCACGTCGCCGCCCTGGTTCTGTACTTCAACCACACCGTCAGCCGGGATTTCAAAGGTTTTGTCATGCGAACCATATTCTTCAGCTTTTTGTGCCATCAGGCCAACGTTTGGCACTGTGCCCATCGTCGCCGGGTCAAAGGCACCGTGTTCTTTACAGAAGTCGATAGTGGCCTGGTAAACGCCTGCGTAGCAGCGATCCGGGATCATCGCTTTGGTGTCGGCCTGAGTATTATCTGGCGTCCACATTTTGCCTGAGTCACGGATCATCGCTGGCATTGACGCATCAACAATGATGTCACTCGGTACGTGCAGGTTGGTAATACCTTTGTCAGAATTTACCATTGCCAGAGCCGGGTTGCTGCCATACACGGCTTTCATATCGGCTTCGATGGCCTGTGCCTTATCGGCTGGCAGTTTATCCAGTTTGGCGTAGAGATCGCCGATACCATTGGTGGCATCAAAGCTGATTTGCTTCATTTCGTCGGCGTACTTGGTCAGTACATCTTTGTAATACACTTTCACCGCGTGACCAAACATGATCGGGTCAGAGACTTTCATCATGGTCGCTTTGAGGTGCAATGACAGCAGTACGTCTTCCTCTTTCGCTGCTTGAGTCGATTGCTCGAAGAACTGCTGCAGCTTGTTCTTGTTCATCACTGCGGCATCCACCACTTCACCGGCCAGTACTTTAACTGACTCTTTCAGTACGGTTTGCTTGCCGTCGTGGTTAAGGACAATTTTCAGCTGGTCTGCACCGCCGAAGGTTTTCGACTGCTCGCTGGAGTAGAAGTCACCGTCGCTCATATGGGCAACGTGGGTTTTTGAGTCTTTCGCCCATGCACCCATTTTATGCGGGTGTTTTTTCACGAAGTTTTTCACCGCCGCTGGTGCGCGACGATCCGAGTTACCTTCACGCAGCACTGGGTTTACCGCAGAGCCTTTCACTTTGTCATAACGTGCTTTAACGTCACGTTCTTCGTCGTTTTGCGGTTCAAACGGGTAATCCGGCAGTGCATAGCCCTGTGCCTGCAGCTCTTTGATGGTTGCTGTCAGCTGTGGAATGGATGCGCTGATGTTCGGCAATTTGATGATGTTGGCTTCCGGGGTCTTGGCCAGTTCGCCAAGTTCAGCCAGTGCATCTGCAATGCGTTGATCTTCTTTCAGGTACTCAGGGAAGAGCGCGATGACACGACCAGCCAGAGAGATGTCACGGGTTTCAACCGAAACGCCCGCTGCTTTGGTGAATGCCTGGATAATCGGCAGCAATGAATAGGTCGCCAGGCGTGGCGCTTCGTCAGTTTCGGTGTAGATGATCTTTGATTTATCAGACATAGTCATTCCTATTTATCAAACCACGTTAACGCGAATAATGGTGCCAGCACCTGAATCTTCACCAGCAACTGTCGCGTCTCTCATGAAAGTTGAGCATTAAAACGGCGCAAATTATAGCATCAAGCCCGCCCCAAGCCTAGCGTCCAGCTCAGGTGCAACAGCCCGTCACGTAAAGCATTTTTGCCGTATACTACGAAAGTAGGTGGGGCTGACTGGCATTAATTCAAGGCCCGCAGCGGATATTGTAAAGCCTATGGCGCCATGCAATTATGACCATTACTCTTAACGCTCACCTAACCATAGCTGAAATCAATGAGTACACAGACACACCGCAACATCGTTGTTTTGCATAACCCGGCGCTGCATGTGCGACGGCACATGCTATTCAAACGCCTGCAGCCAAAGCTACCGGCCGATACCTACATGTTTGCCAGCACAGGTAACTTTGCAGCCGATTTGAAAGCATTGAAGGCGGCCTGTCATGATGCCGATTTGCTGATTGCGGTCGGCGGTGACGGTACCCTTAATCTGGCCGTCAACGCGGTGGCGCATACCAACACCATACTGGGTGTGGTACCCGCCGGTTCGGGTAATGATTTCGCCCGGGTCTGGGTCGCTGGTATGTCAGCTGAAGAAATTATCAATGCGGCGTTAAGCGGTGAAACCATCAACATTGATTTGGGTAAGGTCAACGACCGATACTTTCTCAATAATGCAGGTGTTGGCTTTGACGGCGAGTTGGTCAAGCGTCTTAAACACCGCACCTGGCCACGCAAGTTAACCTATATCAGTCGTGCGCTGCAGCTGCTTCCCGCTTATCAGGCCCGCCCTATTGTGCTCGAAGACGCCAGTCAGAAGGTCAACGGCGGGCTACAGCCAAATTCCTTTATGCTTAGTATTGGCAACGGCCGTTACTTCGGCGCAGGGATCCCGATTACCCCACACGCACGGTTAAATGATGGCTTACTTGCCTACACCCATCTTAAAGAAAAGCGTCGCCCGGCGACGGTGCGATGTCTTTTCCGAATGCTGCTACAAAAACATCTTCAGGCCAAACAGGTGCAATCGGGGCAGCTCACAGAAATCACCGTTAAGAGCAGTGGTTTAGCGGTCCAGGTCGACGGTGAATACTTTGGCAGCAGCCCGGTTCGAATTGAAGTCTGCCCGGCCGCCCTTCGCATCAATAAGCTGTAAACAGACGGGTTACTCTGCAACCAATGGCTGTGGAGTAATATTGTCTGCGGTGGAGGCTGTAATGGCCGCTAAAATCGCTGGCAGGTTCTCTTTCCAGCGTGAGTGTGAATTGACCAGCGCTGAGCAATCGATGTTGGCTACCGGTAACGGCGCGGGACCAAGACCAGCCGGTCTCGACATGCCAACGTTAATACTTTGATAGGCCCAGCGCAGCACGGAATCCTCAGTCGAGAAACAATTATACAGCTGACCGCTACAGGCCGACTCAGCTTTTAACCACAGGTCACGGTTACGCCGCCCCTGGGCAGCCCCCAACAGCACAACATCACGCACCCGTTGTGACGCTTCAGTGGCTAAGGTTTGCAGTGCATAGAATGCCACCCGCGCCCCGAGTGAATGTCCGACGATGGTAAATTGCTGATGCGGAGGACTTTGCATGATCGCATCTGCCAGTAAGCGACCACTTTTTTTCGCGTTAAGCAACGCGTGGTGCCAGGCATTGTCCGCCAGTTGCGTGATGACTCCAAGCGGCGCACTGCGCCACTGCCGGGTTAGCAGGCTTTTCACACCAGGACCGGCAAACGAATGATTGAGCTCAGCTAAGCGTTTTGACTCCCAATTGAGATGCCAGCACGGGGCCTGGGTAATATCAGGAAACAAGTTGGCTTGCCTGGTCGTGTTCAGCTGTTGCTCTCGCAACGTCTCCAATGCGCTACGCCAGTCAGCCAGTTCAGCATCGTCCTGACTGAGAAAGCCATTAATGAAGATGTATTGATGGGTTGCGTCGGTATCGACAGCGTCGGTCAAGGAGACGAATTCGAACGACTTGAGCTCACCGAGGTAATTATTGGCAAGGCGATAACCGTTGTAGCTACCAAGCGCTGCGGATAGCCCCTTTGAAGCAAGCAGAGCCGCACTCACTTTGCCCGCCACGCCTGCTGCGCCAGCCGCAAAAACCGCTGGAGCTGATAACGCCGCTCCCACGCCGCCAAGCAACGCGCCGCCAGCTGCATAAGCAAACCGGCGGCGTCGTTTAAATGGAGACTGGTACGCCGTCGTCAGTGTCTCAGCGTACTCACCCAGATGGTTAATCGAGTTTTTCATACCCCATATTATACAGGGTGAAGCTCAGTACGTCAGCTGCCTGGTCGATAATCATCGAGGTTGGCATGCCTGCACCATGTCCGGCATTGACGTCAATGCGAATCAACTGCGGATTCTCACCACCGTCTTTTGACTGCAGTTCTGCGGCAAATTTAAATGAATGAGCCGGTACTACACGGTCGTCATGATCCGCAGTTGTGATCATGGTGGCCGGGTAATTCACCCCCTCTTCCACATTGTGCAGTGGCGAGTAGCCATGCAGATACTGGAACATTTCTTCGCTTTGCTCAGCGGTGCCGTAGTCATATGCCCAGCCAGCACCCGCAGTGAAAGTATGGTAACGCAGCATATCCAGCACACCCACCGCCGGCAGTGCTACTTTGGCCAGATCCGGACGTTGTGTCATCACCGCACCAACCAGCAAACCACCGTTCGAACCACCGCGTAAGGCAAGCTTGTCCGCAGAGGTATAGTCTTCCTCAACCAGGTACTCAGCCGCCGCAATAAAGTCATCAAAGACATTTTGCTTGCTGGTGCGAATACCAGCCTGATGCCAGGCCTGACCGTATTCACCACCACCACGGATGTTCGGCACCGCGTAGATACCCCCTAGGTCCATCCACACCGCGTTAGTCACACTGAACGAAGGCGTCAGGCTAACGTTAAAGCCGCCATACCCGTATAACATGGTCGGGTTGCTGCCATCTCGCTGCAGATCTTTGCGGTAGCTGATGATCATTGGGATGCGGGTGCCGTCTTTGGAGGTATAGAATACCTGCTCGCTGACATAGTTCTCAGGGTCAAAAGTGGTTTCCGCAGCAAAATACAACTCGGCGTCGCCGCTTTCCGGGTCCAGCGAGAAGGTACTGGGCGGCGTAATGTAATTGGTAAACGAGAAGTAGATTTTATCAGCGTCGTCTTTACCGCTGAAGCCACCTGCTGAACCAACACCTGGCAGGTCGATTTCACGGATCTCTTCGCCGTCCATCGAAAATTGCTTAACCTTGGAGACAGCATCAACCATGTAGCTGGCAAAAATATAACCGGCACCGCGGCTGACACTGAGTACTTCGTCTTCTTCTGCAATCAGATCCTGCCAGTTAGCCGAATCCGGCTCGCTCGCATTAACCCGCACTAAACGGTTGTTCGGTGCATCCAGATTGGTTTGCAACAACAGGTAATCACCATCGTTGGTGAGCAGCCCGGTGTTGCTGTCTTCATGACCCACCACGGTCACAAGCTCTGGCTCATCGGCTTGCAAGTCCATGACGAACAGCTTATTGCCTGAGGTTGTGTTGGCAGCGGTAATCGCCAGAAAACGTCCGTCGTCTGTCACACGACCACCGACATAGCGATGTTTCTGCTCGTCGCTGCCACCAAAGATAACCGGGTCATCCGCTTGCGAGGTATTCAGTTCATGGTAGTAAAGCTTGTGCTGATCCGTCAGCTGGGACAAACGGCTGCCATCCGGGCTGTCGTACTTCGAATAGTAAATTCCGTCATTCTCGCGCCAGCTGATCCCACTGAACTTCACATCGACCAAAGGCTCGCCGATAGGCTCTTTAGTCTCGGCATCAATAATATAAATAGTGCGCCAGTCGCTGCCACCAGCAGAGGTAGCGTAGGCCGCCAGCGAGCCGTCCGGTGAAAAGCTCAGCCCGGCCAGAGAGGTAGTGCCGTCTTCGCTGAATTCATTCGGATCAAGGAATACTTCCGGTTCACCATCGCCTTGCTGACGATAGACAACAAAATGGTTCTGCAGGCCGTCGTTGCGATAAAAATAGGTGTAATCGCCTTCTTCAAACGGCGCGCCTAAACGCTCATAGTTCCAGGCATCGGCCAGACGCTCGCGAACCTGGTCACGGAAGTCAATCTGCCCCAGGTAATCAAACGTCAGTTCATTCTGAGCTTCGACCCAGGCTGCAGTTTCGTCGCTGCGATCGTCTTCGAGCCAACGAAAAGGGTCAGCAACGTCCTGACCAAAATAGGTATCAACGGTGTCATCACGACGGGTTTGCGGGTAGTCCAAAGCTTGATCCTGTTGTTGTGTTGCACTGGTTTCAGCGCCACTTTCAGTCGCATTTTCGCTCGCATTGTCACTGGCCGGCGAACAGGCGCTGAGCACCGCGGCTGCAATTAGGGTGAGTAAAGGTTTTTTCATTGGTATCCCTGCTTATAAATACATTGTTATCATTGGGTTCAGCTATCTTACAAATACTATAGCGAGCAATCTGTAATGACAACCACGGTGACGAGTGCGTTATGACTGAATCAGTAATTATTTCCTGTACCCAATGCAACAAGCCCAACCGGATCCCCTTTCAGCGTCTGAAAGAGCACCCGCTCTGCGGGTCCTGCAAAGCTCGACTTATTCACGGCATCCCTTTTGAATTGACGGTCGACAACTTCCGCGCTCATGCCAATGCAGATATGCCGCTGGTAGTCGACTTCTGGGCCTCCTGGTGTGGCCCCTGCCGCCAGTTCTCAAAAGTGTTTGAAATGGTGGCTGCGCCTTTCGCAGAACGAGCCCGCTTTGCCAGCCTGAGCACGGAGAGCCAGCCAAGTCTGGCTCAGACCTATGCGATACGCAGTCTGCCGACCACGGTGGTGTTCTACAAGGGGCAGGAACTTGCACGTACTTCGGGCGCTCTGCCCCCGCAGCAGTTGCATGCCTGGCTGAACGAAACACTTGCAGCGACAGCGTTTAAAGAATAAACACATTTCGCTTGAATGAAAAAGTGAACCGTGATTCACTCTTTGTATAATGTCGCATCGCATCGAGTGAAGTATGGCCTATCGGGAAACCGCCAAAGTCCGTGACCGAAAAGCACTGACTGAACAGCGTATTCTACAGGCGAGCCATGAGCTGGTCGCAGAAGCAGGCTTTGCCGCCTTGCAAATGAACCAGGTTGCGCAGCGTGCCGGGATTGCCACCGGCAGCCTCTATCGCTACTTTGCCAATAAAGAAACACTGGCAGCAGAAGTCTTTCGTCAGGCGACTGAAACCGAAGTCGACCATGTCCGGCGGTGTTTGCAACAAGCAGACTCATGTGCTTTAAGCCGCCTTGAGTACGCCTTACAAACCTTCGCCGAACGCGCACTAAAAGCACCTAAACTAGCCTGGGCGCTGATTGCCGAACCCGTCGACCCCGCAGTTGATCAGCAGCGGCTGCATTATCGTCTGCAATACGCCAACTTGTTTGCCAGCGCAGTGCAACAGGCCATTGACGACCAACTTATCCCCGAACAGGACCCCATGCTAAGCAGCACCGCCATGGTCGGCGCCATCGCCGAGGCCCTGATTGGCCCGCTTGCCCAGCAGGCTCAGGATCCTACACACGCCATTACTCACACCATTACACAGTTTTGTGTGCGAGGTTTGGCGCCCTTTCGTTATTCCGTTACAGGAGCGTCATTATGAGTACAACCTACCCGATGGCCGAGCGTCTGCAGGCCACAACTCATCAGGTTGAAAACCAGCCTGACTACTTACAGGATTACAATAGTTTTAGCAGTGACAGCGCCCTGCAGGAAGCAGTCAAGCGAGAAGGCGCCGGCGACGCGCTCACAGAATTAAGCGAATTCGGTCAGCTCGCCGGGGCGGCCAGTAGCATTGAACTTGGTTTTCAGGCCAATGCACATGCCCATAAACCAACCCTGATCACCCATGACCGCTATGGCCACCGCGTTGACCTGATTGATTTTCACCCGGCCTACCACCAGCTTATGCGCACGGCCATCGAACACGGCCTGCATGCCAGCCCCTGGCGCGATCCCAAAGCAGGTGCTCATGTGGCCCGCGCTGCGAAGTACTATTTGCATACTCAGGTCGAAGCCGCTCACGGCTGCCCCATTACCATGACCTTTGCCGCCATTCCGGCGCTACGTCATCAACCTGATCTCTACAAACAATGGGCCGATAAAATCATGGCGCCCCATTATGACCCGCGGAATGTGCCGCACGATCAAAAGCAAGGCCTGACCATTGGCATGGCGATGACCGAAAAACAAGGCGGCTCGGATGTACGGCGCAACAGCACCCGCGCCTACCCGATTGGTAAAGCTGGTGCCGGTCAGGCCTACGAACTTGTCGGTCATAAATGGTTCGTTTCCGCGCCAATGTGCGACGCCTTTTTAGTGCTAGCGCAAACCGACAAAGGCCTGAGCTGCTTTCTGTTACCCCGCTGGCGTCCCGACGGCAGCAAAAACCCGCTGCAAATTCAGCAGTTAAAAAACAAGATGGGCAACGTTGCCAATGCCTCCAGTGAAACCGAGCTGCGTGGTGCCTTTGCCTGGATGGTAGGTGAAGAAGGACGCGGTGTGCGCACCATCATTGAAATGGTCGCCACAACTCGCTACGACTGCATGATCGGTTCCTCGTCCGGGATGCGTCAGGCAACGGTGCAGGCAATTCATCATGCCAGTCAGCGCGAGGCGTTCGGCGCCCGGCTGAGTGAGCAACCTTTGATGCAAAACGTGCTCGCCGATCTGGCGCTGGAAAGCGAAGCCGCAATGACGCTGACCATGCGTATGGCGCGGGCAATGGATAATCAGGAGAACGAACATGAGCAGCTGCTCACCCGGATTGCGACCCCGGTCGGCAAGTACTGGATATGTAAACGGACACCGAATCATGCCTACGAAGCGATGGAAGTGATCGGCGGTAGCGGCGTGATGGAAACCCATATTATGGCCCGGCTGTTCCGTGAATCACCAGTCAATGCTATCTGGGAAGGGTCTGGCAACGTGCAGTGCCTGGATATTTTGCGTGCCATTGAAAAACAACCCGAGGTACTCGATGCATTTATCAGTGAAGTCGAAAAAGGCAAAGGCGCTGACCGTCGCTTTGACCGTTTCGTCTCTCAGTTGCATAGTGCTTTTGCGGATCCGGCGGACACTCAGTTCCGCGCCCGTAACCTGGCCGACCGCATGGCGCTGGCATTACAAGGCGCCTTGTTATTGCAACATGCACCAGCGTATGTGGCGGATGCCTTCTGTGCAGGTCGACTCGACGGCCATAGCGGATTGAACTACGGTAATTTACCCACGGGACTCGATTGTGCCGCTATTATTAAACGGGCAGGCACTGAGCGCTTTCCTGGCAGCCACTTTCCTGGCAGCCAATTTTCTAGCAACCAGTAAAGTTGCAAGGACGCAAGCTGAACTAAAGGAGAACAAGAATGAATATACCCAGTTATGTAGCTCGCAATGCGCGTAAATACCCCCAGCAGGAAGCGGTGGTCGAACCCAATGGCCGTCACACCTGGGCAGAACTGAACCAGCGCGTAAACCAGCTGGCGAACTATCTGCATGACGAGCACGGGGTTGACTTTGGCCACCGCGTCGCGCTGCTGTTACCGAATAATTTCGCATTTATTGTCAGCTACTTTGCGGTGCAGCGGCTCGGCGCCGTGGTGGTACCGATCAATGTTCGCTTAGCGACGCCGGAACTTGAGTACATTATCGAAGACAGTGGTTCAGATTTAGTCATTACCTGCGAACTGACCGACGCGGCGATCAAGCCTCTGGCTGACGACGGCACCAATGTTATCTGGATGGACAACATTGATGACTTACTAAGCGGCCTCGACAGCGACGAATTTGAACTCAATGTGGATCAGGATGACGCCTGTGCCCTGCTCTACACATCAGGAACCACCGGAAAACCCAAAGGGGTACTATTTAACCACAACGCATTGAGTGCTGTGGGCACCATGTTCGCCGTTGAAATGGAATATAAGCCAACCAGCCGCATTCTGAGTCTGATGCCATTTACCCATTCCGCACCGCTCAATTTATGCCTGGTCGGTGGCACTATGGTAGGAGCCACCCACGTAGTCGCCCCCACGTTCACGCCGGATTTGCTGCTTGATCTGGTGGAAAAAGAACGCACCACTCACTTCTTTGGTGCCCCGGTAGCTTACCTGTTGACGGCACAACATTCGGACATCGGCAACCGTGACTTATCCTCCATGACCCACTGGATATATGGCGGCGGCCCGCTGGCAAGCGAACATGCCAACCTGGCCCGCAAAGCGTTTCGCAGTGATAAGTTCTATTGCGTTTACGGCTTAACGGAAGCTGGCCCGACCGGCTGTGTCCTGCTGCCTGAGGAACACGGCGCAAAAGCAGGGTCCATTGGCAAGCGAGCGGCGTACAACACCGAAGTTCGTCTGGTGGATGAAAACAACGAGCCAGTGAAAGCGGGTGAACCTGGCGAGCTGCAACTGACCGGTGAAGGGATCATGCTCGGCTACTGGCAAAATCCGGACGCGACTGACGACACCCTGACCAGTGATGGCTGGCTAAAAACCGGCGATATCGCCATTCAGGACGAGGATGGCTACTACTGGGTCAAAGATCGGCAGAAAGACATTATTATCAGTGGCGGCGTTAACATCTACCCTCGCGAAATAGAAGACGCGTTAGCGGAGCACCCTGCCGTGCTTGAGTCTGCGGTAATTGGCGTTGAGCATCCGGAATGGGGCGAGACGGTGCGTGCCTGTGTGGTCCTTAACCGGGAACTGAGTGACCCGGAAGCGACCTTAAAAGAACACCTTAAACCCTTACTGGCTGATTACAAAATACCACGCCAGTTCATGGTTATGGATGAGTTGCCTCACAACGCCAACGGTAAGGTGCTAAAGCACGAGCTGCGCGACTAACGTCGTATGCTAAAGTCGAATAGCAACGGTCTGCTTGCTCAGGCACACTGTAGCGAACCATAGGATGCCCCTCTACGGGGCTTATCCGGAACTTATCCGGGAGAGAGAATGGCAAAAACCCCCGTGGTGACCAGTCAGCTCGACTGGTCAAAAATTATTAAATCGGGTCAGCGCATATTTATTGGCAGCCATGCAGCGGTGCCCACAGCATTGATTGATGATCTGATTGCGCACGCGAGCAAGCTGCACGACATCGAAATCGTGCAGTTGTATACCCTTTCAGACAATCACTGGGCCTCACCTGAACATAAAAATCTGTTTAAAGTGAATACCTTTTTTATCGGTGGTGACACGGTTCGCCAGGCGGTGAACGAAGGCCGGGCGGACTATACGCCGGCCTTTACCTCCGACATCCCTAACCTTTTTAACAGTGACATTTTGCCGCTGGATGTGGCCTTAATTATGCTTGCGCCGGGGGATAAATATGGCTATCACTCGATGGGTGTATCAGTCGATATCGTCTCGGCAGCCGCCAAAGCAGCCACGACCGTCGTAGCCCAGGTGAACCCCAATATGCCGGTGACTTACGGCCAGTCTTTTTTGCACCGTAATCAGATAGATTATCTGTGGGAACATCCCAGTGATTTGCCGACCATGCAGACCGCTGAGCCGGAAGGCAGCAAGATTATTGAACGTATTGGCCAGTACATCGCCCTACTGGTCGAAGATGGCGCCACCTTGCAAATCGGCTCAGGTAAGATAAGTTCGGCCACCTTACGCTACCTGCGTAACCATAAAGACCTTGGCGTGCACAGCGAAATGATCACCGACGACATCATGAACCTGATGCTGGAAGGGGTGATCAACAATCGTCGCAAAACCTTTCACCCGAATAAAATAGTGACCAGTTTCTGTGTCGGCAGCCAGGCCTTATATGACTTTGTCGCGCATAATCCGCACATTGGTTTCTACCCCAGTGAATATGTTAATTCGCCGGCCAACATCGCGCGCAACGACAACATGATCAGCATCAACAGCGCCATTGAAGTCGACTTATCCGGTCAGGTCGTCTCCGACTCAATTGGTCATCAGTTTTACAGTGGTATTGGTGGTCAGGTCGATTTCAGCCGCGGCGCCAGCATGAGCATTGGCGGCAAACCCATTATCGCACTGCCTTCGACGGCGAAAGATGGCAGTATTTCACGGATAGTACCGAACCTGCGGGAAGGCGCCGGGGTGGTGACTTCGCGCGGCCATGTTCACTACGTGATCACCGAATTTGGGGTGGCCTCGCTGCGCGGCAAGAGCATTCGTGAACGAGCGCTGGAACTGATCCGGGTGGCCCACCCCAGGTTCCGCGAAAGCCTGCTCAAAGAAGTTCGCAAACACGTCTGGGTTCCTGACTATCAGCAACAAAGCCCGGTTGATGTACCCGAGCTTGGCGACGTTGGCTTTAAAGAACTGACCATCCACGGTGAACGTTTCGACTTGCGCCCGTTGTATCCGTCCGATGAACGTCGTCTGCAGGAGTTCTTTTACTCGCATACCAAAGAAACCCTGCAGCTCCGCTACAATGCCGTGCCAACTCATATGAGCCGGGAAAAATCCTGCACCCTGGTCAGTGTTGATCAGTCCAAAGACCTCGCCTTGTGCATTGTGCGGCAGAAAGGCTCGGCGGCTCAAATTCAGGCGGTCGGTCGCTATTACCTGATCGAATCTCAGAATAGCTGCGAAGTCGCCTTCGTCACCCGCGAAAATTATCAGGGCCACGGCATGGCCACTCTGCTATTACAGGAAATGATCCGGATTGCTAAAATCCGTGGTCTCAAAAGCATGCAGGCGGTGGTACGCAGCGGCAATACCCCGATGCTAAATGTCTTTGAACGTTCAGGCTTTAAACGGGTTCCGGCGGACGAACCTGGCGAAATCTCTCTTATTCTGTCGTTGCAGGAACCCACAGATCACGGCTCCGACGACCCTCATAGCGGTGAACCTTAACCATGTCGATTACCATTTTCTCCCACCCTGACTGTGAGCTGCATAACCCCGACCCTGAGCACCCGGAGTGCCCTGAGCGTATTGCTGCGATCCAGGACCAATTAATCCGCTCAGGACTGGATTATGTATTGCGCCAGAAAGAGGCCACTGCCGCGCCGCTTGAAGCCGTCTACCGCGCTCATAGCAAGGCTTATGTCGATGAACTGCAACGTATGCTGCCAGCCGATGGCCATGTCTGGCTGGACCCGGATACGCCAATAACCGGTGACAGTTTTCGCGCCGCATTAGCAGCAGCAGGCGCTGCCATTAATGCGGTTGACGAGGTCATGCAAGGAAAGGAACAACAGGCATTCTGTGCAATTCGACCTCCCGGCCACCATGCTACCTATGATCAGGGGATGGGATTCTGCCTGCTCAACAACGTGGCCATCGCCGCCTGTCATGCGTTGCATGAGTACCCGATTGAACGCGTGGCTATCATTGATTTTGACGTTCACCACGGCAATGGCACCGAAAACATTTTTGAAAACGATGAACGCGTGTTGTTGTGCTCATCCTTTCAAAGTCAGCTTTACCCGTTTACCGGCGACGACACCGACAACGCACACATCGTCAATATTCCCCTGCCCGCTGGAACCAAAAGCCTGGCCTGGCGCGAGGCGGTGTACCATGGTTGGTTGCCCGCTCTGGAAGCATTTAAGCCCCAGTTAATTCTTATATCAGCAGGCTTTGATGGCCATGCCGAAGAAGAGATGGCGCATTTTTTTCTGGTTGAGGATGACTATTTCTGGATCACTGAAAAGCTTAAGGGGATTGCCGAGCAGCATGCAGAAGGCCGTGTCGTCTCGGTGCTTGAGGGCGGTTATAATTTAAGTGCGCTTGGACGCAGTGTCGTCGCGCACTTAAAAGGACTACTTTAAGCGGACATCGAGCCAGACCAGACGGTGATCAGAGCTTGCCCCGCGGGAACTGACCAGGCCATGACCTGGCTCCCCTGCTGCGGGCCAGAAGACCCCACTATCAACCACTGTCACGCCGTAGACCGAGGGAATCACATAATCCGCGCGCATGCCCCATGCCGCGGTATGGCTTGCTGCATAAGCACTCTCAGAGTGCGCAGCGGCCCCGGAGCTGACTGGTTCGGCAGCCCCCTGCACCAGTTCATCGTTAAGTAACCCGGCAATCGCGCTACGAATACCATCGCCTTCATCGGCAGAGGCATTCAAATCCCCGACAATAAAAAAGCGCTGTTGAGCCGCTAAACCGCCTGACTGATTGCGATCATCATAGATGTACTCAGCATTGTGGATGTAATCACGCCAGAATCGGATTTCGTCATGGTTACGAATGCCATTGCGGTTCTCTGGCCCGTCAAAAACGGGTGGCGTGGGATGACTTGCAAGCAGGTGCAGGGTCTCGCCATCGACCTCAATCGGCAGGTCCCAGTGCGATTTTGAGCTAAGCGGAAAGTCCTGCCAGGCTTCTTCACTGTACCAGTCATCGCCGTCCGCTGTGCGGGTTGGCAAATAGTCCGGCATGTCTTTCCATTTAAACTGTTGAAAGGTGCGTACCTGATCTTTATTGATCGGGTATTTGGATAACACCAGCATGCCATACTGACCCGGGTAACTGCCAAAACCCCAGGCATCGGCGCCTGTCCCGCTGGCAACACCATCGCGATCCAGATCGTACGGGCTGGGCTGACCGGTATTTACCGGGGCGTAATAATAATATGGGTAGTCGATGGGCTGCTGACCACCCTGAGCCACCTGCAGGTAATTGGTTGAAAAGGCTTCAACACCCTTGCCAGGATCCGCAATGTAATCAAACTCGGTCAAAAAAAGAATATCCGGCCGGGTGCGCTGAATAATTTCAGCCACGTTTTGAATCTGTGCTTCATCGCCACTTGCCAGACGTTCAATAAGTACCTGCTGATCGCCCTGTTCACCCCGGGGCAGATAATTATCGGCTTCCATGCTGACATTAAAGGTCGCAACACGAATCGTTGCACTTGCCTGTCCTGCCCAAACCCCTGCTACCATAAGCGACACCAAACCTAAAATTGAGACCTTCACTGTAAATCCTCTGCTGACCCAAAAAACGCCGTTAGCATAGCAAAACTCAGGTAATTAAACCGCGATAATCATGTTCCAGCTGGTCGAAGGAAAAGCCTCCGAGAAAACGATTCAGACTTAACCAGGTTGCTAACCCGCGTAAGTCTTTAAAATGGGGTGGTACATAAGCGGGATCCGCGACTACGCCGATATCATGCAGCTCGCAGAGCGTGGCAAAGTCGTCAATCGCAATCTTGCCGCACAGCAGCAATGGCAAACGGTCAATTTTGCCGCGCTGAATCGCCACCTGTATCAGGTTGTAGACCAACACAAAACCTTTGATATAGGCCAGATCTTTAGTAAAGGGTAAACCGTCCGGTGTACTACCGCGGAAAACGCGCTGGGTTAAGGTAAAAGCTTCATCGGCTGTCATCCCATGACCTATATTCTGCCGGTACACTTCAATGAAATCCGCGCCCTGAGTCGCCATGGCTACGGCGTCAATGCGCCGCACCAGTTTATCCAGTCGCCGTGGCGTAGAGCGCAGCGTAATAATTTCGGTGAGCACGGCCAGGCCTTCCTGGGTAACCGTCGCGCTCGGTATGCCTTTACTCAGACAGGTAAGATACGGCTGCGACAGGCCGTTCTGGGTGGTACCCACATGGATCCAGCCTTCATGCACCTCGAGAATATCCAGTTCACGCTGGGAGAATTTCACCCCCTGGTTCAGTTTGATCCGGTCGCTGCCTGCCGATGCGTCGCTGACAATACCATCGGATAGCATGACCTGCACCTGCAATTCGTGCATGCTGGTATCAAGTTGTCGCTGCAATCGATTGACAGCTTCCGGCGCCTCAATGTCTTTCGCTTCTTCAGGCAAGGCATCGGTACTTAACAAGCCGCTTAACGGCTGGCGTAACATCCGTGCCAGTTCGGTGAGGCTAGGTTCACCGGCGTGAAAGACATCGTCCGGATGGCCGTACAGCTCTACAGACAATTCATGAAAGTCACTGCTGCCCCGGCTTTCCAGCATCCGCAACACGTCTTTATATTCACGACAGGCACGACTCATTAGCTGGGTAATCGGACTCAGCTGGCCCAACTGGCGCACAATATCACGCTGCAGCTGAGAGAACGCGTGGCGTAACTCTTTCGGATCAAACCCTAGCGCGCGACTGGCGTAGGTGTCCTGGTTAATTGCCGGTAACCGCTCCGCTTTATATTTAAAGAACTCTTCACGTACGCTTCGATCCCAGTTAATTGCGTCCAGCACACGGATCGGTGCTTGCAACTGAACCAGCCGTTCAGACAAGGTTCGCGCACTTTCCAGCAAATGTTGTTCAACCATGACTACCCCTTAAGTGCCATTCCCTAGTGGTTTACGCATACTCTTTTAACTTAAGCCTGCCCTTACGTACACCACTATTTCATTGCTGCTTTGCGACCAAACAGTCAATTAACAATTAACCATGTCAAATGCAATAACCATAGCAATAACGCTTGCAATGCCCACTTTTTAACCAATAATGCGCGACCGGAAAAATGAAATATTAATAATTTTTGATTTAAACCAAATCAGGTTTCAGCCCGTAATTGTAACCTGACTGATACCACCATTTCGCATAGCGATACATTGAAGGAACTGCTTTGAGTAAAAACTTATCAACTGCTGCACATTATAACTTTCGCCCGCTTGCTTTTCGGATCGGTAATAGTATAAACCTGCTTTTGTTGTTCTTAGCACTGGCGCTGGCTAGCTGGCACCAAACCTGGGGCGCATTGCTATTGATAGGCGTTCCGGCGCTGGCAGTTCCGTTTCTACTCACCCGTATGCTCGGTGATCACGCTATTGCACGAATTTCCTACGGTATCAGCTTTATGCTGTTTGCTGCACTGCATATTCATCAGGGCATGGGCATGACTGAGATCCATTTCGGTATCTTTGTTCTGCTTGCCATTCTGATAGCCTTCCGTGACTGGCTGGTTGTAGCCGCAGCCGCCGCGGTCATTGCGGTTCATCACCTGCTGTTTATGTATTTGCAAAGCAATGGGGCGGGCGTGTTCCTGGTACCACAAAGCGACGCTACCTTGACCATCGTGATGATTCACGCCGCCTATGTTGTGGTGGAAGCGATAGTCTTAATCATTATTTGCCGCACCAGCCTGAAAGAAGCCCAGGTAAGCCAGGCATTCTTCAATGTGACCCGTGACATGCTAACCGACGATGGGCATATCGTCCTTAATAAACGCTGTCCGTCGCTAAACTCCGCACTGACTCGACAGTTTAATCAGGTACTCGATGGAATTCAGCGCACAATGCAAACCATTGAGCGTTCTGCCGCTACGGTGAAACAGGAGGCGCAAAGCATGCTTCGCGAAGGCGAAATGCTATCGGAAGGTATGCAGCAAAAACTTGAGGAGGTAGAGCGGATTGCCGCTGCCACGGAACAAATGTCGGTCAGTATTGAGCAGACCTCCGATCTGGCACAGCAAGCGACCGATGCCGCTGAGCAAGCCTCTGACAGCGTCAGTGAAGGCACCACACAAATGGCCAACAGCCGTCAGACTATGAGTCAGCTGGCCGATGAGTTGCAGCAGGCGCGCAGCAATGTGGATGAGATGTCAGCCTCAGTGGGTGATATCCGCAGTGTGCTTGAAGTGATTGATAAAGTTGCTGAACAGACCAACTTACTGGCGTTAAATGCGGCGATTGAAGCGGCTCGCGCTGGCGAACATGGACGTGGTTTTGCGGTCGTCGCCGATGAAGTACGTAAGCTGGCGTCACAGACTCAAGGTTCAACGGAGCAGATCCAGGCCAATATTGAACGCCTGGTGAATGCCAGCGAGCGGTCCGTGCATTCGGTTGCACGCTGCCTGGAGCAGGCTGACAGTAGTGTCAGCTCGATCAGCCACAGCGAGCATCTGTTACAAACCATTGATAGCAATGCAAATCAGGTACGCGAAGCCCTGCTGACGATTGCCGGGGCACTGCAACAGCAGGCCAATTCAAGCAACGAAATTGCCGGCAGCGCACAGGAACTTAGCACAATGGAGCGCCAGCAGGCTGCACAGGCTGTGCAAATCGCGCAAAGCGCTGGTTCAGTTGATCAGGTCAGTGCCGATCTCGATCAGGAAGCTTCACGCTTTCAGCTGTAACCGAATGACAAACCTAAAACAACGTCTTGGCTGGGCCATCCTGATTGGATGGCTTGGTCTGAGTACTTTCTTCATGTATCGGTTTGTCTTTGCTGACTATGGCGAGTTCGACCCCGGGCAACAGTGGTTAGGCAACCAGTCTGAGCCGTCGCTGACTCAACTTGCTATTCAACCTGCAACTGGTTTCACCCTGATCAAGGTAAGCTCTGCATCATGCAGCTGCAATTCGTATCTGGCAAGCCACCTGGCCGACCTCCACAGCGGCCTTGAACAACCCCTTGAGGTAGTGGAACGCTCGATTGCAGAGGTCGAAGCGAGTGGACTAAGCGTTCCTGCGACGCCAATGGCGCTACTTTATGACGGCGACTCGCTGGTGTATGCGGGCCCTTTTGCAACTGGCCCCTTTTGCGCCAGCGAGAATAGCCTGATCCGGGATATTCTGAAGCGTCAAACACGACTCGCCGGCAGTTACCTGAATGGACTGGTTAAAGCTTGCCGTTGCCTCAATGACTAACGACCACAACAAGCCTGTTAGCCCTGATACCCTGCCGTTGCCTGCTGTACTTTGCGTAAATAATTACGGGTTTCCGCGAACGGATGCGTGCTGACCAACTGCTGATACACCTGCTGCGGCGTCATACTATTAATCCGGGCCACCGCCTGCTCCCGATTACTGGAGAATGCCCGGAAGACATTGCCTGCGCCACCATTGTAGGCGCTGATTTTAGCGTAGGTGCGCGATTGCGGGTGCAGAATACGATTGAGGTAGAGATCATCCAGCAAATGCAGATAGGCGGTGCCAATTTCAATATTAAAATCAGCCACGAAGAGCTGCTGACGGGTCGGCTCACCCGGTAGTTTCTTAATCCGTTCAAACACATCCCGTCCAGCCGTTGACGGCACAATCTGCATCAACCCGAGTGCGTTCGCATGACTCACAGCATAGGGATTAAACGCACTTTCAACTTCGATCACGGCATACACCAAATCAGGTGCAATATTGTACTGACGGGCATAACGCAGTACCGAATCAGCGTAATCCAGGCTGCGCAGGTGCAAATGCTCTTCAACCAGATCGGTTTGCACGTAACGAATGGTTCTACCTTCGCTGCGCCGGGTCTGCAGGTGATTCGCAATCAGATAATCGGCGTAGCGCCCGGCCCGCCACTGGTACCGGATCGGTTCGTCGTCCTGATCCAGCACTTGCGGGTATAAAAATGGGACCTCACCAAGCTGTGGCTCGCTGTCGGAAAAAATATCGTCCAGGGTCAGGTTGTCCGGCGTTAGCAGTGCCAGTACAGTGGCCTGGCGCAGTTGCTCCAGTGGATTCTCTTCAGCCACAGTTTCGACCCGCAGATAACCGCGTTCAAAATCGACAATCGCCCGCGCCTGATAGTCGTTGCTGTATTTAACCAGCCGTTTATCAGAAGGAACCTCGTCTTCACGTTGACCCCAAATGCTCTCCAGCAGCTTGCCCAGCGCCTGCAAAATCTCGGGTAGGTTAGCCAGGTCACCGTCGCTGCTTATAGATTCAAGCTTTTCACGCAGCAGAATTTCAGCCTGCTGCTGCAGCCCGCTTTGCTGCGCAATGGTTCGCCATTGCTGGTGTGACAAACTGCAGCTATTCAGGATCAGTACGCAGCCAATAGCGACGGCACTGACTAAGACAGGAGAACGCTTCACCCTTTTAAGACAGCTTCTGTTGAAGGGTCAAAGCGGGTGTCTGTTTCACCCTGCATACGCTTGAGTACATCCACCGCAATTTTTTTACCGCGTTCAACGCCTGGCTGATCAAAGGAATTCAGTTCCCAGGCTACCCCCTGCACAAAGACTTTATGTTCATAGGCTGCAATCAAGGCGCCAAAAGTTTCCGGCGTCAGCTCGTCAATAACCAATAGATTCGAAGGGTGACCACCCGGGTAGTAGTCACGCGCGCTGTCCCCCTTGTGGCCAAAGGCCATCAGGCGACGGTGCGCCAGGCAGTTGGCAACTGCAAGCTCCTGTTGCTCGGCCAGGCTCTCCTGCACTGACTCGGTAAACTGCGGCCCTTCGCGGCGACGCACCAGCACAAAGTCAGCGCTAAAACTATCGTATCCCTGATGCAAATGCTGAAAAAACGCATGCTGGCCATTCGGACCAAAACCGCCCCAGATAATAGGCCCGGTCGGATAATCAATGGCCTCGTCATTGTGGTTGCACTGTTTGCCGTTGCTTTCCATATCCAGCTGTTGCAGATAGCTTGGTAAATGGCGAAAACGCCCGTCGTAAGGCAGAATAGCGAGGTTGTTGATACCCCGCTCTTCGCGGTTATATAACCCGGTCAGAGCCATCAGCAAAGGAATGTTCTGCTCCACAGACGCAGTGGCAAAATGTTCATCCATCTTGCGCGCGCCGGCTAACAAGCGCTCAAATACGCGGACACCACAGGTGGTAGCAATAGACAGACCAATCGCCGACCACATCGAAAAACGCCCCCCTACCGACTGACTGAATGTCAGCTGATGTGCCGCAGGAATACCATAGTCAGTCATGGCTTTCGGGTTCGCAGACAAGCCGACGATATGGTCTTTAACCCAGTCCTGCTCTGTTTTTCCCGCTTTATAAAAAGCTGGTTTGATCCATTCACGGACGGTATCAATATTGGCAAAGGTATCAATGGTGCCGAACGACTTGGAGGCAATAATAAACAACGTGGTTTCCGGGTTAACGACTGGCAACACCGCGTACAACTGACCACCATCCATGGATGACACAAAATGGGTAGTAACCTTGTGTTGCTGCACATCCGAGGCGAACTCGCCAAGGGCAAAACTGGTCATTAACGGGCCCAGATCAGAGCCACCCACGCCAACATTGACGATATCGGTGATCGGTTTACCGGTGGCACCGAGCCAGTTTCCGCTGCGCAACCTGCGCACAATGCCGGCAAACTTAGAGGTTTTCGGATCTTTTACCACCGACTCAGTCGAACGACTCAGTGTATGGGTAACCTGCCGCCCTTCCGATTTATTCTCAAAACAGCCTTTGATCAGTTGCTCACGCAACTCAGAAAAATTTTCAGGTAAGCGTTTACTGGCGTAATCAGTCAGTTGCTTTGGGGTCAAAAACTGATAGCTCCAGTCCAGCTTAAGTCCTTCTAAACTGGCGCGTTGCAGCGCATGTGAGGAGTCCGTACTCATAGTTTGGCGTGCTTCCTGTGATCGTTCGTAGAAAAGGTCTGTATTAACGCTTAAGTTAGCATATTTTAGATCTGGTCTACACTATACAAAGACTGACAATCTATATGCATTTCATGCTTTTAGTTGAGCCGATTTTTTGAAACAGTAACTATGACACTGCAATCTAAGGAGTAAACGATGCGAAGAACTTGTATTGCCGCGTGTTTATTGACCGCTTCAGCTGGCTTAATGGCACAGGATAATGAGGCCGGTTTTCATTTATATAGCCCGGACGTAGAAACCGATGGCGAGATTGATGCGTCATTTGAATACAACGGCTTTGGTTGCGCCGGCGACAATCAGTCACCCACCCTACGCTGGGAAAACGCACCCGCCGGAACGCGCAGCTTTGCGGTCAGTGTTCACGACCCTGACGCCCCCACAGGTTCAGGCTGGTGGCACTGGCGCGTGGTGAATCTGCCAGCGGATACCACGGAACTGGCGGGTAATGCCGGTGCTGTCGATGGTGATAATCTGCCAGATGGAGCGGTGCAACTGCGCAATGACTACGGCGATAAAGGTTGGGGCGGTATGTGCCCACCAGCAGGTGATTCCCCGCACCGCTATACATTCACCGTGCATGCGCTGAACACTGAGCAACTGGAATTACCCGAAGACGCGTCCCCGGCACTGGCTGGTTTTATGATCCATCAGCATGAAATTTCGCGAGCCGGATTTATCGCAACCTACGCCCGCGAAGAGGACTAACTCACTGCATAAGCGGAGTTAACTGCCAGTCGAAGGTGCAACCAGTACCTTCGCTGGCAAACACAGACTAAAGGTACTGCCGTTGCCTGGTTCGCTGTGCACGCGCAGCCAGCCGCCCATTTGCTCGACCAGATTCTGACTCACGGCCAGACCAACGCCACTACCTTCAATTGCTGACTGTTCAAAACCACCACGGTTGAATGCAGTAAAAATTTCAGCCTGCTTCTCAGGCGCAATACCTACACCGTTGTCTTTAACCTGAATACAGAGCTCAGTGCCCTGCTCCACTTCAATCCAGACAGATCCCTGTGGCCGATTGTATTTAAGTGCATTCGAAATCAGGTTGACCAGCACTTGCCTTAACCGCAGCGGGTCGACACATGCCGTCAGCGAGGGTAAATCATCCGCTATGACAGACACTTTATATTTGTCCGCCATCGGCTTAAGCAGGGCAATAACCTGACGGATGCAGGTCGCCAGTTCCACCTGCTCGCGTTGCATGCTGACTTCTCCGGCCTCGACCTTTGCCAGATCCAGGACATCATTTATCAACGCCAGAAGGTGCTCACCACTGCGATAAATTTGCTCCACCTGTTGCGATTGTTTCACACTCAGGGGTTCAGCAGCAGAGGCCTGCAGCAATTGTGAAAAGCCCATAATTGCATTCAACGGCGTGCGTAATTCATGGCTCATGGACGACAGGAATTCACTTTTTGCCGCATTCGCCTGTTGCGCCTCGTTGCGCGCCTGGTGCAGACGTAACAATGCTTCCGCTTGCTTTGCCAGCGCCTGCAAACGCTTATAGTCACGCTCATTAAGGCGGCGTGGTTGAGTGTCAATCAGACAAAAAGTGCCTAACAGATGCTCGCCGTCCAGAGTTAAGGGAATACCCGCATAGAAGCGAATGTTGGGTTTACCAGTCACCAATGGATTGTCGTAAAAACGTTCGTCTTTGAGTGCATCTTCCACCAGCAAGGGCTGACCATCGACAATTGCATGAGCGCAGAACGATACGTCCCGACTGGTTTCACTGACATCCAGGCCCGTATTGGCTTTAAACCACTGGCGCTGTTCGTCTACCAGTGTCACCAGACTCACCGCGACCCCAAACAGATCGCAGGCAAGCTCTGTCAGCTCCTGATACGGGCTTTCCAGGCTGGTATCAAGAATACACAGATCCCGCAGGATTTTAACTCGCGCGGGTTCATTGTCCGGCACTAATGGTTTTTGCATGCAGCCACCTGATTACGTCACTCGATACATTCACTATAAGAAAAATCCCGCCCTTCTGAGCCATCTTCAAAACTAGTATTAAAAATAGCGCAAAGCTATAGCCGGGCAGCTGCAGTTGAACTATAAAAATTTAGAATAAGCACAACTAAGGAACTCGTGATGCTAAAACTAACACTCGGGCTGACGCCCATGATCATCGCTTCAGCATTCTTCTCTTCTGCCGTTAATGCGCAGGCACAGGAACCGGGCTGGATGCTAAGTGCCCATATCGCCAATAGTTCGATAGACACGACTGAACGTTGGCAGGATGGCGGCTACGTGATAATCGACGACGATGGGACGAACTGGGGCCTGGGGTTGAATTACCGGCTGTGGCCGGGACTATCGCTACGCACCACGTATGAACGTGGGTCAGGTTATAATAGTGCAGGCCAGCCCAGTTGCCCGGATATCTGTACTCCGCAAACACGCCTGCATAGTGGGTCGCTAAACCATTACAGCATCACCGCGATCCCTGAATTTGCTTTCACCACCAATCTGATTGGCTTTGCCAGCTTTGGTGTCGCTCGAACCGAAATCGAAACCCATGCTGACTTACCTGATTATTCCGAAACGGACTTAACTTATGGTTTAGGAGTTGGTTATCAGGTGACGCCCTCGATTTTTGTCAGTACTGAATACCAGACCACGGGATCTGAGTACGCAAGTCTGAGAGTATCGGTCGGCTATCGCTTTTAAGTACAACCACTCTGGTTAGCAGCAAACGAGCACTGGGCCGTGGTGAACGACCCAGTACCTGTCTCGCCAGTGAGCGTTACTGTATGTCGAGTGTGAATGCACCCTGTCCGGAGGAAAATCCACGTACCAGAATACTGTATTCACCAGCTGGCAGTTGCTCGCTAATCAACGAGTTCGTGCCAGTGCCACCATCGTCATCGTACAGAGTGACATCGCCCCCCTGCACTTCCAGTACTGTATCAAATGCATCTGAATTCAGCGCAATACGCACCTGGCTGTCTTCTTCGACCGTTAATGTGTAGTTCATAGAGCCATTTTGCAGGAAGCCCATAACCCGTTGGCCAAGTTCCACACTACCGCCTTGCTGATAGTCATCCATGCCATTGAGCTTAGTGGCCTGCAAATTAAACGTGCCAAAGGTATCGCTGGCATCGCCGTAAGGCGTGGTCGCCGTCACTGTGTACTCGCCTGGTTCCAGCATCACCGACAGGCGTGCATTAAGACTGCTTCCGCTGTCATCGTCTGTGGCATTGACGCCATTGCCTTCGATCCGCAAGTAACTGTCAAACAGTGAAGTCGACATATCAATCTGATACATACCTGCTTCTTCGACCACCAACTGATACTGGTTAGGTGCCCCACTCAGGTATCCCTGAATACTGTCTTCAAAGGTAAGCTCACCTTCATTGATCACTTCCAGCCACTCAGTGTTAAGCCGAAACGGACCGTATGAACTGAAATCGAGACCGCTGACAATTAAGGTTAACGTCTGCTCAGGGGTACTTTCAAAGTAACTGAAAAGTTCGCCTTCAGAGCTGGTCTGAACCACTTCCCGATCTTCATTCAACAGCACCATCTGAGCATCCAGGGCACCTTCTTGCTCGATCCGCAACAGGCCAGTCTGATCTGGGCGCAGGATAAACGCCTGATAGCGTGAACCATCTTTAAGGTTAATTGAACTTGCCTGAGTCAACTCGCCACGTGTGGTTTCACTCATACTTAACGTTGGGAAACGGTCTGCGCTACGGAAAGCTGAACTACCGTCGGAGAAAGCCCCGAGATAGTTATAGGCGACCGCCCCGGCGACACCGCCGAGAATGAAACTTACTACAATCGCTAACTTACTTGTTTTCATTTTTTCTTCTCCATGAATTGTCGGCCGATCTTCTTGAACGGCCTCGCAACGAATTCTACTCTAAAATGAGTAAGGTTTTCCAAATCAAAGTGTTAAGAGTCTTTACAAAGTGCTTAACCAGCCACTTCAACCGCGTCCGATGGATAGTGACGACGGTAACTGAGCGCACTGAATTTCATCCCTAACCAAAGTGCAATCAGGCTTGTCGACGCAAGCAGGAACCAGGCCAGGGTAAAACTTTGCAGGTAGTCGCGCAGCACACCAGCGGCCCACGGAGCCAGTGCTGCAATCAGGTAACCGACCCCCTGAACAAAGGCTGTCAGTCGGCCTGCCTGCAACGGACTTTCGATATGATCCATGGTAATAATCATCGCCAGTGGAAAGATCCCACCAATACCGAGCCCGATTAATCCAATCCAAAGCAGTAAGGCGCTGTGTGGTATCAGCGCCAGGGCGCTGAACCCAACCAGTTGCAACATACACAACACCGCTATCACTACACGTTTGTCGTTGCGACGTGAAGCCCACCAGGGGAACAAGATCCCGGCAACTACTTCGCACGCGGTCAGGAACCCGAGCAACAACCCGGCTTGTTTAGACGAATAGCCAAGCTCCTGCGCATAGGGAGCCAGCCACGCCAATACGCTGACATAACAGCTGGTTCCCAACGCAAAGAATACCGCCAGTTGCCAGCTGCGTGGATTACGCCAATGCGACAAGCCCGGGCCTGGCGTTGCCCTCTGATGCACCGGTTCTTCCTGGGAACGACTAACCCAGCAGACCCATACTATCAGTGCAAACAACGCCAGCCAGACCCAGTGACCAAGGCTCTCCCGCCAGCTAAGTTGGGTAGCGAGTAGCGGTGTGCTGATTGCGGCAATCGCCGCTCCAGCCATAATCGCCGTGACATAGAAGCCCATAATCAAAGGTGCTCGGGTCGCGAAGCGCGCTTTAATAATGGCGGGCACTAAGGTCTGGATCATGGCAATGGAAATACCAGCCAGAACCGCAGTTAGGATCATCCAGCCAGCCCCTGGCACCCAAAATCGCATGGCCGTGGCAACGGCTAACAGCAGAATCGAGGCGGCTACCGTGCGTTCAACACCGAGCGGCTGCGCCAGGCGGAAGCCGACAAAGCTCAACAAGCCCATGGCCAGCACGGGTAACGAGGTGAGTAAGGAAGCGGTGCTAAAACTCAGTGCAAGATCGCTCTGAATAGACTGTAACAGCGGGCCTATAGCCGCCAGTGCCGGGCGCAGATTGAGCGCCAGTACCACAAGAGCAACCGCAACAAGCCACTGGCGACGCGACAACGCAGCGCCAGCTGATAATGAAGAGTGAAGTGACATTAGTTAATCCTGAAAAAACTATCGACAACGAGGCAGCCTTGCCCCTGATAGGATGATTCAGCAATGAATCATCAAAAACCGCCGCTATATTACACCAACCCGGCCGCTTGTTGGACCCTGCGAGCCGTTTTGTTCTACACTATAGTCAGATCCTGAAATGGCAATTTAATGACAACACGACATTCTTTTCGCGCGCTGAGCTGGCGAGTGTTCTGCGCTGTATGGGTAGTTGCCACGGCAGCTTTACTCTACCATTTCACATTTGGCAATTACGGCGAGTTCGACCCACAGCAACGCTGGCTTGACGCGCAACCCTCGTTAACCTTGTCAGCACTCGACTTACCACCGCAGCAAGGCCTGACTCTGGTTCATGTTCGTCGCTCTTTCTGCAGCTGCAACCCTCTGGCCGACAATCACCGCGACAGCGTTCCTGACCAGGTCGAACAACACCAGCTTGATATCACCAGGGTTGAAGCGGCCGGTTTCAGTATGCCCGCGTCCCCCGCCGCGCTTATTTTTGATGGCGATGAGCTTATTTACGCCGGCCCCTACGCCAGCGGCGCTCTCTGCTCCGTTGAAAACAGCCTGATCGAGGATATTTTAGTTGGTCAGCAACGCCTCGCCGGCCCGTTTTTAAATGGACTGGTCAAAGCATGCCGCTGCTTGAGCTAGCTTTGCTTTTTATTTTTCTTCTCGTTAATCACTTCGCGCTCAAACTGACCCAGACCGACCATGATAATCAGCGCAATCACGGTCACCATAACCGCCAGCGGAAAATTATTGATACCCGCAGACACACCAATAGCGCCCGCCAGCCATATAGACGCCCCCGTGGTAATGCCCTGAATATGTCCGCCACTACGAATAATGCTGCCGGCACCAAGAAAGCCAATACCGCCAATCACTCCTTCTACCACCCGACTCGGATCAATCCGCGCCGACGGGTCGCCTTCGGCGGTCGCAAACAAAATACTCATCCCAATGATAATAAAAGTCGCCGAACCCAATGACACCAGCATGTGCGACCGCAAACCGGCCGGTTTGCCGTGCAGCTCGCGTTCCAGGCCCAAAAATAAAGCAAGCCCGGCTGCCACAGACAAGCGGGTCAACATATCAAGAATCGGGATTTCAGTTTCCATGCAGTGTTTTCTCTTTTTTAGTAGTTAAGCCGGTAGTTAAGACGGTAATTAAGAACGTAACTAAGAAAAAAGTAGCACAGGAAACGCGTTTTATCGTTGGGCGGGGAAGTAATACACGCGCTGAATCAGATCACCAGCAAACTCATACACAGCCGTGCTTCGCCGCGATTGCATACCGCTTTGGCCGCGCCAGCTAGCCTCTTCGATGGTAATGACCTGATTGCCCGACTGCATCACCTCAACAAGCTGAGATGAGCACGACGCACAGGACTGAAAATAGCCATCCATCGCTGCCAGCAAGGCGCTTTTACCATCCGTCTCAACCGAGAGTGACGCGCCGTTCACCGCAAACCATTGCACATCCTCCGTAACAAATTCCGCCATCTCACTAGTGTCATGGGCATTGAATGCCGCCACAAAATCTCGCACCCGCTGCGCATTAGCCGAGTCTTCAGCCTGTGCCGTACCTGACATTACAGTCAGTAGCAGACAGCTAGCAATTACAAAAATGAAATGACGCATTGAAAACCTTTTATTAGGTAAATAACTTAATCTGCTGTTTAGTCATCATCTCCCCCTTCCCTGAACCACGCTGCGTTAGACCACCAATATTCCTTACGCTATCAAGCCACCTTATACCCCGGCGCTATCGCCAGGTTGCTGGTATTCATTAAGCTATGACGGTTGCGTAACCAGAGCTGAAATTCCGGGCCAGTTAGCTCTGCGTTTTCGGTGCAATCGACATTCCAGCGCCTGAGCAGATACCCGACCATCGCCGCGCGCACATTGACTTCGGACATGCCATTTTGCATCCCATAATCGAGTTCTATCGCGGCCGGGTATTTGATGTTGTTGGGGTGTGGCTCAAACTGCAAGGTAATGATGCGATTCCATTCATGGTCAGCCTCAGGGCTTTCAAACGGCTTCGCCTCGGTGGCACGATTTACTTTATGAATTCGGGTTAAAACAAAATCGCGAAAGCTTTCTGATTTCCGATCAAACGCACGAACATGCCAGCGCAGCCCGTTATCGACAATCGAATGCGGGACAATAACGCGTTTGTCGTTGCCGCTAGTCAGCGACGTGTATTCAATCTCCACTGCGAATTTATTCAGGGTGGCCTGCACCACTTTGGCCACTAAAAAGATGTTCGGCACATTTAAATTCGACGCAGGCTCAACCGGGTATGTCACATCGCCGATAGCATCAAACCCATCCGAAATGTTATTCGCCAGTTTCGCGAGGGTGCGCTGCGCGTCATGCTCAAAAAGCGGTTGGAATTCTGCAGTCTGGAAATAGCGTTTCAACTTGACGTCATAGCTGAGATTGTCAGGGGCCAGCTCTTTATAGAGATTAAAGTCACGCGAGCCCGCGGATAGCCCCACCGCAAACTTTTCTACCAAATCAATGCGGCACAGTGAGCCTTTAAACAATAAGCAAAAATCAATGTACGCGAGGCGCTGTTTTTGAGCGTAAGAAAGATCGTCCAGCATGGTCCACTACTATTCCTGAATTCAAATTATTATGAACCTAGTGTGGGTGATTTTGGGTGGGGTGTAAAGCCCTCATAGAGGGCATGAAACATTTTGCCTCAAACCTGTAGTGGCAAACTTCATTCGGGAATAACCTAACTACAAACCCTAAATGTGTACAACAACGTCCCACCTTGATAAAAGTCAACGATCTGGCATCCACCGCTCGTAGGGAACGTCCAACCAGGGCCTGGGGGAGCAGGAGCTGGCTCGCCACCTGCTGAGCCACCCAGGTTTACAGCTGGCGTTAGGACGCCGTTATTTACCGCCTCTTCGAGCCTCTCCTTGACACATTCATTCTCAATTGCCAAGGACCCGCTGCTACCTGATAGATTTTCTAGTCTGTATCCGGCGACTTGCGAAGCGCCCAAAAGATTGAAATTCATAATTGGAAGATTTTGTTCATCAAACCCTAGTATGCTTACTTGATAAGCGAAGAAATCTTTCCTCGACCCCGGTCTTTCCGACTCATCAAACGTCACGATAAAAGACGGGTCTCTTGAGGCGCTGTCTGCCAAGATTGAGCTGGTTAAACCCAAAAAACTTAATGAATAGCTTCTGTCGATTTTTACTGGGTTTAAATTCAGGTCGTTATTTCTACTTATCAATTTTGTCCCGATTTCGATCGCGGCTCTATTTTGAATGGAATCAAGAGTGTTTGGATTGGTAAGAGCACTTAAAGCCGTGTCTGTCGGACAAGCACCGTCAGAATTTGAAGATCTGTTGGCACTAGATGAACTGATATTAAACGAGCCCAATATTTCATGACTATCAGCAGAGGCTTCCGTTATCGCACTATTTGAATCCCTGACAAACTTCATTAATATTCGAAATGACTCTTCTCTATCTGACGAAAGAGGTATTCTTTCAGCTTGCACACTCCATGGGAAATCTCTTTCGTGGAACACGTTGTATTTATACGCCTGCCCTGAATTGGAATCAACAAAGGTAATTACTTTGTTGATAGATTGGCATGTTATATCGGGTCCAAATTCCGACGAGCATTGAAGGGTGTTCGCGTTCGACTTTGCGAAAGCTTCTGCAGCAGATTCCGTACTACAGCTTTCACATATCACCGCGGTTTCAGCAAAAGTAATACTGGAGAAAAATAGACCAGACAACGCTAATAATCTGACTTTCATACATTTCCCTCAGTATTTTTGCCTTTAACTTGCTAAAAAATCGCGACAAGCGTGTTGTAGATTCTTCGCCAATCTAAATTTCATTACCACAAGACTTTGTATATATCAAGCAAAAATGCCCGCCTAGCTTTTTATTTCGTGATGTCGGTTGAGTTAGTTGGGTACCGACAACTACCCAGAACTTCATCGCTTAGGGTCTACCCCGCACAAGTTAAAGGTGTAATGAAGCAGACTAGGTATCCAAACATGCAGGTAAGCGGCGATTTGACCAGATCATTGGAGTGGGCCGAGAGTCATAGATAGTTTCTGACTGTTATTTGAATACAGGAAGGTCTATGAACAACCAACGGGGCAGCACAAAGAAGTGGCCAATTAGCTTGTTTTAAAAAGATTTAAAGACATCAGGAGAACTAGAGAAACTAAGAAATGGTGCCCGGGGCCGGACTTGAACCGGCACGCTCTTACGAGCGAGGGATTTTAAATGCCATGTCATTAAAACAAACACTTTAAAATCAATAGCTTATACAGCACACTAGAAACTTAAACACATGATTCCGATTTCACAGTTTGTAACCTCTGACCTCTTCCCCAATAAATGCCTTCTGATAAGTATCGCAACGCCAATGAAATATAAAAGGTCTACCGTATCGAAGCACACGAAGATATTGCCTCTTTTAGAAACCTTAAGAATTTTCTACAGACAGTAGAGCTTCAAGGGGGATTTACCTAAGCCAATGTCCGACTTTGGTGTTGATCTGACTGCAAGATCTAACTCACTTCATAATGAAAATGTTAACTGCTCTTTTGTTGAGCTAATAAATTATTAAAGTCTGGGAGAAGACCACCTCTCCCAGACGATACGTACTTACTTATTCAGTAATCGCTTATAAATAGCGGTAACTTGGATTAACGATGAATAAGCAGCTTTCGACCTGCCCATTACATATGGCTTGTGGTCAGCAACGTTTTGGTAAGTTGATTTGATAGCGCTGATTAGGTCTCTGTCATCAAATATATCTGGTATCGTTAGAAGCCAATTATCATCTTCAGACTTTGTTACAAATTCTGCGAGAGCAGCTAATGCTGGAAAAACAATACCATCTGGAACGTCCAGGATTTTTTTGCCGTCTCTATGAATAGACCTGATACCTGTTCCGATGAAGCCCTCATGTGTTTTCCATTTTTGATATAGCTCCCATGCTGACGGTGCTATCTCTACGAAGAACTCATACGCGTCTTTAGTATCTGCATTTGCAGTGCCGTCTTTGACGCTTTTGGCCATTTCTGTAAACTGCTTTAAGCATTTCGTTTTCTGGTTGTATGCGTAATTCTTGTTAGCTAAATCACCTCGCCCTAACTTAGTCCAAATTTCCTCAGGAGTCAGAGCTGTTATAACTTGCAATAGCTTCTCGGTATCAAGTGTATCGTCAGGAGAGTCTGTTTCCGATAGTCTTAGCTTCAACCCATCAAAATGCTTCTCTATAGACTTAGCTAAATCATCAAATGAGCCAAGCTTTCCAGATATTGACAACATCTTAACGTCATTCTGAAAGTTTCGCGCTATCGATATTTCTGCTATCAAAGGCTCATCAGTGCAAATTATCAATTCGAAAGTGATATGAATATCTGGAAAATCCTTAGGATCTTCTAGCGTGTTAATATAGTCCCTCAGAATTCCTTGCGTTTGAGCACCATTAATAATGCTCGCGTTGATTAGCGTCAATTCTCTAACTTTCTCATCGACATCATAAGCTTCAGCTACGATGGTAATTCCACCGTTCAACACTGAAAATTTCTCAGGTGAGTTTTCAAGGGTCGCTGTAATAGCTCGATGGACAGCTGTAGGAACTTTCTTCTTACCATCGACAGCCAGAAGGTAGTCTCGTACGTTGTCATTAGTGCTGATTTGTAGAATTTCTGACGCTTTCATATGCCCTGTTAATACTTTCCGATCATTTGATAGATCATCTGGGCTAGAAATATTGCGCAGTGAATGGAATTGAACTTTGGTTTTGTTGCTTGCAGGCGCAACGGCCTTGTTCAGACTTAGTCTGCTCATAGTAAAATTCTCTTTTGTCTCTCCTTCCACCGTTTCAACACGATCCCAACCTAGAGATGTGCGGGTGCAAAGGTTTTTACAAAGTAGTGCGATATTACGCGAAATGCAACCTCTAATTTAGACTTTTTATTATAGCGGCAAGTTATACAAACCTGTCCAGGCCATTTCACAGATAAAGTATCGTGGTGTTGATAACCATCAGTTTAAAGTGTTAGATCTTTGAAATTTTTGAAGAAATCTCTATGAATTAACCGAAGAGCTTAGGTGTTTCGAGTATTGAAAAATGAGATAAGATTTTTACGGAATGCGGCTTATAAAGGAAAACTTAAACAGTAGGCATCGAAAAAGCAAGGGGGCACCGAACAGAATGCATATGAAATCGAGCAAAAATCGTGCTCTGGCTAAAACGATATAACTATGAAAATAGCAGTGGATTTAGACACGCTAGAGGGGAGCAGAAACTTAAACATCAAACAAAATTAAAACGGACTTAAACAGTTGCTTTTTTAGTGAATTCAAACAACTCTATATTTTATATGGCCATATAAAATATTGATTTAAAATATAAAAAATTGGTGCCCGGGGCCGGACTTGAACCGGCACGCTCTTACGAGCGAGGGATTTTAAATCCCTTGTGTCTACCAATTTCACCACCCGGGCGACACTTTTGTGGAATAGAGCTTTGTTGCTTGCCTGAGAAAAGCCAACAACTTAATGGAGGCGGGTCCCGGAGTCGAACCGAGATCCACGGATTTGCAATCCGCTGCATAGCCATTCTGCCAACCCGCCAGTTAAGCTCGACTGGCTCTGTGCCAGTGCTGGGCGCAATTCTGCCACCATCTTGCTGGCCTGTAAACAGTCTTTTGCAATAAAACGAACTGATTGCGCGTTTTTCAGACGCTTTTGCGACAAGTGCCTAATTATTCGTAGTTTCTGTCCTAGGCTTAAGCAAATAAGCCTATTTTTCAACAGGTTAACTATTAAGCAACGGGTCGCATAGTTTAATCTATGCTGGCGAGCAGAATATCCATAATATCGTCCATGGCGATAAAGCCGACGAGGTCGTTGTCGTCAAGAACCACCAGGCGTTTAACCCGATGCTCAGTCATCATCGCGGCAACATGCTTAACGGCAAGGCTTTTGCCGACTGACAGCGCAGGTTTGGCGCAGACATCGTAGACGTTGAGCAAGTCGATATCGCCTTCTTCGGCGATGATGGTTTTCATGATGTTGGTGTAAGTAATCAGTCCAAAGGCATCATGATCAGCTCGCTTGTCGACCACCAATGACTTAAGGTCATGCCGTTTCATCAGGCTCAGCGCCTCGCGGATGGTGGCGAAAGGCGAGACACAGACCACGTCTTTTACCATTACGTCACGTACTTGCATTGCAATTGCCTTTCTGGTTTCGTTGGAATCGTTCACTAGTTTGTACCCTGCGAATTAAAGTTACAGTGTTTGTTTTACGTGTTGTTCAAATTTCTCGACCTGCGTCATATCAATGCCCGCCAGGTGCTCAAGGCCAAGCGTGAACACCAGCCCTTTGGAGTCGTCTTTATCCGGCGGGTTGACGATGCTCTGCAACGACTTCAGCACATCAAGGGAGAGGCTTTTCTCCAGTACCATCACCAGCACACTCTGGCTGCCGTCATAGGTCAGGCCAAAAAACGTTTTCTTAACCGTATTGCTGATGCCTCTGGCCGACATCACGGTGATGCCGCCTGCGCCATGTTCACGCGCGGCATCAATGGATTCCTGTTCTAGTTCTTCCGGCACGATAGCCACCAATACTGAAAACTTCATGCGCTTCCCTCTTTCGTTTGGTCGTTTGTTGATTCAACTGCGTCGTTTCGAGCTATGTCTTTTCGGCGCGCGATAAAGTCTGCCACGATGGCGTACGTCATCACGGTTACAATTGGAAAAATTGAGGCGAAGGCAATTAAGCCAAAGCCATCAATCAGTATATTACGCCCTTCGATATGGGTCGCCAGACCGATGCCAAGCGCGGTGACCAGTGGCACTGTGACTTCCGAGGTGGTGACGCCGCCGAGGTCGTAGGCCAGGGCTACAATGTAGCGCGGAGCGAGCAGCGTCAGCACAATCACCAGCGAGTAGCCGCCCATAATGTAGTAATGAATCGAATCACCGCTGATGATCCGGTGCACACCAATAGTGATACCGATAGCCACTCCTATCGCCACCAGAATTCGAATCGCGTTGCCATTGACCCGGCCTTGCGCGGCTTCCTCTGCCTGTTGCCCTATCGCGATTAAGGCGGGTTCAGCCATGGTTGTGGCGAAACCGATAGCAAAGGCAAACAGGTACACAAAGTGGATCGCCCCGAGTCCTATCAGCTGCTCAGCCATGCTGGTTCCAATTGGAAACAGGCCCAGTTTGAGGCCGACCACAAAGGCATACAAACCAAGGATAACCAGCCCAAAGCCAAGTGCAACCACGCGCGGATTATTCAGCTTTCGCTTGAGCACGATGTACTGGAAAAACAGTACGGTCAGAATAATCGGCAAGACGTCACGAACCATATATGCCAGGTCCAGTAGCATTTGCACCGCACCACCAGTTTTCCCGCTTTCCTGCTTAATAACCAGTTCGGCAGTTTCCGCGCCACCAGCGTAGACCAGGATCCCGTACACCTGCACGCTGATCATCGGCACCATCACCGCCATCGCGACCAGACCAAAACCATCCATTAACGGGTTACGACCCCGGATCGATGCCGCCAGGCCAATACCCAACGCCGCTATCAGCGGAACCGTGACAATATTCGTGGTTACGCCACCAGAGTCATAGGCTAAGCCGACAATCTCTTCCGGGGCAAAATAGGTCACCGCCACCACCAGCATATAGCCGGTGATCATGATCCAGTGAATGGGCCAGCCCATCAGGGTGCGTAACACACCGAGTGCGACCACCAGGCCGACCGAGGTAGCGACCAGTAAACGCAGCGTCAATGCATCGATGCGTCCTTCGCTAATGGTCTGGGCCTGTTCTGCGACTGCAATTAATGCGGGTTCTGCAATTACCGCTGAAAAACCAATGGCAAACCCAAACAGCAGTAAAATTGGCAGCGAGCCACGCCGCGCAAACTGGTTAGAGAGGCTTTTTCCCACCGGGAAGATACTGAGCTCAAGTCCCTGCAAAAAGAGCGCAACGCCAAAGGCAACAATAAGCAAACCAAGCGCCATACTTGCCAGCCCATCCGGCATCTGTTGCAGCACCAGCGCCTGGAATACAGCCACCACGATGACAATAGGTAACAGGTTGCGTAACGCGTGGACGACAGCGTGATAAAAGTCCTTAAGAAAAGGCAAACAAGATCCCTCGTAGTTCTAATTTTAATACCCTGTTCAGTAGCCTAGAGTACGTTGACGACACACTGATGACAACTCGCCTGATAGGATGAAAAGCTATTCTAGCGGACGCACTCTTTCTGGATCTTGCGCTTGGTCAAATGAATCATATGCAGAGAATAAGAGGACTCCTATCCAGTCGGTTCAGCTGGCGGCTCGCCGCATTGCCAGCATAGTTCAAAGCTGCTGCCATTCACTTCAGCACAGTTCTGGCACCGCCATTCATCACCGCTTTGCGCTTCATAGGCAGTGAGTACCTGCTTGGCCGCCACGAGCGACTCAGCAGGCACCCAGACTGGGGTGTACAACGCATCCATCGGCAACTCGCCAATGCCGCCCATCAGTCCCTGGCTACGCAAGCCTGCGCGGATCCCCTGGCGATGCAGCAACCCCACCAGGAGCTCGGCTTCCATGGGATTGCCCGCGCTATAGGCTTTCACCCAGTGACTCTGGACTTTCATCATACTTTAAACTGACTGACCAGAGCGTTCATATGGTCCGCCAACTCGCTAAGATGGCGCATTGATGCACGCTGCTGTTTCAGGTTGTCGTTAATTTCCAGTGCGCTTTCACGAATGGCGTGGGCAGACTGATTGACATGCTCAACCACACTGCTCTGCTCTTCGGTGGCCGTCGCCACCTGATGGTTACCATCACTTATTTGCTGGAAAGCAGCCTCTACCTGTTTCAGCGATTGCGCCGAGCGCTCGGTCAGCTGAGTCACCGTCTCGGTATCTTCACTGCCTTGCTGTATCGCTTTGGTCGATTTCGCCGCCAGTGCCTGCAGTTGCGCGACCTGTTCCTGAATTTCAGCGGTGGAGGTCTTGGTGCGTTGCGCCAGGGTGCGGACTTCATCCGCCACCACAGAGAAGCCTCTGCCCTGCTCACCGGCTCGTGCGGCTTCGATGGCAGCATTCAACGCAAGTAAATTGGTCTGCTCAGAAATGTTATTGATAACTTCAACCACACCGTCAATCGCCTCGGCTTGCGCGGCAAATTCTGCAATGGTTTGCTGGGTGTTATTAATTAACTCATTCAGTGAGTGCATGGCGGTCGAGGTCTCAGACATGCTCTGACTGGTTTGGGTAACCTCAGTTAACGCCGATTCTGAATTGTCCGCGGTGCGATTTGCAATCGACGAGATATCGGCCACGGTCTGACCCATTTCGTTGATTGCCGTGGCCACCTGATCGGTTTGCTCACCTTGCTCATTGGTCGCATCGGCGGTACGGCCGGTTAAGTCACCAATGGTATCAATGTCTTTTTTCATCAGCGCCTGCGACTCTTTGATGTTCTCCACCATGTTTCCGATGGTACCGATAATCGCATTAAACCCTTTCGCCAGGTGACCCAGCTCGTTATTTGCTGAGTCATCCAGCCGTACCGTTAAGTCGCCACCGTCACCTGACATTGATAACAACTGGTCTCCCACCCGACGAATTTTTTTACTCAGGTTATTGGCAAAAAAGACGCTGGCAATAACAAAACCAACTGCCAGTAACAGGCTGACCAGTAATGCCCAGGCGGACACCGCATTGATCTCAGAGGATACTTCACTGACCGGGAAGATCCCGATCACGTTTAATCCGGTACCATCGACATCGGTGACCCCGACGTAGACTTCTTCGCCATCAATGGTGACCCGTTGCTGGCGAAACCCCTGAGCCTGCTGTCCGACAAACTCTGCCAGTGGCTGGTAATCACTAATATCAGCCAACGCGCGACCAATGAATCCATTGTCGCTGTGGGCTATAACATGGTTCTGCTGATCCACCAGAAAGATATAGCCACGCTCACCAAGCTGACGCTGGGCGACCATCTGCGAAATCTCTGTGACATCAAAACCCAGGCCTGCAGCAGCCAGCGCCTGGCCCGTTTCAGGGTCCTCGACCCGAGTGTTTACAAACAGCGTTAGCGCGCCACTTTGTTCATCGGGGTCAAGATTCAGCTGCACGCTTTCATCACTGTTCATAAAGTCGAAGAACCAGCTATCACGAGGGTCCTGATCAGACATCTCTTTGAAAAAGCCATTCTGCGTGTAGTAACGCTGATCCAGCGCGCTGACCCAGAACACAGCATCTGCTTCATTCTGCGCACCATAGCTGGCTAGAAAATCCACCGACTGTTGATGCAGTGAACTGCTGGTATCTGCCTGCCGTGTCCATTCATGCAAAAAACTATTCTGCGCCAGCGCCGTCGATAACAGGATCGGGCGGTTAATTTCAGAGCGTACTTCTTCACCCAGGCGCCCTAACGCGTTTGGCAACAGTTCGGTTTCGGTCTGAGAATAATAGAAACGGGAGAATTGTGAGATGTTTACAAATGCTGCAGCGAGCGTGACAACAGTCAGCGCGATGGCCATAAAGATAACCAGCAGCGTTCGGATCGGTAGCTTGTTCAAGTCCATTAGACCCCCAACAGCAAAGGATTGTCTGATATGTGTACCGGTATCCTAGCGGGTCTGATTTAAAAAATGAACCTAAAACGCAAAACGCCACCCGAGGGTGGCGTTTTGTGCGAAATTTGGAGCGAGTAACGAGGTTCGAACTCGTGACCTCGACCTTGGCAAGGTCGCGCTCTACCAGCTGAGCTATACTCGCGTTTCGATGCTTTGCATTTTACTGCCAGATACGCCACAGTCAACACTTTATTTGCTTTAAGCTGACTGTTTGCGTAATTTTTAACTGATTTGACTACTTAGCGTTCGATTCGTCAGTCAGGTCTTTCCAGGCGTTATCCAGATATATGTACATCGACCAAATGGTCAGTACCGCAGACACATAAAGCGCCATGGTCGCAATCACTTCAATGCCTTTATTCGCCTGCCAGAGTAAACCTGTCAGAGCGACCATTTGCGCGATGGTCTTCACTTTTCCAAGACTGGACACAGCAACAGCTGACCGCTTACCGATTTCAGCCATCCATTCACGTAGCGCAGAAACAATCAGTTCACGACTGATAATAATCAGCCCCGGGACGGTAATCCATAGACTTCCGTAGTCTTCCACCACCACAATCAAAGCCGCTGCAACCATGATCTTATCGGCCACAGGATCAAAAAATGCGCCGAACTTGGTCATTTGATCGAATTTGCGCGCTACCCAGCCATCGAGAGCATCGGTAATAGCGGCCAGAACAAAAATAAGTGCCGCCAGAAAATGCGCATTCTCAACGGGTAAGTAAAACACCACCAGAAATACGGGGATCAGAAAAATCCTGAATGATGTCAATAAATTAGGAATATTCCACATGAAGTAGGCTTCTCTCGTAATTGGTTGCTATTCGTCCCGGAAGGCATGGTAAATGGTTTCAGCCATAGCACGGCTAATCCCAGGGACCTGTGCAAGTTGCTCTATACTAGCGCTTTTTACCTGTTGTAATCCACCCAAGTTATGTAATAAAGTTTTTCGCCGCTTCGGCCCAACGCCTTCAATTTCCTCTAATGTAGAGGTTTTTTTCACTTTTGCACGACGCTGACGATGCCCGGTAATGGCAAAACGGTGGGACTCATCGCGAATGTACTGGATCAAGTGCAACCCCGGGTCATCTTCATTTAACTGAATAGCCCCCTGACCAAACCCGAGAAAGAGGGTTTCCAGCCCGGGTTTACGGCTTTCACCTTTGGCGACACCAATTAGCAACGGCGGTTGCGGCCAGTCGGCGAAATACTCTTCGGCCTGTTTTAGCTGCCCCTTACCACCGTCAATAAACAGGATATCCGGCACATTATCCTGTTCAATCGCGTGTTTGTAGCGGCGTTCCATCACCTGCGCCATGGCCGCATAGTCATCACCACCGGTAATGTCTTTGATGTTGAACCGTCGGTAATCAGACTTTAATGGCCCCTGCTGATCGAAAACCACGCAGGAGGCGACAGTCTGATCACCCATGGTATGGGAAATATCAAAGCATTCCATCCGTTCAACCGGTTTATCAACATCCCATACCCGCGCCTTCTCCAGCGCCTTTTTCAGTGCCGACAAGCGATTTGCCATAGTGGTTTGTGAGCTGAGCTTGCTACTCACCGAATTCATCGCGTTTTTATTCGCCAGCGACTGATAACGGGCCCGCTCACCACGGCTGGTGGCATTGATTTTCAGAGGCTTCTCAAGCGCATCGCTCAGCGCCGTTTGAACATCACTACTAATAGTCTCACCATGCGGCAAAATGACTTCCGCCGGGATCTGCCCTGCCCGCTGTTGATTCAAGTAAAACTGGAGCAGAAACGATTCTAACAATTCACTGTTATCGGTATTCGCCGGAACTTTAGGAAAATAGCTGCGACTGCCCTGAACCTGACCATCGCGAATAAAGAGTACCTGAATACAACTAAAGCCGCTTTCACGATGCAAGCCAATCACATCCAGCATCGACTGGCTGCCGCTCACCGCGTTCTTATCCTGAACCTGACGCAAGGCGCCTATCTGATCACGAAAGCGGGCCGCCTTTTCAAACTCCAGCTGGGCACTGGCTTCTTCCATGCGTTGCATCAGGCTGTCCACTACCTGTTGATTCTTACCGCGTAAGAATAGCTTGGCTAAATCCACCTGCTGTTGATACTCGGCTTCGGTCGGCAGACCCACACAGGGTGCCAGGCAACGCTTAAGCTGGTGCTGCAGGCAGGGCCGACTGCGCGCGCGATAATAACTGTCGTCGCACTGGCGTACCGGAAACAGTTTCTGCAGCAAGCGCAGGCTTTCACGCACCGCTGAACCATTCGGAAAGGGCCCGAAATACTCCCCTTTTTCACGTTTGGTGCCACGATGAAAGGCGATCCGGGGATGTTCATGGGCAGAGATGAAAATATATGGGTACGACTTATCGTCGCGCAGCAGCACGTTGTAGCGGGGACGAAACTTTTTGATGAAACTGTTTTCCAGGATCAGCGCTTCGGTTTCTGAGTTGGTAACCGTGACATCCATGGTCGCAATATTTTTGACCAATGCCTTGGTTTTAACTGCATCGACCTGCTTACGAAAGTAACTACTCACCCGCTTGCGCAGGTCTTTTGCTTTACCGACATAAATAACTACCCCATCAGCGTCATACATCCGGTAAACACCGGGCTGATGGGTTAGGTTATTAATGAAAGCCTGGGCGTCAAAGCTAGAATTCATGGGCACTCGTGGATACTTCAAAGTGCCCATATCATAGCAAATTTACTCGCGAACAGGTAACCGTCCGTGCTCATATGGATTCGGCGTCAACGGCACTAAACCTGTACTAATCGCCAAATGGACCAACTGCACATCACTTTGCGTATTGGTCTTTTTAAACAGGCGATAGCGGAAGGTGTTGACTGTCTTGCGCGAGATAAACAAACGTGACGCAATGTCATTGACCGTATCACCGCTGCAGAGCAGCTGTAATACCAGCCGTTCGCGCTTGCTTAAGCCACTGAGCAGCGGCTGCTCATCACCGTTTTGCTTGATGCGGCGAAAAATGCCGGTCAGATACGGCGTGAAGTACTTGTAGCCGAGGTGAACCTGCATACAGGCCTTCAACCACTCTTCGGCCTCTGTGTACTGGTACATGTACGCATCAATTTCTTCATCCGCAATATAGTGGTCAATCGCACTGCCCACCTTAAAGCACCAGAAAATGATCCGCGTTAGTGGTGCCTGCCGTTTGATCGCACGGATTAACGACTTTGACCCCTGGGCGCAGAAATTCGAGTCGAGTATGACGATCCGCTCTGCGGGCCCGCGTAGCTCGTGCAGTAACTGATGGCGGTTCTGAACATTGGCAGTACAACGCCAGTGCTCGTGTTCAAAGGTTGCCTGCAAACCCGCCCGGCAGACGTCCCCGCTGACGGCGATAATAAGTTGTCGCATAATAATACATCCTTGTTTTGTGTTGGTGTTATGCCTCTTGATTGTGTTGTCGTCGGGCCGGTTTTATTGTTTTTATTACCTGCCTGTACACTTTTTGTTCTAGGTAGCATTACCTAGCACCGCAATACGCCAAAAGTACGATATTGGCTAATTCAACTGCTATCACAGCGAGCGACACGCAATTGGTGGCAAATTGACCTCATTTGAAGACAAAGCGGACAAATCGGCGAAAAACAATGCAAGCTGCACAAAAACGCAACAGTCAGCACTTTTTTTTAAGTTTGGGCTTTACAAGCTGCCGCAAGCTCTTTAATATTCGCCTCGTCCTGCTGAGGCAGGCCCCGGAGAGATGGCAGAGCTCGGTTTAATGCACCTGACTTGAAATCAGGCGTGGGGCAACCCACCGGGGGTTCGAATCCCTCTCTCTCCGCCACATAAAAAAGAAAAGGCCCTACGCGAAAGCGCAGGGCCTTTTCTTTTACCATGACGCCCCTGCTAAAACTGTAGAATCCCCCCCCCGAAGTGCGCTAAGATGGGAACCAGTCAGGCTTAATGAGGTCAATGTTTACGTTCTCATTTACCATCGCATAAAAGCCTAAATTTGCAAGGAAACTGGAGTACTACCACGATGAATAATCCTACAGTGCATACAACTCGCTCAAGTGCTGCAAGCATTGAGACGAACAAAGTACTGCGCAATACCTACACCCTGCTGGCGATGACTTTAGCCTTCTCTGCTGCAGTGGCAGGTATTAGTATGGCAATGGGCCTGCCTCACCCAGGTCTTATTATTACCCTGGTCGGTTTTTACGGCTTACTATTTTTGGTTCATAAAACCGCTAACAGTTCTGCGGGCCTATTATCTGTGTTCGCGTTAACCGGCTTTATGGGGTACACCCTGGGTCCGATGTTAAACTACGCGATTGGCAGCGGCGGCATTGAAATTGTCATGATGGCGCTTGGTGGCACGGCTCTGATTTTCTTCTCGCTGTCTGCCTATGTGCTGACCACGAAGAAAGATATGTCGTTCCTTGGCGGCATGATGGTTGCTGGTTTTGTGGTTATCGTGGTTGGCTTTATTGCTAATCTGTTCCTGAAAATGCCGGCGCTGGGTCTGGCCTTGAGCGCCTTGTTTATTTTGTTCTCAGCGGGTGCGATTCTGATGCAAACCAGCGCTATCATCAAAGGTGGCGAGCGTAACTACATTCTTGCAACCGTGACCCTGTTCGTCTCGCTGTACAACATCTTCGTCAGCCTGTTGAACATTCTGATGGCGTTTGGCCGCGAATAATCGCGACTAGCTAGCACGTCTATTCAGAACACGCTTATTTAGCATACAACGCCCCGTGGTCAGCGCCACGGGGCGTTTTTATTAGCGTCAGATCCGTTATACTGGCCACCTGACTGACTTTCTGAACCCTAGAGCGCACCATGGCATCTATTACCTGTCTGATTCAACACAGCCCGGAACAAGGGCACCACAGCTACAGTGCCTACAAATTTTGTCAGGCAGCAGTAGCGAAAGGCCATCAAATCAAGCAAGTTTTCTTTTATGGCGACGCTGTCCACCATGGCAACGCCCTCGCCCATCAAAGCGCAGATGAACAGGATGTCCGTCAGCTGTGGCAGTCGCTGGCCAGTAACCATCAATTTCCATTGGTGATCTGTGCCACCGTCGCGGCCCGTCATGGCATCGTCGCTGCCGGTGATTTGAAGGACTTCAGTGCTGGAAACCTGGCGCCCGGTTATCACGCCGGTGGCCTCGCGGAATACATGGAAGCGGTTGCCACCAGCGATCGGCTGGTGCAGTTTTAAGGAGCTCGTATGTTAACCTTTATTAATAGCCTGCCGCCGCATGACGGTGACGCTGCACGCAATGCGCTGGATATGATTATGATGGCAGTCAGTCTGGACCAGCCGGTGCAGGTTATCTTTCAGCATGATGGTGTGTTTCAGCTTATTAACCAGCAAACCCATGCCATCGAAAGTAAAAATCCGCTGGTTAAATACCGTATTTTGAGTGATGTATTCGAACTTGAGCACCTCTATGTGTCTGCCACTGCATTAGCGGAACGACAGCTGGAGGCCACGCAGCTGGCTATTGAGGCGACCCCGGTCAGTGACAGCGAGCTCTATGCACTGCTGCAGAACAGCAGCAAGGTGGTGCGCTGCTGATGGCTATACTTCACGTTTTCTCATCCTTTCAGAGCTTCCAGCGCGGCCGTAACGTGCTCGCAGAGTTAACTGCCGACGACAGCGTACTGTTGCGCGCCGATGCGCTCTATCAGCTTCTCAGTGAGACTGGCTTCGCCAGTGGCAGTTATGCGGTGGCCGCTGATGCGCTCGCACGGGGTCTCGACCCTGTGCAATTTCCCCACATCGAGTGGATTGATTATGACGACTGGGTTGAGCTGGTGATACAGCATCAATCGTCAATTGACTGGTAAGCCTATGATTGAATTTAACGGGAAAAGCTACCCCACCGATAAGCACGAGTACCTCGCAAACCTGGACGACTGGTCACCGGAGTTGGCGGAGTATATTGCCAGCCTTGAGAACATTGAAATGACGCCGGCGCACTGGGAAGTGGTCAATTTTGTGCAGGCGTTTTACAAAGAATATGAGACCAGCCCGGCGATGCGGGTACTGGTCAAAGCGGTCAAACAAAGTATGGGAGAAGACAAAGGCAGCAGTCGTTACCTGTACACTTTGTTTCCGAAAGGACCCGCCAAGCAGGCCACGCGGATCGCGGGCCTGCCTAAACCGGCAAAATGCATCTGAGGCGCTAGCCCGCAGTCAGCACGTCAACACCGCCCATATACGGGCGTAATACCTCTGGTACTACGACAGAGCCATCAGCTTGCTGGTAATTTTCGAGCACCGCTACCAGAGTACGGCCAATCGCCAGTCCTGAGCCATTCAGTGTGTGCAGTAATTCCGGCTTCTTCGCGCCCTGACGACGGAAGCGTGCCTGCATCCGACGCGCCTGAAAGTCACCCATATTTGAGCATGAGCTGATTTCACGGTATGCGTTCTGGGCCGGCAACCAGACCTCAAGGTCATAGGTTTTGCAGGCCCCGAAGCCCATATCACCGGTGCAAAGCAACATTTTACGGTACGGTAACTCAAGTAACTGCAACACTTTCTCCGCATGCTGAGTCAGCTCTTCCAGTGCCGCCATCGAATGCTCCGGCTTCACCATCTGCACCAGCTCAACTTTATCAAACTGATGCTGGCGGATCAGACCGCGGGTGTCACGGCCATGTGAACCGGCTTCTGAGCGAAAACATGGTGTATGCGCGGTCAGTTTCAGCGGCAACGCCGTTTCATCAATAATTTCGTCACGTGCCAGGTTAGTCAGTGGTACTTCGGCGGTCGGGATCAGTGACAGCGCCACTTTATCCTGACTTTCGCCTTCAACATGGAACAGATCCTCACCGAACTTGGGCAACTGGCCGGTACCAAACAGGCTGTCATGATTGACAATATAAGGCACGCTGGTTTCCGCATACCCGTGCTGCTCGGTATGCAGGTCGAGCATGAACTGAGTCAGTGCCCGGTTTAAACGGGCCACGCCGCCTTTCATTACCACAAAGCGGGCACCGGTCAGTTTCACACCAGCTTCGAAGTCCAGCCCGTTACTCAGATCCTGCCCGACATCGACGTGATCTTTGATCTCGAAGTCGAACTGACGCGGCTCACCGCTGCGACTAATTTCTTCGTTATTGTCCTCATCAGCACCCACCGGCACGCTGCTGTCCGGCAGGTTTGGGACGCCCTGAATAATGCTCTGCAGTTCTGCCTGCAGCTCGGTCAGTTCTGTTTTAGCGCTGTCCAGCTGGTCGCCAAGGTCGCCCACCGCATCCAGCAGCGGCTGAATGTCTTCGCCCTTCGCTTTCGCCTGACCAATCGCTTTCGAGCGGTTGTTGCGTTCACTTTGCAGCTCTTCGGTTTTCACCTGCAGCGACTTACGTTTCGCTTCCAGAGCGGCGATACTGGCAACATCCAGTTCAAAACCACGAGTTTTCAGGCGTTCTGCCGTTTGTTCTAGTTCGTCTCGAAAAAATTTTGCGTCTAACATGAAAGTTCCATATTGATTAATAACGTACTGGTATCAAGCCCAAACTCACTCAAAGCTACGCGCTAACGCGTGGCGAACGAGTTAAATAAAGTGTCCAAACATAACTTAATGCGGCCGCACTGACAGAGCCAGCAATGGTTGCAACCACATACAAACCAGCCAGCGACCAGTGTGCCAGCTGAATGGCGATAAAGGTGTCCAGCGCCATGGCAGAAAAGGTAGTAAACGCACCGAGTCCGCCGACGCCTAGCAAGAGCCACAGCATTGCGGGAATACGTTTATGCTGACGTAACGCCGCTAAAGCGCCCAGTGCCAACGACCCTATGACATTGACCGCAAGCGTCGCCGCCATTGCCACAGTGTAATGATTGCCTGCCCCCAGGTAATGCTGGTACAACAGCAAACTAACCGTTAAACGAGCCATGCTGCCAAGGGTGCCACCCACAAAGACTAAAAGTATCGCGCGGCTGACCGGGCTCATGATAGCAAACCCGCCAGCGTAAACCCAAGCATAAGCGCCGCCAGCGTGGCTAATACACTGCTGAGCGCGTACCCCAGGGCCAGTCCGATACGACGCTGATGAGCCAGTGTCACAGTTTCTACAGCAAAGGTCGACATGGTGGTATACCCGCCGAGGATACCCAACTCCCAGAAAAAGAATGCCGGTTCATAGCCGAAATCATTGAAGTAAGCTGCTATAGCGCCCAACACCAGTGCGCCACTGACATTCACCAGCCAGGTCGGCCATGGCCAGTGACGACCTTTGCGTGACACAACCTGGCTCAGGCTATAGCGCAGCGCGGCACCAAAGCCGCCGCCGAGGCCAATCCACAGCACATGCCAAAACGTTAAGTACTGGTGGATCTCAGTCACGGCGACGGTCACTTTGCTGATCGAGGGTACGTAAACGACGCAGTTTCTCGCTGATTTGTTTTTCTAAACCCCGCTCAGACGGCTGGTACCAGTCACGGTCATTCAGCTCCTGCGGCAAATAGCGCTCACCGGCGGCATAGGCATGAGGTTCATCATGGGCATAGCGATAATCAGCGCCAAAGCCTTCGGCTTTATGGACGCTGGTTGGCGCATTGCGCAAATGGTCCGGCACCGGATAATCAGGCCCCTCTTTGGCTTCTTTGAGCATGGCATTAAATGCTTTATACACCGCGTTACTTTTCGCCGCACTGGCGCAATAGATCACGGCCTGGGCAATCGCCCGTTCGCCTTCTGCCGGGCCTACCCGGGTGTAGGTGTCCCAGGCATTTAACGCAATCTGCAAGGCTCGCGGGTCGGCATTGCCAATGTCTTCGGAGGCAATTGCCAGTAATCGCCGGGCGACAATTAACGCATCACCACCGCCCGCCAGAATACGGCAATACCAGTACAACGCACCGTCAGCCGACGAGCCGCGTACCGACTTATGAAACGCCGAGAGCAGGTCATAATAGAGTTCACCCTGGTTGTCGAACTGGGTCTGCTTCTCTCCAATCGCCTCGCGTATGGTGGCCTGACTCAGACGCAGGCCATCCGCAGCGGGTTCAGCAAAGTCGACTGCCACTTCCAGGTAATTTAACAGCCGCCGGGCGTCGCCATTGGCGACCTGCAACAGGTAATTGACTGCATCATCATCGAGTTGCAGCGACAGCTGCCCTAACCCACGCTCTTTGTCCTTCAGCGCTTCCAGCAAAACGTCGTGCAATGCCTCTTTGTTAAGCGACTGCAGACGGTAGACCCGGGCCCGCGACAACAGAGCATTGTTTAATTCAAAACCGGGGTTTTCGGTGGTCGCACCGACAAACACAATGGTGCCATCTTCAATAAACGGCAAAAATGCATCTTGCTGGCTTTTATTAAAACGGTGCACTTCGTCGACAAAGACCAGCGTACGAGTACCGCGTTGCCGGTATAGCTGTGCTTCTTCAATCGCCTTACGAATGTCTTTGACCCCGGAGGTCACTGCAGACAACCGCGCCACGCGAGCATTTGCCGCCTGGGCTATAAGCTCTGCAAGGGTCGTTTTGCCGGTGCCCGGGGGGCCCCAGAAAATCATCGAATGCAGGTGCCCCTGCTCAATCGCGCTACGCAGCGGTTTGCCTGGCGCCAGTATATGCGCCTGCCCTGCATAGTCGGCGATACTACGGGGCCGCATCCGCGCCGCTAAGGGCGCGGATGGATCAAATGAGGAAGCCTGAGACGCAGTGTTCTCAGGCTTCTGCTGATTAGCGGAATCTGAACCAGATCCGTCGCGATTTGCATCATCGTCTAAATCAAGATTCAAATTGTCGGCCACAAAGGCTCCTTAAAAGCTCTGTCCACGCTGGTCATCTATCTCAACGCCTTCGGGCACGTCAATTTCGAACTCATGCGCATCAGCGCCACGGTTTAATTCCGTATTGCTCAGGGCGAAGACACTGATTTGGCCCTGCCCATCGTCGATGCGCATGGTCTGGATGGCGTCATCGGCATCAAAGGCAATCGCCAGGCTCACCTGCGAATACCCGGTTTCCTCTTCGCGAATAACCCAGAATTCACCATCGCGCTCAATGGTAAATTCGTTCCAGGCCGCATCGTCGTCGCTTAGTAGCACCAGCATCGGATTTTGCTCAAGGTTCTGCGCCTGATCAAAGATACTCAGTTGCTCAACAAAGGCGTTCAAATACCAGACTGCCTCTCCGTCTGCGACCATGATTGACTCATCCGGAAACGTCGTTTCCCAACGCAAAAAGTGCGGGCGTTTGAGGATCAGGTCACCTTCCAGCTCTTCCTGAAGCTCTCCACGCTCATCGAATACCTGCTGTTCAAAACTGGCATGCAGGGTGTCAATCTGGTCCAGCTTACTGCGCAGGTCATCAACCTCAGCTGCGTTCGAAACAAAAGCCAGCGTTGACATAGCAAGCAGCACACTGGCAACACCATAGGTAGCAATTTTCATAGGTTATCCTTTTAATCCCTTGGCGGCGGTGGCGCCAATACTTCACGGGCACCATTATGCCCGGCGTTGCTTACGACACCAGACATTTCCATTTGTTCGACAACGCGCGCAGCCCGGTTATACCCGATACGGAATTTGCGCTGCACGCTGGACACCGAGACCCGCCGGGTTTCGGTAACAAAAGCGACGGCCTCATCAAACAGTGGATCCAGTTCTTCGCCATCAATACTGGGCTGCTCACCCGGCAACAAACCGTCATCGCCACTGTCTCCGGTCAGAATTTCATCCAGATAATTAGGCTTCTGCCGCGCTTTCCAGTCAGCCACTACTTTATGCACTTCATGGTCATCCACAAAGGCACCATGAACCCGCGTCGGCACGCCACTTCCAGGCGGCAGGTAAAGCATATCGCCCTGCCCTAACAGCTGTTCAGCCCCGCCCTGGTCGAGAATGGTGCGCGAATCAATTTTCGATGAGACCTGAAAGGCAATGCGGGTTGGAATATTGGCTTTAATCAAGCCAGTAATAACATCCACTGACGGTCGCTGGGTCGCCAGGATCAGATGAATACCTGCCGCCCGAGCTTTCTGGGCAATACGCGCTATCAGCTCTTCGACCTTCTTACCGACAATCATCATCATGTCAGCGAACTCATCGACCACCACCACAATATGCGGCAGCTTCTCTAGCTCCGGCACCGTCTCGTGCATGCTGTCACCTGGTTTCCAGGTTGGGTCTTTTAGCGGCTCACCTCTGGCAATGGCTTCGGTTACCTTGGCGTTGTAACCTTTCAGGTTGCGCACGCCGACTGCTGACATCAACTTGTAGCGACGTTCCATTTCGCCAACACACCAGCGCAGCGCATTGGCGGCATCTTTCATATCCGTCACTACTTCAGTTAGCAAGTGCGGGATCCCTTCATAGACCGACAGCTCGAGCATTTTCGGGTCGATCATAATCAGGCGAACGTCTTCCGGCTGTGATTTATACAGCAGGCTTAATATCATCACGTTGACGCCCACCGATTTCCCCGAGCCAGTGGTACCAGCGACCAGTAAGTGCGGCATTTTGGCCAGATCGACCACCACCGGCTTGCCGGAGATATCTTTACCCAGCACCATGGTTAACGGTGAGGCTGACTTCTGAAAGTTGTCGCAGCTAATGACTTCGCGCAACCAGACAATTTCCCGTTCTTTATTCGGCAACTCAAGCCCGACGTATGATTTACCCGGAATAACTTCAACCACACGCACCGCCAATGCCGACAAACTGCGTGCAATGTCTTTCGACAGATTGGATATTTTGCTGACTTTGACCCCTGGCGCCAGGTCAAGCTCAAAGCGGGTGATCACCGGTCCCGGCTGCACACCGGCCACCTGAACGTCGACCCCGAAGTCTTTCAACACCGCTTCGACGGTACTGCTAATCTGATCCAGCTCTTGCTGACTCAGCGGATTAGTTGTTTTATTAGGTCGGTCCAGCAACTCAATGGTCGGTAACAAGGTCGCCGGATCTAATGGTTTTTGCGCCACTGGCGGACTGCTTTTGCGCGCTGCTGCCGGGGCTGCAGTTGGATTTAAGTCAGGCGTAGTGGCGAACAGGTCGTCATCCGCATCATCCGCCGATTGCGCCTTCGCCGCCTGGTAGCTCTGTTTGTCCCGCGACTGGCTTTGCGGGGCGTCATCGCCCCAGTCAATCGAGAAATCGTCATCATCTAATGCTGACAATTGCGGTTCGGCACGCTCATTAAATGAGTCCGCGTCATCGCTCAGCTCAGCATCCTCTGCGGACGCCTTATCGCCTTTGCCAAACTTTTGTAAAACTCGTTTATACCAGGGCGGCGTGTCCCCATGCTCAAGCTCGTAAGCTTCCTCGTAGGCTTCGCCCTCATAAGGGTCTGCATGGTCCGCTGCGACATGCTCCAGTACCAGCGGCTGGTGGTTATTACGACTGTTCTTAAGCTGCTTTCTGGGCTCTGCCGAGTCGTCCTCATCGATATCTGCATCCGGAGCCGAGTTACGGGCTTTATTTATTATCCACACGCAGCCGGCAATGACCGCATACCCGATCCGATCAGCAATGTTGAGCCAGGAAATACCGCTCACCAGGGTAAAACCGGTCATCACAAAGGTCAGTAGCAATAAGGTGGTGCCAAGTAAATTGAAATGCGGCAGCATAGCGCTGCTTACCACATCGCCGAGCACACCACCGGAGGAAAAGTAATAAATATCAGAAAAATTCAGGCTCGCCAGTGCCGAGGCGCCGGTCAGCAATAAGATGGCACCAATGATACGCAGGCTTACGCCTAAATAATCGAGGCTAAGCAGATGATGGGGCCGATGAAACAGCATGTAACCAAAGCCCATCACCACAAAGGGAATAAAATAGGCCACAAAACCCAGCGTAAACAACAGCACATCGGCACACCACGCACCAATCACGCCCGCTGCATTGTATATCTGGTCGCTGCTACCTGCCTGGGACCAACCCGGATCGGCGGGATGGAATGTGAGCAAAGCAATCAAAAGAAAAACGGCTAACGCGCCAGCTAGCAATAAGCCGACTTCAAGTAACCTTTGCACACCTGTCATAGTCTTTCCATTTGTCATTCGTGCGTTTATAAATTCCTGCTGCGATTGTAACCCAAACCACCTGCAGATCAGCCCCTGATCAGGACTTTATTTTCCTGCTTGATGGCTTCCATTACCACATAGGTACGTGACTCGTTGACCCCGGGCATGTTCAGAATCGTCTCGCCCAATAGCCGCCGATAAGAAGCCATGTCCGCCACTCTGGCCTTAATCAGAAAGTCGAAGTTCCCCGACACTAAATGGCACTCTAAAATCTCATCCGTGCGCCGCGCCGCCTCACTGAACTCAGCAAAGGAATCGGCTGAAGTCCGGGTCAGAGTGATTTCAACGAATATCAGCAACGGCGACCCCAGTTTGTCCGGGTTCACCCGTGCATAATAACCTTCAATGACGCCGTGCCGTTCGAGCTTACGAACCCGCTCCAGACAAGGTGTGGGGCTAAGGCCCACCGCTTTAGCCAAAGCCACATTGGAGAGTCTGCCATCGTCTTGCAGAATGCGCAAAATCTTACGGTCAATGCGGTCAATAGTGAATTTTTCCAATTTTAAGCCTTAATTCAGAACGATACGCTTCATTTTAGCAAAACGGCAGCATTTTTACCTAATTTTAACCACAAAAAAAGTGAGTAAGTTCAACTAGCCTTACGTTATACTTTTGCCAACTTTTTACACGTCGAATTGAGGCAGTTAGTTATGTTGATTGGTGTTCCTAAGGAAATCAAAAACCACGAGTACCGTATTGGTTTATCGCCAGCAGCCGTGCGCGAGTATATCGCCAATGGCCACCAGGTGATGGTCGAAAACAATGGCGGTACGGCGATTGGTTTCACCAACGAAGATTACATTCAGGCCGGTGCCAGCATTGTTGAAACCCCTGACGAAATCTTTGCCAAGGCAGAGATGATCGTTAAAGTGAAAGAGCCTCAGCCTAACGAATGCAAAATGCTGCGCGAAGGTCAGATTCTGTATACCTATCTGCACCTGGCACCAGATCCTACGCAGACTAAACTGCTGGCGGAAGCTGGTGTAACTGCCATTGCCTATGAAACCGTAACGGATAACCGCAATGGCTTGCCACTGCTGGCACCAATGTCTGAAGTCGCAGGCCGGATGTCAATCCAGGCAGGCGCGCATCACCTGGAAAAAGCCCATGGCGGTAGCGGTACTCTGCTTGGCGGCGTACCAGGTGTAGCCCCGGCCGAAGTTCTGGTCATTGGTGGCGGTGTGGTTGGTATCAACGCTGCTAAGATGGCAATTGGGATGGGTGCGGATGTCACTATTCTGGATCGTTCGTTGCCACGTCTGCGAGAGCTGGACGATATTTTCGCTGGCCGGGTTAAAACCATCTACTCCACGGTTGATGCGATTGACCATTATTCAAAAACAGCGGATCTGGTCATCGGTGCGGTATTAATTCCAGGCGCGGCAGCACCGAAGCTGCTGACCCGTGAGCACCTTAAGAACATGAAGCCAGGCTCTGTGGTGGTTGACGTCGCGATTGACCAGGGTGGCTGTTTTGAAACCTCGAAAGCAACCACCCACCAGGACCCAACCTATGTGGTTGAAGATGTAGTCCACTACTGTGTGGCCAACATGCCGGGCGGCGTTGCCCGCACGTCGACCATTGCGCTCAACAATGCAACCTTGCCGTACGGTATTATGCTGGCGAACAAAGGCATTGAAGCGATGCGTAACAACAAAAACCTGCTCGACGGCCTTAACATGCACAAGGGTAAAATCACCTATAAAGCAGTGCATGATGACCTCGGTCAGGAACTGGCACTGGATTATATTGATCCGCTGCAAGCGCTGGATCTGTAGTCGAGCGTATCTGTTTTATTCGGTTTGCCCGATAGCGGCAATTTAAAAAAGAGCCAGGCACAGGGTGTCCTGGCTCTTTACGCTTAAGGGCTTAGGCCATACAATATTTTCACATTTTTTCTGACACATCTCGCAACGAGAACGGAGTTAAGTCTTCATGGCTGACGTAAAGCATTGCAAACTTCTTATTCTGGGCTCAGGCCCTGCCGGTTATACCGCAGCTGTGTATGCTGCCCGCGCTAACCTCAACCCGGTGCTGGTAACAGGCATGCAGCAAGGTGGCCAATTGACCACCACCACTGACGTAGAGAACTGGCCAGGCGACCCGGAAGGCCTTACCGGACCGGATCTGATGGTTCGTATGCAGCAGCATGCTGAGCGTTTCAATACCGAAATTATTTTTGACCACATTAATGAAGTTACCCTCAACGAGCGTCCGTTCCGTCTGCGCGGCGACAACGCCGAGTACACCTGCGATGGCCTTATCATCGCCACGGGTGCTTCAGCCAAATACTTAGGGCTGCCATCAGAAGAAGCCTTTAAAGGCAAAGGCGTCAGCGCCTGTGCCACCTGTGACGGCTTTTTCTACCGTAACCAAAAAGTTTGCGTCGTTGGCGGTGGTAACACTGCGATCGAAGAAGCACTTTACCTGTCCAACATCGCCAGCGAAGTGCACCTGATCCACCGCCGCGATACCTTCCGGGCTGAGAAAATCCTTATCGACCGTCTGATGGATAAAGCTGAGAACGGCAACGTAACCCTGCACCTGCATAAGAACCTGGATGAAGTACTGGGTGATGACATGGGTGTCACCGGGGTACGGATTAAAGACAGCCGTGATGGCAGCACTGAAGAGCTTGCCGTTCAGGGCGCCTTTATCGCCATTGGCCACTCGCCAAATACTGATATGTTCCAGGGTCAGCTGGATATGGAAAATGGCTACATCAAAGTGCAAACCGGTAGCCACGGCAATGCCACGCAAACCAGTATTGAAGGCGTATTTGCGGCAGGTGACGTCAGTGACCACGTCTACCGCCAGGCCATTACCTCGGCTGGCACCGGCTGTATGGCAGCTCTGGATGCGGAACGTTTCCTCGATCAGCTGGATCAGGCGAAAAAGTAAGGTTGAAGCCGTGTTAGTCGGCTTACATCCGGACTCGTACGAGTTCCCCGACCCACAACAAGCGCTGCATGAGCCCAATGGGCTGCTTGCTGTGGGCGGCGACTTATCCGTGCCACGCCTGGTGGAAGCTTACCGGCACGGTATTTTCCCCTGGTTCAGTGACGGCGACCCGCTGCTTTGGTGGAGCCCTGATCCGCGTGCCGTAATCTACCCTGAACAGCTTCATATCGGACGTAGTCTGCGCAAAGCTATGCGCAAGTCTCACCTGCACTGCACCATTAACAATGCGTTCGAGGAAGTTATCAGCGCCTGTTCAGAGCAACGGGCAGAGCTTGAAGGCACCTGGATCACCGATGATATGTATGAAGCCTATTGTGACCTGCACCAGGCGGGTCATGCACACTCGATTGAAGTGTGGGACAACGAGCGCCTGGTCGGTGGGCTCTATGGGGTCCTAAATGGGAGTGTTTTTTGCGGCGAAAGTATGTTTCATAAGGTCACCAATGCGTCTAAAATAGCTCTGGTTGCGTTATGTCACCATCTTCAGCCTGCCGGATTAAAACTGATAGACTGTCAGATGCCGACCCCACACCTGGAGTCGCTGGGCGCAACCAGCCTGAGCCGTAGCGAATTTCTTAAGCAGTTGAAAAGGTTCGGCGAAGCGCAAATTGACACGGACTTCCTGTTAGCACAGCCAATTAGTGGCATTTGTGCGTAAAAAGCGTTAGAATCCCCCACACTTTTTTTAGCGCGATAGTTCAATACCAAGCGAATTTACACGAAACAGAGGGTTTAATGGCGAAAGAAGACAGCATTGAGATGCAGGGCGTGATCCTGGATACCCTGCCAAATACCATGTTCCGCGTCGAGCTGGAAAACGGCCACGTGGTAACAGCGCACATCTCTGGAAAGATGCGCAAAAACTACATTCGTATCCTGACCGGTGACAAAGTAACCGTGCAGTTGACCCCTTACGATCTGACTAAAGGGCGTATTGTTTTCCGTTCTCGTTAATCGAGCGCTGTCTATATACGGAAAACATCAACGACAGCTGTCAGATAGCACAAAAAAACCCGGCACATGCCGGGTTTTTTACTGTCTGCGATTCAGCTGACAAGCGCCGGGCTATGACACCACGGCCTCTTCATTCTTACTGTCATAGGTGAAGGTCAGCGTGTCAGCATCGCTGTTCTCGACACTGATAAGCACATTGCCACCTTTGGTCAACGAGCCAAACAGAATCTCATTGGCCAATGGCTTCTTGATATGCTCCTGGATCACTCGACTCATCGGCCGTGCGCCCATCGCTTTATCGTAGCCTTTCTCCGTTAACCAGGTACGGGCGGTGGTATCGACTTCAAGCGAGACACCTTTCTTATCAAGCTGAGCCTGCAATTCGCAGATAAATTTATCCACCACTCGCTCGATAACACTGGTATCAAGGTGATTAAACCAGACAGTGCCATCCAGACGGTTTCGGAACTCAGGAGTGAACAGGCGATTAATTTCCGCCATCGCATTCACCGACGAATCCTGCTGTTGGAAACCAATACTCTTACGCTCGGTTTCACGCACGCCGGCGTTGGTGGTCATAACCAGGATAACGTTACGGAAATCTGCCTTACGCCCGTTGTTATCAGTCAGGGTGCCGTTATCCATTACCTGCAACAGGATATTGAATATATCGCTGTGTGCTTTTTCAATTTCATCTAACAACACCACGCTGTAAGGATGCTTGATCACAGCATCCGTTAGCAGACCACCCTGCTCGTAGCCGACATAGCCCGGAGGCGCACCGATCAGACGGCTAACCGCATGGCGTTCCATATACTCGGACATATCAAAGCGTAAGAGCTCCACGCCCATGGCCTTCGCCAGTTGCTGCGTGACTTCGGTTTTACCAACCCCGGTCGGGCCGGCAAACATAAACGAGCCTACCGGGCGGTGTTCATTGCCTAACCCGGAACGAGCCAGACGTATAGCCGCGGTTAGTTCGTCAATGGCCTGGTCCTGACCAAACACCACCATTTTCAGATTGCGATCTAACTGAGAAAGCATGGTTTGGTCATTGCGCGAGACAGACTGCTCAGGAATTCGGGCAATTTTTGAAACAATCAGCTCAATATCCGACACACCAATGGTTTTCTTGCGTTTTGAGGCTGGCAGCAAACGCTGACTGGCGCCTGCTTCATCCAGCACATCAATCGCTTTATCCGGCAGGTGACGTTCGTTAATGTACTTGGCCGACAGTTCAGCGGCCGCACGCAGGGCTGGCTGGGTATAACGAATGCCATGATGCGATTCGTAACGGTCTTTAAGACCTTGCAAAATCTTGGTGGTATCTTCCACCGACGGCTCATTGACATCGATTTTCTGGAACCGGCGCACCAGCGCCCGATCTTTCTCAAAGATGTTCTTATATTCCTGATAAGTGGTCGAACCGATGCATTTCAGCTCACCCGTGGTCAGCAAAGGTTTGAGTAAGTTGGATGCATCCATGACGCCACCCGAGGCAGAACCAGCACCGATAATGGTGTGGATCTCATCGATAAACAGGATCGCGTTGTCATGGTTGCCAAGCTCTTTGAGCAAGGCTTTGAAGCGTTTCTCGAAATCACCGCGATACTTGGTACCGGCCAGCAGGCCACCCATATCCAGGCTGTAAATAACCGCGTCGGCGATAACTTCCGGTACATCCTCGTTGACGATACGGTAGGCAAGGCCTTCAGCTATGGCTGTTTTACCCACGCCAGCTTCACCCACCAGTAACGGGTTATTCTTGCGCCGACGACAGAGAACCTGAATGGTCCGCTCGACTTCCTGCTCGCGGCCAATCAGCGGGTCGATTTTACCGGCTTTTGACTGCACGTTAAGGTTGCTGCAAAAGCGCTGCAAATAGCTTTGCTCTTCGTCGCCTTTTTCTTGCGCACCCGCTTCTGCTTCAGGATCATCCATCGGGCCTTCGTCTTCAATGCGCGAAAAACCATGGGAAATAAAATTGACCACATCCAGTCGGCTGATGTCCTGCTTATTCAGCAAGTACACGGCCTGCGATTCCTGCTCACTAAAAATAGCAACCAGCACGTTGGCACCCGTTACCTCAGCGTTACCAGAGCTTTGTACATGGAACACAGCGCGCTGTAAGACACGCTGAAAACCCAGCGTAGGCTGCGTATCCATCGCTTCATCATCATCCGAGAACTTGGGTGTACTGCGGTCAATATAGCTAAGCAGCTCTTCTTTAAGCTGCTCAAAGTTCAGTCCGCAAGACCGCAAGGCGTCCGACGCATCCGGGTTATCGAGCAGCGCAACCAACAGATGCTCAACGGTCATCAATTCATGACGACGCTCACGTGCCAGACGAAAGGCATCGTTCAGGGTCAGTTCTAGTGCTTTGTTCAGCATGGGCCACTCCTTACTTCATGGGTGTTAAGCCTGCTCCATCGTACAGAGCAGTGGGTGCTGGTTTTCACGAGCATATTGGTTTACCTGCACCACCTTTGTTTCGGCAATCTCTGCAGAATAAACACCGCAAACTGCTTTACCCTGGTAATGCACCTTCAACATAACATCAGTTGCCGCTTCCGTATCAAGCTTAAAAAAGCGCATTAACACCTCAATGACAAAATCCATTGGGGTGTAATCATCATTATTCAGCAATACCTGGTACATCGACGGCGGCGACAACTTATGTTCGACGTCTTCATCAAGGTGGTGCTGGGGGATCGAATCACTAAATCTGCTCATAGCACTAACTATAGACCGAAATTTTTACACTGTTGAGAGCGTAGTTGATAATAAAAGGTTAAAAAAATGTTTCTTTTTTGGTTAAACTTTCTTGACTAATTTTTGCACTTATCTATTGTAGACATGGTGGCAAATGAAAGTATTTTCAATGCCTCCTGCTGGAACACTCGCTTTCTATAACGAAAGCCTCTTACCAGCTGAATGCTTACACCAACTTATCGCAAACTGATAAATAAGATAAGTGCATGTAATCATTAAAATTGACAATTAATAACAACAATAAAGCAGTTTGGCTTTTAGTAACAACAACTTGTGTCGAACAAGAAGGATGTAGAAGTATGGCAACGGGCAAGGTCAAATGGTTCAATAACTCCAAGGGCTTCGGGTTTATTGAAAGTGAAGAAAAGAGTGGCGACATTTTTGCTCACTACTCGACCATCGAAATGGAAGGCTACCGTACACTTAAAGCAGGCCAGGAAGTTCAGTTTGAACTTCAGGAAGGTCCAAAAGGTCTGCATGCAGTGCATATTACGCCTCACTCCACTGACATTAAATCCTAATTAAGCACAACTTTACATTGCATCGCTTTCCAGCGTCAATGACAAAGCCAATGCCAGCCTCCGTGCTGGCATTGTTTTATCTGACGGTTAACTATCCTGACCATAAAAACGACGCAATTGATCGCGCAGGTTAGGTGGCGTACCGACTATGGTTAAGGTGTCTGTTTTTGGATCATACTGCACCCGCTCACCGAGCATGTCCTGCTCGAACGCGACACTCATACCGCCACCCTGGCCCTGAAACTTCATCAGCTTACGCAAACTGCTGCGGTCTGCCGGGAACTCGTCTGCCATGCTGACCCCTTGCTGCTCGGAATAGGCTTTCAGCGAACCGGCCCCTTTTTCAGCTAAACGGGTGTCGATATCACTCAACCGGATCTGTTCGCCCTGGCTCCATTGCTCACCACAGTAGTCATACACGTCTTTGCGGATTTCAGACGCCACCTCCGGCGACAAGTCGTCCTGACGAACCAGTTCCTGGACACTTTGCACCAGTTGGTCAGTCTCTTTCTTGGCATTAACCCGCTCAGCACAACCAAGAAAATCGAGAAAAAACTCAGCCACTTTGCGCCCCGCCCGGCCTTTGATAAACGATATATAGTGGCTGTCGCTGATCCCAGTCTGGTAATCACTCAGATTAACCCGCGCTGCCAGCTGAACTTTACTGATATCTAACTGCGACGACCGGTCGACCGATAAGTCAGCGGAGACCGTCACGCCGTCTTTAACCGGCAAAAACGCCACCAGCAGAAAACTGTCGCCGGTTTGCTGATACTCAGCCAGCAATAAAAAACCAGACTCTAAAAACTGATAATGCTCGAGCTCATTGCGTAACAGGCGCGCAACTTGCTGCGAGAAGTCAACAAAGGCGATACCGTTTTGCAGGCGGCTGTCGAGCAACTTCGGAAATTCCGGTAACGGGACAGACTCACCGCCTTCAGCTTCCTGAAAACGCGGATCATCGGGCGACACAAAGCTGGCATAGCCTTTCGCGGGCTTGGCGTTATAAACCTTATTAAGCTCTTCTAATAATACTTCCACTTCTTCTTTTAGTAGCAACGGCTCCGGTGCCAGGCGCAAGCCAATGTTCCCATCCGGGTCCTGAAAGACATGGTGTACGACACTATTTTCTAAGCTTAAATTCATAATCCGGGTCTGTCCTGAAAAATTGGTTGTGTTATCATTCGACTATTCTAACATGAGCGAAGCCAGCCTTTTATGCCGATTGTTTCAAAATATTCTGCAGAGCAACAAGAACAGCTATTAGATGATGTGATGGCAGTTTTTGAAGACCAACAGATACCTGTCGACTTATGCCTGATGACACTGGGTAACGCTGTGAGCAATGTTATTTCCCGCGGAGTCCCTGCCGCCAGGCAAGAAGCAATGGCCGAACAGTTTTCACGCGTCCTGCTACAATCAGTGCACGCACACAAAGCATAAGCTGACGTCACTATGGGCAAATACCAAAAACGAGACCGCATTGCACGACTAATCAGCTGGGGCCATTGGTTTACGTTTACCAATATTCTGCTGTGTCTCTTTATTGGTATTTTGTATGTGGAAACCATCGGTGGAACCGGGTCTGCCCTCGGCAATCTCTATCTGGTCGTCAACTGGCTCGGGCATTTTGCCTTCCTGCCGTTTGTCTTTTTTATCCTGCTGCTGTTCCCGTTCTGCATGGTACTGCCCTACTCGCGTATTTTACGCGGGCTAGGTGCGCTTATCGCCTCCTTTGGTTTGTTTATTTTACTCTTTGATGCGCTCTTTTTTCGTCAGTACGGTTTTCATTTAAATACCTATTCGCTGGCCCAAATGGCCGGCGACGCAGAAGATATTTTTGCCGGCGCCAGCTTCGTTGGCCTGGTCGGTGTAATATTTACCTTCCTGCTCATTCTTTCGATGCAAGTAACCCTGGCCAACCTGACCTGGAAGCGTCTTGACCGGCTGCGCGGCCATCGTATCGGCCAACAAATCAGCGCCGCTTTTGTGGCCTGTTTTCTGGCAAGCCACATGATTCATATCTGGGCCGACGCCAATCTGTATACGCCCATTACCCAGCAGGACGATCTGCTTCCCCTGTCCTATCCATCCACCGCCAAAACATTAATGGCCCGGCATGGCTGGATTTCTGCAGAAACCTATCAAAGCCAGCGCGATCAGCTAACCGAGGCAGACCGCCTTGAACTGCAATACCCGCTAAGCAACCTGTTGTGTTCTAAAGCCCCATTAACCCGGCCCACCCTGATTGTCGCTTTTGACAGCCTCAACCAGGAGCAACAGCGTGTTATTGAAAGCCGTGTCAATAACCTGCAACCCCTGGCCGAGACTGCTATCGGCCATACCAGTGTGCAAAGCAGCGCCTTTGAAATGGTGTATAGCCTGCCAGATATCTACCAACACCATATTGAGCGCGATCAGATACAGCCGGCCTATCAGTCGACCATGCAAGACTATGGTCACGATGTGAACTTTTACCACACGCTGAACTGGTCTCTCGATAACGCACCAGGAAGTGTCCGTTCGCAACTGGTGATGTGGCCTAATCAGCATAGTGCCAGTCAGCCGATGAGTATTGTCTTTGCGGCTAACCAGGATCTCGCGGCGATGATCACCGCAATCATAGCGGCTGAACGAGCCAATCATAGAATCATTGTGACGGCACTGACCCCCGCAGCAGGACAGGAATCCCCCTCATGGAATCTACGCACCCGCAATCTGCCAACTATCTGGCAACAGTTTGCGGTGCCCCTTTGGGGCGCCAATATTAATAGTCGCGGTGATGCTATCAGTAACCAGTTTGCGCAAATAAGCGACGTCATGCCGACCGCCCTCAGTGGCTTCATGTCCTGTGCTGAGGACTTCGACACCTTTGCAGTTGGACGTGACCTTAGCAAGGGCAGTGAAAGCCTGCCCCGGGTCCATAGTGTGAACTCGCGGTTCTACATTTTTGAAGATGAACAGACCACAATTCTGGAGCGTAATGGTGACCTGAGTGTCTATAACCATGAAGGTGAGCTGCGCCCCGGCGCAACCCCACCAACGCCGGTATTGATTGACAGTCTGCAGGAGCTCCAGCGCTTCGGCCGGGCGCGACGCTAGCACAGCCTGCTAAAATGGTGACAATCTGAGCAGTTAGCCTAACCTGAGTGCTATAGCGCTTGTCTTTTTACTCGATTTCAGTAAGATACATCGCACGGTCGGCGTGTGGCGCAGCTTGGTAGCGCACTGTCATGGGGTGTCAGGGGTCGGAGGTTCAAATCCTCTCACGCCGACCAATTACCAACCCTCCAATTACTCCCTTTAGCAATCAATCAGTTACTATCCTCAAACGCTTTATTTTTAGCATTTTCTGAATTCTATGGTAACGCATACACCGCTATCTGATCGCCCACCTGATCTTTGATGATGGTGTTACCCCCAGCGATAAACGCCACATACTGCTTACCGTCATGCTCATAGACCGCAGGGTTAGCCACTACCGGGGCCTGGACCAGATCGGACCAAAGCTCTTCGCCGCTTTCTAACGAGTAGGCGCGTACCTTAGCATCCATCGACGCACCAATAAAAATCAAGCCACCAGCGGTTACTGCAGGTCCACCAATGGTGGGAGAGCCCATTCGTTCCGGCATGTAAAATCCGAATCGCTGTGACACCCCTATCGGACGGCGCCAGTTGACCTCGCCTGTATGCATGTCAATTGATACTAACTCGCCATAAGGCGGTTCCCAGCACGGCATACCGAGCCAGTTAACCGCATTGTGCAAGGACATCCCAAATGGAGCGCCTTCCTGCGGGTAAAAGCCTACTTCGTTACCGGAATCACCAGCAATCTGTTCATACTCGTCCCGTGCCCAGAGCTTGAGGTACTGAGTAATATGCGAGGTGTTGACGATAGCGGTCTGGCTTACCGGATCAAAGGCAACCCCGCCCCACTGCACGCCGCCCGCGCTGGCCGGGTAAGCAAGAACGCCCTCGCCTTCAGTGGTTGGAGGCGAATACATGCCGTCGTAACTAAGACTGTCAAACAGACGTGAACATTCACCAAACCCAAGCACATCCGCGGCCCACCAAATCTCTGGTTTACTGGCCTGGTCGAGCAGGGGTTCGGGCTTGGTCGGGAATGGCTGGGTCTCTGCGTAAACTTCACCCTCAACATTTCCGGCTGGAACTGGTCGCTCTTCGATTGGCCAAACGTCCTCTCCGGTCTCGCGATTGACCACGAACAGGAAGCCCATCTTGGTCGCTTGCATCAGTGCCGGAATGCTTTCGCCATCGACCGTGATATCCATCAGCGTCGGTGCGGACGTGGGATCGTAATCCCAGAGATCGTGGTGAACCCACTGACGCGACCAAACAACCTCGCCGGTTTCAATATCCACTGCCGTTGTCGAGGTAGCCAACGGAATCTCCTCCGTGCGGTTTCCACCCCAGAAATTAGGAGACGGTGACGATACGGGCAGATAAACAAGTCCAAGCTCCTCATCCACCGACATAGCGGTCCAGACGTTCGCGGTACCGGTGCGCTGGCGTATCTCCTCGGGAATAAAGTTCAGTGTCCATTGCAACTCACCCGTGCGGGCATTGAGAGAGAACACCGTCCCCGGAGGTGCCTCGGCCGAAGCCCAGTCCTTGCCGGCCCAGCCCAGAATGAGGTGGTCACCGGTAACCGTCGGCGGCTGCAGTAACGACAGCGGCCAGCGGTCATTGGTGTCGTTCCACTGATTGACATCCAACACGCCATTATTGGCGAAATCGTCACAGAGACTGCCGGTGTCCGCATCGACTGCGAACAGGCGGGCATCCATCGTTCCCAGATACACTATCTTTTGACAGGCTTCGCCACTCACCGGGTCGTCGGCCTCCCAATAGGCAACCCCGCGATTTTTCAGTGCGGGCTGGGTCAATGCCTCTAATACGGAGTGACTGTTAAACGTCCATTTTTCGTCGCCAGTGGCGGGGTCAAGCGCTATGATGCGATAAAAAGGCGTGCCTATATACAAAGTGTCGTTCGCGTAAACAGGCGTCGCAGACCACACCGTTGCTGGCAAATCGCCGCTCCCATCAGATACATCGCCGGTATGATACTCCCAGGCCAGTTCCAGTTGATCCACATTTGAGAGGTTGATTTGCGTCAGCGGTGAGTACTTCTGCGCGTTCAACTGACCGTGAAAAGTATCCCAGACGGCTTCCTGCGCCTGGCTGGAAACAGACATGCAGAGCGCCATCGGAAAAAGGAAGTGCGTGGTTATTCTGTTCATTTGCGGGCTTCCTTTAACGGTACTACATCAATGATCACGCCAACAAGGGCAACCACCATGACGGCCACCAACCAGAATTCATGCAAAAACCAGGCGGCCGCAATAGTGCCCAATGCCCCCAGTAAAACGACGACCCGCACCGTGATAGCCAGCGTTCCCCTGCCCACTTTAAGCAGGATGATGCCGCAGAGTGTTAGGACCAGGGAGGAGACAACGACTAGTAGTGCACCCGCTGTTCCGGTGACGCCAGTCATAGGCACAAGGTAATAGTATAGCGAGATTCCGACTCCGAGCAGCGATGCGAGAATCAGCAGCATAGCGCCGGTAGATGTGGTGTGAGTTGGCAAGGTGAATCTCCTGTCCTATCTTTACTAGTTATATAGTTTTGAGTAGGTCCAGCGTCAAGGTGACGCCTGATCATGGCACCTGAAGGCCAGTGCCCGCGAACAGATGCAGGAATGCCCGTTTGCTAAAAGCATGAATCAGAGGAGAGGGCTATGGCACAGAACGCATCTTTCAGCTCACGGCATTCAGCTGCATGCCGGCACTGCCCGCAGTCGCTGTTGTTCGGGATGATAGGCGCACTAGCCGCCAGTACTGTTGTCGCTCAGGAAGACGCTGATAAACCGCTTACGTTCAGAGACAAGTTTGTACAGCAGGTGGTTCAAGACGCCGAGCTTACCGGGGAACTCGGGATTTTCGACTTCCGCAGGTTCCATGATACCAATCGACCCTATCCCAATGTCGACGATCCCGAAAACGATTTCAACACCCGTTCCAATGCGTTTGGCGGCAGCTTAAGTACCCGCACAGGGATGATCTATGGTGTCTCCGCAGAATTCGGTATTTCCTTCGCCGAGCCGATCGTCCACTACGATAACCCCAACCTGAATCTCGTCGGCCCGGATGAGGGACTGTACGCGATTACTAAAGGCTATGTTCAGTACAACAGGCCGGGATTGCGGCTTCGTGGCGGGCGCCAGCTACTTAATACGCCGTTTGCTAACACTGATCAGTTTACCCTGATACCACGCTCGTTTTCCGGTTTCTCCGCTGCTATCCGACCATTGCAGTGGAATCGTCCTAGCGGTTATATCCGCGACGAAGAGAATGGCTATGAACGAATTATGCCGCCTGATTATACGAACAACCAGTATATGCCGTTTGAATTTGATGCGTCGGTGACTAGCCAACCCACCTGGCAGATCTTTATAGCGCGTATGACCAGCTACCAGAGCCGATTTAACGATGAGTTTACCCATAATAACCGCTATGTCGAGGATACCCCGGGTCTGTTCACTGTCGGTACTACTGTCCGCCGTAACACCGCTGGTGGCGACTATCTTGCACAGATCTGGCACTACACCTTCTTTGATACGGCCCGCCTGCAATATGCCGAACTTGGGTATCAGATGCCAGTGGTGATGGGCGCCGCTGACTGGGGTGGTTTCGAGCCCTACATCCGTGTCCAGTTCGCACAGGCGGAGGAAACCGGACGTGCAGCCCTGGGCGAGGTCGATGCTCAAATCTACGGACTCAAATTCGGCGTGCAATCACGACATAGTAGCGCCGCACTGGTTGCGCACTACTCGCCGTTAAATGAAGGCAGTTTTCGCGATGGTCAGCTTGTGCATCCCTATAGCGATCTCAGTGGTGTGTTCTATACCGATACGATGAACAATGGCGTCGATGGACTTGGCCCGGGCTACGGCATCGGCGGCCGTCTGGATATCAGGTTTTCTGACAACGTGGACATCTCCACACGTTACGTTTACTACCAAGCTAAACGCGGCCAGAGTCATGCGTTCTATAACGTCGATGGCGATCGCGGCTTTGCCGCCGGTATTCCTATCGTTGAGGGCCAGAATAGCTGGGGCTGGGATACCGGTATCACTGTCGATCTTGGCGTATTCTCGGCGCATCTTGAGGGGTTCAGGCTTCAGAACATACTAGGTATTACCGACTTTGACGGATCTAAGCGTTTCTACAATAATCGCTTGCGGCTTTTGTACCAGTTCTGAGTAGCAAACAGCTGACCATTCACTTCAATCCGTTTTCCAGCCAGCATAAACCTGTTATAAAAGAAGCTCCTATCCACAGCAAGGCGGCCGACCATGCCCTGGGAACGCTTAGAAACTGAGCAGGATGTGTTCATGCTTCAGCATAGAGCTCCTGTCTTTATTGGTGCAGCGGTGTTGGCGGCGTTAGCGGGCTATATCAATGTCGTTATGCTGGGCTTCTTCGCTGTGCCGGTCAGTCATATGAGCGGCGCGGTTGCTCACCTCGGCATTGATATCATGAGCGGGAATACGGCCGATCTGCTGCCTATTGGGTCAATACTTATCGGTTTCTGGCTCGGAGCATTCAGCGCCGGGCTCTTGATCAGCCATGTCAGTCTGCGGCTTAGCAAGAGCTATGTATCCGCTTTGGCGCTCGAAGCGCTACTCCTCTGCCTGGCCGCCGTCTTTGCCCTGAACGACATTAGTTATGCGGTCGCCCTTGCTGCGGCCGCCTGTGGTTTGCAAAACGCCATGGCCGGAAGTTTCCGCGGCCTGACCATCCGTACCACCCACGTGACCGGTGTGGTCACCGACCTCGGCGCTTTGCTTGGCAGCCGGCTGCGCGGACGCAAAGTGAAAACCTGGAAATTGCTCTTGCTGCTGATTATTTTGCTGGCGTTTTTCACTGGTGGTATTCTCGGTGCCTTCGCTGTGTATGCTGCCGGGCTGGTGGTTCTGCTCCCGGCTGCAGTGGTAGCCGCTCTTCTCGCGGTAATAGCCGGATTTATTCCAGGCAAAGAAAAATAAAAGGTTTGCCTAATATTTACGCAACTAAATGCGCCCTGCTGGTATCCTATAAGTACCATTTACACAGGAGAAGCGTCATGCAGATTACCCGACTCGTTATTTCACCGTTGTTGCTTGCAGCAACGTACTTCGCCATGCCGTTTACTCTGGCTGCGGAGGAAGATACAACGTATCAGTTTGATGGACGACTGGAAATTGATGGCCACACCGTTGCTCGTCCGCAACAACGTATTCGCACAAACGAAGAGCAATACGTGATCACTCAATCAGAGAGCTATCCCACTATCCGCCTTACCTATAGTATCAGCGAGGCGGGAGGCAACCTGGTCAATGCTCGATTTTTGATCGAACAGGAAGGCGACTCAGGCTGGAAAACGCTGATGCAGCCCTCACTGCAGGCCGTGCTTGGCCAGTCACAAACGATTACCGTCAGCGATAATCGGAGCGATGAGGATGATAGCGCGGATATCAGCTTTACCTTTACTGTCAGTGAGTCGGGTTAGGGTTCAGCCCCTTCCGCTTCTTCCTGCAGACGCCGCTGCTCGGAGAAGGCACTAATTACCGCTTTGACCAGGCTGGCCAGCGGAATGGCAAAGAAAACGCCCCAGAAGCCCCACCAGGCACCAAACACCAGCACCGACGCAATGATATAGATCGGATGCAGACTGACCGCCTCTGAAAACAGCAAGGGGACCAGAACGTTGCCATCCAGAGCCTGAATAATCAGGTAAGCCACGATTAACCACACCAGGGTGGCTGAAACACCGAACTGAAACAGCCCAACCAACGCCACTGGCGCCGTTACCACGGCCGCACCAATGTACGGGATGAGTACTGAAAAGCCGACCAGGGTCGCTAGTAAGGCCGCATAGCGTAAATCAAAGAAGGTAAAAACGATGTAGGTGACGACACCGACGATAATAATTTCAAGCGCTTTACCGCGAATGTAATTTCGGATCTGCAGGTTCATCTCGATACCCACCTGAGAGATCATCCGCCGTTGCTTTGGCAGAATACGGTTAAAATGCCCTACCAGGGTATCCTTATCTTTCAACATGAAAAAGATCAACAGCGGCACAATAACCAGGTAAATCATCAGCGTAAACGCATTCACAATAGAGGTTAACGATTGCGCCAGCACCGTTTCGCCAAAGGTTAGCAGTCGTGTGGTCATGTTTTCGTTAAAAGTTCTGACCTGTTGCGGTTCCACAAACGCGGGAGCATATTCCTGCGCCTGTTCCATCAATTGGTCCCAGGCCTGCGCTATCTTAGGTAACTCTCTGAGCAGATTAAAACTCTGCTCCCATACCACCGGAACCAGAAATATCGTAAACAGCAGCATAAAGAGAATGAAGGTCACGAAGACCAGTACGGAGGCGAAGAAGCGACCAATTCCAATCCGTTGCAACAGAGTAACCGGGCCATCGAGCAGATATGCAAAAACAATAGCAACAAGAAAAGGCGCGAGAATACGACCCCAAAAGATAATAACGCTGAAACCAATTACCAATAAAATCGTCAGAGTCACTGCATTGGGATCAGAAAATCGTGTTTGGAACCAATTGCGTAGGTAATTGAACATAAGGTACCTGTTTCCCTTGCTTATGTTTGTAACTTTGCATAGCTGCATTGCAGTTCGATAGGCATGATACCACTGCACTATCGACAACAGCCAGGTAGCACCGTAGACTTTTAACCTTAGTTAACAGGAATTAAAACGCCAATGGGTGGTAATTGTATGTCATTTTGGGGAATTCGCTGGCTGGCATTGACTGCAGCCTGGCTGCTGACTGCCACGCTCACGCTTAGTAGCGCGCATGCACAGCAACGGCCCGATCTGCCAACCATCGGCACCGCTGCTGGCGGTACTATGTCGATCGCGAACGCCTGATCGGCGACTATTATATGCGCCAAATGCGAGCTCAGGCGCCGATGGTTGAAGACCCGGTGCTTAAAGAGTACTTAAGCGACCTCGGCAACCGTCTGGTGCGCCATTCAGACAATGTCCGCTTCCCGTTTACCTTCTTCTGGATCCGTGACCCCAATATCAACGCGTTTGCTTTTCTAGGCGGCTACATCGGTATTCATACCGGGCTCATTGAACAGGCTGAAGACGAGTCAGAGCTGGCCTCTGTGGTGGCGCATGAAATCGCTCATGTGACGCAACGCCATATTGCGCGTAATATGGAACGGATGTCTGCCGCGGCCCCGGTCAGTATTGCCCAGGTCATCGGTGGGCTGATCCTGGCAATGGCCAATCCTCAGTTAGGCATGGCGGTTATGACCGGAAGCATGGCCGGTATCCAGCAACGACAAATTAACTATACCCGTCAGTTTGAACTTGAGGCGGATCGATTTGGCATGACCACACTGGCGGAAGCGGGTTTTGATGCACAGGGTGCACCTCGTTTTTTTAGTCGCCTGGCGGCACAGTATCGATATTCTACTCAGGTGCCTCAGTATCTGGTAACCCACCCCCTGCCCGAATCACGGATTTCCGATACCAGAGCGCGGGCCGATCAGTTACCTGATCGCCGGGTATCACCGTCGCTTCAATTTGAACTGGCTAAAACCCGGGTTGCCGTGCGCTACGGATCCACCAACGCGCGTGACATGCTGACAACTATGCAAGCCAACGAGCGCCGCGCCGAGCACGACCATGAGCACAAGAAAGATGCCGCTCGCTATGGTCAGGCATTAGCCTTATACGAACTGGAACGCTACGCTGAAGCCGCAGAGATCGTGGCCGCATTACGGGAGAAAGACCCGTTAAACCTTTTCTATATTGATACCACCACCGATATCTGGCTGGGCCAGCAACGCTTCGATGAGGCGATAGAGTTTTTGACAGACGCCTACATTCGCCGCCCCAATAATCAGGTCATCACCCTCAACCTGGCGTACGCCGCAAACCAGGGTGGCAACTATGAGCTGTCGGTTAAGATACTCAACGATTATATTCTGCATAACCGTGAGGACCGGGTAGCCTACGAGCTGCTCTTTGCAGCGCACCAACAATCCGGTGACGCAGTCGCTATGCATGAAGCGCAGGCTGAAGTGCTCATTCTGCGCGGGATCTTCGACATGGCAATTGAGGAACTCCACCATGCCTACAGCAAGTTGCCCGATAACCGTACACTGGCCAGACAACGGGTACAGGGCCGGATTGATCAGGTCCGTCACCTCAATAATGACCGTGAACGGGTGATGAATATGTAAAAATTCGCTATCATGCAGCCTTTCTTAAGCCTGTTACCAGGCGATAGCGGTTCGAGGAACGAAAATCATGAGCGAATACCAGATTGTACATAACCCACGCTGTTCAAAAAGCCGTCAAACCCTGGCGCTGCTGCAGGAGAACGGCATCGAGCCTACTATTATTGAGTATTTAAAAGAGCCACTGACAGCAGCAGAGATCGAGTCCATTGCCAGCAAACTGGCTGAGGGTGTTGAGTCTATGGTGCGCCGCAAGGAGCCGTTGTATAAAGAGCTTGGGTTATCTGAGCAGACCCCTTCGGCAACTGAGTGGGCCCAGCTATTGACAAAACACCCCAAATTGATTGAACGACCCATCGTTATCAATGGTAATGCTGCGCGGATTGGCCGTCCCCCTGAAACTGTGCTGGAGCTGCTGTAGATGCCAACTAACCCTCTTTTTTACCGTCGCCTTACCTTATTCAGCTACCCGTTATTGCTGTTATGGGTCATTCTTTGGCATGCCTGGATAGCCCCTAGTGAAACCCTCTCTGTGTGGCTTAAGTTAGCCATGTGGGGCATTCCACTATTATTTCCGCTGAAAGGTATTCTGCAAGGCAATCCGTACACTCACGCCTGGGCTAACTTTGTCCTGATGCTGTATTTTTTGCACAGCCTGACCACCTTGTACACCCATCCGGATGAACGTCTGTATGCCGGCATTGAACTGCTATTAACCACTCTGGCCTTTATTGGTGCGACCTTCTACGCGCGCTATGCAGGACGTGAGCAAGGCCTGGGACTGAAAAAGAAAGGGCAAGTGAGTAACGCAGGCAAGGCGCCGTCGTCAGATTGACAGGGTTTGTTTGGCGAACGGAACCGTTAAGCGTCGTTGCTGAGCCATCGACGCTTTATCCAGCTGATTGAGAATAGCCATCAACTGATGCATATCGCGGCTCACCCGCTGCACAATAAATTGAGCGACCTCGGGTTCCAGTTGCAGTCCTCGTTGCGCTGCATGGGTTTGCAGCGCACGCATCCGACCTTCATCATCCAGCTTGTGCAACTGAAAACTGGTGGTTGCCTGCAGCCGCGAACGCAGATCAGGCAAAGCACAAGGAAGTGCCAGTGGCGACACCGACGCCGAAATGACCAGGCGGCCTTTGCCTGAATCTGACACACGGTTGTATAACTCAAATAATGCAACACACCATTCGCGTGACTGCGTGACTGCATCAATATCATCAAGACAAATCAGATCATACTCATCCAGCCCCTGTAACAGACTGATGTGCATCGGATCGCTAAAGTCTGCCAGCGGAATATACATCACCTGCAGATGGGTGTGACCAGCTGCCGCACAAACCGCATGCAGCAGATGTGTTTTACCACGTCCACGGCCACCCCAGAAGTAGACCGAGGTTTGGGCCACCGACTCACCGGTTAATGCAGTCAGGGCACTCAGTAGTTCCTGGTTAGGTCCACTTTCAAAGGTTTTAAATAGGGCGTCATCCGGCAACAAGACAGGTAACGCCAGTTGCGTTCCAACTGTTGCTACCGCAGCCATCTATACTCCATGACCGGCGTTGCCGTACCACTCCATGGGTCCACCACTGGCTCCATTCGGTTCTCCAGCTCAAGCGCCTGCAAGGCCCGCCCCACATCGCCCAGCAGACGCAGTTTAAATTCGGCAGTACCCTGATGATAACGGGTTAGGGTAACTCGCTCGACGGCGCCAAGGCGACCAAGCATAGTTTCGGCTTCAAGTACCCGCTCCAAATCCAGCAAATTGGTAACCCGGATGGTGAGGTCTCCTTCCGAGGCCTCACCATAGGTGACCGCGTATTCAGCAGCCACCCGCTCGGTTACCTCATTCATAACGTCCTTACCGAGCGCTTCCAGATCTGCCGCATAACTTTGCCCGTTGCGTCTTGTGTTGCCCACCACCAGGGTCCACTGCCCACGCCACCGCTGGTCATCGACCTGCTGTACTCGCAGCATCACAACGCCATCAGCCGGGTAGCGTTTAGTCGCTTCTAATACAGGCACATCAAATCGTCCCCATACATCACTTGGGCTAACCAGCATGCGATCGGTGAGATCAAGCAGCGGGAAACTAATTGGCATTCCACGCCACTGTGCCTGCTCTCGCAGAGCCTCAATCAGCCTGCTATTGCGTTCACGGCCCAGCAATTGCACACCGCGATCCTCATCAGTGGCGATCCACAACATCACGTTTGGTCGTCTTGCGCTCCAGTACGTCGCATCCGCACGGCGCAATAATTCTTCTATCCGTCGTTCGTCAAACTGGGCGCGCAATAAAAGTTGCCGCCCTTCAGTCGCATAACTGTATTGCACCAGGTAATTAGTATGACGTGCCAGCTCTGAGCGCACCGCGTCTTTTTCCAGCACCGCCTGATGCCCGGACACTTTCACCAACACCTGCTCGAACGCGTTGCGCAGGGCATCCTGACGTTCGTCACGGGACTGTGACTCAACCGCCAGACGACTCTCATATAAATCTGTGATTTCATTGCTCTGAACGGTCCCGCTCAGCAACAACAGGACGGTCAGCGAGCTGACCCGCAGCGGATAGCTGAACAGCGTAACCTGACTGGGTTTAACCCAGCTTTTGGCCCAGTTAAGGCTAACTAAAAGAAAATGCACGTTACCTGCCTGTCTTAAGTGGTGTAAGGGGATAATAAACAGCCAAAGCGATTCCAGCAAGTGACAACCTGTGGATAACCACTGAGCAAACTGGCTTCACTGTCGTAGTCCTGCTAAAGTACCGCTATTACTGAACATTTTGTTGAATTTTTAAGGCTTTAATCATGCTTAGACAACAGTTGCGCGCTGTCAGCTCACTCTTAACGACCATGACGCTGATCGGCCTCTGTGTCGGCATGACCAGTACCCTGCTCAGTTTACGGGCGACCATTGAAGGTTTCTCGACCATGACCACGGGTATTATCATGTCAGCCTACTTCATTGGCTTTCTGTTTGGTACTACCCGCGCGCCCAAGGATATTCGTCGGGTAGGCTACATCCGAGCCTTTGGCGGTCTCGCCGCGCTTGCTTCTGCGGCGGTGCTGCTGCAGTCCGTCTGGGTTGACCCTGTGGTCTGGTTCCTCGCCCGGTTCGTCAGCGGCTTTGCTATTTCGGCGATGTTCGTGATTGCCGAAAGCTGGCTTAACACCATGGCTGACAATCGCAATCGCGGCGCCATGCTATCGGTTTATCTGGTGCTAATTTATGCGGGACTGATTACCGGCCAGCTTATTCTGGGGATTGCCGATCCCGGGACCTTTGTTCCTTTTGTCATTATTGCGCTGTTAATCAATTTATCGCTGATTCCGATTCTGGCCACTATATCATCCGAACCGAATAGCGGCTCAAGCGGTAAAGTGCCAATCCGCTTTCTGCTTAAACAGGCCCCGCTTGGTATTGCTGCGGCGTTTATTATTCAGGCCTGTTATGCCATGTTTTATGGCATTGGTCCGGTGTATGCCACTTACATTGGGCTCAGCGTAGCCCAGGTCACCATTTTTATGGCTGCTTTTATATTTGGCGGCCTGGTGCTGCAAACCCCGATTGGGCTGCTCTCTGACCGCGTTGATCGCCGGTTAGTGCTGGCCGGCGTTGCCGCCGTCGGCACCCTGACCGCGGTGGTATTGTCGCGTCTGGATGGCGATACGCCCTATCTGATATTTACCTTCATGGCGATACTCGGCGGGTGTCTGCTGCCGGTGTATTCACTGGCCATGGCTCATACCAGTGATTATCTGGAAACCGAACAAATGGTCGGCGCCACGGGTTCAATTATTAAAGTTGGTGGCATTGGCGCTATTATCGGTGCACCTTCAGTCGCTGCCCTGATGCAGTTTGGTGCTGTCGAGTTTTTCTTTTTGCTGATGGCCTGCCTGACGGCGATCATCTGTTTGTATGCAGTCTACCGCACCACACGCCGTCCGAAAGCTGCCGACCAGGGTCATACTGTGTTGACCAGCCTGGGGCATTCAACACCGTCTGAAGAATTGCTCAGTTCACTGGTGGAAAGTGAAGCCGAAGAGGAAGATGAGAGCGAAGCACCACATGTTCCTCTCGACGATCTACCGGAAATCACCGTCCCGCAGCAGCGTCAGGATAACCAATAACGCTGCCGCAGGGGGTAGATTAGTCTGCCTTTAACAAAGTGGTCAGTAGCTCAGCGGCTTGTTGGTGAATAAGAGCCAGGTGCTCAGCACTTTTCAGGCTTTCTGCATAGACCTTATAAACCGGTTCGGTACCTGAGGGGCGCACAGCAAACCAGCCATTCTCAGTGACTACTTTCAGGCCACCGAACAGAGCTTTGTTGCCCGGCGCTTTGGTCAGCACCGAGGTCACCCTTTCACCAGCAAATTCAGTCAGCTTAATAGATTTCTGAGGCAACTGCTTAAAGGCGTCCATCATATCGTCATCGGCGCTGGTATCGACACGCTGGTAATACGAGCGACCATATTTACTTTCCAGATCCTGATAGTAATCACTTGCCGATTTACCGCTGCGAGCCTGAATTTCAGCTGCCAGCAGACACATGATGATGCCGTCCTTGTCGGTACTCCAGGCCTGACCATCCATATCCAGGAAGCTGGCGCCGGCACTTTCTTCACCCGCAAAAACCAGATTGCCATGATTGAGCCCTTCGGCAAACCATTTAAAGCCCACTGGTACTTCCATCAGCGGACGCTCAAGCCCGGCGACAACCCGATCAATCACGCCACTGGAGACCAGGGTCTTACCCACCGCTGAGTCCTGTTTCCAATTACGGTTGCGGCACAAATAATCAATCGCGACAGCCAGATAATGATTCGGGTTCATTAAGCCTGCCTGAGTCACAATGCCGTGGCGATCAAAGTCCGGATCGTTGCCCACGGCGACATCAAAATCGCCTTTGCGCGCAACCAGGCCAGCCATCGCATACGGCGACGAACAATCCATGCGGATTTTGCCGTCTTTATCCAGGGTCATAAACGAGAACGACGGGTCCACGTGGTCATTAAACAGGGTAATATCCAGCCCATAATGATCGCGCACAGCACGCCAGTAGTCGGCACCTGAACCGCCAAGCGCATCCACCGCTATGCGTACCCTGGCGTCTTTAATCGCAGCCATATCGACCACGTTGGCCAGGCCCGCCACATAATCAGCAATCCAGTTCTGCTTGAGCAAACGCTTTGAACCTAACGCTTGCTCGTAACTGACCACTTCAACACCCATCAACTCACTGACAATCAGTGCGTTGGCATATTCCTGAATGGTTTTGGTTACCTCACCGTCCGCCGGGCCACCATGGCTCGGGTTGTATTTAAAACCACCATCCTGCGGTGGATTGTGCGACGGCGTGATCACCACCCCATCCGCTAAACCACTGCTACGGCCGCGATTGTACTTAACAATCTGCTGGCTGATAACCGGGGTTGGCGTATACCCAAGATCGTCCTGTACATGCACTTCCAGGCCGTTGCCAATAAATACTTCGAGTGCGGTAGCAAAGGCGGCTTCCGACAACGCATGGGTGTCTTTACCGAGCATCAGCGGCCCATCGATGCCCTGCTCTTTGCGATAGGCAACAATAGCCTGGCTAATGGCAAGAATATGGGTTTCGTTGAAAGACCCCAGCAATGCACTGCCACGGTGGCCTGAGGTGCCAAAACTAACCTGCTGTGCTGGCAGGCGCATATTTGGTTCACGCACATAATACTGGGTCATTAGCTGGGCAAGGTTAACCAGATCACTGGTTTGCGCTGGCTGACCTGCTCGAGGATGAATACTCATTTATAGAAAGTCCCTGATTTTTTCCGCGTCTGCCGGGGTATACCCTAGTCCGGTTGCGACCTGGGTCAACATCGATTTCTTTTTGGTCGTGTTGCTGTTGGTAATCACCCAATACGGCGACTGTGGAATTTGCTTAGGATTGGTGCTGTTACCGCTCTCCAGTAGGGCTTGTTCGCTGGTTGCAAAGTAAATGCGGTCGCGGCCCTTAATGTCCAGAACCACCTGAAACGCATCGCCGTGACAACGATACAGCATCGACAGAATATGCAGGAAGCGTCCTACCACGCTTTTCTCACCGGCGAAATCGGCACTGGTGATGACATCAAAGACAGTGCGCTGGGCCGACGTTCCGGCCGTGGCAACCTTGGCTGCTGCAGGTTTTACTGGGTCTGCAACGGTCGCGGTCTCCTGCAACTGCAACAGGCGACGCAAAATATCTGATGCACTTTCACCGATGTGTTCAGTATTCGCTGCAATGTAGGTGTATATGTCGTCATCGATCTCAATACGCTTCATCTGATTACCCGTCGCTTTCTGTTGTACGCTTGACCATTAATGCGCGCAATTATACCCAAGGCGCTCTTTGATTGCACCGTTGATTAAGCTGGGCGACAATAGTGGCACTTTCTCTACTGAATAGCTGGTAATCGGGAGATTTCATGCAGTTAAATTATGAGCGTAGCGGTTCCGGAGAACCTGTCATCCTCATTCACGGATTATTTGGCGACCTGGATAACCTGAAAAGTATTAGCCGCAGCCTGACTGAGCATTACAGCGTGATAAACCTGGATGTGCGTAACCATGGCCAGTCACCGCATACCTCAGCGATGAGCTACGCTGACATGGCTGAGGACGTTATTGCAATTGCCGATGCCGAAGGCCTGGATCAGTTTCATCTGCTCGGCCACTCAATGGGCGGTAAAATAGCAATGGAAATTGCCCTGCGCTATCCGAGCCGGGTCCGCTCGCTAATAGTCGCAGACATTGCCCCAGTCGCCTATGATGCTCGTCACAGCTCGATTCTGGATGCACTCTGTGCCATCGATGTGGACGCATTGAGCAGTCGCCAGCAAGCGGACAGTGAACTTGCCAAATCGATAGAAAGCAAAGGCGTACGCCAGTTCCTGCTGAAAAACCTGCGTAAAGAAGATGACCGCTGGTACTGGCGCTTTAATCTAAAAGCGCTGCAGGACAACTACCAGACACTCATTGGTGAGCCCACACGCGACGGCCAGTACACCGGGCCGGTACTGTTTATCCGCGGCGAACTGTCGGACTATGTCCAGCAGTCCCATAGTGATGCTATTGGCAGCCGTTTTCCAAATGCCCGTCCGCAAACTATAGCCGGGACAGGTCACTGGCTGCACGCAGAACAACCAGCGAAATTTAATCAGCTGGTGAGTGACTTTCTCGAGCAACACTAATGTGCTAGAATGCGCGCCGATTTGGTTGAGGTAGTACCATGTTTTCTGAAAATTTTGAACAAATTGAAAGCCTCCTGACAAACCTCGCAATAGCTGGGCTTTTTTTACTTATTGGCCTCGCCATTCAGGACGTCCTGAAACGCGGTGATGTTCCAAAATTTGGCCGCTGGGCGGTCTGGCTGGTACTATTTCTGGGCATGGCAGGATTCGTTGCCAAAGGCATCATCCAGTTCATTATCGAATCCAATTTACAATAACCCATGGCCAAAGAAACGACGGATACCGTCACTATCGACCTGTTCCAACACCAGCGTCGCCCCGGTCGTCCCCGGACGAACCCGTTGTCGCGCTCGGAACAAATGAAACAGAATAAACGTCGTCAGCTACAACGTGATAAAGCACGAGGCTTACGACGGATTGAACTGAAAGTTGAGGACTCTGTGTACGATGCACTGAACAAACGTGCAGAGAAAGCCGGGCTTAGCCGCAGTCAGCTAATTGAAAAACTGCTGCAGGACGCTCTCAGCCACACAGAGAAAGATGTTTAACTAATCAACGCAGGTAACTTCGAATTATGGCAACCGTTGGACTTTTCTTCGGAAGTGACACCGGCAACACTGAAGCTGTTGCTCAGATGATTCAAAAAGAGCTGGGTAAGAATCTAATCGACGTCAAAGACATTGCGAAATCAAGCAAAGAAGACATCGCAGAGTACGACCTGCTGCTGTTTGGCATCCCGACCTGGTATTATGGCGAAGCTCAGTGTGACTGGGACGATTTCTTCCCCGAGTTAGAGGAAATCGACTTCAACGACAAGCTGGTAGCTATTTTTGGTTGTGGTGACCAGGAAGATTACGCCGAATATTTCCTCGATGCGATGGGGATGGTTCGTGATATCGTTGAAGCCAAAGGTGGCATCATTGTCGGCCATTGGCCAACAGCCGGCTATAATTTCGAGGCGTCAAAAGGCCTCGCCGACAACGAGCACTTCGTCGGTCTGGGGATTGACGAAGACCGTCAGCCGGAATTAACCAAAGAACGGGTTCAACAATGGTGCAAGCAGTTGCAAGATGAAATGTATCTTGCAGAACTGGCTGACTAAACAAGATCTTAGAAACCCGTATTCAGATAAACAGCCGACCTGAAGGGTCGGCTTTTTTCGTTTCATCCGCCGGTTAATCTAGCTATAATCAATTCACCATGCACGGAACAGAGTAAATTATGCCGAGTACAGATGCAGAGTTAAAAAAAGCAGGCTTAAAGGTCACATCGCCGCGGATCAAGATTCTGGAGATGCTGAAAAACCCTGACCATCAGCATGTCAGTGCAGAAGATGTTTATCGCCTTCTCCTCGAACAGGAACATGAAGTGGGTCTGGCGACTGTGTATCGCGTGCTAAACCAGTTTGACGACGCAGGTATTGTTACCCGTCACCATTTTGAAGGCGGTCGGTCGGTGTTCGAACTTAGCGCCAAACAGCATCATGACCACCTCGTCTGTCTTACCTGTGGCCGGGTTATTGAATTCGAAGACAATGTGATTGAACAGCGCCAGCTTGAAGTGGCGGAAGCGAATAATATTAAGCTAACCAACCACAGCCTGTACCTGTATGGCGAGTGCCAGAAACCAGACACTTGTGAATACAACAACGAAGATGCCAACCCAGGACGCTTCGGAGTTTAGCCATGAAATGGATGATTTACGGCGCCACCGGTTATACCGGAGAATTAATTGTGCACCAGGCCAAACGGCTTGGGTACCGCCCTATCCTGGCGGGTCGCAATAAACAAAAAATTGAAACCCTGGCCACCCACATGGAGATGCCCTGGCGCGCCTTCAACCTGGAATCAGTAGATACCATCGCCAGTCAACTTGAAGACGTCGATCTGGTTATTCACTGTGCCGGACCGTTTGAAGAAACAGCAGAGCCTATGCTCCACGCATGCCTCAAAGCAAAAACTCATTATCTCGATATCACTGGCGAAATCAGCGTCTTTGAACTGGCACACAGCCTGCGCAAAGAAGCCGACGACGCTGGCATTATTATCTGCCCGGGTGTCGGTTTCGATGTCATCCCGACTGACTGTGTGGCGGCTCGCCTGAATGCGCAAATGCCCAATGCCACTCACCTCGCACTTGGCTTTGATTCCAGCTCGCGGATGAGCCGCGGTACAGCGTTGACCAGCATCCGTCGCCTGCACAAGGGCGGCGCTGTTCGCGAAAGCGGTGAAATTAAAAATGTACCTTTAGCCTACAAGACCCGCCGGATCAATTTTGGTGATGGCGAGAAAATGGCGATGACGATTCCCTGGGGGGATGTCGCTACGGCCTACTACAGCACCGGCATTGAAAATGTGGAAGTCTACGTACCCGCCAGCCCTAAACTGATTACGCGGATGAAGCGGATGAACTGGATCCGCTGGGCGTTTGCCTTTAAGGCATTGCGGGCCCGGTTAGAAAAGAAGGTTGCCCAAGGCCCTGCAGGCCCCGATGTGAAAGAGCGTGAACGGGCCTACACCTGGGTTTGGGGTGAAGCACGTAATGCCGCCGGCGATGTCATTACAATCCGACAGAAAGTACTGAATGGGTACACCCTGACCAGTCGCGGCTCGATTGAGCTGGCTGTGTATATTATGCGCAATAAACTAAGTCCCGGCTTTTACACGCCGTCGCGGCTTTATGGCGCCAAACTGATTGACCGTTTCCTGGTTGATTAAGCACTGACATTGAGCCGTTCGCTTAAAAATAAAGGGCGCCTAATCAGGCGCCCTTTTGCTACATGGCTGGCTGCTGCCATTAAACCATTCAGTTCAGATCGAAACGGTCCGCATTCATCACCTTAGTCCAGGTGGTTACGAAATCCTGCACGAACTTCTCTTTGGCATCGTCCTGCGCATACACTTCTGCATATGAGCGCAAAATTGAATTTGAGCCAAAGACCAGGTCGACCCGTGTTGCTGTCCATTTGACCTCACCGGTCGCGCGGTCACGCAGTTCATACAGGTTCTCATCGACAGGTTTCCAAACCGTACTCATGTCGGTCAGGTTGACGAAGAAGTCATTGCTTAATGCGCCTTCGTTTGCCGTAAAGACACCATGTTTAGTGCCACCGTAGTTCGTGCCGAGAACCCGCATACCACCCAACAAAACCGTCATCTCCGGCGCTGTTAAGCCGAGTAACTGACTACGATCAACCAGCAATTCTTCGGCAGAGACACTGTAGTCATTTTTCAGCCAGTTTCTGAACCCGTCATGAATTGGCTCCAGCGGTTCAAAAGACTCAATATCAGTCATCTCAGCGCTGGCGTCGCCGCGTCCCGGTGCAAACGGCACAGTGATAGTAACCCCTGCTTTCAGGGCTGCCTGCTCCACCGCGGCACTACCTGCGAGGACAATTAAATCAGCCAGGCTGATATTCTTATCCAGTTCGCTTTGCAACTGAGTTAACGCAGCCAGAACGCGCTGTAAACGGTCCGGTTCATTACCCTGCCAGTCTTTCATTGGTGCTAAGCGGATCCGTGCGCCATTGGCTCCTCCGCGATAATCAGAGCCACGGAAGGTGCGTGCACTGTCCCAGGCTGTCGCAATCAGATCTGCCGGGGCAATCCCAGTCTCCAGCGTACGTTTCTTCAACTCTGCAATTTCAGTCTCATCCAGGGTGTAATCAACCTTAGGTACCGGATCCTGCCAAAGCAGCTCCTCAGCCGGCACGTCCGGACCTAAATAGCGGTCTCTGGGGCCAAGGTCGCGGTGCGTCAGTTTGTACCAGGCGCGGGCGAACACAGCAGAGAAATACGCTGGGTCGTTATAAAAGCGCTCAGATATTTTGCGATACTCAGGGTCTTTTATCATCGCCATATCCGCATCGGTCATAATCGGATTATTGCGTTTACCCGGATCATGCGCATCAATTGGCTTGTCTTCTTCTTTAATATCAATCGGTTCCCACTGCCACGCGCCAGCCGGGCTTTTCTTCAGTTCCCAGTCGTAGGTAAACAACAGGTAGAAATAACCATTGTCCCAACGGTCCGGGTTGGTAGTCCAGGCCCCTTCCAGTCCACTGCTCACCGTATCACCGGCGTTGCCTGTACCTTTCGGGTTGTGCCAGCCAAATCCCTGCTCTTCAATACCTGCGGCTTCCGGCTCTTTGCCAAGTGCAGCGGCATCGCCGTTACCATGACATTTACCGACCGTATGACCACCAGCGGTCAGGGCGACGGTTTCCTCGTCATTCATCGCCATCCGTTTAAAGGTTTCACGAACGTCTTTCGCCGTGCGCAACGGATCAGGATTACCGTCCACCCCTTCAGGGTTTACATAGATAAGACCCATTTGCACTGCTGCCAGCGGGTTCTCCAGTGAATCACGCTTGTCGTCGCTGCTGTAGCGATTCTCGGTCGCCGCTAACCACTCGGTTTCAGATCCCCAGTACACGTCTTTCTCCGGATGCCAGATATCCTCACGTCCACCAGCAAAGCCATACACTTCAAGGCCCATTGACTCATAGGCCATAGTCCCGGCCAGGATCATCAAATCAGCCCAGGATAGTTTATTGCCGTATTTCTTTTTGATTGGCCATAACAGGCGACGTGCTTTGTCCAGATTGACGTTATCTGGCCAGCTGTTTAGCGGAGCAAAACGCTGATTGCCGGTGTTGGCGCCACCACGACCATCGGATACCCGATAAGAACCTGCTGCGTGCCAGGCCATGCGGATCATCAACCCACCATAGTGACCCCAGTCGGCTGGCCACCAGTCCTGACTATCAGTCATCAGTGCTTTGACATCATCTTTCACTGCCTGCAGATCGAGGCTATTGAACGCTTTGCTATAGTCGAAGGCATCGCCCAGTGGATTCACCTTGCGATCATGCTGATGTAAAATATCCAGATTCAATGCATTTGGCCACCAGGACATATTGTCTTTGGTACTCGCGGTATTGCCACCGTGCATAATCGGGCACTTACCGCCGCTATTTGTTTTTTTTAACTCGGCCGACATATATTGTCTCCTGTTGGTGACACTGAGCTACGACAAACACCGTTGCCCGGCGTGTTTCAGTATCTAATATCAAGTTTCACTAATTAAACTAACGAAAATAAAGCCCGCTGTACAATGACTTGTTCCGAACAGGCAAATAGGTTTTTTGAATGAGTCGCACAAAATAAAAAACCCCAGTGCCAAAGCACTGGGGTTTGCAACGTCAATAACGGCGGGAAACAAAGGCCGCGGTTCAAGCGTCTCCTGCTTGTTCCATTTTAGCCCAGCTGTCACGCAGGCCTACGGTGCGGTTGAATACCAGCTTACCCTGCGCAGCGAATTCGCTGTCGACACAGAAATAGCCTGTTCGCTCAAACTGAAAGCCAGTTTCAGCTTCGGCCCTGGCAATAGATGGTTCAACTACGCCCTGCACGATTTGCAGCGAATCAGGGTTTAATGCATCAGCAAAAACATCTTCCGCAGCCGGGTTCGCGACCTGGAACAGACGGTCATATAAACGAATTTCGGCAGGCACGCCATGTTCAGCCGAAACCCAGTGAATAACCCCTTTCACTTTACGCCCATCTGCCGGGTCTTTACCCAGGGTATCGGCATCGTAGCTGCAATAGACGGTAGTAACATTGCCGTCGGCATCGGTATCAAAACGTTCCGCTTTGATCACGTATGCATTACGCAAACGTACTTCTTTGCCCAGCACCAAACGCTTAAATTTCTTATTCGCCGATTCACGGAAGTCTTCTCGCTCGATATAGAGCTCACGAGTGAACGGCACCTCACGCGTTCCCATCTCCGGATTATTTGGATGGTTAGGCGCCTGCAGCGTTTCGCTACTGCCCTCTGCAAAGTTCTCAATCACGACTTTTATCGGGTCCAGTACGGCCATGGCCCGTGGCGCATTGTCGTTCAGGTCATCACGAATACAGGCTTCCAGAATGCCCATTTCGACCTGATTATCCATTTTAGTCACGCCAATGCGATGCGCAAACTCACGGATCGAGGTCGGCGTGTAGCCACGACGACGCAATCCGGCAATGGTTGGCATCCTCGGATCGTTCCACCCTTCCACATGCCCTTCGGTCACCAGTTCATTCAGCTTACGCTTACTCATGACCGTGTATTCAAGGTTCAAACGGGAAAACTCGATCTGCTGTGGATGACAATCGATGCTGATATTATCCAGCACCCAGTCATACAGGCGTCGGTTGTCCTGGAACTCAAGGGTACATAATGAATGGGTAATGCCTTCAAGCGCATCCGAAATACAGTGCGTAAAATCGTACATCGGATAGACACACCAGGTATCACCGGTTTGATGGTGATGCACGTGACGTACCCGATAGATAACAGGGTCGCGCATGCACATGAACGGCGACGCCATATCGATTTTGGCCCGCAGGCTACACTCGCCTTCTTTGTATTTACCCGCTGTCATGTCGGAAAAATGCTGCAGGTTTTCTGCTACCGGGGTATCACGATAAGGGCTATTGGTGCCTTTTTCGGTCAGCGTGCCACGCATTGTGCGCATACTGTCCTGATCGGAGAAATCAACGTAGGCCAGGCCTTTTTCAATCAATTCAATGGCAAAGCCGTGCAAGGCTGCAAAATAATCCGACGAAAAGCGCGGCTTACCCTGCCATTCATAGCCGAGCCACTGCACATCGCGCTTAATCGAGTTGATGTACTCAACACTTTCTTTAAGCGGATTGGTGTCATCAAAACGTAAATTGCACTGACCGTCGTAATCTTCAGCGATGCCAAAGTTAAGCACTATCGACTTAGCATGACCGATATGCAGGTAGCCGTTCGGCTCTGGCGGAAAACGGGTATGCACACTTTGGTGCTTACCCGATGCCAGATCCTGATCGATTATTTTACGAATAAAGTTATTTGCACGTGGTGCATCTTCGGCCATGGAAGCTCGTCTCCGACTACAGGTATGTGATTAAAATGAAGCGTATGATCGCAACAAAACGCCGCGCTTACAAGCCGAAAAAGCGCAGATAGCGACGCATTTGTTGCTGTGCTGTCATTAACCCAATCGGCGCGAAGCGGATCCTGGTACCGGGTTGTCGCTGCGCCAGCGCAAAACAATCCAGAGGGAGGATATTACCCAGCTTAGGATAGCCCCCCAGGGTCTGCCGGTCATTCAGCATAATAATAGGCTGGCCATCTGCTGGCACCTGCACTGCGGCGTAACTTAATGGCTCCGAGTACATCCCCAATGTAGGGCTTTGCAGCGGGCTACCAGACAAACGTGCACCCATCCGGTCACTGCGCGTGTCGAGCTCAAACGGCTGCTGCATAAGCTGTTGCCAGGTCGACTTACTAAACGCATGCTGTTGATAGCCGGGAATAATATGCAATGTCAGCGGGCCGCTATAATCCGGCATAAAGCGTTCCGGGATCTGTCTTGCGATGCCCTCTTCCGGCAATATCCCGCTCGCAAGGAAGTCGCCATCCTGCAGCGCCTCACCTCGTCCGCAGACGCCGCCGAGCTTATCGCGTTTAACCGTGGCCATACTGCCCAGTACCTCAGGTACCTGGAATCCGCCCTGCACCCCAAGGTAGGCACGAAAACCCAGACGCGGTGTGCCGAAGCGAAGGCGATCGCCGGTGCTAACCCAGAAACTGCGCCAGGGGGCCTGAGGCTTTCCATTGACAGTCAGGTTCAGATCGCCGCCGGTGACTGCAATCATGGTTTGAGTACGCACTTCCAGTTCCAGTCCACCGGCGGTCACCTCAATCAGACTGGCATCGGCGGAATTATCGAGCAAACGGTTGGCCCAACTGGCTGCCATGGCATCCATCGGTCCCCCGTTGGTCACCCCGAGATGCTCATAACCGAAACGCCCCGCATCCTGCACTAAGCTAAAGAAGCCTTTGCGAATAACCTGAAATCCTGTTGCTGACTGACTCATCGCGCTTGCTCCTTAACCCAGGCGTCTAGCTGCTGCACAGTGACCGCTTTAAAACGGACCCGATCACCCACTTCAACGGGTGTCATCGGCGAGGCCTGTGGGTCAAACCAGGTGATCGGGGTGTAACCGAGAATATGCCAGCCGCCCGGGGATTCGTACGGATACACGGCAGTCTGTTGCTCTGCTATGGCAACACTGCCTGCCGCAACCTTTTGCCGCGGTGTCGACAGCCGCGGCAGGCGTAATTGTTCAGGCAACTCTGCCAGGTATGAAAAACCCGGCGCAAAGCCCTGAGCGTAAACCTGATAGTCCTGACCACTGTGCAGTTCAATCACCGCCTGCTCTGACAACCCACAGGCGTCCGCCACAGCGGTTAAATCAGGCCCGTGTTCACCGCCATACACCACCGGTAACTCAACCAGCTTGCCGCACTGGGCGGTGTTTTCAAAGGCAACCATCTCCAGTTCCCGTTCCAGCAGTAACTGCAGGTCATACATCCGGCACTGGCGGGGATCATACTCAACCAGAATCGTGGTATAGGCCGGTACAACCTGGCTGATAATAGAGGGGTGCCGGGTTAGCAAGTGGTCGCGTAGCGCGCTCAGATAAGCGGGCAGTGCACTGTTGAGCTGGTTACCAAACCGCACCAGTATGGCGTTGACACCAGCCAGTTCGAATGTCGCGTCGGGACGCTTAAAGCTCATCCTGTTATCCTTGATTGCGCAACGCTGCAATTGCACCGCGTTGCATTACGTTAAGTGGATGATGAGTCAGCCTTTTGCCAGTTCAGTTAACATCGAGCGAATGGCTTTAACAGCATGCAGCGCTGCCTGGTTATCGCCATGCACACACAAGGTTTCTGCTGGCATTTTAATCTGATTACCCGAAATGGTACGTACGCTGCCGTGGGTTGCAATTGAGCGTGCCTGCTCAAGCACTTTGGCAAGTTCATGATGTACCGCGTGCGGGTCACCCCGCGCAACCAGTGCACCGCTATCGTCATACGCGCGGTCAGCAAAGGCCTCAAAGCGAAGTGTAATCCGATGCTGGGCAGCCTCATCACGTAATTGCTGATGTGCAGCCGTTGCCAGCATAACCACTGGCAGATCAGAACGATACGCTGCTACAGCGCGCAGGATACCACGCCGGGTTGACTCATCTTGCATCATCGCATGGTACAGTGCCCCATGGGGTTTAACATACCCGACCTCTGCCCCCTGGCTTCGTGCAACGCCATCTAACGCAGCCAACTGATACAGCACCAGCGCATAGACGTCTTCTTCACTCAGCGCCATGGCACGGCGGCCAAACCCTTCTTTGTCGGGATACCCCGGGTGCGCACCGATTTCCACCTGATGCTGAATCGCCAGTTGCACCGTTTTGTACAGGGTCGACGGGTCCGATGCATGAACGCCGCAGGCTATATTCGCCTGATCAATTAACGGCATCACCAGTTCGTCCTGGCCCATCGACCAGGCACCAAAACTTTCACCGAGATCACAATTTAACTTAAGCATAGATAGCCTGTTAACTAGCCCTTGGGCTCTTTTTTGTCGCTCTTCTTGCTACTGGCTTCAGCGGCCTCGTGTTGCTTTTCAGAAAAGCGCAGCTGCGTGCGCATAAAGGCATGCAAAGCGAGCCCGACTGACGCCAGCCAGAAAGTTGGTTGCGCCAAAAACCAATAACCGTGCTCGAATTTAATCGCGATTGAGCTGATGACGCCAAACGTGAATAGCGCCGTGGTCACATAAAGTGCCGGTAGCTGCAACTTCTGCACCTGATCAAAGCGTAACAGACCAGCCAGGCAGCCAAACACAATGCCCAGCGCTATAGGCAGAAATACAGCATGCCAGTTCAGGCCAGTGCTGGTAATGACCTGAAGCAGGTCACTCGGGTCACTAAGCAGGAAAATCAATCCAACAGGGGCTGTGACCAGGGCAATCGCTTTTTGAATATTCATAGTGCCGCTCTTATTACATATAGTGACGCCTATAATGCCAAACTTGGCGCTATTAACAAACCAGACCTTGGTCGCATTGTTAAAAAAGCTTGCGCATCCAGCTCAGTGGAATGCGTTTCATAATAAAACCTAACGGAGCCCAGGGCCACCAGGGTACATATGCCGTAGCGACTTCTTTTTCAATTTGCTTCACCATGGCTTTAACCCCGGGCACGGTATCCACCATAAATGGTGTTTCCTTGACCTTCTCGTTCAGCTCAGAGCGGATATAACCGGGCATAATACAACTCACCTTGATCGGTTTTCGCAGCACGTCGGAGCGGATCCCTTCGGTCAATGACTCCAGTGCCGCCTTACTGGACGCATACGCAGTCATCGCACCCGGCATACCACGAACCGCGCTCATTGAAGAAATGGTGACCAGGTGACCGTCATTCTGTTCACGGAACACTTCCATTGCCGCTTCACACTGCGCCATCGCGGCAATGTAATTGGTCATCGCCGTTTGCTTATTAGCGTCGAAATTGCCTTTACCGATACCAACGCCTTTGCCCATGCCCGCGTTCACAATGAAGCGGTCAATCTTACCAAACTCCTGCTTAAACTCTCTGACCACAGCGAAGACACGGTCATGGTCATTCACATCCAGTGCTTTCACTTCAATGCGAATGGCGGGATTTGCCGCCAGCAGCTCGGCTTTTAACGCCTCTAAACGGTCGGTGCGCCGCGCGCACAGACCAAGGTTGCGTCCCATAGCTGCGAACTGGCGAGCCATCTCTTCGCCAAGGCCTGAACTCGCGCCGGTAATTATAATAGTTTGTCGCATACTGGATTCCTTTTATTACTGCTTGATTGAAGCAGGCTAATTTCATCTTAACGGGCGCTTAATAATGTCCTTTCAGGACCGTTAAAGTGCATATGTTCATTTAGACTAATCAGTTGAGCACCGTGACGATTGGACACAGACACCTTGGTAATGCCGCCGTTAACCAGACGCCAGTTTAGCCGCAACGCCTGCTCAACATTCATTCCCAGCAGTTCACGCACCACCAGCGAAATGGGGCCGCCCGAGGTTACCACCAGCACTCGTTCACCGAGTTTCAGACTGCCAAAGAGCTCTGTACTGGCCTCGGCAATACGCTGTTCAAAGTCAGTAAAGCTTTCGTTGTAATCGCTTGCCTGGGCGCCGCCCACCCAACGTTTCATAGCGGCAACAAAATACTCCTGAAAGTAACGCTCCTGATCAGACTGGCCGGCGATTTGTTCGCGCAACGCCCCGGCCTCACGGCCGTGAACATCAAGCACCTCGTTATGGTTAAATTCATTCCAGGCTGGATTTTCCTGCCATAGCGGTACGTTCTCTACACCTGATTGCTTTATCCCTTGCACGAGCCCCTCAACGGTTTGCCGCTGACGTTGCAAGGTGCCACTTATGATCCGATCCGGCAGCACCTCCTGGCGAGCCAGAAACTCACCGTTAAAACAGGCCTGAGCATAGCCTGTATCGCTCAGTTGATCGTAATTTTCGCTGCCAAAAGACGCCTGCCCATGGCGCATTAGATAGATACTAGCCATGCTATTAACGTCCCTGCTGACGAATGAGTTTGCGGCAGCGCCAATGCAGATAATGGACTAAAAACCAAAAGCGCTTGAACGCTTTATTGCTGGTTTGTTTATGGTAGTAACGATAATAAATTTGCTGCGCAATCGCGGACAACCGAAACAGTCCGTAGACTTCATAAAAAACGAAGTCCTCCGCATCAATGCCCATCTTTTCACAGTAGTAGTCGATGATTTGACGACGGGTAAACATACCCGGTAAATGGGTTGGCTGGCGGCGGGTCGAGCGGGCAATAGCGTCGTCATCGGCTTCAATCCAGTACGCCAGCATATTACCGACATCCATCAAGGGGTCACCAATGGTAGCCAGTTCCCAGTCCAACACCGCCAGGATATCGGTCGGATCTGAAGGGTTCAGGATCAGGTTATCCAGCCGATAGTCATTGTGGGTCATACACAGCCGCTCCTCTTTCGGGAGATTGGCCGCTAACCATTTCATAATTTTGTTGCCAGACGGAACATTCCAGGTTTTCGCCTGGCGGTATCGTTTGCTCCAGCCACTTACCTGACGCTCAGCATAGCCAGCCCCTTTGCCCAGCTCATGCAGCCCGGAGGTTTCAATATCGATGCTATGCAAGGCGACTAATTTATCCAGCATAGTGCGACACAAACTGGACGCCTGTTGCTCACTCAAGGACAGGCCGCGCGGCATGTTTTTGCGCGGAATAATGCCTGCAATGCGACGCATAACATAAAAATCGCTGCCAATCAGCGAGGTATCTGCGCAATAACCAATCATCTCAGGGACCCACGAAAACTCACTCTTTAGCGCGCTTTGTAATTTGTATTCACGCCCCATGTCGTGCGCAGAACGCGCTTTGGTTCCGGCTGGTCCGCGGCGTAAAATAAAGTCATGCTGCTGGCTAAAGAACAACCGATAGGTCCAGTTTGAAGCCCCCCCGGTAAACTGAGTCACCTCAGGCTCGCCAGACAAGCCATCGACCTTGCTCGCCAGCCATTGGCTGACTGCGCTGACGTCGAAGGTCTCTTCGTCGCGCACGCTACTGCCGGTGTCTATCAGTGCCGGATTACTCATGACTTGTCCCCCTGCCGATATTTTTTAAGTTCAGTGCGGGTAACCATAGCTTTATGAACCTCATCCGGACCATCGGCAATACGCAATGCCCTCGCCGTGGTCCACAGCGCTGCTAAGGGCACGTCATTGCTCATTCCTGCACCACCATAAATCTGAATTGCATCGTCGACTACGCGCTGCAATACATTGGGCACCACCACTTTAATCCCCGAGATCTCGCTCATTGCGTGCTTAACACCCAGGCGGTCAATCTTGTCAGCCGCGCTGAGGGTATACAAACGAGCCTGGTCAATCGCCATTCGATGTTCTGCAATTCGTTCTGCATTCCCCCCCAGCTTCAGCAATGGCTGACCAAACGCCTGACGTGACGCGGCCCGTTCAATCAGAAGTTGCAGCGCATGCTCTGCAGCGCCCAGCGCACGCATACAATGGTGAATGCGGCCAGGCCCTAAACGGCCCTGAGCAATGGCGAAACCGGCCCCCAGGTCGCCAATCACGTTGCCACGTGGGACACGCACCTGATTAAAATTTACTTCGCCATGCCCATAAGGTGGATCGAAACTGTTAAAGGCTGGCAACATCCGTTCGATTTCAACCCCTTCAACGTCGAGCGGCACAATCACCATAGAATGACGCTGGTGCTTGTCTGCCTGAGGCCGCGAAACCCCCATTACGATGGCGAATTTAGCATGCGGATGACCTAAACCGGTCGACCACCATTTACGCCCGTTAACCAGCACATGGTCGCCGTCTTCTTCGATAGTGGCAGCCATATTGGTCGCATCAGACGAGGCGACATCGGGTTCTGTCATACAGAACACAGAACGGATATCACCAGCCAGCAGGGGCGCTAACCAGCGCTGCTTCTGCTGGTCACTGCCAAAGTGATACAAGACTTCCATATTGCCGGTGTCCGGCGCATTGCAGTTAAATATCTCGGGGGCAATCAGACTACGCCCCATACGCTCGGCAAGTGGCGCATACTGCAGGGTGGTCAGGCCCTGACCCAGTTCGGCATCAGGCAAAAACAGATTCCACAAACCTGCATCACGGGCCTGCTGTTGCAACGCTGTAATTTGCGGCAATTGCTGCCAGCGTTTGAAATCCGCATGGTCCTGCTCTGCCAGCGCCTGCATGCACTCAGCCTCGACGGGCTGGACATGGCTGATCATAAAATCGTTTAAACGGGCAAGGTAACTTTTACTGCTCGCGTCATGTTCAAAATGCATGGTCAGACCTCAAAAATTGTTTCGCTCATCCTAACCGTCAGAATAAAATGAATGAAGTGAATTTTATTAAGACATTAAAATGAATTACATTCATCTTATATCTAATCATACGAGAGCTAAGCCGCAATGGATTTTAATCAACAGCGTTTCAATCATCTGGACCTCAACCTGTTACGGGTCCTGCGCGAAATCTACCTGCAACGTCAGCTCAATCTTGCAGCCGACCAACTGGCATTGTCGCCATCTGCCCTTAGCCATGCCCTGCGCAGACTGCGTGACCACTTTCAGGACCCGCTGTTTGAACGGCACGGACGGCAGCTGGTACCCACGCCCTACTGCGAGCATCTGGCACCCGTTGTGATTCAACACTTACTGGCGCTGCAGCAACTAATAGCCACCCCGCAATTATTCGACCCACAAACGGCGCAGCTGACCTTTACCATAGGCATGCCTGAAGCGATGGAAAGCAGTCTGCTGCCGCGTCTGCATCACCTTGTCCAGCAACTGGCGCCACACTGTCGTTTACGCAGTGTGCCCTATATGCGCGACCACTTAACTGATAGCCTGACCAGACGCACGCTGGATTTGATTGTAGACGTTGAGATGGCAATTCCACGGCCGGTTTGTCATGCGCCTTTTATGCAGGACCATTTTGTCGTCTTAAGCCGCAAACCAGTGCAGCTCGAAACCATGCAGCAGTACCTTAGTCACCCCCATATCGCTGTATCCGGGCGACCTCAGGGCATTGTGCTTGAGGATATGCCACTGCTTAAAGCCGGCTTTGAACGAACCATTGAGCTTCGTTGCCAGAGTTACCAGAGCGCTGCTCAAATTGCCGCCGGCAGTGAGCTGTTACTAACGGTGCCCGATTTAATTGGCGCGCCACTGGCTCAGCAGTATCCACTGCACCAGGCCCCCCTGCCCCTTACCAGCACCGAGATTCAATTGCGTGTTTACTGGCACCAGCAGGACAATGATGATCAGGCCAACCGTTGGCTTCGACACAATTTGATACAACTGGGAGATGCCGGCAAGCGTATTTGTGCGTAAACTAACAAAAAACTCACAACTGGCGAGCTGATTACCATGCTGCGACTACTCACTATTGTTTTGTTTACCGGACTGGCCGCCGCACCTGCGCAGGCGCAAAGCTTCATTGTCGATACTGCCGAACCTTATGAGGAGGTGGTCGAGCAGCTTCGCGCGCAGGATCTTGATGCCGCGAAAGACACGCTTGACGCATTGTCGGACGAGCACGGCAACACAGGCGATTACCATTATTTACAGGGGTTGATTAAAATGACCCAGTTGCAAGATGCGGGAGCACTGCGTTCTGCCATGCTCGCACGTGGCCTGCGGCGTGACCTTGAAAATGCACTGGAAACAGACCCCGATCATGCCCTTGCTCACTTTGGTTTGGTTCAGTTTCATCGGTTTGCGCCAGGTTTACTTGGCGGTAGTGCTGAAAAACTTAGTTTTCATAAGCAACGACTGGTTGAGCTGGATAGCCCTTTGCAGTTTCCGGCTGAGATACCGCGCGCTCAAATGGAAGATAATGAGCAGGACGAAATCGCGCTTTACCAGGCCTGGCTTGAGCATACACCGGATAGCTTTGATGCCCACTTCGAGTTTAGCCTCCGTCTTATCGCTCTGCAACGATACCAGGCAGCACAGCAACAGTTGCAGCGAAGCCTGGAACTCGCTGCTGACTCAGTTCGCTCTGACGTACTCTACCAACAGGTTCGCTTAGCGGCCGTTGCGGATAGCGACGTGACCCCGGCGTTCCGCCAACAGGCATATCAACAGGGTATCGAAATGCTCGAAAACGCTCCGCAATCACTTAGCCACGACCCGGCCTGGTTGCAATTACGCCTGGCACAGGTCGAAACAAAGCTAACCTTGCATGAGCAAGCCCACACGCGGCTGCAGCAGGTTATCGAGCTGGCTGACCGCAGCGACGAGCGTCTGCAGTCTGAAATTGAACAACTGCGACAAGCGCTGGATGCGAAGAGTTAAATCAGGCGAGATCAAAAACGAAAGTTGAGCCCCATGGCATAGGTCCACTCATCATGTGCCTGGCCGACCAAAGGCTCGCTTTCATTGCTGTAACTTACATCCAGAGTCAGTGAAAAGACTCGGTTCAGTCGACTGGTGATACCGGCATTGACCACACTGCGTACGTCAGAGAAGTCCTCAATGGCTGGTTGAACGTAAAAATTCACCGCCAGCTCAGCATTGTCGCTCAAGGGATAGCTTGAATTAAGATAAAAATTCAGTCGCCAGTCGTTGCGCTCAATCTGCTCCGCTAAAGGTGGCTCAACCGAGCGTTCCTCATACATCAGTCCAGCGCCGCCATAGCCGTCCACCAGCGCGGTTTCAATACGAAAACGGGCATTGCTGCCGATCAACTGCCGTTTGTAATCCTGGTTCAGCGGCTCACTTTGATGCTGGCCGAACAGTTCCCAGGCAATGCCATTGACCACCTGACGGGTGTGGCGTAAATGGGCAAAGTACTCTTCCGAGTAGGTCTCACCCTCAGCCCTGTCATTCGCCACCGTGAACAGCAGCAGATTGCGCACCTTGAGATCATCGCTTATCCACTGGGTACCACCGTTGAGCGATAATTTATCCTCTTCAAGGTTTCCCCGTTTACCACTTAAACTTAATGTACTACTCAACATCCAGCCGGGTTTTGACTCATCCATACGCATATCTTCGATATTAACGATAGACAGCGCCGGGGCTGAAAACAGCGCCACGGCTATGAGCAAACACCTTAACCACAAAGAGCGCATACGACCTCTCTATTTAATTAATTACACAGACAAAAAAGGCGCCCTAAGGCGCCTTTTCAGCAATCAAACCAAAACTTACCAGCCAGTTTTCTCGCGTAGTGCTTTACCGATTTCAGCCAGGCTGCGAACGGTCTTAACACCTGCTGCTTCAAGCGCAGCAAATTTCTCATCTGCAGTACCTTTACCACCAGCGATAATGGCACCAGCATGGCCCATACGCTTACCTGGAGGCGCAGTAACACCAGCGATGTAAGAAACCACAGGCTTAGTTACATTCTCTTTGATGTACTCAGCGGCTTCTTCTTCTGCAGTACCACCGATTTCGCCGATCATTACGATCGCTTCAGTCTGTGGATCCTTCTCGAACATCTCAAGGATGTCGATGAAGTTTGAACCAGGAATTGGGTCACCACCAATACCAACACAGGTAGACTGGCCGAAACCTTCGTCAGTCGTCTGCTTAACGGCTTCGTAAGTCAAGGTACCTGAACGCGATACGATGCCTACTTTACCTGGCTTGTGGATGTGACCTGGCATGATCCCGATCTTACACTCACCGGGGGTGATAACACCTGGGCAGTTAGGACCAATCATACGCACGCCTTTAATATCCAGGTACTCTTTCACGTACAGCATATCGATGGTTGGAATACCTTCGGTAATACAAACGATCAGCTCGATGCCAGCGTCTGCTGCTTCAATGATAGAGTCCTTACAGAAAGGTGCTGGTACGTAGATAACAGACGCCGTAGCACCGGTTTGTTCAACCGCTTCACGCACTGTGTTAAATACAGGCAGACCCAAATGCGTCTGGCCGCCTTTACCTGGCGTTACACCGCCAACCATCTGTGTACCATAAGCAATCGCTTGCTCAGAGTGGAAAGTACCCTGGCCGCCAGTGAAACCCTGACAGATTACTTTGGTGTCTTTATTAATTAATACGCTCATGCCTGGCCTCCTGCAGCTTCAACCACTTTCTGTGCTGCGTCAGTCAGACTGGTAGCAGCGATAATGTTCAGGCCGCTTTCTTTCAGCTTCTCAGTACCCAGCTCAGCGTTGTTACCTTCAAGGCGAACAACTACTGGTACTTTAACGCCTACTTCTTCAACTGCGCCAATGATACCTTCTGCGATCATGTCGCAACGTACGATACCACCGAAGATGTTGACCAGAACGGCTTTAACACTGTCGTCAGACAGGATGATTTTGAACGCTTCAGAAACACGCTCTTTGGTCGCGCCGCCACCAACGTCAAGGAAGTTAGCCGGCTCGCCGCCGCTTAACTTAACGATGTCCATGGTACCCATCGCCAGGCCAGCGCCGTTAACCATGCAACCGATGTTGCCATCAAGTGCTACATAGTTCAGTTCAAAGCTAGCCGCGTGCGCTTCGCGCGCATCTTCCTGTGAAGGATCGTGGAATTCTTTGATTTTTGGCTGACGGTACATCGCATTGCTGTCGATGTTGATTTTACCGTCAAGGCAGTGCAAATCACCTTTGTCAGTGATAACCAGCGGGTTGATTTCAAGCAGCGCGAAATCGTACTGTTCGAACATCTTCGCCAGGCCTAAGAAAATCTTAGTGAACTGCTTAACCTGCTCCGGGTTCAGACCCAGTTTAAAGCCAAGTTCACGGCCCTGGTATGGCAGTGCGCCAACCGTCGGGTCGATGGTTGCTTTAAGAATTTTCTCTGGAGTTTCTTCTGCAACGGTTTCGATGTCCACGCCACCTTCAGTCGAGGCCATGAATACGATTTTACGCGTTGAGCGATCGATAACGGCGCCCAGGTAAAGCTCCTGTTCGATCTCAGTCAGATCTTCAACAGAAATTTTGTTTACCGGCTGGCCATTTTCGTCTGTTTGATAAGTTACCAGGTTTTGACCCAGCCACTTGTCTGCAAAGCCACGAACTTCGTCCAAGCTTGATACCAGTTTCACACCGCCCGCTTTACCGCGGCCACCAGCGTGAACCTGACACTTAACTACCCATTTGTCGCCGCCAATTCGTTTGGCCGCTTCAACAGCTGCATCCGCCGAGTCTGCCGCTTCACCGTTTGATACTGGTAAACCGAACTCACGGAACAACTGCTTTGCTTGATACTCATGCAAATTCATGATGCTTTTTCCATCTGTTCATTCAAAATGAAAGCAGCCTTAGCTGCTTACCCGAATTTCGCGTCGGATTATAAGCTTTTAGACGCAAAAATGACAGCCGCAGTTTACACTGCGGCTGCGGTATTCCCCTTTACACGTCCAGAAGCAGACGCTGCGGGTCTTCTAGCAAGTTCTTCACGGTAACCAGGAAGCCTACCGATTCTTTCCCGTCAACAATGCGGTGGTCGTAAGATAACGCCAGGTACATCATTGGCAGGATTTCGACCTTGCCATCTACCGCCATTGGACGATCCTGGATTTTGTGCATGCCCAGGATGGCACTTTGCGGTGGATTCAGAATTGGAGTTGATAACAGCGAACCAAATACACCACCGTTGGTGATGGTAAAGTTACCGCCCTGCATCTCGTCCAGAGTTAGTTTGCCGTCACGACCTTTGATTGCCAGGTCTTTGATATTCTTTTCAATATCAGCCAGCCCCATCTTATCGCAATCACGCAGTACCGGTGTTACGAGGCCACGTGGCGTCGACACGGCAATGCTAACGTCGAAGTAGTTGTGATAAACAATCTCATCACCGTCAATCGACGCATTCACTTCAGGGAAACGCTTGAGCGCTTCAACCACAGCTTTCACGTAGAAAGACATGAAGCCTAAACGGGTGTCGTGACGCTCTTCAAATTCTTTCTGGTACTTTTTGCGCAGGTCCATGATTGGCTTCATGTTGATCTCGTTAAACGTGGTCAACATTGCGGTATCATTCTTCGCACCTAACAGACGCTCAGCAATACGCTTGCGTAAACGGGTCATAGGTACACGTTTTTGCGTACGATCGCCCGCGCCTGCTGCTGGTGCAGATTCCTGCTTAGTTTCTTTCTTCGCCGAGCCAGACTCTTTGGCGTTCTTGACGTGCTTCTCAACATCTTCTTTAGTCAGGCGGCCATTCTTGCCACTGCCTTTCACATCTGAAGCGTCCAGGTCATGTTCTTTCAGCAGACGGCGTACCGACGGGCTGACTGCATCTGAGCTGTCTTTGTCGCTATCTGAGGCGCTTGAGGTTTCTGCCTTATCAGACGATTTCGCAGCTTTCTTAGCGGACCCTTTCTTGGCTGAACCACCGGCAACAATTTTACCAATGACGTCTTTCGCGCCAACGGTTGCGCCTTCGTCGTGGATAATTTCTTCCAGCACACCATCGGCTTCGGCAACCACTTCAAGAACCACTTTATCGGTTTCGATATCAACCAGGTTCTGGTCACGGCTAACGCTTTCGCCTGCTTTCACATGCCAGGTAGCAATCGTTGCGTCGGTGACAGACTCAGGCAATTCAGGCACTTTAACGTCGATGCTCTCGCCGCTGCCCTGCTCTTCGTTGTCGCCGTCATCAGCGTCATCTGAGCTGTCGTCAGTATCGCTATCGTTGTCATCATCGCTGTCGTCGCTTTCAGCATCAGCGTCGCTATCAGCATCGCCTGAGCCTTCGCCTGAGCCTTCGCCTTCTTCGATTTTGCCAATCACAGCTTTGCTTTCCACGGTATCGCCTTCTTCGGCGGTAATTTCAGCAATCACGCCATCAGCTTCAGCAACCACTTCCAGAACGACTTTATCAGTCTCGATGTCTACCAGGTTCTGGTCACGGCTTACTTTGTCGCCTTTCTTAACGTGCCATGTTGCAATAGTTCCGTCAGCAACGGATTCAGGTAATTCAGGTACTTTTATTTCAATCGCCATCGTTAAATTTCACCTATTTAATGGTTAGCGCATCGTTGACTAATTTATCTTGCTGTTCTTTATGCACTGAGGCGTAGCCTACAGCCGGAGACGCCGACGCGGCGCGCCCTGCATACGTCAGCTTAGCTCCCTCAGGAATCGCTTCACGGAAGTGGTGCTGCGAACAGTACCAGGCTCCCTGGTTTTGCGGTTCTTCCTGACACCAGACAAAATCTTTCACGTGCTGATAGTCTTTCAGAGTTTCGGCCATTTCCTGATGCGGGAATGGGTATAGCTGCTCGATACGAACAATTGCAACGTCATCGATTTCTCGTTCACGGCGTTGTTTTAACAGTTCGTAATACACTTTACCGCCACAGAAAACAACACGTTTCACTTTCTTCGCTTGTTGCTGATCAATTTCACCAATCACGTTCTGGAACACGCCATCGGTCAGTTCTTCCAGGTCCGACACAGCATCCGGGTGACGTAACAGCGATTTTGGTGTCATCACAATCAATGGACGACGTACCGGACGAATTTGCTGACGACGCAGCATATTGTAAACCTGTGCTGGGGTTGTCGGCGTACAGACTGACCAGTTATGGTCCGCTGACAGCTGCAGGAACCGCTCTAAGCGCGCTGAGCTATGTTCCGGACCCTGCCCCTCGTAGCCATGAGGTAACAGCAGGGTTAAGCCACACAGGCGTCCCCATTTTTGCTCACCCGAACTGAGGAACTGGTCAATGACTACCTGAGCGCCATTCGCAAAGTCACCAAACTGCGCTTCCCAAATGGTCAGCGTATTGGGCTCAGCTGTGGCGAAGCCGTATTCAAAGGCCATCACCGCTTCTTCAGACAGCACCGAGTCGTAAATCTCAATTTTCGCCTGGTTCTCAGCAATGTGCTGCAATGGCATATGAGTTTTAGCGTCTTTCTGATTGTGCAGCACCGCATGGCGATGGAAGAAGGTTCCGCGCCCGCTGTCCTGACCTACCATACGGATCGCATGACCGTGTTTGACTAAACTTGCATAGGCCAGCGTTTCCGCCATACCCCAGTCAAGCTTACGCTCACCCTTGGCCATTTTGCGACGTTCTTCATACACTTTAGCAACCCGCGAGTTGAGCTTAAAGTCTTCCGGAACATCACTTACTTTGTTGGCTAAATCGGTCAGTTCTTCGAGGCTCAAACGTGAGTCGTATTCAACGTCCCAGTCGTTATCAATAAACGGTGACCAGTCCACAGAATGCGCTTTCATCGGCTGCCATTCTTCCACTACGCAATCGCCTTTATCTAAAGCGTCGCGATAGTCAGCAACCAGTTTCTTGACCTCTTTTTCGCTCACTAATTTGTCATCGAGCAAGCGTTTTGCATACAGTTCACGAGTCACTGGATGCTTTTTAATTTTCTGGTACATCAGCGGCTGAGTTGCGTTTGGCTCATCTGCTTCGTTATGCCCATGACGACGGTAACAAACCAGATCGATAACCACATCACGCTTAAACGCATTGCGATAATCAACCGCCATCTGCGCCACAAACAGCACCGCTTCAGGGTCGTCGGCGTTGACATGGAAAATTGGTGCCTGGACCATTTTCGCAATATCAGTGCAGTACTGCGTAGACCGCGCATCTTCCTGTTTCGAGGTGGTAAAGCCAACCTGGTTGTTGACCACGATACGGATGCTGCCACCAACCCCGAACGCACGCGTACGAGACAGGTTGAAGGTTTCCTGAACCACGCCCTGACCCGCGATTGCCGCATCACCATGAATGGTAATTGGCAAAGCCTTGCTGCCATCAGCACAGCCCCGACGCTCCATACGAGCACGGACTGAGCCCATCACAACCGGGTTCACAATTTCCAGGTGCGACGGGTTAAAAGCCAATGCCAAATGGACGTTACCGCCTTCAGTCTTAAAGTCTGACGAGAAGCCCATATGGTATTTTACGTCACCTGAGCGGTCATACTGAACGCCTTTACCGGCAAATTCGTTGAATAGTTCCTGCGGGTGCTTGCCAAGCACGTTGATCAGCACATTCAGACGGCCACGGTGGGCCATGCCGACAACGACTTCTTTCGCGCCGCTTTCACCACCACGATGGATCAAGGCCTTGAGCAACGGAACCAGGCTGTCACCACCTTCCAGTGAGAAACGTTTTGCGCCCGGGAATTTTGAGCCCAGGTATTTTTCCAGGCCGTCGGCCGCGGTCAGTTCCTGCAACAGACGCTTACGTTGCTGCTCAGAAAACTTCGGCTGACCTAATTCAGATTCGAACCGTTGCTGGATCCAGCGTTTCTCTTCGGTCGAGACAATGTGCATGTACTCTGCACCGATCGGACCGCAGTAGATTTTTTCCAGCGCAGAATGAATTTCACCGAGTGTTGCAGTGTCCTTGCCAATCGCAAGAGACCCTACATTAAACTCGGTGTCATAATCATCTTTGCTTAGTGAGTGGTGCTCAAGCCGCAGATCAGGAACCTGTTCCTGTTTCCATAACTCGAGCGGATCCAGATTAGCATGCTGGTGACCACGGAAGCGAAAGGCGTTGATCAACTGCAATACCTTGACCTGCTTTTCCGACATTTCAGAGTTACCACCCTGAGTCCCGGCAAGTTTCAGCTTGTTTTTCGCCATTTCACGAAACTGATCACGCACTTCACTGTGCTTAATATCAACACTGCCAGTTGGCATGCTATCGAAAAAATCGCGCCATTCATCCCCGACAGCGCTCGGGTCATCCAAATACAGCTCGAAAAGTTCTTCGATATAGCCGATGTTGCCACCGGCTAAGTGTGAAGACTCTATCCAGGCTTGCATTGCACCATTTTGCATTGCTTTTCCTTTCAATCTGTTACCACTAAAAAGCGGCGGTGAGTTAGACCGCGCGGCTCAACAGCATCGATTTAATGTGACCAATTGCTTTGGTCGGGTTCAGACCCTTAGGACATACGCTGACACAGTTCATGATACCGTGACAACGGAAGACACTGAAGGCATCGTCCAGCTCGTCCAGACGTTGTTCCGTCGCGGTATCCCGGCTGTCTGCCAGGAAACGGTACGCGTGCAACAAACCAGCTGGGCCAACGAACTTATCTGGATTCCACCAGAACGAAGGGCACGACGTTGAACAGCATGCGCACAAAATACACTCGTACAGACCATCCAGCTTAGCACGCTCTTCTGGTGACTGCAGGCGTTCACGCGCAGGTGGTGTTTTATCTTCATTGATCAGATAAGGCTTCACCCGCTCGTACTGCGTATAGAACTGTTCCATGTCGACAATCAGGTCACGAATGACAGGCAAACCAGGCAGCGGACGAACCACGACTTTCTTGCCTTTCAGCGATGACACCGGCGTAATACAGGCCAGGCCATTCTTACCATTCATATTCAGGCCGTCTGAGCCACAGACACCTTCACGGCAAGAGCGACGAAATGCCAGACTTGGATCCTGCTCTTTGAGCATAATCAACGCGTCCAACACCATCATGTCCTGCTTTTCGTCTACTTCTAAGGTGTATTCCTGCATGCGAGGCTTAGCATCGACATCCGGGTTATAACGATAGATTGAAAACTGCAATTTTTTCATCGTCTTCAGCCCCTATTAATAAGTACGCGCTTTCGGCGGGAATGCTTCTCGAGTCTTCGGCGCCATGTTGACTTCGCGCGTCGTCATCGATTCATTTTCTGGGCGGTACACGGTGTGAACCAACCAGTTTTCGTCATCACGGTCAGGGAAGTCAGCACGGCTATGCGCACCACGGCTTTCCTTCCGGAAGTTCGCTGCAACCGCAGTTGAGAACGCGGTTTCCATCAGGTTATCCAGCTCAAGCGCTTCGATACGAGCGGTGTTAAATTCGGCACTGGTATCATCCAGACGAGCAAACTTCAGACGCTCACGAATTTCTTTCAGCTCTTTCAAGCCTTCTTCCATCGCGTCGCCTTCACGGAACACGGAGAAATTCATCTGCATGCAGTTTTGCAGGTCTTTCTTGATTTGTGCCGGGTCTTCGCCTTTCTGGGTATTATTCCAGCGCTCAGTGCGAGCCATAGCAGTTTCCAGATCGCTCTGCGACGCTGGGCGTGCTTCGACGTTGGCCGCCAGTGCATCTGCCAGGTGCAAGCCTGTTGCGCGACCGAATACAACCAAATCAAGTAGCGAGTTACCACCCAGGCGGTTAGCGCCGTGGACAGATACGCAGGCAATTTCGCCACAGGCAAATAGACCCTGAATCGGGGTCGTTTTACCATTCGCATCGACTTGCAATGCCTGACCATTAACGTCCGTTGGAATACCACCCATCATGTAGTGACAGGTTGGAATAACCGGAATTGGCTCTTCTGCCGGATCAACGTGAGCAAAGGTTTTCGCCAAATCACAAACACCTGGTAAGCGTGATTCAAGTACATCACGGCCAAGGTGGTCAAGCTTCAGCTTGAGGTGCGGGCCGTACGGACCTTCACAGCCACGCCCTTCACGAATTTCGGTCATCATCGAACGTGCGACCACGTCGCGACCAGCCAGATCTTTCGCGTTCGGTGCATAGCGTTCCATGAAACGCTCGCCGTCTTTGTTCAGCAGGTAACCACCTTCACCGCGACAGCCTTCCGTCACCAGTGTACCGGCACCTGCGATGCCCGTTGGGTGGAACTGCCACATTTCCATATCCTGCATCGGCACGCCAGCACGCAGCGCCATACCCACACCGTCGCCGGTATTAATATGCGCATTGGTGGTCGAGGCAAAGATACGCCCTGCACCACCAGTGGCTAGCACGACAGCTTTAGCTTTTACGAAGACGGTTTCGCCAGTCTCGATATTCAGGGTGGTTACACCCACCACTGCGCCGTCCTGGTTCTTAACTAAATCCAGTGCATACCACTCAGAAAATACCGTGGTTTTATTTTTTACGTTCTGCTGATAAAGCAAGTGCAACAACGCATGACCAGTACGGTCAGCTGCCGCCGCAGTACGAGCTGCCTGCTCGCCACCAAATTCTTTCGACTGGCCGCCAAATGGACGCTGGTACACAGTGCCGTTTTCGAAACGCGAGAATGGTAAGCCCATGTTCTCCATTTCCAGAATCGCTTCCGGACCTGTCTTACACATGTACTCGATCGCGTCCTGGTCACCGATGTAATCAGACCCTTTCACGGTATCAAACATGTGCCATTCCCAGTTGTCTTCATGGGCATTACCCAGTGCAACTGTGATTCCGCCTTGCGCAGAGACCGTATGTGAACGGGTTGGAAATACTTTCGACATCAGGGCACAGGTCATGCCGTTTTGCGAAATTTGCAGTGCTGCACGCATGCCCGCACCGCCAGCGCCGATTACGACGGCATCAAATTCTAGTTCTTTCATGTTTATACACCCCACAACACGAATAAGCCGGTCAGCCAGTAGACAATCAATGCCAGGCTCACAATGAACTGCAATACACCACGACCAAATGAATTTTTCACATAGTCAGTCAGCACTTGCCAGATACCAATCCAGCCGTGCACCAGTACTGCGGTTAACGCCAGTAAGGTGTAAACTTTCATCCAAAGAGTACCGAACAAACCTGTCCAGGCTTCGAATGTTAAATTCGGGGTTGCGACTAAAAAGCAAACCATGAATATCGCGTAAGTCGCCAGAATAAGCGCACTCGCGCGCAATAAGATATAGTCGTGCGTACCGCTACGACCAAAAGTAGATGCAACATTTACCATAACCAAACTCCAGCAAGCACGGATAATACAATGGCCAGAACAATAGCGGCTTTAGCACTCAGATTGCCAGAGCCCAATTCTTCCCAGTAACCCAGGTCCATCACCATGTGGCGCAGACCCGACAGAATGTGGTAGCCAAGTGCGGTCAGAATCCCCCAGACCACAAATTTCAGCAACGGGTTTGCCAACACCGTACGAGCTTGTTCGAATCCTTCAGGAGAGGACAGCGAAATTGCCAACAACCACACCAGAAAACCCAGGGTAACCAGCATGATAACGCCGGAGACTCGGTGCAGGATCGATGCAATCGCTGAAGGCGGAAAACTTATTGTGTTAAGTTCTAAATTAACAGGTCTTTGTTTTTTCACGATTGTTGCCTTATTAAAAGCACATAAATGAAGGTCCGCAAAGTATATCCAGCAGCGCTTACAATTACAATTCCCCTATCCCATCAGTTTTTTAATCCTCGGCGTACAGTTTTTAGGGGGGCTGCTCCTGGTTTTTGCTGCTATCTACGACTAAAGTCGATCATTACAATCCAAAAAATTCATACCATACGTATATACCCGCTACTAAAGGATGAAAACGGCATATCCGACGCCCAAACTGGCGAAAACATTCTAAACGGGCGTTTACCCTAAATTGACAAATGCCCCCCGGATCGAGTAAAACTAGCGCACTTTTTTGATTCGAAATCATTTCGGACCCTAACAAAAGCAAGGAGATTTCCTTATGGCTGACCGTAAAGCCACCCTGCAAATCGACGGTAAGAGCATTGAGCTACCCGTACTGTCCCCAACTGCAGGCTACGATGTTGTTGACGTACGTACACTTGGCAAACACGGCTACTTCACATTCGACCCAGGCTTTTTAGCGACTGGCTCATGTGAATCTAAAATCACCTACATTGATGGTGATAAAGGTGTCTTGTTGCACCGCGGCTACCCTATTGATGAATTAGCAACGCAGGCCGATTACCTTGAAGTTTGCTACATGCTCATTCACGGCGAAGCGCCAACCAAAGAGCAGTTTGACGAATTCGAAAAGACGATTACCCACCACACCATGGTACATCAGGGAATTCATAACTTTTTCAATGGCTTCCGTCGTGACTCTCATCCAATGGCGATGCTTTGCGCAATTGTTGGGGCGCTCTCTTCTTTCTACCATGATGATTTGGATATCTCAGACTCTGAACAGCGCATCCGTAGCGCCTATCGCCTGATCGCGAAAATGCCGACTATCGCTGCAATGTGCTACAAGCACAGTATCGGTCAGCCTTTCGTATATCCTAAAAATGAGCTGAGCTACTCAGAGAACTTCCTTAACATGATGTTCTCGGTACCCGCTGAAGACTACGAAATCAGCCCGGTTATCTCCAAAGCCATGGACCGTATTTTCACTCTGCATGCTGACCACGAACAGAACGCGTCAACCTCGACCGTTCGTTTAGCAGGTTCTTCAGGCGCCAACCCGTACGCCTGTATTGCAGCTGGTGTTGCCTCGTTGTGGGGTCCCGCTCATGGTGGTGCCAATGAAGCCTGTCTGAAAATGCTGGCTGAAATCGGTTCAGTTGACCGTATTCCAGAATTCATTGAGCGCGCAAAAGATAAAAATGACCCGTTCCGTCTGATGGGTTTTGGTCACCGTGTTTATAAAAACTTTGACCCGCGTGCCACGGTAATGCGCGATAGCTGTCATGAGGTTCTGAAAGAGCTGAAAGTTGAAGATCCATTATTAGACGTTGCAATGGAACTTGAACGAATTGCCCTTGAAGATGAGTACTTCGTAGAGAAGAAACTTTACCCGAACGTAGATTTCTACTCTGGTATCATCCTTAAAGCAATTGGTATCCCAACCAGCATGTTCACCGTTATTTTCGCGCTGTCACGCACGGTTGGCTGGATTTCACACTGGCACGAGATGCTCGGTGAGAAAGGTCAGAAGATCGGTCGTCCTCGTCAGCTGTACACAGGCGAAACCAAGCGCGAATTTAAACCGCTGAAGCGTTAAACGCGCATTAAGCGGGCGAACCTTCGCCAATAAAAAAAGCCGACATGATGTCGGCTTTTTTTTTGGTTTTAATTTTATCGGCTTTAATCTGGCTTAGCGGACAACGTTAACCACTGTGCCGAATGCATCGCCTCAGTTACAGACGAAACGAGTCAACTGACTCCACCAGGGCCTCGCGCTCAGTATCCCAACGCTCCGCCAGCGCAGTAGCAGTGACTACATAAAAATAGTTACCTTCCTTCAACACCCGCGAAAACCAGTGAAACTCAGTCCCTTGCATACTGCCGGTATATTCAAATACCAGCTCATTATCACCACGAGCCAGGTCGATCATTTCAAAATCAAGTTGCTCAAACTGCTGCACACTTAATGCTTCGTAGTCTTCCAGGCTGCCTTCATAGGGCTGAATTTGCAGATTCACATTCGCTGCAAAGCCATCCGCAGCGGGTAAAAAATACTGAAAAACCTGCCCGCCCACTTCACGTGGAAAGCTCGGAGGCGTAAATTCAAAATCTGTGGACTCTACTGGCTGAGCAAGCACAGTACTACCAGCACTGAGGCTGAGCAGCAGCATCATCGGTAAAAAGGCTTTTTTTACTGATTTCATTACCGTTTTCCTTCCTGAAAAAACTATTGTAAGCGGCTTAAATTAGCAGTCTGGCTAGTTGCAAACAAGTAGCAGAAGTAACTTTTACCGAGCATTAACACAGGTTCACATGCCGCTAGTACTAGCCAGTAAGTGTGTCACCCGTGCTCTCAATTGCGGCACAATCTCTGACTCAAACCATGGGTTTCGTTTCAACCATCGATTATTCCGCGGGCTCGGGTGTGGCAAAGCCAGTACCTCGGGCCACAATCGCTGATAATCCGCAACCGCCGCCGTTACCGTTTTATAGCTGCCGGCCAGATGCCAGTTGATAGCGTACTGACCAATTAGCAGCGTCATCTTTCTGTTGGTCAGCTCTGCCATTAGGGGGTCTCGCCAGGTCGCTGCACATTCTGGTCGCGGCGGCAGGTCCCCCTGACCGCCCGTGCCCGGGTAACAAAACCCCATCGGCGCTATAGAAAAGAGTCGGGCATTGTAAAACTGCTCGCGATCCACGCCCAACCAATTGCGCAGGCGTTCACCACTGGCGTCATCAAAAGGTTTACCAGAGGCGTGGACTTTGCGCCCGGGTGCCTGCCCAACCAGTAATATTGGCGCCTCCCGCGTTGCCTGAATCACCGGCCGTGGTCCCAAAGGCAGATGAGCCCGGCATAGTTCACAACGCCGAATCGCGTGCAGTAATTCGTCCAGTGAATCCATTACAGACTAAAGGCGTTAAGACGCCACTTAAGGGTATCGGTAAACTGGCGAAACTGGCTGACACGGCCATCTTTCAATTGCCAAACGTGAACAAACTGCGCATCTAGAGGCTTTTTAGTGACATGATGAAGCCCTTTATATCGGCCCTCAACCACTACTTTATTGTCCATCTCATAATATCGTTCCGCTAAAATCTGCAAATCAGGATAATCTTTCTGCAAGCGCTGAAATACGCCTCCAGCGACTTCGTCCGGGCCCACATAAGGGTTTCCGTCCGCGTATGGCGAGCTTTCCGCTTCATACCAGTGCACCGAATGGTGCAATTGTTCAACGACCTCAGTCAAGGCGCCTCGGGTAAACGCCTGATACACCGCCTTGACCCTAGCAAGATTGTCCATAACAGTCTCCTGCCTGATCCTGGGTATGTGAATGACTCTGCAACGAGTATAGACCCTCGGCGCTTATCTGCCTGCGACTTGCGCGCTGTGCGTGCCTGCTGTATGCTTCGCGGCGCAACACCCCACCGACACCAAGGACACTATGACTTTTAAAAACCTCGGCCTTTGCCCGGAAATTCTGCAAGCGCTAGACGCCCAGGGTTACACTCAGCCCACGCCAATTCAGCAACAAGCTATTCCCCCTATTCTGGCAGGGCGCGATGTCATGGCGGCAGCACAAACCGGAACAGGCAAGACGGCGGGGTTCACCCTTCCCATCCTGCAGAAACTAAAAGATGGCAAGTCAGCTAAAAGCAATCATACGCGGGTACTTATTCTTACCCCGACGCGCGAGCTGGCTGCTCAGGTTGGTGAAAGCGTTCGTCTGTACAGCCAAAACCTCGGAATTCGCTCGACGGTGGTATTTGGTGGGGTCAAAATTAATCCACAAATGATCGCTTTACGCAAAGGGGTCGATATCCTGGTTGCCACGCCTGGCCGCTTGCTGGATCTTCATCAGCAAAACGCGGTTAAGTTTGAGCAATTGGAGATGCTGGTGCTGGATGAAGCGGATCGCATGCTGGACATGGGCTTCATTAATGACATTAAACGCATTTTTAAGCTGCTGCCGAAAAAACGTCAGAACCTGTTGTTCTCGGCCACTTTTTCAGAGTCCATCCGGGCCCTTGGCAAAGGCTTAGTCAACGATCCGGTTGAGGTATCAGTCACACCGCCTAATACAACCGTAGAGCGTATCGAACAACGTGTTTACCCAGTCACCAAAAGCCAGAAAAGCAAACTGCTTATTACCCTGCTGCGTGAACTGAATCTGCCTCAGGTACTGGTCTTTACCCGTACCAAACACGGTGCCAACCGGCTTACCCGTCAACTTGAAAACGACGGTATTCTGGCCGCAGCTATTCACGGCAATAAAAGCCAGGGTGCACGTACCAAAGCACTGGCTGACTTTAAAGCTGGCGGCGTCCAGGTCCTGGTCGCAACCGATATTGCCGCTCGCGGCCTTGATATTGACCAGCTACCTTACGTCATTAATTACGAGCTACCGCAAATTGCAGAAGACTATGTTCACCGCATTGGTCGTACGGGTCGCGCCGGCGCAACCGGGCATGCTCTGTCATTGGTGATGGAAGATGAAATCCGCCAGTTACGGGCGATTGAGAAATTCAGTGACCAGACGCTTGAACTGGCTGATATGACCCCGTACAAAACTGAATTTACCGCGGTTTCATTAGCTGGCCCGGGTAAGAAACCAGAGCCAAAGCCAAATCAGGCAAACCGCTCACGTCGCCCTGCTGGCAGAAAGTCACATACAGCGGCGAAGTAATTCAAGATAAGGCGCCAACGGCTGCTCAATTCCTGAACGGAACACACGCAGTGGCGCCGCTCCCTCTCGTCTCAGCTTGCTGTGCTGCGAGTGCTCATCGTTGGTCTGTTGCAACAGCGCGAATAACTGTTTAACCGTCCCCTGATTGCCATCAATCAGGCTTACGCTGTCCCCTACCATCGTCTGCAATGCATTCCGAAAATAAATAAAATGGGTACAGCCAAGAACCACTGCTGAATAGTCCGCTAAGCGGTAGTGGCTCAACTGATGCTGCAAATACCGGGTAACCTCGGGTGAATCAAATGTCTGCTGCTCAGCGAAAGTAACCAGCATATCCATCGCCAGCTTGTCTGTTTGTTCACTGCCATCTAAGCGTTGCAATAATTGACTTAATTTACTTTCCTGCAGCGTTAACGAGGTAGCCATCACCATCACCCGTTTCTTACTCGCCCGCTGCAACGCTGGTTTAACCGCCGGCTCCATGCCAATCACCGGAAAAGAAAAGCGCGAACGCAACTCTTTAATGCAAACCGAGGTGGCGGTATTGCAGGCAATCACCAGCGCATCAAGCTGCTGCCCGGCAAGAAAGTCAGCTGCCTGCAGGACACGGTCACGCACCTCTGCCGCAGGTTTAGCCCCATAGGGTGCATGCTCAGAATCTGCATAGTACAGATACTCGTGCGCCGGTTGTTGTCGCTGCGCTTCGGCAAGCACAGTCAAACCGCCAATTCCTGAATCAAAGAACGCAATCCGCATAAAAAAACCCCAGTACTCAGACCGGGGTATTATACATACTTTGCCGCATGATCACTGACGCTGTCGAATCGCTGCGATAAGTTTATCTTTGTTCATTGAACTTCGCCCTTTAATCGACAGCTCCGTCGCACGGTTATACAACTGCTGCTTAGTTCGCTCTTCAAGCGGCGTATTCGGGTTGCCAGTGCCTTTAGTATGCTTGCTCTCGCTACGCCCTTCCTGCTGGCGCTGCTGGTTTACCGTCCGCGCTGCAATTTCTTCAGCATCGGCGTTACTTTTCCCACGTTTACGTTCACTACTTTTAACATGCTGGTACTGGCGTTCGTCTTTATCACTCCAGGCCTGTGGCATCAGAAACCTCCTTAGTAGCAGGGCTTAACGACATAGATTAAGGGCAATCAGCTCATTCTTAGCTATAGCGTAATCGCCCTGCTTCGCAAGTTTCTTTACAGCCAATTAAAACAGCCAGCGAACCCCGACCATGGTGACCAGCGGATCAATATCCACCGCCACGCGTTGAACCGTGGTGCCGTTCACCCGCACCCGCCCCGTGGTCGCTATATTCATTTGACTGACCATCGCGTGGATGCCAAGGTTTTCTGTCAACTGAACATTAACCCCAGCCTGCAGCGCCAGCCCCCAGGAATCTGATAACGTCAAAGAAACATCATCAGTACTCTGGGTCACCCCTAAACTGTCCAGAGCACCGCTCAACTGCCCATCTACCTGTTCATCAAAGAAGGTGGTGTAGTTCAGACCTACCCCGATAAAGGGCTGCCAGCGGTCAGAAAACCGGGTCACGTGGTACTGGGCCAGCAGCGTTGGTGGCAGATGCTTGGTTTTACCTACATGCAAGCCATCGATGGCTGAACCGCTGACCTCAATGTCATGACTAAATGGGGTGGCAGCGATAAGCTGAACGGCCCAGTTAGGATTGAATTTGTAGTCCAGGGTAATGCCTAACTGAGTATTACCATTGACCGCCAGCTCTGTTGAACCAGGCGTCAGCCCCGCCACCTCTTCAATCACATTGAGGTTGGAACTGGATTCCTGCGGCCCCACATACACAGGCCCTACATTCAAACCCCATTGAGCCTCGGCGGCAAAGGAACTCATTGCGACAATGGCGGATACTGCTAACACAGAAGCTTTCATATTCTCTCTCCATAAGGACAACTAACTAACAAGGTACTGGAGCTAGTCTGAACCTATGCAGCAAGAAAATATTGTGGAAGATCAAGCTTGAGAGCCCAGCTGCTGGCGAGTGCAGCGAAACTTTGTGCTACGTCAATAGTTGTCCTTTTTTGCTTCAGGCATTCGCTATACGGCGTTGCAAATGCTTGTACCAACGGTTGCCAGCCCATAGCGACGCAGCAATATAAGGGATACCGCCTAAAACCCACATTAGCAATCCTGCCAGTTGCTGATCCCCAAGGTGTCGGGCTTCGCCATATAAAGGACTACCGGCAAAGGTCAACAGTGCCCCCAAAAAGCCAGTGTGCATAAGAGTCAGCAGCAAGGCTAACAAGGCAAACGGCGTCTTGCGCGGTGATGCATAGAGACACGCCCACCAGAACCAGACCGCGGTGACTAAAAAGCAAAGGTGCTCCAGTCCGTGAATCCACGGGTTATCCAGCGCCAGCATATAGAACACAGGGATATGCCAGAACCAGATCATGAACCCATGTAAATAGGCGCAGACCATCGGGTATCGGGTGACTTTAAATAACTCGTCCCACAGCGGCTTGCCCCACTTAGCAAAGGCCACATAAAACTGCGCCAGCGGCTTGCTAAGCGCAAACATAGGTGCAATGACCACCATCAGCATCATGTGCTGGGTCATATGCAACGCCGAACTGCGTGCCGCCCAATCATCCAGTGGCCCCAATATGGTAATAATCGTCACCACCAGGGTCGCCTGGAAGAGCCAGAACTGCCCTCGCTTTACCGGCGTTCGTTTGGCGCCACGCAGATAAAGCAGGCAAACTCCAATGATCGCGCCAAGCGTCAATGCGCTCGCCAGGTATTGTTGCAGTTCACCGCCAAACACGATATCGCCTGAAGATGAAGCCTGAGCCGTCATCGCGAAACAGAGCAGCAGGATTAAGCATGTTACACGCATGGCGGATAGATCACTCCCGGTAGCCCCACCACCAGGGTGGCAATGGCGGCGACCAGATACAGCAACGCGCTAAGGCGCAGCATAAAACGCTCCTGCGTAGCGTGTTCGCCGGTCTGGCGATGACAGGCCCAGGCCAGCCCGGCCAGGGGCAGCGCGACTAATACAGTAAGCAGTAGTACAAACAGGTTAATCCAGGTCCAGGGACCAAGGACGGGATCCTGCGGGAACAGCGTACAGGCGACTGACACTCCCCCGTAGAGCAGCACAAAGTAGCCAGCCCAGAGGGTCAGCCCGGCCACGAAATGAAACGGATGCGCGCTTACTCTCATGCTGACACTCCCCAGGCCAGGGGGAACAGCAGGAAAGTTGCATAGCTACACCAGAAAATAGCGCAGGTATACCACCATAGCGGCTGCACCACGATAGGTTCATAGGGTAACGTTTTGCTGACATAGCCATAGCGGACTCGCCAGCTCTGCAGCGCCGTTACCACAACGACCAACCCACTGTGAAAAATCTGTACCGATAGCATCAGCAGCAGGACCGCATCATGCGCAGTCTGACGAAAATTAAGCTCCGCCTGTAGCGTACACCACAGCAACACAGCCAGGTGGGCCAGCGCAAGGCCAGCACTGAGCGCGAGCATGGCTTGTAATCCCTGGTCCTGACCTGCCCGTAACTTTTTCGCCAGGCGTTGGTAACAGAGCATTCCCGCGCTAAGTAAAAGGCCAGACACTAATAGCCCGGGTAAGGAAATCGCTGAGGTCTCAGGCACCACCCAGTTCGGTGACACGGTCCACAAATAAAACCAGCCAAACAACAGCGAAAGATATAATGCAGCATCCGCCAGCAAGGTGATATTCATTCCCCAGAGCCCGGGCCCGTCGAGAGTTCTCGAATTCAAAGGCGGTTCTCCGCGCTGGTTTTCCTCTTTGCTGAGGGGGGCCATCACCGGGTGTCCGCCGTTTTCCCAGCTCCAGCGCAACAGACTCCCTGCAGCGAGCAGTGCTGCCAGTATCGCCCCCGGATACACCCGGATTAACAGGCAAACGCAGACCACCGCAAGGAAGGCGGCACTTATCAGTGGCCACCAGGAGTTGGTTGGCAGGTGAATTACTTCTTTCAGTTTCCCGGTAATGGCGTCGGTGCCATAAATTTCCCGTCGCCCATGGTCAATGTCGTTGAGACCATGCTGACCCTGAGCCATCTCGTCTGCCAGTTGTGGGTTTTTCCACAATGGGTGACGACTATCAACGGTTGCAATACTGGCAAAGTTGTAGGGGGTCGGAGGTGTGCCCGTCGCCCACTCCAGTGAGTCGGCATTCCACGGGTTAAATGGCGCTTTACGGCCATAACGAAAATGCAGCACCACATCGAGCAGAATCATGCCGATTCCGGCGGCCATCACAAAGCCGCCCACCGACGACAGCAGATTCAGCCAGTCCCAGCCCAGTCCGCCCGAATAGCTATACACACGACGTGGCATTCCAAGCAAGCCCGTCAGATGCATCAGCAGGAAGGTCGCATTGAAGCCGATAAAGGTTAACCAGAATGCCCAGCGACCCAGCCGTTCCGAGGGCATCCGACCCGACAGCTGCGGCAGCCAGTAATACAACCCGGCAATAAGCGGAAAGAACATCCCGCCGACCAGCACATAATGCAGGTGGGCGACCACAAAGTGGGTGTCATGCACCTGCCAGTTAAACGGAACTAACGCCAGCATGACACCGGTTAAGCCGCCGCAAACAAAGACAATCAGAAACCCGAACACCCATAACATCGGCAAATTGTAGGTCACCCGACCCGCCCACAGTGTAGCCAGCCAGGCAAAAATTTGAATCGCGGTGGGAATCGCCACCAGCATGCTGGCCATCGAGAAAAAGGCCTGAGCTAAAGCGGGAATGCCGATGGTGAACATATGGTGGACCCACAACCCAAAGCTGATAAAGCCGGTCATAATAATCGCCAGCACAATCCAGCGATAACCAAGTAAGGGCCGCCCGGCAAATACCGGGATCAGGGTCGAAATAATCCCGGCCGCCGGGAGAAATATAATGTAAACCTCGGGGTGTCCGAATAGCCAGAACAGGTGTTGCCACAGGATCGGATCGCCACCGGCACTCACATCAAAGAAAGGCATGCCTGCCGCGCGTTCCAGCTCGAGCATGATACTGGCAAGAATTAACGGTGGAAAACCGAACACAATCATCAACGCCATGGCGAGAATGTACCAGGCCATGATCGGCATTTTGCTCAGGCTCATCCCCGGTGCACGGGTGCGCAATATTGAAACCGTCAGTTCAACCCCTGCGCTCATCGCCGAGATTTCAACGAAGGTAATTCCGAGCAACCAAAAATCCGAGCCTGGGCCGGAGGAAAACTCCGAACTGCTCAATGGTGTGTACATAAACCAGCCGGAATCCGGGGCAATCCCCAGTACCAGACTCGACATAATAATAAGCCCACCGAATAAATAGCAGTAATAGCCAAGCGAACTTATCCGCGGGAACACCAGATCCCGGGTGCCGATTAATTTGGGGATCAGATAAATCGCCATTCCCTCAAGGATCGGAATAGCGAACAGGAACATCATCACAGTGCCATGCATCGTAAAAACCTGTGCATAGACGTCCGGGCTCAGTAGCTCCTGCGCAGGCAAGGCAAGCTGCGAGCGAATCAGCATGGCCAGCACGCCGCCGACAATAAAGAAAGCGGCTCCGGTCAGCATAAAACGTCGACCGATGGAGGTATGGTTTACCGCCGCCAGCTGCCCCCACCCCGGGAGATTTCCCCACACCTTTTCGAACTGCTGATGTTTACTCATTGACTGTCGTCCCTGCTTTCTGAAACCTGTTGTTGCCACGTGCGGTAGGCGTCGGCGTCATGCGCATGAATAACAAACTTCATGAATGCATGGCCAGTACCGCAATATTCCGCACACTGTCCCTGAAAACTACCAGTTTCGCTCGCCTGTAAACGCAGCTGATTAACCCGTCCCGGGATCGCATCCACTTTGCCACCCAGGCGTGGGACCCAAAACGAATGGATGACGTCCTCACTGCGGATCTGAAAATTGACCGGGGTATCGACCGGAATATGAATTTCATCGATTAAGGTCACATCAAGATCGGGGTAATGCACCTGCCAATACCACTGCCGTGCTTCAATCTCAATTGACATGGCCCCGTCTGTGGCAATGGGAAGCATGCGATGACCGACCGGGATTCCAAATAGCAGGAGGACGCTAATGGCGATCGTCGGCAATGCCACACCACCCGCAATAACCCATCTGTTTTGCAGCCTTTGCGCAACTGCATCGCTATGATGCTCGCCCGAGCGGCGCATCGCTCGCCACCACAAAACATAGACGCCCAGCATAACCACCACTGAAAACGCCAGCATCCCCCACCACAGCCAGGCGACCTCCGCCGCGTGCGGACCAGCCGGACTGAGTGTTGAAAGCGGCCCACTGCACCCCGTCAGCATAAAACTGGCGAGCAGGCCGCTCTCTGCTACCCTTTTTTGCATATAGAATCCTTTTTTCTCAAGTAGATGGGCCTGAACAACAAGCTAACCTTCAACCCGGGGTGACCACCTTTATGCCAACTGCCAAAATCGAAAGTCGTGCCACATTGCGCGGTCATCCGGTGCATCCGGTGCTGATCCACTTCCCAATTGCGGCATTGGTAATGTTGCTGGGAACCGATATTGCCTATGTCTGGACCGAGGATTATTTCTGGGCCCGGGCGGGTCTCTGGCTGGCTGCTATTGGCACCGGTTTTGGTGCTCTTTCCGGCGTCGCAGGTGCGATTGATTTGTTTACCGTGGGCCCTATTCGGCGCCTGGTGACCGCCTGGGCTCACGGCATTCTCGCAGTGATGTTGCTCAGCCTGGCGGCCTTCAATCTGATGCTGCGTTGGGGGGACGATCCGAGTGCTTTGATTATGCCGTGGGGGCTTTACATCAGTGGCCTGACGGCCTTGCTGATCAACGCAACAGGCGTGCTTGGCGGTCACCTGGTCTATGAATACGGAGTTGGCGTCGATATCGACGAAGCCACCGGCCGCGACGTTAAACCCTGAATTCCTGATTACAGCGTCCATGGAAACCACTCCGGTTCAACCGGCTTCGCCAATACGATCCAGACAATGGACAGCATCAACAGACAAAACAATGATAACACCACCACAGAGCAGGCTTTTAAACCGCGAAACTGCTCTCTTTCCGCGCGAATAATTAACAGACCCAAGCCAGCCTGAAGCGCACAAAGTAAGGTCACCAGTGTTAGTTTAACCAGCAGCCAAAAATGTATGCTTTGATTAATAAGAAAAACGGCAGACCCGGCACTAATACTAAGCACAGCCGCAGGCGTCGCAATATGGGTGAAGACGAAGCGGGCAATGGAATCGACGGCGGAAGGCGTTCGCGCAAAGCCATCGAGGTCACCCGACTGGCCAGCCCTCACCACTTGTAAAAGGACCAGCGGAATATACACAGCAGCGGCGACCCAAATTAGCAGCGTCATAATATGAAGTGATAAAACCCAGAGCACCCAACCCCCTTGATCAGCTTCTCAGGCTAAGCCCGTCTGCTATATTGTCATTGTTATCCCCTTCAGCTTTGCAGAAAGTTTTGCCTTTTCAAGTTTTTGGCGTCTGAATGGGCGCCGGTCATCTTGTCATACCAGTTGCAAAACCGCATACTGTGACCTTTATTCACTCGCATATCGACTACGGGACGCGTTGCCATGGCATCATCCAATTACCTTTTAGCACTCTATGAAAAATGTCAGAAATTTCCAGCCGGCAAGCGCGTCTTTTCGGCCATGTTTGCGCGCAAAGCACCTTACTTTCGCTCTATCAAACCTTATATTAGTGAGCTGCAGCCTAACTTCTGCCGCCTGCATATTAAAAAGCGCAAAGCAGTGCAAAACCATATTGGTACCGTACATGCCATCGCCTTATGCAATGGCCTTGAGATGGCCATGGGTGCGGTCGCAGAAGCAAGTATACCCAAGCATTTGCGCTGGATTCCGAAAGGGATGCAGGTGAATTACACCGCTAAAGCGGACTCTGATATTCGTATCGAAGCACACACCGCAGAGGATGCATGGCAGGCTGGCGACCTCGATGTCGATGTGATTGGCTACCGGGCTGATGGCCAGGCAGTCATTCGGGGGACTATTACTATCTATATTTCTGAGAAGCCCGCACGTTAGTTCGCGTCGGGGGTAGCGCGGCGGCGCCGCTTGTCCTGGTACATTGCGGCATCGGCGTGACTTAAGGTGACATCGGCATCGTGCATGTCGCCAGGCTGCCATTCGATTACCCCAATACTTGGCCCGCGGTAAAATAAATCGGCCTCCGGTAGTTCGAAGTTGCCGCTGGTCGCCTCCCGAATCCGTTTCACCAATTGTGCACTAACAACGCTGAAATCGTCATCGGGGCTACCCAAACCAACAAACACAAATTCATCGCCGCCGTAGCGAGCGACCAAATCATGCCCGCGTAAAACCCCAACCAGACGTTCCGTGAAGCGCTGCAAAAAGATATCGCCGGCATCGTGTCCGTAGTCGTCATTCAGTTGTTTAAAGCCGTCCAAGTCAATAAAGGCAATATACAGCGGCGTTTCGAGCCGTTCAGCCTCACTCATTTTGTCGTCCAGCGCTTCGATCAGATAACGACGGTTTGGCAGCCCTGTTAACACATCATGCAGTGCATGCTGCTGAAGCACCTGGTTTGCCGCTTCCAGACGCGCATGATCATCTAATTTCGCCGCCAGCAACGACAACGAATTCACTGCGCTACTCAATAAATACAGGCTGTCTCCGCAGTCTGTTATATCGGCTTGCAGGAAAATTAAAATCAGCGCTTCAACCTGTGAGCCTGAACAGATCACCAGCGCCTGGGTCTGCTCTTCCGCATCTGCCCATAGCATCGGCTGTTCCTGCTGTTTAATAATCAACTGCAGGGCGCCCTGATCACCGTCCAGCACTTGCTGGGCGAGAAACTGGCTATGGTCATTGGCGTCTGAAAGATTATCCAGCGCATCGCCACTGACACGAAAGGCATCCACCTTAGACCAGGCGGTGTCCTGCTCAAGCAACTGGCTGACTTCGCGCACAGCAACCCGTAGTGAAGATGCAGCAAGGCAGGCACTGGTGATACGGCTGGCCAGGTCGACCTTGTTTAAACGTTGTTCAGCGACAGTCGCCCGTTTCTCAGCTTGCAGGGTACGGCTGTGACGTTCAAGGTTCAGCGCTATCAGTTCAGAACACAAGTGCAACAGTTCGACCACACTTTCATCGACATGGACATCAACGGAGCTGGCCCCACACAATGTCCCAAACAATTCGCGATCTACCCGGTGCACCGGAACACTGGCGTAAGTTTGTATGCCCAGTTCCCGGGCCGCCTCCACCGCGCCCCAGCAGCCGGGAACGTCATTGGTCACATAGCGCCCTTCTTCAAGTGCGCGCTTACAAAGCGTGTCTTTCCACGGAACGCTCAAGCCCTCGCCGATGACCATTGCCGAATCATTATCCGCAAATAATACCCGTTGTTCTTCGGCGCTCTTGTCGATAAATGTCAGATAAACTGAAGGCAATCCGCTGACACGCTTAATCAGTGCTAATAACGGACGCACCACACTCTCAAAGTCATCGCCATGTGCGAGGGTGCGGGCCAGTTGTCGTAAATCGTTGTCCATTAAAAGTCACCTTTGCTGTTGCCTTCTTTCTTATAGCAGCATAGGGTATCCAAATGAGCAAGCTTTGCCACCCATGAATGTTGATTATGGCCGTATTATCCCTCTTTCCGACACCACCGCATTGCAAACCTTTTGTCAGCCCGCACCCGATTAGCGGCGCGCAGCTAAAAATTGGCTTGCTCAACCTGATGCCAAACAAAGCTGAAACCGAAGTGCAATGGCTGCGGTTGTTGCAGCAGGCAAACAGCCCCTTGTCGCTGCATATTTCACTATTAAAATTCACCAACTGGCAGCCGCAAAATACCAGCGCACTGTATATGGCGCAGTATTACCAGAATGTCGAAGCAGTGCTGGCCGCACGCCAGTTAGATGCAGTGATCATCACCGGCGCACCGTTAGGGCAAGTTGATTACAATCAGGTCGGTTACTGGGCCGATTTCACCCACTTAACCTGTGATCTGCATCTGCGCGGTATCCCCGGCTTTTATTCGTGCTGGGCAGCCAATGCTGCTCTTCATCATCTGCATAAGGTTGCCACCCTGCGTAGTGCCGACAAATTGAGCGGGCTGTTCCCGCAACGGGTCGAAGTCCACCCACTCACCCGCTCGCTGGCTGATCCAGTACGCCTGCCACAGTCCCGTTACTCGAAGCCTGACACCAGCCTGCCCATGCCCGCCTTAAAAACACTGCTCAGCGCCGAAGAAACGGGCCCCACCCTGTTTATCGACGAGCGTCGGCTGGATGTTTTTCTACTCGGTCATGTCGAATACGAGGCCGACACCCTGGCCAGGGAATATCAGCGCGATCAGCAAAAAGGCATGACGGTTGCCATGCCTGAAGGGTATTTCGTTAATAATGACCCCACGCAATTGCCGCAGGCCGACTGGCAGCAAGCCGGCGCGCAATTGCTGGGAAACTGGTTAAGCATGCTTAGCCGGCGACTCAGACCTGACTTAACGCCTGCTCAACGTCCGCTATAATGTCGTCGATGTGTTCAATACCCACTGAAAGCCGCACCAGATCCTCGCTGACACTTGCCCGGGCCAGTTCATCAGGCCCAAGTTGACGGTGGGTAGTACTCGCGGGGTGGCACGCAAGTGATTTCGCATCACCAATATTGACCAGACGCAGAATCATCTGCAAGGCATCAATAAACCGGGCCCCTGCTTCGCGCCCGCCTTCCACACCAAAGGTAAGAATGCCTGATCCCTGCCCCTGACAATAGCGCTGAGCCAGACTATGGTAACGATTATCGGGCAATCCTGCATAGTTGACCCAACTCACCTTCGGGTGAGCCTGCAGGTAGCCCGCTAACGCCAATGCATTCTGGCAATGACGTTCCATGCGTAAGGCAAGAGTTTCCAGTCCCTGCATAATATTGAACGCACTTTGCGCCGCCAATGCCGCCCCGGTATTGCGTAACGGAACGACCCGGGCGCGTCCGATAAATGCGGCCTCACCCAGTGCCTCGGTGTAGACCACGCCGTGGTAGGAAGGATCGGGTTCATTCAGTTGGGGAAAACGTTGTGGGTGGGCTGCCCAGTCAAACCGGCCACCGTCGACAATCGCGCCACCGACGGTGGTGCCATGACCGCCGATATACTTGGTCAGTGAATGAATAACAATGTCAGCACCATGCTCGAATGGCCGGCAAAGCACCGGGGTCGGTACCGTATTGTCAACCACCAGAGGTACGCCATGGGCGTGTGCTATATCTGCCAGTCGCTGTAAATCAACGATATTACCCGCCGGGTTGCCGAGCGACTCACAAAACACCAGCTTGGTGCGTTCGTCGATTAACGCCTCAAGACCGGCGTAGTCATCATGGCTGGCGAACCGCACATCAATCCCCTGCTGTGGTAATGAATGCGCAAACAGGTTGTAGGTGCCACCATACAGTTGACTGATGCTCACAATATTGTCGCCCGCGCGGGCCAGGGTCTGAATGGTATAGGTAATCGCCGCCATCCCGGAGCCCAGCGCGAGTGCCGCGATGCCGCCTTCAATCGCGGCAAGCCGCTCCTCAAGGACTGCATTCGTTGGGTTCATAATGCGCGAGTAAATGTTGCCTTCGACCTTCAGATCAAATAAATCCGCGCCATGCTGAGTATTGTCAAAGGTAAATGACGTGCTTTGGTAAATCGGTACAGCGGCCGCACGCTGCGGTGCCTCAGGTCGATAACCGTGGTGTAAAGCGAGTGATTCAAGGCGCATAAGATTTTCTCCGTATTTTGTTTTTAACTATATAAACATCTAGACGTCTAAATGTCCAAGTAAATTTAATATACCAAAAACAAGTAGTTACTGGCTGACTAATTGTTGGTTATTCTCGCTAAAATTTCGTTAGCCATGTAGTCGCCCCACTCCTGATGACGTGATATATCTGTTTGTTTTATAAGTAAAAAATTTAAATTTACGGGCTGGCATAAGGTTTGCTCTTGTTGTTAATAAGTCAACAACAACCGATTATCAGGAGCCTCCCATGCGAGCTTATCCACTACCAACCCTATTACTGGCGTTTTGCCTGCCCCTTCTCAGCGCCTGTCAGAATTCTGATGCGTCTACCGCGGCCGACGTCGACAGCGAACAGCAGACCCCCGCACTGCCAGTCGAAACCCATGAAGTTGACCGCGCAACCCTGTATGCCCGCTTTTCAACAACGGGGGTACTTGAAGCCCGCGAAGAAGCCGATGTGGTTGCACGGGTAAATGGTGTGATTGAAGAGATTCTGGTCGAAGAAGGTGACTTTGTAGAACGTGGCCAGATCCTGGCGACGCTGGAAAGCGAACGCTTTGAACAGGCTCGACTGCAGGCTGCAGCCGAGCTACGTGGAGTAGAGCAGGAATTAGCGCGATTGCAGCAGATGGCGCAACAGCAATTGGCCAGTGCCGATGCGGTAGAACGTTTGCAGGCCAATCGGGATACATTGAAAGCTCGCCTGCGACTGACCGAAATTGATCTCGAATCTGCCACCATTCGCGCGCCCATTAGTGGCTATATCGCAAACCGGTATGCGAAAACAGGGAACCTGATTCAGCAGCATGAACGTCACAGCCTGTTCAATATTATTGATTTAGATCTGCTTGAAACTACTTTGCATGTACCTGAACGCGACCTGGCCAAGGTCCGTAGTGGCCAGCGGGTGGAACTGCAGCTTCAGGGTATCGCTGACACTGTGACTGGTGAAGTCGCCCGGATCAGCCCCGCGGTGGACAGTGTCGCCGGAACATTTCGCGTTACGGTACAAATTAATAACCCTGAGCATCAGTTAAAAAGCGGTATGTTCGCGCGGGCGCAAATCAACTATGCACAGCACGACGACACCTTGCGCATCCCTCATTACGCTCTGCTGCGGCTCGACAGTCAAAGCTACGTCTATGTTATGGAAGACGGCCTTGCCAAACGTCGTCAGGTAACCCCGGGGTTACGTGACGGCGAATGGGTCGAAATTACAGATGGTCTCGCCGCCGGCAGCCAGGTGGTAGTCACCGGCCAAACCAACTTAACTGACAACAGCCGCATCGTGAGTGTAAATCTATGAGCCTGGTATCCGTCGCAGTGAAGCGACCTGTCACTATCGCCATGTTTACGGTTGCAGTAGTGCTTTTTGGAATGGTTAGTCTGTCACGGCTGGCGGTGACGTTACTACCCGATTTAAGTTACCCGACCCTGACCGTACGCACTGACTACCCTGGCGCCGCACCCGCCGAAATTGAACAGCTAATCAACCGCCCTATTGAAGAAAGTCTCGGCACCGTTCGTGGCATCAGTGACATAACGTCCATCGCCCGCGCCGGCCAGTCCGACGTCGTTCTGCAGTTTGCCTGGGGCACTGACATGGATATGGCAGGTCTTGATGTGCGCGAGAAACTGGACATGGTGCAGTTGCCGCTGGACGCCCCCAGTCCCATTATTCTGCGCCTTAACCCGGCTATGGACCCGATCATGAGGCTGGCCTTATCCCTACCCCCGGCGCAGCAGGAAAACGCGTCCAACGAGCAACTTCGCGCGTTACGCACCTTTGCTGACGACGATCTCAAACGCTTGCTCGAATCGACTCCTGGCGTGGCGTCCGTGCGTTTTGGCGGTGGTCTTGAGGACGAGATTCAGGTCCAGGTTGATCAGGCTGCGATGGCCCGCCTGGATATCGATATGAATACGCTGGTTCGCCGCTTGCGCGAAGAGAACCTGAATCAGGCTGGTGGACGGGTCGAAACTGAACGCTATGACTATCTGGTGCGGACACTCAATCAGTTCCGTAGTCTGGAAGAAATTGAATCGCTCTATATCGCATCACGCAACGGCCGTCTGATACAACTAAAAGATATCGCCAGTGTTAGCGCAGGGGCGAAAGATCGCACCTCGATCACCCGGCTTAACGGAGTCGAATCGGTTGAAGTATCACTCTACAAAGAAGGCGATGCCAATACTGTTGCGGTGGCAAGCTCTGTGCGCCAGCGTCTCGACCTGATCAATCAGGAGTTACCCCGTGGCTACCAGCTCACACTGGTGAGTGATCAGTCAACATTCATTGAAAGTGCGGTCAGCGAAGTGAAGAATAATGCCCTGATTGGCGGCGTTCTGGCGATGCTGGTTATCTACTTTTTCCTGCAACGGCTATGGCCGACTATAATTGTCTCGCTGGCTATTCCGGTGTCGGTTATTGCCGCGTTTATGCTTATGCATGCGGCCAGTGTCAGTCTCAATATTATGTCGCTCGGGGGGATAGCACTGGCGGTTGGACTTCTGGTCGACAACGCCATTGTGGTACTTGAAAATATTGCCCGTCGCCGCGATGCCGGCGACGGTGTCGAGCAGGCCGCTGATCAGGGCACCCGCGAAGTAAGCGCCGCCATTACCGCCTCGACACTAACCACCCTGGCTGTATTTGTGCCGTTAATTTTTGTTGTCGGTCTTGCTGGCCAGTTGTTCCGTGATCAGGCGTTAACGGTTACATTTGCCCTTGCCGCTTCATTATTGGTAGCCCTCACGCTGATTCCCATGCTTGCATCACGCCAGCCAGGCAGCACCGGGACTGCTGGCTTCTCAGACCCTGCTTCAGTGAAACGGCCACGAGGCTGGCGCTGGCTACCTTATCTGTTGCTGACCCTGCCATGGCGACTAGTTAGTTTCTGGTTGCCAGTCTATTGTATTGCAGCGCTGCGCTTTATTGGTCGCGGCATAACAGCCCTGAGCCAGGCATTGGTCAAGCCCCTGTTAGCGGCTTTCAATTACCTGTTTAACGCTTGCAGTAGCCGCTACCAATCAATTCTACGTTCGAGCCTGAACCGACCAAAGTCGGTTGCCGCCCTGATTGCACTGGTTGCTGGTCTTTGCCTGGCTTTAACGCCAAGACTGGGTAGTGAACTGATGCCCGACATGGCACAACATGAATTCTACTTTGATATCGAGCTTCCTCACGGTAGCCATATCAGCCAAACAGATGCGGTGCTGACCAGTTTGCAAGAGCAACTCACAGATCCCGCTATCGCCTACAGCTATAGCATTGCCGGGATCGGCAGTCTGCTGAACCCTGATGCAAGTCAGGGTGGCGACTACTGGGGTCGTTTGCAAGTGGTCCTGCAAGCTGACGCCGCGGCTGATGCGCAGCAGCATATTCAGCAGCAACTGCGCGAGGCGCTGCAACGCCACCCCGGGGTCAGCGGACGCATTGCACAACCGGAACTCTTTACTATTGAACAGCCGCTGGTGATTGAATTGTCCGGTTACAATCTGTCACAACTGGCACAAGCCAGCGACCAGGTGCGCGAGGCACTGAGCAGCCATGCCCAGTTCAGCGATATTCAAACCACCCTGCGCCCGGGTCAGCCCGAGCTGGAAGTCCACTTTGACCATGCCCGACTCAGTCAGGTTGGATTGACTGCCGCGCAGGTCGCAGAATTGCTAGCGCTACAAGTAGGCGGCCGGGTTGCCACCCAATACAACCTGGATGACCGCCAGATTGATATCCGGGTGCGGCTGGCCGAACAGGACAGAACCAGCCTCGAGGCTATCGAGAACTTAATTATTAACCCCGGTGCTGAGCGCGAGTTACCCCTGCGCGCGGTGGCCGATATTACCCAAAGCACAGGGCCGGGCGAAATCACCCGGGTTGCCCAGCAACGCGTTGCCCTGATCAGCGCTAGCCTGAGCAGTGGCGATTTAGGCCAGGCCAGTGAGCGCATTCAACAGATACTGAGCGAGCTGACCTTACCTGCTGGTGTTGACGCTCGTTTAGGCGGACAGAGTGAAAGTCAGCAACAGGCTTACAAATCCCTGATGCTGGCCTTGGCTCTGGCTGTGTTTCTGGTGTATCTGGTCATGGCTTCTCAGTTTGAAAGTTTTGCTCACCCCCTGTTAATCATGTTCAGTGTGCCTTTAGCCGCGGCAGGCTCCGTGCTGGGCTTATGGCTCACCGGGACCTATCTGAGTGTGGTGGTCTTTATTGGCTTGATCATGCTGGCCGGCATTGTAGTTAACAACGCCATCGTCCTGGTGGACCGCATTAATCAGTTGCGTGCTCAGGGGGTGGCCCGGCTGGCCGCTATCCAGCAAGCGGGGGAACAACGATTACGCCCGATCATGATGACCACCTTAACCACCATTCTGGGTTTGTTACCACTCGCACTCGGTGCCGGTGAGGGGTCGGAAATGCGCAGTCCCATGGCTGTTACTGTTATTTTTGGGTTGCTCTTCGCCAGCATCCTGACCCTGGTTTTTATTCCGGTGCTCTATGCGATTTTTGACCGCAAGTCATTCTCTACCGGGGAGCAATACGATGTCATCCACTAACTCAGCGTCAGCAGCCTTAACCCGTTGGGCACTACGTCGCCCGGTCACCGTTTGCATGGTGTTTTTCAGCATGCTGGTGCTCGGAATGCTGGCAACCCGGCTGCTGCCATTGGAAAAATTTCCTGGTGTCGACATTCCGCAGATTATGGTTCAGGTGCCCTACCCGGATGCCTCCCCGGCGGAGGTTGAACGACTCATTACCCGCCCCCTCGAAGAAGCCCTGGCTGGCATGAGCGGTATTGTCGAAATGCGCTCCTTTTCGCGCGAAAACGGCACCGATATCGTGCTCGACTTCCGTTGGGACGAAAATATTAATGCCCGCAATATTGAAGTCCGGGAGCAGATTGACAGTGTGCGTCACCTGTTACCTGCTGACGTCGAGCGCGTGTTTGTCTTTCAGTTCAGTACCGACGACATGCCGGTGTTTCAGCTCCGCATCAGCAGCGAGATCGACCTGCAGTACGCCTGGGATCTGCTCGAGCGCACACTGAAGCGACCGATGGAGCGAGTTGCTGGCGTCTCCCGGGTTGAGCTCTATGGTGTCGACAAACGGGATATTGTTATCCGTCTGCGCCGGGACGACATGGCGGCTTTGAACGTGGACCCCGCGTTGCTGCGCCAGCGCCTGCAACAAGCCAATTTCACTCTGACCGCTGGCTATCTTGACGACGATCAGCAGCGGATACTGGTCAATCCGGTTGGCCAGTTCGAGTCTCTCGACGACATTGGAGCACTGCAGTTAACCTCTCAGTTGCGCCTGAGTGATGTCGCCGATGTCGACTACGAGTTACCCCGTCGTCGCGATGGCCGCCATTTTAATCAGTCCTATGCAATTGGCATGAACGTGTACAAGGAATCGACCGCGAATCTGGTGGACGTGTCTGCACGCGCTCTGGAAGTCGTTGAAGCCGCGCGCCAGCACCCTGAGTTTGCCAATATTGACCTGATGCTGATGGATGACACCGCCGCGAGCGTTAAATCGTCACTCAATGATTTGCTGTGGGCCGGATTGCTCGGCGCTTTGTTGTCAATTATCGTACTCTACGCCTATCTGCGTCATGCCATTACCACCCTGATCGTTGTGGTCTCTGTGCCGGTCGCCATCTTTCTAACCCTCGCCGCGATGTACTTGCTTGGCTATAGCCTGAATATCCTGTCGATGATGGGACTGATGCTGGCGGTTGGTATGCTGGTCGACAACGCCGTGGTGGTCACTGAAAGTATTCAACAGGAAGGTGACGCCGAGCGTGGCATCAGCAAAGTTGCCCTGGCCGTGATTGCGGGCACCCTGACCACTGCTATTGTCTTTTTACCCACTGTATTCGGTGCCAAAATAGAAATCACCGTACTTCTTGAACATGTTGCAGTGGCCATTTGCATATCATTGCTGGCATCACTCCTGGTTTCGCAGACATTAATTCCTTTACTAATTAGTCGCCTTCCTTCGCGACTTATGCAGGAAAAGCCCCGTAAAGCCCGGATCAAGGCATTTTATTTGTCGACCCTGCGCTGGAGTCAGCGTCATCCAAAAGTAACCAGCCTCGCAATGCTGCTCGTTCTGCTTGCCAGCCTGTTTCCTTTCAGCCAGACCAGTAGTGACCAGGCAGATGTCGCCTACAATGACCGCCTTATTCTCAACTACCATCTCAACGGGCAGTACCGGCTTGACGAAATCCGCCAGGAAGTTGCGCGCATGGAGGCCTATCTATACGAGCATAAAGAGGCATTTGAAATCGACCATGTTTATTCCTACTTCGCGACCAACCATGCGTTTTCGATGCTGTTACTAAACCCGGAGCGAAGCCAGTCAGTGGCTGAGATCCAAAATCGGGTGCGCGAAAACTGGCCGCTATTGGTCCGCAGCGAACCGCAGTTTGGCTGGCAAGGTAACAATCAGGGAGTCCGTGTCACCCTGACCGGAGCGTCGACTTCAACACTGCAAACGCTGGCGGACGAGCTGATTCCTTTACTGGCCGGCATCGAGGGGCTTACCGACGTGCGCTCCGAGGCTGAAAGTACTCAGCAGGAACTGCAAATCAGATTACAGGCCGCGCAGCTACACCGCCTGGGGCTTACCAGCCAGGAGGTGGCTGCCATTTTAAGCACAGCACTGAGAGGCGATCAGTTGCGCTCGTTTCGTCACGACCCCAGCGGTGAGCTGCGGATCCGCCTCACCTATGACCGCGAACTTGAGACCTCACTCAGCGCCATTCGCGAACTGGTGGTGCATCAATACCAGGGCCAGCCGATTACCCTGCAACAGGTCGCCGACATCGAACTGCAACCCAGGCTTACCGACATCCGACGGGTGAACCGGGAAACGGCAGTCCGCATTGGTGCCAACCTCAATGAGATGACTATGCAGGAGGCGAGTGTTGCGTTAACGGAGGTGCTGGAACAGGTACACCTGCCAGATGGCTATCGCTGGAGTCTGGACGGTGGATTTCGTAATTTCGAAGAAACCAGCAGTGTTATGCAGGTCAATATGCTACTCGCGCTGTGCCTGATTTATTTGGTGATGGCGGCCTTGTTTGAATCATTGCTGCTGCCCAACGCGGTGATTGGCTCGTTGTTGCTGGCCATAGCGGGAGTATTCTGGGGGCTATGGATAACCTCGACATCCCTCGACATGATGGTCATGATCGGCATGCTGATCTTAATGGGTGTGGTGGTTAACAACGGTATTGTGCTGGTCGACCGGATCAATCAGCTCTATCCTGAATTGGCACTGGAAGATGCAATCATGGCTGCGGCAGACCAGCGGGTGCGCCCGATCATGATGACGGTCAGTACCACGGTGTTAGGGTTACTGCCGCTGGCTCTGGGCACTACCCAAATCGGTGGCGACGGACCACCCTATGCGCCGATGGCCATCGCGATTATCAGTGGCTTACTGTTTTCGACCTTCACCAGTCTGTACTTCGTGCCACACGCCTATCATCGACTTTTAGTCTGGCGCGCGCACTGGATTAATGTAGTCCGATACAGCGCTAGCTCAATGCGAGCACGGGCTTCGGCCAAAGGCTGATATGCTGGTCGGTTTGCTGTATACTATGCCGCCTTTATCGGGATCATCCTTTCGCTTACGCGAACGAAAAACGGGGAAGATAAGCATTTATGCAGCAAGTAGTTAACGTCCAACCGCCACAATTTCTGCCGCGCAAATTTAAGGTGTACCAGCATCGCCAGCTCGACAAGATCGAGGCATTGCAGCACATTCCAAAAGAGATGCTGTTTGAAATGAAAGTGGTTGCCAACGTATTGCCTTTTCGGGTCAACGAATACGTGTTCAACGAACTGATTGACTGGGATAAAGTTCCAAATGACCCAGTCTTTCAGCTGGTTTTTCCGCAGCGTGAAATGATCGACCCAAGCGCCTACGACCGCATGGCGGATCTCATGAAACAAGGCGGCAGCACGCAGGAAATTTTCGAACTGGCTGAACAGTTGCGCGCGGAAATGAATCCGCACCCGGCTGGTCAGGTTGAAATGAACGTGCCGACCATAGACGGCGAACCGTTGCGCGGTATGCAGCACAAATACCGTGAAACGGTACTCTTTTTCCCATCTCAGGGCCAGTACTGTCATTCCTACTGCACCTTCTGCTTCCGCTGGGCGCAATTTGTCGGCAAATCAATGCGGATGAATTCAAATGACGCCGAGTCGTTGCACAATTACCTGGCTGCCCACGACGAAGTCACTGACCTGCTGATGACTGGCGGCGACCCTATGGTAATGCGGACTAAAAAGTTACGTGAATACCTTGAGCCACTCACTGAATCACGCTTCGATCATGTGCAGACGGTCCGTATTGGTAGTAAATCGCTGACCTTCTGGCCATACCGGTTTGTCACTGACCCCGATGCGGAAGAACTGCTGGCACTGCTGGAAAAACTGGTGAAAGCTGGCAAGCATGTGTCGTTTATGGCGCATTTTAATCACCCGCAGGAAATGGGGACTGAAATCTGCCATGAAGCCATTCGTCGTCTGCGTGCGACCGGTGTGCAAATCCGTTGCCAGGCGCCATTGCTTAATAACCTGAATAACGACCCGGGTGCCTGGGCGCAAATGTGGCAGGAACAGGTTCGTCTGGGAATGGTTCCTTATTACATGTTCATTGAACGTGACACCGGTGCTAAGCGCTATTTTGAAGTGCCGTTGTATCGCACCTGGGAAATTTTCCGTGATGCGTATAAACAGGTTTCAGGCCTTGCCCGCACTGTACGTGGTCCATCCATGTCGGCAGGCCCCGGCAAAGTGGAAATTCAGGGTGTGAGTGAAATTCACGGCGAAAAAGTCTTCGTCCTGCGTTTTATTCAGGCGCGCAATCCGGACTGGGTCCAACGCCCGTTCTTTGCTAAGTTCGATGAAACTGCGACCTGGCTTAACGATCTAAAACCGGCATTCGGCGAAGAGAAGTTTTTCTGGCAGGACGAGTATAATTCGATGCAGGGCTAGCCTGCCCATTTAGCAAGGTACCCCTACAAAAATGCCGCACTCCAATGGAGCGCGGCATTTTTTATGCTTCATATTGCAATCGTTATGACCAAGAGGCTATTTGCTGAAGGTCTGTCTGATACGCTCAAGATCATCCGGGGTATCGATCCCGGCCGGTGGCTCAATGATCGCCTGGGCCACATGAATACGTTCACCGTACCAAAGCACCCGCAATTGCTCCAGTGACTCAAGCTGCTCGACCGGGCTTGCGTCCCATTCCGCATAGCGATGAATAAACCCAGCGCGATAGGCATAAATACCAATATGGCGCAGGTAATGGTCCGCTAATTCAATCTTGCTGTCCGGCTTCGCCATAAACTGCTCACGGTCATAGGGGATAGGCGCACGACTAAAGTACAGCGCATAGCCACTGCCATCGAGGACTACCTTGACCGTATTCGGGTTAAACACATCTTCCACCGACTCCATCGGTACCGCCAGTGTCGCCATCGGCGCATTGCGCTGCGAAGCCAGGTTCTCGGCCACCTGCCGGATAATCTCAGGCGGGATCTGGGGCTCATCGCCCTGCACATTGACCACCACTTCGTCATCGGCCAGCGCCAGTAACTCAATTACTTCAGCCAGTCTTTCGGTCCCTGAGCGATGCTCGGTGGAGGTCATCATAGCGTGACCACCGAAACTTTTTACCGCCTCTTTAATCCGCTGGTCGTCTGTGGCGACCACCACTTCCGCGGCACCACTTTCCAGTGCCCGTTCATAGACATGCTGGATCATCGGCTTGCCTGCTATCTCAGCCAGCGGCTTGCCAGGTAACCTGGACGAGTCGTAGCGTGCCGGGATAACTACGGTAAAACTCATAAACTATCTACCTTCTTCATTTCTTCGCTGTTCAGTGAACGCGCCGCGTCGGCAAGTAAGGCTGGGATCCCTTCGTTCACCGGGTACGCCAGTTGCTCACCACGACACACCAGCTCAGTTTTCTCTGCATTCCACACCAGTTTACCTTTGCAGGATGGGCAGGCAAGAATAGCCAGTAGATTCGCATTAATGGTCATTGTTAAGGCCTCGTATCTGTTGAATAAGCGCAGCATTAAAAGATTCAGGCAATTGCGCAGCCACTTTCAGATAATACCAATGCGGTCGGGCAAAACTGCGGCATTTCACTGCGTCTTTTTCGGTCATTACCACCGGATAAAGGTTACTGACATTGAAAAAATCACTGGCACTAAAATGATGGTGATCATCAAACACCCGCGTTTCCATGATGTCCAGCCCTTCGCCACTGAGCAAATTAAAAAAGCGCTTTGGATTACCAATGCCTGCCACAGCAACCACTGATTCACCGTCCGGGGTTTCTATTTCACTGCCATCAGTGACCCGTCGCCAGCCCTGCGCGGCAATTTGCATAGCGACTGGCGGCTTATGTTTAGCCAGCTTAGGCAACACCTTAGCCGCATGCTCAGTGTCTTTTGCTCCGTTAATCAGCACATGGTCGGCTCGTTTCAGCCGTCGCCAGCCTTCGCGTAAAGGCCCGCATGGCATTCGCCATCCATTCCCCAGCCCGCGTGCCGCGTCAACCACAGCCAACTCAATGTCCCGGCCCAGACGATAATGTTGTAAACCGTCATCACTTAAAACGACATCGACATCATTTTGCTCGGTTAATATCTTTACCGCCTCAGCACGTTTTGGCGCCACCACGACCGGCACCCCGGTAACAACCGCCATCATATAAGGTTCATCACCCACCTGTGCCGGATTCGAGTCAGCGTTAACCTGCTGCGGAAAGGGTCCTTCGCCGCGATATCCGCGGGACACGATGCCAGGCTTGAAACCATTCGCCTGTAGTAGTTCCACCAGAGCCATCGTCAGGGGCGTCTTACCTGTCCCCCCCACGCTGATATTGCCAATCACAATCACCGGCACATCGGCCTGATACGTCTTTCTGAGACGCAAACGGAACAGCAAACGGCGTAATCCACTTACCAGGATAAAAAACCAGGTTAGCGGGATACACCACCACAACCACGGACTTAAATGTCGCTTATACCAAAGCCGGTTTACCTTCTCACTCACTCCAAACCACCAAACTGCATATTGTGGAGTTGAGCGTAGGCGCCGCCCTGACTCACAAGATCATCATGGGTACCACGTTCGATCACCCGGCCATGTTCCATCACTAGTATTTCATCCGCATTCTCAATGGTCGACAGGCGATGCGCAATCACCAGCGAGGTTCTGTTTTGCTGCAAGTTGTCCAGCGCCTGTTGGATATGGCGTTCTGATTCGGTATCCAGCGCCGAGGTTGCCTCATCCAGAATAAGTACTGGCGCATCCCGCAATAACGCCCGGGCAATGGCAATACGCTGCCGTTGTCCACCGGACAGCATGACACCATTCTCACCCGCCATGGTATCCAGTCCGTTCGGCAGACTATCGGTAAATTCGTTGACATAGGCCAGGCGCACGGCTTCTTCGATACGCTCTTTACTGACATTGCCAGCAGCCCCGTAGGCAATATTATTGGCAATGGTATCGTTAAACAGGGTGACACTTTGCGACACCACGGCGAACTGGCGACGCAGTGATTTTAAGGTGTACTCGCGGATATCATGGCCATCCAGTTCAATACTGCCTGTCTCATAGTCATAAAAACGCGTCAGCAATGAAGAAATGGTCGACTTACCGCTGCCGGATCGCCCTACCAAAGCCACGCTATGGCCCGCCTTGACCGAAAAGCTGACATTCTTAAGTGCTGGCTCTTCGGTATCAGGGTAGCTAAAGGTGACGTCTTTGAAATGGATCTCACCCTGCGCACGGTCCAGCACCCGCTTGCCAGTGTCGACTTCTTTTTTCTGATCGAGCACCGCAAAAATACTCGCCGCAGCCGCCAGACCACGCTGGAAATCTGCATTCACGTTGGTCAGCTGTTTAAGCGGACGCAGCAACATGATCATGGCGGTCAGCAAGGCGGTAAATGCACCCGGCGTGAGGTCATCCAGCATGGTGGGTAAGCTGGCGATAACCAGAACCATCGACAGGCTCAGCGACGCAATTAGCTGAATAACAGAGGTACTGACAGCACGGGTGCTGACCAGCTTCATATTCTGCTGACGGGTGTCATTATTTATCTCATCGAAACGCTCAGCTTCACGCTTCTGCCCTTCGAACATCACCACTACCTGATGCCCGTTGATCATCTGTTCGGCAGTAGTGGTTACATTACCCATCGCGGTCTGAATACGGCTACTCACCTGACGGAAACGACGTGAAACCACAGACACGACTTTGCCAATTAGCGGCCCAATCAACAGAAATACAATCGACAACTGCCAGCTGTGATAAATCATCAGGCCTAGCAGGCCAATGACAAAGGCTCCTTCACGTATTAACGTCAATAACGCTTTGCTGCATGCTTCAGCCAATTGCTGGGTGTCGTAGGTGATCTTTGAAATCAGTTCGCCGGTCGAGACCTTATCGTGATAGGACACCGGTACCCGCATCAGATGTTCAAACAGCTGCTGCCGCATAACCGTCACAATACGAAAGCCGACATAACTTAAAAAGTAAGTCGAAATAAAGTTAAAGAAGCCCCGCAACAGGAACACAAAAGGCACAAATAACGCACCATAGAGAAGAATGGTCGGGTTACTCTGACCAAGACCGTCGTCTATCAGGGTTTCAATGTGATAAAAGAAAAATGTATCGACGCCAGCATACCCAATCATTCCGATAACTGCTGCGGCAAAAGCCAGGCGGTACGGCCTCAGGTACTTTACTAAGCGACGGAATGTTTGTTGTCGAACTGCTTTTTTTGAATCCATGCATTTGCCATATATAAAAAAAGACTGCGGCATTTTACCTGAAAGGTAGGCCATGTGACCAGCGCCAGGGACCTCAAGGTAATTGATTGAACCAAAAACGTCCATAATGCTGACGGTATGTGTAGACCTTCCACTGCGCTGGCTGACCTTCTGATGGCCGCCAAAGCATTGAGACCTGTCCCTCTTCAGCACTGCTATACAGCGCCACCCCGGCGTTATTAAAACGTTCAAGCACGTCCGCATGGGGCATATTAAAACGACTCAGATAACCGCTACTGAGCAATGCCCACTGTGGTTTCACCGCGTCGAGAAACAAATGATGACTGGAGGTGTTTGAGCCATGATGAGGCACCAACAACACATCGCTTTGTAAGCGGTCAGCATAGCGCTGAACCAGACGAAACTCGGCAACTCGTTCAATATCGCCGGGTAACAGTACCTTTGTGCCCCGGTAACTAAGCTGAATAACGCAGCTTTCGTTGTTAACTCCGTAGGAAAAATCAGCCGGTGCCGCGGGCAGAGGCGCTAACGCAATGAAACGCACATCTTGCCAAAGCCATTGCTGACCCCACTGGCAAGGCCAGTATGCTCCTTCGGTATCCAGCACCGTCATCTTCGGGTAGGCGGCTAACAATGCGTGCGCACCCCCAGTATGATCGCGATGCCGGTGGGTTAGTACCAGTACATCAGGGGTTAAACCGCGTCGACGCAGGAAAGGAATAATAACCCGGTCGCTGAGATGCCCGTCAATGCCAAACCCGGGACCACTATCAACCAGCATCGCCCGACCCGCTCGTTCAATGACCAGCGCACTGCCCTGCCCGACATCCAGCATATGCAACCATAACCTGGGGTCACTCTCTCGCCACCAGCTATACCGCCCATATAGCAACAGCAAACTGGCCAGGCATGCAGCAAGTACAAGTTGTTGTAATTGCCCAGACCACAGGCTGTAGCGGCAGAGTATCCCCGCAAGGAACAACGTGGCCAGCCCCGGCATTGCCAAAGGCCACCACGCCGCGGGTTGTATCCAGGTCAACAGCGACCATACGAACTGGAGTATGCAATCGCTTACCTGAAGGCACAGCGTCGCTATTGTCGGTGCCAGAGGAAACAACAGTGCCGCAAGTAAGGTTAATGGCAGCACAGCAACACTGAAAACCGGCACTACTAGAAGATTGGTCAGCGGTGCCAGCCAGGAAAACCCCTGAAAAAACACCACCGAGAGCGGCAGTAGCATAAGCGTTAGCATCACTTCAAGCCGACTAAGCTGGAACAGACCCTGCCGCCATCGACTAATCAGGCTGCCATGCACAGGCGCAACTGGCAGCCGCCAGAGCCAGCTAAAGATAGCGGCCACCGCCCCCACCGACAGCCAGAAACCCGCATCAAGAAACGCCAGCGGGTCAAAAATCAGCAGTAGAACCACCGCACGCAGCAAGAGCCTCAGGCTACTGAGGCGTTTGGCCCCAAGTCGCAACGCAATCATCAGGCTGATTAACAATAAGGCTCGTAAGGTGGCGACCGCAAATCCCGCCAACATGGCATAGCCAAGCGCCGCCAACCACGCGGTCAGCAAAGCCAGATACAGTATATTTAACCGCGCTGAGAAAGCTCCCGGTAGCCGGTAGAGGCAAAACCCCAGAATCCCGCGCGACAGTAACAAGGTGAAGCCAAAAACCATGCTAAGGTGTAAACCTGAGATCGCCATCAGATGCGCAACGCCGGTCTGTTGCAGCAACTGCCATTTCTGTTGACTAATCCATTGCCGCTCGGCGAGCACCAGCGCCATCAGGATATCGGCATGGTTAAGCTCACTCCGACGCGCTGAAAACTGATCATACAGAGACTGACGAGCACGTGCATTGATCGAACTCGCGGCAGATAATCTGTTACCCGCGGTAATATAACCAGTCGCCCGCACGCCGTGTCGCAGAAGGTAAGCCTGGTAGTTAAAAGCGCCCTGATTCAGGCTGCTGACCGCCGGTCGAAGGCGGACCTCAAAGCGCCATAGTTCACCCAGCCGAGGTACAGGCCCCTGCGGCTCGTACCAGTCGAGTTGTATCCTCGGCTGCGGTCCCGGTTGCGCCTGAGGCCAGTCTGCGGGCCCTTGTAGCAAACGGCCCGTAAAGCGCCAGCGTAACTCGTTCTCTTCGACTATGCTGTCTACACGAAGGGCAATGGGAAGTGGCTGTCGATAATCTTTAACAGGTAAATTCCAGCTTTGCGCCGCTTTGCCATTGATTAAGGACCACTGGATACCGCACAATAGGCCGAGTGTCACAATCAAAAGCGAACGTAACCAAGCCGGGTAACGCGTTTCGCTACCGGAAACTGCTACCAGTGGTGATTTCAGCCAGCAGAACAAAGCGATAGAAAGCAGGGTCCAGGGCCATAGCGCCCAGTCCGGTTGTAACCAGGCTGATGAAAGCGTGCCTAACAGCACGCCAGTGAACCACCAATCCATAGTAGTTACCTGTTGTAGGTGTCAGCATCCATGCCAAAAAAGACAATTCAGCGCTTTTTGCCGGACCCAAGGAAAATAGCCAGCAGTAAAGCCGTGCGCATGTTTGGTAGCGTCGCACAGCGCTCGAATTTATGGCACCTTAACCGACGCTCGGCATCACGTGCTTTTGCCATCGGCTTGTTCGTCGCCTTTTTGCCTGTCCCGGCTCAGATGATCATCGCCGCCGCAATGGCCATTTTCTTTTCCGCCAACATTCCACTGTCGGTGGCATTGGTCTGGATATCTAATCCCATTACCATGCCCCCCTTATTTTATGCGTCGTATCAGCTTGGGGCGCTCATTCTTGGCCGTCCGTCCGAGCCGTTCCTGTTTGAGCCCTCTCTCGCCTGGTTCGCTGCCAGCCTGGGTACCGTAGTCCCACCCTTCCTGCTCGGCTGCTTGTTATTAGGCGGGTTGGCCAGTTTATCGGCGTTTATTACTATCCGGATTTTATGGCGCCAGGCGGCAATAAAAGCGTGGCGCGAACGCCAGCGCCTGCGTGCCAGTAAGCGGCAACAGCGCAATGAGCAGTAGTAAGCAGAGCTGACCCAGCAGAGGTTAATCGCCTACCAGTGCTCGTGCCGGATTTACTTTGGTCGCCTTCCACGCCGGATACAAGGTTGCCAGCATACTGGTTAACAGAGCGACTCCTACCACCAGCAGCACATCAAGCCACTGCACATCGATAGGAATAGAACTGACAAAGTAAATATCGTCCGCCAGCAGCGAAAACGCGAACCAGCTTTCCAGCATCTTTAAAATTGTCGGCAACTGCCATGCTAAGAGCACGCCGCTCACTGCACCAATCAGGATCCCAATCAGTCCATTTAAGGTTCCCTGCAAGACAAACGTGCGCATAATCATCTGGTCATTTGCACCCATGGTCTTGAGAATGGCTATCTGCGAGCGTTTTTCCTGAACTACCATCACCAGGGTCGAAACGATGTTAAAACTGGCGACTGCCAATACCAGGACCAGTACCAGATACATTACGCTACGCACCAGCTGGATGTCACGGTAGAGATGTCCCTCTGTGCGTGTCCAGTCGTTGATATACGCATATTCGGACAATTGAGCAGCAATTTGACTGGCCACCACCGGAGCCTGATAGACATCGTCGAGGCGCAACCGTACGCTATTCGCTTCGCTACTCAGGCCCATAGCTTTGCGCCCTTCTTCTAAATGCAAATACGCTTGCTGGTAATCGAGCTCGCCTCCCAGGCGGTAGGTTCCGGCAAGCTCCAGGCTAAGCCGTCGTGGAGCACGTAAACTCTGACGATCACTATCAATTTGCGGGACCAGTAAATTAACCCGGTCTCCCACTTTCAGGTCCAACGATTCAGCAAGTCCGTAGCCCAGTAAAATGCCCTGCGGTTGACTGATAAATCGTTGCCAGTCCTCACTGCTGATATAGTCCGTCAGCCCGGATACACGGGGCTCAAGCTCAGGGTCGATAGCCTGCGCAGTAACCCCTTTGAAGCCCCGCCCCTGTTGGATCATGCCATTAATCAGTACCCGCGGCGCGGCCGCAATCACCCGCGGATGCTCTTCCGCGGTTGCGACCACCTGGCGCCAGTCACGCAAGCCATCTCGCACGGCTTCATACTGAACATGGGGCACCAGGCTAAGTAATTGTTCTTCCAATGCTTTCTGAAAACCATTCATGACCGAAAGCAATACAATCAGGGCGGCGCAGCCGAGCGCAATGCCTGCAGTAGAGGACGCCGAAATGAAATTTACGAATCGGTTTTTATGCTTGCTACGACGAAATCGCCGTGCCAGCAACCAGGGCAAAGCGAACTTCATCGTGGGGTTTCCTCAAGCTGACCGTTATGCAGCATGGCGCGACGCGGCAACCGGTTTGCCAGGTGCTGGTCATGGGTGACCACAATGAATGCGGTATTCAGTTGTTCATTGAGTTCCAGCATCAGGCTGTAAATGGTTTCCGCGGTGGTTTCATCAAGATTTCCGGTCGGTTCATCCGCAAGTACCAGGGCCGGCTGATTGACCAAGGCGCGGGCGATCGCAACCCGCTGTCGCTCGCCGCCGGATAGCTTTGCCGGCGCGTGCGTCATACGATGCGCCAAGCCGACGCGATCAAGCAGCTCAGCCGCCTGTTGTTTGGCCTTTGCTGGATTCATGCCACCAATCAACAACGGCATCGCCACATTTTCCAGCGCCGAAAATTCACCGAGAAGATGATGAAACTGGTAAATAAAACCGAGCTTCTGGTTGCGCCATTTGGCTCGCTGACGCTCTTTCAAACTGCTCAACGGCTGGCCCTGCATCACCACTTCGCCCGCTGTCGCGGTATCCAGACTGCCGAGAATATGCAGCAGCGTGCTTTTTCCTGAGCCCGAGGACCCGACAATTGCCATCATATCGCCAGCAGCAAGTGAAAAACTGACGTCCTGCAGCACATTGACCTGTTGCTCACCGTCGGTAAAGGTTTTACTGATATGGTTACATTGAAGCAAATTAGTCATCATCGGTTACTCGTAACGAAGGGCCTGCGCGGGCTTAATAGCCGCAGCGCGCCAGGCTGGGTAAATAGTAGCGAAAAGGGTTAATACAAGCGCCAGTAGCGCAATGCCGGTGACCTGCCATGGTTCAATCACTATGGGTAAGCCAGCACCGTCGGTGTAGGCCATGATACCGACGCCAAAGGCATCCAACAGCGGGTTCAGCAGCAGACAAAGCAAGAGACCAATCAACACCCCAAGCAGGGTTCCTATGATCCCGTTGTAAGCCCCCTGCACCAGCAACATGGCAAAGACCGCAGGACGCGACAGCCCCTGAGTCTGTAAAATGGCAATGTCATAGCGTTTATCGTGAATCACCATAACCAGCGCGGAGACCACGTTAAAAGCCGCAACCGCCACCACCAGCGTCAGCATAAAGAGCATCATCCCTTTCTCCATGCGTACCGCAGCAAATAACCGCCCGTAGCGCTCGGTCCACTGTCCGATGCGACTTTCCTCATTCACCTGTGGCGCGAGCTCGGCAGCAACCTGTTCAGCTCGGAATGCATCATCAAGGTAAAGTCGTATTCCACTGACATGCCCTTCAGAGAAGCGCAATAAGCGCGCCAGATCATCGCCGTGCATCAGTACCAGCTGGCGATCTATCTCTGCCCCTAACTCAAATTGGCCGACGACGCGGAACATACGCTGAGCCGGCATTACCCCGACTGGGGTAAACTGGCCGCCTGCAGCGGCGACAATGCGGACCTGCTCACCAACCTGAACATCCAGCCGATTGGCCAGCGGACGCCCCAGAATAATGCCGTATTCGCCCGCTTCAAGATTGTCTAAGCTACCGCGCACCATATGTCGCGTCACGACATTGTGGTCGCCTTCAAATTCCGGGTAAAGCCCTTGCAACATAACGGCATTCAACTGACCCCGCCCCTGTACCAGACCTTCAATCTGCACATAAGGACTGCTGTGTAAAACCGATTCAGGCAATTCCAGCGCTGCCCGCTGGGCCTGCCAGTCGGCCATACCTGTGCTGGCTGTAGCACTGACAGTGACCTGAGGGACGACACCGAGAATGCGATTTTTCAGCTCATTTTCAAAGCCGTTCATAACCGATGTCACCACAATAAGCGCCGCTACTCCAATCATAATCCCGAGCAAAGAGAAACGGTTAATGAAGCGGGTAAACGCGGAGCCCTGACTACTGCGGCTGTAGCGCACGCCTAAAAACAACGGAGCGGGCTGAAACATATGATTGCGCCTGTTCAAGTCTGGTTTGCTAAAGTAAAGTGTGAAAGCATAAAGACAATAAGCCCATGGCACAACTGGCAAACGAGTAACAAATGACAACTTCGACTGACCATCTGCAACAGGCGCGTGACGAATACGCCGAGTACTTCGCGATTAAAGAAGCACTCGATATCAATGTAATTCCATTGGACGACCGGACAGGTCTGCCAGATGAAGAGGTATTCCTTAGTGAGTTGCCCCTGGTCTTTCGCATGGCAGCTGAACTGCAGCAAAGGGATCAGACTGCCTGGCAACAAATCCGTTCGCTCGGCGAACCTGGCCAGGCGATTCTGAATATACTCACCCAGCAGAATCAAAAACTGAATGCGCTGCTCGGCTACCTGCTACGTTATGAAGACGACCCCGAGTGCCGCTATCAGGCGTACGAATACGGTGGCGCCGGCATTGGTTTCTATTCCAGCGAGCCATTTGAACCAGGGCAGCTTGTTCAGCTAAAACTATTTCTGAGTGCAGAATCGGCTGCCATTTTCGGTTACGGCGAGATTATCGACTGCGAGCAGAATGAAGATGGTTACCAGGTGACTGTCCTGTTTCGCCGTTTACGCGAGGAAGACCAGGAGCTGATGGTACGTGCCGCATTGCATGCCCAAACCCGGCTATTAAAAAAACGTGCAAGCGAGCGTGCAAATAAGCCCTAAACAGAACGCTTTTTGCTACACTAGCGACTTTTCCAGCATTGATCGTGTGCATTATCATTCATGGCAGCAATTTCTGTATTTCAGGCCGACGCAGTGCCGGCCAACGAGCAAGATAAAACCTGGCGCCAGTTAGAAGGCAGTAGCAGCGCACTCGCCCTGGCTTCTCTGGCAGAGCGGGAACCGCGCCGGATCTTACTGGTCACTGCTGACGCCCCTGCTGCGTATCGGCTGGAACAGGAAATTCGCTTCTTCACGCCCCGCCTGGCGCCGTATATCAGCGTATTTCCAGACTGGGAAACTTTACCCTACGACACCTTCTCGCCACACCAGGATATTATTTCCGAACGTTTACGGGTGCTGGCAACATTGCCCGAGAGCGAACAGGGTATTCTGATTGTTTCCTTAAATACCCTGCTCCACCGCATCGCCCCGCCGTCCTACGTGCAAGGCCAGGCCTTTATTCTGCAACCCGGTGATAACAAGCCGCTGGAGAAATTTCGCGCACAACTTGAACAGGCTGGCTATCGCTTTGTAAACCAGGTGATGGAACATGGCGAGTACAGTGTGCGTGGGTCGATTATTGATTTATTCCCGATGGGCGCGACCGAGCCTTTTCGAATTGATTATTTTGATGATGACATTGATAGCATCCGCCCGTTCGATGTCGACAGCCAACGCTCCGCAGCCCCGGTTGAACGCATCCATTTGCTGCCAGCACATGAATTCCCAACTGCAGACGCCGGTATCGAAACTTTCCGGCGTCAGTACCGTGAGCAATTTGACGCTTCCACAGCGCGAGAATCGGTCTATCAGCAGGTCAGCCAGGGCAGTTTGCCTGCCGGTATTGAATACTACCTGCCTTTATTCTTTGACTCTACTGCGACCTTATTTGACTACCTTCCGGACGATATCCTGTTGGTTACCCAAGGTGATTTGCAAAAGCAGATGGAGCAACTCTGGCGGGATATTGATTACCGCTATGACGACCGTCGCTGGGATAAAAACCGGCCCTTGCTTCCGCCTGGCCAGCTATTTATCCGCAGCGAAGAGCTAAACGCTGAGTTTAAACGCCGCCCGCGTATCCGCCTTGGCGTGCCGGAAGGGACCCGCCAACCAGGGCCTGTTCAGTTTGCCACCAAGGCAGTGACCGAGATTCAAATTGAGCATAAAGCCGACGACCCTCTGGCGCGGATCCGCAGCCTGTATAAAAAAGCACAGGAAAAAGGCGAACGTGTTCTTTTTGCCGTCGAATCGGCAGGCCGGCGCGAGAGTTTGCTCGAACTGCTAGGACGGGCTGGTATTCATCCCCAGGTGGTCAAAAATTTTAGCGACTTTATCCACGCAGATATCGATTCTGGCATTGTGGTTAGTTCGGTCGCACATTCATTTTATGCCCGCGACCCCGAACAAAGCCTGTGGTTTATTACTGAAAGTGAATTACTCGGCGCCAAGATCGCGCAACGCCGCCGTCAGGACAGCCGCCAGGCGGGATCTGCCGATGCCTTAATTAAAAATCTGGCTGAGCTGTCGATTGGACAGCCGGTGGTTCACCTCGACCACGGCGTTGGTCGCTACCAGGGTCTGACGACGCTGGATGCAGGTGGCACCGCCACCGAATTTTTGTGTATCGAATACGCCCAGCAATCCAAGTTATTCGTGCCAGTCGCAGCACTGCACCTCATCAGCCGTTACAGTGGCGGCGAAGAATCAAGCGCACCACTGAACAAACTGGGCAACGATACCTGGGAGAAAGCCAAACGCCGAGCCGCAGAGCGTGTCCGCGATGTTGCCGCCGAGCTGCTCGCGGTGTACGCAAAACGCGAATCCAAACCAGGCTATGCCTTTCAGGTTAGTGACAGCGACCATGCACGCTTTGCCGATGGCTTTCCATTTACCGAAACCGATGATCAGCTGCAGGCAATTCACGCTGTTCTCGCCGACATGCAGGCGCCGCGGGCTATGGACAGACTGGTCTGTGGTGATGTTGGTTTCGGTAAAACAGAAGTTGCCATGCGCGCAGCATTTACCGCCATCAACGACAACAAACAGGTGGCCGTGTTAGTGCCCACCACCCTGTTGGCGCAGCAACATTATGAGAACTTCCGCGACCGTTTTGCCGACTGGCCGGTGCGGGTCGAGGTACTGTCCCGCTTTAGAACTGCCAAACAAACCCTCGATGTGCTGGCTGACCTCGAGGCTGGCAAAGTCGATATCGTTATCGGCACTCATAAATTACTCCAGAAAGACATTAAGTTTCATGACTTAGGCCTGTTGGTGGTAGACGAAGAACACCGTTTCGGCGTGCGTCAAAAGGAGCAGGTTAAGCGTCTGCGTGCAGAAGTGGACATTCTTACCCTGACCGCGACCCCAATTCCTCGCACACTCAACATGGCGATGAACGGTATTCGTGACTTGTCTATTATCTCAACACCGCCAGCCAAGCGGCTGGCAGTGAAGACATTTGTCCGCGAATTTGACAAGGCAACCGTGCGCGAGGCGATTCTGCGTGAAGTTCTGCGCGGCGGTCAGGTCTATTTTCTCCATAACAACGTGGAAAGTATTCAGCGTACGGCAGAAATGCTCACCGAGCTGGTTCCTGAAGCGCGCGTTACCACGGCGCACGGTCAAATGAACGAGCGTGAACTTGAACGCATCATGGCTGACTTCTATCATCAACGCTTTAACGTACTGGTATGTACGACCATTATTGAAACAGGTATCGACATTCCAAGCGCCAATACCATCATTATGGACCGTGCTGACCACCTTGGCCTGGCCCAGCTACATCAGCTGCGTGGTCGTGTCGGTCGTTCACATCATCAAGCCTATGCCTACCTGCTGACACCGCATCCGAAGCGGATGACCAAAGACGCAGTGAAACGGCTAGAAGCGATCGCGCAACTGGAAGACCTCGGTGCCGGCTTTGTGCTTGCGACCCACGACCTGGAAATTCGCGGTGCCGGAGAATTACTTGGCGATGACCAGAGCGGTCAGATTGAAAGTATTGGTTTTACACTCTACATGGATATGCTGGAAGAAGCGGTTGAAGCGCTCAAGGCAGGTAAAGAACCTAGTATTGACCTGCTGCTTAAACAACAAACGGAAATTGAACTGCGCATCCCGGCCCTGCTGCCGAGCGATTACATTGCCGATGTCAACACGCGCCTTAGCCTGTATAAACGCATCGCCGGAGCACGCTCAGAGGCTGAACTGGAGGATTTGCAGATTGAAATGATTGACCGCTTTGGCCTGCTTCCTGACGCGGCTAAAAATCTCATTCGGGTCAGCGAGATCCGGCTGCGTGCAGAACCCATCGGCGTACGTAAAATTGAGATCGGTCCCCAGGGCGGGCATATTGAATTTAATCAGGACGCTAAGGTCGACCCAGCGGTCATTATTCAAATGCTGCAGCAAGACCCGGCGACCTTTGCCATGGACGGTCCGACCCGGCTTAAAGTCAAGCAGGGTGTGGAAGATACTCATTCACGGGTAAAGCTGATACAGTCAGTACTTCAGCAGTTAACCGCCGCTTAATAACCACCAGGTACGAGGAAACAGGATTGAACGCACAGCGACGTACAGCATCTTCTTTGACCAGGTCAGTTCGCCGCAGCTGGCTTTCTTTTGGTTTCGCCAAGCGCGGCTTCAGCACATGCTTAACAACTCTCTGTGCCAGTGCTCTGTTAATCAGCGCTACAGCACATGCGGATGATCAGCCTGGCGCTGATTTACGCTGGTTTGAGGTTGAGGTGCTGGTTTTTAAGCAGGATCCACAGCGCCATGCCGATGAGGAATACTTTCCGCTGCAAATCCGGCCTGTTCCTTTACAGAATCACCTCGACCTGCTCAACGACTATCGCCGTGACCAACTGGCACCCGCGCTGGAAATCATTCCCACCTGTACAGAAGACGACGAAAATCACTGGTTTGAAGTTGTCCAGCGTTTACGCATTCTCAGCGAACCTGCATTCATTACTGGCCAGCGCCAGAAGATGTCACTGTGCAGAGACTCGATTGAAGAGGCTCTGATCACCGGCGCATTCGGTATTAGCGGAGCGGCGGGCTCGCCACGCGCTGAAATACGCGAAGTGGCCGCGCAGCAAATCAATGGTGAAGGTGGCGACATCTACAGCACAGAGTCGCCTTTCCTGATGCCAACTGAGAGCTTTGAGCTAAACTCACTACGCCAACAACTGGAGCGCCAACGAGGTAAGTCTACCTTGCTTCACACCAGTTGGCGCCAGCCCGTTTACAGCCGCAACCAGGGCCGTAAGATCCGCTTATTTGGCGGCCAAAACTACACCAGCGAGTACGATTACCTTGGATTTGCCCATGATTTTGATCGCGTCGTCGCCGACCGTAGCGACAACCCCAACTATTTGTTACAACAACAAAATGCTCCGTTAGAACGGATTCAAAGTTTATTGAACCTGATTGAACAAGGTCAGACACCGTTTAGCCGCCCCGACCGACAAACGGCGGGATTACCAGAACGACCAGCTAATCCTTCTGCTAATCTGCCGCAGGACGTGTGGGAGTTCGACGGGCTGATGCACATCTATCTGGTTGGCAATTACTTACACATTGACGGCGAATTCAATCTGCGCGAGGAAGTCCAGGTTCCGTTGCAGGCTACCTCGCTGGAAGCACAAGCCAATGCAGCTTTACGTCAGGAAGAAGCCGCCGCAAGCTTCTTACGTGGCTATTACTTTAATCAACTGCGTCGGGTTATCAGCCACGAAACGCACTACTTCGACCACCCCAACTTTGGCATCCTGGTGCAGATACGCCGCACCGACTTATCGTCCAGACGCTAGTCACTTCAAAACAAAAAAGCCCCTTGCGGGGCTTTTTTATTAAAGGTGTCAGAATTTAGCTAGCTCAACGCTTAATGATCGTGAGATTCTTCAGAGGTAAACCCAGTCCAAATTAAGCTACCCGGCTCCACATCTAAGTCACGCTGCTCTACCACTTCGCCATCATGTAAATCAACCACAGTAATTCGCTGATGCCCCGGGTCAGCAATATACGCCTGGTGGTTAACCTGGTTCACTGTCATAGCAAGCGCCATTTCATGAGTATCAGACACCACCGTGAACTGACTTTGCAACTCAAACGGATAACTCTCATGGCCCTGCTCGCGTAAACGGAAAATAGTCATGTCGCCTGCAGTGTCGAGAACAGCAAAGCGATCGCCTGTATAGTTAAACGCAACAGAGCCAAATTCCCGCGCCTCGTCAACTTTCCAGTCAAGCTGCCAGCTTTCCCCAGTCGACGTGTCGATCAATACCATGTTCTGCCCTGCACTGCCGATAAAATACGGGCTCTCTTCATGTCCCCACAGTGATCCGACACGACCTCCGAGCGTTTCCGGCATGCTTAGTTTCTCACTCACGAAGCTGCCATCTTCAGCTTCAGACAGCAGCAACACGCCATCACCGCAGCCAAAGGCTACATGCTGTTCATTCAGCGCGCTGCCATGTAAATCTACACACTCATTTTCAAACCCCTGGACGAAATCGAAGTGATCAGAATGACGCTCGTAGACTTCAACCGAATCGGGCAAACCTGTCGCGGTTGCGTCGCTGCGATTGGCGGTGAACAAATAATCTTCACGGATTTCAGCAGCACCATGCATCGAACTGCTTAACTCCAGCTCCGCCAGTACTTGTTCCTCGACAATACTCTGGTCCGAAAAAACCTCAATTTTAGAGGCGATCCCCTCAGCTCCATCATAAAAAAGCGCTCCCCGGTGATGATAAAAATCGTAATGAGTCGGGCGCTCTCCTGCCAAAGTGAAACCAGATAATGCCGGAGCCAGCTCATTGTAATGTGCATGATCGCCATGAGGTTCAGTTTCATAGCCGCTGTCTACAAAGCGGGTTACCCCGGCATCGCGCTGAATGGCAACTGCATAGCGATAATCCGGACTTGCAAGCAAACGCCCTGGGCTTTGCAGATCAAACGATTCCAGTAATTCATTGGCCTCGAGGTCATAGACAAAAGCACGCGTTGCATCCTCACCGTATTCCATGAAAATCAGACGGCCAGTGGCACTGTCCTCATGCTCGTGGTCATCCGCATGGTCATGGTCTTCATCATGCTCGATTGGCTGAATACTGGTTTCTTCACAGGCCGCCAGCAGCAGAACCGCACTGATTGCCACAGCCAGCTTCGCGGGATGAAAGGAAATAGTCGTTATCATTGAGGTTATCTCTTTTTGTAGTTGGTGAACGGGTCATACCAAACAATCGGAGCACACAGACTTGCTGATTGGTTATGATATAACATTTCACTTGGTATGTTATACCGTAACACTTAAAAAGAAAAGTCGATCCATGAATAGCGCTCTAAAGGCACAAAAAAAGCCCCTCGCGGGGCTTTTTCCATGTGTTCGACAAATGTTTTCAACGACTATTTCGAACAGATGTCTTGCAGCGGTTAAGCGTGCCAACCAAGTTCGTCAGCCCGTGCTGCGGCTTTTGCTGGCAGATCCGTTGCGACAAACTGCTTGTGCAGGATCTGAACCCCCAGCATATGGTTAATCACCGCGTCCAGTTGCACCTGCAGCTCTGCCGGCGCATCATCCGCATCATGCAATGCAAACAGCGCATTGACTTCATCGTGATCGAGCAAACCCGCCTCTTCAACAGACTCTTTGTTGAGGTATTTTTTCGCTAAGGCTCGCATAGCAGCCCATTTTTTTGGATCGGTATGTGCCGGAGGTGCCATAAACGCGAATTTCTCGCGTTTATACAGAGTTTCCGGCAACAGCCCTTTCATTGCCTCACGCAAGACCCACTTCTCTTTGTTCTCGCGAATGCGTAAATGAGGCGGGATCTTAAATGCGTATTCGGCCAGTTTATGGTCCAAAAATGCTGGCCGCGCTTCCATCGAGTTTGCCATATCAACCCGGTCACCACCCCAGGTCAGGATCTGCCCTTCGAGCATGGTTTTAGTCCACACATACTGGGCTTTATCGAGCGGATGCCGTTCTGCCAGCATGTCCGCATCCAGGGTATCAGCAATCGCCTTACCAGCGTCATAGCCCTGCATCCGTTGGCGCCGATCTTTTGCCAGCAGCTTATCTGCAAAACCGCTGCAGGACAGCCAGGGTTGCAAGCAACTGGGGGTAAAGCCCATTTTAGCTACGAAAGCATCGCTGACAAATTCTTCCCGTGCCAGCATGGCACCTTTGAATAGCTTGTTGTTCTTTTCCAGCATCGCCTGCCAGTTAGCACGCTCTTCCGGTGGCAGATGGTCCAGTCCGTACATAAACAGATCTTTGCGGAATGACGGATAACCAGCGAATAATTCATCAGCACCTTCGCCAGTCATCACCACCTTGTAGCCAACATCACGAACCTGCTGGCTCATCAGGTATTTTGCCACACCCAGGGTGTTATAGATGGTGCGCTCGGTATGCCAGAGCGTAGTTTCAAAGTGATCATAAAGGTCATTCGAATCAAGCGTCATCACATGATGGTCAGCGTCCGTGGCCTCGGCCATTTCGCGGGCTATTGGCGTTTCATCATAGGCTGCTGAATCGAAACCAATGGTGAAGGCTTTCACCGGCTCCTGACTGGCTGCAGCCGATAGCCCAAGTATCGAGCACGAATCAATGCCCCCCGACAAATAGCACCCCACAGGTACATCAGCAGTCAGACGGTGTTGAACCGCTTCTAACAACTCCCGGCGAACCCCTTCAACGTACTCGTCAGCACGTTTGTCGTCTTTGTCATGTTCATGTTCAAGGGGAAACTCCATGTCCCAGTATTTGCTCTCTTCGATATGTAACTTACCGTTGACCCGTTTAACACTGACCACATGCCCGGGCATCACCTGACGAATGCCTTCAAACGCAGTGGTACCGGGCACCATGGTCTGAATCAGCTGATGGTAAACACCCTCATCTGAGAATTTGCGTGGCACTTCCGGATGGGCAAAAATGGTTTTCAGCTCAGAACCGAACACAATGCCTTTTTCAGTTTGGGTGTAGTACAACGGCTTAACCCCAAAGCGGTCGCGCACCAGAAACAGGGTATCTTCTTCCTGATCATACAGAGAGAACGCAAACTCACCCCGTAAATGGGGCAACATGCCTTGCATGCCAAACCGCGGATACAGCTGCATGATAATTTCAGAATCACTCTTGGTATTAAAGCGGGCTCCTTCAGCCGTTAACTGCGCCCGGATACGTTTAAAGTCATAGAACTCGCCGTTATGGGCCAGCATCAAACGTTTGTCGTCCGATAAAAACGGTTGCCGACCGCGGTCACCGACCAAATCGATAATGGACAAACGAGCATGGGAAAAACCAACGCCCTGCCCGGCTATGGTTTTATAACCGAATCCATCAGGGCCACGGTGGTGCATAATGGCCGCCATATTGACTAAGACTTGTGGCTCAATCATGTGTTTAGGTTGGTTGTAAAAAACACCTGCAATTCCGCACATACGGGTTCAGTCCTCTGTCAAACTACATCAATGACACGTTCTGCACGCTCTACCATGCAGGTTAACAGTGCCATGCGTAAAAATACCGCCCCACGCGCCTGGCTGAAGTACCAGTTGTGCGACGTATTATCGAGATCCTTGGCCAGCTCTTCGCCACGCGCCAAAGGATGCAAAATGATACCGTCCTGCTTAAGCGGCGAGTCGGCATTCAAAATGAATTTCTTCCCATAGGTTTCAAAACCGTCGCCTTCCCAGGCAATGGCGTTGATATAGGTTACATCCAGCGTCGGTAGCACCTCGTCGAGCTCATTCGCCAGGCGTATAGTTAACCCGCGCTCCTCAAGCTCTTCACGCTGCCCGGGGTCAAACAGCCCCTCGTCATCACTGCCATCATGGATAATGACCACTTCTTTGATGCTGGTATGAAACACCGCAAGGCTCTTTAACAAGCTTCGCACCGTGCGCATGCGCCCCGGTATACCTATCACCCCAATACGAATTCTGCGCTCTTCAGGCACCTCTGCCGCGAGCAGCTCAGGACGCCATTTGAAGATCGCATACAGATCCGCCATCGCCTGAGTCGGATGTTCATCGCGTCCATTCCCCGCGTTGACGATCGGAATACGCAGTGTATCCATCATTTTTTCCAATGACTCGCCGTTATTATCGCGCAGCACCACGCAGTCGCCATAGTTGTTGAACATTTCCGCGACATCATCCAGACACTCACCTTTTGCGATCCCGGTGGTGGAACGGTCGGTAATTGACATAATATCGCCGCCCAAGCGGTGCCAGGCGCTTTCAAACGACAGCCGGGTGCGGGTGCTTGGTTCATAGAAGGCGCTGATGAGGATCTTTCCCTGCAGCGGCGAACGGAACCGGGTCGGATTGCTCTCATACTTGGCCGCCAGGCGGAACAGCTGGATCAGGGTATCCCGCGAAAACTGATCCGACGACACAATATGCTGGTTGGACAGTTTTACCAGATAGTCGCCATCTTCCTGGACGCTTCGCAGTAGCGCTTTAGGATGTGCATCTCCGTATACATCAGGCCTCTCGCGGTCAAACGAGGCATCACTTACATTCATATAGTCACCAGATCGTCTTTGCTTTGTAGTCAATAAAAAATAGCGCCAGCAGCACCACAGGTACTAAAGCACCTGCAATGGTTGCTGCCCATACCATCAGGGTTAATGCCGTTAAGGAGATCATTCTGTGTGCTCCTTCTCATTTAACAGATCCCAGTCAAAATGGTTTTTACTCATATAGACGCCAATCGCTGTTATCACCGCTGAGACCAGACATGCAGTCAGCGCGGCGACGTAAAAACCAATCAAAAAGTAACCAGCCAGGCCGCATAACGTGCCCGCCGCCATTGCCCCGGCCGCATATTTGCCTTCCAGCCGTGGCTGATAAAGACCGACTACAATGGGCCAGATCGTGCTGGCGACAAAGGCACCGGTGAAATTCAACAACGCGGCCAGCGTGGTAATTTGTGGCAAACACAGAATCCAGGTCACGACGCCGAGTCCGGCAATGGCGATGCGATTGGCACGAAACAAGGTTTTATCGTTGGCTTTTCGGTTAAGGTGTTTGTGATAAATATCGCGGGTTAACAAGTCTGAGGTCGCAGCAAGCAGTGAATCCAGGCTCGATGCCAGCGCCGAAAAAACCACAATAAAAACCACCACGGCGCCCGCGGTGCCGAGTACCGCAGCGGCCACCGTCGGCCCGACCATATCCGGACTGGAGGGAAAAATTCCCAACTGCGGTGCCGCCAAAGCGACGAAACCAGTCACAATCGGGATGGGGAGCCATAACAGGCCACCGGTTAAAAAGGCTCTGAACGCAACTTTCTGTTTAAATGCGAGGGCTCTTGACCACCACACGTTGGAATGGAAGATTTCCCCTAACCCAAAAAAGATATTATTAAATAAAAACATAATGGCGGCCGGGAATAGCAGGTCGAGCAGTCGCGGATGGTGATCTGCAAGGTTCTGGTGGATCTCAGGCATGCCGACATTGGTCAGCAATAACACCGCGACCAGAACCACACCGGTGATAATAATCAGTGCCTGAATAAAGTCGGTGGCAATCACAGCGCGTAACCCGCCAAACAGGGTGTAGAGTACGCAAATAAATAAAATCGCCGACATTCCGATGTGATAATCAAGGCCGCTCAGCGCCTGCAGCAAAATCCCCCCGGCCATTCCCAGGCTCACTAACCAACCCAGCGCATAGACAAACGAAATCACCATGAAGAAACACCAGGCGGTAAAACCAAAGCGCAGACGGATAAAATCCCCACTGGTATATCCATTTGGCAGCAAGGTTTTAATTCGGGCTGAAATCGGCGCAAACAAAATAAGTCCGAGGGCGGCGAACGAATACCCCACCATCCCCCACAAACCGAACTGGAATGTCAGTTCCGGCGCAACCAGAGTGGTGTTGCTGGTAACCCAGGTTGCCATCGCCGTAGCGGAGGCAAATGCAAACCCAACGTTGCGTCCCGCCAAAGCGAATTCTTCATGGGTAGTGGTCTTGCGCCCGAGAAACCAGCCAAAGGTTATCCAGGCTAGTCCGAATACGACAATGATGGCAAACCCGACCCGGGCATCGAGGGCAAATTCATCCATGACGAGGCTCCTTGTGATTGCGAGCGGCTCGCCGGGTCAGTATCAGCATGGTCACAAGCAGGCTGATAAAGAGCAGTGCCCCAAGGACAAACAGACTTAATGCCTGCCACAGCGGGTAATGAACCACATCCAGTTGGTGAATATTGCTGTATTCACCCGTCCCGGAATGGACGGCACGGAAGTAATAACGGCCATCATCGAAACCGCTAAGGGATAGCTGGCGAAAGGCGCCTAAGGGAGCAAAGGTGTTTTCAACCGTTGCAAACTGCGCGGAGGACGCAAGCTCAATAACAAAGGTATCCTCCTCCGCAACGCCATCCACACGGAGCTGAAAGTACCCCTCGCGAACCTTATCCGGCCCCTGCAATGTTAACCCGGATTGAGCGGTGTCAGCGAGCGCGGCGCCGGATAGCAGAAGGCCTGAGCCCAAAGTGCTCATCACGACGAGGATTCCAAATAGCAGTTTTTGCATGGCATACCGCTCGCGAATAAAAGCCTTCAGGCTATCAAGCTGGTTACATTTGTTCAACAAATCGTGCAGCCTGAAAACGACGCAAGGCAGGTCGAAGCCTGCCTTGCTGTTCGTTTAAGTTTACGCTGCGATTAGCTGACGCAACACATAGTGCAAAATACCACCGTTCTTGTAGTACTCAACTTCATTGGCAGTATCTATGCGGCAAAGCAGCTCAAAAGAAATCTCTTCACCATTGCTGCGCTTGGCTGTTGCCTGCACGCTTTGACCCGCTTTAATGTCCCGGGTGCCGCTCAGCGAAATTTTCTCTTCGCCGGTTAAGCCAAGGCTATCTGCACTTTCGCCGTCCTTAAATTGCAGCGGCAGTACGCCCATGCCAACCAGGTTGGAGCGGTGAATACGTTCAAAGCTTCGTGCAATCACGGCTCGTACGCCAAGTAAGCGCGTACCTTTCGCTGCCCAGTCGCGACTGGACCCGGTGCCGTACTCTTTGCCCGCTAAAATCACCAGTGGTGTTTTCTCTTCCTGATAGCGCATGGCTGCGTCATAGATCGACATTTCATCACCACTGGGCACATGGCGTGTGACCCCACCTTCACTGCCTTCGACCATCAGGTTACGAATCCGGATGTTGGCAAAGGTACCGCGCATCATCACTTCGTGATTACCGCGACGCGACCCGTAGGAGTTGAAGTCTTTAATTGCAACCCCTTTGCTTTGCAGGTACTCACCTGCCGGAGCACTTGGTTTGATGGCGCCGGCCGGCGAAATATGGTCGGTGGTGATCGAGTCGCCAAAACGTGCCAGCACATAGGCGTCTGTCACATCTTCCTGTGCCTTGAGTGGCTTGTCGATGCCTTCGAAGAATGGTGGGTTGGCGACATAGGTGGAGTCATCCTGCCACTCGTAGGTAAGGCTATCCGGGATATTCAGGCTCTGCCAGTGTTCATCCCCTTCAAATAGCGTCGCACCGTATTCTTTACGGAACATATCACTGGCGACCAGTTTCACCTGCTCGGCAATTTCTGCCTCAGTCGGCCAGACATCTTTCAGATAGACTGGATTGCCGTCTTTATCTTCACCCAGTGGATCTTTACTCAAATCAAGACGCGTCGATCCAGCCAGCGCGTATGCCACCACCAGCGGTGGTGACGCCAGCCAGTTGGCTTTCACTTGCGGGTGAATACGGCCTTCAAAGTTACGGTTACCTGACAACACCGACGACACGATCAAGTCGCCCTCATCAACCGCTTTACTGATTTCATCCGGTAACGGGCCTGAGTTACCAATACAGGTAGTGCAGCCGTAGCCAACCAGGTCAAAACCCAGTTCATCCAGGTACTGGTCCAAACCTGCTGCCGCAAGGTAATCAGTCACCACTTTCGAGCCGGGTGCCAACGATGTTTTTACCCAGGGCTTACTTTGCAGGCCTTTTTCCAGCGCTTTCTTCGCGACCAGTCCTGCGGCCATCATTACACTGGGGTTTGAAGTATTGGTACAGGAGGTTATCGCAGCAATAACCACGTCACCATGAGTTAATGTCTGGTCGCTGCCTTCAATCGGCACCTTAGTTTCATCTGAGGTACTGACCCCGGACGATTCCATCAGCAATTCAAACGCATCGTTGAGGCCACTTAGCGAGACACGGTCCTGCGGACGCTTCGGCCCCGCTAACGACGGCTCGACATCGGCCATATTCAATTCAAGAGTTTCGGTAAATTCCGGTTCTACCGAATCGTCGCGCCAGGTGCCCTGCGCCTGTGAGTAAGCTTTCACCAGATCAATCTGCTCTTCGTCACGACCGGTCAGGCGCATGTAGGTCAGGGTTTCTTCATCGACCGGGAAGAAGCCACAGGTAGCGCCATATTCAGGTGCCATATTGGCGATGGTGGCACGGTCAGCGAGCGGTAAATCCGCTAAACCAGGACCGTAAAATTCAACGAACTTGCCCACCACCCCTTGCGCACGAAGCATCTGGGTTACAGTCAGGACCAGGTCAGTCGCCGTTACGCCCTCGCTTAATTTACCGCTAAGGCGGAACCCGACCACTTCAGGGATCAGCATTGAGACCGGCTGACCAAGCATGGCGGCTTCTGCTTCAATGCCGCCCACGCCCCAACCGAGCACGCCGAGGCCGTTGATCATTGTGGTATGCGAATCAGTTCCAACCAGCGTGTCCGGGTAGGCAAATGTCTTGCCATCTTCTTCTTTAGTCCACACGGCTTTAGCCAGGTACTCAAGGTTAACCTGATGGCAAATACCGGTGCCTGGTGGTACCACGCGGAAATTATCGAAGGCTTTCTGCCCCCAGCGAAGAAACTGGTAACGCTCTTTATTACGCTCCATTTCAATTTCAACATTCTTTTCAAAGGCTTGTGGCGAACCAAATTTATCCACCATAACCGAATGGTCGATCACCAGATCGACCGCCGACAATGGGTTTATCTTGTCTGCATTTAACCCCGCTTTAGCCACTGCATCACGCATCGCAGCGAGGTCAACTACCGCAGGCACCCCGGTAAAGTCCTGCATCAATACCCGCGCAGGACGGTAGGCGATTTCACGCGTTGAGGAACGGCTGCCAAGCCAGTCAACCATGGCCTGCAAGTCATCGCGAGTGACGGTATCTCCATCCTCGAAACGCAATAGATTCTCTAACAGCACTTTTAATGAGACTGGTAATTTTTTGATATCCCCCAGCTTTTCTGCTGCTTTAGGCAGGCTGTAGTAATGGTAAGTGGCTTCCCCTACCTCGAGCGAACTCAATGTGCCGAGACTGTCTTGACTTGCCATAACCCTCTCCTCAGATATTACTTCTTGTTCTTGTGATCCAACGGGACCATCAGTGTTCTTTAACTATAGAAAAAATCCTGCTTTTCTCAATAGTTGCAGGCTAAATAGAGAGTATTCAGGAAATTTACATGGATACTCTCCGTGCTACTCACATCAGACCAGGTGTTCTGATAAACTGCTTTCATTCACGCAAACTGTGCACAAGGAAACGTATCACAATGAGCCAGGTACTCAACGACTTACTGAATTTACTGGAACTGGAAACCATTGAAGAAGGCCTCTATCGCGGGCAGAGCCAGGACTTAGGTTTTGCTGCGCTATTTGGCGGCCAGGTGATGGGTCAGGCGCTCTGTGCGGCAAAGAAAACGCTTGAGGAATCCCGTCAGGTCCATTCACTGCACAGCTATTTTCTACGTCCCGGAGATGCCCATAAACCCATTGTCTACGATGTGGAAAATATTCGCGACGGTAAGAGTTTTTCGACCCGCCGAGTGCAGGCCATTCAATATGGTAAGCCTATTTTTTATATGACCGCATCTTTCCAGAGTGCAGAAGACGGCATTGAACACCAGGCTGAGATGCCAGATGTACCGGGACCTGAAGGGTTGGTCTCTGACCTTGACGTTCACCGTGCCCACGCCGATCTTATTCCAGAGCCGTTGCGGACTAAATTTACCAGTGACAAACCAATCCTGATGCGTTTTGTCACTGACTACAATCCGTTCAACCCACAGAAAACAGAAGCTAAGCGCTACGTTTGGATCAAGGCAAATGGCGACATGCCAGATGATCTGCGCATTCACAAGTACCTGCTTGCTTATGCTTCAGATTTCAATTTTCTACCGACCGCGTTGCAACCGCATGGATTAAGCTTCGCCTCACCAAAAATGCAGATGGCGACCATCGATCATGCGATGTGGTTTCATCGTGATTTCCGCATGGATGACTGGTTACTGTATGCCATTGATAGCCCGAGCGCGTCCAACGCCCGCGGGCTGGTGCGCGGCCAGGTTTTCAACCGGGCCGGTACCCTGGTTGCATCAACCATGCAGGAAGGCGTTATCCGTAAACGATCCTGACGCGTGCCAACCAAAAAAGCCCCGACTGCGGGGCTTTTTGCTTGAGTTCAGGTGTTAAAGCCAATGGCTAGTTGTCCTGCATCCGCCGTTGCCAGCGATACTTCAGGCCTTCTTTAAATGCGACCAGGCGCCGAACCTGATGCTTTTTCATCAGTGCCACAGGCTTTTCAAGACGGCCTAAGCGATGACTAATCTGCACTGGATAAGGCCGGATACCGCGAACCTTCAGGCCCGGCTGCCAGGCCCACTGGAAATCCACATCCAGTGGCCGGAAGAAACTTTCACTCCAGTTAAGCATGGTTTCCGCGGCATCCCGGGTAATTACATAGGCGCTGGTTCCTAACGGAATATGCGGGTAGCGAACCAGAGTGGACGCCCCGCAACGCTCAATGCCCTTACTTTTGACTCGTGCATAAGGTTCCGCTAATTTAAGTACGTGCCATGTCTCCTCCAGTTGCGCGATGGTGCGTGGCAGGTAGGAAAAGCTATTGGCCAGCAATACATCGTCTTCCAGCACAATAGCGAAGTCGAGGTCATCATCGACCATCCGTTGCCAGGCCATACGGTGATTCAGGTACGTCGCTATTTCACTGGTCGTCATTGAGCGGTAATACTGCTGGGTATTGAGATTCTGGTCATAGCGGGCGTAGTCAGCGCTTTCCTGCACATCCTGACTACCCATTGCTTCAATACGAACAAAAGACTGGCGTAGTCGACCAGCCTGGATACGAAAATGTTCTAAACGTGTTTTTTCGTCTGCCCGGTTAAGGACATAAATTTGGTAGCGCATTCAACTCTCATCTAATGAATTAACCCTGATCCTGATAGAAGAGAATTCTGAGTCTTTATGACGCGTCCGTCAGCCTGGTTTACAGAAGTTTTACGCGCTAATGAACTTTTTACCGCAGCGTCGCGAATTATTACGTATACTTAATGCAAACATTGGTGAGATTACAATCATGCATAAACTGCCATCTCATGAACACCTCCAGGTTTACTTCGAGCGAAGTGACGATTTGTTCGGCTGGTTTTCACCCGACGACATACTACTTTACGCAAATGCCCGCTTGCGCAACCTGTTCAACCTGTCCAGCCGTGACCAGCGTAAACTAAGCTTTGCTGAGATTATTCGTGACTGTTTCAACGCCCAACGCGGGCCGCTAATCGAAACAGACTGCGTCGACGACTGGCTGCAACATGCACAGACCAAACGGCGTAGTGCCCCGCACCGGCGTTTCCAGCTCGACACAACTGACGGACGCTGGTACATGGTCAGCGAAACCTGTGACACCGCAGGCTATCTCTTTATGCATGGGGTCGATATTACCGACCTGGTTGATCGCACCAACGATCTCACTCAGGAGCAGCGCAAATTGCGGCGCCTGGCCAATACCGATGCACTCACTGGTGTCTTTAACCGCCGTGCGTTCGTTACCGCTATCGAAAATCATTTTGAACAGGTTCAGCGCGATCCGGCCTGCCTTATCCTTATAGATATTGACCATTTCAAGCAAATCAATGACGACTTTGGACATCCCACCGGGGACCAGTCTTTAGTCCGACTGACTGAGATTTTCTCTCAGCATATCCGCCCTGGGGACACGCTAGCGCGCATAGGCGGTGACGAATTCGCTCTGTTTTTGCGCGGCGCTACAGGCAAAGCTGCACTCGATGTCACCGCGCGTATCCGTAAAGCACTACAAAAAAAGCCACTTCATATTGAAGTGGCTGATAAAGAATTTGACGTCTGCATCCGTTGCTCGTTCGGCATTGCCTTTAGTTCAGCGACCGCCGATAACTTCGAAAACCTATACAGCCAGGCTGATGACGCCCTGATTGAAGCCAAGCAAAAAGGCCGTAATCAGGCAGTCGCACAGGCTGAAAGCAGTTAGCGAGCGTCCAGAATTAACGGGGCTACCAGGCTAATAGTGCGCACTGGTGTTTCGTTATCACTATCGATAAAAAGCTGAAACAGGTCACCGTACTGTTCTTCACTCATTTGTTCAGGCAGTTCGTCTCCAGTGGCACCCATCCCCTGTAACAGGTCCGGCACTGTGTTGCTGTGGCCGATCACCAAGGCGTTAACCGCCTCCTCTTCAATTTTTTGCAGCAGTTGCTCGCTGGCATCAGCCTTGTAAAACTGAATCGGCACCGACAAAGCTCTGGCTAAAGGCAGTGCCGTACTGACACTGCGCCGATAATAGGTGCTGTAGATAGCTTCGATATCTGCCTGGCTTAGCATTTGCGCTAAACCATCTGCACGGCGGTAGCCGTCGCGGGTCAATTCAGGGTCAAGTTCGCTGTCTTCCTTCTCGGCGTGACGCATAATGTAAACTACAAAACTCTGTTTCGTCGCTGGTGGTTCCGTTACCACGACCGGGGCATCGGCGCTGTCAGCCGTTTCCCCATCCTGCTCCTGCGTCTCTTGCAGATCTTCATTTTGCAATTCTTCGTTTGCAGATGCCTCTTCAACCACTACAGGAGGTGCTGTCTGCTCATTGTCGTCACCAGAGGCCCATAACGCGCCAGAAAATACCAATGAAACAGTCAGCATTGCGGCCGACCCTATTCGTGCAAACATAATCAGTACCCAAATTAATTAGACCTGACGCTATTATGCATGCTTTTCCGATGCAAATGAACCTGAGGTAACACAAATGAAATCAGTGCAACTTCATTCTCGGCTTGAGGTAATAGTTAAAGCTGTCAGCGACCATGGTCAGGCTGGTTTTGGTCACCCCGTGAATGGTCATTTGGTGCATACGGTATAAGGACGAATACGCCAGCCGTGCCATGATCCCTTCAATAAACACACCACGCCGCGCCAGTCCCCCCATCAGACTGCCGACCGCGTCATAATCGGCTAAAGAGACCAATGATCCGCGGTCCTGATAGACAAAGTCGGTCAGTGCCTCACCATTTAAACAGCGTTTTATATTGCCCGCCAAATGCTTAGCCTGTTGGTGCGCCGCCTGCGCCCGGGGCGGCACCGCGCTGTCCTCGCCCTGAGGGCAATAAGCACAGTCGCCAAAGGCAAATATACGTTCGTCATCGACACTTTGCATCGCTGCGGATACATTCAGCGTGTTGTTTTTGTTGCAGCTTAAACCAAGCTCAGAAAGAAACGGCGGGGCTTTGATACCCGCGGCCCAGACGCTCAGATCGGTGGCAATGAAGTCATCATCATTGGTATATAAGCCCTCGGCTGTGGCTTTTTTTATTGAGGTCTCGGTGTGCAGCCTTACCCCTAACTTTTCCAGTTCTTTATGCACCCGCTGACTCACCTTCTCACTCAGCGGCGGCAGAATGCGTTCTGCCATTTCTATAATCTGAATATTCAGTCTGCTGTGCTCAAGGTCGGTATAGCCGTAATTGTGCAGCATATCGGACGCTTTGGTTAACTCTGCAGCGAGCTCCACCCCGGTCGCTCCGCCACCGACAATACCGATTGAAACCTCGCGCTGTTCATTGCTACTGGCATCATTAATGCGTAAAAATGTATTGAGCATCGCCTTGCGAAAGGATTCTGCCTGCTCGGCGGTATCAATAAAGTGACAATGCTGCCCCACCCCTTCAATTGAGAAGTCGTTGGCCACGCTACCGACCGCCAGCACCAGATAATCATACCCCAGCTCTCGTTGCGGAAGTATTTCGGCCCCGTCCTCGTCTAATAGAGGCGCCAGCGTTACCGCCTGACGTTCTCTGTCGAGGGACTGCAAACTGCCGCGGACAAAACGATAGTGGTGATTTTTTGCATGGCCCTGAAACGAAACTTCATCCAGATTCGAGTTCAGTACACCAGTCGCAAGTTCATGATACAAAGGTTTCCAGACATGGGTTGCGGCGCGGTCAATCAAAGTAATCTCTGCTTTGCCTGACTTTCCGAGCTGGCTGCCTAAACGGGTTACCAGCTCTAACCCCCCTGCGCCACCGCCGACCACAACAATCTTGGGTACCTGCATAATGCCTCCTGTTTCCTTTTGCTGTTGAGTATAGAAAAAAGGCCAGCAAATGCTGGCCTTTTCGAAGTGTTACTCAATGTCATCACTGTGTTTTATCGCATGCAGTATATCGACGAAGGATTCCACGTGGTGTCGCACCTGAACCGATTCCCCCGTACGCTCGACGATATTTAATGATGACACCAGACCGACGATCTGGCCTTCCTCCTGCACCAGCAGAAAGTCCTGGCCGCTCTTTTGTAAGGTGGCAACCACATCCCCTATCCGCGCCCGTTCAAGTTGCTGGTAGGTGATTAACGGTAGCTGGCTGATTGGTTTCATCAAATAATCGACGCTGAGGTCATCGTGGGCAATGCTCAGCTCCTTTGCCAGCCGCACAGCCTGACGGCCATGCAAATCGCGCAATGCTAGTACACCGGTAAGTCGCTGCTGGTGGTCAAAGACACATATATAACGAGCGCCCGCGCCGTCCATAATGGCATCAGCATGTTTCAGTTTGGTCGACGTGTGCACATGCAGCGGGTCCTGGTCGGAAAAATTATCCAGCACCATCCGTGCGGGTTCGTTCCAGCTTAACTTAGTGCGGGCATTTAATTTGGCTAACGGCAGCTGTGCTGGCATTGCAGCCCAGCTTAAACTTGTATAGTGGCTCATAAGAACCCTCCTGAAATTTCAAAAGACCGGGAAAAATGGTTTAGAAATTCAGTCGAGCAGGAGGCGCTCTGGAATAGTAAGGGGCATAAACAGGGATGGCCTGAACCGGCGACGTCCGCGAGAACCCAGACTCTGGGCTGACAGGCGCTAGTGGCAGGGAACTAACTAATAAGTACTCCGGGTCGTCGCCCTCAAAATCCTGCGACTGCAGCAGACTCAGATGTTCATGTGCAACATCGTGATACCCATCAATGGAGGCAACACTCTGCAGCGGAACGCTGGTAAACAGCCCGCCAACAAACAAAAACATGAACAGAGTGCGGATACGACTCATGGAGCTAACTCCCTACTTCTACTACAATAAAAGTACGCTCACCATTAGAAAAATACAAGTAATTTTTAGTCTCTCCCGACTCCTTTAACGGTTGACACCGTAGGGCTTAGTTGAGAATAATTATCAACTAGAGATCAGTAACGGACTAATCTTTTTCGACATTCTTCCGTATACCTACACAACAAAGACAACCACGGACCGCTGATGGACTACTCAAAATTTCGCTATGCACTGGTTTTCTGCTTTACCCTTAGCTGGCTATTTAGCAGCCCCGTAATCGCTCAGTCTGACGACCAGGCATTGGTGGTGACTGAAACATTGCGTTTTGAGCAGCAAACGCAACGGGTCGAAGCGGTCGGCACTGCGCAGGCGTTACGCTCAGTGATTCTTTATCCAGCCGTTGCTGACCGGGTTACTGAGGTCAACATTGTGCCTGGAAGCAGAGTCAACAAAGGTGATGTTTTGGTGCAGATGGACGCCCGCCGCCAGCAGGTTGCGCTGGACCGCGCACGTATCCAACTGGCGGATGCTGAACGTACCGTGGACCGTCTCACCCGAAGCCGGGAGCAACAGGCCATTCCCCAAAGTGAGCTGGACGATGCGGTAACCGTGCGAGACCTGCTGCAAGTCCAGCTGACCGAAGCAGAAACCGAGTTTGAGGACCGCAAGGTAAGAGCCCCGTTTAACGGCGTGGTTGGCATTACTGATGTTGAAGTCGGCGATCGGATCAACGAGCAAACGGCGATCACCACCCTGGACCACCGTGACCAGCTTTATATCGATTTCCGGGCACCCGAAAGCGCCCTGGATTTACTACAGAGAGAAGCCGTATTGCGAGTCAGCCCCTGGCAACAACAGGGCACCGAAATCGACGCTCAGGTAGCACAAATTGACTCCCGGCTGGACGTTGAAAATCGCACTATTCGCATCCGTGCCTTAATTGACAATGCCAACGACAGCTATCGGCCTGGCACCAGTTTCAGAGTAAGCCTGCAAACCGAGGGTGAAGCCTATGCCAGCATTCCGGAAGCCGCTTTGATGTGGGGGCCAACCAGTCCCTATGTATGGCGCGTAACCGACGGTCGCGCAGAGCGGGTCGATGTGCAGATTAAACAGCGCACGCGGAGTCGCGTGTTGGTCGACGGTGAACTGGAGCAAGGTCAGACCCTGATTACCGAAGGTGTTCAGAACGTTCGCGAAGGCCAGGCCGTGCGTTCACAGACTATGGAAAATGACGCATGAGTGCAGACAACGACAGCTCCCTCTATTCGAGTCATTCTGACCTTCCGACCCTGTCGATCCGGCGACCTGTTCTCATTATTGTCCTCAATTTACTGATTATCATCGCCGGTTTTGCCGCCTTAAACGGAACCGAAGTGCGTGAGTTGCCGGATGTCGATATGCCGATGCTCACCGTCAGCGCCAGCTTCCCCGGTGCAGCCCCGGAAACCATGGACACCGAAGTAACCTCTCGCTTGGAAGGCGCCGCGGCCCGGGTCAGCGGTGTGCATGCCATCTACTCTTCGAGTGAAGAAGACAGTACCCGCATTGTGGTCCAGTTCCGCGCTGGGGTGAATATCGATAACGCCGCCAATGAAACCCGTGAAGCCATTGCCCAGATACAGCGTGACTTGCCAGATGGTGTGGAGCGGTTGTCAATTATCAAAGCCGACAGTGATTCACGCCCGGTCGTCGCCATTTCGATTTCCAGTGACCGCCTCGATCTTGAAACCATGACTGAGCGCATTGAAACTGATCTGGCTCCCCTGTTTCTGAATATCCCCGGGGTTGCTGATGTCCAGCTCGATGGTGCCCGCGAGCGCGTCGCCCGGGTGATGTTAGATCCGCTGCGGCTGAATAGTTATGATCTCACCGCCAGCCAGGTTGCCGATGTCTTACGCCAGGCTCCTTTTGATGTGCCGGCAGGGAGCTTACGCAATACTGACCAGCAAATTATTGTGCGAGCCGATGCCAGCTCAGTAACTGCCGAACAACTCGCTGATATTGTCATTACCGGCGATACCCGCGTTGGTGATGTTGCTGATGTTTACTTTTCGCCGGCTGACGCCACCAGCATGGTGCGCCTGGATGGGCGAACTGTTATTGGTATCAGTGTCATTCGTCAGGCTGGTTCAAATACGATTGAAATTTCCAATGAAGTCTCTCGGGTCCTTGGCGACGTGCGCGAGCGATTTCCTGAACTGCAGATGCAGGTCACCACTGATGACGCGGTATTTATCAAGGACTCGGTACAGCAGGTCGTAACCTCGCTGGCATTCACCATTGTGCTGGTTATCTTTACCTTACGCCTGTTTATTGGTTCTTGGCGGGCCACCGTCATCCCCGCCGTGGCGATTCCGGTGTCCTTGGTTGGTGCTGTCGCGGCTATCTGGTTACTGGGCTTCTCGATTAATATTCTTACGTTGCTGGCGTTGGTGCTGGCAACCGGCCTTATTGTTGATGACGCCATTGTGGTCACCGAAAATATTCAGCGTCGCCGTGCGTCAGGTCTGGGCTCACGTGCTGCCGCCGTGGTTGGCACCCGCGAAGTATTCTTCGCGGTGGTGGCAACAACCGCAGTACTGGCCGCTGTGTTTGTGCCAATTGCCTTTCTACCTTCGACTGCAGGTCGGCTGTTCCGTGAGTTTGGCGGCGTACTGGCGGCAGCAGTGATTATTTCATCCTTTGTCGCCTTGTCATTAGTCCCTGCACTGACCGCGCGCCTGCCACTCAGTAAGGGCAGAGAAAGCGTTCTCGCCCGCTTTGGTACTCGCTTAATCGACAGCTACGGGCGCACCTTGCACATCGCACTGAATCACGCATGGTGGGTCCTGCTCGGTTGTTTGGTGCTTGCCATTGGTGCCGGCAGTGTCTATCGCGTCATCGACAACGAACTGTTACCCCCTGAAGACCGCGGTATGATCCGGATTATGGCGCAGGGGCCAGACGGCGCAGGCCTGCCCTTTATGCAGCGTCAGGCCGATCGGATGGAAGAAATTCTGCTGCCGTATCTTGAGGACGGCGAAATCGAAAGCTTATATACCGTGGTCGGTCAGTGGGATCCAAACCGGGTCTTCATTACGGTTCCGCTAACCGACTGGAGTGAGCGGCCGCGCTCGCAACAGGAAATTATTAACGAAATCCGTGGGCCGTTGGGCGCTATTCCAGGCGCTCCAGGCAGAGCTTTCGGCGCCAACAGCCTTAATATGCGTGGCCCCGGTGGGGGTGGTATTGAGTTCGCCCTGACCGGCAACGATTACCAGCAAATTTATCAGGCTGCCCGCGACTTCTCGCAACGTATCGAAGAAGAACTCCCCGAACTGGGCAACGGCCAAATTTCCTATCAGCCCACCCAGCCGCAGTTACGGGTTAATATCGACCGACGCAGAGCAGAAGACTTAGGGGTCGAACTATCCGATATTTCGACAACTCTGCGCGTGGCCATAAACGGTGATGACCTCGCCGATTTGAATATCGGCGACCAGGCAGTTCCTATTATTCTGCAGGCCAACCGTAGCCAGGTTAATGACCCCAGCGACCTCAGCAACCTGTATCTGCGAGCCCGCAGCGGCGAATTGGTTGCCTTATCAGCGCTGGCGTCTATCACCGAGGAAGGCGTAGCGGCGGAGCTTGAACGACACGTACAACGGCGGGCCATTGAAGTCAGTTTTGACCTGCCCAGTACACTGCCTATTCAGCGCGCAGTAGAAAGCATTCGCGAGCTGAGCCGGGCCGAACTACCTGAAGGAATCGGCCTGGTCTTCCTTGGTGACGCCTTAACCTTTGAAGAAACCGCACGGGAAGTGACCCTCACCTACATACTCGCCTTGATCATCGTATTTTTAGTGCTGGCGGCCCAGTTTGAAAGTATCAACAGTGCCATCGTAGTCATGCTGACCGTACCGTTTGGTTTGGCAGCCGCCCTGTTCGCGCTCTTTATAACCGGTAACAGCATCAATATTTACTCACAAATTGGTCTGGTCATGCTTATCGGGCTACTCGCCAAGAATGCGATTTTACTTGTCGAGTTTGCTGATCAGCTGCGCGACCGCGGCTACGAGGTACGCCAGGCCATCGAAGAAGCAGCCCGTATTCGTTTACGGCCAATTATGATGACCCTGGTGTCCACCCTATTAGGTGCCCTGCCCTTGATTCTCGCCTCTGGCGCGGGCGCTGAAGCGCGCAGCGCCATCGGCTGGGTTGTGTTTGGCGGTCTTACCATTGCGGTACTCTTTACCCTCTATTTGACCCCTGTGCTTTACCTCGGTATTGCCCGGTTTACCAAACCCCGTGCCGATGAAGGCAAACGTCTGCAGGAGGAACTGACAGCCGCTCAGGACTAGGGTGTTGCGCATTGGCGGATGAAGTCAGTTTCGACAAAACTGGCTTCTCCGTCTATGGTTGAAAACGAACTTCCAGTGATTCTTAACCGCAGGCAGTACTGATGTTGAATTATCGTTCAGTCAGGGAACAAACTCTGGCGCTGACAAAGGGACTTTCGGCCGAAGATATGATGCTACAGTCGATGGCGGACGCCAGCCCGACCAAATGGCATCTGGCTCACACAACCTGGTTCTTTGAAACCTTTCTGTTACAGCCTCATTTACCTGGTTATCAAGTATTCAACCCGCACTTCAGGTACCTCTTCAATTCCTATTACGATGCCGTAGGTGAACGTCACCCCAGGCCGCAACGCGGCTTGTTGTCGCGACCCGGGCTGAATGAAGTCATCGACTACCGCCGTTACGTCGACGAGCAGATGGATGAGTTGCTTGCGACCCTCCCTGCCAGCCTTAAATCTGTCCTGACCATAGGATTACATCATGAAATGCAGCATCAGGAATTGATTCTGACAGATATTAAACACGCGCTGTCGCTTAATCCCTATGCCGACGGTTTAGTCGCTGACTCTGCGGTAAAGCGACCCCAGGTTAGCGACGACGGTTACACGGAATTTGACGGGGGCTTGGTGCACATTGGGCATGCCACTGACAATGGCAGCGATGATAGCTTTGCTTACGATTGTGAACGCCCCCAGCACCAGGTTTATAACGCGCCCTTCGCCCTCGCAAACCAGCTGGTGAGCAACCGCCAGTGGATGCAATTTATTAAAGACGGCGGTTATCAGCGCCCTGAACTGTGGCTGTCAGAAGGCTGGGCCCTATGCCAGCAAGAGCAATGGCAGGCGCCCCTGTATTGGTTCAAAAAGGATAACCAGTGGTATCAGTTCAGCTTTCGCGGTCGCCACCCGGTGGCCCTGGATGAGCCGGTTTGCCATGTCAGCTATTTCGAGGCAGACGCCTATGCGCGTTATGCCGGTGCGCGCCTGCCAACTGAAGCCGAATGGGAACAGGCGGCAACAGCGCAACCCGCTAACACGAAGGCGCAGGGACAGTTTCTGACTGTGGACACTGCGCACCATCCTGCTATGCCAGCGCAGAGCGGTTTGCAACAGCTCTTTGGGACCCTTTGGGAATGGACTCATAGCGCTTTCCTTCCCTACCCCGGTTTTACCCCGGCGCAAGGCGCGCTCGCCGAATACAATAGTAAATTCATGATCAACCAAATGGTTCTGCGAGGAGGTTCCTGCGCGACCCCGGCTGCGCAAATCCGCAGTAGCTATCGTAACTTTTTCCACCCTTATCAACGCTGGCAATTTAGTGGTGTACGGCTGGCAATGACTCTCGATAACGAGGTATAGATGAGCAGTTTACCGACCCAAAGCAATGACCCCGCAGTGCCTCAGGCCGACACATTTTTAACCGATGTTTTAGCCGGACTGAGCCAGCCGCAAAAGCAACTATCCCCAAAGTATTTCTATGATGCGCGCGGATCTCACCTCTTCGATCAAATTTGCCAGCTGGATGAGTACTACCCCTACGCATGTGAGATGACCATGCTCCCTGCGGTCGCCGAATCGCTCGCTCAGCGCTTTCGTCATCCGTTAGAAGTGATTGAATTCGGCGCTGGGTCGTTGCATAAAGTGAAACCCCTGCTGGACAACATTAGCGCAATCAGCCGCTTCATCGCGATTGACATATCTGGCGACCACCTTGCTCTGGCCAGTACTAATTTAAAAGCACGCTATCCGCATCTCGAGGTCACCGCGGTGGAAGGTGATTTCACAGAAGCACTGCGGTTACCAGCCAGTGACGACAAGCGCATGGGCTTTTTCCCGGGTTCAACGATCGGCAACTTCTCCCCCGCCGATGCGACCCACTTTCTGCAGAACGCCGGACAGACCCTTGGCCAGGGCCAATATATGCTGTTAGGGGTCGATACCAAAAAACCAAATGATGTACTGCAAATGGCGTACAACGACAGCAAAGGGGTTACCGCTGCATTTAATAAGAATCTGCTGGTACGTATAAACCGTGAACTGGATGCGAATTTCCAACCCGACCATTTTGCACACCGTGCTTTTTACAATTCTGATTTAGGCCGCGTTGAGATGCACCTGGTGGCCACCCGGGAACAACGTGTCGACGTCGCGGGGCGTGAAATTCACTTTGCAGACGGAGAAACGATTCATACCGAGAACTCCTACAAGTACCACCAGAACGAATTCGAAAGCTTGCTTGAAAAGGCTGGCTGGCAAGCCGTGGAATGGTGGCATGCACCTGACAGGATGTTTTCGGTGGTGCTGGCTCAAAATTAGTCCCTCCTGACCCGGAGGCGCGAAAAAAATAAAAAACCCCGGGACTCAGGTTCCGGGGTTTTTCTTTCAGGTAGTCAGACTAGTTCTGAGTCACCTGCGCATAGTTAGCAGTACCCAGCTGGGCAATGCTCATGCTGCTGTTATCCGACAGCTGGTGGCCCTGGATCAGGTTATTGCTACCCACCTGCACCAGGTCAACGTCACCCCATTCGCCGCCCACTTCAAAGGCGCCACCACCGATACCCTGAATGGTATTGCTGGAACCATACTGGCCAAAGCTGGCCGTATTGCGAATATTAGAAACCAGCAAGGTGAGGCTGTTCAGTTCACCAAATTGCTCGGCCTGAACATCGTTGTGGCGTGATGAAAACTCAACTTCAGCGCTATTTTCGTCACCCCACTGAGACCCTATGTACTGGTTGTCATTGCCAGCAACGGAAATATCCAGATAGTTGCTGGTACCTTCCTGCACACTGTCAATATAGGTGCTGTGGTGATAGATCTGATCAACATAGGTTTCGTTGTCCGAACCATACTGTGCCGCACTGATGAAATTGTCATCGCCGCGAAGGACCACTTCAGCGATGTTCTGATTACCATCCTGTTCAATATAGAAGGTATTGAAGGTTGAGTTTGAGCCGTTTAAACGGGTGTAGACATCAACACTGGCATAGTTATTCTGACCGCTTTGCCAGGTATCAATCGCGGTGTCGTTAGCGACGCTAACGTAGCTCAGGCTTTGGTTGCCATCACCACTTTGATAGGCGTTCAGGCTGTTATTGCTGTTTTCAAGCAAGGTTTCAACCTGGTTATTACTGCCGTGCTGCTCTGCACTAACGCCGTTATAATCGCCATACACCTCAGCCTGGATATCGTTCGAACCCGACTGGAACAGCGACCCGTAGTTATTACTTCCTTGAGCAAAGTAATCAATACGGTTACCAGCACCGGCGCCTAGCTGAGTCAGGTCAAGACTGTTGTCGTCACCTTCCTGCCAGGTAACTGCCTGGTTATCGTACCCGTCCTGTAACGCGTCAAGCGAGCTTCCAATACCTGCCTGAGTAAAATCCAAATCATTCATCACACCGATTTGAGATGCCACAACAGACTGGGCGGCACCGATCTGAGTAATCAGCGCCGTATTTTGCGATCCGTCCTGTGTTAAGTCTGTCTGGTTTGCTGAAGCGACACCGCAAATTGCAACTGAAACGGCTAACGCTAATACTGATTTTTTGATTGTTAGAGTAGACATGATAAGAGCCTTCTTTATTAAAATCAGGCTGACCGACGTTTTATTATTAGTATGCGTATCAACCTATTCCTGACACTCAACCATTGAATGTCAGACCTGAATTCAGATACTTACCAGCATCGTCGTTCACTGACTCAGTGTAGGCTCACCACTGCCTGCGACAATCGTAATTTAGGGCGACATGATATTTACAGGAGAGTAACGCATGCTCAAGAAAGGTATTAGTTTTTAATAGGTTAGAAGTAGAACCAGAGGAGGTTTACTTGCAATTGTCTAACCCAAATGGACTGTTAATGCCCTATAGATCAAGCAGTAAAAAACAGCTCATAAGGCTATTCTTCTGATTTATAAGAGTTTTTAATTTAAATACCCTCACCCGAAACTCGCTCTGGGTAAGGGTATTAAATTCGGGTCTGTATTGACCGGCTCTCGTCGGCTATTTAATCAGCCGCGTTGAAAGTCCTCAGCACTGTGACGTTCATGCACCTGCTCCTCTGCTTCACCCCAGGTCCGGTTTACCTTCCGCCCGCGCTGAACCGCCGGGCGTTCGGCTATCATTCTGGCCCAGCGCAACACATTTGGATACGACTTTGCATCCAGGAATTCAGCCGCCTCGTATACTTCATTCATCACCAGAGCGCCATACCACGGCCAGATAGCGATATCAGCAATGCTGTATGTATCACCGGCTATGTAAGTTTGTTCAGCCAACTGACGATCAAGTACATCCAGTTGCCGTTTCACTTCCATGGTGTAGCGGTTTATCGGGTACTCGTACTTCTCCGGCGCGTATGCGTAAAAATGACCGAAACCACCGCCTAACAGCGGCGCACTGCCCATTTGCCAGAACAGCCAGTTTAAACACTCGGTTCGCTGCGCCTGCTCCGCTGGGAGAAATGCATTAAACTTCTCTGCCAGGTACAACAGAATTGAGCCGGATTCAAATAACCGGGTCGGCGGCTGCGTGCTATGGTCCATTAATGCCGGAATTTTAGAGTTCGGATTTACGTCGACAAAGCCGCTACTAAACTGCTCACCTTCCATAATATTGATCAAATACGCATCGTATTCAGCCTCAGCAATACCCGCTTCCAGAAGCTCTTCAAGCATTACCGTCACCTTGACCCCATTTGGAGTCGCCAGCGAATAGAGTTGCAATGGATGCTTTCCCTGCGGCAACGTCTTGTCGTGAGTTGCGCCAGCCTTTGGCCGGTTAATGGAGGCAAATTTACCCCCGCTTTCACTGTCCTGTTGCCAGACTTTCGGCGGTACATAGGTAGATTCTGCCATTTGCGTTCTTCCTCTTTAAGTAAGTTATAACCCTGATGCCCTACAGCATTTCATATAGAACTCAACTAACTATCTGATTTATCGAGTTTGAGCTGAAAATTTCAGTCCATAATTAGGATGAAATGGCCATATCGGTATGCGCATAAGCCAATTACTATACCAGTTAACGCCACATACATAGTTGGCCTGCATACGATTCAGGGACGTAGCAACACAATGAAATTTACTATAAAAATACTGGGCGCGACAGCGGCAGCCCTAAGCATTTTAGTTGTCGGGTTGCTTGTTTACTCAGCTCGCCAGAATACACAACCAACTGCCGAGCTTGCAGACAACGTGCCTGTGTCGTCTATCCGTTATCCGTTTAACCGTCCGCCTCTGGCGCTGGCTGGCGTGCGTCCGTTTCTCGGCCGCTGGCCACGTCGCCGTCCTCAGGGATACGCACCATTAGTGCCACTGGATCAGCCCAGCTCACCAGGCCACCAGGTGCCTGCTTTTCTATGGCATGAACCGGTAACGTCGGACCAAAGTCTGGTCGCCAGTGAACCCGCTCCCCCTGAAGTACCCGCAGCACATCAAGTTCGTATTCTTGATGACAACGAAATCAGCCAACTGGCGACCATCGAACCGCCACAACCAACGCCCAGTGAGCGAGCCGCCCCCTCGGCTTTAATGGAGCTGGTAGAGAGCATGAGTTCACAAACCTTGCAAGGCTACCAACTCGAGCAAAGCCTGCTCAACAGCACCTTGCCAGCGCCTGCGACCAGCGCGCTAACCTTGCAGCAATCTCAGTCAACCAATCAGGTGTCGCTGCAACAGCAGGGGGAACTCAATAGTCTGGCATTGCTGATGTTAGGGGAAAATAACTACCTTGAAGTGCAACAGCGTGGCAGTGCAAACCTGATCGGCGGTATCGGAGGGGAGACCGCCTTTCAAATGACGGGAATGAATGGCAACGTCAGTTTAATTCAAAGCGGAAGCTTCAATCAGATCCACGGATACCAGCAAAGTTCTGATAGCATCATCCGTGTTCAGCAGACTGGGCGGGGGAATATAGCCATCATAACTCAGCGCTAGTTCCTTCTCGGCTCCGCGGCCAGGCTGAAAAAATAAATGAAATTTCAGAGTCTTACTGGCAGAATGGAATTCCTACACGGCACCAGAAAATAAGGACATGTCGTTTCTATGCTGTTTCTTACGTTTTATATTGCAATAGCGGCCACCACAGCAGCTGTTTTTGCTGGTCTGCACTGGCGAAATTCGCATGGTTCGAAGCACGACATGCGGCCATACGCTCGCTACCAGGCGACCGTTCGTATGCTGCAAAAAAACGGCGATATTCGTAACTTACTCAGTAATTCACAAAAATTAGAAGAACTACTGAACGAGCCGGTACTTAATCTCACTCAGTTAAAAACGACCTACTCTGAATTCCAGCGTGGTCATAAAAGCGTTCTCGACCTCCAGGCCGAAGTCCATGCATTGCTGGTAGTAGCGCAAATAGAGCCGCGAGCACTGCATGGCGCTCGCGAGCTACTTAGTATGCGTGAACGTCAGTTAACCCTGGTTAAGAAACTGCAATCTGAATCAAAAACCCTGCAGGATGTCGCCACACGGCAAACTTTCATTCCAATCGTGGGTGATTTACAGTCGGCAATTGAGAGCTATCTGGAAGCGATGGAATAATCCACTAACTGGTTAAATTCCTTCATTTTCCATATTTTGGCGATACGCTTTAGCCAAATGTGTTTTGTCCCTCTCAGCTAACACCTTGCCAGCCTGTTGGAAAAAGCCCTGCTCCTCGTCTTCTAAGTGATGGCGAACTTTATGATCGAGTTTCTTCAGGGTCGCTATCCAGGCCGACGACGACATATCGGTCGCTTCCAGTTCTTCAACCAGTTCATCGATTTCGTGATGTTCGGCCATGCCATGCCGCGACAATTCGACGGTGCTGTCATGATCAATCAGTGGCTTATAGAAAAACCGTTCCTCCGCCAGCGCATGCTGCTCCAACTGACGTTTTAACTGAATAAAACCTTCCTTACGTTCTTCTTCGTCGCCTGAGGTCTGCATTAACTTATCCAGCAAATGGCGTTGTTTATCGTGGTCGAGTCTCAGTTCTTCAAAAATGGTCATAGTCCACCTTAGTTACGGAAGTTCAACGAATTTGTCCTCTAACTATGGTTATCAATTGCCGATCACGCAAGTTGCCACCCTTCATAGCAGGCTCTGATTTACAACACGTGACTTTCTCGGCAGTATGGGATCAGGTTATTAAAATAAGGTAAAAACAATGCGTTACCTGAGCTCAATTGGCATCGCGCTAGTCGCTGTGTTTGTATCAGCGTGCGGCACCCCGGAATCTGCCAGCGATGAAATAACGCTGACCGAATGGCTGGATCAGCAATATGCGCGTCAACTTGAATTTAGCCCGGTGCAATTGTCACGTAGTGGCGATCACTCGCGTCATGGCGAGATAGACGAAGTTTCTGATGCGGCATTTGTCGAGCAGCTGGAATGGAAAGGTTCCAGCGTCGAACAAATGCAGCGGATGTTCGATTACGACCAGCTCAGTGACGACGAGAAACTCTCATATGATCTGTGGGCATACCAGTATGAACAAATGCAGCGTGGCGCGGAATTCCGTCAGTTAGAATATGTGTTTGAGCAAATGATAGGCCCACAGTCGACCTTGCCGCAGGTCTTAATTGGCAGTCACGAGGTGCGCTCGATGCAGGATATGGGCGACTACAATAAACGTATTCGCGCTATTGCCGGGCGTATCAACGAGCTGGTTGAAATAGCACAGCAACGAGCCGAGCAAGGATTACGCCCTCCCCGTTTTGCCTACAATGAAGTCATTCGACAGGCCGAAGGCGTGATAACAGGTGTGCCATTTGAGGAAGGTTCTGACTCGCCGATTTGGCAGGATGCGCAAACTAAGGTCGCTAATTTGCTCGAGACGAATAGTGTCAACGAGCGTGGTGCCGATTTATTGCTTGAAGATACCCAAGCGGCCCTGACCGACGCACTCTATCCTGCGTATCAAAATTTAATTAGCTGGTTACAGGACGATTTGCCGAATACGCTTGAGAACCCCGAAGGCATTAGCCGCCATCAGGGCGGTGATGCCTACTATGAATACCTGTTGTGGTTTTATACCACCACGGATCTGAATGCCGACCAGATCCATCAGATCGGCCTCGACGAAGTCGCCCGCCTTACCGCTGAAATGGAGGATGTCCGTAAACGAGTTGGATTTGAGGGTGATCTGGACGCTTTCTTTCAGTTCTTCCGCGAAGACGAGCAGTTTTTTTATCCAAATACGGACCAGGGTCGTGAAGCCTATCTGCAGCAGGCGCGTGACTACCTGGCAACGATGAACGAGCAAATGCCAGAGTTTTTTGGTTTGTTGCCTGAAATAGAGTTAGAAGTTCGCCGGGTCGAAGCCTACCGCGAACAGGCCGGCGCTCCACAGCATTACATGCGCGGGTCACCACACAATGGACGTCCGGGAATTTTTTACGCCCACCTGATTGATATGCAGGCCATGGCAAAGAATGAGCTGGAAGCAATTGCCTACCATGAGGGGGTTCCTGGCCATCATCAACAAATCTCGGTGGCTCAGCAGGCCTCTGATATTGCTAACTTTCGTACTCAGGCTCGGTTTACTGTCTATACCGAAGGATGGGCATTGTATGCCGAATGGCTAGCCAAAGAAATGGGCGGCTATCAGGACCCTTATTCTGAATTTGGACAACTGGTCACCGAACTCTGGCGAGCGGTACGCTTAGTGGTCGATACCGGCTTGCACAGCAAAGGCTGGACCCGCCAGCAAGCAATCGACTACTTCGCTACCACGACCCCGGTCTCAGCAGGCGCCATCCAAACCGAAATCGAACGCTACATGACTCTGCCGGGTCAGGCGACGTCATTTAAAATTGGCATGATAAAAATCCAGCAGTTACGCCGTGAGGCAGAAGCCGCATTGGGCGACGACTTCGATATTCGCGGCTTTCATGACGCGGTACTCGGAGGTGGCGCTATGCCGCTGCCGATGCTCGAGCGTAAAGTGCAGCAATGGATAGACAGTGAGTTAGCCGAATAAAGCAATCGTTATGCATACAACCCAGTAAAAGGAACTTAATCAATGGCATACATATCTGGTAGTAAAGCGGCGGCACTGGCTGTCGCTGCTATGTTGCTGTCCGCCTGCTCAGTTACCGTCACCGAACAGATGATAGTTTCACCCAGCAGCGACATTGACCCGGACAATTTAGCCCTGCTTACCGGGCAATCGGGGTATCAGGAGTCTTTTACAGCAACCGAGAGCGGCGAACAGCTGCATACACTGACCCTGGAGCGTGAGCCAAACCAGCCAACCATACTGGTGCTGCATGGTAATGCACTGAACATGACCCTGCAGCCCTGGTTTGGGCTACTGCAAAGTCTCGCCGAATTAAATTACAACATCATCGCGATTGATTACCAGGGTTTCGGCCTGAGTAGCGGCGACGCCAGCTTTAGTGCCATGCGTGACGATGCCAGCAGCATTATCAATGCGCTGCCTGCCGAGTCCGATGTTATTGTCTACGGGCTCTCGCTTGGCTCTGTGATGGCAATGGACATTAGCCAGGAGCCACGGGTTCAGGGTATTGTTCTTGAGGGTGCAGTGACCACGGACAGTGAAATGATTGAGGTTTTTCGCCAGCGTAATACTCTAGGCAGGCTCGCCAGCGTTGATGTCGACCAGGCTATCAGTTTCGACAACACCAGTGCTGTCAGTTTGCTGAACAAGCCACTTCTGGTTATTCATGGAGAGAACGACAGCAATATACCGGTGTCGATGGGTGAGCAGCTTTACGCGGCTTCAAATCACCCGGGGTCCCAGCTATACATTGTTGAAGATGGCACCCACGCCGACACCTTCCACGTTGCTCCCGAGCGTTTTCAACGTGAGCTCAGCAAGTTTATAGCCAGCCTTAGCAGCTACAATTAGAAAGCCTGCTGGTTAAAGTAATAAATGAAGCTCGAAGAGCAACTTCTGTAAGCTTTGCCGACTGTCCACGCTTAACAGAAGTTGCACTTCTTTTTCTGAGTTATTTGCCCAACGCCGCCAGTACGTCCCGGGTAAACTGAATCTCATCGAAGCCTGGTTCACCGGCAATGTCGTAGCCGCGGCGCACGATAACCAGATCCTCGCCTGGGACGATAATCAGGAATTGTCCACGGTTACCGCGTGCGGCGATGGTGTCATCCGGTATGCCGCTTATACGGTCATTGAACAGCCACCACTGGGCTCCATAACCAGGCACCACATCGCCGCGACTATTTGGAGTGGGAGGCTGTGCTGGTGACGGGGTCGAAACATACTGCAGCCAGTCCTGCGGCAGGATTTGCTCACCATTCCATTGCCCCTGCTGTAAATGCAAAACTCCCAGACGCGCTAAGTCACGTGACGTGGTCCATACCTGAGACGACAAAATGAAATCGCCCTGCCAGTCGGCTTCCAGATACGTATGTCGCATACCTATTTTATGCAGCACTGCTGTGAACGGAAACGCCAGGTAATCCTGAACTGATTCAAAACGTTCGCGCAGTGACCGTAACGCCAGCATGGTGTCGTTGTTGGCATACTTCCAGCGCTGACCGGGAATGCTTTCCAGCGAGTTACCAACCGCCTGGTCAGCCACTGTGCCGCCACCAATGTAAATACGGTCAGTGCGGTTGCCTGCCTGATTACTGTCCAGGCCAGAGCTCATATGAAGCAAATGCTGAAGAGTAATTCGCTGGCGTGGGTCAGCCGGATGCGACCAGGCGGCAAGGCCTGCTTCGTCGTTAACATCGACAAGATCCTGCTGCACGGCAGCCCCGACCACACTCGCTCCGATACTTTTGGCCACCGACCAGGTGCGTTGGGATGTCGTTGGGGTAAAGCCATCAAGGTAATGCTCGCTAAGGATGTCATCCGGGCTTGCAATAAGGACCGCAGAGGTTCGCGCACCAGACCCATAGTGATCACTAAAGGCCAACTCGACCACCTGATCAAGCTCAGCATTACCCGATGTGCCATTCAGATCCGCATGCGTTTGCCAGGGTTCGCCGGAGTCCGTTGCCGGGTGTTGGGTTGTGGCTAAGTCCCCCATCAGGCCGTCGACATGAGCTGCCGCCTCCGCCTCTGCGCCGACCGGCAAGTCGACACAGCCGAGCGCCGGGCGCCAGACACTTAACCGCGGTGGCATGCCTTGTGCGGCCGAATCCGACGCATAAGCGACAGACACCGAGCGGGTGTCGTCGTCAATGGTCAACGCCCCTCGCTCTAACAAATCATGGATTCTCGTTTCCACGACGTCATAGATACCGGTTAACTCATGTTCGGTTATCTGCTCCAGTGTTTTATTAACGCTGGGGCCATTGTCTGCACTATTGCTAGCGGAGTTAAACACTGCACTACAGACAAAATTACTAATATAACCGGCTGCGTATGCATCCAACGTGGCATCGGTTTTATCCTCACTGGCATTCGCTATACCAGCGCTGGCAGTAGCTCCAACGCTCAAAGCGAATGCAGCAACTGCCGGAAATTTTATCTTTGAAAAGTTCATGGCCTGACTCAATGTTGTCAAATAATTGCTCTATCATGCAGTCGTTTACACCGGTCTGGCAACCAAACCAGGCAAAAAGCTTCAAACTTACGCCTATGCTTGGCACTATGAAAAAAACTCAGAGCCAGCATGAAGTGAGATGGTATGCATATAAACACTATCGCCGAGGCGGCGGACGAACTGTTCCATTTACTGCGCCAGCAAGAGCCGTTGACCGTACTCACCGGCGCTGGGATCAGCACTGATTCCGGTATTCCGGATTATCGCGACAGCCAGGGCGCGTGGAAAAAAGCACCACCGATGCAGCACCAGGAATTTATGAGCAGTGCCCCAGCGCGGCAACGATACTGGGCGCGCAGCCTGCATGGCTGGCCGACTTTATACCGGGCCAAACCAAATTCAGCGCATACAGCGTTGGCGACCTGGCAACAACAGGGGCTCGTCGGAACCATTATCACGCAAAACGTCGATGGCCTGCATCAACGCGCGGGCGGGAGCCAGGTGATTGACTTACATGGTGACGCCAACGCTATGCTGTGTATGGAATGCGGCCAGAGAAGCCCGCGTCTGCACATGCACGAACGCTGCCTGGCGCTCAACACCCACTATGCGGACATGACCCCGGAGGTAGGGGCTGACGGTGATTCACATCTTGAAGGGGACTTCAGTGACTTTCTGGTGCCTGATTGCACGGCATGTGGCGGTATTCTTAAGCCTGATGTGGTCTATTTTGGCGACAATGTACCCCGTGCCCGGGTCGAACAAGCGCAGCAGGCGCTGGCTAACAGCCGCGGTCTGTTGGTGATTGGTTCGTCGCTGATGGTCTTTTCCGGTTTTCGCTTTGCACGTCAGGCCCATCAGGCACAACAACCGCTGGCACTGCTTAATATTGGCAAGACCCGCGCCGATGATATTGCCGACTTACGCCTTCAGGTGCATATCGAACCGACGCTGCGCCACCTCATTGAACGATGACGTCGTTGTCTGATGGTTCAGTGAGCGTCGTGTAGCGTTAATCGCCTTCGTATTCAAATAGATCGTCCAGCCGGCAACCAAATACACTGGCCATCCGAAACGCAGTTTCCAGTGACGGAGAGTAGCGGCGCTGCTCAATCGCGGCCACTGTCTGGCGGGTCACGCCGACGGCATCGCCAAGCTCAGCCTGAGTCATGTTGCCGTGCGCTTCGCGCATTGCCTTAACCTGGTTTCGTATCGGCAGAGTAGTAGCCATCATGCTCCCTAAAATGAACGTCGATAATTGAAAATACGGAACACATACTCGCTAAGCTGACTCAGAATAAGCGACGCAAACCCCATGTAGAACAACACGTTGGCATTTCCTATAACAAGGAAGTAGCCGAGTGCTGTGACCAGACCAAAGCCCAGCACCAGGCCCGACAAATGCCCTGCTCTGTCATGAATACGGCGCTCGCGTTCATCCAGTTTTTGCTGTGCATCTTTCGGCCAAAACAGCGCTAAGGCGACATGGCTAATGACTGACCAGACAATAATCGCGACAGTAAATTTAACCACCGCTGCCAATTGCGGATTTATAACTTCACCCGCAGCCGCTGAAAGTTGCCCTACCTGAATAAAGTAGCCGGCCGCCAACACCAGCAGTATGCCCAGCATAATCCAGGCTGATTTCTCTTGAAATGCCATCTTTGTGCTCTCCATTCATTCGTTAGCGCTGATAAGCAAACATGCCCTTAATGTTAAAAATACTTAACATGAATAGCATAGCCTCGTTAAAAGCCATGTCAAATATTTTTAACATGACTTTTGCTTAACTTAGTTCGTGGGAGGCCGGCAGACGGCATCAGGGTAACGGTTGGTAGCCCATCCAGTCAGGTTCTAAAGGCTGGCTTTCCCCATCACGCTGTAAGTCGAGATAGTAGCCATCAATTAAATCCAGTGCCAGACAGTCATCGACAGCCAGTAAATCGTCTTTATGCAGTTGCTCCGCGCCTGCCAGCCCTGCGTTTACGACTTTTGCTCTAGCCAGCTCTTTAGCCTCAGCAGGCGAACCTGCAACCACCAGAGTAAAGTCATGAAGCTCGGCCATCTGCGCGGGGAAATAACCACCAAAATTGACGAAGTAAAGTCGGTGAGACTGGGCTACAGGCTGTTCGGACAGTTCAATGCGATAACCATCCACATGGTGCACGTGTAGATAGCTGTCCATATGAACGCTTTTTTTGTCGCCGAACCATTGCCGTTTTAATTGCGGGTAAGACTGTTCAATTGTAGTCGCAATCACAAATCGAATATCATGCAGTTCGATATTCGCTCCCGGCGTGCTGCCACCCAGGTAGACCATAAAAAGTTTCTGTGTCATATTATTTTGTTGGCACACTTCATATCCTAAGATACCTATAGCCTACTGTATGCAGAGGCCTATAAACAAGGAACAGGCTCCAGGTCATGCAGAACCTGGAGCCTGTTTTACTGCTGCTACTCTCATTCGAACTTAAATGCAGCGTGTACTCAACTGCCTGTACGCTCTCGCCAGCTATTAGAAGTTAGCGCGCAGACCTACCATGTAGGCACGACCGAACTGCTCGTGTTCATAGACCCGGCTGCGTTCGCCCTGAAAGCGGATGGCCTTGCTGTCAGTCAGGTTTGTTGCTTCAGCGAACACCGAGAAATTGTCGGTGACTACAAAGTTGGCGCTAAAGTCGAGCGTGCCACGACCATCCCAGAATATGTTCAACGACGGGTCTGCAGTGTCAAAAGAATCAACATACTCAGAACGGTAGTTGTATGCCAGTTGCGAACTAAAGCGCTGAGTATCGTATTGCAAACCAACGTTATAGCTATGCTTACTGGTGCCGGCGAGCTGAGTCGTACCAATTCCAAATGGTAAATCCGCTTCCGAATCGGTGTAGGTGTAGTTAGCGATAAAGCCCAGCCCCGACCAGGCACCAGGTAAGAAGTTGAGTGACTGCTGCCAGTTCACTTCAAAACCATATAGTTTACCGGACTCGCCGTTCTCCGGGCGGACCAGATCAAAGCCTGCAAATTCACCGTCCGCTACGGTTGAACGCGCTTTGAAAATTGGGTCAGTGAGGTCTTTGTAGAACACTCCGGTGGAAATTAAACCCAGCGGCTCGATGTAATATTCAGCCATTAAGTCAAAATTGTGCGCATAGGTTGGGTCGAGATCGGTATTACCAATGTCCAGCGTTCCCTGGCCCGACGCACGGTCTTCAACAATAAAGTATGGCACCAGATCAGCAAAGTTTGGCCGGCTCAGACCGGTGCTATAGGCTGCCCGCAGAATAACGCCACTATCCAGTTCATGACGCAGATGTGCGCTGGGGAATAATTTGGTGTAAGAATTGCTGGCAAAAACAGCTTCAGCCTGCTCCGTATCCTCATCAAATTCATTCGCCTGGCCAGAGGTTTCAGTCCGTTCGGCACGCATACCCAGTAACAGGGTAGTTTGTTCCCACTCCATGGTGCTCATTGCATAGGCTGCGTAGGTGTCTTCTTCTGCGTCATAGTTTGCGGTTACTGAAGCCGCTGTAAGCAACTGGTAATCGTCAGTTTCAAACAATGACCCGTACTCACCGACAAAGTCACGGACCATCTTAAAGCCGTTGTTGTAGTAGCCGCCAAAAGGCTGTGAACGAGAGTCAATCACCAGTTCAGAGTAATCAGGGGCGCCAGCACCTTCGCCGTTACGTCGTCTGGATTCATCATTCATTTTATCTTTTAGACGTATCTTGGCACCGACCTTATTAACCACATACGCACTGCCCCATGTGGTTGGCAGGCTTAAATCGATGTTATAGGCCTGCTCGGTTTCCTCGGCATCACCAAAGCGGCGCTCATAGCGACGAAACTCATAATCTTCCAACGGAAAATCAAAGTTGTCCTGCACTACGTTATTTTCACCATCAAGAATTTCAAAAGTCGGTAAATCCGGGTTGCTGAAATCATAGGCCATCGCAGGTCGTGATGTTTCGCGGTAAACCAGATAGTTCCGATCCGGGTATCTCTGCTCGCCAGTAGAATAGGCCGCAGAAAACTCCAGAGTTGCCCGGTCAAAGTGGTGACGTCCGCCAAGCACGGTGCTATTAATGGTGTTTACAACGGTACGATTACGCAGTTCGTTATCAAAAGTTGTACGTCCCGATACCCCAGACAGCGAATCCGAATCCGGAGTAAACTCATCCCATGAAATTTCGATCGTGTCACGGTATTCACTGTCTTCGAAACGTGAGTAGGTATGAGATACGTATAAATGCGTATTATCAGTCGGCCGGAAATCTACACGCCCGGTTGCACCGCTGCGAATTCGCTGCACTTCATAGTCCTTGAACTCGGTCGTTTCCGGTATGTAGGCACCATTATCCTGCAACACCCAGCTATGTTCGATATTATCAGTGACCCGGTTGGTTTCACTGTGATTGAGTGAGAACAACACACCCAGGTTGTCCTGGTTGCCGATACGATCACCAAAGGTAATCCCGCCCCGGTAAGCATCGCCGCTGCCCTTTTCGTTCTGACCCAGCCCTAAGTGACCACGCAAGACCCGACCGCGACTGTCCAGAGCACCTTGAGTAACAATATTGATATTCCCGGCAATAGCATCAGCATCCATATCTGGGGTGATTGCTTTGGTTAGCTCCAGTGCAGATATGACGTCCGCGGGAATAGTATCTAAATCAATTGCACGAGTGCCGCCATCTGGGGAAGGCAATACAACGCCATTGACGGAGACGTTAGCAAACTCGAGCGGGGCACCACGCACGTTGACGTAACGGCCCTCGCCCTGGTCGCGCTGAATAGAAGCGCCTGGCAGGCGTTGCATCGACTCAGCGACGTTATTGTCCGGGAAGCGGCCTAAATAGTCAGATGACACCACAGATTTGATATTGTCAGCAGAGCGTTGCGCATTCAGTGCACGCGCCTGGCCACCCCGACCTCCAATCACCTGAATACGTTCAATCCCTTCTGCCTGTTGCGCCGGCTCCTGTTGATCAAGTATCACACTAAGAAACTGACCACCCTGCGCGCTGACCTGTGCATCGATAAGCTGGTTTTCGTACCCCAGATAATCGACCACTAACTGGTAATGACCAACTTCAAGACCATCAAAGCGGAAACGCCCCTGTCGGTCAGTGGTTACTTCACGGTTAGTGCCTTGCAGACGAACAATTGCACCCGCTACGAACTGACCACCTGGGTTTGAAATTTCGCCGCGAATAGCCTGACTGCTTATGTCCTTGGCCGACGCTGAGATCAGAGTGAAGTTGCCAGCGCTTTGCCCTGCAAAAGCAACACCGTTGCCTGCTGCGATAATTGCAGCGATGGTTAGCGCGAGAATATTTTTTCTTGTTTTAGTGTGTAACAACATGGATTTTCCATCTGGTTGATTTAGTTACAGATGGGAGGTCATGGTAGGCAGGAAATATGACAATCAGGGCTAAATTCAATGACGATATTGTGACGTTTTAGCCATATTTATGAAATAAACAGGGTGACTCCGTGGGAGTCACCCTGACTTGATGGTTAGTTAAACTCTAAATTATGAATTTCGCCCAAACAACGCTTTATTTCGCTGTATGGGTAAAAATAGGAACCTGATTCAAGCGCCGAACACTCAGCAGGAAAAGGAACTTCGGCCTCGTTGTGCAGCATCCGCACCAGTAACTCGGAGTCCATGTCAGTGGCGTATATTTCCCATTGCACATTGGCTGACATCGGCGAGATGACTGCTGCCCGCCACGGGTTTGTTTCGTAGGTATAAAGCGTGTCCGGCTCCACAGAGTTCTCTGTATCAGCCAGCTGCAACCAGGTCGCGATGGGCATAGTTACCTGGGCATGAGTAAATCGCAGACTTGCCAGAGGCGCTGACGATGATGCCCGTTGGAATTCGTCTATTTGTGCAAACATTTCCATAAACAAAGCATCCGCGGCACGATATGTAATATCCTCACCCACAAAGCCCGGACCTCGCCCATAAAACGAATCTGCATCGTCAACATACGCAAGCCAACTTGCATGCTCAGGCAGCAAAAACGGGGTCATATCGATATCAGCATCCGCCGTCAAATTAGGGGCGATGCTGTACAAACCATGCAGAGCAAATAACGCATCCAGCTCGTCATTAATCTGATCTTCATCATCCGCGTGAGCGCTAAAACTGTATTGCCCGGCTTGCAACCGTGCGACAAAGTCATCAGTGAATAAACGGCTAAGGGCCTCTTCGGCGACCCGGCGAGTTTTGTCGCCGGCTTCTATCTGCGCCATTGCCGCGACCAGTCGAGGGTCGTTGTCACGATAGTCGTCATACCCCTCTGAGCCCTCTGCTTTGTGAAAATATACCGTCTCAGGGCTCGCATAGGCAGGCTGAATACGTGCTGCCAAATGGGGTTGCTCGGCGACTAGTTGCGCAACAAAGGCTTCGCCACTTTGCGCGGCGCGGGAGCGGCCTGAATGAGTTACCAGAATCGAACGGTCAGGATCAACCTCAGCACTGAAAAGGTCCTCATGTCGCTGTACGATGCGGCTCGCCATTTGTGCATGTTCCTGCCGGCCTAAGGTGCTGATTTCACCGTACCCTAAGCGCTTATGTACATTCAGCATCGCATCTAAGGCCGACTTAAGTTGCTCACCTAAGCTGGTCAACGCATCTTCCGCCTCTGCCTGCTGCCACAACTGCAGCATCAAGTCGTCGTCATCCGCGCTGGACAATCCACGCGAGCCATGACGTGCTACATGCTGCAACATTACAATCTGGTACCCAGCTGGAACAGGCGTGTAGGCTGACACATCCTGACGCGGCTGATACGGGGTTTTACTGGTCAGTACTGTGTCGTCATGCGCAGCCTGCTGGTTAGAGCCCGAACACGCGACAATACCAACTGAAGTGGTACACAGCGCAATCAACATCAAAGATAAAGGGCGTAAATGCATAGTTTACTCGTATCGCTATTAATAAAGCCAAGTAGGCTACGCATCATTTATGTCAGTAACATGACATTTTAGTGACCACGAATACCCCACTTTCCCCCATGCCCGAGTTGATATTCCTGCAGTGCTCCGTCCATAGGCAGGGGTTACCCCTCTCGGTAGCTAATTAAGCTACACTTACAGTCATAACGCGCCTTAAGTAAGTGGAGGTTTAACATGGCTGGCGGATGGTCCCGAGATGGGGCAGTACAGGATCAAATTGATGCAAGCACGGAAGACAGTGTAAAGCAGGCACGTAGTCAGATACCGGCGGGCGAGAGCCTGCACTTTTGTGCTGAATGCGATGAGCCTATTCCTCAGGCCCGGCGCGAGGCGTTGCCCGGTGTGCGGTTATGCATTGAATGCCAGACCGCGCTCGACAAAGACAATAAAACCTCATCGTCGTTTAACCGCCGCGGTAGTAAAGATAGTCAGTTGCGCTGATGAGTGCGATGTTTTTTGACGGCTGGGAAAGTTTACTCCGTACACTCGTGGTGGGTGTACTCGCCTATTGCGCGCTGGTGCTGTTTCTGCGAATCGCCGGCAAACGCACCTTATCCAAAATGAATGCCTTCGACTGGGTTGTGACCGTCGCCCTCGGCTCTACTCTGGCCACCATTTTGTTGAGTAAAGATGTCTCGCTGGCACAGGGTGCCCTCGCCCTGGCCTTGTTAATAGCATTGCAATTTATAGTCACCTGGTCGAGTGTACGCGCTCGCTGGGTACGCAAAGTCATTGCCGCCGAACCCAGCCTGCTGGTGTACCAGGGCAACTACTTAGAAAAAACCATGCACCGCGAACGCGTTACCAAAGACGACGTGATGGCCGCCGTTCGCACAGCGGGTCAGGCATCCGTCGAAGATGTCGGTGCCGTCGTTCTTGGCACCGACGGCTCGTTCAATGTTATCTGTAAAGGCGCCGCAGCAAGTTTGAAAGAAATTGACAGGAGCTTTATCAACGATTGACATCGTTGCACCCACAGGGGAATTTTAAATATGCGTACCAGTTAGGGTTGCCTCTCAATGTAAATAACTGTATAAATAAACAGTACATTAAGAGCACCACCGTGCTAACAAATTTAATCCATACATAGCACACCACGAGGAATGCCCATGGCTGTTATTACGCAATATGTAGTAGTGCGAGACGGAGAACAAAAGATGACATTTAACAGTAAGTCGGAAGCCGACGCACACGACAAAATGCTGGACATGGTGGAAGAACTATTCCCCCTGCTTGAGCGCAGTGAAACCCTCACCGATGAAAAGCAAGTAGAGGACATGGCATTTTTCCTCGCCCGCGAACGCGAGCAATTGCTAATCGCCCTTGGCGCGAAAAAGCCAGCTAAAAAGAAAACCCCGAAAGCCGATGCCAGCGCTGACGCCGGCGACGATGCCGCGAAAAAGAAAGAATCTAAAGCGGCCTAATAAATCTATAAACTTGGTGCCCTCCTCTTCCGAAAAGTGGAGGGCACAACACCTCCTGCAATTGCTGCCAGCCTGGTCAATTTCTACCTGAACATTTTATAAAAAGAAGGTAGGATAAGTATCTATAAGACCATAAAGGCATAGGCAACCATGAAAAAACGTCAGGTTTGGGGTGTAATTACAGCACTCTCAGCAGTTCTATGCTTTAATCTTGTCGGCAGTCAGTTTAGCCCAGAGGTTGTGAACAATACCTACACCGCCCTTTTTGTTGGACTGATCTACGTGGTGATTTGTGTTCCCCTGACCATAGCGAGCATGATCCTGACACTGCCTTCAACATTCAAGTTATTAAAGGCAGAACAACGACGCGAGCATGGCTTTACCCAACCACTATGGTTAACCGTGTTCACTGCAAACCTATTGCTTAGTGTCGTCTATTTATTACTGATCGGCCTTATCCTCTATGGGATTATTGCAGTTAGCCTGGGCGGGTAACTGAAAGGCGACCATGTACAACCGGAAGATGCAATCACATCTCCACATTGAGCCGGAGTAACAAGGTAATGATGATTATAGAGCTAATGAGAACCGGTGATCTTTCACCTCTTCTGGTATTGCTGATGACGTGCCTGGTTATAATTTCACCTCTGGCGGTCCTTACCGCTAAAATAAAAAACCGCTTAAGCATCAGCGTTATCATCTTGTGCGTCATACCATTGGTGAATGTCTATGCGTTATTTTTCCTGATGCTGATGCGTAAGCTGCCTAAGACCGAGGGTCGTCCGCTACAACAGGGATAACAAACTCCATTGAATTGGGCATTTTAAGATAACTGCTTATCATTTGAGACCCCGCAACGCAGGGCCACTAACCCTACTCTTCCTGAAAGCATCCCATGTTTTCAATTAACCTTATTAATCTAGTAACTTTACGATCAATTCATTAATGATATTCTGAAAAAAGGAATCTATCAGATTCACAACAATAGCTACCAATATCATCTACACTCAAATCAGCGGTGTAAACTGCCCCCGTTCTTATCAGCTTATTATTACCCTCTACAATAGCTAATGAAAATCGCCTGAAAATATAAGTCACTTTTACGATTTGAGAAGGAGTCAATTTCATCTGTTTCCGGTCAAAAGATAACACCCCGTTTTCAATGTCCAGCGTGCAATGCTTCGGAGCTACAAAATAATTAAAAAAATTTATAATTAAATATAAAAAAGCAAAAGGTGCCGAAATAACTGACACTAAAAATTTAATAAATAAATCATCGTAGACATCTGGATATGACGCAACCCCATATGACCTTTCCCCTGAAATAACACCACATTTTCAATGAGATTTCAGTTTTTATGCCACCTGTTTTGCGTACTCAGCTGGCGGTAAATAATTCAGTGAACTGTGAGGTCTTTCCTCGTTGTAATGACGC